>NZ_CP192001.1:7450000-8650271 GCF_050947365.1 Microbispora sp. CA-135349 | reverse complement strand
GGCTCGGCCCCTCCTCTCGTTGCGCGGCCCCGCTCGTCCGCCGCGATCCGTGTCGTGTCAGTCGGTGCGCCTCTCGGCACCGGCTCTCGTCCGAATGCCGTCCACATATGATCCACACGATGTGCACAGCCCGCGCATCCTCCCCTGGCACATTCACGCTGATGGGGGGAAGGGCCGGTCGGTCGGCCGTGGCTGTGTGCGCAATCTGTGTACAAGGCGTTGTCCACAGCCTAACGGCCCATGGTCGCTCGCCGTACTCGCTTGGCGTCACGGGTGCCGGTTTGACCTGACGTACGGTGGGCCCGTAACGTGTCCCGGTCGGCTAATCACGCGACGGCTATTTCGCATGCCCGCGCATCTGACGAGCCGTGACCATGGAATGTACCGCGCCCGCGGACCGCCGCGGACGTACTGGAAGCCTGGAGCCCACCCGTGAGCAAGCGTACTTACCAGCCGAACAACCGTCGCCGCGCGAAGACCCACGGCTTCCGGCTGCGCATGCGCACCCGGGCCGGCCGCGCCATCCTGGCCGCGCGCCGCCGCAAGGGCCGCGCCGAACTGACCGTCTGACAATCAGACGCCGCCCGCCCGTGCCAAGCGGAGCGGGCGGCCGTACGTCGAGGAAGGCCCGGTGCTGCCGTCCGCGTCCCGCATGCGGCGGGGTGACGAGTTCGCCGACGCGATTCGCCGTGGGCGGCGCGCCGGGCGTCCCGCCCTGGTCGCCCACCTGAACCTGCGCGACGCCGACGAGCCACCGCTGGTCGGCTTCGTCGTGAGCAAGGCGGTCGGTGGCGCCGTGGTGCGCAACAAGGTCCGGCGCAGGTTGAGACACCTCGTGCGGAGCCGCCTGCCGCTGCTGCCGAGAGGTAGCCTTCTGGTGGTACGCGCCAATCCACCGGCCGCGTCCGCGCGCAGCGAGCACCTGGCCGCCGAACTCGACGTCGCGCTGAGTCGTTTACTCCGGCGGCGTGGGTCCGAGTCCCGGACCCCGACGGATGGACGGTCATGACAGCGCAGCAACCGACCCCGGCCATGGTGCCCGGGGAAGCCGACCGGCCCGAGGCGGGGCCGGTCGCCCGTGTGCTGCTCGCGCTCATCAAGTTCTACCGCGCCTTCATCAGCCCGATGCTGGGGCCGAGGTGCCGGTTCGAACCGTCCTGCAGCGCCTACGGCCTCGAAGCCGTCGCCGTTCATGGAGCGGCGCGCGGGGTATGGCTGACCGTCAGGCGTATCGGACGGTGTCATCCGTTCCATCCTGGAGGTTTCGACCCGGTGCCCCCACGCCGAGTCCGGTCTCACGACGAAACGCAAGGGAGCTAGCTCGGTGGAGCTGCCATTCCTGAATTGGCTGTACACGGCCGTGGCGCAGGTGATCACCTGGATCCACGCCGGGTACAGCACTTTCATCCCCTCAAGCAGCGGTCTCAACTGGGCGCTGACCATCATCACGCTGACCGTGCTGATGCGTCTGCTGATCTTCCCGCTCTTCATGAAGCAGATGCGCTCGTCGCGGAAGATGCAGGAGCTGGCGCCCAAGGTCCAGGAGCTGCGCAAGAAGTACAAGAACGACAAGCAGCGCATGAACCAGGAGGTCATGCGGCTGTATCAGGAGGGCGGCGCCAACCCGCTCGGGGGCTGCCTCCCGATCGTCGCGCAGTTCCCGATCTTCATCTCGATGTTCACCGTGCTGCGGGCCATCGCCGAGGACCGGGCCGTTTTCGGCATGACCAAGGAGCTCGTGGAAAGCGCGCGGCATGCGCACATCTTCGGCGCTCCCCTGCCCGCCACCTTCTTCACGAGTGCGGCGGAGATCGAGAAGTTCAGCGCTGACCCCGTGATCACGAAGATCGTGCTCGCCCTCTTCGTGGCCGTCAGCTCGTGCACCACATTCCTGACCGTCCGGCAGAGCGTGAAGCGCTCGATGGCGCAGATGCCGGACAACCCCATGGCGCAGCAGCAGAAGATCCTCATGTACATCTCGCCGCTGTTCGCCGTCTTCAGCCTGAACTTCCAGCTCGGTCTGATCATGTACTGGGTGACCACCAACCTGTGGACTCTCGGCCAGCAGCACTGGTTCTACAGCCGCCACCCCATGCCGGTCGTGGACGAGAAGGGGAACGTCACCACCCCCGAGCCGACGAACGGCATCTTCACCAAGCTGGTGGGGAAGCCCAAGGCGGCGGCGCAGCCTGAGCCGGCGCCCGCCCCCAAGATCGTCCGTCAGCAGCCGGCGCGCCAGCCTCGCAGCAAGCGCACCGGCAGCAAGAAGTCGTAGGAGAAGGAGAGTCCGGACGTGACCGAAGCTGGGGAGACCCTCAAGCCTGCTCCCGACATCGACGCCCTTGAACAGGAGGGCGAGATCGCGGCGGACTATCTGGAGGGCCTGCTCGACATCGCCGACCTGGACGGCGACATCGACATGGATGTCGAGGGAGACCGTGCCGTGGTCTCGATCGTCGGCATCAAGGGCGACGAGCTCGTGGGCCCCGGCGGCGAGGTGCTGGAGGCGCTGCAGGAGCTGACGCGGCTGGCCGTGCACCGCCAGACGGGGGAGCGTTCGCGGCTCATGCTCGACGTGGGCGGCTACCGGGAGCGGCGCCGCGCCGAGCTCACCAAGGTGGGCGCCGCGGCGGCCGACGACGTCAAGCGCACCGGCGAGCCGAAGCCGCTGAAGCCGATGACGCCTTTCGAGCGGAAGATCGTGCACGACGCGGTCGCGGCGGCCGGCCTGCGTAGCGAGTCGGAGGGCGAGGAGCCCCGCCGCTTCGTGGTGGTCCTGCCCGCCTGACCGCTTCTCACAGTTCCGATCAGAGTTCCGACGCGCGGAAGCCGCCGGTCCCGATATCCGGGACCGGCGGCTTTTCCGTCCTGTACGTCCCCTTCTCGCCCTGCCTCTTCGGCCGGAACCGCACGTCGGCATCACCGGATGTGCGGGTGGCCGTCGCCGAGGGGAAGGGACGGTTACCCTTGGCCAAGAGCGTTCCTGGATGAGTGAGTGATGACGGAGAGCAACGAGCTGCCCGAGGCGCCCCCGGTGGCGCGGGAGATCTTCACCGGCGAGGCGCTGGAGCGGGCCCGGGTGTTCGCCGAGTTGCTCGCCGGGCCGGGCGTGGTACGCGGACTGCTGGGGCCGCGTGAGGTGCCCCGCATCTGGGACAGGCACCTGCTCAACTGCGCGGTCGTGGAGGAGGCGATCCCGCCGGACTCGTCTCTGGTCGACATCGGCTCGGGTGCGGGTCTGCCCGGCCTCGTGCTCGCGATCGTCCGCCCCGATGTGACGGTGACCCTGCTGGAGCCGCTGCTGCGCCGCACCGTCTTTCTGTCCGAGTGTGTCGAGGCGCTCAAGCTCGACAACGTGGAGGTGCTGCGCGGGCGGGCCGAGGAGCTCGCCCGCAAGCGCATCTTCGACGTGGCCACGGCGCGGGCGGTCGCGCCGCTCGATCGTCTGCTGTCGTGGTCGATGCCGCTGCTGCACGAGGGCGGGGAGTTGCTCGCGATGAAGGGGGAGCGGGCGCAGGAGGAACTCGACGCGGCCCGTCCCCAGCTGGAGGCATTCGGGGCGAGCCACGTCGAGTTGGTCACGGTGGGGCGCGGTAAGGTCGAGCCGCCCGCGACCCTCGTTCGCGTCGTCGCCGGACGGTCTCCGCGAACGAACACGCGGAGGCGACGGAAGAGGTGAGCCGGTGGCGGACGCCGGATCAGGCGGTGTGACAGCGGGCCTGGGTTGGCCGGAGACGCGGCTCCCCCTACGCTGGGAGATCGCGATAGCAGGCCGGTCCTCCGGGGTGGGCTGGCCTCGTCCCCCTGCTTCGCCGGTCGAAAGGACGACGACCGTGCCCCAGACCCCCCTTAGCCCTGGCGATTCGCCGCTGGTACGAGAGGCACTGAGTTCTGTGGTTTCACGTGAAACAGCCGCGCCCCCGCAGGCGGCTGCGCCTTCCGTTGGTTACTCGACACGCGATGAGAGGGCCTGGCCCCGGCCATCCCGGTGCCGCGTGATGACGGTGTCCAACCAGAAGGGCGGCGTGGGAAAGACCACCACGGCCGTCAACCTCGCTGCGGCGCTGTCCATGCACGATCAGCGCGTCCTCGTGGTCGACCTCGACCCGCAGGGCAACGCCTCCACGGCGCTGGCGACGGAGCACCGGTCGGGAATGCCGTCGGTGTATCAGGTCCTCGTGGACGACATGCCGCTGTCGCAGATCGTGAAGCCGGTCCCCGACATGCCGAACCTGTACTGTGCTCCCGCCACTCTCGACCTCGCCGGCGCGGAGATCGAGTTGGTCCCGATGGTCGGCAGAGAGACCCGCCTGCGGCGGGCGCTCGCCTCGTTCGACTCGATGGAGTTCGACTACATCCTCATCGACTGCCCGCCGTCGCTGGGCCTGCTGACCGTGAACGCCATGGCGGCGGCCCAGGAGGTGCTGATCCCCATTCAGTGCGAGTACTACGCCCTGGAGGGGCTCACCCAGCTCCTGCAGAACGTGGAACTGGTGCGCGCGCACCTCAACCAGACGCTGGCGGTCTCGACCATCCTGCTCACGATGTACGACGGCCGCACCCGTCTCGCCTCCCAGGTGGCCGAGGAGGTGCGTTCTCACTTCGGCGACACCGTGCTCGACGCCGTCATTCCCAGGAGTGTCCGCGTCTCGGAGGCGCCCAGCTACGGCCAGTCGGTCATGACGTACGACCCGGGATCGAGCGGGGCACTGGCGTACATGGGCGCCGCCCGGGAGATCGCCTATCGGGCCGCGGCCCTCGACGGCTGACCGAGCCGCCACGCGGGCGCCCGCCCTGTCGCCGTACGCGGGTCCGGCGCTCGCGCCGGCGCCGTCCTCTGCGAGATGCTTCTGCCGCTGTGGAGGACACGGCGCCGGCGGCCGTGGGAAACCTCTCCGGCGCTGGGGGACGTCACTGCGCGGGGGCGTCATCCCGAAGCTGTCCCGTGATGCGTGAGGACCTGCCTGCGGCGGGACGTCACTGGCGCCGGGCATCTTCGCGAAGCTGTCCCGTAGCGCGTGAGGACCTGCCTGCGGTGGGACGTCACTGCGCCGGGCGGAAGCTCCGGTCCTCGCGAAGCCCGCTTCGCTGGGCCTTCGCTCCGGTCCTCCCTCCCGCCCGCTCCGCTCCTTTCGCTGGTACCACGCGACGCGGCCGCGCGGACGTGTGCACAGCTGAAAGCGCGAAGACTCATAGCGATGCGCGGCAGCGGTACAGTCTCCTGGTGTGTGCGTGCCGGTGCCCAGTGACCCCGAGTCGCTGGGCACCGCCTTCTGTGCGGGCGTGGGTATGAAGGAGCAGCAGTGAGCCAGCAGCGTCGGGGACTGGGCAAGGGTCTTGGGGCTCTGATCCCCACAGGGCCGATCGTCGATCCGGCGTCCGTGGCGAACACTCCGCCCGTCGGCCTGCCTCCGGCCACGCCGGATACGGAAACGGCGGGTTTGCGTCCGGTGGAGGGCGCCTACTTCCAGGAGATCGAGGTCGACTTCATCTCCCCGAATCCACGGCAGCCGCGGGAGGTGTTCGACGAGGACCGGCTCGAAGAGCTTGCGGCGTCCATCAAGGAGGTCGGCCTGCTGCAGCCGGTCGTCGTCCGCGCCGTGGAGAACGGCCGTTTCGAGCTCATCATGGGGGAGCGGAGGTGGCGCGCCTCGCAGATCGCGGAGCTGGACCGCATCCCCGCGATCGTCCGGAGTACGCAGGACGACGAGATGCTCCGTGAGGCGCTGATCGAGAACCTCCAGCGGGAGCAGTTGAACGCGCTGGAGGAAGCGGCGGCCTATCAGCAGCTCCTCGACGACTTCGGGGCCACCCATGAGGTGCTCGCGAAGAAGGTGGGGCGGTCACGCTCGCACATCAGCAATACCCTGCGCCTGCTGAATCTTCCTCCCGAGGTGCAGCGCCGGCTCGCGGCCGGGATCATCAGCGCCGGGCACGCACGAGCGCTGCTGGCGCTGAACGACCCGGCCGCCCAGGAGCGACTGGCGAGCCGGATCGTAGCGGAGGGGTTGTCGGTCCGGACCGTCGAGGAGATCGTCGCTCTGGGCGAGGCGACCGCGGGACCAGCTCCCCGCAAGCCCCGGGCGAAGAAGCCGACCGCCCCGGCCCTGCGCGACCTGGCGGACCGGCTCTCGGACCACTTCGAAACGAAGGTAAAGGTCGACCTCGGCAGCCGGAAAGGCCGCATCGTCGTCGAGTTCTCGACGATCGACGACCTGGAGCGGATCATCGACACGATGGCGCCGGAGGCCGCCCACGCGATGCGCAGTGGGGGCATGACGGCGGAGTAGCCCACTGGGTCGCAGCGGTAGAGCCGGTGTGTGACAGGTTTCACGTGAAACATCGCTTCGGAAGGGCGGTGCGAGGCCGACCTGATGCATGGACCGCCTCGCCTGGTACGCCGTCCACTGATGCTCACCCTGCTCGTCGCGAGAGCCGGGGCTTTACTGCTCGATGAGCTAGATCAGTCTGAGGTTCAACACCAGCGCTCCCGCGCGCTATGAGGCCTCTGCGCGCCGTCCTGCATATGCCGGCAACTGCCATCGGTGCCACGCCGCACGTGGAAGCCGGCCCCCAAGCCGGTCCGTTCACCATGACTGGCAAGCCAAAGCATCTGGGGGTGCGCTGTCCACAAGCGATCACCGGGGTTCGAGGGAGCGGAGCGGAAGGGAGCGAGGACCGGAGCGAAGGCCCAGCGGAGCGGGCTTCGCGAGGACCGGAGGTTCCTTCCGGCGCAGCGTCCGATTTGGCGCAGCGACCACGACCCGGCGCAGGGACCGGGCCCGCGTAGCGACCGGCCCTGCGCAGCGACTGATTCCCGGCGCAGTGACCGACGCGGTCGAGTTCGTGGGCGTCCTATCGGGCGGGCGCCGACGCTCGCACACTGCAGGTGACAAGCCGGGCCGGCGGACCCGCGATCACCCCGGGCCGCTTCCCGTTATGCACTGCTCCCGGGCGCAAGAGGTCGGTTCCGACTCCTTCGGGTTCGGAAACGGGCGACCAGTAGCCCTCGACCGCCGGCGGTGTGGGGGAGAACCGAGGCGCATCCGGGTTGAGCCCGGCCCTTCCGGCCGCCTCGAAGCCCTCCGGCGATACGCCGCCGTCGGCCGCCTGTCCCACGTCGCCTGCGCGGCACCCATGACCGGCCTGCCCCGAAGGAGGTGCCCCATCGAGCCCGCCGCGCCACCGGCGTCCCGGCGGATCGGTATCACCCACCTCCACGGCGATCCCGTCTACGAGCACAGCGATCCGGTCCAAAGGTCACGGTGCGCCGAGCAATACGGTGGCGAGGGTCGTCGGCCTCAACGGCGACGGCGCCTGCGATGCGGTGTGGATGTGGCAACAGGTCTCAGGCCTCAGGCCTAAAGGCCGGGAAGACCCCTCCAGGCGGGCGATGGTGGCCGGTGGAGCCTGGAGGGGAACCGTTTCACGTGAAACCGAGGCGGGATCAGCCTCGGGTGGCGGCGAGCTCCAGGAGTCCCTTGCACAGCGTGCCGAGATCCTGGCCGGCCGCCTCTGCGGCCATGGGCAGCAGAGAGGTCTCCGTCATGCCGGGCGCGACGTTTACCTCGAGGAAGTACGGCTTGCCGGTGGCGTCGACGATGAGGTCGGTGCGGGAGATGTCTCGCAGGCCGAGCGCGGTGTGCGCGGCGACCGCCATCCCCGAGCACGCCTGAGTGGCCTCGGGGGAGAGCCGGGCCGGTGCGAAGAACTCCGTCTGCCCCGCCGTGTAGCGGGCGGCGTAGTCGTACACGCCTCGGTCGGGCACGATTTCCACCGGCGGCAGCGCGACCGGTCCGTCGCCGAGATCCACAACAGAGACCGCGACCTCCACGCCCTCGACGTACCGCTCGATGAGGGCGGTGTCGCCGTAGGCGAAGCAGCCGACCATCGCGGCGGGCAACTCCTCGGCCGTACGCACGATGGACGCGCCCAGCGCGGATCCACCGCGTGAGGGCTTGACGAAGAGCGGCAGCCCGAGCCGATCGATGATGCGGGCCAGCACGGCCGTGGCGCCGAGATCGTGGAACGTCTCCTTGGGCAGCGCGACCGAGTCGGGCGTGTTCAGTCCCCAGGAGCGGACGACCGCCTTCGCCGTGGGCTTGTCGAAAGCGACCCGGCAGGCGTCCGGCGTCGCCCCGACGTAGGGCACATCGAGCAGCTCCAGCACCGACCGGATGGCGCCGTCCTCTCCGGCGCCGCCGTGCAGGGTGACGAACACCACGTCCGGCGGGTCCGACAGCACCGCGGGCACGAGGGTGGCGTCGGCGTCGCGTGTTTCCACGTCCACACCGGCCGCCCGGAGCACCTCCGCGACGCGGCGTCCCGATCGGATGGAGACCTCACGCTCGTAGGAGAGCCCTCCCGCGAGGATGAGCACGTGTCCGAGATCGCTCATGCCGCCTCACCGCCGATACGGTCCGCGGCGGGACCAGTCGCCGTCCGGTGCCCGCAGGCCCCGGTTGCGTTCCCGTAATGGTCCGCATCGCCTGGCCCGAATCCCGCCCCCCTCCACGGACGCACGGGGGGCGATCCTTGGGTCATCGTTCGCTCGCTCACGAAGAGGGCCTTTCTCGCCTCGAGAAGTCAGTATGGCCAGCCTGAACAGGCTAGTGCCCCGCCCACACCGACGCGTCGCCATGTAACCGTCCCCGGCCACACGCTTTCAGCCGGGCCGGAGCGGAGGCCCGTCCGGCCGGGGCGCACCGTGCAGTCCTCTGCACACCCGAAGCCGCCCATGAGCGGTGCCATGGGCGGCTTCTGCGTCGCGAGGCAGCGGCCGTACCGCCTTCAGGCGAGATCGGGGCCGGGGGTGTCGACGCCGGCGTGTCCCGGTACGGAGCCCGTGCCGAACGTGTCCCGCAGCCTGAGCTCCTGCTCGAGCACGCCGGCCAGGCGTCGTACGCCTTCCTTGATGCGCTCCGGCTGGGGGTAGCAGAACGACAGGCGCATGTTCCGTGCGCCGCTGCCGTCGGAGTAGAAGCCGGTGCCGGGCACGAACGCGACCCGCTCGGCGACCGCGCGGGGGAGGATCGCCTTCGAGTTGAGTCCCTCGGGCAGGGTCATCCAGACGAAGAACCCGCCGGCGGGGCGGGTCCACGTGCAGCCGGGCGGCATGAGCACGTCGAGCGCGCCCAGGAGCGCGTCACGCCGTTCGCGGTACAGCTCGCGGAACGACTTGATCTGCTCGCGCCACGGCTGCGTGGCGAGATACTGGCCGACGGCGAGCTGAGTGAAGGACGAGTGCGACAGCACGGCCGACTCCATCGCCAGGACCAGCTTGTCGCGTACGGCGTGCGGGGCGAGAGCCCAGCCGACCCGGAAGCCGGGGGCGAGGGTCTTGGAGAACGAGCCGAGGTACACCACGCCCTCGGGGTCGTCGGCCCGAAGCGCCCGCATCGGTTCCCCGTCGAACCCGAGCAGGCCGTACGGATTGTCCTCCACCACGAGAACGCCGGTGCGGCGGCAGATCTCCAGCACCTGGCGGCGGCGCACCTCGTTCAGAGTCACGCCCGCCGGGTTCTGGAAGTTCGGGACGGTGTAGAGGAATTTGATCCGGTTGCCTGCCGCCTGGAGCGCGTAGATGGTCTGCGCCAGAGCCTCGGGGATGAGGCCCTGGTCGTCCATGGCGATGTGCACGACCTTGGCCTGGTAGGCGCTGAACGTCCCCAGCGCCCCGACGTAGGAGGGGCCCTCGGCGAGCACGACGTCGCCGGGGTCGATGAAGATCCGGGTGATCAGGTCGAGTGCCTGCTGCGAGCCCACCGTGACAACCACGTCGTCGGCGTTCGCCTCGATGCCCTCCTCGCGCATGACCTCGCAGATCTGCTCACGGAGGGCGGGGTCGCCCTGCCCGGAGCCGTACTGCAGGGCCACGGAGCCGCGCGAGGTGACCAGGTCGGCGACGAGTTCGCTGACGAGGTCGAGGGGAAGCGCGTTGACGTACGGCATGCCGCCGGCGAGGGAGACCACCTCGGGCCTCGAGGCGACGGCGAAGAGAGCTCGGATCTCGGAGGCGACCATCCCGGCGGCGCGGGCGGCGTACCTGTCGACGTAGGCGTCAATGCGGGACCCGTGGGCCGCCGCGTTCGTCCGACCGTGATCAAGCTCATGCGTCACGGTCCACCTCCGATCACATAGCCGAGAAATCCAGAGTACGGTAACGCGCCACACTCATCACAACAGGGTATTGACCATCAAGGGTTCCTTTTCTTGCATTCCCGTCCCACTGGTTTCGGCCCGGCCAATCCCTTTGACGCTCGTCAGCGCCCGTTGTGGCGCACCCGCTCCTGCCCTTCCGCTGAGTTACGATGCGAGCTGGAGACGCCGTATTCGCGCGCTTTTCTGGCAGGACTCCTGACGGGGATTGGGGCATCACGTGTCGCGTCGGCTGGTCAACGTCACCCTCGACAACCTCGATGACCTGCCGCGCCGGTGCCGGCGGTGCGTGTTCTGGGAGCTCGACCCCGTGAGCGGCGAGCGCGCCGTCGAGGCGGGAGACCCCGGTCTGGAGAAGGAGGCGTGGATCTCGGCGACTCTCCTCGAGTGGGGGAGCTGCGGGAAGATCGCCTACGTCGACGGCGTGGCGGCCGGGTTCGTGCTCTACGCCCCGCCGTTGTACGTCCCGCGGTCGGTGGCGTTTCCCACGTCCCCGGTCAGCTCGGACGCGGTGCTGCTGATGACCGCGCACATCGTGCCGGAGTTCACCGGCGGCGGGCTGGGCCGGATGCTCGTGCAGGGCGTCGCCAAGGACCTGACCCGCCGCGGCGTACGCGCGATCGAGGCGTTCGGCGACCTGAAGTGGGAGCAGCCGGGCGGCTGCGTGCTGCCCGCCGACTACCTGCTGTCGGTCGGGTTCAAGACCGTGCGCCCGCATCTGCGCTTCCCTCGCCTCCGGCTGGAGCTCAAGACGGCCGTGTCGTGGCGCGAGGACGTCGAGGTGGCACTGGAGCGCCTGCTGGGTTCGATGTCCCCGGAGAGGGCCCTGCGGCCCGTCTGAGGGGACCACAGAGCCCCCTGTGACTCCCGATGCGGCTCCTGTCGCGTGACCCCGATGACACAGAAGCCCTCCGCGCCGGGCGCAGAGGGCTCTGGTTTCGGATGGTGCCGCCGTGTGAACGGCGGTGGTGCCGCCGGGATCGGCGTCAGATGACGCCGTCGAGTTCGCGCAGCAGCATGGCCTTCGGCTTGGCGCCGATGATCTGCTTGACGACCTCGCCACCCTTGTAGACGTTCATCGTCGGGATCTGCAGCACGCCGTAGTCGCGCGGCGTGACCGGGTTCTCGTCGATGTTCAGCTTGACGATCGTCAGCTTGTCGGCGTGCTCGGTGGCGATTTCCTCGAGGATCGGTCCGACCTGACGGCACGGACCGCACCACTCGGCCCAGAAGTCGACCAGGACCGGCTTGTCGCTCTTGAGGACCTCGGCCTCGAAGCTCGCGTCCGTCACGCTCTTGATCGCGCCCACGGTATCTCTCTCCTTGCGTGAGTGGTGTGGCGGTGCAGACAACCGCGGGGAGGCTCCCCGCATTCCCGGGATGCCGGGCTCAGGCGTTCAGTGTCAGCCAGCGCTCGGCGTCCAGGGCCGCCGCGCAGCCCGTCCCGGCCGCCGTGATCGCCTGGCGGTAGGTGTGGTCGACCACGTCGCCGGCCGCGAACACCCCGTCGATGTTCGTCCGCGTCGACGGCGAGTCCACCGTGATGTACCCCTGATCGTCCAGATCGACCTGCCCCTTGAGCAGGTCGGTGCGCGGCTCGTGCCCGATCGCGATGAACACGCCGCCCACCGGCAGTTCGGACTCCTCGCCGGTCTTGAGGTTGCGCACCCGCACCCCGTTGACCCGGTCCTCGCCCAGCACGTCGGCGACCTCGCTGTCCCACACGAAGCGGATCTTGTCGTTCGCGAAGGCGCGGTCTTGCATGATCTTGCTGGCACGCAGCGAGTCACGGCGGTGGATCACCGTGACCGACTTCGCGAACCGGGTCAGGAAGATCGCCTCCTCCATCGCCGTGTCACCGCCGCCGACCACCACGATGTCCTGGTCGCGGAAGAAGAACCCGTCACAGGTGGCGCACCACGACACCCCACGTCCCGACAGGCGCTTCTCGTTCTCCAGCCCGAGCTCGCGGTAACGCGACCCGGTGGCCAGGATCACCGCCTTGGCGTAGTAGGTGTCGGTGTAGGTCTTGACGACCTTCGGGTCGGCCTGCAGGTCCACCTCGATCACGTCGTCGGCGACCAGCTCGGCGCCGAACCGCTCGGCCTGCTTGCGGAAGTTGTCCATCAGGTCCGGGCCCATGATCCCGTCGGGGAACCCGGGGAAGTTCTCCACATCGGTGGTGTTCATCAACGCCCCACCCGCGGTGACCGACCCCTCGAAGACGAGAGGCTTGAGGTCCGCGCGTGCGGTGTAGACGGCCGACGTGTAGCCGGCCGGCCCCGACCCGATGATGATCACGTTACGAACGTCGCTCAACGGACCCGCCTTCTTCGTCCCGGTGATGTGCAGTGGCGTCAACAGATCCTAGGCCCCGGCGATTCCCGGGCCGACCCCCGATACGGCGAAGCCCCCCGGAGGTCGCGGGGGGCTTCGTCACTGCTGATGGTACGGCTCGCGCCGCATGATCACTTCCAGGAGGCGAGGACCTCGGGCCGCAGCTTGTGGCACTGCGAGTCCACCACGACCACCCGGATGGCGTTGCTGCTCTTGTCCTCCCAGAACGCCATGACCGTGGCCTCGTTGCCGTTGTAGAGAGCCTTGTCCACGCCGATCGGTGTGCGGTCGAGCTCGGTCGAGAACCGCTTGACGCAGGTGTCGAGGTCCTCGTCGTCGTTGGTGCCCGAGCCGGGCGCCACACCGAAGTACCCCAGCAGCGGCCCGCGCAGCTCCCGGCTGGTGTAGTTGTGGCCGCTGGCGTAGGTCGAGTAGCTCAGCGCCTCGACCTTGGCCGGGCTCTGGCCGGGATCGCCCTGGCTCACCACCTGCCGGGACGGCGAGTCGCCGAACGAGAGCAGGCCGGTGGCGAGGCCGCCGCTCCCGATCACGACGGCCGCCGCCGCGGCGACCGCGGCCGGCAAAGCCCATGTGCGCCGCCTGGACGCCTTCCTGCCCGCCGTACGCGTCCCGGAACGGCGCCTGGCCGGCACGATCGTCCCGTCGTCGGCGACGACGCCCAAAGGAGCGGCCGTCGCGGCGACCGGCGCGGCCTCGCGCTCCGGCTCCACGTGTGTCTCCACAGCGGTTTCCGCGGTGGTGTCCACCGGGGTTGCGACCAGAGGCTCGACCGTCTCCCACGGCGCGGTCTCCCACGGAGCGATCTCCTGTGGAGCGCTGTCCCATGGGGCGTCCCGCATGATGCGGTCCCAGTCCGGAGTCTCGGCGGCCAGCGCCCGGTCGATGCGTCGTGCGACGCCCAAAGGCATCGCAGGCACAGGCATCGCCGCGAGGACCTCGCGGACGGCGGCCAGGTCGGCAAGGCTCTCCCCGCAGGGATCGCAGACCGCGAGATGCTCGCGGACCCGCCGGGCCGTCGTGTCGTCGAGGAGACCCTCCGCCAGCTCGGCGAGAACCTCCAGGTCGTAGTGCGTGTCACCCGTCACGAAGTTCTGCTCCCTTCCCGGATGAGACGCGAGTGAGGTCGGATCGGTTCCGTAGATGCGAAAGAATCGGGGCGAGTTTGGCACGACCACGGGCGCAGCGGCTCTTCACGGTGCCCGACGGGACGCCCAGCACCGTCGCCGCGTCGTCCACGGCGTACCCCATCATGTCCACCAGCACGAGGGCCGCCCTCTGGTCGGGCGGCAGCAGCTTGAGCGCCGCCGTGACCTCCAGGGAGACCTCGCGCTCGCCCGCATGGTCGGTGGCCGGCACCTCCCGCTCGACGGCCTCGATGAGCTCGTCGTCGGCGATCGGGCGTACCGACTTGCGGCGCATGCGGTCGAGGCAGGCGTTGACCACGATGCGGTGGAGCCACGTCGTGACCGCCGCCTCGCCGCGAAAGCTGCCCGCCTTGCGGTACGCCGAGACGAACGCGTCCTGAACCGCGTCGGCGGCCTCGTCGGGATCGCCGAGCGTACGCAGGGCGACCGCCCACATCCGGTCGCGGTGCCGCCTGACGATCTCGCTGAACGCGTGAGGGTCACCGCCGAGGTGGCGGTTCAGCAGATCGGCATCGGTCATCGCGCGACGCGCGTGCTCAGCCGTCGGGGGATTGTCTGGTGGGGAATTCACAAGTCCCTGCTATGCCGATCCGGGGGAATGCACCGTTACTTCGTAGATGGTGCCACGATACTGCCCGTTGTAGGGGGGAAGACGGGTGAACCAGATCAAAACGTACTGACCTGTGGTGGCCTTTCCCGGGGTGAGCGTCACCGAGCCCGAGGCGTTCTTCTTCTCCGCCGCCGTCTTCAGCGATGACAGCTCCGCGGCGTCGCCCACCTTGAGCTGCACGGTCGCGCCGGAGGAACCGCCCAGGGAGACGACCACGTCGGCGATGGGCACCGGCTTGCCCATGTCGAGGATGAGCCCGACGCCGTCCTTGAGCCGTCCCAGGTCGGCGCTGATGTAACTGTCGGTGTGCCACTCGGTGGACGGCTTGCCGTCGATGGCGAGATTGCTGTACTCCGGGTTCTCCGCGCGGTCGTCGCCCAGCGGGTCGAACCCGGTCGCGCTCACCGGCTTGACGGTCACCGGCTTGCGTGTGGGGGACGGGGACGTGACGGCGTCCGACTGGGCCACGCCCCTCGGGGTGTTGCCGAGGTTCTTGCCCACGGTCCAGGCGCCCACGCCGACGGCGGCCATCACGAGCAGGACGATGACGGTCAGCAGGACCTTGCTCGCGGTGCCGGTCTGCGGGCGCGGCGGCGGAGGGGCCATCGTCATCTGGTGCGCCGTATGAGACGGCATGCGGGGCGGCATGCCGGACATGCCCAGCCCGTCCGGCGCCTCGCTGCGCAGGTTCAGCGCGGGCGGCGCGGTGGTGACGGGGGCCGGCGCGGGGCGGGGCACCTCGGCCAGCGCCTCGGCCACGTCGGCCGGGGTGGCCAGCGGCGGCTGTCCCCGCCGCGACTCCTGCAGCAGCGCGCGGCAGGTGATGGCGTCCAGATAACCGGGCACTCCGGCGGTGACCTGCCGGGGTGTGCAGACCTTGCCGTCGTCCAGGGGCGCGGCGGGCAGCCCGCAGTCGGACTCGCCGGGCCAGTGGCCGGTCAGCGCCGCGTAGAGCAGCCGGCCCAGCCCCTCGGCGTCCTCCCTGGCGGGCTCGTCGCTGCTCAGCTCGAGGATCGCGGCGTCGACGGCGAGCCCGAGGAGCTTGACCGTGCCGCCGCTCGTCCAGACCAGGCGGCCGGGGGTCAGGTGCAGGTGGGTGAGGCCGGCCGCGTGCGCGTGCGCCAGGGCCTCGGCGGCCTCGGCGACCAGGGCGGCGCCGCGCTCGGGCTCGATCGGCCCGCTCTCCAGTAGATCGAGGAGCGAGTCTCCGCTGACCCACTCGCTCACGACGTACGCCGTGCCGTCCTCGTCGGCCGCGTCGAAGACCTGGGTGAGGCGAGGGTCGGTCAGGCGGCTCGCCAGGCGGGCGGCGGTGACGACCTCCTCCACCCGGGGGAAATCGGGCGCGAACGTGTGGACCGCGACCGGGCGGGCGAGGATCTCGTCCAGTGCCTTCCACAAAGTCGCGCCGCCGGACTCGTGCACCCGGTCCTCGAGGCGGAAGCGATCCGCCAGCCGGGTCCCCGGTTCGACCGTGGACATGCTCATGCGGCCGCTCCGCTCCGCGGCCCGTCGGCATGCATCAGCCGATGCCGGGTGGTTCCGCCCACGCCTTCCCGCTTCCGCTCGCCGGTCCGAAACTCCAGATCGCGCCCCTAAGACCTCCTGCCTGCCGCGGTCGCCGAGCGGAGCACCGCCGGGTCGGCGAGACCCCGAGACGAGCATCCGCAGGCCGGAATCGGTCCGCGCGGCGCCGCCGCCCGGTCCTCCTCCGCCTCGCGGTCGCCCGCCCGGCCGAATCCATCGGTGGGGCAAGGTCTGCGGGACGTTCCCTGGTCGTGTCTCAACACTCCCTGGCGCACCATGCTAGTGCCGTGCCGCTTGTGCCCGCCTTCCCGATCGAAGACGTCCGAATCGGACTTTCGGGTTACCTTCCAGTTGCCGGTCGTTCTTGAGGACTCTTACCGTCCTACCCGGCTTGCGACAAGTCCAATGATGGAACGGACCTCGGGCACCCGCAGCCGGTGCGCGGCCAGCATGTACAGCAGCAGCCCGGCGCCGCCGCCCACCACGAGCACCACGGCCGAACTCGCCGCGGTGATCGGGGTGATCTCCCTGGCCAGCCACAGGATCGCCAGAGCCAGCGCGGCGGCCGGGATCGCCGCCGCGTACATCCGGCCCAGACCGGCGACGATCTCCCGGCCGCCGAGCCCGCCGATCTTCCGGCTGGCCAGCACCCACGCGACGCCGCAGAGCACGACATAGGTGATCAGGTAGGCGAACGCCAGTCCGATGACGACGTACCGGTCGGGGAGCGTGAAGTAGGCGACGAGACTGAGCGACGCGTTGACGACCACGTTCACCCCCGCCATGATCGCGGGGGTACGGGTGTCGCCGAAGCTGTAGAAGACCCGCAGCAGCAGCTGGAAGACCGAGAACGGCATGAGCGCGACGCCGAACACCTGCAGAACGTGGCCGATGTAGATCGCGTCGGTCGTCGTCATGTGTCCCCACGAGAAGATCAACGTGGTGACCGCCGGGCCGAGCACCATCAGCAGCAGCCCCGCGGGGACGATGACGGAGGAGACCAGCCGCACCCCGGAGGAGAACTCCTCGCGGGCCGTGGCGAGGTCCCCGTCCGCCACGAGCCTGCTCATCCTGGGCAGCATCGCCGTGATCACCGACACCGCGATGATCCCGTACGGGAGCTGGAAGAGCTGGAACGCGTACGCCCAGGCGCTGTTGCCCGCGCCCGGCGCCCGGGCGCCCGCGCCGGTCGAGAGCTTGGTGGTGATCAGGAGCGCGATCTGATTGATGCCGACGAAGGCGAACGTCCACACGGCCGCCCTGGCCGCCTCGCCGAGCCCGGTGTTGCGCACCCCGAACCGCGGGCGGAACCGGAACCCGGCCCGGTGCAGCGCGACGATCAGCACCAGCGCCTGGGCCACGATGCCCGCGGTGGTGCCGAGACCGAGCAGTGTGAGGTCGCGCTCGGTCACCTTCTCGATGTCGGACGTCCCGACGGCGTAATAGGCGGCCAGGACGCCCATGACCACGATGTTGTTGAGCACCGGCGCCCACATGGGCGCGGCGAACCTGTCCCGCGTGTTCAGGATCGCCCCGGCCAGCGAGCCGACCCCGAAGAACGCGATCTGCGGGAGCAGGTACTGGGCCAGCGTGGTGGCCACCGTCACCTTGTGCTCCGACCAGTTCGAAGCGGTGTAGAGCTCCATGATCGGCCGGGCCAGCAGCACGCCGATCACGGCGACGGCCGACAGCACCACCACGCCCAGCGTCATCAGCCGCTGCTCGAACGCCTGGCCCCCGTCGGGGTCCCGCTTCTGCGCCCGTACGATCACCGGCACGACCACGGCGCTGAGGATGCCCTGGAGCAGCAGGTCGAGCAGGATGTAGGGGATCTGGTAGGCCGCGTTGTAGGCGTCGCCGAGGGCGAGGGTGCCGATGGCCGCGGCGAGCATCGCCGTGCGGACGAAGCCGGTGAGCCGCGAGACCATCGTCCCGGCCGCCATGATCGCGCTGGCCCGCAGCATCCTGCTCATGGTTGTCCTTCGGTTCACGGCGGCCCGAATCGCGCGGCCGCCTCACTCGGGGTCCCGGGGTGGTCCAGACTCTACGGCGACCCAGACTAGGGCGACTGGGTGCGCTCGGCCGGGACGGCTCCCGGCCGGCCGGCGGGCGGGCCCTCCTCGTCCTCCGGCCCGTCGAACGGGAACGCCTTGCGCGACCTGCGGCGCAGGATGCGCATCACCACGGCGGCCAGCATGATGACCACGGCCGCCCCCACGATGACGAGGGCGATGCCGGTGTAACCGGTCGCGCGCACGACGACCCGCACCGCCTTGCCGTACTTCTCGTCGCCGTCGGTGAGGAGCTGTACGGAGATGCTCGCTTCGCCGCCCTCGTTGCGGACGATCACCGGCACGTTCACAAGCTGGCTGCGCCCCGCGAGGATCCTGGTGGTGGGGGTCACGTAGACCCCTCCGTCGGCGTCGATGGCGAGCCGCGACTTGCTGGCCGAGGTGACCCGGACCTTGATCTGGATGTCCTTGTCCAGGTTGTTGGCCACGCTGACCGGGACCTGGCCGTTGCTTCCGGCGACGGCGCGCGGGGTGTCGAGCACGGACACGTGGTCGATGCGGTCGTCGATCGCCTTCTGCACCTGGCCGGCGAAGGAGCCCGCCCGCTTGCCGTCGCCTCGCCAGGAGGCGGATGTCAGCCGGAGTATGGCCGTGTGGAAGACGTCCGTGTGCTCCTCGGTGACGGTGGCCACGGCGTCGGCCTTGCGCGCCAGCTTGCGCACGGTCGTGAGGTAGGAGCGGCTCAGCTCGGCCTGGCGGTCGCGCTCGGTGTACGTCAGGTCGCCGCGCGGCACGCCGGCCCGGCCGGGCTTGACCGCTTCGAGCGAGGTCATGCGCAGCCAGGGGGCGCCGACGGCGGCCTGGAGGAGGCTGGAGACGAACGCCGGGTCGGGGGTCCACAGGTGCGAATCGGGCGCCGCGATGACCGTTCGCGCGGCCGCCGTCGCCGTCTCGCCCTGCCCCGTCTGCCCCGTCTGCCCCGTCTGGCCGGTCTGGCTGGTCTGCTGGGCCTGCTGCTCAAAGGCGATCATGGCGGTCTCGGCGAGGAACCGCTGCCGCGCGAGCATGGCGGCGCCGGGAGCGGACACGTTCCCGCCGAGGACCTTGCTGAGCGTGGGATCGGTGAGCAGCGCGGTGAGCGGAGCCTCCGCCACGGTGTCGAGCCTGGCCGCACCGTCGGGAGTGGCCTGCGCGGGGGGCGGGACGGGCTGTCCGTTCTGCGTCGCGTCCTGCGCCGTGTCCTGTCCCGCGGTCCGCGGCGGCAGCGCGTCCCCGGACAGCAGCACGGATTTCACGCCCGACATCGCCAGTTCGTCCACCGCGTCACGGTCGATCTTGCCGCCGGCCGGCCACGCGGTGGTGCCGCGAATCTCCCGGCCTAGCAGTTCGCTCGCGAGCGCGGCCCCGCGCTGGACGGACGCCGCGGCCTGTTTGTCGAGACCGTGGTGGACCAGCGCGGCCACGTCCGGGTCGGCGTACGGCGTGGCGATGACCGTCTTGTCCGTCAGCGCGCTGCGCAGGCCGTTCAGCCACTGGCCGGCCGCAGGGTCGGCGTTCTTGCGTGTGCCGCGCACGTCGCGGGTCCCCGAGGACAGGACACGGACGTCGTCGAGCAGGGCGGGGTCCACGAACCAGGTCACGCCGTCGCCGGTGTCCTGCGCGGTCTGGAGCAGGGAGGCCAGGCGGCCGGAGGCGAGCGACTCGGACAGGTCGTCGTCCATGAACGTCGCGTCGTCGGCGCGGTGGGGCCGGTCCACGATCGGCAGGGCGACCGCGAGCTTCACCTTGGGGATCTGCTCGCCCTTGGGGGCGTACGTCAGGAATGTCCGCTCGATCCCGAGGCGCTGCCCGGTCGCCGCGTCGGTCACCTCGATCTCGAAGGGGTAGACGCCGGGCCGGGGCGTGCCCAGCTCCTCGGGCGTCACCGTGAACCGGAAGGGCAGCTTGCCCGACTGGTCGAGCGGCGTGGCCTGGACTCTGGTGCTCCAGTTGGTTGTGCCGTACCCCTGCTCGGACAGGTAGGCCGCCATCTCCGAACGGGACGCGAACGGCCGCCCCCGGGAGTATCGGACGGCGACCCGCACGGAGGACCCGGGCGTGCCGGAGAAGGTCCCCGCGACCGTTATGGGCGTGGCGGCCGCACGCACGACCTCCGGGGTGATCTCGCTCACGAGGAGCGGATCGGCGGGAGCCGCAACTGCGGCACGACCCGGAGGAGGTGCCGCGACAGCCGTACCGGCCATGCCCGCGGGGGAGGCGAGCAGGGCGGTCAGCAATGTCAGCAGCGCGGCCTTACGGATCATGTGCCGGCCGGCGGTGAGGTACGGCGCACGCCCAGAATGCTATTGGCTATGCGGTCCGCATAGGACTCACCAGGCTTGCGAGACCTCTCCTGTGGCCGGTGCTCAGGTCGACGGGCTTGGCCGCCACCAGGTCGAACAGGTGGATGGCGCGCAATCGCAAGGCGGTGCGGCGCTCGCCGGTCGCGGTGTGGACGAAGTCGTCGGGATCGATGCGCTCCAACAGGCGCTGGTCCACCAGAACGGTCAGGTCGTCGGGCAGCAGCAGCGGGCAGACCAGGCCGTGCGCGTAGTCGGTCGCGGAGTTGACGGCGAAGGCGGACGCGGGGGTCACCCTGTGGGCGCGCAGGACGTCGCCCACCGCCGCCGGCCCGGGACAGGAGTCCACCGCGCTCACCACGGCCACCTCGTGTGTCGCTCCACGCGCCGACACCTCGAACAGCGATACGCACACGCAGGTCCCGGGAGTGACCCCCAGCACCTCGGGAAGCTCGTCCGAGCATGTCAACGGGCGCGGAAGACGTACGATCTCATGGTGGATCTGGTGGGCGAGGAGCCAGCGGTGAATCGCGAGAGCGTCTTTCATCTCGTGTGCTCCTTGCGTCGTCCAGCGCCCCCGAACCGTTCGTGGCCTGGTGATCGCTAGGTGTGTCTCCCCTGGGTGACACCCGAACACCTGGGCCATCGGGGGAGAGTTTCTGTTCCGTGACCGAAGGACCTACCCAGCCTTGTCCGTTTCAAATCTGAGCGACAGCCAGCAGCGCGCCGTGAACGAACTGTTCCGCCGGATCGCCCCGGTCGCCGACGAGCTCGGCGAGCTGTTCTCGGCCCGGGGGCACGAGCTGGCCCTGGTCGGCGGTTCCGTCCGCGACGTCCTCCTCGGCCGTGCGAGCAAGGACCTCGACCTGACCACGGACGCCCGTCCCGAGCGGGTGCTGGAGATCGTCAAGGACTGGGCCGACGCCGTCTGGACGATCGGGATCGACTTCGGCACGGTCGGCGTCCGCAAGGGCGGCTGGCTGCTGGAGATCACCACCTATCGCAGCGAGTCGTACGATCCCGCCTCGCGCAAGCCCGAGGTCATGTACGGCGACTCGCTCGACGGCGACCTCGCCCGGCGCGACTTCGCGGTCAACGCGATGGCCGTCCGGCTGCCGCACCACGAGTTCGCCGACCCGTACGGCGGGCTGCAGGACCTCGCCGCGAGGAGCCTGCGGACGCCGGGCCGCCCCGAGCAGTCGTTCGACGACGACCCGCTGCGGATGCTGCGGGCGGCCAGGTTCGCCGGCCAGCTCGGATTCACGGTCGCGCCCGAGGTCGTCGAGGCCATGACGGCGATGTCCGGCCGCATCGAGATCGTCTCGGCCGAGCGGATCCGCGACGAGCTCGACAAACTGATCCTCGGCGCGCACCCGAGGGCCGGGCTGGCGCTGCTGGTGGAGACCGGGCTCGCCGCCCACGTCCTGCCCGAGCTGCCCAAGCTGCGGCTGGAGATCGACGAGCACCACCGGCACAAGGACGTCTACGAGCACACGCTGATCGTGCTGGAGCAGGCCATCGGGCTGGAGACGGCCGGTCCCGACCGGGTGCTGCGGTGGGCGGCCCTGCTGCACGACATCGGCAAGCCGAAGACCCGGCGCAACGAGCCCGGCGGCCGGGTGTCGTTCCACCACCACGAGATGGTCGGCGCGCAGATGACCAAGAAGCGGCTGACCGAGCTCAAGTTTCCCAAGGACGTGGTGTCCGACGTGTCCAGGCTCGTGGAGCTGCACCTGCGCTTCCACGGCTACGGGACGGGGGAGTGGACCGACAGCGCCGTGCGCCGCTACGTCCGCGACGCGGGACACCTCCTCGAACGGCTGCACAAGCTGACCAGGGCCGACTGCACCACCCGCAACAAGCGCAAGGCGCAGGCCCTGTCGCGCACCTACGACCAGCTGGAGGAGCGCATCGCCCGGCTGGCCGAGGAGGAGGAGCTGTCCAAGATCCGGCCTGAGCTGGACGGCAACGAGATCCAGGAGATCCTCGGCGTGCCGCCCGGCCCGGTCGTCGGCAGGGCCTACAAGCACATGTTGGAGATCCGCATGGACCAGGGCCTGATCGGCAAGGAGGCCGCGAAGGACGCCCTGCTCGCCTGGGCGCACGGCAACGGGCTTCTGTGAATGGACGCCGGGGAGGTGCTCCGGCTGGACCGGGAGCACGTCTGGCACCCGTACGCGGCCATGCCGTCGAAAGGGCCGTCGAAAGGGCTGTCGAAGGGGCCGTCGGAGGCGCCGCCGGGGGTGCCCGTGCACGTCGTCCGCCGGGCGGACGGTGTGCGGATCACCCTCGACGACGGTCGTGAGCTGGTCGACGGCATGGCCTCCTGGTGGGCGGCCATCCACGGCTACAACCACCCCCGGCTGAACCGGGCCGTGCGCGACCAGGCCGGCGACATGGCGCACGTCATGTTCGGCGGTCTCACCCACGAGCCCGCCGTACGGCTCGCGCACCGGCTGAGCGAGATGACCGGGCTCGACCGCGTCTTCCTGGCGGACTCGGGTTCCGTGGCGGTCGAGGTCGCGATCAAGATGGCGGTCCAGCACAGCGGCCGGTCGGCGCTGCTGACCGTGCGCGGTGGCTATCACGGCGACACCTTCGGCGCGATGTCGGTCTGCGATCCGGTCAACGGCATGCACCACCTGTTCACCGGGATGCTCCCGGCCCACGTCTTCGCGCCGGCGCCGCCCGCCGACTACGGCCGCCGCCCTGGGCCGCCGGTCGAGCCGGGACCCGACGAGGCGTATCTGGCGGAGCTGACCGCGGCCGTCGCGGCGCACGCCGACCGGCTCGCCGCGATCATCGTGGAACCGGTCGTGCAGGGCGCCGGCGGCATGCGGTTCTATCACCCGGCCTACCTGCGGCGGCTGCGCGATCTGGCCGACGAGCACGGCGTCCTGCTGATCGCCGACGAGATCGCCACCGGCTTCGGCCGTACGGGGGAGATGTTCGGCTGCGACCATGCCGGGATCAGGCCGGACATCATGTGCGTGGGCAAGGCGCTGACCGGCGGCTACATGACGCTCGCCGCCACGCTGTGCACGGCGCGGGTGGCCGAACGCGTCGGCGTGCTGATGCACGGCCCGACCTTCATGGGCAACCCGCTCGCCTGCGCGGTGGCCGGCGCCTCGCTCGACCTGCTCGCCGAGCGGCCCTGGAGGGAGGAGGTCGCCCGCATCGAGGCGGCCCTGCTGGACGGTCTGGCTTCCGCCGCGCACGCGCCCGGCGTACGAGACGTACGGGTGCTTGGGGCGATCGGAGTGATCGAGACCGACGAGCCCGTCGATGTCGCGAAAATCCAGGACATCGTGATGGAGCACGGCGTCTGGCTGCGGCCCTTCGGCCGCCTGATCTACACGATGCCGCCCTACGCCTGCACGCCGGACGACATCGCGACGATCACCAGGGCGATGACGGCCGCCACTGCGGCCCTCTGAGCGCACCCGGCAGTCGCCGGCCGCTCACACCCTGAAGGCCGCGCTCGAACGTCGTCACTACCCCGAGGGCCGCAGGCACGGGGAGTCCGACCGGCGTCCGGCCTGGGCATCCTGCAGAACTCTGGCGATTCGGCCGACGTCCAGATCCTCCGGATCAACGTCACTCATCAACGCGCCCCGGAGGCAGGTTCGGAACGTCTCACTGAAGGAGGCGTAGTGGGACGAGATCGGCCGCTGCACTGCCTTGGTCACGGCATCGTGGACCTTTGCCGCGAAGTTCTTCAGCTGAGGAGAGGTCAATTCCGAGCCGGGTTCCGCGACGATGTCCCGGCCATCCTGCCGCTGCAGGCCGCTGCAGGTGTGCCGATCGTCGACCTCCTGGAAGAATTCATAGGCTTTCTCGACGACCGGTGGGTAACCGCCGCACGCGAACAGCTTCTCCTGCGAGTCCGCTCGGGTGAGAAACTCGATGAGGCGCCGGGCGTCCTCGATCTTGTCTTCGGAGATGTCCGCGCTGAGGGCGAGGGTGGAGCCGCCGAGGATCCCACCGCGCGGCAGGGGCGCCACGTCGAAGCGGAGGGCTCCACCCGGGCCGCGCATCACCGGGTCGAGAGCCAGCCGGGGAATCGCGAACGGCCAGTTCCGCATGTACCCCACCCCGCTGTCGCGGAATGCCCGGATCCCGCTCTCCTCGGTGAATCCCCACAGGCAGCCACGGGCGAGGCTGTCCCGGCACTGGCCCGCGTTCTGCGGTGATCCCCCTGGAGTGCCGGAGTCTCCGTCGTGTCTCGGAGGGCTCAGTAACCCCTTCCACATCTTGAGCGCCTGCTTGGTCTCGGTGGGGTAGCGGTCCAGCACGATACGCTCACCATCAGAGATCTTCGCGCCGCCGGAGAGGATCACCTCCATGAGGTTCACGGTGCCGCCCTCGTAGTCGCCGAACTGCCCCGCGTAGCCGTGCTTCTCGGCATCTCGCACGAGATCCGGCCAGTCCTTGAAGGTCAGCTGACCGGTCTTGCCGAACAGAAGCGGCGCGTCGGAGGCGAACGGCACGGCATACCGCTTGCCGTCCACCTCGGTGGCCTTCAGCACGTTGGGAATGAATCGCTGCCAGTAGTCCTGGCCGAAACCGTCCGGATCTTGGGCGTCGCCGACGGCGTCGATCTCCCGGATGTAGCCGTTTCTGGCGAACTCGGTCACATAGGCGACGTCGAGGATGAGGATGTCGTAGGCACACCGGTGCGACTGGGCGGCCGCCGCCATCTCAGCCCGGGCTTCGTCGGCGGAGTCGGATATCTCGACGAACCTGGCGACGCGCGACAGTGAAGTCCTGTTCCAGTCCTGGACCAGGTTCCTGCGGAAGCTTCCCGCGCTGACGTCGTTCCCGGTCGCGATGGTTATTTCGCCGCTGCCGGAGCAGGTCTTCTCGCGGTCGACGGCCGGGGAAGCGGAGGGGGACAGGACCGTCCACAGGCTGCCGGGGAGAAGCTGACTCGTCCCGAGGAGGAGACCCGCCGTGAACCCGGCCACCCCGAGCCACTTCCGGTAGACCGGAAGCGGAGACCACCACCGCTTCAGACGCCCCGGCATCAGGACCACTCCCGCACCGTGGAAATCATTTTGATCAGTGCGTTCTCCACGTCCCCTGCCTGCAAGGACGATGAGGAGCCGCCCTCGACCTCGGCGCAGACCAGGTGCTTGGACCGTCTCCTCGGGAGTTCCGGCGCCGAGACCATGCCGCCGCATTTGTCCCGCTTCAGCACGAGTAGGTAAAGGTCCCTGATTGACGGGCTTTGCTCCAGAGCCTGCGCGATGGCGTGTTCGGCCCCCCGAGGGTCCTTCTCGAGCCGGAAGGGGCCTCCGTCGGTGATGATCACCAGGGAGCGGGCCGGCTTTTTGACCAGCGGCCCCAGCTTTCTGATCGTTGCTGATATCGGCGCGTCCGCACCATTACTGGTCACCTTCGCCACTTCTGTGATGAATTCGTGTAGATCATCCACTCCCTGTTTCGGAGAAGGCTGGGCGACGTTTACGCCGTCGTGCAGGTAGAACGTGCTGAGCGACAGTCGATCGGATTCGGTGAGCGTCTGCCAGATGCCGGGAATCGCCTGACGAGTGAGCAGGAGCGCGGAAGGCGATCCGGACATCGACCCGGAGATGTCGAGCAGGAGCTGTATATCGACGGGGGGCAGCCGATCCTTGATCTGCTTCTCCGCCGCGCGCAGCGCCGCCGAAGACACCGTCGAGGCCCTGCCGGGCGCGGGGCGGTCGAAGAGCTTGTGGCCGGCGAGCCAGGCACCGAACCCGTCGATGGCGTCGCTGCGCCCCTGGTCCTCCTCGGGCCAGTGGATGTGGACGAAGGGGTAGTCCAGGGCGGGCAGGCCGGCCACCTCCGCCTCGGTGAGCGCCCCCGCGTTGTTACCGTTCGTGCCGGTGCAGCCCTCGCCCGTGTTCTTCCGGTCTGGATAGTCCTGCACGCTGTGGGATGGGACGAACAGCGCGATGTCCTTCTTCTTGCCTCCCAGCCCCTCGAATCGGCACAGGAGCGCGTTGACGCTGTTGTCGAAGGCCACGCTCTCGGCGGTTTCCTTGGAATCTTCGTGGTTCACGAGTTGCGCGGCCGCGATGAGACCAGCCGAGGAGAGCCCTGGCTGAGGGTAGAGAAGGCGCATGTCCAGCTCCCGGCGAATCGCCCTCACCACGCCGGCCAGGCCCTTCTGCGGGGGCAGCCCCTTCAGGTCCGGGATGCGTTCGCCGAGCATCGCGATGGCCAGATGGTCGTTCGCCACACTCGCTCGCTTCTCCAGTCGCACCGGGTCCTCGTCGCCGCACTCCTTCTCCCCGGCGCCCTGAGGGCGTCCCACCTCGCAGCGGACGAAATCCACCTCCTCCGAGCTGGTCGCGATCCAGGCGTCGGGCCGCGGTCCGAACAGGCGCCGGAACGGCTCGTTCGACTGAGCAGCGTCGTCGCGACGCCAGCCGTCGTCGAATCCGTGGATCATTCCTTTGATCGACGGAGCGGGAAACACCGAGATCCGGTAGGCGGCGCAGTCGTCCACCCGTGTCTCGGCGATGAAAGCGGAGGCCTTTCCGCGCAGTGCGTCGACGTTTTCCGGCGCCGTCATGACGGAGAGTTCTCGCGGCTCGGCGCAGGACGGTGGCAGGGCCAGCCGGTACAGAGTTGGCGTGACCTTCACAATCCCGACCACGATCAGGGCAACGACCAGCCCGAGGGTCACTGACAGATAGCTGATGGCGAGCGGCGGCCAGACGCGGCGAAGACATTCGCGTATCCGCCCGACCTGACGGCGGCGTGGAGGGACGTCCTCGGGCCGAGGACTGATCGCCGAGACGGACGGCCTGCTCCGGCGCATGAGCCAGGCGCGAACGCGGGCGGGTCCCGGAAGCTGCAGGAGGACGCCTCCGATCAGACCGATCGTGAGCATCGTGACGAACCACCCGAACAGCCCCTGGTCCGTCAGGGTGATGAACTTGTTCAGCACGCCGGTCGTCAGGATCGTCAGGGCCGTGCTGATCACCGTCTGCCGCGCCAGCGTCACCTCGGGCTGACGTTTAGGGGACGTCGCGTCGTCCTTGTTATCCGGAGCTTCTCCTGAATTCGAGGGGGAGGGGGACATGAGGGCGGCCTGTTCGCTGGAGGGCGGACCACATGAAAACGGCGAATCGTTTTGGGAGGGATGTTAACTCTTCAGCGAGCAGTCAAGGCTTCTGTGCCCTTGTGTTCGGATCCAATTTGCCGATCACGCACAGCCGATTTCGAATTGCCCGGACAACCGCCGATTGGCGGGACGCGGCCCAGGGGTCAGTCGGCGGCGGGGACCGGCGGCCTGCGTACGGTCGTGGGCAGCATCAGCCGGTACACCACCGCGCCGATCACGTAGCCGACGCCGATCACGGCGAGCGCGAGATAGGACCTGCCGTCGCGCGGCAGCAGCGCCGCCGCCAGCACCGCGCCGAGGACGGTCATGCCGTTGAACAGCATGTCGTACACGGAGAAGGCGCGGCCGAGATAGGCATCCTCGACGTCGCGCTGCACGACGGTGTCCGCGCAGATCTTCACGCTCTGCCCGGCGACGCCGATCACGAGCCCGGCGGCCACGAACGCCCACTGCTGGAACGTCGCGCACAGCGCGAACTCGAGGACTCCGCAGGTCACCAGCATGACCGGGACCCAGGTCTCGATCCGGAACCGCTTGGTGGCCCACGGCGTGACCACCACCGCGGCGAAGCTCCCCGCGCCGACCGCGCCCAGCACGAGCGCGATGCCCTTCAGCGCGTCGTCGACGTTCGTGGTGAAGCTGTAGCGGTAGAGCATCATCACCGCGGCCGTCGAGATTCCGAACATGAGGCGGTGCGTCGCGATGCCGCCGAGGGCCGCCGCGGCCGAACGCCGGTGCGCGATGTGCCGCGCTCCGTCGACCAGGCCGGTGAGCACGTGCCGTACGGCCTCGCGGGCCTGCGGGCGGTCCGGGTCGTACGCGGGGCCGAGCAGGGAGCGCTCCATCGTCCGCGCGATCAGCGCGCTCAGCCCGAAGACGAGGCCGGAGGAGACCAGCAGCACCGCCACCCCGCCGTCGCCCGATCCGGCGACCATGCGGAGCACGATGCCGGCGCCCGCCCCGACGAATGTCATCACCGTGCCCGACGTGGGCGTCACCGCGTTGGCCATCATCAGCTGGTCGGACGGCACGACGTGGGGCAGCGCCGCGCTGAGGGCCGAAAGGAAGAAGCGGTTGACCGCGAGCACGCCGAGCGCCGCCACGTAGAAGACGGCGTCCGGCGCTCCCGCGGCGACGAGGCCTGCGGCCACGATCAGCAGCGCACCGCGCACGACCGGCGCGATGACGAGGATCTGCCGCCGCGACCAGCGGTCGATGAACACCCCGACGAAGGGCCCGAGGACGCTGTACGGCAGCAGCAGCACGGCGAGGCCCGCCGCGATGTCGGCCGCGTTGGTCTGCCGTTCCGGGCTGAAGAACGCGTACCCGCCGACGGCGAGCTGGAAGATCCCGTCTGAGAACTGCGAGACGAGCCTCGTGGCGAAAAGACGCCGGAAGTTGCGGCCCCTCAGGACCACCCGCAGATCGGAGACGTACGACACGGCGACAGCCTACGCGGACGATCACAGCCGAGCATCAGGATCAACCCTGATAAAGTCCCCTACGTCTCACTCGCATCAAGGTGATCACGTACTCTCGCAGAGTGACCTCACAGGAACATGTCGTGCTGGTCGACGGCGAGGGCAACCCGGTCGGCACCGCTCCCAAGTCGACCGTCCACGGCGCCGACACTCCGTTGCATCTGGCGTTCTCCAGCTATGTCTTCGACGACCGGGGCCGCGTGCTGCTGTCGCGGCGGGCGGGCACGAAGCTGACCTGGCCCGACGCGTGGACCAACAGCTGCTGCGGGCATCCGCTGCCGGGCGAGCCGCTGTCGTCGGCGGTGATCCGCCGCCTCCGCTTCGAGCTGGGCCTGGCCGTCGAGTCCGTCGACCTGATCCTGCCGGGCTTCTCCTACCGGGCCGTGATGGACAACGGGACGGTGGAAAACGAGCTGTGCCCGGTCTACCGGGCCGTGGTGAAGGGAGAGGCCACGCCCAACGCCGAGGAGGTGGGCGAGGTCCGATGGGAGCCCTGGACGCGCTTCGCCGCCGAGGTGATGAGCGGTGAGCTGGACATCTCGCCCTGGGCCCGGCTGCAGGTGCCCCAGCTCGTCGCGCTCGGTCCTGACCCGCTGGCCTGGCCGGTGGCCGACGCCGCGGCCCTGCCGCCCGCCGCGCGCCCGCTCACCTCGAACCGCTGAGACCCGCCGCCAGGGCGAGCTCCTGAGACGCTGAAATCACCGAGACGGCTGAGACGTGCGACCGCCCCGGTCCGCAAGGCGGAGCCGGGGCGGGACACGCTGTGAGCGACGGACGTCAGCGCTCGACCTCGCCGCGGATGAACTTCTCCACGGCCTCGCGGGCGGCGTCGTCGGAGTACTGCTCCGGCGGCGACTTCATGAAGTAGGACGAGGGCGAAAGCAGCGGGCCGCCGATGCCCCGGTCGAGGGCGATCTTGGCCGCGCGGACGGCGTCGATGATGATGCCGGCCGAGTTGGGCGAGTCCCAGACCTCGAGCTTGTACTCCAGGTTGAGCGGGGTGTCTCCGAACGACTTGCCCTCGAGGCGGACGTAGGCCCACTTGCGGTCGTCCAGCCACGGCACGTGGTCGGACGGGCCGATGTGGACGTCGGCCTTGGCCATCTCGTGCGGGATCTGCGACGTGACCGACTGCGTCTTGGAGATCTTCTTGGACTGGAGGCGGGTGCGCTCCAGCATGTTCATGAAGTCCATGTTGCCGCCGAAGTTGAGCTGGTAGGTGCGCAGCAGCTCCACTCCGCGGTCCTCGAACAGCTTGGCCAGCACGCGGTGGGTGATCGTGGCGCCTACCTGCGACTTGATGTCGTCGCCCACGATCGGGACGCCGGCCTCGGTGAACTTCGCGGCCCACTCGGGGTCGGAGGCGATGAAGACCGGCAGCGCGTTGACGAAGGCCACCTTGGCGTCGATCGCGCACTGCGCGTAGAAGCGGTCGGCCTCCTCCGAGCCCACGGGGAGGTAGGACACCAGGACGTCGACCCGGGCGTCCTTCAGCGCCTGGACGACGTCGACCGGCTGCTCGTCCGACTCCTCGATGATCTCTCGGTAGTACGTGCCCAGCCCGTCGAAGGTCGGGCCGCGCTGCACGGTCACGCCGACCGGCGGCACGTCGCAGATCTTGATCGTGTTGTTCTCGGAGGCCACGATGGCCTCGGACAGGTCGCGGCCGACCTTCTTGGCGTCCACGTCGAAGGCCGCCACGAACTCGACGTCGCCGACGTGGTAGTCACCGAACCGCACGTGCATGAGGCCCGGTACACGGCTGCCCGGATCCGCGTCCTTGTAGTAGTGGACGCCCTGTACCAGCGATGCGGCGCAGTTGCCCACACCGACGATGGCTACGCGCACCGAACCCATAGCACTCGCTCCTTCACCTATCTGCCTCGGGCGTGTCCGCCCTTTGGGTCTCTTTCTGCACGGCTTGCGCGGGATCCGGGGGGTGATCCCCCTCGCCGGGAGCCGAGTGGCTCCGCCGTTCCGAGTCGATCAGCTCGTTCAGCCATCGGACCTCGCGCTCGACCGACTCCAGTCCGTGCCGCTGGAGCTCCAGCGTGTAGCTGTCCAACCGCTCCCTCGTACGGGCGAGAGCCTCACGGACGCGGTCGAGGCGTTCCTCCAGGCGGCTGCGGCGGCCTTCCAGGATGCGCAGCCGCACCTCCGCCTCCGTATGGCGGAAGAAGGCGAAGTGAATGCCGAAGCTCTCGTCCTCCCAGGAGGACGGCCCCGACTGGCTGAGCAGCTCCTGCAACCGCTCCTTGCCCTCCGCCGTGATCTTGTACACGATCTTCGACCTGCGGCCGAGAACCGTGTCCTCAGGGGGCTCCTCCTCGGCGATGAGCCCCTCGTTCAGCAGACCCCTGAGGCAGGGATACAGCGAGCCGTAGGAGAACGCACGGAACATGCCGAGCAGCGTGTTGAGCCGTTTACGCAGCTCGTATCCGTGCAAGGGCGTTTCGTGCAGCGATCCCAGGACGGCGAGCTCCAGTACACCTCCACGAGAGCCCGTCACTGGAACCACCTCCTGTGTCCGACCGATGTATCGACTCGATACATCCGCAGGATACGTCGGAGCGTCATATATGGCAATGAGTCAACGGTTGGGCAAGATTCCGCAAAGGGCCGTAATCTGGCCGTATGTGGTCACAGCGGTCGGTCGTGGACTACGGCCTCGCGAAGCGGGCGGCCGTGCAGTCCGTCCGCGCCGGCCGCGTGCGGGCGCGGGACGTGTGCGACGCCCATCCTTACCTGCTGCGCGCGGCTCGCTTTCACGGAGAGCCGTCCAGGCGCATCTGCCCCATATGTGAACGACGGAACGTGACCAACGTCACATACGTATATGGGGATGAACTAGGACGAGTGGCCGGCCAGGCGAAAGGGGCGGCCGAGCTCACCGCGATGGCCCGGGAATACCGCGAATTCCGGGTCTACGTGGTGGAGGTCTGCCAAGGTTGTTCCTGGAACCACCTGGCGGTGTCGTTCGTCCTCGGAACAGCCGATCCCCCGGGCCCCTCTCTGTAGGGCGACCTCCACTTCCAGGAGGACAGCCCGCCGGCCTGCCGGCCGACGCCGATTCAAACTCCCCGAAACATCTGACGAGGACGCGTGACCAACAGCAACTATGGACCGGAGCCGACCGGCCGCCCCGAGGACGCCTCGGGCTCCGGTGGACCATCCCGCCCTGGGCGCCGTCGTCGCTCGCCCCGGGAATCCGACGAGTACGGCGAGTACGGCGAGCCAGGTCCGCCGCGGCAACCCGGCAGGGGCCCGGCCCCGCAGCCACCCCGCGGCGCCCGGCCCGGAGGACCGGAGCAGCGCCGCAGGGAGGCGGCCTTCGAGGACACGGCGGCCATGAACGCCGTGCCGCCGAGACCGGCACAGGGCCCCCCGCAGGGCTCCCCTCAGGGCCACCCGCAGAGACCCGCACAGGGACATCAGCAGGGACACCAGCAGGGACCCCGCGGACCTGTGGGCGGCGGACGCCCGCCGGCCGGCCGTGACCCGCGTTACGCCGCCGGTCCGGGTGGTCCGGGCGGTCCCGGTCGGCCCGGCGTCCCCGGCGCCGACGAGCGCACCCAGGCTCTGGGCATGCCGAGCGGCGGCTTCCGCGGTGACGCCCCCCGTGACGTACGCGGTGACGCCCGCGGGGACGCGGACGGGCAGAGCACCGAGGCGCTCCAGACGGGCGGCCGCCGCCGCAGGCCTCCGGGCCGGAGCGGCCGCGGTCCGGGTGGACCCGGTGGTCCCGGCGGCCCGGGGGGGCCGGAAGGTCCCGGCGGTCGCGGTCCCCGGGATCCGCGCGACTTCGACGACTTCGACGATGACGACGAGAAGCCGCGCCGTACGGGCTGGAAGCGTTTCCTGCCGAGCTGGAAGATCCTCGTGGCGGCCTTCACCGTGCTGGCCGTCGGCACCTTCGGCATGATCGCGGTGGCCTACGCCAACACCCCGGTGCCGAAGGCGACCCAGGCGGACGCGATCGCCGAGGGCAGCGCCATCTACTACAACGACGGCAAGACGCTGATCGCCAAGGTCGGCACTCCGCGCGTCATCGTGGACGACATCAACAAGGTGCCGCGGCACGTCCAGGACGCCGTCATCGCCATCGAGAACAGGACGTTCCGCGAGGACTCCGGCATCTCCATCCCCGGCATGGTGCGGTCGGTTTGGATGACCGCGACCGGCCAGCAGCTCCAGGGCGCCTCGACCATCACCCAGCAGATGGCCCGCAACTACTACGACGGCCTCAGCCAGGAAGTGTCGATCAAGCGAAAGTTCAAGGAGATCTTCGTCGCGGTCAAGCTCGACCAGGAGATGCCCAAGAACCAGATCCTGCTGACGTACCTCAACACGGTGAACTTCGGCCTCGCCTACGGCATCGAGGCCGCCGGGATGGCGTACTTCAAGAAGCACGTCGGTCAGCTCACGCCGGAGCAGGGCGCCTATCTCGCCGCGCGCATCCAGACGCCGGCCCTGGACCCCGACTCCCCGCAGCTGCAGAGCCGGTTCAAGGACGTCATCAACGCGATGGCGACCCTCGACCCCGGCAGGTACGGCAAACTGCCCGCCACGGCCAAGTTCCCCAAGACCGTCAAGCAGAGCAACACCAACTACCTCGGCGGCCTCAAGGGCTACATGGTCGTCCAGGTCATGCAGGAGCTGAAGACCAAGATGAACCTGTCGCCCGACCAGGTCAGGAGCGGCGGCTACAAGATCATCTCGACCTTCGACAAGAGGCTCATGCAGGCCGCGAGGAAGGCGGTCATCGGCACCACCAACGCGCTGCCGAAGGAGATCCACGCCGGTCTGGCCGCGGTGGACCCCAAGACGGGCCGGGTGCTCGCCTTTTACGGCGGCGAGGACTACGTCAAGGACAACTGGAACGAGCCGTTCGACTCCAAGAAGCAGGCCGCCTCGGCCTTTAAGCCGTACGTGCTCGCGGCCTGGCTGGACGCCGGATACAGCCTCAAGAGCTGGCTGCCGGGCAACCAGACCGTGCCGAAGGAACTGCCCGGCCAGGCGAAGGGCGGCATCACCAACGGCCACTCCGTGCCCGCCGCCATCGACGCGACCTACGCCACCTCACACTCGATCAACACGGCCTTCGCGTCCATGGCGTACAAGCTGGACGAGGTCAACGGCACCATCGGGCAGCTCAGCGCCGTGAAGCAGATCGCCGAGGAGGCCGGGCTCGACAAGACCCGGCTGGAAGAGGACGTCAAGGAGCACCAGTACCAGTTCGCGATCGGCAGCGCCCTGGTCACCCCCGTCGAGCAGGCCGCGGGCTACTCGATCTTCGCGAACGAGGGCAAGCACACCAACTACCACGTGGTCAAGGAGGTCCGGAAGGACAAGGAGGTCGTCATCGCCGAGCGGCGGGACGAGAAGCAGGTGATCACACCCGAGGCGGCGGCCGACTCCGTGGCGGCCATGGAGGAGGTCCTCAAGTCGGGTACGGCGGCGGGCAAGGGCATCGGCCGTCCGGCGGCCGGCAAGACCGGTACAAACAACGAGAACAAGGAAGCGTGGTTCGTCGGCTTCACGCCGCAGATCTCCACCGCCGTCGGCATGTACCGCGAGGAGTGCGTCACCAAGACGGGCAAGATCGTCCAGCCCGTCAACGCGAACTGCCCGGAGAAGCCCAACCCCAAGAGCAAGAAGTACGGCCCGCAGAACCCGTACTCACAAGGCCGTGAGATATCGCTCGGCAGTGGCATCGAGGGCGCGACCTACCCGACCACGATCTGGCGGAACTTCATGATGGAGGCGCTCGCGGGCAAGCCGGTCGAGCAGTTCCCGCCGAAGGCCGGGCTGGGCACTCCGGAGAACATCGTGCCGAGCCCGACGCCCTCTCCGTCGCCGACCCCGGACGACGCCGGGTTCCCGACCGACTTCCCGACCAACTTCCCCGACGACGGCGGCTGCTACGACGGCGGCCCGGGATGCGACAGCGGTGACGGCCTCGGCGACGACCAGGACACCGGCGGTCAGGACGGCGGCCCGGGAGGCGACGACGTTCCGTTGAACATCAACCAGGCCCCGGCCGCCCTGCCGACGGATTCCGGCAACGGCAGGAGCGGCGGCAGAGGCGGCGCCTGATCCGTCTGCTGATGGTCCGCAAGGGGCCCGTGGCGACTCCCGCCGCGGGCCCCTTCCATGCGCCGATCCATGCGCGGAGTCGCCAAGCCGAGGCGTTGGATGGTGCAATACCGAGCATGACGACCCGGACCACGAACGACTCCGCCCCGCTGCCCGGGGTCGCCGCGCGGGCGGTGCCGTACCTGCCTCTCGGGCTTCTCGCGGGCCTCGGCGCGATCCTCGCCTACCTGTGGAAGTATCCCTGCCGCTTCGGCGGGGCCTGGAACGGCGGTGTCGGGCAGTTCACGAACTTCTGCTACACCGACATCTATCCGCTGTTCTGGGCGGAGCACCTCAACGAGGGCAAGGTCCCGTACGTCGACTATCCGGTCGAATACCCGGTCGGCATCGGCGGGATCATGGAGTTCGCCCGCCGGCTCGCGGGCGGCGACGGGATCGTGTTCTACGACGTCACCGTGGTCCTTATGGGCGTCGCGCTGGTCGTGGGCGTGCTGCTGACGGCCGCGCTGGCCGGCCCGGCCCGCCGCTGGGACGCCCTCTGGTACGCCGTCGGCCCGGCGGTCATCCTCACCGCGTACATCAACTGGGACCTGGCCGCGGGGGCACTCGCGCTCGGCGGGCTGCTGGCCTGGGCCAAGGACCGGCCGTGGCTCGCGGGCGCGCTGCTGGCGCTGGCCGTGGCCACGAAGTTCTACCCTCTGATGTTCTTCGGCGCGTTGTTCCTGCTCACGGCCCGTACGGCGAAGTGGGTGCCGTTCCTGAAGACCGCGGGCGCGGCGGCGATCACGTGGCTGCTGGTGAACGTGCCGATCATGCTGGTCAACTTCGAGGGCTGGAAGCGGTTCTACGCGTTCAGCAGCGAGCGCGGCGCCGACTGGGGCGGGCTGTGGTTCTTCTTCCAGAAGACGCAGTGGTTCGGCATGGAAAGGCCAGGTTTCCTGGCCTTTCTCGGCGATCCCGAGAAGCTGAACACCATGGCCATGGCCCTGCTGGCGGTGCTGCTGCTGGGGGTCGCCGTGCTGGCGCTGGCCGCGCCGCGCCGGCCGCGCCTGATGCAGCTGTGCTTCCTCGCCCTGGCCGCCTTCATGATCACCAACAAGGTCTGGTCGCCGCAGTACGTCCTGTGGCTGGTGCCGTTCGCGGTGCTGGCCAGGCCCAGGTGGGGGGCCCTGGCCGCCTGGCAGGTCGCCGAATGCTGGTACTTCTTCTCGATCTGGCTCTACCTGGTCACCCAGACGGGCGAGCCCGACCTCGGCATCGGCGACAACCCGTACTTCCTGTCGGTCTGGGCCCGGGCGCTGACCATCGTCGTCCTCATGGCGCTCGTCGTCCGCGACATCCTGCGGCCCGAGCACGACGTCGTACGCCAGGGGGAGGCCGACGACCCGTCGGGCGGGGTGTTCGACCACGCCGAGGACCGTCTCGTGCTGCGCCGTTCCCCGCTCTCGCGGGGCGTCCGGGAGCAGCCGGACACGGCGTGAGCTCATGAAACTTACATCGGATTTCGCGCCCGTCACGGCGCGGCAGGGAACGGCCCGAGCGGAGGCATCGCGTAGCGTCGCGTGAGAGTGTGCGCGACGGAACGGGGGAGACGCGATGCGCCGGAGGCCACCATGGCTCCTGCTGCTGGTGTGGACGGTGACCCGGGTGGCGCTCCTCCTGGTCGCGACCCAGGCCGTCCCGACAGGGCACGGCGAGGCGTTCAGGAACGACGTCACCCTCTACCGCGGCTGGTCCGACCTCCTGCTGGAGGGGGAGTTCCCCGACGGCGACGAGAAGTGGCAGTACCCGCCGTTCGCGGCGCTGCCGATTCTCGCCCCCCGTCTGCTGCCGCTGGACTACCACGTCGCCTTCTCCCTGGTGGCGGTGCTGTGCGACCTCGCGATCCTGCTCCTGCTGTGGCGGTTCTCGGCCTCCCGCCGCGGTGGCGGCAGTACGGGCCCGTGGGCGTGGACCGTCGGCGCGGCTCTGCTCGGCCCGGTGCTCGTCTCGAGGTACGACCTCATGGTCACGCTCGTGGCGGTGCTCGCGCTGACGGCGTCGGCCAATCCGGCGGTGCGCGGGTCGCTCATCGGCGTCGGGCTCCTCGTGAAGGTGTGGCCGGTCGCGCTGCTCGCCGGTCTGCGAAGGTGGCGCGACCTGCTGACCGCGTCGGGAACCACGCTCGTCGTCGCGCTCGCGGGGTGCGGCGCGGCCGTCCTGACCCTGCCGCACGCGCTGGACTTCCTGACCGCGCAGGAGAAGCGGGGGCTGCAGATCGAGTCGCTGGCCGCCACGCCGTTCGCGCTCGCCCGCGCCCTCGGCTGGTGGGACGGGTACACCACCTACAAGCACGGCGCGATGGAGGCCGTGGGCGACGGCGTGGGCGTCGCGACGGTGCTGAGCCTGGCCGCCACGCCCCTGGCGCTGGCGCTGATCGGCGTGTGGTGGCTGCGCGCGGCACCGAGCCCGCGGTCGTACTTCGACGCCGCGCTCACCACCGTGCTCTTCCTGGTCGCGACCAGCCGGGTCCTGTCGCCGCAGTATCTCGTGTGGGTGGTCGGCGTGGCCGCCGTCATCCTGTCGGTGCGGCGCGACCGGCCCGGCCCGACGCAGCGGCCGGCCGCCCTGCTCGTCATGACCGCCGCCCTGCTGACGGGGATCATGTACCCCTGGATCGAACTGGACTACAGCTGGACGGGCGCCCTGCCGGGGACGCTCGTGCTGGTCCTGCGCAACCTGGTCGTCCTGGCCGCGGCGGTCACGTCGTACGTGCAGTTGTGGCGCGCCACGCGCAGGCCCCGGCGGGTGAAGGGCGAGCGGGGCATTCAGGAGGCGGTACCCGCTTCCTGAGGTTCTCAATCCGCAGAGTTATCCACAGGGTGTGGACGGATGTCTACAGGTGCTTGCGCAGGAACGCGATGTCGTCGGCCTGGCCCTCGAACGGCGTCTCCACCACGATCGGCGCCCTGGCCGCCCGGCAGACCTCCAGGATCAACTCGGGGTCGATCTGCCCGGTGCCGAGGTTGGCGTGGCGGTCGGCCCCCGAGTCGAACGCGTCCCGAGAGTTGTTGCAGTGGACGAGGTCGATGCGGCCGGTGATCGCCCTGACCCGCTCCACGAGCCCGGCGAGCTCCTCGCCGCCCGCGTGGAAGTGGCAGGTGTCCAGGCAGAAACCGACGACCGAGGGGTCGGGGGCGCCCGCCGTGACGGCATCCCACAGCCGGGCGATCCGCTCCAGCTTGCGTGCCATCGCGTTGCCGCCGCCGGCCGTGTTCTCGATCAGCACGGGGATCGGGCACTCGGTGCGCTCGAAGACCTTGCGCCAGTTGTCGAAGCCGGTCTGCGGGTCGTCGCCCGCGTTGACGTGCCCGCCGTGGACGATCAGGCCCTTGGCGCCGACGGCCGCCGCCGCCTTGAGGTGCGCGTCGAGCAGCTTGCGGCTCGGGATGCGGATGCGGTTGTTCGCCGTGGCCACGTTGATGACGTACGGCGCGTGCACGTAGACGTCCACGTCCGACGCGCGCAGGGCGTCGGCGGTGGCGGGCGTCGCCGGGCCCTTCCAGCCCTGCGGGTCGCCGAGGAAGAACTGCACCACGTCGGCGTTGCGGGCGGCCGCGTGCGCGAGTGGGTCGTCCTGGTCGACGTGGGCCCCGATCCGCGGGCGGCCGCTGCGGCTGTCCATGCGTTCCTCCACCATCGCTTGCCTGCTTATGGGGCTGCCGGACGCGGAGGGCGAACTCTAGGCGCTGTCCAAGAACGTTTCAAGGGGACGCGCCGTTTCAAAGCCACAAACCAGGGCAGTCGCGATGCACGCGCCCCGAGACCCGCGCGCGATACTACTTCGTCGTCAAGGAGACGAGCATGAGATATCGCTTAGGCAGCTTCATCCTTCTCATCTACATCCTCGTCGGTCTCTACGTGGCCTGGGTCCACAACTACATCACCCCCACCCTCCTCAAGCAGGTCGCCCAGGCCCTGATCGCGGTCTTCCTGTGGTTCCTCGTGCTGCTCGGAGTGGACCTGCACATCGGCGGCTGAGCAGCCGCTCCTCAGCCGCGCAACGAGAACCCGCGGGGGAAGAAGCCGCCGTGCGCGATCCCCAGCGCGGCGCCCACGAACGAGCCCACGACCCCCACGATGATCAGCGAACGCTGCCTGGTCGTCGATGAGATGAACTGGGCGTACAGGCCGCCCCAGAACCCGATCGCGCCCACCCACGACGCGATCATGTGGGCCGTCACGATGAAGCCCGTGACGAACGCCACCAGGCCGCACACCAGCGTCGCGATCGTCATCATGTTCTCCCGCGGGTGCGGCCTGCCGTCCGTGTTCAGCGTGAGATGGACGGGGTGCTTTCTCTTTCGGCCGATGGCGTTTCGCATCGCGCCTACCCCCTCTCCGACCTCCAGTTTCACTCTCGGGGCGGGGTACGGCCAAGTGGCTGGTAGCCTTGTTCGACTGCGTCTGATAAGGGCCGGGGGGCATGGCCGCCCGGCGCGAGGCGCAGGGTCCTCCTGTCACGGCAAGGCGTCGTGACCGCAAGAGTCCAGAGGAGGTTGGATCACTCATGCGTCGCTACGAGATGATGGTCATTCTCGACCCGTCCCTCGACGAGCGCACCGTGCAGCCGTCGCTCGACCAGTTCCTCACCGTCGTCCGCAACGACGGCGGCACCGTGGAGAAGGTCGACGTCTGGGGCCGTCGCCGCCTGTCCTACGACATCGCCAAGAAGTCCGAGGGCATCTACGCCGTGGTCGACCTGACCGCCGAGCCCGCCACCGTGAAGGAGCTGGACCGTCAGCTCAACCTGAACGAGGGCATCCTCCGCACCAAGGTCATCCGCCCCGAGCTCCACTGAGCTCCACTGGCAGGACCCGAAGCCCGGCGGTTTGTCGGGCCCGGGCCGTACTCTGAGCCCTTAACGGCTCAGCTGACGGGATAGGAAGGCGAAAGCGACCGATGGCAGCAGGCGACACCCAGATCACGATCGTCGGCAATCTTGTCGACGACCCGGAGCTGCGCTTCACCCCCACGGGGCAGGCCGTGGCCCGGTTCCGCATCGCGTCCACTCCGCGGTTCCTCGATAAGCAGACCAACGAGTGGAAAGACGGCGAGGGCTTGTTCCTCACCTGCAACGTCTGGCGGCAGGCGGCGGAGAACGTCGCCGAGAGCCTCCAGCGCGGCATGCGGGTGATCGTGCAGGGACGGCTGCGCCAACGGTCGTACGAGACCAAGGAAGGCGAGAAGCGCACGGTCTACGAAGTCGAGGTCGACGAGGTCGGCCCCTCGCTGCGCAACGCCACGGCCAAGGTCAACAAGACCTCGCGCCAGGGCGGCGGTGGCGGCGGCTTCGGCGGTCCGGCCAACGATCCGTGGGCGACCGCGGCGCCCGCCCCCCAGGGGGGCTTCGGCGGCGGTGGTGGCGGCGGTTTCGGCGGCGGCCCCCAGGGCGGTGGCGGCTTCGGCGGCGACTTCAGCGACGAGCCGCCCTTCTGAGGTCGGGCCCTTCCGGTCCCACCAACCGTAAACACAACCGAGCGACCATTCCCGCGACATGCGGGGCTCTGAAAGGAGCACCACGATGGCGAAGCCGGCAATTCGCAAGCCGAAGAAAAAGGTTTGCCTTTTCTGCCACGACAAGATCTCCTACGTCGACTACAAGGACACGGGGCTGCTGCGGAAGTTCATTTCCGACCGCGGCAAGATCCGTGCCCGCCGGGTGACGGGCAACTGCACCCAGCACCAGCGCGACGTGGCGACCGCTATCAAGAACGCCCGTGAGATGGCCCTGCTGCCGTACACGAGCACCGCGCGCTGAGAAAGGAGACTCAGGACAAATGAAACTCATCATCACCACTGAGGTCTCCGGCCTCGGCGCTCCCGGCGACATCGTCGAGGTCAAGGACGGCTACGGCCGCAACTACCTCATTCCCCGTGGCTTCGCCATCCGCTGGACCCGCGGTGCCGAGTCGCAGATCGCCTCGCTGAAGAAGGCGCGTGCCGCCCGCGAGATCCGCGACCTGGGCTCCGCCAAGGAGGTCGCCGGCCAGCTCGGCGCCCTCAAGGTGCGGCTCAAGACCCGCGCGGGCGAGTCGGGCCGGCTGTTCGGCTCGGTCACGACCGGCGACATCGCCGACGCGGTCAAGGCCGCCGGCGGTCCGCAGCTCGACCGCCGCCGCATCGAGATCGGCAACGCGATCAAGAGCGTCGGCACCCACAAGGTGAGCGTCCGGCTGCACCCGGAGGTCGCCGCCACCATCGACATCGAGGTGGTCGCGGGCTGACACCCGTCGCAGTCCGTCAAGGGCCCTTCTCCATTCCCGGAGAGGGGCCCTTCGCGCTTCTCCGAGGCGCCCGGCGACGGGGTGATTCCCCTCAGGTGAAGAAGGGTTATACGGAACGCTAGTATCTTGCCGTCCGATTTAGCGGATTTCGTGGAAAGACCCCCTGATGGAGGCTGTGATGCGCCGTCCCCCACTCCTGCTGGCGTCCGGCGCCCTCGTGCTGGCGGCCGCCGCCTGCGCTCCGGCGAACGACACCTCCACCACCGCGACCGGCGCCGCGAGCCCGGCCGGTTCTGCCGCCGCGAACGCGTGCGCGAAGGAAAGCCTGAAGCTCACCACCCCCGGCAAGCTCACGATCGGCACCGACAAGCCGGCGTACGAGCCGTGGTTCAAGGATGACGACCCCTCCAACGGTCAGGGCTTCGAGAGCGCCGTCGCCTACGCGGTGGCGGGCAAGATGGGCTTCACCAAGGACGAGGTCGCCTGGGCGGTCGTGCCGTTCGACTCGTCGTTCGCCCCCGGGCCCAAGCAGTTCGACTTCGACATCAACCAGATCTCCGCCACCCCCGAACGGGCCAAGGCCGTCGACTTCAGTCAGGGCTACTACACGGTCAAGCAGGGCGTGGTGACCCTCGGCGGCACGAAGTTCGCCTCCGCCACGAGTCTCGCCGAGCTGAAGGACGCCAAGATCGGCGTCCAGGCGGGCACGACCGCGCTGGAGGCGGTGCGGTCGGTCATCCAGCCCGCGAAGGACCCGAGCGTGTTCAACCAGCAGGTCGACGCGGTCAACGCGCTGAAGAACAAGCAGGTCGACGCCATCGTCGTCGACCTGCCGACGGCCTTCTACGTCACCGCCGCCCAGGTGGAGGGCTCGAAGATCGTCGGTCAGTTCGCCGCGAACGGCGGGCAGCCCGAGGAGTTCGGCCTGCTGTTCCAGAAGGGCAGCCCGCTGGTGAGCTGCGTCGACAAGGCGCTCGGCGACCTCAAGTCGTCAGGTGAGCTGGCGAAGATCGAGAATCAGTGGCTGACCGCCGCCGCGGGCGCGCCGGAGCTGAAGTGACCGACGGGCAATCCGCCGCGGCGGCTCCCGAGGACACGGAATCGCCCGTCTGGGTGAAGAGCGAGCGGCAGCTCCGCCGGGAGACGGAGCTGCGCGCCCGCGGGCGGCGGTCGGTCTCGGTCGCCACCGCGTCCACGATCGTCGTGGTGGTGGCCCTGATCGTCGCGATCACCTCGTCGCCGGGGTGGCCGCGTGTCCGGGAGACGTTTCTCAGCCCCGAGGCGTTCGTCGCCGCGCTGCCCGACGTGCTGCGCGGGTTCCTGCTGAACATCGAGATCTTCCTCGTCGCCGAGGCGTTCATCCTGGTGGTGGGGCTCCTCGTCGCGCTGGTGCGGGGCCTGCGCTCGCCGGTGTTCTTCCCCCTGCGCGCGCTCGCCGTGCTGTACACCGACGTCTTCCGCGGCATCCCGACCATCCTGCTGCTCTACCTGGTCGGATTCGGCGTCCCGGCGCTGCAGTTGCAGGGCGCGCCGAGCGACCCGGTGACGCTCGGGATCATCGCGCTCGTGCTGTCGTACGGCGCGTACGTCGCGGAGGTGTTCCGCGCGGGCATCGAGTCGGTGCACCCGAGCCAGCGGGCGGCGGCGCGGTCGCTGGCCCTGAGCCACGGCCAGACCATGCGTTACGTGGTGCTGCCTCAGGCGGTGCGCCGGGTGGTCCCGCCGCTGCTCAACGACTTCGTGTCCCTGCAGAAGGACAGCGCGCTCGTCGCCATGCTCGGCCCGCTGGAGACGTTGCGGCAGGCGTCGATCCACGCCTCCTCCACCTTCAACTACACCCCCTATCTGGCCGCCGCGCTGTTGTTCATCCTGCTGACAGTGCCGATGGCGCGGTTCACCGACCATCTCGCCGCGCGGGTCGCCCGGCGCCGTACGGGAGGCGGCACGGCATGAGCCTGCTCACGATCGAAGGCGTCTGGAAGCACTATCACGGGCTGAGCGTGCTGCGCGGCATCGACCTGGAGGTCGCCCCGCACGAGGTCGTCTGCCTCATCGGGGCGTCCGGCTCGGGCAAGTCGACGCTGCTGCGCTGCGTCAACCTGTTGGAAACGATCGACGACGGCGCCATCTACCTCGACGGCGACGAGATCACCGACGTGCGGTCCGACGCGGACGACGTGCGACGCCGCATCGGCATCGTGTTCCAGGCGTACAACCTGTTCCCGCACATGACCGTGCTCGACAACATCACGCTCGCGCCGCGCAAGGTGCACGGTGTGCGGCCGGAGGAGGCCGAGGCGCGGGCGCGAGAGCTGCTCGACCGGTTCGGGCTGGTCGACAAGGCGGGGGAGTACCCCGACCGCCTGTCCGGCGGCCAGCAGCAGCGGGTCGCCGTCATCCGCGCGGTCGCGACCAACCCCCGCCTGCTCCTGCTCGACGAGGTCACCTCGGCGCTCGACCCCACGTTGGTCACCGAGGTGCTCGGGGTGATCCGCGAGCTCAAGGAGACCGGGATGACGATGATCCTGGCCACCCACGAGATGGGCTTCGCCCGCGACATCGCCGACACCGTCTGTTTCCTCGACGGCGGCGTGCTGCTGGAGAGCGGGCCGCCCGAGCAGATCTTCACGGCGCCCGAGCATCCCCGTACACAGGCGTTCCTCCAACGCGTCCTGGAGGCGCGCCGCATGTGAGTCAGGCGGCCGTCCGCGAGGCGCCCGTGACCAGCCAGGCGCTGCCGTACGCGCGGAGGGCGAGCGTGACGAGCCGGGCGGCCATCCAGACGCCGAGCGCGATCCACAGGGCGACCAGGGTGCCCGCGACGGCGGCGAACGGCAGGTAGGCCAGCGTCGTCCACAGGCCGGCCCAGGCGAGATAGCGCTGGTCTCCGGCTCCGATGAGCACCCCGTCGAGCACGAACACGACGCCCGCGATCGGCTGCAGGAGCGCGACCGGCCACAGGACGGCGAGCAGCTCGGCGGCCGCCTCGCCGTGCGCGTCGAACAGGGCCGGGACCAGCGGGCGCGTCAGCAGGACGGCCGCGCAGAACACGACGCCGCATCCGATGCCCCACATGACCATGCGCCGGGTCGCCGCGCGGGTGCCCGTGATGTCGCCCGCGCCCAGCGCGCGGCCGGTGATGGCCTGCCCCGCGATCGCGATGGCGTCGAGGGCGAAGGCGAGGAACGTCCAGATCCGGGCGGCGATCGTGTGCGCGCCGATCTGGTCGTCGCCCATGCGGGTGGCGATCGAGGTGGCGACGAGCAGCACGGCCTGCAGGCATGCCGTACGGACGACCAGGGCGAACCCGGCGGCGCCCGCGGCGCGCACTCCGGCGAGATCGGGCAGCAGCGATGCGCCGTGCGCGCGGGCGGTCCGCACGACCAGCGCGAGGTAGGCCGCGGCGGCGAGTGACTGCGCGATGACCGTGCCCCAGGCGGATCCGGCGATCCCCCACCCGAGGCCGAGCACGAACCAGATGTTGAGCAGCCCGTTCAGTGCGAACGACGCGACGGACACGGCCAGCGGCGTGCGGGTGTCCTGCAGCCCGCGCAGGACGCCGGTGCCGGCGAGGACCAGCAGCATCGCGGGGGTGCCGACGAGGCTGATGCGCAGATAGGTGACGGCCTGCGCGGCGAGCTCGCCCGTCGCTCCGAACAGGTGTACGATAAACGGAGCAAGAGGCCAGCACGCCACACTGACGGCCAGGCCGATGATCGCGGCCAGCCACAGGCCGTCCATCCCCTGGCGCATCGCCTGCCTGACGTCCCCCGCCCCCAGCCTCCGCGCGACCGCGGCCGTGGTGGCGTACGCGAGGAACACGCACAGCCCGACGAGTGCCGACAGGGCCGCGCTGGCCACGCCGAGGGCGCCGAGCGCCGGATCGGGGAGGTGGCCGACGATGACCGAGTCGGTGAGCAGGAAGAGTGGCTCGGCCACCAGGGCCCCGAATGCCGGGATGGCGAGCCTGAGGATCTCCCTGTCGCGGGCACGGCCGTGTCCCGTTCCGGAGGTAAGTGGCATAAGCCTATTTTGCGGCTTACGGAGCCATGCTCGATCGGTATCGCGAATCCCCGGTGACTTTCTTCCTTCCACAGGCCGTGGATATCGAAATCCCAGGTGGGAGCGGACTTCCATGATGCCGTCACATCGTTGTCCACAGGGTCGTCCCCAGTGTTTTCACATGTCCGGGGAGCGGACTGCACAAGTTGTCCACAGGGTTGTCCACTGGTCAAGTTGCCGCCGGGCCCTGTGGTTGGGGAGACTTGCGCACCGGGTTGGGGATGCCGTGACCACCGGGCAGGGGGTGTGAGGTGAGCGTGCTCGACTTTCCGGGGGGTCCGGGAGGCTCCGAGTCGATGTTCGAGCGGACGCCGCCGCACAACATCGAAGCCGAGCAGTCGGTGCTGGGCGGCATGCTGCTGTCCAAGGATGCCATCGCCGACGTCATCGAGGTGCTGCGCGCCGACGACTTCTACCGGCCGGCACACCAGATCGTCTTCGAGGTGATCACCGACCTGTACGGCCGGGGCGAGCCCGCCGACTCGGTCACCGTCTTCGACGAGTTGCAAAAGCGCGGTGAGGTCGCCCGCGTCGGCGGCGGCGCCTACCTGCACACGCTGACCGCGATCGTGCCCACCGCCGCGAACGCCGGCTACTACGCCAAGATCGTCCGGGAGCAGGCCGTGCTGCGCCGCCTCATCGAGGCCGGCACCCGCATCGTCTCCTACGGATACGGCGGCCAGGGCGAGGAGGTCGACGACCTGGTCGACCGCGCGCAGGCCGAGATCTACAAGGTCACCGAGCGCCGCACGTCCGAGGACTACCTCCCGCTGTCGGAGATCATGCCGTCGGCGCTGGACGAGATCGAGGCCATCGGCAGCCGCGGCGGTCAGATGGTCGGCGTCCCGACCGGTTTCCAGGACCTCGACGCCCTGACCAACGGCCTCCACCCCGGCCAGATGATCGTCGTGGCCGCTCGTCCCGCCATCGGGAAAAGTACCCTTGGTCTAGATTTCGCCCGATCTGCGGCGATCAAGCATGGGATGACCACGGTCGTCTTCTCGCTGGAGATGTCGCGCAACGAGATCACCATGCGTCTGCTGTCCGCCGAGGCGCGGGTGGCGCTGCACACGATGCGCTCGGGCATGATGAGCGACGACGACTGGACGCGGATGGCCCGCCGCATGGGTGAGGTCGCCGAGGCGCCGCTTTTCATCGACGACTCCCCGAACATGTCGATGATGGAGATCCGGGCCAAGTGCCGTCGCCTCAAGCAGCGTCACGATCTGCGCTTCGTGATCGTCGACTATCTCCAGCTCATGAGCTCGCCCAAGAAGACCGAGAGCCGCCAGCAGGAGGTCTCGGAGCTGTCCCGTGCCCTGAAGCTGCTGGCCAAGGAGCTCGAGGTGCCGGTCATCGCGATCTCGCAGCTCAACCGTGGTCCCGAGCAGCGCACGGACAAGCGTCCACAAGTGTCGGACCTACGTGAATCGGGCTCTATCGAGCAGGACGCCGACATGGTCATCCTGCTGCACCGGGAGGACGCGTACGAGCGGGAGTCGCCACGCGCGGGCGAGGCGGACCTGATCGTGGCCAAGCACCGAAACGGCCCCACGGCCACGGTCACGGTCGCCTTCCAGGGCCACTACAGCCGCTTTGTGGACATGGCCACGCACTGACGGCCGCACAGGTCAGTCGACCTGCGGCCAGTCCCAGCCGAGCTGGAGGAACAGGCCCAGGCGGTCGCTCACCGCGCGCATCTCGGAGATCTTCCCGTCTCGCAGGGTGAGGATGAAGATCGCCTCGACCGTGAACGAACGATGGGTGGGCTCCGGCATCCGGGGGTGAGAACCGCAGTTCACTCCCGACATCGTCAGCCGCACGGCCACCCGGTCGCCCTCGCCGATCATCTCCTCGACCTCCAGGTGAAACGGGTCGAACGCGTCGAGCTGCTGGGCGATGGCGTCGAACGCCGCGCCCGGCTCGTCCGGCTCCCCGTGGATCACGCGCACCCCGCCCTGCTGCCGCTGGTCGCCACCCGGCCGGTGATGGCGCCCGGCGGCCTCGCGACCGTGGAGCGGATGGCGGCCGCGCTGCGGGCCGAGGGGTTCGGCGCGCTGGAGGGGCTGCAGCTCGTCAACGCGGTGGCGACGTTCGTCGTGGGGCACACCCTGGCCGAGGCCGGACGTACGCCGGGGCACGACGACCCGGACGTCGCCGACGTGATGGAGGGCCTGGACCCGGGGGAGTACCCCGTCCTGGCCGACGCGCTGCGCGCCGGGCTCGGCACCCCCGAGGATCACCAGGAGCGCTTCGACCGCGCGCTCGACGCCCTGCTCCGGGGTTTGGCTCCCCGCACGCCCCTCTAGTCACGCGTACGGACGGCGGCTGTGGTTTTCCCCACCCCTGAACGGCCACACGCCTCATGGTGGCCGTACCCTGATCGTTCCTAGTCTCGGGCGCATGACGGAATGGCTGATTCACCTGATGGAGTTGCTCGGTGCGCCGGGGGCCGGGATCGCGATCGCGCTGGAGAACCTCTTCCCGCCCCTCCCCAGTGAGGTGATCCTGCCGTTGGCCGGTTTCACCGCCTCCCGGGGAGAGATGGACCTGCTCGCCGTCCTGCTGTGGACCACGGCCGGCTCGGTGACCGGGGCGCTGGCGCTGTACTGGGTCGGCGCGCTGCTCGGCCGCGAGCGCACGCTGGCCCTGGCCGCACGGATCCCACTGCTGAAGGTCTCCGACGTCGCCAAGACCGAGGCCTGGTTCCTCGAGCACGGGCGCAAGACGGTGTTCTTCGGCCGGATGATCCCGATCTTCCGCAGCCTGATCTCCGTCCCCGCCGGGGTGGAACGCATGCCGCTGGGCGTCTTCACGCTTCTGACCACGGCAGGGAGCCTGCTCTGGAACACCATCTTCGTCCTGGCCGGCTGGACACTCGGCGAGAACTGGTCGCTCGTGGAGAAGTACGTCAACGTGGGCACGAACGCGGTCATCGCCATGGTCGCGCTGGCCGTGCTGGTCTTCGTCGGCGTACGGCTCAGTGAGCGGCGCAAGGGGCGGCATGCACTGGACGGTTAGAGCACTGCTGCTCGTCGGGGCGGTGGCCGCAGGCGCGGTCACCGCCCTTCCCGGGCTGGTCTTCGTCCTGGTGGCGATGCCGTTCGCCGGTCGTCCCGGGGTGCGCGCGACGGCCGCCCGGCTGACCGGGCTTGAGCTGCGGCGGCTGCGCCTCGACCTGCCGGGCCGCACCGAGGAGGGTGAGCTGCGCTTCCTGGCCGCCCGGGCGCCCGTGGGCCTCCTGGGCGGCCTGGTGGTGCTGCTGCTGGTGGCCGGCATCGGTTACGCGGCGAGGCTGGCGTGGTCCTGGGGGCGCGGGGAGGCGTTCGACGGCATGCTGCCCACCCCGCCGCTGCTGGCCTACTTCTTCCTCGCGGGCGTCGTCCTGCTCTTCCTGGACGTGTCCGGCCTGGTGGGGGCGGACGCGCTGGAGCGGCGGCTGGCCGTACGCCTGCTCGCTCCCGACCCGGCCGAGGCGCTCCGGCGGCGGATCACCGAACTGACCGAGAGCCGTGCCGGGGTGGTCGCGGCCGTCGACGCCGAACGGCGGCGGATCGAGCGCGATCTTCACGACGGGGTGCAGCAGCGGCTGGTGGCGCTGTCCATGCTCGCGGGACGCGCCCGCCGGGGCCGCCCCGAGTTGCTGGGTCAACTGCACGAGCAGGCCCAGCAGGCGCTGGTCGAGCTGCGCGAGGTGGCCTGGCGGGTCTATCCGTCGGGGCTGGACGCGCACGGGCTGGGGGAGGCGCTGGCCGGGGTGGCCGAGCGGGCCCCGGTGGCGGTCACGGTGACCTGCGAACTGCCGCAGCGGCCCCCGTCGGTGGTGGAGGCCGCCGCCTACTTCGTCGCGAGTGAGGCCGTGACGAACGCCGCCAAGCACTCGGGGGCCGCCCTGGTCGTCATCGACGTACGCCAGGAGCGCACCATGGTCGTCGTGAGGGTGGAGGACGACGGCGTGGGCGGAGCCGACGCCGCCGGTGGCGGGCTGACCGGGCTGGCGCGGCGGGTGGCCGCACTGGACGGCCGGTTCACGGTGACCAGCCCGCCCGGCGGGCCCACTGTGATCGAAGCGGAGTTGCCGTGCGTGTGATGCTGGCCGAGGACTCGGCGCTGTTGCGTGAGGGCCTGGTGCGGCTGCTGAAGGAGGAGGGGCACGACGTCCTGGCCGCGGTGGGGGACGCCGAGGCGCTCCTGGAGGCGGTGGACGGCGACAGGCCCGACGCCGTGGTGGTCGACGTGCGGATGCCGCCCACCCACACCGACGAGGGCCTGCGCGCCGCCCTGGAGATCCGGCGGCGCCGGCCGGAGGTCAAGGTGCTGGTGTTGTCGCAGTACGTCGAGAAGAAGTACGCCACCGAGCTGATGAGCGGCAGCATCGACGGCGTCGGCTACCTGCTCAAGGACCGCGTGGCCCAGGTCGGCGACTTCCTGGACGCGCTGGACCGGGTGGGCGCGGGCGGGACGGCCTTCGACCCGGAGGTGGTGCGCCAGCTGCTCGCGCGCACCAGCCACGCCGATCCGCTGGCCCGGCTCACCGCCCGCGAGCGCGAGGTGCTGGAGCTCATGGCCCAGGGCCTGACCAACGCCTCGATCGCCCAATCCCTGCACGTGTCGCAGAGCGCGGTGGAAAAGCACGTCAACGCGCTGTTCGACAAGCTCGGGCTGTCGCACATCACCGGCTACAGCCGCCGGGTCCTGGCGGTGCTGCGCTACCTCGGCTCCTGAGCCGCCGGCGGTGACTGCCGCGGCGGGCGGCCGTCGCCCGAGGTCGTGGCCGCCGTCAGAAAGGGCCACTTCCGGGCGAAGGCCCCGACGGTGTCACTCGGCCGGGGCCTGCTCGGCTTTCTCGTGGTCGAGCGCGGCGACCCGCCCCGCCGCCCACTCGGCCCAGTCGCGCTGGGCGGCGGTCAGGCGCAGTCCCCACTCCAGCGCGATGTCGCCGTACAACCGCAGCGCGTCGTCGCCCTGGCCGATGACGAACTCGCGGATGCCGAGGAGCTGGTCGTGCTCGTGGACGGCACGCTCGGCCAGCCGCTCCAGGTAGCCGCGGGCGGCGTCGGTGCCGACCTGGTCGAGGAAGAAGACGCGCAGCAGCATGTCGCTGCGCCGGGTCAGGGTGGGCGGCACCTCGACCAGCCAGTGGTGCAGCTCGGCCCGGCCCTCCTCGGTGATCTCGTATTCCTTGCGCCCGCGCGGGCCCTCGGCCGCGACCCGCACCAGCCCTTCCTTGGCCAGCCGGCCGAGCTCGGCGTAGAGCTGGCTCTGGGTCGCGGGCCAGACGTTCTCCAGCGACAGTTCGAAGGTCTTCAGCAGGTCGTAGCCGCTGGCGGGCCCGGCCGACAGGAGGCCGAGCATGGCATGACGAAGGCTCATGGGTCCGATCGTACATTCCTGTGTTGACAGGTCGCGAGTGGAGGTTCTACTTTCGACATGTCACTCGTGGAACGTCGAATCCGAAGGAACCCCCCGTGCTCCGTTACGTCCTCACCTTCCTCCCCTGGATCGCCTTCGCAGTCCTCAGTACGAACGGTGAGGCCAGGTTCGGAGCCGCGGCCGCGCTCCTCGTCTCGATCGTGTTGCTCGCCGCCGACCGCAGGGCGGGGCGTGGCTGGGACGAGCTGGTCATCGAGCTCAGCTCGGGGGTGTTCTTCGCCGGTCTGACGCTCGCCGCGTTCACGGTCACGCCGGCGCCCTTCGGCGAGTACGGCCCGGCCGTCTCGGTGGCCTGGCTGGCGCTCACCGCCTGGGGGTCGCTGGCCGTGCGCAAGCCGTTCACGCTGGGCATCGCCCGCAGGACGACCGCGCCCGAGGTGCACGCGACCCCGCTGTTCTACCGCGTCAACGCCGTCATCACCGCCGTGTGGGCGGTGGGCTTCACCCTCAACGCCGTCGGCCTCGCCCTGCTGCTCGCGTTCGCCCCGCACGCCACCGCCGCGATCATCGCGGTGAAGGTCTGCGGCTTCGCGCTCCCCGCCCTGTTCACCATCCGCTACCCCCAGATCGTCCGCGCCCGCTACGCCGCCTGATCGGAGTCACCCACCATGACCGCAGAGATGACCGCCTCCTACCTGACCGGCCGCCTCGCCCCCGTGCCCGACGAGATCGACGCGATCGATCTGCCCGTCGAGGGCACGCTGCCGCCCGAGCTCACCGGCCGCTACTTCCGCAACGGCCCCAACCCGCGCCCGGGGGAGGACCCGGGGCACTGGTTCGTCGGACACGGCATGATCCACGGCGTCCGGCTGCGCGACGGGCGGGCCGAGTGGTACCGCAACCGCTGGGTCCGCACCACCCGCTTCGCGGGCGCGCCCTACCTGCACGAGCGCGGCGTCGACCTCGCGGCCGTCCCCGCCAACACCCACGTGATCCGGCACGCCGACAAGATCCTCGCGCTCGTGGAGAACGGCCTGCCGTACGAGATGACGCCGCAGCTCGACACGGTCGGCCCCTGCGACTTCGGGGGGCGGCTGGCCACGGCGATGACCGCGCACCCCAAGGAGGACCCGATCACCGGGGAGTTGCACTTCTTCGGGTACGGCTGGGCCGCGCCCTACCTCACCTACCACCGCCTGTCCGCGCGAGGCGAGCTGGTGGAGAGCCGGCCGGTGGACGTGCCGGGGCCCACCATGGCGCACGACTTCGCGATCACCGAGCACCACGTGGTGTGGCTCGACCTGCCGGTCGTCTTCGACATGGCCCTGGTGGGGCGCGGCATGCCGTACCGGTGGGACGACGGGTACGGCGCGCGGCTGGGCGTGATGAGCCGCGGGACCGGCGACGTGCGGTGGTTCGACATCGACCCCTGCTACGTCTTCCATGTGGGCAACGCGAGTGAGGACGGGCACGGGCGCGTCGTCGTCGACGCGGTGCGCTACTCGCCGGGGGCGTTCTGCGGCTTCTGGCCGACCATCGGCGGCGCGGCCAACCCGGCCGCCCACACCGGGGGCGCGGCCCTGCACCGCTGGACGCTCGATCCCGCCACCGGCCTCGCCGCGGACGAGCAGCTCGATGACCTGGATGTCGAGTTCCCCACGATCAACGAGACGCGCACCGGTCTGACCAGCCGTTACATCTACGCGGTCAGCAAGGGCGCGATCCTGAAGTACGACACCGCGACCGGCACGAGCGCGGCGCACCAGACCGGCGAGCGCTCGCCGGGGGAGGCCGTGTTCGTCCCCGCCTCGGGCGCGAAGGCCGAGGACGAGGGCTGGCTGATGTCGATCGCCGGCACCGAGCACGGCGCCGAGCTGCTGGTGCTCGACGCGTCGGACCTGACCCGGGTGGCGTCCGTACGGCTGCCGCGCCGGGTGCCGTCCGGGTTCCACGGCTCGTGGATCCCGGACGCGTGAGCCGCGGCAGAGACCACCTGGCTAGGGCACGGGCCGGAAGTGCGTGGTGATCCGGCCGTCGTCGAGCACGTGCAGGGCGATGGCCGGCGGCAGGTCGTAGTCGACCGGAGGCTGCGCCGAGGTCTCCGACGGCAGCAGCGCGGTGCTGACCACCCCCGGCGCGACCAGCAGCGGCAGCCCGGCGAACGTCGTCGCCGCCGCCGTGTGGGCGTGCCCGGCCAGCACCGCGATGGCGTGCGGGTGACGGCCGAGGACCTCCGCCAGCCCCTCCGGGCGCCCGAGCCTGATCTCGTCGACGTACGGGATGCCGAGCGGTACGGCGGGGTGGTGCATGCCGACGAAGGCCGGCACGCCGGGCGTGGCCGACAGGACCGAGTCGAGCCACGCGAGGGTGTCGTCGCTCAGCTCGCCGTCGGGGCGCCCGGGAATGCTCGAGTCGCACAGCGCGATCGTCGCCTGGTCGAGGTTGAGCGCCTGGTTGACCGGATGGTCGCCGTCCTGCTCCAGCAGGACCTTGCGGAAGTCGCCTCGCGCGTCGTGGTTGCCGGGGCACAGCACGACGGGCACGTCGTCGGCCGAGACCAGCTCGCGGACGATTTCGTACTCCTCCATCGCGCCGTGGTCGGCGAGGTCGCCGGTCAGCACGATCGCGTCGGGCCGCAGTGACCTGGCGTAGTCGAGCGCGCGGGCCGCGCGCGAGGTGTTCCGCTCGCTTCCGTCGATGTGGATGTCGCTGACGTGCGCCAGCACGAGCATGTGGTACCTCCGGGCGGATGGTGGGGACCCCAGCTTCTCACGCGAGACAGCGGCGGTCAGGGCGGCGAACCGTCACGAACCGTTCGTCGACCGCCGGGACAACCGTTCGGCGAGGATCCGGCCCCGGGCGAGCTGGACCTTGCGCGCCTGGCCCGCCGCGAACCCCATCACGAGCCACGGCGCGCTCAGGTCCAGCCGGTCGTCCACCCGCGTGCCGCCGGCCTCCGGGGACAGGTCGAACCGGTAGCCCATCCGGACGCCGCCGGGGCTGCGTACCTGTCCCCGTACGGACAGTCCTCCGGCCGTACGCTCGGTCAGCAGCGTGACGGCGATGGGGTTGTCGTACTTCAGGCCGAGGAAGCGGAACCGCTCGATGGAGGTGTAACGCACCACCTCCGGCTCGGACCGGTCGACGTCCCGCACGGCGACCACGAGCGGCGATAGGCCGATGTAACTCTCGGGCGTCGTGAGGTGGTCGAAAACCTCCTCCGGCGCGGCGTCCACGTGGAACGTGTTGGTCAGCACCCGTGTGGGCACCCGGTCTCCTCCCCCACCCCGGCCTCCCCCTGGTCATCGTTGGGGAAATTGTGGCAGGGCAGGGTCGCCGTGCGGACGCCGGATGATCTCCGGACGATCACGAAGAGGCGCCGCGCAGGAGGGCGGCCGTCGCGGGATCGGCGGGGTAGAACGACTCGATGGCGAGTTCGGAGACGGTGATGTCGAGCGGGGTGCCGAAGGTCGCCACGATGCTGAAGAACGACAGCTCCCGCCCGGCCCGCCGCACCCGCAGCGGCACGAGGATGTCCCCGGGGCCGGGCAGCTCCACCTCGGGCTCGGGCTGGTCGCAGGGGTAGCCGCGCAGCTCGGCGTACAGCTCCGTGAGTCCGGGGTCGGCGGTGAGCGTGATCTGCCGGCGCAGCCGTCCGAGCAGGTGCGCCCGCCACTCGCCCAGGTTGAGGATGTGCGGGGCGAGCCCTTCCGGGTGCAGGCTCGCCCGCAGCACGTTGCTCAGCAGGTCGGGGTCGATGCCCTCCGCCAGCAGCCCGATGCCGTCGTTGGCGTCGACGAGGTTCCAGGTGCGGTCCACCACCACCGCCGGGTAGGGGTCGTGCGCCGACAGCAGCCGCCGGACCGCGTCGTACACCGCGGCCATCCGTGGCGAGGCGAGCGGTGACTCGCTGTAGACGGGGGCGTATCCGGCGGCCAGCAGCAGGTGGTTGCGCTCGCGGAGCGGAAGGTCGAGCTGCTCGGAGAGGTGGAGCACCATGTCGCGGCTGGGGGTGGCCCGGCCGGTCTCCAAAAAGCTGATGTGCCGGGTGGAGATCTCGGCCTGGTTGGACAGTTCGAGCTGGCTCATCCGCCGGTGCTCGCGCCACTGGCGCAGGAGCTCGCCGAACGGCCGCTGATGAAGGGTGGCGACGGTCACGTCCCCGACGCTATCCGCTCGCCGATCGGCCCGGCGATTACCCCTGAGGTAGGCGCGGGGCCGAGGGCGGCTACTCCCAGCGGAACAGCCGGGCCGCGGCGAGACCGGCGGCCAGTGCCCAGCCCGCCAGTACGGCGAGGTGGAGCGGCTGGGGAGCGTGCCCTCCCAGGGCGTCCATCAGCCCCTGGCCGAAGGCGCCCGTGGGTGTGAAGTCGCTGATCCGGCGCAGGAGCTCGGGCATGAGCGGCCGGGGCAGCCACATCCCCGCGAGGAACAGCAGGGGGAACATGAGAGCCGAGCCCACTCCCTGCACGATCCGGGCGTTCGGCGCCACGGCGGCCAGCAGCAGGCCGATGGCGAGCATCGTGAGCGAGCCGAGGACGAAGACCGCGGCGAACGTCAAGGGCGAGCCGGGGAACGGCACCCCGAGGATCAGGTGACCCAGCACCAGCGTCAGCGTGGTGGCGACGACGGACACGACCACGTTGAGCAGCAACTGGGCCGCCAGCAGCGCGGTCGGACGCACCGGCGTGGTGGACAGCCGCCGCAGCACGCCGCGTTCCCGGTAGATCACCAGGCTGCCCGGCAGCACGCTGAGCCCGAGCGTCACGACCGACAGCAGCACCATCATCGCCGTGAAGGGCGCGTCAACGAGCCGCTGCCCACCGAGCGACGGGTCGGCGTCGCGGAAGCCGGGCATCGTCGTGCCGAGCCCCAGGAGCAATCCCACCGGCAGCACGATCGCGAAGAACACCGCCATCGGCTCGCGGAGGAACAGGCGGGCCTCCACCGCGGCGAGTCTTCCGAAAGCCTTCGTCATGACTCCTCCTGGCCGGTGAGAACGAGAAACGCGTCGTCGAGGGTGGTGCGTTCCATGCGCAGGTCCCGCATGCGGGCGGGGGGCAGCACGGCGGTGACCGCGCTCAGCAGGTCACCGGTGCCGGTGACCGTGACCTCCGCGCCGTTCCCGGTGACGGACGCCACCTCGGGCAGCCCACGCAGACCGTCGACGGGATCGTCGGTGTGGAAGATCAGGCGCTGCTCGCCGCCGGCGCGGGCGACCAGCCCGGCGGGGGTGTCCACCGCCCGCACACGCCCCCGGGAGATGACCGCGACCCGGTCGCACAGGCGCTCCACCTCCTCCATGAAGTGGGTCACCAGCAGCACGGTCACGCCGCGTTCCCTGATCCGTGAGACCAGGTCCCACGTGTCGCGGCGGGCCTGCGGATCGAGGCCGGTGGTGAGCTCGTCGAGTATCGCGACGCGCGGGCTTCCGACCAGCGCGAGCGCCACCGACAGCCGCTGGCGCTGACCGCCCGACAGCTTGCCGAAGGGCGCACGGAGATCGAGCCCCGCATCCTCCGCCAGGGCCCGCCAGTCGGCCGGACGGGAGTAGAACGAGGCGTAGAGCGCCAGCGCCTCCCCGACCCGGATCTTGTCGGGCAGCGAGCACTCCTGGAGCTGCACGCCGACCTGTTCCTTCAGGTCCGCGTCCACGGTGACGCTGCCCGCGGTGGGGGTGCGCAGCCCGGCGACGCACTCGACCGTCGTCGTCTTGCCCGCCCCGTTGCGGCCCACGATGCCGAAGACCTCGCCCTCCTCCACGGAGAACGACACGTCCTCGACCGCCACCTTCGTTCCGTACGCCTTGCGCAGGTGGTCCACGGTGATGATTGCCATGGCCACGACGCTAGGAATCGGACGGTCCGCGGAGAATGCGGCTGCGGACCCGATGGGGGTGCACTTTCCTCCACCCCCATCGGGCGGCTTCGGCCACTGTGCGCATCCGGCGCGGGCCCCCAGACTGAACCCATGACCTCGGTTCGCTCCACCCTCACCGCCCTGGGCCGGGGCGCCGCCCTCGCCGGCCTCGCCCTGCTGGGCCTGGCCGCCGGCCTGGTGGTGCTGGCGGCGGTGTTGCTCACCTTCCTGGTCGGCCTGGTCATCGTCTTCCCCCCGGCCGTACGGCTCGCGCGGGCCGTGACTCGGCTGCAACGCGGGCTCGCCGCCCGCTGGTCGGGCATACCGATCGACGAGCCGTACCGGCCGGCGCCGCCCCCACCGGTCCCGCAGGCCGACGGTTGGTACCGCGACGGCCGCACCCTGTACAAGAGGCCCACGATCCCGGCCTTCAACAAGCGGTGGAACTGGATGACCAAGGACCCCGCGACCTGGCGCGACCTCGCCTACCTGCTCTCCGCTCCGTTGGCCGGCGGTTTCGTGGCCGCCGCTCCGCTGCTCGCGGTCGCGTACGGCGTCGCGTGGGCGGCCGGAGGCGACCTGGTGACGGGCGCGGTCTGGATCCTGCTCGCGGTGATCGGCGCGCGCTGGTACGCGCCGTGGGCCGTGCGCCTGCACGGACAGGTCGCGGCCGCGCTGCTGGGGCCCACCGAGAAGGCCAGGCTGGCCCAGCGGGTCAGCCGCCTGGACGCCGCCCGCACCGAGGCCGTCGACTCGCAGGCCGCGGAGCTGCGCCGGATCGAGCGCGACCTGCACGACGGCGCCCAGGCCCGCCTGGTGGCGATCGGCATGACGATCGGCGCGGCCGAGCAATTGCTGGAAAGCGACCCGCAGGCCGCCCGGGCGCTGCTCGGCAAGGCGAGGGATGCCTCGGCGACCGCGCTGCAGGAGATCCGGCGGCTGGTGCGCGGCATCCATCCCCCGGTGCTGGCCGAGCGCGGTCTCGGCGACGCCGTACGCGCGCTCGCCCTGGACAGCCCGCTGCGCACCCACGTCACGGTCGATCTGCCCGAGCGCGCCTCCGCCCCGCTGGAGTCCGCGGCCTACTTCGCGGTCAGCGAGCTGCTGGCCAATGCCGCCCGGCACGGCGACGCGACCGAGGCGTGGGTGGACGTGAGCACGCAGGGCCCGGCGTTGCGCGTGACGGTGACCGACGACGGCCACGGCGGCGCGGACCCCGAGCAGGGCACCGGCCTGCGGGGCATCGAGCGCAGGCTCGGGGCCTTCGACGGCGTCCTCGCGGTGAGCAGCCCGGTGGGCGGCCCGACCACGGCCGTCATCGAGCTGCCCCGTGCGTTCCGGGTGCGGCAGGCGCCGATGACCCCGTGGCGTTACTTCGGCCGCCTGTGCTGGGGGCTGTGGCCGATCGCGCTGTTCCCGCAGGGGCTGGTCGCGATGGTGCTGAAGATCGTGGGATCGCCGGTGAAGTCCTGGTTCCTCGGTCTGTACGTGCCCGAGCCCTTCCAGTGGCCGGTCATCGTCGGCATGATTCTGCTCGGCGGCGGCCTGCTGGCCGTCGCGCTGGCGACGACGGCGTGGGCCAGGGAAGCGGAGGGCGGCGCGTGCGGGTAGTGCTGGCCGAAGACCTGCACCTGCTGCGGGAGGGCCTGGTCGCCCTGCTGCGCGCGCACGGTTTCGAGGTGGTCGCGGCGGTCGAGTCCGGCCCGGAGCTGCTCGCCGCCCTGGTCGGCGAGCGTCCCGACGTTGCCGTCGTGGACGTACGGCTCCCGCCGACCTTCACCGACGAGGGGCTGCAGGCCGCGCTGACCGCACGGCGGCAGGTGCCCGGCCTGCCGGTCCTCGTGCTCTCCCAGCACGTCGAGCAGCTGTACGCCAGGGAGCTGCTGGCCGACGGGTCCGGTGCCGTCGGCTACCTGCTGAAGGACCGGGTGTTCAACGGCGAGCAGTTCGTCGACGCCGTGCGCAGGGTCGCGGCCGGCGGGACGGCGATGGACCCCGAGGTGATCGCCCGGCTCCTGGCGAGCAACGCGCGCAACGAACCGCTCGGCAGGCTCACCCCGCGAGAGCGCGAGGTGCTGGAACTGATGGCCGAGGGCAGGTCCAACGCCGCGATCGGGCAGCGGCTGTTCCTCAGCGACAGCGCGGTGGGCAAGCACACGGCGAACATCTTCGCCAAACTCGGCCTGGGGCCCTCCGACGACGACAACCGCCGCGTCCTCGCCGTGCTCGCCTTCCTCAACAGCAAGTAGGACCGGCCGAATTGTCGGTGCCGAGCGCTACTTTTTGCGGAGTGCTGCTTTTGAGGTCGAGTGGCGCAGGCAGGAGGTCGGCATGAAATTCCAGGTGAACCGCGACGTTCTGGCCGACGCGGTGGCGTGGGCGGCCCGGGTGCTGCCCGCCAGGCCCGCCGTGCCCGTTCTCGCGGGCCTGCTGCTGGAGGCGGGAGACGACCTGCGGGTGTCGGCCTTCGACTACGACGTGTCGGCCCGTGCCGACGTCGAGGCCGACGTCGCGGAGCCGGGGCGGGTGCTGATTCCGGGCAAGGTCCTGGCGGAGATCACCCGGAGCCTGCCCGCCCGGCCCGTGGAGATCGCCACGAGCGGTTCCGAGGCGGTGCTCACCTGCGGCAGCGCGGAGTTCGGCTTGATCACGATGCCGGACGAGGACTTCCCCGCGATGCCGCCGATGCCGCCGAAGGTCGGCGCCGTGGGCGGCGGCGCGTTCGCCGACACGATCCGGCAGGTCGCGGCCGCCGCGAGCCGCGACGACACGCTGCCCATGCTCACCGGCATCCGCGTGGACATCGAGGGCGTGCGGGTCTCGATGGCCGCCACCGACCGCTACCGCATCGCGGCCGGCGAGTTCCTGTGGCATCCGGAGCGGGAGGACGCACGACACGGCGTGGTCGTGCCGGCGCGGGTGCTGGTCGAAGTGGCCCGGTCGCTGCGCGGTGGCGAGGTGGCGATCGGACTGGGCGACAACGTGGCGGGCTTCGAGAGCCAGGGACGCACGACCACCGTGCGCCTGCTGGACGACCAGTTCATCGACTACCGGTCCCGGCTGACCGGTCAGTGGGGCATCCACGCCGACGTGGCGGTGGCGCCGTTCGTGGAGGCGGTCAAGCGGGTCGTGCTGGTCGCCGAGCGCAACACGGCGGTCCGGTTGTCGTTCTCCCAGGGGCAGGTGCAGATCCGGGCCGGGGGCGGCGACATCGGCAGGGGCTTGGAAGCGGTCGACGCCGAGCTGGAGGGGCCGGACATCGAGATCGCCTTCCAGCCCCACTTCCTGCTCGACGGGCTCGAAGGCGTCGGAACCGAGCGGGCGCGGATCTCCATGGAATCGCCGACCCGTCCCGCGCTGATCACCGACGAGGGCGACGACTCCGGCTTCCGCTACCTCGTCATGTCCCTGCGGCTCGGCTGAGCCGTTGCCCGCCTGACTGTGCTCACCTGACCCTGCTCGCCTGATTGGCCCCGCGGGCGCCGTTCGGAACGGCCCCGCCGGGCGGAGGGGTTCAGGAGGCGGTCTTCAGGCGGCGCGGTTCAGGGCGGCGCGGTTCAGGACGTGAGGGTGGCGGAGTCGGTGAGGGCGATGAGGATGTGCTCCATGCACGCGTGGCCGGCCCGCTCGGCCGCTGTGGCGTCGCCGGCGACGATCGCGCGCACGATCGCGTCGTGGGGAATGTAGTTCTGCTCCAGGGAGCCGCCGGCCGCCGCGATGCTCGCGCGCAGAGCGGCGGAGAAGTCGACGTAGAGGTCGATCAGCACCCTGTTGTGCGTGGCCTCGACGACCGCCACGTGGAAGGCGAGGTCGGCCTCGACGAACGCTTCGGGGTCACCGCCCGACCACGCCCTCTCCCGCGCGGCCAGCGCGGCTTCGATCGACGCGACGTCGCCGTCGGACCGCCGCGTCGCCGCGAGCCTGGCCGCCTCGACCTCCAGCGCGCGCCGGACCTCCAGAATCTCCAGCTGCTCGGCCGCGCGCAGCCGCCGGGCCATCGCGCCCGACAGCTCGCTGGTGGCCCGCACGTACGTGCCGTCGCCTTGGCGGCACTCCAGCAGCCCGGCGTGGGTCAGCGCGCGGACCGCCTCACGGACCGTGTTCCTGCCGACTCCGAGATGCTCGGCGAGCACCGTCTCGGTGGGAATCTTGGCATTCATCTGCCAGGACCCGGAGGTGATCTGCTCCTTGAGCTGGTCAATCACCTGGTCCACGAGAGACGCCCGCTGCGCCGTCCGCAGGCTCACGTCAGCCTCCTTTGGGTTGCCAATCATCCGATGATGGAATGAGTGGTAGACCCTCATTATTCCAGAGCCCCCGAAACGTGTCCGGAGCCCCGGGAGGCTATCGAGTGAGCACCGTCGTGGTCATGGAGCCCGGGATGTTCACGCGGATTCCAACCGCTTCCAGGGCTCTACGATATGCCCCCGACTGCCGGTCGAGGGCACCGGCCTTGCCCCACAGGTCGCCGAGCATGCGCCAGGCCCGGGCGGTCTCCCGGTCGGACACCTCGCCGTCCAGCAGGTCGTACGCCCGGTTGAGCGCCGGTACTGGATCTTGGGACCGTGCCAACGCGATCTCGGCCATGACCATGTTCGCGGTGGCCGCCGTGGTCCCCTTGGCGCCGTCCAACAGAAGCAGTGCCCGATCGGCGAGTTCGGCTGCGGATTCCGTGTCTCCGGTCCGGAATCGTACGAAACTCAGCACCACGAGGCTCCGTGCGTGCTCCTGCCGTTCGGCCGGGAACTCCGCGAAGACGTCCACCGCGGACTTCGCCAGAGCGTTGGCTCGGTCCAAATCCGCGCCTTCGGAATCCGCCGCGGCGATGCGAGCCCGGTACATCGCGATGCGGGCGCGGCGCACGGCCATACGAGCCGGGCGGCCCGCCGCGAGCGCGTCCTCGGCGAGCTGCACGGCCAACGCCGAGTCCTCGCCGTCGGCCGCCGTCACGCTGGCCTGCCACAGGGCGAGGACCTCCGCGCTGCGGTCGCCCGCGCACCCCGGGTCCGGCGTCGACAGCACGCGCTCGACGTACGGCAGGCCGGTTTCGGTCTTCACCAGCGCCAACGCGAGCTCGACGGCCAGTTCGCCCTCGGTCACGCCGAGCCGGTCGACCTGGCCGAGCGCGTGGGCGCCGAGGTCCCGGGCCCGCAACCGGTCGCCGGCCTGCTGGTAGCAGCGGCACAGCGCGACGGTCAGCGGCAGGTCGGCGAGACGCTCGGGGTGCGCGGCGGCCTCGCGGCGCAGCCGCTCGTACGCTTCGACGGCCCGCCCGACGCGGCCCTGGGCCTCCAGTGCCCGCGCCATGCCGAGCCGCGCGTGCGCGGCCAGCATCGCGTTGTCCTCGCCTGCCGCCTTGGCGATCTCGCCGAAGCGGTCGGCCGCCACGGCGGGATCGCCGTGATACAGCTCGAGCTCGGCATGTCGGAGGCCGAGCTCGGTGTCGATGCGTTGCCGGGGTTCTATGCCGTGGAGCAGGAACTCGGTGGTGCAACCGAGTCGCTCGGCGAGCAGCCGGGCAACGACTGGTGTAGGCGTCCGCTTTCCGGACTCAATGAGTGAGACGTAACTGTCCGACAGGTCGGGTCCGGCCAACTGGGCCTGCGACATGCGCCTGCTCAACCGCAATCCGCGGACGCGGTCACCGATGGTTCCCTGACTCGGCATCTGATCTCTCAGGGCGGGGGAAGGGTCAATAGTGTCGCCATAATGGCACGAAGCAGCCGAATCGTGTAACCCTCCGTCAAGAATCACGACGGTGAAGGTTAGATCACGGTGTCGAGATATCGGACGGATGGCCGTCGGTCAGTCGTCGTCCCCGTCCTTGCTGGGGAAGATCATCTGACAGACCTCGAGGTACAGGGTCTCCGGATAGGGGATGTGGGGGACGGTACGCAGGGCCTGATCCTGGCCGGCCGACTCCATCACGAACTCGCCGTAGCCGAGCATGCGGCCGAGGAGCGAGCGCTGGAAGCTCATGTCGGTGACCTTGCTCAGGGGCATCATCGCGACCTTGCGCGTGATGAGGCCCGTGGTGAGAAGCATGCGCTGGGAGGTGACGACGAAGTAGTCGACCGACCACTCCGCGACCTTCCATACGAAGCGAACCAGCAGGAGGAGCCAGGCCCACCAGACGAGGGCGAGGGCCTGGCTCGCGCCGTTGTCGCTCAGGAACTTGCTGATGATCCCGGCGAGGATGAGCCCGCCGAAGATCTCGGCGACCGGACGCAGGAGCACGGCGGGGTGACGCCGGACCATGATGACTTGGTGTTCGTGGGGGAGGAGGTAACGGTTGACCGACGACGGGGCGGAGTCCCCGTGGGTCACAAGTCTCATGTCAGGGTGGCGAAGAACTGCGCCATCGAGTCGGCCGCGCTGACGATTCCGTTGAAGGCTCCGTGGACTGTGTGGGCCGCGTCAGTCGGTCTTGTGAGCAGGTAGAACCCTGCCGACACGATGAGCGTCCACTTGATGACTTTCTTCGCTTGCACCGCCGTCACCACTCCCATGACCAATACATTACCCAGACACCCCGTTTGGTAAAGCGGCTAACCGCGAACGGGTTCGGTGATCGACGGCGTCAGCCCCGCTCCGCGGCGGCGGTGGCCAGGACCCGCAGGTGTTTGCGGGCGATGCGCTCGACCAGTGCGGGGTGCGCGTGTCCGGTGACCTCGATGGCGCCGTGGTGGGCGGCCTGAACGCACCGGGTCACCGTCGCGGGAGGGTGCACCCCCGCGAACTCGTCCCTGAGCAGGGCCTCGAGCTGTTCGTAGCGCTCGTCGGCCGGATGCTGGATCATCGCTCTCCCTGGTGGCGCGTCGCTCGCCAGAGCGCGGAGTGACGTCGTCATCACAGTGAGTACCCTATCGGGCGCGCAGTGTAACCAGAGGTGGGATGCGGACCAAGCACGCGGGAAGGAAAGGGAAATCAGACCACGCCGTACAGGCGGTCTCCGGCGTCGCCGAGCCCGGGCACGATGTAGCCGTTCTCGTTCAGCCGCTCGTCGAGAGCGGCCGTGACCACCCGGATCGGCCTGTCGCCGCCCCGGAACGCCTCGTCCAGGTACGCGATCCCCTCGGGGGCGGCCAGCAGGCAGATCGCGGTGACGTCCCGTGCGCCCCGGTCGAACAGGAACTGGATCGACGCGGCGAGGGTCCCGCCCGTCGCGAGCATCGGGTCGAGCAGGTAGCACTGGCGGCCGGACAGGTCCTCCGGCAGCCGCGTGGCGTACGTCTGGGCCTTGAGGGTGGACTCGTCGCGGATCATCCCGAGGAAGCCCACCTCGGCGGTCGGCAGGAGCCGGGTCATCCCGTCGAGCATCCCCAGCCCGGCGCGCAGGATCGGCACCACGAGCGGCGCGGGACGCGCGAGCCGTACGCCGCCGGCGCGGGCGAGCGGCGTGTCGACCCTCACCTCGGTGACCCGCACGTCCCTGGTGGCCTCGTAGGCGAGCAGCGTGACCAGCTCGTCGGCCAGGCGGCGGAACGTCGGCGAGTCGGTCCGCACGTCGCGGAGAGTGGTGAGCTTGTGGGCGACGAGCGGATGGTCGACGACGAGAGTCTCCATGGTAAGAGAAATTACCCCTTCCTGGGAGAACCCTCCACGCGGGCTGACTCTTTGATCACGATTTGGAGCGACAGCCATACGCTACGACCCCGATTCTGCGACCATTGCCTGCGTGAAGAGCGTGCGGTGGGGAAGACGATGACAGACGTGGACACTCTTGACTTCGCCATCGTTGTCTATCGCGAAGAGGACCGCTGGGAGGCGGAGATGCTCCCGGTGGCGCTGACCTCCGACCTGGATGGCCTCATTCACGCACTCCGGCAGACCCCCAGCATGGGGACCACGATTGGCATGGTCGCCGTAGGGGATGACTTCTTCGTGGTGTTGCGGGTCTTCGGCGAGCAGGTGGACGTCTTCCTCTCGGACATCACGGCCGCCTGGGAGTGGCCGCTGGCGCAGCAGGCCCTCGAATACCTGGACGTGCCCGTGCCGGAGGAGGAGGAGCTCGACAGCGTGCTTCCCGCCGGAGACCTGTCCATCTTCGCCGACCTCGGGCTCGACGAGATGGAGCTGGGCGCGTTGTCCGGCGACCTCGACCTGCTGCCAGACGAGGTCCTGTCCAGCATCGCCGCGCGGCTGGGCTTCTCCCAGCCATTCGAACGCGCCGTCGACGCCGCCGTCGGCTGACCTGGGGAGACGGCAATGCCCTCCAGATCCAACCTCTTCTCCGCCGGCTTCGCCCGCATCGACGGCCGCTGGGCCGGCGCCGAGGTCGATCTCGGCGAGGCCGAGATCGCCGACGACCTGAGCGACGCCCTGCAGGAGGCCCTCGGACTCAGCGGCGACGAGCTCGCCCTGCTCTGCGTCGAGGTCGAGGACGAGTGGTTCGCGATCATTCGTTACGAGGACGACCTCGACCCCCGCGTGTTCATCTCCGACGCGCACGCCGTGCAGAACGACTCCCTCGGCGAGATCTTCGCCGAGCTCGCCGGCGTCGTCGTGGACAAGGACGCGCCCGACCTCGGCATCCGCCCGGTCGGCGATCTGGAGCTGCTCGGCGACTTCTCGCTGAGCGCGGAGGAGCTCGTGGAGCTCAGCATGGAGGAGGGCGTGCTGCCCGCCGACATCCTCTCCCTGATCGCCGAACGGCTCGGCTTCGCCGACGAGCTCGACCGCCTGCGGTGACCGGATCGCCGCCGCCGGACGCGTACGAGGCCGCGATGCGGCTGGCGCTGGCGGAGGCCGTACGGGCGGGCGGGCGCGGGGAGGTGCCGGTCGGCGCCGTCGTGCTCGGCCCGCCGCAGCCCGGCTCGCGGGCCCCCGGGCGGATTCTGGCGGCGGCGGGCAACGACCGCGAGGCGAGCGCCGATCCCACCGCCCACGCCGAGGTGCTCGCTTTGCGCGGGGCGGCGGCGAAGACCGGCGACTGGCGGCTGACGGGGTGCACCCTCGTCGTCACGCTGGAACCCTGCACGATGTGCGCCGGCGCCGCGGTTCTCGCCCGGGTGGACCGCGTGGTGTACGGCGCGGTGGACGAGAAGGGCGGGGCCGCCGGATCGCTGTGGGACGTCCTGCGCGACCGCCGGCTCAATCACCGGCCCGAAGTCGTCATGGGCGTGCTGGCCGACGAGTGCGCGGCCGTGCTGACCGAGTTCTTCTCCGGCCGCCGCGCCTGACTCGGCGGAACGGACGGAAACGGATGCACGCGCAGTGGTGTTCGTCCGGTAAGCTGCTGCGCGGTGGAGTCGCCTAGTGGCCGAGGGCGCACGCCTCGAAAGCGTGTGTAGGGCAACCTACCGTGGGTTCAAATCCCACCTCCACCGCTCGAGGAAAGAGCCGCCGACCTGGTTTCCACTGGTCGGCGGCTCTTCTCGTATGCGTGGGTCGCATCCGCGGGGGCGGCTCAGTCCCGCAGCTCCAGCACGCGGGCGTGCAGCACGGAACGCTGGTGCAACGCGGCGCGCAGGGCCCGGTGCAGACCGTCCTCCAGGTACAGCTCGCCCTTCCACTGCACCACGTGCGGGAACAGGTCGCCGTAGAAGGTCGAGTCCTTGGCGAGCAACGAGTGCAGATCCAGCACGGCCTTCGTGGTGATCAGCGTGTCGAGCCGGATCTGCCGTGGCGGGATCTGCGCCCACTCCCGGGACGACAGTCCGTGCTCGGGATAGGGCCGTCCGTCACCGACCAACTTAAAGATCACGGTAGGTAGTTTAGGAGACGACGCAAAGGCTTGCGCCCGAGGCTTTGCCGGAGGGCTCAGACGCTTCCCGAGAAGGTGTCGCAGCGCGCCGGGTCGCCCGACGAGTAGCCGTTCGTGAACCACTTCGTCCGCTGGGCCGAGGTGCCGTGCGTGAAGGCGTCCGGGTTGACCCTGCCCTGGGCCTGTTCCTGGATGTGGTCGTCGCCGACCGCCGCGGCCGCGTCGAGCGCCTCCTGGATGTCGGCGTCGGTGAACGGCTTGGCGTAGAAGCCGGTGTCCACCGCGTTCTTGGCCCACACGCCGGCGTAGCAGTCGGCCTGGAGTTCGAGCCGTACGGAGCCGCTCTCCGCGCCCTGGTCCTGGCCGACCCGGTTCATCGTGCCGAGCAGGTCCTGCGCGTGGTGGCCGTACTCGTGGGCGATCACGTACGCCTGCGCGAACGGGCCGCCCTTGGCCCCGAACCGCGACTGCAGCTCGTCGAAGAACGACAGGTCGAGATAGACGTGCTTGTCACGAGGGCAGTAGAAGGGGCCGACGGAGGAGTCCGCGGCGCCGCAGCCGGTCTGCACCCCGCCAGAGAACAGCGTGGTCTTCGCGCCGGTGTATCCCTGGATCTGCTCACCCCAGTACTTCTGGATGCTGTTGACGACGCCCACGACCCGGCACTTCTCCGACTGGTCGGCGTCGGCGCCGGTCTTGCACTGCGCGCTCAGGTCGCTGCCCGGCTGCAGGCCGGCGGGCTCGTCTCCGCCCGTGATGTTGCCGGGGTTGATACCGAAGATCAGGGCCACGATGAGGGCGATGATGCCGGCGGCCCCGCCGCCGACGGCCAGGCCGCCGCCGCGGAACCCGCCCCCACCGCCGCCTACGTCCTCGACCTGCGAGGCGTCGAGTTGCGCTCGGTCATCGAAATCCATCTGCGACGCTCCCGATGGAGTTGCCGGACACTGTCTCCCGCTGCTCGCCGGGCCTACTGCCCAAGAAGGTGGTGATCATGCCTGAATCGCTGCCATGCCGGATCCGTCTCGCCCTGATCGTCGTAATTCGCCGGGTTAGGATTCGCGGATGGTTCGGAGCGCCTTACCCCGGCTCGTGCCGCCGATGCCGGGCGGGCGGGGGTGGCTCGGCCCGCTGGCCGTGGCCGCTCTCGGGGGGTTCCTCCGGTTCGACCGCCTCGACGTGCCGCACGCGCTCGTCTTCGACGAGCTCTACTACGCCAAGGACGCCTACTCGCTGATCAGGTACGGCGTCGAGCGGCAGTTCGCCGACGGCGCCGACCAGGTGTTCGCGCGCGGCGGCACGGACGTCTTCAAGGCGTGTGGAACGGTCGAGGAATGCGCCGCCTACGTCGCTCACCCGCCCCTCGGCAAGTGGCTGATCGGCGCGGGAGAGTGGCTGTTCGGCGTCACGCCCTTCGGGTGGCGGTGCGCCGCCGCGCTCGTGGGCACGCTCAGCGTGCTGGTGCTGGCGCGGACCGCCCGCCGGATGACCCGCTCGACCCTCCTCGGTTGTCTCGCCGGTCTGCTGCTGGCGCTGGACGGCCTGCATCTCGTGCTGTCACGCTCGGCGCTGCTCGACGTCTTCCTCGCGTTCTGGGTGCTCGCGGGCTTCGCCTGCCTGGTCGCCGACCGCGACGCGGCCCGCGCCCGCCTGACCGAGTGGTATCGCGCCTCCGCCCTGGACGGGCCCGCGCCCCGGCTCGGCCCGCGGCCCTGGCGGCTGGCGGCCGGGTTGTGCCTGGGCGCGGCGACCGCGACCAAGTGGACCGGTCTGCTGTTCGTCGTGGCGTTCGCGATCATGACGCTCGTCTGGGACTGCGGTGCCAGGCGCGCCGTCGGCCTGCGCGGGCCGTACCGGCAGGCGGTCCGTCTCGACTGGCCGCTGGGCCTCGCCTGGCTCGGGGCCGTGCCGCCCGTCGTTTACGTCGCGTCGTTCGCCGGGTGGTTCGCCTCGGCCGGCGGCTACGGGCGCAACTGGGACCGCGCGGCCTCCAACGGCTGGGCCTACTTCGTCTTCGACTCGGTGCGCTCGCTGGTGGACTACCAGAGTCAGGTGTTCGGCTTCCATCAGGGTCTGAGCACGCACCACGACTACCAGTCGGACCCCTGGGGATGGCCCCTGCTGCTGCGGCCGGTCCTGTTCTTCTACGAGTCGCCCCGCGGCACGTGCGGCGCGCCGTCCTGCTCGCAGGCGATCCTCGGGACCGGCACCCCGGTGATCTGGTACGGCGGGCTGCTCGCGATGCTCGCGATGCTGGTCTGGTATGCGGCGACCCGCGACTGGCGGGCGGGCGCCGTCCTGCTCGCCTACGCCGCGGGCTGGCTGCCCTGGTTCTACTTCGCGCTGGCCGACGACCGCACGATGTACCTGTTCTATCTGCTCCCCGCGGTGCCGTTCATGATCCTCGGGATCGTGCTGGTGTGCGGGCTCGTCCTCGGGCCGCCGGGCGCGTCCCCGGTGCGGCGCTCCACGGGAGCGGCGGTGGCGGGTGCGTTCACGCTGCTGGCGCTGGTGAACTTCTGGTGGCTGTCGCCGGTGCTCACCGCCGTGCCCGTGCCGTACGACGTCTGGCTGAGCCGCATGCTGCTGCGCAGCTGGATCTGAAGCGTTCGCGGGTCAGCCGACGTAGACGATGAAATCGGGATAGACGTGGACGCCTGGCCGGCCGCTGAACACACGAAGGCCCCGGCTGGATAGGTCCGGGGCCTTCGTGTTCTTGCTGCTCAACCAAGCGCGGAGGATAGGAGATTCGAACTCCTGAGGGGTTGCCCCCAACACGCTTTCCAAGCGTGCGCCCTAGGCCAACTAGGCGAATCCTCCGTCGGACAGCTTAGCTCACTTTCCTGTGTGGTTTCGACGTGTGTTTCTCCGTCCCGCGCACACCCGTCGAGTGGCTAGACTGTCCAGCGGACCCCTCGCGCGGCGTCATCCTGTGAACCTCCCCAGGGCCGGAAGGCAGCAAGGATAAGCGGGCTCTGGCGGGTGTGCGAGGGGTTCCTCAGTTAGCGGGTACGCCGGCCGGGTCGACCCTCCGAGGAGGCGGCATGAGTCTTGCGCTGTACCGCAAGTACAGGCCCGGGACGTTCGCCGAGGTCAAGGGGCAGGAGCACGTCACCGACCCGTTGCGCCAGGCGTTGCGCAGTGGCCGGATCCACCACGCCTATCTCTTCAGCGGCCCGCGCGGCTGCGGCAAGACCTCCAGTGCCCGCATCCTCGCCCGTTCGCTGAACTGCGAGAAGGGCCCGACGCCCGACCCCTGCGGGGAGTGCGAGTCCTGCGTCGCGCTGGCCCCCACCGGGCCCGGCCACCTCGACGTCATCGAGATCGACGCGGCGTCGCACGGCGGTGTGGACGACGCCCGCGACCTGCGCGAGCGGGCCTTCTTCGCCCCCGTCTCGGCGCGCTACAAGATCTACATCATCGACGAGGCCCACATGGTCACCCGTGAGGGCTTCAACGCGCTGCTGAAGCTGGTGGAAGAGCCGCCGCCGCACCTCAAGTTCGTCTTCGCCACGACCGAGCCGGAAAAGGTCATCGGGACGATCAAGTCCCGCACCCACCACTACCCCTTCCGGCTGATGCCGCCGGCCACGCTCAAACGGCTGATGGAGGAGATCCTCGACTCCGAGTCGGTGCCGTACGAGCCGGCCGCGTTACCACTGGTCGTACGGGCGGGCGCGGGATCGGCCCGGGACACGCTGTCGATCCTCGACCAGCTCCTCGCGGGCGCCGACGAGTCCGGCATCACCTACCAGCGGGCGGTGTCCCTGCTCGGCTACACCGACGGCGACCTGCTGGACGAAGTGGTCGACGCGTTCGCCAAGCGGGACGGCGCGGCGGTGTTCCAGGCCGTGCACCGGGTGATCGAGGGCGGCCACGACCCCCGTCGCTTCGCCACGGACCTGCTCGAACGCTTCCGCGACCTGGTGATCCTGTCCAACGTCCCCGAGGCCGCCGGCAGCGGCCTGCTCGACCGGCCCGCCGACGAGCTGGAGCGCCTGCAGGCGCAGGCGGCGTCGATGGGTCCCGCCGAGCTGACCCGGGCGGCCGAGGTGTTCAACGCCGGGCTGACGGAGATGCGCGGCGCGACCTCCCCCCGCCTGCTGCTGGAACTGATGTGCGCCCGCGTGCTGCTGCCCGGGGCCGACCAGGGCGAGGCCGCGCTGCTGACCCGGCTCGAACGGCTGGAGCGCGGGGTCGCGGCCGGGACGTACACCGCCGCCGCGCCGCAGGCTTCCCCGGCTCACTCGGCTCACTCGGTTCCCCCGGCTCCCCAGGCGGCGCCGTCCCCGGTGCCCGCCGCCGCCCCGGCTCCGCAGGTACAGGCCCCTTCCGCCGTGCCTTCCACCGTGCCTTCCACCGGGCCTGCCCCCACGCGCGGCGCCGACGACTGGCCCACCCCCGTACGACCCGGGTCCGGGGCCGCCGCGGCGCCGCCCCCGCAGGCGCAGCAGGCCCAGGCGCCCGCCGTGGGCGGGGGACCGGTGCAGCAGGCCTGGCCGCAGGTGCTCGAAGCGATCAAGAACCGCCAGCGGGTGGCCTGGATGATCCTCAACGCCCAGGGCAGGCTGCTCGGCGTCGAGGGCAACGTCGTGACCGTCGGTTTCGAGAAGCCGGGCGACGTGCAGGGCTTCCTCAAGGGCAAGCGCGACGAGGTGGTGGCCGCCGCGCTCGGCGACGTGCTCGGCGGCACCTGGCGCGTCGATGTGGTGGTCGGCGGCTCGGGTCCCGGCCCGGCCGGTCCCGCCACCCGCGGCCCTTCGGGCCCGCAGACGCCCACGCCGCCCCCGGCGGCTCCGCCCGCCGCGTCCTCCTCGCCGGCGGCGCCGGCCCCGTCGGTCACGCCGCCCGCGGGGGCCACGCCCGCCCCGGCCCCGGCCGCTCCCCAGGCCGCCCCGGCCGTGGAGCGGAAGGCCGCCGCACCCGTCGCCCCCGCAGCGCCCGCCGCGACGCCGACGGGGACGACCGACGAGACATGGCCGGACGCGCCGTCCGACGACTACGACGGGCCGTCGTCGTCGTCCTCGGCCTCGGCCCCGCGGGCCACGGCGAGCCCCGGGCTGGCCGCGGCGCGTTCGGCGGCCAGGGCCGCCGCCCAGACCGGCCCCCGGCAGGCCTGGCCCGAGACGGTGCCCGGCCGTACGGGCGCCGCCTCCCGTCCGGACGACGACGTGGACCCGCTCAACGACGACGACGCGGACGTCAGCGAGCTGTCCGGCATGGCCCTGATCCAGCGCGAGCTGGGCGGCCGGATCATCGAGGAGATCGATCACTCCTGAGCGCCTTCCCCGCCGGGGGGACGGCGGCCGCATGGACGGAGACTGGTGGGGTAACCGGTGTCCGTCCACTCGTGACCCGCCCGGCACCCGCGCGGAACACGCACGCCGCGCCGGTGCGGAAACCGGGGCGGACGCCGTAGGCTCGTCGCGACGAACATGTCGCTGGACGCTGAGGAGCGCAACCATCGTGAATCCAGGGGATGTCAACCTCCAGCAGTTGCTGGAGCAGGCTCAGCTGATGCAGCAGCAGCTCGTCACCGCGCAGCAGGAGCTCAGCGACGCCGAGGTGGAGGGCAGTGCGGGAGGCGGCCTGGTCGTCGCCACCGTCAACGGCAGCGGCGAGCTTCTCGAGCTCGAGATCAGCCCGCTGGCCATCGACGCGAGCGACCCGGAGGAGACCGCGCAGACGATCGCGGACCTCGTGCTCGCCGCCGTGCGGGACGCCGTACGCGCCGCGGGGGAGCTGCAGCAGGAGAAGCTGGGCCCGCTCGCGCAGGGACTGGGGGGCGGCCTCGGCGGTCAGCTGCCGGGGTTCTAGAGCATGTACGAAGGGGTCGTCCAGAACCTGATCGACGAGCTCGGGCTCTTGCCCGGCGTCGGTCCCAAGAGCGCGCAGCGGATCGCGTTCCACCTCCTCGCGGCCGACCCGGCCGACGTCAAGCGGCTGGCGCACGCGCTGCTCGAGGTGAAGGAGAAGGTGCGCTTCTGCCGCGTGTGCGGAAACGTGGCCGAAGAGGACCAGTGCCGGATCTGCCGGGACCAGCGGCGCGATCCGCACGTGATCTGCGTGGTCGAGGAGTCGAAGGACGTGGTGGCGATCGAGCGGACCCGTGAGTTCCGCGGCCGCTACCACGTGCTCGGCGGGGCGATCAGCCCCATCGACGGCGTCGGCCCGGACGACCTGAAGATTCGCGAGCTGATGACCCGGCTGGCCGACGGCCAGGTGACCGAGCTGATCCTCGCGACCGACCCGAACCTCGAGGGCGAGGCGACGGCCACCTATCTGGCCAGGCTCGTCAAGCCCCTGGGATTGAAAGTGACCCGACTGGCCAGCGGTCTGCCTGTGGGCGGTGATCTCGAGTACGCGGACGAGGTCACTTTGGGCCGCGCTTTCGAAGGACGGAGGCTGCTGGATGTCTGACGAGTGGAACGACCTGGCCGCACGCGTCGCCGGACACGCGCAGAATTTCATCGACGGCCTCACCCGCCTGGCCGGCGGTGAGGGCGGCGACGCGACTCTGCCGCTGCTCCTGGTGGAGGTGGCCCAGGTCAGCCTCGCGGGCACCCAGCTCGGGGCCGCGCAGGACGTGATCCTGCAGGGGAACGTGGAGCCCGCGCTGAGCGAGGACCCCGACATCGACCCCCTCCGTACGGCTCTCGCCGCCCGGCTCGGCCCGGTGGACGACTACGCCGAGGTGTTCGACCCCTACAAGGACACCGTGGTCACGCCCTACCGGCTGTCGGACGACCTCACGGCGGTGGCGGCCGACCTCATCCACGGGCTGCGGCACTACCAGGCGGGCCGCCCGCTCGAGGCGCTGTGGTGGTGGCAGTACTCCTACTTCAACACCTGGGGCAACCACGCCGGCGCGGCGCTGCGGGCCCTTCAGGCACTGGTCGCCCACACTCGGCTGGACGTCGTGGAAGAGGGCACGACGGTCTGATCCGGCGCCGGCCGTCCACATGCTGGTCGCGTCCGGTCTCGGTTTGGGACGTCCAAGTACACTGTGAGCTCCACGTCCTGATTCGTTGGAGATTCCAGTGGCGCTCGTTGTGCAAAAGTACGGTGGTTCCTCCGTAGCCGACGCGTCCTGCATCAAGCGGGTCGCCCAACGGATCGTCGCGACGAAAAAAGCGGGCAACGACGTCGTGGTGGTGGTCTCCGCGATGGGCGACACCACCGACGAGCTGCTCGACCTGGCCCAGCAGGTGTCGCCGCTGCCGCCCGGCCGCGAGCTCGACATGCTGCTGACCTCGGGTGAGCGGATCTCGATGGCGCTGCTCGCGATGGCGATCGCCAACCTCGGTCACGAGGCGCGCAGCTTCACCGGCTCGCAGGCCGGCGTCATCACCGACTCGACGCACGGCAAGGCGCGCATCATCGACGTGACGCCCAGCCGCATCCAGGAGGCCGTCGACGCCGGTCAGATCGCGATCGTGGCCGGGTTCCAGGGCGTCTCCCAGGACAGCAAGGACATCACGACGCTGGGCCGGGGTGGTTCGGACACCACGGCCGTCGCTCTCGCGGCGGCGCTCGGCGCGGACGTCTGTGAGATCTACACCGACGTGGACGGCATCTACACCGCCGACCCCCGCATCGTCCGTACGGCGCGGCAGATCCCGCGGATCTCCTACGACGAGGCCATGGAGATGGCGGCGTGCGGGGCGAAGATCCTGCACCTGCGCTGCGTGGAGTACGCCCGCAGGTTCGACCTGCCGATTCACGTCAGAAGCTCGTTCAGCACGAGGGAAGGCACCTGGGTCGTCTCCGACCCCTACAGCGAAGGAACCGAAGTGGAGCAGCCCATCATCTCCGGGGTCGCGCACGACCGGAGCGAGGCCAAGATCACTGTGGTCGGGGTGCCCGACAAGGTCGGCGAGGCCGCCGCCATCTTCCGCACGCTGGCGGACGCCGAGATCAACATCGACATGATCGTGCAGAACGTGTCGGCCGCGGCGACCGGTCGCACCGACATCTCGTTCACGCTCCCGGCCAGCGACAGCCAGACGGCCCTCACGGCGCTGAAGAAGATCCAGAACCAGGTCGCCTTCGAGTCGCTGCTGTACGACGACCAGATCGGCAAGGTCTCGCTGATCGGTGCGGGCATGCGCTCGCACCCGGGCGTCACCGCCAAGTTCTTCGGCGCGCTGGCCGACGCCGGGGTGAACATCGAGATGATCTCGACCTCGGAGATCCGCATCTCCGTCGTCGTGGGACAGAACGAGGTGGACACCGCGGTCGCCGCCGCCCACCGCGCGTTCGACCTCGACGCCGACCAGGTCGAGGCCGTTGTGTACGGAGGTACCGGACGATGAGCCGCAAGCCCACCCTCGCCGTCGTCGGCGCGACCGGTGCCGTCGGCACCGTCATGCTCGACATCCTGACCAGCCGGCGCGATCTGTCCGACGCGTACGGCGAGATCCGGCTGATCGCCTCGCCGCGCTCGGCCGGCAAGGTGCTCAGCGTGCGCGGCGAGGACGTCGTCGTCCAGGCGTTGTCGCCGGAGGCGTTCGACGGCGTCGACATCGCGATGTTCGACGTGCCGGACGAGGTCTCCGCCGAGTGGGCGCCGATCGCCGCCTCGCGCGGCGCGGTGGCCGTGGACAACTCCGGCGCCTTCCGGATGGACCCGGACGTGCCGCTCGTGGTGCCCGAGTGCAACCCCGAGCAGGCCCGCAACCGGCCCAAGGGGATCATCTCGAACCCCAACTGCACCACGCTGTCGATGATGGCCGCCATGGGCGCGCTGCACCGCGAGTACGGCCTGCGCGAGCTGGTCGTGGCCTCCTATCAGGCGGTGTCGGGCGCCGGGGTGGCCGGCCCCGAGCGGTTGTACGACGAGATCCAGGCCGTCGCGGGCGACCGGACGATGGGCACCGTGGCGGGCGACGTGCGCAAGGCCGTGCCCGACCTGGCCGACTCGCCGTTCCCGGCCCCGCTGGTGCTCAATGTGGTGCCGCTCGCGGGCTCGCTCAAGGACGGCGGCTGGACCTCCGAGGAGCTCAAGGTCCGCAACGAGTCGCGCAAGATCCTCGGCATCCCCGACCTGAAGGTCTCGGCGACCTGCGTCCGCGTCCCGGTGGTGACCACCCACTCGCTGGCCGTCCACGCGACGTTCGAGCGGGAGGTCACGGTCGAGGGCGCCCGGTCGATCCTGGACGCCGCGCCGACCGTCGTGGTGCTCGACGACCCCGCGAACGGCGTGTTCCCCACGCCGGCGGACGTCGTGGGCACCGACCCGACCTACGTCGGCCGGATCCGCCAGGCGCTCGACTTCCCGAACACGCTCGACCTGTTCCTGTGCGGCGACAACCTGCGCAAGGGCGCGGCGCTCAACACCGCCGAGATCGCCGCGCTGGTCGCCACGGAGTTCTGAGTCACCTGTAGAGCACGTCCCAGTGGGTGGACTCGTCCGCCCACACGTCGTCATCCGGCGCGTCGGACCCGGTTCGCGGGTCCGGCGCCGGCGGGCGATACAACGCGACTCCGTCCCCGCGCGTGCGCCAGTAGCGGTAGGTGCGGGTGACGTACGCGTCGAGGCACCGGTTGTGGGCGAGGTCCACCTTGTAGCCGTTGCCGTGGCTGTAGCGGCCGCCGGCGTGGCCGGCCTCGGTGCCGCCGGTGACAGTCACCGGGCAGCCGCTGTCCCGTCGCAGGTCGACGGTGCGCATCAGCGTGCCGTACCTGATCGCCTCCAGGGACGTGCAGTACGGGTGGCGGCGGTCGGCGCAGTCCCCGCTCGACGTCCAGCGCACCCCGGCCTCCTGCAGCAGGCCCGCCGCCTCGTCCTGACGGACGCGGGTGTCCGCCGCCGAGGTGTCCCAGGTCTTCACCGTGGCGACGAACGTGCCGGCCAGCAGTGGTGGGAGGGACGCCGTCCCGCTCACGCCGTCGGCCGTCACGGGCGGCGGCGAGGGTGGTGGGACGGGCTCCCCGCGGTTGTGTGCGGGGTGATTCTGCTGCGGCAGGGAGATCAGGACGGCGGCGCCGATGCCGGCCAGCCCCCGCCAGGACGAGCGGACGTACAAGAGCCTCGTATCCTCGGTCGACGACGGGGGCTGAGGTCTTCAATGCCACAGGTGGCGCCCGATGGGCCCGCTGCCACGAGGCGGTTTGCCGCGACGCGTGGATCATCTTGTCGGTTCATGACCGGGAGTGGGCCTGAGCCGTACAGTGACGAGCGTGGCCGAGAGTACACGGGAGCTGATCGTCGAGACGGCCCTCCGGTTGTTCAGAGATCGGGGGTACGAAGCGACCACGATGCGTGCCATCGCCGCCGAGGCCGGCGTGTCGGTGGGGAACGCCTACTACTACTTCAGGTCGAAAGAGCAGCTGATCCAGGCGTACTACGACCGGGCGCAGGAGACGCACGAAGCGGCCTGCCGTGAGGTGTTCGCCACCGAGCGGTCGTTCGCCGGACGGCTCGGGGCGGTGCTGCGGGAGTGGGTGCGCATCTCGGAGCCGTACCACGAGTTCGCGGTGAAGTTCTTCAAGCACGCGGCCGAGCCCAGCAACCCCCTGAGTCCGTTCAGCGCCGAGTCCGCGCCCGCCCGTGAGTCGGCCATCGCACTTTACCGGGAGGTGGTGGAGGGGTCGGCCGGGCGGATGGACGACGAACTGCGTGAGGAGCTTCCCGAGCTGCTGTGGCTGCTGTGGATGGGGGTCGTGTTGTTCTGGGTGCACGACAGCTCGCCCGGCTGCGCGCGCACCTATCGGCTGATCGACCGGGTCGTCCCGCTCGTCGACCGGCTGGTGGGCCTCTCGCACCTGCCTGGCATCAGGGGCGTGGCGAGGGAGGTCATCGAGGTGGTCCACGAACTACGGGCGTGACCGCGACTCCATACCGTCCGGTTGGTATGGTCGGGTCGAGACCTTGAGAGGGGTGGCCGTGGACCGCTGGGGCATGACGATTCCGTTCTTCGGGCAGACGCCGGTCGAGTCGAAGGAGCTCGTCGCCGAGCTGCCCTCGCTGGGCTACACCGACGCGTGGTCGGCCGAGGTGGGCGGCACCGACGGGTTCGTCCCGCTGGCGCTGGCGGCCGAGTGGGCGCCGTCCCTGCGCCTGGGCACCGCGATCGTCCCCGTCTACACGCGCGGGCCCGCCCTGCTCGCCATGTCGGCGGCGACGCTGGCGGACGTCGCTCCGGGCAGGTTCGTGCTGGGCATCGGCGCGTCGTCCCCGGTCATCGTCGGCAACTGGAACGCCGGCGAGTTCGACAAGCCGTACGCGCGGGTCCGCGACACCCTGCGCTTCCTGCGGGCGGCGCTGGCCGGGGAGAAGGTCACGGAAAGCTACGAGACCTTCGCCGTGAAGGGCTTCCGGCTGGAGAAGGCCCCCGCGACGCCGCCGAGGATCGTGCTCGCCGCGCTGCGGCCGGGCATGCTCCGGCTGGCCGCCCGCGAGGCCGACGGCGCGATCACCAACTGGCTGTCGCCAGGGGACGTACGGAAGGTCCGGGCCGAGCTGGGGCCGGACACGGAGCTGACCGCGCGGCTGTTCGTCGCGGTGACCGAGGACGCCGCCAGGGCCCGCGAAATCGGCCGTCGGCTGCTGGCCGCCTACCTGACCGTGCCGGTGTACGCGGCGTTCCACGAGTGGCTGGGCCGGGGGGAACTGCTGCGGCCCATGCGGGAGGCGTGGGCGGCCGGAGACAGGAAGGCCGCGCTGAAGGCCATTCCCGACGAGGTGGTGGACGATCTCGTCGTGCACGGCGACCCGGCGACCTGCCGGGCCCGGGTGCGGGAATACGTGGCCGCAGGGCTGGACACGCCCGTGCTGGCCCCGTTGCCGGGCGGCGACCTGCCGCTCGCCGACACCGTACGCGCGCTCGCCCCCGGCGCCTGACGGAACCAGGTGCGCGCCGCCGTACGTTATCCAGAGGGCAAAGCGGGCAGAGGAGTTCCCCTGGAGGTGTCCTCATGGTGAAGGCAGGACGTGCGGCGGCCACCTGGCGCGCCTACCGCGAGGTCTCCAAGCCGGGCTCGCCGAAGTTCGGGGCCCGGCTGCGGGCGGTGCCCCGGATGCTCCGCGCCGCCGTGAAGGGCGACTACCCCGGCATGACCAAGGGCAAGCTCGCCATGCTCGGCATGGCTGTGGCGTACATCGTGTCGCCCATCGACGTGGTCCCCGACTTCCTCCTCGGCATCGGGGTGGTCGACGACTTCGGTGTGTTCCTGTGGCTGGCGACCGCGCTGCTCGGGGAGAGCGGCCAGTTCGTCGAGTGGGAGAGGACCGAGAGGCGTTAGAGCTGCTCCTGCCGCAGCCAGGCCCGCGAGGGCAGCGGGTGGCCGAACAGGCGGGCGGCGTTGCCGTAGGAGACCCTCGCGATGTCGGCGGGGGGCAGGCTGCCGAGGTTGCGGGCCACCGCGCGCTGGGTGTCGGGCCAGGTGGACTCCGCGCGCGGATAACCGGTCTCCAGCAGCACGCGCTCCATGCCGACGGCGAGCCGCACCGAGCTCAACGCGCTGTCGTCGAGCGTTCCGAAGAAGAAGTTGCGCCGCAGCACCTCGCTGGGCTTCAGGCCGCCCTCCCAGCTCGGCTCGCCGGCGACCGGATGATCGAGCGCGTAGTCGGCCCGCTCGGCCAGCATCGGCAGCCACCCGACGCCGCCCTCCACGATGAGGATGCGCAGCTTGGGGAAGCGCAGCGCGACCCCCGACCACAGCCAGTCGGCGCAGGCGAACATCGCGCTGGCCGGGATCAGTGTGGTGATCGCCTCGACCGGGGTGTCGGGCGAGGGCACCGGCGCCCAGGAGGACGCGCCGGTGTGCAGGCACACGACCGTGCCGGTCTCCTCGCAGGCGGCGAAGAACGGGTCCCAGTGGCGGCTGTGGATGGAAGGCAGCCGCAGCCGGGTGGGGAACTCGGGGAACACGACCGCCTTGAAGCCGCGTGACGCGTTGGCCCTGATCTCCTTCGCCGCGACCTCCGGATCGGGGAGCCAGGGAAGCTGCAGCGCGATCATGCGCTCGGGATAGGTGCCGGCCCACACGTCGACGTGCCAGTCGTTCCAGGCGCGTACGAGCGCGAGCCCGAGGTCCTGGTCGCGGGTGCGGCCGAACGCCACTCCCGCCTGGTTCGCGAGCATGCCGGGGAAGCACAGGGCCGCCCAGATCCCGGCCCGGTCCATGTCGCCGATCCGGGCCTCGATGTCGTAGCAGCCCGGCCGCATGTCCTCGAAACGGACGGGATCGAGCGTCCACTGCTCCTTGGGCAGGCCCGCGCCCACGTCGAGCCCCGCACAGGGATAGGTGGCGCCGCCGTACCGCCACACCTGGTGGCCGGAGTCGGTCTCCACGACCTTGGGCGCGAGGTCCTTGTACTTCTCGGGGAGGCGGTCCTCGAAGAGGTCGGCCGGCTCGATCAGGTGATCATCGACCGAAATGATCACGAAGTCCCGCCGCCTCGGCTCTGGGTCGGGAAGCAGCGGCGTCGTCACGGTAGTAAACGGTAGGGCCAAGGGATAACGCCGTACAAGCTGCGAGGTCTCCGGTTGGTATCCGTTCGCTCACCTTGCGGCGCGTACGGTCACGCCGTGTGACGTCTGTTCCGTCCGGAGGTCGCGGGCCTCCCGGCGCAGCAGCAGCACCCAGCCGCCCACCGCGATGCCGATGAACAGCCACCACTGCACGGCGTACGCCAGGTTGAGCCCGCCTCCGGCGCCCACATCGGGCGGCGGGAGAAGCTGCGGGGCCTCGGCCGTCTTGGGCGTCTGCTCGGTCAGCTCGACGAACCCGCCGAAGACCGCGTACGGCAGGCCCTTGGCGACGGCGGGCGTGTCGATCAGCAGGATCTGCCCGGACGGCAGTCCTGACCTGTTCCTGATGCCGGTGTTGTCCCGCGTCTCGGCCGGGCGGAGCCGTCCGGTGACGGTCACCTCCCCCGCGGGCGGCGCGGGCACCTGCGGCGGCGCGTCCGCGGTGGCCCCGGCCGCGACCCAGCCGCGGTTCACCAGTACGGCGCCTTGCGGCGTGACGAGCGGGGTGACCACGTAGAACCCGACCCGGGTGTTGAGGGTGCGCCTGCGCACCACGAGCTCGTGGGCGGGGTCGTACCGGCCGGTGGCGGTGACGAGGCGATACCTGTCCCTCTCCGGTACGGGCACGCCCGGCCGGTCCAGCCGGTCGAGCGGCACGGGCGCGGCGGCGAGGTTGGCGGTGATCCTGGCGCTGTCGGCCGACCGCTCCTCGAACCGCCCCCACTGCCATCTCCCCAGGAAGAAGAAGGCGGGGATCAGCGCGAGCACGAGCAGGTGCAGGCCGACCCAGCGGCGCGTGAGGAGGAACCGGTACACGTCACCAGCCTAGGCAGGGGCACGACCGGTCCGCCCCCCGGGCGGAGCCCGGAAAACGAACGCGGTCAGGTCGTGTCTCACGCCGTGTCTCAGGCCGGGGTGCTGAGGCGGGCGCCGGGACCGGGCCGGGCGGTGACCTCGCGCGGGCCGCCGACCTCGTGGCCCTCCTCGCAGACCAGGTGCAGCGCGACGGGCGCGCCGCAGTCGCGGTGGGTCACCGCGACGGGCGGGCCCGCCGGGTCGGCCAGGTAGCGGTCGCCCCAGTGCATGAGCGCGATCATGATCGGGTAGAGGTCGAGGCCCTTCTGGGTGAGCCGGTACTCGTCGCGCTGACGCTGGCCGGGCTCCTGGTAGGGCGCCTTACGGAGCAGGCCCTCGTCGACGAGCCGGGTCAGCCGCGCGCTCAGCACCTGCCGGGGCGCGCCCGTTCGTGTCTGGAAGTCGGCGAACCGCCGGACGCCGTTGAACGCCTCCCGCAGGACCAGGAACGTCCACTTCTCGCCGAGCACGGCGAGGGTTCGCTCGATGGAGCAGTTGTCCACCCGATAACGCCGCATGTCGCGCATCGTAACCACAACCTCCGTCCCGCATCTAAGTCTAGTTGACAGACTCAGGCGGCTCGCGAGAGGCTGAGTCCATGCTTGGAACTCAGGTGAGGCCCGCCCTGGAGATTCGCGCGGCACGCCCCGAGGACGACGAGGAGCGGGTCGGGCTCTTCCTGCGGGGCCTGTCGCGGGAGACCCTCGCCCAGCGCTTCTTCGTCGGGCTGGGTGTGCCGGGCGCGGGCCTGGTGCGCGCGATGGTCGCCCGCGACGAACGACGCGACGCGCTGCTCGCGCTGCACGGCGACGTGGTGATCGGCCATGCCATGAGCCACCTGTCCGCGAGCCGCCTGTCCACGAGCCGCCTGTCCACGAGCCACCTGTCCGCGAGTCTCTCTGCCGACGGTGCGCCGGGAGTCGAGGCGGAGATCGCGGTCGTGGTGGACGACCGGTGGCAGGGCCTCGGCGTCGGCTCGCTGCTCGTCCGCACCCTGCTGCGGCGGGCGTCCGTACGCGGCGCGGTGGTCGTCGGCATGGACGTCCTGGCCGGCAACCGGAGGGTGCTGGCGATGGTGCGGAGGGCGTGGCCTTCTGCCACAATTACCGCAACAGGCACATCCGTAGAGATCAAAGCACCCCTCGCGTTTGCAGAACAAGGTTCTGTTGGTTCACCATTGACTATGTGAAGAACGCGAAGAGCGGGCGGGACGGCAGGGCCAGGATCATCGAGGGCGCCCTGCGCAGGTTCAGCCAGAGCGGGGTGTCGGCCACCACGCTGGCCAGCCTGCGGCAGGAGAGCGGCGTCAGCGTCGGCAGCTTCTATCACCACTTCACGAGCAAGGAACACGTCTTCGGCGTGCTCTACGCCGAGATCCTTGAGATGTACCAGGACGCGTTCGTCAAGGAGCTGACCCGTCACGAGGACGCCCGCGCCGGCATCGAGGCCATCGTCGCGATGCACATGGCGTGGTGCGGTGAGCATCCTGAGCGTGCCCGCCTGCTGATCAGCGAGCGCCCGCCCCGGCGCAACGAGCCCGGCGGGCCTGAGGTCGCCGAGTCGAGGCGTGAGTTCTTCCGCCAGGTCGCCGACTGGTGGCGGCCGCACATGAAGGACGGCGTGCTCCGGCCGGTCCCCGCGACCATGTGCTACGTGCTGTGGCTCGGCCCCGCGCAGGAGATGTGCCGCCTGTGGTTCAGCGGCGCCCACCAGCCCAGCGAGGAGGAGATCCGCGAGCTGGGCGAGGCCGCCTGGAACAGCCTGAAGATGCCGTAGATTCGATCTGTGGACGCCCCTTCTGACCTGGTCCGGCGACTTCGCGGCAGATTCGTGGAAGCCGGATACACGATCGACGGCGTGCGCGAGCGGCTGGGCGACATGGCCGCCTCCGCCCTGGCCCGTGAGGAGATCGTGCCCGCGCTGCGCGCCACCAGGGACGCCGACCCCCTCGCCGCGCTGATCCGCCTGTGGTGGCTGGGCGCCCCGGTCAGCATGGCCGCCGCCGACCTCCCGCTGCAGGACCTCATCGAAGCGGGGCTGCTGGTGCGCCTGGGCGACTCCGTGCAGGCCACCGTGCACCTCCAGCCGTGGGACACGGGGACGGGCGACCCGGCGTACGTCGTCTCCGACCGGAAGGTGCGGCCCGGCGACCCCTCCCTGCGGCCCGACCACGTGGTGGGCGCGGGCGGAGCCTCGGCGAACCTCGCGCAGCTCGGCTGGGCCGCGCCGGTCGGTCGGGCGCTCGACCTCGGCACCGGCTGCGGCGTGCAGGTGCTGCACCTCGCGCCCAGGGCGGAGCACGTCGTCGCGACCGACGTGAACCGCAGGGCGCTGCGGCTGGCCCGCCTCAGCTGGGGCCTGTCCGGCGTGACCGGCGTCGAGGCGCGCGAGGGCTCGATGTACGACCCGGTGGACGGCGAGCGGTTCGACCTCGTGGTCTCGAACCCGCCGTTCGTCATCGCGCCCGAGGCCAGGTACACCTACCGGGAGACCGGGCGGCGCGGCGACGAGTTCTGCCGCGACCTCGTACGGCGCACCCCCCGGCACCTCGCCCAGGGCGGGCAGGCGCGCTTCCTCGCCAACTGGCTGCACGTCAAGGGCGAGGACTGGCAGGACAGGGTGGGCGGCTGGCTCGCGGAGACCGGCTGCGACGGCTGGGCCGTGCAGCGCGACGTGCAGGACCCGGCCGAGTACGTCGAGCTGTGGCTGCGGGACTCCGCGGAACACGGCACGTCGGCCTACCGCGAGCGCTACGACGAGTGGCTCGGCTGGTTCGAGTCGATGGACGTGACCGGCGTCGGATTCGGCTGGATCGCCCTGCACGACTCCGGCTCGCTGAGCCCGCTCGTGCGGGTGGAGGAGATGACGCAGCCGGTCGAGCCTCCGGCCGGCGCGCTGGTCGAGGAGGTGCTGCGCGCGGCGCGCACCGCCCATGAGCTGTCCGACGAGGCCCTGCTCGACGCGCGGCTGAAGGTCGCCGAGGGGGTCGTGGAGGAACGCGTCGGCCTGCCCGGCGCCGACGACCCCTCCCGCATCGCCCTGCGGCAGACCCGGGGCGCGCGCCGTACGGCCACGGTGGGGACGGTGGAGGCGGCCCTGGCGGGGGTGTGCGACGGCGACCTGCCCACGCGCCCGCTGCTCGCCGCGATCGCCGAGCTGACCGGAGAGGACGTCGGCACCGTGATCCGCGACGCTCCCGCGGCGCTGCGCTCCCTGATCGCCGAGGGCTTCCTGGACGTTGCAAGCCCGCGTTGATCGAAGTTTGAACGGCACGGGCGACAGTGGTCTCTGCGCGGGCTTCGAGGGGGTTCGGAGCCCGCGCACTGGGGAGTGTCCTGCAGATTTTGCCGTAGCGAGGCGCCGCCTGGGCGACCGCAGTAGGCGAAGGATCCAAGGGACACGACCTGCCCGGCCAGCCGTCGACGTGAGGCGGCGAGTCGCCACGGGGCGCACCGGAAGGATCCGGGCCCCTGCGCGCCCCAGAGGCGACGGACGGCCGGCCGGGCGTTCACGCCCTCCGCTGAGCGAGAAATCGGTGATCACTGTGATCAACCACGTCCGGATGAGCCGGCTCGACGAAGACCTGCGACCCGACCTACGTCTCGACCTGTTCGCGCAGGAGCGCGCGGATGTCGCCGGCCTCGGGCGAGCCGAGCCGGGTGAAGATGTCGAGGGCCTTGGCCAGGGCGTCCCTGCCCCTGCCGGTCTCCCCGAGGCCCGCGAGGGCCTTGCCGAGGGCGGCCAGTGACTGCGCCTCGCCGTACGGGTGGGTGATCTCGCGGCTCACGGTCAGCGCCTGCTCCGCGTGCCGGGCGGCCTCGGCGAACCGCCCGGCGGCGATGAAGGTGGCGGCGAGCCGGTAGCAGACCCTTTGCTCCCAGACCCGCTGGTCGCTCGCCCGGAAGAAGGCCAGGCACTCGGCGTGGTGGACGACGGCCTCGTTGAGCCGCCCGACATGCGACAGCACGTTGCCGAGGTGGTATCGCGCGCGGGCCATCCCCGCCCCGCTGCCGATCTCGGTGAAGACCGCCAGCCCGCGCTCGGCCGCGGCGATGGCCTCGCCGGGCCGCCCGAGGCCGAGGTGGTCGCGGGCCGAGTAGCACGACGCCAGCGCCTCGCCCGCGGGGTTGCCCACCTCTCGATGGACCGCCGTCGCCCGGTCGAACCATTCGAGCGCCTCGGTGTGGCGGCGCCGCCGGCCGGCGACGACCGCCAGCGCGTTGCACGTCTCGCCCAGCACGATGCGGTCGCCGGTCTCCTCGGCCAGTGCCCGCGCGGCGAGGAAGTGGCCCTCGGCCTCGGCCAGCCGGTTCGCGCCGAACAGCACCCGGCCGAGGACGTAGCGGCAGCGCAGCTCTCCGCGCAGCTCTCCGGGCCGCTCTCCGGGCCGCTCTCCGGGCCGCTCTCCGGGCCGCTCGCCTGCCCGGCGTGTCGCCGTCAGCAGGGCCGAGGCGCGCTGCTCGAAATCCCGCTGGTTGGTGCCCGACTCCAGCAGCGGTTCCATGGCCAGCAGCAGGTCGGCCGCCGCGAGCAGGTCCTCGCCGGACGCGTCCTGGTCCGCCGCCGTCCTGGCGACCGCTCCGAACATGTCCTCGGCCTCGGCCGACAACCAGGACACGGCCTCGTCGGCGGTGGCGAAGGAATGGCCGAGCACGCCCAGGTCGGTGAGGTTCCCGGCGATCGCGCTGCCCTCGTACGCCAGCCGGTGGGCCGCGCCCGCCGACGCCAGGTAGAAGCCCAGCAGCCGCCGCAGGGCGAGCACGCGGGCTCCGGGCTCCTCGGCGTCCTCCGCCTGCCGCCGCGCGAACAGCTTGAGCAGGTCGTGGAAGCGGTAGCGGCCCGGCGCGGGCGCCTCCAGCAGGCTGGCGTCGACCAGTGACTCGATCACGTCCTCGGCCTCGGCCGGGGTGAGGCCGAGCACGGCCGCCGCCGCGAAGACCGAGATGCCCGAGCCCGCCGGCAGTGACAGCAGCCGGAACGCCCGTGCCTGCCGGGCGTCGAGCTGGCCGTATCCAAGGGCGAACGTGGCCGAGACGGCCAGGTTGCCGATCTTCATCTCGTCCAGGCGGCGGCGCTCGTCGGCGAGCCGGGGGACGAGCGAGGCCACCGTCCACGACGGCCGGGAGGCGAGCCTCGCGGCGACGATCCGCACGGCCAGCGGCAGGAAGCCGCAGGCGGCGACCACGTCCATGGCGGCAGCGCGTTCCGCCGCCACTCTCTCGGGTCCCGCGACCGCCGCGAACAGCGACAGCGCCTCCTCGGGCTCCAGCACGTCGAGGTCGATGAGCCGGGCCGCGGGAAGGTCGGCCAGCTTGCCCCGGCCGGTGATTATCGCCGCGCAGCCGGCCGACCCGGGCAGCAGGTGCTCGACCTGCTCGGCGTCACGGGCGTTGTCGAGCAGCACCAGCATCCTGCGGTCGGCGAGCAGCGAACGGAACAGCGCGGAACGCTCGGCCAGGCCGTCGGGGATCACGTCCATCGGGATGCCGAGGGCGCGCAGGAACGCGACCAGCGCCGTCTCGGGCGCGGTGGGCTCGGCGCCGTATCCCCGCAGATCGGCGTAGAGCTGGCCGTCGGGGAACAGGTCTCCGGCGAGATGGGCCACATGGACGGCGAGGGTGGTCTTGCCCACGCCGCCGATGCCCGACATCGCCGCGATCGGCACGCCCTCTCCCGCCCCTTCTCCGCTTAGCAGCGCGAGCAGCCGGCGCACCAGGCCGGCGCGTCCGGTGAAGTCGGCGACGGCCGCCGGGAGCTGTGCCGGTCTCGGCATCTCGATCGCGGGTCCGGCCTCGGCCGCCGCGGCGTCATCGTGGACATCCTGCGGCGAGAGCCGTACGGGAGGGGGTGCGGGGGTGAGAGAGGGGTCGGCGGCGAGAATCCTGCGGTGCAGGTCGGCCAGCTCGGCGCCGGGCTCGATGCCGAGCTCCTCCACCAGCGCCTGCCGGGTCTCGGTGAAGACCGACAGCGCCTCGGCCTGCCTGCCACAGCGGTAGTAGGCGAGCATGAGCTGGGCCCGCAACCGCTCGCGCAGCGGGTGCTCCGCGGCGAGCGCGACCAGCTCGGAGACGATCTCCGCGTGCCGGCCCAGCTCCAGGTCGAGCTCCATCAGCGTCTCCACCGCGCTCATCCGGCGCTCGGCCAGCCGGTCGCGCTGGTGCTCGGCGTACGGGCCGACGGCGCCGGCCAGGGGCTCGCCCGACCACAGGCGCAGGGCCCCGCGCAGCCGCCGGGCGGCCTCCCCGGCCCGGCCCGTACGGCGGTCGGACTCGGCGGCGGCGCACTCGCGCTCGAAGACGGCGAGGTCGAACCGGGCGGGACCGGAGTGCGCGGAGTCGAGCCGCAGCGCGTACCCCCGGCCCACGGAGGTCAGCAGCCGCGGCGGGGTCCTCGGCGAGCGGTCCGGCTCCAGGACGGTGCGCAGGCGGGAGACATATGTGCGCAGTGCGCCGAGCGCGCGCGGTGGCGCGTCCCCGCCCCACACGCCGTCGATCATCTCGTCCGGCGTGACCGCCTGCCCCTCGCGCAGCAGGAGCATCGCGAGAATGGAGCGTTGCAAGGGCGTGCCGAGGTCGAGTTCGACGCCGTCACGCCAGGCCAGGACGGGTCCGAGTACGGCGAAGCGCAGGCCGTCCGCGGCGGCGTGATCAGGCATGTGCCCTGTCTCCCAATGGCAAGATTTCCGACCAAATGATAGATCGTGACGCGCGCCGGCAACAGGACCGTGCGCGTCGGTTCAGTGTGCGTTCAGGTGCTTGAAAGTGGCCTGCAAACCACGGTGTGACCGCTGAAAGCGGGTTGCAGGCGGGCGGGCCTATCACTGTGGTGCAACCCCGACAGCACCCCGCATCGGGGATCGTCCTCGAACAGGAGAACCGAAATGCGACGCTCCATCACCCTCGGCCTCGCCGCAGCCACCGCCGTCGCCGCCCTCGGGCTGCCGGCCCTCGCGACCGCCGCGAACGCCGCCCCCGCTTCCACCGCCTCCGCCGCCTCCGCCTCCGCCCCGCACCACGACGACTGGGACTACGACGGCTGGTGGGGCACCTACTGGTCGTCCAACCACCTCGCCAAGGCCAAGGGCTACGTCGACGTGAACTACGACGACGAGGAGTCGAACCGGGTCCACATCACCGGCAAGCTCTGGGACGACGACCACCGCACCTACCGTCAGGGCGGCAAGTGCGCGTTCATCCAGTTCCGCGTGTCGTCCTGGGACGACGACGAGGACGACTGGTCCTCCAGCTACAAGTCGTACAAGCAGTGCGGCGCCGGCGGCTACAAGCAGATCAACTTCTGGCGCTACGACGTCGCCCAGGTCCAGGCGAAGGTCTGCCAGATCGGCCAGTACAGCAACCACCCGACCAAGTGCGGCTTCTGGCGCGACATCTACAACGCCTACGACGACGAGTACGGCTACGAGGCCTGACCGTCCCCGCACGACGCGGCCCGTCCCTTCCGGGACGGGCCGCTTTTCTCTCTAGGGGCTGATCACGCTGCTTCCGACGCCGTTTCCAGGAGGCCCAGCCTGACGCGGAGACGTTCGCGTACGGCGGGCCACTCAGGACTCAGGATCGAGTAGTACGCGGTATCTCGGACCGTGTCGTCGGCGCCTCGGCTGTCCGCTCGTCGCACACCGTCGAGGTGCGCTCCGAGGGCCTCGATGGCGGCCCGGGATCGGGAGTTGCGTACGTCTGCCTTGAGGGTGATCCGGTGAACCTGCCAGGTCTCGAAGGCCAGGGAGAGCAACAGGTACTTGCTCTCCCGGTTGACACCGGTGCCCTGGGCCGACGCGGCGAGCCAGGTGTACCCGATGTCCGCGACGGACGGGACCTCGCCCACCGCGCCCTTCGTGCCCGGCGGCCAGGGCATCGGGCCCTGCCAGTACTCCAGGTTCATCAGACGGGTGGCACCGACCACGCGGTCGGTGTGCAGCCACCGGATGGCGAAGGGCATCGTGCGGCCCTCCGCCTGCTCAGCCAGAGCGGCCTCCACGTAGGAGACCATCTCATCCCGGCCAGCGGGAACGCGAGTGAAGGCGTACGTCGAACGGTCTTCACTCGCCGCGGCGACGAGGTCGTCGAGCACCGCGAGGCTGAGCGGTTCCAGGCGCACGGAGCGCCCGGACAGGGTGACAAAAGCGGGCATGAGCACATGATGGGGGCTGCCAGCCACGGCTGATACCAAATGACACGAGACATCTTGGCGGGGGCTCGGTTAAGGGGGGTGGCGGGTGAAGAAACCGCAGGTCAGAGCGATGAACCGGGGGCTCTGTGGCGGGCGCTCAGAGTAAAGATTTCGCCAAAGATCGACTCGGTCCGACGGGCGGGTTCAGCGGGCGGCCGTGGGGGCGTCCGCGGGCTGCCCGAACCAGGTCTCCAGAGCCCGCTCGAGCCCTTCGGTATCGAGGCCGTCGGGTCCCTGTGCCCGATTGTCCTGTGCCCAGGCGACGAAGCCGTCCGGGCGTACGAGAAGCGCGCCGGGAGCGTGCGGATCGCGTATCGCCGTCGTGACGGTGACGATCCGGTCTCCGTAGCCGTCCACAGCCGGGCCGTGATCGTCCGGCGCCGTGCCGCCGGGGAGGACGAACAGGCCGCGTCCTGCATGGAGATGATCGGCGAGCCGTGAGCCGTCCTCGAACTCGTAGTCGGGCGCGCTGCGTCCCACCAGCGGGTGCCCGCCGGCGCCGGGCATGTCGTACCGGTGCCATACGCCTGAGATCTTCTTGACGAAGTAGGTGGTGCCGGTGACCGTCTCGATCAGGTCGGCGACCACGGCCCGGGCCGCCCGCGCGTGAGCGTCGGGACGCATCAGGGCGATCTGGGCGCGCGTCCAGTCCAGGACCCAGGCGCCGATCGGATGCCGCTCCCTGGTGTAGGTGTCGAGCAGCTCTTCCGTCGCCTGTCCTCGTACGACCGCCGCGAGCTTCCAGCCGAGGTTCACCGCGTCGCCAAGCCCCAGGTTCAACCCCTGGCCGCCGAAGGGCGAGTGGACGTGGGCGGCGTCGCCGGCCAGCAGCACCCGGCCGAGCCGGTAGGTCGCCGCCTGCCGGGCGTTGTCCGTGAACCGGGTGACCGTCTTGATCTCCTTCACGACCACGTCGGCACCCGTGACGTGCCTGACGGCGTCCTGGAGCTCTTCGGCGGTCACCGGGGTGGCCCTGTTGGCTCTGCTGGGCGGGGCGCCGTCGAAGCGTGCGACCAAAACGCGTCCGGGCACCGGCCCGTGGGAGTAGACCCCGGTAGGGGTGGCCCGCCAGCCGACGGCCAGGCGTTCGGTGCCCTCCATCTCGGCGACGGCCTGATAGGCGGTGATCTCCGGGTCCGTCCCCGGGAACTGGAAGCCGGCCAGCCTGCGTACCGTGCTCCTGCCGCCGTCGCAGCCCACCAGCCAGCGGCCGTGCACCGGGCCGCCGGTCGTGGTGACGGTGATCCGCTCGCCGTCGTCGGTGAAGCCGGTCACCTCCACGCCGCGCCGCACCTCGACTCCCAGTTCGGCCGCGCGTACGGCGAGGATGTGTTCGAGCTGCTGCTGCGACACCAGGCCGATCTCGGCGGCCGGTCCCCGGCTCGACAGGTCCGGATCGTCGGCGTCCAGCCGCTCGGCGCTCAGCATCATCCCCGCGAAGTGGCCGGCGAACCTGGGCGGAATCCGCGGCGTGGTTCGGGGCGTGGCTCGGGGCGTGGTTCGGAGCTGCCCTTCCGGGGAGGCCGGTCCGCGTTCTTCGGAGGCCCGCTCGCGTTCTTCGGAGGCCCGCTCGCGTCCTTCGGGGGCTCGTCCACGCATGAAGGCGGCCATCAGTTCCAGCGTCCGATCATGGGCTTCCTTCACCGCCGGCAGAAGGCCGCGCCGATAGAGCGCCTCCACGCTGGGCGTGTTCAGTGCTCCCGCCTTGATCGTCTGGTCGATCTCGGTGAGCCTTTCGAGCACCACGACCGAGGCTCCGCCCAGCCGTAGCTCACAGGCCAGCATCAGGCCGACGGGTCCCCCACCGACCACCACGACGTCGTACATTCGTCCTCCCCGTGTTGCTGTCGCTATAAACTTACTGTCACTAAAAGTTTCTAGCAACTAGAGTGAGGCGGGTGGCGGAAACGTTGGGACTGCGAGAGCGGAAGAAGCGGCAGACCCGGTCGCTCATCTCGGACGTGGCCTCGGGCCTGTTCATCCAGCGCGGGTTCGACAACGTCACGGTCGCTGAAGTCGCCGAGGCGGCCGGAGTCTCGGCCAAGACCGTCTTCAACTACTTCCCGCGCAAGGAGGACCTCTTCCTCGATCGCTTCCCGGAGGCGGTCGAGCTGGTCACCCGGGCCGTACGGGAACGCGGTGAGGGGGAGGGCCCCCTCGCCGCGCTGCGCCGCTTGTTCTTCCGCATGCTCAAAGAAGGCCACCCCCTCGGCGGCATCGCCCCGGAATATCAGGTGTTCTGGCAGGTGATCCTGGACTCGCCCGCACTTAGGGCCCGAGCGAGGGAAATGCTCGAGGAGTTCGAGGGCATGCTCGCCGCCCTGATCGCCGAGGCGGCCGGGACCGACCCCGCCGAGCCTGCCCCGAGGCTCGCGGCCGCTTTGGTGGTCGCCGCCTACCGCACTGTGTACGTCACCAGCGTCGGCAGGATCCGCGCCGGCGACCCGGGAGAGGAGGTGCTCGCCGCCCACGTCGCCCTGCTTGACCATGCCCTCCAAGCCGTCGAGCGCGCCGTCCCCGATTTCTGAGCACTCGCCGTCGTTGAGCACTCGCCGGCTTTGAGCCGGTGATCCTTCCCCGGTTGTTCACGAGCCCGTGGAAGTGGCACCCCGACGGCCTGTCCTGCGAGTAGGGCGGCGTGCCGTTCATGCGACAGCACGTCCCGGCGCACATCGCTACCTACTTATCGCGCTCCTAGGTGGCGAATCGGGGAGATTTCCCGTACGAGGCCCGGTCTGGGTCTGCGTTCCGGTCGGTGCTCCCTTTGCTCCGCTGGCTCGCTGCCGAAAACGGTTCAGGGAGCAGCGCGCTGGGACGCCGTCGGTGCTATCGCCCCTTCTCGGGCTGACCTGCTGCTCCAACTATTCGCCTCCAGCGGTTGCTCTGCGTGATGAGGCGATGGAAAAATTAATACAGGTTTTCGAGTTACTTGGGGGGGTGTGATGGATCTGTTCGGCTCCGATCCTGAGCACTCTCGTCGTTCGAATAGGGCCGACGGCGACTGGTGGGACCGGTTGACCGCCGATTCCCCTTTGTGGTCGTCCGAGGGCTCCCTTGCTCGCGACGACTCCTTCAGTGGCTGGTTGCCAATTGTCGAATCGGAAATACGGCGGTCCGGCAGCCCACTCGGCAGCCCACTCGACGGCCCGCCCGATGACGCCCCAGCCGACGACAGCTCGGTCAACGACAGCTCGGTCAACGACAGCGTGGTCAACGACAGCGCGGCCGATGTGGCGCACGACCCGGCCGGTGACCGCGCCGCCAGCGGCGATCTGAACGGTGCCGCCACCGCAAGCGCCGCTGCGGGCGGCGCTGGCAGGGGCGGCGGCAGTCGGGTCCGGTCGTCGTGGGTGTTGGTGGCCTCGTTGCGGGAGTCGGCGCAGGCGTTGGCGCTGGCGCCGGTTCCGGACGATGCCGGTGTCTGCCTGGCCGAGGCCGAGGACTTGATGTTCGCCCGCGATCGGATCACGTCGGCGTTGGCGGATCGGGTGGGGCGGGTGCATCGGGCGGGGCAGGCCAGGCAGCATGGGCATGCCTCCACCCGCAGTTGGTTGCGTACCGCGGGTGGGTTGAGCGTGGCGGGGGCGGGCCGGCTGCTGACGTTGGGCGTGCAGCTGGCGCGGTTGCCGCGGGTGCGGGAGAAGTTTGCGGGCGGGGAGCTGTCGGCGGGGGTGGTGGAGGCCATTTGCATGGCTACCGAGCATCTGACCGGTGAGCAGGTGGGGCTGGCCGAGCCGATTTTGTTGGAGTTGGCGGGCCGGGCGGGGCCGGCAGAGGTGGCCAGGGCGGGCCGGTATCTGCGGGCGGTGCTGGACCCTGATGGGGACGAGCGTGATGAGCGGGCCGATTACGGGCGGCGGTTTCTGCGGGTCCGCCCCGGCAGAGGTGGTGGGCTGGAGGGGGAGTTTTATCTTCCTCGTGAGGCGGCCGCCCGGTTGCGGGCGTTGCTGGACGCCTATGCCCGGCCCCGGGCGGAGGGTGATGACCGGCCGCTGCGGGTACGTCAGGCCGATGCGTTGATCGCGTTGCTGGAGCAGAAGATCGTCGCCGAGCTTCTGGTACTGGTCAACGCCGAGTCCCTCCCCACCGACCCGGTCACCGACACCGCCCCTGACCCGGCCACCGACCCCGCCGCCCCCGACCCGGTCCACGACCAGGGCGACCAGGGCGACCAGGGCGACGACGTCAACCACCCCGAGGACGCCACCGACACCGAGGACAGCGAGAACTGCCAGGACACGGAGGACCTCGAGGACACCGGCACCAGCGACGCCACTGGCCCGGAGGACGCGAATGACGTGAGTGACGTGGATGATGCGGGTGGTGTTGACGTCGTTGACGCTGACGGCCGGGGTGATGACCTGCGCAATCGCACGGAGACTACCGAGCCCGCCGCCCCCGAGTCGGCCGCCCCCGAGTCGGCCGCCCCCGAGCTCATCAAGCCAGTCGAGTCCGTGGGACCCGCCGGGCTCATCGAGCCCGCCGAGGAGGCGGTGTGCTCTGCCTCCGGCGAGGCCGAAGGAACGGACGCGGTCGCTCCGGGTGCCGGTGCCGCTGGACTCGGTGACGCGGCCGAATACGCGCAGCCGGAGGGCAACGAGCCGGAAAGCAAGCAGCAGGAAGGGACACAGCCCGAGGGGACGCGGTCGAAGAAGGCGCGGCCGGAGAAGGCGCGGCCGGAGGGGACGCGGCCGGAGGGGACGCGGTCGGAGGGGACGCGGTCGGAGAAGGCGCGGTCGGAGAAGGCGCGGTCGAGCGAGCCACAGCAGAGCGGGTCACGGTCGGGTAGGTCACGCTGGGATGAGTGTCGACCGCCGGATCCTTCTCCCGGGGGCACCTCTGCCCGTCACGCCCACGCCGGGCCTCGGCCCGCGGGGGAATCCCGGCATGGGCTGGGCACGCCTGAGGCCCATGGCGATGTGCGCGGCGGGCAGCGTCGGCATGGCCTGGGCACGTGCGAGGACCACGGTTGTGACAACCATGGCCGTGAGGACCACGGTTGTGAGGACCACGGTTGTGACAACCATGGCCGTGAGGACCACGGTTGTGAGGACCACGGTTGTGAGGACCACGGCCACGGGTGCCGGGGGCACGGCGAGAGCGCGTGCGGGTGCGGTGGTGGGGCAGGACGCTCGTCGAGCGAGCCGCCGGGGACACCACCGGGACTACCGGAAGGAGCGTCGCAGACGCCGCCCGCAGGGCCGGATCCAAAGCAGGGGTCAGCCCCGGTGACAGGGCTGGGTCCAGACCCGGCGACAGAGCCGGGGGCAGATTCGGGGCAAGGGCCGGTGCCAGGGCCGGGAGCAGATCCAGGGGCAGACCCGATGACAGGGCCGGGAACATGGCCGGGGGCCTTGGTGGGGGCGTTGCTGGGCAGGGCGCCGGGGTTGCTGCTGGCCACGGGGCAGGTGCTGCCGGTCTCCGGCGTGCACCGCCTGGCCCGCACCTCCACCCTGGTACGCCTGGTCATGAACGCCGCCGGGCAGGTCCTCGACATGGGCCGAAAAGTCAGATTGGCCACCCCGGCCCAGCGACGGGCGGTCTTCGCCCGCTACGCCACCTGCTGGATCGACGGCTGCCCCCTGCCCGCCACCCTCTGCCAGATCGACCACGCCGACAACTGGAGCACCGGCGGGCTCACGGACCTGAAGCTGCTCGGCCCGGCCTGCCAGTTCCACAACCGTGACCGCTACCAGCACCCCGAGCGCTACACCCGCCACACAACCGGCAAAGACCGCTGGGCCTTCACCTACCACCACCCCACCCGAGCCCCGAGGCGGCGGAACTAATCCTGGACCTTCACCGGGCTGGGGATGGAGCGGGCTTCGCGAGTGCCGCGCATTTCTGCCGGCGTGGTGACTCGGCCGAGGTTCATGGACGCCCGCTGGACAAGCGCATGGTGACGCGCCGCACGACCGGGATGGCGCTTCGCGGCGTGGCTGCGCCGAGATACGCGGGAGCATGACTCGGAGTAAGTTGCTGTGATCGAATCGGCGCGAGGAGGCTGGCGATGTCACGGTTCATCGGTAAGTTCGCGGTGGTCACCGGCGCGGCGCGGGGGATCGGTGCGGCGATCGCACGCCGGTTGGCCGCAGAGGGCGCGGCTGTGGCCTGCGTGGACCTGACCACGGACCAGTGCGCCTCGATCGTGGACGAGATCACCGTCACCGGGGGCAGGGCGGTCGCGTTCGGCTGTGATGTCTCGGAGGGTGCTCAGGTCGAGGCGCTCGTGCCGAGGGTGATGGCCGAGTTCGGGCGGATCGACGTGTTGGTGAACAACGCCGGGCTGACCCGCGACAACCTGCTGTTCCGTATGTCGGAAGACGACTGGGACAAGGTTGTCGACGTGAACCTCAAGGGCGTCTTCCTCATGAGCCGGGAAGTGCAAAAGCACATGGTGGAGCAGCGGTCCGGAGCCATCGTCAACCTGTCGAGCCGGTCGGCACTGGGAAACCGGGGGCAGGCCAACTATTCGGCGGCCAAGGCGGGCATCCAGGGGCTCACCGCGACCATGGCGATCGAGTTGGGCCCGTTCGGTGTCCGCGTCAACGCGGTCGCGCCCGGATACGTCGCGACGCCGATGACCGAGGCGACGGCAGTGCGGCTGGGGGTGACTCCGGAGGAGCACCAGGCCACTATGGCGCAGGCCGTGCCGTTGCGGCGTGTCGGTCAGCCGACCGAGATCGCGTCAGTGGTGGCCTTCTTCGCCTCCGACGACGCGTCGTACGTCACGGGTCAGACGCTTTACGTCAACGGCGGCCCGCGATAGGGGGCGGCCGCAGGGATGCGGATCGGCGTCTTCCTCATCGCGGCGGGCTTTCCTGGCATGGCATCCGGGGACGTGCTGCGCGGCACGGTCGAGGCGATCGGGGCGGCAGAACGAGCCGGGTTCGACGACGCCTGGATCGCCGAGCACCACTTCATGACCTACGGCGTGTGCCCGTCGGCGGCGACGCTGGCAGCCGTGGCGCTGGGCCGCACCTCGCGGATCGTGGTCGGGACGGCGGTCAGCGTGCTGTCCGCCCAGCATCCGATCGCGCTGGCGGAGCAGGCGGCGATTCTCCATCACGTGTCGGACGGCAGATTCCGGCTCGGCGTGGGGCGCGGGGGTCCGTGGCTGGAACTGGAGGTCTTCGGCACCGGGACGGCGAGGTTCGAGCGGGGTTTCCCCGAGTCGCTCGACCTGCTGTGCTCGGCGTTGGCCGACGGTCCGGTGGCGGGGGACGGCGAGTTCTTCCGCTTCCGTGAGGTCAAGATGGTCCCGCAGGCCTATATGTCGCCGGTCGTCGCCTGCACGTCGGACGGCACGGTGCGGCTCGCCGCCGAACGGGGACTGCCCATGCTTCTCGGCATGCACATCGGCGACGATGAGAAGGCGGAGATGATCGCCGGCTACGAGCGGTACGCCACATTCCCGAGCGCGGTCCCGGCGGCGCACATCGGGGCCGTGCTCGGGCATGTGGCGGACACCACCGAGCAGGCCGTACGGGAGATGCGTGAGTCGCTGCCACGCTGGCTCGGGCCGGGACTGGCCGGGTACGTGCCCGTGGACGGCCGGCCATCCCCACGGCGGAACATTGCGGAATACGTGGACCTGCTGTGCCGGATCCACCCGGTGGGCTCGACGGAACACTGCGTGGAGAAGATCACCGCCACGGTGGCGCGAACCGGGCTGCGGCACCTCATCCTGATGGTCGAGGGCGCCGGTGACCGCGCGCGGACGCTGGAGAACATCGCACGACTCGGCGCTGAGGTGCTTCCGGCCGTCCGGCAGGCCGTGTCACGGTCCGCGTGACGGGCCGCGTGATGGCCGTGTGATGGCCGTGTGAAAGGCAGGCAGTGGGAGAAGGGACGGTTCGCGGTGACGAGCGGACCGGCGAGGGCTGCGGGCGCTGCAGGTGGCCGGTGGTGGCTGGAGGCGGCGTGAACCGCCGTGAACCGGCGCGCCGCCCCCAGCCTGAGCCCGGAGAACCAGCCCGGGAATCCATCCCGGCGGCCAGTCCGGAGATTCAGCCCGGCGGCCAGCTCGGGAATTCAACCCGGGCCAGTTCGGGAGAACCGGCCGGGTCAGCCGATCGAGCTGGTCCGAGCTGGTCCGAGCTGGTCCGAGCTGGTCAGCAGTCGACCAGTTCCGGGCTTTGATTCAGGATCTGCGCCCGCGGTGTGACGAACTCCTGGTAGGCCTCGGTGGCGTCGGGGCGGAACACCGCGACGCGGTGGCAGTTCTGGAAGGCCAGCCGTACGCCGAAGTGCCTTTCGAGAGCGCCGCGCATCGCGTCGCTGGCCAGGCAGCGCAGCAGTTGACCGCGAGCGGCCTCGTCGGGCGGCGGCACCTGGTTGTCGGCGAAGTCGGCGCCGGACCGGTCCCGCCGCTCGACCAGCGCGGTGATCGTCGCCCAGGCGTACGGCAGCGAGTCGCGGACGCAGGCGACGAAGGCCGCGTCGTCCACCTCACCGGCGCGGGCCTGGTCGAGCAGGTCGTTGGACACGGACAGTGACATGAGCGTGTTCTCCTCTCGACGGCGTTTCCCCTGTCTCCTCGGACAAGCGGGGAACGCAGTTGACGGTATGCCGAACGTGGCGGGCCTCCATGTGGCGCGGAGGCGACACGTTTATGGGGCGGCGACGGCCGGGCCGTACACGAAGCCGGGGTCGATCTGCGCGACCAGGTCCTGTCCCGTCGCGCGGTTGGCCCATGCGCGGGCGTTCCTGATGTGGAACTCGGCCGCCTGCCTGCCGAACTTCGGCCAGTCCTTGGGCTGCGCGTCGAGTCTGTCGAGCATCGCGGCTAGGGCCAGATGGCCGGCGGGCTCCAGGTCGTGGAGCGTGAACGGCCGGCCCTGCTCCATGCCTCGGATGGCGGGGGAGTGGCCGAACCAGGTCAGCAGGTCGTCGCCGACGTGCTCGCGGAGGAAGTCGACGTCGTCCGGCGAGTGAATCTTGTTGCCCACGACGGCGATGGCGACGTCGAAGCCGGCGGCGTGGTCGCGGTACTGCCGGTAGACGCTCACGCCCTGCCGGGTCGGCTCGGCGACCAGGAAGGTGAGATCGAACCGGGTGAACAATCCGGAGGCGAAGGAGTCCGCCCCGGCGGTCATGTCCACCACGACGTACTCACCCGGGCCGTCGACGAGGTGATTGAGATAGAGCTCGACCGCGCCGAGCTTGGAGTGGTAGCAGGCGACGCCGAGGTCGTCCTCGTCGAACGGCCCGGTGACCATGAGCGTGACGCCCTCGACAGGGCGGGACGGGAAGAACGGGTCGCCCAGCCGGACCAGCCGGGATCCGCGTCCGGGCGGGGTCGTCTTCACCATGGACGCCGTGTCGCGAATCAGCGGGTTGTCCCCGCGCAGGTAGTCCTTGATCTCCTGCAGCATCCCGCCCAGCGGGGGCGGGTGCCCGGCCGCGTCGGCCTTCGCATCGGCAGGCAGGCCCAAGGCCAGGCCGAGGTGCTGGTTGATGTCGGCGTCGATGGCGACGACCGGTCCTCTCCGCGTCGCGTATCGCGCGAACAGCGACGACAGCGTGGTCTTGCCGCTTCCGCCCTTGCCGACGAACGCCACTCGCATCTTGGCCCCCAATCAAAATGAAAACCGTTGTCACTTTCACTCGTGCGTCATCATGACACAGCCGAGGAGTGCGCGGGCGGATTTCAGGCCGGGGAAGGCGTCGCCACAGAGGGTTGCGAGACGGGCGAGGGCGGCTGGAAGAGCGAGAGCACCCTGACGAGCGTGGGCCACAGGGCGTCCCAGCCGTCGGCGGGAGCGGTCCAGGTGAGCACGCTTGTCGTCGTGGCGGTGGAGATCACCCGTCTGTACTGGTGATACTTCACTCCCTTGTCCAGGTGGTCCCGCGCCGACGCCGTACGCGGGGTCCAGGTGAACTCCCAGTCGGCGGCAGGGCCGTGCCGGCTGGTCACGGTTTCGAGCCGGAGCTTGCGGTAGGTCGTGGCGACCGGACGGAGGATCACCTCCGCCTCGCCGAGCGCCGCCAGGGGGTCGGTGCCGCGCTGTGCGGTCACCTCGACCGTGAACGTCGCCTCGCCGTCCCGTGAGCGCCACGTGGTCGAGTACGGCCCCTTCTCGCGAGCCCAGCCGCGGGGCACGCCGGCCCGCCAACCGGCGTCAGACGTGTGCCACTTCAGCTTCAGCCGCCGGGCGGGCTGTGCGGACGCCGACGCAGGGGTCGACACAGGGGTCGACACAGGGGAGGCCGAAGCCGATGGAGCGACAGAGGCGACCGCCCCGGCCCCGGCCCGGTTCTCACCGCCGGGCCGCAGCGCCCCCCAGCCTCCCACCGCCCAACTCCCGGCAGTCCAACCCCCGACAGCCCAGCCTCCGAGAGCGCAGCCGACCAGGACGGCCGCCGCCACCCCGACGAGGAGCCGGGTGCGGCCGGGCTTCCGGCGTACGGGCCGGGGCGGGGCGGGCGGCTCGATCTCGCCGAGCAGGCGGTCGGCGGTCTCCGCGTCGATCCGCCGCCTGGGCTCCCGGGCCAGCAGCCCGGTCAGCACGTCGTGTAGCTGCCCGGGCAGGTCCCCGGGCGGATTCTTCAGGGGCCCCTGGCCCCCCGGCGGCCTGCCGGTGACGGCCAGGTGGAGGGTGGCGCCCAGCGACCACAGGTCGGCGGCGGCCGTACGCGGCCCGCCTGCGGCCCGCTCCGGGGCGAGGTACGTCTCGGTGCCACGGCCGGCGGAAGGGCTGCCGGCTTCCGGAGACCGGGCGAACGCCGGATCGGTGGCCGGCACGGACATGCCGAAGTCGGCGAGCAGCACCCGCCCGTCGTGCGCGAGGAGCACGTTGGCCGGCCGGACGTCGCCGTGCCGTACGCCGGCGGCGTGGGCGTGCGTGAGCGCGGACAGCACCGCGCGGGCGACGCGCGCGGCCTCGGCCGGGGGCAGCGGTCCGTCGCCGGAGACCACCCCGTCGAGCGAGCGCGAGGGGACCAGCTCCGTCACGACGTACGGCGTGTCGTCCTCCTCGGCGACGTCGTGGACGGCGGCGATGTGAGGGTGGCTCAGCCGCTCGGCCTGGCGGACCTCGCGGGAGATCCGCTGGACGAGCCGCAGTCGCGCGGTCTCGCCGAGGTCGGGGGGCAGCAGGACCTCGCGGATCGCCACGGGCCGGTCGAGCAGAGTGTCGCGGCCCTCCCACATGAGCCCGGTGCGGCCGTGGCCGAGGGCGCGGACCAGCCGGTATCGCCCCACGATGAGCTGCCCAGCAGTACCCATCCCGCCTGCCTCTACGCCACGGCACGTTCCACCTGAATGCGGAGTCTTGCACAAGTACCGGGCGCGCAAAGGTGATTAGAGGGGCGGAAGTGAACCCGTCGCGATGTGGGCGAGCGTGACCTCGGTGAGCGTCGCCTGCTCGTGGTCGCGCAGGGCCGTCCAGACGTCGCCGAGCGGTTCGGCGACGCCGTGGAACCCCTCGCTGTCCTGCGGCGCTCCCTCCATGATGAGGACGACGTCGGCGAGCGTGATCTGCTCGGCGGGCCGCGCGAGCCAGTAGCCGCCGTCGGGCCCGCGCTGGCTGTGGATGAGGCCGGCCCGCCGCATCTGCAGCAGGATGTTGTCGAGGAACCGCCGCGGAATGCGCTGGGCGGCCGCGATCCGCTCGGCCGGGAGCGGCCCCGGCGCCGCCGCGGCCAGTTCGGCCGCGGCGCGCAGGGCGTACTGGGTCCGTACGGAAAGCCGCATCTTCTTACACTGCGAGGACCAGGGATCGGGCGCCGGGCATGGGCCGCAGGTGCACGGTGTCGCCCGGCCCGAGACCGAGCCGGTCGGCCTGCTCCCGTGTCACCTGCACCCACGCCTCGTGCCCGCCGATCTCCACCTCCACGCGCACCTCGAAGCCGAGCCGTACGACGCGGGAGACCACGGCGGGCGAGCCGCCCTCGACGGGATCCTGGCTGATCTCGATGTCGTGCGGGCGGACCAGGCTGCCGCCGATCTCGGTGACCGGGCCCAGGAAACGCATCACGAACGGGTTGGCCGGGTTGTCGTACACCTCGCCGGGGCTGCCGGCCTGCACGACCTCGCCCCCGGCCAGCACCACGATCGTGTCGGCGACCTCGATGGCCTCCTCCTGGTCGTGGGTGACGAACACGGTGGTGACGTGGACCTCGTCGTGCAGCCGGCGCAGCCACGCCCGCAACTCCTTGCGCACCTGCGCGTCCAGGGCGCCGAACGGCTCGTCCAGCAGCAGCACCTCGGGCTCCACCGCGAGCGCCCGGGCCAGGGCCATGCGCTGGCGCTGGCCACCCGACAGCTGGGAGGGGTAGCGGTCGGCCAGTTTCTCCAGGTGGACCAGTTCGAGCAGCTCCATGACGCGCTTGCGGATCTCGTCCTTGGGCCGCTTACGGATCTCCAGCCCGAAGGCCACGTTGCGGAAGACCGTGAGGTGCTTGAAGGCGGCGTAGTGCTGGAACACGAAGCCGACGTTGCGCCGCTGCGGGGACAGCCGGGTGGCGTCGACGCCGGAGATCCGGACGGTGCCGGTGTCCGGCCGTTCCAGGCCGGCGATGACCCGCAGCAGCGTCGACTTCCCCCCGCCGCTCGGGCCGAGCAGGGCGGTGAGCGACCCCGCGGCGACGTCCAGTGACACGTCGCGCAGGACGGGGGTCGTCCCGAACGACTTGTTCACGTCGCGTACCTCAATTGCCATGAGACCGGTCCTTCGGGCGCAGGAGCTTGGTGAGCAGCAGGGTGACCACGGCGATCAGGGCGAGGGCCGTGGCGGCGGCGAACGCGGCCGGCTGGTCGAAGTTCTGGAACCGCTCCTCGACGAACAGCGTCAGCGTCTGGGTCTGGTCCACGAGGCGGCCGGAGACCACCGCGACCGCGCCGTACTCGCCGAGCGAGCGGGCCAGGCAGAGCACGATGCCGTAGCCGAGGGCCCAGCGGATGCCGGGGAGCGTGATGCGGACGAACGTCTGCAGGCGGCTCGCACCCAGCGTGTGCGCGGCCTGCTCCTGCTCGTCGCCGAGCTCCTCCAGGACCGGTACGACGGCCCGCACGACGAGCGGGAGCGCCACGAAGACCGTGGCCAGCACCATGCCGGGGGTGGAGAAGATGACCTGGAGTCCCCAGCTCTCCAGCAGTCCGCCGACGGGGGAGAACCGGCCGTACACGAGGATGAGCGCGAGCCCGACGACGACCGGCGACACGGCCATAGGCAGGTCGATGAAGGCTCCCAGAAGCCGTTTGCCGGGGAACTCGTGCCGCACGAGCAGGAGCGCGGCGCCGACCCCGAAGACCGTGTTGGCCACGACCGCCCAGCCGGCGACCGTCAGCGTGACTTTGAAGGCGTGCAGGGCCGACGGGGAGGTCAGCGCCTCGGTGAACGGCCCGATCCCGTTTCCGAAGGTCCGCCAGATGATCAGTGCCACGGGCAGGACCAGCAGGAACAGGACGTAGACGACGGCGACCAGGCGCAGGACGTGCTTAGCCACGGCGGCTCCCCCAGCGTTGCAGGACGTCGAGCGTGATCAGGGCGACCAGGGCGACCACGAGCAGGACCGTCGAGATCGCGGCCGCACCGGTGGTGTTGTCGCCCTCGATCTGGCTGAAGAGGTTCACCGCGGCGACCTGCGTCTTGAACGGCAGGTTGCCCGAGATGAGCACGGTCGAGCCGAACTCGGCGATCGCCCGGGTGAAGGCGAGGGCGGTGCCGGACAGCATCGCGGGGATGAGGTTCGGCAGGATGACCCGGCGGAAGGTCTGGAACGGCCGGGCCCCGAGGGAGGCCGCCGCCTGCTCCATCTCCGTGTCGAGCTCGAGCAGGACCGGCTGCACCGTACGGACGACGAACGGCAGCGTGACGAACATCAGCGCCAGCACGACTCCGGCCCTGCTGTAGGCGAGATTGATGCCGAGCGGGGACTGCGGGCCGTACAACGCGAGCAGGACGAGACCGGCGACGATGGTCGGCAGCGCGAACGGCAGGTCGATGATCGTGTCGAGCACCGCCCTGCCGGGGAAGCGGTCGCGGACCAGCACCCAGGCGATCACCGTTCCCATGACCAGGTTGACCAGGGCGACGAGCGCCGACGCCCCGACGGTCAGGGTGAGCGCCGCCCAGGCATCGGGGGTGGTGACCGAGCGCCAGAAGTATCCGGGGCCCTCCTCGCCCGAGCGCCAGACCACGGCGGCCAGCGGAATCAGCACGATCAGGCTCAGGTACAGCACCGCGACGCCGAGGCCGGCGGCGGTGCCGCCGGCGGGGCGCCGGACAGGTCGTACGGTGATCGCGGTCACTTCCTGCGTCATTTCTCCGTCGCCACGCCGAGCTTGCGCTCGATCTCCGCGACCTTGCCGGTCTTGGGGTCGAAGAAGTCCGTCGTGAGCTTGTCCCAGCCGCCGAGGTCCTGGATCGTGAACAGCTGCGGCGGGGCGGGCCAGTTGAAGCCGGTCACGCCGTCGACGACCGGGCGGTAGCCGTTCTTGGCGAAGATCGTCTGCGCCTCGACCGAGTAGAGGTACTTGAGGAAGGCCGCGGCCTCCTTGGGGTGGGCGCTGTTCTTCGTCACGGCCACCGGGTTCTCGATGAGGAGCGTCGAGTCCGGGACCGTGTAGTCGATCTCCTGGTTGTTCTGCTGAGCGAAGATCGCCTCGTTCTCGTACGTGAGGATCGCGTCGCCCTTGCCGCCGGTGAAGGTCTGCAGGGACTTGCGGCCGCTGTCGTCCTGGACCGGCACGTTCTTGAGCAGCGAGTCGAGGTAGGCGAGCCCGGTCGCCTGGTCGGCGCCCTTGTTCGACTTGGCGCCGTACCCCGCGAGGAGGTTCCAGCGGGCGCCGCCCGAGGTGAAGGGGTTCGGCGTGATGACCTCGACCCCGGGCTTGACGAGGTCGTCCCAGGTCTTGATGCCCTTCGGGTTGCCCTTGCGGGTCCCGATGACGACGACGGACTTGGTGAGGATCCCCTTGTCGGGCCCCGCGGTGGGACCGGAGTTCCAGTCCGGCGCGACGATGCCGGCCTTCACGAGCCGGGTGATGTCGGTCTCCAGGGAGAACTCGACGATGTCCGCCTTGAGCCCGTTCGCCACGGCGCGGCTCTGGTCGCCTGACGCGCCGAACGACTGCGTGAAGGTGATGTTCTTGCCCTCGGGCGTCTTCTGGAACGCCTTGATGATGTCCTCGAACGCCGCCTGGGGGGTGGAGTAGGCGACCAGCGCCAACTGGACCTTGTCGCCTGCGCCGTCGCCCCCGCCGGCGTCGCTGCCTCCCCCGCAGGCGGTGACCAGGGTGGTCGTCGCCATGACGGCGGCTGCGATGGCCCCGAGCCTGCGTACTGTCATGCCTGTCCTCTATTCCGCGCGATTCCTACCAAGTCAGTCGGTTTAGTCGATATTAAAGACCGTTCCAGGAATCCCGTCAAGCCCGATGGGTTTCACAGGTTTGTCACGACGATGACAAACCTGCTTCCAGCGGTTGTTGTGAAATTTCCAGACAGGACGTGTCGACAAGTGCTAGGAACGTTCGCTATTGGGACATGACCCAAATCCCACTGAGGAAGGAACTTCATGCGCGACCCGGTCACGGAGGACGCCTATGAGCAGGACGGTTCGTTGATCCGGCCGTACATAGCAGGCGAAGGGCAACACGCCGCGGAGGGGGACCGCTTCTGGTCGGAGGAGCACGACGAGCAGGCTCTGGGCGCCGCGCCGCGCGACCACGGGGACGTGTTGTCCGAGGACTGGCGGCCGGATCAGCCCCCGCAGACCCCCGCCGACCACGCCGACCAGGACGACTACACCGCCGGACGCACCGCTCGGCTCCGCTCCGACGACCTGGCGAGCGACGAGGGCCCGGTGAGCGAGGGGCGCCTGGTGAGCGACGGGGCCCTGGTGAGCGAGGGGGGCCTGGCGAGCGACGGCGACACCGATCCGCGCGGCTTCCTCGGCTCGGGCTGGCGCAACACGCCCGATCCGGAGGAGGACGAGGACGAGGGTTCGCGACGCGGCGGGCTGCTGCTGCGGACCGGCCTGATCGCCGTCGGGGTCCTCGGTGCGATCTGGGCGCTGGCGCTGTGGGTCGGACAGCCCTCCGGCACGGACTGCGCGGAGGCGGACTGCGCCGCCGGGGCGAAGCCGGCCGTGACGGCGCCCGTCTCGCCGGCCGCCGACGGCGACGCCGCGACCGGAGAGTCCGGCGACGCCCCTGCCGACGCCCCCACTGACGTCCCCACCAGCGTTCCCACCGGCCCGTCCGATGACGTGCCGAGCCAGGCGCCCAGTGACGCCCCGAGCGACGCCCCCAGGGCGGAACCCACCCGGACCCGGCCCGCGACGTCCGGGACCTCGGCGCCCGCCGCGCCCTCGCACGCCCCCCGGTCCCACGCGCAGAACCCCGGCTCCGGGAACGACACGGCTGACGACGCGGCTGACGGCGCGGCCTCACGCCCGTCGCGGTCCCGCGTGTCGGTCGACACGCCGGAGCGGTCGTCCGGCGACGAGCGGGCCGATGGACGGACCTCGGGGACGGACACGACGTCCGAGGAACGGGCGGCCACGGCTCCGACCTCCGAGCCGGCCACCGAGCAGCCGACGACCGCGCCGGCCCCCGCGCAGGATTCGTCCCACCGCGGCGGCGGCCTGTTCGGCTGGCTCTTCGGTTAAGAGGCCGGGCGGTTAAGAGGCCGTGCAACTGTCCTGAGTGGCGTCGAAGCCCTCCACGTCGTCAAGCGTCCTGGGGGGCTTCATTCCCTTCCAGTCGGCCCCGATCCCCAGCACGAGGGTCTGCGTGGTGGCCGTGCCCACCCGGCGGGAGCGCGCCTTCTTCAGCTCGCGGTAGAGCCGGGACGCCCGGCTCTCACCGTTGTCCGAATACGCGACGACGGTCTTGGCGTACGGCTTGGGCGCCTGCTCCACCTTGACGATGTGGTAGCCGCGCTGCTCCAGTTCGGCGGCCACCTGGGTGCCGAGGCCCTGCTGCCCGCTGCCGTTGCGGATCAGGATGTGGATCTGCGACTTGGGCACCTTCTGCTCGCCGCTCTTGACGTTCTTGGCGATCTGGTCGGCGGCGACCATCTTGAACAGACGGTCGGCCTGCGGCTGCACCCACTCGACCCGGCCGGGATTGGTGATCGAGTAACGCCAGGGGGTGGTGACGAAGCGGATCTGTCCGGCGGTCAGCCCCTGCGCGCTCGTCGCGAGCTCCTTCATCACGCCGATCGAGAGGTCGGGATCGGTGGTGATCGACCTGGTCGCCGCGTCGAGGAACCCGAACAGCGTCGCCGGGTTGGTCAGGGTCTCGCCGCTCATGGCCTTCTTGGCCATCGAGGCGAGGAACATCTGCTGGCGCTGGATCCGGCCGATGTCGGACCCGTCGCCGAGCGAGTAGCGGGCGCGGACGTACCCGAGCGCCTGCTCGCCCTTCAGCACCTGCTTGCCCGCGGGCAGGTCGAGCAGGGCCTTCTTGTCGTGGACGGCCTGCGGCAGGCAGACCTGGACGCCGCCCAGCGCGTTCACCATCGCCTTGAACCCGGTGAAGTCGACCTTCACGAAGTGGTCGATGTGGATGTCGGTGAGTCCCTCGATCGTCTTCCAGGTGCAGCCGATGCCGCCGGAGTTGAACGACTCGTTGATCATGCCGACGTGGGGCCGCTGACCGGGGAGGTTGCCCTTGGCGGAGCAGGCCGGGAGGCGGACGAGCGAGTCGCGGGGGAAGCTGATGAGCACCGCGCCGTCCCGGTTCGGGGAGATGTGGGCCAGGATGATCGTGTCGGTGCGCTCGCCGGGAAACTTGCCGTATTTGGCGTTTGCGCCGTTGCGCTGGTCGGAGCCGACGATCAGCACGTTGAGCGCCTTGCTGATCTTCTGCGGGCGTGCCTCCTCGCCCCCGAGATCCTTCTGGGTCACCGTCTCGTGCTTGACGTTGCCGCTCAGCTTGACGTATCCGCCGACCGTGAACGTGACGGCGCCGGCGAGCACGCCCAGCGCTCCCGACAGCGTGACCCACAGCCAGGCCCGCCACTTCGGGGGCGTCCGGGGTGGCGGCGCCGGAAGGTCCTCCGCCGGGGGCGCCGGACGGACGTCGACGTGACCCACTGTCGTGCTCCTGAGGGTCGGACCAGGCGCTTCTCGCCAGGTCGAAAGCCAGTAGCGGCAAACGGGGCCAAGTGTAGCGATCTCCCCTGAACGTCACCTTTCAAACGCGGTAACCGCGCACCACGCCGATCAGGCGGGTGGCGCCGTGCTGCCCCGGGTGGTCAGGCGCGGGGCCTCGTCCTCCAGCGGCGTGGCCTCCACGCCGTCGATCAGCGCGAGCAGCCGCTGCGCCGCGTGCGCGCCGTACGCGGGGATGTCGCGGGTGAGCACGGTCAGCGGGGGACGGACGACCTGGCAGAGCGGGGAGTCGTCCCAGGCGACGACGGACAGGTCGGCCGGCACGTCGAGCCGCATCTCCTGGGCGACGGAAAGACCCGCCACGGCCATGATGTCGTTGTCGAAGACGATCGCCGTGGGCCGCTCGGGCGAGCTGAGCAGCCGCCGTGTGGCCCGCGCGCCCTCCTCGCCGGTGTAGTCGGTGTGCACGATGGGGCAGGCGTCCAGCCCGAGACCGGCGCAGACGTCGCCGAACGCGCGGTCGCGGATCGCCGTGTGCGACAGCCGGGGCAGCCCGGCGACGCGGGCGATCCGCCGGTGCCCGAGCGCGACGAGATACTCCACCGTCTCGCGTACGGCCGCCCTGTCGTCGGCCCAGACCGGCACGAGCGATCCGGCGGCCGACGGGTGCCCGAGGACGACGACGGGCATGCCCATCTCCTCCATCTGGGGCACCCGGGGATCGTCGAGGTGGAGGTCGACGAGGATCGCGCCGTCCACCCGGCCCTCCCCCCACCAGCGGCGGTAGACGCCCATTTCGGCCTCGTGGTCGCCGACGACCTGGAGCAGCAGCGCGTACGAGCGGGCGGACAGCTCCGCCTCGATGCCGCTGATCAGCTCCATGAAGAACGGCTCGACGCCGAGGAAACGGGCAGGGCGGCACAGCGCGAGGCCCACGGCGTGCGCGCGGGCGCCGTTGAGCGCGCGGGCGGCGATGTTCGGCCGCCAGCCGATCTCGTCCGCGATCGCCAGGATGCGGGCCCTGGTGGCTTCGGACACCCCCGGCTGGCCGTTCAGGGCGTATGAGACCGCGCCCTTGGAGACCCCGGCCTGGCGTGCGATGTCCGCGATGGTGGGTCTTCTCACGTGTCCCCTCGACTGAACCGGTCCAGTGGCCCTCACCTTACTACCGTTACTTTGCCTACATCTTCCCCTTATTGACACCGGCGACGTCCCGATTTTACGGTCTCGGTACTTATCCGGTTCAGCAATAGCGAGCCGAGCAACATCGGGGTCTGGCATGAGGAGAGTCACCATGCGAAACCGAACACGGTTTCTGATACCGGTGCTGGCGGCCGGCCTGTTGAGCGCGGCCTGTTCGGGAGGCGGGGGATCGTCCACGCCGACCGGACCGGCGGGAGATGCGACGGGGGGCGCGGCGGGAGGCGGCGCCGCCGCTCCGGCGGGCGGCGGGGCGTTCCCCCGCAACGAGACCCTCTACACGAGCGGCACCCAGTGGGGGCCGCCCGCGAACTGGAACCCCCTGCGCGAGTGGGACTTCGCCACCGGCACCAAGGGCCTGGTCTACGAGACGCTGTTCATGTACGACCCGAACACCGACAAGTTCTCGCCGTGGCTGGCCGAGAGCGGCGACTGGACCGGTGACCTGGAGTACACCCTCAAGCTGCGCAAGGGCATCACCTGGTCGGACGGCAAGCCGTTCACGGCCGACGACGTCATCTTCACGTTCGAGCTCGGCAAGATGGAGACCGTCCCCTACCACCCGCTGTGGGACTGGATGAAGAGCGCCGACAAGGTCGACGACTACACGATCAAATTCACCTTCACCACGGCCAATCACCAGGAGTGGGCCAACCACCTCTACAGCCGGGCCATCGTCCCCAAGCACCTGTGGGAGGGGCGGTCCGAGGACGAGGTGATGAACGGGGTCAACGAGAAGCCCGTCGGCACCGGTCCGTACGCCTACCAGTCCCACGACCAGGACCGCATGGTCTGGGTCAAGCGCGACGGCTGGTGGGCGACGAAGGCGCTGAACAAGGACGTCAAGCCCAAGTACATCGTCGACATCGTCAACTCCAGCAACGAGGTCGCGATGGGCCTGCTGCTGCAGAAGGGCCTCGACCTCAGCGTGAACTTCCTGCCGGGCATCGCCAACCTGGTCAAGGGCAGCTTCGGCATCAAGACCTACTACGACCAGCCGCCGTACATGCTGTCGGCCAACACCACCTGGATGTGGTTCAACACGGCCAAGAAGCCGATGGACGACAAGGCGTTCCGCAAGGCGGTCGCCTACGCCGTCGACACCAAGAAGATCGTCGAGGGCGTCTACGGCAACCTGGTCAAGGCGTCCGACCCGAGCGGCCTGCTGCCGCAGTGGGACAAGTACGTCGACAAGAACGTCACCTCCACGCTCGGCTTCTCCTACAACCCCGACAAGGCCAAGCAGCTGCTCGCCGACGCGGGCTACAAGGACCGCAACGGCGACGGGCTGGTGGAGTCGCCGAACGGCGCCAAGATCTCGCTGAAGCTGATCGTGCCCGCCGGGTGGACCGACTGGATGGAGGCGGCCCGGGTCATCAGCTCCAGCGCCAAGGCCGCCGGCATCGACATCGAGGCCGACTTCCCCGACTACAACGCGCTCGTCGACGTGCGCAACCAGGGCAAGTTCGACCTCGTCCTCAACAACGACAAGCAGCTGGCGAACACGCCCTGGCTGTACTACGACTACCTGTTCCGCCTGCCGGTGCAGAAGCTGCAGACCACGACGAACTACGGCCGGTACGAGAACAAGCGGGCGTGGGAGCTCACGCAGCAGCTCGACCAGGTCAAGCCCGACGACCTGGCGGGCATGCAGAAGATCACCTCGGAGCTGCAGAAGATCCAGCTCGAGGACATGCCGGTCATCCCACTTTGGTACAACGGCCTGTGGTCCCAGACCTCCGACTCGGTCTGGAAGAACTGGCCCAGCAGTGCGCCGAACACGCCGAAGTATCCGCCGACCGTGTGGCGCAACTGGCTGGAGATGGGCGGCACGCTCATGCTCACCGAACTCCAGCCGGCCTCCGGAGGCTGATCTTCTCGCGCCCCCCTTCCATCCTGCGTACGGGAGGGGGGCGCCGTTCCGCGACCGGGAGGTCGATCGTGCGCCGCTATTTCGGCAGAAAACTCCTCATCTACGGCCTGACGTTCTTCGTGGCCGTGACCGTCAACTGGATGATTCCGCGGTTCATGCCGGGCGACCCCGTGTCGAGCATGCTCTCGCGGGCCAACGTCGCGCAGCCCGCGGCCGTCGAGGCCATGCGGGCGCACTACACCGCGATGTTCGGCTTCGACCTGCCGCTGTGGCAGCAGTATCTGAACTTCTGGGGATCACTGCTGAAGGGCGACCTCGGCATCAGCATCTGGCTGTTCCCGACGCCGGTGACCGACGTGATCGTCCGGGCGGTCCCGTACACGCTGGGGCTGCTGATCCCGTCCATCCTGCTGAGCTGGTTCGCCGGCAACCGGTTCGGGGCGTTCGCCGCGCGGCGCAAGTGGCTCGACAACAGCGTGCTCCCGGTCGGCTACGTGCTGACCGCGACGCCGTACATGTGGCTGGCGATCCTGCTGGCCTGGGCGCTCGGCATCGTCGCGGGGATCTTCCCGGTCGCCGGGCCCTACGGCTTCGACCTGCGGCCGTCCTGGTCGTGGACCTTCCTCGGCAGCCTCGCGCAGCACTGGTTCCTCCCGTTCGCCTCGCTGTTCCTGGTGGCGTTCGGCGGCTGGGCCATCGGCATGCGCAACATGATCATCTATGAGCTGGAAGCGGACTACGTCAACTACCTGCGGGCGCTCGGCGCGCCGGCGCGGCTGGTGCGGCGCTACGCCTTCAGGAACGCGATCCTGCCCCAGGTGACCGGCCTGGCCCTGCAACTCGGCGTGCTCGTGGCCGGCGCGCTGGTCACCGAAATCGTCTTCAGCTATCCCGGACTCGGCCACCTGATCCTTCAGGCGATCCAGAACCAGGACTTCTTCCTGCTGCAGGGCACCTTCCTGTTCATCGTCATCGGCGTGCTGATCGCCAACTTCGTCATCGACATCGCGTACGTCCTGGTGGACCCGCGCACCAGGACCGGGATGGGAGAAGCGGCATGACCACCGCACGCCGCGAGGCCCTGCACTTCGCGCTGCGCAACCGCAAGCTGGTCGTCGGCGCGATCATCGTCGCCGTGTTCCTCGTGGCCGGCCTGGCGGGGCCCCTGCTGTTCGACCACGGGCCGAACGACTACGTCGGGCCGGCCATGGCGCCGCCGTCCGGGGAGTTCTGGTTCGGCACCACCACGTTCGGCCAGGACGTCTTCGCCCAGTTCGTGTACGGCCTGCGCTCGACGTTCCTCGTGGGCGTGCTCGGCGGCGTGCTGGCCGCGGTCGTCGGCATGGTCGTGGGGTTCGTCGCGGGTTACCGCGGCGGGTGGGTCGACGAGCTGCTCACCATGCTCACCAACATCGTGCTCGTGCTGCCCGCGCTGGTGGTGCTGCTGATCGTCAACGCGTACCTGGGCGTGCGCAGCATCGGCGTGCAGGCGCTGTTCATCGGGCTGACCTCGTGGCCCTGGGCCGCGCGGGCGATCAGGGCGCAGACGTTCTCGCTGCGCTCGCGCGACTTCGTCGACCTCGCGCGGCTGAGCGGGGTGCGCACCCCGAAGATCATCCTTCGTGAGATCGCCCCGAACATGAGCTCGTACCTGTTCCTGACGTTCATCCTGCTGTTCGGCAGCGCGATCCTGATCGCCGCCTCGCTCGACTTCATCGGCCTCGGACCGACGGAAGGGGTCTCTCTCGGGCTGATGCTCAACAACGCCGCGCGGTGGAGCGCGCTCCAGCTCGGCCTGTGGTGGTGGTTCATCCCGCCGGGCGCCGGGATCACGGCGATCGTCGGCGCGCTCTACGTCATGAACGTCGGGCTGGACGAGGTGTTCAACCCGAAGCTGAGGGAGATGTGACGTGGCGCTGAATGTCACCGACCTCCGGGTCTACTACCGGACGCTGCGCGGCGAGGTGAAGGCGCTCGACGGCGTCACGTTCTCCGTCGCGGACGGCGAGATCATGGGCCTGGCCGGGGAGTCCGGCTCGGGCAAGTCCACGCTCGCCAAGAGCCTGATCCGCCTGGACGGCCGCATGCGCCACGTCGGCGGCACGGTCGAACTGGACGGCGCCGCGATGCCGCTGTCGGACGACGGCGCGATGGACGAGTTCCGCTTCCGGAAGGTGTCACTCATCCCGCAGTACTCGATGAGCGCGCTCAATCCGACCAGGAAGATCGGCAAGATGGTCGGCGAGCTGCTGGAGTCGCGCGGCGAGCGGCCGGACAGGGCCGAGCTGGAGCGGCGGCTGGAGCTGGTCGGCCTGTCGAAGGACGTGCTCGACCGCTATCCCATCGAGCTGTCCGGCGGCATGAAGCAGCGGGTGGTCATGGTCGTCTCCACGCTGCTGAACCCCTCGCTGCTGATCGCCGACGAGGTCACCTCCGCGCTCGACGTGTCGAGCCAGAAGGCCGTGGCCACGACGCTGCTCGGGTTCCGCGACCACGGCCTGGTCACGAGCATGATGGTGGTCACCCACGACATCTCGCTCGTCTACCAGATCGCCGACACGATCATGGTGATGTACGCCGGGCGGCTGGCGGAGAAGGCCCCGGCCGACGTGCTAGTCAACACTCCGAGGCATCCGTACACCAAGCAGCTCATCTCCGCGCTGCCCGAGGTGGGGGTGCGCTACGAGGACCGCCGGCTTACGGGGATCCCCGGCGGTCCGCCGTCGCTGCTGAAGCCGCCGGAGGGATGCCGGTTCAGGGACCGCTGCCCGGTCGCGTTCGACCGGTGCGCGGAGCAGCCGCCGTTCGCCGAGGTGGCCCCCGGCCACTTCGTCGCCTGCTGGAAGGCCGAGTGAATGCTGAAACTCGATAGCGTCTCCAAGGTCTACCGCGTCGGCGCGTTCGGCGGGCGCGAGCTGAAGGCCGTCTCCGACGTCGGCTTCGAGGTCGGCGAGGGGGAGGTGGTCTCGCTCATCGGCGAGAGCGGCAGCGGCAAGAGCACGCTCGGGCGGATGATCCTGCGCCTCGCCTCGATCAGCGGCGGCACGATCACCCTGGACGGCAGGAACATCTCCTCGATCAAGGACCGCAAGGAGTACTACCGGCAGGTGCAGGGCGTCTTCCAGGACCCCTTCAGCTGTTACAACCCCGTCTTCCGCGCCGATCGCGTCTTCTCGATGCTCAAAGAGCAGTACTTCCCCCGGGCGGGCGCGGACGAGTGGCGCACGCGCGTGGAGGCCGCACTGGAGAGCGTGCGGCTCGACCCCGGAAACGTCCTCGGCAAGTATCCCCACCAGCTCAGCGGCGGCCAGCTCCAGCGCATGCTGATCGCCCGCGCCGTGCTCCTCGACATCCGGCTGCTGGTCGCCGACGAGATCATCAGCATGCTCGACGCGTCCACCCGCATCGACGTGCTGAACCTGCTCGCCGACCTGCGGGCGCGCGGCCTCGGCATCCTGTTCGTCACCCACGACCTGTCGCTCGGCAACTACGTCAGCGACCGGACTGTCGTGCTCAGGAACGGGAAGATCATGGAGATGGGCCGCACGGACCTCGTCTTCGGCAACCCCGCGCATCCCTACACCCGGTCGCTGCTGGCCTCGGTGCCGCGGCTGCACGCCAAGTGGACGGACGCGGTCGTGGAGGAGGTGCCATGCGCGTATCACGAGGCGCCGGAGGACAGCCGGACTCGCCCCGGGCTGGCCGAGGTCGAAAATGATCACTACGTGGCGTGCGCCGGCTGCGCGGGATCGAAGATTAAGGAGACAGCGTGAGCTCGTACCGTCCCCTGCACGACGGGTGGACCGTCACCGCCGTGTCGTCGACCGGGCAGCTCCGGCCGGTGGTCGCGGGATTGCCCGCGTCCGTTCCCGGTTGCGTCCACACCGACCTCCTCGCCGCCGGGCTGATCGAGGATCCGTACCTGGACGACAACGAGGACGGCCTGACCTGGATCGGCCGCACGGCGTGGTCGTACGAGACCACCTTCACGTGGGAGTTCGCGCAGGACGGCACCGGCGACGACCGGGCCGACCTGGTGTGCGCGGGGCTCGACACGGTCGCCACGCTCGTGCTCAACGGCGTCGAGATCGGCGCGACGGCCGACATGCACCGGTCGTACCGCTTCCCCGTGCACCACTTGCTGCGTGCGGGCGAGAACACGCTGAAGATCCTGTTCGATCCGCCGTACGGGTACGCCGAGGCGCAGAAGGCGGCCCTCGGCGACCGCCCCGGCGCGTACGCCGAGCCGTACCAGTTCATCAGGAAGACGGCCTGCAACTTCGGCTGGGACTGGGGGCCGACGCTGGTCACGGCCGGGATCTGGCGGCCCATTGGCATCGAGACCTGGAGCACCGCCCGCCTGGCCGAGGTGCGTCCGCTCGTCCACGGCGACGGCAGGGTCGAGGTGCACGTGGAGGTGGAGCGCGCCGCCGAGCGGCCGCTCACGCTGACCGCCTCGGTGGGGGGCAGGGGGGCGGGCGTGACCGAGACCGTCACCGTCGGCGCCGGGCGGCGCAGGGCCGTCGTCACGCTGACCGTGCCCGGCCCGGAGCTGTGGTGGCCGCGCGGGTATGGCGAGCAGCCGTTGTACGACCTCACCGTCCGGCTTGAAGACGACGAGTGGACCGGCAGGATCGGGTTCCGCTCGGTCGAGCTGGACCGCACCGACGACGCGTTCACCTTCGTGATCAACGGCAAGCCGGTCTTCGTCAAGGGCTTCAACTGGATCCCCGACGACTGCTTCCCCTCCCGCATCACGCGGGAGCGCCTCGCCGAGCGGTTCGCCCAGGCGGCCGGCACGGGCGCCAACTGCCTGCGGGTGTGGGGCGGCGGGATGTACGAGAGCGAGGACTTCTACGACCTCGCCGACGAGATGGGCCTGCTCGTCTGGCAGGACTTCCCGTTCGCCTGCGCGGCCTACCCGGAGGAGGGCCCCTTCGCGGCGGAGGTCGAGGCCGAGGCCCGTGAGCACGTCGCCCGCCTGACCCGTCACGCCGCGCTCGTGCTGTGGTGCGGCAACAACGAGAACATCGAGGGCCACGCCGACTGGGGCTGGCAGGAGAAGCTGGAGGGCCGCAGCTGGGGCGCCGGCTTCTACTACGATCTGCTGCCGCGCATCGTCGCCGAACTCGACCCGACCCGGCCGTACTGGCCGGGCAGCCCGTACTCCGGGGCCCCCGACCTGCCGCCGAACGACCCGTCCAAGGGCACGGTCCACATCTGGACGGTGTGGAACACCCACGACTACACCCACTACGCGACCTACACGCCGAGGTTCGTGGCCGAGTTCGGCTTCCAGGGCCCGCCGACGTACGCGACGCTGCGCACGGCGGTCTCCGACGACCCGCTGACGCCGGTCTCCCCGGGGGTGACCCACCACCAGAAGGCCGTCGACGGCAACCTCAAGCTGCTGCGCGGCCTCGGCGAGCATCTGCCGCGGCCGGACGGCTTCGACGACTGGCACTACTACACCCAGCTGAACCAGGCCAGGGCGATGACGTTCGGCATCGAGCGGTTCCGGGCGCTCGCACCCCACTGCACGGGCACGATCGCGTGGCAGCTCAACGACTGCTGGCCGGTCACCTCCTGGGCCGCGGTCGACGGCGGCGGGCGGCGCAAGCCGCTGTGGTACGCGCTGCGCCGGGCGTACGCCGACCGGCTGCTGACCTTCCAGGGCGACGCGCTGGCGGTGGTGAACGACACCGACGAGCCGTGGTCGGGCGAGCTCGCCGTCGACCGGCTCAGCCTGGCGGGGGACATCCTGGCCAAGGAGCGCGTCGACGTGGCGGTCCCGGCGCGCGGCACCGCCTCCGTGGAGCTGCCCGAGGGGGTGACCAGGGCCGGAAACCCCGCGGGCGAGGTCCTGGTGGCGACGCTCGGCGACGCCCGCGCGCTGCGATTCCCCCGCGAGGACCCGGCCATGGACTACCCTCCGGCGGAGATGGACACGGCGGTCGAGGAGATCGAGGGAGGGCTGCGGGTGCGCGTGACCGCGCGGACGATCGTGCGCGAGCTCGCGATCTTCCCCGACCGGCTCGACCCCCGCGCGACCGTGGACGACCAGCTCGTCACGCTGCTGCCCGGGGAGAGCGCGGTCTTCCACGTCACCGGTGGTGATGTGGACCCCGGCGCGCTCATCCGTCACCCGGTGCTTCGCTGCGTCAACGAACCCCGTTAGTCTCGGATCTCCCCCTTTTGATGCCCGAAGGACGCACGTGGACCTGCTCATCAACCCCATAAAGGACTACCCCTGGGGCTCCCGTACGGCCATCGCCGAGCTGACCGGGCGGCCCGCCTCGGGGCCGGAGGCCGAGATGTGGCTGGGCGCCCACCCGGCCGCGCCCTCGCGGCTGACCAGGGACGGGGCCGAGACCACGCTCGCCGACGTGGTCGCCGCCGACCCGGTGGGGACCCTCGGCGAGGCGGTCGCCGGGCGGTTCGGGCGGCGGCTGCCGTACCTGATGAAGCTGATCGCGGTGGACGCGCCGCTGTCGCTGCAGGTCCACCCGGACGCCGAGCAGGCCGCCGACGGCCACGCGCGGGGCGACGCGAACTACACCGACCCCTGGCACAAGCCGGAGCTGGTCTGCGCGCTCACGCCGTTCACCGGGCTGGCCGGGTTCCGGCCGCCCGAGCAGGCGGCGATGCTGGTCGAGCGGCTGCACGTGAGCGCGCTGCAGCCGGTGGTCGCGGCGCTGCGCGGCGGCGACGTACTCGGCGCGCTGCGGGTGCTGCTGGAATGGCCGGGCTCTCGGGGAAAGCTGGTCGAGTCGGTGGTGTGGGCGGCCTCCGCCTGCCACACCCCCGACTACGCGCTGGTGGTGCGGCTGGCCCGCCGTTATCCGGAGGATCCGGCCGTGCTGGCGCCGCTGCTGATGCGCCGTCACACGCTGGCCCCCGGTGAGGCGCTGTTCCTCGGGGCAGGGGTGATGCACTGCTATCTCGAGGGCTTCGCGGTGGAGATCATGGCCTGTTCCGACAACGTGCTGCGGGCGGGCCTGACCGGCAAGCACGTCGACGTGGAGGAGCTGCTGCGGGTCGCCGACGCCGCCGCGCAGCCCCTGCCGGTGGAGCCGGTCGGCGGCGCGTACGTGCCGCCGGTGCCGGAGTTCCTGCTCCGCAGGATCGCGCCCGGCGCGGGTGAGGCGCTCCCGGGGAGCCTGCCGAGGATCGTGCTGTGCACCGAAGGTGTCGTGAACGTGCGCACGGCCTCCGGTTCGGAGGTCAAGCTCCGTCCCGGCGACTCGGTGTTCGCCGCCGCGTCCGAGGGCCAGGTCGAGGTCGGCGGCGACGGCCTCGCCTTCTGCGCCGAGCCCCACATGTGACTCACTTAGGGTGATGTTTGTCCTACCGAGTGTGACGTGAACCTGTCGCGCGGGTAGGAGCCCCTCATCGTCAAGCGCGGCCCGATGAGGGGGATCCATGGGGCGCTTCAGGGTTGCCGGAATCGCCGCTGCGTCGTTGGGGGCGGTCGCGCTCTCCGCCTGCGCGGCCGGCGGGGGCAAGCACGCCACGCAGGCGAGCCCGGCCGGCCACAAGCAGAACAACGCGGCCGCCGGGGCGGCACTGCGCAAGTCCGAGACGGCCGCCGCCGCCCAGGTGAAGGCCAACGAACTGGGGCAGATCCCGGTGATCATGTATCACCGGATCGTCACCAATCCGCCACCGGGCGACGACCGCAGTCCGAAGGACTTCCGCGACGAGCTGGAGCGGCTGGCGGCGGACGACTACGTGCCGATCACCGCGGCCGAGTACGTCACCGGGAAGATCGACATCCCGGCGGGCAAGCACCCGGTGGTGCTGACCTTCGACGACTCCTCGCCTTCCCAGCTCACTCTCGACGGCATGGGCAATCCGGCGCCGGACTGCGCGGTCGGCATCCTCATGGACGTCGCGAAGAAGCACCCTGGCTTCCGGCCGGTGGCGACCATGTACGTGATCAAGGACCTGTTCGGCAAGGCCCGCCAGGAAGAGCAGATGCAGGTCCTGCAGTGGCTCAAGGACCACAACTTCGACATCGGCAACCACACGCGCGACCACCTCAACCTGCTCGGCAAGCCGAAGGACGAGGTGGAGAAGCAGATCGCGGCCGGGCAGGCGCTGATCACCTCGCTGGTCAAGACGTCGCCGGTCACGCTCGCCCTGCCGTACGGCAACCAGCCGCACGAGAAGAAGTGGGCACTGCAGGGAGCGTCGGGCGGCACCCGCTACGACTACAGGGGCGTGTTCCTCGCGGGCTACACCCCGTCGCCGTCGCCGTTCACCAAGGACTTCGACCCCCTCGGCATCCCGCGGATCAGGTCGAAGGAGAAGGTCGGCGACTGCAAGAAGTTCTGCTCGATGGCGTGGCTCGACTGGCTCAAGGCCAACCCCACCGACCGCTACACCTCGGACGGCAACCCCAACACGGTCGCCTTCCCGAAGTTCAAGGCGGCCTTCGTCGCACCGTCGTTCACGTCCCGTGCGCTGCCGTACTGAGAGGACGGATGACCGCGCGGGGGCGGCTACCCTGCCTGCATGGACGACGCCACCGCCGACGCCACCGCCCTGCGCGGTCTTACGCCACGGCTGATCGGCCCGGAGATCGTCGCGGTCTTCGCGGTCTCGCTCGGCGCCAGCGCCCTGCTGTCGCTCATCCGCCTCATCGGCGCACTGACCGCGCCGAAGGACCTGGGCGACCAGCACGCGGTGCTCGTCGGCTCGCTGGCTCCCGGCCGCCCGTGGCTGGATCTCTCGCTGCACCTCGCGGGGATCGCGGTGAACGTGGCGCCGGTGGGGCTCGTCGCCTACCTGCTGGCCAGGTCGGGCGAGTCGATGCGCACGGTCGGGGCCGACTGGCGTGAGCCGGGCCGCGACACGCTGCGCGGCGCCGTGCTGGCGGCGGTTATCGGCGGCACCGGCCTGGTGTTCTACCTGTTCGCCTTCCGCTCCGGGTTCAACCTGAACGTCGTGCCCGACAGCCTGCCGGACCACTGGTGGCGGATCCCGGTCCTGGTCGCAGAGGCCGCCCAGAACGGTGTGCTGGAGGAGGTGCTGGTCGCCGGCTACCTGCTGCACCGGCTGGGGCAGCGCGGCTGGTCGCCATGGCGTGCGGTCGGAGTGTCGGCCGTCCTGCGCGGCTCCTACCACCTCTACCAGGGCTTCGGCGGCTTCGTCGGCAACATCGCGATGGGCGTGGTCTTCGGCCGGCTCTACCAGCGCTGGGGCCGGACCATGCCGCTGATCGTCGCGCACACGCTGATCGACGTGGTGGCCTTCGTCGGGTACGGCCTGCTGCGCGGCCGCGTCTCCTGGCTGCCCTGATGCTGCCCTGATCTCCGTCTAATCGGGCGGAATGCGTTCTCTCCGGCGCGCCTGATTGATTTGGGTCCGATCCCGGTGCATCGTTGACGGGCCGCCGCACGTCTGGATCCCCCCGGGCAAAACCGGCCTGTTCCGGCCGCATTTTCATTCGGGGAATTCGCATGAGGCGTTTATTGCCACGTATTTCATATCCGGCACGCATTCCATATCCGGCGCGCCGCCGCGCTGCCGTCGGCCGCCGGCCCGGGGGGCCCACCCGGCCGCCCGGCCGCAGACGTCCGGTCAGCCCGCCGTACCGCTGCCGCGTGGGAGGCGGGGCCGGGACCCGGGGCCGCGCCGTACCGGCCGCCACGAGCGCCGTGACCGTGCGCACGCTCGTGCCCGTACGGCCCGCGCCCGGGCGCACCGGGCCGTGGGCTCCGGTCCCACCGGGGCCGGAGACGATCGTCTTATTACCACCGGTGCCGCGAGCACGCTCCGATCCGTTATGTCCCGCACGCCGGGTGCCCCGAGGGGGCGCCCGGCGTGTCTTCGTGCCGGGGCTGTGTCGCCAAAGCTCAGGTTGCCAAAGCTCAGGCGAGGCAGCGCAGGGCGCCCCGGACGCGGGCGTCGAGGGGATGCCCGGCGGGCAGGCGGCCGACCGTCGCCTCGACGAACTCCCCGGGGGAGAGGTCGGCGGTCACGCCGTCGTCCACCTGCACCTCCAGTCGGTCGCAGGCGCGTGCGATCCGCGCCTTCGACCCCTGCTCCTCCAGCACGAACGCGCCGACCCGGACGCGCCAGTCGAGGCGGTCGCCGGCCTCGTCGGCCGTCACCGGAGCCCCGACGTCGTCGGCGTGCGTGGCGTACTCCGAGTCGTAGTGGAAGGTCTGGAGAACGGCCGGGTAAGGGCCGGCCGACGTGTGCAGCGTGCCGTCGAGGCCGAGGGCGCGCATCCGTGCGCGGGTCTCCCTGTTCTTGGTCCGCCACTCGTCGAGCACCTGCTCCGCGGGCAGGCCGTGCCGCTTGCGCACGCACCATTCGTTGAAGCCGTCGAAGCCGCCGCGCACGCCCTCGTGTTCGAGCATCTCGTAGAACCCGTCGATGTCGTCGTCGAGGCACGCGTGGTTGTACATCTCCTCGCCGGCCAGATGCGCGAGCACGTCGCGCACCGTCCAGCCGTCGCACCGGGAGGGGCGGTTCCAGCCGTCGTCGTCCAGGGAGGAGAAGAAGCGGTCGAGCCGCGCCGCCTCGGTGTCGAAGATGTCGAAGGGGTCGAGCCCCGCCAGTTCGTCCCGCGCAGAGGTCATGTCTGAGCCGTACCCCCAGGCGTTCCACCCTCACTTGGGCAGTGTCGGGACATTTCCCGCAGAAGACGGACATTTAAACCTGCGGCGCTCCCAACAAAGCGTAGGGGAAGGGAAAAACCGGCTCTTGGCCCGTTTGTCCGATGATCGACGCGGAAACCCCCGAGGTCGGAAAGCACGGCGGTTGTCGTTCTGCGGTTGATCTGTCGTTGATTCAGGGGGAAAACGAAATGGCAAAAAGCACGAGCGTCGCACTCGCGATCGGCGCCGTTCTCGCCGGGGGCGCCGTGATCGCGGGCGCTCCTCTCGTCGCGGCTCCGGCGGGGGCCGTGACGACGTCCGCCACGATGTCCGCACAGCACGACCTCGTCCGGTTCGGCCACCCGCACGCCCGGGGACAGCGCAACCGGAACAAGGGCGGGCACCGGCACAATCAGCGGCTGCGGGAGCAGCAGCGTCAGCACCAGTTCCTGATGCGTGACCTCACGCTGGTCCTCGTCCCGTACCAGAAGGAGACGACGGACGCGGCGGCGCTGCCGTACAACTGGCAGAACGACAGCACCTCCGTGCAGCAGTACGGCAACCAGGACCTGCTGACCACGGCACAGGACACGCCCCGGGCGACCGAGATCAACGTCGACGGCGGAGAGGGGAACAGCACGACGACGGTCTCCCCGAAGACGGAACAGCACGACGTGGACCACTCCAGCGATGTGAACGTCGCGGTGGACGACAAGGTGAAGGAGCCGGCGGGTGGGCCGCAGGGGGATCTCGTCACGCGGCCCGTTCCCACCGCGCCCGTTCCCACCGCGCCCACTCCCACAACGCCCGCTGCCACAGCGCCCGCTCCCACAGCGCCCGTTTCCACCGAGCCGGTGCCCGGCGCCACGTCGGCCGGGGATGTCCCGCAGCTCGCGGTGGACCCGGCGCCCGCGGCGGCCGATCCCGGCTGCTCGCAGGCTCTCACCCTGCCCCTGACCCTTTCGCTCACGGCCACGGTGTCCCTCGCGCCGGGCACGGACGACCGCCCGCCGTCCGCGCCCTGAGTCGTCAGGCGTCCCTGCGGGCCAGCAGGACGGCGGCCACCGCGTACGGCACCGCCACGTAGGCGGCCATCACCGCGAGCGCGGCGAGCGGCGACAGGAGCGCGCCGCCGAGCGATTGGGGGTTGCCGGTGCCGGCCAGCTGGCCCGCCAGGGCGCCCGGCAGGATCGAGCCGATGCGCTCGTTCCAGGGCGCCGGGATGTTGCCGACGATGATCGGGAGCACGTACCAGACCGCCACGAGTGCGGCGATGGCGGCGACGGCCGACCGGGTGATCGCGGCCAGGCACAGGCCGAGCAGCGCGAACATCACCATGGACAGGCTCATCGCCAGGAAGAGCGGCACCTGGCGGCTCAGCGCCTCGGCCGACTGCCCCCGGATCGGACGGTCGCCGATGATCAGCCGGCCCACGGCGGACGTCACGAGCACGGCCGCGAGCCCCGTGCAGAAGGCGACGACGGCGACGACGCCCGCCTTGGCGGCGAGCACCCGCCCGCGGGACGGCAGCACGGTGAACGTGGTGCGGATCATTCCGGTGCCGTGTTCGCCCGAGAAGGCGAGGACGCCCAGCACGGCCAGGCACAGCGAGGCGAGCCAGTTGGCGAGCTCGGGCAGCGACGCCACGGCGAGGTGGCCGCGCTGCTCGAGCGGCAGGGTGTCCCACAGGTGGGCGGCGTACCAGGCCAGCAGGACCATGAGACCGACGACGACGCCGACGACGCCGAGGACGACGGAGGTGGATCGGAGGGTGCGGAGCTTGAGCCATTCGGCGGCGAGAGCGTCGATCACCGGTCCACCCCCTCGGCCGTGGACTCAGCCGTGAGCCGCATGTAAATCTCCTCCAAGGAGGCGCCGCGCGGGGTGACCTCGTAAAGGGGGATCGCGTGCCGGGCGGCGAGGTCGCCGATCTCCGTCGGGTCGAGGCCGCGCACCGACAGGCCGGCGCCGTCCTCGGCCGTGACCGTCCCGCCCGCGGCCGACAGCGCGGTGGCGAGCTCCCCGGCGCGGCTGCTGCGGACGAACACCTCCCGCACGGCGGTCAGCTCCCGCATCGGGGTGTCCGCGATGAGCCGTCCGCGGCCGATGATGACCAGATGGTCCGCGGTGAGCTCCATCTCGCTCATCAGGTGGCTCGACAGGAGCACGGTGCGCCCTTCGGCGGCGAGGCCGCGGAGCAGTTCCCTGATCCAGCGCACGCCGTCCGGATCGAGGCCGTTGACCGGCTCGTCGAGCAGCAGCACCCCGGGATCGCCGAGGAGCGCGGCGGCGATCCCGAGGCGCTGGCGCATACCGAGCGAGAATCCCCCGATCCGCTTGCGGGCCACTCCGGCCAGGCCCACCTGCTCGATGACGGACACGACCCGGGCCCGGCCGATGCGGTTGGCGCGGGCCATCCAGCCCAGGTGCCCGAGGGGCGTACGGCCGCCCTGGACGGCCTGGGCGTCCAGGAGCGCGCCGACCTCCCGCATCGGGTGGCGGATGCGGTCGTAGCGGCGGCCTCCCACCAGCGCCTCGCCGCTCACCGGGCGGTCCAGGCCGAGGATCACCCGCATGGTCGTGGACTTGCCCGCGCCGTTCGGCCCGAGAAACCCGGTCACCCGGCCTGGTTTCACGTGGAACGTCAGCCCGTCCACGGCGACCGTGCGCCCGAAGCGCTTGGTCAGCTCTCTGACTTCGATCATGTCTCGACGGTCTCGCGGGCGGCCCGTCCCCCGCGTCGGAGCGACGTGCGATCTTCCGGCCGCACCTCGGACCGTGGCATGACAGACCGTGGCATGACAGACCATGGCATGAGGCGAACGGGATCGCGTACGGCTAGCGTGGGCGCGTGGACGATCCGGACGTGCGGCCGTTGTTCCCCCGGCCGCTGCGCCCTCGCGAGCTGGTCGCGCTCGACGCGCTGGCCGGTCTGGGCTACGCGTTCGTGCTGGTCCTCAACTCCCCGGACGCGCATCACCCGGCGGGCTGGGCCGCGATCGCCGCGATGACGCTGCCGCTCGCGGTAAGGCGGCGGTGGCCGCTGCCGGTCTTCTGTGTCGTCTCGGCCGCCTCCGTGGCGGCCGTGGCGCTCGGCGTCGTGCGGGAACCGCTGGCGGCCGCGGCGTACGCGCTCTACCCGGTCGCGCTGACCACGCGCCGGCGCCGGTGGGAGCCGACGGCGGCGATCGGCGCGCTGACCGCCGGGGCGCTGCTGCTCGCGGCGTTCGGCGGCGTGACGGCCGTCGCGGAGGTCAGGCGGATCATGGAGACGGTCGTGCTCGGCTCGCTCGCGCTGGGCGGGGCCTGGACGATCGGCCGGGCAGTGCGGGAGCGCCGGGCGTACGCCGCGCGCCAAGCCGAGCAGGCCGCCGAGCGGGCCGTCACCGAGGAGCGGCTGCGCATCGCCAGGGAGATGCACGACGTGGTCTCCCACACGCTCAGCCTCATCGGGGTCAAGGCCGGGGTCGCCGCGCACGTGGCGGACCGGCGGCCGGAGGAGGCGCTGGAGGCGCTGCGGGTCATCGAGACCACGAGCAGGCAGGCGCTGACCGAGATGCGGCACATGCTCGGCGTCCTGCGTGAGGCTCCCGGCGCCGCTCCGGACGCGTTGTCCCCGGCACCGGGCCTCGCGGCCCTTCCGGATCTCGCCGAGCGCGCGGCGGCCGCGGGCGTACGGGTGGACCTGGACGTGCGGGTGACGGGCGGCCTGCCCGAGGCGCTGGAGCTCGCGGTCCACCGGATCGTCCAGGAGGCCGTCACGAACGTGGTCAGGCACGCGGCCCCGGCGGCCTGCCGGGTCTCCGTGCACGACGAGGGCGGACAGCTGCGGATCGAGGTGACCGACGACGGGCCGGGCCGGCGGACCCTGCCCGCCGGTGCACCCGGCCACGGCCTGATCGGGATGCGCGAGCGCGTCAGGGCGTACGGCGGGGTCTTCACGGCGGGCCCGCTGCCCGGCGGCGGGTTCCGCGTGCTCGCGCGCCTGCCGCTGAAAGGGGAGGGGACGTGAACGAGCCCGAGCCGATCCGGGTGCTGCTCGCCGACGACCAGGAACTGCTGCGCGGCAGCCTGCGCCTGCTGGTCGACAGCACGCCGGGGCTGGTCGCGGTCGGCGAGGCGGGCACCGGGGCGCGGGCGGTCGAGCTGGCCCGCTCCGAGCGTCCCCACGTCGTGCTGATGGACGTGCGGATGCCCGGCATGGACGGCATCGAGGCGACCCGGCGCATCTGCGGTGAACCCTCCGGCACCAGAGTGCTGATCCTCACGACGTTCGACCTCGACGAGTACGTCTACGCGGGGCTGCGGGCCGGGGCGAGCGGGTTCCTGCTGAAGAACACCCCGCCGGCCGAGCTGCTGGCGGCGATCCGCGTCATCGCCGCGGGCGACGGGCTGCTGGCGCCGAGCGTGACGCGACGGCTGATTGCCCAGTTCACACAGTTCGGCGGGACCGCCATGGGCCGGTCTCGATCCGGCCCCTCGCTCGACGGCCTGACCGCCCGGGAGCGGGAGGTGCTCATGCTCGTCGCACGTGGGCTGTCCAACCTGGAGATCGCCGCGAGCCTGCACGTCAGCACGGCCACCGTGAAGACCCACATCGGGCACCTGCTCGCCAAGCTCGACGCGCGGGACCGGGCCCAGCTGGTCATCGCGGCCTACGAGGGAGGGCTCGTCTCCACCTCACGGCCGCACCCGTGACAGGCTGGAGCCCGTGGAAGTCTTCGATGTGATCGTCATTGGTGCGGGTTCGACGGGCGAGGTCGCCGCGGGACGGGTGGCGGCGGCCGGCCTGAGCACCGTCATCGTGGAAAGCGAGCTGGCGGGAGGGGAGTGCTCCTACTGGGCCTGCATGCCGAGCAAGGCGCTCCTGCGGCCGGTCGACCTCGCGGGAGAAGTGGGCCGGGTCACGGGGCTGCGGCTGGCCGGCACAGTCGGGGGCGGGCCGATCGACGCCGCCGCGGTGCTGGCCCGGCGTGACGCCGTGGTCTCGCACTACGACGACGCGGGGCAGGTCCGATGGCTCGACTCGGCGGGCGTGACGCTCGTTCGCGGCGCCGGACGGCTCGCCGGTCCCCGGCGGGTCGAGGTCACGACGGCCGACGGCGGCACGCGCACACTCGTCGCGAACCACGCCGTCATGGTGGCCACCGGAAGCCGCCCGGTGATTCCGCCCGTGGCCGGTCTCGCCGCGGCCGAGCCGTGGACGAACCGTGAGGCCACCGGCGTGCGTGCCGTACCGAACCGGCTCGTGGTGATCGGCGGCGGCGTGGTCGCGTGCGAGATGGCCCAGGCCATGCGCGGGCTCGGCGCCCGCGAGGTCACGATGCTCGTCCGGGGCGGCGGGCTGCTGACGAGGCTGGAGCCCTTCGCCGGCGAGATGGTCGCGCGGTCGCTGAAGGACCAGGGGATCGACATCCGCACGCACGAGAGCGTGGAGAAGGTCGAACGGCCGGAGCCGGGCGGCGAGGTCACGGTGCGGCTCGCGAGCGGAGGAACGGTCACGGCCGACGAGATCCTGGTCGCGACCGGCCGCCGGTCCGCCACCGGCGACATCGGCCTGGCCTCGGTCGGGCTGCCGGAGTCCGGTCCGATCGAGGTGGACGAGAGCATGCGGGCCACCGGCGTGGCGGACGGCTGGCTCTACGCGATCGGGGACGTCAACGGCCTCGCGCTCCTCACCCACATGGGCAAATACCAGGCGCGGGTCGCCGCGGACGTGGTCGCCGCCCGTGCCCGGGGCGAGGCGGACGACCGGCCGGGGATGCGCGACCGCGCGGACCGCGCCGGGGCGCCGCAGGTGGTCTTCACCGATCCGCAGGTGTGCGCGGTGGGCCGCACCGAGGCGCAGGCCCGCGCAGAGGGCTTCGACGTGCGGGTCGTGGAGTACGACATGGAGCAGGTGGCCGGCGGCTATCTCCTCGGCGACGGCTACCGGGGCAGGGCCAAGGCGGTGGTCGACGAGCGCCGCCGGGTGCTGCTCGGCGTGACCTTCGCGGCCCCCGGGGCGGCCGAGCTGCTGCACGCGGCGACGATCGCGGTCACCTCCGGGGTGACCCTGGACGACCTGTGGCACGCCGTCCCGGCGTACCCCACCGTCAGCGAGGTGTGGCTGCGCCTGCTGGAGGCGTACGGGCTCTAGAGGCGGGCGCTACAGACTGATCACTGCGGGGTGGCGCGGGTCCTCGACGCGGACGACCACGTCGGCGGCCCGTGCCGGGCCGATCTCGCGCTCGTACCGCTCGTAGGCGGGCAGCGTCCACCGCTCCTCGGGCGGCGTACGGCGGGCCAGCGCGGCGGCCGACACGGACAGGTGGACGGTCACGTCGAACGGCAGGCCACGCCCGAGCAGCAGCGCGCCGTCGAGCAGCACCACGCCGCCCGGCTTCAGCGTCACGTAGTCCGCGCGGGTGGCCCGGTCGCGTGCGCTGTCCCACAGCGAGGGCAGCACTCTGCCCGTACGCCTGCCCGTACGGCCCGGCTCCAGGGGGCCGAGCACCTCGCGGACGAGGCCGCCCATGTCCAGCCACTCGTCGTAGAACACGTCGGGGTCGGTCCGGCCGAACTCCAGCCGCAGCGAGGCCGGGCGCAGGAACCCGGCCGCGGGCACCCGCAGGGCCTCACGGCCGCGCAGGCGCAGCGGCTCGACCAGCTCGCCGGCCAGCCTCCCCGGTTCGGCGGCGGGAGCGCCGTCCAGGGCGACGCGCACCCACGCGTCGCGCGGCCGGTCGGCGATCAGGTCGGCGAGTTCCTCCACGAGCAGGGACGGGGAGACGGGACGGGCACGCACGTTCCCATCATCTATCGCTTGAGCCGGCGGCCGGAGATCTGCTCGGGGGCCATCACGATGAACTGGTCGCGGCTGCCGGGCACCCACGGCGTGAGCGGCAGCGCCGACAGGCGGGCGATCTCCTCCGGTTCCGAGACCGCGCGGGCGGGGCCGACCGCGGTCACCGACCACCCCGTACGGAACGTCGCGTCGAAGTCGTCGGCCTCGAACGCGACGATGGCGTTCCTCGCGGCCGCGGCCAGCTTGGAACCGGGGGCGGTGCGGATGACGATGTTCCCGTCGAGCAGGCAGAAGTTCACCGGCTGGACGGCGGGGAGGGCACGATCGGTGAAGACGATCCTGCCGATGGGGGCGGAGGCCAGCAGGTCCAGACATTCCCCTCCGCTGAGAATCTCCAGGCCGGCCGAGTCGAGCTTCATGTCTGCCAGCCTGAGGGATCGACCCCCACGCGGGTTAGGGACGAAGGTCCCGTTGTCGACGTCGATCGGCCCGGCTCAGTTCTCCTGTCCGGCCTTGAGCCGGGCGGCGAGCGCGGCGGCCTGGGTGCGGCGCTGCATGTCGAGCTTGCTCAGCAGGTTGGACACGTAGTTCTTGACCGTCTTCTCGGCGAGGAACATCCGCTCGCCGATCTGCCGGTTGGTCAGGCCCTCGCCGATCAGCTCCAGGATCTGCCGCTCCTGGTCCGACAGCGCCGCCAGCGGGTCCTTCTTCGCGGCCTGGTCGCGCAGCCGGTGCAGCATGGCGGCCGTGGTCTGCGGGTCCAGCAGCGACTGCCCGGCCGCCACCGTCCGCACCGCGCCGACCAGGTCAGAGCCGTGGATCTGCTTGAGCACGTATCCCGCGGCCCCGGCCATGACCGCGTTGAACAGCGCCTCGTCGTCGGCGTAGGAGGTCAGCATCAGGCAGGCCAGGCCCGGCAGCTTCGAGCGGACCTCGCGGCAGACGTCCACCCCGTCGCCGTCGGGCAGGCGCACGTCGAGCACCGCCACATCCGGCTTCAGCGCGGGGATGCGCGCCACAGCCGACTCGGCCGTCCCGGCCTCGCCGACGACCTCGATGTCGTCCTCCGCCTCCAGCAACGCCGCCACACCACGCCGTACGACCTCGTGGTCGTCCACCAGGAACACCCGAATCATGACCCGGACGTTAGCCGCTCCCCGCCCGCCGGTGAAGTGACGAAGGTCCCCACCCGCGCCACGAGTCAGCGGCGGGACAGACGGCGCAGGGCGCTCCTGATCCTGCCGCCGAACGGCGCGCGCCGCCCGGGCTGGGTATCGCGGGCCATACGCAGCTCCGCGAGGGCCGTGACCGCGTCCGGGCGCTTGGCCGGTGTGGGGTCGCGCATCCGCCTTACGAGGTCCATGACCTCGGGGGCGACGCCGCCGGCGTCCGGCTCGGCGTCGACGCCGGGCGCGGGCAGTTCGCCGGTGAGGAGCTGGAAGGCGATGACCCCGGCCGAGTACACGTCGGCGGCCGGGGTCATCCGGTCGGGGCGGGCCCGGCATTCGGGGGCGACGTAGTGGACATCGAGGATGTTGGGCAGCTCGTTGGCCACGGTGTGCTTGCGCGGGCCGGGCTTGGCGTAGTCGAAGCCGGTCAGCATCGCGTTGCCGCCGTCGGTGACGAGCACGCAGGCGGGGGTCAGCGACCGATGGATGACGTTGTTGGCGTGGACGTGGGCCAGGCCGTCCAGCATGTCCTCCATGACGCCGAGCTTGGCGTCGATGCCCAGCTTCCGCCCGGTCAGGTGCAGGTGCAGGGCCTGCCCGTGGACGTCGTCGAGCACGAGCACGAACCGGCTCTCGTCGTCGATCGCGAAGAAGTCCCTCGATCGTACGACGCAGGGGTGCGGCGGGATCTTGGCCAGCGACTGGTAGGCGTTGGCGATCCGGCGCTGCTCGGCCACCCGCCGCCGCTGCTCGGCCATCGGGTCGGCGCGGTAGACCCGCAGCAGCACGGTCCCGCTGGTCGGGGCGGTCGCGTTGACGGCGCGGTATTCGGTGACCCGGCTGTCGCCGCCGAGTTGCTCTTCCACCTCCCAGTTGCCGAAGCGCGGCGGCGCGGTCGAGCGGCGCACGGTGCCGTTCAGCGCCTCGATGATCGCCGTGCGGTACGGCCCCGCGTCCCGGCTGCATCCGTGCCTCACCCGGGAGACGTCGCTGAGCATGGGGATGAGCCCGGCGATCGTGGTGACGTGCCGGGCGTCGCGCCCGCTGGGGTCGACGAGGACGGCTCCGGAGGCGGTCAGCACCACCACGTTGTCGACGTACAACCGCTCCAGCTCGCGGTGTTCCTCGATCAGCAGGCCCTTGAGCGCCCGTGCGGTGCCGCGCAGCTTGGCCACCGGCGAGCCGAACGCCTCCCGGTGCTGGGGGAACCACCGGTTGCCGGACACCTCGAACCGGCCCCGGGCTCCCTTCACGTCGATCACCACGAGGGAGTGGCCGGTGAGCACCACCACGTCCACCTCGAACAGGTCGGCGCCGCGGGGAACCTCGATGTTGTGCAGCAGCAGCCAGTCGTCAGGGGCGTTGTCCCGCAGGTGGGCGATGACCCTTCGCTCGGCGTCATTGACGGGGCGTCCGCCACCGACGATCTGAGCCATCTCTGCTGCTCCGCCTCTCTGACCAGATTGAGAACTTAATCCTCCTAGGTAGCGGTATTCCCGCGCCACCACTGATTCCCCCGCATTGTTCCAGGAGAAATCTGGAGCTCCCGCATCCGGCCCACCCCGCCGGCCGGTCGCGGGGCCGCATGATCGGGCACCTGCCGGGGATGGGCGTATAGCGAACTTGTGCCTGGTTTGTGGCAGCTATCGCCAGGAAACGGAGTATTTCATGCGAGTTGTCGTGGTTGGTGCGAGCGGGAACGTCGGTACGAGCGTGCTCACCGCGCTCGAGTCCGAGGCGAGCGTGACCTCGATCGTCGGGGTGGCCAGGCGGATGCCGGGCTGGTGCCCGGCGAAGACCGAATGGCGCACGGCCGACGTCTTCCGGGACGACCTCGATCCGATCTTCAGCGGCGCCGACGCGGTCGTGCACCTGGCCTGGCTGTTCCAGCCCACGCACGACCCGGTCACCACCTGGAACTCCAACGTGCTCGGGAGCATGCGCGTCTTCGACGCCGCCGCCCGGGCCGGGGTCTCGGTCCTCGTCCACTCGTCGTCCGTGGGGGCGTACTCGCCGGGGCCCAAGGACCCGCCCGTCGACGAGTCCTGGCCGACGAACGGCTGGCCGAACGCGGCGTACGGCCGGGAGAAGGCCTACGTCGAGCGCGTGCTCGACGTCTTCGAGCGCGACCACCCGGACATCCGCGTGGTGCGGATGCGCCCCGGGTTCATCTTCAAGGAGGAGGCCGCCACCGAGCAGCGACGGCTGTTCGCCGGGCCGTTCCTGCCGCAGCGGCTGGTGCGGCCGGAGCTGATCCCGTTCGTGCCGGACATGCCGCGCCTGCGGTTCCAGGCCCTCCACTCCCGGGACGCCGGCGAGGCGTTCCGGCTGGCGCTCACCCGCGACGTGCGGGGGGCGTTCAACATCGCCGCCGACCCGGTGATCGACCCCTCCGTGCTGGCGGACCTGCTGGGCGCGCGGAAGGTGCCGGTCCCGGCCGCGATCGTGCGTACGGCGGTGTCGGCGGGCTGGCACCTGCGGCTGATCCCGGCCTCGCCCGGCATGGTGGAGATGGTCCTGCAGATTCCGATCATGGATGTCTCCCGTGCCCGTGAGGAACTGGGCTGGCAGCCCCGGCACAGCGCGGTGGACGCCCTGCGCGCGGCGATCGAGGGCATGCGGCGCGGCGCGGGCATGGAGACCCCGCCGCTCGCGCCCGACTCGGGCAGGGAGCGGGTCAAGGAGGTCACGACGGGCGTGGGCTTGCGGCCGTAGAGGTCGCCCAGACGCCGATCCCGACACCATGCCGACACCATGCCGACACCAGGGAGGCGCGATGGCGCTGCTGGACCCCGACTGCGTACGGCGGCTGCTTGAGTCGGCCGACCCGGACGTCGCACTGGTCTTCGTCCGGGGCGAGTGCCTCGTGCTGCCGCTCGACCGGATCGACGAGAGGCACCGCAAGCTCGTGGTGGTACGCCGCGCGGACCTTCCCGAGGCCCAGGGAGACGAGCCGGTGACGGAGGAACGGGTGGAGGCGCTCACCCGGTGCCTCGAGAACGTGGCACGTGATCTCGGCGCCTGAATCCGCCACCCGCGGTTGATGCGTGACCACGGCGTCACGTTCGGTAACATCGTCACCGGCATCCCCCATCTGTCCGCGGTCTCCGACGCCATGTGGACGCGGCGTGGGCGGCCGGATATGCCGCCTGATGCCGTCCTCTGAGACAAATGACGGCGTGTCGCGCGCTGGCCCAAAATTCCGGAAAGCGCCGCGGACAAATCAGACAGTCAACTACGCATCACGGGACAAACCGGGATAAAAAACTATCGCAACCCGTGATCTGATCGTCACTCTTCGTGCGGAACCTCGAATGCCGCTCGTATTCGTTGCGTGCACGGTGGGTCACCTGTGAACATCAGGGAAAGGTCCGGAATCCCTCCTACCGGGTCGGCGGCGCGACGGCGGCGGGGATTCCGCCCATGCGCGCTTCGGCCCGGCCAGGAACGGATTCCTGATCGGGCCGATCGACACGTCCGAGACGTCGATCTCGGACAGCGCATATGGGGAGGGGGCCCCGATGACTGCTATCAGGCCCCGCGGGAGCGGGGGACGCCGTCACGAAGGGCGGATTCACGACCCGGAATTCGGCTCGTGGATCGGCGAGGTGGCCAGAGCGGTCCGGGACGTGGTTGACAGCACACCCCGGACCATTCGCCTCTGCGCCCTGATCGCGGTTGCCGCCGCGTCATGGGCATTCCTCAGGTAGCCGTCCAGCAGCCATGAGGAGGTGGTCGCGGACCCAGGTTATGGCGGCCGGAGACCCGTGACGGCCCGGTTTACGGGATCGGGACGATACCCAGGGCCAACCCGGGGGTCGACCGGGGTGAACCGAGGAGAACCGAGGAGAACCGAGGTGGGGCGGCCACGGTTGGCCGGGCCCCGCCTGGGTCCGCGACAGGATCGCGGGGCACGTGCGGATTCCGCCCGTGCCCCGCACGCGTTCAGACCGGGCTGGCGCTGTGCCCGAGAGAGGCGGCGCCCCCGTCGCCGTTGTCCGCGACGCCGTCGTCGACCCGCATGGACAGCCGGATCGTCGACTGACCGGGGATCCGGTCGATGGTCACCGAGTCGCACAACTCGCCCATGAGCCACAGGCCGAATCCGCGGTCGCCGCGGCCGCTGGGCCGCTCGTTCGGGACGGCGCCGGCCCGGAGGACGCCGACGTGGTCGGCGACGTCGACGGCGAGCACGCCGCCGTCGCAGGAGATGGCCAAAGTGCCGACTCCTCCACCGTGTTCGAGCACGTTGATGGCCGCCTCGTTGGCGGCGATGACGAGGTCGTCCAGCCGGGGGCCGGCGAGGCCCGCCTGCACGGCGTACCGCTGGATGTTCTCGCGCAGCGTCGCGAGATCATCCGTTATCGGCCACTGCCGGCGGTGATCCACCACTGTCCTCCTCGCCGCTGCCTCTCCTGGCTGAATCTTCCGCCCGATTTCTTCGAGGCTACCGTCTTGTTACCCGTCGCCTGCCTTCACCTGGGTGTCGACCGTGCCGCGACCGCGTCCACGGCCTCCGCCAGGCCCGGCGCGACGGTGAAGGCGTTGACCAGCCCGGTGATCCTGAAGATTCTCGCCAACCGGGCGTTCATGCCCGCCAGAGTCACCGCGCCGTCGCGCTCCTGCAGCAGCTTGCGTACGGCCAGCAGGATCCGGATGCCCGTGGAGTCGCAGAAGTCGAGGCCGCTCAGGTCGAGGACGAGCTCGCTGTGCCCCTCACCGAGAACCCCCTCGACGTCCGTACGCAGCAGCTCGGCGTTCGTGTAGTCGAGGGCGCCGGCGAGCGCGACGACCAGCACGTGGTCGGCGAGGGGGCCGGCCACGGGGCCGGCGAGGGGCGTGGAGACGGGAGTAAGTACGACGGCGGCGGTCACGAGCACACCTCGGCGGACGCTGCGGGGACGGTCGGGCGGTGGGGGCGGTGGGAGTGGGGGGCGGGGGTCAGGCGTCAGTCTAGAGCAGCCATGCCGCGGGGGCGGGGCCGTACGGCCTGCGGAGACTCCTCCGACACGGACGGACGGTCAAGAAACGCCATATGTGGTTTTTCGCGGCGTGGTCGGGGGGAAGTGGGGGACTAACCTGCTGGACCCTCCTGCCGAAGAAGATCGCTCATGCCAGACGTGACAAGGGAGGTCCAGTTCGACACCGTGCACACACCCTCCCTCGTCGCGCAGGCAACCGCGAGTCCGGCGACACTCACGCTCGGAGTCGAGGAGGAGTTCCTGCTCGTCGACCCGCGAACCGGACGGGTCGTCCCCGCGGCGCGGGAGATCCGCGCGCGGGCGGCCGGGCCGGGGGCGGACCGGCTGGTGTTCGAACTGACACAGTTCCAACTGGAAAGCAACAGCGCCGTACACAGCACGCTGCGTGACCTGCACGGCGACCTGCTGGAGATGCGCCGCGCCGCCGACGGCGCCGCCGCGAGCGCGGGACTCGGCCTGCTGGCATGCGGTGCGCCGCTGGACGGCAACGCCGGGGTGCCGCCCCTGTCCCCGTGCCCCCGCTACCAGGCCATGCATCGCGAGTTCGGCGCGGTCATGGACGGGCAGGGCGTCTGCGGCTGCCACATCCACGTCGGCATCGCGGACCGAGAGGAGGCGGTGCGGGTCAGCAACCACCTGCGGCCCTGGCTCCCGGTCCTGCAGGCGCTGGCGGCCAACTCGCCGATCGCGGACGGCCGGGACACCCGCTACGCGAGCTGGCGGGCGCTGATGATGGGCAGGTGGCCGAGCGCGGAGCCGCCGCCGTTCTTCCGATCTCTGCGGCACTACGAGAGCCTCGTCGACGGCATGCTGACCGGCGGCACGATCATGGACCGGGGGATGATCTACTGGCTCGTCCGCCTGTCCGATCACGTCCCGACGCTGGAGATCCGCGCGGCCGACGTGTGCCCGACCGCGGGAGAGGCCGTGATGCTGGCCGGGCTGGTGCGAGGGCTGGCGGAGACGGCGTTGCGCGATGTGCGGGCCGGCGTGCCCGCCCCCGAGGTCGAGGACACCCTGCTGCGGGCGGCCTACTGGCGGGCCGCCCGCGACGGTGTGGACGGCGAGGCGTTCGACCTGTTCACGGGGGTTCGGGTGCCCGGCTGGCGCCTGGTGGACCGCCTGCTCGATCACGTGCGGCCGGTGCTGGAGAACAGCGGCGACTGGGCGCCGCTCACCCTCCAGCTCGACCGGCTACGGCACAGCGGCTCGGGGGCGGCGCGTCAGCGGGCGGCGTACGCCCGGCACAGCCGGCTGAGTGACGTCGCCGGAGCGCTCATGGCACAGACGGTCGCCGCCCAGTGGACCTGAACGGACCCGAATCCGCGTTCCGTCACTCAGCGACGACGCGCAGCGTCTTCAGGCTGGGGTCGCCGGCGTCCGGGATGTCCATGCCGCCTTCGAGCCCGGTGGTCAGGTAGCTCAACACCGGCTGGGTGATGCGCTCCCCCGGGCACAGGGCGGGCGCGCCCGGCGGGTACGGCGTGACCATCTCGGCCGCGATCCGGCCCACCGCCTGGCCGGTCGGCACGATCTCGACCCGCCCGAAGAACGCGTCCCTGGGCAGCATGGCGACGTCCAGCTCCAGCTCGCCCGGCTCGGGTACGTCGATCCGGGCGGCGGACGGTAGGTCGCGGGCCGAGGACAGAGCGCGCAGCGCGTCGAGCAGCACGCCGACCGTCTCCTCGCTGTCGGCGACGGTGATCTCGGCGCTGACGCGGCGGTGGTCGCTCAGCGAGAGGTTGACGTGGCAGCGCTCGCGCAGCCAGTCGGAGGCGTGGTAGCCGTCGACACCGAGTCCCGACACGTCGACCACGATCTTCAGCGGGTCCATGTCGAACGCGCGGGTGTTCTCCTTGCTCAGCACCCACAGGCCGTGCATTTTGTCGATCTCCCTGCGGACCGACTCCGCGAGTTCGAGCGCGCGGTCGAGCAGGTCCTTGCCGTGCTCCACCATCTGCCTGCGCCAGCCGTCGAGCGCCGCGTAGATCAGGGTCGAGGGGCTGGTCGTGCCGAGCAGGTCCTCGCGGGCCTTGAGCACGGCCGGGTCCACCCGGTTGCCCTGCAGGTGGAACACCGAGCTCTGCTCCAGCCCGTTGCCCATCTTGTGGACGCTCGTCACGCACAGGTCCGCCCCGGCGTTCATCCCCCACGTGGGCAGGTCCTCGTGGAACGGCAGGTGGGCGCCCCAGGCCTCGTCCACGATGAACGTCCGGTCATACCTGCGGCACACCTCGTTGATGCCCTCCAGGTTGCCGCAGGTGCCGTAGTCCACCGGGCTGGCGACGATGACGCCCTTGGCGTCGGGGGCCGCCTTGAACGCGTCCTCCACGGCCTCCGGCGTGGGCGGATACGACATGTGCAGATCCCCGTCCCAGTCCCCGTGCACCCAGACGGGCTCGACGCCGCTCAGAATCAGCGCCGAGATGACCGACTTGTGGGCGTTCCGGGCGACCAGCAGTTTCTCCCCGGGCCCGGCTACGGAGAGCATGGCGCTCTTGACCGACAGGGAGCTGCCGCAGGTGGAGAAGAACGCCCGCTCGGCGTTGACCGCCTCCGCCATGAGCTGCTGCGCCTCTTCGAGCACGCCGTTGCTCTGCAGCCGGTCGTCCAGGCCGTTCATGACCATCACGTCGTCTCTGAAGAGGTCCTCGCCCAGGACCTCCAGGACCCGTGGATCCACCCCCCGCCCCTGCTTGTGACCCGGAGGCGTGAAGCTGATGTCTCCTCGCCGGCGGTACGCGGTGAGCGCCTCCAGCACGGGTGCGCGGGACTGGTCCATGTCCGTGTTCCTCCCCTGGACGGGCCCTGAACGACTCGGGGCCGTTCCCCTCGTCCGCGCGTACCCGGACCTGACCGGCACAAACGACCACGGCGGGCCGTCAGAGGCCCCCGCCCCTCGGCGAGAGGGCGGGGGCCGGCGGTCAAACGATCGGACCGGTCAAACGATCAGACCATGGACACATCGTGCGAGTTCGTCACCACCATGGCGGCGACGGCCTCGACGGGCGTACCGTCGATGATGAACGTGTCGCGCAGCCGGGTCGCCGCAAGGACGATGTTCAAGATGCCGTGAACTCCGGTGAGCCGCATCGCACCGGCGGCCTTCTCGATGTCGTCCCGGGCGTCCAGCAGCGCTTCCAGGCCGCAGGAGTCGCAGAACCGCAGGCCGGACGCATCCACCACGATCTTGGTGCGACCCTGGCGGACAAGATTCCTGATCGCCTTGCGGAGCATGTCCCCGCTGGCGATGTCGAGTTCACCCCGCAGCACGACCACGACGGCCGGCTGGTGATCGCTCACAGTAATCTCGAGCTGCTGCGTTGTCATATACGCGCCTTCATCCATATTTTTCGGGCGTACTGTCTTGAACGACGCTACCCGGCAGAGTGTCAGGTCTCAGTAATGCGCGACGGTCGATGGTATGCGAGTCCGTCTGGCAATCCCACTCTTGCCCCACATTGTGGCAAATAGGTAAAGAGATCGGGCTTTGTGGTGATCTCTGGCGACATGTCCCGAACGATCCGGGATCACGGGGGATCCCCTGTCCTGTAGACGATTGCGGCCTGCGGGAGATCGCCGGAGGCGCCGGCCGGGGGCGGGATCCGCTGCCGCCGTCGTGGTCTCGTGGGGTGGAGACTGGACTGGTTCAAACATACCAGCTCGCCAGATAAACGAGGCGTAACCCCTTTTTCTCCGGAGAATGCTTACTTTTCCCACACGCTCTTGGCGGGCGTATTACCATTCATGCCAAGTCCGCCGCCCGGAACCGCCGAGCGATCGAAGGACGGCCGATCCCTGACCTCCATCGGCTCGATCACGTGGCGGCGCTCCTGACGCCGGCATCGGTGCGTGGCCCTTCCGTGCGTGGGTAGAGGGCCCGTTCCCGGAAGTACGGCGAGCGGGAGGACCGGCATGGCGGACGAGATCACGGCGGGCAGGATCGCGGCGCGGGCACTGGCGGCCAGGACACCCGGCTGGATGGTCTGGTATGGCGAGCGCACCGGAAGCTTCTGGGCCGTCCCCCGGGTGGCGACGGCGATCGTGCCCCGCCTGCTGGAGGCGCCGACGGCGGACGACCTGGAAGAGGAGATCCGGCAGGCCGAGGGCCGCCCCGCGCGGGAGCAGACGCGTGAGCAGACGCGGCCCGGGGAGCAGAGCCCCACTCAACAGGCCACCACTCAGGAGGCCACCACTCAGCAGGCCGTCACGGAGGCCGCCCGTCACCGCCGGTCGGCCGCCGAGACGCCGGCCCCCCGGATCCCGGTCAACCGCTGACGGCACGCTCTCACGTCGCCCGCACGACCACGCACTGGCCGGGGTTCAGGACGCCGGTGAGGGGCTCGCCGCTGATCAGGTCGGTGCCGTGGACCGGCACGGGCTGCTCGTCCTGGGTGTGGTTGAGAGCGAAGACCCGGTCCCGCCGCCGGACGATCTCGACGCCCGGTGCACCGCTGCCGGCCAGGCCGGCGCGGGCGAGGACACCCGCGTAGCCGGAATCGCCGAGCCGCGTCGAGACGTACCACGCCGTGCCCTCGCCGAGGCGGCGGCGCGTGACGGCGGGCCCGCCGCCGGGGTAGCGGGCGACCGCCTCGGCCCCGTCCAGGTGGACGACCTCGCTCCAGGCGGTCGCGACGCCGAAGTCCGTGAGCGTCACGGCGTCCGCCAGCGGGCGGAACTCCTCCACGCGGACGCCGAGGATCTCCCGCAACGCCCCCGGGTATCCGCCCGGCCTGATCCGGGTGTGCTCGTCGGCGATCCCGCTGAAGAACGACACGACGAGCGTGCCGCCACCCCGCACGTACGTCCCGAGGCCGCGGGCGGCCTCGTCGGAGATCAGGTAAAGGCTCGGCACGAGGACGGCCCGGTACGCCGACAGGTCGTGCGAGGGGTGGGCGAAGCAGGTCGTGACGCCCTGCCGCCACAGCACCCGGTGGGCCTGTTCGACGGCCGCGAGACAGTCGAGCTCGGCCGACGGCAGGCCAGGCGCCTGGACGGCCCACCACGCCTCCTCATCCCACAGGATCGCGACCTCCGCCTCGACGAGTGGCTCATCGGCCGGCTCATCAGGGGGGATCCGCTTCAGCGCCTCGCCTAGGGCGCACACCTCGCGGAAGACGCGGGAGTCCGGGCCGGTGTGCGGGACCATGCCGGGATGCCACTGCTCGGCGCCGCCGAGGGAGGCGCGCCACTGGAAGAACATGACACCCTTCGCGCCCCTGGCGACGTGCTGCAGGCTGTGCCTGGCGATCTCGCCGGGCTCCTTGGCCGTCATGCGGGGGCCCGTCACGTATCCCGTCGCCTGCTCCATCAGCAGCCAGGGCCGTCCGTTCGCCCAGGAGCGGGCCAGGTCGGCGGCGAACGCGGTCTGCTCGGCCGCTGCGGTGCCCCGCCCCGACGGGTAGTGATCGACGGCGACCAGGTCCACCTCGCGCGACCACTTCCAGTGGTCGATCGACGCCCAGCCGGCCAGCACGTAGTTGGTGGTGACGGGCACCTCGGGGGTCAGTTCGCGTAGCAGGTCGCGCTGCTCACGGAAGTGCGCGAGCATCTCGTCGGAGACGAACCGGCGGAAGTCGAGCGCCTGCGCGGGATTCGGGAGATACTGCGTCGCCCGGGGCGGGGTGATCTGTGCCCAGTCCGAGTAGTGCTGGCCCCAGAAGGCGGTCGTCCAGGCGTCGTTGAGGGCGTCGAGGCCGCCGTATCGCTCCCGCAGCCAGGTGCGGAACGCCGCCGCGGCGTGGTCGCAGTGGCAGGGCGTGCCGTACTCGTTGTGCACGTGCCACATGGCCAGCGCGGGGTGGTCGCGATAGCGCTCGCCGAGAGCGCGGGTGATCCGCAGCGACGCCGCGCGGTACGCCGGGGCGCTCACGCAGTAGGTGTCACGGCTGCCGTGCGTGAGCCGTACACCGTCCCGGGTGACGGTGAGGGCGTCGGGATGCGCCAGGGAGAACCACGGCGGGGGAGAGGCGGTCGGGACGGCCAGATCCACCCGGATCCCGCCGTCGGCGAGCAGGTCGAGCACCCGGTCGAGCCAGCCGAAGGTGTGGCGGCCCTCGGACGGCTCCAGCCGTGACCAGGCGAAGACGCCGACGGTGACGAGGGTGACCCCGGCGCGGCGCATGAGCGCGACGTCCTCGGCCCAGACCACCTCGGGCCACTGCTCCGGGTTGTAGTCCCCGCCGTACCAGAGCGGCATGCACGTGCCCTTCTTCAGGCTGGCCCTTCTTTCGGCCGGAGCCCAAACTAATTCCGGTGGATCATGGAGTCAACGGCTTCGTCTCGCGCACCCGCCCGGACGACTGGGAGCACGCGCTGATCAGCGGGAACGGCCGTCAGGGCGCTCTGGTCCACGGCGCGGGACCCGAGATGCGGGTCACGCTCTCGCACGAGCGGTTGTTCCTGCCCACGCTGCCGCCGATCGACCCGCCGGAGACCGCCCGGGTCCTGCCGGAGCTGCGCGCGCTGCTGTACGCGGGGCGGTTCGCGCGGGCGGCCGAGCGCGTGATGGAAATGGCCGTCGAGCAGGATCCCGGCTACGCCGCCCTGCGCCGGATCGGCCCGCTGATCGGCGCCGCGGCCCTGACGTACACGCACGTGACGTCGCCGGAGGGCTACGAGCGGGGCTGCGACTTCATGACCGGGCTGGTGACCCAGGAATGGCCCAGAGCCCTCAGGCAGGAGGTCTTCGTCTCCCGCGCCCACGACGGGACTTCTCGGCCTGCTTCCGGCCTGCCCCTGGCCGTCCGGGGAGGTCCGCGGCCTGCGCGCCAGGCGCGGGGTCGTCGTCGAGCGCCTGACCTGGTCCCCCGGCCGCGTCGAGGCCGTCCTCACCGCTCCCGCCCCCCGCCGCCTCACCGTCACCACCCCGTACGGCCCGCCCGCGACCGTCACCCGCCCCCTGCGTCGTGGCAGCGCCGTGAGCAGCGCCATGAACAGGGGGCGGGTGACGGGGATCCGGTCCGCTCAGACCTCGTCGACGGTCATCGCGCCCTCGTGGGGACGCCGGGACAGGTCGATGCCGAGCTCCTCCGCCGCGCGGAAGACGTCCTCGTCGGTGTCCCTCATCTCGATCGACATGCCGTCGCTGGAGAGAACCTCGACGTTCAGGCAGAGCGACTGCATCTCCTTGATGAGGACCTTGAAGGACTCGGGAATGCCCGCCTCGGGGATGTTCTCGCCCTTGACGATGGCCTCGTAGACCTTCACGCGGCCCAGGACGTCGTCGGACTTGATCGTCAGCAGCTCCTGCAGCGCGTAGGCCGCGCCGTAGGCCTCCAGGGCCCACACCTCCATCTCGCCGAAGCGCTGGCCGCCGAACTGCGCCTTACCGCCCAGCGGCTGCTGGGTGATCATCGAGTATGGGCCGGTCGAGCGAGCGTGGATCTTGTCGTCGACCAGGTGCAGCAGCTTCAGGATGTAGATGTAGCCGACGGCGATGGGCTGCTCGAACGGCTCACCGGTGCGGCCGTCGAACAACCGCGCCTTGCCGCTGTGCCGGATCATCCGTTCACCGTCGCGGTTGGGGAGGGTGCTGTCCAGAAGACCGACGATCTCCTCCTCGCTGGCACCGTCGAACACCGGCGTGGCCACGTTCGTGCGCGGCTCGACGCGCGCGAAGCCCTTGTCGCGCAGGCGCTCGGCCCAGGCCTCCTCGACGCCGCTGACGTCCCACCCCCGGGCGGCGATCCACCCCAGGTGGGTCTCGAGAATCTGGCCGACGTTCATCCGGCCGGGCACACCCAGCGGGTTGAGGATGATGTCGACCGGGGTGCCGTCCTCCAGGAACGGCATGTCCTCCACGGGCAGGATCTTGGAGATGACGCCCTTGTTGCCGTGGCGGCCGGCCAGCTTGTCGCCCTCGCTGATCTTGCGCTTCTGCGCCACGTAGACGCGGACCAGCTCGTTCACGCCCGGAGGAAGCTCGTCGCCCTCCTCGCGGCTGAACACGCGCACGCCGATGACCTTGCCGGCCCCGCCGTGCGGCACCTTCAGCGAGGTGTCGCGGACCTCGCGCGCCTTCTCCCCGAAGATCGCCCGCAGCAGCCGCTCCTCGGGGGTCAGCTCCGTCTCACCCTTGGGCGTGACCTTGCCGACCAGGATGTCACCGGTCTCCACATCGGCGCCGATGCGGATGATGCCGCGCTCGTCGAGGTCGGCCAGCGCGTCCTCGGAGGCGTTCGGGATGTCGCGGGTGATCTCCTCGGGGCCCAGCTTGGTGTCGCGGGCGTCGACCTCGTGCTCCTCGATGTGGATCGACGACAGCACGTCGTCCTGCACCAGGCGCTGGGACAGGATGATCGCGTCCTCGTAGTTGTGGCCCTCCCACGGCATGAACGCCACGAGCAGGTTCTTGCCGAGCGCCATCTCGCCGTTGTCGGTGCACGGCCCGTCGGCGACGACCTGACCCTGCTCGACCCGGTCGCCCTCGGCCACGATCGGCTTCTGGTTGAAGCAGGTGCCCTGGTTCGACCGGCTGAACTTGGCGACCCGGTAGGTCGTCCGGGTGCCGTCGTCGTTCATCACGGTGACGTAGTCGGCCGAGACCTCCTCCACCACACCGGCCTTCTCGGCCGTGATGACGTCGCCCGTGTCGACCGCGGCGCGGTATTCCATGCCGGTGCCGACCAGCGGGGCCTCGCTCTTGAGCAGGGGCACCGACTGCCGCTGCATGTTCGAGCCCATGAGCGCGCGGTTGGCGTCGTCGTGCTCGAGGAACGGAATCATGGCGGTGGCCACGGACACCATCTGGCGAGCCGACACGTCGACGTAGTCGACCTCGTCGGGACGGGCCAGTTCGGTCTCCCCTCCCTTGGTGCGCACCAGGACGCGCGTCTCGGCGAACGAGCCGTCGGCGTTCAGCGCCGTCGTGGCCTGCGCCTTGACGTACCTGTCCTCCTCGTCCGCGGTCAGGTAGTCGATCTGGTCGGTCACCTTGCCGTCGACGACGCGGCGGTACGGAGTCTCGACGAAGCCGAACGGGTTGATGCGGGCGTAGGAGGCCAGTGAGCCGATCAGGCCGATGTTCGGGCCCTCCGGCGACTCGATCGGGCACATCCGGCCGTAGTGGGACGGGTGCACGTCGCGGACCTCGAAGCCCGCACGCTCACGCGACAGACCACCGGGCCCCAGCGCGTTCAGGCGGCGCTTGTTCGTCAGCCCGGCCAGCGGGTTGATCTGGTCCATGAACTGCGACAGCTGCGAGGTGCCGAAGAACTCCTTGATCGACGCCACGACCGGGCGGATGTTGATCAGCGACTGCGGCGTGATCGCGTCCACGTCCTGCGTGGTCATGCGCTCGCGGACGACGCGCTCCATGCGGGCCAGGCCCAGGCGGACCTGGTTCTGGATCAGCTCGCCCACCGTGCGCACCCGCCGGTTGCCGAAGTGGTCGATGTCGTCGGTCTCGACGATGACGTCACCGCTCACGCCCGGCATCGTCGCCTGGCCGGCGTGCAGCCGGACGAGGTATTCGATGGTGGCGACGATGTCGTCCTCCGTGAGCGTGCCCTGGGTGATGTCGGACTGCACGCCCAGCTTCTTGTTGATCTTGTAGCGGCCGACCTTCGCCAGGTCGTAACGCTTCGGATTGAAGTACAGGTTCTCCAGCAGCGCCTGCGCCGACTCCTTGGTCGGCGGCTCACCCGGACGCAGCTTGCGGTAGATGTCCAGCAACGCGTCGTCCTGGCCGGAGGTGTGGTCCTTCTCCAGCGTCGCCCGCATCGACTCGTACTGGCCGAAACGCTCGAGGATCTGGTCGCTGGTCCAGCCCAGCGCCTTCAGCAGCACCGTGACCGGCTGCTTGCGCTTGCGGTCGACGCGGACGCCGACGCTGTCGCGCTTGTCGATCTCGAACTCGAGCCACGCGCCACGCGAGGGGATCACCCGGCAGCCGAACAGGTCCTTGTCGGAGGTCTTGTCGGCCGACCGGTCGAAGTAGACGCCCGGCGACCGCACGAGCTGGGAGACCACGACACGCTCGGTGCCGTTGACGATGAAGCTACCCTTCGGCGTCATGAGCGGGAAGTCGCCCATGAACACCGTCTGGCTCTTGATCTCACCTGTGGTGTTGTTGATGAACTCCGCCGTGACGAACAGCGGGGCGGAGTAGGTCATGTCCTTGTCTTTGCACTCGTCGACCGAATGCTTGGGCGGCTCGAACCTGTGCTCGCGGAACGACAGGGACATGGTTCCGGAGAAGTCCTCGATCGGACTGATCTCCTCGAAGATCTCTTCGAGGCCGGATTGGGGTGGGATGTCCTTGCGCCCGGCCTGGCGAGCCGCCTCGACCCGGTCCTTCCATCGTTGGTTGCCCACCAGCCAGTCGAAGGACTCGGTCTGCAGGGCGAGAAGGTCGGGGACTTCGAGCGGCTCCTCGATACGTGCGAACGACACGGTACGGGGGCCGGCGGGTACGGCGGAGGCGTTGCGCGAGGCTGCCAACAGATGTCCTTCCGAGGGCTCGCGGACTGACTACACGCGCCCGGCGGCACCACACCTGATAGCAGGGAATGGGACATCGAGACCGAGCGCGGAAGGGCAGCATAAATCAACAGACAAACGCCTGTCCACTTACTACAGTATTTGTCAATCTCTATCCCACCATCAGAGTCGCACGCCCCGGCGGAAATTGTCAAGCCGCCATTCGCGCCGCGGTTCTTTGGTAAACCCCGGTTTCCGGGAGGCCGTGCTTTCTCGGCAACCGCGGCGGCATGACGACGCCCCGCCGGTGGGAGGCGCGGCGGGGCGTCGGTCCTGGGGACGGGCGTGCGGAAAGCGCGTCAGCCCTTGATGGCGCCGATGATGACGCCCTTGGTGAAATGGCGTTGCACGAACGGATAGACGACCAGGGCCGGCAGCACGGCGATGGCGACGATGGCCATTTTGACGGCCAGCGTGGGGGGCGCGACGTGGCCGAAGCCGTTCACGCCCACCGTGGCCGTCGGCAGGGGATTGGAATCGACGACGTACGACCGCAGGACCAGGGCGAGGGGCCACTTGCGGGTGTCGTCGATGAACAGCATGGCGTTGAACCACGCGTTCCAGTAGCCCACGGCGTAGAACAGCCCGATGACCGCCGTGACCGCTTTCGACAGCGGAAGCACGATCCGCCACAGGATGCGGAACTCCCCGGCGCCGTCGATGCGGGCGCTGTCGAGCAGCTCGTGCGGGATGTTCATGAAGAACGCCCGCAGCACGACGATGTTGAACGCCGACACGGCCGACGGCAGGATCAGCGACCAGTACGTGTCCTTCAGCCCGAGCGAGGCGACCATCAGGTAGGTCGGGATGAGGCCCGGGAAGAACACGAACATCAGCAGGACGGAGAACAGGATCGGCCGGTGGAACAGCGTCCCCGGCCGCGACAGCGCGTACGCCCCGAGGACGCTCACGCCGAGGCTGACCGCGGTGCCCGCGACGGTGACGCCGGTGCTGACCAGCACGGCGCGGCTGACCACGCTGTCGGAGAAGATCTGGAGGTACGCGTCGAACGTGATGCCGTCCGGCACCAGCACCAGGCCGCCGACCCGGTTGACCGTCTCGGCCGACGACAGGCTGGTCAGCACGATCGTGTAGAGCGGCAGCAGCACGGCGAGCACGATGAGCGCGAGCGCGCCGCCCTTGCCGATCCGGCCCGTGACCGATCCCGGCTCCTCCCAGGGGGCCAGACCGGACACCTTGCGACGACTCATGATCGCGAATACACCCCCCGTTCGCCCAGGGCGTGCGCCACCCGGTTGGCCACCAGGATCAGCGCGAGGCCGACGACGCCCTTGAACAGGCCGGCCGCCGCGCCGTAGCCGAAGTCGCCGGTGCGCAGGCCGGACCAGTAGACGAAGGTGTCGAAGACCTCCGACACCTTGCTGCCGACCGCGCCGCGCTGCAGCATGAACTGCTCGAAGCCGACGTTGAGCGCGTCGCCGAGCCGCAGGATCAGCAGCAGCACGATGACGGGCCGCAGCCCGGGCAGCGTGACGTGCCACATCCGGCGCCACTGCCGGGCCCCGTCGACCGCGGCGGCCTCGTACAGACTCTGGTCGATGGTGCTGAGCGCGGCGAGGAACACGATCGTGCCCCAGCCGGCGTCCTTCCAGACCGTCTCCGCCGTGACCAGCAGGATGAACGTGTCCGAGTTCGTCATCCAGTCGATGCCCGCGTGCCCGTGGTCGCGCAGGATCTGCGCGATGAGCCCGGCGCCGCCGAACATCTGCTGGAAGATGGCGACAACCAGCACCCACGAGAAGAAGTGGGGCAGGTAGACCACGCCCTGGATGAAGGCCCGCAGCCGCCCGGAGACCAGGCTGTTGAGCAGCAGCGCCAGCGCGATCGGCACCGGGAAGTAGAAGACGAGCTGGAACGCGGTGATGCCCAGCGTGTTCACCACCGCCCGGATGAACTGCGGGTCGCCGAACAGCTGGGCGAAGTTGGTGAAACCGATGACCGGGCTGCCCAGGATGCCGCCGCTGAACGGGTTGTAGTCCTGGAAGGCGATGACGTTTCCCAGCGCGGGAACCCACCAGAAGGCGGTGACCAGCACCAGCATCGGCGCGGCCATGACCAGCAGCGGCCAGTCGCGGCGCAGCCGCGCGGCGAAGGTGTCCTTCCGCGCGCCGGCGGCCGGTCCGGCCGGGGTCGCCCCCGGCCGGACCTCCGGCACGCTCCTCGTGTCGGCGTCGGCGCTCACAGCCGCCCGTTCTCCCTGGCGACCTTCATGTAGAACTCGCGGGCCTCGTTGCCGCCCTGCTCCTGCCAGTCCTTGACGACCTGGGCCCACTCCGAGATCGGCCGCTTGCCGCGGAAGATCTCGTTCATCTTGTCCTCGGTCGGCTTGACCAGAGCGGCCATCTTGGACGGCACCTCGACCCGGATGCCGACGAACGGGTCGTTCTCCAGATACTTCGAGGCGGTGGCCTCCCAGCCGTGGTACGCCTCGACGTAGCCGGGATACTGGTTCTCGGTGATCGCGCCGGGCCGTCCGGACAGGAACATGTACGTCGGGGCGACCTCCTTGCGGCCGAGCGCGGTCTGCTGGACCTGCCCGTCCTTCAGCGTGAAGTGCCTGCCCTCGACGCCGTTGCTGATCAGGTCGTACTCCTGCGTGCCGTACGGCGCGGAGCACCAGTTGGCGATGCCGATCAGCTCGCGGGTGCGGGCGTCGCCGAGGCCCTTCCTGATGAAGCAGAACATGCCGGCGGGCTCGTTGCGCCACACGATGACCTTGCCGCCCGGGTGGGCCGGGTAGGGGTCCACCGCCCGCACGTCGATCTTCGGGGTGCTGGGCAGGTAGCGGCCGAGCAGCTCGTGGATCGTGCCGATCCCGTCCTTGTACATGACGAGCTGCCCGGCCCCGAAGGGCTCCTTGTGGTCGGCGAACTGGTTGGCCACGACGTCAGGGTGGACGTATCCGGCGTCGAACAGCTTCCTGTTGAACTCGATGGACTGCAGCCATTCCGGCGTCTCGTACTTGTAGATCAGAGTGCCGTCGGGCTGCTTGCGCCACTCGCGCGGGGCGCCGAACGCCCGCTGGAGCTCCTGGTCCATGCCGCCGAAGGCCCAGCGCTTCTTCTTCGGATCGGTCAGCTCCCTGCCCAGCGCGAGCAGGTCGTCGGCGCTCTTCGGAGGGGCCAGGCCGAACTCGTCGAGGATGTCCTTACGGACGATCGTGGCGAACGGATAGGGGGCGTTCTGCCACGGGATGCCCTGGAGCACGCCGCCGAACACGCCGTACGTCCAGGCGGCGGTGTCGTAGTTGGCCAGCAGCGGGAACTCCTTGGCCTTGTCGCCCGCGAGATAGGGCGACAGGTCGGCGAAGAGCTTGTTGGCCGCCTCGGTGAAGTGGGCGATGGCGATGACGTTCCAGCCCGGGATCTGGAGCATCTCGGGGACGTCGCCGCTGGCGAGCATCGTGTTCAGCTTGTCGACGTAGGTGTTGCCGTCGGAGATGTTGAACCGGACGGGTCCGCCGAGCCGCTCGTTGACGGCGTCGAAGTAGGAGTTCTCGCCGAGGCCGGGGGGGACGGTGCCCCACAGCGGGGTCATCACCTTCACCTCCGCGCCGCTGGTGATCGGCTTGGTGGTGACGGCCTGGACCATCGTGCCCGGCCTGGTCAGGAAGCCGGGTTCGACGAATTCGGAGCCCGGAAGGTCGGGCGACAGGCCCGGCACCTGGAACGGCACGCGGGTGGGCACGAGGCCCTTGAGCTTGTCGGCGGCGACGGCGGTGCCCTTGGACACTTCCTTCTTGGCCGCGCAGCCGGTGAGGCCCGCGGCGGCGAGCGTGCCCGCGCCGACCAGCCCGAGGAATCCGCGGCGGCTGGTCAGGGGGCCGCCGTGGGGTTGACTCATTGGTGCGATCCTTTGCTCGACGCCGATTAGTTCGTCAGATAGCCAAACAAATTAACCGGTTAACGGAAGGGCGACAAGGTTTCATGAAACGTTCATCGCGGTCGCGGGATCGCCCGTACAGGCGATCCGCCGGTCCTTAGGGCTGGTGATACTGGGGCGTTATGTCGCTCTTGTCGTTGAAGGCGTCTCGGTGGGCTCGACCACCAAGGGCGACTCGGCCATGCTGCGGACGATCGGACTGGCCGCCTTCTCCGGGTGAGGCGGGGCGAAACACTTGGCCAGGGTGTCGGACACGTACGCAGCGTCCGACACCCTGGCATGAGCAGCGCGCAGATCTGGCTCGCCCGTCCGGCCCGGCCCGGCGAGCGATACGCGTCGGCCGGTGACGTCGACTCCACCGGCGAGTTGCTGCACCCGTACCGCGGCATGACCGTGGACGAGGTGCGGGCAGTGCTGGCCGGGCGCAACGGCTCGATCGAGGAGTTCAGGGTCGGCGAGAGATCGGAGCGCCCCACGCAGGTGCCGGGAAACTGGTTCGTGGAGAGCGCGGTGCCGTGGGCCCCCGGGCGGGTGCTCGTCTGGGCGCGGCCCGACCGGGTGAAGCTCACTCCGGAGCAGACCGCGCAGGCGAAGGGGAAGATGGCCGGATGCCCTTAGGGACCTGAAGGACGTCTCCCGGACGTGAGGAGCGGGCGTGAGCGGCGCGATGGCGAGGGACGAGGCGGGCAACGAGCTGACCGCCTTCCACCGGGTGGCGGAGCGGGCGATGTTCTCCGACGCCCCGACGCCGCTCGCGCTGGTCGCGGTCTGGCATCGGCACGCGCACCTGGATCGGCTGCTTGTCGTCTTCAACCGCTACCGGCAGTGCTGGGAGCTGCCGGGCGGCCTGATCGATCCCGGCGAGACGCCCCATCAGGCGGCCGTACGGGAACTGCGCGAGGAGTCCGGGCTGCGGGCCGGGGACCTCGCGTTCGCCGGGTACGCGCGGTTCGTGCTGGGGCCCGAGCGGCGCGCGGAGTACGCGGCCGTCTACGCCCTCCGCGTCACGGCGCCGCATGACGGGTTCGCGCCCAACGCCGAGATCGCCGCGATCGGATGGTGGGACGGCACGACCCCGATGAAGGGCCGAGTGCAGAACCTCGACGTCCTCCTGGGCCGGCTGGCCCGGGAGGCCATTTCCGGTTGAGGGCCGGTCGATTCAGGCCCGTCCGGAACGGAGCGATCCAAAATTGACAGCCATCCGCAAACAGGATTGACAGTGACCGTAACATCCGAAAATGGCGCGATATTCAATTACTCGCCAGTACAATTTCTCTCCGGTGAACCACGTCTGACCAGCGGTTACGTCGCACACATAAGTGGATGACGCCCAATATGCGATAGTACGGACGCATTTCCGGATGTGGATGACATAATGCGTGGGAGCGCTCCCGCGCGTTCCGCTGCATTCTCGGAGCGCCATCCGGCACGCCTGCCCTCGGAAGGAAGGTGCCGCGTCTTCATGACGGCATTCGGCAAGAGTCCTCCGTCCCGGCCGCACCTCGACGGACACGGTCCGGCGGACGTCGTCCGCGCCGGCTCCCGTCCCTGGGCGTCCCACGTCTGGTGGATGGCCCTGGCCGCCGGGGCGCTCGGCTTCGCCTTCGTGTGGCTCGCCACGCCGCACGCCAGGGAGATCGGCTCGCCCTGGGAAATGGTGGCCAAGCTGTTCGCGTTCGCCTGCCTGTGCGTGGCGATCGCGGTCTTCCCATGGGTGTCGCCGCGGCTGAACTGGCTGCTCTACGTGCCGTTCGTCTTCTTCACCGGCTACCTGATTCCGCGCATCAGCTGGTTCTACTACGGTGACGGCGCGCGGGCCCAGGGCGACAGCTTCTACACGCACCTCTACCTGCTGCTCTATCCGGGCATCGTGCTCACGGTCGCCGCCGCCTACCGCATCGGGGGAGGCACGCCGGGCCGCACCCTGAAGATCATGGCCAGCGGTGTGCTCATCGTGTTCTCGGGGTTTCTCGACATCATGTGGCAGATCGTCAACCCGGTCGAGATCCCCGAGGTCATCGACGCGCCGCACATCAACCTGTTCACCGGGGGGCCGATCTCGTTCGGCGCGACGATCGTGTTCGCGCTCGTGCACGTTCCGATCATCGTCGGGATCAACCTGCTTCCCCTGGACCGCTGGATCGGCCGCCTGCTGGGCGCGGGTGACCGGTGAGCGCTGCCGTGAACATCTCCGTCGCCGCGCCCGCCTACAACGAGGCGGACACCATCGCGGCGGTGGTGAGCGAATGGCAGGACTATCTGGACGGCAACCCGGCCGTGGGCGAGTGGGAGATCGTCGTCTGCGACGACGGCAGCGGTGACGCGACCGGGGAGATCCTGGCCGCCCTGCGGGCCCGGTGCCCGCGGCTCGTCGTGGTCACGTTCGAACGCAACCGCGGCGCGGGCGCGGCCATCGCCGCCGCGATCGCCCACACCCGGCTCGACTGGGTCGTGCTGCTCGACTCCGACGGTCAGTTCCCGATCGCCAACCTCGACCGCGTCCTGCCGCGCGTCCAGGCCGGGGACGCGCGGGCGTTCTCCGGGGCCCGGATCAGGAAGGCCGACGGCCTGGCGTACCGATGGGGGTCGGCGGCCAGCGGCGCGGTCAGCAACCTGCTCCACCGCACGCGCTACCGCGACTTCAACTCGATCTTCAAGGTGGTGTACGGCCCGCTCTTCAGGTCGCTGCCGCTGGAGTCGGCCGGGATGAACTGCTCGACCGAGATCACCGCGCGGGTCGCCGAGATGGGCCACGAGTGGGTGGAGATCCCGATCGAGCACCGCGAGCGCGGCGGCGGCACCCGTGGCTGGCGCTACTGGCGCGGCGCCCGCGACCGGGCCCTGTTCGTCGCCTATCTCGGCTACCGCCACTGGTTGCTGCGCCGGGGCGTCCTGCGCCGTCCGGAACCGGCCGAGCCCGGCAGGTCCGCGTCGCCGGTCGCCGAGGAGGCCCGATGACCATCGCGGTGACGATGTTCAGCGGCGGCCGGGGGGCGTCCAGCATCACGAGGGGCATGCTGGACACCCCCGGGGTCGCCGTGTCGCTGGTCGTCAACGGGTACGACAACGGCCTGTCCACCGGCGCGCTGCGACGCTACCTGCCCGGGATGCTCGGGCCGTCGGACTTCCGCAAGAACCTCCTGCTCCATCTCGATCCCGCCGATCCGGAGCAAGGCGCGCTGGCGACCGTCCTCGACCACCGCCTGCCGGGCGGGACGACGCCCGCGGGGCTCACCGAGGTCATCGAGGCGATCGCCGGACGGCGTGGCCCGTTCGCCGCGCTGCCGGAGGCGGCCCGCGAGGCGGTCACGGCCGACCTGCGGGTGTTCGCCCGGCGGCTCGCGGCGTACCCGCACGGGCTCGATCTCGCCGACTGCGCGCTCGGCAACCTCGTGTTCGCCGGGGCGTACCTGCGGCTCGGCCGGGACTTCAACGCCGCCGTCGACGCCTGTGCCCGCGCGTTCGGCTCGCCCGTACGGCTGCTCAACGTGACCAACGGGGAGAACGCCTTCCTGACCGCGCTCAGGCAGGACGGCGGCCTGCTGACCGACGAGGCCGACATCGTCGCGCCGCAGGGCCCGGGCACGATCACCGACCTGTTCCTGCTGCGTGAGCCGGTCGGCGCGCGGCGCCGGGCCGAGCTGGAGGCGCTGCCGCCCGGATGGACCAGGGAGGTCCTGGGCCGCGAGCGCGCCGAGGTGACGCCGAACCCCCGCGCCCTGGAGGCGATCCGCGACGCGGACCTCATCGTCTACGGCCCCGGCACCCCGCACTCCTCGCTCCTGCCCAGCTATCTCACGCCCGGAGTGGCGGACGCGATCGCGCGCAGCCGGGCGGCGGCCAAGGTGTTCGTCGTCAACGTCCGGAGCGACCACGACATCCGGGGGCTGAGCGCGCCCGATCTGGTCGACCGCACGCTGGCCCACCTCGGCGACCCCCGCAACGGCCGGCGGCTGGTGACCCACGTGCTGAGCCACCTGCCCGCCCGGCCCGCCCTGCCCGTGCCGGACGCCCCCGCGGTGCCTCACAGCGTGCTCGACCGGGGCGAGTGGGCGGGGGCCCGCTGGGTCACCGCCGACCTCGAGAGTCCCGGCCGCCCGGGCCTGCACCACGCGGAGCGCACGGTCGAGGCGCTGCTCGCCGTCAGGGAGCTCGCCGTGAAGGAGTCGGCCGCCAGGGACGGGGCGGCCCTGGCGCGGGTCCGATGACGGCGCGGCTGGCGGACGCGTGTGCCCGGCGCGTCTGGCTCTTCGATCTCGACGGCACCCTCGTGGACTCCTGTCCGGCCCACGAGCAGGCCTTCCGCCAGGCCATCGCCGAGGTCGCGCCCGATCTGCTCGCTTCTTTCCGGTACGCCGACCACGCGGGCGCGAGCACCCGCGAGGTGGCGGTCCGCCTGCTGGGCGACACCGGGGACGCGGCCCGGCTGGCCCGGCTGAAGCAGCGGTTGTACCGCGAGCGGGCCGGTGCGGTGACCGTGTTCCCCGGCGCCCGGCGACTGCTCGGCCGCCTGGTCGCCGGGGGCCGCGACGCGTACCTCGTCACCAGCGGCAGCCGGGCGTCGGTCACGCGGGTGCTGGCGGCCTGCTCCCTGGGCGAGTACTTCCGCGGCGTGCTCACCAGCGACGACGTCCCGGCGAGCAAGCCAGACCCGGCCTTCTACGCGTACGCGTGCGACCGCTGGGGCCTCGACCCCGGCGCGGCCGTGGTGCTGGAGGACTCCGCGCACGGGGTGGCGTCGGCGGTCGGCGCGGGCCTGGCGACCCTGCACGTCCACGTCGCCGAGCCGGCTCCCGGGGCGGTCGCGGTGGGCGGCCTGGAACAGATCGTGTCTCTGCTGAACCCGGAGGTGGCCGGTGCCGGCTGACCGGTTGTGCGCGGTGATCCCGGCGGCCGGGCGGGGGACCCGCCTGGGCCTCGGGGTACCCAAGATCATGCTGGAGATCGCGGGCGGCGTCACCGTGTGGCACCTGCTCCACCGGCGGCTGCGGCCGTACGCCGAGCACGTCCACGTCGTGATGTCCCCCGAGGGGGAGGGGCCGTTCCGCGCGCTGGCCGCCGGCGAGATCGCGAGCGGGGCGGTCTCGGTGAGCGTCCAGGAGAAGCCCACCGGCATGGGCGGTGCGATCTTCGGCGCGGCCCCGCACTGGGAGGCCTACGGTGCGATCCTCGTGGTCTGGGGCGACCAGGCGGGCCTGTCCCCGGTGACCGTCGATCGTGTCGTCGAGGCGCACGAGAAGGGACTCACGCTCCCGCTGGTGCCGATGCCCGACCCGTACGTGGAGTACGAACTGGACGACGGCGGGACGCTGACGCGGGTGCGCCAGTCGCGGGAGGGCGACGAGTGCCGCCCGGGCGGGCTCAGCGACGTGGGCGTGTTCTGCCTGAGCACCGAAGGGCTCCGCGAGGCGTGGACGCGCCACCTGGACGAGGCGGCGGTGGGCGCCCACACGGGAGAGGTCAACTTCCTGCCGTTCCTGCCTTATTTGTCGCGGGAGCGGCGCTGGCCGCTGACGGTGGTGCCGGTGACCGACCCCGACGAGGCGCGCGGCGTCAACACGGCCGACGATCTCGAGTTCGCCCGGCGGGCGTACGCGCGGTGGGCATGAGACGGTGGGCATGAGACGGTGGGAGCGCTGACCGACCGGGTGGCCGGGCTTCTGGCCGCCCACCGCTGGGCCGCCGGGCCCACGCTGGTCAGCACCGCGGCCAGCGGCACGGCCGCCGCGACCACGCTCGTCATCGCGCGAGGGGTGGGCGCCGCCGCGTTCGGCCACTTCACCGTCGTCCTGTCGATCGCGCTGATCGTCACGGTCGGCATGATGATGAGCCTCAACTCCGTCATGTTCCAGGAGCTGCCGCGGGCCGAGTCCGCCGAGCGGCCTGCCCAGCTGAAGACGGAACAGCTGAAGACGGAACTGGTGACGACGGCGCTGCTGTGCACGCTCGTGCTGGGCGCGGTGGTGTTCGCCGCCGGGATGCTCGCGGCTCCGCTGCTGACCCGCGCGCTCGGCGTGGACACCCGCACGCTGGCCTTCGCGCTGGCGCTGGCGCTGTCGATGACGCTCAACCAGCTCACCGAGAGCTTCCTGCGCGGGCTGAAGAGGTTCCGCCTCGTCGCCGGGCTCAAGCTCGCCGTGGCCGTCGCCTACCTGGGCGGGGCGGCGTTCTTCCTGCTGGTCCTCGGCGCGCGGGACGCCGAGCCCTACCTGGTCGCGCTGATCGGCACCAACCTGGTCTTCGCCCTGCTCTCCTTCGCCGGGTTCGAGGTCGCGCCGCGCTCCTGGTCGCGGACGCTGGCCCGCTCGCTGTACCGGCACGGCGCGTACGTCACCGTCATCGGCGCGCTCACGGCGGTGGCGTTCGGGGTGGACGTCATCTTCCTCAACCATTGGGCGCCCCGGGCCGACGTCGGCGTCTACTCCGTCTACAACGGCTTCCCCAAACGGCTGCTCGGCGTGGTGTTCATCGACGGCATCGGCCTGGTGCTGCTGCCGACGCTGGCGACGTCCGACAAGCCCGCCGTGATGCGGCGCATCGCCCGGCTCGGCCCGGTGGTGTTCGCGGCGACGGCGGTCTTCGCGTTCGCGGCGAGCACGGTGTTCTTCCTGCTGGTGGGGGGCGAGTATCCGTACTCGCTCGGCCTGATGGCGCTGTCGGCGCTCGGGATCGGCGTGCACACGGTCTTCAACCTGCAGCAGGTCGCCCTGACCATGGACGGCGTGCGCGGAGCCAAGGTGCTCATCGGCTGCCTGCTGGCCGGGACCCCGCTCGCGCTCGCCTGCCAGGCGGCGCTGATCGCCTGGCAGGGGCTGACCGGCGGTCTGGTGGCCTTCGTCCTGAGCAATCTCGTCCTCGTGGCGGTCGTCACGGCCGTCTCCGCCCGGCTCTACCGGCCCGCATCGGAGGTGCGCGGGTGAAGGTCGCCCACGTCATCAACCAGTTCCCGCCCAACATCACGGCGGGGCTCGGCCGCTATGCCGAGCTGATCGCCCCGCATCTGGCACGCGACCACGAGACGGCGGTGCTCACCCTGAACGACGGCCGCCTGCCAATCTGGGCGCGCTCGCAGGGCGTGACCGTCTACCGGCCGCGTGGGCGGGTGCTCGGCGCGATCGCCCGTCGCCGGCGGCTCAACCGCACGCGCGGCGTGGAGTTCCTCCTGCTCGCGCTGACCGTCGTGGTGAGCAACTGGCGCTACTTCCTGCTGCTGCGGCGGCTGCGCCCCGACCGGCGGCCGGACCTCGTCGCCGTCCACGACTCGACGAACTTCCTGTGCGGGCTGCTGTGCCACTACGTGCTGCGGCTCCCGGTCGTGTTCCACGTGCACACCACCGAGTACGGCGTCGCCCCGCAACGCAGCATCACCGATCCGCTCAACCTGTTCGCCGCGCTGGAGCGGTGGCTGGCGCGGATCTCCCGGCGGGTCGTGGTCGCCACCCCGGAGGTGCGGGAGCAACTCCTTGCGGCGGGCTGGAACCGCTCGCCGATCGACGTCGTCCGCCTCGGCGGCACGTACGAACGGGTGGTCGCCGGCCCCGGGTTCGACCGCGACACGCTGCGCCTCGGCGCGGCGGACCTGCGCGCCCGGCTCGGCATCGCCGAGGGAGACCCGGTGCTGCTGTTCGTCGGCCGCCTGGAACGGCAGAAGGGCGTCTACCAGCTGCTGGAGGCCATGCGCAGGATCGCCCCCGCCGTGCCGGGGCTGCGCCTGGTCCTCGTGGGGGAGGGCGACGAGACGGGCGTCGCGCGGATCGCCGCCGAGACGGGACTCGGCGGCCGGGTGCTGACCTCCGGCGGCTTCGTCGACGGGCGGGCGCTGCTGGAGTATTACGCGATGGCCGACGCCTGCGTCTTCCCCTCGCTCTTCGAGCCGTTCGGGCTGGTGGCGACCGAGGCGATGGCCCTGGCCCGGCCGGTGATCCTGGGCGACGGATTCTCCCGGATCTTCCTCGGCGATCCCGCCGAGCCCGCCGTACGGTTCGTGCGGGCGGCCGATCCCGGCGACATCGCCGACGGGGTGATCGAGGTCATGACGGACGCGGGCCTGCGCCGGGCGCTCGCCGAGCGTGGCGAGCGGCTGGTGCGGGAGACGCTGAGCTGGAGCCGCACCGCAGAGGAGACGCTCGCCGTCTACGCCGAGGCCCTGGCCGCCGGCTCCCCGCGCCCGCTGTCCGAGCCGCGGGGGAGCCGGGCGGCGTGAGGGGTCAGGCGCAGCCGACGCGCCGGGTGCTCAGGGCGATGTCGTCGAGCCAGAGGTCGTACGACGCCGGGGACGGGTTGGACTGGTAGAGCTGCCAGCCGATCTTGACGGTGTCGAAACGGGGGAAGACGAAGTCGGTGTCGTTGCCGCCGTGGCTGCGGGTGGAGACGGTGAGGTCGGGCTGGGCGACGCCGTCGAACCAGACCGAGATCGAGTTGTCGGCGGGGTCCATCCGCCACTCGACGCACTGCCACACGCCCGCCCGTGAGGGGGCCGACTCGCGCCAGTTGGTCCAGTCTCCGGTGGGGCCGCCGTCCGCGCCGACGCCCCACAGGTCCTTGCGCAGCGTGGGGACGTACTGTCCGCCGAGCGGCCGGACGATCTCGGGGCCCGCGCCGGTGGCCTCGATCAGCGTGTAGTGGGCCCAGTCGGGCGCGGTGGGGAACGCCTTCACGCGCAGCCGCAGGCGGCCGTAGAAGCCGTTGCCGGGCGGAGCGAAGTCGTCCACCTTGAGGAACGCCCGTCCGTTGCCCTCGGTGTGGACGTGCAGCACCTTCTGGCCGCGCTCGGCGCGCTCCACGGTGAGCGTGCCGTGCTTGGTGTCGACGCCCCACCCGAGGCTGGCCGCGCCGCCGTCCGGCAGCGACTGGAAGTCTTCGCAGAACAGCGTGCCGTCCCTCCCGCAGGTGCCCGGCCCGTGACCCGGCCCGTGTTCCGGCCCGTGTTCCGGCCCGTGTTCCGGCCCGGGAGACGCGGCGGCGGCCGAGGTCGCCGTCAGCGGCAGCAGCAGGGCCAGACAGGCCGCGGATAACAGTCCTCGCACGACACGCTCCTTTTCCCGGTGATTACGGCAGAAGTAAGCTACGCCATCTGGGAGCGCTCCCACAGGGGTCTGCCGAAGATCGACGAAAGGGCCCGATCGCGCGGATAATCTCCGTGTGAAAGGACCTTCTCGGCGATTATTTCTGCAGCTCAGCGGGCTCGCCGCGCTGGCCGCGGCGTGCGCGCCCCCCGAGAGGGTCCCCACCGGGACCTTCGCTCTGCTGCGCCGCCGCTGGCGGGAGGTCACACTGGGGACGGAGCTGTTCGACCCGCGAACCGAGCCGTACCGGACGCGGCTCGCGGAGCTGGGAGCCCGGGCACGCGCGCACCGCGACGCCATGAACCCCACCGACCGGTCGTTGTGGCCGGACCTTCCGTTTCCCTCCCTCGACGCGACCCCCGCGCGGTTGCGGGCGATGGCCCGCGCGTACGCCCTGCCGGGAACCGGGCTGACCGCCGAGCCCGGTCTCGGCACGGCCGTCGCCACCGGCGTGGAGCACGTCGTGCGGCGCGTCTACTCTCCCGGCGCCGAGCCCGTGGGCAACTGGTGGGACTGGCGGATCGGGACGCCCAGGGCGCTGCTCGACGCGGCCGTGCTGGCCGCCCCGCACCTCACCGGCACGCAGAGCGCCGCGTTGTGCGCGGCGGTGGACGACTTCGTCCCGGAGAGCCGCCTGGACGACTACGAGGGCAACAGCACCGGAGCGAACCGGGTCGATCTGTGCACGGTGACGCTGCTGCGGGCGATCGCCGGCGAGGACCCCGGCCGTGCCGCGCTCGCGGCCTCCGCGCTCTCCCCGGTGTTCCCCTACGTCACCGAGGGCGACGGCTTCTACCGGGACGGCTCGTTCATCCAGCACGGATCCGTCCCCTATCAGGGCGGGTACGGCGCGGTGCTGCTGACCGGCCTCGCGACGCTGTTCGCCGTGCTGCGCGGCACGCCGTGGGAGATCACGGACCCGGTGGCGCGCACCGTCCTCGACGCGGTGGACCGGTCGTTCGCGCCGTTCGTCCACGACGGCGCGTGCATGGACCTGGTACGCGGGCGGGGTGTCGACAGGCGGCCCTACGGCGACCACAGGAGGGGCCGGGAGATCGCCGCGGCGGTCCTGCTGCTGGCGGAGACGGCCCCGGACGCCGACCGGGCCCGCTGGCGGGCCATGGTCAAGGGCTGGGCCGTGCGTGACACCGCGAAGCCCATGCTCAGGGCGGCCGAGGGAGGCGACCTGGCGTTCCACGCCCGCCTCGCCGCCGTGCTGGACGACGACGCGGTCCCAGTGGCCTCCGAGCCCGGCGGGCACCGCCTGTTCCCCATGAGCGCCCGCGCCGTGCACCGCGGGCCCGACTGGTGCGCGGCGCTCAGCATGGCCTCCTCCCGCGTCGCCCGCTACGAGTACGGCAACGGCGAGAACCTGCGGGGCTGGCACACCGGCTCCGGAATGCTCTACTGGTGGGCGCGAGGTGACGGCGACCACTACTCCGACTCGTTCTGGCCCACCGTGGATCCGTACCGGCTGCCGGGCACGACGGTCTCCACGCGGCGGTTACGCGACGGCGCGGGCGGCGCGTGGGGTGACACCCGCCCGCCGGCCGACTGGGTGGGCGGCGCGACCGACGGCGTGTACGCCGCCGTGGGCCAGCACCTGTACGGCCTGCAGAGCACGCTGGAGGCGTTCCAATCGTGGTTCTTCCTCGACGACGCCGTGGTCTGCCTCGGCGCCGGCATCACCTGCAGGGACGGCGTGCCGGTCGAGACCGTCGTGGACAACCGCAGGACCGGCGCCCGGCTCGCGGTGGGCGCCGGTTGGGCCCATCTGGACGGGCACGGCGGCTACGTCCTGCCCGCCGGACAGCCGCTGCGCACGCTGCGCGAGGCACGCACGGCCGGCGGAGCGACCCGGGCGTACACGGCACTGTGGCTGGACCACGGCGTGGACCCGGACGCGGCCGGTTACGTCTACCACCTCATGCCGGGGGCGGGTGAGGCCGCGACCGCCGCACGGGCCGCCGATCCCGGCTGGGCCCGGGTGCTCGCCAACACCTCCGCCCGGCAGGGAGTCGAGGTGCCGTCGCTGGGCGTCACCGCGGTGAACTTCTGGAGCGGGGGACGGGCGGGCGGCCTGACGGCCTCCGATCCCTGCGCGGTCCTCGTGCGCGACCTCGGCGACGGCACGGCCACGGTGACGGTGGCCGATCCCCGGCGCGACCTCGACGGGCTGACGGTGACGTGGGACCGCCCGGTGGCCGGGATCACGCGCGGGCATCCGCTCCTGCGGGACGCGCGGACCGGGCCGCGGCTGACCCTGGTCTTCGGCGCACTGGCCGATCGCGAGGGCGCCTCCCACACGGTGACCGTACGACTCCTGTCATCATGAACGCCGTGCCAACCGTGCCCGATCACCAACGCGACGCGCTGGACCTGGAAGACGCGCTGGAAGAGTCGCTCGGCCGCTTTCCGGCGGCCGAACTGACGCGAAGCGTCCAGACGCTCATCCGGCAGTACCGGGAGGGCTTCGACCGCAGCGTGCCCGCGCTGAGTTCGCAGGTCGCGGTCGCGGCGTACGCCGGGTATCGCATGCCGGCGACCTACAGCGCCGTGAGCGCGGCGCTGCGCCAGGTCGCCCTGCTGGCGCCCGGGTTCGCGCCGGTGACCCAGGTGGACGTGGGCGGCGGCACGGGCAGCGCGCTGTGGGCCGCGAGCGCGGTCTGGCCGACGCTGCGCACGGTCACCGTCCTGGAGCAGTCTCCCGCCGCCATCGCCTTCGGGCGGCGGCTGGCCGGCCGCGCACCCGCCGCGGCCGTACGCGAGGCGCGCTGGCAGCAGGCGGCGATCGACCGCACCCCGCCCTCGCCGGCGGCCGACCTGGTCACGCTGTCATACGTGCTCGGCGAGCTGTCGCCCGACGTTCAGGAGGACGTGGTCGCGTCCCTGGCCAGGGACGCCGGCATGCTGGTCGTCGTCGAGCCGGGCACGCCCGCCGGGTACGCGCGGATCGCGGCGGCACGGCGCCGGCTGGCCGGGCTGGGGCTGCATCTGGTCGCCCCCTGCCCGCATGACGGCGAATGCCCGATCCGCCCGGACCAGGACTGGTGCCACTTCGCCGTCCGCCTCAACCGCAGCGCCCTGCACCGGAGGATCAAGGACGGCACGCTGAGCTTCGAGGACGAGAAGTTCTCCTACGTCGCCGCGTCGGCCCGGCCGTGGCCGCGCGCGGAGAGCCGGATCCTGCGCCATCCCCTCAAGCGCAAGGGGCTCGTCACGCTGCGCCTGTGCACGGAGGGGGAGGGGCTGGCCGACCACGCGGTGTCCAAGCGGCAGGGGGAGACCTACCGCGAGGCGCGCGATGTCGTCTGGGGCGACGCCTGGCCGCCGCGCGTTCCCTAGATCGCCTAGTTCGCGAGCCCGTGGATCGTGGTCAGTTCCGCGAGCCCGGAGATGGTCAGCACGGGGGCGAGCAGCTCGTTGGCGACGAGCTCGATTTGCGGGGCGTGCGCGAACAACACGGTCAGGCCGGCGCTGTCGAGATACTCGACCGCGCTCAGGTCGACCAGGAGGGCGGGACCGTCGTCGCCTGCGGCGCTGTTCAGGGCGGCATCGAGATCACCGGCGTTGCTCATGTCGATCTCGCCGCTGACGGTGAGGACCGGGGTGCCGTCGGAACGGCGGGACGGAGCCAGGGTCAGGGGAGTCGTCATCGGGAGATCCTCGCGTGCATGTCGACGGTGGTGCCGGCGGCGCCGGGCTGGATGGTGACGTGCTGCATAAGGGCGCGCATGAGCGCGACGCCCCGGCCGCGGTGTGTGTTGACCTCGGGCTGCGGAGGCTTCCATCGGCCGGTGTCGGCGACGGTCAGGTACAGATCACCCGCCGTGACGACGGCCCGCAGCCGTACGGTGCGGCCCGGGGCGTCGCGGTGGCCGTGCTCGATCGCGTTGGCGCAGGCCTCGCCCGCCGCGACCAGCACGTTCTGGACCATCGAGGAGGTGATGTCGCACCGGTTGAGCCAGTCCCGCAGGGCCGTACGGACCGGGGCGAGCTGGCTGGACTCGGCGGGGAAGGCCACATCGAGCGGCGCCGGCTGGCGATACAGCAGGAGCGCGACGTCGTCGCTGTAACCGGTGTCCGGCGTCATGCGGCGCATGACCTGCGTCGCCAGATCCTCGATGGGGGCCGCGCGGCCGTCCTGCACCGCGGCGCTCGCCTGGTCGATGCCGGCGGTCAGCGGGCTGCGGCGGCGCTCGACGAGACCGTCGGTGTAGAGCAGCAGCGTGGAGCGGGGCGGCATCGTGCAGCTGCTCTCGGGCCGGGAGTGGCCGGGACGCACCGCGAGCGGGGTCGAACGGCCGCCCTCCAGCAGCTCCGTGGTGCCGTCGGAGTGGGCCAGGATGCCGGGCGGGTGGCCCGCGCTGGAGTAGACGAGGCGGCCGGTCGTGGTGTCGAGGACGCCGCAGAACACGGTGGTGCACTTGGCGCCGGGCACCAGCGCGGCGAACTTGTCCAGCGCGCTCAGCACCTGTGCGGGACCGGCCTCCTGCAGCAGCAGGGCGCGGCAGGCGCTGCGCAGCTGGCCCATGACGGCCGCGGCTTCCAGCCCGCGTCCCACGCAGTCGCCCACCACGATGCCGATGCGGTCGTCCGGCAGCGGCACGATGTCGTACCAGTCGCCGCCGACCTCCAGCGGCCGGGTGGCCGGCTCGTACCGTACGGCGAAACCGTCGGGCAGGTGGGACGGGCCGAGGATGGCGCGCTGGAGCGCCACCGCCGCCTCGCGCTGCTGGTCGAGCTGGTGGGTCCGGTGCAGGCCCTGCCCCAGATGACCGGACAGCAGCGCGAGCAGCGTCTGGTCCTCGGCGGTGAAAGGCCGGTTCTGCCCGAGGTCGATCCAGAGGGTCACGATCCCCTCGGGATGCTCCAGGGTGATGCCGGCCCCGTCCGCCTCGCTCGCGACCGGGCGCAACGGCGGGAAGTCGCGCAGCTCGGTGAGCCTTTCCCGCAGGTCGTCCGGCAGCGCGTGCCAGGTGGCCTCGGAGTCGGTGCAGAACAGCACCGGCTCCCACTCGGTCTCGCCGTGGCGCGGAGGCTCACCGTGCCACACCGCGGCGGTCACCTGCCGGGCGCGCCAGACGTCGCGCAGCTCCTGCAGCGCCCCGGTGAGGGCGTCGGGCACGCTGCTCGCCTCGGAGACGCGCACGCTGAGCGCGGCCAGGGCGGTCTCGCGCTGCACGAGGTAGTGCTCGGCGGTGACATCGCGCAGGGTGCCGACGACCCTGCGCTCGCCCGTCGTGGGATCGGCGACGTCGGTGAACGTCACCGCCACCCAGATCTGGTGCCCGTCCCGGTGGGTGAGGGGGACCACGCAGCTGCCCCGGCCCCGGCTCACGAGCTGCTCGAACGCCTCGGCGACGATCCGGTGCGCCACGGGGTCCTCGGCCTCACCTGGCCACCAGGGATGCAGCGCGGTGTAGGGCAGGCCTTCGGGGCCGTATCCGAGGATGTCGGTGAACGCCTGGTTGATCTCGATGACCGCGCCGTTGTCGTCGCAGACGAAGAAGGCCTCCTGCAGCGATTCGATCATCGCGGTCTGCCACCGCGTGTGGCGGCCGCGGATGCGCGCCAGTTTCACGTTGACCTGGACCCGTGCGAGCAGGTCGGCGGCGGAGAACGGCTTGACGAGATAGTCGTCCGCGCCGGCCTCCAGGCCCTCGATCGAGGCCTCCTGGCCCGCGCGGGCCGACAGCAGCAGCACCGGGACCCCGGCGGTGCGGGGGTCGGCCCGCAGCGCCGCCACCAGTTGCAGGCCGTCCAGGCGCGGCATCATGACGTCGCTGACGACGAGGTCGGGGGCGTCGTCGCGTACGGCCTCCAGGGCGGCCTGGCCGTCGGTCACCAGGGTGACCTCGTAGGCGGGCCGCAGGAGGCGCGCGAGATAGTCGCGCATGTCGGCGTTGTCGTCGGCGATCAGGACCCGTGGCGGGGGCCCGTCGAAGCCCGGATGTGGGGAGCCCTGGTGTGGGGAGCTCACGTGCGGGGAGCCCGGTTGCGCGGAGGTGGACGGCGAGGGGGTCTGGTCCGCCGTCATCCCCTCCTCCGAGGGGAGCCAGCGCAGGGCCTCCTCGACGAACGGGTCGGCGGCGTCCGACACCGCGCCCGAGATCGTGTCCGGTGCGGCGTCCGCCTGCCGGGCCGGCACGACGGCGTCGGACGGCAGGTGCGCGGCGCCGAAGGGCAGCCGGATGGTGAACGTGGTTCCCGCGCCCTCGGCGCTCTCGGCGGTGATCGTGCCGCCGTGCAGACCCACCAGCTCCTTCACCAGCGCCAGCCCGATGCCGCTGCCCTCGTTGGAGCGCGACCTGGCGCTCTCGATGCGGTGGAACCGTTCGAACAGCCGCGGCAGTTCGTGCCGCGGGATCCCGATGCCGGTGTCGGCGATGGTGACGACCGCGTGCCCGTCCCCGGGGCGCAGCGCGACCCGGACGGAGCCGTCGAAGGTGAACTTCAGGGCGTTGCTCAGCAGGTTGAGCACCACCTTCTCCCACATGCCCCGGTCGACGTACACCGGTTCGTCCAGGGGAGTGCAGTCCACCTCGAAGGCGAGCCCGGCCCTGTCGATGGCGGAGCGGAAGACGCCGGCCAGCTCGGCGGTGACGGCGGCCAGGTCCACCGGCTCATACCTGGCCTGCATGCGGCCGGCCTCGATGCGGGAGAAGTCCAGCAGCGTGTTGACGAGCTTGCCCAGCCGCAGGCCGTTGCGGTGGACCATGTCCAGTTCCTCGCGCAACCGGTCCCCGCTCAGCACGCCCTCGCGTGCCGGCCCGCCGGCGAGCGCGGTCCGCAGCTCCTGCACCGGGCCCATGATCAGCGTCAGCGGGGTGCGGAACTCGTGGCTGATGTTGGAGAAGAAGGCCGTCTTGGCCCGGTCGAGCTCGGCCAGCTCCTCGGCCCTGCGCTGCTGGAGCTGGCAGGCCACGGCCGCGTTGACCAACGCCGCGGTCTGCCGCGCCACCAGGGAGAGGAACGACTCGTACGCCTCGTCGAGCACGCGGCCGGCACTGGCCGCAAGCACCATCACCCCGACGCTCTGGCCGCCGGTCTCACCGGCCAGCGGCAGCACCATGGCCTGCGTCGGCGGCGTCTGCCAGCCCCCCGAGGGCAGCGCGCCGAAACGCTCCGGCACGTCGGTCACCACGACGGGCCTCTCGCTGCGCAACACCTGCTCCACCGGCCAGTCGCCGGGCCCGCCGGGCAGGGGGGACACGGTCGCGCCACGCGGGCTCGTCGCTGTCAGCGTGAGCTCGTCCGTGCCGGGACGGCGCAGGTAGACGGCGGAGAAGGGCACGTCGGAGCCCGACCGCTCCAGCACCTCGGCGACCAGTTGGCACGCCTCGGCGACGCTGCGGGCGTGGCCCGCCTGGGCGCCGAGGTCCTGCAGCACCGCCAGGCGCCGCTCGCCGATGACCCGCTCGGTGGTGTCGCTGACCGCGGTGAACACGCCCCGCACGGTGCCGTCGTCGTCATGCAGCGGACTGTAGGAGTACGTCCAGTACGTCTCCTCCCAGTAGCCGTGCCGGTTCATCGGCAGCAGCAGGTCCTCCGACCAGGTGGCCTCGCCCGAGCTCATCACCGACTTCAGCATCGGGCCGATGGTGTGCCAGATCTCCGTCCACACCTGGTCGCCCGGTTTGCCCAGCGCCGGGTGCTTGGACCCGAGAAGGGGCAGGTAGGCGTCGTTGTAGAGGAACCGCAGCTCCTCCCCCCACCACACGATCATGGGGAACCGGGAGGTGAGGCAGATCCGGCACGCGGTGCGCAGGCTCGTCGGCCAGGTCGCCGGGTCTCCCATGGAGGTCTCGGACCAGGGATGGCCGCGCATCCGCCGCGCCATCTCGCTGTCGCCGGGAAACAGCAGCTCGACGGGCCGGCCGTCGTCAACAGACATCGGTTCCGCCGCCCCGCTCATCGCTTTCGCCTTCTCCTCAACGGCCGGTGCGTCGTGGGCCGGGTTAAGTCGTGGGCCGTTGCCGCGTCGTGGGCCGGCCATCACGCGAGTCCGGCAGGTCAGGGAAGCAACAGTTCAATGGTTTCGTAGGATAGGGCAAATCATTCACCGGTCACGTGGGCCCCGGGGGGCCGCGGGCCGGTGGGACGGAAGGAGCCAGAGGTCAGCACCGTCGACGAAGCGCCCGGCAGGCAGTTGCCGCCCGCATCCGCCGCGGAGGCGCGCCGCCTCACGGCCGTGCACCGCTACGCGGCCCTGGGCACCGCCACCGGCGCCGCGTTCGACAGGGTGGCCGCCCTGGCCGCACGGATCTTCCACGCCCCCTTCGCCACCGTGACGGTCGTCGGCGACGGCACGGTCCGCGTCGTCGCCGCGCACGGGCTGCCACCGCGCCGCGCGCTCGTCGAGAGCCTGTGCGCCGCGGCCGTGCGGCACGGCGGCCCGTACGTCGTCAACGACGCGCTGCTGGACCCGCGGGCGGCCGGCGACCCGGCGGTGTACGGCGAGCCGGGCATCCGTTTCTACGCCGCGGCGGTGATCACGACGCCCGACGGCGCGGCCCTGGGCAGCGTCAACGTCATGGACGTGCGCCCCCGTGAGGCCGGCGAGGAGGAGCTGGCCTGCCTGCGGGACCTGGCGGGCCTGGTCATGGACGAACTCGAGGTGCGGCTGGCCACGCACCGTACGGTCGAGGTCGAAAGGGAACTGCGCGCGGGCGCCGAGCGCCTGGCCCGCACCCTGCAGCGCACCCTGCTTCCGCCGGCGCTGCCCCGGGTGCCCGGACTGTGCGCGGCCGCCGCCTACCACCCTGTCTCGGCGGACGAGGTGGGCGGCGACTTCTACGACCTGTTCCCCCTCAACGGCGACCGGTGGGGGTTCTTCCTCGGCGACGTCTGCGGCAAGGGCGCCGACGCCGCCGCGCTGACGTCCCTGGTCCGCTACACCCTGCGCGCCGCGGCCGTCTACGACGCCGACCCGCACGCGGTGCTGGCCAATCTCGACGCGGTCCTGCAACAGGAGCACGCGGGGGGCGAGGCCCCGGCGCCGTACTGCACGGCGGTCTTCGGCGTCCTGCAGCCCGACGGCGACGGGTTCGGCGTCACGCTCGCCACCGGGGGCCACCCCCCGGCGCTGGCGGTGCGGGCGAGCGGCGCCGTCGAGCCCATCCACCCGGCCGGGGGACAGCTGATCGGCATCCTGCGCAATCCTCACTTCGCCCAGGTGAGCGCGCGCCTGAACGCCGGTGACGCACTGCTGCTGTACACCGACGGCCTCACCGAGGCGCGGACGCCGACGGGCTCGATGCTCGACGAGGACGGGCTGACGGCCTACCTCGCCGCCGCCGGGCCCACGAGCGCCGACGCCCTCCTGACCACCGTGCACGACCTGATCACGGCCTTGGGCACGGGAGTGTCAGACGACACCGCGGTCCTCGCCCTCTCCGTCCCGCCCGCCACTCGAACGCCGTCATCCGGGAGTCTCGGTGCAGCATGACAACGGTCTGACCATCAGCCTTCAGCCGCATACCTCCGGTCCGCGCCTGCTCGTCGTGGCCGGTGACCTCGACCATCACACCACCCCACGCCTGCGGGCGGCCCTGGAGGAGGTCACGTTCGGCCCGGGCACCGACCTGGTGATCGACCTGTCCGGGTTGACCTTCTGCGACTCCACCGGCATCGCCACGCTGGTCGCCGCCCATCAGCGCGCCCATGACGCGGGCGCCGCCCTGCTCCTGGCCGGTCTGGACGCCGACATCGCCCGCGTCTTCCAGATCATGGGCCTGGACCGGTTGCTCTCCTTCTACGACAGCCCGGAAGAGGCCGTACGCGCGCTGAGCGGATGAGGCGCGAGCGGGGGCGTCTACAGAGGCGCGGCGACCACGACGGCGATGTTCTGCCTGATGTCGCAGTTCCTCGCTCCGCGGCAGAAGCCGTCCGCCACGCTGGTCGCCCCGCCGGCCGTGCTGGCCGCGGTGTGCTGGTGACCGCGATTGCGGGTGGGGCTGTCGAGGTGGACGATGTTCCGGTTGCGGGTGCCGTTCCCGATGGCGCGCGGACCGTCCCCGTCCTCCCGTACGGCCCGCGCGTCCGCGCGGGCGGCGAGGAGGACCTGCGCGGCGGCGGAGACGGTGAGGGCGGCAGTGAGGGCGGAGGTCAGGGCCGCGGCGGACAGCCGGGCCCTCCGAGACGCACCGCTCCGAGACGCACTGCTCCGAGACGCACCGCGTGAATGAAGCATCCGCCACCGCCTGTCGCCCATGGTTGCCGAATGCTGACACGCTAGCTGTCCGCGGTCGCCGGCCGGCGTTCCCCGGCGTGCGTGTCCCCGTTCCCGGCCGTTCGGGTGCCGTCAGCGTCCCGAGTTCCAGCGTCCCGAGTTCACCGTCCGAGTTCACCGTCCTGAGTTCACCGTCCTGAGTTCACCGTCCTGAGTTCACCGTCCCGCTTGTCCTGGGGGAGCTCTGGTTGCGGCCCCGGAGATTCTGGGAGCCCCTGCACCCCGGCCGGTGCACGCAGTTGGCGGCCTGGGTGTTCACCGAGGCGTCCACGCCCGTGATGACCTGCTGGGTGCCCGTCGTGTTCCGCTGGCTGCCGACGAGCAGGGAGTTCAGGTTGTTCTGGCCGTTGTTTATCCGATATCTGGAGCTCGCGCCGTTTCCGTCGCCACCGCCCCATCCCCGGCTCGTCGCCGCGCCCGCGCTCACGGGGGCGAGCGCGACCCCCGCGCTCGTGAGCGTCAGCGCGGTCACCGCCAGCAGTCGCGCCGCCGGGCCGACGAGGGCGTGAGGAGCCCAGTGTCGAGCGCTGTGTCGAGCGCTGTGACGAGCGTGACGAGCCATGTTCTCGTGCGCCTTCCCCGATGTCCGTCATGGAGATCCGTTCGCGCGGACCTGCCGGGCATCTACCCCGGGTGGTCGCGCCCGTCACGGCGCTGGACGAGGATTAACCGACCTCTGGTGATATGCCGGTCTTTTTCGCGTCCCGCCGGATTCGCGCGCCCGGAGGGGTGATCATCTCGCTCTGCCGGTCCGATGCCCGTATGCGTTGCGTCACGTCGCAGAAGCGGGAACGCCGCCCGCAGATCGTGCTCTGCGCGTTGGCGACACCGCTGACGCCGACCGTCCTCTGCTGGATGCCCGTCCCGTTTCTCGCACTGCCCACCGTCAGCTGGCTGACGTTGCGTATCCCGTTGCCCATGCGGACGTCGGCGCCGGCGCCGTTGCGGTCGCCGTAGCCGGTCACAGGGGTGACCGCGACGCGCCCGGCGGCGGAGGGCGGCGACGTGACGAGTCCCGCCGTCGCGATCGTGACCGCCACCAGGACGCGGGCGCGCATCAGCGGTTCACCGTGCGGCCGTCCGGGCGCGGATGTCCTGGGAGAGCGTGCAGAGCCGGGCGCGCGGCCTGCACAGACCGCCCTGCACGCTGCTCAGCCCGCCCACTCCCGTCGCGATCTGGTGGAGGACGCCGCTCAGGCGCGTGCTGCCCATCGCCACCATGGTGCGGTTGGCCGAGCCGTTGCCCGCGCGTACGGCCGAGCCGTTCCCGTTGCCGTCTCCGGCCGCCGCCGCGTACGCGTGCACCGGTGCGAGGACCGGCACGACGGCGAGCGTGACGGCGAGCGCGACCGCGGCCGGCGCGGGCCGTCGCGGCCGGCGGTCCAGGGATCGCGTGAGGGCGTGAATGATCGGCATGGTGATCGGCAGGGCGGTTGGCAGGGTGATCGGCAGGGTGATCGGCATCGACGTGCCTCTACCCCGGCGGCGGGCCCGCGTCCCGGCCCCGGCGGAAACCGGGCCGGATCATTCCCCGTCCGTCGAGCGGCCGCCCCTCGGGTGAAGGGGCGGCCGCTCACCGGTCATCGGCTGGTCACCTCGTACGTCCGCAGGTAGTCGAAGGTGGCCGTGGCGCCCGCCGTGTTCATCGAGATCAGGCCGATCCGCACCGGCCCGGTGCGCGGCAGCGACCAGGTGCCGCCCCAGATCCAGTGGGTGCCGTCGGTGCTCGACGCCATGCGGACGTCGTGCTCGCCGTTCTCCTCGTCGTAGTGGTAGAGCAGCCGCAGCCAGGTGGTCTCCGCGGCCGGGCCGCCGAACATCGGCGCGTTGGCGACGGCGGTCGGCGGGGTGGTGCCGGGCCGCGGGCCCTCCTTGCCGAACTCGGTCTGGTGCAGCACCGCGCCGCCGCCGTTGGCCAGCGGCAGGACCGTGTGCGTGAGCTTCAGCCACCGGTCGTCGTTCTCGTACAGCAGCAGACCGGCCTGCTGGTTGCCCTTCGTGCCGTTGAAGGTGAGCTTCGTCTCGACGGCGAAGTCACCCTGCGGCGCGTCGCGGAGCAGGATCGACGCGGTGTTGGTGCCCTGGAACAGCTCGGCGTTCTGCGTCGGCCAGGCCAGGGAGCCGCCCGACAGGGTGGCCGAGGGGTTGCGGACTTTGGTCCAGCCGGTGGGCGTGCCCGTGCCGTCGAACTCGTCGGAGTAGGCCGGGAGCCGCTCGCCCAGGACGGGGTCTGGCACCCGCTCGGTGACCTGCTGGTAGAGCGGAGCGGCCCCGACGTTGTCGGCGTCGGCGGCGCCGCGCGTGACCACGCCGATGGCGCCGGACGTGGGGGCGCCCTCGGGCAGCGTCATGACGACCTGCGCCAGCGGGTCGCCGAGCCGGTCGGCCGACACCGACACGGCCAGGGCGTTTCCGCGCCGCTCGGCGGCGACATTGTGCCAGGAGCCGTAGCCGAACGAGGCAGGCAGCGGGCTGCTCGCCGTCGTCGTCCTCCCGCGCACCTTGGCCGTCACCACGAGCTCGCCGCGCTCGCGGTCGATCCAGGCGGTGACGTCCTTCGAGCCGTTCTCGCGGGTCACGACGAGCCCGGCGGCGGCGCCGCCCTCGCGCAGCCGCAGGTCGGCCTCCACACGCACGTCGCCCTGGATGCGGCCGTCGCTGAGCTCGCTGGTCGAGCCCTTGCCGGTGAGATAGCCGTGCGAGTCGGGGTCGGAGGCGGGCTTCCACGGCCCGGTCCACCCGGCCGTGCCGTCGTTGAACGTGCTGCCCACGCTCCACGTGGTGACCGGCGCCGGCTGCTCCCCGGTGGACGGCCCTGCCCCGGCCCGTACGACAGGCCAGCCGTCGATCCAGTCGAGCCGGTCGATCATCAGCGGCCGGCGGGCCAGATTGCCGATGGTCGTGCCCCAGGTCGTCGTGACCGGCCCGAACTCGGGGGCCGACGACGGGATCGCGTGGTAGACGAGCCAGTCCTGCCCGCTGAGGTCGGTCTGGACGGCGTTGTGGCCCGGGCCGACCCAGCCGTTGCCGTTGGCCGCGAGGACGATGCCGTCCTTGCTGGTCAGGTCCATCAGGTTGACGCCGGTCGGGGTGGTGAACGGCCCGAGCGGGCTGTCGGACCGGCCGACCTTGACGGTGTAGCCGCTGAACGCGCCGTCGCAGCATCCGGCGTCGGAGTAGAACAGGTAATACTTGCCGTCGCGCCGGACGACGAAGCCGCCCTCCATGCGGCGCCCGTGGGCGATCCGCGTGACCTCGCCGGTGACCGCGGTCGCCTCGGCGTTCATCCGCGCCACGCAGATCGTGTCGTAGCTGCCCCAGTAGAGGTAGTTGTCGCCGTTCACGTCGGTGTAGACGGCCTGGTCGATGTCATTGGCCGGGCAGCCGCTGCCGCCCGCCGGTACGATCCGCCCGCGGTCGGTCCACGGCCCGGTCGGGTGCGGGCTGGTCGCGAGCCCGACACCGCTCGTGGACAGCGAGTACGTCAGGTGGTAGGCCCCGTTGACGTACCGGATGTCCGGCGCCCAGGGACGGGTGCCGTTCGGCCACCACGAGGGGTGGTCGTCCCCGGTGTAGACGTCCCCGGCGTACGTCCAGTGGACCATGTCGGCCGACTTGAGCATCGGCAGGATGTGCTCGTTCTTGCCGTCGATCGGGTTCGTGGTGCCGTAGGCGTACCAGAGGCCGTCCTTGCCCCGGATCATCGCGGGATCGGGGAAGGTCTGCACGGCGTCGCCGCTCACGGGGTTGGAGTAGGTGGCGTGGGTGGGTCCGGGCGCCGCCTGCGCGGTCGATGCCTGCGTTGTCGATGCTTGGGCGGGCAGCGTCGCCGGGACCACGGTGGACGCGAGGAGTAAGGCTCCGATCACCAGTTGTCTCACGGCGAGCACCGTAGACAGGTGAAATTTTTCCGTCGAGACGCCGTCAGAATCCGGTTTCCCACCTGTCACAGAGAGCACCGGCGGATGCGGCAGGATGCCGGGGAGCTTGTCGCGGGGGTGTCCATGCTGGTCAGAGGTTTCTTCAGGATCCCGGCCGAATTTACCGATTCTTTTTGCCGGATGGTTGACGTAAAAAACAGACGAACCTTAGGTTGCCAGCGTGTCAACGACCCCCAACGGCGTGCACGCCCTGGTGCGCCGCTCTCATGAGGAGCGGGTGTTGCGCGTGCTTCGCCAGAACGGCGCGCAGAGCCGCAACGAGATCGCGGCCCGGGTCGGCCTGTCACGCACCACGGTCTCCGAGATCACCGGCGATCTCCTCAGCCGCGGCGCCATCCGCGTCGTCGACACCGACGCCGTGGAGCGGGTGGGCAGCGGCCGGCCGGCCGAGCGGCTCGCGCTGGACCCCGCCTCCGGGCAGTACATGGGCGTCGACTTCGGCCACCGCCGGGTGAACGTCCTGGTGGCCGACGCCGCGCACGAGATCATCGCGTCCGGGACGGCCCGCTACGAGGAGTCGGCGCAGTGGCCCGAGCGTCTCGACGCCGGGCTCGCCCTGATCGACCGGCTGAGCGCGGAGACGGGAGTCCACTACGGCGCGCTCCAGGCCATCGGGATCGGCGTGCCGGGGTGGGGCGACCGCACCCGTGCCGACGGCGTCGCGGACGTGTTCGCCCAGCGCTTCCACGCGGCGGTGACCGTCGACAACAACGTGCGCTTCGCCGGGCTGGCCGAGGCGCTGCACGCCCAGTCGGACTCCGTACGCGACCTCATCTACCTGCGCCTGTCCGACGGGGTGGGCGGCGGGCTGGTGGTGGGCGGCCAGCTGGTGCGCGGCTCGCGGGGCTTCGCGGGCGAGCTCGGTCACGTGACCGCCGTCGCCGGTGGCGCGCAGTGCCGCTGCGGCAAGCGCGGCTGCGTCGAGACCGTCGCGTCGGTCCCGGCGATCCTCGGGCGGTGCCGGGAGCACGGCGTGCCCATGGACACGCTGGACGACCTGAAGGCCGCGGTGGACATCGCCCACCCGGTCGTCGACCAGGTGCTCCGCGAGGCCGGCACGGCGGTCGGCCGGGTGCTCGGCACGGCGGTCATGACCCTCAACCCGGACGAGATCGTGCTCGGCGGCGAGATCATCCAGATCGCTCCGGCCCTGCTGCGGCAGGTCGCGGACACGGTCACCTACGAGCTGTCGTGGTGGACCGACGCGGCGCCCGTGATCCGCCCCGCCCTGCTCTCGGACGACGGCGGCGCGCGGGGGGCCATCGCGGCCCTGTTCCACGAGTCCCCCCTGCTCGCCGGATACGAAGCGAACGTCACGACGGACGGAGGCCGATAGTGGCCGTGACCACCGCGGGCGCCACGAGGGACGGCAACGCCCCCGCCCGGCCGCGCAAGAACCGGACCTTCCTGGTCCTCAACATCATCTCGATCGTGGCCGGGATCGCGATCTGGTGGGGGCTGTCCCTGTCGGGGCTCCAGTTCCCCACCCCTGCCGAGGTCGTGTCGGCCGCCTGGAAGATGCTCCAGGACGGCACGCTCGCCACCGACGTCGGCGCCTCACTCGGGCGCGTGCTGGCCGGGTTCGCCCTCGGCTCGATCGCGGCGGTGATCGTCGGCTTCGTCATGGGGTGGTACACGGTGGCCCGCGGCCTGTTCGAGCCGTGGATCCAGTTCTTCCGCACGATCCCGCCGCTGGCGATGCTGCCCCTGGTGCTCGTCCTGATGGGCATCGGGGAGAGCCCGAAGATCTTCGTCATCTTCCTGGCGGCGTTCCTGTCCTGCGTCATCTCCACCTACCAGGGCGTGGTGAACGTGGACAGGACGCTGATCAACGCCGCGCGGGTGCTCGGCGCCGGCGACGGGACCATCTTCGGCCGCGTCGTGGTGCCGGCCTCCACGCCGTTCATCCTCGTCGGCATGCGGGTCGGGCTCGGCTCGGCCTGGGGCACGCTGGTGGCCGCGGAGCTCCTGGCCGCGCAGGCCGGGCTCGGCCACCGGATGCAGAGCGCGCAGCTCTACTACGACCTTCCGACGATCTTCGTCGGCATCATCGCGATCGGGGTCCTCGGCCTGATCATGGACCGGCTGCTCATGATCGCCGGCAACAAGCTGACGGCCTGGCAGGAGAACCGATGAGCACTCCCGAGATCACACCCAAGATCTCCGTACGCGACGTCGAGAAGGTCTTCCCCGTCGGGAAGGAGCCGTTCGTCGCGCTCGGCGGCGTCTCGCTGGACATCGCCGACAACGAGTTCGTGACCGTCGTCGGCCCCTCCGGCTGCGGCAAGAGCACGCTGCTCAACATCCTCGCCGGGCTGGAGCAGCCCACCGGCGGCACCGCGCTGGTGGACGGCAGGCCGGTCACCGGCCCCGGCCCCGAGCGCGGCGTCATCTTCCAGCAGTACGCGTTGTTCCCGTGGCTGACCGTCCGGGAGAACGTCGAGTTCGGCATGCGCACCGCGAAGGTCCCCAAGGCGGAGCGGCGGGAGCGGGCCGAGCACTTCATCCGCCTGGTCGGTCTGGAGCAGTTCGCCGAAGCGCTGCCCAAGACGCTGTCGGGCGGCATGAAGCAGCGCTGCGCGATCGCCCGGGCGTACGCGGTGAACCCGTCGATCCTGCTCATGGACGAGCCCTTCGGCGCCCTGGACGCGCTGACCCGGGTGCGTCTGCAGGAGCAGCTCCTGGAGACCTGGAGCAAGGAGCGGCGGACGGTCATGTTCATCACCCACGACGTCGACGAGGCGGTGTTCCTCGCCAACCGGGTGGTCGTCATGGCCGCCCGGCCGGGCCGGATCGCCGAGGTCATCGACGTCGACCTCCCCTATCCGCGCGACGAGGACATGAGGCTGAGCCCCGAGTTCGGGGCCCTGCGCAACCGCGTCTGGCACGCGGTGTACCACCAGCGGCAGATCAAGGAGCCCGCGAAATGAAGAAGACACTCCTGGCCGCCGCGGCGGTCGTCGTGGCGCTGTCGGCGACGGCCTGCGGGTCGGACGACTCCGCCGGTTCCGACGGCTCGGGCGGCGGCACGACCCACGTGGACTTCGGCTACATCGCCGACTTCAACGGCGCGAGCCTGCTCGCCGTCGCCGACAAGCAGGGCCTGTGGAAGAAGCACGGCCTCGACGCCAAGGTCAGCGTGTTCACCAACGGCCCGCTGCAGATCCAGGCGCTGGGCACCGGCGACCTCGACTTCGGCTACATCGGCCCCGGCGCCATGTGGCTGCCCGCCTCCGGCAAGGCCAAGGTCGTCGCGCTGAACACGCTCGGCAACGCCGACCGCGTCATCGCCCAGGCCGGCATCACCTCGCTCGAGGGCCTGAAGGGCAAGACGATCGGCGTGCCCGAGGGTACCTCCGGCGACATGATCCTCACGCTCGCGCTGAAGAAGGCCGGGCTGACCAAGGACGACGTGAAGATCGTCCCGATGGACGCGTCCACGATCGTGTCGGCGTTCACCTCCAAGCAGATCGACGCGGCCGGCTTCTGGTACCCGGCGATCTCCACGATCAAGAAGACCGTCCCCGACCTGGTCGAGCTGGCCAAGAACGAGGACTTCGCCGACACCGTGTCGTTCCCGACCGCGTTCGTCGCCGGCAACGACGTCGTCGCCAAGGAGAAGGACAAGACCGAGAAGGTCATCGGCGTGCTGCGCGACGCCATCCAGTACCGCAGCGAGCACCTCGACGAGACCGTGGCCGCGACCGCGGAGATGCTCAAGCTGCCGGCCGACCAGGTCAAGGCCGACGCCGCCAACTCCAAGGTGCTGTCGCTCGCGGAGCTGGACGGCTACAGCAAGGACGGGACGATCGAGAAGTGGCTGAGCGGCATGGGTGACTACTTCGTCGGCGCGGGCAAGCTGCCCTCGGCCGTCGACCCGAAGACGTACTACACCGGCGATCTGTTCACGGGCGCGGCCAAGTGAATGTCCTGTTCCTGATGACCGACCAGCATCGGGCCGACACCCTGGGGGCGTACGGCAACCGCCTCGCGGCCACCCCGGTGCTGGACGAGCTGGCCCGGACCGGGACGCGCTTCGACCGCTGGTACACCCCCACCGCGATCTGCACCCCGGCGCGGGCGAGCCTGCTCACCGGGCAGGCGCCGTTCCGGCACAAGCTGCTCGCCAACCACGAGAGGAACGTCGGCTACATCGAGGACCTGCCCGACGACCAGTGGGCCTTCTCCACGGCCCTGCGGGACGCCGGGTACAACTGCGGGCTCATCGGCAAGTGGCACGTCGGGCACCACCGGCGGGCCGCCGACTTCGGGTTCGACGGGCCGGACCTGCCGGGGTGGCACAACCCTGTGGACCACCCCGACTACCTCGACTATCTCAAGGCGAACGACCTGCCGCCGTACGAGATCCACGACCGCATCCGCGGGACGCTGCCGAACGGCGGGCCGGGCAACCTGCTCGCCGCGCGGCTGCGCCAGCCGGTCGAGGCGACGTTCGAGCACTACCTGGCGACCCGGGCCATCGAGATGCTGGAGCGGTACGCCGCCGACCCGAAGCCGTTCTTCCTGCAGCTCAACTTCTTCGGCCCGCACCTGCCGTACATCGTGCCGGACGAGTATTTCGACATGTTCGACCCCGAGCTGGTCGAGCTGCCCAAGTCGATCGCGGAGACCTTCGCCGGCAAGCCGCCGGTGCAGGCCAACTACAGCGCGCACTGGACGTTCGACACCATGCCGCTGGAGGTGACGCGCAAGCTCATCGCGGTCTACTGGGGTTACGTCGCGCTCATCGACATGGAGATCGGGCGGGTCATGGACGCCATGCGGCGCCTCGGCCTGAACGACGAGACGGCGGTGTTCTTCACCTGCGACCACGGCGAGTTCACCGGCGCCCACCGGCTGCACGACAAGGGCCCGGCGATGTACGAGGACATCTACCGCACGCCCGGCCTGCTGCGGATCCCCGGTCAGGAGCCGGGTGTCGTCCGGACGGAGTTCGTCAGCCTGCTGGACTGCACGGCGACGATCCTGGACCTGGCCGGGATCGACCCCGCCCCCGCGGTCGACTCGCGCAGCCTCGTGCCGCTCGCCTCCACCCACGAGGTGCCGTGGGAGCAGGACATCGTCTGCGAGTTCCACGGGCACCACTTCCCGTACCCGCAGCGGATGATCCGGACCGATCGCTACAAGCTGGTCGTCAACCCCGACTCGACCAACGAGCTGTACGACCTGTTCACCGACCCGGACGAACTGCTCAACGTCTACAACCACCCCGAGATGGCGGAGGTGCGCGGGCGGCTGATGCGGCGGCTCTACCAGGTGCTGCGTGACCGGGGCGACAACTTCTACCACTGGATGACCTCGATGTACGACGTGGGCGAGGTGTCGTACGACCCCACGCTGAGCGGGCTGGACGAGGCGACCTACCGATGAGCCGGCGTCCGAACATCGTCATGATCCTGACCGACGACCACGCGTCGCACGCGGTCGGCGCGTACGGCTCGGTCGTCAACCGGACGCCGCGGATCGACGAGATCGCGGACCTCGGCGTCCGGTTCGACAACTGCTTCGCGACGAACGCGTTGTGCTCGCCGAGCCGGGCCAGCATCCTGACCGGGACGTATTCGCACGTCAACGGGGTCTCGACGCTGGTCACGCCGATCGACGCGTCCCAGCCGACGTTCGTGAGCCAGTTGAAGGCGGCCGGGTATCGCACGGCGATCGTCGGCAAGTGGCACATGGGGGACGGCCCGGGGCACAACCCTCAGGGGTTCGACTACTGGGACGTGCTTATCGAGCAGGGGGAGTACTTCGACCCGTCGTTCCTGTCGGAGGAGGGCCTGCGGACCGTTCCCGGCTACGCCACCGACCTCATCACGGACATGGCGTTGAGCTGGGCCGGCTCGCTCGACGGCGACGATCCCTACTGTCTGCTGATCTATCACAAGGCGCCGCACCGCCCGTGGGAGCCGGACGACAAGCACGCGGGGATGTACACCGACCCCATCCCGGTGCCCTCGACGTTCGGCGACGACTACGCGACGCGCTCGTCGTCGGCCCGGCGGGCGGCCATGCGGATCGCCGAGCACCTCAACGCCGAGGACCTCAAGCAGGACCCGCCCGAGGGGCTGTCGTACGAGGAACTGGCGCTGTGGAAGTACCAGCGCTACATGGAGGACTACCTGGCCGTCGTCGCGTCGGTGGACGACAACGTCGGCCGGGTGGTCGACTGGCTGCGCGAACGCGGCGACTTCGACGACACGCTGCTGATGTACTGCTCCGACCAGGGCTTCTTCCTCGGCGACCACGGCTGGTTCGACAAGCGGTTCATGTATGAGGAGTCGCTGCGGATGCCGCTCGTGCTGAGCTATCCGCGGCGGATCCCGGCCGGTCAGGTGCACGGCGGGATCGTCACGAACGTCGACTTCGCGCAGACCGTGCTGGACGCGGCCGGGGTGGCGCACCACCCCCGGATGCAGGGCCGCAGCTTCCTCGCCGACCTGACCGGCGAGCCCGGCCCGCCTCCCGCGGAGGGCATGTACTACCGCTACTGGGAGCACGACGACGTCTTCCACAAGGCGCCGGCCCACTACGGCTACCGGACCGACCGCTACAAGATCATTTATTTCTACAACGACGGCATGGGCATCCCCGGCACGGGCGCGTTCACCTACCCCGGGGAGTGGGAGCTGTACGACCTGGAGGCCGACCCGGAGGAGTTGCGCAACGTCTACGACGACCCGGCCTACCGGGAGATCCGCGAGGAGATGAAGGTCCGCATGTGGCACGCCCAGGCGGCCCTCGGCGACGAGCCGCATCCCAGCCAGCCGGTGCCGGAAGGAGTTTGATGTCCTGCTGCACCCCCGCCACGCCGGGGCAGCCGCTGGAGCCGGTCCGTTTCACGGCGCACGGGCTCCACGGGATCGAGCAGGTGCGCCTGCCCGGCGGCGAGTTCCGCATGGGGGACGCGACCGGCGACGGCAACCCCGGCGACGGCGAGGGGCCCGTGCACGCGGTCACCGTGGCGCCGTTCTCGATCGACGCCACGACCGTGACGGTCGCGGACTTCGCGGCCTTCGCCGAGGCGACCGGCTACCGGACGGAGGCGGAGGAGTACGGCTTCTCGGCCGTCTTCCACCTGGCGATGCGGGCCCACCCCGACGACGTGATGGGCCCGGTGCCCGGCACCCCCTGGTGGGCGGGCGTGCGCGGCGCCGACTGGCGCCACCCCGCCGGGCGGCTGTCGGAGGCGGAACCCGACCACCCGGTGGTCCACGTGAGCTGGAACGACGCGATGGCCTACTGCTCCTGGGCGGGCAGGCGGCTGCCGACCGAGGCCGAGTGGGAGTACGCCTCCCGTGGCGGCCTCGACGGCGCGCGTTATCCCTGGGGCGACGACCTGCCTCAAGGCGATTGGCGGGTCAACATCTGGCAGGGCGTGTTCCCCACGGAGAACACCCTGGACGACGGTTATCTCACGACCGCCCCGGTCCGGACGTACGAGCCCAACGCGTACGGGCTGTGGCAGACGGTGGGGAACGTCTGGGAGTGGTGCGCGGACTGGTACGCGCCCGACTACTACGTCTACTCGCCGGAGGACAACCCGCGCGGCCCGCTGCGCGGCAGTGCCCGGGTGCTGCGCGGCGGCTCGTTCCTGTGCCACGACTCCTACTGCAACCGCTACCGCAACTCGGCGCGCTCGTCGAACACCCCCGACTCCTCCATGGCCAACGCCGGATTCCGCACCGTCGCGGTCTGACCCTGTCCGGCCCGGTCAGTCGACCTCCCGGAGCGTGGGCGTGCGGAGCAGCTTCTCCATCTTCGAGAAGTCGACCGTCGACAGTATTTTCAGGTAGGACGCGCGGTGCCTGTCGGTCATGCCGGCGACGATGACGGTGACCTGCAGGTCGGGGACGTACCACATCTCCGAGACGACACTCATGAAGCGGCAGGAGTACTTCCAGCGGACATGTGAGGCGCGGTGCCCGCCGATGGTGACGCTGTCGTGCATCAGGAGCTTGACCGCGGGTTCGGAACGCTTCGTCTCGTCGTAGCGCCACGCGTCCTGCGGCGGATCGAAGGCGTCGCCCACCCACTCGCAGACGGGCACCCGCCCCTGCAGGGCGAAGGACTGACTGGTCAGCTCGAACTGCCACCCCGCGTCGAGTTCGAGCCCGCCGAGACATCCGGCTTGGGAGGTGCCGATCGTGAACGGCGGGAGGATGCAGTACTGCCTCCCGCTGCCGGTCACCTCCCAGCCACTGGGCAGGTCCGCCGCGATGCCGCGATCGCTGACGAAGCGGACGTACGTCGGCTTGGGCTTCGGTTTCGGTGAACGGCTGGGGCTGGAGGACGGCGACGGGCTCGGGCTGGGCGACGGACTCGGCGAGGGGCTCGGGGCCGGCGCCGAGGCGGACGCCGCTCGGCGGGAGCAGGCCATGCCCGCTCGGCCTCGATCTTCCCTTCCCACGTACGCTCCAGGAGCCTGGTGAGCTCGATCGTCGCCTGGCCGGGCTCCTGGGACGCCATGACGCCCGAGAGCACCTCCTCGGCCGAGGGCCTCTGGCGCGGGTCCTTCCGCAGGGCGGCGTCGACGAGCCCGCGGAGCGTGCCGGGCACGGCTGCCGTGTCGACCGGCTCGCTCAGGGCGCGCAGCGCGAGGACCTCGGGACGCCCGGGCCCGAACGCGGGCCTGCCCGAGGCGGCGTAGGCGACGAGCAGGCCCCACCCGTACACGTCGACGGCCGCGGTGATCGGACCGTCGTGATACTCCTCCGGGCTGATCCATCCGGGAGAGCCGATCACCATGCCCGAGCGGGTGATGGCGGTCGCGTCCAGCGCTCGTGCGATGCCGAAATCGACGACGCGGGGTCCCGCGGGAGACATCAGCACATTGGTGGGCTTGAGGTCCCGGTGGATGACCTCCGCCGCGTGGATCGCCACCAGGGCCTCGGCCAGCCCGGCGGCCAGGCTGCGCAGTTCCTCGCCACGCAGCGGGCCGCGCAGGGAGACGAGCTCGTCCAGCGTCGGTCCGGACACGTACTCCGTGGCCAGCCACGGCAGGGGCGCGTCCGGGTCGGCCGCCAGAACCCTGGCCGTACACAGCCCACGGACGCGGCTGACGATGCCGATCTCCCTGGCGAACCGGGTGCGGAACTCGGCGTCGTGCGCGTACGCCGCGTGGATCAGCTTGACGGCGGCCTGAGTGCCGTGCCGATCCACGCCCGCGTAGACGACGCCCATGCCTCCGGCGCCGAGCCTGCCGACGATCCGGTAAGGGCCGATGTCCTCGGGATCGCCGCTGATCGCCGTCTTCACCCGGGTGAAGGTTTCCCCGGGCATGTCGTTCGGGTCCTTCATCCGTCAGGGAGAGACCGTGCGGATGCGGAGGATTCTGGCGAGTGCGATCGCGGCGATCGCGTAGAGCACGAGGCCGGCGTACTGGCCGAAGGCGTAGAGACCGTCGGCGGGCAGCAGTTGCACCTGCAGTTGCTCGATTCCGAGGATCTTCAACGCGTTCTTGAGGAAGAGCATGACGCTCAGCGCCAGGCCGGCCTCAAGCCCTCCCGTGAACACCACGAGCGCGCAGCCCGTGAGAGCGAAGACGACACTGGTGAGCAGATCCCGCGGGCCGTACTGGCCGCCCGCCAGCGCGCCGTCCGCGATGACGGAGACCGCGGTGGCCAGCGCGACTCCCGGCCAGAGGCTGCCCGTCCTGACGCCGGGGGCCTGCAGCACCAGGCTCCACATCATGTACGGCCACCAGGCCATGGCGGGGACGGTCAGGACGATGATGATCAGAGTGGGATACATGGTGGTCGTGGACAGGCCTTCGGCCCAGTAGTAGAAGGGCCGCTGCGTCGAACCGTCGAGCTGTCCGAGCAGGAAGCTGAGCATGTCCCCGGCGAAGACCGCAGCGGCCGCCATGCAGGCGCACCATCCCAGCCAGCGGTGGCGGATGGTGCCCTCCACGGAGGTGAGGGTCGAGAGGGGGCGGGACTGGAACACGACCAGGACGGCCCAGACGCATCCGAGGGCGGCGATGTTCGGGAAGACGGAGCCGAGCAGGTCCCACTGGCCGTCGGACACCTTCCGGGACGGGTCCTCCTCACCGAATCCCGCGCTCAGCGCCACGGCCCTCACCAGCATCCGGACGATGCCTGCGACGACGGCGACGAGCACGGCGCCGACGACGAGCGAGGCGACGACGCGGGGCAGCCGGTGGGGGGACGTCCGGCCCAGGAGGTGGAACTTCAGGCCGGGCGGAATCGGCCCCCTGACCCAGGCGGCCATCGGAGGCCGAGCGACCTGCCGGGGCGCCAGGACCAAAGGAGGAACCGGGGCCAAGGGAGGAGCCGGGAGCGTTTCAGCCGGTGCGACGGCCGGTGCGGGAGGCGTGGTCGTTCCGCCGGTCCGCTGCCACCAGTTCCAGTAGGGCGGGGCCGCGGGCCAGTCCGGCTCGGGCCCGGCCCAGCCCTCGTCGGGCACCCAGCCGTCGGGGGGCGCCGGCCATCCCGGCGGTGAGTTGAACGTCCAGTCGGGACCGGGGCGTGGGGGGATGTTCACCATCGATCTTTCTTGCCTGTCGGCCGCCGGCCGCGCTCAGCTCAGGAACGGAATGGCCAGGGGATACACGTACGGCTCGCCGCGATTGGCGGCCGTCGCGGCGATGATTCTGAGAACGACCGTCGTGACGCACACGGCCAGCGTGAGCAGCACGGCGAGCGGTGCGGCCACGGCGAACAGCACGAGCAGGACCAGGGCGGCCAGCAACTCGGTGAAGGCGAAGTTCAGCGCCTGCCGGGCGTGCCGGCGTACGAAGGGATCGCCCGCGCTTCGCCCGTTGTGGATGACCAGAGGGGGGATCCACAACAGTAGCGAGGTGATCCCGCAGGTGAGCAGACCACCCAGATCCATGAGAAGAGCGCCCAGATGCGTCCACATCGCGGTGCGCCGCGGGTCGGGCAGCGGTGGAGCGGTCCAATACGAGGGAGCGGAGACGTGCCGCAATGCCGGGCCGACGTACGGCGCGGGGCCGGGGATCGGCGGCGCCTGCCGGGCGAGCGGGTCCTGCGCGGGCAGGTCCTTTATCGGCGTGGTCCTGACCCACCAGGACCAGTAGGGAGGGGCGGCGGGCCAGTCAGGCTCGGGGCCGCTCCATGCCTCCGTCGGCGACCAGTCCGCGGGCGGGGTCGGCCATCCGGGAGGGGGGTTGAAGGACCAGTCGCCGGGCGGACGTGGGGGGATGCGCAACGCTGTCCTGCCGATCTGGCTTATGTCACTTGGTGCTCGCCAATTATGCACCGACCGATACTGGTTGTCATGATCCCTGGAGTCCTGTCTCGGTAGTTATGTCACCTGAGGGACTGTAAGCAGGTATACGCGCCGAATTGTTGGGCGTGAATTGACACCGGCATCCGGGATGTCGTGAACCTTTCAGCGCGTCCCCGGAGGTTTGGCAGGCCGGGGCCGGCTTCCCTTCCGTGGCTCTGGCCGCGCGGAATCAGCGATGCGACAGTGCGGGTGCCGCTCACCCCTGTGGGCGACTACCCCGGGAGGATCACATGCGTACGGTACGGGCTCTCCTCGTCTCCGCCGCCCTGGCCGCCGGCCTGGTGTCCGTCGGCACGGCTCCGGCGCACGCCGACAGCATCCGTTACGCCTACTACTACCAGGCCGACTGCTACAACGGCGGCAACCTGGGCATCCAGTGGGGCTGGTGGACGTCCTTCCGCTGCGAATGGGGCACCGGCGGGGGCAACTTCTGGTTCCTCTACGCCTGACGCCGGAACGCCCCGCACCTCGGGTGCGGGGCGTCCACACGTTCCCGGAAGGCAGGCTCGCTCCCACGCCCGAAAAGGCGACCGAAGGATCGATAGCTACACCCATGATAGGTGGGCCCGCCGGAGTCGCGGACACCGTAGCGTCCAAGATTTACGGCGCGCACTTCGAGGATCTCGCGCGGCAGTGGTGCTTCGAGCACGCCTCATCCGACACTCTCGGCGGAGTGGCGAGCGCGGTGCGCCCGACGGAACTTCCTTGCCGGCAGCACCGCCGGGGGCACGGGCTCGATGTCGTCGTCACGGAGTCCACCTCGTTCGCCGCCGACCGGATCACCGCGATCGGCGAGGCCAAGAGCACCGAGGCGCCTGTCGACGTCCCTCAGTTGGAGCGCCTGGAACACCTGCGCGAACTGCTGCCCGGCGGCAAGATCGGCGCTTTGCCCAAGCTGCTCCTGTTCGCCCGATCCGGGTTCTCGCCCGCCCTTGTCCGCCTCAACGAAAGACGGCCCGATGTCGAGCTCGTCGACATGGGCCGTCTGTACGGCGCAGCGTGAGGCCGTTCCTTCTTGGTTCCGGCCTACTTGCCGAATCCGGCGGTCAGGCCGCTGAGCAGCTGACGGCGGCCGACCGCGTAAAGGATCAGCATCGGCAGGATGGTCAGCACGACGGAGGCCAGCACGGCGGGCACGTTCACGCCGTACGGCCCGCCCTGGAACGCCGCGAGCGCCAGCGGCAGGGTGCGCTTGTCGGGGCTCTGGGTGAGGATCAGCGGCAGCAGGAAGCCGTTCCAGACCTGCAGCGCGTTGTAGATCGACACCGTGACCACGGCCGGTCGCGTGAGCGGGAAGGCAAGACCCCACAGGGTCTTCCACTCGGTCGCGCCGTCGAGCCGCATCGACTCGAACAGCTCCTTCGGCACGTCCCTGATGAAGTTGGACAGCACCAGCACCGACAGCGGGATCGCGAAGGCGACCGACGGCACGACCAGTCCCGTCAGCGAGTCGTAGAGGTGCAGCTTGATGATCAGCAGGTAGACCGGGATGACCGTCGCCTGCAGCGGGATGGCCAGGCCCATGAGGAACAGCGAGTTCACTCCGCGCAGGAAGCGGTTGGCGCCGGCGCTCCGGACGATCGCGTACGCCGCCATGAACGAGAACAGCACCGACGGGATCACCGTGCCGATGGCGACGAGGATGCTGTTCAGGAAGTACAGCGGGAAGTCCATCTCGATCACGAGCCGGTAGTTGTCCAGCGTCGGATCGGTGGGCGGCGCCAGCGGGTTGGTGGCGTAGTAGTTGGACTGCGTCTTGAGGCTGGTGATCACGATCCAGTAGATCGGGACGATCACCACGGCCAGCCACAGCCAGCCCACCAGCCCGCCCAGCCAGTTGGGGCGCTGCCGGCTCTTCGCCGGCCGGCGTCCGTGCGCCCCGGACGCGGCGGTGCGCGCCCTCGAGGTGTGGGTCGCGGTCACGGTCAGGCCCCTTCCAACTGACTGGCGTTGGGGTCGCGGCCGCCCAGCCGGCGCAGCAGCAGCGCCAGGACGAGGCCCACGAGAACGAGGATGACACCGATCACGCAGGCCGCTCCCATGAGGTTGGCCTGGAAGCCGCGCTTGTACATGTCCAGCGCGAGCGCGCGGGTGGCGTCACCGGGACCGCCCTCGGTCAGCACGAAGATCAGGTCGAAGAAGGTCAGGGAGCCGACGACCATCAGAGTGGATGACGTGATGATGGTGTACTTGAGCTGGGGCAGCGTGATGCTGAAGAACATCCGGACCCGTCCCGCGCCGTCCAGCTCCGCGGCCTCGTAGAGCGACCGCGGGATCTGCCGCACACCGCCCTGGTAGAGCAGCGAGTGGAACGGGATGTACTGCCACGACACCACGAAGATCACGACGCCGAAGGCGAGGCCGGGCTCGCCGAGCCAGTCCTGGACGAGGAAGTCGAGGCCCAGCCCCGCGCCGAGCCCGAAGTTCGGGTCGAGCAGCGCCTTGAAGGTGATCGCGATGGCCGCCGAGCTGAGCAGCAGCGGGATGAAGTACAGCACCGCGAGCAGTTCCCGGTAGCGCTGGCGGCCCGCCAGGAACACGCCGATCAGGATGCTGGCCGGGGTCTGGAAGGCCCAGGAGAGCAGCATGATGAGGAACGTGATCCACAGCGCGTGGGGCAGGCCGGGGTCGGTGAGCACGGCCCGCCAGCTGTCGAGCCCGGTCAGCTGGATCTCGCCCAGCGTGTCCCAGGACGTGAAGCTGAGCAGCAGGACCCCGATCAGCGGGATCAGTGCGAAGGCCGTGAAGGCTATCAGGGCGGGCAGGGCCAGCCACGGCAGGACGCCGCCGCCGCGCGCCCTGGGCGCGACGGCGGACGACGTCCTTCGAGCGGAGATAGCAGACATGCTTACTTACCGATGACCGCGTTCATGTTCGTCGCGAACTCCTGCGGCGAGATCGACAGCTGGAACAGCTTGGCGATGTTGTCCAGCAGCTTCTCGGCCGCGGTGGGGCTGAGCGCCTGGTCCCACGACTGGGCGAACACCTTGGCGTTGCTGGCGACGCCGTAGACGAAGTTCAGGAACTCGGCGTCCTTGGAGCCGGCGAACAGCTTGTCGGAGCCCTTGACGATCGGCACACCACCGGTGCCGACCCACTGCTTCTGCTCCTCGTCGTCGAGCACACCGGTCGCGAAGAACTTCTTGGCGATCTCCTTCTGCTCGGGCGTCGCCTTGGAGGAGATCGACAGGTACTGGCCGGGGTTGCCGACCGTGTTGCTCGGGTCGCCCTTGCCGCCGTCGACCCCCGGGAAGTTCATCCAGCCGAGGTTGCCGCTGGAGACGATGTCGCCGCCCTGCTCCTGCTGGATGCCGTACGACCAGCTGCCGTGCAGCATCATCGCGGCCTTGCCGGTGTACAGCAGCGCCTGGTCGGCGTTGGAGTCGGCGGTGACCGATGAGAAGCCCCTGATGAAGGCGTTGGCCTTGATGAGCTCCTGCATCTTGGTCAGGGCCTCGATGGAGGCGGGGTTGTTCCAGGCGTCCTTCTCGCCGTCGAAGACGGCCTGGAACACCTCGGGGCCGCCGATGCGGTCGAAGAGGAACTCCAGCCACATCATGTTCGTCCAGCGCGACTGACCGGCCAGCGAGAAGGGCGCGATCCCCGCCGCGTTGAACTTCTTCACCAGGTCGAGGATGTCGCCGTACGACTGCGGCGGCTGCGCGCCGACCTTCTCGAAGACCTTCTTGTTGTAGAACAGCACGATCGGCTGGACGGTCTCGCACGGCATCGCGTAGATCTTGCCGTCGATCGTCGCGGCGCCGAAGGCGCCGGGGAACAGCCGGTCCTTCACGGCGGCGTTCTCGCCGAACCACGAGGTGAGGTCCTCGACCTGGCCGGCCTGCACGTAGCTGCGCAGACCGCCGCCGCCCCAGCCCCAGATGATGGTGGGTGCCTGGTTCGCGCCGATCGCCGTCTTGATCTTCGTCTTGTACGCGTCGTTCTGGATCGTGGTGATCGCGATCTGGCCGTTGGGGTTGGCCTTGTTGAACCGGTCGACGGCCGCGGTGCGGGGCGCCTCACCGGGAGGACCCTGGAGGAACCAGTAGGTGGCCTTGCCCCCGCCGCCGCCGTTACCCCCGGCGGCGCCGCCGCCGGAGCCTCCGCCCGACGGGGCCGGGCCGTCCGTGCCGCAGGCCGCTAAGGCCGCGCCGAGAGGAAGTCCCATGGAAAGACTGAGGAATGTGCGGCGGGATGATTTGCTGGACTCCACGCTGATCTCCGTACGTCGAACGCCGAGGCAGGCTGCGGCTTATTGATGACATTCGGACGCGGCGGGGGCGACGTGGATCGGCACCCCGGTGCCACTGTCCACTCCTTCTTTAGGTCAGCTCGCTCGAAACATTTCGACACAAGCCGCGTGGCACGCCAATCTAGATTTGCGGTACCCGACTGTCAAGAGCGCTCTCACGGTCTCCCCAGCCCAGCGTGAGGCGTGTGTAAAGTACCGACGAGCAGGCCTCTACCTGGTGATCTTGGTTTACTGGACGATCGACGCCCGAATCGCCGGCGGATGCCGAAATGTTTCGAAACTTTTTTGTGAGGAGAACAGATGACGGCCCCAGATCGGACGCACGCGGCGGACGGGACGTTCCGGGTGTGGCAGGACCCGGCACTCCCCGTGGCCGATCGGGTCGAGGCACTCCTCGCCGAGATGACCCTTGAGGAGAAGGTCGGCCAGCTCGGCAGCCGGTGGATCGGGAACGACATGCAGCCCGAGCAGGAGGTGGAGCCCGACGGCGCGCACAATGTCGCCCCGATGCAGGATGTTTTCGCGGCCTCCGGCACGGTGCCGATCGAGGAGGCCGCACGCCACGGCCTCGGCCATTTGACGCGGGTTTTCGGCAGCACTCCGGTGACCGTGGCCGAGGGCGCGGCGGAGGTGGTGCGGCTGCAGAGCGAGGTGGTGAAGCACTCCCGGCTCGGCATTCCCGCGCTGGTCCACGAGGAGTGCCTGACCGGTTTCACCACCTACGGCGCGACCGTCTACCCGGCCGCCATCGCCTGGGGTGCGACCTTCGACCCGGAGCTGGTGGAGCGGATGGCCGCCGCGATCGGCAGGGACATGCGCGCCGTGGGCGTCCACCAGGGCCTGTCGCCGGTGCTCGACGTGGTGCGTGACTACCGCTGGGGCCGGGTCGAGGAGACCATCGGCGAGGACCCGTACCTCGTCGCGACGCTCGGCGCGGCCTACGTGCGCGGCCTGGAGAACGCCGGGGTCATCGCCACGCTCAAGCACTTCGCCGGATACTCCGCCTCGCGTGCGGCCCGCAACCACGGCCCGGTCCCGATGGGGCGGCGCGAGCTGATGGACATGATCCTGCCGACGTTCGAGACCGCCGTCGCCGAGGGCGGCGCGCGGTCGGTCATGAACTCCTACTCCGACGTGGACGGCGTGCCCGCCGCCGCCGACCCGTGGCTGCTGACCGACCTGCTACGCGGCGAGTGGGGGTTCACCGGCACGGTGGTCTCGGACTACTGGGCGGTGCCGTTCCTCGCGACCATGCACCAGGTCGCGGCGGACGCCGAGGAGGCCGGGGTGCAGGCGCTGACCGCCGGCATCGACGTCGAACTCCCCGACACGCTCGGCTTCGGCCAGCACCTGGTCGAGCGGGTGCGGCGGGGCGAGATCCCCGAGGACCTGGTGGACCGGGCCGTGCGCCGCCTGCTCGCGCAGAAGGTGCAGCTCGGCCTGCTGGACCCGGACTGGACGCCGGAGAAGTCGGTGGCCGGCGCGGACAGCGTGCACCTCGACTCGCCCGCCAACCGAGCCCTGGCCAGGGAGCTGGCCGAGCGGTCGATCGTGCTGCTCGACGCCGGGACCGTGCTGCCGCTGCTCGGCGAGGGGCGTCCGGAGCCCCGCCGGGTGGCCGTGGTCGGGCCCTGCGCCGACGACCCGCGCTCGTTCATGGGCTGCTACGCCTTCCCCAACCACGTGCTGCCCCGTTACCCGAAGCTCGGGCTCGGGGTGGAGGCGCCCAGCCTGCTCGAGGCGCTGCGGGCCGAGCTGCCGGATGCCGAGATCGCCTACGAGCGGGGCTGCGACTGGCGGGACGACGACCGCTCCGGTTTCGCCGCCGCGCTCGCGGCCGCCCGCGAGTCGGACCTGTGCGTGGCCGTCGTCGGCGACCTGGCCGGGCTGTTCGGACAGGGCACCTCGGGCGAGGGCTGCGACGCCGACGACCTGCGCCTGCCCGGGGTCCAGGAGGATCTGCTGATCGAGCTGGCCGCCACCGGCACGCCGGTCGTGGTGGTGGTCGTGTCGGGGCGGCCGTACGCGCTGGGGCGGGTGAACGACCGGGCCGCCGCGCTCGTCCAGGCGTTCATGCCGGGCGAGGAGGGCGGTGCGGCCATCGCCGGCGTCCTGTCCGGCCGGGTGCAGCCCAGCGGGAAACTGCCGGTGCAGATCCCGCGGACCACGGGCGGGCAGCCGGGCACCTACCTGCAGCCGCCGCTCGGCGCCGACAGCCACGGCATCAGCAACCTCGACCCGACCCCGCTGTTCGCGTTCGGCTACGGCGCGTCCTACACCACCTTCGAGGTCGACGACCTGGAGATCAGCGACGCGGAGGTGCCCACCGACGGGGAGTTCACCGTGTCGGTGCGGGTGCGCAACACCGGCGGCCGGGCGGGCGAGGAGGTCGTCCAGCTCTACCTGCACGACGTGCTCGCCCAGGTGACCCGGCCGGTGCGGCAGCTCACCGGGTTCGCCCGGGTGCGGCTGGAGCCGGGCGAAAGCGCGCGGGCGTCGTTCGCCGTGCACGCGGACCGGACCGCCTTCACCGGTCGCGACCTGCGGCGGATCGTCGAGCCCGGAGACATCGACGTGCTCGTCGGCACCTCGGCGTCGGACCTGCCGTGCCGGGGCCGCGTACGGCTGACCGGCCCGCTGCGCCACGTCGGTCACGACCGGCGGCTGGTCACCCCCGTGGAGGTGCGACGGACGGCGGGCCCCGAGCAGGGAGGAACAGATGCCGCCCAGTCGTAGGCGGGCCACCCTGGCCACGGTCGCGGCCTCGGCGGGGGTGTCGGTCGCGACCGTGTCGAAGGTGCTCAACGGCCGCAGCGACGTCGCCCCGGAGACGCGTTCACTGGTGCTGTCGCTGCTGGAGGAGCACGACTACGTCGCGCCGCCGCAGCGCCGGAGCGAGGCGGCGCCCGACACGATCGAGGTTGAGTTCGACGCGGACCTCAACGCCTACTCGACCGAGATCGTCCAGGGCGCGGTGCAGGCCGGGGCCGACCTCGACGTGGCGGTCGTGGTCAGCATCCGGCGCAACGCCGACCGCACCGGAGGATGGGCCCGCGACCTGGTCACGGCCGGGCGGCGGGCGCTGGTCGCCGTCACCGGCGAGCTGTCCTCCGGGCAGCTCGCCGCCCTGGCCCGGGCGCGGCTGCCCCTGGTCGTGATCGACCCGTTGAACCTGCCGAGGGCCAGGGTGACCAGCGTCGGCTCGACGAACTTCGCCGGTGGCCTGGCCGCGACCGAGCACCTGCTCGCGCTCGGGCACCGGCGCGTCGCCTATCTCGGCGGCCCGGCCACCGCCGCCTGCAACCAGGCACGCCTGCACGGCTACCGCGCCGCCATGGAGGCCGCGCAGGTGCCCGTCCCGCCCGCGTACGTACGAACGGGCACCTTTCACTACCAGGACGGCATGGCGGGCGGGGCGGCCCTGCTCGACCTTCCCGAGCAGCCCACGGCGATCTTCGCGGGTTGTGACGACATCGCGCTCGGCGTGCTGGAGGCCGCCAGGGCGCGGGGGCTGCGCGTGCCCGAAGACCTCAGCATCGTGGGCTTCGACGACACCCAGATCGCCCGGATGGCCTCGCCGCCCCTGACCACGGTGCGCCAGCCGCTGCGGGAGATGGGCGCCGTCGCGGTGCGTACGGCGCTGCGTCTCGCGGCGGGGGAGCGGGTCGAGTCCCACCACGTCGAACTCGCCACGGAACTCGTGGTGCGCGGATCGTCCGCCCCCGTCCCGGACACCGGCCGGTAGACGCGCCGACGGCTCCCGCGGCGCCGTGTTCCGTCGGGACAGACCCGCGCATAAGCTTGTTGCGCGCCCGCTACCTGCGGAAACGGGGGGTCTGCCGGCCCGGGGGAGGCGAAAATGGCCGAACGATCGCTACCGCTCGCCGCTTACCGGCGGCTGCACACACACGACGTCGACGAGGCCCGGACGACGGTCGGGAACGCCCTCGGCGTTCACGGGCTGCGCCCGGTGAATCCGAAGATCACGCTCGACGCCCGCATGAACGGGATCACGTTCGACGGGATCGGGCTGTACTCGCTCGGCTACGGCACGGAAGTGCTCATCACACCGCAGCCGTTGGATCGCTACCTGCTCGTCGAGATCCCGCTCGCCGGAGCGGCGGAGGTGTCCCACGGCCGTGAACGGATCGTGTCGACGCCCGAGCTCGCCTCCGTGCTGTCGCTGACGCGGCCCATGACCATGCGATGGGCTCCCGGGCACATGCAACTGATCACCCGCTTCGACCGCGCCGCGCTCGAAGCACACCTCGGCAAGCTCATAGGACGCACGCCGCGCAGACCGCTCACCTTCTCCCTGGGCATGGACCTGACCCGGCCGGCCGCCCGATCCTGGCTGGCGGTCGTCGATCTGCTCAGACGGGAGGCGGAGACCGGCGGCGCCATGCTGGAGCAGCCCGTCGCGCTCAGGCAGCTGGAGGGGCTGCTCATGACGCAGTTGCTGCTGGCCCAGCCCAGCAACTACAGCGAGGCCCTGTCGGAGGGGCAGCCCCGCGCCGCGCCGACGGTGGTGGAGCGGGCCGTGGACCTGATCGAGGCGCGCGCGGCGGAACCGCTCACCGTGGAAGAGATCGCCGGGGCCGTGGGCGTCGGCGTGCGGGCGCTTCAGGAGGGGTTCCGGCGTCGTCTGGAGACGACGCCCATGAACTATCTGCGGGAGGTCCGCCTCGATCGCGTGCGGGCCGAACTGGCGGCCGGCAACCCGTGCACCACCACGGTCACCGACGCGGCCTATCGGTGGGGATTCGTCCACCTGGGGCGGTTCGCCAACGCGTATCGCCGCCGCTTCGGCGAGTCCCCATCGGAGACGCTGCGCCGCTGAGCGCCCGCGTACGCTCAGCGGGCGGGCAGGTCCGCCCACCACGTGGTGGTGCCGGAGGAGCGGCTCACGCTGCCGTGCCGGATGGCGAGGGCGTCGACGACGACGGCGCCGCGCCCGCTCTCGTCCGGACACGGGGTGGTTCCCGGCCACACCGGTGCCGCTCCGCCGTCGGTGACCTCGACCCGGATGGCCCGGCCATCGCCGTCGGCGTGGATGAAGAGGCGAAACTCGGCCGGCGGCATGGCGTGGAGGACGGCGTTGGTGACCATCTCCGAGATCACCAGCAGGGCGTCCTCCGCGGCGGCCCCGGGAGTTCCCCAGGCCGCCAGCACCCGGAGCGCACGCCGCCGCACGCCGCTGACCTCCTGAGGAGAGTGCGGCACCGGACACGTGTATACGGAAGAGACCGCCTCGGTCGCGGAGACGTCGGCGCGGTCCACGGTCTGCGAGTTCATCGTGTCGTGCTCCTTGATCACCAGCGGGCGGAGACCGCCCCGACGCTCCGCATACGGCGCGTCATACGGTCGGAAAGAGCGTCACTTATCGCAGACTAGGCAGGTCATGCGAAGGCCCGCTATCCCCAAGGCGCGGGCGGGTATCCGCATAGCGAACCATTACCCGGCCGCCGTGTCCCCGGGCGGCAGGTCGGCCCGCAGGCGGGCGCCAGGTCCCGCTGCGCCGGCGACGACAAGCGTGCCGTCGTGGGCGCGGGCGATGTCCCTCGCGATGGCCAGGCCGAGTCCGGACCCGCCCGCGTCGCGTGCCCGCGCCTCGTCGAGCCGGGTGAACCTGTCGAACACCGACTCGTGGTGCTCGACCGGGATGCCCGGCCCGTCGTCGCACACCTCAACCGTCCCGGGGGGTGCCACGCGCACGGTCACCGTCGTCTCGGCGTGCCGTACGGCGTTGTCGACCAGGTTGGCGACCAGCCTGGCCAGATGTGACCGGGATCCCCGCACGACCACGTCGGTGGCGACGTCGAGCCGGATCGTGACGCCGTCACGCCGGGGGCGCAGCGCTTCCTCCGTCGCCACCTGACCCAGGTCGACCTCCTCCATACGCAGGGGTTCGCCGGCGTCAAGCCGCGCGAGCAGGAGCAGGTCGGCGGCGAGCCCCTGGATCCGTTCCACATCGGTCAGCGCCTCGCGGACCAGCCTCGGGGCCTCACGCCGTCCCAGTTCGAGGCGGGTACGGAGGGTCGCGAGCGGGCTGCGAAGCTCGTGCGCGGCGTCGGCGACGAATTGCCGGTGCTTGGAGACCGCGCGCTCCAATCGGTCGAGCGTGGCGTTCATGGTCTGCGCCAGCCGGGTGACCTCGTCTCCCGACGCCGACACGGGCACCCGCTCATGCAGATCGCTCGCGGTGATCCGCGCGAACGTCGTCCGGATCGCCGACACGGGCGCGAGAGCCCGCCCGACCAGCAGCCACGTCAGCACGGCGACCAGCAGCACCAGCACCGGTGTGCCGACCAACAGCAGGGGACGAAGGGCATGCAGGGCGTCGCGCACCGGCTCAAGGGAGGAGCGCGCCCGTACGGTGACCTTCCCGCCCGAGGTCGTCACCGTCCGCTCGACGGTGGCGTACCCCTCGCCCCAGCTCTGCTCCGGGTGCGTGCTGACACGCACGTCCGGGTCTATCGCGACATCCCCTGCCGGGCCGGTCGTGACGAGGGTCGTGGCGCCGTTCTCGTTGGTCGTGATGAGCGCCTGCACGGCCGTCTCCGCCCGCCGCGCGGCCTCCTGGCCGGCGCTCGACTCCAAGCTGCTCTTCAACGTTCCCATGAGTACGGCGACCGCGACCGCGAGCGCGGAAGCGACCGTCACGGTCGCGACCACCGTCGCCCGAACCCGTACCGACCAGCGCCTCATGACACCCCGTCCAGCCGGTAGCCGGCCCCGCGCACGGTCACCAGCGACGACCGGCCGAACGGCGCATCGATCTTACGGCGCAGTGCGCTGATGTAGACCTCGACGATGCTCGGATCGCCGTCGTAGGCGAAATCCCAGGCCTGCTGAAGAAGCTCGGTCTTGCTCACCACCTCGCCCGCCCGCCGGGCAAGCGCGTGCAGCACGGCGAACTCCTTCGGCGTGAGCGCGATCTCGTCATCCCCCCGGCGGCAGCGCAACCCCGCCGACTCGATCACCAGGTCGCCCACGCGCAGCGTCACCGGCCGCTCGCGCCCGCCCCGCCGTACCAGGGCCCGGAGCCGGGCCAGCAGCACCACATACGAGAAGGGCTTCGACAGGAAGTCGTCGGCCCCGGTGTCCAGCGCCTCGGCCTCGTCGTACTCGCCGTCCTTCGCGGTGAGCATCATGATCGGCGTCCAGTCGCCGATGTCGCGCAGGCGGCGGCAGACGGAATACCCGTTGAGCAGTGGCAGCATGACGTCGAGCACGATCACGTCGTACGAGTTCTCGGTGGCCATCCACAGGCCGTCGCGCCCGTTGTGGGCGACGTCGACCGCGAAGCCCTCCTCGCCCAGCCCGCTCCGCAGCAGTTCGGCGAGCCGCTCCTCATCATCCACCAGCAGTAAACGCATGCCCCACAGCCTGAACGAACCCACCTGAAGCCAACCTTAAGATCAATTCAGGTGGCTTCAGCCCTGCTTCAGGCACTTCCGGCGAGCCTTTCAGCAGCAATCAGCTGCAACCGCATGGAAGGAATTTCTCATGAAGCGCTCGCGCATCATACTCGCCGGCGTCCTCGCCCTGGGACTGGCCGGCACGATCACGGCGGCCGCCAACGCGAAGGGGACCGAACCGGCGACCTTCACCGTCACGGCCGGGACGTGCCCCGGCCAGGACGCGAACGTCGGCACCGTACGGGTGGAGGCAGGAAAGGTCTACCTCGACGGCAAGTTGGTCGACTCGGTGCCGAGCGACGGCAAGCTGAAGGTGCCCGTGAAGGACGGCGAGATCTCCGTTGGCACTACCGAGGCCCTGTCGCGGACGCCCGACGCCGCGACCGGCGGCCAGGTGATCCGTGACACCGGGGACGACAAGGGCGAGACCGAGACCTGTGCCGTCGAGAAGGGCTCCTCCAAGAAGTAAGCGGGCCAGTCAGGCCGAGCCGCGTCCGGCCGGGCCATGGGACGCGGGCCGAGCCGCGTCCGGTCGGTCATGGGACGCGGCTCGGCCACGGCACTCCCGCGACCCGCGACCACCGCGGCGAGCCGTCACCGTGCCGTCACCGTGCCGGCACCGTGCCGGGCTGCTCGGCTACCGGACGCTCGGTCACGCGGCGCTGTGCATGGTCGCGCTGAGCCGCAACGACTGAGCCGCAACGACTGGGCCGCAACGACTGGGCCGCAACGACTGGGCCGCAACGACTGGGCCGCCGCCCGGCGCCACGCGGACCAGACGGCGGAACACTCGACGAGCGGCCGGCTCAGTCACGCGCGGCAGGGCTGAGACGGCACTTGGGACGGACTTATGCCCGGCGAGGGCACGCCGGCCGCGGGGATCAGCGGGCGGACGGGGCGTTCAGGCGCCGGCGGCGGAGCTGCTCGGCGAACTCCCGCGCCATCGCGAGCTGCTCGCGCAGTCTGTCGGCGCGTTCGGCCACCGCCCTCTCGAACAGGTGCAGCCGGGCGAGCAGGCCGGGGTCCTCGTCGCCGCGGGTGAGCCGATCGGTGATCTCCAGCAGGTCGCGCATCTCCTCCAGCGTGAACCCCAGCGGCTTCATCCGCTTGATCAACGCCAGCCGCTGCACGTTCTCCTCGTTGTAGAGCCGGAAACCCCCCTGGGTGCGGGCGGGCACGACCAGGCCGACCTCCTCGTAGTGCCGGATGGTGCGCAGAGACAGCCCGATCCGCTCGGCGACCTCGCCGATCTGCACCAGACCTTCAGGCATCGCTCCGCTCACCTTTCCCACCCCGTGGCCGCTCGTGTGCGGGTACCGTCGCCACTCATGGCCTGCCTAACGCAAGGGTAGGGTTTCGCAGAACAGGTCCCCGAACTTCCCGGTGACGATACCTCTCGAGGGGGAGTCCGCGCGGCCGGCTCCCACCGCGACGGCGCGCCCGGCGAGGGGGGAAGGGCCAGGCGGGCCGTTGCGGTGGCGTTGACGCCTGCGATGGGCGAGCACGCGGCGAAGCGGAGTCCCACCGCAAGCGGGGCAGACTCTACTCTCACGGAAGGTTAGAGAGCAATAACGAAGGTGGGCACTCCCGGTCAGTAGGTGCTGGGTCCCGGCTTCTCGACGTTCCAGGTCACCGTGCCGTCCGATTGGACGCACCGCCGGCGGACCCGGGTGACCAGTTGCGTCGGCAGCTGAAGCGCCGCCACCCACGATCCGTTCCTGCTCCGCTCGAAACAGACGTTGTCGCCGTTGACGACGACGCGGTCGGCGGTGAGGGTGCGTTGGAACCCGCTGTACATCCTGATGCGGTAGACGGACATCGTCCTCCCTCTCCACGTGTGGTCTCCGGCGCCGTCGGGCCACGCCGGAGGAGGCTCCGCGCGGGCCGGCGGCTCCGGGAGCGGCTGGGCCGCCCCGGATCCCTGGTCTCCCGGTTGATCCCGCGAGGGGCGCGGGGGACGTCGCGGGACGGCTGCGCGTCGGCAGGGTCGGCCACGTGACCGGCATCACCCTACTGTGACGTCACAGTAGACGAACCCGAGGGTGGCGCCGCAGTGACAGGCGCACTCCTCGAAACCGGCCCCGGCGGCGGGATGACCTAACGCCTCCGGTGGACCGCGTCCGGCGACGGGCGGTCTTCCAGGGCGCCGGTCATCCGCTCCAGGTGGCCCAGCAGGAGCTCGGCCTGCTCCGCGTCGAGGTGACCGGTCATCCGCCGTTCGATCTCGAGCACGTCGCCGCGGGCGGCGGCGAGCCGCGCCCTGCCCTGCGCCGTCAGAGTGGTGGGCAGGGCCCTGCCCTGCGGCGCGGACGCCGGCCGCTCGACCAGCCCGGCGTCCTCCAGGTTGCGGAGCAGCACGTTCATCGACTGCCGGGTGACGAAGGCACCCCTGGCCAGTTCGGCGTTGGACAGCCCCGGCCGCTGGTCGAGCAGTTCCAGGCAGACGTACTGCGGAGTGGTCAGGTCGTGGCGGCGCAGCGTGGCGTCCATGGTCGAGCGCAACGCCGCCTGAACCCGCTTCAGCTGGTAGCCCACCAGGCGGCCGAGGTCCGCGCCGTCGCTCTCTTGCGTCATGTCAACATTCTGACATAGGGTCCCCCATGTCAATGTTCTGACATCGGAGGTAGTCGTGACCGTGACCGGAGTGGATTTCGTGGCGCTGCAGGTGCGCGACCTGGAGGCCGCGGCCGCGTTCTACGAGAAGCGCCTGGGGCTCCGGCGGGACCCCGCCGGGCCGCCGCACGCCGTGGTGTTCGCCACCGCCCCCATACCGTTCGCGGTGCGCGAGCCGCTGCCCGGCGTCGACCTGGAGGCGGCTCCGCGTCCGGGCCTGGGAGTGGCGCTGTGGTTCAGAGCGGACGACGCCCAGCGTCTCCACGACGAGCTCGCCGCGGCGGGGGTGCCGATCCTGTCCGCGCCGGTCGACGGGCCGTTCGGCCGGACGTTCTCCTTCAGCGACCCCGACGGGTACGTGATCACCGTCCACGGCTGAGAACCGGGGGCCGCGCGGGACGTGACGGGCGAACCGTCCGCCGCCGTCCCGCGCGGGCCCCGTGCGCACTCTCGACATTGCGATTACCCCGCAAATCCGATCCCATGCACGGTCGGCCGGACATGCCGGTGCCCACCTCCAGGGGGCTGGAGATGGGCACCGGAGCGGTGGGGCCGGGGTTACTTGAGGATCGGGAGGCGGCGGACCAGGGGGGTGGCGGCCCACCGCGTGCCGAGTCCGAGGGGGTTGCCGGCGCCGGCCAGGGCCAGACCCGTCAGGACGATGGCGTAGACGATGTGCTCGTCCATGAAGGGGTTGGTGGCCAGCGGCAGTTCGGCGGCCCACATCATCAGCAGGAGCAGCCCGCCGGTGGTGGCGGCGAGACGCATGCCGATGCCGAGGACGAGCGCGGTGCCGATGCCGGCCAGACCGGTCATGAACAGCCAGTCGACCCAGGGCTGTCCGGCGAGGGCGTTGAACAGGCCGCCGAAGGTGTGGTCGGCGGTGCCCTTCAGGAAGCCGGTGGTCGGGCTGCCGCCGTTGATCCAGGCCTTGGCCGCGGGAGTGGCGAAGCCCCAGCCGAAGGTCTTGTCGAGGAAGGCCCACAGGAACATCCAGCCGATGGCGATGCGGGCGGCGGCCCAGGCGTAGCGGGCCGGGCCGGTGCCGGCGGCGGGGACCGCCTCGCCGTGCGCGCGGGGGGCGGGAACGGTGACGGGGGCCGCGGCCTCGGTGAGGCGGTGGTTGCTCCGGTTACGTCCTTCGATGATGGCCATGACCGGCCCCTTTCAACGTCTTCTCTCTCGCGACATCTCAAGGGAACCGCGAGCACCGGCCGTGCCGCAGGAGCCGTACGGCACGGCGAGATCGTTCGGAAGTCCCGCGATACGTGGGACTTTCGGCCCGGTGCTGGTCGTCGTCCGCCGGTGGGCGGCGGTGCTCAGGGTGACTCGGTCTGCTCCTTCACCGACCCCGCGCCGGCGTCGACGCGGAGATAGGTGGCCACTTCGTCGGCGATGCCGTCGTGATCGGTGAGGACACGTACGCCGTCCACGGCGAATTCCGGGGACAGCAGGGCCGACGACTCGAGAGGTGTGATCCAGATGACCGAGGCGGTGCCGACCAGCTCCAGGTACTCCTGCATCGTGACCACGTCCCCCATGGGAACGTCCGCGGCGAAGACGACCACGGCGGGGCGTACCGCGGGAGGCGGAGAACCGCCGATCGTCGCCAGGTCCCCGCTTATCTGCGCCTTCAACTTCACCAGTAGTTCGATGAAGTCGAAGCGTGAGGCCGATCGCCTGATGTCGCGCCTCGACAACTCACCGGGAGGGCGAGGAGCTCTTTCCGCCGGCTCATCCAGACTCGTCACCACTCGGATCCGATAGGCGGCTCCCGGAATCGCGGCGATTCTCTTGTCGATCTCCTGAATCAGTGAGCGCCCGCGACGCCAGGCGTCCGAGTCGTCCACCGTGACGCCTTCGGCGATCGCCAGATAGACGAGAGCGACCGCCCCATCCGCCTCGTACGGCGCCGGGGCCGTGGCGACCGGCAACGGATCCGCCGGAGCGGCCGGGGGCCTGCGCAGCAGGCGGCCGGCGAGTCGCCGCAGCGCGGTGACCGCACTGACCGGAGCCGCCGGTCGAAGGCGGGCGGCGATGACCGGCTCTGACGGAGCACCCGCGCTCCCGGCAGGCGGCATCGGATGCGCGGACGGCACCACAGCCGCCGATGAGAGGGCGGGGACGATGCTCTCGGACGACGGCCGGTTTCCGGGGAGCGGCTGATCCGCGGCCGGCTCGTTCGCGACGCCGGCCGCGGGTTCCAGGTCCAGCACGACATCGTCGGCCTCCACCTCCCCGTCCTCCGGCGAGGAGGTGCGGGCGCGCCGGATGAAGTCGAGATCGTCACCGGTGAGACCGGACACGTGGGTGGTGGCGAAGTGGTGAAGAAGATCCTCGGCGTACCTTTTCAGGTCGTCCACCATGCCGCGCTGGGTCCAGCGACCGGCCTCGGGGACCACGATGTCCACGCTGCCGGCCGCCGGCGGCGCCACCTCGTCGCGGCCCCCGGCGGATTCCATCCCGGTCTGCGTGTCCCCGATGTGCCTGTCGTCCTTGGCGGCGAAACCACGACACCGCAGCGGCAGCGCCGCCATCGTCCGATCAGCGCGGCATGCGTCGAGCAGCCGTTCCACGGTCGCGGCGGAGCCGTCGACGACCAGCAGACCGAAGTAGTTCTCGCTCGCACCGCCCGCAGGTCGCGTGATCTCGTTCACGATCCGTTCCACCGCGGCCGCGGGGACGCCGTCGCCGGGAGGCCGGTGTCCGAGGTCCACGAGACGTAGCTCGATGAAATCGCCGATCACCGGTGACATCAGCAACCGGGTCGCCGCGTCCTTCGTCACTCTCTCGAGGGTGCTCGCCAGATCGGCGTAGCTCGCGACGACCAGCAGGCACCCTTGCGAATCCGACTCCTCGGGCAGGGATCTCACAAATCGTCCCCGTCCGGCAGGAAGAACGGTGAGGTCACCTGGACGGTGGGGGGCCGGACGCCGTTGACGGGAGGCATCGTGAAGCCGCCGTCACCCGGGGCGGAGGTGGTTCCGTGCGAGGGCGGCGGCGTCCCGTCGCCGTCCGAGTGCGTCTTCGCCAGCCGGGAGCGCACCTGTTCGCTCCACTCCTGCAGTGCGATGTCGAGGATCTTCGTCATCTCCGCGGCGACGTGCGCGTTGGCGCGCTTGCCGAGATCCGCCTCCCGTCTCCGCATGTCGGCCTCGATCTCGCCCCTGACCCGCTCCTTGCCTTCCGCGACCTCGACTCTGACCCGCGACCTGCCTTCCTCGATCCGCCGGGCTTCGACGCGCCGGGTTTTCGCCTCGTCGATCTGCGCGTCTCCGCGGAACTTCACAAACGCTTCGTAGGGGGACATCGGGCCCATGTTGATCAGGATCTTCACGGTGACGGGAAGTAATTCGATCATGAAGAAAAGGAAGAACACGGCAAGGTGTGCGAGCGAGAGGGAGAGGTCCCGCTCGCCGAGCTCGAAGAGAGCCCGAACCTGCGCGGGAAGTCCGTCGTCGTTCCCGTTCAGCGTGGTACCCCGGGCCGCCGATGCCTGGAGGGAGGCCTCCATCTCCCTGTACTGCGCCTGGAGTCCGGGAAGCTCCGCCCGGGCGTCGTCCTGGGCCTTCCGAAGGGCCTCCGCCTGCTGGTCCGCGACTCCCTTCTCCGCGGTGCTCGCGGCGGCCCGCGCGGCCTTCAACTCCGTGCGGACGGACCTGACCGCGCTCACGGCCTGCCGGTACTCCCGCTCCTTGGTCGCCGCCAGCGGACCGGGTCCCGCCTTGTCGGAGGCCTTCCTGCACTTCTCGCCGGCACCGTAGAGCTCGCACTTCCAGGCTTCCAGGGCCACATTCGCCTTCTCCTCGCCGGTCTCGAGCCGGCGCTGGAGCTCGCTCACCTTGGCCTGGGCCGTCTGCAGCTGCGGGCTGGTGAACTGCCTCGACAGCTTGCCGGCCAGGATCTCCTGATCCTCCTGGATCTTCTGACGGAGTTTGTTGGCCCGGTCCTGCTCCGCGCTGTTGGCCTGCAGCAGTTTCATGCGGGCCGACGTCTCCTGCTGCGTCGTGTAGATCTGGACGTTGATGTCGCTGGCGAACACGCGCAGGACGAGGGGCGTGGAGATCACGACAGCGAGCACCATGGCCATGCCCAGCCGGGGCAACGCCATGAGAAGCACGCGCTTGCGATCCCGGATCGACCCCATGCTCAGCACGAGCAGTCGATCCAGGTTGAGGATGACGAACCCCCACAGCAGCCCGAAGACCACAGCCCAAAGCCAGTCCACCTTCAGGCCGTCGTGGAGTGCGAAGGCCATCGACACCACGGCGAGCCCTGCCGTGGTCAGCAGGACGAGCGCCATCTGGGTGAACCTGGACCGCTCGGTGGGAACGTGCCGCAGGGCCTCTTTTTCCCCGCCTCCGAGCCAGGCGAGGAATTCGCTCATCCGCTCCATCACGATTGGGCACCTTCCGAACTGTCCGCTGTGGCCTTCTCGATGAACGTACGGTGAAGCACCGCAGCCATGTCACTTGCCGCGTCCGTCACGGACGCCCTCACGACGCCGGTCGCCTCGCTCACGACCGCGCTGATCCGGGGGGCCGGCATCAGGGCCGGTTCGACCGGAAGCATGCTGTGGACGAAATCGAAAACGTGGAGCGAAGGCAATTCGACGGCGCCGAATCCCGCCGCGATCCGTGGGCGCCCCGGCAACACGGCCGCCAGCGAAGGCGGCTGGAACGTCTCCATGGACGGGACGTGTGCCGTGGGCAGCCGATGCAGGCTCAGATCGAACGCCGGCAACTCGTAGAGCGTCAACTCGCCGAGGTCCATCGTCACGGAGGCGCAGTCGTTGCGCGCTTCCAGCGTCACCCGGCCGGACCTGGCGGGCCGGAAGACGCAGCCGTCGGGGTGCTGGGCCGCGTCCAGCGTGATCGGCGCCTCACTTCCCGTTCTGATCTCTATCGTCGTCGCGTTGGTGATCCGCCACTCGACGCGCACGTCCATGCCCCGTACACGGTAGGGCGTCGCGACGCGGGCATGGACGATGCCGGGGGGCGAGGTCCTGCTCGCCACGACTCCCCTGAGGTAGAGGTACAGCTCCTTGGACGTGGGCCGAGTGCTCCGGTCCGCGGACAGGGCCCGGGTCAGCAGGTCCGTTCCCTCGCTGTCGAGCTCACCGGACAGACGGCTGACCGCCCGGGTGGAGGGTGCGCCCTTGCCCGGAGTCAGGCACCGCAGGATCGCCAGCCCCAGTTTGTACACGTCCGTGACGTCGTCCTGCAGCTCCTGCTGTCTGCGCTGCCCCGGCGGGGGGCTGATCGGGCACTCGGGGGGATCCCAGAAGAAGGTGGACGCCTGTTCGCGGCTCGTGTCCGTCAGTGCGGCGGCGCCGTCACAGTCGAGCACCTTCAATCTCGGCGGACCCAGCGCGAAGGCCATGTTCCTGAAACTGCAGTCGCCGTAGACCCATCCGTGCTTGTGCAGCCGCCCGAAGAAGTAGGCCAGTTGTGCGAGCAGCACCAGCCGTTCGGTGAACTCGATGTCGCGGATGTCGACCTGAGCCGCGGCGCGCTGTGCGGCGGTCGAGATGACCCACGAGAACTCCCTGGGAGCCGTCGTCATCTGCCCGGAGTCGTCGAGTTGCCGGCAGAAGAAGTCCTCAGGAAGAAGGACCATCAGCACCCCGCAGACGTCCCCGGCCGCATCTGCCACCAGGGCCTTCGGCCATGCGGCGAACCTGTCCAGATCACGCTGCTCGGAGGGGCTCAGGTTGTCGCGGAACCCGACCGTGGTGCGCGCGGACCTGGCCTGCGCGGCGTGCTCCCTGATGAACTTCTTGTACGCGAGCGGCGCCGCATCCCCGGGCAGCGTGTATTCCTCAACCCGGTGGACCTCGGCGAACGCGCCCTTCGCCAGGAAGGTCAGACGTCCCAGATCGGCTTCGGGCACGATCATGCGGGGTCGCCCGCGCCCACCTCGTCGGGCCAGATGCCCACGACGGTGCGGTCGTCCACATGTGACTTGCGGGCGAAGGCCGCCTGCGCCGCGAAGGTGAACGGATCCGGCGGCCGTTCCCACCAGTGCGCCAGCGTCGCCCGCACGTCGTCACACCACTTCAACGGGTTGGCGATGCCGTCCGACATCACGAACAAGGCTCCCGCGGGCACGCGGAAGTTCTGGAAGGCGCACGCGCCGTCAGCCGTCGGCATGGGTCTGACGGCGGTCGAATGGAAGTCGTCGTCGTCTCCTTCGGCGGTTCCGGTGATCGCCGTCCAGCGTCCGTCGTCCCCCAGGTGCCAGAGCGAGGAGTCGCCGACCCAGGCCACCTCGCCGATCCACTCCTCCGCCGTACGGTGAACGGCCACGGCCACGGCCGTCGTCGCCATGCCGAGACGGGCGGCTTCGCGGGCGTCGCCTCGCGGCGGTTCGCCGGCGAACGCACGCAGTTCCTCGTTCACGGCCGGGAAGGCGTCCGGCCACGCCGCCCCCGATGCGCCCAACTCGGCGAGCCGGCGGCTCACCAGCACGGCGGCCTCGTCGGATCGCCCCAGAGAGCCCACGCCGTCGCAGACGACCGCGACCGCGCGTGCGGGCGTGTCCGGCGCGGGGTGGTGCCGCGCGATCGCGAAGGCGTCCTGCCGCGGCTGCTCGTTCGCCCGGTGCAGCAGTCCTCTCATCGTGACCGCCCGGACGACCATTCCGGGCAGCGAGGCGGCACTGAACTCGACGTCCGACTGCCCGACGCGGACACCGGGAGGACCGGCCGGCAACTCCGTGCCGGCACGGCCGGGGTCGCCGATGGCGAAGGGCGAAGCGGCGACACGCGGATCGCCCACCTGGATCGATGTCATACAGGCCGACCTTCTGTGCAAGTCACTGGTGGCGGATCAGATGTAGTCGTCGTCGTATTCGGAGTCGCCCTGAACGATGCCCGAGCCCGCCGCGGGAGACTGCTGTATCAGGGTCGGCTGACCGGCCCCGGCCGAGAGGCCGGACGAGATGACGGTGTTCATGATGATGTCCAGGATTCCGGCGAGCGCCTGCTCGATACCGGTGTTCCTGGCGTGGTACCACTTCCCCCTGTCCCGTGGGTACGCGAGCTTCCTCAGAACGTCCTCGGGAGCGTCCCGGAAACCGAACGGGACGAAGATGGGGTGGGATTTCATCCCGGTCCCGGTCGTCTTGTCATAGGTCAGTGTGCTGGTGAAGGTCCGCTGCCAGTGGTTGTCCAGGGGCTGGCCGTCGGTGAGGAAGAAGGCGCAGGGGCGGTAGATCTTGTACCCCTGCCGCTTGAGGTCCTCGCGATCGTCCTCGATCACCCGTGCCAGTTCCTGGAACGCGCAGCTGTAGTTCGTGCCGCCCTCGATCGTGAGCGTGGGAACCGATGTCTCGCTCATCTGCGAGAGCGGCATGACCACTTTCGCCGTGTCCGAGAACGACATGATGCAGATCTGCGCCACGTCGTCGACGACGGGCTGCCTGACGATCGCGCGGCGCAGCCGCTCGACGCCCTCGTTGAGGGCCGCCATGTCGTCGTACATCGAACCGGAGACATCGCAGATCAGATAGAAGGGCATGACCAGTTGGCCGGCTTCCACGCCTCTGCGTTCCGATATCCGCTCGTCGTTCATTTCAGCTCCCTGATCCTGAGACTGCCCGGAGCTCCGTCGCCGTTTCCTGTCTCGGCTCCGGACATGCACGAGTTGGACGTATCGGGTCCTTTTTCGGAGGACCTCAATTTGGTCACGAATGAGTATCTCAATCATGAGCACCGTGGGTCACGTCCGTTGTGGAGGGGTGCAGGGAGAGCGCGGCAGGTCGCAGCTACATAAGCGTCGAAGTATTTCTCGCTATGTCCAGATATGCACTAATCGTGGAGGTACGGCACTTTTCTGCTCGTCACATGCGAGTGCTCTGGGGGTGTCACCTCGGCGCCGCGGACGCGACCCCGGCACGCAATTGCCCGCATTTCTTCCTCCGAGAACTGTTTCGTATCTCGGGGACGTTCCGGCGCGGCCGACCACACCGCTTACCAGATGAGAGAGCCCGCGCAGATCTTGTGACTCGGCGCGGGACGTCGACGCAGGCGCCGGCGGTGCGGGCGAAGCCGCCGAACGCGGCGTGCGCCGACGCCATGCTCATCGCGTGCATCTGACGCTGCCCGAGGGCGACGGTGGTCCACGCCTCGCCCGAGGCGCTCAGCCGCTGCCAGCGCCGCGCGGCCGTCACCGGATCGGCGCCGATGGCCGTCGGTTCTGCGGCACCCGGCGGCCCCGCGCCCCGGCCGGTGGCGGCCGGTGAGCGGACCCCGTCGTCGATCCCGCCCGCCTGCTGGACCGCCGGGTCGCCGAGCCGGCGCTCGGCTGAGGTGGCGCATCAGGAAGACCGTGCGGCGCGTCGCCTTTTCCAGCGAGGAACCGCTCCGTTCCCGGAGCGAAGGAGTCACCGTCGTAAGATGACGAAATAGACGATATTCCTGCTGGTCAAGAGGCATGCCATGCGGGTAAGTGGTTCGCGGCCTACGCGATGGGCTGGGGGGAAGGGCGGACTGACCCGGCGCACGATCATGGTGAGTGTGCTGCTCCTGGGCCTCGTCAGCGGCGCCTTCGCGTTCCTCCTGCCGGCGATCGGGGGTCTTCGTGAGGCGGTGGAGCTCACGAACCACTCCAGACATGTGCTGACGACCGCGAACCACCTCCAGAGGCTCGTCATCGACCTCGAGACCGGTCAGCGCGGGTTCGTCATCGCCGGGGAGGAGCGCTTCCTGCAACCATGGAGACAGGCCCGTGCCGCCATCCCCGGGCAGGCGGCCACCTTCGAGCGTCTCGCGACCGCGCGCAGCGCCGCGCAGGGAGAGCGGGCGCGCCGGATCAACCAATCCATCGAGGCCTACATCCGTGACTATTCGATTCCGGTCGTGGAGGCCGCGCGGCGAGACCCGGCGTCCGTCCGCACCGTGGCGGTGACGGAAGACGGAAAGCGCCGCGTCGACGCGATCAGGGACCAGTTCCAGCGCTTCGTGAGTTTTGAGGATCAACTTCTCGCGTCGCGGCAGCAACGTGCCGCCGAAGCCGCTGTCCGGGCCACCGCGGCGGCGTCGGTCGGTGTAGCGGGATCGATCCTGCTCATCATTGTCTTCGACACCTATCTGATCCGGTCGATCGTCCGGCCGGTCCGTAAAGCGGCCGCCGTCGCGTCCCGGCTGGCCGGCGGGGACCTCACGGCGCGCATGCCCGAAACCGGTGCGGGTGAGATCGGCGAGCTCGAAGTCGCGTTCAACAGCATGGGACGCTCGCTGGAGGAGAGCCGCAGGCTGACAGAGAAGGCGCACGGGCGCCTCAAACTGCTGTACGACGCCAGCACGGCCGTCGGCACCACCCTCGACGTGAAGCGGACGGCGGAAGAACTGGTGCAGGTGGTGGTCCCCGAGTTCGCCGACTTCGTCACGGTCGACCTGGTAGTGGCCGTCATGCGATGCGATGACCACCAGCCGGACGAGGGCGAGACGCTGTGCCGGGTGGCGATCGGAGGCGTCGGGAACACCGCGTCGTTCCACCCGCCCGGCGCGCTGGTCACCTGGGCCCCGTCCACGCCTCAGGCCCGCAGTTTCGACGACGGCCTCGCCGTGATCGAGCCCGATCTGGGGGCTTCCACCGCGTGGCGGTCCGGGGACCCGGAAGAGGCCGCGCGGATCCTGGACCACGGCATCCATTCCCTGATCACGACTCCGCTACGTGCCCGGGGGAGGCGGATGGGCGTGGTCAGCTTCTGGCGCTCGCGTCTGCCCGGGCCATTCGACGAGGAGGACCTGTCCTACGCGGTGGAGCTGGCCGCCAAGGCCGGCGTCGTCATCGACAACGCCCGCCGTTACACCCACGAGCGCAATACCGCGCTCGCCCTGCAGCGCAGTCTGCTGCCCCAGCGGCTGCCCGTGCAGGCGGCGGTGGAGATCGCCTCCCGTTATCTGCCGGCGGGCGCACAGGCCGGGGTGGGCGGCGACTGGTTCGACGTGATCCCGCTGTCCGGCTGCCGGGTCGCCCTCGTCGTCGGGGACGTCGTCGGCCACGGCATCCACGCCGCCGCCACCATGGGCCGGCTGCGCACCGCCGTACGCACGCTGGCCGACGTCGACCTGCCACCCGACGAGCTCCTCACGCACCTGGACGACCTGGTCATCCACCTCACCGGCGACGAACAGCCCGGCACGGCGGAAGGCGACACGGCCGCGTCCGCCGAGCTGGGCGCCACGTGCCTGTACGCCGTCTACGACCCCGTCTCACGCTGCTGCACCACAGCCACCGCCGGTCACCCACTGCCCGTTCTGGTCACTCCCGAGGGCACCACGGAACTGGTGAGCGGGCCGGTCGGTCCTCCTCTCGGCATCGGCGGCCTGCCCTTCGAAACCACCGAGCTGTGCCTGACCGAGGGCACCGTCATCGCCCTGTTCACCGACGGCCTGATCGAAGCCCGCCACCGGGACATCGACCAGGGCCTCGCGGAGCTGCGCCACGCCCTGGCACTGCCGACGGCATCACTCGAAGACACCTGCGACACCGTGACCCGCGCCCTGCTCGACGGCCGCGCGGCTGACGACGCGGCCCTTCTCCTCGCGCGCACCGAAGCCCTTTCCCCGGACCAGATCGCCACGTGGGACGTTCCCGCCGACCCGGCCCTGGTCTCGCACACCCGGAAGCTCGCCATCGAGCAGCTCCTCGTATGGGGACTGGATGAAATGGAGTTCGTCACCGGGCTCGTGGTGAGCGAGCTGGTCACCAACGCCATGCGCCACGGGACCGGCCCCATTCAGCTGCGACTGATCCGCAACCGCACACTGATCTGCGAGGTCTCGGACGGCAGCAACACCGCGCCGCATCTGCGCCGGGCCCGCGTCTTCGACGAGGGAGGCCGCGGACTGCTGCTGGTCGCACAGATGACGCAGGGCTGGGGCACGAGGCAGACGACACGCGGCAAGACCATCTGGTGCGAACAGGCCCTGCCTCCCCCTGCGCCGAACTCGGACGGGGCATCCGGCGACGAAGTCTTCAGGGCGGCATGAGACGCGCGGGCGCACCCCTACGGCTGACCTGCCACCCGGGAAAGCAAAAGCGAGGGCCGAGGTGGTGGGGTTGCTCGAAGATCGCGCCGTGGGCGGCAGCCCGACTCGGCACCAACTCGGTGGGCAGGTGGCCGGCGGTGGCCCAGCCGTGTCGGGTTGCGCGCGGCGCCCGGTCAGGCAGTGACCGCAGGGAACACCACGAGCGATCCGTCCCTGCTTCGTTCGATTTCGATCGCGACGTCAGCCTGGTGGGTTCCCACGTTGAGGCCATCGCCCAGGGCGCGAAGGCGATATACGGCTTTGAGCAGGTCGTCGACCTCGCGCTGCGTGAACATGATGCTTAGGAAACCGCCATCACGCTTCAATTCGAGAGTCGACAGTCGAAGAAGGAGGGAGTTGATGCCTGATTCCAACTCGTCGACGCGACGCTCGTCGTCGTGCAACGATGCGGCAAAGCTCTTGAACGGATTGTCCGTGCCCGCCAGTTGCGCGTGTTCAACCGCCTGAAGCACGAGCACTCGGCGTTTGAGGGCGATGGCGAGTCGTGCCAGCTCCACGTGCGCCCGGAATGCTCCGCCTTCCTCGTTGACGCCCGGGAATGATTTCGTCAACACATCAAGCTCGACAGGACCGTCGGGCAGCTTGGCCAGCGCATCTTGCCACTTCATGAGCCGACGCTTGGCCCGTTCGATCGCCGTGCTGATCGCGTACGACGAGGTGTCCAGCCCTAGCGACAGGCCGATTCTGCCCTGGTCGAGGAGAATCGACGTCGCCTTGTCGATCGCGTCACGACAACCGTCCAGCTCGCTGCGTTCGTTCTCGAGGTTGTCTTCGTGTAACTGCTCCAGGAGGTCGGTGATCCGCTCGATCGCTTCCTGCCGCTGGTGATCGGCGTAGGCGCTGACGCCGACCGCGACGGCCATCAGCACGAGTGGCGCGGCCACGGTAAACGCTCCGGCGGTGGCCGCAGCCACACCGGCCGTGCCGGCCGAGCCGGTCGCGGCACCCGCAACAGCGGCCTTACCAGCAACGGGAACAAATCTCGCCTGATTCGTGATGCGGCCGGCGGAGTTGACCAGCGCGCTGTGAACACCTCCGGCAGATGCCTTCATGGGCTGGACGAGCCCCTTACCGACCTGTGCGGCTACCTTGGCCGGCACCACCATCCGGTAGAGCACCTCACCGGTAGTGGCGACGTTCAGCGTCGGAGGCGCTGACTTCGCTGTCTGAGCCACGAGGTGCGACAACTGCTGAGCGAGAGGACTGGCTGCATGGAGCGAAATTCCGCCGTTCCGATCGCGCCTGGTCGACATCGGATGCGCTTCCAACGTGGCGATGGGGGAATCCGCAAGCGTTGCCAGGACTGTTCGCAGTTCTGCGAGCCGGGCCGGTGTCATGCCCTCATCGCCCAGCACGTCCGGCACGCTCAAGGCCTCTGTAGCGAGTGTCCATACTGGCAGGGATACCTCATCACCAGTGGTCACGCCTCGTCCCCTCTCCGAACTGAAACACACCATAGCCTTTCAGTCGTAGGCGTGGATGGCTCAGCAATTGACCGAGCGCCGTGAAGCTGTCCGCTCTCCCGGTATTGCTAGCTGAATGTCCTGGTCATTCTTTGATGCGGCGTGTCGAGCCGCGGCGTTGCCATCGCTCAGGCCTTCGCCCGTAGCCCCCGCTGGGGCCGCCTGGTCAAGAAGGCCGGCCTCGCCGACGTGCTCAACCTGCCGAGCTTCCACGTCGGCGGAGTCAGGCTCTACAACGCCCTCACTCTGGTCGTACGCGACGAGCGGATCGAGCATGTCTTCTACCATGTCTTCCCGCCCGACCAGCACTCTCGGCCGGTGCTTCGCCGGCTGAACGACACTCGCCGACCCGCTCGTTCCCGGGGCAGGCGGCAGGGTCATCTCACGATCTGGAGCAGGGCCTGGTTGCGCGCCTTGGCCGGCTCGGCGAGCCGCTGCAGTTCCCGGCCGGCCGAGTCGAGCACGACCAGGGTGTTGTGCGTGCGGCCGCGGACGCGGACTACCAGACGGCCGTCGGGGAGGTAGAACGCGCCCATCTTCGTCCCCTTGACCGGGATGGGAACCCGCCTGCCCGTGGCGGTGTCGACGATCGTCGGGGTGGACCCGATCGGCCAGACGTAGTCGCCTTCCGGGTCATTCACCGAAAACGTGTGTACGACGACCTTCCTGGCGTCCGGCGACAGGCTGTGCACGTGGTTCGCGTACCTGATGCCCTTGACCCGGACCGACCGCCCGGTCTTGACATCGAAAATGAAGACGCCGTCGCCGGCCGCCCCCGCGAGGTGGCGCCCGTCGGCGGACCAGGCGAGGTGGCAGGCGCCAAGCGGTGCGCCGGCCTTGCGTACGCCCGTGCCGTCCGCGTTCATGACCATGAGAGGTGTCCCGGTCTCGGCGTTGACGTGCTTGCCGAAGAAGGCGACCCGGGCGGAGTCCGGGGACCAGACCGGGGTGAAGCAGGGGAAGTTGGCTGCGACTCCCTCGGCCACGACCTTTGACGCGCTCCCGTCGCCGATATGGAGCCTGCCCTTCGGCAGGCGGTCCAGGGTGACCCAGGCGAGCTTCGTGCCGTCGGGCGAGGCGGCGACCTGGAAGGTGAGATCCGGCGCGCTGCCGAGCTTGATGAACCCCTTGCCCGGTTCGTAGCGGCTGATCGGATAGCCCTTGCCGTAGCTCAGGTAGACGGCGACACCCGCGAGCGGCTTCGGCGCCGCGCTCACGGACCTGGTGGCCGTCGTGGTGCCGGCGGCGGCCGCGGAGGGGAGGACGGCGAGGCCGGCGATCGCGGTGACGGCCAGACCGAGTGCGGTGCGCTTCATGGCGAACTCCTGGGTGCGCTGCTTCCCGGCGTGATCGGCGCCGGGCTTGATCGCGCCCAGTGAAAGGCCGACCGCTTGCATGTCCCTGAATTCGTGAGATCGGCGGTAACCGCCGATCAAGGGGACTGCAAGGGGTTCGTCTCAGACTGCGTCTGTCCCACCGCAGACGAAAGGACCCCTGCCATGGACATCCCTCGCGCCTCGGCCCGCGTCACGCTCGCCGTCGCCATCTCGGTCGTGACCGTCCCGGTGGCCGGCTTGACGATCGGGGCCGGCACCGCGCAGGCGGCCCCAGCGCAGTGGCGGGTCGTCAAGGGCGCGACCCTCGGGCCGAACGGCAGTGCCCTGATCGACGTGACGGCGACCGGCCCGCGGGACGCCTGGGCCGTCGGGTACGGCTGCGGGCGGGAGAAGGCCGAGAGCTGCCCCGCCATCGCACGGTGGAACGGCACCCAGTGGAAGAGCGCGACCATGCCCGCCTACCGGCTGCCGGCGGGGTACGACTCGGATCTGAACCATTTCACCGCCGTCAGCGCGGCTTCCGCCCACGACGTCTGGGCGGTCGGCAATGGACTGAACGTACGGGTCGGGCACTGGAACGGCAGGAGCTGGAGCATGTACCGGCCGTTCGGAAAGGACGGGAGTAAGAGCCTGTCCGACGTCGGGATCGGCCGGGGGCGGGTGTGGTTCACCGGAAGTCTCAACGAGATCGGTGACCGTGCGGTCGTCCTGAGCTGGAGCGGCAGCGCCGGATTCACCAGGGAGTACACCCACGAGGGCTCGCTCGCCGCGCTGTCGGCCCGTCCCGGTACGGGTGAGATCTGGGCGGTGGGCTCGCAGAAGACCGGGCCGCTGGTCGTGCGGGGGACCGAGCGGGGCGGCCGGGTCCGCTGGGAGGAGAGCCGGACCCCGGCGATTCCCGAGGGGCAGCTCAACCAGGTGCGGGCGATCGGCGCCAACGACGTCTGGGCGGTCGGTCAGATCGGCAACCCCTACGACTGGAGTGACTTCAAGCCGCTCGTGCTGCACTTCGACGGCAAGTCGTGGAGCCAGGTGCCCCTTCCGGTGGCGAAGGGCCGCATCACCGGCCTCACCGCCGACGCCTCCGGAAACATCTGGATGAGCGGCGTCGACCCCTCCCACCCGAAGCAGGTCCTCTTCATGCGGTATGTGCAGGGCGCCTGGACCACGTCGTACGGCCCCAAGCTGGGGCTTCCGGTGCGGCACGCGACGATCAGCGGGATCCCGGGTTCGAGCGGCATGTGGGCGGTCGGCCGAATAGCGGGCGACAGCGAGGACTCGGAGAAGGACTTCATCCTCCGGTACGGCTGAGCCGCCCCGCGGGTCCCGATCAAGGCCGGTGAATCTCCTGCGGTCGATCCCCCGAAAGGATGTCGAGAATCGGGCGGCGTGCCTCCCTCCATCGGACCCGGAGCGCCTCACTGCCGCGGAGCAGGTGGCTCTCTGTGTCGCGCGATGGGTCTCCGCATCCGGCGTACGACGATCGCGGGTGTCGCGCTACTGGCGCTGATCGCGGCGGTCGTGTCGTTCAGGCACATGCACGAGCTCTGCCTGCGGCACGGTGAGGATCGCTTGGCGGCGGTGCTCATCCCGCTCGCCGTCGACGGCACCATCGTCGTCGCTTCGATGTCGATCCTCCTGGCCGACCGGTACGGCTCCCGCGGCCTTCTGGCCTGGAGTCTGCTCGTGGTCGGGAGCCTCGCCAGCCTCGGCGCGAACGGTCGCCGTCGCCGAGCCCAGCCTGATCGGCCGCATCATCGCCGCCTTGCCTTCGCTGGCCTTGATCGGGAGCTACGAGCTCCACCACGGTGAAGGCGGGGAGACCGCGAGGTCGTCACCTCACGAGAAGCGCATCTCCGCCAGGCCCTTCTCCAGCGTCACGTCAGGCGAGTAGCCCAGCTCCTTCCTCGCGGTGGTGATGTCGTAGGAACGGTCACGCCCGGTGAAGCTCACGAGCCAGTTCGTCAGCGGCGGCGCCGACTTCCGGCGAAGCAGGCGTGCCGTGCGGTCCATCATCGCCGCCAAGGGCGCCGCCATCGCCAGGGGGACGCTGCGGCTCTTGGACAGATCCACGCCGCGGGTCGCCAGCAGGGGAGTGAGGAAGTCCCGGATGGGCATCGGCGTGCCGTCCGTCACGTAGTAGACCCCCTTGTGGCGGCCCCGCGTGAGCGCGAGGATCGCGGCACCGGCCAGGTTCTCGACGTGCACGAAGTCGACGATGTGCTTGCCGTTGTCGATCCAGGCGAACCGTTCGGCCTCGGCGACCTCGACCATCTCGTTGATCGTCGTCATGCCGCGGCCCCAGATGAACGGCGGGCGCAGCACCACCAGCTCGGTTTTCCCGCTGCGGGCGTTCAGGAGTGCGCGCTCGGTGGCCAGCTTGACGCGGCTGTAGGCGATGTTCGGCCGGCCTTCCGGTGTCGACTCGTCGACGACGGGGCGGCGTTGGCTGCCCGTGGAGACGGACGCGGCGCTGATGAGCACGAAGCGTCGCACCCCGGCCGCGACGCTCGCGGCGTGCAGGGCGACCGTCGGCACGTGATTGGCCTGTTCGAAGAGCGAGTCGGGCCCCCAGAACTCCATCTGGGCCGCGACGTGCACGACCGCGTCGACCTCGCGCAGCTTGGCGAGCCACGTCGGCGCGGGGGAGCCGGCCCGGCTGAGCTCGGCGAGATCGCCGGGGACGGGATCGGCTCCGGCGGCGCGTACCCGCTGGATGCTCGAGCCCGATCTGGCCAGTGCCATGACCTCATGTCCTTCGGCGACGAGGCGATGGACGAGGGTTCCGCCGACGAATCCGCTGCCGCCGGTGATGAAGATCTTCATTCTTCGACTCCTGGTGATTGAGAACGCGCTCTTCGTGCAAGCCCGGGTTCCGCTGTCGCTCGGCACGCAACCGGCCGCTCCGCGTAGATACATTGACGCCAAATGGTTTGATATCAATGCATTGACGTCAATGTAACCTTGTACGATGGGTGCGTCAAGTGGGAGGTGGGCATGCCACACGCGAACCAGGGCCTGACCGCGGCACAGGTCGCCGACGAGTTCAGCCGTACGGCGAAGGTTCTCGTACGTCACTTCAACGAGCGTCTGGGCGAGCACGGGGTGTCGACGCCGCGGTCCCGATTAGTGGTGGAGGTGGCGCGTTCGCAGCCTGTCCGGCTGACCGAACTCGCTCTCGCGGTCGGCATCGCCCAGGGGACCGCCTCCACCCTGGTCGACGCGCTCGTCCGCGACGGCCTGCTCGAACGCCAGGCCAGTGCGGGCGACCGCCGGTCCGTACTCCTCCGAGTAACGGAGCAGGGGGCCGCCCTGGCCCAGGACTGGACGACCAGCTATGAACTGGCGGCCCAAGAGCTGTTCAGACCCCTCACTCCCGAGCAACTGTCGACGCTGGTCGACATCCTGCGGATTCTCGGCGCGGATGAGGCGCCGGCCGCCGGCGACTGAAGAAGGCCGGCACATTGATTGCCGGAGCGTCGCCCGCCACTGATGACCTGCGATCGGGAACCCGCAGGTTGTCCACGGCCTCCCTTGAAGCGGACGCGGGTCGCGAAGGACTGTTCGCCGCAGGGTCGGCCTGATCGGGAAACGGGGCGGCAGGATCCGGGACGGGACGTCGGCGTCGAGTTGCCGGACTTCCCGGCCGAGCTGTCGCCGGAGGTGGGATGGGCGCTGCTTCGGCTCGTGCTGGAGATGAGCCGCCCGCCGTGCGACGACCCTATGCCGCTCCGGTCGTCCGGAGGATCTTCCGCTGCACCTTCCCGCGCGAGTACGCGATCGGCAACAAGCTGGAACACCTCCGCAACGTCTACCCGCGCGAGGACAGAGCCATCAGCGAGGCCCCGGTCGATCTCAAGACGCCGGTCCACCGGCGCCTCGGTCTGCGGCTGACCTATCACCCCGGAAAAGCGAAAGTGAGGGCCGAGATGATTCTCAGCCCTCACATGATGAGAGGTTTGTGTCCGAGGGGGGACTTGAACCCCCATGCCCATCACTGGGCACTAGCACCTCAAGCTAGCGCGTCTGCCTATTCCGCCACCCGGACGTGGTGCCTCACGCAGGATCGTCATCCCGCGTCGGCGGATACAGGTTAGCACTCTCTCCGCTTTGCTTCATACCGGGAACCGGCCGGGCACGGATCGGCGGAACCCGGGGGTGAACGTCACGCCTGTACGGCGGCAGGATGGAGGCGCGAGCCGTACGACGTGAAAGGCGGGCCGGGCTCTAGGACGGGCCCGCCGGCAGGAGGAGGCGCAATGACCCCACGCTACGGGGAGGACGAGGTCGCCGAGCTGTGCCGCGACCTGATCCGCATCGACTCGGTCAACGCGGGGGACAACGCGGGGCCCGGGGAACGCGAGGCCGCGGAGTACGTGGCCGGAAAGCTGTCGGAGGTCGGCCTGGAGCCGCGAATCCTCGAGTCCGACCCCGGCCGGGCGAACGTGGTCGCCCGGGTCGAGGGCACCGACCCGAGCAGGGACGCCCTGGTCCTCCACGGCCATCTGGACGTCGTGCCGTTCGACGCCGCCGACTGGACCCACCACCCGCTGAGCGGCGAGATCGCCGACGACTGCGTCTGGGGCCGAGGGGCGGTCGACATGAAGGACATGGACGCGATGATCCTCGCCGTCGTGCGGCGGCGGCTGAGCGAGGGGCGCAGGCCGCCCAGGGACGTCGTCCTCGTCTTCACCGCCGACGAGGAGGCCGGGGGGCACTACGGCGCCCAGTGGCTGGCCGAGCGGCATCCCGAGGTCTTCGAGGGCTGCACCGAGGCCATCGGCGAGGTCGGCGGCTTCAGCGTGACCACCGACAAGGGCCGGCTGTACCTGATCGAGGCCGCGGAGAAGGGCATCGCCTGGATGCGCCTGACCGCCAAGGGCAGAGCCGGCCACGGGTCGATGCTCAACGACGACAACGCCGTGACCGAGCTGGCCGAGGCGGTCGGCCGGCTCGGGCGCCACAAGTGGCCGGTGCGGCTCACGCCCACCGTGCAGGCGTTCTTCGAGGAGGTCTTCGGCACGGAGGTCAAGGCGGAGGACGCGGAGGCGGCGGTGGCCACCCTCGGGCCGCTCGCCCGGATGATCGGCGCCACTCTCCGCAACACGACCAACCCGACCATGCTCCAGGCCGGTTACAAGGCGAACGTCATCCCCCAGGTGGCGACCGCGCACGTGGACGGCAGGTTCCTTCCCGGCTACGAGGACGAGTTCTTCCAGACCGTCGACGAGCTGCTCGGGCCGAACGTGAGCCGGGAGTTCGTCTATCACGACGTGGCGGTCGAGACTCCCTTCAAGGGCTCGCTGGTCAAGGCGATGGCGGACGCCCTGCACGAGGAGGACCCGGGCTCGCGGGCCGTGCCGTACACGCTCAGCGGCGGCACCGACCTCAAGGCGTTCAGCCGTCTCGGCATCAGCGGATACGGCTTCGCGCCGCTGCGGCTTCCCGAAGGTTTGGACTTCTCCGGGATGTTCCATGGCATCGACGAGCGAGTTCCGGTTGATTCGCTCCGGTTTGGCGTCCGGGTCCTTGACCGTTTCCTCGAATACTGCTGAGAAAGCCCTTGCGATCACCTTCCGTGCCGCTACAGTGACTGTCCGTTGGGGTTGGTTCCGCACCGGGTGAACCCAGCGGACGGTGGATCCAGCGGTTTGGGGAGGTCGCGTGACGCGCACGTCGCAGGAGCAGTGGAGGGCCGACAGGCCCTCCGCCGTTCACGGCGTGCGCGTCGCGTCTCCCGGCACCGCGGAGCGGGGCCGGATGGCGCGGTTCGCGGTCGGCTCCCGTCCGGTTCGCCTGCTGGTCATCGGCGGGCTGATCGCCGCCGGATGGCTGCTCGGTGTGGTCTTCGGAGTCTTCGGCGCGGCGTCGTCCGCGGCCGGGGCCGCACCCTCACATGACGTCGCCGGGTCGGTTCTCCTCGACCGTCTCACCGGTCCGGACCTCGGTCTGCCGCCCCTGCCGGGCGAGGCCGAGCCCCATGGGGAGAGTGCCGACGGTTTCCCCACGGCGACGAACGACGTCTCGGTGAACGCCGAGGCGATGGCGGGGCGCACGGTCGACGGGCTCACCAGCCAGTCGAAGCCGCTGCTCCCGCCGCCCTCCACTGCGGACCACGCGCCCGCGAACCAGGGCCTGATCCCGCAGTCGAGTGGTGGAAACCCCCTGTTCGGGGAAATCGCGCGGGTTGTGTACCAACCGCGCTTCACCACGCTGCCCGCCCCACTGGCGGCGGTTGTTCCCCCGGTGGTCCGCACAGCGGCGGACGACCCGTCTTTCTCTCCCGACTGATCCCGCCTTTCGCGCCGGTTCCCGTCGTACGGCGACCGGTGCCACCGCCTGCCCTCGCTCGTGGTGCCCGAGCGGCAGGCTCCCGCGGGTGACGCGGAATCTTCCATCCTCGTGACCGTCCAGGGCTCCGCTGTGCTCGAAAAGCCTGGACCTGTGTCGCGAGCTGTCAGGTAACCCCCTAGAAGAACCACTAGGAGCATTCATCATGCGAACGTGGGCGAAGGGCTCGGCCTCCGCGGCATTTCTGGCCGCCGGCGTCATGGCTCTTGGCAACGGTGCGGCTTTCGCCGACACCGACGGCAGCCATTCGGTGCTCGGCGGCAACCAGGTCGACATCCCGGTGACCCTGCCGATCGACATCAGCGGCAACGCGGTGGCGGTCGCCGGCGACTCCCGGGCCTCCTCCCTGGGCGGCGCGGCCGTGCAGGGCGCGGGCGTGGACGCCGGGCAGAACAAGACCTCCGGCGCGGGCAGCATCCTCGGCGGCAACCAGGTGGTCGCCCCGATCAACGCCCCGATCAACGCCTGCGGCAACGCGGTGTCGGTCATCGGCCGGTCCGACGCGAGCTGCCGGGGCGGCGCGGAGGTCAAGGGCTCGGGACGGCGCCAAGGCGCGGGCGGCAACCGCACCAGCGGCGTGCACAGCATCGGGGGCGGCAACCAGGTGGTCGCACCGATCACCGCACCGATCAACCTGTGCGGCAACTCGATCGCCGTGTTCGGCGACGCCACCGCGGGGTGCCGTGGCGGTGCCTTCGTCGGCGGCGGTCGTGACGGCGTCCGTGCGGGCGGCAACCGTACCAGCGGCCGCTCCTCGATCCTGGGCGGCAACCAGGTGGTCGCCCCGATCAACGCCCCGATCAACGTCTGCGGAAACTCCGTCGCGGTCGTCGGCAAGGCGTTCTCGGGCTGCCACGGCGGTTCGTCCGTGGGCGGCTCCGGAGGCCACGGCGGCCACGGCGGCCATGGAGGCCACGGCCACGGGGGTCATGGAGGCCACGGCGGGTACGGCGGCCACCACGGAGGCGGCAACTGGCACCGTCCCGGCTCGAGCGGCCACGACAACGACGGCCGCTACTCGGTGGGCAGCGGCACCCAGGTGGTGACGCCGATCGTCACGCCGGCCGACGTGTGCGGCAACGGCTCGGGCAGCTGCACGGGCGGGTCCACGCCCGGTCACGGCGGTCACGGTGGCTGGGGCCACGGCGGTCACGGTGGTTACGGTCACGGCGGTCACGGGCACGGCGGCTGGTCCGGTGGCGGCGCGGGGGGCAACCGCACCAGCGGGGTGCACAGCGTCGGCGGCGGCAACCAGGTGGTCGCGCCGATCACCGTGCCGATCAACGTGTGCGGCAACGCCATCGCGGTCGTGGGTCACGCCTTCGCGGGCTGCCGCGGCGGTGCGACCGTGATCGGCGGCTGGAGCAGGCACGGTGGCGGCTGGGGCGCCGGTGGGAACGTCACGTCGGGCCGCGGCTCGATCCTGGGCGGCAACCAGGTGGTCGCCCCGATCACGGCGCCGATCAACGTCTGCGGCAACGCGGTGAGCGTCATCGGCCGGTCCCACGCGGGCTGCCGCGGCGGCGCCTCGGTCCTCGGCGGCGGTGTCGGCGCGGGCGGCAACATCACCTCGGGCAAGCACGGCATCCTCGCGGGCAACCAGATCGTCGCGCCCATCACGGCGCCGATCAACGTCTGCGGCAACTCGGTAGCCGTGCTCGGCGACGCCGCCGCGGGGTGCCTGGGCGGCGCCCAGGTGGGCGGCTGGAAGCGCCACGGCTACTGGGCGCACGCGGAGCACAAGGCCGCTCGTGGCGGGGTCATGCCCGCGATGCCGGGCGCGTCGGTGCTTTCCGGCAAGCAGACGGTGCAGCCGATGAGCGCCGCCGCCGCTCCCTCCGCTCCGGTCGTCGGCGACCTGCCGAACATGCTCGGTCTGCCGGAGACGCCGAGCCTGCCCGGCACCCCCGCGGCGAAGGGCACAAAGGGCGGCAGCACCCCCGCCGCCGTCTCCAAGGCGACCGGCACCGTCGACGACGCCACCCGCACGCTGCCTGCCAAGCAGACGCTGGAGGACGCGACCTCCTCGCTGCCCGTCGCCGGCACGGCGCGCGACCTCCCGGCCGGCGACCTCGGCAAGACCACCGACGTGCTGCCGCTGGGCAAGCTGAGCGGCCTCAAGCTGATGAGCGCCGAGCAGCCCGTCGGCCTGACCGGGATGAACCCGGCCTCGTTCCTCGCTCTGGCCCTCGGCGCCATGTTCGCCGCTTCGGCGAGCCTGTTCGCCGTCACCCGCCGCTTCCGGTTCGGCCGCAAGTAGCCGTACGGCCGCGTGTGACGGCACGGGAACGCCTCCGGCGGCGACGGCCGTACGGAGGTGACCCGGCGGCGCGCGGCTGACGGAGGCGAGGGATATCACTCGCCCGCGCGAGGGAGTGTCTGCGACACGACCCAGGGCCTGCGGCGGCGATCCGGCCGTTCGCGGTGTCGCCCGGCGCGGGCGACCAGAACGCCCCCCCACCGCCAGTGGAGGGAGGCACGAATGCTTTGCCCGTTCCGGGGGCGCGGCCCGGGGCGGGCAAAGCCCTTTTGCCCGGTAGTGTTACGAGCGACGCTCGGAACGCCGACGGCATCGGGGACGGGCAAAGCCCTTTTGACCGTGGCGCCCGCGTCCCGGTGGCTCACATGGTCCGGGCGGCCCGTATGATCTTCCGACGCAGCCGGACGCGCCTGCTGCCGTCGGGATAAAGGCGTAGCCGCTCCAGTTCCCAGTCTCCGTGCTCAGCATGCTCCGTGAGCATCTGCCTCGCCACCTCTCGTGGGGTGTCACGAGGGAGATACAGGTCCAGGTAGGAGTAGTCGAGCACAGCCATTGGTCTCCAGGGCGTGCTAGGGAACTCGTTGGGCTCTATTCTGCGTCTCCGTGGATAACAGCGCCAGGCGGGTTACATTCCCGGACATAACCGGGTAGCCCGAGGGGGAGGAACGTCCGGCGGCAGGTACCTTCAAAGCGGCGCCTCGTCGGCGCCCGAAGGGGGTAACGGCCCCCGGCCCGGACGACGAGGGTGTCACATGAGCCGGGAGAGCAAAGCCCGGCAGCACGGGGAATGACAGCGGACAGCGAGGTAGGAAGCAGCGTGCCAGCCAACAACGGCAACGCCGGCGGAACCCGCCTGGTGATCGTGGAATCGCCCGCGAAGGCGAAGACGATCGCCGGGTACCTCGGGCGCGGCTACATCGTCGAGTCGAGCATCGGTCACATCCGTGATCTTCCGGAGAAGGCCGATGACATCCCGGAGAAGTACAAGAACGAGGCCTGGGCCCGTCTCGGGGTGAACGTCGACCACGAGTTCGAGCCGCTCTATGTTGTGAACCCGGACAAGAAGTCACAGGTGTCCAAGCTCAAGCAGCTTCTCAAGGAAGCCGACGAGCTCTACCTCGCCACCGACGAGGACCGGGAGGGCGAGGCCATCGCCTGGCACCTGCGCGAGGTGCTCAAGCCCAAGATCCCGGTGCACCGCATGGTGTTCCACGAGATCACCCCGCACGCGATCAGGGACGCGGTCTCCAACCCCCGTCAGCTCAACCTCCGCCTCGTCGACGCCCAGGAGACCCGGCGCATCCTCGACCGTCTGTACGGCTACGAGGTCAGCCCGGTCCTGTGGAAGAAGGTCAAGCCGCGCTTGTCCGCCGGCCGTGTCCAGTCGGTCGCCACCAGGCTGGTGGTCGAGCGCGAGCGGGAGCGGATGGCGTTCACCGCCGCCAACTACTGGGACCTGCAGGCGCTGTTCGACACCGGCCGGGCCGGCGACGACCCGCGGACGTTCTCCGCCACGCTGACCGGTGTGGACGGCAAGCGCGTGGCCCAGGGCCGCGACTTCGCCTCCACCGGCAGGCTGAAGGGCTCCGACGTCCTCCACCTCGACGAGGCCGCCGCGACGGCCCTCGCCGCCCGGCTCGAAGGCGTGTCCTACGCGGTGCGCTCGGTCGAGCGCAAGCCGTACACGCGCAAGCCGTACGCGCCGTTCCGGACGACCACCCTGCAGCAGGAGGCGAGCCGCAAGCTCGGCTTCTCCGCCAAGTACACGATGCAGGTGGCCCAGCGGCTGTACGAGAACGGCTACATCACCTACATGCGTACCGACAGCATCACGCTGTCGGAGACCGCCGTCGCCGCCGCCCGCAACCAGGCGGTCAAGCTGTACGGCTCGGCGTACGTGCCGGACAAGCCGCGTGCCTACACCAGCAAGGTGAAGAACGCCCAGGAGGCGCACGAGGCGATCCGGCCGTCCGGCGAGGAGTTCCGCACGCCCGGCGAGACCGGCCTGTCCGGGGACATGTTCCGGCTGTACGAGCTGATCTGGCAGCGCACGGTCGCCTCCCAGATGAAGGACGCCGTCGGCGAGTCGGTGTCGGTCAAGGTCGGCGGCACGTCCAGTGCCCAGGAGGCCGTCGAGTTCAGCGCCACGGGCCGGACGATCACCTTCCACGGCTTCCTCAAGGCGTACGTGGAGGGTGCGGACGACCCCTCGACCGACCGGGACGACTCGGAGAAGCGCCTGCCCACGCTGGCCGAGGGCGACCGGCTCACGGCGGCCGAGCTGACCGCGCTCGGGCACTCGACCAAGCCGCCCGCGCGGTACACCGAGGCGTCGCTGGTCAAGGAGCTGGAGGACCGGGAGATCGGGCGGCCGTCGACGTACGCGTCGATCATCGGAACGATCCTCGACCGGGGCTACGTGTTCAAGAAGGGCACCGCCCTGGTGCCGTCCTTCCTCGCGTTCGCCGTGGTCAACCTGCTCGAACAGCACTTCGGCAACCTGGTCGACTACGACTTCACGGCCGAGATGGAGAAGGTCCTCGACGACATCGCCAACGACCGCGCCGAGCGGGTGCCCGAGCTGCGCCGGTTCTACTTCGGCGGCGGGGACGGCGACGAGGGCCTGAAGGAGATGGTCACCGACCTCGGCGAGATCGACGCCAAGGAGATCAGCTCGTTCCCGATCAGGGGGACGGACATCGTGATCAGGGTCGGCCGCTACGGGCCGTACCTCGACCGTGACGGCGCCCGGGTGAACATCCCCGAGGACATGGCGCCCGACGAGCTGACCGCCGAGAAGGCCGAGGAGCTGTTCTCGCGCCCGAGCGGCGACCGCGAGCTGGGCGTCGACCCGGCGACCGGCCGGAGGATCGTGGCCAAGGACGGCCGGTACGGCCCGTACGTCACGGAGATCCTGCCCGAGGAGCCGGCGCCGGCCGACGGCAAGAAGCGAACCAAGAAGGTGGACGCCCCCAAGCCGCGCACCAGCTCGTTGTTCAAGTCGATGGACCTCGACACGATCACGCTGGAGCAGGCGCTGAAGCTGTTGCAGCTGCCCAGGGTGGTCGGCGAGCTCGACGGCGAGGAGGTGACCGCGCAGAACGGCAAGTTCGGGCCCTACATCAAGAAGGGCACCGACTCGCGGTCGCTGACCTCGGAGGAGGACCTGCTCACGATCACGATCGAGCAGGCCAAGGAGCTGTTCGCCCAGCCCAAGGCCCGCGGACGCGGCCGTGCCGCCGCCGCGCCGCCGCTGCGCGAGCTGGGCGAGGACCCGAACTCCAAGAAGCCGGTTGTCGTGAAGGAGGGCCGCTTCGGCCCGTACGTCACCGACGGCGAGACCAACGCGTCCCTGCGCAAGGGCGACACGGTCGAGGACATCACGCTGGAGCGGGCGGCGGAGCTGCTGGCCGAGCGGCGGGAGCGGGCGCCCGCGCCCAAGCGCGCCACCACCCGGACCAGGGCCACCACGAAGAAGCCCGCCGCGAAGTCGTGATCCACAGCGCCGGCCGCCGCCCGGCGCTGTGCGCGGGTCAGGCTTTGGCGCAGGTCGCGCCGTTGAGCGTGAAAGCGCTCGGCGGGTCGGAGACGCCGGTGTGGGAGGCGTTGAAGCCGATGCGCGCGGACGCGCCGGGTGCGAGGGTGGCGTTCCAGGGCAGGCTGGCGGCCGTGACCCCGATCCCCGGCGCCTGGCTCCAGACGGCCGACCAGCCCTGGATGATGCGCTCGCCCGCCGACGGGAAGGCGAACCGCAGCGTCCAGCCCGAGATCGGCGTGGTGCCCGTGTTCGTGACCACCAGGCTGGCCGTGAGGCCCGTGCTCCACGCCGACTGGCTGTAGTCGACCTCACAGGTGACAGTGGGGGTCACCGAGGGGCTCACCGCGGGACTGGGTGACGGGCTGTACGTGGGGAACCCCTGCTGGGCCACAGTGGTGAACGGGTCGGACGGCAGGCTGAGGTTGCCGGCCGCGTCCCTGGCGACCACCACGTAGGTGTACTTGTGGCCCGTCACCAGGTTGCCCTCCATGAAGTAGGGGGAGGACGTGGCGCCGGCCCGCACCCAGCCGGTCTCGGTCAGCCGGAAGACGACGTAACCGGTCACGCCGACGTTGTCGGTCGACGCCTGCCAGCAGAACCCCGTGCCGGGGAAGTCGGCCACGCAGCCGTCGTGCAGCCCGGTGGGTTTGCTGGGCGAGGTGGTGTCTCCGGTGACCGGGCTCGGGCTGACCACCATGCCGGTCACCGCCTGCGCGTTGATCAGCGCCGTCGGCGGGCTGGTGTGGCCGTCGGCGTCCTTGGCCACGATGTAGAAGGTGTAGGTCCGGCCGTACCCCAGGCCGCCCATCACGACGGTGGTGCCGGTGGTCGACGTCGTCTTGACGAAGCCGTCGGCCGTGAGCCGGTAGACCTCGTAGCCGGTGACGCCGGCGTCGTCGGTGGACGGGCTCCAGCACAGGCCGACGTATCCCTCGGTGGTGCCGGCCGGCACCGGCGGCGGGCACAGCCGCACGTTCGGGGGCGTGGTCGGCACGGCCGGATCGCCGTTCGGCGACGGGCTCACACTGGTCCGCGGGGTGGGGGAGGGCGTGGCGTCCACCGCCGCAGCGGGCGTGCCGTGCAGCGCGATCGCCGCGACGGCCATCCCTCCTGCGGCCATCCACGCCAGGTGCCGGGGGCTTCTCATGTGTCACCTCGTGTCGTCCGGCCCCCGGAGATCTGCCGGAGGCATCGTCTCCAGGACGCTTCCGCCGCGATCGTCCGCCCGTTCCGCGCGGTGGGCAAAGATCACCGGCGGTCGCACGGCATGAGGCCGACTCGACGGTGAAAATTTCAGCGGGCGTCGACCCTTCTCGTCGTCGCGCCCGGGAACGTGGCGGTCGGCGTGGGCTCGTAGCATCGTCGTCAGCCGGCCCTTGATCGCCAGCCGGTCGAGGGGAGTTCTGGTGGGATTCGCAGGCATGATCCTGACGGCCGTGGTCGTGGTTCACCTGTATCTGTGGTGGCGGCTGGTCAGGGCGTCGACGGCGCCGGGGGCGCGTTCGCGCCGGGTGCTGACGTGGGTGCTCGTGGCTTTGGCCGCTCTGATGGTGGTGACCTTCGCCGGGAGCCGGCTCGGCCTCGGCATGGACGTCGAGCGCGCGGTGGCCTGGCCCGGCTACCTCTGGCTGGCCCTGATGTTCTACCTGTTCGTGTTCGGGCTGGTCATGGAGGTGCCCCGGGCGATCGCGATGTTCCTCCTGTCCAGGCGCCGCCGTACGGCGGGTCCCGCGACCCCCGGCGAGCAGGCCGAGGGGGAGGCCTCGCCGGCGGACGAGGTGGTCCTCGCCGGCGCGCCGGCCCAGGGAGGCTCCCCCTCGCGCGGCGCGGCCACGACCGGCAGGCCGGCGCCGCAAGGGACCGCGGCGGACGCGCCGGCCATCGACCGGCGGCTGTTCATCTCCCGTACGGCCTCCGCCGTCGTGGCCGCGGGAGCGCTCGCTACCGTGGGCTACGGCGTGAGCCGCGCCCTCGGCGATCCGGTGATCGAGCGGGTGCCCATCCGCCTGCCCCGGCTCGACCCCCGGATGAGCGGGCTGCGCATCGCGGTCGTCAGCGACATCCACCTCGGCCCGCTGACCGGCCGGGGCCACACCGAGCGGATCGTCCGGATGATCAACGGCCTGGAGGCCGACGCGGTGACGATCGTGGGCGACCTGGTCGACGGCACGGTCGCCGAGCTCGGTCGTCTCGCCACGCCGCTGAAGTCCCTCGAATCCCGTTACGGCGCGTATTTCGTGACCGGCAACCACGAGTACTACACGGCCAAGGGCCCCCAGGAATGGATCGAGGAGCTGCGTTCGCTCGGCGTCCGGCCGCTGCGCAACGAGCGGGCCGAGATCCGGCACGCGGGGGCCGTACTGGACCTCGCGGGCGTCAACGACCTGAACGGCACGCCGTCGGGCGACGGCCCGGACCTCGACAAGGCGCTCGGGGGCCGCGACGCGAACCGGCCCGTCGTGCTCATGGCCCACCAGCCCGTCCAGGTGACGCAGGCCGCCGCCCACGGCGTCGATCTCCAGCTGTCCGGGCACACCCACGGCGGGCAGATGGCGCCGTTCAACCTGCTCGTGCCGCTGCAGCAGCCCGTGGTGGCGGGGCTGGCGAGCGTACCGCGCAGGGGCGGCGGCGACACCCAGGTCTACGTGACGCGGGGCGCGGGTTTCTGGGGACCGCCGGTCCGGGTGGGCGCGCCGCCCGAGATCACCCTCATCGAGCTGCGCGCCTGACGCCGCCCGCCATCCCCGGCCCGGCCGTTTCGCGCAGGGAGCCGGAATCGGGCAGATCATTGGCGCCATCTCGACAGCGAGGACGGAGCGGACGTAATACCCTCAGGCGACGGGCAGGCCCGAGCGGCCGGCTCGTCCGTCTCCCAGCCCAGCGAACACCCTGGATACGCTGACATCATGAGCATCCCTGCCCGGGCCGCCGCGCGACGCAAGCAGCCGCACGTGCTGGCGAACGCGCCGTTCCGCAGGCTGTGGACGGCGATGGCGACGTGCAGCCTCGGCGACTGGCTCAACATCATCGCGCTGACCGCCCTGGCCGGTAACCTCACCGCGGGGTCCGGCTTCCAGGCGCAGAGCCTGGCCATCGGCGGCGTCTTCATCGCCAAGATGCTGCCCGCGATCCTGCTCGGCCCGCTCGCGGGAGCCGTGGCCGACCGGTTCGACCGCAGGCTGACCATGGTCGTCGCCGATCTCGCCAGGTTCGCGGTGGTGCTGTCGATCCCGCTGGTCGGCGTCTATCAGTGGGTGATCGTCGCGACGTTCCTGGTCGAGTGCGTGAACCTCTTCTGGGTGCCCGCCAAGGACGCGACCGTGCCCAACCTCGTGCCCAAGGAGCGGCTCGAGGAGGCCAACCAGCTCAACCTTCTCGTCACGTACGGCACCGCCCCCGTGGCCGCCGCGCTGTTCGCGATCGTGTCGGGCGTGGTCACGACGATCTCGGCGGCCATCCCCTCGTTCACCGTCGCGGCCACCAGCGTGGCGCTGTACGCCAACGCCCTGGCCTACCTCGCCTCCGCCGTGATGGTCTTCACGCTGCGGGCCATCCCGAAGAACCACGTCAAGCACGTGTCCGCGCCGTCGGTGCTCCGGCAGATCACCGAGGGCTGGCGGTTCGTGGGCGGCGACCGGATCGTGCGCGGCCTGATCATCGGAATGCTCGGCGCGTTCGCCGCCGGAGGCGCGGTCATCGGGGTCGCCAAGGCGTACGTGCAGGCCCTGGGCGGCGGCGACGCGGGCTACGGCGCGGTGTTCTGCGCCGTCTTCCTCGGCATGGCGTTCGGCATGTTCTTCGGCCTGCGGCTGCTGAAGGGCCTGTCCCGGCGGCGGCTGTTCGGCCTGTCGATCATGCTCGCGGGGCTGACGCTGGCCGCCGTCGCGCTCATCCAGAACCTCGTGGTCGTGGTCGTGCTGACCGTGGTGCTGGGCGCCTGCGCCGGCATCGCCTGGATCATCGGCTACACCGTGATCGGCCTGGAGGTGGAGGACGGGCTGCGCGGCCGCACGTTCTCCTTCCTGCAGTCGCTGGCCCGGGTGGTGCTGCTGCTGGTCGTGGCGGTGGCCTCCACGCTGGCGGCGCTGTTCGGCGCGCACGCCCTGCGGATCGCCGGGCTCAGCTACCGCTTCGACGGCACCAATCTCGTGCTGCTCCTGGGCGCGCTGCTGGCGATCGCGGTCGGGGTGGTGGCGCTGCGGCACATGGACGACCGGCCGGGAGTTCCCATCGCGGTCGACCTGCTGAACGCCCTGCGCGGGCGGCGGGTCGTCCCGCAGGAGGCGGACCCCGGGCGCGGGCTGTTCATCGCCTTCGAGGGCGGCGAGGGCTCGGGCAAGACGACCCAGTCGCGGCTGCTCGCGATCTGGCTGCGCGACCAGGGCTACGACGTGGTGCAGACCCGCGAGCCGGGCTCGACCAAGGTCGGCATGCGGTTGCGGGCGATCCTGCTCGACGCGGCCCACCAGGGCCTGTCCCCGCGTGCCGAGGCGATGTTGTACGCGGCGGATCGGGCCGAGCACGTGGAGAAGGTCATCAGGCCCGCCCTGCACCGGGGTTCGACGGTGGTCTGCGACAGATATGTGGACTCGTCGCTGGCCTACCAGGGCGCCGGGCGGTCGCTCGACCAGGAGGACGTCGCGAGGATCAACAAGTGGGCGACGGGCGGGCTCGTCCCCGACCTGACCGTGCTCATCGACGTGCCCCCTTCGGTCGGGCTCCAGCGGATGGCCTCACCGGCCGACCGCATCGAGGCCGAGCCGCTGGAGTTCCACGAACGGGTGCGCCGGGAGTTCAGGGCTCTGGCGGCGGCCGACCCCGAGCGGTACCTCGTGGTGGACGGCACGCTGGACCAGCGTGAGGTGACGCGCCTGATCCAGGACCGGGTGCGGGAGATCCTGCCCGACCCGGTGCCGCAGGAGGCCGAGGAGGCCACAGGCACGATGCCCGCCATCCGTGACTTCGGATAACCGCACATGACCGTTTTCGGGGATCTGATCGGGCAGGACCGGCCGATCGACGTGATGCGGCGGGCGGCGGCGGCCGCCGCGGAGGCCGTCGCCGGGGGCCGCGGCGCGGGCATGACCCACGCCTGGCTGTTCACCGGGCCGGCCCTGCGGTCCGCGGCCGCCACGGCGTTCGCGGCCTCGCTGCTGTGCCGCGACCAGGGCTGCGGCCACTGCGACGACTGCCACCAGGTCGAGGTGGGCTCCCACCCGGACGTCACGTTCGTACGGCCCGAGGGTCTGTCGTACAGCGTGCGGCAGACGCGCGAACTCGTGCTCAAGGCGGCGGGGGCGCCCACCCTCGGCCGCTGGCGGATCGTGCTGTTCGAGGACGCCGACCGGGTGACGGAGGCGGCGGCCAACGCGCTGCTCAAGGCCATCGAGGAGCCGCCGCCGCGGACCGTGTGGCTGCTGTGCGCGCCCTCCCCGGACGACATGATCATCACGATCCGCTCGCGCTGCCGGGTCGTGACGCTGGGCACGCCCTCCACCGAGGCGGTCGCGAACGTGCTGGTCACCCGCGACGGGGTGCCCCACGACGTGGCCCTGGACGCCGCGCGGGCGGCCCAGGGAGACATCGGCCGGGCCCGGCGGCTCGCGCTGGACGAGGAGGTGCGGCGCCGGCGCGACGACGTGCTGTCGATCCCCCGGTCGCTGACCGGCGTGGCGGAGTGCATCACCGCCGCCGAGCGGCTGGTGAAGACCTCCACCGAGGACGCCGACGCGGCCACGACCGCCCTCAACGAGACCGAGACCGCCGAACTGCGCAAGGTCTACGGCGAGGGCTCGTCCGGCAAGGGGCTCAACAGGGGCCTCGTGCGGGGCGGCGCGGGGGCGCTCAAGGAACTTGAGACCATGCAGAAGTCGCGGGCGACCCGCATCAAGCGCGACTCCCTCGACCTCGCGCTGCTCGAACTGGTGGCGTTCTATCGCGACGTGCTGGCCGTGCAGTTCGGCGCCCCGGTCGAGCTGGCCAACGAGGACCGCAGGCACGAGGTGGAGGCCGTGGCGCGGGCGTCCACGCCCGAGCAGACGCTCCGCCGTACGGACGCGATCATGAAGTGCCGGGAGCGGCTGGCGGCCAACGTGAACCCGCAGATCGCGGTCGAGGCCATGACCCTCGCTCTCCGATCTCCCGCGTAGGCAGCGAGCAACCCCGGCGGGCGTACGGCGTCTCTGGTACATGAAGGCCGAAACGCTCGATCTCGATGAGCAACCCGGGGGGCCCGTGAGCGTCCCGCCCCTGTCGGCGGGCGCCGACGACACGATCAGCGGGCTCTACGCCGAGCACGCCCTCGGCCTCACCCGGCTGGCCCTGATCATGGTCGGCGACCGGGAGAGCGCCGAAGACGTGGTGCAGGAGGCGTTCCTCGGCCTGCACCGGCGGTTCGACGGCCTGCGTGACCGGGACAAGGCGCTCGTCTACGTGCGCGCCGCGGTGCTGAACAACGCCCGCTCCGTGCTGCGCAGGCGGCGGCTGCCGTCCTGGTTCGCCGGCACGTACGACCCGCCCGTCTGGTCGGCCGAGTCGGCCGCGCTCCTCGGCGCGGAGCGGCGGGAGGTCTTGGAGGCACTCCACCGCCTGCCCCGGCGCCAGCGGGAGGCCCTGGTCCTGCGCTACTACGCCGAGCTGTCCGAAGAGGAGACGGCCCGGGTCATGAAGATCAGCCGGGGCACCGTCAAGTCCACCACCTCCCGGGCGCTCGACGCGCTCGGCCGCCTCCTGGGAGAGACCCGATGAACGACGACGTCATCCGCCGGTTGCAGGATGCCGCCCACGCGGTGGGGGAGACGGTCGAGGCCGTCCCGCCGTTCAACCCGGCCGTCGCCCCGGCCCGCCGTACGCCTGCCGCTTCCTGGCGGGCGAACGCCTGGTTGCTTCCCGTCGCGGCGGCGGCCGCCGTGACGGTCGCGGTCGCGGGTGGGGCGGCCGTCGCCCGCCACGGCGGCGGGACGACGGACACGGCCGCCGGCTCGACGGCGGGCCCCGCCGCCGAGCCGTCCTTCCTCGTGGAGGTCCGCTCCGGGGACATGGCGGTCAGGAGCGTCGCCGACGGCCACGTGACGGCCACGGTGCCGGGGCCGGAGGGCGAGCGGTTCACCCGGGTGCAGGCCACCCGGGACAACCGGCTCTTCTACGCCGTGACCGAGCAAGGCGGGTGCCGGTCCCGCTTCTACCGGTTCCGTCTCGGTGACAGCGGAGAGGTCGGCTCCATCGGCGCGCTCCCGTTCACGCCGCCGGAGGGCACCGCCGTCACCTCGCTCGCGGTGAACGGGGACGGCTCCACGCTGGCCTACGGGCTGTCTTCCTGTACGCCGAGCGAGGCAGGCGCCTCCCTGGTCGTCACGGACACGGCGACCGGCGACAGCCGCACCTGGACGTCCGCACGTGCATGGACCGTCCGGGACGTCTCGATGAGTGAGGACGGGCGCACCCTCGCGTTCCGCCGGGCCGGTATGGCCCGGGTCGTTTCGATGAAGGCCACACCGGAGGCCAAGCCGGACGAGGCGACCACCGCGCCGTCCGCGTCACGGGAGCCGCTGCTCGAGGAACCGGCGCCGCGGGATTCGGAAGTCACGGCGAAGCCGGACAGGCCCGCCGCGACCGTGGAACCACCGGGGGAGGAGGCCACCGCCAGGAAGAAGCCTCGGGTGAAGCCGCACGAGCCGGGGACACCGTTCCCGATCGTGCAGGCTCCGGAGGCGGCGCCCACACCGCGAGAACGGGCGGTGCCGTCCGAGCCCTCGGCTCCGCCGCTGCCCAAGGGGTGGACGTGTGTGTTGCCGGGTGGGGCGGCGGAGCGCCCGGCCACGGGCACGACACACGGCGCGACGGAGGACGCCTGGGAATGCTCGGCCTCCCGCACGGTGTGGGTGCTCGACACCGGCACCCCCGGCAGCCTCGACGACGTGCGGACGATCACGCTCGGGGAATCGTCCGTCGCGACGATGGGCGGGGTCTACGACATCGCCCTCACCCCCGACGGAGGACGCGTCCTGGCCGCGGTGAGTTGGGGCGAGCCGGCGCGGACGCAGGGTGGGACAGCGCTTGCGGGAGCCGTCCACGAGGTCGTGGCGTACGACGTCGGCACCGGCCGGTTCGTGCGGACCCTCTATCGCCGTGAGGACGGACGGCCTCCCTTCGAGCATCTCGACCTGGACGGCACCGGGCGGTTCGTGCTCGTGGTCGGGCCGGACGAGACGGGACAGGTGACGGAATCCGGCTACCACGCGTTGTTCAGGGACGGTGGCGGCTCGTTCAAGGACGGTGGCGGCTTGTTCAGGGACGGTGGCGGCGTCGCGCGGCCGGCGGCCTGGTAGGCGGCCCGCAGGCGGCGTCCTCCGGCGGGCCGGGTCTCCCGGTCCGCCGGAGGTTGTCCACAGGCGATGATTGCCGGTGCCGTACGGCACGTATGGTGGGTTCGGACGTGTTAGCCGTACGGGATCGAGGAGGGCCGACGCTTGGGCATGATGATGGCCGTGAGCTTCACCCGCTACGGACGGCTCTACTATCTCGATCCGGGCGGCCACTCTCCCAAGGTGGGCGACAAGGTCCTCGTGCCGACCGACTCCGGGCCCGAGGTCGCCGAGTGCGTGTGGGCGCCGCAGTACGTGAGTGAGGACGTCGAGGGCCTGCCCGTCTGCCAGGGCATCGCGGCCGAGGAGCACCTGGCCCGCGACGAGACCAACCGCCGCCGCAGGGCGGAGGCCCGCAGCGTGTCCAAGCGCCTGATCAAGCGGCACGAGCTGCCGATGAAGGTGGTCGGCGTCGACTACCTGGACGCCGACAACGTCTACACCGTGTACTTCTCCGCGCCCCATCGGGTCGACTTCCGCGCGCTCGTGCGCGACCTGGCCCGCAATCTGCGGGCCCGCGTCGAGCTGCGGCAGATCGGCCCGCGTGACGAGGCCCGGCTCCAGGGCGGCATCGGCCCCTGCGGACGCGACCTGTGCTGCGCGACGTTCCTCAAGGACTTCGAGCCGGTCTCCGTGCGGATGGCCAAGGACCAGGACCTTCCGGTCAACCCGCTGAGGATCGCGGGCGCCTGTGGCCGGCTGATGTGCTGCCTGAAGTACGAGCACCCGCTCTATCAGGAGTTCCGGGCGTCGGCGCCGCGCACGGGCCTCGCGGTGGACACCCCCCAGGGCCCGGGCACGGTGGTGGGGCACAACGTGCCGTCCGACTCGGTCATCGTCCGCCTGAACGAGGGCGGCCGCCGTTGCGCCTGCTCCAAGGCCAGCGTCTGCGCCCCCCGCAAACAGCACGACGCGATGTACGGCGACACGCAGACGGTGGCCGTGAGCGATCCGGAGGGGTAGACGCGGTTTCGCTCATGCGTGCCGGCAGATAGAGGTTCGTTCCGGATCAACTCTGGATTCCGCTTATCTTCGCGAATGCGGCGGTGCCGGAATAACCTATGAGGAATCCGACCAGTAGACCGCCCCAGAAATCCTCGACCGTGACGAATGATTGGGCCTCGGACTTTCGGGCGGCGAATATTATTCCTGCGCCGCTCAGAATTATCGCCAGCAGGAGGCTGCCGATACAGGCGCCTAGATTGTCGGCGAGGAGAGCGTCAATGGTTTTCGCTTCTTGAAGGGATCGGCCGATGCTTCCTGCCGTGCCTCCCAGCACTCCGCCCAGTATCACACTCCACAGTGCCGTCTTTATGGGAACCGTGACCGCGACGGTGTTCGAGTAGATCCGCTCGTCCGATGCCGCGCGGAGTGCCTCCGGCTCCTGGTCGGGTGCGCCGAGGCAGTAGATCACAGTTAGTTGCAGACGATACCTGGCCGGTGTGAAAAAAGGGCTTCGGTTGCTTCCGAGTCGGATTGTCCATACGTCTGTGCATCCTGGTTCCAACGCGGCGCCGTGAGGTAGGGACCCGGTCAGGGGGACTCGATCGTCTCCCAATACTTTGACGTTGGACAGGTGAACATCCGATCCTTGATTCGCCGAGAGATGGATGCTTCGGCTGGTCGTGTCTGTCAGATATATTCTTGATCCTTTGTGGGCCGATATTGTGAGGACGCCGTCGGTGCGTGCTATCCGAGACAGGTCTCTGTTGTTTTCTGCTGTCAGCTTCGCGATCAAATCAGACAGCTTGCCGTGTCGATCGGTCTCTGGATCCTCAAGGTCGTCGAGCCTTTCTCGTAGTTTCGCGATCTCGGCTTCCCGCTCGCCGACCCTTTGCGTTAGAGCGGCCACCTCTCTGGCCTTCGCGTCCGCCTGCGATCCGTCCGTCGCCGGCCGCCAACTCAGCTGGGTGGGCAGGCTCAGTTCCACGGAGCGGATCCAGACACGAGAAGGAAAAGGGTTCTTCACGTGTAGGTATAAGGTGAATTCCGTTCCTGAATACACCTCGGGGACCGACAGGTCGACGGACAGGTCCAGCAGCCCATATTGCGGAGAAGCGTCAGCCGGGGTGCTCATGGCAACCGATATAGCAGATTCTGCTTCGCTCAGTGCGGCATTCGGCGGCACGCATCGGGGCCCGAACCGCGACCGGTCCGGCCGCCGGATGCGGCGTAATACGCTGCGGTGGTGAGCACCCGGCGACGCCTGGCGACGTGGCTGAAGACGAAGTCGCCGGAGGGCCGGCGGCTGATCCTCGCCCGGGCCGGCTTCGCCTCCGACGAGGACATACCCCCGCAGGACCTCGCCCGGCTGCTGCTTCAGCCGCGCGCGGCGCTTTCGCTGGCGCGGCTCTGCACGCTTCCCCAGCACCAGGCGCTGGCGGCCGTCGCGTGGCTGGCGGCGCGGCGGCACGGCCCGCTGCTCAACCTCTGGCACGACGGAGACCCGGCCACAAGAGCCGTGCCCCGTGCCGACGTGCTCAACCTGCTGGCCGGGAGCGATGACGCCCTGCGGGCGCACGCCGCGGCCGTTCTGGACACGCTCGCCGACCTGGCGTTGGTGCTTCCGCCGCACGGCGACCAGGTGATCGTGTCCACGGGCGTCCACGCGCACCTCGCCGAGGAGGCGGGGCTCGGCCGCCCGGCGGCCGAGCTCATCGGGCTCCACTTCAACGCTCCCGAGGTGCACGCGATCGCCGAGGCATTGGGGTTCCCCAAGGCCGGAGCGCGGGAGGCCGCGGAGCGGAACGTGCTCGGCCTGCTCACCGATCCCGAGCGCGTGCGGGCCCTGCTCGCGCAGGCCCCCGCGGACGCCCGGGAGTGGCTGCTCGACATCATCGGGCACGGATCGCGGATGCTCACCCACGCCTATCAGGTTCGTGTCGGTTTCTACCAGCACACGCCGAAGTACGCCTTCCGCCCCGGCGGTTCCGGCGACCCGAACACCGACTGGCTGGCCGCGCGCGGACTCCTCCTGCCCGCCGGGCCGCACGACATGGCGGAGGTGCCGATCGAGGTCGCCGTGGCCGCCCTCGGCGAGCTGCGCGTCCCGTTCGAGCCGGAGCCGCCGCGGCCCCCGGTCGGCCTACCCTTGGCCGCCGGGGCCGAGGGTTCCGCCCAGGCCGCGGCCGCCACGGCGCTGTCCCAGATCGAACGTGTGCTCGCCGCGTGCGCCGAGCAGCCTCCCGTCCTGCGCAGGTCCGGCGGTCTCGCGGTTCGCGACACCAGGCGGACAGCCAAATCGGCCGGTGCGCCCGAGGACGTCACCCGGCTATGGCTCGATCTGTGCGTGCAGGCCGGGCTGCTCGGCCTGCACGCCGAGCCGGTGCCGCGGCCCAAGGGCCATCGCGGCAAGCTGCCGGATCCGGTCGTGAGCCTGCTGCCCACGACGGAGTACGACGACTGGCTGAAGCGGTCTCCCGTGGAGCGGCTGACCAGGATCATCGCCACCTGGACGACCATTCCGGCGGTCTACACCCACTGGCCGGAGGAGGCCGGGACGCCCGTCGCTCTCACCGAACCGAGTGATCCGAACGCGGTCAGCATCAGGTATGCCGTGCTCGAGGCACTCGCCGCGGTGCCCGCCGGCAAGGGCGTCTCCGCCGCCGGCCTGCCGTACGTGACGGAGCGGGCGGCCTGGCACCGCCCGCACCAGTTCGCCGAGTCGGGAGCGGACGACGATCTCGTCGGCGCCGTCGTGCGTGAGGCCGAGATGCTCGGCCTGGTCGCCGGGGGCGCCCTCACCGGCGTCGGCCGTGTCGCTCGCGATCTGCTGCTCACCGGTGAGGCGTGGACGTCGCCGCGGCCCGCGCTGGCCGACGCCCTGGCAGCCATGCTCCCGCCCGCGCGGGCCACCGCCTTCTTCCAGACCGACCTCACGGCCGTGGTCCGTGGGATGCCCGGCCCCGAGCTCGCCGAGTTGCTCGACGGCGTCGCCGACCGCGAGTCGGAGGGGCACGCCGTGGTCTGGCGCTTCACCGCTTCGACCGTACGCCGTGCCTTCGACGGGGGGCACGAGGCCGGCGCACTGCTGGAACGGCTGGCAGAGGTGGCCGAGGCGCCCCTGCCGCAGCCGTTGGAGTACATGATCAAGGACACCGCCCGTACGCACGGGCGCGTCCGGGTGGTGCGTTCCGGGTGCTGCATCCGTTGCGACGACGAAGCACTCGTGGAGGAACTCGCCCGCTCTCAGGCGCTGCGCGCGCTGGGCCTGCGCAAGATCGCCTCGACTGTGCTGATCAGTGCGGCGGGCGAGGAGGAGACCCTGACCCGGCTGCGCGCCGCCGGTTACACCCCGGCACTGGAGTCCGAGACCGGCGCGACGATCATCGAGCGAGCCGCTCGCCGGCGCGTGTGACGGGGGTTGCCGAGGCGGGCGTCCCCCGTCTCAACCGCGGAATGTGCGTGGCGTGCGCGCATCGGGCCGTCTCCGGGGGCAGGCGGTGGCGGCGAACCCACGTCGTCGTGCGGCGACCGGCGCTCGCTCGGCTTCGTGGATTCGCCGCTCGTCCGTCAGCGGCACTCCGCCGCCGGTGTCACGGACTCGTGCAGGTGAGGGACGGCGTCGACGGCGAGCCGCCGGCGGTGAAGCCGAACGTCGTCGAGGCGGAGGCCCCCAGCGAGCCGTTGTAGGAGGCGTTGCTCACCGACACCGTGGAGCCGGTGGTGCTCAGCGTGCCGTTCCAGACCTGGGTGATGGTCTGGCCGCTGCTCAGGTTCCACTTGACGGTCCAGCCGTTGATCGGCGAGCTGCCGGCCGTCACCGTGACCTCGCCCTGGTAGCCGCCGCCCCACGAGTTGGTGGTGCGGTAGCTCGCGCTGCAGGCGCCGCCACCCGGCGACGGCGAAGCCGGGGGCGTCGGGGACGGTGAGGTCGGGGGCGTGGGCGACGGTGACGTGGGGGGCGTGGGCGACGGCGAGGTCGGCGGCGTCGGCGAGGGCGAGGTCGTCGTCCCCCCGTCGAACTGCCACCAGTTCATGTTCAACAGGTAGCCGCTGCCGCCGGTGAACCTGAGGTACAGGTCGTGGGTGCCGGTCGCGCCGGTCACCGGGCAGGAGACGGTCGTCCAGGCCTGCCAGCCGCCGGTGCCCGGGACGTCGCACGTCCCCATGAGCGTGCCGGTGGCGCCGTCCCGGCGCACCTCGATCTTTCCGCCGCTGGATCCCGAGGCGACCCTCGCGGTGAAGGTCTTCGCGCCGGTGCCGAAGCCGACGCCCTTGATCTTGATGTAGTCGCCGTTCTCGATGAAGCCGACGTTCATGCCGCCCTCGCTGGACGGCTCGGTCTCGACGCCGGACTCCCAGGCGATGGTCTCGGCCTCCTGCCGGACGTAGGGGTTCAAGGTGCCGATCTGGGGCGCCCCCGTCGAGGTCATGGTGATCGTCGGGATCGTGCCGTCGGCGTTGTAGGTGAACTTCTCCACGGCGACCGAACGGGTGTAACCGCCACCGCCCGGCAACGCGCCGTTGTGGTAGAAGAAGTACGACCCGCCGTTGAAGTCGATGATCCCCGGGTGGTTGGTGAAGCTGCCGCCCTGCGTGGGCATGATCGTTCCCCGGTAGGTCCACGGCCCGGTCGGGCTGGAGGAGGTCGAGTACGCGATGAACTCCGAGCAGCACTTGGCCGCGAACACCATGTAGTACAGGCTGCCCCGCTTGTAGAACCAGGGGCCCTCTTCGAACAGGGTCGGCCGGTTGGCGTCCCCGGTGCGGGTGCCGAACCCGGCGGTGGTGAGGTTGACCTTGGTCGGGCTGCCGGAGTAGGAGGTCATGTCGGCGTTCAGCTTGACGTACCACAGGTTCGGGTTGCCCCAGTAGAGATAGGCCTGCCCGTTGTCGTCCACGTAGACGGTGGGGTCGATCTCGCCGTTCTCGACCAGCGGACGCCCGATGGCGTCCTTGAAGGGACCGGTGGGGCTGTCGGAGACGGCCACGCCGATGGCCATCCTGCCGGTCGACCGGTTGGTGGTGGGCACGTACCAGTAGAACTTGCCGTTCCGGTAGACGGCCTGGCCCGCCCACGCGTCGGATTTCGCCCAGCTGAAGCTGGAGACGCTCAACGGGGAGCCGTGGTCGGTCCAGTTCACCATGTCGGCCGACGACCAGACCCGCCAGTCCTTCATCGTGAAGTACGTCGAGCCGTCTTCGTCGTGCCCCGTGTAGAGGTAGACCCGGCCGTTGTAGACGAGCGGGGCGGGGTCCGCGGTGTAGATGGTCTGGATTATCGGATTGTCCGCCCTGGCCGCGGTGGCCGGGAGCAACGCCATGACACAAAGCAGGCCCACGATCCAGGCGACTGTGCGCCTGGACAGTGAAAGCGTGTATCTCACATGCGCCTCCTGAAACGCTGGTGGTGCGCGTCCTGACCGTGGGCAGGGCTCCAACCGTTCGCGTTCCTCGCGCTGCGACGTGAGCGTGTGACCTGAGCGCGCGACGTGAGCGCTGACAACTCGAAAGTTAATGTGAGCGCTAACAATTACCGGATGAGGGACCCTGCCATGCGGCGGAGCCAACCTCATCGGCGGAAGAGGGTCAAGGTGGCGGGCCTGCTCCCGTCCGGCGATCACCACCGGTCACCTGTGCTGAACTGCGCCCGCGGCCCCGCCGAGGAGGCCGCCGATCCTTGCCGGGACATGAAAATTTCACCACTGGCGGGAGTTAACGTACGGGCACGTGGTCGAACCGACCGAAGGGGCCGGCGTCGAAGGTCACGCTCGTGACGCCCGGCGGCGGCGCCGGCACGTAGAAGAAGCCGCGGTTGCCCGTGCCCGGCTCGACGATGCCCGAAAAAGGAGTTGAGGACAGCTCTGTACTCCCCTGTACGGTTGGGGACGCGTTGGAGCGCGAGGAGGACGCCCTTCATGGACGATCGGATCAGGGTCGGGTTCGTCGGGCTGGGGATCACCTCCCGCAGCCATTTCGCGGTGCTCGAACAGCGGCCCGAGGTCGCCTTGGAGTTCGCCGTCGATCCCAAGGTCACGGAGCCGCCCGCGTTCCGCGGCACCACGCCCCCGCACTACCGCGACCTCGCGGAGGCGCTGGACGCGCACCGGGCGGACCTGATCGTGATCGCCACTCCGACGCAGACCCATGAGGAGCTGGCGGCACAGGCGCTGACCGCGTCCTCGGCGAAAGTGCTGGTCGAGAAGCCGCTCGTACACGACCTCGCCGCGCTCACCCGGCTCCGCGCGCTGGACGGCGAGGTCGATGTCCGCGGCCGGGTGTTCACCGCGCACCACTTCGCGTTCGCGCCCGAGGTCCGCTGGGCGGCCGAGCAGATCGCGGCACATCCCGAGTGGGGTCCGATCACCCGGGTCACCTCGGCCTTCTACGACCCGTACGTCCTGCGGGGCGAGCAGGCGTTCGCGTCATACGTGTCGAGCTGGATGGACTCGGGGGTGAACCAGCTCAGCATGCTCGCCCGCTTCGTCGAGCCGGTGGCGCTGACCTCGCTCAGCGAGATGGACGGCGGCGCGAGCGCCTGGGCCACCTGTGAGTACCGCTCCCGCGGCAGGATCGGGCTGGCCTCGCTCCGGTCGAGCTGGCTCACGGGCGAGAGCAGCAAGGGGACGACCTTCACCCTTGGCGAGACCGATGTGGAGGTGGTCGTCGACCACACCGCCAACACCGGCTTCGCCGCACGGACGGGAACCCTGCTCGCGGCGTACGGCCACGACGGCCGCACGCCCAGGAAGACGGCGCGCCACAGGCCGTTGTACGAGAGCCTGCTGTCCGGCGCGCCCGATCCCGTGCTCGGCTTCGACACGACTGTGACGATCACCGAGCTACATCATTCGAGGCCTTGAAGGGCGCGGTCCTGTCAGCCCGTCTTCGGGCAGATGGTGCCGTTCTTGGGAGTGCGCAGCGCGAGCAGGTAGTCGTCGACCGCGTTGTCCACACAGGAGGAGCCGCTGCGGTAGGCCGTGTGCCCGTCGCCGTCGTATCCCAGGAGCACGCCCGAGGTCAGCTCCTTGGCGAGCCCCTGAGCCCACTCGTACGGCGTCGCGGGGTCGCGCAGGGTGCCGACGACGAGGATCGGCGGCGCGCCGGCGGCCTTGAGCGGCTTGTCGGTGCCGACGGACTTCGCGGGCCAATAAGCACAGGGCAGCGAACCCCACATCACGAACGACCCGAAGTGCGGCGCCGCCTTGGCGGCCTCGCCCGCGGCCCGCCGGTATGCGCCCAGCGCCTTGGGGAACGGGTGGTCCACGCAGTTGACGGCCATGTTCGCCTCGGTCTGGTTCGAGTACGAGCCGTCGGACCGCCGGTCGACCAGCAGGTCGGCCATCCGGAGCAGGTCCGTCCCGTCGCCCTGGTTGATCGCCTTGCCCAGGGCCTCACGCAGCCGGGGCCAGGCCGCGCGCTCGTACAACGGGGTGGCGATGCCGATCACCGTCCACGCCTCGTTGACCACGCGGCCGTCGCCGAGGTCGTTCTTCAGCGGCTGCCGGTCGGCCTTCGTCAGCAGGTCGCTGATCTCCCGCATCGCGCCGTCCACCGTACGGCTCTTGAAGGGGCAGGAGCCGTTGAGGAAGCAGTCCTCGACGAAGGCCTTCAGCGCCACCTCGAAGCCCTTCGCCTGCACCTCGTTGGACTTCAGCGACGGCACGGCCGGGTCCACCGCGCCGTCGAGCACGAGTGCCCGCACGCGCGTGGGGAACAGATCGGCGTACATCGCGCCGAGGTAGGTGCCGTACGACTTACCGAGGTAGGTGAGCCCGGGATCGCCGAGGACGCCGCGCAGGACGTCCATGTCCCTGGCCGCGTCGGCCGTGCCGACGTGGGGGAGCAGACGGGCCGACTTGGCCCCGCAGCTGTCGGCGAACTGCTTGGACACCTTGTCGAGTGTCGTGACCTCCTCCGGCGTGTCCGGGCTCGTGTCCGTCCCGATGTACGCGTCGAGCTGGGAGGCCGTCATGCACGTGACGGGGGTTGACTCGCCCACGCCGCGCGGGTCGAAGCCCACGATGTCGTACTGCGCGCGCACCTTGTCGCTGACCACGGACCGGGCCGCCCGGGCGTACTGGATGCCCGAACCCCCCGGCCCGCCGGGGTTGATGAGCAGGGAGCCGGCGCGCTTGCCGGTGGCCGGCAGGCGGATCACGCCGAGCTCGATGCGCTCGCCGGAGGGCTTCTGGTAGTCGAGGGGGACCTGAATTTTGGCGCACTGGAAGCCGTCGCCGCAGCCCCGCCAGGCGGGCCGCTGGGCGTAGAACGGGCGCAGTTCGGCCGTGGGGGCCTCGACGGCCGGCTGTGACTTCGCCCCCGTGCTCGGCTGCTCCGTGGCGGCCGGCGTGTGGCTGGAGCACGCCGTGAACGGCAGCAGCGCGGCCAGCGCCGCGACCGCCATTCGCCGGCTCGAACTGCCGCCGTACTGAGTACGAGGCGGCGTGACCTTCGCTTTCTGCCCACCCGATCGCATACCCGTCGTTTCCCCTGCCGTCGGCCTGCGTGACGAAGACCAGCATGCCGCCTGCCGGGGGCGGGCGGAGACCTGCCGGCCAGGGTGGCGAAGGATGAGGCCAAATGTCTGGCGGCTCGTCGGCGCCATCAGGCGGGACACGGGATTTTTCCTGTGACAGATGTGCCTGGTACGCCCTGTTTCCGCTGGTCATAGGGCAAAGAGAGGCTCATTGGGCGGCTGGAGAAGTTTTACCGATCTTCGCGAATGTGCCGGCCTCCCGGACGCGCCCCGAGGGCGCGACGCTCCCGGGCGGCGACGGGTGCGCGAGAACCGCGACGACCCTGTAGACTGTGCGAAGCCGTTCGCGGCGTGCCGCCTTAGCTCAGTCGGCCAGAGCACTTCACTCGTAATGAAGGGGTCAAGGGTTCGATTCCCTTAGGCGGCTCCACCTCAAAGGCCCTCCCGGGAGCACCCGGGAGGGCTTTTGCTTATCACCCTTGCCACAGGGCCCTGACCGCGACCGCCCCAGTCCGCCTCCCGCCCGGCTCGACCCGGTGCCAACCGAGACCTGAGATGACTTCGGTGGACGTTGCCGTCACGGAGCTGCCGACGCTTGGGGCTCAGCAGGCGATATATCAGCTTCCACCGGACTGCCGGGCTTCGGGGCTGACTTCCCACAGCTGGTCCATACTTCCCGCCAAAGGGGAGTAGTGAATCTTGGCGAGAACGGGGTGCTTCAGGCGCTTCAGAACCGCGGTCATCTGACGGGGACTGCAGGCGATTGAGCCCACGCCCTCCTCGTCGGGCATGCGCGGATCAGTACGGGTGAGCCAGTCGGCGTTACATGCCTCAGTGACTCGAACGAATCCAACCATCCAGTCGTACCCGAGTTTCATCGGCTGACCGCCCTCCGGGGTGAAGGTCACGATGCCGCTGATGCTGGGGTCCGGAGTTCCGTCTCCGAGATATCGAAGGGTGCCGAAGGCGACCTTGCCTCTCTCAGTCGCGACACCGGCCCAGAACTGATGGATCGTAGTGGCCCTGGTGCCGTTATAAACAATGCGGACCAGCGTGGGTCCGAGAGTGAAAACGAAAGCGAGGTCGCGAGGAGCACATGCGGTCTTGCCGAGGCCCTTGGCGCTTACGGCGTATTTGCCTGCGTTGTCCTTGGCCTCGCATGTGACCGTTGTGCGGTAGAAGGAGGCCGAGGTGTAGTCAAGCCGGATCTCTTCGGCTCCGGCCATAGGCTTCAGGGCGAAACTCCTGATCCCGTAGTGCATCGTGACCGGCTTGGCTGCGCGCGGCACGATACGGAGTCTTCCCTTCCCGTCCGGCCAGGCCCAGCCGTACGCGACTTTGGGAGAGGAGGAGGCTTGGGCCGGAACGGCGGTCAGGCCGGTCGCGATGAGGCCGAGAATGGCGGTGGAGGCTAACAGTCGCACGAGGTTCTCCTGGGGAAGACGGTACGGCGCTTCACGGGACGCACAGCCTACTGACCCGATACGACATTTACTGGGGTTCGGTCTGATGACGACATGTTCCCCCCCAAACCTCCCCAGTCCGCTTCTGTACGACCGGCACATCGTAAAGGCGGGCGGCGTGGATCTGGAGAGCGAGCGATTGCCATCTCGGCGGGTGACATCGTCCTTGCACGGGGTTTAGGTGGCGAAGTCTCGAATGTCGCGAACATGTCGCCGAAAGCGTCCGCCGGGTGTTGTGATCCGGCGAATGTGGCCGTTTGATGGGGATTCATGCTGAGGCTGATGATCGGCCAGTTACGCCGCCAGTCGGTGCGCTCGATGACGATGCTGCTCGGCGTGTTGCTGGCCACGAGCGGGTTCACCCTGCTCACCGGCTCGGTGGAGACCTCACGCCTGCGCGTGACCGGGACCGTGGACGACAACTACCGGAGCACGTACGACGTGCTGGTGCGGCCCAAGGGGAGCCGGGACGCGCAGGAGCTCACACACGGGCAGGTGCGTCCGAACTTCCTTTCCGGCCAGTTCGGCGGCATCACGCTCGACCAGTGGCGGCGGATACTCGCGCTGCCCGGCGTCGAGGTGGCCGCTCCGGTGGCGATGGTGGGGTACGTCGACGTGACGGCGACCGCCGAGATCGACCTCACGGAGCAGCTCGACCGAGGGGCGCGACGGCAGTTGCTCAAGGTGGACAGGACGTGGACCAGCGACCGGGGACTGTCGACGGTCGACGACCCGGGTGACAGGTACGTGTACGTGACCCGCAACCCCGTGCTGTGGCCGCGGTTCACGACGAGCAAGACGAACTTCGTGGAGTTCGCCGGCTACCGCTACAAGGGCCGGAAGGTGCGGGTGAACGACGCGGTATGTGACCGCCCGGGGATGTCGTCCGGCCACCCGGCGGCCGAAGTCCTCCCGGACGGACGGATTCAGCCGATCTGTCCCACCGCGCGCAAGCGGGAGCCCGGACGCACCTACCTCACGGCGGCGGACCGGTCCCGCGTGGACGTCTACCAGATGCTGCCGGACGGCGGTTTCCACACCCGGCTCGGCGACGCTGGCGGTGGGATCATTCCCAGGCAGGTCCGGCTGCCGCGACTGACGCTCCCCGTCAGCTGGCCCGTGCCGCTGTTGCTGGCGGCCGTCGATCCCGTGCAGGAGGCGGAACTGGTCGGGCTGGATCGTGCCGTGGTCACCGGGCGTCACCTGCGCGCGACCGACGGCCCGACGCCGACCAGGTGGGCGCTGTTCGCCGATGTTCCCATGCTGCTCTCGTCGACCGCGCACATCGACGAGCAGCTGACCGCCGGAGTCTCCCGGCTGGACCTGCCGCCGGAGATCGCGAGTCTGCGCGGCGATGAGCTGTGGAAGCGGCTACGGGCGGAGCCGGCCCGGCGCACGTCGACCGTGCGCGTCGACGCGGAGAGCGTCTACCGGCAGGTCAGCGAGCGCCCGATCACCGACCCCGGCGACACGTGGCTCAACGTGGACCGCGTCATCCAGTCCGGCCGCCCACGCTATGGGGGCGGAGAGGGAGTGCTGAAGCCGGATCCCGTCACCGTCGACCTCGACGAGGTGTGGCGGCAGGAGAACTCCCTCGTGGACACCTCGGCCCCCTTGTTCGCGCACGATCGGGCGCTCCGGCCGTTGGCCAAACGCGAGCTAGCCGGCCCCGGTGGCGTGTCCGTATACGCGTTCCCGCAGGTGGTGGGCAGGTTCGACGCGGCCGGGCTGACCGAGTTCTCCGCGTTGTCCGCGGTGCCGCTGGAGACGTACCAGCCGGCGAGCGCGACCGGCGCGGACCGGGCCGCGCGGGCGGCGCTGGGGAACCGCCCGCTGCTGCCCAACGGCAACCCCGGCGGCTACCTGGCCACCCCGCCCCAGCTCCTGACGACGCTGACCGCGCTGCCCCTGCTCACCCGCAGCGACGACCCGGCGCAGGAAGCGCCGGTCTCCGCGATCCGGGTGCGGGTCGCCGGGGTCGCCGGGCTGGACGATCTGTCCCAGGAGCGGATCCGCGCGGTCGCCGAGAAGATCGCCACCACGACCGGGCTCGAGGTGGACATCACCATCGGCTCCTCCCCGGCCCCGCGCTCGGTCGAGCTGCCGGCCGGCGTGTTCGGCCGCCCCGAGCTGCGCCTGCTGGAGAACTGGACGACCAAGGGCGTGGCGGTCGCGCTGACCAGGGCCGTCGACCGGAAGAGCGCGCTGCTGTTCGGCCTCATCCTCGTGGTGTGCGTGCTGTTCCTGGGCAACGCGGTGGCCGCGTCGGTTCGGGTGCGGCGGCGCGAGCTGGCCGTCCTCGGCTGTCTGGGCTGGCCGGCCGGGCGGCTGGCCGCGCTGGTGATGGGGGAGGTGGTGCTGGTCGGCCTGGTCGCCGGGGTCCTGGGCGCCGCCGTGTCCCTGCCGCTGGCCGCCGCCACCGGCATCGAGGTGAGCGCCGGACACGCGCTGCTGGCCGTACCGGTCGCCTGCGGGATCGCCCTGCTCGGCGGGCTGGTGCCCGCGCTGCGCGCGGGGCGGGCGCACCCGATGGCGGCGATCCGTCCCCCCGTGGTCACCCGCACCCGGGCGCGGCGCGCCCGGACGGTGTACGGCATGGCGGTGGGCAACCTGGTCCGGGTCCCGACCCGCAGCCTGGTCGGCGTGCTGGCGCTCGCGGCCGGAGTTGCGGCGGTGTCCACACTGCTGGTGATCACCTGGCGGTTCCACGGCGAGGCCCAGGGCACGCTGCTGGGCGACGCCGTCTCGCTCCAGGTGCGCGGGGTCGATCTTGCCGCCGCCGTCACCACGGTGGCGCTCGGCGTGTTCGCCATCGCGGACGCTCTCTACCTGAGCGTCAGGGAACGCAGCGGCGAGCTGGCTGCGCTGCGCGCGTGCGGGTGGTCCGACGGGGAGCTCGGCCGCCTGATCGTCACCGAGGGTGCGCTGCTCGGCCTGACCGGTGCGGTGCTCGGGGCCGGTCTCGGCCTCGGTGTGCTGGCCGCGTTCCTGGGCGGCCTCACCTGGGCGACCGTGAGCGCCACGCTTCCGGTCGCCGCGGCCGGAACCGCGTTCGCGGTGCTGGCCGCCGCCGTCCCCGCGCAGCTCATGCGCCGACTGCCGCTCGCCGCGGTGCTGGCGGAGGACTGAGACCGTCGATGAGGCACGTGGAACGCGCTTCACACCAGCCGTGCCGCGCGCGGGCGTCCACCTTCGCGGAACGCGCGGTCCTAAGCCGCGACCGGGCGCTGGTGGCCGTGGCCGGGTCGCGGGACGATGTGGGCGAGCGACCGGCTCCAGAAACCTGCGGCGAGGGCGGAAGGTGACGATGGAGACGCGTACGACCGGCACCCGGCGCGGTGTCGAGGTGACGATCAGGGGACTGACCAAGCGGTTCGGTCAGGGAGACGGCCGGATCGTCGCCGCCGACGACGTGTCGCTGCACGTGCCGGCGGGGCAACGGGTCGCCGTGGTCGGTGCTTCGGGCTCCGGCAAGTCCACCCTGCTCCACCTGATCGGCGGCATGGAACGGGTGGACGGCGGCACGATCACGGTCGGGGACCGGGAGGTGACCGCGCTCGGCCGCCGTGAGCTGTCGGTCTACCGCCGCAGCGTCGGCTTCGTCTTCCAGCGGTTCCACCTGCTGCCCGCGCTCACCGTCCTGGACAACGTCCTCGCCCCCGTGCTGCCCCGCCGGGTGGACTTCGATCGTACGGATCGGGCCCGGCAGCTGCTCGCCGCCGTGGGCCTGCTGGACCGGGCGCACGCCGTGCCGTCGCAGCTGTCCGGCGGGCAGCAGCAGCGGGTCGCGGTCGCGCGTGCGCTGATCGGTGACCCGCGGCTGATCCTGGCCGACGAGCCCACAGGCAACCTCGACTCGGCCACCGGCCGGGAGGTGATGGAGCTGGTCGATCGCCTGGTCGCCGAGCAGGGGCTGACCCTGCTGGTCGCCACCCACGACGACGGGGTGGCCGCGCACTGCGATCGGATCATCCGCATCCGGGACGGCCGGATCGTCGACGACACCGCGCGCTGACCGCAGCACGCTGGTGTGTCCGGCCCGGTGCTGCGACCTCGCCGCCCTGGGGCGTGTCGCGCCGGACGCCGTGCTCACGGTCGAGTCGCTCCGATGGCCGCGGGCATCGGCCGGCGGGCCGACAACCCCTCACTCCTGCCGCTGGACTACGGGCGGAACCTGCTCGTCGTGCTGGGTCTGATCGCGCTCGTGGCGGCGCTCACCGTGATCGCCCTGCGGCTCCGGGAGAGCCGCCGGCGCGGATAGAAGCCCGCTCAGCCGGTGGCTGGTCGCGGTCACGGCGTCGATGAGGTCCCGGTAGGGCTCGTCCCACAGGTCCTTCAGCCCGAAGCTTCAGGCGTATGACACTAGGTTTGTGGGCGTGATCAACGGAACGGTGGAACCGGGTTTCGAGCAGGTGCGGGACGTGTTCGCCGATGTGCTGAAGCGGCAGGCCGCAGGAGCGGGGGCGGCGGTCGCCGCCCAGGTCGACGGCCGATGGGTCGTCGACCTGTGGGGCGGGCCCGGCTGGTCACGCGACAGCATCGTCATGCCCTACTCCGTGACCAAACCGTTCGCGGCGGTCTGCGCGTTGCTCCTCGTGGATCGGGGCGTGCTGGATTTGGACGCTCCGATGCAGCGCTACTGGCCCGAGTTCACCGCGCCGGCGACCGTACGACATGTCCTGTCGCACCAGGCCGGTGTGGTGGCGCTGGACCAACCGGTGCCCACCGAGACCTTCTACGACTGGGACCGGATGTGCGCGCTTCTCGCCGCGCAGGAGCCGTCGTGGGAGCCGGGCACAGCGCACGGCGAGTCGGCGTTGTTCTACGGGCACCTCGTCGGTGAACTGGTCCGGCGCCTTGACGGGCGGACGCTCGGCCGCTTTCTCGCCGAGGAGGTCTGCGGCCCGCACGAGCTGGACTTCCACATCGGCCTCGGCCCCGCCGAACAGGCACGGGCGATCGAGCTGACCGGCTTGACCCCGGCCTTCCGGGCTGCCGCACTGGAGGGCAAACCCGACCTCTACCACCGTGCGATCGGCAATCCGCCCGGCGCCCAGGACCCGGCCGTGGTCAACTCGGCCGCCTGGCGGGCCGCCGAGATCCCCGCGGTCAACGGCCACGGCACCGCCCGTGCGGCCGCCAGGTTCTACTCCACGTTGCCGCGGCTGCTGTCAGCCGACCTGCTCACCGAGGCCACCACCGGTCAGTGCTCGGGAACGGACGCGGTTTTCGGGGCGCGGACGACCTGGGGGCTGGGCTTCGGCGTCGACGGCGACGACTACGGGATGGGCGGCCTGGGCGGCAACTACGCCGGAGCCGCTGCCGGCTACTCTTTCGCCTTCCTCACTGGCCATGCCGGCGATTTCGACCGCGCCACCGACCTGGAGAACGCTCTGCGCGCCGTTCTCGGGCTGGGCCCGATTGCCGAATAGCCCTTCTCAGCTCAGCGCCTGCCTCAGGAGCGCCGCGATCCGCGCCTCGACGTCGGCGGTGATCTCGGTCAGCGCGTACGAGGCCGGCCACATGGCGCCTTCGTCGAGGTTCGCCTCGTCGCTGAAGCCGAGCGTCGCGTAGCGGGCCTTGAACTTCGCCGCGGACTGGAAGAAGCAGATCATCTTGCCGTCGCGGGCGTACGCCGGCATCCCATACCACAGCTTCGCCGTGAGGTCCGGCGCGCTGGCCTTGATCAGGGCGTGCAACCGCTCGGCGATCACCCGGTCGGGCTCCGCCATCTCGGCGATCTTCGCGAGCACCTCGCTCTCCGTGTCGGCCGTCTTGGCGCCCCGCCGAGCGCTCGTCTTCAGCTCCTTGGCGCGCTGCTTCATCGCGTCGCGCTCTTCCTCGGTGAACCCGTCGTACTTCTGGCCCTCGGCGGTGGTGGTCTTCGTGGTGTTCGACATGACGACGTCCTCTCTCTGCGATGTGTGACTGGGGTTGGTGGTGGGCGGGAGCAGTGTCACCACTGGCCCGCCTGCTGGCGGGTCGGCACGTTGAGCCGGTTGAAGGCGTTGGCGATCGCGATGTTGAGCAGCAGTGCGGCCAGCTCCTTCTGGTCGAAGTGCTTGGCGGCCAGGTCCCACACCTGGTCCGGCACCGGGTCCGCCTGGTCGGCGAGCCGGGTCACGGCCTCGGTCAGGGCCAGCGCGGCGCGCTCCTCGTCGCTGAACCACGGCGTCTCCCGCCACGCGGCGACGGCGTGCACCTGGTCCGCGGTCACCCCGTGCCGCTGGGCCTGGTGGACGCCCCCTGCCACACACGGAGCGCAGCCGTTGATCTGGCTGGCCCGCAGGTGGCTCAGCGCCAGCAGCCTGCCGTCCACTCCGGCACCCGCGACGGCCTTGTTGACCGCCATCAGGGCCTCCATCGCCCCGGGGATCAAAGCCGCCGGGTTCGGCATGCGCTCGGTCGACATCGCTTCTCCTTCGCCGTGGGTGTTTCCGACAGGAGCAATACGACCATCGGCGTGCCGGGGCCCGCATGGTCCGTGGGACACCGTGGGACACGCGGAACCCGGCTGAGCAGCGCGAACGTACCGCCGATCCGCCTGTGTGGGCCGGGACGGGTACGGTGTTCCACGTGTCCAGCCCCCAAGAGCGACTGGTGGCTCAGCTCGCCAGGATCAAGGAGCTGAGCGGGCTCAGCCTGCGCGCCCTTGCCCGGCAGACGGGTCTGAGCAGCTCGTCGTTGTCGCGGTACCTCACCGGCCAGCTCGTGCCGCCGTGGGAGGCCGTCGTGGCGCTGTGCCGCGCTGTGGGACGCGATCCCCGGCCTCTGCGCGCGCTGTGGGCCGAGGCGGCCGAAGCCGGCGCGGCGCCCGCCCGGCGCCGCAACGACCTGCCGGCCGACCTGTTCGACTTCACCGGCAGGGAAGCGGAGTGCGCCCTGGCCGAGGAGCTGCTGCGTACCACTGGCGCGGTCGCGATCGACGGCATGGCGGGCGTGGGCAAGACCAGCCTGGCCGTGCATATGGCCCATCGGCTCGTCCCCGCCTATCCGGACGGCGGGCTCTATCTCGACCTGCAGGGCTTCACCCCGGGTCAGGAGCCACTGGAGCCGCACGCCGCGCTGGGCCGGCTGCTGGACGCGTTGGACGTCACGCACCCCCCGCCCGGCACCGCCGAACGCGCGGCGCTCTGGCGGTCGGAGCTGTCCCGCAGGCGGATTCTCGTCGTGCTCGACAACGCGGTCGACGTGGAGCAGGTGCGCCCACTGCTTCCGGGCGCGGGGAAGTCCGCGGTCCTGGTGACCAGCCGGCACCGGCTGGTCAGCCTGGACGGAGTGCCGCCGGTGTCCCTGGAGCCGTTGACCGACGACGACGCGGTGCACCTGTTCGGCCGGGCGGCCGGGCTCTCGCTCACCGAAGAGGAAGCGGTGGGTCAGGTGCTGCGGCAGTGCGGCGGACTTCCGCTGGCGCTGCGGATGGCGGGCGCGCGGCTTCGCCACCGTCCGGGCTGGACGGTGGCCGTACTGGCCGAGCGGCTGCGCGCCACTCCCAGCCGCTTCGACTCCGCCTTCGGCATGTCGCTGCAGCAGCTCGACGCGGTCCAGCGCCGCATGTTCCGGCTGCTGGGCGTGCTTCCTGGGGCCGACTTCGACGCGGCGGTGGCGGGCGCGCTCACCGACATGCCGCCCGACCGGGCCGGCGCGGCGCTGGAGGAGCTGGTCGACGCCCACCTGGTCCAGGAGCCCTCGCCCGGGCGCTACCGGATGCACGATCTGATCCGGCAGTACGCGGCGGACATCGCCGCCGACGAGGAGCCGCGGGCCGAAGCCGCCCTGCGCCGGGTCCTGACGCACTATCTGGCGCAGGCCGTCGCCCACGATCGGACGCTGCCGTCGCCGCACCGCAAGGAACCCTCCCCGGGAGATCCGGCGAGGGCCATGGCCTGGTTCGACCTCGAGTACGTCAACCTGGTGGCGTGCTTCGACGCCGCCGTACGGCTCGGTGTGGACGAGGTGGTGGCCGAGCTGCCACAGGCCATGCGGGTCTGGTTCTTCCGGCACCGCGGCACCGACGACCAGGCGCGCCTGCTCGAAGCCGCCGCGGCCGCCGCGGGGCGTCTCGGCCGCGACCGGCAGCGGGCTTCGCTGCTCGCGGACCTCGGATACGTCCGGGCCACCGCCGGACGCCTCACCGAGGCGCTGTCCGCCTACGAACTGGCCGAGCAGTCAGGGCCGGACGACGACGTCGCGGCCGCCCTGGCCCTGCGTATCGGCATGGTGCGCCGGGATCTCGGCGACCTCGAAGCGGCACAGACGCACTTCCGCCGGGCACGCGAGCTGTTCGAGAAGATCGGGCGCCACGCGGGGCGGTCCCAGGCGCTGGCCTTCGACGGATGGGTGACACTTCACCTCGGGCGGCGCGGCGAAGCCGTGGAACTCGCCCGGGCATCCGTCGCCCTGGCGGACGGGCCCGCACAGATCACCGGGCTGGTCACCCTCGGCCTCGCACTGGCGCCGGACGACCCGGCGGAGTCGCTGCGAACGCTGCATGACGCGTTGCGGCTGTCCGAGCAGCACAATCTCCAGCACAACCAGGCGTGGTGCCACAACTATCTCGGTGTCGCGCTGCGGATCACGGGTTCGCCCGCCGAAGCGCTCGAACACCACCGGCGGGCCTTCGAGCTGCTGGAACCGCTGGCCGAGGTACAGCTGGAGATCGATTGCCTGCACACCTACGCCGAGACGTGCCGCGCGGCGGGCCGATATGACGAGGCGCTGGCGCTGCTCGACCGCACCATCGAGCTCGCGCGTGAGCTGGGCCGGCCGTACGACGAGAAGCTCGCCCGCGCGGCGCGGGAGACCGCGCGCGCCGCAGCCGAGTGCCACCGATGAACAGGGCGTTCATGGCGGTTGTTCAGTCTCCGGTGCCGTCGAACCGGGCCTGCAGCGCGTTTCTCAGGTTGTTCAGTATCCCTGTGCGGTTGGGGTGGTTGGCGGGGGTGGCCCGCTCCGCCTGCCGGAGATGAAGCAGGGGGTGAACACGCCGACCGAGGTGTCCAGGTCCTCATCGCGCTGACTCTCAGGCAGGGCCAGGTAGCGGTACCAGTGCAGCCAGCCGAGTGCGTGCAACACCTCCAGATCGGCCTCGTCGCCGTGAAGGGTCGCGGCGACGAGTTGATCGGCTTGGGCGAGAGCGGCCTGTTCCAGCACCAGCGACGGATCCCCTGTTGCGCTGACCCGTAGCAGCCGCTCCTGTAACGCTTGTAGGAGATCTTCCCGTATCGCCACACGCCCTCCCCTGATCGCCGACTAAAGGGGAGGCTAATGCCACATTCATCACACAAACAGTGATTTTGGCCGATATAGTCACATGGCCGAGCATCATCCCCTAATCAATGAAGATCCTCGGCGCAATCCGTTGTCGGCACGTACGCCGACAACGGATTCGAACGGCCCTTGATGAGCGTGCCGGTGGGCTACTCGTCTCCGATTTCGAGGCAGGCCAGCCGCCGGAGTATCTCGATATCGGCGAGGTCCTTCTGCCGCCATGGCCGTCCGTTGCGCAGGTGCGGTAACTGCTCTTTCATGGCGAGCATGCCCGAGACACTCATGGCCGGCACCGGCGTGCCATGAAGTGCCACGGGTCGTCGCCGAAGGATCCCGGCGGAAACAGCCAGTCGGACCATCGCCCCAGGGGACTGAACGATCCATCCGGCCGCCGGTCGAAGCAAGCGCGCCCGCCAATGCCGGCTTCGGGCTGTCCGGACCTGACGATTACTGCTAACGGGGAAGCGTGCCATTTGTGATCATATTGACGCCGAACCACCCCCAATACACCCGGTGGTGCTGGATCAGCCCGTCGCGAATCTCCATGACCTCGACGATGTCCATCTGCTCGCCATCGGGCCTCTGGCGGGGATACTCCCAGGTCAAGGTCGTCCCGTCCGACAGGAAGCCGGTGCGGAAGCGGCGTCGCTGCGGCGGGTGGTGGGCGAAGACCCGCTCGACGAACCGGCGGAGCTCGTCACGACCGCGGATCACCCCCTCCTCGACGCCGAGCAGGTAACACACCAGTGGGCTCTCCAGGGTGGCGTCTTCGTGATACAGAGCCATCGCCGCATCCAGGTCCTTGGCCCCCAAGGCCTCATCCCAGGCCTGGAAAACGTGCTCGACAGTCGCATCGGCGTACTGGTTCGTCATCCGGCTACTCCTCGGAATGGTCGTTTCCATGGATGCGGAAACCCTATGCGCCAACTCTTTCGATCAGGGTCGAAGGATGCCGCGGAACCCGCCCGGGCTTCCGGCCCGGCAGGACACCATGTGTCATTTCCGGCGACTGCTGACGCTTGAGCCATATTTAAGGTGCTTTCCCCCGGTCGGACCGGTTAAATTGAGGGCCGCGAGGAGGGATGAATGTGCCGGGCGGACTGACGACCTTGTGGCGGCCGACCGGGCCGGAGGAGTTGGAACTGGTCCGGCGGTCCGGGTGGCGGGCGTGGCCGCCGCGGCTGCCTGAGCAGCCCATTTTCTATCCCGTGCTCAACGAGGACTACGCCATCAGGATCGCGCGCGACTGGAATGCTCCCCGCCACGGAGTGGGCTACGTGACGCGCTTTCGGGTTTCCACTGAGTTCCTGGCTCGTTATGCGATACGGCAGGTCGGCGGGGAAACGATTCTCGAACTGTGGGTGCCCGCCGAGGAACTGGACGAATTCAACGCGCATATCTCCGGCGTCATCGAAGTGGTGCACGAGTTCCGGCCGGACCTCGACAGGAGATGAGACGGCGGCGCGGACGCGGCCAAGCATGTCGTGATCACAAGTGAGGGGTGTGCGGGGGATGACGAGCCAACACGGGGTGGACCGGCCGGAATCCGTTGTGAGACGCCGGCGCCTGCATCGGGCCGTCTTCGTCGCCGCCGGGGCCTACAACATCGCCTGGGGCGCGTACGCGGCCCTGGACGCGCAGTGGCTTTTCCGGTTCGCGGGGATGCCGCTCCAGAACCATCCGCAGATCTTCACGACCCTGGGCATGGTCCTGGCGCTTTACGGCGTGCTCTATCTGGACGTGGCGTTGCGGCCCGAGCGAGGCTTCCTGATCGCGGCCGTGGGGCTGGCGGGCAAGATTTTCGGCCCGCTCGGCTGGCTGTGGCTCTTCTCCTCGGGCCAGTGGCCGATTTCCTCCGGCATCCTCGTGGTCACCAACGACCTGGTGTGGTGGATCCCGTTCGTCGTCTATCTCGTGGACGCCTGGCCGAACTGGTGGCGCGACACCAGGGCGGTGGAGGGCCTTCGAGATTCAGGGGATGCGTAGCAGGGGACCGGTGGCGGGTGGCTGTCGGATGCAGCGCGTGATGCCCCGATATGATGAAAAATCCGACGTGGCGGTAATTTAATCCATATGTAATACCCGGTCGCGTCAGGGTCTTATTACCTGGCATTATTTGTGGCCACCCCCTCTTTACAGGCCCTGTCGCCGAGCGTTCAATCGGCAGTGACAGTAAGACACTCGATCATATTCAGTGCGGCATTCTCCGCGATTCTTCAGAGCCTGACAGAGCTTCTCTCCTGAGGCGGCCGATCCGGCGGGCATCCCACTGGTCCGTGCCGCGCGATACACGATCCGATTCTGAGGCTCTGCGCCGTCTCGCCCCCGAATACGCCCGGCCCCGCGCCCACGTGTTCCTCGACATCCGGCGGCTCGAATCGCCGGCGTCCGGAACGCGCTCACCAGCCCGTGGCCGGCGCCTCGCCGACTCGAAAAGATCACTCACGCGTCGTCATGCGCCGATAGTGCCGGCGAAAAGAGAAAGGAAAGCCCATGGCACCCGTCATCACCTCGCTCAGCGCGGCCCCGCAGGGCACCAACCAGGGCAGTTACGGCCAGACACTCACGATCAACGGCGCCGGCATGACCGGCGCCACCGCGGCCAAGATCGGCTCGCGGACGGTCCCGGCGACCGCCAACCCCGGCGGCACGGTCGTGACCTGCGCCCTCCCCTCCGGATGTGGTCCGGTGAGTGTCAGCGTCGTCGCCCCAAGCGGGACGAGCAACTCGCTGCCCTTCTACTACATCGACTCACCGTTCGTCTCCTCGCTGACACCGGCGGAGAACTCGGCGCAGGCGCCGCACGGCGTCACGATCGCCGGCGAGACCCTGCTCACGACCAACCGCGTTCGGTTCTCCGGGACCGACGCCACACTCGCACTGCCCATCACCTCCGACGCCTCCATCGTCGCGACGCCCGCCCCCATCACTCCGCTCGGGGCGCCGCCCTGGTTCCAGTCGCTGAACCTCGAGGTGCGCACGTCGGGCGGATCGTTCACCCTTTCCAACGCCGCCCTCCTCTTCGACACGCCCGCGATCACCGCTCTGGACCCGATCACCGGCACCGTCGGCACCCAGGTGATCATCACGGGGACGGGCTTCGTCGGATCGGCGATGAGCGTCACGTTCGCCGGCGTCGAGGCGGACTTCACCATCAACTCCGACACGCAGATCCTCGCCTTCGCCCCGACCAATCCCGTCGGTGCGGCCGACGTCGTCGTGTCGACTCCGGGCGGGCCCAGCGCGCCGGCGACGTTCACGTACGCATAGTCGCCGCCGCCATCCCGGGTACGGCCGGCGGGCTCTTCGCGGCCTCCCTGGAACAGACGCGTGCCTTGACCGGAGTCGTCCGGTCAGGGCACGCGCCCGCATCGAAAGGACGTGAGGTCATGGCTCCGGTCGTCACCGGCGTGACGCCCAGCTCCGGATCGACCGTCGGGGGCACGCCCGTGACCGTCACCGGCAGCGGATTCGTGAACGTCAGCGCCGTCCGATTCGGCAGTGCCCAGGCGGTCGGCGTGAACGTGCTATCCACCACCACGCTCACCGCGATAACGCCTATCGGAGCCGGGACCGTCAGCGTGACCGTCACGGCGTCCGGCGGGACGAGCCAGCAGCTCGTCCCGTTCACCTATGTGAACGCACCGGCGCCGGTCATCACCTCGCTGAGCCCCCGGGAGGGACCGGTAGCCGGTGGCACGACGGTGACGATCACCGGCAGCGGTCTCACCGGCGCCACCCAGGTGCGGTTCGGGGCACTGTCCGCCTCGTACACGACGAACTCTTCGACGCAGATCACCGCCACCGCACCGGCGGGCATGGGCCCCGTGCTCGTCGCGGTCGCCACGGCCGGAGGCGTGAGCAACCCCCTGCCGTACTGTTACACCGCCGCGAGTGCCCCCATCCCCTTCGTCGCGGGCGTGGCACCCGGCCAGGGCCCGCTCGCCGGCGGCACGCCCGTGGTCGTCACCGGCATCGGTCTGTCAGGAGCCACCGCCGTCCGGTTCGGAGCGGTGCAGGCCGTCTTCATGGTGGTGACCGACACGCAGCTGGCCTGCACGGCGCCCGCAGGTGCGGGAACCGTCGATGTCACGGTCGTCGCGCCGGGGGGAACGAGCGCGACGAGCGAGCTCGCCTCCTACACCTACGTCGTCACGCCTACGGTCATGACGCTGTCCCCGGCGCAGGGGCCCGCGACCGGCGGTAATCCCGTCACCGTCATCGGCTCCGGCTTCACCTACGCGACCGATGTGCACTTCGGCGGCGCGCCGGCGCCCTTCTCGATCGTCTCCGACACGCAGATCGTGGCCACGGCGCCAGGCGGCGCGGGGACGGTCGGTGTGACCGTGGGCTCGGCCGGTGGGACCAGCGCTCCCGCCGCGTTCTACGTGTACCTGTGAACGTCACTCGGCGTCGCCCGGCGCATGGTGGCGAGCAACACATGTAGCCGGAACCCTCGCCTCGAGGCAACCCACAGGCAAACATGCGTACTGCGTCATTGCGGAAGCAATGGGAGATTCCGAGCATCGGTGATCTGAATTCGGCGACGTCTACACCTATTCAGCAACCGACAAGGTAAAAGCGGCCGTGTCCCGTCTCCCTTTCGGGTGGCCGAGGAATCAGGATGATGCAAGATCACCCGCGTTGTGGGGCCCTCGTTTTGGCATTTCCGCTTGTTGAGGGCGAATTTGTCTTGCTTGCACCAGTGATTCAGGGGGAGTCAGTTGCGCAGGCCCAGCAACCTTGCCCGGAACGCCATGCTCGGCGTGATGTTGACCGTAGGCGTCGTGACCGCGGAGGGCGTCTCCGCGAGGGCCACGATGGCCGGCCGCCAGGTTTCCAGCCGCCCGCTTCCTCCCACCGCCACGTCTCCGGTCCCGAGACCTGCCCTCGCCGGGAAGAACAAGAACAAGCAGCGGCAGCATGGCCATGGGAATCAGGCCCAGAGCCAAAACCTGATGCGGGACCTCACGCACATTCTGGCGCCCGTCCAGAAGGTGCAGACGGGCGCAGTGGCGGCGCCTGACAACCGGCAGGCAACCGACTCGCGGATGAGTCCCCAGACGAATCAGAACGAACTGAACGACACACTGACCAACGACCGGCAGATGCAACAAGGTCGCCGGGGCCCCAGGGGTGATCACGGTGATGCGGGCCGGCGGGGTCCCGGGAGTCGTGCGGGCACAGGGGGACCTCACGGACCTCGGGGTCCTCAGGGACCTCCTGGTCCTCAGGGCCCGAAGGGGGCCAAGGGGGATCCCGGCACTCCCGGCACTCCCGGCACTCCCGGCACTCCCGGTGCTCCGGGGTCGGCCGGCCCACCCGGACCTGCGGGGGTGTCCGGCTACGAGACCATTACAGGACCGCCCACCACCTGCATGCCCAATGACTTCTGCGTCGCCGTCGCCGAGTGCCCCGCGGGGAAGCGGGTGGTGGGCGGCGGCTGGGCCTTCGTCGAGGTTCCGGGGCCGCCGTTCTCCTTCTCGAACCTCGCCAGCGTGTCCGGCGGAGACACCACGTGGCAAGCGCTCTTCTACAACGGCTCTTACACAGAGGATGCGATCTTTCAGGCGCGAGCGATCTGCGCCACTGCATGACCGCGCCTGCGGGGAGGAGCGCAGTTCTGCGCCCTTCTGAACGGCGGGAAAGCGGCAGACGTCCGGTCGCCTGCCGCCGGGTGTCCGTACCGCACGCAGTCCGGCTGTGCCATAGATAGCTGTTCGGCGTTTCTTTCCTGTTCGGCCGGGAGTCATTCCCGGTGTCAAACATCCCCGGTGGACGTTCGCCTCGACGCCACCACCGGGGAGCATCATGGATCCCGCCCTCAGCCGCCGTTCTTTCCTGCTCGCCTCCGCTATGACTACGTCGGGTGTCGCGCTGGAGGTCGCACTGGCCTCCGCTCCGGCCGCCTCCCTGACCGCGGCGCCCTCGGTCACGGCGCCCATGACCACGGTCCGGACCGTCGCCAGGCCGCGCGGCGCGACCGGCTACCGCAGGCTCGCCGACGGGCCCGGGTGGCGGCGGGTGACGCGTACTGAATTGGCCGGGGCCAAGAAGGGCAGGGCCGAACGCCGTACGGCGCTCGCCTGCTTCGTTCAGTTCACCGACCTGCACATCACCGACGTGCAGAGTCCGCAGCGTTATGAGTTCCTGCGGGCGGGAGACCTGGGTTTCTGGCGTCCGCAGGAGGCGCTGACCGCCGTCGGAGCGGTCTCCCTGATCGAACAGGTAAACGCCCTGCGCCGCGGCCCGGTCACCCGGGCGCCCATCGGTTTCGTCATGACCACCGGCGACAACACCGACAACAACTCCCGGATCGAGCTGGAGTGGTTTCTGACCGCGATGACCGGTGGCCGCTTCACTCCCAACACCGGTGACCCGAGCGGGTACGAGGGCGTGCAGGACTCCGGCCTGGGCCTGTACTGGCAGCCCGACTCCGGCATGCGCGACATCGACAAGCGGGTGGGATTCCCGCGTCTGGACGGCTTCCTGGAGGCCGCGATCCGCGAGGTGAGCAGCCCCGGCCTGGCCGTTCCGTGGTATTCCACCGTCGGCAACCACGACCGGCTCTTCGGCGGCGCCTACTCGGCGTCCGGCGGCTTCTTCGCCGACATCGCCACCGGCTCGCGCAAGCTGTTCGCGCTGCCCGCCTCCGAGGCCGGCGCCGTCTACCAGTCGCTGCGCCGCGGCGACCCCACGGGCGCGCGCTTCCGTGCCGCATGGAAGCGCTACAAGGGCAAGGCCCGCACCGTCACAGCCGACGAGCGCCGCGCCCCCGTGAGCCCGCACGCGTACGTCGCCGCGCATCTGGACCCGGCGTACACCGGTGCGGGGCCCGTCGGCCACGGATACACTCGCGACAACCTCGACAGCGGCTCACTGGACTACCTCTTCCGGATCGCCGACGGGGTCGTCGGCATCAGCCTCGACACCACCGACCGCGGTGGCGACTACCGCGGGTCCGTCGGCAGCCGGCAGCTGGCCTGGCTGGAGCGGACCCTGAAAGCCCACGCGGACGACGTCGCGCTCATCTTCAGTCACCATCCGAGCTGGGCCATGACCAACCTCACCCCCAACCCGGCCCGCGCCCACGAGAAGCGCCACGGCGGGCAGGAGTTGCTCGCGACGCTGAAGAGGCACCGCAACGTGGCCGCGTGGATCAACGGCCACTCCCACTTCAACAAGATCGTGCCCCATGGTGGCTTCTGGGAGATCTCCACCGCCTCCCACATCGACTATCCGCAGCTGGCGAGGGTCGTCGAGCTGGCCGACAACCACGATGGGACGCTCTCCCTGTTCACCACGCTGGTGGAGTCGGCCGCGCCGCGCCGCACCGACTTCACCGACCTGTCCCAAAGCGGCCTCGCCGCGTTGTACCGGGAGCTGTCGTTCAACTCACCCGGCATGCGGGGCACGCTGGCGGGCCTGACCGCCGACCGCAACACCGAGCTCCTTCTGCGGAAGCGATGACAGGACTTCCGACCCGGCCAGTGACAAGTGAAGATCGCGAGGTGGCCGAACCCCGGACGCCGCACGCGCCGGACGGCGGGCAGGTCCCGCACGATCGGCTGCTGGGCGCGGCCGTCGTCTCCCACCGGCCAGCGCGGGCGGTTCGAGCGAGAAGGCGACCACCATGGCGCTGATGTCCCGTAGCCACTGCGAGGTGAACGTCCACGACGGGACGTTCTTCGTCGTCGATGTGTCGTTCTCCTGGGACCCCTTCGAGCCGTCCGGCCACGGCGGCCTCAGGCTCTCGGCCGAGGACGACCTCGTGAGCGTCACGCTCGAAGCGTGGGGCGACGAGCCGGGGGATCAGCGCGAGGCGTGGGCGGATGTCGTCACCCGCGTCCTCCGCTCGGAGACTGGAGAAGTATGCGCGGCGGAGCTGTACACGGACGTGCAGGACGGGTTCCTGCTCCTCGGCGAGCCTGACCGGTCCTGGAACGTACGGGTGTACACGCGGGCGGACGACGAAGCGGATCCGCGGGAGCGGTTCCTGGTCCAGTTCTGGCCGCGAGGGGTCTCAACCTAGATCCAGATCTTCCCTGTGCGGGGTCGGGAGACAACAAGATCCGGCCAACTGTTGGCACGGCCGCACGTGTCATGCCGCGCCTGTCGTCCCCGTCGGACGAATCTTCCCTGCGGTGCCAGCGCCGGTCGTACGGCCTGGTGAATCGCCACGACGAGAGGACGTTCATGATGAGGCACATCCGCAGGATGTGTTATCCCGTTGCCGCCCTGGTGGCGGCGGCTGTCCCGCTGACGCTGTCCGGAGCGGTCCCGGCCGACGCCGCGCCCACCCGCCCCGAGGCCGCGGCCACGGCGGCGCAGCGGGCCGCGGCGCCGAACCCCGCGTCGTGCCCGGAGCAGGTGGCGTTGGTCAACGGCGGTTTCGAGAAGCCCGTCGTCGCCGGGACGTGGGCTTCGTTCCCTGACGCCTCGCAGAACACCTCGAACGCGGTGCCGGGCTGGCGGACGACCGCCACCGATCACATGATCGAGGTTTGGAGCCCCCGGATGAACGTTCCGGCACTCGAGGGCGCGCAGTTCGCGGAGCTGAACGCCAACCAGGTCTCGACCCTCTACCAGGACCGTCCGACCACGCCGGGCCAGAAGCTGTACTGGCGGCTGTCCCACCGCGGGCGCCTCGGCACCGACCAGATGGCGCTGGACATCGGCGCCCCCTCGGGCCCCACCCAGCAGGGGACCATGTCCGACGGCACCGGGAAGTGGGGCACCTACTACGGCACCTACACCGTGCCCGCCGGCCAGACGACCACCAGGTTCGCCTTCCGTTCCATCTCCGCCGCCGGAGGCAACGCGTCGGTCGGCAACTTCCTCGACGACGTCTTCTTCGGCACCCCGCCGTGCGTGGTCGTCACCAAGTCCGCGAGCCCGCAGGGGCCGGTCGACGTCGGCGACGAGATCACCTACCGGCTGACCGCGGTCAACAAGGGTGGCGACGTCGCGCAGAATGTCCGGCTCACCGACAAGGTCCCGGCCGGGACCACCTACGTGCCCGGCTCGCTGCGCGTCGTGAGCGGCCCCAACAGTGGCCCCAACAGCGGCGCCATGACCGACCAGGCAGCCGACGACCAGGCCGAGTTCGACGCCGCCACCGGTGCCGTCACCTTCAGGCTGGGAGACGGCGCCACGGGCACGGCGGGAGGCAAAGTGGCCAACGACACCACCTTGCCGGACGGCACCACCGTGGAGTTCCGGGTCAAGGCCGGCAGGCAGGTCGCGGGCAAGCGGGTCGTCAACAGCGGCACGGTCGCCTACGAGAACCGGCTCGGCCCCGAGCCCGAGCCGCTGACCTCCACCAGCGGTGACGCCGTCACCGAGGTCAACCCGGCCGTCGACCTGAGCGTGGTCAAGTCCGCGGACAAGACCGAGGTCACCGTGGGCGAGACCGTCACCTATCGCGTCACGGTCGCCAACGCCGGGCCCAGCGACGCCACCGGGGTCGTCGTCAAGGACGCCCTGCCGGCCACCCTCGCTCTCCTGGCGGCCACGCCCTCGACCGGCACGTACGCCGGGGGCACGTGGACCGTGGGGACGCTCGCCGGCGGCGCGACGGCCACACTGGTCGTCCACGCGAAGGCCACCGCGATCGGAGAGACGGTCAACACCGCGACCGCCGGTGGCAAGGAGCTCGACCTCGACCCCGCCGACAACAGGGACGCGGTCAAGGTCTGCGTCCAGCGCGAGCCGTTCTGCCCGTACTGCACGCCCGGGAAGTAGGGCACCGGCGAGTGACCGGCTGAGACCGGGAGCCGCCCCGCCGTGGCCCGCGTCCCACGGCGGGGCGGCGACCGCAGGGACTACCGTCGTGCCGAGGACACGCCGCGACGGAGAGGATCCCCCATGGCAGGCACTCTTGCGGACGAGCTGTACGAGGCCGAGAGGCGATTGCAGAACGCGCAGCTCACCGGTGACGTCGAGGAGCTCGACCGGCTGCTCGACGAGCGGCTCGTCTTCACGGGACCGCCGGACGGCCGGCTGCACCCGGAGGCCAAGCAGCTCGATCTCCACAACCACCGCTCGCGTACGCAGGTGATGACGAAGGTGGCCGAGGAGGACCTCACCGTCGTCGTCGCGGGGACGACCGGAGTCACGTGTTTCCTCGGCACCCTCGAAGGCTCCTTCGCGGGCGAGCCGTTCGCCGGGCGACTGCGCTACACGCGCACGTGGGTGCACACCGGCGAGCACGGCTGGCGCGTCCTGGCGGCCCACGCCAGCGAGGCGTGACGCGAGGCCCGAAATCGCGAGGCCCTTCCGGACCACCCGGAGGGGCCTTCGCGCGTACCGGGCCGGAAACACGCGAGCAAGGGATCGCCGGAATACACGAGCAAGGGATCGCCGGGAACACGAGACCGGCGAATCGCCGGAAATCCGCGAGCAGCGGATCGGCGGGGGCGCGCGTTCACACTGCATGGACCGTGAATCCCTACGGCTGACGGCGCTCGCGCCGCCCGAGCCGCCTCCCGAGGCCGATCTGGCGGGCCTGTACCGCGAGCACCGGGTCGGCCTGGTGCGGCTCGCGGTGCTGCTCGTCGGCGACCTGGAGACGGCGGAGGACGTGGTGCAGGACGTCTTCGCCCGGCTGCACGGCCGGCGGCGGCCTCCGGACCTGACGCTCGCCTACCTGAGGACCTGCGTGCTCAACGGGTCGCGCTCGGTGCTGCGCCGCCGCGCGGTCATGCTGCGCCGCACGCAGCGGGTCACCGACCTCGCCGACTCGGCGGAGACCGCCGTCCTCATCGGCGAGTCCCGGAGGCAGGTGCTGCTGGCGCTGGCCCGGCTGCCCCGGCGCCAGCGGGAGGCGCTGGTGCTGCGTTACTACCTCGACCTGGCGGACTCCGAGATCGCCCTGGTCATGGGGGTGGGGCAGAGCACCGTCAGATCCACGACCGCACGAGCCCTGGCCAGACTCCTTCGCGAACTGGGAGAGGACTAATGAGCGAGCGTAGCGAGCGAATCAGGGAACACCGAGCCTGGCGAGGCGCCGAATCGCGCTCCTCCGGCACGGCCCGGCTCCGAGTCGAGGGCGAGGAGAGGGCATGAGCGCCATCGAGGATCGGCTCCGCGACGCCATGGCGGCCCGCGCGCGTACGGTGCCGGACGACGGCCTCGACCACGCGCTGCCCGCGCCACACCGCACCCGGCCGCGCGGCCTCGCGATCGCCGCAGCGGCGCTCGCGGTGGCCGGCACGATCGTGGGCGTGGCACGGCTCGCGCAGCCCTCTCCTGACCCCCGGGAGGCCGGGCTCGCCGCGATTCCGCTGAGCGGCGCCGCGGCCTCGTCCGACATGGTCGACATCTCGGTCTACCTCTGTACGAAACATCCGGCGTTCGCGAGCTGTAAGGGCCGCGCGGTCACCGACAGGGAGAAGGGGCACATCGAGCAGGCTCTCCGGGCCCGCCCCGATGTGCGGACCATCGTGTTCGAGGACCAGCGGGCGGCGTTCGAGAACTTCCGCAGACAGGAGCGGAACGCCGCGTTGCTGAAGGTGGTCAGGGCCGAGGACATGCCCGAGTCCTTCCGTCTGAAAGTCGCGCCCGGCGCCGACCACCTGGCCGTGGCCAGGGCGGCCAAGGACCTGCCCGGCGTGTCCAGCGTCATCGACGAGAAGTGCTCGAGAGAGGAGATCGCCCGGTCGGCGCAGCTCTCCGGACGATGCGACTTCCTCGGCAGGCGACGCTGAGCCTGCCCGGCACGCGGAAGGGGCACGGGCGGGATCGCCCGTGCCCCTCATGGCCCTCACCGGCTGTCAGGACCTCGTTGCCCGGCTCACTCACATGCCTCGCTGCTGGAGGAGGAGTGCATCATGGGCCGGCTCAAACTGACCTGCCGGCTTTCGGTGACGTACCGCGTCTCGGTGATCGGGCGCTGGTAGGTCATCATGCGCGTGTAGCTGACCGGACGGCTTTCGCTGACGAAGTGCGTGGACTTCACCGCGTGCGTCTCCGGCACCATCCGGGTGTAGCTGATCGGACGGCTCTCTGTGACGTACCGCGTCTGGGTGACCGGGCGCTGGAAGGTCTCCTGGTGGGTGACCGGCCGGCTTTCCGTGACGTACCGCGTCTCGGTGACGGGCCGCTGGTAGGTCACCTGGCGGGTGACCGGACGGCTCTCGGTGACGTAGCTCACCACCGGACGCTGGTAGGTGACGTACCGCGTCACCGGACGCGACTCGGTGACGTACCGCGTCTGGGTGACCGGGCGCTGGAAGGTCTCCTGGCGGGTGACCGGACGGCTCTCGGTGACCATGCGCGTGTAGGTCACGGGGCGCTGGTAGGTCATCTGGCGCGTTTCCGTGACCGGACGCATCCGGGTGACGTACCGCGTCTGGGTGACCGGGCGCTGGAAGGTGACCTGCCGGGTGAACGTGACCGGACGGCTCTCGGTCACCATGCGCGTCTGCGTGACCGGCCGCTGGTAGGTGATCGTCCGCGTGTAGCTGATCGGACGGCTGTACGACGACCGCTCGGGCAGCGACGACTCGCTCAGCGACGAGCGCAGTGACGACTCGCGCAGCGAGGCCCGTGAGTGGTGGTAGGCGAGGTTGCTCTGGGACTGGTTGCCGCTCGACTCCTCGCTCGATGAACCTTCCTGGGCGCTCTCCCGCCCGTACCCGCTCTCCTCCTCGTACGCGCGTCCGCTCTGCTCGGCCGCCTCTTCCGACTCTTCGCCGAGGCTGGCGCCCGGCTCCTCGGCCCGCGGCGCGCTCAGCGCGGCGGCGAGGCCGGAGGGGTGGGCGGCGGTGGAGGCCGATGCGATGGCCGGCCAGAGCGTAATCGCGGACAGGACTGCCGGACCCAGCAGTAATGAGAATCGAGTGCCGTGCATAGAGATACTCCTCTCCGATCAGCGATCGGGTGTATCTCAATCGTTGGCACCCGGGCCGGAGCCCGTCCAGGCGAGTTGACCCGTCCTAGGCCCTTCGCATCGCCACTTCGTGTATTCCAATGGGCGTGTGCCTCGAATATGTGCCGGATGACCGGGATCCGTTTTGCCGTCCGTTGCCGGGCGTAATACCGTCGCACTCGTTGCCGACACGTTTACCTGTTACGCATTGCGTATTTTCCCGGTTGGCTGCGTCGGACTTTCGCTTCCGCGGGTCAGCGGCGGGCGATGACGGCGTACCGCTCGTCGTGGATCGGCTTGCCCCACAGCACGGGATCGGTCAGCGGCTCCGCCCGCACGCTCGCGGCGTACGGCCGCAGCACCTCCACGAGGGGCTCGGCGCTCACTCCGCCGAGCCAGGGCAGGGAGCCCGCGCCCGGCACGTACGGCGGGCCGTCCCCGGAGGCCCGCCAGTTGCCCTCGATGAGGATCAGCCGGCCGTGCGGGCGCAGCAGGCTCAGCCAGGTGCGCAACGCGCGTTCCGGCGCGGGCAGGGTCCACAGGAGGTGCCGGGCCAGGACGACGTCGAAGGAGAGGCCGGCGGCGGCCGGAGGGGCGCTCGCGTCCCCGGTGAGGACGCGTCCCGTGAAGCCCGCCGCCGCGAGTTTGCGCCGCGCCGCCTCGGCCATCCGGGGAGACAGATCCACGCCCACCGGCCGGTGTCCCTGCTCGGCCAGCAGCAGCGTCAGCGAGCCGGTGCCACAGCCCAGGTCGAGGACGTCGGCCGGGGGCCGCGGCATCCAGGACCGCAGCCGTCCCGCCCAGGCCGCGCGGACCCGGAGGTCGCGAAGCCCGTGGTCGGCTTCGTCGTCGAAGGTGTCTGCCTCCGCGTCCCAGTAGGAGGCGATCGACTGGGGATCCAGATCAGGCACGGACGCATCTTGTCACCCGCTGCCGACAAAAGTGGATGCCAAAAGTAAGGCGGGTGATGTCCGCAGGGGTCAGACGGCCCGCGGGGGTGAACGGTTCACTTCCACGAGGCTCCGCACACGTCAGGACCCCGGCAGGAGAGTCTCCTGCCGGGGTCCCGCACGTGTGGTGCCGGTGCCGGGTCGCCTCTCGGCGAAAGGCACAACGCGGCTCCAGCCGAACGGTAGTCCGCGAAGGCAAATTAGGTGAGGCCCGGGGACACCTGCACACCGGCCACGCTTCATCCAACCACGTGCCCGCCCCTGTTGTTCCCGGGCCACGCCATCTTTTTCCGGTCCGATCTTCGGAGTCCGGTCCTCAGCCGCGGAGGAAGAGGGTCTTTCCGGACCTGCCGGGGTAGACGACGACCAGGCGCCCCTCGACCGGGTAGTCGGTGTCGTACTTCGCGGCCTCCTCCTGTTTCCGCATGTAGACGCGCACGCGGTAACGCCCGGGTCCGGCGGCGGCGAGGCCGGGGACGACGTCCGACTCCCCGTACGCCCGACAGACCAGGGGCACCCTGTCCGGACAAAGATCGCGACGTCGGTATGTGGACATACCACTTGAAAAGGGGTTGCCCTGCCGCCCCGTGCTCCGGGAGCCTCCCTCCTGTGGAGCGAGTGATTCTGGCCGGGGCGGACGGCGCTCCGGCCTTCAGCTACGTCGAGGACGAGCGGTACGGCCTGCCGTGTGCCGACCTGGTCGAGGTCGTGGGCCCGGGGGCGATCGACGCGATCATGACGAAGCTGCCGGGCTGGGCGGTGGCGGGGCCGGTCGACCTGGGCGAGGCGCTCGTCGCGCGCGGCGCCCGCGTCATGCGGCACGCCCACGAGATGACCTGCGAGCTGCGTACGGCGCCGCCGACCGAGACCGGCGCCCCCGGCGGCTTCCGGTTCGCGCCCTGCGACCGCTCGGCGGAAGAGGTGTTCGCGGCGTGGCGGGCGGCCTATCCGCCGGGCCACCCGGACCACAGGGACGTGGACGACGCCGCCGCGCTGCGCGACCAGCTCACCCCGTTGCTCGCGGGGAAGATGACGGGCGAGGTCCTGCCCTGCAGCCTGCTCGCCCTCGACGGGGCCGGCGGCGTCGCCGGCGGCGTCGTGGTCACCCTCTTCCACGGCCTTCCCTGGGTGGCCGAGGTCTTCCGCCATCCCGCCCGCACGCCCTCCGGCCTCGGCGCACGCATGCTGGCCGCCGTACGGGACAGGGCGGCGGCAGACGGACTGGAGCGGCTGGGCCTGGTCGTTTCCGAGGGCAATCCGGCCAGGCGCGTGTACGAACGGCTCGGGTTCACCCTGGTCGCCAGCTCGATGACGGTCGTCATCCCGGGCCGATCGATGTGACGAACTCCTTCAACTCCCGTTCGTAACGCCCGGGATCGGCGTTCCAGGAGCCCGTGTGCCCGCCTCCGCTCGTCCGTACGAGCCTGACGATGTCGGGGCGGGCCTCGGCGAACCGCAGCGCCGGGCCGGTCGGCACGGTCGCGTCGTCGTCGTCCACGTAGAGCAGCGTGGGGATCTTGAACTCGCGGGCGTGCCGCAGGTGGTCGACGTCGTCGAACGACAGGCCGGTGCGCCGCTCGACGGCCCATTCGCCGACCGACACGAGGAAGCCGGGCACGCCCATCTGCTCGGCCCCGAGGGCGATCGGCGCCCGCCAGTCGATGACCGGGCTGTCCAGGATCATGGCCCTGATCGGCTCGCCCGGCAGGTGGCGTACGGCCATCGGCACGATGCCCCCGCCCATCGACCAGCCATACAGGACGATCCCGGTCGCGCCCCGGCTCCTGGCGTACGTGATCGCCGCGGCCACGTCCTGCCACTCGGTGGCGCCGAGGTGGAACCTGCCGTCCGGGCTCGCCGGGGCGTCCTCGTCGTTGCGGTAGGTGATGCCCAGCACCGGCATCCCCAGGCTGTGGAAAACCGGCAGCACGCGCAGCGCCTCCGCCGGGCCGCCGTTGCGGCCGTGCACGGCGATGACCCAGGTCGTCGAGGTGCCCTCGGTCCGCCAGCCGGGGAAGTCGCCGAGAGGCGAGGGGATCCGCACGTCCTGGTACGGCACGCCGGCGGCGGCCGGGGTCGCATGGCCCCACAGCCAGCGGTCGAGGTAGGCGTGCACCCCGGGGCGCAGCTCGCCGTGGACGACCTCGGTGACCTTCCTGGTCACCGTGCCGGCCCCGGTCGTGATCACCTGCCCCACCAGTGCGTTGCCGTCCGCCCAGGTCAGACCGTACGTGCCGGGGGCATCCGTGTCGGCGCCGCCCCTGATCGTGACCTGGTCGCCGCTGACGGCCGTCACCTCCAGGGGATAGCCGGAGGTGTGGACGGGGTCGATCACGAGGCCGGAGTAGTACCAGCCCGCGCCGCCGACGGCGGCCACGGCGAGCACCACGACGACGGCGAGCGTCCACAGCAGGCGGCGGCGCCACCGTGTCGTCCTGCGCATGCCCAGAATCTACTGGGCATTTTGCGATTCTTTAAGCGCGGATGACGCCCTTCGTCCGCATGAGGAACTCACCGAGGTAGGCGTCGTGCGGGACCCACGCCGGCATCAGATAGGTGGGGGTGTCGCCCAGGTAGACATTCCTGATCGTGGGGTCCTCCACCAGGCGGTCGATCAGCTCGTCGTCCTCGGTGATCGCGGTCAGCACGAGCGTGTTCCGCAGCGGCTCGATGCCGTCCGCGGGGCTCCAGGGCGCGAACCACACGCAGGGGAACGACAGCTCGATCCTCGTCTGGGGCGCGTCCGGCCGGTCCACCCGGAAGACGGCCGGCCGCAGGACCGCGGCGCCGTCGCCCAGGTCGTCCACCACGCCGTCGCCGCCCAGCACGGGCGTCGCGCCGTTCACGTGGTCGAGCAGGTACTTCTCGATCGCGTGCGCGTCCGCGACCGGCTGCACGGGCAGCACCGCGCCGTCGTCCTCCGGCGGCAGGCTCGGGATCGCGGCGAGCCGTTCCGCGACGGCCTCGGCCACCGGCGCGGGGTCGCCCTCCACGAAGACGGCGGTCGTGTTCACACAGGCCGTCCCCCCGAAGGCGCTGACCGACTCCACGATCGTGCCGAGGTGGGACTCCCAGTCGTCCCCGGTGAGCAGGATCTTGGACCGTCCCGGGCCCTGCGGCAGCACCCTGACGTCGTTGCCGTACTTGTTCACGACCTCCTCGCCGCCGTACACCATGGCGAGGTCCGCGTCGCGGATGATGTCGTCGGCCACCGCGTAGTCGGTCGGCAGGAGCACCACCTGGTCCTCGCCGAACCCCGATTCCCGTAACGCCGTGATCAGGCGGTGCGGGGTGAACGGCTCGCGCCGGGAGGGGCGCACCGCGACCCGGTAGCCGAGCGCCAGGGCCTCCAGCCACAGCGTGTGCACGCCCGGGTGGTTGCCCGCCGCGTGTACGGCGAAGACGTCGCCGCGCCGCGTCCAGACCGCCTGGCCGTTGCAGGTGAGCGGGTCCCGCCAGTCGTCCACCGCGCCCTCGGGCCGGGCGTACCGGGTGGTGCGGTACGCCTCGCCGGCGCGCCGCCCGATGCCCGAGGTCGCCGATCGGACCACGGTGATCGGCATTCCCGAGACGCGGCTGACGATGTGCTGGTACTCCTCGGCCGGAACACCGTTCACCGTGCCCGTCGCGAAGAGCCGTCCCGCGCGGGTGAGGGCCGCCGTCCGCTCGCGGGTCGGCAGGGTCCGCGCCTCGCGCAGGGCCGCCATCGTCCGCTGGACGAACAACCGCGGCACCAGGCTCAGCTCGGCGACCGGCGTCCCGGTCAGCTCGGTGATCGTCAGCCGGCTGCGGCTGCGGTAGGGCCCGCCCGCGCCCAGGGCGTCGAGCCGGATGAGCTCTTCCATCAGTACACCCCCTCGATGACCTGCTCGTTGTCGAAGACCGGGAGCGGGCCGACGTCGGCGACGGAGTCGCCCATCTGTCCCGGCGGCGGCGCCACGCGGGTCGCCAGGTCGCGTTCGAGGTTGTTGGGCAGCAGGAAGCTCTTGCTGACGTGGTGCATCACCACCTGACCGCGGTCGCCGTACCCGACGACCCCTCCGGTCTCCTGGTCCACCACCGAGAACGTGATGTAGGGCGAGAACGTGTCGAAGATGACGAGATCCTCCTCCGGTGGCGAGACCCGCTCGCCCAGCCCGCCGAGGATCATCGTGCTGCCGTACGTGCCGTACAGCTTGACCTCGGGGAACACCTCGGTGCGGAGCAGGTAGCGGGTGTCGGGGTCCATGTGCGCGCCGCCCCAGCTGATGGCGGCGATCTTCGAATTGATCAGGTCGACGAGCTCGTTCCTGCGGGCCAGCCGGGTCAGCAGCGGCGGTGTGGTCACCAGGACCCGCACGTCCTGGGTCCGCAGGACGTAGGTGCTCTGGTCGACCAGGTGCTCGGCGTAGCGCTCGGCCTCCTCGCCGCGGCCCTCGGCGATGCACCTCTTCACCCATCGCGGGTCCATGTCGACGGTGAACCGGATGCCGCCGCGTCGCACGGCCTGCCAGCGGACCAGTTCGCCGAAGACGTGCGGCCCGGTCGGGCCGAGCGACAGCCAGTGACCGCTCTCGGGATAGCCCCTCGCCCGCAGGTCCTGCTCGGTGCGGTGCATGAGCCGTTCCATCCAGTCCCGCAGCAGCACGACACGCTTGGGCGGCCCGGTCGTGCCCCCGCTCTCGTACACGCCGACCACGTCGGCGTCCCGCCCGTACCCGCGGGGGATGAGGTCCTCCACCCGGACGTCGCGCAGCTCGTTGGCCACATTGGGGAACCGGCGCAGATCGTCGAAGGTGCGCACGTCCTCGCGCGGGTCGAAGTCGAGCGTCTTCGCCCGCTCCAGCCAGAACGGCGAGCCGGTTTCCGGGCTGAAGTGCCATCGCATCGCGGCCTCGATGAACTCCGGGCCCTCCGGAACCTGGTCGAGCGGGCAGTCGAGAATCGGATCTGCTGCCATATCCCGCCCCTTTGACTTGGAAATCCCCTGAAAAGCCAGGCTATTTCCGGGTGATTCGCTACCAGGTCAAGAGATTTCGGGACTGCGGAAAAGGTTGCGCGAACCCGGCCGGGGGCCGCCGGGCGGGTTCGCCAGGGCGAAGTCCCAGAGGCCGGGCCTCCAGTGCCGGGTGCCAGGGCGGGGTCTCAAGGGCGGGGTCTCAAGGGCCGGGTTTCACTGCGCGGGGTCTCAAGGGCGGGGCGACGTGCGCTGCCAGAGCCGGCCGTGGCCCTTGCCGGTCCCCGCGCGGCACTTCGGGCACACCCGCCGCACCTCGTCGGCCGCGCCGCCCGATTCTGGGAAGGAGTCCGGCCAGGGGATGTGGTGGAAGCGGTACAGCCGCGACCGGCTGAGCGCGAGCCCGCACACGGTCTGGTTGGTGCCGGGCCACCAGGCGTGCGCCTCGCCCGCGGGCTTGCGTACGCCGTCCTCGTCCCGCCACTCGCCGGAAGCGGCCACAGAAGGCTCCCCACGCGGCATCGCCCGCCTCCTCACGTCTCCGCCGCATGGTTCCCGTACGAGCCGGGGCGAATCGTCAGCAGGGCACCTTGACGCGGGAAACGCCGGGCGCGAGAGGGGGCAGGGCCCGCGCGACGTCCACTTTCAGGACCGCTCTGGAATCGATCACCGCCCCCTTCGGGGTGCGCATCGTCACCTTCCCCGGGTTTCTGTCCCGTTCGATCTCCCGGCGCAGCGTCTCGGCGTCCATGCCCTTCGACACCCCGCCCCGGACGAGGCGGTCGATGTCCGCGTCGCTCAGGGGCGGGGGCGTGAACGAAGTCGTCCTGTCGCGGGTCGCCACCGTGCGCTCGCCGAGGTAGCGGTAGGTGCTCTTGTCGAAGACGAGCTCGGTCCTGGTGCGGTCCTCCTCCATCGTGACCCCGATGCCGTGCCTGCCCGCCGCGTCCACGGCGTCCGGAACCAGGGTGATCCCGTCGATTCCGGCGGCGATCCGGAACAGCGCCGCCGTCAGAGAGGGGCGGAAGACGCTCTCGCGGACGAAGGTTCCGACGGCTCCCCAGAAGCGCAGGTGCTCCGGCACGGCTGTGTATCTGGCCGCCTCGATCTCGAGCTGTCGCCGCAGGTAGGGCTCGTCGAGGGGCCAGGTGGCCATGCGGGCGGCGGTGACGGCGCCGGTCGACGGGCAGGCAGGGGTCTCGGTCAGCGTGTCCTCGGGCTTCTTGTCGAGCTGAGGCGGCGGGCTGGGCAGCGCGATGCCCGGAGCGGGAGCCGCGCTGAGCTGCCGTTCCCGGCTGAGCCAGGGGCCGGTGCCGCCTGCCGGGATCCAGCGCTCCTCGGTCCCGGTGACCTGCATTCCGGCCTCACCCATGTTCATGTAGACCATCGTGCGCATCTCGACGTGGACGTACTGGCCGGCGCCGGGACGCAGGTCCGGCTCGGCGACGGCGGTCCGCGCGGCGCGTTCCAGGAGCTCACGCGCGTTCGCCGGAGGCGCGGCCGGCAGCCCGGCGACGCCTCGGGAGTCGGAACCGTCCGGCCGAATCCCGGCCACGAGCACGCCTGCGGTGAGCGCGGCGGCCACGCCGCCCGCAAGCGCGATCTTCAGTCCTGTCCGGGGGACTCGCAGCCGCCGGGCCCGCGGCTGCGGCACCCGGGCCGCGGCCAGCAGCGCGCCGCGCGCGTCGCGCAGGTCCTCGTGCGAACCCTCGGGCGCCTCGGCCCACAGTCGTCTGACCGCGGTGATCTCATCCATCGTGGCCCTCCTTGTTCGTCAGCGCCTCGCGGATCTTCCTGCGGGCCCTGTTGAGTCGTGAGCGGACGGTGCCGAGGGGGATGCCGAGCGCCCGCGACACCTCCTCATAGGTCAGGTCGGCCCAGGCGACGAGCAGCAGCACATGTCGGTCGCCCGGTTTCAGCGCGGCGAGCGCCGCCGCGAGCGGCCGGTTCACCGCCAGCGTCGTCACCCCGTCCTCCACCAGGCCGCCGGAGACGGTGGCCGGATGGACGCCGCTGCGGACGTACGCCCGGTAGACGGTGAGCTCGCTGCGCCGCCGCTTGCCGATGACGTTGGAGGCGATGCCGTACAGCCACGGACGGGCGTCGGCGTGCCGGACGTCGTAGCGATGCCGGCTCTGGAACGCGGCGAGGAACGTCTCGGACACCACGTCCTCGGCGTTGTCCGGCCCCAGGCGCCGGGCGGCGTACCGGTGCAGGGAGGGCGCGTGCCGGTCGAAGAGCACGGCGAAGACCTCGGGCTCCCGCAACGACCGCTGGATCAGCGCCGTGTCTTCGGCGTCAACGGCCGTGGCGGATTCGGGCATGGATCGTGGGCCCCTTCATCAGTCGCCTTTTGCGACGGCGGGTACGGTCGCCCGTTATTACCGGCCGCCTCCGGAATGGTTCACGGTGCTGCGCGGATCGTCCGACCGGATCGGCGGTGGCGACTGCTCCATACGAACACTTAGCCACTAACCGTTCCTGTGGCTCGGGGGTGGGAACGCCTCGGGGCCGACCGGCTCACCTGGTGGGCTCGGCCTCGAGGATCTCGCCTCGGCGGGACCGGCGGCCGGCGGAAAACGAGATGCCGTGCGCAAAAGTGATGAGTAGCCTGCGCGGGAAGCGCAAGACCACATCCGAGCAGGAGATTCACGGTGGGACACGTCGAGGTCGGGCATCTGACGCATGTGCTGCCGGACGGCAGGATGCTGCTGAACGACGTGTCGTTCCGCGTGGGGGAGGGGGTCAAAGCGGCCCTGGTCGGCCCGAACGGCGCGGGCAAGACGACCCTTCTCCGGATGATCGCGGGTGATCTCCAGCCGGTCGAGGGCACGGTGGCCCATTCGGGCGGTCTCGGGGTGATGCGGCAGTTCGTCGGCAACATCCGGGACGGCCGCACGGTCCAGGACCTGCTGCTCAGCGTCGCGCCGGAACGTGTCAGGACGGCGGCGGAACGGCTCGACGCCGCCGAGCTCGCGATGATGGAGCGGGACGACGAGAAGACCCAGATGCGGTACGCCCAGGCGATCACCGACTACGGCGACGCCGGGGGCTACGACATCGAGGTGCTCTGGGACGCCTGCGCGATGGCCGCGCTCGGCGCGCCGTACGACAGGGTGAAGTATCGCGAGGTCGCCACGCTGTCCGGCGGTGAGCAGAAGAGGCTGGTGCTGGAGGCGCTGCTGCGCGGCCCCGACCAGGTGCTGCTGCTCGACGAGCCGGACAACTACCTCGACGTGCCGGGCAAGGTGTGGCTGGAGACGGCGCTGCGCGAGACGCCCAAGACCGTGCTGCTGGTCTCCCACGACCGCCAGCTCCTGGCCAACGCCGCCGACCGGATCGTCACGGTCGAGTCGGGCAACGTCTGGATCCACGGCGGCGGCTTCGCGACGTACGCCGATGCGCGGCGGGAGCGCAACGAGCGGCTCGACGAGCTGCGCAGGCGCTGGGACGAGGAGCACGTCAAGCTCAAGCGCCTGGTGGTCATGCTCAGGCAGAAGGCCACCTACAACGACGGCATGGCCGCGGCCTACCACGCGGCGCAGACCCGGCTGCGCCGGTTCGAGGAGGCGGGGCCGCCCGAGCTCGCGGCGAAGGACCAGGTCATCAGCATGCGGCTGCGCGGCGGCCGTACGGGCAAGCGCGCGGTGATCTGCGAGGGCCTGGAGCTGACCGGCCTGATGAAGCCCTTCGACCTCGAGGTCTGGTACGGCGAGCGGGTCGCCGTGCTCGGCTCGAACGGCTCCGGCAAGTCGCACTTCCTGCGGCTGCTCGCGGGGGAGGGCGTGCGGCACACCGGGATTGTCAGGCTCGGCGCGCGGGTCGTCCCCGGGCACTTCGCCCAGACCCACGCCCGGCCCGAACTGCTCGGCCGTACGCCGTGCGAGATCGTCATGACCGAGCACGCCCGGCTGAAGAACGAGGCGATGAAGGCGCTGGCCCGCTACGAGCTCGCCGGCCGGGTGGCCGAGCAGCGGTTCGAGACGCTGTCGGGCGGCCAGCAGGCCCGCCTGCAGATCCTGCTGCTCGAACTGTCGGGCGCCACGCTGCTGCTGCTCGACGAGCCGACCGACAACCTCGACCTGGCCAGCGCGGAGGCCCTGCAGCAGGGCCTGGACGCCTTCGACGGCACCGTGCTGGCGGTGACCCACGACCGATGGTTCGCGGCCGACTTCGACCGCTACCTCGTCTTCGGCTCCGACGGCAGGGTGTACGAGTCGCCGGAGCCGGTCTGGGACGAGACACGCGTGGTCCGCCCGCGATAGACGGCCGGTAAAGATACCGGCGGGAGCGCGCGTGTCCCGGAGGTGGCGTCCCATTCAGCGGTTATGACGGCTAAGTGACGCGACGTTGCCACATGACCGTCGCACTCGCCCTCGCCGCGCTGGCGATGGCGTCGTGCGCGAGGGAAGACAAGCAGGAGGGACCGCAGCCGCTGGCCCTCAAGGAGCAGGTGTCCTCGATCGTGCGCTCGGGGGCCGGATACGCGGTGACCTGGGCGGGGGTCCTGAACAACCCCAATCGCCGGCACTTCGGGGAGAACGCCGTCGCCGTGGTCACGGCCGTCGACGCGGCCGGCAAGGAGGTCGTCCACCTGGAGCAACCGCTCGACGCGGTGCCGCCCGGACGTCCGCTGGCCTTCGGCGGTCAGGTTCCGAGCGCCGCACAGCCGGTCCGCGTGAAGATCGACTACCGTCCCGCCTCGTGGCGGCCGATTCCGCGAATCCCGTCGGCGTTCCTCAAGTTCCCGATCTCGGACGTCCGCACCGACAAGCTGAAGGACGGGTCCTACCTCGTCACCGGCTACGTGCTGGACCCGTTCCGCAAGCCGGTCGGCGGCCTCGCCGTCACGGCCCTGCTGCGTGACGCGGCCGGCAAACTCGTCGGCGGGGCCACGTCGTACGTCGACAACGTACGGCCGGGCGCCAAGCGCAGGTTCGTCATCACCGTCGAGGGGGTGCGCGAGCCGGTCGGCGCGACCGACGTGCAGGCCACGACCTGGGGCTCGACCGCCAGGACGTACGAGGACCTGGCCCGGGCCGGAGCCGTTCCGCTGCACACGGTCGCACCGACGACCGAGCCGTTCGCCAAGGACCGCGGATATCCACCGCCTAACGATCGGCGCCAGTGAGCGGCCCACTGCCGATCTTGACAGGGCGGGCGGGTTACCGTAGCGAGATGGCCACCCCCAGGATCGTGCTGTTCGGAGCCACCGGCTTCACCGGCAGGCTCACCGCCGAGGCGCTCGCCGCGCGCGGGGCCCGGCCGCTGCTGGCCGGCCGGGACGAGACGCGGCTCACCGCCCTCGCCGACGCGCTGGGCGGTGACCTGCCCACCGCGGTCGCCGACGTCGGCCGCCCCGAGTCCGTACGGAAGATCGTGGGGCCGGGCGACGTGCTGATCTCGACCGTCGGCCCGTTCGTCCGGTGGGGGGAGGCCGCGGTCGCCGCCGCGACCGAGGCGGGCGCCGTCTATCTCGACAGCACCGGAGAGCCCACGTTCATCAAGCGGATCTTCCAGCGGTACGGCCCCGCGGCGGCGGCCCGGGGCGCCGCCCTGATCACCGCCTTCGGGTACGACTACGTGCCCGGCAACCTCGCCGCGGCCCTGGCGCTGGGCAAGGCCGGGCCGGGGGCCGTCCGCGTGGACGTCGGCTACTTCGTGGAGGGCGCGATGGCGCGGCGCGCCAGCGGAGGGACCCGCGCCTCGGCGCTGGGCATGGTCCTCGACCCGATGTACGGCTTCCGCGAGGGCCGCATCGTCCCCGAGCACGGCCGCACCCGCAAGTTCCTCGTGGACGGCCGCGTGCGGCACGGCCTGTCAATCGGCGCGTCCGAGCACTTCACGCTGCCGCCCGCGCACCCCGGCCTGCGCGAGGTGAACGTCTACCTCGGCTGGCTGGGCGCGCTGACCAGGGTCGCGGGCGTGCTGGCCAAGGCGACCCCCGTCATCGCCGCGCTGCCCGGCGTCCGGCGGGCCACCGAGGCGCTGGCCGACCGGGTGCTCCGTACGGGCGGCGCGCCCGCGGGGGAGGGCGTGTCGTCGCACGTCGTCGCCGAGGCGTACGACGGGGAAGGCCGCCGCCTGACCACCGTACGGCTCGCCGGAGGCGACCCGTACGAGTTCACGGCGGGCGTGCTGGCCTGGGCGGCGACGACGGCGCTGGCCGAGGGCGTGCACGGCACCGGCGCCCTGGGTCCTGTGGACGCCTTCGGGCTCGACGCGCTCACGCGAGGGTGCGCCGAGGCGGGAATGCGGGAATGACGGTCTCCGTACGGCGGGCCGGAATTATCACGAATAGTTATGTGATGGCTTGATAAATTCCGGCAAATCGACTGGATAGCGCGGCCATATAGTCACGCGACTTCGCCTGAATGGGTGGAGCGTGGAGTTACCGAGCATTTACGCTCCGTTATATGAATGATGGCGTCCTGGTCGAGGCGTTGCGGGCCCGGGATCCGGGAGCGCTGGCCGCCCTTTACGACACCTACGCGGAGAGCCTTTACCGATACTGCCGCACGTTGCTGGCCGGGCCCGACGCCGCCCAGGTCGCGCTGCGGGACACGCTGATCGCCGCGGAGGCCCTCGTCGGCTCGCTGGCCGACCCGGACAGGTTCCGCCCCTGGCTCTACGCCCTGGCCCGGGGCGAGTGCATGCGCCGCCGTACGCCCAGACAGGAGGACGGGCCCGACGCCGCGCCCGGCAACGGGCCGGCTCCCGTCGCGACCGTGCCCTTCCCCGGTCTCGCGGCCGACGGCGCCGAGGCCGACCTGCGCCTCGTCGCGAGCAGCGCGGTGGGGGCGCTGTCGGCCGAGGACCGGGAGGTGCTCGAACTGGCGGCCCGGCACGGGATGGCCGGCCAGGACCTGCCCGCCGTGCTCGGCACCGGCGAGCGGTACGCCGAGGCGCTCCTCACCGCGGCCACGGAGCGTCTGCGTGAGACGGTGACCGCCGAGATCATGGCCAGGCGTGCCACCCACGACTGCGAGCGGGCGTCCGGCATCCTCGCGGGGTTCGCCGGAGAGCTCACGCCGCAGGTGCGGGCCCAGCTCACCCGGCACATCGTGCGGTGCGAGACCTGTGGCCGCCAGCGCGTCCGGCAGATCTCCCCGGCCAAGGTGTTCGGCCTGCTTCCCCAGGTCGCCATGCCCGAGACGCTGCGGGTGCGGGTGCTCAGCAGCTTCATCGACCCCGAACTCGTCCCCTACCGGCGGTACGTCGCCAAGCGGGTGGGCAGGCTGACCGCCGCGGGTTTCCCGAGGGCGGGCCGCCGCGAGGGCAGGCTGGCGCAGGCGGTGGCGGGCGCCGTGGCCGCCCTGGCGGCGGTGGCGACGATCGCGCTCGTGTTCGCCCAGTTCGCCGGGGACCTGCGGGAGCAGGCCGCAGACACCATCGCCCCGCTCCGGCTCCCCACTGCGGAGGCCCCGGCCGGTCCGTCCGGTTCGGCCGAGGGCGGCGTGTCGCCGGAGGGGTCGGAGGACGAGACCGGTGCGGCCGCCGGGCGCTCGCCCGCGCCTCCGGTCTCCAGGGACCTGGCCGAGCCGGCCGAGCCGGTCGCGCCGGTGCTGACCGCGAGGCCGGTGGCCCTGCCGCGTCCGGCGCCCCTGCCCGCTCCCGTGCCCCCCTCCGCCTGGCGGCCGCACCGTCCCGCGCCGCAGGGCAGGCCGTCCGGACACCCCACCGGCGCGTCGTCCCCTTCCCCGCATGGTCCGGGCGCCTCGCCGTCGGGACCGACGCCCGTGCCCACCACGACCCCGGGGACCCCCGGGACTCCCGGCACTCCGGGCACTCCCGGCACGGAGCCGGGCTCCGGTGGCCCAGGCTCTGGTGGCCCGGGCTCTGGTGGCCCGGGGTCCGGCGGCCCCGGCTCGGGCCGGCCGCCCTGGGGCGGGCCGCCGCCGGCCCACTGGCCGGGACACCGTCCGCCCTGGCGTGACCACCAGCACCACCCCCGTTTCCACCCGGAGTGGCCGCCGGCTCCCCTGCCCTTCCGCAGGCCCTTCCCAATGCCCTCCCACAGGCCTTCCCATGACCACGGCGGACCCTCGACCGTTCCGCCCGGGCGCGGCGGGCACAGCCGCGGCCTCAGTGGCGAGCACAGCGGCGGGCACGGCGGCGGGCACAGCGGCGGCCAGGGCCGCGGGCACGGCGGCGGACACGAGGCCCGGCGTGACGAGGGCGGCGAGCACGCGCAAGGCGTCGAGAGCGACCGACGCGCGCAAGGCGGTCCCGCCGGCGGCCGGTCCCGGTACGCCCGGCCCGGCGGCGTCGATCGCGAACGCCCCGGCCGGCCGGAAGGCCGCTCAGACGCCCCCGTGGGTGGCGGCCCTGCCCCGGCCGAAAGACTGCATAACGGTCCTTTCGGACAACGGCCCGCCTCTTTCCCTGCCTTATCGGGACGACCCACCACATAGGTTGATTACTGGGCCTAGCTTAAATGTGTACGGAGAGTAGTCGGCGGGAAGTGAGGGGAGTGGAGCAGGGAAGGGGAAGGAATTGCCACTCCTCAGAGCATCGGGGCTGGTCGCCGGGCTCGGGTCAAGTCTCGTCCTGACCTTCGGAGCCCCGGCGGGAGCCGATCCGAAGCCGTCGGCCAAGGATGTCGCCAAGGCGCGGCAGCAGGTGCAGGAGCGCGTACGGGAACTGGGCAGGGCCGAGGCCGATCTCGCGGCCGCGCAGGCCCGCAGGGAGGCGCTCGACACCCAGGCGGAGCGGCTCGTGGAGGCCTACAACGGGCAACTCGTCCAGCTTGAGCAGGCACGCGCCGCCTACGAGCAGTCGGCGCGGCGGGCGCGTCAGGCGGCCGGTCAGGTCGACCGGCTGCGCGGAGAGGTGGCGGCGAGGGTGGCCGAAGGCTACAGCGGGCTGCGGCTGTCACCGTCCACCGCGGCCATGCTCGGCGGTCTAAGCGACATGCACGGCTTCCTGCGAAGAGCCAGCGTGCTGACGCAGCTCGGCGACGAACAGGCCGCCGCGCTGCAACGACTGAAAGACGCGCAACAGGTGTTCGAAATCCTCCGAGAACAGGCGGCCCGCGCCTATTCGGACCAGTCACGCAGCGCCGACGAGGTGCGAGGGGCGAGGGACGCGGCGCAGCGGGCCGTCGAGGAACAGCTCGAACAGACCAAGCGGATCGAGCAGGAGAAAGCGGATATCTCCAAACGGCTTGAGGCCGCCCGCGACCGCGTCGACGAGCTGAGACAGGCGAGGCACAAGGCCAGGCAGGCGGCCCTCCCCGCCCGCAGAGGTCTCGCGGCGCCGGCCTGGACCGGCCGGCTCGGGTCGGGACCGGGTGAGACGGCCGCCCAGTGGGCGCTCAAACAGATCGGCAAGCCATACGTGTGGGCCGCCGCCGGCCCGTCGGGGTTCGACTGCTCGGGGCTGACGATGCGGGCCTGGCAGCGGGCCGGAGTGTCACTCGATCACTGGACCGGCACGCAGTGGACCTCGGGACGGCACGTCCCGCTCAAGGAACTGCGCACCGGCGACCTCATCTTCTACGGCCAGTTGAGCCGCAATCCCGGCAGCATCCATCATGTGGGCATCTACATCGGGCGCGGCATGATGGTCCACGCCCCCCAGACGGGGGACGTGGTGCGCATCTCGCCCATCTGGCGCCACGATCTGGTCGGCGCCACCCGGCCCGGGTGATCAGGGCTCGTGATCAGTGCTCCTGGTGCTCGGTCTCCTCGAATCGCTTGATGCTCGCGACGATCTCGGCCTCGGCCTCGACGCGCCCGACCCAGTTGGCGCCCTCGACCGACTTGCCGGGCTCCAGGTCCTTGTAGACCTCGAAGAAGTGCTGAATCTCCAGCCGGTCGAACTCCGCGACGTGGTGGATGTCACGGATGTGCTCCATCCGCGGATCGGTCGCCGGGACGCACAGGACCTTGTCGTCACCGCCCTTCTCGTCGGTCATCCGGAACATCCCGACCGCACGGCAGCTGATCAGACAGCCGGGAAATGTCGGCTCCTGGAGCAGTACGAGCGCGTCGAGCGGGTCGCCGTCCTCGCCGAGGGTGTTCTCGATGAACCCGTAGTCGGCGGGGTACTGGGTGGACGTGAAAAGCAGGCGATCCAGACGTATGCGGCCGGTCTTGTGGTCAACCTCGTACTTGTTCCGTTGCCCCTTGGGAATCTCAACGACAACGTCGAACTCCACTCGTTCCTCCGCATGAGCCCCCGGTCTCCCGGGCTGGCGTTAATGTCTCGTAGGCGTGTTCAAGGTCGGCGCGAAATGAGGGTGTAGTGGTGCGACGTGAGCGGTGGATGGTGGTGGCCACCCTCGCCCTGCTGCAGATCTTCGTCGTCCTCGCGGGCACTTATGTGATCGCCCATGACGCCGACAGGACCCCGGCTCCGGTCGCGTCTCCGAAGCCGACCCCGGTCCCCCTGGTGACCGCGGGTCCGGTTCTGGCCGCGGCGGGGGACGGGGCTCTTCCCGCCAAGGGTACTTTGGCCACCCGGCTCACCGCTGCGATGGGTGACCCGGCCCTCGGCGGCAGCGTGGCCGGGATCGTGCTCGACGTCTCGACGGGAACGCCGATATTCGACGGCCGGTCGGGCACTCCCATCACCCCCGCCTCGACCACCAAGGTCGTCACCGCGATGACGGTGCTGGCCACGGTCGGGCCGGACGCCCGCCTGGCCACCCGCGTCGTACGGGGGAGCACCCCCGGATCGATCGTCCTGGTCGGGGGCGGCGACCCGACCCTGGCCGGCCCGGCCACGAGCGCCGCGGAGCAGAAGGAGATCTACCCGCGGCCCGCGTCGCTCGCCCGGCTCGCGTCGAGCACGGCCGGGGCGCTCAAGGCAGCCAAGATCACGTCGGTGGACCTGTCGTACGACACCTCTTTGTTCACCGGGCCGCGGACGGCGCCGGGCTGGAAGCCGACGTACATCCCGGAGGGCAGCGTCGCCCCGGTGGCCGCGCTCATGATGGACGAGGGCCGGGCGCGGAACGGCGCCCGCTACCCGGACCCCGCGCGGGCCACCGCCGACGCGTTCGCCACGCTGCTCAGAAAGAACGGAATAAAGGTGGGCAAGGAGGTCGGCTCGGCCAAGGCGGCGCCCACCGCACCGGAGCTGGCCCGGGTGGAGTCCGGCCCGATCTACGCGCTCGTGGAGCGGATGCTGACGCACAGCGACAACGACCTCGCCGAGGCGCTCGCCCGCCAGTCCGCCATCAAGGCGGGGCTGCCGCACACCTTCGAGGGCGTGCCCGCGGCGGTCCGGCGTGCGCTCACCCGCCTGGGCGCGGCCGACGGCGTGGAGGTCCACGACGGAAGCGGGCTGTCCACGAAGAACCGGATCACGCCGACGGCCCTCGCCCGCATCCTGGCCGTGGCGGCGTCTCCCGCCCACCCGGAGCTGCACTCGCTGATCAGCGGCCTGCCGGTCGCCGGTTTCACGGGAACTCTGCACAATCGTTACGCGAAGTCCGATTCGAAGGCCGGCGCCGGATTGGTACGCGCGAAGACGGGCACTTTGAACGGGGTGAACACCCTGGCGGGCATCGCGTACACGACCGACGGCCGGTTGCTGACCTTCGCGTTCATGGCCGACCAGGTGGCCAATCCGCCCGAGGCGATCGCCGCCCTCGACAAGATGGCCACGATCGTCTCCCAGAGCTGACTGTGCTGAATTACGCCTGCATGCGCGGCGAGAGGGCGAAGAACGTACGGTGGTGGGTATGCAGGTGATCGACTGGGATCTGGCCGTCGCGACCGGAGTGCGCCTCGTGCGGCCCGGCCCTCAGGTGAGCCGCGAGGAGGCCAGGCAGGCGGTCCTCGAACTGCGGCGGCTGTCGCGGGACGCCGAGGGGCACGTGCGGGAGTTCACCCGCATCGACTCGGCGACGCCCGAGGCGGCGACCGTGGTCGATCGCCCCGGGTGGATCCGCGCCAACGTCGACGGTTTCCGTGTGGTGCTCGAGCCGCTGACGCAGAAGATGTCGAACATGCCGGCGGTCGTCGGCGCGGTCGGCTCGCGTATCACCGGGCTCGAGGTCGGCGCGGTGCTGGCCTTCCTCGCCTCCCGGGTGCTGGGGCAGTACGAGCTGTTCCTCCCGCCCGACCCCTCGGGCAACGCCCCGACGGGCCGCCTGACGCTGGTGGCGCCCAACATCGTGCACGCCGAGCGCGAGCTGGGCGTGGATCCTCGTGACTTCCGCCTGTGGGTGTGCCTGCACGAGGAGACGCACCGGGTGCAGTTCACCGGCGTCCCCTGGCTCAGGGAGTACGTCCGCAGCCAGATGACCGAGTTCCTCCTCGCGTCCGAGATGGACCTGGCGACACTGCTTGAGCGCCTGCGCGCCGCCTCCGACGCCGTGGCCGACGCGTTCAGGGGCGGCGAGGGCAACCTCATCGAGGCCATCCAGACGCCCGAGCAGAAGGCCGTCCTCGACCGCGTGACCGCCGTGATGACGCTGGTGGAGGGACACGGCGACTACGTCATGGACGCGGTGGGCCCGTCCGTGGTGCCGTCGGTCGCCGAGATCCGGGCCAAGTTCCAGCGCCGCCGCGAGGGCGGTTCGCGCTTCGACCAGCTCGTCCGCCGCCTGCTCGGCATCGAGCTGAAGATGAAGCAGTACGCCGAGGGCTCCCATTTCGTGCGCACCGTCGTGGACGAGGCCGGCATGGAGTCGTTCAACAAGGTCTGGACCTCGCCGGAAACCCTGCCCGACCGCGAGGAGATCACCAACCCGCACGCCTGGATGTCCCGCGTCCTCACCTCCACCTGACCGGGGCGTTACCCGGCCCACGAGCGGCACCGCCACAATGGCCGCATGGGCCCGCATCCCGCCGTCGCCGACGTCCGACGTGCCGTACGGCTGTCGCTCGCGGATCTCGCCGCCAAAAAGGGAACGCTCGTCCTCGTGGCCTGCAGCGGCGGCGCCGACTCGCTGGCGCTGGCCGCGGCCACCGGCTTCGCGGCCCCGCGCCTCGGCCTGCGCGCCGGGCTGCTGACCGTCGACCACGGCCTCCAGGAGGGCTCGGCCGAGCGGGCCCGCGACGTCGTACGGCTCGCGCCCGCCCTCGGTCTCGACCCGGCCGAGGCGCTGACCGTCACGGTCGGCACGGCCGGGGGTCCCGAGGCCGCGGCGCGGGAGGCCCGCTACGCCGGCCTGTCCGCCGCGGCCGGCCGGCTGGGCGCGGCGGCGGTCCTGCTCGGCCACACACGCGACGACCAGGCGGAGACCGTGCTGCTGCGCCTGGCCCGCGGCAGCGGCACCCGGTCCCTGTCCGGCATGGCGGAGGTCTCCGGGATCTATCGGCGGCCGCTCCTGGGGCTCGGCCGCCCGCGGACCAGGCAGGCGTGCGAGGCCCTCGGCCTGCGGCCCTGGGACGACCCGCACAACGACGATCCGGCGTACACCAGGGTCCGGGTGCGCCGCGACGCACTGCCGGCCCTGGAGGCCGCGCTGGGGCCGGGGATCGCCGAGGCGCTGGCCCGTACGGCGCGGCTGTGCCGGGACGACGCCGACGCCCTGGACGTGTGGGCGGACGCCGTCCACGCGAAGTCGCGGGGCCCCGCAGGGGAGTTGGACGTGTCCGTGCTGGCGGACGTGCCGGGGGCGGTGCGGCGGCGGGTCATCCAGCGGGCGGCCGTCGAGGCCGGGGCGAACGCCGCCGCGCTCGCGGCGGTGCACATCGAGGCGGTCGAGCGGCTGGTGACCGGCTGGCATGGGCAGAAGGGGGTGGGCCTACCCGGGGGGGTGGGGGTGGTCAGGCGCTGTGGCACCCTTGTCTTCGCCGTGGACAACCTCTCGCTCGCGTAAGGAAACCCCAGGTGGACGCAGCCGACATGGGCAAGGATCTCTCCGCAGTCCTCATCTCGGAGCAGGAGCTACAGGAGAAGATCAAGGAACTGGCGGGCCAGATCGACGCCGACTACGCCGGCAAGGAACTGTTGATCGTCGGCGTGCTCAAGGGGGCGGTCATGGTCATGGCCGACCTCGCACGCGCGCTGCACGTGCCCGTGCAGATGGATTGGATGGCCGTTTCCTCGTACGGCGCGGGGACCAAGTCCTCCGGCGTCGTGCGGGTGCTGAAAGATCTCGACACCGACATCGCGGGCCGGCACGTGCTCGTGGTCGAGGACATCATCGACTCCGGGCTGACCCTTTCGTGGCTGCTGAACAACTTGAAGTCGCGCAACCCGGCGTCCGTGGAGATCTGCACCCTGCTGCGCAAGCCGGACGCGGTCAAGGTCGAGATGGACGTCCGCTACGTCGGTTTCGACATCCCCAACGAGTTCGTCATCGGGTTCGGTCTCGATTACGCGGAGAGGTATCGCAACCTGCCGTTCATCGGGACTCTTGCGCCTCATGTGTACGGGGGGGAGTAAGCCCTAAGCGAAGTGACCCTCGAATCGTGCGTTATTGGGCGCCAGGTCGGGGAACACGGGGCTGGCTGACGTACGTTGGAAAGGCAAAGCCGGAGCCGCTCGGGCAGTTACCCGACGCGGCTGCCGGGTGTACCTTCGGATATCCGTGGGAGGCCGCTGAGGCGGGCCCGCGGTAGTCAGAAGGAGCGGTAAGGGATGCCGCGACCCCGGGATTTCCCGGGGCAGGCCTTGGTCAGGAAGGGACGGGCCCGCCGGGGTTCCGCAACGGATGGATCTCAAGCGATTTACACGTGGCCCACTGCTGTGGATCCTGGGCATCGTATTGCTTCTCCTGCTCGTCACCACGATGTTCGGCGGGGACGGCAACTACACCACCGCCGACACCTCAACGGTCGTCCAGCAGATCCAGCAGGGCAATGTCAAGAACGGCGTGGTCGTCGACAAGGACCAGCGCGTCGAGCTGACGCTGAACAAGCCGATCGACGTCAACGGCAAGCAGGTCACCCGGATCCAGGCCCCCTGGGTCGAGGGCCAGGGCGTCGAGTTCACCCAGGCGCTTCAGCAGGCCAAGCCCTCCGGGGGCTGGACCGTCGAGGTGCCGCAGCAGAACTTCCTCGTCAGCCTGCTGGTCAGCTTCCTGCCGATCATCGTCGTCGTCCTGTTCTTCCTGTTCATCATGAACCAGATGCAGGGCGGCGGCTCCCGGGTCATGAACTTCGGCAAGTCGCGGGCGAAGCTGATCACCAAGGACACCCCGAAGACGACCTTCGCCGACGTCGCGGGGGCCGACGAGGCGATCGAGGAGCTCCAGGAGATCAAGGAGTTCCTCCAGGCCCCGGCCAAGTTCCAGGCCATCGGCGCCAAGATCCCCAAGGGCGTTCTGCTGTACGGCCCGCCCGGCACCGGCAAGACCCTGCTCGCCCGTGCCGTCGCGGGTGAGGCGGGCGTGCCGTTCTACTCGATCTCCGGTTCCGACTTCGTCGAGATGTTCGTCGGCGTCGGCGCCTCCCGCGTCCGCGACCTGTTCGAGCAGGCCAAGGCGAACGCTCCGGCGATCATCTTCATCGACGAGATCGACGCCGTCGGCCGGCACCGCGGTGCGGGCCTGGGCGGCGGCCACGACGAGCGTGAGCAGACGCTGAACCAGCTCCTCGTCGAGATGGACGGTTTCGACGTCAAGGGCGGCGTGATCCTCATCGCCGCCACCAACCGCCCCGACATCCTCGACCCCGCCCTGCTGCGTCCCGGCCGCTTCGACCGGCAGGTCGTCATCGACCGGCCCGACCTCGAGGGCCGCAAGGGCATCCTGCGCGTCCACGGCCGCGGCAAGCCGTTCGCGCAGGACGTCGACCTCGACGTGATCGCCCGCAGGACCCCCGGCTTCACCGGCGCCGACCTCGCCAACGTGATCAACGAGGCGGCCCTGCTGACCGCCCGCCAGGATCAGAAGCTCATCACGATGGCGATCCTTGAGGAGTCGATCGACCGCGTGATGGCCGGCCCCGAGCGCAAGTCCCGGGTCATGTCGGACCAGGAGAAGAAGATCATCGCCTACCACGAGGGCGGTCACGCCCTGGTGGCCCACGCGCTGCCCAACTCCGACCCGGTCCACAAGATCACGATCCTGTCCCGCGGCCGCGCCCTCGGTTACACGATGACGCTGCCGATGGAGGACAAGTTCCTCGCGACCCGGTCCGAGATGATGGACCAGCTCGCCATGCTGCTCGGTGGCCGCACGGCTGAGGAGCTCGTCTTCCACGAGCCCACCACCGGCGCGTCCAACGACATCGAGAAGGCGACCTCCATCGCCCGCCGGATGGTCACCGAGTACGGCATGAGCGAGCGGCTCGGTGCCCGCAAGTTCGGCAGCGGCAACGGCGAGGTCTTCCTCGGCCGTGAGATGGGCCACGAGCGCGACTACTCCGAGCAGATCGCCTCGGCGATCGACGAGGAGGTCCGCCGCCTCATCGAGAGCGCGCACGACCAGGCGTGGGAGATCCTCGTCCAGTACCGCGACGTGCTCGACAACCTCGTGCTCGAACTGATGGAGAAGGAGACGCTCTCGCGGGAGCAGGTCCTCGAGATCTTCTCGCCGGTCGTGCCCAAGGAGAAGCGTCCTTCCTACGCCGGGTACGGCAAGCGCCTGCCGTCCGACCGCCCGCCGGTCATCACTCCCAAGGAGCGCGCCAACGGCAACGGCCAGGCGCTGCCCGCCGGCGGTGCCGGCTCGACGCCCTGGGCCAACGACCAGTCGGCGCAGCGGGACGAGGCCTGACCGTGGCCGAACCTCACGTGGCGGCCCCGCATCCCGGTTTCGACCACGACCGGATCGAGAAGGCGGTCCGGGAGATCCTGTACGCGATCGGGGAGGACCCCGATCGCGACGGGCTCCGGGACACCCCGGCCCGGGTCGCCCGCGCGTTCGCGGAGCAGTTCGCGGGGTTGGGCCAGCGGCCCGAGGACGCGCTGACCACGATGTTCGACGCGGACCACGACGAGATGGTGCTCGTCAAGGACATCGAAGTGATGTCCACCTGCGAGCACCATCTGCTTCCCTTCCACGGCGTGGCCCACATCGGCTACACCCCGAACGACAAGGGACGCATCACCGGCCTGTCCAAGCTGGCCAGGCTGGTGGACGTCTACGCGCGCAGGCCGCAGGTCCAGGAGCGGATGACCTCTCAGATCGCCGACGGCCTGATGCAGGTGCTGGAGCCGCGCGGGGTGATCGTGGTCATCGAGGCCGAGCACATGTGCATGACCATGCGCGGCGTGCGCAAGCCCGGTGCCAAGACGATCACGTCGGCCGTCCGGGGCGACTTCCGCACCAGCGAGGCGACCAGGGCCGAGGCCATGTCGCTGATCCTGCGCGGCTGAGCGCGGGCGACGGCGGTTGGGACGGCGCTCCTGTCCGAAGGGCATTCCCGCCTCGCGATGCACCGCTCCGGAGACCGCGACGTGCGGGCGAACCTTGTCGGTCACGGCACTAGTCTTGACCCCATGACCGCAGCGAGTGTGCCCGGTATGCCCGAGTCTGGGCGCTGCCTGGTCATGGGCGTGGTCAACGTGACCCCCGACTCCTTCTCCGACGGCGGGCAGTGGTTCGACGCCGACGTCGCGATCAGGCATGGCCTCGACATGGTGGCCGAGGGCGCCGACATCGTGGACGTGGGCGGCGAGTCCACCCGTCCCGGCGCGGCGCGGGTCCCGCTGGAGGAAGAGCTCCGCCGCGTCGAGCCGGTGATCCGCGCGCTCAGCCAGGAGGGCGTGACGGTCAGCGTCGACACCATGCGCGCGGAGGTGGCGGAGGCGGCCGTCGCGGCCGGGGCGAAGCTCGTCAACGACGTGAGCGGCGGGCTGGCCGACCCGGCGATGCCGCGGGTCGTGGCGGCGACCGGCGTGCCGTACGTCGTGATGCACTGGCGCGGGCACAGCCGCGACATGGACAGCCGGGCCGTCTACGGCGACGTCGTGACCGAGGTGGCGGAGGAGCTGCGCAAGCGGGTCGACTCCGTGCTGGCCGAGGGCGTGCGGGAGGAGCAGATCGTGCTCGACCCCGGCCTCGGGTTCTCCAAGAACGCCGAGCACAACTGGGCCCTGCTGGCCGGCATCGACGAGCTGAGCCACCTCGGCCGCCCCTTGCTGATCGCGGCGTCGAGGAAGCGCTTCCTCGGCCGCCTGCTGGCGGGGCCGGACGGCGAGCCCCGGCCGTTGGACGGCAGGGAAGACGCCACGCTCGCCGTCACCGCGCTCGCGGCACGGGCCGGCGCGTGGTGCGTGCGGGTGCACCGCGTGGGGCCGAACGCCGACGCGGTGCGAGTGGCCGCCGCGTGGAGGGCGGCAGCCGTACGACACGCTGACGAGAGCCGGTGACGACATGCCGACGGGAACGCCGATGAAGGACATCGAGGAGCTCAATCAGGCGTTCTACAACGCCATCGAGAGCGGCGACCTCGACATGATGTCGGAGATCTGGATCGAGGACGTGCCGGGACGCCCGGCCATGTGCGTGCACCCCGGCTGGCCCATGCTGACCGGGCGGTCGGAGGTGCTGCGCTCGTGGGCGCTCATCATGGCCAACACGCCGTACATCCAGTTCGTGCTGACCGACGTGCAGACGACCGTGCTCGGGGACGTCGCCGTGGTCACCTGCGCGGAGAACATCCTCACGGCGGCCGACACCGACGAGCCGGGCTTCGCGGCCGGCCGGGTCGTCGCCTCCAGCACGTACGTGCGGACCGGAAGCGGGTGGCGGCTGTGGCTCTACCACGGCTCACCGGTCCTCCAAAGTGACGACGACGACGAGGAGGAGCAGGAGCCTTGACCCGGGACGCGGTGCGACTGACCGGGCTGCGGGCCCGCGGCAGGCACGGCTGCCTGCCCGCCGAGCGTGAGCTGGGCCAGGAGTTCGTGGTCGACGTCGCCCTGCGGTTCGACACCGCACCCGCGGCGGCGGCCGACGATCTGACCCTCACCGTGGACTACGGCGCCCTGGCGGCCGAACTCGTCCGCATCGTGGAGGGCGAGCCGGTCAACCTCATCGAGACCCTCGCCGAGCGGCTGGCGGAGGCCTGCCTGGCCCACGGGCTGGTCGAGGAGGCGGAGGTCAGCGTGCACAAACCGGCGGCGCCCATTCCGCTGCCGTTCGACGACGTGGTGGTGACGATCAGAAGGGGGCGCGCATGAGGGTCGTGATTGCACTCGGCAGCAACCTCGGCCGCCGTATCGACAATCTCCAGGGAGCCGTCGACTCGCTGTTCGACGCCCCCGGGCTCACCTTCGTGGCGGTGTCGCCGGTTTATGAGACCGATCCGGTCGGCGGCCCTGAGCAGGCGCCGTACCTGAACGCCGTGGTGATCGCCGAGAGCATGCTCGACCCTCGCACGCTGCTCGACCGGGCGCAGAGCGTCGAGAACGCCTTCGGCCGTGAGCGCAAGGAGCGGTGGGGCCCGCGGACGCTCGACGTGGACCTCATCGCGGTGGGCACCCTCATGTCCGACAACCCCGAGCTCACGCTCCCGCACCCCCGGGCGCACGAGCGGGCGTTCGTCCTGGTCCCGTGGGCGCAGGCCGACCCGGCGGCGGTGTTGCCCGGGCGCGGGTCGGTGGCGGCCCTGCTGGCCGACATGGACCAGAGCGGGGTGCGGCTGCGCTCCGACCTCGTGCTCGAACCCCCGGTCTGATCGACGAGGAGTCCCCGCGTGAAGCCCAGCAATCCCGGCGTGATCGTCGGTCTGGTGGTCGTGTTCGCCCTGCTCACCTGGGGCCTGCTGCGGCAGTTCTACTCCGTGGTGCCGACCCTGCCGTGGACCGCCATCCCCACCACGCTGCTGCTGGCGATCGGCGAGGCGTACACGGGCTGGCTGACCCGGGCGAGGATCCTGCGCCGCCCGGGCACCAAGCCCGTCGAGCCGCTGGCCGTCGCCCGCCTGGCCGCGCTGGCCAAGGCCACCGCGTACGCCGGAGCGGTGTTCGGCGGCATCTTCGCCGGGTTCGTGGTGCGCGTGCTCGACCTGCTCGATCTCGAGAAGCCCCGCCAGGACGCGTTGGTCGGAGGCGGGTCGTTCGTGGCCTGCGTGATCCTGATCTGCGCGGCGCTGGTCCTGGAGCACTGCTGCCGGGTGCCCGGCAAACCGTCCGGGGAGAGCTAGAGCACCGGCCATGTCACGCCGCGGCCGGCGGCGATGGTGGTGCACCGGTCACGCGGCGGGCGAACAGCCGGGCGCTTGATGGTGTTCGACTTCATGGCACCAACCGCTGCTGGAATCGCGCCCTGTCCCAAGAGGCTCCAAGAGGTTCCAAGAGGAACGTAAGCCGCCGCCGCCAGGATTGCCGCGTCGGTTACGAGCATGGATTTGGAGTGACATGAGGAAGAACGGCAAAGCAGCGCGCGGTGCGTTGTTGTCGGTCGGTGTGGCGGCCGGTCTGCTCGTCGGCAGTGGAACGATGGCGGCCGTCTCCGCCGCAGTGGACGGCGGGGAGATCACGGCCTGTGCGGGCGCGGACAACGTGCTGCGCCTGGCCCCGAGCCCTTCCCCCTCTGCCACCTGCGCCGAAGGGGAGAAACCGGTCTCCTGGAACGCGGTCGGGCCGCAGGGTCCGGCGGGCCCTCCCGGTCCCGGAGCCGGCGAGACCTACCAATCCGTGCCGCGATCGGCCCTCCTCATCGACGTCAGTGGTGACACGCGTCCCGCACCGGCTACGGCTGCGGTGCTCAACCTGCCGGCGGGCGCGTACGTGTTCGACGTCGACCTGAGCGTCAGCCAGCTGCCGTCCGAGGAGCAGGAGAGTTTGGTCAATGTCGATTGCGGCCTGGAGCTTGCCTCCGGCGCGAAGCTTCCTTACTCGGTCTACGCCGAGGTGCCCGCGGGCCGGCGGGAGCTGATGTCCTTCACCAGGGCGTTCACCCTCAAGATCCCGACCACGGTCTCCTTGAAGTGCTCGGTGCGCCGCACGGGCGGGGACAGCGACTTCACGGTGATCCTCGACCGGCAGTACCTGACGGCGACCCGCGTCTCCAGCGTCACCCAGACCGTCTGGCCCGCCAACTGAAGCGCCGGTCAGGTAACCCGGGGCCGGTTTGTGATACCTCTTCCTGATCGCGTCGGCCGGGGTCAGGAAGAGGCCCGTGGTTCATGCGCGACGGCACGATCGCGCTGGTGCGGGGGTGGCCAGGGACGATTGCATGACCGGTGCTCTGGTCACTTGTCGATGTCGCCGACCACGAAGAACATCGAGCCGAGGATCGCGATCATGTCGGCGACCAGGGTGCCCGGCAGCATCTCGCGCAGCACCTGGATGTTGTTGTAGGAGGCGCTGCGCAGCTTGAGCCGCCACGGCGTCTTCTCGCCCCGCGACACGAGGTAGTAGCCGTTCAGGCCGAGCGGGTTCTCCGTCCAGGCGTACGTGTGCCCCTCGGGCGCCTTCAGCACCTTCGGCAGCCGCTGGTTGATCGGCCCCGGCGGCAGGTGCCGCAGGCGCTCGACGCAGGCGTCGGCCAGTTCGAGGGAGACCTTGACCTGTTCGAGCAGCACCTGGAATCGAGCCTGACAGTCCCCGGCCGACCTGGTGACGACCTTCACCGGCAGCTCGCCGTACGCGAGGTAGGGCTCGTCGCGCCGCAGGTCGAAGTCGACGCCCGAGGCCCGCGCGATCGGGCCGCTCACGCCGTACTGCATGATCGTCTCGCGGTCGAGCACCCCGACGCCGCGGGTGCGCGCCAGGAAGATCTCGTTGCCGGCGATCAGCTCCTCGATGTCGGGCAGCCGCCGCCGCACGGCCGCGACGGCGGCGGTGACGCGGTCGAGCCAGCCCAGGGGCAGCTCCTCCTTCAGCCCGCCCACCCGGTTGAACATGTAGTGCATGCGGCCACCGGAGATCTCCTCCATGACGTGCTGCAGGGTCTCCCGCTCGCGGAAGGCGTAGAAGACCGGCGTGATCGCACCGAGCTCCAGGGGATAACTGCCGAGGAACATCAGGTGGCTGAGCACGCGGTTGAGCTCGGCCAGCAGCGTCCTGGCCCACACCGCTCTGGGCGGGGGCTGCATGCCCAGCATGCGCTCGACCGCGAGCACGACACCCAGCTCGTTGGCGAACGCCGACAGCCAGTCGTGCCGGTTGGCGAGCACGATGATCTGCCGGTAGTCGCGCACCTCGAACAGCTTCTCCGCGCCGCGGTGCATGTAGCCGACGATCGGCTCGGCGGCCGTGATGCGCTCGCCGTCGAGGACGAGCCGCAGCCGCAGCACGCCGTGGGTGGACGGATGTTGCGGGCCGATGTTGAGGATCATGTCCTCGGTGGCCAGCTCTCTCGGCTCAACGGCGTCGGCTCCCGCGCCGATCCCCACGATGCGTTCCCGGTGCGTGCCCTCCTGCTCGCTCGTCATGCCGTCCATGCTTTCACGCTCATCACGTGGGAGCGAAGACGGCGAAGGCATCAGACGAACTCGACCACCGTCTCGTGTCGACGGCAGCAGCCTGCTGCTCGGCTGGAGCGCCTGCCCGTCAGCGAGAAGCCCACGGATGCCGCTTGATCGGGGATCTCATGGGCGAGACCCCCGACCTGACTTCACTTCTTCAGGCGGTGGCGATCGCGCGTAGCGCCTCGACGAGACGGTCGACGTGTTCTGTGGTCGTGCCGATGCCGATCGAGGCGCGTACGGCGCTCACCGTGCCGTCCGCGCAGCCGCCGTCCTCCCCGCCGCCGTGCTCTCCGCCGCCGAGGAGGTGGCGGACGAACGGGTGGGCGCAGAACTTGCCGTCCCTGACGCCGACGCCCCACTCGGCCGACAGCGCCTCGGCGACCTCGCGGGCCGTGCGGCCCTCGACGGCGAACGACACGATGCCGACGCGCGGGTGGTCCTGACCCCACAGCGACAGCTCGCGTACGCCGGGGATCGCGGCGAGCCCGGCGCGCAGGCGGGCGAGCAGCCGCTCCTCCTCCCGCACCAGCGCGGCCCAGCCGGTCGCGGTCAGCGCGTCGCAGGCGGCGGCGAGCGCGATCGCGCCGAGCACGTTGGGGGTGCCGGCCTCGTGCCGTGTCTCGGGGTCGTCGCTCCACTCGGTGGTCTCGCCCACGGCCCGTACGGCTCCGCCGCCGCGCAGGTACGGATCGGCCGCGGCGAGCCAGTCGGAGCGGCCCACGAGCACCCCGGCGCCGAACGGGGCGTAGAGCTTGTGGCCGGAGAACGCCACGTAGTCGAGGTCGAGCGCGGCGAGGTTGAGCCCGCGGTGGGGGACGAACTGGGCCGCGTCCACGGCGATCCGCGCACCGTGCCGGTGGGCGATGTGGGCCAGCCCGGCGATCGGCCACAGCTCGCCCGTGACGTTGGAGGCGGCGGTCACGACGAGCAGGGCCGGGCCCTCGATCGCGGCCAGCGCCTCGTCGGCCGCCCGGATCGCCTCGCCGGGGAAGGCGGGCGGCGCGAGCCGTACGGCGTCGGGCCAGGGCAGCAGCGAGGCGTGGTGCTCGGTCTCGAACACGACGACGGTGGTGCCCTCGGGGAGGCTGCGGGCCAGCAGGTTCATGGCGTCGGTCGTGTTGCGCACGAAGACCAGCGCGTCATCGGGGCGGGCGCCGACGAAGGCCCGCACGGTGTGCCTGGCCTGCTCATACCTGGCCGTCGTGAGCTGCGAGGCGTAGCCCGCACCCCGGTGGACGCTGGAGTAGGCCGGCAGCGCCGCCGCGACGGCGGCGTTCACCGGCTCGAGACAGGGCGCGCTCGCCGCGTAGTCGAGGTTCGCGTACGGCACGAGCCTGCCGCCCCTGACGGGCACCTCCAGGTCGGCGCCCACGACTGCGGGCAGGCGCACGGGGGCGACATCGGGCTCGGAGATGCGGTCGACGGGCTGCTGGACGAAGGTGAGTGCGGACAACGCCATGCCTCCTGGGGTCGGGGACCCCGGCCATGGCATCGGAAGGCGGAGCCCGCGCTTGCCCGGCACACCTCGTGCCAGGCCCGGTCCTCACCCGGGGCACCCCGCCGCGAGCGCGAGGGTTGCCGGCCAGCAAGCCGGGGCTTGACGCTGGCACTCATGACCTGGACGGCACTATAACCCGGCACCGCCCCCCGACCGCAAGTGCGGGCGACTCAGGCGAAGTCAGCCGTTGTCGACCGTGACACCGAGGATGTGGGCGAACATCGGCGCGAGTTCCATCAGCTGGACGCCGCTGATGGTCGCGCCGTGCAGCGCGTCGTAACCGTCGGAGATGCCCAGGGACACGGCGCCGCGCAGGTCGACCCGGGACATGCGCGCCTTGTCGAACCGCACCCGTTCCAGCGTGGAGCCGGGAAAGGAGACACCGGTCAGCGTGGCGCCCATGAAGTCCACGTCGCGCAGCGTGCACTCGACGAACGAGACCTCACGGAGCTCGGCCGCGCGGAGGTTGACCGAGTCGAGCTTGCACCGATGGAAGGCCACGTGGTTCATCGCGGCCCCGGGCAGCGCCGTACCGGCCGGGGAACTCATGATGATCTCCGCGTCCGTCCAGGTGGACTCGGTGAGGTCACCGCCCACCCAGCGCACGCCGCTCAGCCAGACGTCGGAGAACCGGGTGCGCCGATAACGGCCGCCGGTGAAGGTGACCGAGGTGAACGCCGATTCGATGAATCGGGCATTGGAAGCGTCGGCGTCCTCGAACTCCTGCCCGTCGAACAGGACCGTGTCGTAGTCGCCGCCCTGGATCACCCTGCCCTCGAAGGGCTCGAGGTGATCGGCGTAGGGGAGTTCGCCGAGTTCGCGGGGTTCCCTGCGATGCTGCTCGCGGCGCTTCGGCATCGCCCCAACCTACGCCATGACGGGCCCGCACGCCCGCACTCCCAAGCGAGGCCTTTAATCCGTATTGTTGTCCATTGTGAAGTTTGATCCCTGGAATCCCGAGTTCGTGGCGTACCCCTATGAGGCCTATCGCGACCTGCGCGACAACGATCCGGTCAGCTTCTTCGAGCCGACGGGCCAGTGGCTGATCGCCCGCCACGCGGATGTGAACGCGCTGCTGCGCGACCGGCGCCTCGGCCGGTCCTACCTGCACGTGGGCACGCACGAGGCGTTCGGCCGGGAGCCGGAGCCGGAGTTCCAGGAGCCGTTCTGGCGGGTGATCCGGGCCGGCATGCTCGACGTGGAGCCCCCGGTGCACACGCGGCTGCGCCGCCTGGTGTCCAAGGCGTTCACGCCCAGGATGGTCGAGTCGCTGCGTCCCCGCGTACGGAAGATCGCGACCGAGCTGGCCGAGGGACTGGTCGAGCGCGGCGGCGGCGACCTGCTGGCGGAGGTGGCCGAGCCGCTGCCCGTCACCGTGATCGCGGAGATGCTGGGCGTGCCCGAGGCCGATCGCCACCTGCTGCGCCCCTGGTCGGCCGACATCTGCGGGATGTACGAGCTGAACCCCTCACCGGAGGTCCAGCACACGGCCGTTCGCGCGGCGACGGAGTTCGCGGAGTATCTGCGCGAGCTGGCCAGGGCGCGCAGGCAGCGGCCGGGCGACGACATGATCTCGGCACTCGCGCAGGTGGTGGACGACGGCGACCGGCTCACCGAGGACGAGCTGATCGGCACCTGCGTGCTGCTGCTCAACGCCGGGCACGAGGCCACGGTCAACGCCACCGGCAGCGGATGGTGGGCGCTGTTCCGCAACCCGGGCGAGCTGGAGCGGCTGCGCGCCGACCCCGGCCTGATGCCGACGGCGGTCGAGGAGCTGCTGCGCTACGACACCCCGGCGCAGATGTTCGAGCGATGGGTGCTTGAGGACGTCGAGGTCGGCGGGGTGACGATCCCCCGGGGTGTGGAGGTCGCGCTGCTGTTCGGCTCGGCCAACCGTGACCCCGGGGTCTTCGCCGACCCGGACCGTCTCGACCTCGGCCGGGTGGACAATCCGCACATCTCGTTCGGCGCGGGCATCCACTTCTGCCTCGGCGCACCGCTCGCGCGGGTCGAGATGACCGAGTCGTTCGGCGCCCTGCTGCGGCTGGCGCCCAGGCTGGAGCTCGCCGAGGAGCCCACGTGGAAGCCCAGCTACATCATGCGCGGCCTGGAGTCACTGAAGGTCACCGTCTGACACCGCCACCACGTGATGGGTGACCGTGGTGTCGTACCCGAGCAGGACGGCCTGGGCCCCGGGTTCGACGACGGCTGTGGCGGGGTCGGCCCCGGCGAAGCGGCCGATCGCGTCCATCGACTCCCACAGCGTCATGACCTGGAGCTCTACCCGGCCGTCGCCGGCGTCCCGCCGCAGCAGGTACGCGCCACGGTGCCCGTCCACGTCGCGCAGGGAGGGCAGGACCGCCCCGGTGAAATGCCGCTCGTAGCCGTCCGCGCCCTCCGGGGTCGCGCTCGCGCGCCAGATTCTCGCGATCACAACTTCTCCTCTCGTAGTCGTGACTGGCTGAGCCAGCCGAAGCCGCCGAGACCGGCCGGGTCGATGAGCTCGGCCTCCTGTGTGGCCCTGCCGAGCGCGCGTACGTACCCGGCGGGATCGGCGGATGCTTGCGCGATCGGCGGGCGGGCGCCGGTGACGCCCAGCTCCCGCAGCGCCTCCCGCTGCGTGGTGAGCGCGGACACCTGCGCTCCCGCACGCTCGCCGGCCGCCGCGCAGGCGTCCAGCGCGACATGGGCGGTGACGTCGCACGACCCGTCCGGTGTGGCGGGCACCGGCGAGCCGTCGCGATATCCGCTGATCGTGCCGAGCGGGGGCCGCCTCCCGGCCAGATGAGCGTAGTCGACGGCGACCGCGGTGCCGCGTGACAGCCGCGTGATCACCGAGGCCCACGCCTCGTCGCGGGGACGGCCGATCTCGGCGCGTTCCCCCGGTGCGCGCAGCGGCCACCAGCGCTCCAGCCAGGCCAGATCCTCGGGGCCGGGAGCGGGCCCCGGCCGTTCGCCGCCGGTCGAGGTGTCCACGAGCACCAGGCGCGGGCCGTCCGGGGTCATCTCGGCGATGTCGAGCGGCACGTTGTCCAGCCACTCGTTGGCGATCAGCAGGCCGGTGACCCCGTGCGGGACCTCCGGCTCCCAGGCGACGCGGGGGTCGAGATCGCCGGGCCTGGGGGACAGGTCGACGGCCGTGACGCGCAGCCGCTGCGCGAGATCCGGCGGCACGGCCGCCCGCACCCGGGCGGCCAGCAGCCCGTTGCCGCTGCCCATGTCGACGAAGTCGACGGGATCGGGCCGGCCCAGGGCGGCGTCGACCCGCCGCAGCAGGCGCGACACCGCCTCGGCGAAGACCGGTGAGACATGCACCGAGGTGCGGAAATGCCGGTCGGGGCGCTCTCGCAGGTAGAAACCGCCGGTGCCGTAAAGCGCCCGCCGCATGGCCTCCCGCCAGGTGACCTCCACGAGGCTTCACGTTACCGACACGCCGGGGTCGTGACGAAAAGTAGTCACTTTCGTACTGATGGCTCAACATAAGCCCGGGAGAAACGGGACAAAATTCGACCGTTGGGCCACACCCGGGCCGGCCGGAGCGCCGCCGCTACGCTGAACCGAGGGAGGCGTCATGGACACAAGTGACCGCCCGGCGCGGCTCGCCGTGGGAGTGCTCGGCGCGGGACGCGTCGGTTCCGTGCTCGGAGCCGCGCTCATGCTCGCGGGTCATCGGGTGGTGGCCGCCAGCGGCGTGTCCGACGCGTCGGCGCGGCGGGCCGCCGACCGTCTCGGCCTGACGCTCAGCAGGCCGGACGAGGTCATCGCCCGGTCCGAGCTCGTGCTGCTGACCGTGCCGGACGACGTGCTGCCCGGCCTCGTGTCCGGGCTCGCCGCCACCGGCGCCGACCTGCGCGGCAAGCTGCTCGTGCACGCCAGCGGCGCGTACGGCCTGGGCGTGCTCGACCCCGCGGCCGAGGCGGGGGCGCTGCCGCTCGCGCTGCACCCGGTGATGACGTTCACCGGCAGGAGCGACGACCTGACCCGGCTCAACGGCTGCTCGTTCGGTGTCACCGCGCCGGACACGCTGCGGCCGGTCGCCGAGGCGCTGGTGATCGAGATGGGCGGCGAGCCGGTCTGGATCGCCGACCAGGACCGGCCGCTCTACCACGCCGCCCTGGCCGGCGCCGCGAACCACATGGTGACGCTCGTGGCCGAGTCGCAGGAACTGCTCGCGAAGATCGGCGTGGAGCATCCGGGCCGGATGCTCGGCCCGCTGCTGGGCGCGGCACTCGACAACGTGCTGCGCCTCGGCATCAGCGGGCTCACCGGACCCGTCGTACGCGGCGACGCGGGCACCGTGCGCAAGCACGTCGACGCGCTCATCCTGGCCGCCCCCGAGGCCGCGGACGCGTACGTCGCCCTCGCGAGGCTCACCGCGGACCGGGCGCTCGCGGCGGGGCTGCTCAAGCCGGAGACGGCCGAACGCCTGCTGGACGCCCTGGGAGGAAACATATGGACCTGACCGTCGCCGCCGACCGTGCCGGCCTCGTCAAGGCGAAGGACGCGCTCGGCCCCGGGAGGATCGCTCTGGTCCCCACGATGGGGGCGCTCCACGAGGGCCACCGGTCGCTGGTGCGGCTGGCGCGCGAGCACGCCGATCACGTGGTCGTGAGCGTGTTCGTCAATCCCCTGCAGTTCGGCCCCGGCGAGGACTTCTCCCGCTATCCCCGTACGTTCGACGCCGACCTCCGGGCGTGCGAGGAGGAGGGCGTGCGCGTGGTCTTCGCGCCCTCGGCGGAGGACATGTACCTGCCGGACCGCCAGGTGGAGGTCTCGGCGGGCGGCATGGGCGGGGTGGTCGAGGGCGCCTTCCGGCCCGGCCACTTCGACGGCGTGCTGACCGTGGTCCTGAAGCTGTTCAACCTGGTGCAGCCGGACGTCGCGGTCTTCGGGCAGAAGGACGCACAGCAGCTCGCACTGATCCGGCGGATGGTGGCCGACCTCGACGTCCCGGTGTCGATCGTCGGCGCCCCGACCGTGCGGGAGGCCGACGGCCTGGCGCTGTCGAGCCGCAACAGGTACCTGTCCGAGGCCGACCGCCGCACCGCGCTCGCGCTGTCGCGGGCGCTGCGGTCGGGCGCCGCGCGGGCCGGGACAACGGGACCGGCCGGAATCCTCGACGCCGCGCGGGCCGTGCTGGAGGAGGCGGCCCGCTTCGACCCGCCGCTGCTGCTCGACTATCTGATCCTGGCCGATCCCGCGACGTTCGCGCCGGTCGGCGACGACCACCGCGGCGAGGCCATCCTGGCCGTGGCCGCGAAGGTCGGCACCACCCGTCTCATCGACAACATGGTCCTGACGTTGTAGGAGCGCGGGCCGGGTGCGGCGGGCGAGAGCGCGGCCGGGGCCTCGCGGGCCGCCGGGCCCGGCTCAGGCTTCCCGGCTCAGGCTTGCCGGCTCAGGCTCCCCCGGCCCGCAGGGTGAACCAGAAGGTGGGGAACGGGTTCGTCCCGGGCGTGACGTCCACCAGCTCCCAGCCGGCGAACCTGGCGCGCAGCTCGTCGGCGGTGACGCCTGCGAACGTGTCGCCGAGCGTTCCGGGGCCGTATCCGAACATCAGCAGCCGTGCGCCGGGAGCGGCGCGACGGGTGAGCCCGGCGGCGTAGGCGTCGCGGCGGTGCGGCGGGATGCCGCAGAAGCAGCTCAGGTCGAAGAACAGGTCGTAGGGGCCGGGCGCGTCCAGCTCGTCGAGCCGGGTGGCGTCTCCGTGCAGCAGCCGTACGGCCGCTCCCGCCGCATCGGCCTTCTCCCGGGCCTGCTCGATCGCGCGCTCGACCAGGTCGACGGCCGCGACCTCCCAGCCGTGCCGGGCCAGATAGACGGCGTTGGTTCCGGTGCCGCAACCGAGCTCCAGAGCCCGGCCGGGTGGCAGCGCACGCCCCTCGCCGTGCCCCTCCGCGCGTCCCTCGCCGTCCCCTTCTGCGCGTCCCTTGCCGTGCCCCTCGATCAGGGCGACCAGCTCGGGCGGCGTCACACCGGTGTCCCACGGCGGCTTGCCGGACCGGTAGTACTCCTCCAGCGCTCGGCGCACGGCCTCCTCCTGATCCGCGTCCACGCCCGTGTTCGGCCTTTCCATGACCCCTCCATGTTTTTAGAGTCAAACTCTAGTAACTGACTCTAGAGATATACTCGCGCCATGGACACCGTCAAGCGGCCGGAAAAACGGGCTGACAAACGGGCGGAGCGCTCGCGCCGCACCCGGGAGAAGGTCATCCAGGCGGCGCGGGAGCTGTTCGTCGCGCAGGGCTACGGGGCGACGAGCCTGCAGGAGGTCGCCGACCGGGCGGGCGTGGCCGTCCAGACGGTCTACTTCGTCTTCGGCAACAAGCGCACGCTGTTCAAGGACGTCGTCGACACGTCCATCGCCGGCGACACCGAGCCGGTGGCCACCATGGACCGTGAATGGTTCCGGGCCGCGTGCGCCGCGCCAACCGCGGCCGGCCAGCTGCGCTCCCACGTTCGCGGCACCGGCGAGATCCTCGGCCGGGTCGCCCCGATCATGCCGCTGATCGCGTCCGCCGCGGCCACCGACCCGCAGATCGCCGCGCAGTGGCCCGACGGTCCCGACCCGCGCTACACCGTGCAGCGCGCGGCGGCCCAGGCGCTGGCGGGCAAGCCCGGCGTACGCCCCGGCGTCTCCGTCGAGATGGCGGCGGACCTGCTGTTCTGCCTGCTAAGTCCGGAGCTGTACCTGCTCTTCGTGCAGGACCGCGGCTGGTCGCCGGACCGGTGGGAGGAATGGGCCTACGCCACTCTGGCCGCCCAGCTCTGCGCCGATCCCGCGGCGTGCCCCTCGTAGGAGGGGGCGGGGCGTCACCATCGCCGGGGGAGCGTTATCGTCATTATGACGAAAGGGGATCCCCTCATGGTGGCGCTCGCACGCAGACTCACCGCCCCCGCACCCGGCTGGACCGTCGAGGCCGACGCGGTCGTGATCGGGTCCGGCATCGCCGGCCTCACCGTGGCGCTGCGCCACGTCGAACTCGACCCCCGGGCGCGGGTGCTCGTGGTCACCAAGGACGTGCTGTCGGCCGGGTCGACCCGCTGGGCCCAGGGCGGCATCGCCGCCGTCCTCGACCCCGAGGACACCCCCGACGAGCACCTGAGGGACACGCTCGTCGCCGGGGTCGGCCTGTGCGACGAGGAGGCCGTACGCGTCCTGGTCACCGAGGGGCCCGACGCGCTGAAGCGCCTGATGAGCCACGGCGCCGAGTTCGACCGCGGCACCGACGGCGAGCTGCAGCTCACCCGCGAGGGCGGCCACCGCCGCAACCGCATCGTCCACGCGGGCGGCGACGCGACCGGCGCCGAGGTGCAGCGGGCCCTGGCCGAGGCCGTGCTGGCCGAGCCCCGGATCGAGGTCATCGAGCACGCCCTCGCCCTCGACCTCCTCCTCGACGCCGAGGGCCACGCCTGCGGCGTCACGCTCCACGTGATGGGCGAGGGCGCCCGCGACGGCGTCGGCGCCGTACGGGCCGGGGCCGTGGTGCTGGCCAGCGGCGGCATGGGCCAGGTCTACGCGGCCACCACCAACCCGGTCGTGTCCACCGGGGACGGCGTCGCGCTGGCCCTGCGGGCGGGCGCGGTCGTCAGGGACATCGAGTTCGTGCAGTTCCACCCGACGGTCCTGTGGCTGGGGGAGGGCTCGACCGGCCAGCAGCCCCTCGTCTCCGAGGCCGTACGCGGCGAGGGCGCGGTGCTGATCGACGCGAACGGCGAGCGCTTCATGCGGGACGTGCACGAGCTGGCCGACCTCGCGCCCCGCGACGTGGTCGCCAAGGCGATCATGCGCCAGATGGCGCGGACCGGCGCCGACCACGTCCACCTCGACGCCACCCACTTCGGCGAGGAGAAGTGGCGGGCCAGGTTCCCCACGATCCTCGCCGTCTGCCGCGAACACGGCATCGACCCCGTCACCGAGCCCATCCCCGTCGCTCCCGCCGCCCACTACGCGAGCGGCGGCGTGCGCACCGACCTGTACGGCAGGACCAGCGTGCCCGGCCTGTACGCCTGCGGAGAGGCGGCCTGCACGGGCGTCCACGGCGCCAACCGGCTGGCCTCCAACTCCCTCCTCGAAGGGCTCGTCTACGGCGAGCGCATCGCCGCCGATCTGGCCGCGAAGAAGTTCACCCCGCGCGAGCCCGTGCGGGACGACCGGCCCGAGGGCCTGGTGGACCCGCGTACGCGGCCGAGGATCCAGGGCCACATGAGCCGGGGCGCGGGGGTGCTGCGCAGCGACCGCAGCCTCGCGGAGGTCGCCCGCGCGCTCTCCGACGCCCGCTGGACGCCGGTCGCGGTCGAGCCCTGCACCGAGTCGTGGGAGGCGACCAACCTCCTCACAGTGGCCTCCGCGCTGGTCGCCGCGGCGGCCGTACGCGAGGAGACCCGCGGCTCGCACTGGCGGGAGGACCACCCCGACCGCGACGACGCACGCTGGCGGGCGCACATCGACATCACTCTGACCGCGGAGGGACTGACCTTGACGTACACGCCTCACGAGGAGCTCCGGACGGAACTGGACAAGGCCGGGCTCGACCCGGACGCCGTGCTCGGTCTCGTCCGCGCCGCGCTCGAGGAGGACCTGGCCGGAGGACAGGACGTGACCTCGGCCGCCACCATCCCGGCCGGCCAGCGGGCCGTCGCCGACGTGGTGGCCCGCAAGGAGGGCGTGGTCGCCGGACTGGCCGTGGCCGAGGCCGTCTTCCGCCAGGCCGCCGGTGAGGTCGAGGTCGAGCGGCACGCGGCCGACGGCGACCGGGTGCGCCCCGGCGACGTGGTGATGACCGTGCGGGGCGCCACCAGGGACCTGCTGACGATGGAGCGCACCGCGCTCAACTTCCTCACCCACCTGTCCGGCGTCGCCACCCAGACCCGCCGCTGGGTGGACGCCGTCGAGGGCACCGGCGCCCGCGTCCGCGACAGCCGCAAGACCCTCCCCGGGCTGCGCGCCCTGGAGAAGTACGCCGTCCGGGCCGGCGGAGGGGTCAACCACCGGATGGGCCTGCACGACGCCGCCCTGATCAAGGACAACCACGTCGTCGCCGCCGGAGGCGTCGCCGAGGCGTTCCGCGCCGTACGGCAGGCCTTCCCCGGTCTGCCCATCGAGGTCGAGGTGGACAGGATCGACCAGATCGAGCCGGTCCTGGCCGAGGGCGCCGACGAGATCCTGCTCGACAACTTCACCGTGGACCAGCTCGCCGAGGCCGTACGGCTGGTGGCGGGGCGCGCGCGGCTGGAGTCGAGCGGCGGGCTGACCCTGGACGCGGCCCGCGCGGTCGCCGAGACCGGGGTCGACTACCTGGCCGTCGGCGCGCTCACGCACTCGGCCCCGGCACTCGACCTTGGTCTAGATCTTCGTGATGCATAATCAGGGAATGCTGCTCACCATCGACGTCAGCAACACCCACACGGTGCTGGGCCTGTTCGAGGGTGAAGAGGTGATCGAACACTGGAGGATCGCCACCGACCCCCGCCGCACGGCGGACGAGATCGCGGTGGTGCTCCAGGGCCTGCTCGGGCAGTCGCCGCTGCTCAAGGACGCCGACATCAGCGGCATCGCGATCTGCTCCACGGTCCCGTCGGTGCTCAACGAGATGCGGGAGATGTCCCGGCGCTACTACGGCGACGTCAACGCGGTGGTCGTCGAGCCGGGCGTCCGCACCGGCGTCCCGGTCCGGATGGACAACCCCAAGGAGGTCGGCAGCGACCGCATCGTGAACGCGCTCGCCGCCACCACCCTGTACGGCGGGCCGTGCGTGATCGTGGACTTCGGCACGGCCACGTCGTTCGACGCCGTCTCGGCCCGGGGCGAGTACGTCGGCGCGGTGACCGCGCCCGGCCTGGAGATCTCGGTGGACGCGCTGGCCACGGCCGGGGCCCAGCTCCACAAGGTCGAGCTGGTCCGGCCGCGGTCGGTGATCGCCAAGAACACCGTTGAGGCGCTCCAGTCGGGCATCATCTACGGGTTCGCGGGCCTGGTCGACGGCATCGTGGACCGCATGACGGCCGAGCTGGCCTCCGACCCCGACGACGTCACCGTTGTCGCCACGGGCACCGGTGCGCCTCTGGTCATCGGCGAGGCCCGTACGATCGACGTGCACGAGCCCTGGCTCACGCTGATCGGCCTGCGGCTGGTCTACGCCCGTAACGCGTCCTGACGACTCCCTCGCGTACGGGACCATAGAAGGCAGGATCCCGTTCAGAGAGGACTGACGTGATGGACGCCGACTGGGTGGCGCGTTTCGCCGATGAGGTCATCGCCGAGGCTGAACGGCGCGCACCGGGCAAACCCGTCGTCTGCGCGTCCGGCCTCAGCCCGTCCGGCCCGATCCACCTGGGCAACCTGCGCGAGGTCATGACCCCGCACCTGGTGGCCGACGAGATCAGGCGGCGTGGCCACGAGTGCGTGCACATCATCTCGTGGGACGACTTCGACCGCTTCCGCAAGGTTCCGGTGGGCATCGACCCCGCGTGGAACGAGCACATCGGCAAGCCGCTCACCACCGTCCCGGCCCCGCCCGGCAGCGAGTACCCGAACTGGGCCGAGCACTTCAAGGCGCCGATGATCGCCGCGCTGAACGAGCTCGGCGTGGAGTTCCACGGCATCAGCCAGACGCAGATGTACACCTCCGGGGCGTACCGGGAGCAGGTGCTGCTCGCCATGCGCGAGCGGCGGCGGATCGACGCGATCCTCGACCAGTACCGCACCAAGAAGGCCAAGGCCAAGGAGGTCACCGACGCCGACGAGGCCGCCGCCCTCGAGGGCTCGGGGGCCGCGAGCGAGGACGACGGTTCGGGCGCCGGGGGCTACTACCCCTACAAGCCCTACTGCTCGGCCTGCGACCGCGACCTGACCACGGTCACGTCGTACGACGACGAGACCACCGCGATGTCCTACACCTGCGTGTGCGGGCACAGTGAGACCGTGCTGCTGTCCGAGCACACCCGCGGCAAGCTGGTGTGGAAGGTCGACTGGCCGATGCGCTGGGCCTTCGAGGGCGTGGTCTTCGAGCCGTCGGGCGTGGACCACAGCTCGCCGGGCTCGTCGTTCGTGGTCGGCGGCCAGATCGTGCGCGAGGTGTTCGGCGCCCCGCAGCCGATCGGGCCGATGTACGCCTTCGTCGGCATCAGCGGCATGGCCAAGATGAGCAGCTCCAAGGGCGGCGTGCCGACCCCGGCCGACGCTCTGTCGATCATGGAGCCCGCGCTGCTGCGCTGGCTCTACGCGCGCCGCCGTCCCAACCAGTCGTTCAAGGTCTCCTTCGACCAGGAGATCCAGCGCATGTACGACGAGTGGGACACGCTGACGAGGAAGGTGCAGGACGGCACGGCGCTGCCGGCCGACCAGGCGGCCTACCGGCGGGCGTCGAGCACGGCCTCCCGGGTCTTGCCCGAGACGCCGCGGCGGCTGCCGTACCGGACGCTCGCCTCCGTCGTGGACATCGCCACCGGGCACGAGGAGCAGACGCTGCGCATCCTGCGCGCGTTCGACCCGGAGATCGCCGGGCTGGACGAGCTGCGGCCGCGGCTCGACCGCGCCCAGCACTGGGTGAACACCTACGTGCCCGCGGAGGAGCGCACCCAGGTGCGCGAGACGCCCGACAAGGAACTGCTCGACACGCTCGGCGAGCAGGAGCGGGAGTCGCTGCGCCTGCTGGCCGAGGGCCTCGACGAGCACTGGTCGCTCGACGGGCTGACCACCCTCGTGTACGGCGTGCCGAAGGTGCAGGCCGGGCTCGACATGGACGCCAAGGCGGCCACGCCCGAGCTGAAGGCGGCCCAGCGCGAGTTCTTCGCCCTGCTCTACCGGCTGCTCGTCGGCCGTGACACCGGCCCGCGCCTGCCCACGCTGCTGCTGGCCGTGGGCCGCGACCGGGTGCGCGAGCTGCTCGGCCGTGCCTGATCCCGGCGCCTGATCCCGGCGCCTGACCTCCTGGGAGCGGGCCGGACGGCATGGCCGTCCGGCCCGCGACCTGCTTGTCGCGACAAAGCGCGACAAGCAGGGGCAGGCGGGTCAGGGCAGCAGGACGAGCCGGCCGCGCAGGCCGCCCTTCCGCAGGCGTTCGTGCGCCTCGGCGGCCTGCTCCAGCGGATAGGTGCCCGCGACCCGCATGCTCAGCCGTCCCGCCTCGGCCAGCTTCGCGACGTGGCCGAGCTGGGCCGCGTCGGCGCGGACGAACACCGTCGAGACCCGGATGCCGCGCAACGGGATGGGGGCCAGCCCGGCGCCCACGGCGACGAACGCGCCCCCGTTGCGTACGGCGTCCAGCGCGGGCAGGCCGACGACCGCCGCGTCCACCAGGCCGTGCGCGCCGCCCGGAACGACGGCCCTGACGGCCGCGGCCAGATCGGTGCCCCTCGGCACGAACCACTCCGCGCCGAAGTCCCGGACCAGTGCCTCGTCGGCGGGCGCGGCGACCCCGGCGACCCTGATCCCCCGTGCGACGGCCAGCTCCACGAGATAGCCGCCGACGCCCCCGGCCGCTCCCGTGACGACCAGGGTCTCGCCCGGGGCGAGCCCGGTGGCGTCGAGCGCCTGGACGGCGGTCAGCGCGTTCAGCGGCAGCGTCGACGCCTCCGGCGCGGCCACTCCCGCGGGCGCGGGCGCGACGGCCGTCTCGTCCAGGACGACCAGGTCCGCCTGGGCCTTGAACCGGTCCGTCAGGCGGTCCGACAAGCCGATGACCCGCTCGCCGGGCTGCACGCCCGTCACTCCCGGACCGACCCGGTCGACCACGCCCGCCACGTCCCATCCCAGGGCGTGCGTCTCCAGATGCGGCATGAGCCCGTTGTCGGCGAGGGTGCCCGCGGCCGTGAGCAGGTCGACGGGGTTCACGGCGGCCGCCTCGACCCTGATCCGCACCTGTCCCGGCCCCGGCTCCGGCTCGGCCGCGTCGACGATCCCCACGGTTCCGTCCCGTGCCACCAGTGCTCTCATGAGTTCCTCCTTCCGGTGTGCCAAGGAGCGTAGGGAGGCCTACTCTCTTCTGGTAAGTAGGCACCTAAAAGTGCGTAAGTGACGCGGAGGAAAGACATGCCCACGCAGACGGCGGCCGAGCAGCGGGAAGAGGCGCGCCGGCGGTACAACGCGTACGTCGCGGCCTGCCCGTCGCGGCAGCTGCTCGACGCGCTCAGCGACAAGTGGGTGAGCCTGGCGCTCACCGCGCTCGCCGACGGCCCGCGGCGCTTCAGCGAACTGGCGAGGACGATCGCGGGCGTCAGCCAGAAGATGCTCACGCAGACGCTGCGGACGATGGAACGCGACGGCCTCGTCTCCCGCACGGTCACTCCCGCGGTGCCGGTCCGGGTCGACTACCGGCTCACGCCCCTGGGTGAAAGTCTCATGCCGCTGCTGAAAGCGATCAAGAACTGGGCCGAGGTCCACATGGAGGATGTCGAGGCGGCCCGGGAGACGTACGACCGGCGGGCCGACTCCGCACCTTGACGACCTTCGTGGCAGGCGTTTACCGTCCCTGAAGGGTGGGCCGACGAATCATCGTCGTGGGGGAGGGCGGACGATGGGTGTTCCCGAGGTCGTCTACCGAGGTGGCAATCCCGCCTCGGACCTTGACCGTGCCGGTCTCACCGAAGAGGACCTGCTTCTCCTCGCGGAGCTGGCCAAGGGTGTGACAGCCGATCGCGTGGGCCGCAGTCTCGATGTCAGCGGCCGCACCGTGCGGCGCCGGCTGCGGGGCATCTGCGACCGGATCGGCGTCGCGACCGCGATCGAGGCCGTCGCCTGGGCGGCACGCCGCCGTCTCATCTGACCGCGTTCCGCCCCACGCCCTCGCTTCGGGACGACTCCGTCGGCGACCCGGTTCCACCCCACGCCCTCGGTTCGGGACGACTCAGTCGGCGACCCGCACCGCTCCCGCGAACGGCCGCCCGGCGATCCTCGCGATGTGGATGACGTCTCCCGTGCGCGGCGCGTGGATCATGTAGCCGCCGCCGATGTAGATGCCCACGTGGTGCAGGTCGGAGTAGAAGAACACCAGGTCGCCGGGGCGAAGCTGGTCACGGGAGATGTGCGTGCCCGCCGTCCACTGGTCGCCGGTGTAGTGCGGCAGGCTGACGCCGACGGCCTGGTAGGCCGCCATGACCAGACCCGAGCAGTCGAAGGAGCCGGGCCCCTCGGCGCCCCACACGTACGGCTTGAGCTGCTGCCTGAGCGCCCAGCGCGCCGCCTGGGCCGCCTTGCCGTCGCCCACGATGGGGAACGACATCCTGCTGCGCGTCTCGCTGCCGACCGTCCGGGAGACCTGCCGGTAGAGGCTGCTCTCGGTCTTCTTGATCAACTTAGTGATCTTGTCACGCCGGGAGTCGAGGCCGGTGAGCAGTTTCTTGACCTCGGCCTGCCGGGCGGAGGCGCTCTGCCTGGCCCGCGCGGCGGCGTCCATGGCCTTGGTGACCTCCGCGACCTCCTGGCTTCCCTGCAGCTCCAGGGCGTACGTCGTGGTGGCCTGGTCCAGGTAGTCCCTGGGGTCGCCGTCGCCGCCGATGAGCGCGAGGGCGCCGCCGAGCCCGTTGGTCATGTAGGAGTGCTGTGCGAGAGCGCTCGCCTTCTGCCGGCGGACCTCCAGCTCGGCCTCGCTCTTGGCGAGGTTCTTCTTGGCGAGCTCGGCGGACCGCTCGGCCGCCTTCAGGCGCACGCGCTCGCCGTTGTACTGCTCGGTGAGGCTCTCGATCTCGGTGTAGAGGCTCTCGACCTGCTCCGTGAGCTCCTTGAGGCTCGGCTTCGGGTCGGCGGTGGCGCGGACCACCGGGGCGCCGAACGTGATCGCGGTGAGCGCGACGCCGACGAACGCCAACCGGCGGATTGCACCCGGACCGGCCGTGCCGGATCCGGACTGTCGGCCGCGGGCGTGCCTGCCCGCCGACCGTCCTCCACGCATGCGCAACCGAGCTCCTCTCCCACATGCGCCCCGGGGCGGGCCCGCGTCATCGGGACGGGACCGCTCGGCGGGGCGCTACTGAGCGCCTACCGGGTTAGCTGACGGGTTCGGGCCGGAGTAGCCCTACCTTGACGGATTCACCCCTTGACGATCTGAGATCGAACCGATCCTGATCCTGCAGTTGGGTCCCCGGCTCCCCTCCGCACGCGGTGCTTCGAAGACTCGGCGCCCGGCCGCCGTGAGCGTGCACGATGACCGGCATCGTCGCAGGACGATAGTGCACGGCGAGTTCTTGCTCAACCAGAACTCCGAAACCCGTCTACGTTTGACAACCGATTGATCACAACCGGGTCACGAGTTCGGCACTGGTACGTCCGTGTTCACCTGGGTTTGAGCGCATCTGAGTCTTTGTATTGGCTGCTGGGGCTCGCGGGAAAAATGGGACGAACCGGAACTGCTGCCGCCGAGCGGGCGGGTCGTCCGTCCGTATCCTGGCGGCTACGTACAGTCAGGCCCCATGTCGAGTGTGGCATTTGGGTATGACCGTTATCCGTGATGCCGCTGGACGCCGACGGTGAGGATCGCCCGTGGTCCGGCTAGGCTGGCCGCTCATGGAGCAGGTCGCCGCGCAGACGCCCACCGGAGAGGGCGCCACCGCCGTGACGGTGCGCCGGGCCAGGACGCCCGACGTCCGGGCCATCCGGCGCCTTGTCGACGCGTACTCGGGAGTCGGTCCCCGTCTGCTCAAGAAGAGCACGGTGACGCTGTACGAGGACGTCCAGGAGTTCTGGGTGGCCGAGATCGGCGGTCAGGTCGTCGGCTGCGGCGCGCTGCACGTGCTGTGGGAGGACCTGGCCGAGATCAGGACCGTGGCGGTGGATCCCGCGGCGCGCCGCGGGGGAATCGGCCATCAAATCGTCGCGGCGCTCATCGAGACCGCCAGGGACCTCGGTGTGCGGAGGGTCTTCTGCCTCACCTTCGCGGTCGAGTTCTTCGCCCGGCACGGTTTCAGGCCCATTCAGGGCACCCCGGTCTCCCCCGAGGTGTACGCGGAACTGCTCGCGTCGTACGACGAGGGCGTCGCCGAGTTCCTCGACTTGGAGCACGTCAAGCCGAACACGCTGGGGAACACCCGAATGCTGCTGCACCTCGATCGCCATTGATGAACGCCGGTTTGTGATCTTTGACGCCGATTGTCGGCCCCTGCAAAGGTGACTGTTGATACACCTGTCGCTACTTTTAGCAATATCAGCGTGTGCTACAGACGTGCGGCGCATGCGTCTTCGAAACGAGGTGACACGGTGAGCACCGGACAGCCGCCGTACCCCCAGGACGAGTCGGACGGAACGCCACCGCCGTCATCGAGCCCCGGGTACGGCACGGACAGACCCGCCCAGGACTACGACCCCGACGTCACGGTCGTCAGCTATCGCCAGCCCGGGCAGACGGGCCCGCAGCAGCAGCCCGGCTATGACCCCGCCCAGGGCGGTTACGGCCAGCAGCAGGGCTACGGGCAGCAGCAGTACCCCCAGCAGGGGTACGGCCAGCAGCAGTACGGTCAGCAGGGCTACGGCGCCCAGCAGGGCCAGCAGCAGGGCTACGGCCAGCAGCCCGGTTACGGCCAGCAGCCCGGTTACGGCCAGCAGCAGGACTACGGTCAGCAGCAGGACTACGGTCAGCAGGGCTACGGCGCCCAGCAGAGCCAGCAGCAGGGTTACGGCCAGCAGCCCGGTTACGGCCAGCAGGACTACGGTCAGCAGGGCTACGGCGCCCAGCAGGGCCAGCAGCAGTACGGCCAGTCGTCCCAGGGTGGCTACGGCCAGCAGCAGGACTACGGCCAGCAGGCCCAGCAGCAGTACGGCCAGTCGTCCCAGGGCGGTTACGGCCAGCAGCAGGACTACAGCCAGCAGCAGGACTACAGCCAGCAGGCCCAGCAGCAGTACGGCCAGTCGTCCCAGAGCGGTTACGGCCAGCAGCAGGGCTACGCGCAGCAGCAGTACGCCCAGCAGGGGTACGGCCAGCAGCAGTACGCGCAGCCGGATCCGCAGCAGGGTTACGGGCAGCAGTACGGCCAGCAGGGCTATGGCCAGCCCGGCTTCGGCCACCCGTACGCGGCCGCGGGGCCGATTCCGCCCGGCGCCCCGGCTCCGCTCGCGGAGTGGTGGCAGCGCCTGGTCGCCCGCCTGATCGACGGCGTCATCGTGGGAATCCCCTTCCTGATCCTCAACGGTGTGATCTTCGCGGTCGTCTACTCCTCGGCCAGCATCAACCTGAGTACCGGGGCCGTCACCGAGGCCAGCGGCCTCTTCCTCGCCACACTGCTCGTCTCGATCCTGAGCGGGCTCGTGATGGTCGGCTACGAGTTCCTCATGCTGCGCTCGCGCGGGCAGACGCTCGGAAAGATCGCGATGGGGATCAAGGTCGTCCCGATCGGCGGCACTCTCGACGGCGGCCTGCCCACCGACGTCGTCGCCAAGCGCGCCGGCGTGATGTGGGGGCCGCAGTTGGTGCGCTGGATTCCTCTCATCGAGTATCTGGCGGGCGTCTTCGCGTTGGTGAATGCGCTGTGGCTGCTGTGGGACAAGCCGCTGCACCAGGCGCTGCATGACAAGGTCGCCCGCACCGTGGTGGTCAAGGTCAAGTAACGACTGCGGACGGGGCCGATGGAACCGACCATCGGCCCCGTTTTTGTATGCGATCGCTATGGCGTCCTCCAGCCGCCGGCATCCGGCTGTGACGGAAAATCCATGCGGGGCCGCCCGGGCATGCCATGCTTGGGTTCACCGTCCCCGAGAGGTGCCCAATGACCGTGAGACCGCCCCCCGGCGCCAATCCTTAAGGTTCGCCTTCCCGCCCCCGTCCGGGCCATATCCGCCCACGGACGGCTTAAGGAACCGCCAGGGACGCTTATGGGGCCGTATGGAGCCGCACGGGCCCTTATGGTGCTCCCGGATGCCCGCCCGCTCTACGCGGCGCAGGCGGCGTCCGTGGAATGCGGGGCATCGTTTGGCCGGGCGAAACTCGGACGCCGGGCCGCCGGGGACGTCCGCGTGATTGTGTCCCGCTCCTTTTTCGATCTTCAGGCCGCCGCTCGTCGATCTTGATCGAACCGGCCGGTCCTCTCTTTTTACGAGGCTTCCGGGCCATGGCGATCTGCTTGCGCGTATATCCTCACAAGGCGTGCGTGCCGTACGAGAAGGGTCTCGTGCCCCTTGTGAAGATCCGGCTGTCGTGACGCGGGCTCCTCGTTTCACCGGGCTCTACAACGGTCGTACGTCCCCCGTCCGGCCTTTTCCAGAGGGCCTGTTTGCCGCTTCGCGCTCGCCCGCCCGTACGTGTTCGTCCTGGTCGGCGAGCCGGTCACCTGCGGCTGCGGCATGGGCCTGCGTGAACCCGAGGATGCGCGGCCCGGCCTGCCGCCGTCGCGCCGGAAGTGCGCGGTCGGAGGAAAGGGCGGGACGGCGGGGATCGGTGACCGCCCGGGTCGGCATTTTGGGTACGATTTCGAGTGCATCCGGTAAGGCCGCTGGAGAGACGAGGATTACCCCGGCCCTCCAGGGGCACCCCGGAAGGCACGTCTGGTCCCTCCCGGCGCTATGGTCGTATCGGGGCGCCCGGCCCACGCTAGAGGCCGGCAGCCTTGCCACGTCCTCGGAATTTCGTCGGGTGCACCCAATGGCACCCCCGGCACGAGCGAGGCAGAATGACAGAGGTATTGTCCGCCTTGATACCTTCCGTGGTCGTCGCCGGTGCGGTCGTCTACGGCATCGTAAAGTTGGTACGTTCCGACGCGGCCGGCCTCGGCACGACACGGGAGCCACGCGAGAAGTCACCGGACTCAGAGGTTCCTGAGAATCCGCAATCTTGAATTGTCAGCCAGGGGAAACCGGGTATATGTTTGGCTGACGAATCAAACTATGGGCTGCGAAAGGATTGCCGGATGGCCAAGCACACGCAGGTGATTCTCATCGACGATCTCGATGGCGGCGAGGCCAATGAGACGGTCACCTTCGCGATTGACGGCACGTCATATGAGATTGACCTGAGCGACGGCAACGCGAAGCGGCTTCGCGACGCCCTGTCGCCTTTCGTCAGCAGCGCTCGGCGCGCGGACAGCGGGCAGGCCCGTGGGCGTCGTCGCGGTGCGGGCGGCGGGGGGCAGCGAGCCATGACCCGCGAGAAGAGTGCGGAGATCCGCGCCTGGGCGAAGGCTCACGGACACCCCGTGAGTGAGCGCGGTCGTATTGCCGCCTCGATCGTCCAAGCGTACGAGGACGCGCACTAGGCGGTGTTCCTCAGATCTTCCGCCTATCGGTCGTCCAGGCGGTGTCTCGCCGCGTTGTCGCCTGCCCGTGGGGATTACTCCCGGGCGCGCAAACTCCGCGGGTCCGGGAAGATCGCCAATAGGTCCGCTATTGGCTCCTCCTCCAGCCTTGCGAGACGCATCCACCTGGACGATCCCCGCTACGGCGAGATCTGCTGGACGCTTCCTGACTTCACCCTTGATCGCGCGGTTATGCGGTCGTCGGAGGACCTGACGATCGCATAACCGCGCGATTGTGTTTGCGCTCCCTTAAAACCTCGTTCGCTTGCGGCGTATCGGGAACATGTCACCCCCGGCAGGGGGTTGGATAGAGCATGAACGCCCTTCGCTTGGGGAACCCTTCTGCCAAGGAGCGGGTCGCTGGGCCGGGGCTACCATGCGGAACGACGGGCCGGATCTCCCGTGCTCGCCTGACCGCTCTGTGAGGAGCGACGAGATGTTCGAGAGGTTCACCGACCGTGCGCGGCGGGTTGTCGTCCTGGCCCAAGAAGAGGCTCGGATGCTCAACCACAACTACATCGGCACTGAGCACATTCTTCTTGGTCTGATTCATGAGGGCGAGGGTGTGGCGGCCAAGGCTCTGGAGAGTCTTGGGATCAGTCTCGAGGGGGTGCGCCAGCAGGTCGAGGAGATCATCGGCCAGGGGCAGTCGGCGCCGTCGGGACACATCCCCTTCACGCCGCGGGCCAAGAAGGTTCTTGAGCTGTCGCTGCGCGAGGCGTTGCAGCTCGGGCACAACTACATCGGCACCGAGCACATTCTTCTGGGGTTGATCCGGGAGGGTGAGGGTGTCGCGGCGCAGGTGCTGGTGAAGCTGGGCGCTGATCTGAACAGGGTGCGTCAGCAGGTCATCCAGTTGCTGCACGGGTATCAGGGCAAGGAGCCGGCGGCGGCGGGCGGGCCGCAGGAGTCGGCGCCGTCGACCTCGCTTGTGCTGGACCAGTTCGGGCGCAATCTGACCCAGGCCGCGCGGGAGGGCAAGCTCGACCCGGTGATCGGCCGGGACAAGGAGATCGAGCGGGTCATGCAGGTGTTGTCCCGCCGGACGAAGAACAACCCGGTGCTGGTGGGTGAGCCCGGTGTGGGCAAGACCGCCGTGGTGGAGGGCCTGTCGCAGAAGATCGTCAAGGGTGAGGTGCCCGAGACGCTGAAGGACAAGCAGCTGTACACCCTGGACCTGGGTGCGCTGGTGGCCGGTTCGCGATACCGCGGCGACTTCGAAGAGCGCCTGAAGAAGGTGCTCAAGGAGATCCGTACGCGCGGCGACATCATCTTGTTCATCGACGAGCTGCACACGCTGGTGGGCGCGGGCGCCGCGGAGGGCGCGATCGACGCCGCCAGCATTCTCAAGCCGATGCTCGCCCGTGGAGAGCTCCAGACCATCGGCGCCACCACGCTCGACGAGTACCGAAAGCACCTGGAGAAGGACGCGGCGCTGGAGCGGCGGTTCCAGCCGATCCAGGTGGCCGAGCCGTCGCTGTCGCACACGATCGAGATCCTCAAGGGTCTGCGGGACCGGTACGAGGCGCATCACCGGGTGTCGATCACCGACGGGGCCCTCGTCGCCGCCGCCACCCTCGCCGACCGCTACATCAGCGACCGGTTCCTGCCGGACAAGGCGATCGACCTGATCGACGAGGCGGGGTCGCGGATGCGGATCCGCCGGATGACGGCGCCGCCGGACCTGCGCGAGTACGACGAGAAGATCGCGAACGTGCGCCGGGAGAAGGAGTCCGCGATCGACGCGCAGGACTTCGAGAAGGCCGCGGCGCTGCGTGATCAGGAAAAGCAGCTGCAGCTCAAGCGGGAGCGGCGGGAGAAGGAGTGGAAGGCCGGCGACATGGACGTCGTGGCCGAGGTGACCGAGGAGCTCATCGCCGAGGTCCTGGCCACCGCCACCGGCATCCCGGTGTTCAAGCTGACCGAGGAGGAGTCGCAGCGGCTGCTCCGGATGGAAGACGAGCTGCACAAGCGGATCATCGGTCAGGACGACGCGATCAAGGGCCTGTCGCGGTCGATCCGGCGGACCAGGGCGGGTCTGAAGGACCCGCGCCGTCCGGGTGGGTCGTTCATCTTCGCCGGTCCGTCGGGCGTCGGTAAGACCGAGCTGTCCAAGGCGCTGGCGGAGTTCCTGTTCGGGGACGAAGACGCGCTGATCATGCTGGACATGTCGGAGTTCATGGAGAAGCACACGGTCTCGCGGCTGTTCGGCTCCCCGCCCGGTTACGTCGGGTACGAAGAGGGCGGCCAGCTGACCGAGAAGGTGCGGCGCAAGCCGTTCTCCGTGGTCCTGTTCGACGAGATCGAAAAGGCCCACCCCGACATCTTCAACTCGCTGCTGCAGATCCTGGAGGACGGTCGCCTGACCGACGCCCAGGGCCGCGTGGTGGACTTCAAGAACACCGTCATCATCATGACGACCAACCTCGGCACCCGCGACATCTCCAAGGGCATCGGGGTCGGGTTCGCCCGCTCGAACGACACCGAGTCGAACTACGACCGGATGAAGGCCAAGGTGCAGGAGGAGCTCAAGCAGCACTTCCGGCCGGAGTTCCTCAACCGCGTCGACGACATCGTGGTCTTCCACCAGCTGACGCCCAAGGAGATCATCCAGATCGTGGACCTGATGCTCGCCCAGGTGGCCGAGCGCCTGAAGGACCGCGACATGGGCCTGGAGCTGACCCCGGCCGCCAAGCAGCTGCTGGCCGACCGCGGGTACGACCCGGTGATGGGCGCCCGGCCGCTGCGGCGCACGATCCAGCGGGAGCTGGAGGACACGCTGTCGGAGAAGATCCTGTACGGCGAGCTGCGGCCCGGCCAGGTCGTCAAGATCGACATCGAGGGCGAAGGCGACGCCGCGAAGTTCACCTTCGTGGGCGAGGCGAAGAGCCCCGCCGTGCCGGACTCGGCGGCCTCGATCGCGGAGCCGATCCAGCACTGATCGTTCTGCGATAACCCGTTCCACCCGAGGGGCGCTCCGTGAGGGGCGCCCCTCGGCGTTTCCGCCGTACCCCGGGTCACGTTGCGGTCACCTTCCGGCTCGATAGGTGAGAACCGGTATCACGCCACCGAACGTAGTACTACACTTTGTAGAGTCTGCTCGCGCTATGTCATGCGCGCGTGTGACAGCCATGTCATCCTCGCGGCGTACCGGACAATCCGCTGCGGGGCGGACGCGAAGGACCGAGCGCACGGGGGAAGCTCGGTCCGCTCGGGAGAGATCCCGGTGGTAGAAGGACCGGAGTCCCATGCGGTCGGGACGCGCCCTGTGGGCGAAATGGCGGTCCGAGAGTGCACAAGCCTTGGAGGCAGCTGATGCGCCTGTTGCACGAGGACGGGACGCTGGTTCACCTGGCCTACAACGCGGGCGTACACCCCGCCGAGGATCTGGAGAACCTCATCGCCCACCTGACGCGTTACGCCGTGCCGGTGCGCAGGAAGCTGGGTGTCGACCGGCTGGGCATCGGCCTGTGGCTCGCCCCGGCCGTGGCCGACCACCTCATCGCCGATCGCATCGAGCTCGTACGGCTGCGCCGATCGCTGGAGGAGCGCGGCCTGGAGTGCGTCAGCCTCAACGGCACCGGCGGGCGCAACCAGGAGGTCCCCGGGCCCGACTGGGCCAAGCCCGAGCGTTACCGCTACACGATGGCGCTGGCGAAGATCCTCGCGTTCCTGCTGCCCGAGGACGTGCAGTCGGGCGGCATCTCCACGATTCCGATCGGCTGGCGCCGCGACTGGCCCGCCGACCTGCACTCCATCGCCTCCCGCCGGCTGGAGCGGCTGTCGCGTGAGTTGCGCGGCCTCTACAGCGTCACCGGCAAGACGATCAGGGTCGGCTTCGAGCCCTGGCCCGGCTGCGTGCTGGAGACCACCGAGCAGGCTCTGGAACGGGTCTGCGACATCGACTCCGATCATCTCGGCGTCTGCCTCGACGCCTGCCACCTGTCCTGCGGCGCCGAGGAGCCCGACGCGGCGCTGCGCGGGCTGGCCCTCGCCGGGGCGCCCGTGGTCAAGCTCAGCCACGTGCACAACCACAGCCAGGAGATCCCCAGCACCCAGCCGGTGATCGCCGACACGCTCACCGCGATCCTGTCCGGAGCGGTGAACGGCACCGCGCACATCGAGGTGGAGGCCCACGACGGGACCTCCTCCAGGACGAAGGGTCCTGCCGCCCTGGTGGCGAAGCTCGCCGACGAGCTCGACTGGACCCGCCGCAACCTCACCGCGCTCGGCCTCAAGCTCGCCGCCTGACGGGAGCCCGAGGCGGGGGGCCAGGGCGGGGGCGGCAGTCGAAGGCCGCCGCCCCGGCGCCTGCCGAAACGCCGGTCAGTCGTCCCAGCCGGATGGGGGGCCGAGCGGCGCCTCGTCGCTGTCCACGAGTGTGCAGGGCGCGACGGGCCCGTTGGAGATGTTCGCCCAGATGCCGGCGGTCCTTCCGTCGTCGGAGACGCTGAGCTCCAGCACCGCCGTCTGCCCGGGCTTGACCGCGGCCGGGTCGATGCGGAACCCCGGCTGATCGGGCGGCCAGATCACCAACGGCCTGCCGTCGGCAGGGTGCTGTGCCTCCTGCCGGGACAGGAAGCTCGTGCTGCGGGGTTGAGGCGAGCATCGCTTCCCCATGGGGATGTAGTCGACGACCGCGTTCACCCCCATGCCGCGGAGCGTGGCCTCCAGCGGCTCGGGGTCCTTCGCCTGGTTGATGGTGATGGTGAGCGTCCCGTCAGCGTTCCTCGACACGGCGTACGCGGGTGTCCCGCCGCCGAGAAGCGCCGGGACGCCCACGGCCGCCGCGACCCCGAGGGCCAGCGCGGAGGCCAGGAGGGCGGGGCGCAGCGGGCGCCGCCGGGGGCGCCCGGCCGACCTGTGGATTTCCGACATGACGAACTCCTTGAGTAGGCGACGCCGGCCGTTCGGGAGTCGTGGTTCCGCCTCGAACGGCAGCAACCCGGCCAGCGCTTCACGCTCGCCCTTGTTCATCGGCGCTCCTCCCGTACGGACCGGACCACGCTGTCGTGGTCACCCTTTACCTGTCGCCACCCGGAGGCCTGTTGCCGTTCCGCGGCGAGTTTCTCCAGCTTCTTGCGCGCCCTGGACAGGCGGGATCTGACGGTCCCGACCGCGACGCCCAGCGCCTGGGCCGCCTCGGTGTGGTCGAGGCCCGACCACACGCAGAGCGCGAACACCTCCTGCTCCTGGCGGCGCAGCGAGCCGTATGCCCGCTGGATCGCGCCCAACTGCTCGGCGGCCTCGATGCGGCCGATGATCTCGTCGCTGAAGTCGGGGACGGGGTGGCTTCTGGGCATCCTGGCCAGCGCGTCGTCGTACCGCCTCGCCGCCCGGCGCAGATTGCGCGCCACGTTGGTCGCGATCCCGAGCACCCATGGCCGCAGGGACCCACCGTCGGCGTCGATCCGATGCCGCAGCCGCCACGCCTCGAGAAAGGTCAGCGACAGCACGTCCTCGGCGGCCGACCAGTTCCCGGTCAACCGGAAGGCGTGGCTGAACACCGGCCGTTCCATCTCCTCGAAGAGCGCCTCGAACGCCTCGGCATCCCCGTCACGAATCCGGGCGCGCAGTGACATGTCCACACACAAGCACTGTCCGACCGGTCACCCTCGTTCCCGCGGGCTTCTCCCGCGCTGCCCGCGCTGCCGGGGCGCCCTGCGACGCCGGCTCCTCGGGGGCGCCGAGCAGGACGTGGTGCTCTGCCTTTCCGGCGGCCGGCGTCAGGCGGGCAACTGGTAGGTGCCGTCGGGGAGGACCTCGGCCAGGCCGTCGTCCAGGAGGCCGTCCAGTGCGCGCTCGCGTTGCACGTGGTCGGCCCAGACGGCGTCGAGCGCCTCCTTGGGGACCGGCCCGTGCGCCTCGCGGAGCACGGCGAGCAGGCGTCCGCGGCACTGCCGGTCGGTCCCCGCGTACGTCTGGCCCTGCCGCGCCGGGCCTTCGTGGGCGGGACGCCCCGCCAGCCGCCAGGCGCACTGGGCGGCGATCGGGCAGCGCTCGCAGCGGGGCGCCCTCGCCGTGCACACCAGTGCGCCCAGCTCCATCACGGCCACGGCCCAGCGGGGCGCGCCCACGGCCGGCACCAGTGACTCCGCGAGCCGCCGCTCGCCCGCCGTCGGGGCCTTCGGCGGGTACTCCTCGCCGCGCACCGCTCTGGCCAGCACCCGCCGCACGTTCGTGTCCAGCACGGCGTGGCTGCCGCCGTACGCGAAGCTGGCCACGGCCGCCGCCGTGTAGTCGCCGATTCCGGGCAGGGCCCGCAGTTCGTCGTAGGTGGACGGCACACGGCCATCGTGGGCGTCCGTGATGGCCCGGGCGCACGCGTGGAGGTTGAGCGCCCTGCGCGGATAGCCGAGCCGCCCCCAGTGACGTACGGCCTCGCCGGGGGACTCCTTCGCGAGCGCCTCGGGGGTGGGCCAGCGCTCCATCCATTCGGTCCAGATGGGCAGCACCCGGGCGACGGGCGTCTGCTGAAGCATGATTTCGCTGACCAGAATGCCCCATGGGGTCGCGTCGGGACGTCGCCAGGGCAGATCGCGGTTGTGCTCGGCGTACCAGTCGAGGATGGGCTCACGGAGGGAGGCGGACACAGCCCCGACCCTACCGAGCGGGCCGGATGCGAGCGCATGGACAAGCGACGCGGACGGCGACCAGCCGACGGAGGGGCGCTCCGCCGCGCGTGCGGGGCCTGCTTGCGCAAAGGTCTGGCGAGGCTGTGACCTGGGAAAGGACAAGGTTCAGCGAGCCGTTGCCCGGGACCCGCCAGGGCTCTCCATACTGTCCGTATGGATCCGGACACTTTCCGTGGTGACGTGGGCGTCGAGGGGGCGGATGTCTACTGGCGCCGCCGTGTGTCGGTGCTCACGGGGATGCTCGTCGTGGTGGCGGTCGTGGCATGGGCGTGCAGCAGCGCCTCCGGACGGTCGGACGAGACCGCCGCCGCCGTCAAGACGACGCCCTCCGACCGGCTGGTCGTCTCGCTGCCCGCCGGGCTGGCGCCGAAGACGCCCGCAGATCCCGCCACCGTGCCGGGGCAGCCGTCGCCGTCGGCCTCCGCGGGCGCGTCGCCCTCGCCCGGCAAGCCGCGGCGCCCCGGTGACCCATGCGACGAGAAGGATCTCGTGCTCGCGCTGCAGACCGGTCAGGACGTGTACGGCAAGGGGGTCACGCCGACCTTCCTGCTGACGGTCGTGAGCACGGGCAAGGTCGAATGCACGGTGGACGTCGGGCCGCGCACGCTGGAGATGCGGGTGCTGTCGGGTGGCGAGCGCGTGTGGTCGACGGCCGACTGCGTCGCGGGCGACGGTGTGGACAGGCAGTTGCTGGAGCGCGGCATCCCCTACGTCCGCGCGATCCGGTGGGACCGCCACCGCTCGGGCAGCACGTGCGCGGGCAAGCGGTCGCCCGCCGACGTCGGGACGTACGTCGCGACCGCGCACGCGGGCCGGCTGAAGAGCCCCAAGATCGTGTTCCACCTGCGTTGAGGTGACCTACAGGTAGCGCTCGAGGATGGACGACTCGGCGAGCCGGGACAGGCCCTCGCGGACGCTGCGCGCCCGGGTCTCGCCCACGCCGCCGACGGCCTGGAGGTCGGCGGTGGTGGCCGCGAGCAGCTTCTGCAGGCCGCCGAAGTGGCTCACGAGCCGGTCGACGATCGCCCCGGGCAGGCGGGGAACCTTGGTGAGCAGCCGGAACCCGCGCGGGCTCACCGGCGTGTCGAGCGCGTCGGCGCCGTGGTGGCCGAGGATCTGCGCCACCTTCGACAGGTCGAGCAGATCGCTGGAGGACAGTTCGTCCAGCTCGCGCATGGCGTCGCCGTCCCCGTGCGGCCGCGCGCCGGGCGAGCCGGGCGCGTAGTCGCGGATGATCTGGACGCGGTCGGTCTCCACTCCCGCGAACAGCTCGTCGAGCTGCAGGGACAGCAGCCGCCCGTCGGTGCCGAGCTCGACGACGTATCCCTCGATCTCGCGGGCGATGCGGCGGACCATCTCCAGACGCTGCACGACGACGGCCACGTCGCGGACCGTGACGAGGTCCTCGATCTCCAGAGCGGACAGGTTGCCGGAGACCTCGTCGAGCCGCTTCTTGTAGCGTTCGAGCGTCGCCAGGGCCTGGTTGGCCTTGGACAGGATCGCGGCCGACTCCTCCAGCACGTATCGGATGCCGTCGAGGTAGAGCGCGATGATCCGCATCGACTTGCTGATCGCGATGACCGGGAGCGAGGTCTGCTTGGCCACCCGCTGCGCCGTACGGTGCCGGGTGCCGGACTCGTCGGTAGGGACGGCCGGGTCGGGCACGAGGTGCACGGCGGCCCGAACGATCCTGAGGTGGGCCGTGTCCAGCACGATGGCGCCGTCCATCTTGGCGAGCTCGCGCAGGCGGGTCGCGGAGAACTCGACGTCGAGGGTGAACCCGCCGGTGCAGATGTCCTCGACCGTGCGGTCGTACCCGAGGACGATCAGACCGCCGGTGTGGCCGCGCAGGATGCGCTCCAGGCCGTCACGCAGCGCCGTCCCCGGGGCGAGCGAGGCGAGCACGGCCCTTCTGCGGTCGTCGATCGCCTTGTCGTTGTCCAGCACATGCACCCCAGTGGGCTCGCCCGGTCGTATCCGTCAGATCGTCTTCCTGTCGATCCCTTGTCGGGGCCCTCTGTCGGCGGCGAGGCCCGAGAGGCGCTCCGCGGACGGCCCGGTGAAGCCCCTCGGGGGCGCGGGGGCGAGGCCACGGCCGACGGGGCAGGCAACAGAGTTTACCGGTGTGACGGCGTGCTCACCGGTGTCACAGTAGTTCCCTCGCTCACCTCATCTGGTTGAGGGCGTCCCACACGTTCTCCACCTCCGTGACCTCGAAGCCCGGCGCGAACGGCGTCGTACGGCCGGCCGGTGAGCGCAACGGCACGAGACGGCCGCGGCTCGCCGACGCCTCGAGACGGGGGCCCTCCTCCTCCAGCGAACCGGAGGGGACCAGCGCCTTGGTGAAACCGAGCCGGGCCGCCTCGGCCAGCCGCCGCCGCACGTCCCGTACGGGCCGCAGCTCGCCGGCCAGGCCGACCTCGCCCAACGCGACGAGCCCGGGGGGCAGGGCCTGATCGCCGGCCGCGCTGACGACCGACAGCATCAGCGCGAGGTCCACGGCGGGGTCGGTCAGGCGAATCCCGCCCACGGTCGCCGTGAAGACGTCACACTTGCCGATCTTGGCGTGGAGCCGTCGCTCCATCACGGCGAGCACCATCGCCACCCGGTAGGAGTCGAGGCCGGAGGAGGTGCGGCGGGGCTGGGGCGCCTCGGTCGGGCCGACCAGGGCCTGCAACTCGGCGGGGATCGGGCGGGTGCCCTCGATGGTCACGGTGACGCAGGTGCCCGGCACCGGCTCGGGGTGGCGGGAGACGAACAGCCCGCTGGGGTCGGTGATCCCGGTGATACCGCGCTCGTGCAGGTCGAAGCAGCCCACCTCGTCGATCGGGCCGAACCGGTTCTTCACCGCGCGGACCATGCGCAGCCGCGAGTTGCGGTCGCCCTCGAAATGGAGCACGACGTCGACCAGGTGTTCCAGCACCCGGGGCCCGGCGATCGTGCCGTCCTTGGTCACGTGGCCCACGAGCACCGTGGACATCGCCCGCTCCTTGGCGAGGCGGACCAGGTTGCCGGCGACCTCCCTGACCTGGGTCACACCCCCGGGCACCCCGGTCGCGCCGGCCGAGCCGATCGTCTGGACGGAGTCGACGATGAGCAGGCTCGGCTGCACCTTCTCGACGTGCGCCACCAGGGCGGAAAGGTCGGTCTCGGCGGCGAGGTAGAGCCTGTCCTCGATCGCGCCGATGCGGTCGGCGCGCATGCGCACCTGGGCGGCCGACTCCTCGCCGGTCACATAGAGGACGGTCTCGCCGCTCGCGGTGCGCGCGGCGGCCTCCAGCAGCAGCGTCGACTTGCCGATGCCCGGCTCTCCCGCCAGGAGCACGACCGCGCCGGGGACGAGGCCGCCGCCGAGCACGCGGTCGAGCTCGGGGACCCCGGTCGTCCGCGAGCTGACGACCTCGGCCTCCACCTGGCCGATCGGGACGGCGGGGGCGGAGACGGCGCCCGGCTTGACCACGTGGACGCCCTGCCGCGCCCCGGCCTCCTCGACCGTGCCCCACGCCTGGCACTCCCCGCACCGGCCGACCCACTTGACCGTGGTCCAGCCGCACTCGCCACACCGGTACGCCGGCTTCGCTGCCTTGCTCACGTGCGGGAGGCTACCGGCCGCCGCCGACAATCCGAATCCAGGTCGTGTCCCGTGATCTTTCCAGCCTGCCGCGGTCGCCGCAGCGCAAGATCGCGGGGCACTCCTCAGTTCTCCGGCTTCTCGGGGACGTAGAAGGCGGTGGTGCCGGCGACCGCGGCGGCCACCACGTCGTCCGGTGCGCCGGAGGCCCGGTATGCCTCGCCCCACAGGCCGCTGCTGAGCCTCATGAGCTCCCGCGCCTCCTCCGACCGCTCCCACGCCGAGGGGTCGTCCATCATCTCGCCGCGCAGGTGCAGCCCGAGCCCGAGCAGTGCCAGGTCCCAGCCGACGCCCGTGGCCCCCGGCCCGAATCGGTCCCAGAACTCCGGCGGCACCACGGCGACGTGCTCGAGCTCGAACACGGTGCGCCCGTCGCCCTCCGCGCTCAGCCGCACCTCGACTTCGCTGAAGCCGGGGTTCTCGCCGAACAGCCAGCTGACCCGCAGCAGCCGGGGCGGCTCGCAGGCCAGGATCTCCCCGCCCGCGTTGCCCTGGAGCTGGTAGTGCCCGCCGAGCTTCAGCTCGCCGCTCACCGGCAGGAACCAGCGGCCGATCCGCTCGGGGTCGGTGCAGGCGTCCCACACGTCCTCGATCTCGGCGTCGTAGGCGCGCCGCAGCAGCACCGTGCGGGCCTCGCCTTCCGGCAGGTCCCGCGCGCCGACCGCGCGGTGGGCTTGGTTGATGTGGTCGATGAAGTCGCTCATGGCCGCTCTTCCTCGTCGGTCCGCCCGTCGTGGGCTGCGTGATGGGATGCGTGATGGGCATCGCCGCCGTCGTGCCGCCGTCCGAGCCGCCGCTCCCGTTTCCCCCGCGCCAGTTCGGTGCCGAGCGCGTCGAGCCGCTGCTCCCAGAAGCCGCGGAACCGCTCCAGCCACGCGTCGACCTCGCGCAGAGGCGCGGGCTCGACGGCGTACAGCCGGCGTGTGCCCTCGGCCCGTACGGACGTCAGCCCGGACTCCCGGAGCACTCGCAGGTGCTGGGAGACCGCCGGCTGCGAGATCCCGAACTCGGCGCGGATGACCGAGGTGAGCGCGCCCGACGTCTGCTCGCCGTGGGAGAGCAGCTCCAGGATCCGGCGTCGCACCGGATCCCCCAGCGCGTCGAATGCGTGCACGCGCCCACTATGCCGAGAGCCACTTATAAAAGTCAACGCTTATAAAGGCGCGTCCCGGCCAAGATCTAGAAGTGGCCGGCGAGGTCGGCGAGCAGCAGGCGCTTGGGCTTGGCGCCCCTGATCTGCCGGACCACCTCGCCGTCCCGATAGAGGTTGAGCGTGGGAAAGCCCAGGACGTTGTAGCGCTGTGCGATCTCCGGGTGGTCGTCGGCGTTGAGCTTGGCGACCGTGAGGCGGTCGCCGTACTCGGCGGCGATCTCCTCCAGGATCGGGGCGATCATCTTGCACGGCGGGCACCAGTCGGTCCAGAAGTCCACCAGCACCGGCTTTCCGCTGCGCAGCACCTGCTCGTCGAAGTTCTCCGCGGTCAGCGTGATCATGACTCTCCTCGTCGTCTCAGCAGGCAGCCGGGGCACGCCTCGGCGAACTGGGCGGCCACCTCGGACCGGCGGGCCAGCAGGTCGCGGATCTGGTCGTCGATCTCGGCGAGCTTGCGCCGGTAGACCGCGACCGAATCGGGGCAGGATCTCCCGGACGGATGGCCGGACCGCAGACAGTCCACGAACGGCCGGGCGTCCTCCAGCGTGAAGCCGACCGACATCAGCCCCCGGATCTCGGTGACGATCGGGATGTCCGACTCGTCGTACTCGCGATATCCGTTCGCCGAGCGGCGCGACCGGATGAGCCCCCGCTGCTCGTAGTAGCGCAGCGCCCGGGTGCTCACACCCGCGCGCCGGGCCAGCTCGCCGATCCGCATCGGCTCCTCCTCGGCCTCGTCCACCCGCTGCGGCCCTCGTACGGGACACGACGGTAAAGCTTGACGCCGGTGACAAGGTCAAGCCCGTGGCTCAGAATTCCCGCCATCGCAGGACGTTCGGATAGTCGATCTCCAGGCCGTCGATCTCCCGCATCGCCTCGCCGGCCACCTCGGGTGTGAACTCGATGCCGAGCACCGCCTCCAGGTCGGTCCTGGACCGGAACGTCATCCGCAGGTCAAGCTCCTCGCGCCGCCAGCCCAGCCGGGACCAGAAGCGTTCCACGGCCTCGGGGGAGTACGACGGCAGCGACCGGCGGAACCAGCGGCCGAACGCCCCGCGCGAGGCGTCCACGTCCACCACGAACGCGGCGCCGCCCCGGCGCAGCACCCGCCCGAGCTCGCGCAGTCCCGGCTCGCAGCCGGGCCCGAAGAAGTACGCCCAGCGCGCGATCGCCACGTCGGCCGACGCGTCGGGGAGGGGCAACGCCTGCGCGGTGCCCGTACGCACGGCGACGTTGGGCAGGGACGCGCAGCGGGCGGCGGCTTTGGCGGCGAGGCCGCCGTGCGGCTCCACGCCCAGGACACGCCCGGCGGAGGCGGCGAGCGTGGGCAGGTGGAAGCCGGTGCCGCAGCCGATCTCGACCACGGTCGCGCCGTCGAAGGGCCGTACGGCCCGCATCGCCGCCTCGGCCGCGCCCTCCGGTCCCACGGCGAGGTTCTCCAGCTCGTAGATCTGGGGAGTGTTCCAGATGTTCGGACTGGGTACGGCCCCGTTCACGATCCGTGCCATGCGCCCCACATTAGTTCGCGACCTTGGGTAGTTGATTGTGGCGAAGCGGCGCGCGACGCGGGTGCGGCTTAGGCTGGATCCGTGAACGGGCGCAGGGAGCGAACGGACGGCCACGGCCACGGGACTGGAACGTGCCCGTGGGCCGCAAGGGGAGGCTGGCCTCATGAGTGACATCCGCGTGCCCAGCGGCAAGGTGGCGCTGTCGACGGCGTCGGTGTACCCGGAACGGACGCCGGACGCCTTCGAACTGGCCGCCCGGCTCGGGTACGACGGCGTTGAGATCATGGTCGGGCAGGACCCGGTCAGTCAGGACATCGAGGTCCTTCAACGGCTGCGCGACCACTACCAGATCCCGATCCTGGCCGTGCACGCGCCCTGCCTGCTGGTGACCCAGCGGGTGTGGGGCCGCGACCCGTGGCTGAAGCTGCGCAGGGCGCGCGAGGCGGCCGAGCGGCTGGGCGCGCAGACCGTCGTGGTCCACCCGCCTTTCCGCTGGCAGCGCGACTACGCCAAGGAGTTCGAGAAGGGCCTGGCCCGGATGCGCGAGGAGACCGACGTCGTCTTCGCGGTGGAGAACATGTTCCCCCTGCGGGCCAGGGGCAACGAGGTCGTGCCGTACGCGCCGGACTGGAACCCCGTCGACTACGACTTCCCCGACGTGACGCTCGACCTGTCCCACACGGCGGTGTCGGGGTCCGACGCGATGGAGATGGCGACCAAGCTGGGCGAGCGGCTGGCCCACCTGCACCTGGCGGACGGGCTGGGCACGACCAACAAGGACGAGCACCTGGTGCCCGGCCGGGGGTCGCAGCCCTGCGCCCCGATCCTCGAACGCCTGGCCGGCAACGGTTACCGCGGCCTCGTCGTCCTGGAGATCAACACACGCAAGGCCGCCAGCCGCACCGAGCGGATCCAGGATCTGACCGAGGCGCTCGCCTTCGCCAGGCTCCACTTCGCCGCCTCGTCGACGGCCTCATGAACGAACGACTCGCGGACAGCCACCGGGTCTTCGACCGGGTCTCGCAGGAGTACGACGCGGCCAGGCCGCACTATCCGGAGGCCCTCTACGTCGCGCTGGAGACCCTGTCGGGGATCCGGCTCGCCGGGGCGACCGTGATCGACGTCGGAGCGGGCACGGGCATCTCGACCCGGGGCCTGCTCGACCGTGGCGCCCGGGTCGTCGCCGTGGACCGCGGGGAGCGGATGCTGGTGCGCCTGCGTGCCCGCACGGCCTGCCCCGCTCTGCTGGCCGACGGGAACGACCTGCCCTTCCGCGCGGGCTCGGCCGACCTGGTGACCTACGCCCAGTCGTGGCACTGGCTCGACCCGGCGCTTTCGATGGCCGAGGCCGTACGGGTGATCGGGGGCGGCGGCGGGTCCGGAGACGGCGACGCGATCGGGGCCGGTGCGGTCGCGGGCTGGTGGAACACCGTGGATCCCGGCAAGGCGGACTGGCTGGCGGCCAACCAGGTGCGGCTCGCCGAGTCGTGTCCCGGCTACATCGGACCCGTGCTGCCCGGATGGACCATGCCGCCGATCGCCGCGGCCATGTCCGACGCGGGCCTCGCCGTGGCCGAGACCTGGGTCGACTGGACCAGGTCGGTGCCGCTGGAGGACTTCCTGACCGACCTGCGCTCCCACTCGTACATCGCCAGCATGGAGGGCGGCGTGGCGACGGAGCTGCTCGCCCGGGAGCGGGCCGAACTCGGCCGCGTCTTCCCGGACGGACGGCTGACCGTCCCCATGCGCGTGTATCTTGCGGTGGGCCGTAAGGGCTGAGCGGGCGAGCGGGGAGCCGATGTGACGACGGAGGTGCCGGAGGTCTCGGGCGGCAGGCGGCGACCCGGCCGGCGTCCGGGCGCGGCGGACACCCGCGGTGAGATTCTGGCCGCCGCACGCAAAGTCTTCGCGGAGAAGGGGTTCGACAAGGCGACGATCCGGGGCATCGCCCGCGAGGCCGGAGTCGACCCCGCTCTGGTGCATCACTATTTCGACAGCAAGGAAGGCGTGTTCGTCGCGGCCATGCGGCTGCCGACGGACCCCTCGGCCGTGCTTCCCCTCATCCTGTCCGGGCCGCGCGAGGAGGTCGGCGAGCGCCTCGTCCGCTTCGTCCTGACGATGACGGCCGACCCGGCGGCCAGGGAGCCGCTGCTGGGGATGGTGCGGACGGCGATGGTCAACGAGCAGGCCGTCGGCATGGTCCGGGAGTTCTTCACGACGGCCGTCCTCGGCCGGGTGGCCGAGGCGCTCGACGTTCCGCCGCTGCGGATGGAGGCCGCCTTCGCGCAGTTGTTCGGCGTGGTGATGACGCGGTACATCCTCCGGTTCGAACCGCTGGCCTCCGCCGACATCGAGGAGATCGTCGCGCTGCTGGGCCCCACCGTGCAGCGCTACCTGGCCGGATAGGTTGGGTGCATCCCTCCCGTACCCTCTTATAGAGCTTTGTTCTAGTATCGTGCCGTCGGCGGGAAGCGCGGTGACGAGCACCACTCGCCGAGCGTGACGCAGGATAAGTTACTCACCGGTACCATTCGGGAAGCGTAGGAGTTATCCACAGGCCGGGGCTCGGCCGCCCCGGCGAGGGCGCCGCGCCCCTACGCTGGCCGCCGATGTTCGACATGGGAGGGACTCGTGCTCTGGGTAGCGATAGTGGGCCTCGTCGCGACCGCCGTGGCGGTCGCGCTGGCGGGCCGCCGCGTGCTGTTCCTCTACCGGCTCGCCAGGAGCGGCCAGCCGGCCCCGGAGCGCATCGAGTACGCCAGGGACAACGTCGGCACGGAGATCAAGGCGCAGTTGGTCGAGGTCTTCGGCCAGCGCAAGCTGCTCAAATGGACGCCGTCGGGCACCGCCCACTTCTTCGTCATGTGGGCGTTCTTCATCCTGGCCACGGTCTACCTGGAGGCGTACGGCGCGCTCATCCAGGGGGCCGTCACCGGTAAGCCGGATTTCCACATCCCGCTGATCGGGACCTGGCCGGTGCTGGGCTTCCTGCAGGACTTCATCGCGGTCGCCGCGCTGATCGGCCTGATCGCCTTCACCGCGATCCGGATCAAGAACTCGCCCAAGAAGCTGGGCCGCGATTCCCGCTTCTCCGGTTCCCACCTGGGCGGAGCCTGGTTCACGCTGTTCATGATCTTCAACGTGATCTGGACGATGTTCCTGTTCCGCGGGGCCGCCGTCAACACCGGCAACCTCCCGTACGAGTCGGGGGCGTTCGCCTCGGAGGCGGTCGCGAAGATCCTGCCCTCCAGCGAGGTGCTGGAGGAGATCGGCCTCCTGCTGCACATCGGCGTCATGCTGGTGTTCCTGGTCTTCGTGGTGAACTCCAAGCACCTGCACATCTTCACCGCGCCGCTGAACGTGCTGTTCTCCCGCCGCCCCGACGGCCTCGGCCCGGCCCAGCCGATGCGCAGCGACGGCAAGGTGCTCGATTTCGAGGAGGCCGACCCCGAGACGGACGTGTTCGGCCGCGGGAAGATCACCGACACGTCCTGGAAGGGCTTCCTCGACTTCTACACCTGCACCGAGTGTGGCCGCTGCCAGTCGCAGTGCCCGGCGTGGAACACCGACAAGCCGCTGTCGCCCAAGATGCTCATCCTCGACCAGCGTGACCACGCCTTCGCGGTCGCGCCGTACCTGCTGGCGGGGGACAAGGAGAAGGAGAGCTTCCCGCAGGACGTGCTCGCCCTGCTGGACAAGCCGCTGGTCGGCGAGGACGGGGTCATCCACCCCGACGTGTTGTGGTCGTGCACCAACTGTGGCGCCTGTGTGGAGCAGTGCCCGGTCGACATCGAGCACATCGACCACATCCTCGACATGCGCCGCTACCAGGTGATGATCGAGTCGTCGTTCCCGTCCGAGGCGGGCGTGATGCTCAAGAACCTGGAGAACAAGGGCAACCCGTGGGGCATGTCCGAGATGAAGCGGGCCGAGTGGATCGAGGAGCTCGACTTCGAGGTGCCGGTCATCGACGAGAAGATGCCCGAGGACGTCGAGTATCTGTTCTGGGTCGGCTGCGCCGGCGCGCTGGAGGACCGGGCCAAGAAGACCACCAAGGCCGTCGCGGAGCTGCTGCACATCGCCGGGGTCAAGTTCGGCGTGCTCGGCCCGATGGAGGCCTGCACCGGCGACCCGGCCCGCCGCCTGGGCATGGAGTTCCTCTTCACCATGCTCGCCCAGCAGAACATCGAGACGCTCAACGAGGCCGGCGTCAAGAAGATCGTGGCCACCTGCCCGCACTGCTTCAACACCCTCGCCAACGAGTATCCGCAGCTCGGCGGCACCTACGAGGTCGTGCACCACACCCAGCTGCTGGCGCACCTGGTCGAGGAGGGCAGGCTCACCCCGATCACGCCGATCGAGGAGAAGATCACCTACCACGACCCGTGTTTCCTCGGCCGCCACAACAAGGTGTACGCCCAGCCGCGCGACATCATGGCCAAGGTGCCCGGCGTCCAGGCTCAGGAGATGCACCGCTGCAAGGAACGCGGATTCTGCTGCGGCGCCGGCGGCGCGCGGATGTGGATGGAAGAGCGCATCGGAAAGCGCATCAACACCGAGCGCGTGGACGAGGCGCTGACCACCGACCCCGACACCGTCTCCACCGCCTGCCCGTTCTGTCTCGTGATGCTCGGCGACGCGATCAACGAGAAGAAGAACGCCGGTCAGGCCAAGGAGTCGCTCGAGGTCGTGGACGTCGCCCAGCTCCTCATCAAATCCATCAAGCAGGGGTAAAGGCATCTTTGCCGAGATCGTGAACTATTTGTGAAAATTCTCAGTCAAGGCGATGGAATGAACCGTGTTTCACGGAAGAGTGACAAAGGCTTTCTCCACATAACAGGAAAATCACGGTAACCTCAACGTTGGCTCAATCGACGGGGAGGGGGCTGGACGGTGGGTGTGGTCGTCACCGACGCGGAGGTCACCCTGGCGGACGTCCTCTCCCTGCGTATGGCCGTCGCCGATCCGCTGGCGGACGGCGCCCGGCTGATCCTGCGGCGGCGGGGCACCGGTGAGGAACGGCGGGTGACGCTCGAGGCCTCCGGCGGACGTACGCGGGACGCCAGTGTCGCGGTCTCCCTCGAGCCGCTCGACCTCGGCCCCGGGCGCTGGGACGCCTACCTCGACCAGAACGGCGTCCGCGTCCGCATCCAGAGCATCGATCCGGGATTCTCGCTCGACCGCCTCGACGCGTACGCGCTGGGCCGGCGGACGCTGGCCTACCGGGCCTACCGCACCCGCAACGGCTTCCTGGCCCTGAAGATAGAGCCGGCGGAGCCGGTCGCCGACGTGCGCGCGGTGTGGTTCCGCGAGGGGCGCTTCGAGGTGACCGGGCTGCTCGCCTACACCGGCCTGGACGACGACGACCAGCACCGTCATGCCACGCTCGCACTGCGTCATAACAGCCCGGGTCATAACAGCCCGGGTCATAACAGCTCGGGCCATAACAGCCCGGGTCACAACAGTTCGCACCGCAGCGATCCGGGCCAGGGTGATCCGGGCCAGGGTGATCCGGGCCGGGGTGATCCGGGCCAGGGTGATCCGGGCCACGGTGATCGGGGCCACGGTGACCCGGCCGCGACCGTGCGGGTCGCCGCCACCGTCCAGGGGGTCCGGTTCCATGCCGCGCTCTCGCTGTGCGACGTGCTGGCCGCGACTCCCGGCTCGCAGGGCTCCTGGGAGCCCTATCTGGAGGTGGACGGCATCGACCACGCGCTTCCGCTGGGCGCCCGGCTCGACGACGTCGAGGGCAAACGCCGCCGCGTCCACTATCCCCACGCGCTCGTCGACGGGGTGCCGATCCGGCCCAGCTTCACACCGGGCGACGAGCTGCTGCTGGAGGTGGGAGCGTGAGGATCACGTTCCTGCTTCCCTCCGCGTACGGCATGCGCGGCGACGTGCGGGCGACGCTGAACCTGGCGGAAGGGCTGGCCTCGCGGCACGACGTGGAGGTCGTGAGCGTCCGGCGCACCAGGGAGACGCCGTTCTTCCCGGTCGATCGCCGGGTGACGATGCGCTGGCTCGTGGACGCCAGGCCCGGTGTCCACCACCTCCTGCCTCGGGGACAGGTGCGCACGGAGGTGGCGCTCTGGCGGATGCTGCGCGGTCTGCGCGCCGACGTCCTGGTCACCACCCGGCCGTCGCTGAGCGTGCAGGCGGCGAGGTATGCCCCGCGAGAGGTCGTCCGCATCGCGCGGGAGTGGGGCAAACCGTCGGTGCTTGCGCCGGTGCGCCGGTTCTATCCCCGCCTCGACGCCGTGGTGACGAGCACCGGCGGGCGGCGGGACGAGTGGGTGCGGCTACTCGACGACGACCTGTCGGTCCACGTCATCCCCGACGCCCTGCCCACCGCGCCCTGGCCGCGCTCCCGCATGGACAACCGGATCGTCAGCGCCGGGGGCAGGCTGGTGCCGGGCAAGTCGTACGACCAGCTTGTGCGCGCCTTCGCGATCGTCGCGGACAAGCGGCCCGACTGGCGGCTGCGGTTGTACGGCGGGGGCCCGGAGGAGCGGCGGCTGCGTGCTCTCGTCCGCGACCTCGACCTGCACAACCACGTGTATTTCATGGGCGTGACCCCCGACCTGCCCGGCGAGTTCGCCAAGGCGTCCATCGTCGCGGTGCCCTCGCAGAACGAGGTGCTGGGCATGACCGTCATCGAGGCGCTGAGCTGCGGCGTGCCGGTCGTGGGTTTCACCGGATCCCGAGGGCCCGCCGAGTTCCTCCGTCCGGACCGCGACAGCGTGCTGGTCCAGGAGGAAGAGGACGGCGATCCCGAGCCGCTCGCCTGCGCGCTGCTCACCCTCGTCGACGACGAACGCCGCCGCATGAAGCTGGCGGCCGGGGCGCTGGAGACCGCGTCCCTCCACGCCGCGCCCGCCGTCGCGGTCCGCTGGGAGGATCTCATGTACGGCCTGCGCTCCCGTCCCTGACCCGCCAACCTCGGTTGGTGAGTGGTGTCGGTGTCCCCTCGGCGATCACGGAAACCAGGAGGAAGCGGCATGACGAACAGGGCTGTGCGTCTGGGACGTTCGCCGATGGTGGCGGCTCTCGCCGTGGGCGTCGCGCTGGGCGGCGCCACGTCCGCGAGCGCGGCGGAGAGCACGGCAGGCAGTACAGCGGGCAGCACGTCCGCGAGCGCGGCCTCACGGCTGGGGCCGTACGGCTACGGCTCCCTGAAACTGGGGATGAGCGCCAAGCAGGCCCAGAGGACCGGCGAGATCGTCAGAAGCGCAACGACGAAAGCTGCTCGGGCTGGGACCTGAAGGGGCACCCGACTCCCAAGGACAGTGTCGGCCTGTTCCAGGACTGCTTCAACTAGGGACTTTTCAGGGGCCCGGGACCGGGAGGACGGCGACGGGCCCCTGACGCCGGTGCGGCACCCGCATATGTGGTGACGCCCTCGTGGGAGGTGTGATGCCGGCGGCGGCCCGATTCAGTCGCCGGGTTCGGTGAGGTACGCGGCGGCGGTGGTGGCGGAGCCGTAACTCGGCAGCTCCGAGTCGAGGCCGGTGATCTTGAGCATCCGGGCGAAACGCCCGTGAGCGCCGCTCAATGCCAGGCGCCCGCCGGCCGCCCTGACGGCGGTCAGGGCTCCCATGAGGACGCTCAGCCCGGTCGAGTCGCAGAACCTGAGCCCCTCGGCGTCGACCACGATCCGGGGCGGGGTGCGCAGCCCGACCGCCTCGGCCAGGCAGGCACGCAGCGACGGAGCGGAAACCAGATCCAGGTCACCGAACATCCGGATGACGACGACGCCCTCGTCCAGCACGGTGAGCATGGAGAAGGTGTCGGGCTGTCCGTGCCTTCCCGGTTCCACTCGTGCTCGCCTCTGCTCACCCGGCCTTGCCGTCCGGCGGTCGCCTCCCGCCGGAGCTGTCCGTCAATGATTGCACATGGCAAATGATGCCTGGGCCGCACTGCCCGGCTCGATCCCTGCGGACGAGCAGCATGGCGGCGTCGTCGGGGACGGGCCCGCCGACGTGCGCGACCAGGTCGCGTTCCAGCAGGTCGAGGGCGGCCTGCGGGTCGCCGTCCCGAAGCAGGCGGGGCGCCCGTTCCTCCAGGGAGTAGAAGTTCCCACCCCGATCGCGCGCCTCGATCACGCCGTCGGTGTAGAAGAGGATCTGGTCGCCCTGGCGGAACGCGCACCCGTACGGCTCCGGCCTGGCCGGGGCGAGCGCGGCCAGGCCGAGCGGCGGCGTCTCCTCGCGCGGTTCGAGCCGGTGAACGCGGCCGTCGCCGGTGAGCAGCAGAGGCGGCGGGTGGCCGTAGTTGAGCAGCGAGATTTCGCCCTCGCGTACCTCCGCGAGCACGGCGGTGACGAACTTCTCCCCGCCGAGCCGCCGCGCGAGGCGGTCTTCCAGGCACTGTCCCACGGCGGCCAGCGCCGGCTCGTCGTAGGCGGCCTCCCGGAACGCGCCGACCACCGAGGCCGCGGTCTCCACCGCGTCCAGCCCCTTGCCCTGCACGTCACCGACGATCAGGCGGACGCCGTGCGGCCCCCTGGCGATGTCGTAAAGGTCTCCGCCGATGCGGGCCTCCACGGCGGCGGAGGTGTAGGACAGGGCGATGTGCAGGTCGCCGGCGTGACGCGGCAGCGGGTGCAGCAGCACGCGCTGGACGGCCTCGGCGACGAGGCGGACGTCCGCCAGCTTCCGCTCGCCCTCGGCCCGCAGCCGGCACGCGAACGTGGCGGCCGCGGTGACACCGACGATCGCGACCAACGTGACGATGTTCTGCGGGCGGCAGAGCAACTGATCGTGGTAGGCCACCGGCACGGACAGGACGAGCGCGACCAGCCCGGCCAGCGCCGTGCTGCGCACGCCGCCCGTCACGGCGGCCAGCGCGGGTCCGAGGGTCAGCAACGGCAGCAGGCCCAGGGACGGCCCGGCGAGCAGGTCGAGCACCACCACCGTCGCCATGGCGGCGAACGGCAGCGTACGGAGGACGGTTCGCGATGTCATCCGCGACTCCAGCGCCGCTATGAGCCGGTCGATGGATGCATTCCCGGGACCACCTGCCCTACCCGCCCATACGGGCGCGGCCCTGCCGCATACGGGTGGCGGGTATCGTGGGAGGATGCACGGGTACAGCGGGGACAAGCAGGCCTACCTCACCCGCCTGCGCCGGATCGAGGGACAGATCCGGGGGCTGCAGCGGATGGTGGACGAGGAGGCCTACTGCATCGACATCCTCACCCAGGTCTCGGCGGCCACCCGCGCTCTCCAGGCGGTGGCGCTCGGCCTGCTGGAGGACCATATCGCCCACTGCGTCGCCGACGCCGTCAGGAGCGGGGGCCCGGAGGCCGGCGAGAAGGTCAAGGAGGCCTCGGCGGCCATCGCCCGGCTCGTCAGGTCGTGACCGTCCCGGGCCCATCAGATGCCCGGGACGGTCCGTGCTCTCAATGCCTTCAGCGGCTCGCCGAAGTCCGCAATCCGAGCGCGTTGTCGAGCTCTTCCAAGGTCAGTCGGTTCTCCGTGATGTTCACGGCCTCCAGCACCTCGGCGTAGAGCGCGATCTCGTCCAACGCGACACGGTCGTGGACCCGAGAGTCCAGGTCGTCGTGCCCCACCGCGTCGTCCTTCCTTCCGCAGCCCACACCCATCACGAGGTTACGTCCGGGTACCCTGCCGCGACATGGCCCATCGTGACCATTCCATCCCGCGCCCCTCGTCCCTCCGGGACCATTTCCCCGATACCGAGATCACAATTCGATGAAAAAGGCAGTGATGGGGGGAAGGGGTTGCTAAAGCGGAGGTAAGGGCGATATATCCGAATTTGACGTTTCGAACAGCCAGCCGCCGGACTCCTCCAGGTCGCGCCTGGGCTGCGCCGCCTGCTGCGGGCGCGGGTCGTCACGCTGATGGATCAGGCACGTGACGACCGCCGAGCATACCGGGAAACCCTCCGCCGGCGCGGGCGTGCCGGTCAGGGCGCACCAGGCCAGGCCGGTTGCGTACGCGGAGCCGAGCAGGGCGGCGGCCGTTCCCCGGTCGGGCGGGACCAGTCCCGGCGGCAGCGCGCCGCCGGCCGGCCAGCAGCCCCGCAGCGGGTGGGCGGGATCGGCGAGCGCGAGATAGAGGGCCTGACGGAGTTCGTCGTCCATCCACGGATAGAGCTCGGTGACCACCTGCGCGGTGTGCGAGCCGCCCGGCGCCGCCCAGGCGGGTTCGGTCACGCCGCACACGCCCGCGACGTCGGCGGCGAGCAGCGCCGCGGCCACGGCCCGCGGATCCATCCCGCGTGAGGCCGTGTAGGCCAGCGCCTCGACCAGGTCGTACAGGGTGTGCCGGAAGTGCTCGCCCGGCGCCCATTCGACGAGCGTGGCCGGGGCGAGGTGCGGCGGGCAGCGCGCCAGCCAGGCCTGCCGTACGCCCCCGCCGGGGATGGCGTGCTGGTCCAGCCAGGGGCTGCCGAGCAGCGGCTCGGTCATCGCGATCAGCGCGTCGGCGCGCGGCCGGAACCGGGGGTCGGCGCGGAGCACGGTGGCGGTCTCGGCCATCAGCCCGGCCAGACGCAGGCCCGCCTCCTGGGCACCGCTGCGCATCCGCTCGGCGTACAGGGTCACGAGCGCGTCGAGCGAGCCCATGGGCAGCCAGCGCACCCAGTCGTCGCCGGGCAGGGGCCGGGCCAGGAACTCGCCGAACATCGACAGCATGACCTCGTTGCCGTCGAAGGCGGGCGCGTACGCGCACCACATGACGGTGCCCCACACGGCGGCCACCGTCGAGGCCACGTCACGGGCGAAGATCTCCCGGTAGACGCTGCCGCCGAGGGGAAAGTCCTCCCGGCGCAGCCCGCGGTGGGCGAGGAGCAGCGCGCGGAGTCGTTCGGTGATCTCATGCGGGACGTCCGGGCCGACGAACGCCTGGGAGGACCCGCGGTCGTACGCGAAGTCGGGGCCGGAGGGGATCAGCGCGGGCGGGATCGCGACACCCGGCGGCTGCGGCCGGGCGCCGGAACGGATCGCGGCGTGCAGCGGAGGCGCCGACAGGTGCCAGCGGCCGTCGACTCGGTCCAGGCGGTACCAGCGGGCGTGCGCGCCGAACAGCCACTGTGCGCCGTCCGGCGTGACCAGCGCTCGCTGGGCCAGGGTGTGCGCCCGGGTGAGCGGGGGAAGCAGCGTCCACCGGGGGTCGCCGACGACGGCGCGCACGTCGCGCTCCATTGCCGTGAACCCGTCCCAATACACGCGGCAGTGACTCCTCCGTCCTCTGGAGAGGACGAGTTCTCGTTCATCCCGGTTTAGGCGGCCCGCGCAGGCGGCGACCACGCCCTGGCCGATGCCCCTGCCGGCCGCCCGGGTGCCGGGACGATTCCGGCGGTCCCCTCGCTTGATCCGATGGTAGCTCGCCGGTCCGACAGGCGGCGGGAGCGGTGGTGCGGCGGAGGCCGCCGGTGAAAGTTTCACACGACGGGATGCGCTGAACAGCGTAAATCCAAGTATCTAAGGATTGTTCGGTATCTCGGGGGATGCCTGCCACTTGGCATCGGCTGCCGTGGCGTATTCCATAGATGCTCGTGACGGAGATCCAGCAGGCCGGGACCGACCGGGAGCAGGGCGCGGACGAGGCGTCGGAGAAGATGGCGCCCGTGGACAGCTCTGGCGGCACGGCGACCGGCGAGCAGACGGGGCCGCGTTCGGGCCGGGATTGGCGAGCGGTGTGGTGGTTCGGCCGGCCCAGTGACCGGACGGCCCTGCTGATCTGGTTCTTCTGGGAGGTCGCCTGTTACATCTACCTGGTGCTGGCGGCGCCCGGCCGTACGGAGGACCCGATTCTCGACCGGTTCAACCGGTACGACTCCTACAACTTCGAGGACATCGCGAAGTACGGCTACGACGGCCGGCCGGAGGACCAGGACTCGCCGCGGCTCGTCGCGTTCTTCCCGGGTCTGCCGTTGCTGTTGCGCGTCCTGCACCTGGTCATCCCGGACCTGAGGCTCGCCCTCGTCCTGGTCTCGTTCGTCGCGAGTGCCGTCGTGGCGGTGGCGCTGTCGCGGCTGAGCGAGTCGTACCGGGAGGGCAGCGGCCACTGGACCGTGCTGGCCTTCTTCTGCAGCCCGTTCGCGGTGTTCCTGCTCGCCGGTTACACGGAGGCGCTGTTCCTCGCGCTGGCCATTCCCGCGTGGTTGCTGGCGCGTCAGGGCCGGTGGGAGACCGCCGCCGTCTGCGCCGCCTTCGCGTCGTCCATCCGCATCTCCGGGCTCTTCCTCGCCCTCGGCCTGGTCGTGCAGTTCCTCGTCTCGCGTGACGGGCTGCGTACCACGGGGGGATGGCGCAAGGCGCCGTGGCTGTTGCTGCCGGGCGTGCCCGTGCTGGCGTACATGATCTACCTGTGGCACCGCACCGGCGATCTGATGGCCTGGAAGGCCGCGGAGGCGCAGTACTGGGGCCGCTACCCCGAGGCGCCCTGGAACGTGTTCATCAACACCTGGCACCGGTCCTTCGACGAGCCCGCCCTGACGACGTCGTACCGTGAGGAGATCCTCTCGGCCATCGTGCTGGTCGTGCTGATCATCGCGCGGCTGATCCGGCGCAACTGGGCCGACTTCGCCTATCTGGCGCCGCAGGCGGTGGCGCTGCTGGCGATGTCGTCGTTCTACATGTCGGTGGGCCGGGCCTCGCTGCTGTGGTGGCCGCTCTACATCTCCGTCGGCGTCGTCGGCAGCCGAAGGCCCTGGGCCTTCATGGCCTACATCGCGGTCGCGGCGCCGGTGATGGCAATCAATGTCGGAAATTTCACCACAGGCGCCTGGGTGGGTTGATCGCTCCTGACTAGCTTCTCCATGTATGGGGGCATATGTGGCAGGAGTGGCAATTGTCGCACTTGTGGTGGCCGGTCTTCCGCCGGCCGCCGACACGTACCGGGTGAACGTGCTCACCTACAACGTCTGCGCGGCGGGCAACAGCGCCGGCACCTGCGTACGCGACCTGACGCCGCGGCGCCGCAGGACCTGGGCCGGTCAGGTCTCCGCGCTCATCCGGTCGAAGGACGTGGACGTCGCCTCGTTCACCGAGATGTGCTACGCCCAGGTGGGCCTGCTCCGGCGCGAGCTGCCCGGTTATCGCCTGCTCTGGTACGGCTACGCGAAGGGCGGCGGGCCGGGCCGTGAGGACCGGTGCCGCACGTTGTGGAGCGATCTCACCCCGGACACGGTTCCGCCGGACGGCAGGACCTTCGGCGTGGCGCTGGCGCTGAAGAACGGCGCCGAGGGCTCGCCGCTGCGGCGGCTGCTGCGCGCCGACCACGCCCCGGCCACACCGGGCGAGACGATCCACCCGCGCGGCCTGCTGTGCGCCACCGGCCGGGTCGGACCCCGCCGATCGGTCTGCTGCGTGACCCACATCTCCGACACCGAGACCCCGCGGCAGGTCACCGGACTTGTGGCGGCGTACGCCCACGGTGCTCCGGTGATCCTCACCGGCGACTTCAACCGGGAACCCGGCCACGACCAGCTCACCGACGTGTACGGCATGGGCCTGGGCGAGGGCGGCTACACCGAGGCCGACGCCGAGTCGTGCGGGGTCGCGAGCCGGGGCGGCGAGCCCACCACGCGCGGCGGCCGGAAGATCGACTACGTCTTCGCGACCGAGGCCGACTACCGTCCGGGCGGAGCCGAGGTCATCAGGACCGACCCGGAGCTGTCCGACCACCTGGCGCTGCTCGGCACGCTCATCGGGACCGAACCGAGGCCGCAGCGTGACGGCGGGCCTTGGCGAGGTAGTTGTCCGGGGTGCGCGCGAAGGAGGCGCGGTCGTCGTCGGTGAGCTCCCGCACGACCTTCCCCGGCACGCCCGCGACCAGCACGCCGGCCGGGATGCGGCGGCCGGGCGGCACGACGGCCCCGGCCGCGATCAGCGACCCGGCCCCGACGACCGCCCCGCCGAGCACGACGGCCCCGATGCCCACGAGGGCGCCGGTCTCGATGTGCGCGCCGTGCACCATCGCCCGGTGGCCGAGGCTCACCCGGCCTTCCAGGATCGCGGGCTCTCCGGGGTCGGCGTGCAGGCAGCACAGGTCCTGGATGTTGACCTCGTCGCCGACCTCGATGCGCTCGTCGTCGCCGCGCAGCACAGAGCCGTACCAGACGTTCGCACCGCGTCCGAGCCGCACCCTCCCGACGACCACCGCACCCGGGGCCACCCACGCGTCGGGGTGGATGATCGGCGTGGCGTCGTCGTCCAGGTCCGCTACGTACGGCATGCCGCCATGATCCCATGCGGCCGTGCCGGGTCCGACGCGACGCCCCGTGTTCCGCCCGGCGCCTGCGGCGTTCAGGTTGCGATGTGCGACGGATAGCAGGAAAGTCGTGTCCTGGCTGCGTTACCGTCGTTATCTCCAACCCCAGGGTTTCTCATGACGAATCAGACCGACAATTTCCCCGACCTGATGAGTGACGACTCCTTCGAAGTCGTGATGCGTGGGTACAGCCGCAGGCAGGTCCACGACTACATGGTCAGGACCCGCAACCAGATCCGGGACCTGGAGGAACGGCTCGCGCGCACGATCGACCAGGCGGAGCAGAGCCGGCTGGAGCTGGCCGAGGCGCGGCGGAGGATGACGGAGTCGCCGCAGAACCCCGACGAGCTGGGCGAGCGGCTCAGCCAGATACTCAAGCTGGCGCAGGAGGAGGCGACCGCCAACAAGGAGGCGTCCGAGGCGGAGGCCAGGAGGCTGCGCGAGAGCTCGGCGGCCGAGGCCGAGCGGCTGGTGACGTCGGCGCGTGAGCAGGCCGACGCGATCAGGGCCGCCGCCCAGGACGAGGCCGAGCGCCGCGTCGCCGACGCCACGTCCACGGCCGATCGGCTGCTGGCGCAGGCGGGCGCGAACGCGGAGGAGACGCTGGGCACGGCACGCGCGGAGGCGGAGGAGACCCTGCGCGCGGCCCGCGCCGAGGGGGAGCGGCAGCTCACCGCCGCCCGGATGGAGGCGGAGCGGCTGCTCGCCGAGGCGCGCGGGCAGGCCGAGGCCATGCTGGCGGCGGCGCAGCAGCGCGTCAACGCGCTGGACGAGCACACCGGCCGCCGGGTGGCCTATCTCACCGACACCCACGCGGAGGTCGTGCGGCGGCTCAACGAGATCGGCTCGGTGCTCGGCGACCTGATGCAGCGGGAGGCCGCGGCGGGCCCGGTGATCGACGAGGACGCCGTGCTGCCGCCCGCGCCGCAGATGCACGCCATCCCCGCGGGCGCGCCGGACCAGCCACAGGGCCAGATTCCCGAGCCGGTCGAGGAGCCGCGGCAGGCACTGGAGGCCGCGCCGTCCGGGCACGAGGCGCACGCCGCCGACACTTCCGGCGAGTACGGTGCCGATCACGGTGCCGATCAGGGGCAGCGGACGGGCGGCGACGAGGACGACGCGGTCCTGATCGTGGACGACGGACGCCACGAGAACGGTCACGCCGTGACGCCGTCGCCGGAGGACACCGACGTCAATCTCGGCCGCGTACGGCGTACCCTGCCGGACGGGGAGCCGGTCCGCGGTCAGTGAGCCCGGCCGTGTGAACAGCGGCATGACCGGCCCGGTGGCCGGCGGGCAGGCCGCGCCGGCGGCGGATGCCCCGGCCGGGGCGTGATGCCGATGAGGGCGGGTTTCCGCCCGGCCGGGAGAACACGCGGCAGTGCGGAAGACCGGAGTGGTAGCGGAAGCCCCCGCCCCCGATCGGGTCGGGGGCTTCCGCGCTCATGGATCGGCGGCGAGGGTCTCCTGCTCGCGCAGCAGCCGACGCAGCCCCTCGGCCTCGTCCGCGTCGACGGTCATCGCGCATCCCGCCGCCCGCTGCGCCGAGGTGAGCGGGTGGTGCCGGGTCGCCCACCACCGGCCCGCGTCGCTTCGCCAGATCGTCCACTCCGGAAACTCCCGGGCGATCTCGGCGAGGCGTCGGTCAAAGGACATCCGTACACCTTCCCTCGCCGTGTGCCCGGTGTTCTTGACGTCTCCTCCTCAAGGTGCGGGACATCTCTAGAGAAATCAATGATCGGGACAGTCAGGTCAACGTTCCCTCTTGACCTAGGCGTCGAAGTCGTACTGGAGTACATACGACGCCGCGTCCAGGATCATCTCGTTGACCTCGACGGGCACCCCTCCTTCCGCGAAGGCCACCCGGATGACGGAGATCACCGGCGTGCCGGCCGGGAGGCCCAGTGACTCGGCCTCCCCCGGCAGCGGCATCCGCGCCCGCACCTCCTCGCTGAAACGGACGGGAGCCCGGCCGAGCTCGCCCAGCCGGGCGTACACCCCGCCGGGGCCGGTGTCGGACCGGACGATCGCCGTGCCGTCCACGAGCTCGGCGGGAAAGTGGGAGGCCGCGAGCTGCACCGGGCGGCCGTCCACCGAGTAACGGCGCCGCCGCACCCACACCTCGCCGGTGCCGAGCACGCGGGCGACCTGCTCGCTCGCCGGCTCGCGCAGGATGCGCACCTCGTCGACGACGTACGACCGGCCCCGGGTGTCGGAGTCCCAGATGGCCAGGCCCTGGGCCCACTGCTCCCGGGAGAGCCGGCGGGACCCGTGGCGGCGGATGGGGCGGAACAGGCGCACGTAGACGCCCGAGCCCCGCTTCGGCACGGCGAGCCCTTCGTTGATCAGCACGGCCAGCGCCTGCCGTGCCGTCGCGCGTGCCACGCCGTACTCCTTCATGAGCGCGTTTTCGCCCGGTAGCCGGTCTCCATCACCGAGTTCGCCGGACAGGATCTGATCGCGCAGCCTGTCGGCCATGCGGCGATAGATCGGAGACTCGTGATGCACCGGGGATTCCGTCACGTTTGATCACCCTCTGTCACCAACGGGGGGATGGCGTCTCCAGAGAACTTGCCCCGTCTTGTCCACGATCGCACAGAGTCTTGGGTGCGTCTTGTGCTTACTTTGCGCTGATCGTGCCGGTGTGGCGATCTCTGGGGGTTATAGCCGTCCGCTACGGTGGAACGGTCCCTTCCGGTATTACCGGCACCGTGAACGCTCCGTCATCACGACCACTACAAGATCGGATATTTCGGTACATAATGCGGTGACGAAGGAGTTGCCGATGGTTCTCAGCCGTGCCGAATGCCAGGACCTCGACGCCAAGGACCCGCTCGCGGGGTTCCGGGACGAGTTCTCGCTGCCTCCCGGGGTCGTCTATCTGCTGGGCAACTCGCTCGGCGCGCTGCCCCGGCACACGCCGCAGAAGGTGGCCCACACGGTCGAGACCGAGTGGGGTGTGCATCTGGGGGCGAGCTGGAACACGGCCGGCTGGTGGGACATGCCGCAGACCACCGGCGACCGCATCGCGCCCCTGATCGGCGCGCGCCCGGGAGACGTGCTGGCCGGCGACTCCACCTCGGTGAACATCTTCAAGCTGGTCACCGCCGCCCTTCCGCTGCGGCCCGGCCGCCGGGTGATCGTCTCGGACCTGGACAACTTCCCCACGGACCGGTACGTCGTGGAGGGCGCCGCCCGGGCGCTCGGCGCGTACGAGATCCGGGACATCGGCGAGGGCGGCCGTTCGCTGGAGGACGCCCTCGGCGAGGACGTGGCTCTCGTGCTGCTGTCGCACGTGGACTACCGGACCGGCGCGGCCAGGGACATGGCGGCGGTGACGGAGCGGGTCCGGGCGGCCGGCGCGCTCATGATGTGGGACCTGTGCCACAGCGCCGGGGCGCTGTCCGTTCGGGTGGGCGAGGCCGACTTCGCCGTCGGTTGCACGTACAAGTACCTGAACGCCGGGCCCGGCGCTCCCGCGTACCTGTACGTGGCGCCGCGCCATCAGGACGCCGTCCACAACGTGCTTTCGGGCTGGCACGGTCATGCCGCGCCCTTCGACTTCGAACCGCACTACCGCCCCGCCGCCGGTGTGCGGCGCTTCGCCACGGGCAGCCCGCCGATCCTGTCCTACGCCGCGCTGAACGCGTCCCTCGACATCTGGGAGCGGGTGGACCTGGGCGAGGTCAGAGCCAAGAGCGTGGCCCTGACCTCGCTGTTCATCGACCTGCTCGACGAGATCGTCGACCCGGGGCTCGGGCTCGCCCTGGCCACCCCGCGCGACCCGGAGCGGCGGGGCAGCCAGGTCAGCTACCGTCACCCGCAGGGCTACCCCGTGGCCCGCGCGCTCGCGGACCGGGGCGTGATGGGCGACTACCGCGAGCCGGACTTCGTCCGTTTCGGCTTCGCCCCGCTGTACCTGCGCCATGTCGACGTGTACGACGCGGCGACGGCGCTGGCCGAGGTGCTCGGCGAGGAGCTGTGGCGGGACGAGCGCTACGCGCGGCGGCTCACCGTCACCTGACGTGCGTCAGCGGCCGCGGCGGGCCAGCCCGGCGACGATATCGCCGGCCAGCGCCACACAGCGGTCGCAGATGCGCCCGCCCTCGCCGTGCACCATGTGCACGCGGGGGCCGGGCGGCCTGCGGCAGAAGGAGCAGGCGGCGTCGCGCTTCATGCGGCGGTTGACCAGGTGCCGGTGGGCGAAGGCGGGTGTGAAGCGCCTGCGGCTGCTCCGCCTGATGTATCCGAACCGCTCACCGATGGCGGTCCAGGACGCGCCGGCCTCACGGGCCCGGCACACGGCGAGATCGATCAGGGCGTCCGCGTCGCCGCCCGATTCGCCGGACAGTTCCCGGCAGAAGGCGATGACGGCGGACAGGACTTCCAGGGGGTTTTCGGGGTCGGATGCGCGCGAGCGGGCCCGCTCGAGTAACTCAGATGCCTCCATGGCGGACACCATAGGCCGCCGTACAAAGACGATCAAGCGTGACCACGGCGCGTAGGCTGGCCAGGTGAGAATGCCCGAGGGGCGCGCCCGGGAGTGGTTCGCGGCGGCCCGGGTGGCCCGCCTCGCGACCGCCGGGGCCGAGGGCGCCCCGCGGCTCGTTCCCGTCACCTTCGCCCTGGTGTACGGCCCCGATGCCTCGGTGTACGGCCCCGGGCCCGGTGACGGGGGAGTGCCCGCGACCGGCGGGGGAGCAGGGCCCGGCGCGGAGCTGTTCGGTGGGCTGGGCGGTGGGCTCGGCACTGTCGTGACGGCCGTGGACCACAAGCCGAAGAGCACCACCGACCTGCGGCGGCTGCGCGACATCCGCGACAATCCCCGCGTCTGCCTCCTGGCGGACCACTACGAAGACGACTGGGAACGGCTGTGGTGGGTGCGCGCCGACGGGCACGCCCGCGTCGTGGAGGGCGGCCCCGAGCGTGAGCAGGCCGTGGCGTGGCTGGTGCGCAGGTACGCCCAGTATCGCGAACGTCCCCCCGCCGGGCCCGCGGTCCTCGTCCGGGTCGATCGCTGGTCGGGCTGGTCGTACGCGGCGGAGCCGGAGCGGCCGCCCGGAGCAAGGTAGGCGAACCAGGTCAGGGCGGCCCCCGGTGGTGGGCGTGGTGCGGATCGGGACGCGGGCGGGTCAGGCGGGTGGGAAGGGGTCGTCGCCTCGGGCGATCGTGTCGAGCATGCCGGCCGTGAACGCCTGGGTCGCACGGTGGATGCCGGAGCCGAGGCTGACCCTGGCCACGCCGAGGGCCGCGAGGTCACGGATGGAAGGCACGCCGGGCCACATCAGCACGTTGATCGGGCCGCCGATCTCCCGCGCGAGCGTGCCGATGACCTCGGGATCGCTCGCGAGGATCGGGTAGACGCAGTCGGCGCCGGCGTCGAGGTAGCGGCCGGCCCGGTCGAGCGCCTCCGCGAGCCTCTCTCCAGGAGTCCCCGCGCCGTGGATGAAGGTGTCCACGCGGGCGTTGATCACGAGGTCGGTTCCGGCCTCGGCCGCCGCCGCCCGTACGGCGGCCAGGAAGTCCGCCTGCTCGGCTGCGTCGATCATCGTGCCGGTCGCCGGGTCGGAGTCCTCCAGGTTGCAGCCCACGGCGCCGGCGGCGGCCAGCCGTTCGACGAGCTCGGCGGGCTCCAGACCGTAGCCGCGCTCCACGTCGGCGGTGACGGGGACGGCCACGACGCGGGTGATGCGGGCCACGGCCGCGAACATCTCGTCCACGGGCGTGTCCTGCCCGTCCTCGTAGCCCAGCACGGCGGCGACGGCCGCGCTGCTGGTCGCGACGGCGGGGAAGCCCGCCGCCTCGACGGCACGCGCCGACGCGGCGTCCCAGGCGTTGGGCAGCACGACGGGGTCACCGGGCACATGGAGCGCCCGGAAGGTCACGGCCCCCTCGTGAACCGCCGGATCGCCGTGGGTCGCCGCGTTCTCGTGAATCTCAGCCATGAGGTCAGCCTAGAGAGCCCGGCCGGAGGCCTGAACTCAATCATCCCTGCCGGGAATTAAGGGAAAGCACCGGGGGTTCAAGGGATCGGGCCCGGTGACGCGTCACGCTGCCCTTGGATACGCTCGCCGGACCGGCCCCCCGATTCATCCGCCTCATCCCGTCAGGAACGTTTATGAGCAACATCGACAGGACTGCCGACCAGGCCGGGGCGGACAGCCGTCCCACGGTGGACTTCTACTTCGACCCCGTCTGCCCCTACGCGTGGATCACATCGCGGTGGATCCTCGAGGTCGAGAAGCAGCGCGACCTCGACCTCCGGTTCCGGGTGATGAGTCTTTCCGTGCTGAACGAGGGCAAGCAGGACGTGTCCGATTTCTATCGCGAAGCCGTGCCCAGGTGGTGGGGCCCGGTCCGGGTGTGCGTCGCCGCCGCACAGCAGCACGGCGAGGGCGTGTTGCGCGACCTGTACACGGCGATGGGCACCCGCATCCACAACCAGAACAACAAGGACTACGGGCTCGTGGCCAAGGAGGCGCTCGCCGAGGTCGGGCTGCCGGTGGAGCTGGCCGACGCCGCCGGCACCGACGAGTACGACGAGATCGTGCGCCGGTTGCACCACGAGGGCATGGACCCGGTCGGCGACGAGGTCGGCACGCCGACCATCCACATCGACGGCGTGGCGTTCTTCGGGCCGGTGATGACCCGCATCCCGCGGGGCGAGGAGGCCCTCCGCATCTACGACGGCGCCCTCGCCATGGCGAAGTTCCCGTATTTCTATGAGCTGAAGCGCAGCCGCACCACCGACCCCGAATTCGACTGACCCGCGACTTCGACTGGGCCCGCGACTTCGACTGGGCCCGCGACTTCGGCTCGGCCTGCGACCTGGGCTCGGCCCGCGGCTTCTGCGGGGGCCGCAGGGGCGCTCGCCGATCGCGTTCTACGCTGCTGTAAGACGAGTGAGGAGGTCTCGTGACCGGTCGTGTCCTGCCCTTCGGGCCGTCGAACCCGATCATCCAGGCGCCCATGGCGGGCGGTGCGTCCACCCCTGCCCTGGCGGCGGCGGTGTCCGGGGCGGGCGGCCTCGGGTTCCTCGCGGCGGGCTACCGTACGGCGGAGGACGTGCGCCGGGAGATCGCGGCGGTGCGCGAGCGGACGGACCGGCCGTTCGGCGTGAACGTCTTCATCCCCGGCCCCGAAGTCGTCCGGCCCGAGTCCTCCCGGCCCGAGTCCTCCCGGCCGGAGTTCGCCGGGCCCGAGTCGGCCGACGCGGCCGCGGTGGCGCGTTACCGCGACGAACTCCTCCCCGAGGCCGAGCGGTACGGCGTGACGCTGCCCGAGGCGCCGGGTCCGGACGACGACGAGTGGGACGCCAAGATCGACCTGCTGGTGGACGAACAGGTGCCGGTGGCCGGTTTCACCTTCGGCTGCCCGCCGCCCGAGGTGACGGGCCGCCTGCACGACGCCGGAGCCGTCGTCATGGTGATGGTGAACACCCCGTGGGAGGCGGTCGCGGCGGCCGATGCCGGAGCCGACGCCGTGGTCGTCCAGGGGCCCGGCGCAGGTGGGCACCAGGCGGCCTTCCTGCCCGCGCCTCCCTCCTGGCCGTCCTCCTGGGAGGCGCCCGACGATCTGGCGGAACTCGTGTCCCTCGTGCGGGAGCACACCGGCGTCCCGCTCGTGGCCGCCGGGGGGATCATGGACGGTGCGGACGTCGCCGCCGTCCTGTCCGCGGGCGCGGTCGCCGCGCAACTCGGCACCGCGTTCCTGCGTACGCCGGAGAGCGGGGCGCACCCCGTGCACAAGGCCGCCCTCGCCGATCCCCGGTTCACCCGCACCGCGTTCACCCGGGCCTTCTCGGGACGTACGGCACGCGGCCTGGCCAACCGGTTCATGGCCGAGCACGAGGCGTCGGCACCCGCGTGCTACCCGCAGGTGCACCACCTGACGAAGGGGTTGCGGCGGGCCGCGGCGGAGCACGGCGACCCCGAGGCGATGGCCCTGTGGTGCGGCCGGGGATACCGTCGCTGCCGTGACCTTCCCGCCGCCGCCCTCGTCGAGGTCCTCATGAAGGAGCTCGCGACCGCCCGCGCATGACCGCGTAGGCGCCGCGCGTCCTGCCGCCGCGCCGGGCGGCGGGCCGCGTGCGCGAGGCCTCGGTGGCAGTCATCACGATTGTCTGAGATCAAGGTGCCGTGGTGTTGGTTCAGGGTCCGGAAGAAGGGCGAGGGCGACACGCGGGCTTAACGGACGGGTAACCGGGAGATGCGACCGTGCAGAGGCCTGAGAAGGGCGGAGGTGCTTGTTTTCACCTCTGAACTAAGATGACCGTGTCGACGGGGAGGGTGGTCATGGCGAGGCCTCAGCGCAGGACGGTACGGGACATCCGCAGAGGCAACCGGGCCGTGTTGCTGCGCGCGCTCTACTTCTCCGGCCCGACCAGCCGCAACGACCTCACCGCCCGCACCGGCCTGAGCGCCGCCACGGTCAGCACGATGACCGCCGGCCTGCTGAGCGAGAACATCGTCGTCGAGGCGGGCCAGGTGGAGTCCGACGGCGGCCGGCCCCGCGTGCTGCTGCGGGTCAACCCCGAGTACGGCTTCGCCGTGGGCGTCGACGTGGCCGAGACCCACGTGCGGGTGGGGTTGTTCGACCTGGAGATGACCGAGCGGGCCAAGGTGGACTACATGCTGCGGCCGGCCCGTCACGACCCCGAACTGATCGCCCGGCACATCCTCGCGGGCGTCGAGGTCGTGCTGTCCGACGCGGGCGTGTCGCCCGAGCAGGTGCTCGGCATCGGTGTGGGGGTCCCCGGCATCGTCGAGCCGGGCGCCGACGGCGTCATCCATGCCAAGACCTTCGGCTGGGACGGCGTTCCGCTTGGAGCGCTCCTGCGCCGCGGCACCTCGCTCCCGCTGTACGTGGACAACGGCGCCAAGACGATGGGCCAGGCCGAGTTGTGGTTCGGCTCGGGCCGGGGCGCCTCCGACGCGGTCATCGTGCTGCTCGGCGTGGGCGTGGGCGCGACCATCGTGGCCGACGGCACCACGTTCCGCGGGGTCAGCAGCAGCGCCGGGGAGTGGGGCCACACGAAGATCGTCGCGAACGGGCGGCCCTGCCGCTGCGGCGGACGCGGCTGCCTGGAGGCGTACGTCGGCATCGAGGCCATCCTCGACCGGGCGGGTGTCACCTCGCGCGGCGACTGGGAGGACGACCTCGCCCAGGTGCTCGCGTCGAAGTCTCCGGTGGTCGAGGAGACCGTCACCTACCTGGGCGTCGGCCTGGCCAACCTGGTCAACCTCGTCAACCCCGAGAAGATCGTGATCGGCGGCTGGGTGGGGATCCAGCTCGGCGAGAGCCTGCTGCCCGGCATCCGCCGCGCCACCGCGGACAACTCGCTGGCCGAGCCGTACGCCGCGACGTCGATCGTCCTGGGCCGTCTCGGCCCCGACGCGGTCGCGCTGGGGGCCGCCACGCTCGTGCTCGAGGAGTTCCTGAACGCGCCCCAGGTCGCCCGGATCACCGCCGCGGGCTGACTCGCGGGCCTGCGGGAAGGCGGGGGTCCGCCGGCAGGGCGAGCACGGTCATCGGGAGGAACCCGCGGCGCCGGCACCGGGCGTGAGCAGGTGGAGCCGGTCCTGACAGCCCGGTTCCGGCTGACAGAGGCTCAGCCGTACGGAGGAGTCGTCGAGGTGCCGGCTCTGGTGCGACAGCACGAGGTCGCCGACGGCGGGATGACGGAAGGTCTTGGCGCCGCCGCGCCGGGCACCGCGTTCGTGACCGAGCAGGGGGCGGCGACCACCGTGTGGGCGGCGACGGCGCCCGAGCTGTCGGGTGCCGGCGGGGGACACCTGGAAGACTGCTCCTTCGCCCGGCCGTGGCACGGTGACGGCCCACCGCCGCGCGGCCACTACCTTCCGTACGCGATGGACGCCGGGCGTGCCGACCGTCTGTGGGCGCTGTCCGAGCGGCTGCTCGCCGGGCCGACGACGGAAGGGCAGGGCGCGACCGGTGGGATGTGACGCCCCGGAGGGGCGCGGGGGTCGGCGCCCTGCCGGAGACCGGCTTTCGAGCGGCCGTGGAAGCCGGAGATACTTCTGACTGTGAAATAAGCCTTGACATAAGCGGAGGAGCGGGCGCACTCTCAGTCCGCTGGACCTCTCTCATCCCCCGAACCCTCGCCCGAGGGGCTCCGCAGCCAAGGAGACGTGCATGCCTCCATCCTTACGGCTTCACTCCACGCGCCGGCGGCGCGGACGTTCCGGCCGGGTCGCCGCCGGGCTGGTCGCGCTGGCGACCTTCGCGGCCGTGACCGGCGTCGTCCCCACCACCTACAGCGCCACGGCGGCGGCCTGCGGCACGGCCAACGTCGCGCAGGGCAGGCCGTCGTCGGCCTCTTCCACCGAGAACGCCGCGTCCCCGGCGTCGGCCGCGTTCGACGGCGACACCGGCACCCGGTGGTCGAGCGCGTTCAGCGACCCGCAGTGGATTCAGGTGGATCTCGGCAGTTCGCAGCAGATCTGCCGGGTCGTGCTCAACTGGGAGACCGCCCGCGCCCAGACCTTCAAGATTCAGGTGTCGGCCGACGGTTCTGCCTGGTCGGATGCGACCGCCACGGTGAACGGCGTGAGCGGGACGCAGTCGCTCGACGTGTCGGCGACCGGCCGCTACGTCCGCATGACCGGCCTCACCCGGGCCACGGCGTACGGCTACTCGCTCTGGGAGTTCGCCGTCAACGTGGCCTCAGGCGGCGGGACCGCCTGTGGCACCGCGAACGTCGCGCAGGGCAGGCCGTCGTCGGCCTCTTCCACCGAGAACGCCGCGTCCCCGGCGTCGGCCGCGTTCGACGGCGACACCGGCACCCGGTGGTCGAGCGCGTTCAGCGACCCGCAGTGGATTCAGGTGGATCTCGGCAGTTCGCAGCAGATCTGCAAGGTGATCCTGAACTGGGAGGCCGCCCGCGCCCAGACCTTCAAGATTCAGGTGTCGGCCGACGGTTCGGCCTGGTCGGACGCGACCGCCACGGTGAACGGCGTGAGCGGGACGCAGTCGCTCGACGTGTCGGCGACCGGCCGCTACGTGCGGATGTACGGCCTGACCAGGGCCACGGCGTACGGCTACTCGCTCTGGGAGTTCGCCGTCAACACCACCGGCGGCGGTGACGACGGCGGCCCCACCCTTCCGGGCGGCGGCGACCTCGGGCCGAACGTGAGAATCTTCGACCCGTCGATGTCGAGCGCGAGCATCCAGAGCACGCTCGACACCATCTTCAGGCAGCAGGAGTCGAACCAGTTCGGCAGCCAGCGCTACGCGCTGCTGTTCAAACCGGGCACCTACAGCGGCCTGAACGCCCAGATCGGCTTCTACACCTCGATCGCCGGTCTCGGCCAGTCGCCCGACAACGTCACGATCAACGGGGACATCACCGTCGACGCCGGGTGGTTCAACGGCAACGCCACCCAGAACTTCTGGCGGTCGGCGGAGAACCTGGCCGTCGTCCCGGTCAACGGCACCGACCGGTGGGCCGTGGCCCAGGCCGCGCCGTTCCGGCGGATCCACGTGCGCGGCGGGCTGAACCTCGCCCCCAACGGGTACGGCTGGGCCAGCGGCGGCTACATCGCCGACAGCAAGATCGACGGCACGGTCGGCCCCTACTCCCAGCAGCAGTGGTTCACCCGCGACAGCACCATCGGCGGCTGGACCAACGGCGTCTGGAACATGGTGTTCTCCGGCGTCGTCGGCGCTCCGGCGCAGAGCTTCCCGAACCCGCCGTACACGACGCTCGCGACCAGCCCGGTCACCCGGGAGAAGCCGTACCTGTACGTGGACTCGGGCGGCGCCTACCGCGTCTTCGTCCCGTCGCTGCGGACGAACTCCAGCGGCGTGAGCTGGGCGAACGGCGCGACCCCCGGCACGTCGATCCCGCTCACGCAGTTCTACGTCGCCAAGCCGTCCGACAGCGCCGCCACGCTCAACCAGGCGCTGAGCCAGGGGCTCAACCTGCTGTTCACGCCGGGCGTCTATCACCTCAACCAGACGCTGAACGTGACCAGGCCGGACACCGTGGTCCTCGGGCTCGGCTACGCCACGCTGATCCCGGACAACGGGGTCGTCGCGATGAACGTCGCGGACGTCGACGGCGTGAAGATCGCCGGTCTGCTGCTCGACGCCGGCACGGTCAACTCGCCGGTGCTGCTGCGGGTGGGCTCCGACGGCGCCTCGGCGAGCCACGCCGGCAACCCCACCTCGATCCAGGACGTGTTCTTCCGGATCGGCGGCGCGGGCCCCGGCTCGGCCACGACCAGCCTGGTCGTGAACAGCAACAACACGATCATCGACCACATCTGGGCGTGGCGGGCCGACCACGGCGCGGGCGTGGGCTGGAACACCAACCCCGCCGACACCGGCCTGATCGTCAACGGCGACAACGTGACGGCGTACGGCCTGTTCGTCGAGCACTACAAGAAGTACGAGGTGATCTGGAACGGCCAGGGCGGAAAGACGATCTTCTTCCAGAACGAGCTGCCCTACGACCCGCCCAACCAGGCGTCCTGGATGAACGGCTCGACCCGCGGCTACGCCGCCTACAAGGTGGCCGACTCCGTGACCAGCCACGAGGCCTGGGGCATGGGCAGCTACTGCAACTTCAGCACCGATCCCTCGATCGTGGCCGAGCGTGGTTTCGAGGCCCCGAACAGATCGGGGGTGAAGTTCCACGACCTGCTCACCGTGTCGCTGGGCGGGGTGGGAACGATCGCCCATGTGATCAACACCACGGGCGGCGCGGCCCAGGGCACGGCCACCGTCCCGGTGAACGTCGTCAGCTACCCCTGATGAAACGGCCCCTGATGAAGGGCCCCTGATGAAGGGCCACTGATGAACGGCGGCCCCTGACGGTACGACCGGAGGTCCGGGCGGCGGCGAGAGCACTCCCGCCGCCCGGACCCGTGTGCGCCTCGGCGGCGCCCGGGTCCGGTTCAGGGAGACGAGCGCCGTCCCCGGAGGCCGGGCTCGGGACGGGGGCGGGGCGTCGGCCGATCGCGGTGCGGCGAGATGAGCGAGGCGGCCAGCGCCTTGTTGACCGCGTCGATCCGGGAGACCGCGCCGAGCTTGGTGAAGACGTTGTGCAGGTGCCGTTTGACCGTCGCCTCGGTGAGGGTGAGCCGGGTGGCGATCTGCTGGTTGCTCAGCGCCTGGGCGGCGAGCTCGAGGATCTCCCGCTCCCTGCCGGTCAGCACCACCCGCGACCCGCCCCCCTGTATCCCATCCCCCTGCAGCTGGGCGAACGCGTCGCGCGAGACGGCGAGCACGAGCCGGTCGGGGTCGTTCCTGACGCTTTTGACGGCCGAGATCAGCTCCTGGCGGTGCACGCTTTTCAGCAGGTAGCCGCGGACGCCGGCCGCGAGCAGGCGGCCCAGCAGCTGCGGGCCGTCGTACATGCTGAGGATGATGATCTGCGACTCGGGTGAGATCGCGCGCATCCGGGCCACGGTCCGCGTGGCGTCGTCACCGGGGATCTCGACGTCCAGGAGGACCACATCGGGCCGCTCCCGCTCCACCAGGGTCACCGCTCCGCCGGAGTCGCCCGCCTCGCCGACGACCTCGAAGTCCTCCTGGGCCTCCAGGATTTCGCGCAGGCCCTCCCGGAACAACGCGTGGTCGTCGATGAGGGCGATGGTGATCGGGCTGCCGGACCGGCTCATCGGATACCTCCGGGGAGACCCCTGCTCGGGCGGGATGGAATCGGACCCAACGGTGGAGTGCGACGGGCACCGGCCGCCGTCAACCGTCGAGCCGGGAGAAGGGCACGTGCAGTTCGACGTGTGTGCCGTGACCGGGCCTGCTCGTGACGGTGGCCGTCCCTCCGATGATCGCGGCACGCTCCCGCATCGACAGCAGGCCGACCCCGTCCGGCCGGCCGCTCCCCTCGGCGAAGCCCAGGCCGTCGTCGTCCACGGACGCCCGCAGTTCGTGCGGGGCGAAGTCGACCCGGATCAGCACCTTGGTGGGATCGCCGTGGCTGAGCGCGTTCCTGGTCGCCTCGCGCAGGATGAGGAAGGACTCGTCGCGCACGGCGGGGGAGGCCCACGTCTCGTCTCCGCTGACCCGCAGCCGGACGTCCACGTCGTCCACGTCCACGGTTTCGAGGTAATAGAGCAGGGCCTTCTCCAGGCTGCCCCGCGGCTCATGCGGGTGCAGTTCGCCGGTGACCGCGCGCAGGTTCCGCATGGTCTCCAGGATGGCCCGCTGGGCGGTCTCCACCTTGGCGGTCGCCGTGGCGGGCTTGCTCGCCCGGTGCATGTCGTACAGCTCCAGCTGCCGGTGGGCGGCGCTGAGGCCGTGCCCGATCCGGTCGTGCAGTTCGCGGGCGATTCGGCGGCGCTCCTCGATCTGGGCCTCGCGGACCTTGTCGAGCAGGAAACTGGAGTAGCCGGCCGCCGACTCCCTGATCCGCGCCGTGACGCTGCGCTCCAGCCCCAGCACGACCAGCGCGAACAGCCGCATCGACGCGCCGTCGCCGGGCATCCGCTCCAGCAGGTGGGCCACCACCGTCTGGAACCACACCGAGGCCGCTCGTAGCGACTCGTCCGGGTGAACCCCGGTCGCCGCCCTGGTCGCGCCCACCTCCCACGCGATGAGCTTGTGGGAGTCGCCCACCCTGATGCTGCCGGCCCGCAGCGTCTCGGCCACGTCGTCGAGGATCTGCTCGGCGTTGGCCAGCGTCTGCCGGAGGGCGACCGGATCACGGCTGATCGGGCTGTCCAGTGCCGCGAGGCTCTGTGCGTACGCTTCCAGAATTTCGGCGCGATGCGCTTCCAGGAAACCCTCGACGTCCGGGACCGCCGCCCCCGGATTTCGGTCTCCCGCCAATGGACCCCCCGAGAGAAAGCGGACGAGTGCCTCCATCCTGGACCACGCCGCATGTCCAGACAATGAGAATCGCGATGCCGGCGGGGAGAGGCCGGACCTACACCTTTCGATACCTCCCGCCGATCGTCCGGATGATTTCCGGCGCACTGTAGTGGCTGTTTCCTTGCCCGTTGACCAGGGCGTTCATAGCGTCGGTGCGGTCATGCTCCGCCGAATGGAAGGTGAGCGCGAATGGCTCGGACGAGCGTCACGTCCCGCGTCACCCCTGCCGTCACACCCACGGTTTCACCACGGGCGGCCTCAGTCGGGGCGGCCTCAGTCGGGGCAGCCTCATCCGGTGACGCCTCATCTGGGGCCGCCCCGGGGGGCCGCCTCACGGCGGCCCAGGGCACCGCCATGTATGTCGGCGCGGTGCTCGGCACGGGCGTGATCGCCCTGCCCGCGCTCGCGGCCCAGGCCGCCGGGCCGGCGTCGTTGCTGGCCTGGCTCGGCCTGGTCGTGCTGTCCGCCCCGCTGGCCGCGGCGTTCGCCGCGCTCGGCGCGCGCCATCCGGACTCCGGAGGCGTGTCGACCTATGCCCGCCTCGCCTTCGGGGACCGGGCCGCCGTCGTCGTCGGCTGGTGCTTCTACTTCGCGATACCGCCGAGCGCCGCCGCCGCGGCGCTGTTCGGCGGCGAATACGTCGCCGCGGCGGTGGGCGGCGGCACCGGCACCGCGACGCTGACGGCGGCGGCGCTGATGACGGTCGTGACCGTGTCGAACGCCTCCGGGCTGCGGGTGACCGGCCGGGTCCAGCTCGGGCTGGCCGGGCTGCTCGTCGCGTTGCTCGTCGTCGCCGTCGCGTTGTCGCTCCCGCACGCCGACGCGGCCAACCTGCGGCCGTTCGCCCCGCACGGCTGGACGGCGATCGGCCCGGCGGCGGCCCTGCTGGTGTGGAGCTTCGCCGGCTGGGAGGCGATCACCCACCTCGCCGCCGATTTCCGCAGGCCGTCCAGGGACCTGCCCAGGGCCGCCGCGGCCGCCGTCGTGCTGGTCGGCGTGCTGTACCTGTCGGTCGCCTTCGCCACCGTCGCGGTCCTCGGCCCGGCCGCCGGAGGCGCGCGGGCGCCCCTCGGCGACCTGCTGGCCCTCGGTCTCGGCGGCAACGCCCGGCTGCTCGCCGCCGTGGCCGCCCTGCTGCTGACGCTCGGCGCGATGAACGCGTACTGGGCCGGGGCGGCCAAGCTCGGCGCGGCCCTCGGCCGCGACGGCGCCCTGCCCGGCTGGCTCTCCCGGGGCAGCGTGGCCGGGGAGGTGCCCCGGCGCAGCCTCGCGGTCGTCGCCGTGCTGTCCTTCCTCGCCCTCGCCGTCGTGTACGCGGCGGGGACCGGCATCCGTCCGCTGGTGCTGATGACCAACGGGTCCTTCGTGGTGGTCTACGCGATCGGTGTGGCGGCCGCCATCCGGCTGCTGCCGCGCGGCCGGGCCAGGGCCGCCGCCCTGCTCGCGCTCGTGGCGGTCGCCCTGCTGGTCGCCGCGTCGGGCGTCTACCTCGTCTGGCCGCTGCTGATCGGCGGCGCCGCCCTGGCGTACGCGCGGTTCACCCGCAGGGAGACGGCCGTTCCGGCCGGCGCGCGCGAGGAGGAGGAGACGACCGTCCCGGCGCACCGTTGACGAAAGTGAGGGGTCACCGGTGACTTTCCGTAAGTGCCCGACGTACCGCCCGGCTCTAGGGTCGATGGGCCGGACGGCGGCACGCACACGGAGGGGAACCGGTGAGCAACGAGATCGAGGACGTCCCGGACATCAGCGCCGAGTTGTATCGGGAGGTCACCGCGTTCGCCCAGCACACCCCGGCATGGGTGCGCGACGCGGCGGAGGTCGCGACGGACGCCGTCCCCGCGCTCCTTTTCGCGTTCCTCGTCTTCGGCTGGTGGCGGGCGCGGCGGGGGGACGACCGCCGCATGGCGCTCGCGCTGCTCGCACCGCTCGCGGTGGTGGGGGCCTATCTCGCGAGTGAGGGCGTCAAGAGCGTCCTGCGGCTGCGGCGCCCCTGCTGGGACCTCGCCGACGTGGTCACGGTGGCGCCCTGCCCGCCGTACGGCGACTGGTCGCTGCCGAGCAACCACTCGACCTTCGCCGCGGCGGCGGCCGTCGCACTGGTCGCCCTGTGGCGCGGTATGGCGGTGGTGGCGCCGGTGCTCGCGCTGCTGGAGGCGTTCTCCCGGGTTTTCGTCGGCGTCCACTACCCGCACGACGTGGCGGCGGGGCTGCTGTTCGGCGCGGTGACCGCGGCGCTGGTCCTGAAGGCCCTGCGGAATCCCGCGACCGCCCTGGTCGCCGCGATGCGGCGACACCCGGCGCTGGCGGCGGTGCTGACCACCGCACGCCCGCCGGTCCCGCCTCTCAGGCGATGACGGCGGGCGCGGTGAGCTCAGCCGTCCTCAAGGGTGGCCAGGTGAGCGGTGACGTCGTCGGCGAAGCGGGCCAGCAGGCGGCCGAGGTCTTCGCGGTCCTGCTCCGACCAGTGGGCGATGGCGCCGGTGAACCAGCCGATGAGCGTCCGCGCGTAGCGGTCGGCGGCCGCCGTGCCCTCGCCGGTCGGCTCGATGAAGCTGACGCGGCGGTCGTTCGGGTCGCCGATGCGGCGGACGAGGCCGCGGCGCTCCAACTGCTGAACCTGCCGGGTGACGTGGGGCTGGACGACCTGCATCTTCTCCGCGATCTCGCTGATCCGCAGCGGCTTGTCGGCCAGATGTACGGACATCAGGACGGAGAAGGCCGGGCGATCCACCTCGATCCCGGCGGCTTTCATCGCGTGCTCGGTCAGGCGGCCGCGGCTGACGGCGTTGCCCAGCTGCGTGAGGCGGGGCATCACGGCCAGCACCTGGTCGTCCACGCTGGCGCGGCCCTCGGGTTCGGCGTTCATCGGCGGCTCCGGTTGCATACTTAACACATGTATCTATAAGGTGGATCGTGTTGATGTTCATGGCGGCATTGTGTCCGCACAAAGGATACCTAAAGTAAGCATCTGTTGCTTGCGGCAGGTACGGACAGGAAGGACTCCGCATGAACCGCACGATCCTCATCTCAGGGGCCAGTATCGCCGGTCCGTCGCTGGCCTACTGGCTGACCCGCCACGGCTTCGAGGTCACCGTCGTGGAGAAGGCCTCCCACCTGCGCGGGGGAGGGTACCCCATCGACATCCGCGGCAGCGCACGCGACGTCGTCGAGCGCATGGGCCTGATGGCGCGCTTACAGCGGCTCCATGTGGACACCCGCCGGATCACCTTCCTCGACACTGACGGCTCGGTCCTCACCAGCCTGCGGCCGGAGGCCGTCACCGGCGGCGCCGAGGGTCTCGACCTCGAAGTGCGCAGGGGCGATCTGGCCGACTGCCTATACGGCCTGGTGGGGGACAAGGCCGAGTTCCTGTTCGGCGACTCCATCGCCGCCCTCGACGACCGCGGCGGCCACGTGGAGGTCACCTTCGACAGCGGTGCCCGGCGCGCGTTCGACCTGGTGATCGGCGCCGACGGCCTGCACTCCAACACCCGAGGCCTGGCCTTCGGCCCGGAGGAGCGCTACCACCGCTATCTCGGTTTCTGCTTCGCCGTCTTCACGCTGCCCAACGAGCTCGGCCTCGAGCACGAGGCGGTGTTATGGAACACCCCAGGACGGGCCGCCGCCCTCTACGCGCAGGAATCCGGCGATCGGGTGTACGGCTTCCTGACCTTCGCGCAGGACGAACCACCCTTCGCGGCCTTCCGCATCCCGCAGGCGCAGCGCGACCTCGTGGCCGCGACGTTCCCCGACACCGTGTGGGAGATCCCCAGGATGGTGGCGGCGATGCGCGAGGCCGGCGACCTGTTCTTCGACATCGTCAGCCAGATCCACATGCCCGCCTGGTCCACCGGCCGGGTCGCGCTCGTCGGCGACGCCGCGTACGCGACGTCGTTCATGTCGGGCCAGGGGTCGAGCGTGTCGCTGGTGGGTGCGTACGTCCTGGCCGGTGAGCTGGCCACCCACAGGAGCGATCACGCGGCGGCCTTCGCGGCGTACGAGAAGACGATCCGGGGCTTCGTGGAGCGCAACCAGGCCCTCGCCACGGAGGGCGGCAGCGCGCTCGCCCCGCGCACCCGGCGGCATCTCGACGCGCGGAACGCGATGTTGCGCGGCGATACGGCGCTGCGGACCAGGGCCGAGGGCCGCTCCGCCGTCACCTCCCTGGACCTGCCCGATTACGAGCACGTACTCGGAAGCTGAACCGCATCCGGCGGCCGGCGCGACGGCGGCGCAGGCCGAGGCCGATCGGCGGCGACTAGCGCACGTCCGCCAGCCCCGCCTCGTGGGCGATGAGCGCCGCCCGCACCCGGTTGGGCACGCCGAGCTTGGCCATGATCGTGCTCACGTAGGTCTTGACGCTGCCCTCGGTGAGGTGCAGGCGGGCGGCGATGCCCGCGTTCGGCAGGCCCTCGCCGACCAGGGCGAGCACCTCGCGCTCCCGGCCGGTCAGGGCGGCGACGCGCTCGCGGGCCGCGGCGGCGCGCGACAGCCGGTCGCCGGCGAGCCCCCGGATGACGCGCGCGGCCACCGGCGGCGACAGGTACGCCCCGCCCTCGGCGGCCGCCCGCACCCCGAGGGGGAACTCACGCGGATCGCCGGTCTTCAGCAGGAACCCCGCCGCACCGTCGCCCAGCGCCCGGGCGATGTAGGCGTCCTCGCCGAAGGACGTCATGATCAGTACGGCGGTGCCGGGAGCGGCCCTGCGCACCTCGGCAGAGGCGGCCAGCCCGTCCAGGCCGGGCATCCGGATGTCGACGAGCGCGACGTCGGGCCGGTGCGCCAGGACGGCGTCCACCAGCTCACGCCCGCCGGCGGCCTCGGCGACCACGTCGATGCCGGGGTCCGCCGCAAGGATCGCCCGGACCCCGGCGCGGATCACCGGTTCGTCGTCGGCCAGGACCACCCGGATCGCGTGCACCGTTTTCTCAACCACGGGTCCGTCAACCACGGGTCGATGCTACGGAACCGCCGCGAGCATCGACGTCACGCCACCGTCAGCCGCACGCTTCACTCGATCGACCGAGACCACGGCGATCTGTCCGCAGTGATGGACAGGTCATACCGTCACGCGGGGCAGTTCCGAGGGCCGACGCTCTGCCCGGCGCCGACGACGGTGATCTGGGCAGAGCCCTCCGGCACGAAGGTGGCGACCGTGCACACGATCTGCGCGACGGCCAGTGTGGACAGTTCGCCGGCCGGAGTGGACAGGGTCACCATCAAACGGCCGGACGGCCTGGCGGTCACCGAGAACGGACCGGCTTCGGGCGGGACGTCGGTGGTGAACCCGTCCGCCTGTTCGGTCGCGGTGGGCCCCGCGGCCAGCAGCGCGAGCGTGTCCGCCGGGGGCAGCCGACGACCGGGCCGCGTCACCGCGCTGAGCCGGCCGTTCTTCACCAGGTAGAAAGTGACGGCTGGTGTGACGGTCGGTGCGACGGCTCCGCTCGGCGGGTCGCCGGCGCGGATCGCGTCGCTGGGTCGCACACCGCAGCCGGCCGTGGCGACGAGCGATACGAGGCACGCGGCGAACACGCGGCGGGCGAGCCCTGGCCTCACTCCGGGCCTCACTCCGGGCCGCACTCCGGGCCTCACTCCGGGCCTCCGTCCGGATCGTGTGCCCGGCGTGGCAGGCGCAGCGTGAACACGGCACCGCCGTCCGGGGCGTTGGCAACGGTGAGGTCGCCCCGATGCAGGCGCGCGTTCTCCCGCGCGATGGCGAGGCCGAGGCCGCTGCCCTCGGACCTGGCCCTGGCGGCGCTGGCTTTGTAGAACCGGTCGAACACGTGCGGCAGCACCGCTTCGCCCAGTCCCGGCCCGTGGTCGCGGACCTCGAGAGCGATCCAGTGCGGGTCGGCGGAAAGCCGTACCGACACCGGTGGCTCGCCGTGCCGCAGGGCGTTGCCGACCAGATTGGCGAGGATGACGTCCACTCGGCGCGGGTCCAGCCGTGCCGTCACCGCGGGTGGAAGCTCGGTGTGCACCTGCTCCGGCCAGCCCCGGGCACGCAGGGTCGCGCGCACCAGTTCGGCCACATCGACCTCGTTCAGCGCGAGGGCCGCGACGCCGGAGTCGAACCTGCTGATCTCGATCAGGTCGTTCACCAGCCCGGTGAGGTTGAGCGTCTCCTGGCTGACCAGCCTGGCGGCCCTGCCGGCGGGCTCGGGCAGCCTGGCCGCCTCCTCGTCGAGGACGTCGGCCACCGCGGCGAGCGCCGCCAGCGGGGTGCGCAGCTCGTGGGACACGTCGGCCACGAAGCGGCGGGCGTCGGCCTCCATCTCGCGGAGCTGCTCGACGTGGCGTTCCAGCTCCGCGGCGGTGTCGTTGAACGTGCGCGCCACGTCGGCCAGCTCGTCGGAGCCGCGGACCGCGATCCTGGTCCGCAGCTCGCCCTGGCCCAGCAGGCGTGCCGCCCGGCCGAGCTCGCGCACCGGCCCCAGCACGCCACGAGTGGCCAGCATCGCCAGCACGACCGCGAACGCCAGGGACGCGCCGCCGGTGAGCCAGGCGAATGCGGCGAGCCGGTCGATGCTGCGCTGTTCGGGAGCCAGGCTGTGCGCGACGTAGACCTCGATGCCGGACGCCCGCGCCGGCCGGTCCCCCTCGACGATCAGCATCGGCGTGCCGATGATCAGGTGGGGCCCGTCCGGCCACACCACGCGTTGCCACGCCATATCGCCGCCGGCCACCTTCCGCCGCAGCTCCTTGGGGATCGTCTCGGGATCCAGGCCGGGCCGGCACGGCCTGCCGGAAGACGGACATGGCACGCCCGAAGGCAGGCACGGCACGCCGGGACGCAGGCATGGCGGGCCGGGGGCGGCCGACGAGCGCGTCTCGTGATAGAAGGCGACCGCGTCGTCGTTCCCGTCGGACACGGTGTGGGCGATCTCGGCGAGCTCGGCCGGGCCCGGCGCCGGATTCCGCAACGGGAAGAGCGCCTGCAGGCGGCTTCTCACCGTCTGCACCGCGGCATCCTGGGCGCGCTCCAGGATGGCGTTGCGGGCCTGGACGTAGGCCGCGCCGGCCACCGCCGCCGCGGTGACCACGCACAGCAGTGCGAACGCCAGCAACAGCCGGGTACGCAGTCCCAGGTTCGGACGAGGCGCCGCCGGCCGCTTCACACCGGCCCGAACCGGTACCCGAACCCGCGCACGGTCTGCACGTAGACGGGCGCCGCCGAGTCGTCCTCGATCTTCGCGCGCAACCGCTGCACGCACGCGTCCACGAGACGCGAGTCGCCGAAATACCCGTGCTCCCACACCGACTCCAGCAGCTGCTGGCGGCTGTGCACCCGGCCCGGCGTGCCGGAGAGCTCGAGCAGCAGGCGCAGCTCGGTCGGGGCGAGGCTGACCGGTATGCCGCGCTTGGCGACCACCAGCCCGGCCCGATCGATGGTCAGGTCCGCATGCCGCTCCAGCTCCGCCTGCTCGCGGCCGTTCCGCCGGAGCACCGCGCGGATGCGCGCCTCGAGCACCCTGGGCTGCACCGGCTTGACCACGTAGTCGTCGGCGCCCGCCTCCAGCCCGGCCACCACGTCCATGTCGTCGCCGCGTGCGGTCAGCATGATGATCGGCACCTCACCCGCGGCCCGGATGCGGCGGCAGACCGCGAACCCGTCCATGCCGGGCAACATCAGGTCGAGCACGACGACATCGGGAGGGTCCGCACGCAGCCGGTCCAGCCCCTGCTCGCCGGACTCCGTCGCGTGCACCCGGTGCCCGTGCCGGGTGAGGGCCAGTTCAAGGCCCTCCCGCACGGCCGGGTCATCCTCGATCAACAACACTCGCGACACGCCGCCGAGTATCACAGAACGCTCCGTAGCTTGCCCGCCGGTCGACTTCGTCCACTGTGGACCGGCCGTGTCCCCGCCAAGTCAGCGCCTTGTCATGGTTGTGTCACGGTCGCGCCGGCGGTGACCGCCGTCGATGAACGGTGACATACGGCGGACGACGCGCGCACATTCGGCGCCGATCGTATGTCGTCATGAACGAACCACGCACCGTTCCACCTCGGCCCCGAGACCGGCTGTTCGCCGTGGTCACGCTGGTGCTCGCCGGGCTCCTGCTGCCCGCGGCGTTCATCCGGCGTCCTGGCCGCGCCCGCGAACTGGCGTGTGAATGGGCGCTGCGGATGCGATTCCCCGCCCAGGACCTCACCGGGCTCACCGACGGCGCGAGGGCGGCGTTCGCCGCCGCGCGGACCGAGGCGCTCTGGCGTCACGGCCGGCTCATCGGCCTCACCTCGGGCTACCGCGATCCCCTCGTCCAGCAACGGATGTTCGACGAGGAGGTGCGTCGTTCCGGGTCCCCGGTCTCGGCGCGAATGCTCGTGTTGCCACCGGCGGAATCCTCCCACGTCAAGGGCGTCGCGCTGGACGTGCGCCCGTACGAGGGCGCGCGCTGGCTCGAGGAGCACGGCGCCCGCTACGACCTCTACCGCATCTACGACAACGAGTGGTGGCACTTCGAGTACCGCCCGGACTGCGGCGGCACGCCGCCACGACGACGACCCCACCCCGGCGCGCGCCACGGCGGCGAGATCGGGGACCAGAGGTAGCCCGCGGCCGACAGCCTCCCGTCCGGAGCGGAGGCATGGGCCACAGCGCGTCAACGGTCAGTGTGCAGATCGGAAAGGAAAGCGACCATGGAATTGGATTCCGTAGGTGGTATCGGCCGGAGGCGGCTGCTCGGGTGGAGCGGGCTCGCGGCCGCCGGTGCGGCCGTCGGCGCGGTGGCCGGGGCGGTGCTCAGCGCGCCGACGGCGGGCGCCGAGCCCGGCCACGGGGCCACCCCGGTCTCGACCGGCCCCGATATCCCGCCGGCCACCCGGCCCGGCGGCGCCTACGACCGGTACGTGGCGGGGCAAGCCGTTCAACGCGACAGCCATCCTGCAGCTGGCGCAGCAGGGCAGGCTACGGCTGACGGACACGGTCGGCGAACACCTGAAGGGCTTCGCCCCGGACATCGCCAAGAAGGTGACCATCCACCACATGCTCTCCGGCACCTCCGGGATGAACACCCCCGAAGAGGACATCCGACGGGTCTTCCAGAGCCGGGAGGAGGTCCACGAGTACCAGGAGCGGTGGGCCCGGCAGTCGAAGCTGGTGGGCACACCCGGCCTTCCCAACACGTTTCACGCCGGCGCCGAGACCGCCATCCCCGCACTGATCGTGGAGGCCGTGAGCGGCACGACGTACTGGGACTACGTTGAGGAGAACATCTTCCGCCGCTGTGGCATGACCGGCTCGGCGTTCTGCACCAGGCCGCAGTGGCTCACCGGCAAACACATCGCGCACCCGTACATGAGACTCGCCGACGGAAGCCACGTCGACGCCGTCCGCAACCTCGACAAGGGCAGCCCGTACGAGTACATCCTCGGCAGGAACCCCGGTCGTGCCTTCATCGACCCCATGGGGGACGGCGGCTTCGCCACCGCGCCGGACCTGGTCCGCTTCGCGAACGCGCTGTGCGACGGCACACTGCTGGACCGCCCCTGGGCCGATGTGCTCACCGCGGCCAAGATTCCCCACAGCCCGGCCGGGTTCGGCACCTACGGGCCCGCGGCCTCCATCGTCGGCGGCCAGTGGGTGGTCCAGCGCGCAGGTGGCAACCCCGGTGTCTGCGCCAACTGGAGCATCTACCCGGACACCGGCTGGGTCGGCGTCATCCTCGCCAACCGCGACGACGTGCCGTTGGTGGAGATGATCGAACGGGAGACGCACGCCATCACCGGGGCCTCGCCCGGCGGCGGGGCGGGCGGCTGAGGCGGTACGGCGGCCGACACGAGGAGAAGGGTCTCCTGAGCCCGGCGTCGCACGGCAGTGGGGGCGCACTGAATCAAGGGCGCATGAGAGTCTTGCCGACCAGCCGGCCCCCGGCGAAGCACAGCCGGTGGAGCTTCAACTCGCCGAACGGCTCAGGGCTGGTGCCGTAGTAGCGGCACCGGGCGCCCGGCGGAATCGGCGGCTCTGGCCACGACGGATCGTCGATCCTGGTCCTGGCCGGAAGCACCGCCGCGACCTCGGATTCGGCCTGCCCGACCCGCAGCTTCGCGAACTCGGCCGGCGGCAGGACCGAGGTGACCGCCTCGTAGACCGTGAATCCCACCACGAACGCGACGACGCCGGCCGCCGCGGCCAGGGAGACCAGTGCGGCGGCCAGCCGCGTACGGCGCACCCGCCGCCGGGCCAGCGCCAGGTCCAGCTCCACGGGCCGTGATCCCGCTGACGGGCCGTCGTACGGCTCGGCCGCGCCGGGTTCGCCGGGGACGGCGGCGATGCCGGTAGCAGTGGTAATGCCGGGAGCGGCCACCGATGTGAGAGCGGCATCCTCCTCACCGGCGTCACCGGCCGCCGGAGCGCCGGTGGCGGGCAGCGAGACGGCGCGCCGGGAAGCGGCATGCGGCAGCCGTACGGTCAGGGTGAAGCCCTCGCCGTCGGGGCCACCGGCCAGGGCGCCGCCCTGCAGACGCACCCGCTCCGCCAGGGCGCGCAGGCCGTATCCGCCCGTCACGCCGCGGCCGGGCCGTCGTGGTGCGGCGTTGGCGACCGTGACCACGGTCTCGCCGGGTGTATGTGCGAGCCGTACCGTGACCGGGGCGCCGGGAGCGTGCTTGGCGGCGTTGGTCAGCCCCTCGCGAACGACCCGCCGCACGGTGGCGTGCACCGGCGCGGACATCCGGGCCTCCTCCTGCGCGCCGTGCAGCACGACCGGCATTCCGGCGGCCCCGGCGCGCCGGACCAGCTCGCCCACGGTCTCCGCGTGCGCGTGACTCTTGGGCGGGTCCTCGTCGGCCGGGCCGGGATCGTCTCCGGTCCCGAGCAGGGCGACGGCATCGTCTGCGACGCCGTGCGGGTGGCTGTGAGGGTCGTCGCGGGGGGCGGCGTGGGGGGCGGCGTGGGGGGCGCCGTGGGGGGTGGCGTCCCTCAGCACGGCGACGACGTCGCGCAGGCGCTCCGCCGCGGCCGTGACCGCCTCGCGGGCCTCGCCCGCCGCCCGGCGGTGGCTCTCGGGAAGGCCGGGGGCGACCTCCAGGGCGCCCACCCGCAGCGCGACCAGGCTCAGGTCGTGGCCGAGCAGGTCATGAATCTCCCGCGCGATGGCGGCCCTCTCACGCAGCCTCGCCTGTTCGGCGAGCATGCGCCGCTCGCGCTCCAGGTGCCCGGCGCGCTCCCAGCCCGCCCTGGTGAGGGCCAGACCCTGGTGCCGGGCGTGGCCCGCGAGCCAGGGGACGAGTCCGAAGAGCGCGATGCCCGTGACGGCGAAGAACCACGCGCCCAGATCCCACTGAGCCGCGAGAAGCCACCGGACGAGCGGGACGACGACGGCGGCGACCACCGCGGCGGCCGACAGGCCGAGCAGGGCGGGCCGGGCCCGATCCATGCGTACGCCGGCCAGATGGCTCATCACCGCCAGGACAGGGAAAAAGACGGTGGGGTCGCCCCGCACGGCCACCGAGCCCGCCCACAGCGCGGCGGCCACGAGCATCGCCGCCAGTGGCCGGGGCCGGGCGAGCACGACGGCGACGCCGGTCACCGTGAGCCCGGCGATCACCTCGGGCCAGGTGTACCTGTCGGCCAGGGTGTGCGTGAGATTCGCCCACAGCGCCGGCAGGCCGAGGACGCCCCAGAGCAGGACGTCCTTGAGGTATGCCGCTTTCCTCCCCACTCACGCAACGGTATCCGCAGGTCGCGGAACCCTCACGAATCCGTGCAGGGTCCGGGCGCTCGCGTGGCCGGACAGTGCCATGAGCATCGGCGCGGACCAGCCGTCCTCGCCGAGGTGGGCCAGGCGCGAGTGGCGCAGGCGGTGCAGCGTGTAGCCGCCGCCCTCCGGGGCGAGGTCCACGGTGGCCCGTTTGAACAGGTACTCCGCCCGTTCGTACGACAGGCGGCCACGGCCCGTGTGCGGGCACAGGTCGGCCGCCGCCGGCATGCGGCCCGGCCCCGGTCTGCGGTCGGCGAGGAACAGCGGGCCGCTGCGGCGGTCCCCGACGAGAAGGGGCAGGAGCGCGGCCGTGCCGTGCTGCCAGCGCAGCCAGTGGCCCCTGGCCTTCACCTCGCCGCGCATGCCGGGCAGGTCGAGGTCCTCCACGTCGAGGGAGAGCGCCCAGTCGGCCGGAGCCGCGCTCTCGTACAGCAGTCGCCACAGCGTGCGTTCGCGCAGTGGGACGCCCGGCCGTTCCCACAGACTTTCCAGCAGGGAGCGGTCGATGGGGCGGGTGCGGGCGCGAGGCTCGGGCCGCCGGTCGAGCGGGGCGGCGAGGCCGGCGGCGGCCCAGCCGCGTTCGGCCGCCCACGAGGCGAACGACCGCAACGCCGAGCGGTGCCGGTTCCAGGTGGCGCTTGCCGCCGCGCCCCACGCCGTGGCGAAGACCTCGGCGATCCGGCCGGGTGTCACGCCTCGCAGGGGGACGTCCTCTCCCAGGTGGCGGCACAGCCGCGACAGGGTCTGCTCGTAGGAGCGGACGGTGTCGGCGCTCAGTTCGGGCCGGGCGAGGAAGGTCCTCGCGGCCTCGCCGAGTGTGACGTCCTCATCCGCTCCGGCCTCCTCGGCGCAGGTCGCGGCCCGGCGCCGCAGCACCGCCCGTTCCGCGGCGTTGCGGGCGAGCGAGGCGGCGCGTTCGAACTCCGCCCGGGCCTCGTCGTGCCGGCCGAGCCGGGCCAGCAGATCTCCGCGTACGGCGGGCAGCAGGTGATAGCCCTTCAGCGCCGGTTCGCCGGTCAGCGTGTCCACCAGCGTGAGACCGGCGCGCGGTCCGTAGGCCATCGCGAGCGCGACCGCGCGGTTGAGCTGGACGACCGGAGTCGGCAACACCGTGACGAGAGCCTCGTAGAGCGCCGCGATCTGCGGCCAGTCGGTCTCCTCGGGCGTGGCGGCCCGCGCGTGGCACGCCGCGATGGCCGCCTGCAGCACGTACGGGCCGAGGGGGCCGCCGGCCTCCCGCGCCCGCAGCAGCGCCGCGAAACCGCGGCGGATGAGCAGCGGGTCCCAGCGCCCCCGATTCTGCTCGTGCAGCGGCACAGGCTCTCCCGACGGGCCGGTACGCGCGGCCGATCGCGACTGCTGAAGCTCCATCAGCGCGACCAGACCGTGCACCTCGGCCTCGTCGGGGGTCAGTTCGGCCAGCATGCGGCCCAGGCGCAGCGCCTCAAGACAGAGGGACGGGCGCATCAGGTCGTCGCCCGCCGTGGCCGAGTATCCCTCGTTGAACACCAGATAGATCACTTCGAGCACCGACGACAGCCGGGCTGCCCGTTCCGGCGCCGCCGGCACCTCGAAAGGGACGCCCGCGTCGGCGAGCGCCCGCTTGGCCCGCACGATCCGCTGCGCGACGGCGCTCTCGGAGACGAGGAAGGCCCGCGCGATCTCGTCGGTCCGCAGGCCGCCCATCAGCCGCAGCGTGAGCGCGACCCGGGCCTCGGCGGACAGCACCGGATGACAGGAGACGAACATCAGCCGGAGGACGTCGTCGCCGACCTCTCCGTCGAGCGCGTCCATCACGTCGTCCACGTCACGTTCGCCGTCGTCGGAACGGGTGGCGAGGTCATGGGCGAGCCGCTCCTGCCCGCGGTCCCGTCGCTCCTCCCGCCGCAGATGGTCGACGGCACGGCGTTTGGCGACGGCCATGAGCCAGGCGCCCGGGGTGTCCGGGACACCCGCCTCGGGCCACTGCTCCAGCGCGGCGAGGACCGCGTCCTGCGCCAGTTCCTCCGCCAGGCCGACGTCGCCGACCATGCGGACGAGGCCGGCGACGATCCTCGCGGACTCCATCTTCCAGACCGCGTCCACGACGCGGTTCGCGTCCAGGGACGTCACCCGACCGATGACAGCACCGGCCCGTCCGCCGCGCAACCCGGCCTGTACGTCCGGGGCCGGCCCCGACGGCGGCCGCGGGGCCGGGCAGCCGCTGCCCCCACCGGCCCGTGTCAGCGGGGGCCGGCTCCGGGAGCGTCTTCGGGGCCGAACACCTGCTGGACCGAGCCCTCACCGTCGCCGACGATCTCCCAGAAGCGGCGGGCCAGCTCCACGGCCTCCTCGCGGGAGCGTGCCTCGATCAGCGCGAAGCTGACGATCGCCTCCTTCGCTTCCGTGAAGGGGCCGTCGGTCACGGTGACCCGGCCACCGGATGAGACCATCCGCACGCCGCCCGGCTCCAGTCCGCCCGTGGCCAGCAGCACCCCGGCCCGGGTCATCTCCTCGATGAAGGCGCCCATCTCGGCCATCATCGCCGCGTCCGGGTTCGGGTCGGTGCCCTTGGTGGTCATCAGAAATCGCATCGGTCCTTCTCCTTCTTCCTGATCCTTCGGCCGCTTTCTGATCCTGCGGCCGGCCGGGGCCGGTGCCGGTCCCCGCCGTCACCTACACGTCGTACGGCATGAGCCGCTTTCGACAGCTCCTCGTGGCCGGGCGCGGTGACCGGGGCTTTCGGGCGATGCGACAGGGAATGCGCATGTGACAGAGAATGCACGATCCGCCTCAGGCCGCAGGTGAGCGGGGGTGGACGGCAGGCGAGAGGGAGGGCTGGTCGAATCGCGCGGCCGCCGTTCGACGCGTCAGCGAGGCCGGACACCCGGCCGGAACACCGGAGACCGGAGCCTCCGCGATCGGAAGCTCTGGGACCGAAAGCTCTGGGACCGAAAGCCCTGGGGCAGGAAGCCCAGGACCGGAAGCCCAGGACCGGAAGCCCAGGGACCGGGAGCCTCCACGGACCGGACTACCCGAGAACCGCGACGCCTGAAAGAAGGAAACGGCCATGACCGCCACGCAGGACACCACCCGGCCGACCGCTCAGCTCACCGCTCAGGCCCCTGCTCAGGCCCCTGCTCAGGTCACTGTGCGGCCCACTGCTCAGGTCACTGTGCGGCCCGCCACGCCGGGGCCCACGGCCGACAGGGGACCGACGCGTACCCTGCTCACTCGTGCCCTGCTCACCCGCGCCCTGCTCACCTGCGCCGTGCTCACCACGCCCCTCTTCGGGATCGTCTCGCTGACGCAGGCGTTCACCCGGGAGGGTTTCACCCTGCTGCGTCACCCCCTGAGCATGCTCAGCACGGGCGACCTCGGCTGGCTGCAGACAAGCAACTTCTGGATCACCGCCGTCCTGACGGTCGCAGGGGCGATCGGACTGCGCAGGGCCATGCGCGGCACGCCCGGAGGGACGTGGGCACCGCGGCTGCTGCTCGTCGAGGGCGCCGGGCTCGCGGCGGCGGGGGTCTTCAGCATGGACCCGGGGGACGGCTTCCCCGAGGGCACCCCGCTTGGCGCTCCGGCAGGGATGAGCTGGCACGCGATGCTGCACATGGCGGCCGGTTCCGTGGCCTTCACCGCCCTCATCGCGGCCTGTTTCGTCCTCGGCCGCCACTTCGCCCGCGCGGGCCGGGGCGGGCATGCGGCCGCCTCCCGTCTCAGCGGCCTGGCACTCCTGCTGGGCAACGGTTGGGCCATGTCCGGCGGGCGGGCCGGCTCTCTCACCCTGTGCGTCGGAGTGCTGGTCGCCATGGCCTGGGTCTCGACGGTGGCCGCGATCAAGCGTGCGGACCTCACCGGGCGACGTTGACGACGATCAGCACCAGGCCGGAGGTCACGCCGAGAGCCGGGAAGGCCGCGCGCGGCGAGGTGCCGGGCCCGCATCGGAACACCCCCGTGGTGCGAAACCGCGGGGGTCGCCGGCCGTCCACAGGCTGTGGAAATCGCCTCGCTCCGGGCGACCGGTCGCCGCCAGGCAAGATCGCAAGCGGCACCCCGCCGACGGCACGCGCCTTCCCGAGGAGACGCACGAAGATCGGGCCGTCCGCCCGTGCGCGGGTATCGCCTCAGAGGTCGTCCTTCGGCGTCTGGGCCAGCACCTGATCGGCGGTCGCCGTCACCACCGCCGCGGCCGCCGAGATGTCCCTGACCTGCTCCGCGGGAAGGGTTCGCAGCACCTTCTCCAGCCCTTCCAGATCCGCCTGGTAGGCGGCCGCCATCGCCGCCTGGGCCTTGGCGGTGCGCCCTGCCTGCTCCATCGCCTTGCCGAGTGCCCGGCCGGCGCGTTCGACGGCCCTGGCCGCCTCGATCGCCGCCTTCTCAAGATTTCTCGCCCACTCGGGCGGCTGGTCGCTCATCGATGTCCTCTGCGTGAGGGTGGTCCCGCGGGCATGAGTTGCCCACGAAGAGTGCCGGATCAGGCCCTTAATGCCCTCCCAGCGCGCTCTACACCCCGCCGGGCCCAAGCTCTCACAGATTCCCCAGACAGCGCTCCCCGACACGTCGGGTGGCCCTCTACCGGACACGGCGATTTTCATGATTAGACCGTCACGACCGGGGCATCAGAGGCGTCGTGGGTGCTGGATGGCTCTCCCGCTGGCCGGTGATCCGGCAGCTCAGGGGAGAGGACGGCAGAGGGCAGGCGGCGCGCTCGGCGCGTACGGACGCTTTGCGGCCCCGGGTCGAGGGGGCCGATACGGTCGCGCGTTCCGTCTGCCCCTACTGCGCCGTGGGCTGCGGCCAGCTCGTCTACGTGAAGGACGGGAAGGTCACCCAGATCGAGGGCGACCCCGGCTCGCCGATCTCCCGCGGGCGCCTCTGCCCGAAGGGGTCGGCCAGCAAGCAGCTCGTCACCCACCCCGGCCGTCAGACGACGGTCCTCTACCGCAGGCCGTACGGCACCGAGTGGGAGCCGCTCGACCTCGAGACCGCGATGGACATGATCGCCGACCGCGTGGTGCGGACCCGGCGCGAGACCTGGCAGCAGACGCACGAGGGGCAGGAGGTCAGGAGGACTCTGGGCATCGCCGGCCTGGGCGGGGCGACGCTCGACAACGAAGAGAACTACCTGATGAAGAAGCTCTACACCGCCCTCGGCGCGATCCAGGTCGAGAACCAGGCGCGCATATGACACTCCTCCACCGTCCCCGGTCTGGGGACCAGCTTCGGGCGTGGCGGCGCGACCCAGTATCAGCAGGACCTGGCCAACGCTGACTGCATCGTCATCCAGGGCTCCAACATGGCCGAGTGCCATCCGGTGGGGTACCAGTGGGTGATGGAGGCGCGTGAACGCGGCGCGAAGGTCTTCCACATCGACCCGCGCTTCAGCCGGACCAGTGCGACCGTGGACAGGTACCTGGCGATCCGCGCCGGCACCGACATCGTGCTGCTCGGCGCGCTGATCAACCATGTGCTGTCGAACGGGCTCGATTTCCGTGAGTACGTTCTCGCGTACACGAACGCCGCGACCCTGGTGAACAGGGAATTCCGCGACACCGAGGACCTCGACGGCCTGTTCTCCGGCTACGACGAGGAGACCGGCAGGTACGACCCGTCGACCTGGGCGTACGAGGGCGACGTGCCCGAGGAGGAGGAGCTGACCGAGGGCGGCAAGCGCCACGCGGAGGCGGCGGGATCCGACTCCTACGGCGCACGCGGCGCGGGCGCCAGCGCGACGCCGCCCGAGGACCCGACGCTGACCGACCCACGGTGCGTCTACCAGATTCTCAAGCGGCACTACTCCCGCTACACGCCCGAGATGGTCGAGGAGCTGTGCGGCATCCCGCCGGAGCGGTTCCAGGAACTCGCGGAGGCGATCACGGCCAACTCGGGCCGGGAGCGGACCACGGCGTGGGTGTACTCGGTGGGCTGGACGCAGCACTCGGTCGGCGTGCAGTACATCAGGGCGGCCGCGATCCTGCAGCTCCTGCTGGGCAACATGGGCCGGCCGGGCGGCGGCATCATGGCGCTGCGCGGGCACGCGAGCATTCAGGGTTCCACGGACATCCCGACGCTGTTCAACCTGCTGCCGGGATACATCGCGATGCCGCACGCCCACCGGCACGACGGCCTCGACCACTACCTGAGGCGGGAGGGCGCCGACACCGGCTGGTGGGGCAACCGGCGGGCGTACGTCGTCAGCCTGCTCAAGGCGTGGTGGGGCGACGCGGCGACGGAGGACAACGACTACTGCTTCGACTACCTGCCGCGCCTGACCGGAGACCACGGTCACTACGCGACCGTGATGGGCCAGATCGACGGGACGGTCAAGGGCTACTTCGTCGTGGGCGAGAACCCGGCGGTCGGCTCGGCCAACGGCAAGGCGCAACGACTGGGCCTGGCCAACCTCGACTGGCTGGTGGTCCGCGACCTCATGCTGGTGGAGACCGCGACGTTCTGGAAGGACGCGCCCGAGATCGAGACGGGCGAGCTGCGGACCGAGGAGATCGGCACCGAGGTCTTCTTCCTGCCGGCCGCGAGCCACGTGGAGAAGGAGGGCACGTTCACCAACACCCAGCGGCTGCTGCAGTGGCGGGAGAAGGCCCTCGACCCGCCGGGCGACTGCCGCAGCGACCTGTGGTTCTACTACCACCTCGGCAAGCGGATCAGGCAGCGGCTCGGCGACGACGAGATCGACCGGCCGGTGCAGGAGCTGACCTGGGACTACCCGGAGATCGGCGAGCAGCGCGACCCCGACGCCGAGGCCGTGCTGCGCGAGATCAACGGCACGGCCGCCGACGGCCGCCCGCTGGCCTCGCTGCGGGAGCTGAAGCCCGACGGCTCGACGAGCTGCGGCTGCTGGATCTACTGCGGTGTGTACGCCGACGGGGTCAACATGGCGGCCCGGCGCACGCCGCACACCGAGCAGGGGCCCGTCGCACTCGAATGGGGCTGGGCCTGGCCGGCCAACCGGCGCATCCTCTACAACCGCGCCTCCGCCGACCCGCAGGGCCGCCCGTGGAGCGAGCGGAAGAAGTACGTCTACTGGGACGGGACCAAATGGACCGGGCCTGATGTGCCGGACTTCGAGGAGGACAAGGCGCCCGACTACCGGCCGCCCGAGGGGGCCAAGGCCGAGGCCGCGCTGGCCGGCACCGACCCGTTCATCATGCAGTCGGACGGCAGGGGCTGGCTGTACGTCCCGTCCGGGCTGTCCGACGGGCCGTTGCCGACCCACTACGAGCCGCACGAGTCGCCGGTGCGCAACGCGCTGTATGGCCAGCAGGCCAACCCGGCCCGCCGGACCGTCGACCGGCCGGAGAACCCGTACAACCCGGCGCTGTCGCCCCGGTTCCCGTACGTCTACACGACGAGCAGGCTCACCGAGCACCACACGACGGGCGCCATGAGCAGGCCCCTGCCCTATCTCGCCGAGCTCCAGCCGGAGGCGTTCTGCGAGGTGTCGCGGGAGATGGCGGAGGAGCTCGGGCTGGACAACGGCGGCTGGGCGACGATCGTCACCGCGCGCACCGCGATCGAGCTGCGCGTGCTCGTTACCGGCCGCGTACGGCCCCTGCGGCTGAACGGCCGCACCGTCCACCAGGTGATCATGCCGTACCACTGGGGCTACAGCAGCGGCGGGGTGATCACCGGCGACGTCGTCAACGACCTGTCGTCGATCGTGCTCGACCCCAACGTCTACATCCAGGAGAGCAAGGCCGGCACCTGCGACGTCCTGCCGGGGCGGCGCCCGCGCGGCAGGGCGCTGCTCGACCTGATCGAGAGGTACCGCCATGGCTGAGCGGATGGGCTTCTTCACCGACACGACCGTCTGCATCGGCTGCAAGGCCTGCGAGGTGGCCTGCAAGGAGTGGAACGACGTGCCCGACGACGGGTTCGTGTTCCGGGCCACCTCCTACGACAACACCGGCGCGCTGGGTGCGAGCACCTGGCGGCACGTCGCGTTCGTCGAGCAGGACGGCCGGTGGCTCATGATGTCGGACGTGTGCAAGCACTGCACCCACGCCGCCTGCCTCGACGTCTGCCCCACCGGGGCGTTGTTCCGCACCGAGTTCGACACCGTCGTCGTCCAGTCCGACGTCTGCAACGGCTGCGGCTACTGCGTGCCCGCCTGCCCGTACGGCGTGATCGACCGCAGGGAGGACGACGGCCGGGCGTGGAAGTGCACGCTCTGCTACGACCGGCTGCGCGGCGGCATGGAGCCGGCCTGCGCCAAGGCGTGCCCGACGAAGTCGATCCAGTTCGGGCCGCTGGACGAGCTGCGGGAGCGGGCGGAGGCGCGGGTCGAGCGGCTGCACGCCGAGGGCGTGACCGAGGCCCGGCTCTACGGCGAGAACCCGGACAACGGAGTGGGCGGCACGGGCGCGTTCTTCCTCCTGCTCGACGAGCCGGAGACGTACGGCCTGCCGCCGGACCCCGTGGTGACCACCCGCGACCTGCCCGCGATGTGGCGCTGGGCGGGCGGCGCGGCGCTCGCTCTGGCCGCCGGCGTCGCCGCCTGCTTCCTGGGAAAGAGGAGCTGACGGGGTTGGCGGAGGAACGCGACGAGCCGGGGCCGGGACGTGCCGCCCGGTCAGTGGGATGGGCGAGTGTGATGGCGACCCCCTGCGTGGGGAGGATCTGATGCCGAGGCGCCGGGACGAGATGGTGCCGGATGCCGAGTTCCGGTCGTACTACGGCCAGCCGGTCATCAAGCGGCCCCTCTGGCACGAACCCCACATGCCGACGTACCTCTACTTGGGCGGGCTGTCCGGCGCGGCGGGCGCGATGGCGGCGGCCGCCCGCCTCACCGGGCGGGATCGGCTGGAACTGGCCGCCCGGATGGCCGCCTTCGCCGGGGCGAGCGGCGGGACCGTCTTCCTCGTGGCCGAGCTGGGTCGTCCCATGCGCTTTCTCAACATGCTGCGGGTGTTCAAGCTCTCCTCGCCGATGAGCGTCGGGTCCTGGACGCTGGCCGCCCACAGCGGGCTGACCGGCATCGCGGCAGGCTCCGCGGTGACCGGCCTGCTGCCCTTCGTGGGCGACGCCGCGTCGGTGGCGAGCGCCCTGAGCGGTGCGGCGATGACCACCTACACGGCCGTCCTGCTGGCCGACACCGCCGTTCCCGCGTGGCATGAGGGGATGCGCGAGCTGCCGTTCCTGTTCTCCGGCAGCGCTCTCGCCTCGGCGGGTGCGGCGCTGATGCTGACGACGCCCCGGGCGCAGGCGGCGCCCGCCCGCGCGGCGGCGGTGACCGGTGCCGTGGCCGAGGTCGTCGCGGGCGCGCTGATGGAGCGCCGCCTGGGGCTCGTCGGCGAGCCGTACCGGAAGGGCAGGGCGGGCAGGCTCATGCGGGCCTCCCGTGTGCTCACTCTCGGCGGTGGCCTGCTCGCCGTGGTCGCCGGGCGCAGCCGGGCCCTCACCGCGTTGTCGGGGCTCGCCATCACGGCCGGAGCCCTGTGCACCCGGTTCGGCGTGCTGGAAGCGGGCCGCGTCTCGGCCAAGGACCCCAAGTACACCGTCGTGCCGCAGCGTGAGCGGCTGGACGCCGGCCGCCCCGCCTCCGTCCCCGGCCGCTAGCGCCTCCGGAATAAGGGGGGAGGGACGACGAGCACATCCCACGAGAGGCCGCTCTCGGGCCGAGCTCGGCATCACCGACGACGGCGACGACAACCGCCGGGTCCTCGCCGCCCTCATCTACCTGAACAACTCCTGACGTGCATCTCCAGGCCGTGTGTTGCGCAGGCGGATGCCGCTCCAGCCGGGGGAACCCGCGGTCACCGCGTCTCAGAACGGCCAGAGGTCGCCCAGCAGCCCGAGCTGGATGCGCGGTCCGCGCTCACTGATCACCGCCGACAAGCGATGTGGCCGCGTCCGAAACGTGCCAGTGCTCGTTGCCTCCTCACTGTTTGGCTGGGTGCACGCCATCCACCCGCACCTTGGCCGAACGGACCCATGTCGACCACCACGCTCACCCGGCCCCGCTCGCCCCTCATCGGCTGGCTCGCCGTCATCTCGCTCATGCTGGGCATCTTCGCCATCGTCACCAGCGAAATCCTGCCCATCGGCCTGCTCACCGCCATAGGCGCCGACTTCGGCATCTCCGACGGCACCACAGGGCTGACCATGACCCTGCCCGGTATCGTCGCCGCGGTCGCCGCGCCCACGGTCACACTGACCACCGCACGCCTGGACCGCCGGGTGATGTTGTGCGTCCTCATGGGGGTTCTCGCCCTGGCCGACGTTCTGGCCGCAGCGGCGGCCTCCTACTGGATCATGCTGATCTCCAGGGTGCTCGTCGGCCTCACGATCGGCGGCTTCTGGTCCATCGGGGCCGGACTGGCCGGCCGTCTGATGCCGCCGCACGCCGTCGGCACCGCCACCGCTGTGATCTTCTCGGCCGTGCCCTTGGGCTCCGTGCTCGGCGTACCGGCAGGGACCTTCATCGGCAACCTCGCCGGCTGGCGGACCGCCTTCCTGGCTCTGGCCGTGCCGGCACTCCTGGTCCTCGCGGCCCTGACACTGCTGCTGCCGCCGCTGCCCGCCCATCAGGTCACCCGTCCTCGGGTCCTGCTCGACCTGCTGCGCACCCGGAGCGCCGCAATCGCCCTACTGACCACTTTCCTCATCGTCTTGGCCCACTTCGGCACCTACACGTACGTCACACCCTTCCTCGAGAACGTCACCGGCCTTCCTCCCGCCGTCGTCAGCGCCATCCTGCTGGCGTACGGCGTCGCCGGAATCGCCGGAAACTTCCTGGCCGGCAAGGGCACTGTGACGCGGCTGCGAACCGCCTTCGTGACCTGCGGCTGCCTGATCGCGGTCACCACCCTGTTGCTGCCCCTGATCGGCGGCACGACCATCGGCGCCGTGATGTCACTTGTGGTCTGGGGCTTGGCCTACGGAGGCGTGCCCGTCTGTTCGCAGGCGTCGTTCATCGCCGCCGCACCTCACACGCCCGAAGCCGCGACGGTCGTCTTCACCTCCTCCTTCCAGGCGACCTTCGCCCTCGGCGCGTTCCTCGGCGGACGCGTCGTCGACGCCTTCTCGGTCTCCACCGTGATGATCTGCGGCGGGCTGACCGCTCTCCTCATGGCGGCCTCCCTGTGGTCACTCGGCAAACCCCGCTGACTCCGCGAGGTCACGTGCCGTACGCCGGGCGCAGGTCGCATGTCCCGGGTCCACCACCTCACCGTCGTCCCGGGCGTCAGGAGCTGTCAGGCGAGCCGGATCGCGGCGGTCTCTGCCGGGACGAGTTCGCCGACGACGGGCGCGCCGGGGACCTCGCCGGCGACGAGCAGACCGCCCGAGGTCTGGGCGTCGGCCAGCAGGAGCAGGTCCTCCTCGCCGTACCGGCCCGGGTCGAGGCGGGGCCGCACCCACTCCAGGTTGCGGCGGGTGCCGCCGCTGACATAGCCGTCGCGCAACGCCTGCCGCGCGCCTTCCAGGTAGGGCACGGCCGCCACGTCGACCACCGCCGTGACACCGCTCGCCCTGGCCAGCTTGTAGAGGTGGCCGAGCAGGCCGAACCCGGTCACGTCGGTCGCGCAGCGGGCTCCGGCCGCCAGCGCCGCCCGGGAGGCGTCCCGGTTGAGCGTCGTCATCGCCTCGATCGCCTGCGGAAACACTTCACCGGTCGCCTTGTGCCTGGTGTTGAGCACACCCACGCCGAGCGGTTTGGTCAGGGAGATCGGCACGCCGGGGCGGCCCGCGTCGATGCGCAGCAACCGGTCCGGGTCGGCCAGGCCGGTGACCGCCATGCCGTACTTCGGCTCGGGGTCGTCCACGCTGTGACCACCCGCGACGTGACAACCCGCCGCCCGCGCCACGTTCAGGCCGCCGCGCAGCACCTCCCTGGCGAGGTCCATGGACAGCGTCTCCCTGGGCCAGCCCAGCAGGTTCACCGCCACGATCGGTTCGCCGCCCACCGCGTACACGTCCGACAGCGCGTTGGTGGCCGCGATCCGCCCCCAGTCGTACGGGTCGTCCACGACGGGGGTGAAGAAGTCCGCGGTGGCGACGACCGCCCGGCCGCCCTCGATCCTGACCACGGCCGCGTCGTCGCCGTCGTCCAGCCCGATGACCAGTTCGTTCGCGTACGCCGACGGGTCGGGGGCGACGAGCCCGGCCACGATGCTCTCCAACTCGCCCGGGGGAATTTTGCAGGCGCAGCCGCCTCCGTGCGCCCGCTGGGTGAGCCGGATCCCGGCCTGCTCCGCCGTCTCGGTCATGCCGCCCTCGTTCAGGGTCGTCGTCCGTCCGCCACGCCGCCATCGGGGGCGCCGCAGGGTCCCTACCCCGTTCCGGCTAGGTTTCTCCCGGAGGTGTGTGGGCGCCTGGTGGCCCCCGCGGTCTTCAAAACCGACGAGGCCGAGGTCCTCGGCCTGGCGGGTTCGATTCCCGTCCACCTCCGTTCACGCTCGGCCGTCCGAGCGAGGTGCTCTCTGCCAGACGTCGAACTGTCGTCCTTTCCGCGGGCGCCGCCCGAGTCGCCGGTCCTGGTGTCGCCGGAGCCACTGTCACCCGGAAGCCGGTCGGCGCGGCCTGGGAGACGGACACAGGGCGCCGATCACGCTCCGCAATACTATGAATACGCTTATCGGTTGGCTTCCCAGGCTGCCCGACGTCTCATGGAGGAGATCATGGAATCCACCACGTGGCCGGTCTACAGTCCCTTCGCCAAGGAGCACTTCGGCAAGGGCCGCGAAGAAGGGCTCGCGGAGGGCCGTGTGGAGGGTGAGGCGAGGGCGGTGCTGGCCGTCCTGGAGGCCCGGGGCATCGCAATCTCCGACTCCGAGCGCGCTTTCATAAAAGCGTGCACGGATTTGGTCCTGCTCGACGAATGGGTGCGGCGCGCCGCCACCGTGCCCACCACCGCCGACCTGTTCGCCGAGGAGTCCTGACCGGTACGTTCGACGGACCCGGCCGTGCTCAGCGGCCGGGGACGCGCGGGATCAGGACGGGGCCGGGGCGCCAGTCGCCGAGGTAGTTCGCGGGGGTGTGCTCGGCGGCCTGTTCGGGGGTGAGCTGCGGCCGGTTTCCGGGGACGGGGATCGCGGCGCCCGGGCCGCTGTTGTGGAACTCGCCGAATCTTGCGTCCTGCCAGTGATACCCGGCGCTCATGTCCACGTACGGCGTGGCCGCGTCGATCGAGGGGCCCATCCGGGTCTCGCGTACGACGAGCGACGGAAGGGCGGTCGGGTCGCTGCTGGGCCGCCAGGGCCGGGCCAGGCCGAAGGACGCGCCGGCCGCGGCCCCGTCGATCACGCATCGCACCGCCAGGTAGCCGCGCGGGTTCGCGGCGGCCGTGCTCGGCGCGAACACGAAGCCGTACGGACGGAACGTGACGTCCCTGGCCAGGGTTATCAGCTCGCAGCGCTCGAAGACGGCGGTCGCGCGGCCGAAGACGAAGTCGACGTCTCCCTCGATGCGGCACTCGCGGTAGCACTGCCGCGCGAAGGAGGCCAGGGTGCGGGTGTCGGCATACAACGTGTCCTGGTGGCCGAGGAATCGGCACCTCTCGAAGTACGACCGGTCGCCCATGACCTTCGCCGCCACCGCCTGGGTGGACGTGATCTCCGGGTGGTCGGCCCGCAGCCAGTCGTTGGCGAATGTGACATCGGCGGCGGTGAAGCCGTCGGCCTGGATCGTGGTGGTGGCGCTGCCGCTGGTGCCGTACGTGCCGCCCTCGGGCTTGGGCGTGCCGGCCGCGTTGTCATAGACGATCACGACGTCGCGCGCGTCGCCGGTCGCCCCCAGGAAGCACAGACCGGTCTTGGCCTGCGGCACGACGACGGTCTCCCGGTACGTTCCTGCGGCGATCACCAGGGTCCAGCCGCCGGCCGGGGCGTCCGGGGTCGCGTCGACGGCCGCCTGGACGGTGGTGTGGTCTCCTCGGCCCTGGCCGTCCACGTAGAGCGTCCGGTTGTTCAGCCGGCGCCGAGGCGAGCCGTACCGGCCGAAGGGGAGCACATGGGCGGCGCGCGCGGGTGACGCGATCGCGAGGCCGAGGAGCGCGACGGCACCGGTCAACGCCCGACGTCGGCCGATCAGGGGGGTCGGGGGCGCCATGGCGACTCCTTGGGTCATGTATGTGAACTGATTCCTCAAACATGAACACCTGCACCGTAAGATCCGCCTCCAACCGTGTCAATGAGGGAGCGACGCCGGATAACTCCCGGGACGCGCGTTACAAGACGGAGTTCAGTGGTTCCCAAGCCGGATCGGAGAGCATGGCCCCCGTCTTTCCTGAACAACGAAAGGGACCCCCGATGAGATGGACGGCGATGCTGCTGAGCGCTTCGCTGCTCGGCAGCCTGCTGACCGCCCCTCCGGTGCTCGCGGCCCCTGCTCCCATGACGGCCCCCGCCGCCACAAAGGCCACCGCCCCCAGGCCGGCTCCCGCTCCCAGACCGGGCACCGTCCTCAGGACGGCTGTGGCCAAGGTCAAGGCGAGCCCGGCAGGCAGGTCCGGCGCCTGCCCCACCACCGTGGGCTTCTCCGCCGTGGTGGCGGCCAAGGGGAAGGGAACGGTGCGGTATCGCTGGGTGCGCAGCGACGGGAGCAAGGGCGCCATCAGGAGCTTCCGCGTCAACGGTGCGCGAACGGTGGTCGTGCGCGACCGTCAGACGTTCGACCGCGGCGGCTCCGGCTGGCAGGCCGTGGAGATCCTCGGCAAGAAGGGGCTGTCGGCCAAGGGCCGCTTCGACGTCGCGTGCACGGGCCCCCTCGTGATCTGGGACGTCTCCCACCCGCTGCCGGCCCGGCCCGCCAAGCCGCTGGTCGCCGCGGCCGCGGTAGGCGCGAGTCCGGCGGCCTACCGGGGCGCCTGCCCCACGACGGTGACGTTCACCGGAACCATCCAGGTGTCGCGTACGCCCGCCAAGGTCGGCTACCGGTGGATCGACAGCGGCACCGGAGAGGGCCGGATCGAGTCGCTCTTCTTCCCGGCCGGCGGGCCGCGCATCCGGCAGGTCACGCTCCCGCTGTCCGTGGGCAGCTCCACCGCGGGCTGGAAGGCCATCCGGATCGTCAACGCGGGCGGCCACGACTCCGGGCGGGCCGCCTACACGGTGACCTGCACGCCGACCCCGCCGGCCTCGCCGGGCCCGTCGGCTCCGCCCAGCCGGTCGCCCAGCCCGTTGCCGTCGCCCAGCCCGTCGTCTTCGCCCAGTCCTCCGGCGGATCCGCCGCCGCCCGTGCGGACGCCCGTGCCGCAGATCACCGGCCTCACGCCGGGCGACTACGAGGGCGGCTGCCTCGAGCCCGTCACGTACCAGGCCACCGGCCAGATCTCGCTCCCGGCCGGCCCGGCGCAGAGGGTCGGATACCGGTGGATCCTCGACGGCTCCACGTGGCAGGAGCAGTTCGTCGACTTCCCCGCCGGCGACCAGCCCCGCGTGCAGAACGTGTCCGCGACCTGGAGCTTCGACTCCGCCCGGGGCGGCTCCCACACCCTCGGCCTGCAGGCCGGAGGCGGCCCCGCCCAACCGGCCCAGCGCACGTTCAGCTTCACGTGCGTGGCCGAGGGCGGCGACGCCACCCTGACCGTCGAGTACATGCTGACGCCTCATTTCAAGGGCGAGTGCGACGGCTCGTTCCCCATGCGGGCCAGCGCGATGGTCCTGACGGACCGCGACGCGGAGGTCAAGTATCGCCTGGTCGTCGACGACAAGCCGGGCGTGCTCAGGACGGCCCAGCTCAAGCCCGGCACGCGGAGCACGATCGGCGACTTCTGGTACAGCAGTGCCAGGTCCAGTGGTTCCGGCGTCGTCCGCCTGGAGATCCTCAACCAGAACAAGCCCGTCAAGCAGGCGCCGTACAGCTGGACGTGTGTGGCGCCGGACCCCTCGCCGGGCACCGTGCAGATCACCGAGATCGAGTCGGTTGGCTACTACGGCGACTGCGTGGTCGCTCCCTACGTGACGGCCTTCGGCGAGTTCAAGGCGCCCGCGGGGACGGAGATCACCTACCGCTGGGTGGTCGACGGCGTGAACCAGCAGAGCTTCACCCACACGGTCCCCGAGAGCGGCGTGATAGGCATCCAGGCCTGGAACTGGACGCGCGCCGAGAAGACCGACGGAACGGTCAAGATCGAGGTCCTGAACCACAACAAGCCGACGGCGCAGACCACCTATCCCGTCCACTGCCAGGGCTGACGGACCGGGGTGCGTCGTCGTCCCCGTCGGCGCACCTCACCCCCGCGGCGGGCGGCAGCGGCGGTGGACCTCGTCCATCCGCTCGGTGAGGCCCGTGCGGTCGAGGTGTTCCAGCAACGGCACCGCGACCCTGCGACTGGTGCCGAGCGCGCTCCTGGCCTGGCTGACCGTGAACGGCTGCGGCAGCCGGGCCAGCAGCGCCGCGGCCCGCGTGTCGGCGCCCGGCGCGAGCACGACGCCCTCGGCCACCCGCAGCAGCGCCCCGGCGCGTACGGCGGCGGCGAGTTCGCGTGGCCCGAGCCCCAGGGCGGCCAGCCGCCCGGCCTCCGGCGCCTGGAACGGCGCCTCGGCCAGGTCGTCCAGCAGCGCCCGCACCGCCCGGGCGACGGGAGCGGGCAGCCCCGCGGTCCCTGCCACGGCACGGCCCGACATGATGATCCGCCCGTCGGCCGCCGTCAGCGGCGGCCGCACGAGCGCCGTCACGAGTCTGCGGTCGGGCAGGCCCAGCTCGTGACGGGCGGCCTCCACCGGCATGCCGGGCTCCAGCGGGTGATCGGCGGCGTACCGCCGTACTGCCTCCGGAAGCCGGGCGGACAGCCCCGACCAGTGATCGGGGTCGGCGTGCCAGCCGGCGGCCACCGGCCGTCCCTCGGGCGGGCAGCCCATCGCGGCCAGCTCGCCGTCACGCAGCAGCAGGTGCGTACGCAGAAGGGAGGCCGCGTCCGCCGACGCCTCCGCAAGAGCCTTCGCCCGTTCCCTGGCCGCCCCCCGGCGGCGCAGCTCCGGCGGCCGCACATCGAGCACGGTCGCCCGCGCGAGCACCCGCGGCTCGCCCTGCCCCCGGCCCGGGTCCCGCAGCAGCAGCGCGTCGCCCAGGTGCAGGGGAAGCGGCCGGGCCAGGCGCAGCCGGGCCGCCTCCGCCCCGAGCGGGCGCACCTCGCACGGCACCGACGCCGAGCCGATGTGGGCGGTGAGCCGCGCCGGAAGCGGCCCACGGGCGCCTTCCGCCAACGTCACCCGCACGTCGGCCAGGTCCGTCGTGGTCCAGGCGCCGGGCGTGACGAGGGCGTGCCCGCGTTCGGGTGCGATCCGCCCGCGCAGGTTGAGCGCCACCCTCGCGACCCCGGTGACCGAGTCGACGTGCTCCTTCAGCGACTCCAGGGCGCGCACCCGCACCGGCTCGCCGTCCAGCTCCAGCTCGTCACCCGTCTGGACGCGACCCGCGGGCAGCGTGCCGGTCACGACGGTCCCGCTGCCGCGCACGCTGAACGCCCGGTCGACCCACAGCCGCACGGGGGCGTCCGGGTCGGGCGCGGGCAGCGCCGCCACCAGCCGGTCGAGGGCGGCGCGGAGGCCGTCCAGGCCCTCGCCGGTGCGCCCGCTCACGGCCAGGGCCTCCACCGCGCCCAGCCCGGCCTCCGCCAGCCGGTCGCGCGCGTCCCGCAGCGCGGGCGCGGGGTCGGCGAGGTCCGCGCGGGTGACGGCGAGCAGGCCGTGCCGCACGCCGAGGGTGCGCAGCGCGACCAGGTGCTCCTCCGACTGGGGCATCCACCCCTCGTCGGCGGCGACGACGAACATCACGGCGGGCACCGGGCCGACGCCGGCGAGCATCGTGCCGAGGAACCGCTCGTGCCCCGGCACGTCGACGAACGCCACCCGCTCTCCGGAGGGCAGGGCCGTCCAGGCGTAGCCGAGCTCGATCGTGAGCCCGCGCCGCCGCTCCTCCTCCAGCCGGTCGGGCTCCATCCCGGTCAGCGCCCGCACCAGCGTCGACTTGCCGTGATCGACGTGCCCGGCCGTGGCCACGACGTGCATTCGTCCCTCCCCGAGTGCGCGGGCGGCGCGGCACCGGCGGGCGCCGCCCGCGCCCATGAGCCCGTTGCCCATGCGCCGGTTGCCCATGAGCGGGCCGCTCATCGGCCGGACGCCTTCCGCGCCGTCTTCAGGGCCGTCTTCAGGGCCGTCTTCAGGGCGGCCTCCAGGACGGCATCGAGGACCTCGCCGTCCAGGTCCGGCGGCACGGCGCGCAGGTCGAGCAGCAGGCGGCCCCCCTCGACCCGGCCGACGACGGGAGGCTCGCCCCGCCGCAGCGGTACGGCCAGCCGTTCCGGCAGGCTCACGGCCACGCTCGGCAGGCACACGCCCGGGGCTCCGCCTCCGCCCACGGTCGCCTCCGCGGGCACGGCGGCCGCGTCCACTCCCGCTTGGCACATCGCCTTGGCCAGCGCCTCCGCCCGCTCTCCGAGGATTATCGGGTCGGCGTGCAGAGCCTGCCGTACGGGGGGCTCCGGGCCGCGCAACGTCGCCTCGAGCGCGGCCAGCGTCAGCTTGTCCACGCGCAGCGCGCGGGCGAGCGGGTGGCGCCTGAGCCGTTCGACGAGGTCGCGGCGGCCGAGCAACAGGCCCGCCTGCGGGCCGCCGAGCAGCTTGTCGCCGCTCGCGGTGACCAGGCCGGCGCCGGCCCGCAGCACGCTCGCGGCGTAGGGTTCCTCGGGCAGGAGCGGATCGCGGTCGAGCAGCCCGGACCCGATGTCGACGACCACGGGCACGCCCAGCCCGGTCAGCTCGGCCACCCCGACCGCGCCGGTGAAACCCTCGACCCGGAAGTTCGACGGGTGGACCTTGAGCACGAACCCCGTCTCCGGCCCGATCACCCGGCGGTAGTCGTCCAGGTTGGTGCGGTTGGTCGTGCCCACCTCGCGCAGCCGTGCGCCGGTGGACACGAGCAGGTCGGGGATGCGGAAGCCGTCGCCGATCTCGACCAGCTCGCCCCTGCTGATCACGATCTCCCGCCCGGCGGCGAGCGCGGTGGCCGCGAGCACGAGCGCGGCGGCGTTGTTGTTGACCACGTGGACCGCCTCGGCGGCGGGCACGGCCCGCGCGAGCGCCTCGGCCGCGCCGCGTCCCCGGCGCGCCCGCGCCCCCGTGGCCAGGTCGAACTCCACGTCGGTCGCCCCCGCCGCCACCGCCACCGCCTCGACGGCGGCCGGGGACAGCGGCGCCCGGCCCAGGTTCGTGTGGAGCAGCACGCCGGTCATGTTGATCACACGTCGCAGGCTCGTCGCGTGGTGCGGCAGCTCCGCCAGCGTCTCGTCCGCGACGTCCTCGGGGTCGATCTCGCCCTGCCGTACCCGCTGCTGCGCCCGCGCGACCGCGTCCTTCACCATCGGACGGCCCAGCCGTCCGATGGCGGCGGCCAGCCGCGGATCGGCCAGCACGGCGTCGGTGCGGGGCACCCGTCTGCGTGGATCCACACTTCAAATTACAGCGACGGCCTACGGCCCGGCCGGTGAGGCCGGGCCGTGCACCCAGGGGAATCATGCGGCGGGGACAGTCCGGCCGCCGGGAACGACGACGAATGGGCGGCGACGCAGCGCGACGATCGTCATGATCTGAGCTCACCGCCGAGGGGCGAGGACGGGTAGCCCGGCACCCCGCCGCGTACCTTCCAGGGCTCGTGAACAAGGTCGTCGGGCAGCGCCGCGAGCTCGGGGACGTAGCGCCGCACGTACTCCCCCTGCGGGTCGAATCTCTTCGCCTGCCGCAGCGGGTTGAGCGTGCGGTAGGGCCGGGTGTCGTTGCCCGTCCCCGCGACCCACTGCCAGTTGCCGCAGTTGTTGGGCATGTCGCCGTCGAGCAGCCACTCGGCGAAGTGCTCGAGCCCCGCCCGCCAGTCGATTCCGAGCCGTTTGGTCAGGTAGGAGCCGGTGACCAGGCGCACCCGGTTGTGCATCCAGCCCTCACTGCGAAGCTGGCGCATCCCCGCGTCCACGATCGGGACCCCGGTCACGCCGTCCCGCCAGGCGGCCTCCACCTCCTCGTCGCGCCGCCACCGCACGTCCCTCTGCCGGTAGTCGCGCCGGCCCATCTCCGGGAAGGCATTGACGACCTGGTAGTGGAAGTCGCGCCAGCACAGCTGCCTGACGTACTCCTCACCGCCCGGCCGTTCACAGGCCCGGTCGACCACCTCCGCCGGTGACACGCAGCCGAAGTGGAGGTAGGCGCTGAGCATCGACGTGCGTCCCGCCATCCGGTCGCGCGTGCCGGCGTAGGAGGCCAGGCCGTCGCCCACCCACCGTTCCAGCCGCCGCCGCGCCTCGCTCTCCCCGCCCCGCACGATCCCGTACGGCTCGGGGGGCGCCTCGGGCAGGACGCCCGGATCGATGCCGGATCCGCGGCCGCCGGGCGGCAGGCACAGGCGGTGGGGCGCGCCGAGGACCGGCCGCCTCGCGGTGGCCGACCAGGCCCGCCAGTAGGGCGAGAAGACCCGGTAGTGGCTCCCGCTCCCGGGTCGCAGCGCGCCGGGGGGCACCACGGTCACGCCGGGGAACAGGCGGAACTCCAGTCGATGGGCCCGGCACTCCTCCGCCAGGCGCCGCTCCCGCCGCCGTGCCAGCGGGCTGACATCCTCGCTCGCCCAGATCGCCGACGCGCCCGTCTCCCCGGCCGCCCGTACGGCGTGGGCCACCGGGTCCCCGTCGCGTACGACGAGGTCCCCGCCGAGCCCGCGCAGGGACGACCGCAGGTCGTGGAGGGACGCGTGGAGGAAGTCACGGCGGTGCCGGGCGGCGATCGCGGGATCGAACACGAACAACGGAACGACGTGCCGGGCCACGGCGCACGCCTCGGAGAGCGCCGGGTGATCGTGAATTCGCAGGTCCCGGTTGAACAGCACGACGACGGTGTCCACGCGTACCTCTTCGCCGTCGATCACGCCGTTGGTTGCGCCTTCCGGAGTAAATCGCGCGAGATCGTTTCGCGGTGCGGAGAGGCTGCTTCACGCCGAGACCGGACGTGCGCGTGCTGTAATGTCGGGAAAGCGTGGATCGCTGATTATTCCCCGGGGATATGAAAGCTATTCATATCAGATGTGGCGGTCAGGTGACGGATCGAAAGCCGGGTGGGGAAACCGTTCCACCGCCGATGCGCCCGGCGTGTGGAAGCAGAATGTAAGACCAGGTCATACCGGTATCTGGAAGATCGGAGCGGTAAGACTCGCGACTTCTCCAGACAGGTCCGTATGTGTTAACGGGCGCCGCTGCTAGGTCCGTTTCGGATGGCCATATAGGCGTTATTTGCGGCTTATCCTCAACTCAGGATTTCTATGGTTCTTTTCCTTCCCAACACATCGCAGTCAGTCTAAGATCTCGTTCTATGTATCGGTATGCATCAAGATTTCCAGTTAGGCAAGTGCGACACCCAAGTCGCAGTGATGCTCTGGCCGAACATGACGTTGTCGCCGTCCTCACCCTGATCCGGTGCGCATGAACCCGCCCGCCGGGGATATGACGCTCGACCCCGGTCAGGGGATGGCATGGGTGGACGAGCACGGCGCCCACCTCGTCGACTACGCCGCCTGTCACCTCGAATCCGCCCCCATGCTCACGGCGGTGATCGCCGCGCTGGAGTCGTGCGCCGCCCGCGAACGCCCCGAGAACGTCTCGGACCGGGCCTGGCTGCTGTCCGCGCTGCGCCGTGAGTGCGCCACCGGCCCGGGACGGGGCTTCCTGCCCGCGTCCGGTCCCGGAGGACCCGACCAGGGGGCGGTGCGGCGGGCGTGGAACCTTGCGGACCCCCTGGGCGCGGAGACGCTGCGCCTGCTCTACCGCCACGAACTCCCGCTGCGGGATCTCGTGTACGTGCTCGCCCTGCCGCTCAAGGAGGCCGGCAGGCTCATCGCGCGCACCCAGGACGTGGTGGAGATCCTCGTGAGCGGCCTGGACGGTCTCGCCCGGGGCCGGCCGATCTGCCCGGAGCTCGGTCCGCTGGCCGCCGCCGTCTTCCCGGACGGGCACGGTGACGCGGCCGACTTCGGCGCCGCCCGTACGGCCCTGCTCCGGCACATCGTGACCTGCGTGGTGTGCAAGCGGCCCATCAACATCCGATACACCGTTCCGCAGATCCTCTCCCGCCCCCCGGTCGCCGACCTCGCGGACGAGACCAGGCAGCGACTCCTGGACGCTGTGAACAGGGCCGCCCTGAACAGGACCAGGCCCGCCAGCGCGGAGCGGACGGCGCATCGGCCTCCCTCGTCGTTCGGCATGCCCCTCGCCGCTCCCGTGAACACCGCGTCCGCGCCGGCGGCCCCCGCGCCGCCTCCTGCTGTGCCGCGGGAGTCCCGCGGCCACCCGGCCGTTCCGGCCCAGGGATCCCCGCAGCCGTCCGTCCCTTCGCCCCGTACGGTTCCCCCGGCGCCGAGGACGCCGCCCGTGCCGCCGCCCGTGCCGCCGCTGGTGCCACCCGACTCCGGCCTGTCGCTGCCCGCGCCCCGTGCGGAGTCCGGCACGCCGTCGCGGCAGGACAGAGCGGACAAGAAAAACACGTCTTCTGGCGTGTCGGCCGGTGGCGGGCCCGAGCGGCCGGAGCCTCCGGCGCGGGCCATCTCCCAGGAGGACACGCAGCCGAGCCTGCCGTGGCCGTCCGGGACGTCCAGGTCGCGCGGCACGCGACGGCCCGCCCCGTCGCCGGGGCCGTCCGCGCACGCTGCACCCGAGGCGACCGCGCCGAGTCTGCCGCCCGGGCAGGACACGCCTCTCTACAACGCGCTGCTCTCGCAGATCAGGGCCAGGGAGGCCCTGGCGCACGCCGCCGAGGCGGTCCCGGCCGCCGACGTCGCCAACGTCGCCGACGCGCCCGGCGAGGCGGACCTTCCCCACAGGCCGCTCGCCGGTACGCAGATCAGGATCGTGGAGATCCTTGCGCGGGTCGGCTCGCTGCTGCGAGCGACCGCGTTGCGAATCGTCATCGTGGTCGTCGCGGGGGCGGCCGGAACCGTGATGGGAATCAACCTCTTCGCCCCCTCTCCCCAGTCGCAGAAGGGGTCGCTCGAGGCGGGCGTCGCGCAGGCGTCCGCCGATCCCGCGCGCACGGCCGACAACCCCTCGGCGGCCGGCGCGACGGGCGGTGCGGCGGCGGGTGATGCCGCGGCGGGCGGGGCCGCGACGGGCAGGGCCTCGGGCGCGCCGCAGGTCACGGTGACCGCGACCGCCGCTGCCGGAGGCGCCGCACAGACGAATGGACAGGGCGTCACTCCGGACGTCTCCGCATCCCCCGGGGCCTTCCTGATGGGGGCCTGGGGCGTGCAGGCGCCGTCCGTCATCACACTCGACGCGTTCGGAAGAGGCACCCTCTCTCTTTCGACGACATCAGGAAAACCCGTGAAATGGCGGATATCGGCTCCCGGCCTGGTGGTCGAGCCGTCCAGCGGAACGCTCAAGCCCGGGCACACCGACGTGCTCACCGTGCGCGCGTTGCGCGTCCGCTACTGGTGCGGGGTCCCCTCACCCGTGACGGCGCCGCTCGAACTGCACGGCCCGAAGGGCGACGGCACCGCCACCGTGCGATGGAGCAGCTGCTGATAACCCCCGTTTCCTCCCGTCCTCGGGGAAAGGACCCGACAATGACCGAGATCCATACTTCGGTGCCTACTCCCGCCGAGCAGTTCCCGGAGAGCGTGCCTCTCACGGCCGAACATCTGCTGATCAACCGCCGCGTGGAGCCCACCGGCGGCTGGCGGCGGCTCGTCTACCAGCTTTCCGGCGGCCGGATCAACCCGTCGGAGTCGGCGGCGGAGCTGGAACGCCGGACGCTGATCGCCCAGGCCCAGACGCCCGTCGCCAGCGGTCATCACCGGATCGCGGTCATGAGTCTCAAGGGCGGGGTGGGGAAGACCACGACGACGGCGGCGCTGGGCAACACGCTGGCCTCGATGCGCGGCGACCGGGTGATCGCCATCGACGCCAACCCCGACCGGGGCACGCTCGGCATCAAGGTCAAGTCGGAGACCGCGGCGACCATCCGGACCCTGCTGGCCGAGGCGCCGCACATCGTGCGCTACGCCGACGCCCGCGCGTTCACCTCACAGTCGTCCGCGCGGCTGGAGGTGCTCGCCTCCGACACCGACCCGGCCGTCAGCGAGGCGTTCAACGCCGAGGACTACCGTACGGTCGCCAACCTGATCGAGCGTTACTACTCGATCTGTATTACCGACTGCGGCACCGGGCTCCTGCACGGCGCCATGGGCGCCACACTGGAGCTCGCCGACCAGATCGTGCTGGTCACCATGGTCGCGGTCGACGGTGCGAGCTCGGCCGCCGCCACCCTCGACTGGCTCACCGCCCACGGCCACGGCCACCTCGTCAAGAACGCCATCGTCGTGCTGAACGCGGTCGAGCCGAAGTCGCACGTCGACGTCAACCTGCTCGAACGTCACTTCGCCGGACGCTGTCGCACCGTGGTCCGGGTCCCGTTCGACCCGCATCTGAAGGAGGGCGCGGAGGTCGACCTGGCCCGGCTGCGGCCCACCACCCGCGGCGCGTACCTGCGCCTGGCCGCGGCCGCCGGGCAGGCGTTCGGGCAGCGACCGGACCGGAGCAAGTAGTGGGACCTTCCGTCATTCCCGATCCAGCGCTCGACTGGGACCTGGGGCCGCCGCGGCGATGGGATCCCCGGCACCTGGTCGTCGCGATCGCGGGGATCGTCACCGTCATCGCCGTCGCGGTGATCGTGCTGCAGACGCGGCGGGCGGAGGCGCCGCCTCCCACACCGGTGCGCGTCGCCGCGCCGTCCGTCGCGCTGGCGGTGCCCACCGGTCACGAGGGTGACGGAGGCTATCCCGTGGGGTTCCCCCACACCGAGATCGGGGCGGCGTCCGCGGCGGCCGCCGCACTGGAGGCCGCCTGGACGCTCGACGTCGGCCAGGCGGAACAGGCGGCCGCGCTGTACGCCCCGCCGGACCAGCGTGGGGCCGCGCGCGAGGGCGCCCGCGACGCCGTACGCGGCTGGCGGGAGACCCTCGGCCTTCCCGCCGAAGGCGACCTCCCCGCCGGGGCGGCCCTGCGGACGCAGACGATCGGCGTCCAGTGGAAGGTCCGCTCCGACGACCAGGTGCAGGTCTCCGTCCTGGTCCAGGTGACCGCGACCACGGGCGCCGGTGCCACCGGCCCCGTCTACTCCAGCCCCTACGCCATGAGCCTGCTGATGGCGTGGAAACCCGACATGCGCGGTGCGGACAAGGGCGACTGGGTGAACATCCCCGACCCGACGCCCCCGTCCGTGCCCGCAGCCGCTCTCCCAGGGACGCCCGAGTTCGCCGCGGCGGGCTGGAAGTCCCTCATTGGTCCCCGGCCCACTCCCTAGATCGAGGAAGAGCCCTCCAATGACCCCCCGAAAGTCCTCCCGGCGCACCACTCTGGTCTCCGGCCTGCTCCTGGCCGCGGTATCCGCCACCGGCGGCGCCGTGGCCGGACAGCCCTGGGCCGCCGTGGCCGAGCCCGGCTGGGACGCCCCCCCACCGGTAGAAGGCGCCGCCCCCGTGGCCGCCTCCACCTCCAACGACCCCGTGGACGCCTCGTCGGATGATTCGGCGCCGGACACGGAATCACGGTCCTCGTACGGCGGCTCGGACGGCGTGGATGACGGCGCGCAGGACGATTCCGTGGACGCGCCGGATGACACGGCACCCCGCAGACAGGCGGCGGAAAGGGCCGGCTCCGGTTTCTCAGGCGGTTCGTCCCGTACGGCACATGAGTCACCCGGCCGCCCGCCCGGTGCGATCCGTCACCTCCCGCGTGGTTCCGACCGTGTGTCGGACGCGGCGCGGGACTCGTCCGGTGACGCGGGTGGTTCGTCCGGTTCGACGGACGACGAAGCCTCCGATGACACCGCGAACGAGCCGGACAGCACCGCGAACGCATCCGATGGCGCGGGTGACAGTGCGCGGGACGACTCCGCGAACGCACCCGATAGCGCGGGTGACAGCGACTCCGCGAACGCGCCGGATGACACCGCACCCCGCGGACAGGCGGCGGAAAGGGCCGGCTCCGGTTCCTCCGGCGGTTCGTCCCGGAGGGCACGGGACTCCGCCGGCAGCCCTGATGGCCCGTCCGCGAGGTCGCGGGAGACGGCGGACTCGTCCCCGAGGTCGTCCGACGCCACCACGGGTGCCGGCTCGGCGGACGCTTCCACCCGGGACCGGACGGCCCACGAGTCGCGTGATCGGGGTCGCGAGGGCCGCAGCGGCGTCATCGGCGACCGGACCGTTCGCGATGCCCGTGATCACAGCCGCCACGGGTCCGGCCGCACCAGCGGTGAGCGGCAGGTCGGCGCCGCACGCCACCTCGGCGGTGAGCGGCAGGCCGGCACCTCCAATCACACGAGCGAGCACCGCCGCGTCACCGACTCCGCCCCGCCCCCTCCTCCGGCCGCTCCGTCGCCGTCCACACCCGGCGGTACGGCGCCGCCGCCCGTGTCCTCGTCGTCAGCTCCACAGGGGCCCCTCCCGACCGCGAGCGGCGGCGCAAACACCAGGGCGCTGTCCGCGCCGGGCGTGCAGGACAAGCCGGAGCCGAACGGCGGGCCGAGCGCCCCGTCGACACCGGAGCCGACGGCCGGCGGTGGCGTCACCGCATCCCCCGCCGCATCCCCCGGCCAGGGCGGTCAGGGGGCACCGGTGCCGACCGCGAGCAGCGGCCCCACCGCGACGGCGACGCCGGGGGCGACGGTCCAGACCGCCGCACCCACGACCCCCGCACCCGGGACGAGCGGCGGGGCCGCGCCCACGCCGAGCAGCGGGCCGAGCAGTGGGCCGACCGCCACGGCGACACCGAAGGCCACCCCGAGCACGACCATCTCGGTGAGCCTCTCGCCCGGCCCGGGCTCCACGGCCACAGCCAAGCCGACGGACAAGCCAACCACGCAGCCGAAGCCGACGGACAAGCCCACGGGCACGCCGGCGGACAAACCAACCACGCAGCCGAAGCCGACGGACAAGCCCACGGGCACGCCGACGGACAAGCCGACGCAGCAGCCTCCGGAGCCGAAGCCGAGCGCGACCGTCACCTCGACCGCGCTTCCCGCCGCCTCTCCGCCTCCTGCGACGCCGCCCGCAGTACCACCGACCGCCGTGGCTTCACCCCCGGTCAGTCCGCCGCCGGTCAGTCCGCCGCCGGTCAGTCCGCCAACGGCGACGCCGCCCGTCGTCCCGGAGGCGTCCGGCGCGGCGACGCCGCCATGGGTGGTTCCTCCGCCCGTGGCGTCCACGGATCCCACGCTTCCCACGGCCGTGCCGACGTCTCCGGGCAGCCCGCTGTGGGTGTCCTCTGCGCCGTCGCTCGGCAGCCGGTCCGCGGCGGCGCCGCCTCCCACGGCCGGACAGCCGCCGACGACGCCGATCGTGATCCCGGGATACGTGCCGCTGCCGCCGCTGGCCGCCCATACACAGCATCGGTGCGGGAACGACGACGCGGCCGGCTGCTGGAGCCTTGCGCCCTGGCGGAGCCGTACGTCCGGGCAGCCGTCCGCGCTCGCGGGCGGTGAACCGTCAGGAGGCACGGCGACGCCGCGATGGGCCTTCGCCCCGCCGACCGCGAAAACGGCCCTGCCCAGCCCGTCGGGCGTCCCGGGCGCGTTCAGGGCGCCGTTCGCGGCGTACGCGTTCGCGGCGGACGAACCGGCAGATGCCGGCCGTACCGGCTGCTGGGCCTTCAGCCCCTCCGCTCACTGCGCGAGATGGGACTGATCACGCGTCGCTGACCACGTGTTACGCCGTCACCGTGCCGGGCAGGCTGCACCAATGGAGCACTCGGCGGAGGACCCGGCCGCGGTGACGGCGGTCACGGTGACGCCCTGCGAGGACGGCCCGCTGCTGGTGCGCGGGCCGTTCACGCTGTTGACGCAGGACGGGCGGCGTATCGACCCGGGCAGGGCCACGGTGGCGCTGTGCCGCTGCGGCCGGTCCTCGACCAAGCCGTTCTGCGACGGCTCCCACAAGGCGGTCGGCTTCCGGGCCCCCAGCGAACCCGACCCGCCGGGCTGACGAATGATCTGTTCACGGAAGTCTGAGGGAGCGGAGCGGAAGGGAGCGAGGACCGGAGCGGAGGCCCAGCGGAGCGGGCTTCGCGAGGACCGGAGGTTCCTTCCGGCGCAGTGACCGGCTCGGCCAAGGTTTGTGGCGGTGGTGGCTCGGCCAAGGTTTGTGGCGGTGATGGCTTGGCCAAGGTTTGTGGCGGTGGTGGCTTGGCCAAGGTTGTGGCGGTGGTGGCTCGGCCAAGGTGTGTGGCAGTGCCGACTCCGCCCGAGCTTTATGGCAGTGGCCGTCCCGGCTGAGGTTCACCGCGGTGACCGGCGCCGCTCACGCTTTCTGGCGGTGACCGACTCGCTCAGCGGACACCGCGTTGCCAGGCGAGCACGCCGGTCCGGGCTGCCGGGGAGAGTGCCCGGCGGCGGAGGCGGCGGGTCGAGTGCGCGGCCACCCGCAGGCGCCGCCCCGCGTACGGTATGCCGCCGAGCACGAGCCTGGCGAAGAGGGCCGCCCAGCTGCAGGTGGCGCGTTCGAGAACCCAGATCGGGGCGAACAGGGCGGCGGTGGCGGGGAAGATCCGGCGGCCCCCGGCGCGGCGGCGTCCGATCTCCGCCAGGCCGACCGCCGCCGCCGCGCCCGCCGCGACCAAGCCCGGCCGGCGCCGCCAGACGGCCGCGCCCACGCAGGGCAGTACGGCGAGGAAGACCGCCATCCGCGCGGGCTGGGCCAGGTCGTCGTACGCCTGCCGGACCCGCTGCGACCAGAACCGGCGGGTGCCGGGCGGCAGGCGCCGCACGTACAGGTCGAGCGGGCGGACCTCACGGCCGCCGTGGGCGCGGACCGTGCGGATGAGTTCCAGGTTCTCGAACAGCACGTCGCCGTCGTAGCCGCCCATCTTCTCGAACGTGGAGCGGCGTACGCCGAAGGTCCCCGGGTAGTCGGCGCCGAGGCCGCGGTTGAGCAGGCTGCGGGCGCTGTCCCAGCGGGCGTGCCAGGGGAGCGGGTGGAAGTGGTTCTGCGGCCGGACGAGGTCGGCGTGCTCCAGCAGGGCGCCGACCCGGGCGAGCGCGGCCGCGTCGTAGCGCACGTCGTCGTCGGCGATGACCACGTGCTCGCTCCGGGCGCGGCGCATGCCGGTGAGCACACCGGCCACCTTGCCGTTCGCGACCGTCAGGTCGTCGTCGGGCCGCACGTGTTCGGCGATGCCGCACCACAGGCGGGCGTGCCGTTCGAACAGCGGCGGCGGTGAGCCGTCGACCACCACGATCCGGGCGTGCCGGGCCAGGGCGCGCAGATAGCCGGTCAGCTCCGCCAGCCCGGCGTCGTCGTGCCAGCGCAGCGGCAGCACGTAGCCGATCTCCGGCGCGTCCCCGCCGGGCGGCGATGCCGGTCGATCGGCTTCCGCTGCGTGCCGGCCGAGCGTGGTCATCGGGCCGTCACCTCGGCGTCCGCCCGCCACCGCGACTCCCACAGGGAGGTGCGCCCCTCCCGCCAGCGGCCCAGCAGGTGCTCCGCGAAGAGCCGGTCGAGGGTCAGCGCGCAGGCGGCGCCGTACAGGACGTCGCCGGCCAGACCGGGATGTTCCGCGGCGAACGCGCCGCACAGGTCGTGCGCGGCGATCTGCTCGTGCACGGCGTCGGCCTGCACGTGCTCGTCGTAGTAGCGGCGCGTGCCGGCGTCGCCGCCCAGCCGCCGCAGCCCTTGGCTGTAGCGGCGGTTGGGGAGCGACGAGGTCATCTCGAATGCCGCGAGGTGCCCGAGGAGCGCGCCCCGGCGGCGGCGGTGCAGTCCGAACATCGACATCACGGTGCTGATCGCCAGCGTCACACCGGGGACGACGCCAAGGTAGGCGCCGTAGGAGTCGTCGAGGCCGAAGCCCCGCATGGTCGCGCGGAACAGCTCGGCGTGCATGCGCTCGGGCCTGCCCCCGCCGTACTCGTCGGACTGGATCTCCACCAGCGCGGCCTTCGGCCGGCCGAGCAGGCGCGGGATGCCCCACGTGTGGGGGTCTGCCTCCTTCAGCTGGTAGATCGACCGGTGGATGACGAACTCGCGAAACTGCTCCACGTCGGCTCTGCCACGCAGGTACGCCGACAGGGAGGGGCCGTCCTCGGACGCCACCAGCGCCGCCAGGGCGCGGGGCACCTGCCGCGGCGGCGGAGCGGGCGGGCGGGGCACGCGCCGGGCCAGCCACCGCTCGAACCACCCCTCCAGGCGCTCCCGGAGGGCCAGCACCGACGGGTTCCACTCCCAGCGGTCGTCGACGCCGTCGAAGCCCTGATAGTGCAGCTCGTAACAGACGAACAGCGCGAGCTGGGCGTCCTCCTCGTCGTCCCGTGGATCGGCGGGCGGCGGGCCGAAAGCGTGAGGCGGCCGGGCCAGCTCCGCGAAGAGCCGGTCGGTGAGCGGGCCTCGGGGCGCGGGCAACTGCATCAGCTCTCCAGCAGGCGGTAGACGGACACGTGGGCCCGGCTGTCGTCGGTGAACGGAGCGCCGGACCAGTCGGCCCAGCGGTGCTCCCGCTCCATCCCGGCGAGGCGGGCCATCAGATCCAGCTCGCACGGCCAGGCGTAGCGGTGGTCGGCCGGCAGCAACCGCAGGCCGTCCGCGGTCATCCGCAGTTTCGTCGTGTGCATGAACTGCTCGGCCGGGCTGAGCCGGGCGGCCTCGACGACGACCTCGTCCTCGCCGAGCGACAGCAGCCGCAGCGACGTCCGGTCGCGGAAGGCCGCGGGGTCGGGCACCCACGCCTCGACCACGAAACGCCCTCCGGGCCGCAGATGGGCCGCCGCGTTGCGGAAGCACCGCACCTGGGCGTCCTGCGAGGGCAGCGCGAAGACGGTGTTGAAGGCCAGCAGGACGAGCGCGAACCGCCCCTCGACCCGCACCTCCGAGAAGTCGCCCACGGTCACCGGGATGAGGTCTCCGCCGGGCTTGTCCCGCAGGACCGCCACCATGTCGGGCGACCCGTCGACACCCGCGACGGTCACGCCGCGGGCGGCCAGAGGGAGCGCCAGCCTGCCGGTGCCGATCCCGAACTCCAGGACGGGCCCTCCCTCGGCCAGTCGCGAGACGCGCTCGACCGCCGGACCGGTGGGCAGATGCCCCACCATCTCGTCGTAGATGTCCGCGATCGTCCGTCCGTACGCGGACGCATCGAACTTCCCCATACGCTCCCCCCAGTGCCGCGGGGTCGCCGGTCGACCGGTCAGGCCCCCAGGTCGCGGGCGACGGTGTCGAACCGGTCCGCGAGCTCGCCGAGCCGCCGCTCGTCCACCGGGCCGTCTCCCACCAGGCTCCGCAGGTCACGCCGGCTGGCGATCACCAGGCCCTCGGCCCGTTCCTCCGGCACGACCTCGCACCGCCCACCCACCAGCACCAACGTCGCGTCCGGCGACGGCGACTCCAGCAGCGCCCGGACCTCGTCCCGGCCGACGACACCCATGACCTCTCCTCCCGGCCCCGATCGATCTCCTCCGTCTGCCCCTGCGACCTGGGCGCACACGCCGCGCTCACGGCCCGTCGGTGGGCAGCAGCGTGCCGAGGGGCCCCAGGTCGAGGTTGAGCTCGGACGGCGACACGTCGAACCGCTCGCACAACTCGGTCATGGCCTCCTCCAGGCGCATCAACGTCAGGCCGAGCGTCTCGACCTGCTCGTCGGACAGGTCGCCCTGGTCCATCCGCCGGATGGCCTGCCGTTCCACGAGTTGACGCACCAGCTCGACGAGCGTCAGCACGAGACGGCTGAGGTCACGCCGCACCGCCTCCGGGTCGGTGTTCAGCCGCCAAGGGGAGCCCCTCCCGGTTTCCGCGTTCGGTTCCCGCGGGTCCTGCTCCCACCGGTCCTGCCTCCACTGGCCCTGCTCCCATTGGTTCGGGCCGCCCGCATCGGTCTCCACGCCCAGCCGCCAGGGGCCCGCCGCGGTGTCCCGTGGAGAGCTCCTGGCCTCACCACCGGTCATCCTCCCTCTCCCTCCTGCCGCCACCGGGATCGTCCGTCGCCCGCCCGCCTTCCGCGTACGGCCCGCCTCCCGAACGCGACGGCTCGCCGAGCGGGTCGAACGGCTCGGTGCCGCGTACGGAGCCGAGCAGCGCCCGCAGGGAGATGCGGACGAGGTCGATGTCGGCGATCGACAGCACGATGTCGCCGGTGATCACCACACCGCCCGCGAGCAGCCGGTCGAGCAGATCGACGAGCGCCACCCGCTCGGGCGGCAGGCGGCCCTCGGCGGCGAGGGCCGCCCCCCGCGGTCGCTCCGGCAGGTACGCCGGTGTTCCCGGCGTCATCGCACGCCCCCGGCCCGGCTCGCCCCGAGGTCGATCGAGGTGAAGGAGTAGGGCGCCCACGGGCCGGTGAGCTCCACGTCCAGGAACCGGTCGCGAAAACCGCCGATGACGGCCGCGAAGTCCTCCTCGCGGGCCGGATCCACCAGGTATGCGCCGTTGAGCACCATCGTCTCGCTCCGCCCGGACAGCTGGGGGTCCTGCGGGCGGTGGCGGTAGCTCGCCACGGCGACCTGGCCCAGCTCGGCGTGCAGGCGCTCGGCCAGCTCGGCCGCCGCGCGCCACAGATCCTCCCTGCCGCGCAGGTTCTCCTTCTTCCGGCGCAGGTACGCCATGCCCGGGCTGCCGCCACCGGCCCGGGAGGCCGACGAGGGAGCCGCCGGAGAGGAGGGCGCCGGAGAGGGGGGTGGCGTGCCCCGGCGCAGGTACGCCTTGACGCCCCACTCCCGCCGCCCCGCGACATGCGACAGGATCTCGGCGAAGTCGTCATGCCGCCGGTCGAGCAGGTCACGGACCTGCTCGACGCCGGTGTAGACGGTCACGAGGCGCACGGGGGCGGTCGGCCCGGCCGCCGCCAGCGCCTCGACGACCCGGTGGTGGGCGCGGGCGACTCCCTCCACCCAGTCGAGGTCCTCCAGCGAGCGGCGCAGCGGTTCCTCTCCGAACCGGTCGAGGGGCACGTCGCTGACGTGGGCCACGAGCCCGCCGTGCGGCACGGGACGCACCGCGCCGTCCAGCACGCCGCGCAGGTCGCGAGGCGGCTTCCCGCCGGACGTCACCGCGTACAGGTAAACCCCCTGGCCGGGACCACCCACGGCGGGGTGGTTCTCCTCCCTGGCGGGGTGGTTCTCGCCCACGGCGGGGTGGTTCTCGCTCGTGGCGGGGCGGTTTTCGCCCACGGCTGGGTGGTTCTCGCCCACGGCGTGGTGGCTCTCATTCACGGCCGGGCTCCGTTCTGCCGGGCCCGCCGAGCCGCCGGGCGCGGGCCTCGGCCTGGCGGTCGCCCCGCCGCTCGCCCTGCCGCTCGCCCTGCCGCTCGCCCTGCCGCTCGTACGTGCGCTCATCGGCACGCTCGTCCGCGCGGCCGGTCCGCCGTTCGCCCTGCCGTTCCCCCTGCCGGTCGCGGTCGTCCGCGTACTCGCCCGGTTCGAGCTCCGTCCGTTCCTCCCAGGCGAGCAGGCGCTCCTCGACCGCGTTCAGGCGCTCGCGGAGCCGGCGGTTCTCCTCGACCAGTTCGCGGTCCTTGCCGCTGAGCCACGGGTCACGCTCCCACCAGTCGATGCCGATCTCCCGCGCGGTGTCGACCGAGGCGATGACCAGCCGCAGCTTGATGGTCAGCAGCTCGATCTCCAGCAGGTTCACCCGGATGTCGCCGGCGATCACGACACCCCGGTCGAGCACACGCTCCAGGATGTCGCCCAGATTGGTCGACTCCCGGCCCATGACGGCCGGCGGCGCGTACGACTCGCGCAGAACGGGACGCGAGCGGGGATCGGTCATGTCCCACCGCCGTAGGCGCCCGTGCCGCGCCGGTAGGTCCGCGTGCGCCGGTAGGACATGAGGTTCCCCTCGTCGTCCACCTGGCACTCGTAGAGCGACAGCATGTCGCCGGTGGAAGGGACCCTGCGGTCCTCGACGACCTCGACGTTCACCAGCCAGCCGTTCTCCACCGGTTCCACCAAGGTGACCCCTTCGGTGTCCTTGGAGGTCAGATCCGCGATGTAGCGCAGGCCGAGCCGGCCGACGGACGCCGCGTTCAGCGCGGCCCGGCGCCGGCGCGGCTCCGCCCCGCGCTCGCCCTCGTCGTACGGCCCGTCCTCCTCGGCGGGCACGCCGGAGGAGGCCCGCCGCCCGTACGCCGCGGCGTCCTCGTCGTACCGGGCTCTCCGCCGGGGAGGCATGGGACGATCACCCCCTCTGCGGGCCGCTCATGAGCCTGAGGATCTCCTCCACGGCCTGGGCCTCCTCCTCTTCGGAGATCTGGCCCGAGCGCCTGGCCTCCTCGATGGCCTCCAGCCGCCGCCGGACCGCCGCCGGATCCCTCAGTTCATGCTCGACCTGCTTCTGAATCAGCTCGCCCAGCCGGATGACACCGTGGATCGGGGCGAGCGGCCAGGTGAACAGCATGCTGATCAGCCCCACGGCGGCCTCCCCTCATGTGTCAGGTGGTGACGAAGTCGTACGGCGCCATCGGCCCGAGCAGGCGGACCTCGACCCGCTCTCCCCACTCGCAGCGCAGCTCACCGACGGCGCGTTCGAAGTCGGCCTGGCGGTCGTTCTCCACGAGGAACGCGACGTGCGCCGCGTCGCGCTCGTGACTGGGGTCCCGGACGACCGTGCCGGCGGTGAAGGGCTCGAAACGATCGATGACGGCCTGCGTGTCGGCCTCGCGTTTCGCGCCGATGATCTGAGTGATCAGCTCGCCGAGGCGGATCCGTTCGTTGCGGGTGACCTCCTCCGGCAACTGCCTGATCCGCTCACGCAGCTGTCTGGCCTCGGCGTTCTCCGACAGCACCTCGACCAGCACCGGCTGCTCGGCGTACCGCGCCTTGAGAACGAACTGGGAGCGTCCCTCCAGCTGCTTCAGCGCGGCCGCGAACGAGTCGTGGTGAGGGGCCAGCAGTTCCTCCACGACCGCCTCGGGCGTGGTCATCACGGCGCCGAACCGCAGGGGAAGCACGGGAACCTCGGCCGCCGCCTCGTCGAGCAGTTGCTCGTGGGCCACCAGGTCCTGTGCCCGGCCCAGCGGGCGGTCCACGTCGACGTCGCTCACCAGAGCGGCGATCTCCCCGTGCCGGACGATCCTGACGCGGCTGGGGGGATCACCCACGCCGACGGCGTCCTCGCTGATCTCCACATCCTCGGGGAGGATCCCGTAGACGTAGCACGCCGTGTCGCACTGCGGGGCCTCGGCCCGGTCGCCCGCCCCGGACTGCCTTACGGTGCCCGACATCTCAGTCTTCCTCCCTTCGACGACGGCGGGTACGCGGGGCGGGTTCCTCCTCCGCATAGCTCGCCAGCAGGTCCTGCAGCTTCTCTCCGGCCGCCTCGATCACGCCCTGGGCGACGCCCTTGGACTTGCCGCGGGCGATGCTCTGAGGCGCGCTCGACAGCAGGTCGGGCAACCCCTGCTGCTGGGACGCCAGGTCCAGCCGGTTCACCGCCTCGGCGAAACGCAGATAGGTGTCGACACTCGCGACGACGACACGCACGTCGATGGTCAGAATCTCGATGCCGACCAGTGAGACCCGTACGTAGGCGTCGATGACGAGGCCCTTGTCCAGAATCGTGTCAATGACGTCGGCCAGACCGGATCCTGACGACCGGCCCGGCAATCCGCCGCCACCCGCTGGTGGAACGGCTACCGTCATGTGCTTCCCCTCCTCGGTTTCCTGTCGTGTTGTCGATCACTCGTGGCGCCCGGCGGCCGTTCGCGGCGTGTCGGGCGGTCGCGCCGCCGTTGCGGGACGGCTGTCGGGGCCGCCGTTGCGGAACGGCTATTGGGGCGGACGGCGGCGCCGGATCAGGGGACGGCGCGGAGGCTTGCCTGCCTCGCCCCTTTTCTCGCCCTTCTCCTCGCCCCTGCGTGCCTGCTCGCCGGGCTGCCCGCCTTCGTCCCCTTCTCGTTCGCCCCGTTCGCCTTCGTCCGGCCCGGCCTCACGCCGCCGGCCACGTCCCTCGGATTCGGCCTCGCGACTTCGGGCCACCTGCGCCCTGGCCCGGCCGCCCGGCCCTTCGCCCGAGGCGGCGGGCCTGCGCGTCCGCTCGGGCTCCTCCTCTTCCTCGTACGGCTCCTCTTCTTCGCCTTCTTCCGCTGCGCCCTCTTCTTCCGGGCCCTCTTCTTCCGGGCCCTCTTCTTCCGGGCCCTCTTCTTCCGGGCCCTCTTCTTCCGGGCCCTCTTCTTCGAACTCCTCGGGCTCCTCCTCGTAGCCCTCCTCGCCGCCCTCGCGCTCGCGCTCCTCGCGCAGCGCCGTCTCGTGGTCCTTGACGACCTGGCTGTCGCGGATCTCGCCCCGCCAACCCTCGATGTCGTCGGGACGCAGCAGGGCGTTGGTCATGACGTGCCGCTTGAAGTGCTTGAACTCGAGCCGCACCCGGCGGCCCTGAGCCCGCCACAGGTTGCCGATGCGCTCGAAGAGCCCCTGCGGGTGGTATTCGACGACGAGGAGCACCCGGGTCATCTCGGGTGTGATCTCGTGGAAGGTGACCGCGCCGTCGGGGAAACCCTTCGGACCCTGCGACCGCCAGACGATCCTGCTGTCGGGAACCTGCTCGATGATGGTCGACTCCCACGTGCGGTGGGACCAGAAGACCTGCGCCTTCCACCCGAGCTTCTCGTCGGACTTCTGCTCGACCGTCTCGACCTTCTTCATGAAGGTCGGGAAGTCTTCGAACTGCGTCCACTGGTTGTAGACCAGGCGGAGCGGCGCGCCGATGTCGAGCGACTCGACGATGTTGGTGACCTTGAGCTTCTTGCCCTTGCGGCCCTTGCCCCCGCCGCCACCGCCGAACAGGCCCTTGATCTTTTCCTTGCCGTACGCCATCAGGGCGGCGCGTACGGGGTGACCACCTCCGCCGTTCTCGGTGAGAGCGCTGGTGAGAGCGCCGAGCAGGCCGCCTCCGCCCGTCGCGCCGAGCCGGTCGGCCGCCGACTTGAGCAGGTCCCGGGCGTTCCGGCCGCGCGTCAGGCCGCCGAGCAGCCCGCCGAGGGCCTTCCGCCCGCCCCCCTCTTTGCCGGTGAGCGCGCTGAACAGCCCTGAGCCGCCGTGCTCCACGTAGTCGGTGAGACGACCGGCCAGGCCGTCGATCTTGTCGGCGACCCGCGACAGGGCCCGTTCGGCCACGGCGGTGGCGAGGTTCTGGAACTCCTGCCCGAGTCGCTGGGTGGGCAGTGCTCCCTCGTCCGGCGCCCGTGTGTCCTGCACCCGTTCCGCCTGGGCCCGTTCCCGTGTCTGTTCGGTCATCGGTCTCACCTCCTCCGGATCACGGGACGGGTGGGACGGATCCGGGGCCGGCGCCGCTCCTCGGGTTCGGGTTCCTCCGCCTCCTCCTCGTACGGCCCCTCGTCCTCCTCTTCCTCCTCGTAGGCCTCTTCGGGGGCCTCTTCGCGCTCAGCCTCGCGCCGCGGCGGGCGGCGGCGGGGCGCTCGGCGGCGGCTCTCCTCCGGCCGCTCCTCCTCTTCCTCTTCCTCCTCCGCGGCCCGGCCCCGTCCCTTGGGCTGCCGGAGCGCCTCGGCGCGTTCGTGCAGCTTGTCGCTCAGGTTGTCGATCTGCTTGCTGGTGGCGCGCATCGCCGCCGCCTTGCCGATGTCGAGCAGGTCGCCGCGCACGCGTTCGGTGATCTTGCCGATGTCGGGGGCGGCGCCGCCCAGGATCTTGGGGACCTGTTCGAGCAGGGCGCCCGTCGTTCCCTCTCCCTTCAGGCGGGAGGCGAGGATGGCCAGCGCCAGCATCAGCGCGAAACGGAGCTTCTGATGCCGGCCGAGGTAGTAGCCCGCGATGACCGCCAGAGCCACCTTCAGTCCGTCTTTCATGATCGCGCCTCCTACTGGCCCGCCCCCCAAGCGCCGGGCCGGACGTCCGCCCGGCTCGCCACGCGGCACTGCGACCCGACTGAACGGTATGAATGCCCTAGACCTGCACATAAAAACTCGATCTCGTACATACCGGACAGTTTTGGTGCGGCTTGATCTCGGCGTTAGGGCTGTACGCCCTGGCTCTCCACGAGCTCGCCGGTCTTGGGATGTTCGAGGGGTTCCGATGACTCAACCTCGCCCCACCTGGTCTGATTACTGTGCGCGAATTGGGTATCACGCGCGTATATCGGCGGGAAGCGGTACGAACCGCGCAGGCGAAGCGGGGGAGTCATATGACCGAGACCAGAACGTCGACCGCGACCGTCGAGCCGGCAGCCGGGCGGTCCCACGGGACGCAGGGCGTGTCGGGCCTGGTGACGGAGCGGGGCCGCACCACGATCGCCGACGAGGTGGTCGCAAAGATCGCCGGTATGGCGGCTCGTGAGATCGACGGAGTCCACGACTTCGGCACCGGCACGGCCCGCGCGTTCGGTGCGATCAGGGGGGCGCTGGGCGGGGAGGACGGCGTCACGCGGGGCATGTCGGTCGAGGTCGGCGAGCGGCAGGCCGCCGTCGACATCCACCTCATCGTCGAGTACGGCGTCGCGATCCCCGACCTCGCGCAGGCGGTGCGCAGCCACGTGATCCGCGCGGTGGAGCGCATGTGCGGGCTGGAGGTCACCGAGGTGAACATCGCGGTCGACGATGTATACCTGCCGAGGCAGCAGGAGTCGCAGGCGTCCGCCGACCTGGAGCCACGGGTCCAATGAGCACCGTTCCGGAGAGCACGGGGGTGGAAGGCGGCGGCCTGCGGGCCGCGGCGTCCGAGGGCGCCGCGCGCGGCTCCCCGGAAGGCCCGCCGCCGGAACGGGACGGGCGCGCCGCGGCGGAGGAGGAAGGCGAGATCTCCGCCCGGCGGATCGCCGACCGGGTGCTGTCGTGCCCCGACGTCGCGGACCTGTCCCGGGGACCGTTCGGAGTGGTCGCGACGCACCTGCCCGGTGGCCTGGTCCCGGGCGTCGCCGTACGGGACCAGGCCATCGAGGTCGACATCGTCGCGCGATACGGCAGGCCGCTGCCGGAGGTCGCCGACCTGGTTCGCGACGCGATCGGCGGCCTCGCACGCGGCCGCAGGGTGGACGTGACGATCGCCGACGTGGTCACAGACGTCGGCGAGAGGAAGGAATGATCATGGAAGGCTATCCGCTCTGGGGCCTCGTGGGGCTGCTGTTCGGCACGGTGCTGGGGGTGGTCGGGGCCTTCGGCGGCCTCAGCGCGTTCATCATCGTCCTGGTCCTCGGCATCGTGGGGTTCCTCGTCGGCCTGGTGCTCGAAGGCGGCGTACACCTGCCGCAGATGCACCCGAGACGCCAGTGAGCGTGCCGGAGGCGCGCGGGACGACGACCGTCTCGGATCGCGCCTTTGCGAGGATCGCCGAGAAGCTGGCGAGCGAGGACGAGCACGTGACCGGGCGGCCGCACGTCTCGGCGTCGGTCACCGGCGCGGTCGCGGCGGTCCACTGCGATCTGGCCGTGCGTTATCCGACGCCGGTGCCCCGGCTGGCCGCGAAGCTCCGCGATCACATCCGGCGGCGGCTGCGGGAGCTCACCGGCATCGCCGTGGAGAACGTGGACATCGAGGTCGTGGAGCTGGTGCCCGAGCAAGGGCGCCGGCAGAGGAGGGGCGATGACCGAAGGCCGAGGCCCGTCTGAGAGGGTTCCGCTCTTCGTTCCGATGCGGGGGTTCGCGGGCGGGGGAGCCGGCCGGGCCTTCCGGCCCAGCCGTGGGCTGCCGGCCGCGGTCGCCGCGCTGGCGCTGCTGGGGATCGGGGGCCTCACCGCCGTCCACGTGGTCTCCGCACTGCTGGGGCTCCCCGTCAAGATCGTGCCGTACGACCAGTGGGCCCGCTGGGCGAGGACCACGGCCTGGGACGACACCCGGGCCCTCGCGGTGGCCTCGGCGCTGGCCCTCATCGGCCTGGCGCTGATACTGATCGCGGCGGTCCCCGGCCGGGGGCGGATGGTCGCGCTGCGCACCGGGGACCCCAACCTCGCTGTCGGCATGCCGCGGCGCACGCTGGCGCGGGCGCTGCGAGCCCGGGCGAACGAGGTGGACGGCGTGCGCGCGGCCCGGGCGCGCATGCGCGGCTGGCACGCGGACGTGTCGGTCCGGACCGATCTGCGCGACACGACGGCGCTCGGGGAGCGCGTGCGGACGGCCGTCGAGGACGAACTCGCCCGGCTCGCCCCCGCCCACCGCGTCTCGCTGCACCTGCGTGTCCACGGCCCGTCCTGACTCGTGGTCTCCGCCCCCCGACCCCGGTGAACGTCCGCGGACAGCGCGTGGAGGAGGCAGGCTGTGAGGAGAAGATCAGGCAAGGGCAACCGCGTCGGGCTCGCCCTGTGCGGGCTGGTGCCGCTGGCCGCGGGCGGTCTCGCGCTCGCGCGGGCGCTCGGCGCCTTCGGCGGCGACGCCGCGCGACGGCCCGTGATCGACGCCGGGACCAGGAACTTCGCGGCGACGGCGCCGTGGTTCTGGCCGGTCATCGCCGCCGTGGGTTTCGTGCTCGCGCTCATCGGGCTGGCCTGGCTGCTGGCGCTGCTGCGGGTCGACCGGCTGCGGCGGCTGCGCCTGGAGTCGGGCACGTCCGGGGTCACCGAGGTCGACGCGCATCCCGCGAGCGAGGCCCTGGCCGCGCAGGTCGGCGCCTATCCGGAGGTGCGCAGGGCGCACGCGGTGCTGCGCGGCTCCTCCGACGACCCGCGTCTCGATCTCGGCGTCTCCGCCGTGGAGCCGGCCGACCTCGGGGCACTGGTCACCCGGCTGCACGACGAGGCCGTGCCGGACCTGCGCAGCACGCTCGGCCTGCGCCGCCTCCCGGCGACGGTCCGGCTCGACCTCGCGTCCGGTCACCGCCCGCGCCCTGGACGAGGGGTCAGCCCTTGAACGCACCGTCCATGATCCCGACGACCATTCGCCTGCCCACGAACACGAACAGCACCAGCAGCGGCAGGGTGGCCAGGAACGAACCGGACATGGCCAGGCCGAGATCGATGCTCCGGCTGTTCTGCAGCGCCTTGATGGCGATCTGCGCGGTGTACATCTCGGGTGACTTGAGCACGATGAAGGGCCACAGGAAGTCGTTCCAGGCGAAGACGAACCCCAGAAGTCCCAGGACGAACGCGGCCGGCCGGACCAGCGGGAAGGCGATCCGCCAGAAGATCTGCCAGGACGTGGCGCCGTCGATGCGGGCGGCCTGGAGGATCTCGTCGCTGAGCGTGGTGGCCAGGTGCTGGCGCATCCAGAAGATGCCGAACGCGCTGGCCAGCCCCGGCACGATGAGCGCCTGGAGGGTGTCCACCCACCCCAGCTGAGAGATGATCATGTACTGGGGAATGACGGCGAGCTGGGTCGGCACGGTCATGGTCAGCACGACGACGAGAAACAGCACGTTACGGCCGGGGAAGCGCAGCTTGGCGAAGGCGAACCCGGCCAGCGAGCACAGCACGGCCTGCCCGACCCCGATGGTGCCGGCCACGACGAGGCTGTTGATGATCGAACGGACGAACGGCACGGTTGAGAACACGAGCCCGGCCAGGTGGAAGAAGTTTCCCCCCGGCACGATCTCCGGCGGCAACTGGGTGGCGGTCGCCGTGTCCGTCGTGGCCACGACGAACATCCAGTAGAGCGGGAACACGCACACCAGCGTCGCCAGCGCGAGTATCAGATAGGTCCACCAGCGGACCCTGTCGGCCTTCTTCATTCATCGCTCCGGACGGATGCGGGCGGACAGGAGGTAGTTGAGCGTCGCGATGACGATGATCAGCACGAACAGCGCGACGCCGATGGCGGCGCCGTAGCCGAACTGGAACTGGCCGAAGCCCTGTTCGTACAGGAACAGCGTGAGCGTCTGGCACTGGCGGATCGGGCCGCAGGTGAGCGGAGTGGTGTGGGAGGCCAGCATCGGCTCGGTGAAGATCTGCAGACCGCCGATCGTGGAGGTGACGATGGTGAAGACGATGACCGGGCGCAGCGACGGGATCGAGATGTGCCGGAACTGTTTCCACGCACCCGCGCCGTCCACCGCCGCGGCCTCGTAGATCGTCCGTGGAACGGCCTGCAGCGAGGCCAGGTAGAGCAGCGTGGTGTAGCCGAACCAGCGCCAGGTCACCATCGTCGCGATCATGATGTGACTGCCCCACACGGACTGCTGGAAGTTGATCGGCCCCACGCCGACGAGCCCGAGCAGCCAGTTGAGCAGGCCATAGTCGCGGTCGAACATCTGCGCGAACACGATGGTGGTGGCCGCGACCGAGGTGATGTACGGCACCAGCATCGACATCCGCCACAACGTCGCCAGCCGCAGCCTGGCGTGGTTGAGGAGATGCGCCAGCACCAGCGCCGCCAGGAGCTGCGGCACGGTGGACAGCAGCCACATGCTGATCGTGTTCCAGGCCGCGTTCCAGAACCGCGGGTCGCCGAGCAGGCGGCTGAAGTTGTCGAGGCCGATGAAGACGTGCTCGCCGATCGGGTTCCAGTCGAACAACGCGACGTAGAAGGTGAACAGCAGCGGGACGAGCCCGAAGATCCCGAAGATGAGGAAGAACGGAGCGATGTAGGCGTATGGCGCCAGCCGCTCGGCCAGGCTCTGCCGCACCCGCGCCTCGGTCTCGGCCTCGGGCGTCGTCCGCCGCGGGCTGAGCGTCGTGGTCACGTCACTTGCCGATCGCGGTCTTGATGTTGGCCATCGCCGCGTCCCACGCCTTGGCCGGATCGCCCTTGCCCTGTTCGACGTTGGTGATCGCGGCCAGGAACTCCGAGCCGATGGCCGGGTCGTCGGGCCCGATGACGTACGGCTTGAGCCCGAGCAGCGACTCGGTGTAGATCTTTCCGATCGGCGCGTCGGAGAAGAACGGGTCCTTCTGGCTCAGAAGCTTCGGGTCCTGGTAGACCGACGGGGTGGTGGGCAGCGAACCGGCCTCGAGGAAGTGGTCGAGCTGGCCCTGCGGTGACTGCATTTTCGAGATGTATTCCCAGGCGGCCTTCGGATTGGCCGCGCGCTTGGGGATGGCCAGGTAGCTACCGCCCCAGTTGCCGGCGCCGCCCGGGATCGTGGCGATGTCCCACTTGCCCCTGGTGCCGGGGGCGTTGTCCTGGATCTGGCCGAGCAGCCACGACGGCGCGGAGATGACCGCGAAGTCCCCCTTGCCCATGCCCGCGCTCCATCCTTCCGAGAAGGAGCTCTGCTTCGCGCTGATGCCGGCCTGGATCGCCTTGAGCCCCAGGTCGAACGCGGTCCTGACCTGTGGGCTGGTGCGGTAGATGACGTTGCCGTTCGGGTCGTAGTACTTCTCGGGACCCTGGTTGACCGCCTGGAGGAAGACACTGGTGGGGGCGTTGTCGATGAACGCCTTCCCGGTGGCGGCGGTGTACTTCTTGCCGGTCTCGATGAAGGCGTCCCAGGTCGGCCAGAGCTTGCTCACCTCCTCGCGGTCCGTGGGCAACCCGGCGGCCTTGAACAGGTCGGTCCGGTAGGCCACCGCCATGCCGCCGACGTCGGTGGGAATGCCGATGATCTCGCCGCTCCTGGCGACGGACTGGCTGATCACCCAATCCAGGTAGTCGCCCTTCATCTTGTCGGCGCCGTACTGCCGCAGGTCCTGGAAGTTCTGCGGCTGCTGGAGGAACTTCGGCAGGTCGTCGCCCTGGATCAGCACCAGGTCGGGCACCTTGCCACCGGCGAGTGCCGTGGTCAGCGCCTGTGCGGTCTCCGCCGTGGAGCCCACTTCGGTGAGCTTCACCTGCACATTCGGGTTGATCTTCTTGTAGGCCTCGACGCTCTTCTTCTGGTTGATACCGGCGAACGACCAGAACTCGAACGACTTGCCGTCCCCTGACGGCTGAGACGCGCCGCCGCCACCTCCACAGGCCGCGGCGGTCAAAACGATGGCCGCGGCGAGCACGGCCGGCGTGGCTCTGCGGAACGACACAGGTGACATGGGAAGTCCCTTTCGGGGTCAGGAGCGGAGGGAGGTCTTCCAGGGCGCAGAAGTCAGGGGTTCAGGAGTCAGGGGTTCAGGAGTCAGGGGTTCAGGAGTCGGAGCGGCGGCGATCGCGTGCTTGGCGGGCTTGTCGCGGACGTTCTCGTCGCGCGGTGACGAGGCCCCTCGCCGGGGAAGGAGGCGGGGACCCGGGAGTTCTCGCGGCTTCAGTCCCACGATGTCGGCTTCAGTCCCACGATGTGAGGCCGACGCGGCCGCGCACAGCCAGGCATTCGTGACCCGGCCAGGCGAACGCGTGCGCCACGGCGTACGCGTTCGCCTGCCGGGCGTCCTTGCCGGTGCGCAGCGTCATGCGGGGTGTTCGGATCGGTGACTCGGTGAGATCGACGTCTCCCGAAGCCGGCGAGGTGCTCGGTGTTCCGCCACGCCGGGAAGTCACCCGCGGATCGTGTCGCCGGCGGCGACCCGGCCGGGCTTTCTCGCCGAGGATTGACGCACCCCATCCGGATGCGCCGTGCTCAAGAGAGCGGTATTCGCCGGACACTTCTCAGCGGCCGCCGCATGACGCCGGGTGGCCGGTGACCGAGCTTGAGCGGCCGCCCCCGGCCGCCCCCCGAGCGGGTCGACCGCCTGCGCCGGCGGCACGTCATGGCGGCGATCACGATTACGGTTTCAGTGGATCACGATTATGGCTCGGGCGGCGGAAGCACCGGTTGCGAACCGGAGGGTGAGCGGTAATCGGCGAATTCATACTGCGCTCCTTCTGGATATCGGCCAGAAAACTCCGGGAGTACCCGCGGCCAGAAAGTTTCGTAGTACGTGGCGACTGATAACGCCGGACCCTACGTCCCGCTTCTGAAACTCGTCAAGAACCTGGTCACAAGAAGCTTGATACGACGCTGACACCGTGACGAAACCTCGGTGCAGGGCCGCTGCCAGGGCCGCTGCCAGGGCCGCTGTCCAGGGCCACTGCCAGGGTCGCGTCGGAGAATCGGCCCGCTCGGCGGCACCGCCTCCGTCCCGCCCGGCGACCGCAGAAGCGGTTCGACGAGGGGTGCCGGCCCTGTCAAGGGCGGCGTCGCCGACGTGTCGCGACACCGGGTGGCCGAAACTTTTGCGATTCTCCCGAAACAATCGGCCGCATAGTCTTGACGGTAAATCCGAGCGACCCTAACGTAACTCTCACCGCAGGTCCGGACCTATTGTTAGCGTTAACACAAGCGACCGTCCCGTGAATGGACGTCGCAGTTTCCGTGCCGCCGCACGACTCCTGACAGGGGGACCACCGCATGCGCTCGCGCCGCCCGCCACACCGGCCTCCGCGTGGCCGCACGGACCCCGGCCGAAGGTCAGGCGGGCGGCCCGGACAGGACCTGCGCGAGCACGGCGGCCTGACTGTGCTCGACGTCCCTGGTCGCGGTGAGCAGGGTCAGCGGGCCGTTCTCCATGAGCCGGCGCAGCCCATCGAGCGCGGCGCGCCGCTCGGGATCGTCCAGTTCCTCGAGATAACGGCTCCGGAACTCGCCGAACCTCTCGGGGACGTGGCCGTACCAGCTGCGCAGGGCACTGGACGGCGCCACGTCCTTGACCCATTCGTCCAGGTGAGCGGCCTCCTTGCGGAGGCCGCGCGGCCACACCCGGTCGACCAGCACCCGCGTCCCGTCCCCGGGTGCGGGGTCCTCGTACACACGGCGGACCGTGACGGACATGGCACCACCTCCTCCTGCGGGCATACCCCCGCCGCACGGTGGCGCACGCCGGTGTCCGGCAGCCGGACAGAACGTGTAAGTGAAACTTTCACTTACAGTAAGGGCATTGTCGCTGGTCGGGGTTTCGTCCACGTTGTCGATCAAATCAGCCCATGTCGCACGCCTTGCCCTGATGTCTATGGTCCGGGACATGAAGATGCGAATGATCACGGCGGGCCTCGTCATGCTCGGCTCGGTCGCCGCGTCGCTCGTCGTCGGTCAGGCGGCGCACGCGGACACGACGATCTGCGAGAAGTACGGCTCGACCACGATTCAGGGCGGCAAGTACGTCGTCATCAACAACAACTGGGGCGATGACACTCAGCAGTGCATCAACGTCACCAATAACGGCTTCTCCGTCACGCAGGCCTCCCACAACAAGCCGCAGAACGGCGCTCCGGGGTCGTACCCCGCGGTGTACGCCGGCTGCCACTACGCCAACTGCTCCAGCGGCAGCGGCCTGCCCCTCGCGGTCAGCAACAGCCAGTTCAACACGGTCCAGACCAGCGTCAGCATGAGCTACCCGGGCTCGGGGGTCTACGACGCGGCGTACGACATCTGGTTCGACCCGACGGCGCGCAAGGACGGCCAGAACACCGGCGCCGAGCTCATGGTGTGGCTCAACCACACCGGCTCGATCCAGCCCGTGGGCTCGAAGGTCGGCACGGTCAACCTCGCCGGCGCGACCTGGGACGTCTGGTACGGCAACACCGGCTGGAACGTCGTCTCCTACGTCCGCACCTCGCCGACGAACTCGCTCAGCTTCGCCGTACGGACCTTCTTCGACGACATGGTGAACCGGGGCTACGGTCAGCGGTCGTGGTATCTCACCAGCGTGCAGGCCGGATTCGAGCCCTGGGTGGGCGGCGCCGGGCTCGCGGTGAACAACTTCTCCTACAGCATCGGCGGCGTGGTCCAGAACCCCTCGCCGTCCCCCGCCGTCTCGCCGACCGGCGGCAACGGCAACGGCGCCTGCCGGGTGAGCTACAGCAAGAGCGAGTGGCAGGGCGGCTTCACCGGCAACGTCACCGTCACCAACACCTCCTCCAGCCCGGTGAACGGCTGGACCCTCGGCTTCTCCTTCCCGAACGGCCAGAAGATCACCGGCTACTGGAGCGCCGACGTCAGCCAGAACGGGTCGTCGGTGACCGCGAAGAACCTGTCCTACAACGGCTCGATCCCGGCCGGCGGCAACGTCTCGTTCGGCTTCCAGGGCACCTGGAGCGGCTCGAACGGCAACCCGACCGGCTTCACGCTGAACGGCACCCGCTGCTCGTGACGCCCTGACCCCCTGACACCCCCTGGGAAACAGGCGCCGCCGGAGTGACGTCCCTCCGGCGGCGCCGTCACGTCGTCAGGGGTTGACGTTGATCGTGAAGGTGGACGTCGTGTTCTTGATGTCCTGGTAGTTGTCGCTGAGCTTCAGGTTGTTGAAGGTCACCGACCCGACCGCCGGGCCCTGGTTCGGCTCCGGCAGCTCGTTCGCCCAGAGGCCGAAGCCCGACTTGGCGTCGAACGCGTCACCGCTCCTGTGCGCCCCGGAGATCGAGATGTTGGTGAAGACCGTGTCCTTGATGGGGTTCTGCGGCCGGCCGCTGTCGTAGTTGGTCTGGAACATGATCCCCGAGTAGGTCGGATCGACGATGTCGACGTTGCTCACCCGGATGCCCTGGAACACCTTCGAGGCGGAGAACAGCCAGATCGCCGGGAAGGTCTGCTGGCCCCAGAAGTGGCCGCCCGCGCGGACGATCGAGATGTTGTCGAACACGGTGGGCGGGCTCGCGCCGAAGCCGTTCATCGGATAGCCGAAGTCGAGCGAGCTGATCGTGATGCCGGAGTAGGTCAGCGTGTCCGCGATGTAGATGTTCCTGAACGTGTTGGCGTACCCGCCGTAGACGGCGATTCCGGCCGCGCGCCACGGCAGGATCGCGGTCAGGTTCTCGTAGACGTTGTTCTTCTCGTCGGCGCCTCCCGCGTCGATGGCCGAGAACAGCGCGAAGCTGTCGTCGCCGGTCGTCCTCGCCTCGTTGTTGGAGACCAGGTTGTCCGTGCTGCCGTTGGTCATGTTGACCCCGTCGGCGAACGTGTCACGGATCCGCGAGTTCCTGATCGTGATGTTGTCGGTGTTGGCGCCCCAGTACATGCAGACCTGGTGCTCGACCCAGATGTTGTCGATCGTCATGTTCGCGACGTTCTGCCAGTCGAACACCTTGCCCGGCCCGTCGATGCGGCTGGTGTAGTTGCCGAAGTAGGCGAACCCGGAGAACGCCGAGCCGTTGGCCGACGCCTCCGCCCGGAAGCCGACGTCGGTGTTCTCCTGGTTGGAGGGCGCGTGGAACCGGGTGAACCACGGCCCGGCGCCGGCCACCTTGACCGCCTTGCCGTACACCTGGAACTTGCCCGACGTCTGGTAGTCGCCCGGCGGCAGGTAGACGCCCACGAGCTTGCCCGTGGTGTCCATCCGCACCTTGTCGAGCGCGTTCTGCACGTCCTGGTGGGCGAACCCGGCCGGCACGGCGTACGTCGCGGGGTCGGGGTTGGGGGTCGCCGTCGCCTGCTCCAGGTTCACGAAGTCGATCGCGTACGTGGAGGTGTTGGCGGCGTCCTTCTGCAGCCGGATCTTGCTGCCCTTGGGGACCGTGGTCCCGAGCATGACGTTGGCCTCGTCGTAGATGTGCCGGGGACTTCCCGCGCCCGGGGAGTTGCCCGGGGCCTTCTCGTCGCCGTACAGCCAGGCGTACTTGGAGGTCAGGTTGATCGCCTTGAGGAAGGAGCCGTTGACGTAGACGTTCAGCGTCGCGTCGGTGCCGCCGCCGCCCGCCGCGTCGGGGATGGAGAAGCGGGTGACCAGCGTGTTCGTGTCGGCCCTTGTCGTCCACTCGACGTAGCTGCCGGTGGTGGTGAGCCGTACGGCCTTACGGCCGGACGCCTCGCCGGCCAGGTCGCCGATGGTCCGGTTGGGGCCGACGACCGTCGCCCCACCGCCGGTCACACCGTCCTCGGCCTCGTACATGTCGTAGGGCATGTTCGCGCCGCGGCCGGCGAAGAACGGCAGGCTGGAGGTGTTGTTGGCCTGCTTGACCGGCAGCTCGTTCGCGTCGGCGGCGAGCACGGTCTTCACCGTGTATCTGCCGTTGGCGGCCGTCCAGGTGCCCAGGTTCACCGGGCTCGTCGTCGACCCGGCCGCGATCACGCCGCTGTAGGAGCCGGTCAGCGTCCTGACCACGGTGCCCGAGTCGTTGACGATCGTCAGCGTGATGCCGTGGGCGCCGCCCGCCGAGGCGACCGTGCCCTGGTTCTTGATCGCGACGTTGAACGTCACCGTGCCGCCGCCCGCCGGGTTGCCGGGCGACCAGGTGGTGCCGGGAACCAGGTCGGAGGTGTCCACCGGGCGGATGGTGAGTGAGGACGCGGCGGTGAAGCCGTTGTTGTCCTCGTTCTGCTCGATGACCGACTTGCCCTCGTCCGCCTTGGCGGTGAGCGGGAAGGTGCCCGCGTCGCGGGGACCGATGTCGGCGGAGACGTTCGCGCCCGCCCCGGCGGCGAGGGCGGCGACGTTCGCCGTGCCGACCTTGGTGGTGCCGAAGTAGAAGTTCACGTTCGTCGCGCCGGAGGCGGCGTTGCCGATGTTCTTGATGGTCGCGGTCAGCGTGACCGGGTCGGTCTCCACGGGGGAGGCCGGGGACGCGCTGAGGGCGCTGATGGTCAGGTCGGGGTTGGGGGCGGGGACGCCGATGACCTGGAACTCGGCCGCCTGGCCCGCCGGGGCGCCGGAGTTGCCGGTGAACTTCAGCTGCACGTCCGCGACCCGGCCGCTGACCGGGATGGACACCGAGTTGCCGGTGGCCGGGCTGAAGGAGTACTGGGTGGCGTTGGTCAGGTTGGTGAACCCGGCCGCGCTCTGCTCACGGCCCAGCACCTGGATGGTCTGCGTGCGCGGTCCCCAGGAGCTGTCGGGGTTGAGCTTGACGTTCACCTGGGAGATGTCGGCGTTGGCGCCGAGCGCCACGGTGAGGGTGTTGGGGTAGCTGCCGCCCGCGCCCTCCCAATAGGTGCCGATGTTGTTGTCGTTGGCGTTGGTGGCCACGAAGGTGAACACCGAGCCGTTGGCCGTGATCGGCTTGCCGAGCGCCAGGTTGGTGCCGCCCGGCCCGCCGGTCCCGGTGCGGGTCACGGTGTTGGACGGGCCGGACTCGTTGCCGGCGGCGTCCTTGGCGGTCACGTAGTAGGACACCGTGACGGTGTCGGGCTGGGTGTCGGTGTAGGTGAGCACGTTGCCGGCCACCGTGCCGCGCTGCGTGCCGTTGGCGTAGACGGTGTATCCGGTCACCCCGACGTTGTCGGTGGAGGCGTTCCAGGTCAGCCGGATCTGCCCGGAGGCGGGCTGGGTGTAGGCCAGGTTGCCCGGAGCGGTCGGCTTCTGATCGTCACCACCGGGGTTGCCCGGGCCGTAGACCTCGAACTCGGAGATCTGTCCAGCCGGCCAGCCGGTGTTGGCGGTGATGTTCAGCCGTACGTACCGGGCGGTGGTGGCGGTGAAGTTGATGGTGACGGTGTTGCCGCCCGCCGGGTTGAAGGTGTAGGCGGCGGAGGGGACCGTGGTGGTGGCCGGGTTGTCGGTGGTGCCGGTCAGCACCGACAGCGTCTGCGTGCGGGTCTGCCAGGCCGACAGGTTGGGGAGCTTCAACACCAGCTGGTTGATGCTGACGGCCGAGCCGAGGTCCACCTGGAGCCACTGCGGGAAGGCGTTGTTGGCGCTCTCCCAGTAGGTCGCCTGGTTGCCGTCGTTGGCGTTGCCCGCGCCGTACACGTCGGCGTGGGCGCTTTCCTTCATGGTCTTGCCGGCGGCGAGGTTGGGGCCCGCGGCCGAGGCGGGGGAGAGGGGCGCGGCCACGACGAGCAGGCAGGCCGCGGCGATCACAGCGATCAAGCGCAATAACGGGACGTGCGTTTTCGGCATTTGCGTTCCTTCGTCCGGCAGGAACCGACCGGCGGGTCGTCCGATCCGCGGTCGTGGGGGATTTCGAAAATCGGGGCTGGACGGGGTCGCGGCGGCGACCGGTTGCCCACTGCCGTGGCCGACATCACCTCGTGTCCTTTCATGCGAAAGGTGACGGTGGCGGGGCGCACGGACGCAGTGCTTCCTGCCGGAACTTGCGGCGAGCCGCAAAGTCTCGATTTAGAGCTGCAAATTTCTTACATTAGGTTGCCCAGATGTTACATAGGGCCCACTGCGCCGTCAATGGGTCAGAAAAGCCGGATGGAAGGTGACAGGTCTGTCCCGTCCCCGAGCTCTGTTCACCTGGGGATACTTCAGTTGGGTGCCGGCCCGGGAACCGGTCCTGCGCCCGCTTGTGGGTCCCCCGACTCGCGAAAAAGGAACCCGGCAGAGGAGCCCTCATGTTTCTGCCCCCCAGGCGCTCGCTCGCGGCGTTGGCCGTGCCGCTGGTGAGCGCGACCGCACTGCTGGCGATCCCGGCCTCCCCGGCCGCCGCCACACCCGTCCCGTCGATCGCCGCCGCGCATGCGGCCCCGCGCGTGGCGACCCTGGTCGGCGTGCGCGCCTCACACCATCCCGGACTGGACCGGGTCGTCTTCGAGTTCCGCGGGCCGCTCCCGGCGCGGCGGAGCGCCGGCTACGTGTCCCGGCTGATCGCCGACGGCTCGGGCCGCACGGTCCCGGTGGCCGGCGACGCGATCCTCGGACTCCGCTTCGGTGGCGCGACCGGCCACGACAACAGCGGGCGCCCCACCTACGGGCCCGCCCGCGAGACCTTCGCGCTGCCCGGCGTGATCCAGGTCGTCAACGCGGGCGACTTCGAGGCGGAGCTCACGTTCGGCGTCGGCCTGACCAGGAAGGCGTCCTACCGCGTCTACACCCTCACGCGCCCGAGCCGGGTGGTCGTGGACATCAAGACGCCCCAGCGGACCGTGCCGGTGAGAACGTACTTCCTCGACTCCCGGGCGTACGCGGCGGGGCGGAGGCCGTACACGGCGGCGGTGTCGCGGCCGGTCGTGCCGCCGTCCACCGCCCGCGCCGCCCTCCAGCGCCTGTTCGCCGGGCCGACGCAGGCGGAGTACGCCAAGGGGCTGCGCTTCGTCGCCTCGGGAGCCACCGGCGTCCGTTCGGTCGTCGTCCGTGACGGGGTCGCCCACGTGGGGCTCGCCGGGTCCCTCGCCGGCGGCGGGTCGGCGTTCACGGTCGCCGACGAGATCACGCCCACGCTCAAGCGCCTTCCGGGCATCCACTGGGTGAAGATCTACGACGCCCACGGCCGCACCGAACGCCCGAAGGGCCGCTCCGACTCCATCCCGGAGAGCCTGGAACCGTAACCGCGCGAGGGCCGGGGTCATCCCGGCCCTCGCGCCCGAGCTGGTGTCCCACCGTCGCCGGTTGAGAGCATGACGGGCATGGCGGACACGACGGATGTGGCGGCGATGACGGTGGTGGTGCAGCGGGTGCGAGTCCGTTGGTCGAAAGAGGGGCGCGGCGCCCGCGAGGCCACGCGCCGGGCCGAACTCGGCCGTGCGTTCCCCCTCCCCGCGTCGCCGCCGGGAACGCCGCTCATCCACGATGTGCTGATCGACACCGAGGGGGGCGTTCGGGTCGAGGAGCGGGCGACGGCCGAGGCGGAGGACGTGCGCCTCCTGCTGACCCAGACGGACGGCGGCCTGAAGGTCGAGCGCCTGCCCTCGCACGCCGCCTACCCCCTGCAGCGGCACCGCTCCCACTTGTTCACGCTCCGACCGGGACAGGTGGGCAGATACCTCGCCAACTTCCGCTTCACCGGGTGCGCCTGCGCGCCCCGCTGGCACTACGAGGACTGGACGACGTACGTCGCCATCCTGCCCGCGCGCCGCGACCTGTTCCTCGGTGTGTTCCTCGGGCGAAAGCGGTACGACGCGGAGTTCGACGGACGGGTGTCTCTTTACGGTCTTTCCCGCTGAAAGTTATTTGACGGGATGACGAGGGGCGAGGATCTGGGTCAAGATTGCTTTGTCCGTCTGCCGGCTGCTGGAGGTGGCGACGTGCGCGTTGCACGGATGGCCGTGGCGTTTCTCCTCGGCGGCTGCGTAGTCTCGGGCTGTGGCACCGGCCCGACCCTGCAGGCGGCCACCACGGAGCTCCAGAAAGACACACAACGCCTGCAGACCGACAGGTACTTCAAGAACCCCTTGACAAAGCTGAGAATCGTCGAGCGTCCGGACGTTGATCTACCCTGCGACAAGGGGAAGTTCGAGCGCGTGTTTCGCGCGACTGCCGAATACGGACCCAAGATTTCAGACGCGGACGGCTACCTCGATGCCGCCCAGACGTTGGTGGAGAGTGTACTGTCCCAGACTCTCCACTACGTGATCACCGCCGACCTGAGCCAGACGGATTGGAGGGACGCCCGGCTGGTCAAAGGTAGAAAAAATTCCAGTGGGATCACCATCGACGTCATTGTGGTGCCGGAATCGCCTACGTGGAGGATGGTGGCGAAGACTGATTGCCTGCCCCGCTCGTAGGATCGTCAATCCCAAATCCGTATAAGCTCCAGGGCTTGTTCGCTGGTGATGTGGTCTGCGGCATCCTCGACCTTCCGGTCGAGGGCATTGTTGCTGTCCATCCATCGTTCGTAAGGGGTCAGCTTCGCCCGTAGACCGATTTCCCAGCTTCTTCCGGTTCGGGTCCCCTCCTGCTTGGCCTCAATCATCAGCTCGTCGAACGTCTTGAGGCGGCCGCTTTCCGGGCTGATCAGTACGGCCGGTGGTTCGCTGGCCGGGTAACCCGCGTCATGCAGTAGGTATGCCATGTCGTACTTCTGGCGCAGAACGAAGTCCGCTCGAGCCCCGGTAAGTGCTTGAACGCGGGTTTCGAAACCGGCAGCCCAGCCGTCCAGCAACCTGCTCACAACGTAGGTCTTGGTTAGGGTCCAAGCGGTCCGCGCAAATGGGACGGGAATCCTGTCGATGCCCAGAGCCATTGTGTTTTTGACGACATCCCGGATCAGGCTGTCCGTGGCATCCTTCTCGCTGCGAACCTCCTTGGCTGCCTTGAACTCAATCCCGGCGAGATCGCCGAACATTTTCGTAGCAACTTGGAAGCGGCCGTCTTCTCCTTCGGCATCCAGGCGGGCGGCGGTAGTCAGGATGCGGTAGCGGAAGTCAGCCACGGTCCTGTCGAAGCCTTCGGTGAGCCGCTCCTCGCCGGCGAATGTTTTAAGGAAGCGGTAGGTGTCTCCCGGGCTCAAGTAGAACGCGGGGGTGACGCCGGGGATCGGCAGCCACTCGTCGGGCCGGGTCATGCCGGAGGTCCGGTACACGGCCTTGTCGAAGCGGGCGCCGGAGGCGAGTTCGTGGATGTAGGACTTGGCGATCGAGGCCATGGAGTCCCGGGCGGTGTTCGGCAGGTCCTTGCCGAACGAGCCGGCCGCCAGGATCGCGTCCAGGGCGAACGTGGCGGCCTCCGCCGAGTGCTTGCCCGGTTTCTCCGTCGTGGCCTCGCTGCCCGCCTCCATCACTCGGCCCAAGGAGTCGGCGACGTCGTCACCCGAGGCGAAGGATCTGCTGTAGTCCAGGAACCGCTTCATCTTCTCGATTTGGGTGAGCTTGACCCCGTCGCCTCCCATCTGGGCGAAGACGGCGCGGGCGGCCTTGCCATCCCCGGCCGGCACCTCCAGTGCGAGGGCGAGGGTGTCGGGGGAGTAGCCGTACGTCCGGGACAGGCTCGGGCTGCCGCCACGCCACTCCCCTCGCGGGTTCTTCATGAAGTCGTCCAGAGCGAGAGCGCGGGCGGCGGCCACGCGGACGTCCGTGGGGGCCTTCGCCCCGGCTGCCCGACGCGCTGGACAGCTTCGCGGCCGGCCGCGATCTGGGCCTCATGTACGGCACCGGCATCCTCACCAATCCCGCCATCGGTGTCGAAAGGCGGGCGAAGGTGTGGTCGCCGGTCCCGTTGAGCACCCTGATCAGCTCGGCCCGCTCCGACAGCGTGGGAGCCTGTTTTCTGCCCCAGTCGGCGATGGCGGTGATCTGCGCGAGTGGCGTGGTGCTCACTCCGTTGGCGCGGAAGAGCCCCTCGAAGTCGGTGACGAAGGTGGTGAGCCGGTCGGACGCCTGGCGCAGGTCGGCCGCCATGGCGTTCATCGCCGCCGGGTCGATGCCGCAGAAGTCGCCACCGGGGGTCGTCATCGCGTCCTTCCTCCCACGGCTCGGGGTCAGGGGCGTCCGGTCAGCTGACGCCGGATGAGCTCGGCCTGGGAACGGGTCACCATCGCCGGGTGCCGGTGCAGTTCCTCTTCGATCGAGTCGGTCATCTGCCGGACGAGCTGCGCAAGCCGGTGGTGCCGGTCGGCCACATCGTTGGTCCACTTCGCGGCGGTCGGTCCCGTCCAGACCTTGCCCGACTGCATCGTGGCGTAGACGCGCTGGTATGCCTGCCCGACTTCCTGCGATCGGTTGTGCACTTCTTTGAGAAGTTCCACCAGTTGTGCGTGGCGAGGGTTGGGCACCATCTCTTCCGCCACGTCGCCCCCTGCTGCCGCCCGCCGCTCGCCCCGAGTCGCATTTGACGTCACAGGTAGACATCGCCCTGACGCGTCGGCAAGCCGGAAATAACTCGGCATTTTGCGAACAAACCATTTCCGGATGGCTGACGCATATCTGCCTCGACGACGAAAACGTCCTCCCGGTGGGAACTTATCCCCGCTCCACTCGCGTCGCCAGTAGGAACAAACAACTACCTGGAGCAACAACCGACACCCGGTCGCCTCGCCGTACGGGCGTGCGCGTAGCGGCGGGAAGCCGCCGTGGGCCGCTTTTCGGTCGTGTCGACCGGGTGAGCGCCCGGCTACGTACGTATTTCCGCCCCGTCATCGGGCCGTAACGATCCGTGGCCATCGTCATGGACAACGAGGTCACGCACGCGCGGGAGGAAAGCGGGATGGCGTCCATCTTTGATCAGATCGGCGGTTCTGGCGCGGTCGCGGCCGTGGTCGACGAGTTCTACACCCGGGTCGTCGACGACCCGATGCTGCGAAGCCATTTCACCGGCGTGGACATGGCCAAGCTCAAGGCGCACCAGCGCAGCTTCGTCGCCGCCGCGCTCGGCGGCCCACAGGAATATCGGGGCAAGTCGATGGACGAGGCGCACGCCGGGCTCGGCATCACGGCGGAGGAGTTCGACCAGGTGGTCTTCCACCTCGCCGGTGCGTTGGAGTCGTGCGGCGTCGACGATGAGACGATCGGCTCCATCGCCGGAGCTCTGGCGCCGCTCAAGGAGCAGGTCGTGCAGAGCGCCGTCGCGGCCTGAACGGTCAGCCGGCCGCCATGCCCGACGCGTCCACGCGCTGGAACGGCCCTTGACCCTTAACCGGTTCACGGCTGAACTGGCCGGTGATGGAATCACACTGTGAGGACGTCGCCGCCCTGGGCGTGGACCCGGCGAGGGCCCGGGTCTACGCGGAGGGCTGGCAGTCCTGGAGCGTCACCGCCGCCCTTCACCTGACCGAGGCGCCCTATCGGGTGACCCTGCCCAACTCGCTGGTCATCGACTGCCACTACGGCTCCGCTCCGGACGAGGGCGTGTTCCGGGGTGAGGGGCTGCTGGCCGTGGATCCCGGGAACGGCGGGCCGGTCCACGTCTTCGGCGCCGCGAGCGCCGAGTCCCGGGTGCCCGTCATCGAGGCGCGGCCGCGCGGCGGTCAGGTCGTGATCTCGTCGGACGCCCCCGTGCATCACCTGGAGCATCAGGGCGGGCTGGAGTCGGCGCCGGTCCGCTGGGGCGACGCGTTCGCCGCGCGGGCCGGTGTGCGCCTGCGCCCGGCGCCCACGGTCTGGTGCTCCTGGTATCAGTACTTCTCCGACGTCACCCAGGAGGACGTCGCCGAGAACCTCACAGCCATGGACGACCTGGCGGTCCCGGTGGACGTCGTGCAGATCGACGACGGCTACCAGGCCGCGCCGGGCGACTGGCTGACGTCCTCGGGCCGCTTCGACGACCTGCCGGGATTGGTCCGGAGCGTCCGCGAGCACGGGCGGCGCGCCGGGATCTGGATCGCCCCCATGGTCGTGGCCCGCGAGAGCGCCCTTTTCGCCGCACACCCGGAGTGGCTGGTCACCGATCCCGGGAGCGGCGACCCGGTCTCCGCGGGCGACGTCCTCGGCGGCTCCTGCGCCGCGCTCGACCTCACCCACCCCGGCGCGGCCGAATACCTGGCGGACGTGCTGCGCACCATGCGCGACTGGGGCGTCGACTACTTCAAAATCGACTTCGTGTACGCGGGGGCGCTGGAGGGCCGTCGCCACGAGGACGTGACCGGCGTGGAGGCCTACCGCCACGGCCTGCGGCTCATCCGCGAGGCGATCGGTCTCGAGGCGTACCTGCTGGGGTGCGGTGCGCCGATCCTGCCCTCGGTCGGCATGGTCGACGCGATGCGGGTGGGCCCGGACATCGCCGCGTACTGGCAGAACCCGAGCGCGCACCCGTCCGAGCCCAGCCAGGCCAACGCCACCAGGAACACCGTCGCCAGGGCGTGGCAGCACGGCAGGTTCTGGATCAACGACCCCGACTGCCTCATGCTCCGTCCGGAGGTCGAACGGCGGGAGGACTGGGCGCGCACCGTCGAGCGGTACGGCGGCCTGCGGGCCTCCAGCGACCGGTTGCGCGGCCTGGACACATGGGGGCTGGAGACCACCCGCCGCCTGCTCACCCCCGCCGACCCCACCCCGCTCGTCTGACCCGCGCTTCCGGCTCCGCCAGGGCCGGCGTGGTTCAAACCCGCTGGATCGTCGGCAGGGCCACGTTGACCACGTTGTTGTTCAGGTAGGTCATGAAAGTCGCGAGCGACACCAGCGGCGTGGTCGACCAGGGGCGCGCCTGACCAGCGGCGTGGTCAACCAGTGGCGTGGCGGCCGGACACCGCCTGCTGATAGGCGGCAAGCGCGTCGGGATCGTCGATGCTGCCGTGATGGTGGAACTGCCGCCAGCGGCCGTTCTCGTAACGGAAGTAGCGGCTGGTGCGGATGGCGAGCGGCACGGCGAGGCCGTCCGGGCCGGTGTACGTGCCGATCTCGCGCCCGGCGAAGACGGCGTGACCCTCGCCCAGATACTCGACGATGTCGCCGAACGTGACCTGGACCCGCATGGGGCCGTCGAAGATCCTTCCGTACAGCTCCGCTATCGCGTCGCCGCCGCGCAGGATGCCGCCCAGCGGGTTGTTGAGCTGCGCCAGCGGGTGATCGCTCCAGTCCTCGCGGAGCACGGCCGCATCACGGTGGTTCAGCGCGTAGTAGAAGGTCTCGAGCGCGGCGTACGCGCCTTCGGCCGAGGGGTCGCCGGTGGCGTCGAGCCGGTTGCGCGCGGCGGTGCCGTATCGGGCGTCGTTCTGCTGGATCACACTGGGCTCCCATCTAAAATGTTCGATGGAGGTCTAACACCATGAGTGTACGACAGGGATCGAACACTGCGTCAACGGCACGGGCCCGCAGTCTCGTGCACAGGCATCCGCGCGAGGTGAGCCTGCAGACCGCCCTCGACGCGGTCGCGGACCCGGTACGGCGGGCGATCATCCGCGAACTCGCCGGTCACCCCGACTGGACGCGCGCCTGCGGCACCTTCGACCTGCCGGTTTCCAAGGCCACCCGCAGTCACCATTTCGCGGTTCTGCGCGAGGCGGGCCTCATCGAACAGCGGGACGAGGGAGCACGCCGGTTCAACCGCCTGCGGCGTCCCGAGTTCGACGCCGAGTTTCCCGGCATGCTCGATCTGATCCTCAACGAGCGTCCGTCCGCAGGGTGAGGAGGCATCGCCCGGGACGCGGCCTCAGGGAACGAGTCTCAGCCGGGGGCGATGGGCGGGCAGGCCGATCAGTTCGCGTACGCGCGTCAGGGGCCAGGCGAGCTCCCGGGCCAGCGCGGGCCCGGTCAGCCCGGTCTCGGCCGCCGCCATCTCGAATGCCTGGGCGAGCAGCACCGGCTGCTCGCCGGGGTAACCCGACACCGGCTCGGTCGCGAAACCCGGCTGCCCGCGCAGCGCGGCGAGCCGCTGGTAGGCGCGTCCGGCCGCGGAGTCGGACAGCAGGCCGACCTCCCGGCATCGATAAAGCAGGGAATCGACCGACACGCCCCAGACGCGGCGCAGCTCCGCGAGCCGCCGCAGGTCCGCGCGGGCCGGCAGACCGGGCAGGATGCTGTCGCGCGGTGTGAGGAACTCCGCGGCGAAGGAGTCGGCCTCGCGCTCCTGCTGGCTGTCCCCGGCCGCGGCGTCCCCGTGCAGCACCAGATGCCCCAGCTCGTGGGCGGCGGTGAAGCGGTGCCGGTAGACGTCGTCGAAGCGGTTGGGCGTCAGGACGACGATGGGCCGGGGCAGGCTGGAGGTGGAGAAGGCGTCCACCGTGACCGCGTCCTCGTCGGCCTGGGGGAAGACGACGACGATCCCCCGCGACTCCATGTGCCGCACCAGGTGGCTGATCGGCCCGGTGCCGAGGCCCCAGTGGGCCCGCAGCGCGCGGGCCGCCCCCATGGGATCGCGGGGCAGGGCGACACCCGAGTGCACCTCGCCCCCGGCGAAGCCCGGCAGGTCGACGTAGGGGAGCCGCACCCGCTTCTCCAACGCGTACGTCAGCTCCCAGACCTGCTCGACGAAGGCCACGGCCTTGGCGCGCTGATAGGCCCGGGTGGAGCGCAGGCTGCGGAAGTGCGCCATCGAGCCGTCCAGCTTGCCGTGTGGACGGCCCGGCAGGAAGAAGGCCGCGGGCACCGCGAGCACCTCCGCGAGGACCGGGACCAGATCGGGACGCGGCCGGGTGACCCCGGCCTCGTACTGACCGACCGCGGCGGGCGACACGCCGATGCGCTCGGCGACCTCCTTCTTCGTCAGCGCCGCCAGCCGTCGCGCCTGCGTGAGCCGGGTCCCGTCGAAGGCGTCCGCCACGGCCTGAGGACTCGGTGTCGTGGTGCCGGATTCGGGGGGAACGGTCTCCTCGACCAGGCGCAGCCGGTCATCGTCCTTCATCGGCCGCGGCGTCCGTCGCGTGCGGCGCCTCGCTCACCGGAGGCAGGCCGGCCGCGCGCTCGTAGGGCGGGCGGGGGTTGAGCGCCGGCGCCGGCAGCGCGCCCCGGGCGAACGCGGGCGCATCACCGACGGGGGCCACCATCCCGGGCAGCTCGGCGGCGGGCGCCTGCCCGGCGAGCGGGATCGGCTCGCAGTGGTGCCAGCGCAGGCTGCCGGTGCGGTCGAGCAGCTCGGCCTCGCCCCACCACACGTCGAGCAGGCCGGCCCGGGCGTTGCACGCGTACGCGATGAGCACGAGGCGGGTGCCCTCGGGCAGCCGGGTGAGCGCGCGAGCTGCCGGAGTCGCGGGCTCCGGCAGGGCGGCCTCGACGCCGCCGAGCGTGAGCTGCTCGGCCCAGGGCCGCGGGCCGAACCTGGTGAACAGCGCCTGCACCAGCCCGGACGGCCTGCCGTCGCCGATCCTGGCGTTGACCACGCTGACCGAGCGGTCCTTGGCGTAGCGGAAGGGGAACAGCAGGTTGCCGCCGAGCACGACGAGCTCGTGCTGCGAGCCCGGCGGCTTGACGGTCTCGACGTCGGGCATGTACGCGAACGCGCCGGCCAGGGCCTCGAACTTGCGGGACATGAGCGTGAAGCCGAACGGGTGGAGGAGCTCGGTCCGCGCCGTCTTCTGGGCGTCCTGGGCGTTCTCCAGCGCGAGCGCCAGCGCCTCCGCCACCCCCTGGCGGATCTGCTCGGCACGCGGGCCGAACGTCTCCAGAGCCCAGGTCGACAGCATCGCCACCTCCGGTCGCTTCGCGCAGTGCTGCTTTGTCCGGTGGCCACAGCACACCACGGGCACTTTACTTTCCAACATCATAGTCACGCGGACGCTTCACAGGTCACGTAGGTCACACCTCATCACCTCCCCGCCTGTATCGGGACCGGCCGGGCTCCTTATGGTGAGATATGGGGACGATCCTGGTCGGCACCGCGTCGTGGACGGACAAGACGCTGCTGGAGTCCGGGTGGTATCCGCCCGGCGCCACGACGCCGGAGGAACGCCTGCGCCACTACGCGAGCCTCTTCCCATTGGTGGAGGTCGACTCGACCTACTACGCGCCGCCCGCCGAGGCCACCGTACGGCTGTGGGCCGGGCGCACGCCGCCGGAATTCACCTTCGACGTCAAGGCGTTCTCGCTGCTCACCCGGCATCCGACCCGGCCGGCCGCGCTGCCGAAGGACCTGCGGCCGAGCGGTGCGGGCAAGAACCTGTACGCCCGCGACCTCGACCCGAAGGTCGTGGACCAGGTCTGGGAACGGTTTCTCGGCGCCCTGACGCCGCTGCGGGAGGCGGGCAAGCTCGGAGCGGTGCTGTTCCAGTTCCCCCGGTGGTTCCCGATCGGCAGGGCCAACAAGCACTACATCCTGGAGTGCAAGCGGCGCTGTGAGCCGCTGCGGATCTCCGTCGAGTTCCGCAACCACACGTGGATGAGCGAGGAGAACCAGGCCGAGACCCTCGACTTCCTCCGTTCGTACGCCATTCCGTACGTCTGCGTGGACATGCCGCAGGGCTATCCGGACTCGGTTCCGCCGGTGGTCGCGGCCACGTCCGACCTGGAGGTCGTGCGGTTCCACGGGCACAGCGACAAGTGGACGAGCCATGACATCCACGAGCGCTTCGGCTACCGCTACTCCCTGGAGGAGCTGAAGCGGTGGGCGCCGAGGCTGCGCGAGCTCGGCGGCCAGGCGTCCACGACCCATGTGCTGATGAACAACTGCTACCGCGACTACGCCCAGACCAACGCCCGCCAGCTCGCCGCCGTACTGGCGGGCCTGCCGGACTGCGACGTACGGCCCCGGCCGGACGGGGGCCGGACATACGAGGAATCCGCTGCCGGGTGACCTCAGGATATGGAAGGATCCCGCCTGATCCATCCACATACCGACGGCATTGCGGGGGAGCGGGACGCATGCGGGAATGGCCGGAGCCGATCACGCGCGTCCGCCGCCCGTGACGGGCCCCGCCGTGCCGCCGCGCCCCCTCGACCCCGGTGATCCCGAGTGGATCGGCGACCGCCGGCTCGTCGGCGTGCTCGGCGAGGGCGGCCAGGGCACCGTTTATCTGGCGTGGGACAGCTCGGGCGCCCAGGTCGCGATCAAGATGCTGCACGCCAGGGCCGCGATGGACGCCACGAGCCGCCGGCGCTTCGTCAGGGAGGCGGAGACGGCGCGCAGGCTCGCCCCCTTCTGCACGGCCCGGGTGCTCGACGCCGGGTCCCACCACGGGCGGCCGTACATCGTCACCGAGTACATCCCCGGGCCCTCGCTGGCGGCGGCGGTCGCCGAGGACGGCCCGCGCACGGGCAGCGGGCTCCACCGCCTCGCCGTCGCCACGTTGACGTCCCTCGCCGCGATCCACCAGGCCGGGATCGTGCACCGCGACTTCAAACCCGGCAACGTGATCCTCGGCCCCGAGGGGCCAGTGGTCATCGACTTCGGCATCGCACGCGCCGCCGATCACACCGTCAGCGGAGGCGGCATGGCGGGCACGCCCGCCTTCATCGCCCCCGAGCAGCTCGCCGGGCAGCGGCCCGGCCCGGCGTCCGACGTGTTCAGCTGGGCCGTGACGATCGCGTACGCCGCGACCGGACGCCTGCCCTTCGCCGGACCGACCGTTGCGGCCGTCCTGATGGCCATCTCGGCCCGCGAGCCCGACCTGTCCGGCGTGCCCGCCGACCTTCGCCCGCTGCTCGAGGCGTGCCTGGCGAAGGATCCCGCCGTCCGGCCCGCCGCCTCCGACGCGCTGCGCGCCCTCACCGGCGCCGCGTCCGTCACGTGGCCGGCCGATCCGGCACCCACGGCCGGATCCGGCGGCGCCGACACGATCACCCGGGTCCCACCGCGGCGGCGGTGGGTCGCCGGCGTCGCCGCGGGCGTGACCGCCGTGCTCGTCGCGGGCGGGCTCCTCCTGCTGCACCCGCTCGGCGGAGGCGAACCGCATCCCCGGGGCGGGAGTCCGCTGTCCGCGTCTCGCGGCGGCGAGGCGGCTTCCCCGGCCGGCGGCCTGCTGTACGGCGACGACTTCGGCGAGCGGGGCAACTGGGACGGTTACGCCTTCGCTCCCGGCGCGGCCGGTGACCGGCGCACGACGCGCGGCTACGAGATGGAGCGCGGCGTCTACACGGTCCGCGCCGACCACGGCGGCCCGGTCAACGCCGCGCTGTCGCCCGTGCCCGCCAAGACCGACGCGGCGGCCGGACGCGACGTGCTGGTCGGCGCGACGGCCGAGCTGCGGGAGGGCCGGGGGCGGGGCGGCTTCGGGCTCGTGTGCCGGTGGGACGAGGACGTTGCCAGCGGGTACGCGTTCCTGCTCGGCCTCGACGGCACCGCCCGGGTCGTGCGGCACTCCGGTGGCACGCGTCTCGACGTCGTGCCGCCGGTGAAGGCGGCCCCGCCGCGCGCCGGACGCGCCGTGCGCCTGCGGGCCGCCTGCCGGGGCTCCCGCCTGACGTTCTGGGTCGACGGCACGCGCGCTCTCGACGCGGAGGACGCCCGCCCTCTGCCGCCGGGCCCGCACAGCCAGGCGGGGGTCCTCGCCCGCGTACCCGAGACCGGAAACGGCACGGTCACGGTGTCGTTCGACGACTTCAGCGTGCACAAGGCGGGTTGACCCGGGAGCGCGGCGATTTTCGCCTAAAGTCACCTGAATGGCATCAAATCGCTCTCGGCTGGCATGGCTGGACGCCTTACGCGGCATCGCCGCGCCGGCCGTGGCGCTGCACCACTCGGCCTGGACGTTCGTCCCGGCCGTCTGGGGGGAGGTCGACCGCAGGGTCGACGTCGGCACCTGGGGCGTCTTCGTGTTCTTCCTGGTCAGCGGGTACATCATCCCGGCCTCGCTGGAACGGCGGGGCGACCTGCGGGCCTTCTGGACCGGCCGGGCCTTCCGGCTCCTCCCGCTGTTGCTCGCCGCGCTCGCCCTCGCGCTGCTCCTCGCGTACGCCGGGGTGTTCGCGACGTCGCCGGAACTCGGCAGCAGGCCGCCGTCGCTCGTCGCGCTGGCGAACCTCACGATGCTGCAGGAACTCCTCGGCGTCCCCTCGGTGATCAACGTGATGTGGACGCTGTCGTACGAGATGGCGTTCTACCTGATGACGGCGGGGCTGTTCGCCGTAGGGCAGGCGCACAGGTCGGCGCCGATCGCCGTGGTCCTCGCGGTGGCGGCCGTGCCGCTCGGGCTGCTCATGCCGTACGCGACGATCAACGGTGGCGCGGACCTCGTCGCCACGCTCATGGGCGTCGCGGTGATCCTGGTCATCGTCGTGACCGTGACCGCGGGCGGCCGGCTAAGGACGGCGGCCGCGGTGATCGGCGGCGTTCTCGGCCTGACGCTGGTGATCCTCGGCAGCAGGATCGGGGCGGGGCAGGGCCTGGTCATCGCGGCCACGATGTTCGCCGGGACGGCCGTGTATCGCGCCGAGCAGGGCACGCTCCGGCGCGTCTGGGCGGCCGCCGCCCTGCTGACGGTCCTCGCCTGCGGCGTCCTGGTGGCCCGCGAACCGGCCTGGGCGGCGGCGCTCCTGCTGGCGGCGGGCTTCTTCGCGCTCGCGTTCACGCTGCGGCGCCGGTGGTTCCCCCGGTGGCTCGCCCACCTCGGCGTGATCAGTTTCTCCCTGTATCTGCTGCACCCGCTCCTGCTGCGGGTCGTGCCGAACCTGCCGGTGTTCTTCCTCGTCCTGCTGCTGCTCGGCCACGTGGCGTACCGGCTCGTGGAGGCCCCCGGCCAGCGTCTCGGCCGTCGTCTGAACGCGTACCTGCGGCGATCCTCTGTTCAGCCGACTCCCCGCAGGCCGTTCACGGCGTCCTGAGGTTGGCTGATTCTTCTCGCCGCCGCGGAAAAGCGGAAAAATCGCGCCAACTTCGGCCGGTGACCGCCGCACGACCAGGGCCGCCGGCTGGGGAAGCCGGCGGCCTTCCTGCGAGTCCCGGTCAGCCGGCGTCGGAGAGCGCGTCCAGGCGGGCCATCTCCTCGTCCGTGAGACGCAGCGCGGCGGCGGCGACGTTCTCGGTCAGGTGATCGGGGTTGCCGGTGCCCGGGATGGCCAGCACATGCGGCCCCTGCTGGAGCGTCCAGGCCAGCCGCACCTGCGCGGGGGTCGCCCCGTGCGCCCGGGCCACGGCGCGCACCTCCTCCTGGTCCGTGCCGCTCGCCCCCTGATCGCGGCCTTCGCCGGCGATCGCGTAGAACGGCACGAAGGCGATTCCCTGTTCGCCGCAGGTGCGCAGTTGCCCTCGGCTGCGGGTGGCGCCGATGCCGTACCGGTTCTGCACGCTCACCACCGGTGCGATGGCCTGGGCCTGCGCGAGATGCCCGGGCCGGACGTTGGAGATCCCGAGATGCCGGATGAGACCGGCCTCGCGCAGCTCGGCGAGCGCGCCGAAGTGGTCGGCGATCGAGTCGAGCCCCGCCTGGCGCAGGTAGACCAGGTCGAGGTGGTCACGACCGAGCTGGCGCAGGTTCTCCTCGACCTGGCCGCGCAGCTGGTCGGGCCGGGCGAGCGGCAGCCACTCGCCGGACGGGTCCCGTCCCGGGCCCACCTTGGCGGCGATGACCAGGTCGTCCGGATACGGCGCGAGCGCCCGGTTGATCAGCTCGTTGGCCGAGCGCAGCCGCGAGAAATAGAACGCCGCCGTGTCGATGTGGTTCACGCCGAGGTCGACGGCGTGCCGCAGCACCGCGATGGACCGCTCGCGGTCGCTCGGTGTGCCGAGGTCGAAGGCGGCGCTGCCCGTCAGGCGCATCGCGCCGAACCCCAACCGGTTGACTGTGAGGTCGCCGAGTTTCCAGGTCCCCGCGGCGGCCGCGCCGATGACGTCTCCACTCATCCCGGCAGGGTGCCACAAATCAGATCAACCAGCCGCAGAAGCGCGGAAACTGCTCAGAGCCCCATCATGTCGGCGAGGCCGTCCATGCCGGCGGCGAGCAGGACGATCCCGCTGTGGCCCATGCCGGCGAACTGCCCCTGGACCTCCAGGCTCACCACGCCCTGGAGCTGGGCCCAGGCCATCACGGTGCCGGTGAGAGCGGTCGCGGGGTCCCCCTCCGGGGCGAACGCCCGCACCCATTCGGCCACCGCCGGGGTCTGCTCCACCCACCGCCGCATCTGCTCCCGGAGCGGTTCGGCTCCCGGCCGGCAGCGCCCCCCGGCGAACACGGGAAGGAAGGGCCCGAGCACGTTCCTGGCACGCAGCACGCTTTCCGGGGGAGCCTGGTAGCCGGGTGAGGGGGTGCCCGCCAGCAACTGGAACAGGTGCGGGTTGGCCCCCGCCCATCCGTGGAAGGCCCGGGCCAGCGCGTGCAGCCGCTCCCGCGGCGCTCCCTCCCGTACGGCGGCCCGCACGGCCGCGGCGACCTCGTCGAAGCCCTCAAGGATCAGCTCGGTCAGCAGATCGTCGCGGCTGCGGAAGTACTTGTAGATCGCCGGGCCGGTGACGCCGAGCTGTTTCGCCACGGCGTTCAGGCTCAGCGCCGCCACCCCGCCCGCGCCGATCTGCACGAGGGCGATCTGCTTGATCTCCGAGCGGACCTGGTCCCGATAGCGCTGCCGCGGCGTTGACATCCTCTCATTATGGTGAGTGCCTCTCATCGGCGTCGTCCGGCGCATCGCGTGCCTCTCGCCCGTACTCCCCGGGCCCGGCGCGGAGGCGCCCGGTGACCGGCGGGCAGGTCAGGGGGTGTAGATCTCCTGGACCTTCATGATCGTGCCGCGATACACGGTGATGAGCGCCGGCCGATGACCGGCCTTCATGCGGGAGATCAGCACATTCCGGGAGCAGCGCTTCGACCCGAGGCCGTCGGTCTTCACCGTCACCGTGGCGCCCTTGCACCCGGTGGCGCTGTAGAACACGACGTTCTTCGCGACGGGAGAGGCGTAGGCCCTGACGTCACCCTCGGGTGTGCCCTCGAAGTACCCCTCCGTGTGCTTGTCCCTCACCCACCTGATCGGTTCGTATTCCGCCACGCCGGACCGGTAATGCGTGACCCAGCCCCGCAGGATGCCGTCGTGTCGCGGCGAGATGTGCTTGGTGAAGTCATGGTGCGGGTCGCTCTGGAACGACGTGCCGAAGACCTTGGGCGCGGCGAACCGGGGCTCGGCGAACTGGGGCCCGGCGAATTGGGGCCCGGCGAACTGGGGCCCGGCGAACTGGGGCACGGCGGCGTCGGCGGGCAGCGCCGCCGCGGAGAGCAACGCGGCGGTCGCGGCGGCGGGAAGGACAACGCGGAACGAGGTCGAGAGCTTCATGTCCTGTTGGAGTCCGGGCCTCGCGGCAAGGTTCACGATCCGGACCGATTTCCGCAGCGACCACGCACGGACCTCCACGGCGGCCGCGTCGATCGCCCCGGGAGACGAACGCGGCACGAGCCGTCCCGGCGGGGCGCAGGGAACGCCTCAGCGGGCCTCGGGCTCGTTCCGCCGCGCGGCCTCAGCCGCGGCTCTGAGTAGGGCGTTCTCCTCTTCGAGCACGCGCAGCCGCTCCTCGGCGCCCGGAGAGACGGGTGCCGTACGGGCCCGGGCGGCCGGGGCGTCGTCCTCGTCGCCGAGCTTGCCGGTCTCCCTCTTGAGGATCCGCAGCGACTGCCCGACGGCCTTCGCCGTGTCCGGCAACTTCTTGGCGCCGAAGAGCAGCACGAGCACCACAAAAACGATCATCCAGTGAACAGGACTGAGCGAACCCATGGGGGTTCTCCTCCGGTCGTTGTTTTGCCTGCTCACAGGCTATGTCATCGGGTGTGAGGGCAGGCGGCGCGGCGTCCGGCCAGACGGCGGGCCGCGAGGCCGTGGGCCGGTTTCGGCCGCCGTACCCGCGTCACGTCCGTAACAAGGGGTACTGGGGATCAAGGAATTCGAAGGGAGGGACGCGGAATCCCCCGCCTGCTGAAGCAGTCGGTTCCCCCGCGACTGTGATGGGCAAGATCTTGGTCGGTACGGCCTCCTGGACGGACAAGTCCCTGCTCGCCTCGGGCTGGTACCCGCCCGAGGCGTCGACACCCGAGACCAGGCTCGGCTACTACGCGGGCAGGTTTCCCCTCGTGGAGGTGGACGCCACCTACTACAACCCCCCGGCCCGGCGTACGGCCGAGTTGTGGCGCGACCGTACGCCGAAGGACTTCACCTTCAACGTGAAGGCGTTCTCCCTGCTCACCGGGCACCCGACTCGGCCGGGCGCGCTCTACAAGGACCTTCGGGCCGTGCTGGGGGAGCCCAAGCGAAGGCTGTATCGACGCGATCTTCCCCCGGAGGCCGTCGAGGAGGTGTGGCGCCGGTTTCTCGGCGCGCTGGAACCGCTGCACGAGTCGGGCAAGCTCGGCGCGGTGCTGTTCCAGTTCCCGCAGTGGTTTCCCCCGGGCGACGCGAACCGCCGCTACATCGTCGAATGCCGCGACCGCTGCCTGCCGATGCGCGTATGCGTCGAGTTCCGCAACGCGGCCTGGATGGACGAGGCCACGCGGCAGGACACCCTCGGTTTCCTCGCCGCCAACGACGTGCCGTACGTCGGGGTGGACATGCCGCAGGGGCATCCCTCGTCGGTCCCGCCGGTGCTGGCGGCCACCTCCGACCTCGCCGTCGTCCGCCTGCACGGTCATTCGGAGAAGTGGACGAGCCGCGTCATCGAGGAGCGGTTCGGCTATCTCTACTCCGAGGAGGAGCTCCGGGACTGGGCCGGGCGGATCGCGGACCTGGCCGCCCGTACGGCGACCACGCACGTGCTGACGAACAACTGCTGCGCCGACAACTCCCAGCGCAACGCCGCACGCCTGGCCGAGCTGCTCGAAGAGCGAGGCGCCGATGTCGTCAGGCCGTCCGCCGGGGCGGACTGAGCTCGGCGATGGACCGTCCCTGCGGACAGCGCTGAGACCCTTCCGAGGACGCGCGGGTCGGAGAAGCCGGCCGCCCTCCTGATCCGCGCAGCGACTCTGAAAGTTTCGGGTACGACTACGAAAATTGTTCCGGAAACTACCGATCCCGCGAATCGCGGCAGCTCCGCAGTGGCATGGTGACAGCAGGGCGTACCTCGTCAAAGTTGGGTCTTGGCGACGCCGCAACTTTTCGGCAACTCTTCGAAAATACCCACCTCCCTACTCGCCTGGGGTTCTTCCCGGACCTGTGACAGGTCCGGGATCCTCAGGAGGAAGGACGAGCTACCTTGAAACGTCTCACGGTCTCGGCAGCACCCGGGGGTGCCCGGTGATCGGCAATGTCGGTCCGGGCGGCGGGAGCCGGGCCCCGGGCGTCGGCCGCGTGCTGGTCATCGGCGCCGTCGCGGTGCTCTCGCTGGGTCTCGCGGTGACCGGGATCCCCGAATCGAACGCCACCGCCGCCACGCTCGCGGCCGCCGCACCCGCCGCACCCGCCGCGGTCGGCGTCGAGGACGAGGGCGCCGACTGTCCGGTGCCCGACCTCGGGCCGTCGACGTCCACCTCCCGGCTTCCCGATCCCTTCAAGAAGATCAACGGGCAGCGCGTCGCCTCCACGTCCGACTGGCGGTGCCGCCGCGAGGAGATCAAAAAGCTCGCCGAAAGGTACGTCTACGGTGAGAAGCCCGCCAAGCCCGCCGGCGTCACAGGGACGGTCTCACGCACCGGTATCACCGTGAACGTGTCGGCCAACGGCAGGAGCTCGAGCTTCTCCGCGGGCGTCGACCTGCCGAGCGGCACCGGGCCGTTTCCGGCCGTCATCGTGTACGGAGGATTCGGCGCCGACACGGCCACCATCAAGGCGAGCGGCGCCGCGGTCATCAGCTACGACCCGTACACGGTCGGCAAGGAGGGCACGGCGCGCACCAACAAGCAGGGTGCCTTCTACAGCATCTACGGCTCTTCGAGTAGCACCGGGCTGCTCGCCGCCTGGGCCTGGGGCGTGAGCCGCATCATCGACGTCGTCGAGCAGTCCGGCGGGAGCATTCTCAGGGCGGACGCGACCGGCGTGACGGGATGCTCCCGGTTCGGCAAGGGCGCCTTCACGGCCGGAGTGTTCGACCAGCGCATCGCGCTGACCATGCCGATCGAGTCGGGCAGCGCCGGTGTCCCCATCCTGCGCGGCGTCGCCCAGGAGAGCGGTGCCCAGCCACTGAGCAGCGCCTACTCCGAACAGCCGTGGCTGGGCGACGCGTTCGGCTCCTTCACCGGCAATCCCGGCCAGCTGCCGGTCGACACGCACGAGATGGTGGGCATGGTCGCCCCGCGCGGGCTGTTCATCATGGAGAACCCCCATGTCGACTGGCTGGGCGCCCAGTCGGGCAGCGTGGCGGCGCTGGCCGGAGCCGAGGTCTACAAGGCGCTCGGCGCGGGGGACAACATCAGCTACTGGTCCGACGTCCAGGACGGCACGCACTGCGCGACCCGGCCCGAATGGCGGACCCCGCTGCAGCAGAACATCCAGAAGTTCCTGCTGAAGTCGGGCAACGCCCCTGGCGTCTTCCAGATCTCGTCCAGAAAGTCCGGCAACCTGTCGCAGTGGAGAGACTGGACGACTCCGGTGCTGACCGCCTCCAGCCCGTCCGCGAGCCCGAGTCCTTCCCCCAGCCCCTCGCCAAGCGGGAGCCCGAACACCGGCCCGAGCCCGTCTCCGAGCCCGTCTCCGAGCCCGTCTCCGAGTGTTTCGCCGTCCGGCGGGGTGAGCGGCGCGTGCTCGGCGACGTTCCGGGTGGTCAACTCCTGGTCCGGCGGCTGGCAGGGTGAGGTCACGGTGCGTGCGGGCGCCTCCGCGATCAACGGCTGGACCGTGAACTGGACCTGGCCCGGTTCGCAGTCGATCACCCAGGTGTGGGGAGGCGTACGGTCGGGCTCCGGCTCGAACGTGACGGTGCGCAACGAGTCGTGGAACGGCTCGCTCGGCGCCGGCGCGAACACGACCTTCGGCTTCATCGCCGGAGGATCCTCGGCCGCACCCGCGGCCACCTGCAGCAGTCCGTGAACGGTGACCGAACCGTGAAGACCGCGCCCGCGGCGGCCATCGCCGCGGGCCCCGCACAGGTCCGGGCCCCGCACATCGGGCTCATGGTCCCGGTCAGTGCCCGACGAGCATGACGATGCCGACGATGACGAAGTGGATGAGCACCGCGAACACCAGCACGCTGGCGAAAATCCACTTGGCGGGGCCGTGCTCGAAGTGCTTGCTGTCCTTCATCGGCGGGCGCTTGGCGACGCGGTCGGCGATGCGCTCTTCGAGGCTCTTCCTACGGGCCATGACACTTCCTGTGTTCTCGGCTCTGATGCTTAGTGCACTAACGATTAGTGTACTAACCAAGTAGCATGGCCGTGGAGGTGTGTAGTGAGTGACATTGGCGACACCGTCGACCCGCTGGCTTTGGAGAACCAGGTCTGCTTCGCCCTGGCCGTCGCCTCGCGGTCGGTGATCGGTCTCTACCGGCCCCTGCTCGAACCCATGGGCCTGACCCATCCGCAGTACCTGGTGATGCTGGCGCTGTGGCAGCACGCGCCGCTGTCGGTCAAGAAGCTCAGCGGGCTGCTCCAGCTGGAGCCGGCCACGTTGTCACCGCTGCTCAAGCGCCTGGAGGCCGCGGGCCTCGTGGAGCGCCGCCGCGCCAGCGACGACGAGCGCTCCCTCGCGGTGGTGCTGACCGAGGAGGGACGCGCGCTGCGGCAGCAGGCCGAGAAGGTCCCCCCGACGATCGTCGAACGACTGGGGATGGAGCCGGCCGAGCTGCAGAGCCTGCACCAGGCGCTGACCCGCGTCATCGCCGCCGCCAACGGCGCCCACCCCGCCGGACAGCGATAGGAACCCCTGGCTAGCCGCCCATGCAGATCACGTAGATCGTGCCGCTGACCGCCTTGCCGTAGAGCCTCCAGCCGACCGCCTTGCCGTTGACGACGTACGGCGCGTTCGTGGTGATGTAGGGCGCGCTCGCGCCGCTGCCCGCGATGAAGCCGCCGCCCGTGGCGACCATGGCGTCCGGGCACATGATGTCGTCGCCGCCACCGCCGGCCGGCAGGTAGAGGGAGTCCGCCTTGGTGACGACGTTGGCGGCTCCCCCCGTCGAACCGCCCGGACCTGCCGGGCCCGCGGGACCCGCAGGGCCCGCGGGACCACGCGCGCCGGTCTCGCCTTTCTCGCCCTTCGGGCCCTGCGGACCCGCGGGACCACGCGCGCCCTGCGGACCGGCGGCACCACGCTCCCCGTCCTTGCCCGGGGTACCGTTCTTACCCGGCTCGCCCTGGGGGCCGGCTGGACCGCGCTCGCCGTCCCTGCCCGGTGCGCCGTCCTTGCCCGGGTCGCCCTTCAGCCCCTGCGGGCCCTGCGGGCCACGCAGGCCCTGGGGACCGCGCAGGCCCTGGGGACCACGCGGGCCCTGCTCGCCGGTGTCGCCCTTCGGACCGGTGCCGCCGATGCCCACCGGACCCTGCGGACCGGTCTTGTTCCACGACACCTTGGTCTCGGTCGCCTTGCACGTCGTCGTGGCGTTGACCAGACGCATGTACCGCGTGCTCTTGTTCACACACGCGTACAACGCGGCGTCACTCGCCGACGAAGCGGTGGCCGCGCCACCCAGGACAAGGAGCGACCCGGCCAGGGCACCGGCCGCCACAAGGCCGATGCTCCGCCCGCCCGGCAACTTGATAGCCACGGGACTTCCCTTTCTGAGGCATACGAGGGGACTGAAACGCCTGAGGCGCGTGTGCTACACGCCCGAAAGGCAGCGGCGGTTGTCCCTGTGAAGATCACGTATGGACATCGGTGATTTGTGTCAGCCGCTTCGGTCAGAAGTCACCCGTCCTCGTCGCCCTCGGCCACTCGTGCCCTCAGGCATGCAGGGGCCCCGGCACCACTCGTGTGCCGGGGCCGCCGCCGGTTCCTCCGCGCGCTCTCCGCTCACATCGGGCCGGTGCCGACGATCCTCCCGTCGGCCGCGAGCAGCCGGAACGGCGCCGCCCGGCCGGGCGCGTCAAGGGCGACCGCACGGCGGTCGAACGCGCGGACGCCCAGCCCGAACGCCGCGAGCCGCAGGTGCAGGGCGCCGCCGGGCGGCACGCTCATGACCGTGACGGCCGCCGGCGGGCAGGGCGCCGGCGTCGGGCGGTAGCCGGAATAGGCGTCGTCCTCGTGGCCGGCCCCGTGCTCGTGGTCGCGCAGCGCCGCTTCGAGCTCGTCCCATCCCGCCGGGACCAGAAAGCGGGCCACGAGGTCCAGCAGCCGGTCGAGGGTCGGTGCGACGCCGGCCCCTCCGGTGCTGCCGGACGCCAGCCACCCCTGCGGGACGGGGCTGACCCGCACCCCCGTGCACACCGCGGCGGTGAACCGGGCGATGGCCCACCGTCGCCGGTGCCCGGAGACGAGGGGCCCGGCCCAGTCGGCGGGCGGACCTCCACATGCGCCGCACATCCGGACTCCTCCACTCTCGCCGCGACGGTCAGGCCCGGGGGCTGCGGGCCGTGAAGTCGTCCGCGATGGCGTCGAACGTGGACCACCGGACGCCCTCGTGCTTGTTGATGTGCTCGATGAGGCGCTCCAGCATGAGCAGGACCTGCGGGCGGCCCGAGACGTCCGGGTGGATCGTGATGGTGAAGACGGCGTAGTCCGACTCGCGGTAGACCCAGTCGAACTGGTCGCGCCACATCTCCTCGATGTGGCGGGGGTTGACGAAGCCGTGGCTGTTCGGGCTGGTCTTGATGAACATCATCGGAGGCAGGTCGTCGAGGTACCAGCTCGCCGGGATCTCGACGAGGTCGGTCTCCCGCCCGCGCACGAGCGGCTTCATCCACTCGCGGGCGTCCTTGCCATAGTCGATTTTCGACCAGGTGTCGCCGACGCGCACGTAGTACGGCTCGAAGTCGCGGTGCATGAGCGAGTGGTCGTACTTGATGCCGCGTTCGAGCAGTAGCTCGTTGGTTACCGGGGAGAACTCCCACCACGGCGCGACGTACCCCGTGGGGCGCCGGCCGGTGCGCGTCTCGATGAGGTCGATGCAGTAGTCGAGGATGGTCGACTCCTGCTCGCGGCTCATCGCGATCGGGTTCTCGTGGCTGTAGCCGTGCACGCCGATCTCGTGTCCGGCGGCCACGACCTGCTCGAACTGCTCGGGAAAGGTCTCGATGGAGTGCCCGGGCCAGAACCAGGTCGACGGCAGGTCGTACTTCTTCATCAGAGCGTTGAGCCGCGGGACTCCCACCTCGCCGGCGAACAGGCCACGTGAGATGTCGTCCGGGGAGTCCTCACCACCGTACGAGCCGAGCCAGCCGCCGACCGCGTCGACGTCGATCCCGAACGCTACAAAGATTTCCTTGGCCACAGCGCATCCTCTTTTCTTGGTGTCGATAGGTCAGACATGGGCGGCGAGGGCCTGCTCCGTGACGGGGGCACCCGCGGCGATCAGCAGCGCCAGCAGCACCCTGGCCTGGTAGACGGGCAGCCCGCCGACGCTCAGCGCCCCGGCGCGTACGAGGTCCACCCCGCCGCCGTTGCCGTACGTGGGCACGACCGGCCCCTCGGCGACGCGCGTGGACAGTCCCACGACCGTTCCCGCCGCCACCGCCTCGGTAACCCACTTCAGCAGGGCGTGGTTGGCGTTGCCGACGCCGGTTCCGGCGAGCACGACCGCCCGCGCTCCGGCGCGTACGGCGGCCCGGGCGAGCGCGGCGTCGGCGCCGGGGTGGACCGTCACGACGTCCACCCGGGTGTCGTCGAAGCGGGGGCCGGGCGGGTCCAGCGGCGCCGGGCGCACCGGCCGCGCCGTGACGCGCACCCCCGTCGGGTCGACCCGGCCGATGGGACCGCCGTCCAGGGTCCTGAACGGCTGGGCGGCGACGGTGTGGTGCTTGCGGGTGCGCCGCGCGGCGAAGATCCGCCCGGCGAAGGAGATGAGCACTCCGCATCCGCGTGCCTCGGGGGAGGCGGCGACGGCGACGGCCTCCCGGAGGTTGCGCGGCCCGTCGCTGTCGGGCTGGTCGGCCGCACGCTGCGCGCCGGTGAGGACGACGGGCTTGTCGCTGCCGTGCACGAGGTCGAGGAGGAACGCCGTCTCCTCCATGGTGTCGGTGCCGTGGGTCACCACGACGCCGGTCACGTCGTCCCTGGCGATCTCCGCCGCGACGGCCTCCGCGATGAGGCGCAGCTCGCGGTGGCCGAGCAGGTAGGAACCGAGGTTGAACAGATCACGCCCCTCGACCTCGACATCGCCGTAGCCGGTGGAGCCGAGGAGCTGCGCGGCCGTTCTGCGCGCCACCGCCGGGCCGCCGGGCTTGCTGCTCGAGGCGATGGTGCCGCCGGTCGCGATGACGACGACACGCGCCTTCCGCGAGCCGTCTTCCGTGCGAGTGCTCATGGCATGACGTCGCCGGAGTTGGGGCCGAGCGTCTGGCCGACGTAGATGTCCCCGCCGGGCGAGCTCGCCAGGAGCAGCGCGGTCGGCGCGACCTCCTCGGGGCGGCCGAACCGGCCGAGCGGAAGCTCCGCGGCCTTGCTCCGCTTCCACTCCTCCGACAGCCCGTCGATGAGCGGCGTCACGATCGGGCCGGGGGCGATCGCGTTGACCAGCACGCCCTTCGGCGCGAGTTCGAGGGCGAGGGCCTTCGTCAGGCCGATCACGCCCGCCTTGGCGGCGACGTAGTGGGCGAGACCCGTGCCGCCCTTGATTCCCAGCTGGGAGGCGATGTTGACGATGCGGCCCCGGCCCGCCTCCACCATGTACGGCGCGGCGTAGCGGGCGGCGAGGAAGACCCCGCGCAGGTCCACCGCGATGGTCCGGTCGAAGCGCTCCGGGGTCAGCTCCAGGAAGGGGACCTCGTCGAGGATCCCGGCGGCGCTGACCAGCACGTCGATCCGGCCGTGCCGTTCCACCACCTCGGCCATGGCGCGCTCGACGGCGGCCGCGTCGGTGATGTCGACGACATGGCCCGTGACATGGCCGGTGACATTGCCCGTCACCGCGCCGAGACCCAGCAGTTCGCCGGAGACGGGCTTGACGTCGAGCAGGGCGAGACGGGCGCCTTCGGCGGCGAACAGCCGGGCCGTCGCGGCCCCGATCCCGCTCGACGCTCCGGTGACGACGGCGACCTGACCGTCGAGAATTCCCATGTCCCGTCTCCCTCAGCTCGGCCAGCGGACGGTGAGCCCGCCGTCCACGACGACGCTCTGTCCGGTCACGTACGCCGCGTCGTCCGAGGTGAGGAACCGGATCACCCGGGCCGCCTCGTCGACCGTGCCCACCCGTCCGGCCGGAATGATCTTTCCTGCCTCCCGCAGACCCTGCGGGCCGAGCGAGTTGACCTCGTCGAGCGACTGGGGGCTCTCGATGAGCCCGGGGATCACCGCGTTCACGCGGATCCCACGCGGCGCCAGCTCGACGGCCAGGGAACGGCACAGGCCGAGCACGCCGGCCTTGGCCGCCGCGTAGTGGCTGTGCTCCTCCCATCCGTACACGCCGCCCGCGATCGAGGAGGTGGCGACCATCGCGCCGCCGCGCTCCATCCGGGCCGCGCAGGAGCGGAAGACGCGCAGGACACCGCCGAGGTCGACCGAGAGCATGTCGTCCCACGCGCCGTCGGTCATCTCCTGCAGCGACTGGCGGCGCAGCACGCCCGCGGCGGCCACGGCGATGTCGAGGCGGCCGAAGGCGTCCACGGCCGCCTGCGCGAAGCGCTCGGTCTGCTCATGCGACCGGACGTCGAGCTCCACGGCCGCGCAGCGCCCGCCCGCGGCCTCGACGGCGGCGACCGTCTCACCCGCGTCGTGCGGGTCTCCGGGGTAGTAGCCGACGACCGAGTGGGCCCCGGCCCGGGCGTAGGCGACGGCCAGGGCCCGGCCGATGCCGCTGGCCCCTCCCGAGATGACCGCGACCTTGCCGTCGAGCCCGTCGTCCCTGGTCATGCCAGAACCTCCTTGTTCTCTGCCGCGTGGTCGCCGAACCGGTTGGTGGTGTTCGTGCCGAGCATCAGGAGGCCTGAGATCAGCATGAACACGGACCCGGCGGAGATCGCGGCGACGGTCATGGACAGCCCGGCCGCGAGGAGCACGCTGAGCAGCGCCGATCCGGCGATGCCGCCCAGCGGCGCCATGACGTGCGCCACGTTGGCTCCCGTTCCCCGCACGTGCGCGGGGAACGACTCGCCCATGTAGAACAACATCGCGGCGTAGGGGCCGTTGAGGAAGAAAAGCGTCAGCGCGTAGAGCGCGATGGTGAGCCCCTGCCCGGTGGGCAGCAGCAGCATGAGGAGGCTGACGGTGCCGCCGATGGCCCACCCGAGCGTGATCGTCAGCTTCCGGCCGATCCGGTCGCCGACCCAGCCGTGGAAGAGGTATCCCGCGAATCCGGCGATGTTGGACAGCACGAGGACGATGAGCGCGCTCTCGAACGACACGCCCTTCGCCTCCACCAGAACCGTGGTGCCGAGGACCGAGAAGACCTGGATGCCCATCCAGTTGGTGAGCCATGCGAGCGCGAGGCTGATGGTGTGCCGCCGCAGCCCGGGAGCGAGGATGTCCTTGAGCGCGCCGCTCGTCCTGCCGTCCACCAGCTCGGTGACGTCGTGTTCCTCGGCGAGCAGGCGCGCCCCGGCGTGATCGCCCTGCTCCTGGCGGCGCTTGACCTCCTTCATCGCCAGGAACGTCGGCGACTCGGGCAGCCTGAGCGCGAGCAGGATGATCGGGACGGAGAAGACGAGGGCGAAGAGGAAGGACCACCGCCATCCGGCGAGCGGCAGGAGCACCGCCGTGATGCCGGCCGACAGCAGAGCGCCCACCGGCCACCCGGCCTGCACCAGGCTGAAGACGAAGCCCCGGTTCTTCACCTTCTTGAACATCTCGTTGAGGTAGACGGCGTTGACCACCTCTTCGGAGAGCGACAGGCCGGTGAACGCCCGGATGACGACCACGCTCACGGCCCCGGCGGCGAGCCCGGTGAGTCCCGAGGCGAGCGCGCCGCCGGTCATCAGCATGACCAGGGCCTTCTTCCGGCCCATCCGGTCGAGGACCGGCCCGACGATGAGGGAGACGACGAACACGCCGACCGTGGCGAAGGTGTTCACCATCGTCGACTGGCTCGTGGACCAGCCGAAATCCTCACCGATCTTCGGCAGGAGGGTGCCGAAGAGCGTGTAGTCGTACACGGAGGCGACCCAGGCGAGGAAGGCGATGACGCTGACGTAGGCGACCGCCCGCTTCGTCACCGGCCGGTTCCAGGGTTCCTGCGCGGACGCTCGCAGGGACGCGCCCGGCGCTCCCTGCGATGGGACAGCTCCCATGTGGGGGACTCCTCTTAGTTTGTGCACTCGGAGCGCACACAAAGGTTTGTGTGGGGGTACAAAGGTTTGTGTAGGTGACGGAGACAGGAAACCTGACTTTTCTCCATGCCGCTGAGACGTGGCCGCCGTCCGCTGTGTGCGCGGTCACCGGCGTCGCGTCGGTCGAAGGGGTGGTGTCCCCGCACGGCCGGCCGGTACGCACCCGGGGATCGATGCGTTCCCAGCCGCTACCCAAACCTTTGTGTAACCTGCAGGCAGGCTAAAGTCGGACATCCGCCCATGTCAAGGGTCATATCCGGCCCGTCGACCCGGTGGACCTGGAGGGCTTCGACGGCATCGTCGACTCGCGGACGACGAGCGTGGGCGGCAGGCGCAACGGCTCGACCTCGGCGCCCTGCAGCAGGTCGAGCAGCATCTGCAGGCCCAGCCGTCCGATCTCGTGCATCGGCGACCGTACGGTGGTCAACGGGGTGGGCAGCTCGGCCGCCAGCGCGGTGTCGTTGTAGCCGACCAGCGCGACGTCGTCGGGGATCGACAGCTTCCTGTCGCGCAGCGCGCCCATGACGCCGATCGCCGCGAAGTCGTTGGCGGCGAAGATCGCGTCCGGGAGCGGGCCGCCGTCGAGGATCCGCTCCGCGGCCTCCCGTCCGCCCTGCGCGTCGAAGTGGCCGCGGACGATGCGGTGCGGCGGGACGTCCACACCCGCCTCGCGAAGCGCGTCGACGGCGCCCTGTGCCCGGTCGAGACCGGTTGAGGCGTACGGCTCTCCCGCGAGGATCGCGACGTCGCGGCGTCCGATGGACGCGAGGTGCTCGCCCACCAGCCTGCCGCCGAGATGGTCGTCGCAGGTCACGGACGGGTAGTCGCGGGCGCGCCGGGAGACGAGGACGAACTTCATGCCGCGCTCGGCGACCCCCTGCAGGAAGTCGCCGTCGACCTGCGCGTCTCCGAAGATCATGCCCTCGACCCGGCGCGACAGCAGCGTCTCGGTCGCGCGCGCCCGCTTCTGCGGATCGTCGAGGGAGTTGGTGACGAAGGTGGCGAACCCCTTCTCTGTGGCCGCTTCGTCGATGCCCTCGTAAATGGTGGCGAGGACGTAGTCCTGAAGCCGGGGCACGATCACGCCGATCAACCGGGAGCGCCGCGTCCGCAGCCCGACCGCCTGGGGGTTGGGCGTATACCCGTGCGCGGCCGCCGCGGCGCGGACACGCTCGATCGTCTCCATGGACGCCCAGCGGCGCGCCGACGCCTCGGAGGTCGCGTTCAGCACCCGGGAGACGGTCGAGGGGGTGACGCCCGTCTCGTCGGCGATCATTTGGAGCGTGGCGTGGGGTGTCCGCCTGCCCATCAGCACTCCTGCACCCGCGATCCTTGTCAACCCGCGACCGTACACGCGCGGGACCAGGCCCATTCTCCCGCGTCCCGGCCGGGTGAGAGAACCGCGCCGGCGACGCGGCACGACGGCACCGCCGAGATCACTCCGTTCGCTGAGGGCACCGGGGTGGAGCGGGCGTCGCGACGGACGACGGCCCCCGTGGGGGACGTCGAGGGCCGTGACTTCCTTGGCCGAGTTCCGTTCCCGATATGGGTCATGCCGGATTAGAAAAACGGTATGTGCGGGCGTGTCGGCGTCGTGCGGCAAGCGCGGCCGGGTATTCCCCTCGGCGCAGTGACCGGTCAGCTGACGAAACGAGGAAGGCGGACCATGAACACTTTCACATTTCTCGGTGGCCTCGCTGTTTCGGTGGCATTTCTCCCTGTTGCGATGTCGTCTGCCGCGCAGGCGGATGTCGCGCCGGTGGCCCCGGCGCCGATGGAGCGGCCGATGGCGACCGCGCCTCGCGCCCATGAGCCGGCGAGGGTCTCCACGCCGACGATTCTCCCTCGGTACACCGCATTCCGCCGGTTCACCGCAAGGCAGCCGCGGCAATGGCGGGCCGGGTGGGATCCCTTTGCGGAGCAGGTGTTCGGGCCTGAGATGCAGTTGCAACTGGAGCCGGGGCTGGCACGCGAGGCGGCGCGGGAGACACGGGAGGCGCGAAGGGCGGAGGACCTGGAGACGATGACGGCACTCTTTTTCTATCTCTGGCTGGTGCAACCTCCCTCTTTCCGGTGATAGAGCGCGTGTCCGCCGCTTTCGGATAGTCGCACGCGCGAACAAGGCGGCCGGTAGTGGGGCATCCGGGGCGAGTGGCTTTCGCGGGCGCCTGTGGTCCGCGCACCTGTCGGAGCGCCCCCGCATTCCGCGCCCGGCGGCATGAAACCCCGGAGCCCGCGAGGCGCGACGCGGACCGATGAGTTCCTGGGGGCGATGCCGCGCCGATACGCCGAAGGACCCCGAAAGTCGTCCCGGGTCCTTCGGCGAGTCGCATGGATCACGTAGTCGGAAAGCGCCGTGGATCGGTGCCGCCCGGTGTTGAACCGTGCCATCAAACCGTGCCATCAAACCGTGTCAATTCATGCTGTTTCGTTCGCCATTCTCCCTGCCATTGCGGATGACGACACCGTGTGCGGTGCCGAGGCGGGGTGACAGAAAAATCGCTAGCTCTCCCGTACGCGCTGCGGCACCATGGCCACGGCGGCGCCGGCATTCGGGAGGGCTCATGGCTGCGCTCGGAGCGAACGAGGACGCTGAAGACGGTTCATCCGTGCGGAGATCGGCGGTGCTGCTGGCTCTGCGCTATTACTGGGGCGAATTGCGGCGCCAATGGCGGGTCGCGGTGCCCGCGCTGACGTTGCCGGCGATGGGGAACATCTGCCTGTTCTATCTGGCGCCGCTGGCGGTGGCCGGGCTCGTGGGGCACCTGTCCGGCGGCGGGAACGGCTCCATCGACGCGCTGCTGCCGTACGTGCTCGGCTTCGGCGGGCTGCTGCTCACGGGCGAGGCGCTGTGGCGGGTGGGGCTGCACTTCCTGAACCGCACCGACGCCCGGGGCATCGAGCGGCTCGGCGTGGTGGGCATGGACGAGTTGCTGGCTAAGGACGCGGCGTTCTTTCACGACAACTTCGCCGGCTCGCTGACCAAGCGGGTGATCGGATTCTCCTCGAGGTTCGAGGAGTTCGCCGACACGCTCGCGTTCTCGATCGTGGCCAAGGTGGTGCCCCTGGCCTTCGCCTCGGTGGTGTTGTGGCGATATCACCCGCTGCTGGTGCTCGTCCTCGTGGGTCTCATCATCGTCACCGGCGTCGTCGTCGCCCCGCTCATCCGCCGTCGCCAGGCCCTGGTCGACAAACGCGAGGCCGCCAGGGTGCGGGTGTCGGGGCACGTCGCCGACGTGCTGGCCAACATGGACACGGTCCGCGCGTTCGCCGCCGAGCATCGCGAAGCCGCCGAATATCGGGCGAGGATCGCCGAGCAGCGCAGGTTGTCCCTCCGCTCCTGGGATTACGGCAACCTCCGGGTGGACACCGTCGTGGCCCCGCTGTCGGTGCTCACCAGCGCCGGGGGCCTGCTCCTCGCCGTGGCACTCCGCGGCGGTCTCGGCGTGGAGGCCATCGTGGTGACGTTCACCTACTACTCGAACGCGATCAGCATCATGTTCGAGTTCAACCAGATCTACCGGCGCGTCGAGAGCGTGCTCACCGAAGCGGCCCAGTTCACCGAACTGCTCCTCGTGCCGCCGACCGTGGTCGATCCGGCCGATCCGCAGCCACTGCGCCCGGCCGACGCGAGCATCCGCTTCGAGCGGGTGAGGTTCGGGTACGCCGGCGGCCCGCCCCTGTTCGACGACCTGGACCTGGACATCCCCAGCGGCGCCAGGATCGGGCTGGTCGGCCAGTCCGGCGGCGGCAAGAGCACCCTCACGCGGCTGTTGCTGCGTCTCATGGACATCGACCAGGGCAGGATCCTCGTCGGCGGCCAGGACATCGCCCGGCTGCGCCAGGCCGACCTGCGCAGCCTCATCGCCTACGTCCCCCAGGAACCCGCCATGTTCCACCGGTCCGTGCGCGACAACCTCGCGTTCGCCCGGCCGGGCGCCACCGAGGCCGAGATCCTCCGGGCCGCGCGGGCGGCGCACGTCACGGAGTTCGTCGAGTCCCTGCCGGACGGATTCGACACCCTGGTCGGCGAGCGTGGCGTCAAGCTCTCCGGCGGCCAGCGGCAGCGCATCGCGCTCGCGCGCGCCATCCTGCGCGACGCCCCCATCCTGCTGCTCGACGAGGCGACCAGCGCGCTCGACTCCGAGAGCGAGATCCTCGTCCAGGAAGCGCTGTGGCAGCTGATGCAGGACCGGACCGCGCTCGTGGTCGCGCACCGCCTGAGCACCGTCGTCCGCATGGACCGGCTCGTCGTGCTCAACCGGGGACGCGTCGTGGAGCAGGGCACCCACGGCGAACTGCTCCAGGCGGACGGCCCCTACGCCCGGCTCTGGCACCACCAGTCCGGGGGCTTCCTCGTCGAGGACGACGCCCCGGAAGCGCTTCACCGCTGACCTGTGCCCGGGTCATGAACGACGGGCCGGCCCGCCGAGGTTTGCGCTGTTCCGGGGGTTTCGGGGTCTCGCTCGTGGGAGACGGATCCGAGCTTGTCGGGGTTGCTGACCACGTAGATGTCGTGCACCCGCTCCCCGTCCGCGTCGAGGTCGAGCACCATCACCGCGAGGGGCGCGTCCTCCGCGAAGATCACCACTGAGGGGTCGCCGTTGACCTGGCGGTAGCGGACGTCCACGCCGCCGCGCGCGTTGGCCACGACCACCCGGGCGACCTTGTCGCGACCACGGATCGGCCGCGGCCCGCCCGCCGCCGACTTGCCTCCGCCGTCGGGCCACAGGACGACGTCGGGCGCGAGCATCTCCATCAGCGCGGGCAGGTCGCCGCCGAACGCCGCCGCGACGAAGCGCTCGGTCACCTCCCGGTGCGTACGCCGGTCGACCCGGGCGCGGGGACGCCGCGCCTGCACGTGCTCGCGCGCCCGGTGGGCGATCTGCCGGATCGCGGCCGGGCCGCGGTCCAGCATGGCGGCGATCTCGGTGTGCTGGTAGGCGAACACCTCGTGCAGGACGAACACGGCCCGTTCCAGCGGGGTGAGCGTCTCCAGGATCACCAGCAGCGCGATCGACACCGACTCCGCGCGTACGGCGGGCTCGGCGGCGTCCGGACCGGTGATCAGCGGTTCCGGCAGCCACGGGCCCAGGTAGGTCTCCTTGCGCCTGCGCAACGCGCTCTGGTGCGCGAGGGCCCGGTTGACCGCGACACGCACCAGGTAGGCGCGGTGGTTGCCGATGCCGGACACATCTCGCGCCGCCCACGCCAGCCAGGTCTCCTGGAGCACGTCCTCGGTGTCGCCGACCGTCCCGAGCATGTTGTAGACGATGGAGAACAACAACTCGCGGTGGTCGGCGAACACCTCGGAAGCGTCGGCCGCGGCGATTTCGCGCATCATGAAACTCCTTGCCGGTACGGATACTGAATCAGCGCATCGCACGCAGCACGAGGGCGGGGTCGAGCGCCAGCGTGGCGACCGCCAGGCAGAGGAACACGATCGCCAGGGAGAACTGGGGCGAGAAGTCGCCGACGCGCAGATGGGTGTACAGGGCGCAGACGAAGTAGAGGACGAGGCCCGCGGCGGCGGCCGTGCCGACAAGGGGCACGCCGAGCAGCCCGAGCGCGAGTCCGAGCGCGCCCAGGGCCTTCAGCGCGCCGATCGGCCAGACCAGCCACGATTCCGGCACGCCTGCACGGGCGAGCGCGGGGCCGAGGGTACGCATGATCGGCGCGAGCCGGGTCATGGCCGCGAAACCCGAGAACGTGTTGGCGGCGATGGTCACCAGAGCGGTGACGACGTGGGCAACAGGCATCGAGGGCTCATCCGTTCCGGAAGGCGGCGATGTGGTCGGCCACCCAGTCGGCGTACGTGCGTGCGGGCCGGCCGAGGACCTTGTCCATCTCACCCGTCGGAGGATGCTGCTCGCGGCCGGCGTAGTGGTCGTACCGGGCCATCAGGGCACGTACGAACGGTTCGGGCAGCCCCATGCCGATGAGGTGCGCGGCGACGGCTCGCGATGGGACCTCCTCGAAGCGCAGGGGCCTGCCGAGCGCGGCGGCGATCACCGCCACCATCTCCTCGTGTGACAGCGACTCCGGCCCGGTGAGCTCCAGCCGGCGGCCCGCCAACTCGTCGGTGAGCAGTGCGCGGGCCGCGACCTCGGCCAGATCCCGCTCGTCGAGCACGGACTCCCGGAAGCCCGCGTGCACGTAGCGCACGACGTCTCCGGCGCGGATCTGACCGCCCCACGCCTGCAGGGTGTTGCCGGCGAAGGCACTGGCACGCAGGCTGGTCCAGGTCAGCCCGCCCGCGACGGCCGCTTCCTCGGCCTCTTTGTTCCGGTCTCCCCGCCAACGGGACGGCTGCAGGTCGAACGGGTCGCCGATGTTCATCGCCGACAGGGCCACCACTTTGCGCACGCCCCGCTCGGCGGCCAGGGCGAGGAGCCGGTCGGCGGAGTCGCCGAAGGTGCGCGGGTGCAGGAAGACCGCCTCGACGCCGGCGAAGTGCTCGGCCATCGTGCCGGGCCGGACCGGGTCGCCCCGGACGACCTCCACGCCGTACGGCAGGGCCGCGTCGCGCGGAGAGCGGCTGACGGCGCGTACGCGGGCGCCTTCGGCGGCGAGTCGCTGGACGACGAGACGCCCGACGGCGCCGGTCGCCCCGGTGATGAGGATCATGGTTTTCGCCTTCGTCCGGTCAGCGCGGGTCGGTGGGCAGGAAGTGACGGGCGTGCTCGGCGGCCCATTGGGCGAACGTGCGCGGCGGACGGCCGACGACCTGTTCCACGTGGTCGGTCAGCGTGGTGGCGAGTTCGCTGGGCGTGCCGTACATCCGCAGCAGGCTCTCCACCAGGTCCGCCTCGTCGGCTCCCTCGACCTCGGCGAACGCGCGGAAGAGGGACAGCGGCGGACGCCGGCCCGGCACGCTCCACTCGCGGCGCGCCTGGTCAGGGGTGAGCTCCTCGAACCGCAGGTCGCGGCCGGTCGCCTCTGCGATGATCGCGACCATCCGCCGTGCGGTCAGGATCTCGGGGCCGGTGAGGTGGTAGGACCTGCCGCCGTGACCGTCCTGCGTCAGCACGGCCGCAGCGACGGCGCCGATGTCGTACTCGTCGATCGGCGGGCTCTGGCGATCGCCGTACGGCTCACGCACCCGTCCGGTGGCCCGCAGCGGCTCGCCCCAGTCGTTCAGGAAGTTGGCCATGAACTGCAGCGGCCGCAGGAAGGTCCACTCCAGTCCGCTCGCCCTGACGGCCGGCTCCAGCGTGCCCTCCTGCCAGCCGCCGAGGACGGTGGCCTTGCCGGCCCCGGCCCGTTCCGCGAGAGCGACGATGTCGCGTCCGTTGGCGAGAGGCCGGTAGCCGTCGCCGAAATTGATCAAATGGACGGCGGTGACGCCGTCGAAGGCCGCCTCAAGGCCGGCGGCGTCGGTGAGGTCGCCCGCCACCACCTCGACGCCGTCCGGCAGGACGGCGCTGCCGGGGTCGCGGGTCAGCGCCCGCACCTTCCGGCCGCGCTCGAGAAGATGGCGGACGACCTGCCGGCCGACGGTGCCGGTGGCTCCGGTGACGAGAACGGTCATGCCGAGTGCTCCTTGTCGCCGTGGTCACGCCGTCCCGCTCGCTGTGCGCGTACGGGAACGGTCACGCCTCCTAAGAGGACCGGCGGGGAGCGAAGTGTGACGTGGCGGCCGGATTCACCGCTGGTTCCGGATGGACGCCGGCCCGGCGGGAGTGGGGGCACCGGCGCGGGACCCGGGACGAGCTCGGCCATGTTGGCATAGATCGACGCCCTGTCCGCGTCCTTGCTTGCTGATATCGCGAGGAGGACAGGTGGATCCAGGCTTTGAGGCGGACTTCCGGGAGTTCGTCCTCGATCGATCAGGAGCGCTGTTCCGCACCGCGTACCTGCTGACCGGTGACCGGCACGCCGCCGAAGACCTGGTGCAGTCGGCGTTGGCGAAGACCGCCGCGAAGTGGAGCGGCCTGCGCGACACCGCGGCCGTCGAGGGCTACGTCCGCCGCGTCATGTACCACGAGCAGGTGAGCCGGTGGCGGCGCCGTTCGCGCGTCGCGGAAGTGCCCACCGGGTGGCTGCCCGAACAGGTCGGCCACGGGCAAGTCCCTGCCCGAGGAAGACGTTCTCCAGCACCTGCGCGGGCAGATCGAGCCGCAGCCCCCGCCCGGGGGACGCGATCAGCGCCATCGGCTTGATGACGGCCATGATGCGCCACAAGGTCGGCAGCTCGTACGGCCACTGCTCGGGCCCGCCGGCAGGACCCCAGCCGTCCGGCCCCCATTCCTCCTCACGGAAGACGGCCACCAACCGCTGGAGCGCTTCCTTCACCGGCTCGATGCCCGTGTGCCCCGCCAGGTCGGAGAACCGCCCGTACAGCCCGTCAAGCTCGGCCACGCCCGCCACCATCTGACGCAGCGCCTCGACCGACGGCGCCAACGCGTCCAGGGCGAAAAGGTCGGGCCGGTACATCTCCAGTGCGAAGACCCGGCCCGTATCGGGGGCCCGGACCACCGCCTGCGCCTCCTGCTCCTCACTCAGCAGATGCCCGGCGACCTCCAGCCCGGCGATGAACGGATCGAGTTCGCCCGGGCCGAACTCCTCCTCGGCCAGATCCACCATCCGGAGCACGGGCGCCCCCACGGTCCTGAACGTCACCACCGTCTGCCCGTGGGCCGCAGTCACCACACCCCCCGTAAAAGGTCTTCTTGTGCGTGCGCCCCACCGTAACGGCGTGTTCTTCGCGAACGTGCCCTTCGGCCCGAAGCCGCGATCAGGCGGTTGAGCAACCGGCGGGTCAGGTCTCGGCATCGCGAACCCGCCCGGGAAGGAGAAGGGACAACCAGAGTGGGGTGTCCATCTAGGTTCGCCGTGTTGCGACACGCCGGCGAAGCTCGACGACGATGACGTTGGGCAACTGGCTGAGGAGCTTCCCCGACAAGCCGCGCCGGCTGTCGCTGTGCCCAACAGCGAAACGCGCTGCCTGGCTCTCGGAACGGCTCGCACTGAGCGGCGCCACATGGACGCGGAATTGCGGGGCCTCCTCCGTGACCCGGCGGACCTGATGAAGTGAGCAGAGACGTTCACCATCGGGGATGGGCAGGGAAATGTTTCTCGGCGTCCGTTTCCACGGTCTACACAGCACTAGCATCGGGCTCCGTGATCGTATGGCTTAACGGCACCCACGGTGCAGGCAAGACGACGACCGCTCCACTTGTGCGGCAACTGATCCCGAATTCACGGGTGTTCGACGCCGAGAAGGTAGGCGAGACACTCATGGACATCACACCGGGACTGCCGGCGACCGACAACTTCCAGCACTGGCCGCCGTGGCGGCCACTCGTAGTCGAGACCGCCCGCCTCGTGCTCGACTACACCGGTGGCACTCTGGTGATGCCCATGACTGTTCTGGTCGAGCAGTACTGGCGCGAAATCAGCACGGGCCTCACCCACCATGCCATCCCCGTACGGCACTTCGTCCTCCACGCCGACCAAGACACCCTTCGCAGGCGCATCGAGGGGGACACTCTTCTCGGCCCCTCCCCCTTCCGTCTCAGATACCTTGAGCCCTACGCCGAGGCGGCCCGCACGTGGCTACACGGCGAGGCCGAGGTCGTCGACACCACGCACCTGACACCCGCGCAGGTCGCACTGCAGATCGCAGAGGCCGTCAAAAGCTGAGGTTCGCCCCCACGCGAAAGCTGTGCACCCCGGTGAACGCTTCCGGTCACAGCACCAGCGATCAGCCCCGCCAGCTACGGGGAGTGCGCGGCCGGCGGGTTCGGTCGGTACGGCGTGGCGCTGCTGCGGCGGGGTGGTCCGAGCCGCCGATGCCCGCTTGACTCTCGGGTAGCCCGAGACTGGATGCTGTCTGGGTGAGCAGCGACGATCTCTTGAGCATCGGTGTTTTCGCCCTGGTCAGCGGCCTGTCGATTCATGCCTTACGGCACTACGACGAACTCGGCGTGCTGCGGCCGGCGGTTGTCGATCCGGTCACTGGTTATCGTCGCTACCGCCCTGAGCAGGTCCGGCACGCCAGGCTGATATGCGCGCTGCGGCGCGTCGATGTGCCAATCGACACCGTTCGCGTCGTGATGGACGACCCAGACGGTGAGGCACTGCGCACCGTGCTGCGTTCACACCGAGAGCGGCTGATGGATCGTGCTCAGGTTCTTTCCCGCATGGTCCACGTTGTGGATCACTACATCGAACATGGAGTGGCCATGCCCGATCTGAAGACCCCCCGCATCGTCCAGGTGACCATCACCGTCACGGACCTCGCCGAGTCGATCTCGTTCTATCGGGCGGCGTTCGACGCGGTGTTCAACGAGGAAATCTCATCGTTCCAGTTCGGCGCCTGGCCGAGTGAGGACTTCTTTCTACTGACTGTCGCACACGAGCTCAACGAGCATGGCAAGCACGATGGTCCAGCCGGAGTGTCCCGATTCGGTCTGCTCGTCGATGACGTGGACGCCGCGCACCGCCGTGCCGTAGACGCCGGGGCCGTCGAGGTCCACCCACCAGCGGATCAGCCGTGGAAGCCGCGTTCCTCATGCGTGACAGATCCGAGCGGGAACCGCGTCGATCTTTATCAAGGCTGACGGAAGGTCAAGGGTCATCATAGATAATAACTGGCGCGACGAGGTGTATTCCGCGCCTCCGCTTTTGGGCCTGGACCGTAGTGATATGTCGGCGATCTGCGACTGGCTTGACATGCACTTCCCGTGGAGCGGGACCAAAATTGACTGGCGTCGAGACGCCAGGGGAAGGCATATGCACTGGGAGACCCATGATAGCGGTCAGCTAACGTTCCTGGCGTCCAGGGAGATATGTCGACGCATTCGTCCCGGTTGGATGGTTGAACATGCCGGCGATGGGCTTTCACCTTACGGCGTACGCTTCACCGGCGATAACGCGCGTTCGATTGTGGCTGAATTGCTTGAGATACCAGAACATCACTACTTCCTCGCTGAAGACCGATCGTTGCTCGTGGTGGTCACAATGGAAGGAGACCTGGATGTGGTGGATCTTTGAAAAGGTGCGACCGTAAGGGGTGAAGGGAAGAATAGGTTCAGTGGGGCGCGGCTACGTCGTGGCTTGCTGCAATGGCTTGGAGCACAGGACGTCGGGCAAGGGCAGATAGCCGAGAGCCTGCCAGAACCGTAGCCCCGCCAAGTTGTCGGGCATGACGAGCAGGTTCACTCGTGGACAGCCGAGAGACCTGAAGCGGTTTTCAAGTTCGTGCACGAGCCAACCGGCTATGCCCTGACGGCGGTGCGCGGGGTGAACGGCTAGCCGCAGGATCCAGCCCCGCCGCCCGTCATAGGTTCCCATCACCACAGCGACCACGTCACTGTACGCTTCGGCAACCAGAAACAGCTCAGGGTCGCGCGCCCGCCGAGTATCCTCCGCTGAATCCGTCTTGCCGGATTCGACGCCTTCCTCGGCCGCACCCGCTACAGCTATAGCCAAGGAAGAGGGTCCGCGCGGGCCTGCTTCGAGCGCGGACTCCTGATCGGGCGCGCCGGAGCCCACGCGGCATGACCTGGATGGCCGGGCCATGCCGCGTCCTGTTCGGCCTCGCGCTAACGCTCCATGTGGGCACGCAGAGCCTGGACGAACCAATCGAACACTGGGGCCAGGCTCTCGGGGACCGGCCAGCCGTTGATCACGGCCAGCAGCTGCCAGTACCGCTCCACGCGGGGATCGTTGGCGGTCTCCAAGCGCCTCAGCAGCCAACGCTGCAGGTTGGCGTCGTCGGGGCGGCCAAAGACGTGCGCGTAGCGGGCCGTGAGCGCTGTGATCACAAGGGCGGCCTGGGGCGAGGTCGGGGCGACACCGGCTGCCAGTGCCTGGCCGACCCGGTCGCGGACGTCCTCGGTGAGGTCGTGGTGCAGGCCCGTGGTGTCGCCTTGAGCGCGTTCGGCCGCCTGGTACTCGGCCATCCGGCGCACGGAGGCGCGGAAGTCCGGGTCCTGGGAGAGCTCGGCGAGTTCGACCCAGGCCTCGACCTGCTCCGGCGTGGGGTCGTCGGGCAGGTCGGGCATAGCCGAGCGCATCATGGCCACCAGGTCGGGGTTGGCGTCGAGACCACCGAAGGTGTCGTCGATGAAGTTGCTGATATGACGTCGGCGTTCGTCATCGGAAAGCTTGGCGAGCTTGTGCATCAGGCCCATCTCCTCAGGGGTGGAGCCACGCTTGGCTACCGCTCGCAGCACCGCACGCCGCAGTCGCAGGGTACGGATCTGCACCTCCAGTGCTTCGGCATGTGCTGCGGAGACCTCGGGCAGCGAGATCTCCCGGTCCAGGACCTGCCGGACGGCGGCAAGGTCGAGTCCCAGGTCGCGCAGCGTCCGCACGAGGTCCAGACGCGCGAGGGCATCGATGCCGTAGAGCCGGTAGCCGGCCGGGCTGCGGTCAGTCGGCGGCACGATTCCCGAGTCGGAGTAGAACCGTATGGTCTTCACTGTCAGCCCGGTCCGGCGAGCCAGATCGCCGATCGAGTAAAGCGTGTCGCCGTCCACACTCCTTACTTTCGCGTCTCCCCCTGCTGGAGACTCAACCTCCTCTTCCCGGTCGCTGTTCCACTGCGGCGTCCCCGGCGATCACGGTACTGACATCGGGACCGCCAAAGAGCCGGAGAACCTCCACCGGCACTTCCGGGCCGTGCGCGACGCGGCGGGCATCCGGCGCGTACGGCTGCACGACCTCCGGCACACCTGCGCCACGATCCTGCTCGCTCAAGGCGTGGACACCCGGATCATCACGGAGATCCTCGGCCACAGCACGATCGTGCTGACCATGAACACCTACGCTCACGTGCTGCCCGAGCACCAGGCGACAGCGCTCGACAAGCTCGAAAAGGCGCTCGGCCGGGGCGCTACCGGATTCGTCCGCAGTGCTCCGGCCTTCAGGCCGGGGGTGAAGCGGACTGTCCCGCGTAGCGGGGCAGGGAAAGCCGATTCGCCGTCAGGCGGATCGGCGTCTTGGCGGATCAGACGGGACGGTTGTGGTGCTCGGTGTACTGGCGCAGGACGCTGATCGGTGCGCCGCCCACGCTCCCGGCGAAGTGGGAGCCCGACCACAGCGTGTTCGCCCGGTAGTAGTGGCGGGCCAGTTCGGGGAACTCGGTCCGCAAACGCCGTCCCTGCACGCCCTGACTCCCCGTACGCGCCCAGCAACGGATGGTAAAACCTTGGTGTGCGGCTTCGGTACAACTTCCGCCTCTCCCCGGCCCCCGCCCAGCAGGTCGCGCTGGCCCGGGCGTTCGGGTGCGCGCGGGTGGTGTTCAACGACGGGCTGCGCCTGCGGCGGGAAGCCCACGCCGCCGGGTTGCCGTACATCTGCGACGGGGAGTTGTCCACGCGGGTCATCACGCAGGCGAAGAAGACCTCGGAACGCTCGTGGCTGGGCGAGGTGTCGGCTGTGGTGTTGCAGCAGGCGCTGGCGGACCTGAACACCGCCTACCGGAACTTCTTCGCCTCGATCGGGGGAAGCGGAGGGGGCCGAAGGTCGCCCCGCCCCGGTTCCGGTCCCGCAAGGACACTCGGCAGGCGATCCGCTTTACCCGCAACGCCCGGTTCTGCATCACCACGGGCGGGAGGCTGCGCCTGCCGAAGATCGGCGATGTGCCGGTTCGCTGGTCCAGGTGCCTGCCCGCCGAACCGTCGTCGGTGACGGTGATCAAGGACGGGGCCGGGCGGTACTTCGCCTCGTTCGTGGTCGAGGTCGCCGAGCGGCCCCTGCCGCCGGTCGAGTCCGAGACGGGGATCGACCTGGGGCTGTCGGCCTTCGCCGTCCTGTCGGACGGTCGGAAGATCGACTCGCCGCGTTTCCTGCGCCGGGCCGGGAAGAAGCTCAAGCGGCTCCAGCGGGCGCTGTCGCGCAAGGCCAAGGGGTCGAACAACCGGGCCAAGGCCCGCCTGGCGGTGGCCCGCCGGCACGCGAAGGTCACTGACGCGCGCCGACAGTTCCACCACCAGCTGTCCACACAGATCATCCGTGAGAACCAAACGGTGATCGTGGAAGACCTGGCCGTGGCGGGGCTGGCGCGCACCCGGTTGGCCAAGAGCGTGCATGACGCGGGCTGGTCGGCCTTCGCCGGCATGCTGGAATACAAGGCCGTGCTGTACGGGCGGTTCTTCCACCGGATCGACCGGTGGTTTCCCTCCTCCAAGCGGTGCTCACAGTGCGGGACCGTCCAGCAGTCCATGCCGCTGAACGTCCCGGTCGTGGACCTGCCCCTGCGGGGCGGTCCACGACCGGGACGTCAACGCGGCGAAGAACATCCTGGCCGCTGGACGGGCGGACAGGCTCAACGCCTGTGGAGCGCGGGTAAGACCAGGCCCCGGCCTGGCACAGCGCGAGGAAGCAGGAAGCATCAGAGGTGCCGCATGATGCGGCACGGGCTGAATCCCCGGCCTTCAGGCCGGGGAGCGCGTCAACGAACCCCCTCCACCCTCGATGGGGGGTACCTGATCTCGTCAGGGCCGGTCGGTGCGGTCGGCCTGGTAGATCGGCCCCTCGTCGATCTGGGCGGTTTTCATGAAGGTCGCGCCTTTGTGCTGGGTGAAGACGATGGCGTACTTACCACCGCACATCTCACGCCGGCCGGTGAGGGCCAGTCGTTGCCGGCTCGGCTACTGGCCGACCTTCGCGCAATTTGCCCAGGCCCGGACCCGAACCACCTTATTGCTCACGTTTCTGACACGAACCTTCCAGTATTCGTTCCAATCGTCGTTACCCAGATCCGGGATCTGGACCGCGGCATCGCTGTAGACGTCTATTTTCTCCTCAAGCAGCATGTACCGGCCCCCGATGGTGATCTTTCCTGACGGGCACCTCGCGAGGGCGACCTCCTCGCGGCCAGGGGCGATGGATATCGTCGGCCCCATCACCGTCTGCACCTCCGACAGGCCGGGAGCCCCGCGATCCCCCTGTGGTCCCTGGGCTCCGGTTTCACCCTGCGGGCCCGGGGGGCCAACTGGCCCGGACTGGTTCCAGGTGATCTCCCGCTCAAGGGCCCCGCAGACGCCTTCGCTGGTGGGAATCGCTGTGGGCCTTGTCGTGGCTATCGACTGCGGCGCTGTCGACTCCGGCAGAGCCGTCTGGGGGATTCTGACGGTCCCGTCTTCCCGCACACAAGCAGTGATCACTCCTGTGGCCGTGTCCTGCGTTGACGCCACGGCCATCCCCGTCGCTCCGAGACAGAGTCCCGCCAGCGCTCCGGCCGTCAAACCTACGCGAGCGCGCATGACATGTCCTCCCGTTGTGGTTACGGGCCTCATCATGATCAATCGAACTTGTAGGAGGCTTGCAGGCCACTGGGAGCTTTTGGTTCACAAAGAAAGCGATGTGTCAGAAACGATTCGAGGAACGCCGGATCGCCTTCGTCCGCCTCGGAATGAAGGTGCGCATCCCTGAATCCGTGCTGAGCGAATTCATCGCCGCTGGCCTGGTGCAGCCATCACCACGAGAACCGGGAGGGCGGCATGAGCAAGCGGCGGTTCGGTCGCGTTCGGCAACTTCCATCGGGACTGACGGCGGCGCTCCCATTCGAGCGACGTTGACAGGGACGGTTCCAGACGCGCTTTTTACCGGCCTGGCACTCGATGCGGGAGGCCGGATCGACCGGCCGATACAGCACCCGCAGTTGCTGCACCCGCTCGAAGAACACCGTCTTGCCCGGGGTCCAGCCGACCCGTTCCGTGATGACCGAGGTCGGCATGTCCGGGAACTCCGCCGGCAGTATCCGGATCTCCGGCTCGACCACGTCGACGATCGATCCTTTCCCGGCTCGCACATATCGGGGCGCTTCATGCGAGGCCAGTGCTTCGCGCACCGTGTCTCTAGCGATCCCGAGCCTGCGGGCGATCGCTCGGATCGCCGGTCCCTCAGCCCGATGCGACCGCGGATCTCCGCTCAGTCCTCCACCTTCGACAGCGCCCTAACGGGCGATCACCTGCACCTCGGGAAACCGCGAGGAAGGTCTGTCGAGCAGGTCGCCTTTGTGCCGTAGATGGAGATCGAAGAAGGCCATGGTGTAGGCGCGGGTGACGGCGACGGAACGCGCCGCCGGCAGTGTCCCGTTCATCGCTCGCAGCTGCTCCTTCGACAGGCCGATCACCGGGGCCGCCTGCTCGTACAGCAGCGGCAGGTCGGTATAGGAATTGTGCTTGGCCCCCTTGGTCTTCACGTGCAGCCGCCAGTCCTTCAGCCGGGACCAGAATGCCTTCTGCCCGCGGATGGGCTTGTCGAAGATCTCGGCCTCCATGAGCATGTACGGCTTTGCCAGTCCTTTGGCGGCCACCTTGCCGAGGGCGGGTCCGTCCAGGTTCAGGACCGCCTTGACCCGCCGATCCTCCAGCATCGTCGCAGCGGCCGTCGCGCCTCCCGCGGAATGGCCGAACATGCCGACCCTGCTCAGGTCGAACGCGCCACGCAACCCCTCCGGCAGCTTCCGGCCTTCAACATCAGGGTTCCGCCCCTTGTTCAGCTCCTTGAGCCGGTCCAGCACGAAGCGCGTGTCAGCCACCCGCACCTTGATCTCTTCGGCCTTCTCGTCCAGCCGGCTCACCGGAACCGGCTTCAGGACACGGCCGGTGACCGTGCCGTTGGGGAACTCCACCTCGCCGGCATCGCCCGGATGATCGATCGTGACCACCATGTAGCCCCAGCTGGCCAGTTCTTCGACCGTGGTGGTGTTCATGGAACGGTCGGCGCCGTTGCCGGGCGAGAACAGTACGACGGGCAGCCCTCGGCCCGCCACACGGGCCCCTTCGCGGCCATGGGTCGAAGGCAGGCTGACAGCCGCAGGCGAGAGGCTGTTGTTGCGATAGAAGGCCTCGGCGGCGCGAGGCGGCAGCCAAGGTGCGGCGGGGTGGCCGTCCGGACGACGCGTGGGGTACCACAGGCTGATCATCAGCTCACGCCGGTCATGTGCCTTGATCCACGGGTCCCCCCTGGAGCCGTCACGCAGGTGCAGCGCGACAGTGCCGATCTCGCGTGGACCTGTCGGCTGGGGCAGGGCCACAGTGACGGGCTTCGACACGGCCTGTACGGCGGGCCCGGTGAGCAGAAGGCCGACCGTCACGGCAGAGGCCACGCCGCGTCTGAGCAGTGCGTAATTCATAACGGCCACGCTAGGAAGGCTCGCTGTGCAGAAACTCCCCACCGGAGATGACTTTGGCAGTCGTACGAATTAAGGAAGCACCCGTCCACTCGGAGGGGAGGTCAAGGCCAACTCGAGCTTGACACTGAGGGCACTCCCCGCTAAGCCCTGCCACCCCGCCGCGACGCGGAGACCTGCCCCCAGGGGCGGCTCATGCCGTGCACCACCCGGCACGGGGCCGGCGAGGCATGCCCTGGCGAGCCGCGCTGCCCGAACACCTCGCACTGTGCTGTCACGTACGGAATCACTAGGCTTGCTCGGCGTGCTGTCGGGCTGGCTGTGGTGGGTCGTGCCGCTCATCGTGACCGTGGCGCTGTACGGCCTGGCCCTGCGGCAGACGGCAGGGGTGGCCGCCGGGGGCGTCGTGGTCGTGTTGGTGCTGACCGCAGGGACGGCGAGCGCCCTCGGGGAGTCGCCCAGGTCCGTCACCGGCGTGACCCTGTTGGCCGCCGGGCTCGCCGCGGTCACCTGGGCCCTGGGCAGGGCGCGGCGGCGCGGCCGGGCGACACGCCGGGCCGTGGCCGTTTTCCGCGCGGCCGCGCCCGATGTGCCGGGCGTGGCCGCCGAGGCCGAGCGGCACCGGATCGCCGCCGAACTGCACGACACCGCCGCCCACAGACTCACCGGCATCGCGGTCGGTGCCGCCTCCGCCTTGCGTCTCGCCGACCCGGCCCTCGTGGCGGAGGCGGCCCGGTATGCCGCTGAGACCGGCCGCCTGGCCACCCGGGAACTGGAGCGGCTGACCACCGGCGGCACCGGTAGCGGCTCGGCCGATCTCGCCGACGTGGACGCGCTGGCCGCAACGTGGCCAGAGCCGCGTCTCACCTACGTCAGAACAGCCGGGAGCGCCCCGTCTGAGATCGCCGCCGTCGCGTACCGGGTGGTTCGCGAGGCGCTGACCAACGCCCTGCGGTACGCGCCGGGAGGCGCCGTACGGGTAGGCGTCGACCGTGAACCCGGCCGCCTGGTCGTCACAGTCGTCAACGATCCTGGCGAGCCGGTCGTGGACAACGCGGACGTGGCCGGTGGAATGGGCGGCGGATACGGGCTCGCCGGGCTCAGGACGGCGGTGGCCGCCTGCGGGGGGTTCCTGTCCGCGGGCCCGGATCACCGGGGATGGGCCGTGCGCGCCGAATTCCCGCTCACCCCTGACGAGGGCCCGGCATCGACGTCGTACGAGTGGCGTGGCCGGCAGGCGTCGGACGCCGCGCTTGCGGTCCTCGCGCTGGCGCTGTCCATCGGTACGAGCCTGTTGACGACCGACACGCCGGAGAGTCTCCCCGGAGAGGCCACCCTGCTGGTGCCGCTCTTCCTCGCGCACGCCCTGCCGCTCGGCCTGCGCAGGCGGGCGCCGCTTTTCAGCCTGGCGGCGGCGTTGTCGGTCTATCCGGTCCTGCTCGGCGCCGGACTCCTCGGCTGGACGAAGCAGCCCGCAGGGGACGTGTTCCTGTGGTGCCTGTGGGTCGAGCTGGCGCTGCTCTACGCGCTGGGCGCGTACGGCCCTCGCGCACGCCGACGGTGGGGGGCTCTCGCCACGGCGGCCGTGGGGGCGATAGGCGGGCTTGCTCTGGCGTGCGGGCCGGGGATCGTGGGAGACCGGGCAGCCGCGTGGGCGGTGCTGGCCCTGGGCGTCTCGGTCCCGTCGGCGGTGGCGTGGGGGCTCGGCCTGGCGGTGGGGTCGAGGCGTGCGCGGCGCCATGCGGCCATGGCGTGGGAGCGGGATCTGCTCGGCCGCGAGACGGCGACGGTCGTGCTGGCGGAGCGGAACCGGCTGGCGGCGGGCCTGCGCCGTTCGGCCCTGCGACATGCCAGGGCCATCGTGGTCGCGGCGGACGCGGGGCGGCTGGACACCGTGCTGGCCGAGGCCAGGGCGGGGCTGGCCGCGCTCAGGGAGTCGCTCGGCGAACTGCGCCGCCAGAGCGGCGACGACCCGCCCCCGACCATCGCCGGAATCGCCCTGCTCGCCGTGCGGCACCAGGGCACCGTCCGGTACGCCGGAGCCCGCCGCGAAGCGTCCCCCAGCGTGGAGGTCGCCGCGTTCAGAGTGGCCGAGGCGATGCTGCGTGGCAGCACACGGGATGAACGGGAGATCACCGTGGCCTGCCGCGCCGACGGCGTCGCGGTCTCGGGGCCTTCCGCCACGAGCGAGGACCGGCGGGTCCGGGCGCTGGCCGACTCGGCCGGAGGTAGCGTCTCGGACGCCGGGGACGGGATGGTGAGGGTGTGGCTTCCGGAGGTGCTCCCTTGATCAGGGTGACGGTCGCCGACGACCAGGCGGTGGTGCGGGCGGGCATCGCGGCGGTCCTGGACGCCGAACCCGACCTGAGCGTCGTGGGCCAGGCCGCGGACGGAGAGGCCGCCGTGGCGCTGGCTGTGTCGCTGCGGCCCGACGTGGCCCTCATGGACATCCGGATGCCGGGCCTGGACGGGTTGCGGGCGACCGCCCGGATCGGAGCGGAAGCGCCCGGTACGCGGGTGGTGGTGCTGACGACATTCGGCCTCGATGAGTACGTGTTCTCGGCGCTGAGGGCCGGTGCCGGCGGATTCCTGCTCAAGGACGCCGAACCGGAGAGAGTCGCCGACGCGGTCCGGGTTGTGGCCTCGGGAGACGCCCTCCTCGATCCGGGGGTCACCCGGCGTCTCATCGACCGGTTCGCGTCCGAGCCGGAACCTCGTGACGCCGCCGTCCTCGGCACGCTCACCCGGCGCGAGACCGAGGTGCTGACGCACGTCGCCCGCGGTCTCACCAACGCCGAGATCGGCGAGGTTCTCCGGATCAGCCCCTCGACCGTCAAGGACCACGTCGCGGTGATCCTCGCCAAGCTCGGCGTCCGCGACCGCCTCCAGGCGACCATCACGGCCTACGAGACCGGCCTGATCCTCCCGGGCAGGCGCTGACCCCCGCCGCACGGCGGGGGTGACGACGGTTCCGCGGGAGGAGGTCGACGCGGGTTCGGCTTCCTAGCGTGGCTCGCATGAGATCCAAGCTGTTGTCCGGCGGCGCGTTGGCGCTCGCCGGGGTGATCGCGGCGGCCGTGGCCGGGATGGCGGCCTTCGTCGGGACGGCCGCCGCAGTCCCGGTCGTGATGGTGTTCTCCGCGGCCGGCCTCGTTGCGGCGGCGGGAACCGCCTGGGTGTTCGGGCGGGCCGCGGCAAGGCGGTTCGGCAGCCCGCGGGCGCTGTGGCCGTACGTCGCCGGCGTCGTGCTCGTGACGGCCGGGCCCGTGGCCCTCATGGCGATGCGCCCCTTCCCCGTGCCGCCGACGGCCGCGGCCCCGCCCGGCGTCTCCCACTGGAACCTGGCCACGGGATCCCGCATCGACTACGTGAAGATCGCCGCGTCCGGTAAGCCGCGCCCGACACCCGTGATCTTCCTCCACGGCGGCCCCGGGACCCCCGGAGAGGGCGTCCCGGAGGCCGGGCGGGAGCTGGCCGCGGCCGGTTTCGACGTTTACGCCTATGACCAGGTCGGCGCCGGCCGCTCCACCCGGCTGGCCGACGTGAGCGGCTACACCGTCGCCCGGCACGTCGCCGATCTGGAGGCGATCCGCCAAGCGATACACGCCGAGAAGGTCATCCTCGTGGGCAGGTCATGGGGCGGGACCCTGTCGGCGGCGTACATGGCCGCCTATCCCAGCCACGTCGCCAAAAGCGTGCTCACCTCACCGGGCGCGATCTGGGAACCGGCCTTCCCCGGTGGACCGGGCAGTCCCTGGGACCGTCTCCCCCCGGCCCAGGCGGAACGCGCCGACGAGCTGACTTCCAATCCCCGGTTCCTCCTCCAAGCGCTCCTGCTCCAGGTCAACCCGGCCGCCGCGCACGCACTCGTGCCCGACGCCGAGGCCGACGCGTACTTCCGCGAACTGTTGATCACGGCCAAGGACGCCACCGGATGCCCCGGAAGCCCGCCCGCCCCCGTCCACGACAACCCGCCCGGCTTCTACACCAATCAGATGACGTCCGCCGACGCCGCCACCGTCCCCGACCCGCGTCCGAAGCTGCGGACCGTGCATGTGCCCACGCTCATCGTGCGTGGCGAGTGCGACTACCTTAAATGGGCGGTCACCCACGAGTACCGGCGCACGCTTCCCGAGTCGACCCTCGTCTACGTACGCGGCGCGGGGCATTCGATCGCCAACGGCCGTCCTGACCTCTACCGCGATCTGCTCGTGACGTTCCTTCTCGACCGCCCGCTGCCCCTCCCGCCGGTCACGTCGGCGGACGAACCCGCCTGACCCGCGCGACGGCGACGACCTGAAACAGCCCGCGAACGACGCACCGGACCTGGCAGAAGCGCGTCACCATGCCGAGGAGCCGTCTGGCCGGCCGGCACCGGCAGGCAGTACCGCCTCCTCGGGGGTCAGCCGTGTGCCGTGCTCGAACCTCTCCTTGAAGACGAGCCCGTCCAGGGCGGCCCGGGCCGCCGCCGTGATGCGGTCGACGTCGCCGCGCTCGGCGGGCGGCAGTGGGGCGCCAACGCTGCGGCGGGCCGTGTCCGCTGCGCCGAGCAGCACGGCCGCGGACGCTGCGGCGTGCTCGTCCCCGTGCAGGGCCAATGCGCCCGCGAGGCCCTCCAGCGACAGGGCGAGGGCGCGCGGCTCACCGAGGGAGCGGGCGATGTCCAGGCCGCGCAGGTGGTGGGCGGCGGCCTGGGCCGCGTCGCCGCGGAGTTCGGCGATGAAGCCGAGCTCGGCGAGGAGCAGATGGTCACCCGCCTGGGACGACACGTCCGCGTAGCCGTCGCGGATGTGCAGCAGGTACGCCTCGGCGGCGTCGAGGTCGCCGGAGCGGCGTGCGCCGAGGGCAAGACCCATCTCCGAGTGGATCTCGCCGTATGTGTAGCCCTGTTCCGAGGCGATGCGGCGGGCCTGCTCGTGCAGATCGCGGGCCCGGTCCCAGTCGCCGGCGAGCAGCGCGAGGCGGCCGAGCCCGGAGAGCCGCGCCGAGACCTCCGCCTCCAGGCCCAGTTCCCGTGCGATCCGGAGCCCTTCGTGCTGGCAGTGCGCCGCCTCCTCGTACTCGCCCTTGATCTCGGCGAGCGCGGCGAGCGGGGACACCGTCTGCAACTCGCCCCAGCCATCGCCAAGCTCACGGAAGAGCGAGGCGCTGCGCAGCCCGTCTCGGCCGAGCCCCGCGAGGTCGCCGCGATCCAGTGCGAGTCTCGCCCGGAGGGCGAGCGCGGCGGCCGTGCCCCACTGATCGCCCGCGTTGGTGAAGAGGGCGAGGGCACGGGCGTTCAGCTCGTCGGCGTCGGCGCCCGCGCCGGCGCTGAACAGGCCGTACGCGCACAACCACAGGGCACGGGCACGGCGCGCGGGGTCGGGGACGGTGCCGGCGGCAGTGTCGGCGGCAGTGTCGGAGGCAGTGTCGGAGGCAAGGGCGGTGGCCGCGGCGTGGTCGCCGGTCAGCAGCGCGAACGCGGAGTGGAGGAGCGTGACTTCGGGGGTCGCGGTGGCGGCCGTCGACGTTGAGACCGCGGTGAGCACCGCCTCCAAGCTGCGGCGGGCCTCGGTGAGGCGGCCGCGCAGCAGCCACCACCAGGACAGTGCGGTGGCGAGCCGCGCGGCCTCGGTGGCCTCGCCCGCGGCGGCGCGGCGCACCGCCGCGTCGAGGGCCGCGCGGACGTTGCCGGCTTCGGCGTCCAGCCGGGAGAGCCAGGACCGCTGCTCGGCGCCGCGCAGCCGGGCCTCCGCGCGTTCGGCGAGCGCGAGGTAGTGGTGTAGATGGCGGTCGCGTACGGCGGTGAGGTCCTCCATCTCGTGCAGCCGTTCCGTCGCGTACGCGGCGACGGACTCGAGGAGCCGGTAGCGGTTCCCGTTGGGCCCGTTCACCACGACCACGAGGGACCGGTCGACGAGCCGCGTCACGAGGTCGAGCACCTCTTCCCGGGCGACGCCGTCGCCCGCGCACACCGCTGTGGCGGCCTCGAGGTCACAGCTGTCACTGAACATGGCGAGGCGGCGCAGCACGATCCGCTCGGGCTCGCTGAGCAGCTCCCAGCTCCAGTCGATCATCGCCCGCAGGGTCTGCTGCCGAGCCGGCGCGCCCCGCTGGCCGGAGGTGAGAACCTGGAAGCGGTCCCCGAGACGGGCCGCCAGATCCTGTACGCCGAGGGCCCGCACTCGGGTGGCGGCGAGCTCAAGGGCGAGCGGGATGCCGTCGAGGCGGCGGCAGATCTCGGCGACGGCGGCACGATCGGCCGGGTCGGGCGCCTCCAGATCTGACGGGAAGCCGGGGGCGGACGCGGCGGCGCGCTCCATGAACAGCCGTACGGCGTCGGCGTCCCGGAGGGGTTCGACCAGGAACACGGCCTCGCCCGCCAGGCCGAGCGGCTCCTGGCTGGTGACCAGGACACACAGGCCCGGGGCGGCGCTCAGGAGGAGCTCGGCGAGTTCGGCCGCGGCGTCGACGACGTGTTCGCAGTTGTCCAGGACGAGCAGGGTGCGGCGGTCCCGCAGGGCGGCGGCGAGGTGGTGGGCTGGTGAGGATGTCTGGGCGCCGGTGCCTGGCAGGGGGGAGTGGGTGTCGTCTCGGATGCCGAGCGTCCCGGCGACGACCTGGGCGAGGTCGGCGGCGGCGCTGGCGCGCAGGCCGGCGAACTCGACGAGCCAGATGCCGTCGGCGAGGTCGGCGGCGCCCGCGTCCGCGCCCACCGCGGCGGCCGCCGCCACGGCCAGGCGGGTCTTGCCGACGCCGCCCGGACCTGTGAGCGTCACCAGCCGTGTAGCCGTAGGGCCGCGCAGGAGGCGGGACACATCGGCGAGGGCCTGGCTCCGGCCGATGAGGGGGGTGAGGGGTGCCGGCAGGTTCGAATGCGTGCCCGCGACGGGCAGGCCTGCCGTCGCCGCTTGGGAACGCCGTGCCGGCGGGAAAAGGTGGGCGTCTTCCGCGCTGCCGGGTGCCGCCGGCCGGGGCGTCAGCGCGGAGTCCTGCCGGAGCACCGCCTGGTGCAGCGCGGCCAGGTCGGGGCCTGGGGCGACGCCCAACTCCTCTGCCAAGCGGGACCGCAGGTCCTCGTATGACGCGAGGGCCTCGCTCTGGCGGCCGGCCACGTACAGGGCCCGCATGTGCAGGGCGCGCAGGCGCTCGCGCAGCGGGTGCCGGGCCACGAGGTCGGCGAGTTCCGGGGCGAGGAGAAGGTGGTCCCCCGCCTCGAGGCGGGCCTCGGCCTGCTCCTCCATCACGGACAGCCGCTGCTCCGCGAGGCGCTGCGCGGCCGCCCGTACGAACTCCTCGTCCGCGAAGTCCGCGTACGCCGGCCCCCGCCACAGTTCGAGGGCTTCGGTGAGCAGCGCGGCCCGCGCGCGGGGATCCCGTACGCGGCGGGCCTCCGCCACGAGGGAGCGGAACCGGGTGGCGTCCACTTCGTCGCCGTCGAGCCTCAGCCGGTAACCCGGGGGCTGCCGCACCACCCGGTCTCGGCCGAGGATCCGGCGCAACTGGGAGACCCTGGTCTGCAGGGCTCCCGCGGGCCGGCCGGGCGGGCGGTCGCCCCACAGGTCGTCGATGAGGCGGTCCGCCGAGACCGGTCCCCCGTCGTGGGCGAGCAGATCCGCGAGCAGCGCCCGGACCTTGGCCTCGGGGACCTTGACCTCCTGCCCGTCCTCGGCCCACACCGCCAGTGGCCCGAGCACCCCAAACCGCATGCGGGCCACTGTATATGTCCGTGCATAAGTCCAGGTGGATCCGGTCCCGGCCGGCCTGAGCCGACCGGCAGCCGTTCCGAAGGAATCCTGAAGCGCTCTCGCGCACACTCGTTACCGCCGGGCGGCGTCGCGACCGGCAGGCAAGCGCGGCGAAAGGGACGGCAGGCATGACCAAGTACGCCGGCAGAAGGGGCGTGGTCGCAGGTGAGGTCACCGCTATCAGCCTGGCCATCGCCAAGCGCCTCGTGGAAGGCGGTGCGCAGGCCCTGGTCACCGCCCGCACACCCCAGGAACGCCTCCGCCTGAGCGGCGAACTGGGCTGTGCCGCCCGGGTCGTCGCCCCCGCCGCTCTCGATGCCCACCCAGGCCCTGACGGCGAGGTGGATCTCCTCTTCGCCGACTCCGTGCTCATCGCGCGGCCGCTGCTGCTGCGCCTGAAGACGGCGGCGCGGTGGTGCTCACCGCCCCAGCCCCCTCGCCCGTCTCCGTGCACGCGCTCGCCGCGAAACCGCCGTCGAACCCCGCACCGCGGACAGCCGGGCGACCGAAGACACCACGTCCCAGAGAAGGATTCGGAGACGCCAGATGAGTACCGCACCTGAGACCGCGGCCGGTTCCGCCGCGGGTACCGGCCCCGCGTCAAGCAAGCAGAGCGGGGATGAGGGGCAGCAGAGGCTTCCGCTCCTCGCCCTGCTCGCCCTCGCCACCGCAGTCTTCATCACCAGCCTCACCGAGACGCTCCCCGCGGGCCTGCTCCCCGCAATGAGCAACGACCTCCACGTGAGCGAGTCCGCGACCGGACAGACGGTGACGATCTACGCGATCGGCACCGCCCTGACTGCGATCCCGCTGACCGCGGCCACCGCGGGCTGGCGGCGCAAGCCGCTGCTGCTGACCGCCATGGCGGCTTTCGCCCTGGCGAACACCGTCACGGCCGTGTCGTCCCTTTACGGGCTGACGATGGCGGCGCGTTTCGTCGCGGGTGTCGCGGCGGGTCTGGCCTGGGCGCTGCTCGCCGGATACGCGCGCCGAATGGCGCCCGTTCACCTTCAGGGCAGGGCGATCGCCATCGCCATGGCGGGCATCCCGGTCGCGCTGTCGCTCGGCGTGCCCGCCGGGACCTTCCTCGGCAAGGTGACCGACTGGCGCCTGGCCTTCCTCGCGATGACGGCGCTCACGCTGCTGCTGCTGTTGTGGATTGTCGCGACCGTGCCTGACTTCCCGGGGCAGCAGCGCGGCGAGCGGCCGAAGATGTTGCGGGCTCTGCGCGTCCCGGGCGTGACCCCGGTCCTGTTCGTCACGCTCGTCTTCGTCTTGGCCCACACCATCCTGTACGCCTACATCGCCACGTTCCTTGACGACCTGGGCATGGGCGGCAACACGGACCTGGTGCTCCTGGTCTTCGGCATCGCCTCACTGGTGAGCATCTGGATCGTCGGCGCCCAGATCCACCACCGGCTGCGCACTCTCACCATCGCCAGTGTCCTGTTGGTCGCTGTGGCCGCCACGCTGCTGGCCGTCCTCGCCGGCCACACCGCCCTCGTCTACCTCGCTGCCCTTCTATGGGGTCTGGGCTGGGGCGGAGTGCCCACCCTGCTGCAGACCGCCGTCGGCTACGCGGGTGGTGACTCCGCCGACGCGGCCCAGGCGATGCTCGTCACGCTGTGGAATGTCGCCATGGCGGGTGGCGGCGTCATCGGCGGCGTTCTGCTGGACCTGCTCGGCAGCGACTCCTTCCCCTGGAGCGTCCTGCTGCTCCTACTGCCGGTGCTCGGTGTCATCCTCTTCGCGCGCGCCCACGGCTTCCCCGCCGAGCGGTCCGCGGCCTAGGTCCGTAACTCGAAGTCACGTCCTGCTGCCCGCGACCCCGGTGGTCATTTCGTGCAGACGGACGGCGCCGACGGCTTCTTCTTCGTGCCCCATCTGACCCCGGGCGGCCTGGACGACCTGGTGGACCGGGTGGTGCCGCTGCTGCAGGAAAAGCGCGTGTTCCGTACGGATTACACCGGCACCACACTCCGGGACCGCCTGAGCCTTCCCGCGCCCTCGCGCGCAGCGCGACCCGGACGGGACCAGAAGGAGGCATCGTGACCGACGCCCCGTTGCACCTGGCCGTCGCCCTCGACGGCGCGGGCTGGCACCCGGCGGCCTGGCGGGCCGAGGACGCCCGGCCCGGCGACCTGTTCACGGCGGATTACTGGGCGGACCTGGTCGCCGAGGCGGAGCGCGGCCTGCTCGACTTCGTCACCTTCGAAGACGCCCTCGGCCTGCAGTCTGCCGCCTTCCACCGGCCCGACGACCGCACCGACCAGGTCAGAGGCAGCCTGGACGCGGTCCTGCTCGCGGCCCGCCTGGCCCCGCTCACCACGCACATCGGCCTGGTCCCCACCACGAACGTCACGCACACCGAGCCGTTCCACCTGGCGATCGGCATCGCCACGCTCGACTACGCAAGCAGGGGCCGGGCCGGCTGGCGCCCGCAGATCTCCGCGCGTGCCGCCGACGCCGCCCACTTCGGCCGCCGCACCACACCGCGGCTCACCGATGACGACGTACGCGACCCGGAGCGGATCGCGGCGCGGCTGCGGCCGCTGTTCGACGAGGCCGCCGACGTCGTGGAGGTGGCGCGACGGCTGTGGGACAGCTGGGAGGAGGACGCGGAGATACGGGACGCGGCCACGGGCCGTTTCATCGACCGTGACAAGGTGCACCACATCGACTTCGAGGGCGCGTACTTCAGCGTGCGGGGCCCCTCGATCACGCCGCGTCCGCCGCAGGGCCAGCCGCTGGTGGCGAGCCTCGCGCACGCCTCCGCACCGTACGAGTTCGCGACGCGAAGTTGCGACGTCGTGTTCGTCACGCCGCATGATCGGGCGGGCGCCGCGGCGATCCTCGCCCAAGTCGACGCGGCGGTGGCGGCAGTGGGCCGTGACCTACGGCAGCGGCCGCTGCGGAGATTCGCGGAACTCCTCGTCTTCCTGGACGAGGAGCCGGGTGCCGCGGAGCGCCGCAAGGCCCACCTGGACGCTCTGGACGGCGCCGTGCTCTCCTCCGACGCCGAGATCTTCACAGGGACGCCCCATGACCTCGCCGATCTGCTGCTCGACTGGCGCGCCGCCGGGCTCGACGGCTTCCGGCTGAGGCCGGGTACGCTGCCTCACGACCTGGCCGCGATCACCCGCGGCCTGGTACCGGAGCTACGACGGCGCCGCGCGTTCCGCGCCGCCTACGATGCCACGACCCTGCGCGAGCACCTGGGGCTGCCATACCCGAACAGCCGCTACGCGCAGGCGGGGTGAGGGGGGACGGTGCTCGGTCGCCGTGGTGAGTCGGGCGCTGGTCTGGCCGGGATATGTCATCGGCTGGGGTTACTGTCGCTGCCATGCCGGTACCTGAGTTGATCCCCATCTCTTACGAGCCCGACTACCACACTGACACCATCGGTACCCACGCTGGAGGCTTGTTCTTCGGAGGGGCATGCAGGGGCTGGCTGGTCGCGGCCTACGAAGAGGTAGGGGAGTGGCCTTGGCGTGATGAGCATGGCGAGCCGATGCCGGGACCATGGTTCGCGATCCTTCATCTGTTCGACCACGACGGCCGGCACCTCAGCTCGGAGATCAGTCCATTCGCGGACGGCACCGAGGCAGATCGGGCGGTGCAACGGATGCTGGCACGCTTGCAGGACGTCGAGTACGGGGACATCGCCATTCGTCTTTTCCGCGTGGACGCCCACGGCTGCATCTTCGGTCTCATCGACGAGACGGAAAAATCCGAAGACGGCGATGGCCATGTGGATTACTACCCGCACCAAATCGGGTTCTACGAGCCCGGGGACGGCTCCTACGACACCTGATCGCCTCTACATAGCCCTCGCGCTGGGCTGATTGGCCTTGAACTCCACCACGCGAGCAACGGTAGGAAGCCACTGCACGCCGTGGCGATGGACAGCAGCGGCCGGGGATGGCAGGCGATGATCTGTTGCCGCAAAGTCATACCAACCACCTCGCCGGGAGTCCTCAACGTGAACAACCCAACCTCGTTCACCGACCGTGAGAACTGGTCCGGTGAATGGTACGAACTGGCCATTGAGATCGGCGGCACCAGCGATGAACGCCTTCAAGGGACGCTGTCGGCGCTCTGGCGAGCGGCCGCTGTCGAGGGCTGCTACGGCCATCGCGATCGTGAGCCCGAGGAGCAGGACGAGGTCGCCTGCACCGTTTCGTCACTGGCCGAATTCGGTTTCCTGCGAGGTACGGTCACCCTTCCGACCGGTCATCAGGTTGTGTGCGGATGCGTGGCTGTTCGTGAGGACGGCGGCTCGGACTGGCTCTACTTCTGCCTACCGGTGGCCGCGCTCGAGCGCATTGACGAGCGGTTCGGAAGCTACCTTTGATCAAACCAGCGGTACGCGATGGCGGAAGGCGAGAGCAAAGGCCGGCTTCGAGTGGCTACGGCTGCACGATCTACCTCACGCCTGCGCGTCTTATCTACTGGCCTGCGGGGCCTCGCCTCGGACAGTTATGAAGACGCTCGGGCTCAGCCAGATCGCACTGACCATGAACACGTACGCTCATGTGCTCCCGGACATCGAGCGGGCGGCGGTCGATGCGGTCGCCAAACAGTTGTTCGGGTGATCGCTTCTAGCGAGCCTGGGCCGGACTTCCAGGGATGGGATTCCGGCCCCCTTGGCTGTAAAACGTGGCTGTACGGCCCCGACAATCAAGATCTACAAGCGGCGTTTTCGCTGGTGGGGCGCCAGGGACTCGAACCCTGAACCGACGGATCAAAAGCGCCTTGATCAGGATCGCCCGGTGGCGTACCGCGCCGTTTCATTCGCCATCCTCCCCGCCGCTCTGCCGGGCGATGACACCGTGTGCCGTGCTGTATGGGGCGAGCAACCCGCGAGCGAACACGGATCGCTTGACCATCGCCGGGTTGCTCATGCACCCCACATACGGGGTGGTCGCCGAAGTCGGCTCGTCGCGCCCAGCACTACGTTCTGATCGAGTTGGTCAAGCGATTGCGGCGATATCACCGTCATCGAAGTAGATCGACTGGTGAAGTCGGCCTCCGAGAGCGGCCGCATAGCGGGCCAAAATGTCCTGGCCAGAGATCTTGCCCTGCTCGATCTGAGAGATGCGCCCCTTGGTGACCCCCATGCGCTCGGCCACCTGCTGCTGAGTCAGGCCGCGGCTACGGCGGATCTCCGCCAGCCGATGCCCCTGGACCTCGGCCAGAAGCTCCCGCTTACCGGCTTCGACCGCTTCCTCTCCGCCGGCCCGCTCGACATGCTCCGCCCGAATGTCATTCCAGCGAACGTACCCGCTCATCTGCCCTCCTCCTGCTGAGCGCGCTCCTTGAGATAGACCTCAAACCGGTGCTCGGCCAGCGGAATGGCCTCCTCGTACCAGCTTTTCCACCGCCCGGCCTTGTCGCCAGCGACCAGCAGGATGCTGGAGCGCCACGGGTCAAAGGCGAACAAGATGCGTACCGTGCCGGGCCGGAGTTCCTTTAGGTTCTGAATCGATGATCCGCTGATCGTATCGACCAGCGGCCGTCCCAGCCCAGGGCCACCTTCGGCGAGTGCGTCGATGGCCTGCACCACCCTGGCGTGGGTGCCGTCATCGAGCTGCTCGATCCATTCGCGGACCTCGGTTACGACGTAGACGTCCCATTCCTCTCCGGCCACCTCTGGAGTATAGCAATAAGTATACCTGGGGGTCGCGTCGGAGGTACGCGGATCACGTCCGGCTGCACCTGGCCCCGGCGCTGGGGCGAATCGTGCTGTCGGAACTGCCTCACTGCAATGTATGGCGGATGTCCATTGCGTTGGCCGCCAGAACCCGATACGGCAGACCCTTGGCGACCGCGACACTGGAGCGGATCCGTGCCACGCTACGGGCCACCCTGAACGAGGCTGCCCGGGAAGGTCTGAGCGACGGTAATCCCGCCCGCGCTCTGAGGTTACCCGCCCGCGCCTCGTCCAAGGACGCAGGTGTGGACCGACCGCTGGGTGGCGGCGTGGAAGGCCACAGGAGAGAGAGGCTCAGGGGGGCGGTGTGGACGATTCCGCAACTCGTGGCCTTCCTGGACGACACCCGTGAAGATCCTCTGTTTCCGTCTCTGGCGCCAGGACGCGCCGCCACAACCCGGAGAACAAAGAGATAGCCAGCCAGTGCCAGTCCCGGGGTTACGCGGAGTTGCGCTCGGTTGCAGCAGTCGCGGACGGGGCGAGCGGCAGGACGTACTCCTCAGCAAGTTTCGCCAGATGCAAGGGGAGTGGGAGAGCGAGTGGGTGGTACTCGTCGTGGAAGCGCAATTGATGGGCGGACGCTGCGACCACAGAGGGACGGTCCGGGGCCCTGTCAGTGAACTCGGCGGCCGTCAGGGCTGCCTCGGACACGCAGCCCAGCACAGTGAGCTCCAAGGCTTGCGGGTTCCAAGCCGTGGCCGCCGGGGCGTGTGGCCACTTCTCGTCGGGGACCAGCTTAAGGATGTCAGTCCGTACGGTGCCCGCGGTCGGCGGCTTGCCGACAGTGCTGATGAATACCCGGTTGTCCGGGCGTGCGTCCTGTGCCACCCAGAGACCTTCGGAGAACCCCGGTGTCGCTTCCTCGGTTTTACCCGGCGCGTACCACTGGGACGTCTCCTCGCGGCTGTTGGCGTCACGGAGCAGCACCACACGCAGGTCTGGTCCGTAGAGCGCGAGCCGGGTGGCCGGTTCCCCGTTGAACGTGAGCGTGTCCTTGACCAGCTGGCCGTTGTTGAGACCCGGCCATGTCCCACGCATGTTCCCGCTGTTCACCAGGAGTAACGTCGGCCGGTCACGCACTTGGTAGAGCAGTGATTTGATCTGGCGTTCGACCTCATCACGTCGGTTTTCTGTCGTCGTGACTGGCCAGCCTGATCGAGTCCGTGACGCGGCGCTGTCGGCGGCGAGGGTGAGCAGCAGTTGGGCGTATGGCACCCACTCCTTACGGGCGTCGTCCCAACCGCGCACGGGATGGGCCGGATCGCGTGGGCGTATCCGCAGGGCGACCAGGTGCTGCCCGGCATGTCTAGTCGGGCCGTTGGCCTGCCTGCGGACGTGCCAGACGGCGAGGTACTGCAGGTCGTCCGCCAGCGCCTCATCGAGCCGCTGCTCGGGCGGCACTACGGCGCCCAGCTGGCGCATGCCGTCAGCCACCGCGGAACGGGCGCGCAAGGCCACAGGACTGTCGGAGTCCTCCGGTACGACGATGAACTGGCTGACCCGGCCTGCCGCGGCGCAGCCGTGTCGCAGGGCGCTCTTGGGGTCGGAGTCCTGTGCCGTGAAACGCTCGGGCCCGAGCGTCTCCACGAGCGCCAGTCCAATCGGCACTGTTTGGCGCCCCAGCTCGGCGGTCATTTGCGCCGCCCGCTGCCGGACGGCTTCGGCCAGCATCTGGGCTCGTGACTGGCTGGATCCGCGGCTCATCGGCAGAGGGGCACCCAGGGTCCGAAGCGGCCTTGTCCTGAGCAGCACGTGCAGGTCGCCGTTTCGCCACTCGTGGTCGCCATCCACCGTAGCGAGGCCAGCCGAAATTCCTAGCCACTCACAGAGCGCGCCGACCAGCTCGTCCCGGGTCTCCTCGGTTTGCCAGAGCACATCCACCAGCAGCGGCTGTCCGTCAAGTGCCGCGCGCACCGCGTTGCGGCGGGCTTGCATGCGCTGCTGGAGGCGCAGCGCCAATTTCTCCTGGTCCTTCGTCGACGTGGTGGGCAACAGGATGGGCTTGGAGGTGCGATGCACGCGTTCCAGGGGGGACACTCGGCGCAAGAAGGGGCGGAGGCAGTCCTCGACCCAATGGTCGAGCAGTGACCGTTCGAGCGGCATGAGCCCGCTGCCGATACCGTGACGCCCCATCGTAGTGCTGTGAACGATGCCTGCCGCGACTCCGTCCTGACCCTCCAGCCAGTCGACTGGTTGGGTGGTCAGCTCGGCGGGTTTGGGGTAGGCGTGCAGCACATCCAGTTCGGGCAGCAGGTCGACGAGACTGCGCCGGCTCCAGGCGAGCATGCCGAGGCGACGGTCGAAGGCCAGGGTGTTGATGGCTAGCCGTCGGCGTGGGGCCTGGGCGCCTGGCCAAGGCAACGGCGCGTCGAGCAGGACGGTCGCGCCGCGCCCCTCAGGAAGATGGACAGGGGATCCGGTGACCCAGCGCCGGATTCCGTACGAAACGTGCACACGGAACCGCTCGGCGAACGGCACTGTCTGAACGGTGACTGTCACCAGTCCCGAGTAGTACCAGGTGCGTTTTCCCCGGGTGTACGTCTGCGGAGGCCAGCTGACCAGCTCGACCCCCTGGTCGCGGGAAACCAGACGGAAGGAGAGGTCGGTGCCGTCGAGGTGCAGTGGGCGGGCGGCGAGCATGGAGCCGATTCGCTCGGGCAGCAGGCGGTAGAGCCTCCGGTCCGGCTGGGCTGTGCCGCCCGGGGAGGCTGTCGCCGCGGTGAGGTCTACTGACTCGTGCTGCCACCGCGGGGTGTACTGGTCGATGAGTGCTAGGGTCCGCTCCAGGGCGACTTGGTGGTCGGCCGCGCGGTCGGAGCCCGGGTCAGTGCTGGGCGGGAGCGTCATCACCCAGGAGGCCAGCAGCGGGGCGATCACCTCGGCTGGCATCTCCTCGGACGCGTAGAACCAGGGCACCTCGGCACTGCCACCCGCTCCGCGGCCGGTGGCCACCAGGCCTGGGGCGGTGGCCCGGAGCAGGTCGTTAAGGCTGCTGACCGGCAGGCTAACGGGTTGTTCCCTGCGGCTCCACCGTCGCCGGTAGAGGTCCATGAACTCGGTCCGCCACTCCTTGGGAAAGCCGATGACGCGGTACTGCTCGGCCCAAGGCCCGGTCTCCGGATCTGGTTCGTAAGCAGTCATACTGATCAGGTGGTACATGCGGAAGTCCCTTCGTCGGTGGACTCGGTGAGGCAGCGGTCAAGCGCTGTCCACATCGGCCGGTAGAGCGCCTGCACGATGTGGCGGTCCGCCTCAGGCTCCGAGATACCTGGCGTGAAATAGGGCTGCAGCACCGCGTGGATACTGTGCAGGAGACTGGTCTGCGGTGTGTCCGGCTGGCCGATGGCCAGGTTGGGCGCGAAGGCGGCGTCGACGAAGGCGACTCGGGTGGGCACCGCGCCGCGCACGGAGCGGCCGATCACCTGCCAGATCAGCACGAGCAGGTCCCAGGTGACCTGTTCCCGGTGGTCACCCAGGCGGCTCCACGCCATGCTCCTGGCAAGCACCTGGTACCACTGGGAACGTGCCAGGTCCCTGACCTTGCGGGCACCAAGGCCGAGGGTGTGCTCACCCCGAACCCATCCGTCGAACTCTCCGCTATCGATGGCCCGCACGATCCAGTCGTTGATCGCGTGCACAGCGAGACCGAGATCGTCGGGACGCGGGTTGGGCCGGGCGAGGAAGTAAATCGACCCGATCGCGGCGTGCTCACGGTCGAGGTCCAGGATGTTGTGTCCGCGCTCCACTGCCAGCAAGGGTGCCACCAAGATGTTGGCGTCGGTGGCGGCCAGCGTTTCGACGTCGCCGCGGCGTAGCACGGGTGCGTGATGCTCGTCGTTGTCCGTCTGCTTGCCAGCGTCGGGGTCGTCGTCGGACACCAGACGGCGGACCCTGCCCTTCCAACGCTTGTTGAGCGTGTGAAGGGTGTCCGCCACGATCCTGGCCTCCTCATAGCTGCCGACGAGCAACAGGATGTGGCGGCGACTCTCCGGGAGGAGCCTCAGCTCCTCCTGTAGTCGACTGAGGCCGGTGTCATCCCTGCCGAGTGCGATGGCCATCCGCCGTAAGATGTCGGCCCGCCGGTCCATCGGCTCGCCTGAGAGCCGCTGCGCTTCGTTGGGCTCGTGGCACCCGCAGTGGGTGCGACAGCGGCAGTCGTCACGGACAAACTCGAAGCGGAACTCGCTTTGGTCGGCGATCCGGCCCAGTTCATCTGGGGCCGGCTGAATGATCACTCCGACGGGCACAGGGATGTGGTATCGGCTGGAGCGTCCGGCCCAGCTGCTGCCCGACATCAACAGGACGTTGGTGCTGGGGCGGCCGTCCACTTTCGGCAGGTCGGGCATAGCCCGGAGCAGCTCCCGGCCGACTCCGCTGCATCGGAAAAAGCGCAGTTCTCCGCTGCGTACTCCGCCGAGATCCGGGCCTTCCATCAAGAACTGAAAACCGATCACGTTGCCCATCGGCGCTTCCGGCACCATCGGCCCGTAGTCGAGCGGCCTGCGGTACATTTCGTTGAAACCCAGGTTGAGCGCCGCCGCGACGCGCGGCCACATGGCGTTGATCAGCGCGAGTTTAGGCTCTAATGCACTGAGTAGCAGGGTGAACTCAAAGCGGGCCATCAGCAGGTCGAGCCATTCGCTCGGGTTCTCTGGCAGCCAGTGCTTCCTACGGCGGTTGGCCGCCTTGCGGCCGCTACCGCTCTCTGCCGCTACCTGTGCCCGCTGGCCGTTGACGCGGGCGCGCAGCTCCTGGTAACGCTTCAAGCCCTCGTCAGTCCGTTCCAACAGCGGATCGAGCTCAAATAGCTTGCGCAGCACCTTCCCCAGGCGAATCTTGGTACGTTCCCGGTAGTTGGTGTGCAGGAGTTCACCGAGCAGGGCCGTGAGCTCGACGCCGTCCTCAGCTGGCTGCCGTCGATCACCGAACGGGTTCTCACGAAAGGCGTCGAGGATCTCGGTCAGCCGGCGTCGCGGCTCCCAGTGAGGATGCCTGGCAGCGGGCTCGGTTTCCCCGGCCGACGTTTCGTCATGCTCCTCTGGCAGCGGGTACCGCTCCTCCAACAGTCGGAGCTGGAGGGTCCATGCGCTGAAGTAGCCGGTCCTGACCCAGCGACGCAGGTCGACGTCGCGCACCAGCATGGCGACCAGCCGATCGGCGGCGGCTTGGGTGGTGTTGACGGCGGCCGACCAGTTCTCCACATCCCGGTCGGACAACTGGACCCGGCCGGCGCCGGCCAGCTCGCGGATGCGGTGCTGGTTGACCTCGTCGAGAAAGGATCGGGTATCGGGACCACCGCCGATCAGCGGTATGGCTGGGGCGAACATCCGGTCGAGCTGCATCTGGACCCGGTCCGCTTCGTCGACGATCACCAGGTCGCTGCGGCGGCAGGCGAGTTCCAGGTAACGGATGCGTTCGTAATTCTGCGGGTGGGGCACTGCAGGGTCGACCAGGCTGGCCGGTGTGGCGACCCAGATGAGTGCCCCGACCAGCTCGCGGGCGGCGTGGTGGCGCGGGCAGCCGGACCAGAACGGGCAGGCCAGCCAATGCCGCTTCCGCAGGCCGTCGTCGAAGCCGCCACTACGGTGGGGCGGTTGCAGCCTTCTGCACGGTGCCTCGGCGAAACCGAGAAGGTCGTTCGCAGGGTGGCCCTCAGCGTGACGTAGTGCGTTCATAGCGCAGGACGTGCTCAGATACGCGAACCCTGGATCGTCGTGTGCCAGCAGGTTGCGCTCGCTGCGGCCGGTCAACCGGCGGTGCAGCCGCTCGGCGTGCTGCTGACGGCCTGACGCGCCGAGCACCGGTGCGGCCGAGCCGGGTACATACGTGTTGTACAAGTGGACCAGCTTGAGCTGTTCGGCGACATCTCCAACGACGATGGTTGTCCGGTGGCCCCGACGGGCCAGATGAACTGCAAACACGTCCCGTAAGGTGCTTTTTCCGGCTCCGACGATGCCTAGCAGGTGCTGGATCCGCGCCACCTCGAACGTGGCGGCTTCGTGAAAGCCGTCAGCTTGGCGGGTGTAAAAGTGGATTGCTCGTAGCCGTCCGGTCCAGTTCCTAGGGGCGACCGAGTCCATGAACGCCGCCGTCTCCAGGAGTTCGTTTCTGGAGAAGGTGAGCGGATTGCCGCCGTTCGCCGGTAGGTCCGCGAGGTCGTGGCCGACTGGCGGTGGCATGGCAAGCTTGGGCAGGTCGACGGTGGTGAGGCTGCGGCCGATAGGGAAAGCGTGCCGACCGGGCTTCGCGAACGTCACGGGCCGTCCGGCGAACGCCGGGGCCTCCAGCAGCAGCCGCTCATAGGTCTTCCAACGATCCGGCGCCACCGACAGCGAGGCGCGCCGGACGGCCGGATGTTCTGGGTCGGCGACCTCATAGCCGCGTAGCTGGCGGTCGAGCCGCTGGTACTCCTCCAGCGCCTCGAGCCAGGCCAGACGACGGCCCCGGCTCCACAGCGTGTACCGCGCCGTGCGGAGCGTCTGCTGGCCAGCCGTGTCGACGGCTCCCCAGGCCCGAGCGAACGGGAACCCGCTGAACAGCGCCCACGCGTCCGCGGCCGGCGCGTCCGGGCAGAACCTCTCGTGCAGGAGTAATCCGATCTCTATCTCGCACAGGGAGACCAATTGGACGCTCTTCAGTTGCGGGGCGGCTTGCGACAGGTCGAGGATCACCTCGCCTAGGGATTGGGCGATGCTACGCATCGTTCCTCCTTACGCGATCGGATGGCTGTGGTGCGGTGAACTCGCTCGCGGACAGTAGGCGCACCCGTGCCTCGGTCGCCAGGGTGTCGTCGAAGCCCTGCCGGTACCCGGGGCGCGCCGCTAGGTCGTCCGGCACCACGACATCCAACGGTTCGTCGAGCAGGGTGGCGACCTCAACCGCCTGCTGGGCGGCGAGCCTAGGCTGCTCCCGGTCGTGGACCTGAAAAGCACGTAGCGTCCCGTTCTGATCGGTGAGGCGGTAGACGCCCAGGGCGGGCAGGAGCAGCCGGGGTTGCTCCGCGAGCCGCGCGCGGACGGGCAACTCGGTGCGGCCAGGAAGCGCCAGGAACAACCGCAAGGCGAGTGGCAGGGCCAGAGCCTGCCCCGGTTGATGGGACTCGAGCTTGCGCTCGGCCTGGAGGCAACCGCCCTCACACCAAGGGCCGTTCACGGTGGGCTTGGCGAGCAGCCCGCAGCCGGTGCAGCGATGCAGTAGCCCATCGACCGCGAATCGGTCGGGCACGGGGCCGTAGAGTTGCCTGACCAGCCTCCAGGTTGGGGCCATGGTCGGCCGCACCTCCACAGGATCGAAGCGGAGGATGACCGCCCGGCGGATCAGGAAGTCGCGGCACGCCGTAAAGCGTTCCACCGTTCCCGAGGCGGCGAACAATCCGGATAACAAGGTCTCGGCCTCCTCCAGGACGCTGTGCGGGCCGAGGCTGGTCAGCTCGGCGCAGGTCCTGGTTGGCTCCCCGGCTGTGGGGTGGATCAGACGGGCGCCGAAGGTCAGGAGACCATCCGGCAGCGCCAGCGGCCATTGCGGTGGCTCTCGCTCGCGGCACCAGGACAGCAGCTCGGGCACTCCGGCAGGCATAGGCAGGCCCTGGGCCAACCCCGCCAGCACCATGCGGTCCAAGGCAAGCTGAAGTTCAGGCGGGTACGGCAGCCGGAACGCCGATGGCCGGTCTACAGCGGACAAGTCAATCACGCCGCGGGCCACCGCGACCAGCAGGTCGAGGTCCGTCTGTGCGTGCCCGGTCACGGCTCTGTCTCCGGCTCCGCCGGCTGCACCTGCCGTCTCGAGCACCACCTGGCAACCTCGCACGCGGCGCAGTCGCGGCTGGGCGTAGCCTCGAAGAGAGTCTCGGAGTGCCAGCCTGACACCTGTTCGCGCAGCGCCGCCTCGGCGGCGGCCTGGGTCGCCGGTGCGAACGGGTCGAGGATGCGCAGGTCGACGCCCTCGGGGCGCAGCAGTTCGAGCTCGACCCGCCCTCTGCCTCTGGGGCCTGGCAGCACGCCACCGCTAAGGATCCGGACGGCGAGAGCCAGTTGCGGGTACGTGGTCAGCACGTCGCCACTGCGGCGATTGCTGCCGGAAGTCTTGGTCTCCCGCCACACCCAAGCGTCCCCATCCTGATACAGCAGGTCAGGCTCGGCCAGAACGAGCAGGTCGGCGTCGGAGTCGTCCAATGCCAGCCCGGGTTCAATCTGGATTTCCGACTGCGGCTCGGCCGTTCGTAGCGGGCACACCTCGGCGTGATGGCGCAGCAGCTTGGCGCCGAGCAGCCGCTCCTCGTCGGGGAGCGGGTAGCCCTCGGGTACCCAGTCCGCCGGGATCTCAGGGCTGCAGGGCGTACGCGGTCGTCGGCTGTGCTGCTCGGCCAGGAAGGCATGGACTGCCCGCCCGCGCTCAACGGCTGCGCCTCGCTCCACGCCGTCGTCGACCGGGAGCCGCAGGCCGCGCAGGTAACCGCGGGCCGGACAGCTCCTGTGTGCTCTGCCGGTGGTTGAGGACCAACTGCGGCGTGGTCTGCTCCGATCGGCTATTCCGAGCAGCCCAGCGGCCCGCGGAAGTGCCGGGCAGACAGGGGCGACGGCGCACGAGGCGCAAGCGGTGCCCGGCCGGTATTCCCGGTTGTCGAGTAGTGCGCGGACAGCGGGCGAGCCGTCGGCTCGATACACAGCCAACGCCTCGTCCCGGGTGCCGTCGAAGACCGGATCCGTGCGGCCGTCCAACAGGGCGAACTGCACGACTCTGACCCGTTCGAGCCGAGGATCGGGGTTTGCCTCCGCTGCAATCAGGGCGGCCACCGCGCGTTCCGCAGCGGTGCGTGCACGCAGACGGTTGACCGGCAGGCGAAGCTCGCGCTGCCAGCCGTTGGGTGACTCGAAGCAGCGGCCCCACGCGGTGATCCGGTACTCCACAGTGTTCGAGCCGTCGCCGATCGGACGACGGTGCCGGTAGACCCAGGGGCGGGCGGCAGGGCGGAGGTCTGGGTGCGGTGGGAACGCCTCTCGGTACATCCGCAGTGCATGCCGGGTCCACTGACGTACGCCGTCATGCAGCGGGCGCTGCCGAGCACGCGGCTTGCCCGCCGGCCGTTCAAGCCTGTCGGCCGCGGCCATGAACGGGCCGTTGAGGAACGGCTCCAGCACTTCGGGCTTCCAGTCGGCCCGCTCGCGGGGGCGCAGTCCGCGAGCCTTGAGCGCGTCGGCTGCCGGGCACCGATACCGCTCCGGGCCGAACATACCGAGGCGGATATCGACGACGGCTGGATTCCCGATGAGACCGTCGGGGGGCCAACTCCCTGTCATAATGTCCTCACTTTTCTACGCCTTTCCGTACGGAGCGGATACGTTGCTTGTCGGAACTCTTCTCAATGGCCGCTACCGCGTGCTGAAAAATCTGGGAAAGGGCGGCGAGGCCGAGCTGTTCGTCGCGTGGGATGAAGATCTCGAGCGGAGAGTGGCGGTGAAATTCCAACACCCCCGCTCCTTCGAGCCCACGAGTTGGTTTCTCCACAATGGCAAGCGCATCGAGAAGGAATATGTCCGCCTTGAGAAGGTCCTGGATGTACGAGGGATCCCGCGGGTTCTCGATGAAGGTCATCTCGATGGAGGCCACGGTCGTCGATACCTCGTTATGGAGTTCGTCGATGGTGTCACGGTCAAGTCCTGGATCGCGGCGCATCAGCCGGTGCCGTCCGCCGCGGCCGTGTCGCTCGTTGCGCAGCTCTGCGAGATCCTCGTCGGTCTCCATGCCAGCGGATACGTCCATCGTGATGTCACACCGACCAACACGATGGTGCAGCCCGACGGTCAGGTCCGCCTACTGGACCTCGGCATTTCCATCGCAAACGGCGAGCTCAACAACGATCCCTGCGGCAGTCCCGGCTACGCTGCCCCGGAGCAGTACGACCCTGAGACTCGGCTGACTCCACAGGTCGATGTGTTCGCTCTCGGCGCGATGCTGTTCGAGATGGTCGTCTCGAAGCTGCCGTACAGTGGTCTGAGACCTCCGCTCGACGACACGGCCGTGGCCTTCCCGAAAAACTTCCGAGCTGAGATGCCCGAAGACCTAAGAGCTCTTGGCCTGGCCATGATCGCGGTCGACCCGCGGGAGCGGCCCGACGGCGTGGGAGAGGTGTTGCGCTCCCTACGGCCGATGCTCCCTCCACTTGGCTCTCCCACCTCTCCAAAGGCCGCTCGGCCCGATCCCACGGCCTACTACCGAATCGGGTGGTCGGCGCTCTGATCCGTTTGGAGGCGGTGCACCACCAGATCGCGGTCACGGAAGGCACCTCAATCGCTCGACGCCTGCTTCCGGATCGCTCTCACCCAGTTTTCGCACCATGGCCTGAGCCCGGTCGATCGCTTCGGCCGCCTTCCGGGGATGGCCCGCGCCGCGGAGTGCGTCCGCGAGCCAGACCAGCGTTCTGGCCTCCCGGCTCGCGTAAGTCAGCGACTGATACAAACTGAGGGCGCGCTCGAAATCCGCGACTGCGGCCTCATACTCTTCCAGCGCCACGCGAATCCTGCCCAGGCTGAACAGTGCATACGCCCTGCCGTTGAGATCCTCAGTGGTGTCCAGCAGGGCTAGCGAGCGGCGGCAGTAATCCAGGCCCTCGTCATACTGGCCAAGGTCGTAGCGGGCACTGCCGATCCCGTTAAGCGCGGCCCCTTGATTGAGTAGATCACCGAGTTCCGTGAATGCGGACAGGGCAGCGGTGAAGTGCTCCAGCGCCTCGCCTGGCACGCCGCTCTCCCGGAGCACGACACCGAGGATGTGGCGGCCCATGGCGGCGCCCGGGATGTCTCCGTTGTCCTCACTTACGCGTACGGCACTGCGCAGGTCCCGCGTCGCCAGTGCAAGATTTCCCAGGCCGCGATATGTTCCGGCGCGCATTCGATGGACCATGGCCACGTCCGCCGGACCTGCCACTCTCTGGGCGGCCGCGAGGGCGCTGGTCAGGTACTCCAAAGCGTCCACGTTGCGGCCGGAGCGCCACTGATAGGTCACTAGGATCATCGGCAGCAACCAGGTGTAGTGATCGCGGCCGTGCTGTTCAGCCAGCCTGACTGCAGCGGTCAGGGTCGCGTACTCGGCCTCGAACCAGGACATCGCCTCCGCCGCGTGAGCTGGAGCGATGACCTCGATGCCGTGCGCTGCGCCGATGGGCAGCCGCCGGCCCGGGTCCAGCCTACGGTCGCAGGCCCAGGCGTTGTGTAGCAGAAAGGACAGCACCCGTTCCACCGCGTCGGCCTGCTCAGGCTCATCCTGCGCCTGCGCCAGCTCCGCGGCGTAGACGCGGACGAGATCGTGCATGGCGTAACGTTCGAAGATTGGTTCGGTCACGAGGCTCATCCGCATCAAATCGTCGATCGCGTCGACGGCGTGGGCGGCATCCTGGGCAAGCGCTCGGAGCGCGGCCCAGCTGATCGTCGGCCCGGGGTGGAGCGCGAGTCGCCAGAAGAGGCGGGCAGCCGGAGCCGATAGCAACTTGTGGGAGACCTCCAGCGACGGCCGGACGCTCAAATTCTCAGAGCCCAAGTCGAGGGAACGCAACCTGGTACTCTCCTCCCGAAGCTCCCGGACCATGCCCCCGAGTGCTTGTGCCGGGCGCCGCGCGATCCGCGCAGCCATGATGCCCAGCGCCAGCGGTACACCGCAGCAGTGCTCGATCAGGTCGTCCAGGAACGGGACGACCACGCGCATCCGCTTCTCGCCCAGCCGGTTCCGCAGCAGTTCGGCTGCTTCCTGACGGTCGAGCGGAGCCAGATCGATGAGCTCTGCACCTTCTCTGATCGCTAGCCCGTGCATCTGTCGACGGCTGGTGACGATCGCCGCGCTGGCTCCGAGTCCGGGCAATAGCGGGCGGGCATGGTCTTCGTCCCGCGCATTGTCCAGGATCAGCAGGACCGCGCGATCGGCAAGGGCGGTCCGGTAGGCGGCGACCATGCCGTCCATGGTCGGAGTCTCGGGACGTACCCCGAGATCGTTCAGGATCCTGGCGAGGACGGGGCCATGCCGTGCCGGCTCTCCTGGTGAGAATCCGCACAGGTCAACGTATAGGACGCCGTCTGGAAAATGCTGCTCGACGAGGGCTGCCGCTTTTACGGCGAGGAAGGTCTTCCCGACACCCGGCAGGCCGGCGAGCGCGGTAACCCGGCTGCGGCCGCGCGTTCGGCCAAGGAGCGTCGTCGTGAGCCGGTCGAGTTCGGGCTGACGGCCGACTAACTCGATCGGGTGTGGCGGGAGCTGCCGAGGCCGCGCGCGGGCCAGCGCGGGTAAGACGTCGGTTGTGGAACCGCCTGGGTGCCTTTCGTCGTCCGCCAGCAGCAGGTGGTGGGTGCTTCGCCTGAACCGGTGCTCCCACGAGGCGAGGAGCTGTTCGATCTGGTCCGGTCGGTCGAGGGCGCGCAGAGCGCGAACCTTCAACTCCAGCAGCGTGACGCTGTCCGGCCAACGCTCCAGCGCCGTGTGGGCTCGGTTGAGCGCAGTCAGAGTGTCCCCGCACTCCAGTTCCGTGAGGACGCACGCAGCGGTGACATCGTGCAACTCGGCGGTGAGCACAATCCGCTTCTGCTCGAATCCCTTGCCGGGCAGATCCTCCAGGGGCGTTCCTCGCCACTCGACGACAGCGGACGTGAGCGCCTTGAGCCGTGCCGTCGCGTCCTCGGCGATGTCCGCCGCGCGCCGGAATTCCTTGAAGCGGACGTAGTCGACGCTATGCGGATTGACCTGAATCTGGCAGAACCCACGCTCATTACGCTCGGTGACCTCCGGCAGGGATTGGCGCAGGTGATGAAAACACTGACGAATTCGATTGGCGTTCGGACTCTCGTCCGGCCATAGGAAGCGGGTGATGTCGGCGTGTGACGCTCGGTGACCGTGCGCAAGCAGCAGGACGGCCAGAAGTTCGAGAGCCTTTTCTGATTTTATCTTGACGGGCTGTCCCGCCCGTAGCGCAACCACTGGCCCTAGCACGCGAAATTCCATCCTCATCAGTCCCATCCCGGCGGCGGTGCGCCGCGCCATCGGCCGACCTTGGAAAGCATGCCACGCAGCTTCGCGCACCCATTAACGTTCGACTAACGTTCACAGTTTGATAGTTCCTTGACCCGCCTGCCACGCTGTCGTCATCCACCTCCGCCATTTCGGCGGCTCGCTGGATAACCACAAACCAGGGTGTTGGTCGCCCGAAACGTTCAATCAAGGAGAAAGCCATGAATTTCAGGCAGTGGAGGCGCGCTCCGCGCTACGCTCGGCGCCCTGCCCCGAGCCGGCCTGTCAGGGCGACAGTGCCACCCCGGCGCCCACGGCGGCCTCGTCCGGCACCGCGTCCACCCCGCAACCAGCCTCGTTCGTACGGCGGGGCCAGGGGCTGGAAGCCGGTCGAAAGGGACTACGAGGTCGGTCCGTTCGCTGAGTTTGAGTAAGCCGGCGCGGGAAGCAGGACAGAAGGCGGGCACGGCAAGTCCGGCCCGCCTTCTGCTGCTGCAGACCTTGACTAGGGACCTCGTTAATCACTGCAGTAGAGCGCGGTGCCTGCGATGTATCACCGGTCCGCGCAGGCCATCGCGCGGCTGGTCACGACCGGGGCTTGCAAGATCGTCAAGGAGGCCCGAAAGGCCGTGGTCTGACCGCATGAGTCAGGTGCGCCCCACATGTGTCTCACGATCCTTAGGACTTTCAAAGGCCGTGAACCAGGCGAGGGGTGTACAGACGATCTTTTACGAGCTGTCTTGCCATGGCCGGGCGTAGGGGCCCGAGAGGTCTTCGGCTGTGGTCTTCTGTCGGTCGTCTTTGGCGTCTGACCTGACGAACGGCGTCTAAACGATCTACTGTGTGCCCGGTGCGTGCCCGCGAGCGAACAACGAGCAACCAAACGAGATCAACTGCTCCCCGCAAGGGCCATCTCGACCGAGAAAGCCCAGGTCGGATGGGGTATGGAGTGGTGGGGCGCCAGGGACTCGAACCCTGAACCGACGGATTAAAAGCGCCCTTGATCAATGCCGCCTAGTGCCGCCTTCTACCATTTCGTCCGCTGTTGTCCCCGGGAGTCTGCCGCCTAATCACGCTGGGTGCCGCGCCGTACCCGTACACGCGAGCGACCACCGAGCAACCGTGCGTCCTTGACCATTGAATTCGTCGACGACCCTGCGCACTCGCCGACACTGGTGCCGTCATTACAGTCGGCGGGTAGGTCGCGTCGAAAGCGTGGTGCAGGCGCTCAGCGCGGCATTTCGCCGGGATGACCCACTATGGGCCAGCCACCTCGACGAGTATTGCCCACGCCTCGTCGAGATGGGATCCTCAGGCTTCTTCAGGGGAGCCGGCTGGCTCGACATGGCCGCGGGTTGCCCCGCGTGCTCGGCGTGTTCGGCGGGTAGGGCGTAGTCGGCGATGGACCGGAGGAAGACAGGGCGGCGATGATGCGGCATCTGCCCAGCGCGCATGGCCATGCCGGGCTGCCCGACCAGAGGTTGCTGCAGGCGGCCTTCGACAGCGCGGGGGCGGGTATCTATCTGACTGATCATGCCGGGCGTATCACTATGGCGAACCGGCAGGCCGCGGCGTTGCTGGGCCGTCCCGTGGCGGAGATGCTAGGCGCCGATGCCCACGATCTGCTGCACAGGGGCGCTGACGACGGGCTGACTCCTCGCTCCATCTGTCGGCTGATGGGAGTGCTGGAGCACGGCCGTCCGGCGCGTGGCGACGAGTCGACCTTCCTGCGGGGTGACGGCAGCCTGCTGCCGGTCTCCTTGTCGGCCGCTCCGATACTGGAGGGCGGGCAGGTACTCGGGTTGATCGTCGTCTTCACCGACATCACCGAGCGGCTGAACCTCTCTCGTCAGCAGGCCGGCCATCTTGCCATGTTGGAGGACTTCAACGCCCGCCTGACGCTGGTCACCCAGATCACGTCCGTGCTGACCCAGACGCTGGACGTGGACGAGGCCTTGCAACGGCTGGGGAGGCTGATCGTCCCCCGGTTGGCCGACTGGGCGGTGGTGGATCTGCGTGTCGAGCACGACGAGGTGGAGCGGGTGGTGGTGATCCCTCCTGCTGATCAGGCGGCGGGGTCCCCGCTGCCCGAGCCTCCCGGTTCCCTGCTGGCGCGGGTGCTGGATCGAGGTGAGACCGTCTTGCTGGGGCCGGGCGACATAGCCCGCAAACCTGACTCCGGCATGGCCACCGCACAGCGTGAGCTGTTCGCGGCCCGGGGAGCGGTGTCGGCGATCATCACGCCGCTACGCACCCAGCGGCAGGTGCTGGGGGCTCTCACCGTGGCGCGTACCGACCCGGCCCGCCCCTTCGACGCCACCGATGTGACGCTGGTCACCGACATCGGGCGTCGCGCGGGGTTGGCGGTGGGCAACGCGCGCCTGTTCGGCCGGCAACGAGAGGTGGCCGAAATGATGCAACGTCACCTGTTGGCTCCGCTGCCGCAGGTGGGCCACCTTGAGATGGCCGCGCGCTACCTTCCGGCCCCGGTGGGGTCTCAGGTCGGGGGTGATTGGTACGACGCCTTCCTGCTGCCCGACGGCGTCACCGCCCTGGTCATCGGTGACGTGGTCGGCCACGACATCACGGCCGCCGCTGAGATGGCCCAGCTGCGCAGCATGGTGCGTACGCTGGCGTGGGACCGCTGCGTGTCGCCCAGCCTGGTCGTCAACCGGGTGGACCAGGCGATGTCGGCCGTCACGGACGTGCCCATGGCGACGATGATCTTGGCGCGTGTGGAGGGCTCCGAAGATGGTCCCTGGCGGTTGCGCTGGAGCAACGCCGGGCATCCGCCGCCCCTGCTGGTCACCCCTGACGGGCATGCCCGCTATCTGGAACAAGGGCAGGATCTGCTGCTCGGGCTCCGCCTGGGCATCGAGTCAACCAGGCGCGACGCCGTCGAGCCGATGCCCGCTGGGAGCACCCTCGTGCTCTACACCGACGGCCTCGTCGAAAGTCCCGGCAGCGACCTGGCCACCGGATTGGCCCGGCTGCGGGCGCAGGTCGCGGCCATAGCTCACCTCCCACTGGAGGACGTGTGCGACGAGATCGTACGACGCATACCCCACGGGACCACCGACGACGTCGCTCTTCTCGCGCTACGCCTGCCCGCGTGCGGAGCCGGCGCCTGATCGTGTACGCGCCCGGCCCACGACTTGTTCCCGGTATCCGACGGCCATCCGGCCCGGGACTCTCGCCGAGCCTGGGGGGCTCTCTCATGCCACAGGTTGACCCGCCCGTGCTCTGCTCATGCCGCGGCCTTGAGCGTGCTCGCCGGCGGTTCGGCCGCCGATGGCCGGCCCGGCCCCGGTAGGGCCATCCGCAGGACACGCTTCCAGACCGAGCCGGCCTGCCGGGCCAGTGAGCCGGATGTGTAGGGGAGGCCGAACCGCTCGCACAGGGCGCGTACGCGTGGGGCGATCTCGGCGTATCGGTTGCTGGGCAGGTCGGGGAACAGGTGGTGCTCGATCTGGTGGCTGAGGTTGCCGCTCATGATGTGGAGGAGGTGTCCGCCGTCGATGTTGCACGAGCCGAGTAGCTGGCGGACGTACCACTGGCCGCGGGTCTCGTTTTCGAGCCGGTCCTCGGTGAAGACCTCCGCGCCCTCGGGGAAATGGCCGCAGAAGATGATGGTGTGCGCCCAGACGTTGCGTGCCATGTTCGCGGTCAGGTTGCCGAGCAGGACGGGCAGGAAGGCCGGACCGGCGAGCAGCGGGAAGGCGATGTAGTCCTTGGCGATCTGGCGCCGTATCTTCGATATCACCGCGCGGAGCTGGGCCAGCGCGTCCTTCGGATCCTTTCGTCCCGACGGGATCCGCTCCAGTTCGAGATCGTAGATGGCGATGCCGTACTCGAAGAAGAGTGCCAGCAGCGCGTTGTAGAACGGCTGGGCGAGGTAAATCGGATGCCATCGTTGCTCCGGGCTGATCCGCACCACCGAATAGCCGATGTCGCGATCCTTGCCGAGCACGTTGGTCCAGGTGTGGTGGACGAAGTTGTGGGAGTGTTTCCACTGGTCGGCGGGGGAGGCGGTGTCCCATTCCCAGGTGGTCGAATGGATCTTCGGGTCGCGCATCCAGTCCCACTGGCCGTGCAGGACGTTGTGCCCGATCTCCATGTTCTCCAGGATCTTCGCGACGGCCAGTGCCGCCGTGCCGGCGGCCCAGGCGGGGGGCAACCAGGAGGCGAACAGCAGTGCCCTGCCGCCCAGCTCCAGCTTGCGCTGGACTGCGATGAGATCCCGGATGTAGGCCGCGTCCCGCTCGCCGAGGCTCGCGAGCACCTCGTCGCGGATCTTGTCCAGCTCGCGGCCGAACCCTTCGGTGTCGACAGACGCCGGATGGAATGTGGCAGGCATGCGTGTTCCTTTCACAGTTCGATCTCGACTGGGCCGGCCGCCACCGACACGCAGGTCTGGATCATGTCTCCCGCGTCTCCGTGTATCTGGCCGGTCCGTACGTCACGTACCTGGCCGGAACGAAGGCGGGCGACGCATCCGTGGCAGATGCCCATGCGGCAGCCGCTCGGCATGAGCACCCCCTCGCTCTCGCCGCCCTCCGATATCGACGCCGATCCGCACCCACTGGCCGGGACGGTGCGTGACCCAGCCCCGCCCCGGGCGGATCACCAGGGACACCGCATCGGCGGTTTCCGCATGAACCGCCTCGACCCGGCCGCACAACTCCCCTGCCGCCCAGAGCGGATTGATCAACCCGAAGTAGTCCTCGGGAAGCAGCGGCGACGTCAGCCAGTGCGCGGCTGTCGCCAGCCTGCGCAGGAGTGCCACAGGGGGTGCGGACGCACGCTTAAGGATCACAGACAGAGCCTTCCAAGGGAGCGGCAACCATCAAGGGGCCCGGGCCACGAACGGCCATCCGTACGGACGTGTACCCGGTGCCCGCGTCGGCACCCGCAGGCCGGAGCCACGAAGGGCACAGCAAGCGATCCAGGACCGGTAACGGACTGGTAGGCGGCAGGGCCCGTGACGGCACGGCTACGGGAAGAGCTTCGCGGAGCCCCCGAAGCGGCGACGCGCATGCTACGCGGGGGGCTTTGCGGGGATACCCACGTGGACCCGGTCGATCCTTACGATGAGGAGCAGCGTATGACCATGGACGCTCCCACCGGGCTGCTCTACTTGCTGAGTGTTGGCAAGGAAAAGGAACTGATTCTCCGCGTGCACGGCACGACGCCCGCAGCCGAGAGACTCGTCAGCTGGATGGAGCAGGGCGCCGTCGTGTCCCTTCAGGTCTCCCATGAGGGCGAGCCGGGCACATTCACCTACGTGGTCAACTTCAGGCACGTGGTGGCAGCCCGCTTCGCTCCCTACGCGAGGACACGGATCAGCAGCTTCTGAACCCTCGCGTAGGACCCGTGCGGCTACGACGACGCCTCGCCTTCGTCTTCCGGGCCCACCCCGGCTGGGCTCGTTCGCGGCCCCGCCTCTCCTACGGCGGGGGCTTGCCGCGTGCGTCGCGGGTCCGGGCCTTCGGCTACGTCAGCATCGGGATGGTGCGGTCCAGGCCGGTTACATGTAGTAACCGAGACATGTGCGGGCGGGCTGCGGTCAGGGAGAGGGTGATCCCCATCGTCTTGGCGCGGCGCTGGATGCCGACCAGGACTCCCAGCCCGCAGGCGTCGCATGCCGCAACACCCGACAGGTCGAGAATGAGCAGGCTTCTGCTGTAACGCAGGACGTCGAGCAGATCCTCGCGCAGGTCGGGACTGGTGAAGATGTCGATTTCACCGGACAGCCGGATGGTCGTCGGAACCGGCGGGTCGGCTCTGCCAAGTGGCGCGGGGTCGCGGGTGGAGACGGAATGCTCCGGCCGGCAACGAGGCGGGGTCTGTGGTGGCAGGCCTGGCAGGTGGGCGCCAGATCGGCGGTGTCGGCACCCGTCGAGCAGGTCCGCCGGCAGCGTACTGATGTGCACTCCCTCGTTCTCCCCGCCCGCATCCCGTGTATCGCCGGCTTGGTGGACTGCGGTGGTGAGGAGGTCGACTGGGAGCAGGCCGGTCGTGCCCTGACTGGCGAGCATGAGCGCGGCCGCCGCGGTGTATGGCGGGACGACAAGCAGGATGACGGGCCCAGCCTCCGCGAACGTCAGGGTGACGAGGCGAGGATCGGCGCTGTCGAACCAGCCCACTTTGACCTGGCGTCCGCCGGCCTGGACACGGTGGGGGATGTGGTCCCATGCGTCGACGTGCACGGCGACGCGCAGCGTCGTCAGACCCAGTCGCTGGTCGACGGCGGCGATGAGATTCGGTAGCTCCACCGTGGCGTCATGGGAATGGGGCCACCATGCCCCGTCCACGGTGCCCCGCGGGCCAAGGACGGGAGCCAACCGTAGTCGAACCTCAGAGCCGATGACGGAGGCTGTACCGGCAGGGGCGCTGGGCGGTGCGAAACGACAGAGCAGCATCGGCGCCGCTGTCCCGCCTGGACGACGGTCCCTGAACGAACTGGCCGAGACTGCCCGGCGCGCTGGCCGGCACCCCGCCTGCCTGTGACCGCTCATGGTTTCAGCGGCCAACGATTTTCAAGCTGAGTCTCAACCCCTCGCGTAGCCGTGACGTCAGACGTTCGGTCCGAGGTTGATAAATCAGAACAGTTTCCAGTTTGGACGCCATTGCCCTGTACGCCGGTGGTGGTTCAGGGGGCGGCGATGGGCAATTGGAGGATGAAGCAGGCGCCGCCGAGCGGGGAGGGCTCGACCCAGACGGCTCCGTGGTGGGCTTTCGCTATGTCCCGGGTGATGGTCAAGCCGAGGCCGGTGCCGGGGCCGCCCCGCTGGGAAATGGCTTTGAGCTGGTACATCCGGTCGAAGATGCGTTCCCTGTCCTTGTCCGGCACGCCGGGGCCATCGTCGGACACCGCCAGGCGGGCATTGCCGTCGCTGCGGCCGACGTGGACCTGCACCTGGTGGGTGGCGTGGTGCTGAGCGTTGTCCAGCAGATTGGTGATGATCTGGCAGATCCGCGTGCGCATGGCTGTGACCTCGACACCGGGAGTGCAGATGACTTCGATCGAGATGGGGTCGTTCCGGTCCGCGACCTCCTGCCTGACCAGTTCGCACAGGTTGATCCGTTCCCAGTCGGCTTGGGCGGCGCAGGAACGGGCGATCATAAGAAGTGCGGTAGCCAGCGCATCCAGTCGATCCACTCCACGTAGTACCGCCTCCAGCACGCGGGGGTAGTCTGCTTCGCCGGGACGAGTAGTCGCTTCTTCCACCGTGACGCGTATCCCGGCCAACGGGGAGCGGATCTCGTGGGCGATATTGGAGGCGAACTGCCGCTCACGGTCCAGCATGTCCAAGCTCACGTTGATGGTGTCGACCAGCTGCGTCACCTCCTGCGGGCCATGCTGCTGAGCGATTTGGGCGTATTCATCGCTGACGTTGATCTCGGCGAGGTCACCGGAGATAGAACGCACGCGTCTCAGCAGTCGGCGGACAAGCACCTGGCCCGCAACCGCGGCGGCCAGCACCATGGCGAGATTCCACCACCGTTTGTGAGAACTGGTGTCCCTCCCTGGACTTGCGCGCTCCAGCCGCTCGCTCAGGATTGATCTGCCCATCAGATACTCCCCACGAACCATCCCGCCGCGTAGGCTCCTACCCTCCGATCAACCATTTACCTCGATTGATTGCCGGCACACCGGGTCAATACGCCGTCGACCTCGTCGCGTACGTCGAGCTCGGCGCACGACCTGACCGGCGCCCGCACCGCAGGGCGGATCAACGCTCGGCGCTCGACGGATTGTCGTTCCTCTCTCTGGGAGGAAGGTGATGGCGATGCGTGAGACCCATCCAGTGGTCTACAAACGGTGCGGGTGCACCGAACGGAGCGGGCGGTGCCCGAGGCTGCTCGAGGACGGGCACGGCTCGTGGTGCTTCGCGGTGCAGATCCGGGGCCTGTCGGGACACCGGGAGCGTGTCCGGCGAGGAGGCTATGTCAGCGCAGGCGACCTTGGCACCGCCCTATTCAGTAGCTGAAGCGCTCCAAGTGGAGTAGAAATCGGACCTAGCTCTCCGGTCTGAATTCGGTCCGTGATCGTACGGGTGAGCTCGGCGGCCATGCGATCGATGACCTGGGCAGAGGGAATCGAAGTTCCAGTGCGTGACCAACGGCGACGCGCCTCGATAGGTGAGCGTACGACAAGCTCGCGGTCCGCTACGAGGCGACCGTCCTCGTCGCGGCCATAAACGAGTGGCTGTGACCAGCACAGCCGACGCCATGCCCTCTCCGAGGCGGCCAGCAGCTGATGAACCGCCCGACCACGCCTGAACGCTACGGCGTCTGACGGGGGATACCTGTCAACGCCGGGGATGTCAGGAAGACGTCAGGCAGAAGGGGTGGCCAGCCGGATCCAGGAGTACCCGCCAGCGTCCGTCGCCGGGCTGATGGGCCGGTTTGGCCGCGCCGAGTTCCAGCGCCAGCTCTTCCATCGCATCGAGGTCGTCAGCGCGGAAATCCAGGTGGAACTGTTGTGGCACGTCCTGACCCGGCCACTGCGGAGCCCGGTATCCGTCAACCCTCTGGAATCCCAGATCACAGCCGGAGTCGTCCGTCAGAGCGACGAACTCGTCCGTACTGAAGAGCTCGCGCATCCCGGTCAGTGCACCGTAGAAGCCCGCCAGCACCTGCGGGTCGGCACAGTCCAAAGTCACCCCTCGCAGTACAGCGCCTGGCACCATTCGCTCCTTCGTGTCCGCGCGCCTGTCTCCGTAAGCCGCCGCTGCGCGCGATCACCGGCCACAGCCACACCGTACCCGCCACATCCACCGCTGAAGTAGCGGTTTACCCCTGCTCAGAGCAACGGGTGACTGTGACCGGCGCTTTCGATACACGCCCTAGCAGGCGCGATCTTCAGCTCTGCTGATTGAGGAGCACCGACCAGCTGTCAGCCTCCATGTCGATGTCGGCGATCCGAACGGCGTAGCCCACGGCAATGTCATCGTTCTCCGAGCGGCGCTGCCCCACGTACACACCGATCACCTTCCAATGGTGCTCCGCGCCGCACGTGCCGCCGCCCGGCAGCGCGCCTGGGCCCTGGCGGGTAACGCCGCTCCCGGCGCGGACGGGGAGCTGATCCCCTTGGACATCGACGCGACCATCGTCATCGCCCACTCCGATAAGCAACAGGCCGCGCCGACCTGGAAGAAGACTTTCGGGTTCCACCCGATGACGGTCTTCGCCGACCACGGCGCGGGCGGTTGCGGGGAACCACTGGCCCTGCTGCTGCGGCCCGGCAACGCCGGGTCCAACACCGCCGCCGACCACATCACCGCGACCCGCCTGGCCCTGGCCCAACTGGGCGCTGTGGGACGAGTGAACCGGCGACTGCACAACTGCAACCAGAAATGCAACCAGAAATGCAACCGGGCAGGCTTCCGATCGATCATGATTCGGGAGTCTGCCCAGTTCACTGAGGGTGGGGCGCCAGGGACTCGAACCCTGAACCGACGGATTAAAAGTCCGCAGCTCTGCCATTGAGCTAGCACCCCTTGGTCGTGCCCCGCAGAACCCGCCCGCGTCGCGGCGTGATCCGCAGAACACTCCCCAAGATGCAGGGTACAGAGAGTACCGCGTCTTCGGCGAGGCGATTGTCAGCGGAAGGCGTCGAGACCGGTGAGCGCCTTGCCCAGCGTCAGCAGATGCACCTCCTGGGTGCCCTCGTACGTGAGCACGGACTCCAGGTTGGTCATGTGCCGGATGACCGGATACTCCAGGGTGACCCCGTTGGCCCCGAGCACCGTACGCGCCTCGCGGGCGATGTCGAGCGCGGCCCGGACGTTGGCCAGCTTCCCGAAGCTGACCTGGGTGGGCGTCAGCTTCCCGGCGTCCTTGAGCCGGCCGAGGTGAAGGGCCGTGAGCCCGGCCTGACCGAGCGCGACCGCCATCCAGGCCAGCTTTTCCTGGGTGAGCTGGAAGCCGCCGATCGGCCTGCCGAACTGCACCCGCGTGGTGGCGTAGTCCACGGCCGCCTCCAGGCAGGCCCGGCCCGCGCCGACCACGCCCCACAGGATGCCGTACCTCGCCTCTGTGAGGCACGACAGCGGGCCCTTCAGCCCGGCGACGCCCGGCAGGACCGCGGAGGCGGGCAGCCGTACGTCGTCGAAGTACAGGGAGGCCGTGACCGAGGCTCGCAGCGAGAGCTTGCGGTGGATCTCGGCGGCGGAGAAGCCGGGGGTCGAGGTGGGGACGACGAAACCCCGGATCCCCTCGTCGGTCCGTGCCCACACGACGGCCACGTCGGCGATCGAGCCGTTGGTGATCCACATCTTGGAGCCGTTCAGGATCCAGTCGCCTGACGGGTCCTGCTTGGCGGTGGTGCGCATGCCGGCGGGGTCGGACCCGTGGTCGGGCTCGGTCAGGCCGAAGCAGCCGATGGCCTCCCCTGACGCCAGCCGGGGCAGCCACTCCTGCTTCTGCTCGTCCGAGCCGTACTTCCAGATCGGGAACATCGCCAGCGACCCCTGCACGGACACGAACGACCGCAGCCCCGAGTCGCCCGCCTCGAGCTCCCGGCAGGCCACGCCGTACGAGACGGCGTCGAGCCCGGCGCAGCCGTACCCCTCAAGGTGCATGCCGAGAAGGCCGAGCGAACCCAGGGCCGGGGCGAGCTCGCGGGCGGGGAACGTGCCCTGCTCGAACCACTCGCCGACGTGGGGGAGGACCTTGCCGGAGACGAGTTCCCTTACGGAGTCCCTGACCAGGCGGTGCTCGGGGTCGAGCTGGTCGTCGAGTTCGAGGAGGTCGTCCATGGCGCCAGGGTATCCGGGCTCCCTCGGGGTAGTGCCAGGGGGAATCCCGATGTGCGCCAACCCCCCGAAGAGGCACTGTGGAGGTATGAACGAGATGAACACCAACGGTTCGGTCAAGCAGCTCCACCGCACTCGGAACGGCAGGATCGTCGCCGGGGTGTGCTCGGGCGTCTCCGAGTACACCGGCATCGACGCCAACATCCTGCGCCTCGGGCTCGCCGTCGCGAGCTTCTTCGGCGGCCTCGGCGTCGGCGTCTACGCCGTCGCCTGGCTCCTCCTCCCCGAGGAGGGCAAGAACACCTCCATCGTCCAGGACCTCATCCACAAGAACAAGGACGGCCACGTCTGGCAGGACGCCAAGGCCAAGTGGGACAACGTCCAGCAGGGCTGGAACCAGGGCCGCTCCACCGGCACCCCCTACCCCCCGCAGGCCCCGAGCTACGAGGAGCACCCGTACGGCCGGTCCTCCACCGGCGACTCGCAGAACCAGGGTCCGCAGGCCTGACTCAGGTAGCGGCGGCCCGGACCTTGGCGATGATCTCCTTGCGCGACTCGGTCCAGAGCATGGCGAGCACAGCCGCGGCGCACAGCCCGGCCACGCCCGCCAGCGTCACGACGGCCTCTGGACCGAGCCGCTGGGCGGCTGCGCCTCCGACGAGGATGCCGACGCCCTGGGCGGCCAGCAGGCCCGACTGCACCAGCCCGAACGCCGCGGCCCGTCCCGACGCGGGCACGCACTGGACGAAGGCCGCGTTGGCCGCGAGCTGGTACGCCCCGCCGACGCCGGACAACACCCACAGGGCGAGCACGCCCTCCAGCGGCGGCCGGATCACGCAGAGCACGAGCGGCGCGCAGGTGAGCATGGCCAGCCAGCCCATGCCGCGCAGCCGCCCCGACGGGGTGACGAACCGTCCGAAGAAGAACGCGCCGATGACCGTTCCCGTCGGCATCGCCGCCATCAGCAGGCCCGTGATCACCGGGACGGGAAGCTTCCCGTCGGCGAGCGCCGCGGCGTACGGCACCGCGATGCCTTCGGGGATCACGTAGAACCCGCACAGCCAGGCGAACAGGACGAGCGTGCGCAGCCGCCGTTCGCCGAACACCAGACGCGCGCCGGACAGCGTCATCCGCCACATGGACGGCCGTTCGCCGTCCTCCCGCAGCGGCGCCGGACGGTGCCGCACCCCCGCGACGATCACCAGGGCCGATCCGAGGAACGTCGCGCAATCCAGCGCCAGCGCCCGATAGGGCCCGAGCGCCGCGATCGCCGCACCCCCGGCGGCGAACCCCAGCATCTGCACGGCCTGGTTGGTCACGTTCTGCAGGGCCGACCCCACGACGTACCGGTCACCCTCGAGCACCTCGGGCAGCAGCGCCGCGCGGGCGGCCGAGAACGGCGCGCCGAGCAGGACCACGAAGAAGACCAGCGCGCACAGCACCGGGAACGGGGTGACGGGCAGGGCCATCGCGGCCAGCATCAGGGCGCGCAGCGCGTCGCACCAGAGCATGACCCGCCTGCGCGGGTATCGGTCGGCCAGCCCGGCCAGCAGCGGCCCGCCGAGGATGGGCGGCAGGTAGGTCAGCGCGTAGACGGCGGCCGTCGCCAGCGGCGACGCGGTCCGGCTGTAGACCAGCACCGCGAGCGCCACCTGGGCGAGCTGGTCGCCGAGCAGCGACATGCCCTGCCCGAGCCACAGGGCCCGGAACTCGGGGACCGCGACCACCTCGCGATAGGTGGTCCGCACCTCGGGGGAACGGCGGTGCCGGCCGGACAGCCTGCCGGTCTTGGTGTCCGCCGTCTCACTCAGCAGAGGTCGCTCCGCAGCCCGACGCCGCTCGATGCCGCCGGTGTCCGCAGCGGCGACTGGATCTGACACAGCGTGGTCAACATGTCACTTACAGTGCCCGCCGGCTGCGATTTTTGCAACCCGCTGACGGTCCGCTTTCGCGGGCCGCGAACGCGAAGCGACACCCGGCGGGCGAGAACGGCCCTACCAGCCGAGCTCGTGCAGCCGGTCGTCGTCGATGCCGAAGTGATGGGCGATCTCATGCACAACGGTGATGCGAACCTCCTCGACGACGGCGTCCTCGGTCTCGCAGATCTCGAGCGTCGGGTTCCGGTAGATCTCGATCCGGTCGGGGAGAACCCCCGAATACCAGTCGCCCCGCTCGGTGAGCGGAATGCCCGTGTAGAGCCCCAGCAGGCCGGGCTCGGGCGGGTCGTCCACCACCACGACCACGACGTTGTTCATGACCTTTGCCAGATCCGGAGGGATCGTGTCGAGCGCCTCGGCCACGAGCTCCTCGAACCTCTTCAGCGGGACGTCGATCACCGTCTCATCGTGTCATCGCGAGGCGGCGGTGCGGTAGCGCCGTACGGCGAGCGGCGCGAACACCGCGATGATGAGCAACGACCAGCACAGCGACGCGGTCACCGGGTGCTGGAGCGGCCAGGAGGCGGCGGCCGAGCCGGGGTTGCCGAACAGCTCGCGGGCGGCCGAGACGACCGCGCTCATCGGGTTCCAGTCGGCGATCGCCCGCAGCCACCCGGGCAGCCCCTCCAGCGGCACGAACGCGTTGGCCAGGAACGTCATCGGGAACAGCCAGCCGAACGTCGCGGCGTCCGCCTGCGCGCCGTTCTTCGCGAACAGCCCGATGAACGTGCCCACCCAGATCATCGCGTACCCGAACAGGGCGAGCAGCGCGAAGCCGGTGAGCGTCTCCAGAGGGGTGCCGCGCGGACGCCACCCCGCGATCAGCAGGCCGCAGACGGCCATCATCGCGAGCGACAGCCAGTCCTTGGACAGGTCCGCGAGGCTCCGCCCGGCCAGCAGGGCCCCGCGTGCGATGGGCTGGGCGCGGAACCGGTCGATGATGCCGCGCGCCATGTCCTCGGCGACCGATGTCGCGGCGGCGACCGCGGACAGGGCCATGACCTGCATGAAGATGCCCGGCATCAGGTAGTTCCGGTAGTCGCCCCCGCCGGGCAGGCTGATCGCGCTGCCGAAGACGTACCCGAACAGGACGGTCATGATGACCGGCGCGACCAGCTCGGCGGCGATCTGGCCGGGCTGGGCGCGCAGCTGGGAGTAGCTGCGCCCCGCGATGACGAACGTGTCGCTCAGGGCCCAGCGCAGCCGTTGCGCCCTCGTCGCGGGGGGTTCCACAGTGATCATGGTGATCACGCCGCCTCCTTCTCTTTGGCCGGCGCGTCCGTGAGCGCCAGGAACACCTCGTCCAGCGTCGGCCGTCGCAGCCCCAGGTCCTCCACGCCGATCCCGGCGGCGCCGAGGGCCGCGGCGACCCTGACCAGGGAGGCGGCGCCGTCCGAGACGGGCACGATGAGCCGCCGTTCGGTGGTGTCGATCTCGGGCTCGCCGGGGAGCACCCCGCGCACCGCCTCGACGCCGGGAGCCAGGTCCGCGGCCTCGCGGAAGGTGACGCTCACCCGGTCGCCGCCCACCTTCGCCTTGAGCGCGGACGGGGATCCGGCCGCGACCACCCGCCCGGCGTCCATGACGGCGATCCGGTCGGCCAGGTGGTCGGCCTCGTCGAGGTACTGCGTGGTGAGCAGCAGGGTCGTCCCCTCGGCGACGAGCCGGCGCAGCTCGTCCCACAGTGCGAGGCGGCTGCGGGGATCGAGGCCGGTGGTCGGCTCGTCCATGAACAGCACCGGCGGCGAGACGATGAGGCTGGCGGCCAGGTCGAGCCTGCGGCGCATGCCGCCCGAGTAGGTCCGCACCGGGCGGCCGGCCGCCTCGGCCAGGCCGAACCGCTCCAGCAGTTCCTCGGCCCGGCTGCGAGCCGTACGGCGGGGCAGGTGGTAGAGCCGGCCGAACAGCTCCAGGTTGCGGCGTCCGGTCAGCAGCTCGTCGACCGCCGCGTGCTGGCCGGCGAGGCCGATGCGGTAGCGGAGCCGTTCGGCGTCCCTGACCACGTCGCACCCGGCCACCCGGGCCGAGCCGCCGTCGGGGCGCAGCAGCGTCGTGAGGACGCGCACCATCGTCGTCTTGCCGGCGCCGTTGGGCCCGAGCAGGCCGCAGACCGAGCCGCCCGGTACGTCGAGGTCGACGCCCCGCAGCGCCTCGGTCGTGCCGAACCGTTTGCGCAGTCCTTCCGCATGGATCACGGCATCTCCTTAACAGAGTTAAATTTAACGCTGTTAAGCATGGATTGAACGTCGTTAAGCTGTCAACCGTGGCACTCGAACGCGACACGATCGTCAGGACCGCCATCCGGCTCCTCGACGAGGTGGGGCTGGAGAAACTGACCTTGCGCAGGCTCGCGACCGAGCTGGGCGTGCAGGCTCCCGCCCTCTACTGGCACTTCCGCAACAAGCAGGAGCTCCTGGACGAGATGGCCGAGGCGATCTCCGTACAGGAGCCGCTGCGGCCGCTCGCCGAGGGGGAGCCGTGGGAGGAGTGGCTGGCGGAGTGGTGCCGGGGCCAGCGCCGCGCGTTCAAGGCGCACCGCGACACCGCGCGCCTCACCGCGGGCACCCACCCCGGCACGGCCACGCTGCAGACCGTCGAGACCATCCTGGAGTCGCTGCGGCGGGTCGGGTTCACGCTCACGGACGCCATATGGGGCGTCGGCACGCTCGCGAGCTTCCTCGGCGGGTTCGTGCTGGAGGAGCAATCCGACCAGGAGCGGGGAACGAACGACCCGGCCCTGTTCGCGGAGGCGCTGGAGAGCCTCGTGCCGTACCCGAACCTGCGCGCGGTCATGGCCGAGACCGGCGGCCCGCAGACCGACGCGTCCTTCGAGCACGGCCTGGCGCTGATTCTGTCCGGTATGCGGGCGCGCTTGGGGACTCAGGTGGACGGCCGGTAATCGGAACGCTGTGTTCTGGTAACCAAAAAAGCCGCGGTTTCGGGTAGGCAGGAAGGGATGGACAACTCGCGGTTGAGGGCGTTCGCCCACAGGACGGTCGGCAGCCGGTTCGCCCGTGTGCTCGTTCGCGTGCTCGCGGTCGTGCTCGCGGCGGTGGTCGGCGGATGGCTCGGCATGGCGTTCGGCGCCAAGGTGGACACTCCGGTCGGCCCCGCCGACATCGGGATGTCCCTGACCCCGTCCTGGCGCGGGGAGACCGTCATCGACGTACGGCCTCTGGGGACGCTCAGCTTCGACACCCACAACGGCCCGGCGCGGCTCGACCTGACGATCGAGGCGGTCCATCCGGAGATCGCGGAGGACATCCTCAAGAATCCCCGGTGGGCCGACCGGTTGCCGGCGACCATCGAGGCCGACGTCGTCTCCGGGCTGCGGAGCCTCGCCGTGCGCGCGGTGCTGTTCGCCGTCGTCACCGGTTTCCTCGTCGGCATGGTCGCCTTCCGGCGGCTGTCGCGGGCGGCCTGGACCGCGGCCGGCTCGCTGGCGATGGTCGTCGTCCTCGGCGGCGTCTCCGCGCTGACGTTCAACCCACGCTCGATCGCCGAGCCCCGGTACACCGGGCTGCTCACGGGCGTGCCGTCCCTGGTCGGCAGCGCACAGTCGATCGTGACCAAGTTCACCGAATACCGCGGCCAGCTCGCCAAGCTGGTGACCAACGTCTCCCAGCTGTACGAGGCCGGGTCGAACCTGCCGATTTTCGACCCCGACCCGGACACCATTCGCGTGCTGCACGTCTCCGACCTGCACATCAACCCGCTGGGCTGGAACGTGATCAAGTCGTTGAAGGACCAGTTCAAGGTCGCCATGATCATCGACACCGGTGACATCGCCGACCACGGGACCAAGGCCGAGAACGAGTACGTCAAGGAGATCGGCTCGCTCGGGGTGCCGTACGTCTTCGTGCGCGGCAACCACGACTCCATGACGACCCAGCGGGCGGTCGAGAAGCAGAAGAACGCGGTCGTCCTGGACGGCTCCGCCGCCACGGTCGAGGGGCTGAGCATCTACGGCATCGGCGACCCGCGGTTCACCCCGGACAAGTCCGTGCAGGCGGCGGGGGACGAGAGCAAGAGCCTCCTCGACCTGGGCCGGGCCAGCGCGGCCAAGCTGGCGCCGCGTGACTGGCCCAGGTCCGCCTCCACCTCGGCGCCGGACAAGATCGCGGCTGACATCGTGGCCGTCCACGATCCGACCGTGGGCCGGGGCCTGTCCGGATATGTGCCGCTCGTGCTGAGCGGGCACGTCCACGCGCGGTCCACCGAGCTGCTGCCCTCGGGCACCCGGCTGATGATCCAGGGATCCACCGGAGGCGCCGGCCTGCGCGGCCTGGAACACGACGAGCCCACCCCGCTGACGGCCTCGGTGCTCTACTTCGGCAAGAAGAGCCACCGGCTGGAGGCCTGGGACGACATCACCGTCGGTGGCCTCGGCGAGCAGTGGATCCAGTGTGAGCGTCATATCGAGCCGGACCCTGGCCGTACAATTTTTCCCGGGTCGCCGCAGGCCCCGCCGTCGCCGACGGCGACCGGCAGCGGCTCGCCGTCGCCGGTCGCTTTGGCATCAGGGGCAAACGTCCCCTATGCTTCAGAGGTCTCCGACGGAAGGCGTCACGGAACAGGGCGAAAGCCTTGAGCCCCCATCGTCTAGCGGCCTAGGACACCGCCCTTTCAAGGCGGCGGCACGGGTTCGAATCCCGTTGGGGGCACGTGGAGCGCGTCGAGCGCACCGGATGACGGAAGGTCGAAGACCTCCCGGAAGCTGGTAAGCTAGGCGAGCCGAACAACACGGGGAAGCGAAAGCTTCCTCGGACATAAAGGTCCTGTAGAGCAGTTTGGAGTGCTCGCCACCCTGTCAAGGTGGAGGTCGCGGGTTCAAGTCCCGTCAGGACCGCGTACGGCGGCAGCCGCCGAGGTCAGGTAGCTCAGTTGGTACGAGCGTCCGCCTGAAAAGCGGAAGGTCGGCAGTTCGACCCTGCCCCTGACCACATTCAATGAACAGCCCAAACGCCCCGAGCCGATCACGGCCGGGGCGTTCTTTGTTGGCTTCGACGACAACCCTGACGGTTGAGGTGTCGGAGCGGGTCCGCGAGGATTGCAGAGTGAGCCGCACCGACAACACGATGCCGCTACGTATCCAGGAGCAAGATGGCCGCCGAGCCAGGCGTGACGCCGGCGGATCATACCGAGGCATCGGCGTGGACACGAACATCGCAGAGCGCAAGGCCCGACGGCGCGTTCGCCTGACGCTTCTACGAGGTGAGGAACCGGAGCCGACAAGGCACCGCCACAGCGAGAAGTGGCTCTATTGATGGCTGATGAAAGAATCGCCCCGGCAACCCGGAGCGCTTCTCAGTTGCAGGCCAGGTCAGCCCAGAGCAATGCCTAGCTTGCCAAGGGCCGCACGCTTCTCGTCGGGAGAGTGTGGGCATACACCTGCATCGTGACCTCGATGTCGGAGTGACCGACGATCTCTCGCACGATGTGAGGCGGTACGCCGAGGTCGAGCAGGAGGCTCACGCAAGTGTGGCGAAGGTCGTGCAGCCGTACGGTTCCGAGGCCCGCGGTCTTGCGGATCGCGCCCCAGCTCTGGCGGAGGTTGTCGGGCTCCGACAAGCGATCTCTTCTTCGAGCCGCTTGAGCACCTTTGTCTTCTCTTCCAAAGACGCGTGCGCATACAGGTCCATTGTGACCTCTATGGCGCTGTGTCCGACGATCTCGCGGGCCACGTGCGGAGGCACGCCCACATCGAGGAGGGGCGAGACGGCGGCGTGCCGGACGTGTACGTCTCCAGCCCGGCACGTTTCCGGACGGAGTAGAAGTCCCGCAGCAGTCGACCGGGGCGCGCATGGAGGCTGAGGCGGGGACGGTGCGGGCGGGCAGCGCTCCGGGCCCCGGGCGCGGCTGGCACGTGTGTGGCGCCCCCGCGCTCCGAGTAACGCGAGCACTTGCGCTCCCAAACCAGACCATACGGGCCGAACTAGTTCATCTCGGATGATATCCGACGCCTAAGGGTAACAACTGGTCGAGGAGGGAGCATGGACGCGGACCAAGGGGATAGACCCGGTCATCCGGGCCGCCTGCTTGTCATCGGGGGCGCCGAGTGCCGCGGTTCCGGCCTGCTCGAGCGGTTCGTGGAGCTGGCTGGCGGCGAGGCGGCCCGGATCGTGCTGGTCACTACGGCCACCGGGGCGCCCGAGGAGGTGCACGCCGACTACGAGCGGGTGTTCCGCAAGCTCGGCGTGGACCACACCAGGGAACTGCGGCTGCGCGGGCGCTCCGACGCCGACGGCGACAACGCGGCCAAGCTCCTCGACGACGCCACGGGCGTGTTCTTCTCCGGCGGCGACCAGTCGCGGCTGCGCGCCCTGGTCGGCTCGCGGGCCAACGAGATCCTGCGCGAGCGGCTGCGCGCAGGCGGCGCGATCATCGCCGGGACCAGCGCCGGCGCCACCGCCATGGGCCGCACGATGATCCTCGGCGGCGATGGCCCCGGCGTGTCCGCCGCCACGGTGCGCACCGGACCGGGGCTCGGCCTGCTCCCGAGGGCGCTCATCATCGACATGCACTTCAGCGAGCGCGGCCGGCTCCCCCGGCTGCTCAGCGCCATGGCGCTCGACCTGGAGTACCTGGGCGTCGGCATCGGCGAGAACACCGGGATCCTGGTCGACGGCACCCGCTTCGAGGTGCTGGGCGCCGGCGTGGCCACGGTGGCCGACGGGCGGAACGCCACGGTCATCCACGCCGCCGGGGACGAAGACCCGATCACCCTGTTCGGCGTCCGGCTGCACCTGCTGCCCGCCGGGTGCGTCTTCGACATCGCGACCCGAGAGGCCACCATCGGGCCCGCGCACGACCGGTACTGATCACCGCCAGCCCGATCATCCGCCCAACCCTTGGGGAGTGTCACGTGCGTCTCGACGACCTGCGTCACCTGAGCGGACCCAACTCGTTCAGCACCCGGCCGGTCACCGTCGCGCGGCTCGAGCTCGAGGAGCTGACCGGCCGGAACACCACCGAGTACCCGGGCTTCGCCGGGCGGCTGACCGCGGTCCTGCCCGGGTTGGCCGAGCACCACTGCGCGGCCGGGCGTCCGGGCGGGTTCCTGGAGGCGATGGCCCGGGGCACCTACTTCGGCCACGTAACCGAGCACGTGACGCTGGAGCTGTCCAGCCTGGTGGGCCGCGACGTTTACCTGGGCCGGACCATGTGGGCCGGCGCCGACGGCCGCTACGACGTGATGACCGAGTGCCCGCAGGACGAGCCCGCGCAGTCCTCGGTGCCGGCCGAGCTGCTGGAACTGGCCATCACCACGGTCAAGCACATTCTCCTTGGGCGCATCCCCGACCTGCCGCTCGAACTGGCCAGGATCGCTCGGGTCGTGGAGCGGGAGCGCCTCGGCGTGAGCACGGCCGCGCTCGCGGGCGCGGCCCGCCGCCGGGGGATACCGGTCCGCCGGGTCGGCCGGCTGAGCATGCTGCGGCTCGGATACGGGCGCTATCGCCGGCTGGTGTGTGCCGCGCTGACCGAGCAGACGTCGGTGATCGGCGTGGACATCGCGGCCGACAAGATGCTGACCAAGCAGCTGCTGTCCGACGCGGGCATCCCGGTGCCCGATGGGGTTGCGGCCTGGTGCGCGGCCGACGCCGCGGGGGCGCTGGCCCGGCTCGGCGGGCCGGTCGTGATCAAGCCGCTCCAGGGCAGCCACGGTGCCAACGTGACCGTCGGCGTGACCACCGCCGCTGCCGCGGCCGCGGCCTACGCCCAGGCGGCGGCCGACGGCGAGGGCGCGATCGTGGAGAAGTTCGTGCCCGGCACCGACTACCGGGTGCTGGTGGTCGACGGCCAGGTGGTGGCCGTGGCCGAGCTGCGACCGGCCTCGGTGACCGGCGATGGTGCCTCCGACATCACCCAACTCGTCGACGTGGCGAATGCCGACCCGCGCCGGGGCGAGGGCCACTCCCGAGAGCTGACCAAGATCCAACTGGACGAGTGCGCGCTCGCGCACCTGGAGGCCCAGGGCCTGGGCCCGGCGTCGGTCCCGGCCCGCGGCCAGCTCGTGACCCTGCGCCGGAACGCGAACCTGTCCACTGGCGGAACCAGCCGCGACGTGACCGACCTGGTCCACGAGGACGTGGCCGACATGTGCCGCCGGGCCGCGGCCGTGGTCGGCCTGGACGTCTGCGGCATCGACGTGCGGCTGGCCGACATCGCGGCACCGATGGGGTGCGGCGGGGCCGGTCACGGCGGGGCTGAGCCCGGGGCCGTGATCGAGATCAACGCGTGCCCCGGGCTGCGGATGCACCTGTCCCCGGCCGAGGGGGCGCCGCGAGACGTGGCCGGCGCGGTGATCGACAGCCTGTACCCGCCCGGCGCCCCATCTCGGGTCCCGGTCGTCGCGGTCACCGGGACCAACGGGAAGACCACGACGGTCCGCATGATCGGCCACATCCTGAGCAAGGCCGGGATGCGGGTGGGGATGTCCACCACGGACGGGGTCTACTCCGGCGGCCGGCTGGTCTACGACGCCGACGCCTCGGGCCCGCGGTCCGCGGACATGGTGCTCGACGACACCAGCATCGAGGCCGCGGTGCTGGAGACGGCACGCGGCGGGATCATCCGCGGTGGGCTCGGCTACGACCAGGCCGACGTGGCCGTGGTCACCAACATCACCGCCGACCACCTGGGCACGGACGGCGTGGAAGATCTCGACGAGCTGGTCGAGGTGAAGGCGCTGGTCGCCGAGGAGGTTCGCGAGGGCGGGACCGTCGTGCTGAACGCCGACGACCCGCTGGTCGCCGCGCTCGCCGACCGGCCGCGGGTGCGCGGGCGTGCGTCCGTGATCAGGTATTTCAGCCTGGTGAACGGCAACCCGGTCATCGAACGGCACCGGCGGGCGGGCGGCCTGGCCTACGAGCTTCGCAACGGCGAGCTGGTCGAGTTCGATGCGGACCGGGAGCGGGCGCTGCTCAGCGTGGCCGAGCTGCCCGGCGCGTACGGCGGGCTCGCCCCGCACGTGATCGCGAACGCGCTGGCCGCGGTGGCGGCCTGCCGCGGGCTCGGGGTCAGCGCCAAGGACATCCGGCGCGCGCTGGGAACGTTCACGCCGGCCGAGTCGAACCCGGGGCGCGGCCACGTCTACCTGGCCGGCGGCGGCCCGGTGATATTGGACTACGGCCACAACGCCGCCGCGCTCGACGCGACCGGCCGCATGATCAGCGATGTCTGGGGCGGCGAGCCCGTGGCGGCGATCACGCTGCCCGGCGACCGCCGCGACGATCTGGTGGCCCACTCGGCCGAGGCCGTCGCCGCGTGGTTCGGCCGGATCGTCGTTTACGAGGACGCCGACAAGCGCGGCCGCCGGCCCGGCGAGATGACCGGCCTGATCACCGCGGCCATGCGCCGGGCCCGGCCCGGCATCGGCCTCGCCACCGCCGAAGGGCCGCAGGCCGCCCTGCGCATCGCGGTCACGATGGCCGCCGGCCACCCGGTCCTGTTCGTCTACGAGAAGCTGGCCATGGCCCGCCAAGCCCTCGAGGCCCTGAACGCCCGCCCCTGGCCCGCCGGAGCAGTCCCGCCCGCACCCGCCGACGCCGGTCCCGCCTGCTCCTTCCATCGAGACGCCGCAATCACGGATGACTAAAAGCCCCCTCCGGGGACGACAACGGTGACGACAACGTCGGCCACCACGAGCACACCACGGCAGCCGTCCACAGCCTTCTGGCCTCGAGCCGGTCGAGCGGAGCAGGGCGGTCGGTCTGCCGGAAAAGCGGAAGGTCGGCAGCTCGACCCTGCCCCTGACCATCACCCTTGAACAGCCAAAACGCCCCGAGTAATCACGCTCCGGGGCGTTTTTTCATGCCCAGGTATGGCAAGAGAGGAATCGCTGACCATTGTCCGTCTTCAGCGCCGGTGGCGGACAAGACAGTTTGATCGTCCGCCAGGCCGCGCGTATGACCTCAATGGATCGCACGTCACCGACAAGGCCGGCTTCTACCTTGCGATCGGAGAGGCGATCAACGGGCCGGGTGGGTACTTCGGCTGCAACCTCGACGCGCTGAACGACTGCCTGCGCGGGAGGTTCGGGGCGCGGACGCCCCGGCTCGCGGCCCGGCTCGGCCGCCAGGTCGTCACCGTGGGAGCCCTGGTCGTCGCTCTCGGGTACGCGGCCCTGGCCGAGACGGCCTCGGCCATGGGCGCCGGGCGTCCCGTCGCGTGGATCATCCCGGGCCTGCTCGTCGCCGGCGCGGGAATGGGCTTGATCATGGCCCCACTGCCCGCGATCGTCCTGGCCGGCACCGATCCCCGGCACGCCGCCGCGGCCTCGGGCGTCCTGCGCCCGCCGTCGACGGGCGCGGGACGTCGCCCTATGACACTGGGCCTGCACCGTCATGACGGTGCAGGCCCAGCGTGGTGATGTCGTCAGGTGATACCGAGGTCAGTTCACTTGACGACCGCGAGGGTGTCGACGACACCGGCGCCGAAGAAACCGTTGTCGTCGGCGGTGCCGGTGCAGGCCGCGGTGTTCGGCGGGCACGGCTTGGGCACGGCCCGCGCCTTGAGCTCGCTGATCATCTGGGCCGGCGACCACGACGGGTGGGCCGACTTCATCTGCGCCATGACGCCGGCGACGTGCGGGCTCGCCATCGACGTACCGCTCTTGGTGCCGTAGCCGTCGACCCCCGTCCGGGTGTTCCACGTCGTCGAGTAGATCGACGAGCCGGGAGCCGCGACGTCGATCTTGCCGAGGCCGTAGTTGGAGAAGGACGACCGGACGCTGTCCAGCGTGGTGCCCACGCGCTGCAGGGACGCGACCGTCACGACGCCGTCGAACTCGGCCGGGATGTCGTTGCAGCCGCTGTTGATCGTGCGCGCGGTCGGCTTCGGCGCGTCGTTGGGGCTGCCCGTGTCCACGGTCTTGTTGGCGATGTCGTAGTTGGAGTTGCCCGCCGCGGCGACGTTGACGACGCCCTGCTTGGTGGCCCACTGCACGGCACGCCGGACGGCCTCCTTGCTGGCGGCCTGGTCGGGCTGGTCGTCACACCAGAACTCGAACGGGTCGACGTAGTAGGAGTTGTTCGTGACGTCCATGTGCTTCAGGCCCGCCCACATGAAGCCGCAGACGGCGTACTCCGGGTAGATGAAGCCGTCGTCGTTGACGACCTTGACGGACGCCATGCGCACGTTCGGCGCGACACCGACGATGCCGACGTTGTTGCGGGCGGCGGCGATGGTGCCGGCGACGTGCGTGCCGTGGTCACTCGTCGTCGGGCGCCAGGCCAGCGGCGTCTGATCCGGACGGCCGACGTTGCTGCAGTTCACCGAGTTCGCGACGTCGATGTTGGCCTTGAGGTCCGGGTGCGTCGGCGAGATGCCGCTGTCGAGCACCCCGACGAGGACGTTGCGGTTGCCGTCGGAGATCGCCTGCGCCTGCGGGGCCTTGATCATCTGCATGTCCCACTGGACGCCCTCGTTGGGGTCGAGGCTCCCACCCGGCTGCGGGTCGGACGGGATGTCCCCGTTGACCGGCTTCTTGGCGCCCTGCTTGTACCCGTTGGCGCCGGGGCCCCACGGCGGGGCCAGGTCGGCCGGCGTCCCCTCGGACACCCCGGCCGTGCGGGTGGCGCCGACGGAGGCGACCGCGTTGCCACCCTTGGAGGTGACGTTCACGCGGAAGGCCGCGCGGTCGGAGTGGGCGACGACCACGCCGATCTCGGGCCAGGACTGGACGACGACACCTCCGGCGGCCTCGACCGCGCGCTCGACGAGACGAGTCTGGCCGGGGTTGGCGATCCGGGCGTTGACGACGTAGCTCATGAGCATCCCGTCGGGGATGTCCACGTTGACCGGTGTCGACGTCGGCTCGTCGGTGGTGGCCGCGCTGGCCGAGTCGGTCACGCCTCCGAGGAAGGCGGCACCCACCATGGCGAACGCCGCGGCGGTGGCCGCGAGGCGTCGCTTGGGCAGGGCATGCTGCATGCGTTGCTCCTAGAACGGTGAGACCGCGGCACCGTCGCCGCGGCCTGGCTGGCTTCGGCGCTGAAAGTCCTGAATCGCCCTGAATTGATCCTTTAAGGTTGGTCCGTGACGGTAACAGCTCGATCGTGAATTGTTCAAGAGTTCACCAAGGCGTAGGGCTGACCGGCCGATCGACGATCAAATGCGCAAGGTGATCATTGTCCGAACGGCGCTTGCGGGCTTCGGATGAACCACGGTGAGAACGCTTACGTGGTGTGAGGCATGAGAAGACTGCGAATGATCGTGCTCGTGGCGGTGGCGGCGCTGACCGCGGCTTGTGGGGGAGTGGAACCGGAGACGTCGGCGGCCGCGGCCGACGGCGGGCCGGTGCAGCCGGTGGCCTTCTGGGGCGCGGAAGGCGGGTTCGTGACCGCGACCATGAACGCGCTGCGTCCGCCGAGAGTGATGGTGTACGGCGACGGCCTGGTGATCGTCGACGCGAGCAAGCGGATGACGCTCACCGATGCCGAGGTGGGCGATGTGGTCGCGCGGATGGAGGAGTTCCTGACCGGGCAGTCGCCGACCGCGAAGCCGAAGCCGGGCGCGCCGTCGGTGACGGACCTGCCCGACACCGTCCTCGGCGTACGGGGGAAGGACGGGAAGATGCTGGAGGTGCGGGTCCCGGCCCTGGAGCAGCTCGCGGACTTCTACCCGAAGCGACTGGTGGACGCGAAGAAGCTGATGGAGGGCCTGGCGACCCGTACCGCCGCGGAGGGCGCCGACTACGTCGCCACCCGCGTCCGGCTGGTCGCCGACGAGGCCCCGTCGGCGGAGGGCAGGCCGTCGCCCTGGCCCGAGGGCGTTCCTGAGCCTTCTGGCGTGGTGGACCCGGTCTGGCAGAAGGACGTCGAGGGGGTGGCGGCGAACGCGATCACCAAGGCGGTTCCCGCCGGGCAGGAGTACGGCCGGTCGCTCTTCACGACCCGCTCAGGGGTGGTCTTCGTGCTCTCCTGGCGATACCTGCTGCCGCACGAACAGTCAGGCGACGGCCACCTGTGATCGACGGCGCCGGACCTCCCGCCGTCACCGCTCATGGCGCAGGAACGAGTGGATGGCGGGGACGAGGTCGGCGTGGGCGTCTTCCAGCAGGTAGTGGCCCGCGCCGGGATACAGGCGAGTCCGGGCGGCGGGAAAGCGCCGCAGCCATTCGGCCAGCACGGCGCGGTCGAAGACCGGGTCGCCCATTCCCCAGGCGATCAACGTCGGCCGGTCGGCGAACCGCGCCAGCGACCTGCCGGTGTCCTGGAGAACGGGCCAGGAAGGGTCGCCGGGGCGCAACGGGATGTCCTGGACGAAGCGTTGGATGGCCACGCGGTGCTCGGGCCGGTCGTAGGGGGCCAGGAACGCCGAGCGCACCGGAGCGGGCATCCGGCGCCGGACTCCCAGCGGCCGCCAGGTGGCGCCGCGGGCGAAGAGGTTGTGGCGCAGGAACAGGCGGGTGCCGAGCCGGGTGTCGCGCAGCACCCGGAACGGCAGCCGCAGCAGAGGGCGTACGCGTTCGCCGTACGGGTTGGGGAAGGCCGCGGTGTTCAGCAGGACCAGGCGGGCGACCCGGCCGGGGTAGCGGCAGGCCCAGGTCATGCCGATCGGCCCGCCCCAGTCGTGCAGCACGAGTGTCCACCCGTGGTCGGGGGCGCCGTCGGCGATGAGGTGTCCGGTCAGGGCGTCCAGGTCGTCCACGCGGGCGGCCAGGTCGTAGGGATACCGGTCGGTTCCCGGCTTGTCCGACAGGCCCATGCCGATGTGGTCGGGAGCGACGCAGCGGAACTCCTCGCGCAGCGCGAGGATCGGCCGCCGCCACAGGTAGCTCCAGGACGGGTTCCCGTGCAGGAACAGCACCGGCTGTCCCGCTCCCTCGTCCAGGTAGTGCTGGCGCAGGCCGTCACGACGCGCGTGGGCGAACCATCGGGACGTGAACGGATAATCCGGGAACACGGTCACCGGATCTTCTGCGCGGACAGGTGGGCGGCGAGCCGGGCCAGTCCTTCCGCCATGCTCACCCGGGGCCGGTAGCCGAGGTCGCGACGGGCCGCGGAGATGTCGAACCAGTGCGCCGTCGAGGCCTGCTCCACCAGGAACATCAGTGGTGGCAGGCGCCGCGCCCACGGCAGTCCGCGAGCCCGCTCCAGCAGCCGGGCCGCCCGCAGGACCGGTCCGGCCGGTGCCCGGCGTGTCACCGGGGGCGACCCGGCGGCGCGCAGCAGCAGGTTGAGCCATTCCCCGAAACCACAGGGCTCGCCCTGGGTGATGAAGTAGGCCCGGCCGGTCTGCGGCGAACCGGGACGCAACCGGTCGAGGGCGAGCAGGTGGGCGTCGGCGGCGTTGTCGATGTAGACGGTGTCGACGGTCTTGTCCGCCTCGCCGAGCAGCCACAGCAGGCGGCGGTGTGCCACCAGCCTGGGCAGGAAGTGCGGATCTCCCGGCCCCCAGATGAGATGCGGACGCAACGCGACCGCCGTCACCCGCCCGGCCGCGGCATCGGTGAGGACGAGCCGTTCGGCTTCGGCCTTGGTCCGGGGATAGGCGGCGGGAAAACGGCGGGAGTAGGGCGCGGACTCGTCCACTCCCTCCAGATCCCGCCCGTCGTGGACGACGCTCGGTGAGGACGTGTGCACCAGGTGTGCCCCGTGACGCGCGCAGGCGTCCAGCACGTTCCGCGTCCCCGACACGTTGATCTCCTCGTAGTCCCGGTCCCGTCCGTTCACGCCGGCCTTCGCGGCGCAGTGCACGACCGCCTCGCACGCGGCGACGGCGGCCAGCACCGCCGCGCGGTCGCGGACGTCGGCCAGGTGCTGGGTGACCCCGAGAGCCGCCAGCGCGGGGCTGTGGTGCCGCTGAAGTGCGTGCACGTCGTCACCGCGGGCGGCCAGCCGCCGGCAGACGGCCTCTCCCAGGAAGCCGCCGCCCCCGGTCACCAGGACCCTCATCGTCCGCCCGCCCGTACGCGTCGCGCGGCCCACAGGGCGAGCTCGTGCCGGCGGATCTTGCTGTTGTGCCGGGCGTCGACCGGGAACCCGGGGTGGAACAGCACATCCCGAAGCGCAGCGGTGTGCGGATGGCGGGCAGCCGTGTCCAGGATGCCGGCCGTCACACGCGCGTCGTCCTGGGATCCCGGTTCGCGCTCCACGACCAGGACCGCACGCTGGGAGCCGGCGGGACCGACGCCGACCAGCGCGGTGCGGCGGACCCCCGGTACGGAGGCGAAGACGGGTTCGACCTGGTCGGTGTAGAGGTCACCGCCGGCGGTGCGGACCCGTTCCGATTTGCGTCCGGCGAACCAGAGCCGTCCCTGCTCGTCGAACCGGCCGACGTCCCCCATCCGGTGCCAAACCCGGTCCCCGTCGCCGATCCGGGCCAGCCTGGTCGCCTCCGGATCGTCCAGATAGGGGTCGCTGACGGTGGGGGCGGCCACGATGATCTCCCCAATGGTGCCGGGCGGCACGACCAGGTCCTCGCTCCACCGTTCGATCGGGTCGTCGCTGACGGCGATGACGCGCACCTCGGCACCCGGCAGCGGAGAACCCAGGCAGGTGCCCGCCCCGGCGGTGGTGGCCGCGGCGTGCCCGGCGAGCGGGCGGCTCTCGATCGCGGCCACCGGCATGCACTCGGTGGCGCCGTACACCGACAGCACCCGCGCGTCGTCGCGCAGGCAGCCGCGCAGGAGGTCCATCACCGGCATCGGCAGCGGAGCCCCGGCGGACACCACGTCGCCGAGCGTGTTCAGCACCAGACCATGGGCGGCGCAGTGACGCGCGAGCCGGTCCAGCAGCGCGGGAGCGGCGAACATCCCGGCCACGCGATACCGCTGGATGTCGGCGACCAGGGCGGCCGGATCGGCCCGTACAGGATGCCGCGGGTCCATGTCCGGGATCACCACCGTCGCCCCGAACGCCGCCGCGCCCAGGGCGAACGGCGCGAACGTCGACAACACCGGCGTTCCCGGTTCCACCGTGCCGAGTTCGCCCAGCAGGGTGAGCTGCGCGGTCAGGTGCCGGTGGCGCAGCGGCACGCCCTTGGGCGGGCCGGTGGATCCGGAGGTGTAGGCGATCAGCGCCAGGTCGTCGGGGCCTGCGGAGGGCCACCCTCCCGGCTCGCCGGGCCGAAGGCCACGTCCGGGCCCGCCCGGCGGCCCCGCGTCCGACAGGCGGGCCGAGCCGGGAAGGCGCCGCGAGGGGACCGTGACGGACACGCGGACGTCGGGCGTCCAGCGCAGCAGCCTCCTGGCCAGGTGCACGGCGGGAATCGCGACGAACGCCTCGGGCGCCGCCTGGCGCAGACAGCGTTTGATGGCGTCGAGTGGCAGCCCGGGATCGACCAGCACAGGCACCGCGCGAAGCCGCACCAGGGCGACGGCCAGCGCGCCCAGGTCCGGGCCCGGCGGCACCAGCAGACCGGTACGCATGCCCGGGCGGATTCCGGAATCGGCGAGGATCGCGACGGTGCGGTCCACCGACCGCGACATCTGCCCGTAGGTGACGGCCACCGGGGTCCGGCCACCGACCTGGCAGGCGATCACGTCGGGCTGCTCGCGGAACCACCGCTCGGCGCGGGCGATCAGCTCACCGGCCGGCTCGGCCGGGCCGGATTCGCTCGGGCCGGATTCGCTCGGGCCGGATTCGCTCGGGCCGGATTCGCTGGGAGGGGTCGCCTGTGTGGTCACCGGATCACCACCGCACGACGACGATTCCGGCACTGGCCCCGCTGGCCAGGCCGACGAGGGCGACCAGGTCGCCGCGTCGTACCCGTCCGGACCCGACCACCCGCGCCAGTTGCACGAGCAGCGTCGCCGCGACGAGGTTGCCGTGCTGGGCGATGGTGACGACGACTTTGCCCTGCGGTATGCGCACCTGGTCGCAGAACCACCACAGCGTCGGCAGCGTCGCCTGGTGCACGCAGACGGCCGCGAAGTCGTCCCAGGTCAGCCCGAGATCGGCGAGGGGTTTGTGGAAGACGGCGTAGTCGATGTTCTCGATGCCGCGCACCAGCTCGACGGAGTCGACGATCAGCGGCCCGATGGTGGGCCGGTCCGCCCACGGGTCGCTGGTGAGGTTGTCCACGGCGGAGACCGCCGCCTGCCATCCGGCGGAGTACGCGGAGAACCGGTGGGCGAGCACCCCCGGTTCGGTGCCGGCCTCCAGGAGCAACGCGGCGCCGGCGTCGGAGACGGTGTAGGACGCGGCGACGGTGACGTACTCCTCGGCGTCGGCCAGGGTCCACGGCGTGCCGGCGGTGGGCAGCTCTCCGCAGCAGATGAGGATCCGCCGATGACGGCCGCCGGAGATCAGCGCGTCGGCCACCTGGATGGCGTTCAGCACGCTGTTGCAGGCGTTGCGTATGTCGAAGACCGGGCAGCAGGCCCCGATCTTGGCGGCCACGACGTGTCCGGTGGCCGGCTCGACGGCGTCGGACGACACTCCCGCGTAGATGAGCAGGTCGAGATCGGCGGCCTGGAGGTCGTTGTCCTCCAGGACCCGGCGGGCGGCGTGTGCCGCAAGGTCGGACGGCTTCTCGTGGGGAGGGGCGACGTGCCGGCGCCGGACTCCGCTGTGGTCGTGGATCAGCCCGCGGGGCAGGTCCAGTGACGGGTTGCGGGCGGCGAGCCGGTCCTCCAGCTCGGCCGTGCTCAGCGTGGTCTCGGGCAGGTGGGCGGCCACCCCGGCCAGCCGGGTGTGCAGAGTCAACACAGGCCTCTCTTCTGTGCCGGTCTTGGGTGCCGGACCTGAACGGCCGGCGGGGGAGGGAGGGACCCGTGGCCGTGGACGTCGCCGCGGCACGGGCCCCGCCGTCACTGGTTCAGGCCGGCTCTCCCGCGCGGGCGAGCACACCGGCGGGCTGCTGGTCGCCGCGCAGCCCGAGACGGATGAGCAGGCTCTGGGCGATGTCGGCGACGGTCCCGCCGCTGCGCATCAGCTCCATGGGCGGGATGTCGACGCCGAACCGGCTCCGGATCGAGGTCAGCAGCTCGGTGGCCATGAGGGAGTCCAGTCCGTACTCGTCCAGCCGCCGGTCGTCGGCGATCTGGTCGGCAGGGACGAGCAGGACACCCGACAACAACCCGGTGATCTGCTCGGTGATGTACGCGTACGTCTGCTCGTAGGTCATCCCGGCCAGCAGCGACCGCAGGTCGGGCAGCTGCTGTTCCGCGCCGGGCGGCAGCACCGGGGACAGCCACGGACGCTGCAGGCCGGGCAGCACCTGCCGCAACCGGCCCCAGTCGCAGCGGCCGACCATGGCCACGTCGGCGTGCTCGCCGAGCATGGCCTCCACGGCGTCCAGCGCCCGGGCGGGAGACATCGGCGGGATCCCGGCCTTGGCCAGTGCCTCTCCCTGCCTGCCCCGGGTCAGCACCCCGGTCTCCGCGAGCGCACCCAGGCAGGCCGCCAGTCCCGGCAGGCCTTGCCGGCTCCGCCGCCGGGCCAGCGCCTCCAGGAACAGGTTCGCCGCGACGTACGACGTCTGACCGAGGTTGCCGACGGTGGTGAGGGAGGAGTACATGACGAACAGGTCGAGGGGCCGATCCCGGGTCAGCTCGTCCAGCACCATCGCGCCGGCGACCTTCGGGTGCAGGACGGCTCGGATCCGGTCGTCGCCGAGGTCGGCGAGCGGGCCGTCGTCGAGGTGCATGGCCGCGTGGACGACGCCGCGCAGCGGGTGGCCGCCGGAGTCCAGGTCGTGCAGGATCCGCCGCATGGCGTCGCGGTCGGCCACGTCGGCGGCGTACGCGCGGACCTCCACCCCCGATCTCTCCAGTTCCTCCAGCAGAGCGGGAGCTTCGGGCGCCTCGGCGCCCCGGCGGCCGACCAGGGCCAGGTGGCGGGCGCCCCGCCGGGCGAGGCGGCGAGCCGTCGCCGCGCCGAACCCGCCCAGGCCGCCCGTGACCAGGTAGGTCCCCTCCGGTTCCAGGCGCAGCGCCTCCTGCCGGGGCCGGACGGTGACCGGTTCGTCGCGCGGGTCGAAGGAAACCACGACTTTTCCGATGTGCCGGGAATGGCGCATCATCGCGAAGGCGTCGGCGACGCGGGCGGCCGGATACACCGTGTGCGGCAGCGGCCGGAAATGCCCGGATTGGTAGAGGGGCGCGGCCTCGGCGGTGCTCTCCGCCGCCACCTCGGGCGCCTTCCACATGAGGGTGCCCACGTCCACGCCGTAGAACGCGATGTTGTCGGAGAACGGGCGCAGCAGCAGGGACCCGTTCTGGTAGATGTCCCGTTTGCCGAGCTCGATGAACCGGCCGCCGTGCCGCAGGCATTCCAGGCCCCGGGTGATGGCTTCACCGGCCAGCGAGTTGAGCACGACGTCCACTCCCCGGCCCCCGGTCAGCTCCTTGACCTGCTCGGCGAAACGCAGGCTGCGCGAGTCCAGGACGTGATCGGCTCCCATCGCGAGCAGCAGGTCGCGTTTGGCGGCGGTGCCGGCGGTCGCGATCACGCGGGCTCCGTGGTGCCGGGCGTACTGCAGCACGGCCAGGCCGACCCCACCGGCGCCGCCGTGGACCAGGACCGTCTCACCCGCCTTGACGCGTGCGCAGTGCCCCAGCGAATGGTGCGCGGTGGAGAACGCCATCGGCAAGGTGGCGGCTTCGGTGAAGGTCATCCCCTCGGGGACGGTGACGGCCGCCCAGGCCTTGACCCTCGCGTGACTGGCGAACCCGACGGGTCCCGCGGCCATGACCCGGTCACCGGGCCGCGTCCCGGTGACGCCGGCGCCGACGGCGGTGACGATCCCGGCGCATTCCAGGCCCAGCCCGTGCCCGCCGAAGACCGCTTCGACGGCCTCGGCGGGCAGCAGGTTCACCGCGTACATCACGTCGCGGTAGTTCAGCCCGATCGCCCGCACCTCGACCACGACCTCGTCGGGCTCGGGCCGCGGCATCGGGATCTCCTCCCAGGCCAGCGTGTACGACAGCCCGGGATCGCGCACCGTGAGCCGGTAGGCGCCACCGGAACCGGCAGGCAGGCCGCGGGCGTGCTCGCCCGACTCGAGCAGCCGTGGCACGAAACGTCCCCGGCGGGTCAGCAGGATCTCGTCCTCCTCACCCGGGTCGAGCAGTTCCGCCGCCAGGCGGCCCGCGTCCCGTGCGGCGTCACCGGTGCGGTGCAGGCAGAGCCGGCGTATCCCCAGCCGCGGCTGCTCGTTGCCCAGCGAGCGCGCCGTCCCCCAGGTCGCCGCGTCCTCGGGGTGGAGCCGGACGTCGGGGAGGTCGGGTTCCGGCAGCGCGGCGCAGGGGCGGGCCACCAGCCACACCGCGGTCGCGACGTGCTCGGGCAGTTGCTCGCAGGCCAGTGCGACGGCCCGCAGCGCCGCGGCCCGCCGGGTGATCCGCTCGACGGTCGCCTTCGGCTCGGTGCCGATGCTCGCCTTCGGTTCGGTGTCGCCGGTCGCCTTCGGCTCGGGGCCGCCCGCTCCGCGCGGGTCGCTGTCGTCCGCTCCGCCCAGGACGATCGCGATGGTGACCGTCTGGGCGGTGAGCGGGATGCGATCGGTCCAGTGGTCGGGATCGTCGCTGAGCGGCGAGTGGAGCACGTCGCCGCCCCGCGTTCGCAGCAGAGCCCGCAGCTCGTCGGTCAGAGCGCCGGTGCCGTTCTCATCGGCGAGGATCCACGTGCCTGCGGTGTCCGGCAGGGGGTGCTCGGCGGCCGCGGCGCCGTCCACCGCGCCCTCGATGGCGCCCTCCACGGCGACGGCCGGAGCCGCGGCCAGCATCACCGAGAAGTCGCCGGCCGCACGTTCGTCGTCGTCGCCGGTCTGGACGACCCCGGTGTAGCCGGCCTCCGCGAGCACCTCCGGCCATTTCTCGCGGGACAGCAGCGGCGAGCGCGGGCGCAGGTGCGCGTCGGTGAAGTCCCAGAAGTCCTCCTGCACGCCGAGGAACGGCAGCAGGGTCCCCACCCGGTGCGGTTCGGCGATGAGCAGGTGGCCGCCGGGAACCAGGAGGGCGGACAGGCGGCGCAGCGCGGCGCGCAGATCACGGGCCAGATGCAGGCTGTTCGCCGCGACCACGAGATCGAACCCGCTCGCGGCCAGCCCCTGCTCGACCGGGTCGGCGTTCAGGTCGAGGACGGCGTAATCGACGAAGTCGAAGTCGGCGAAGCGCTGCCGCAGCCGGGTCAACGCCGTCTCGGCGAGGTCGGTGACCAGATAGCGGGTGCGGTCGGCGGGCAGGACGGGCAGCAGCATGGCGGTGGTGCCGCCCGTCCCCGCGCCGGCTTCCAGCACACGCAGCGGCCGGTCGGCCGGCCATCGCCGGACGATCTCCTCGACGAGCGCCCGGGCGATCCGGTTGGTGAACAGGTTGACCGGCCCGATGTCGTGAAACTGCTCCATCAGCTCGTGACCGCCGCCCGAATCCAGGACGTCGGACCCGGTACGCCGGCCCGCGAGCAGTTCGGGCAGGCACCGGCCGACGCGTACGGACAGGGCGCTCTGGGCGGCGAAGGTGGCTCCCCCGGCGAGGAGGTCCCGATGCAGGTCGTCCACGTGCGGCGGCATCGGGGGAGGGCCGCCCTCGACCGGCCGTTCGAGCAGCCCGTGCCGCTCCAGCAGCCCGTGCCGTTCCAGCAGTGGCAGGGCCGCGCGGAGCATCCGCCGGTGGTGCGCCCCCGGGCATGCCTCGATCAGTTCCTCGACGTCGATCGGCCGCCCGCCGGTCGGCTCCCCGAGCGCGCCGGCCAGCGTGTGCGCGAACACCTCTTCGAGCCGTGCGGCGTACTCCGGGTAGTGCAGCTCGTGCCACGCCGAGCGCAGCCGGTCGATCCGCTCGGCCGCGCCGGACAGGATCCGCCCGGGACCGGGGGCCGGCCACGGCTCGGCGGGAGCGCCGGCCCGGGGCGCGGCCCGCAGCGCCGTCTCGTAACGGGCGACCGGGGTGATGTGGACGCCGGGCATCCGGCGCAGCCGGCAGCCCTCCACTTCGGCGGCGATCCGGCCGTCGTCGTCGGCGACCACGATGTCCCAGCAGACCTCCTCGGCGCTGCGGGAACGTTCCCGTACGTACACCAGCCCCTGCGCGGAGGGCATTCCCCACAGACGGACGGAGCCGATCGCGGCCGGCATGTAGCCGCGGCCCGACCGTAGCGAGTCCACCAGCCACAGCACGCCGGCCTGCAGCGCGCTGTCCAGCACCACCGGGTGCATCTGATAGCGCCCCTGCCCCTGCTCCGGGCACGAGTAGGCGCCCAGCACCTCCCGCTCGCCCATCCACAGCTCGGTCAGGACCTGGAACCGCGGCCCCCACACCATGTGTCCTTCCGCGGCCCGCGCGTAGTAGCCGGGCACGTCCACGCGCGTGCCGATGCGAGCGCGCAGCGCGGCCACGTCCAGCGGCGGCGGAGTCCGGCGCAGCAGCGGCCGTACCCGGGCACGGAAGTGCTCGCGGGGTTGATCCGCCTGCCGGCCGGCACTGGCCACGGTGATCCGCCCGGTCTCGGCGCACAGCGACGTCTGCGCGTATACCGGATCGGCGTCGGCCTGTGACGGCACCACCATGGCCCGGCTGATGTCGACCCTGTCCACTTCCACCGCCTCGGCGGCGTCGGGCATGGCCAGCCGGGCGGCGGCGACGGCCATCTCCACGTATCCGGTGGCCGGCATGACCGCGGCGCCGCCGGCCCGGTGGTCGGCCACCCAGGGCACCCGTACCCGGTCGATCTCTGCCTGCCAGGTGGGGTCCAGCACCGGCATCCGCTGTCCGAGCAGCGGATGCTGGATCGTCGTGTCGATGTTGGTCTGCACCCAGGTGTGCGGACCTCCGATCCAGTGCCGTTCGCGCTGCCAGGGGTAGGCAGGCAGCGATCGCACCGCGCCGGGGCGGGGGAAGTACCGATCCCAGTCGAGCCGCGCACCGGCCGCGACGAGTTCGGCGACCGTGCCGCGGATGCGCGCCGGGCCCGGCTCGTGCCGGCGCAAGGTGGTCACGACGGCCGCGCGTACCCGCGAGGTGCCGCTTATGCGGCGCAGGTACGAGCGCAGCACCGGATGCGGTCCGATCTCCAGCAGCACGTCGAAGCCGTCGCCGAGCACCCGCTCGACCGCCGCGTCGAACCGCACCGGCTCGCGGACGTTCCGCCACCAGTAGGCCGCGTCCAGCTCCGGCCCCCGGACCAGGTCGCCTGTCACCGTGGACACCAGGGGGATCCGCGCCGTGGCCGGCCGCAGCCCGGCGAGTCCCTCGGCCAGGGGCCGCCGCACCGGATCCATGGCGCTGCTGTGGAAGGCGTAGTCCAGGTCCAGCTCGCGGAAGAAGATCTCGCGCGAGGCGAGGTCCTTCGCCAGTGACTTCAGCGACTCGTCCGGTCCGGCGATCGTGACGTCGCGGTCGGAGTTGACCGCCGCGATCTCCAGGTGCGGGTAGCCGGCCAGGATCTGCCTGGCCGCGGTCTCGGGCAGCCCGAGCGCGGCCATCCGGCCCTGCCCCCGGGTGACCGACTGGGCCATGCCGCGCTCGGAGATCACCTGCGCCGCCTGGGCCGATGACAGGGCGCCGGCGGTGTGGGCGGCGGCGATCTCGCCCACGCTGTGGCCGAGCACCGCTCCCGGCCGTACGCCCGCCGCCTTGAGCATCTCCACCAGGCCGACCTGGACGGCGAACAGCAACGGCTGCGCCACTTCGGTCGCCGACAGCCGTGCCCGCTCGGCAGGCAGGGACAGTTCCTCGAGCACCGACCAGCCGAGCCGCTCGGACAGTTCGGCGTCGACCGCTTCCACGGCCGAGCGGAAGGTCTCGTCGGACAGCAGGTCGGCGCCCATCCCGGCCCACTGTGAACCGTTGCCGGAGAACACGAAGGCCACCCGCCCGTGCTCCACCGCCTCCGACTCCGCCACCGCCGCGTCCCCGGCTCCGGGCCGCCTGCCCGCACCGGATTCACCGGTGGCGGGGCCGGTTCGCTCCGGGGCATCCGCCAGGCTCGCCAGCGCCCGCGCCGCCGCGGCGGCGGTGCCGGCCAGCGCCACGGCGCGATGCCGGTGGCCGCCGCGCCGCCGGGTCGCGGTGTAGGCCACGTGATAGAAATCCCGTTCGTCGAGGGACGCCAGGTGCGCGGCGGTCCGTTCCACGGCTTCCCGCAGCGCCGGCCGGCTGCGCGCGGACACGACGACGGGCAGCGCCCCCGCGGGGGATGCCGCCGGTTCGTCCCCTTCCGCCTCGGCGGCGGCCGGTGTGGGCGGTGCGGCGAGCGCCACATGGGCGTTCGCGCCCCCGAACCCGAAGGAGTTGACTCCGGCGACGGGCCGCTCGTCTGCTTCGTCCAGCAGTCGCGGCTCGACGGTGACGCTCAGCCCGAGGGCGTCGAAGTCGATGCGGGAGTTGAGCGTGGTGGCGTGCAACGAGGGCGGGATCATCCGATGCCGGAGCACCAGCAGGGCCTTGAACAGCCCCGGCATGCCCGAGGCGGGCTCCAGGTGCCCCAGGTTGGACTTCACCGAGCCGATGGGCAGGACTCCGCGCGTGCGCCGGCTGCCGAGGGCCCGCCCCAGGGCCTGGCATTCGGCCGGATCACCGGCCTGGGTGCCGGTGCCGTGCGCCTCCACGTACACGATCGCGTCGGGGCCGATGCCCGCCGTGGTGTACACCTGCCGTAACAGGGCTTCCTGCGCTTCGGCGTTCGGCAGCGCCAGCCCCATGGTGTGGCCGTCGTTGTTGGTGGCGGCGCCGACGATGACGCCGTGGACACGGTCGCCGTCGGCGATCGCGTCGGCCAGGCGCTTGAGCACCACCACACCGCCGCCCTCCGCGCGTACGAACCCGTCGGCGTCGGCGGAGAACGCGCGGCAGCGGCCGGTCGGCGACAACATCGACGCCTGGCTGAAACCGATGAAGGGACCCGGACTGAGCAGCAGGTTGACCCCGCCGGCCAGCGCCATCCGGCTGGATCCCTCAGCGAGGGACCGCCAGGCGCGCTCCACGGCCGTCAACGACGACGAGCACGCGGTGTCGATGCTCATGCTCGGACCGCGCAGGTCGAAGAAGTGCGACAGCCGGTTGGCCGCGATGGACAGGGTTCCCCCCGACATCGAGTACGGGCCCATGGCGCCCGGCTCCAACGCCTGCATCGTGCCGTAGGCGGGATCCGAGATGCCGATGAACACTCCGGTGTCCGTGCCTGCCAGCACGGCCGGATCGATGCCCGCGTCGTCCAGGGCCTCGACGGCCATCTCCAGGAGCAACCGCTGCTGCGGGTCCATCGAGGCGGCCTCTTTGGGGGAGATGCCGAAGTAGGCCGCGTCGAAGACGGTGATGTCCTCGTCGAGGAAGCCTCCGGCCCGGGTGTAACTCCTGTTCGGCCTCGGCATGGTGTCGTCGACGAACCGATCGGCCTCGAACCTGCTCAGCGGTATCCGGCCGACCAGATCAGCGCCCTGCCGCAACGCCTGCCAGAGCCCGTCGAGGTTCACGATGCCGCCGGGCAGGCGGCATCCCACGCCCACCACCGCCGCCGCGTGCTCCGGCCATGCCTGCTCCGCTGTCGGGTCGTCCGCGCTCATGTCGCCCTTCCTGCTCAGGTCCACCACGACTCGGCACTTCGCCGATCGGCTTGCTGTCCCGGCCAGGGTTCATTCAGCGCGCCTGACGCAGGGCCAGGCGGTCGGCCACTATGTCATCACAACTCCGCGTATATGCATAGACACTCTATGTATTTGCCCAAGAGAAGGATGTTATGTCAGATATCTGCGGTTGGCGTCGATGCTGTGCTCGGTTGCCGCGGCGTCATCGGACGCGGAATATGCGGTCCAGGTGCCGGTCGACGGCGCCGATAACGGTCTCCTCGGTGTAGTGGCCGATCAGCGTGGGGTTGACCAGTCCCTGCGTGATGGCGAACAGGAGCACGGCCTCCCGCTCGGGGTCCAGATCGGCCGGCGCCTCGCCGTTCTGCTGAGCGCGCCGGATCTGCTCCGCGAAGAAGACGGTGTGGTAGGGGTAGCCCTCTCGCAGGGTCGCGGCGTACGCCGGCTCGACCGCCGACCGGGCGAGGAACGCCAGCGCGATCCGGGCCTCGGTGCGCCGCTCGTCGTCCAGGGGCAGCATCTCGATGATCGCGCTGCGGACGAGATCACGTGGTGAGCGGGGATCGAGACAGGCGTTGACCCGCTGGTAGATGCGCTCGTGCACGTGGATCAGCGCGAAAATCATCATCTGATCCTTGGTGGCGAAGTAGTGCTGGACCCTGCCCATGGACACCCCGGCCTCCGCCGCCACGTGCCGCAGGCTGACGCCCTCCAGTCCCTCGCGATCGACGATTCGCAGCAGCGCGTCGGCTATCTGTCTGCGTCGTGCCTGCTGATCAACCTGTTTGGGCATGCCGGTTCACTTTCACAATGCAGATGCATTGCAATCTGTCCATCTCGCTTTTACGATGCGAGTGCATTGTAATCCTCTGGAGGAGGACCATGCCCATCCGGACGACGCGCCACGGCGCGGTGGAGATCGCCTACGAGACGTTCGGATCGCCGGACGGCGACCCGTTATTGCTGATCATGGGTACGGCCATGCAGATGGTGATGTGGCCCGACGACCTGTGCGCCATGCTGGCCGACAGAGGGTTCGCCGTGGCCAGGTTCGACAACCGCGACGCCGGCCTGTCGACCCACTTTTCTGAGGCCGGGCGGCCGGGCCTGGCCAAGGACTGGTTCAGGGCCGGCAAGACGGCGGCGTACCGGCCCGGAGTCGTCGGTGGCCGTCGCCCGGGGCAGCGTGACCGTGTCGCCGTACCGCGCCGTGGCGGGGAAGTCGCCCGGGACGGTGATCTTCGGGGCGTAGTTCGCGCCGCGGGTGGTCTTCCCGATCCAGATCGGCGCGGAGACCAGGAAGTTGCCGTCGGCCTGGTCGGCGCGGACGTAGTAGAAGTCGCCGTCCCGGACGTTCAGCTTCGTCTTCAGCGTGAGGTCGTTGCCGCTGATCGCGCCGAAGTCGTGGGCGACGGCGCCGCCGTTGGTGACGAGGCGCGCGGAGGTGAAGGAGTCCTTGACGTCCGGGTCGGCGAGGCGGAGCTCGACGTCCAGGCCGGTGGTGTCGCCCGGCAGGACCGACCCCATGAGTTTCCCGTTGCCTCCGAACCCGAGAACGGCGTTGGTGTCGGCCGTCGAGTAGAGGCTGCGATCCCGCATCGCCGCGTACAGGGCGTCGAGGGAGTGCCCCTCGGCCCACACTCCGGTGATCGACGGGTTGCCGGACACCCAGGTCGCGGAGTGCTCGTCTCCGTTCCACGTCGGGGCCAGGTGCCAGCCGGCGTCGAGCGCCTTCTGAAACTCACCCACCGCGTCGGCGGACTTGACCTCGATGAGCTCCATCCGGTCGTCGGCGACCGGGTCCAGGCCCCTGAAGCCGAAGAAGTCGCCCTTGTCCTTCGTGGACGGGTGGTTGAACTGGCCGATCGCGTCGGGGTCCTGCTTCAGGCGGGCCAGGAACGTGAAGTAGTCGTACTTCATGTCGCCGGTGCCGAACGCGTTGCCGTAGCCGTCGACGCTGCCCTTCTCGGTCGCCCGCGCCGTCACGTGCCAGTCGCTGTCGAACACGTTGATGTGACCGGTGCCGTCATACCAGGTGTTCTCGATCGCCGGGACCGCGACCAGCTCTTTCTGGCCCGCGTTGAACTTCTCGGCGGTCTCGTGCAGGTAGCGCCACTCGGCCGAGTCGGCATCCCGCCAGTCGTCGACGAAGTCGTCGCCGTTGCGGATGTCCCACATGACGTCGTGCTCGGACACCGCGAAGAAGTCGGCGTCGGTCTCGTCATGGACATGGTTGTAGGCGTCCGGCGGCAACCCGACGCCGTCGCTCACGGACGTGTGCGCGTGGAACTCGCCGGTGTACAGGGACTTGCCGAGGTAGGCCGGCCGATCCTCGCCGTCCGCCGAGGCCGGGGAAGCCGGTGCACCGATCAGTGCGCTCGCCGCGAGTGCGATCGCCGTGGTCGCGGCGGCCCGGGGAGGTGTTCGTCGTGCGCTGCTGCGCGTCATGTTTCTACCGTTTCAGGTGGTTCTAGCGTGCCGATCACAGAAATCACGGCGGCTGGAACAATCCGCGTCACTCGCGTGTAGCGAAGGTGAACCGGCAAAGAAACCTGACAATTCTCACATTTCGGATGCCCGGGACGAACGTGTGGCCGTTGAGCCCTCGGCCCGGGCACCGAGCAAGCGCAGGCACCGCTTCAAGCGGCACCTGCGCCTATGCCGTGTAGGGACTAGGTCGTGCAGGACTGGCGGCCGTCGTCCAGGTGTCTGTCGTCCTCCGGGCTCAGCGGTTGGTCCACAGGTGCCAGAACCAGTCGCCCTCTGAGCAGGTGTAGTGCTCCCAGTGGCCTCGGTCGATCCCTCCCTGGCCGGCTGCCACACAGTTGGCGTGGCTCGTATACCAGGTGCGGTACACATCGTCTCCGGCGGGCCGCCGGGCAGCGCCGCTGTCCCGGATCGCGGCTACGCCCGGTTGCGGTTGCGCCGGCAGAGTGGCCGCCGCGGCAGGCAGGGCGGCGGTGCCGACTGCCAGCACCAGGGCGGCGGCACCGGCCAGGCGGCGGACGAGAGTGGGAATGCTGGAGAGCGTCAAGGAGCCTCCTCGGCAGTTGTGGTGGTCATCCCCAGATCTTGATGCAACTCTCCGTTACGTCACAACTACCCAAAGTGACATAGTCGACTGTCGGCCGGACGGCTTCAGTTCACCCACCGGAGCGCACGGCTGCGGCGGCCGAAGGGAAGCACCCGCTTTGTCAGTCGGAGGCCGGTTGTGTACGGCCGGCCAGGGCGCAGAGTTCGTCGACGATGGCGGGCCAGAGTTCGCGTGGAAGGTTGTGGCCCATGCCCGGATAGAGGACGAGACGGGCGTCGGGAATGGCGGCTGCGATCTCCTTCGCCGCGCGCGGCCGGATCATCGGATCGTCCTCGCCATGGATGACCAGGGTGGGCACGTCTATCGCGGCCAGCCGGGGCAGCAGGTCACCGGTCGCCGCAGCCGCGGCGGACTGGCGCATCTCTCCGCCCGCGGGGCTGGAGTCGCGCTCATAGGACACGCCCGCGGCGTGGCGCCACCATGCCTCGTCGAGGGGATAGCCGGGCGATCCGAGGATGTGCATGGCGTCGACGACGCGCTGGACCACCCCCTCCCTGCCTGTGGGGTACCTCTTGAGACTCTGGCCGAGCATCAGCCTGAACACGGTCGGCATGTTCACCCTGCCGCGCTTCCAGCCGGCGTAGGCGGAGGAGACGGTGAGGGTGCGCACCCTCTCGGGGTGCCGGATCGCGGTGAGCTGGGCGATGGCGCCGCCCAGAGACGCTCCGAAGAGGTGCGCGCCGCTCCAGCCGAGCGCGTCCATCACGGCGAGGGCGTCGTCGGACATGTCCTCCAGACCCAACCCGCGGTGACCTACGAGGTGTTCGACTCCGCGGGCGAGGTGCCGGTCTCCGGCGGCTTCTTCCGCATCCGTTCGTACGACGACGCGTTCGTGGTCGTCAAGGCGACGGACGACCTCGGCAACACCAACGCCGAGCTGCTGCGCGTCCGGGTCTCGCAGACGGAGCCGGACCCGGCGGGAGTCTTCCGCTTCGGCAGCAACGCGACCGTGGGCGACAAGCCCGGCTCCGCCGGTGTCGCGGTCACCACCGACCGCGCCGTCGAGCGGGTCTACGCGCAGGTCCTGCCCGAGGGTTCGGACGACTGGTCCACGGCCGAGGTGCTCACGTCCGCGAACGACCGGCCGTACGAGGTGAACACGGTCGGCAACGACGAGCCGGTCTACCAGCACTCCATCACGGGCCAGACCCTGCGCTCGCACGAGTTCCGGCTGACCGGGCTGAAGGTCGGCACGACCTACCGGTTCCGGTTCGGTGTGGCCCGCGACGGCCGCGCGCCCGCCGCCACCGACGCGCCGGCCTGGACCGGCGTACGCGGCCGGTTCCGCGCCGGCGGTGCCAAGGGCGAGCCGGTCTACATCCTGGGCGACGTGCAGGTGCCCGACGGCGACGCCGCCGAGCTCACCCTGCCGGGGCGGGTGCTCGACCGGCTGAAGAGTCAGGCGCCGGGCGGCGGCACGGTGGTGCAGGTCGGCGACCTCGTCGACCGCGGCGGCCAGGGCGAGAAGTGGGCCGAGATCCACGACGCCTTCCTGTCCACGCTCGACCTGCAGTACGCCGGCCTCGTCGGCAACCACGAGACCTACGAGGACCTCGACTACGACGCGGTCGGCAGGCAGCCGAACGCGATCTTCACCAACACGTTCGCGCTGCCGTACAACGGCGTGATCGGTGAGAGCAACTACTCCTTCGACCGCGGCGACATCCACTTCTCGGTGCTGAACTCCAACGCGCGCCTCGACGAGCAGCTCGACTGGCTGGTCGACGACGTGCGCGCCTCGGGCGCGACGTGGAACGTCGTAGTCGGGCACTTCTCCTACTACGGCGGTCAGCACGCCGACGACGGCGGCATGGACATCGACCGCGACAAGGTCACGCGCGTGCTCGACCGGCTCGGCGTCGACCTGTACGTCGGCGGGCACGACCACGTCTACAAGCGGGCCACGATCTACGACGGGCGCCTGGCCACGACCCCTGAGGAGGAGGTCGCGGGCACCACGTTCGTGACCATGGGGTCGTCTGGCCCGAAGTTCTACGACAACCAGAAGTTCTGGTGGGACGACAAGGTCTTCGACGAGGACGTCCAGATGGGCGGCGTCCTGAAGGTGACCGACGCCGGCCTGAGCCTGTCGACGTACACGATCGACGGGCGCCTGGTCGACGAGGTGACGGTCGCGAAACCGCACGGCTCCTGGAAGGTCTCCTCCGCCGAGATCAAGGACCGTGAGCTGAAGGGCGTGGGCCTCCTGTCCTCCCCGGGCAGCCTGGACAAGGTCACCGTCATGGCCGCGACGTACGACAACGCCCAGCAGCGGATGATCGACGTGCGCACCGTCGACGTCACGCTCGACCACCGCGGCCGCGAGCAGTACGTCCGCTTCGGCACGCCGCTGCCGGTGGCGCCGAGCTCGACGGTCAAGCTGTTCACCTGGGACTCCCTGGGGTCGGGGAAGCCGCTCCAGCCGGCCGTGACCCTGCGCGAGGGCCTGGCCGGTGAGGGCAACGAGCGGTCGCCGTACCTGATCGACTCGCCGGACGACCTGGCCAAGGTCGACAACGAGCCGTCCGGGCACTACCGGCTGACCGCCGACCTGAACCTGACCGGGCTCGCCCGTGCCCAGATCGGCCGTACGACCACGTTCACGGGTGTCTTCGACGGCGACGGGCACACGATCTCCGGGCTGGCCGCCCTGGCCGACCAGGGGCCAGGCCTGTTCGCCGACAACCACGGCACGATCGAGAACCTGGTGGTCCGGGGTGACGTCACCACCGACCGCTCCACCGCCGGCCTGGTCGCCGACGCCAACCACGGCACGATCCGGCGGGTCCGCGCCGACGGGTCGCTGACCGCCAACAGCTACGTCGGCGGCATCACCGGCCACCACTTCGGCACGGTCCGTGACAGCGTCTCCACGGTGGACGTGCGCGCCACGACCCAGTACGCCGGGGGCGTCGTCGGCGTCTCCGTCGGCGGGTCGGTCACCGAGAACGTCCTGGCCACCGGTGTGGTCGTCGCGAACAGCGCGTCCGCGGGCGGCGTGGCCGCCTACGGCTACACCGACACCCAGGTGCGTCACACGGTCGCGCTGAACGCGAACATCTCCGCGTCGAGCTACGCGCACGCCATCGTCGGCCGCGTCTACACCGGGCAGACCGCCACGCTCGAGGACAACCACGTCAGCCGGTCCGTGCCGATCAGCGGGCAGACGCTGACCGGTCCGCCTGCGGCCGACAACCAGAAGGGCAACGTGGCCGCGCCCGCGGAGATCCAGAAGCAGAGCTTCTACGAGCAGCGCGGCTGGGACTTCGCGACCGTCTGGCAGTGGAACGACGTCGCCAAGCGCCCGACCCTGCGGATGGCCCCGGAGGCGCTCGAACCGGTCCAGGCCCCCGGGCTGCCGACCGACGAGCGCGGTTTCCACAAGGTCGGCAGCGTCGAGGACCTGACCCTGATGGGGCAGCACCCGTCGTACGACTACGTGCTCGCCGCCGACATCGACCTGACCGGCAGGCCGTTCACCAGCCTGCCGGGGCCGTTCACCGGCGAACTGGACGGCGCCGGCCACGTCGTCAGGGGCCTGACCTCCACCACCGGTGGCCTGTTCGCCCAGATCTCCGGACACGTGCACGACCTCGCGGTCCTCGACGCCACGGTGAACACCACCGCCGCTCGCGCCGGCATCGTGGCCAACAGCAGCACCGGCACCATCGAGCGCGTGCAGGTCTCCGGGTCCGTGACCGCGGGCTCGCGCGCCGGTGGTCTCGTCGGCGACTCGCAGGGCATCGTGCGCGACGCCTACTCCACGGCGGACGTGCACGTACGCACCACCGAGGCGGGCGGCGTGATCGGCGTGGCCCTGGCCGGCTCCACCACGGAGCGGGTCTTCTCCATGGGCGCCGTCACCGCGGACTCCCGCAACGACGGCGGGGTGGCCGGCTACGGCTACACCGGCACCACCATCCGCGACTCGATCGCGCTAAACCCGGCGGTCACCGCGCCGTCGTGGGCGCACCGCTTCCTGGGCCGGGTGCTGGCGAACAACGTCGCCACGCTGAGCAACAACTGGGCGGCCGAGACCGTCGAGGCCAGAACCCAGACCGAGACCGCGATCGGCCCGGCCACGCTCAACGGCGCCACCGCGACCCGGGACGAGGCCGCCGGACAGGCCTTCTGGGCCGGCAGGCTCGGCTTCGACTTCACGTCGGTCTGGCAGTGGGAAGCCGGCCTCGGCCGGCCGGTTCTGCGCGGCATGGCGGCACCCGCCACCGAGACTGAGCCGACGGCGACCCCTGGAACCGAGGTTGAGCCGACGGAGACCCCTGGAACCGAGGCGGAGCCGACGGCGGCCACGCCCGCGGGCGCGGGGGAGACCGTCGCCGCGGCCGGGGCGCGGACCGTCGCGTCCGCCACCGCGGTCGCGCCGGAGGCCGGGGCCACCGAGACCGGCGGCATCCACCACGAGGCGGTCGTGAACGACGACGGCACCGTCACCGTGACGGTGTCCGCCGGGACCGCCGCGGCGGCCAAGCAGTCGTCGTTCCTCCTGCTGAAGGCCGGCGCATCGACGTCGGTCCCGGCCGAGGACGACATCGCCTACCTCGGAGAGGCACGCCTCGACGAGCAGGGCGACGCGACGCTGACCGTGCTCCTGAACCAGCCGGAGGGGACGACCCTCGCGCTCAACACCTCGGGCGACACCGAGCGCTACGTCGCCTCGCTCCTGGCGCGGGCGCCCGAAACCCCGGCGATGAGGGTGCTCCACGACACCGTCACCGCCACGGTCAAGGTGAAGGGGAACGCCCCCGCCCAGGCGACGATCACCCTGGTCTGCGCCGCCGCGGACAAGTGCCAGGAACAGGTCACCGTCACCCACGACGGCCGGCCCGCCGAGACCAAGAAGGTCACGCTCCAGCCCGGCAAGACCCGGGACCTGCAGCTCAACCTCCGTGACGAGGCCCGCACCGCCCTCCTCGCCGGCAAGTCGATCGTCCTGGACGTCCGGATCGGTAAGGCCCCGCCGGTCCGGGTGACCGTCACTCCGTGACGTACCGGCCGGGCAGGCTCCGGCCTCCGTGGTGACCCCCGTGGCGCCCGTGGCTTCGGCCGTGGGCGCCACGGCTCATTCGGATACGTGCTCCACTCTGCGTAATGGATTAGTCACCTGACGACTATGGTCACCCAAAGTGACCCCTTGGCACCATTGAGTCTCCCTCGGAGAACGGAGACGGATGTGGCCAGTGAGTTCCAGCGGAAAAAGGTGAACGGGGTCTTCCGTGCGATGGACGTGGACGGTGACGGCCGGCTGACCGAGGCGGACTTCCAGGCGCTCGCCCGCCGCTGGACGCAGGTCGCCGGATCCGCCGATCCGGAACGGCTCGCCGCCGTCATGACCGGCTGGTGGCCGGTGCTCCGGGCCGCCTCGGGCCCCGACGGCGACAACGCGGTCACCCTCGACGAGGTGCTCCTCGTCGTGGACGGCCTCGGTGACAGGGCGGACGCCGTCTCCGCCACCGCCGACGCGATGTTCGAGGCCGTCGACCTCAACGGGGACGGCCTCATCTCCCGTTCGGAGTACGGCGCGCTCATCGAGACGTGGAACGGCACGCCCACGGCGACCGACGACATCTTCCCGCGCCTGGACCTGGACGGTGACGGCCACCTCACCCGCGACGAGTTCCGCACCCACTGGACCGAGTTCTGGGCAGGCGACGACCCGAACGCTCCCGGGGCCTACGTCTTCGGCACTCTGGTGGATTGACGCGCTCCCCGGCCTGAAGGCCGGGGATTCAGCCCGTGCCGCGCGTTCACGCGACACCTCTGAGGCTTCCTGCTTCCTCGCGCTGTGCCAGGCCGGGGCCTGGTCTTACCCGCGCTCCACAGGCGTTTGGTCTCTCCGCCCGTCCGGCGGCGAGGATGTTCTTGGCGGCGTTGGCGTCCCGGTCGTGGACCTCCCCGCAGGGGCAGGTCCACTCCCGGACGTTCAGCGGCATGGACTCGGCCAGTGCCCCGCATTCCGAGCACAGCTTGGAGGAGGGGAACCACCGGTCGATCCGGTGAAAGACCCGCCCGTACAGGCGAGCCTTGTACTCCAGCATGGTCACGAACTGCGACCAGCCCGCGTCATGCACGCTCTTGGCCAACCGGGTGCGCGCCGGCCCCGCCACGGCCAGGTCCTCCACGTAGATCGCTTGGTTATCGCGACCGAGTTCCCCGAACTGGCCCGCCGCTACTACCGGGCGAACACGCTGTGGTCGGGCTCCCACTTCGCCGGGAGCGTGGGCGGCGCACCGATCAGCGCCCTCAAGCCGTACATCGAACAGCACAACCGTCCCGTCTGATCCGCCAAGACGCCGATCCGCCTGACGGCGAATCGGCTTTCCCCTGCACCGCTACGCGGGAGAGTCCGCTTCACCCCCGGCCTGAAGGCCGGAGCGCAACGGACGAATCCGGTAGCCGGGGCCGGCGCCTCGCACGTGTCACAGACGAGAACCCTGGCCTGTCTTTTCGGCAGACCGGAACTCTCTGTTGACCAGGAGGTTTGCTGTGGATGCCGGGAGCGTTCCCGATTTGACCGGCAAGATGGCCGTGGTGACGGGCGGAAGCGACGGGCTCGGTCTCGGCTTGGCCATACGACTGGCGCAGGCCGGGGCCGAGGTCGTGCTGCCGGTCCGCAATCCCGCCAAGGGCGCCGCCGCCGTCCAGAAGATCCACTCGGCTGTGCCGAAGGCCTCCGTCTCCACTCGTGAGCTCGACCTGGCCTCGTTGGAATCGATCGCGGCGCTCGCCGCCACCCTTCGTCGCGAGGCCCGCCCGATCGACATCCTGATCAACAACGCGGGCGTGATGGCCCCCGCCACCCGGCAGACCACCGCGGACGGCCTGGAGCTGCAGTTCGGCACCAACCACATCGGCCATGTGGCGCTGGTGGCACGGCTCCTTCCGCTGCTGCGCCTGCGAGGGGCGCGGGTCACCACGATGTCCAGCAGCGCCGCCCGCTCCGCCGTCATCGACTGGGCCGACCTGCAGAGTGAACGAAAATACTCGCCGATCCGCTCGTACGGTCAGTCGAAGCTGGCCAACCTTCTCTTCGGGCTCGAACTGGACCGGCGCAGCAGGGCCGGCGGGTGGGGCGTCGTCAGCACCGTCGCGCACCCCGGCACGACCCTGACCAACCTCTACGCGTCCGGCCCGAACCTGGGCCGCACCCGTTCCGCGCCCTACGAGAGGATCATGACGCTACTCCTCCGGTGGGGTCTGTTCGTACAGACGGTCGACGCCGGGCTGCAGCCGGCCCTGTACGCGGCCACGAGCCCTCAGGCGCAGGGCGGCCGTTTCTACGGCCCCGACGGCATCGGCCAGTTCACCGGTGGGCCCACGGAGTTGCCCCTCTACAGATCGGTCCGGGTCGAGCGCGACGCGGCCCGGCTGTGGACCGTCTCCGAGCGACTGGCCGGAGTCGAGTTCCCCGCCTGAGGAAAGAGCGAGACGGCTTCACGGCCAGCGGCCGTCACCCGGCGCGCGAGGCGACGGCGTCAGCCCGGGGCGGACAGCGCGGAGATCTTGGCAGGGTTCATCATCCACAGCACCTGGTCGATGCCCTCGTCGGAGGCGTTGACGGTGAGGACCGTGAACAGCTCGCCGTCGTGACGCAGCAGAGCAGCCGCCTGCCCGTTCACGTCGGCCCATTCCACCTCGACCCCGGCCCAGAAGTGATCCGCGAACGCTCTGATGTACTTCGCGACCCGGAGCGCGCCGATCACGGGGATGCGCGAGGCGCGGACGGCGCCGCCGCCGTCGGAGTAACTGACGACGTCCGCGGCGAGGAGCTCTTCCAACGCGGCGAGGTCGCCTGAGCGGGCGGCGGCGACGAAGGCGGTGAGCAGCCTGCGCTGGTCGGCTCGGGTCACCGGTGCCCGGCGCTCGGAGACGATGTGTTTGCGTGCCCTGCTGACGAGTTGCCGCACCGCGACCTCACTCGCCTCGAGGATCTCGGCGATCTGCCGATAGGGATAGTCGAAGGCTTCCCTCAGCACGTAGGCCGCGCGTTCGGTGGGCGAGAGCTTCTCCAGCAGGAGCAGGACCGCGAAGCCGAGGGCTTCGCCTCGTTCGGCGCCCAGGTGGGGGTCGTTACCGGTGTCGACGGGTTCGGGAAGCCACGGGCCGACGTACGTCTCGCGGCGGACCCGCGCGGACTGGAGGGTGTTGATGGCGAGGCGCGTGGTCACCGTCGCGAGGAACGCCCCAGGGTCGGCCACGGTGCTGCGGTCGTAGGCCTGCCAGCGCAGCCAGACGTCCTGCAACAGGTCTTCCGCTTCGGTGGAACTGCTCAGGATCCGGTACGCGATTCCGAACAGGCGTGGCCGCACGCTCGCGAAGGTGGCCGCCGCCTGGTCGAGGTCTTCGCTACCGCTGCGATGGCTCTCCGCATCGATATCCCCCATGATGATGGCCCCGTTCCGCCGGCGGATGGACCCGTACAGCTTTTCACCTGTCCGCCCGGGGGCGTTGACAGGGGATCACGGTTCGCGACGCCGGGTCGATCCGGCCGCGTCCTTCTGTCGTCAGGCGCGGATGGAATTGATCTCCATTGGCATTCCCGTATGCCCTCGTTCTTTCGGGGGATTTAACGCAAAGATGATTGACGGCTCTTCGCTTCGCCGTAGTCGAGGTGCGCGAAGCGCGTGGGTGTTTATCGATCCCGGGCGCGGGGACGGTTGCCGTCGTAATCGCCCATTATGGGCGAGTCGCCGGAATCCAGGAGGCTGACATGACTGGATACCTGCCGTATAAGGACTCCACTCCGGCCGCCCGCATTGGCGGCGTACGCGGCTGGCAGGCGGACATTCTCCGCGGCGAGTCGTAATCGAGTGGACCGGGGTACTGCGGCGCATATGGGCCGCAGTGCCTCCACCTCTTCTCAAGCGGGGCCCGTACATCGGGGGCGTATATGGCGCGATTGTTCTACCCTGCGGCGTGGCGCAGCGATACGGTGGATAATCTGTCCGGAATCTCCGTGCCCGACCCTTACCGATGGCTGGAAGACGGCGACGATCCGCGCGTACGGGAATGGCTCGCGGCCCAGGATCGTCTCTTCCGCGCCTGCAGCGCCCGGTGGCAGGAGAAGGACTCGTGGACGTCCTCGGTGGATGATCTGTCGTCCTTCGGCGTGTGCGAGCCTCCGATGGTCCGTGGTCCGGTCATGTTCCTCGCCGAGCAACTCCGTGGGGACGAGCAGCGGCGCCTGCTCGTCGTCGGAGCCGGGGGCGGCAGGCGGGTCCTCGTCGATCCGGCGAGAATCGACCCGTCCGGCCGCACCGGGCTGTACGCCTGGTGGCCGTCGCGCGAGGGTGACCGTGTCGCCGTGCAATTAGAGGTCGCAGAGCAGCCCGGCAGCGACATCACGGTGCTGGACGTCCGTACCGGCGAGATCGTGGACGGGCCCTTGCCGCGTGCCCGCAACACCTCGCTCGCCTGGCTGCCGGGAGGAGAGGCCTTCTACTACGTCAGCCGAGTCCCCGACGAGGAACTGGCCCCCGGCGACATGCGCCTGCACCGGCGGGTGCGGTTGCACCGGATCGGCTCGCCCTGGCAGGCCGATGTGGTGGTGTTCGGCGCGGAGGACGCCCCGGACCACTATTACGGGCTCACGGTCAGCGCCGACGGCCGCCATCTGGCGATCACCGCGATGGCCGGACCCGCCGCGCGCAACGACGTGTACGTGGCCGAACTCGTCGATCCACAGGCCCCGCGTTTCGTCAAGATCGTGGATGGAAGCGCCATCGGCGCCCGCGTCCTCCCGCGCTTCCTCGCGGACGGCGATCTGCTGCTGGTAACCGACCATCAGGCTCCGTGCGGCCGCGTCTGCGTGGCGGACCGGCACGATGCCGACCCGGCCTCCTGGCGCACGCTGGTAGCCGAGGATCCCGAGGCCCCCGTGGACGAGTGCCTGGTCCTGGACGGCCCGGCGCTCGCGCGGCCCCTCCTGCTGGTGGCACGCGCCCGCCACGGCACCTCGGTCCTGACACTGCACGACCTGGCGAGTGGGCGGACGCTGGCCGATCTGCCCCTTCCCGGCGCCGGCGTCGTGTCATCCCTGCGCGCCGGTGTCCCGCACGGACATCGGGCGTGGTTCAGCTACTGCGACGCGACCACACCTCCCACCATCTATCGCTACGACGCGGTGCTCGGCACGATGGAGCAGGAAGCCGGTGCCGCGACAGCGGGGCGCACTCCGGAGATCCGCAGCGGTGCCGTGCGCTGTCGCGCCGGTGACGGCACCGAGATCACGCTGTTCCTGTTCACTCCGGACGAGGATCGTCAGGGGCCGCGCCCCACTCTCCTGTACGGCTACGGCAGTTTCGGCATGCCGATGCGCCCGTGGTTCTTCCCCCTGGCGGCCGCATGGGTCGGCGCCGGCGGCACCTACGCGGTCGCCTGCGTACGCGGAGGCGGCGAAGAGGGCCAGCGCTGGCACGACGCCGGTCGCGGGCCGCACAAACACCGCGCGGTCAGCGACTTCAACGACGCCGCGGCCTGGCTCATCGAGACCGGCCGAACCACCCGCGACCAACTGGCGATCTACGGCCAATCCGCCGGCGGGCTGCTGGTCACCGCCGCCGCCGTTCAGCGACCGGACCTGTACGCCGCGGTCGTCGCCGAAGGTCCGCTGTGTGACATGGTGCGTTATGAACGATTCGGATTGGGATGCACATGGACCGACGAATTCGGCAGCGCCTCCGACCCCGGGCAACTGCGCTGGCTGCTCGGATACTCCCCCTATCACAACGTCGTGCCAGGAGCCGCTTACCCGGCGTTCCTCCTCACCGGCGCGGTGACCGATCTGCAGACCGGAGAAGTCCATGTCACCAAGATGTGCGCGGCCCTCCAGCACGCCACCAGCGGCGACCGGCCGATCCTCATGCGCAGGGAACCCGACACCGCACACGCCGCCTCGCCCGCGAGCAAGGAACGCGCCCTGACCGCGGACATCCTGGCCTTCGCCGGTGAACACACCGGTCTGTCACCGAGAAGGACATCCACGCGTCTCCCGGAGGCCGTCGCGGAACCAGGCTGAAAGACCGGCGCGTCCGGGCGGGCTCCTGCCAAGATCACACCATGCTGCGATTGGTCACGGCTCTGTTGGTCGCGGTGCCGCTGCTCGGCGGCTGCCTTCTGACCGGGCCGCGCACGTTCGAAGAGCACGCCGCACAAGCCGTGGGGATCTGGCGGGCCAGCGGTGCCGCGGAGATCTGGCGCGACGGCTTCGTCCCTGTCGGCGACCTGACCGTGATGCCGCCGGAGGTGCGCGAGCAGATCGAGCATGACGAGGAATACGGCTGGGTCGTGGCCGGACCGCTCCCCGCCTCGCCGGGCGCGGGGCAGGTCCGCTGGGACGACGGGTCGGCGATGCGGGTCCCCGTGATCGGGCCGGCGGAGGCGTTGCAGGCGGTGTCTCCCTGGCCCGAGGAGTGGATCTGGCCTGACCGGCACACGTACCCCGACGGGGAGGCGTACAAGCTGACCAGTGCGGAGTTCACGACGATACGGCTGGAAACCGTACGCGGCATGGCGACCGTGCCCGCGTGGCGGCTGCACTTCTCCAACCTGCCCGGCCCGATCGACCGCGTCGCGGTCGATCAGGAGGCGCTCGACACCGTGAAACGCGCCGTCGGCAGGCACGACCCGGGCGACGAGCAGATCATGGGCGTCGAGACGCGCGGCGAACGCCGGCTGCTGGTGAGCTACGAGTACGGGACCTGCGGCGGCGAGCCGCTCGATGTCGTCCTACGGGTCAGCGAACAGCCGGACGTGGTGGTCCTGGGGCTCGACGTCCCCCACCAGGGCGGTGGCGTGTGCGCGGGCACCGGCGCAGGTGGCCAGGGCGTCGTCGAGCTCGACAGGCCGCTGGGCGAACGTGTGGTGCTGGACGCGATGAGCGGGCTTCCCGTCCTGTGTCTTCGCCGTGCGCCGGACGCGTGCGGTTCCAGGAACTCGTGACATCACCAGCGACCCGCCGGTTCATCCCTGTGCGAGCGGTGCGCCGGGTCCCTCGTAGAGCGTGGTTGTCCGGCGGCGCCGGAAGACCAGAGCCGCGACGGCGAGCCCGCAGAGGACGACGAGGACGAGCGGCAGTGCCCAGGGGAGGGTCCACGCGTGTGCGGTGCCCTCGACGGCGGCGAGCGGGGCGACCGAGCCCGCCGCGTCGGTGAGCAGCGGGACGAGCGTGACCGTCCCCGTCAGCCGCAGCGCGGGAGTCACTCCGTGCACCGGTACGGAGACCTTCCAGGTGTCGCCCGGCAGCAGCCGGGGCGAGTCGTCGATGTGTCCCGCGCGGGCGTCCCAGCGCCCGAAGGGACCGGACAGGGACACCGCCTGACGGGCGGTGAGAACGCTGTTGCCGTCGTTGCGGATCGTGTACGTGACGGTGGCGTCGCCTGTCCCGAGCGGATTGGGCGTGCCGGAATAGCGCACGTCCAGGTCCTCCACCGACAGGCTCGGCTTGAGCTCTCCGCCCACACGCAGGCGGATCCGGATGCCGAGACGCCGCCCGTCCGCCGCGCCGGTCGGCGTGGTGACGATGCCGCCCATGTACTCGCCGGGCGCGGCGTCGTCGGGAAGCGCGACAGTGAACGGCACCTCGGCCGACTCTCCGGGCCGCACCGTCACGTCGGGCCGGTCCGGGTGGACCCACGCACCCACCCCCGTCGACTTCGCGTCCGCACCGAGCAGGTCGAGCCGGCCCTGCCCGGTGGTGAACGCGTCCGCGGCGTACACGCTCAGATGGAGCGGCGTCGTGCCGTGGTTGGCGACCACGAGACCGTCCTCGGCCCGCCCGCCCGGGTCCAGCGTGTAGCTGTAGTTGCGCCGGTCGGACCCGAAGTCGCCGGAGGCCGTGGCGACCGTCCAGGTGACCTCGCCGTCCGCCGCCGCGGCGGGGCCCGTCCCCGTTCCGATCAGACCGGACGCGGCGAGCAGCGCCACGAGGACGGTTCGGGCGAGGGAGCGTGCTGCGGTTGTCGTACGCGGCCTTGACGGGTGCATCTGATCGGTCCTCGGGTGGTTCCGGAAGCGGCGGGACAGGACGACGTGCCGTGGGGCGGGCGCCTCGACGGTGCCCACCAGGGTGAGCGGGGCCGATCAGCTCGTTGTCACGGCCCCGCTCACCCTCGGCCGTCTACTGGAGCCAGTCGGACTCGGACGCGGCCTGCTTGTCCTCGCCGGCCTTGCCTTCGTTCGTGTGGATCACGACCTTGTCGACCGTGGAGCCGACCGGCTGAGCGGCGCTCGCGCCGCTGTCCGGGCCGCACCACGACTCCTGGCCCAGCTCCACCGCGGCGTTGGGAGCGGCGCAGGTGCCGCTGCGGATGTTCTCGACGACGAGCTTGTTCCCGCGCACCTGGACCCGCACGTACGTACGGACGTGCTCCTGGTTCTCGACCGAGTTGGCCCAGTGGTTCTTGGGGTTCAGCGGGTCGGGACCGTAGTTCGGGTCCTTGTTCGTGTCGGGGGCGGTGAGGTCGTAGTACTTGGAACCCGAGGCCGAGTTCGCCGTCACGTAGATGACGCCGCCCGGGCCCTTGGACACCTCGGTGGCGCCGGGCTGCTCGTCCTTGTTCGCCTTCTGCCCGTTCTTGATCACGTAGCTGCGGGAGTAGCTGTGGTCGTGACCCTGCAGGACCAGGTCGACGCCGAGCTTCGAGAAGGCCGTCGGGAAGTCCTGGCGGCGCACCTTGTTGTCGGCGTCGTTCGCGTGGCTGGCCGGCGAGTAGATCGCGTGGTGGTAGATGAGCACCGTGTGCTTGGCGCCGGCGCCGTGCTTGTTGACGACATCGGTGATGTAGGCGATGTGCGCGGCGTCGGAGCCGCTCGCGTACGCGTTGCTGTTGATGTCGATGAACAGGATGTTCTTGTATTTGAACCAGTAGTCGCCCCCCGACCGGGTCGTCGCGCTGCCGTTGTAGTACGGCGCGGAACGGTCGGTGTTCGGCGTCCAGAAGTGCTGCTCGTACGCCTTGCCGCCGACGTCGTGGTTGCCGATGGTGGCGGCCCAGGGATACTGGCGCAGCTTGTCGGACGCGAGGAACGCGTTCCACTGCGTCTCGGTGTTGGCCGACTCGACCTGGTCGCCGCCGGAGACCAGCAGCTCAGCCTTCGGGTTGGCGGCGAGGGCGACGTTCAGGGTGTCCTCCCACCCGGCGCCGTCCTTCGCCACGTTGCCGGACGAGCCGATCTGCGGGTCGCCGAAGAACAGGAAGTCGAGGTTGTTGCCGTTGAAGTCCTGGGTCGTGAAGGAGTACGTCGGGGACCAGTTGCCCTCGGCGCCGACCCGGTAGGAGTACGCGGTGTTCTGCTTCAGGCTGTCGATCGTGGCGTGCGCGTTGTAGCCGCCGTTGACGACGTTCGCGGTGACCGTGGCGGGGAAGGTGACGGCGTTCGCGGGGAACCGGCCGTCGACGACCTTGGACGCCGGCGCGACCTGCACCACCTGCGCGGTGCCGGCCGAGGAGTACCACGACAGGACGCGCTGCGTCTCGTCGGCGCCCACGCCGAGGACGATGCCGGTGAGCGTCGCGCTGTCGGCGTGGGCCGCGGTGGCAAGGCCGCCGAACAGGGCGCCGGCGCCGAGGGCCGCCGCCGTGGCGCTCACGGCCACCCGGCGCAGGACGCTGGGGCCCTGAGTCCCCTTGTCGAGCTTCATTGCTTTCCATCCATTTGGGGGTATTGGAGCGATTTGCACGATTTCGGGATTCGGTGTCGCGGAGATGAACGTGGAGCAGGCGAGCCGTTGCGCTTGCCGGAAGTTGTGGCGTGATCTCAGGTTCCGAGAACGCGTTGCACGAACCACACCAGGCCCATCGCGGACACGCCGGCCGCGATCGCCCCGGTCGTCCACAGCCCCGCGATCGGCCGGCGATGACGCAGCAGGGCGAGCAGCGGGAAGACGGCGGCGATGATCGTCAGCTGGACGACCTCGATGCCCACGTTGAAGACGAGCAGCGACCACAGGAGCGTCCACGACCAGGCCTGGTCGATGCCCAGGGCCGCGGCGAAGCCGAGACCGTGCACGAGGCCGAAGCAGAAGACCACCGCGAGCCGCGTCCAGCCCGCGCGGTCCAGGCCGAGGCGGCCGTGACCGGCGGTCTCGAGGTCCGTGGCGTGCGAGCGGCGTCGCCAGAGCCGCCACAGGTGCCAGCCCGCGACGACCGCGATCGAGAGCGCGATGACGGGCTCGACGAACGCCGCGGGCGCCTCCACGAGGCCGAGGGCGGCGAGGACGAAGGTCACCGAGTGGGCCAGCGTGAAGGTCGTCGCCGCCAGCACGATCTCGCGCAGGCGGCGCGACCCCGCGATGAGCGCCAGCAGGAACAGGATGTGGTCGATCCCGCCGAGCAGGTGCTCGGCCCCGAGCCGGAAGAACTGCCAGAACCGCTCGAACCAGGACTGCTGCGTGGAGAACGACCGATGCTGAGCGTCGAGGGCGGTGCTCCCCGACGTCAGGTCGAGGTCGTAGGTGACGATCGTCTTGCTGTCGCGCACGTATCCCTCGGAGCCGGCGAACAGCGCGCTGCGCACCTCGTGCGCGTCGGCGGACCCCGGGCACCGGTAGTCGAGGGTCAGCCGCGCGTACGGGACGCCCTCGCGCCGCCCGATCGTGAAGCCGCCGTCCTTGACCGGTGCGCACGCCGTGCCCCCGGCGGTGACGCCGAAGCGTTCGGTGACGTACGCGACGACCGAGCCGGCGTGGGCGTCGAGCGCGGCGGCCTGCTGTGCCGCGTCACCGGCCTCGAACGCCGCGGTGCCCGCCCGGAAGAGCGGGTCGTCCTTCTCGGAGTCGGCGGCGGAGACGACGAGCAGGTCGTACTCCAGCTGGAGCTCGGTGCGGACGTGCCCGGCCCGGGGCGAGACGAGGTTGACGTAAACCGTCGAGGTGAACCCGTGAGCGAGGGCGGGCAGGGCACCCAGCGCAGCGGAAAGGGCGCTGAACAGGACGGCCACGGCTGCGGCGGCGATGACAGCACAGACACGACGCCGAGCGGCGGGGGACATATGACTCCTTTTCGGCTTTGGCGTACGAAATCTGCTCGATTGAGATGAACGAGCGGTATCTCGCACGAGAACCGTCGAGGAATCACGCCCGGCGGAGACGGCCTCGGCGCCGAAAGCCGCAGATCATGCGGTAGGAAATAGGCGCACTTCCCGGCACCTCGAAGGACGACCCCCATGCGCTCTCGGCTTCTGCCTGCCTGCACCCTGGCCGCGGCGGTCGCGACCGCCCTGCCGGCCGGCGGATGCGGCTCCGCCGACGACTGGTCCCGGCCGCACGCGAGGCCCACCGCCGTCGGCACCCCCGGCCCGGGCTTCTTCCCGGCCGCGTCACCGGCACCGGAGGCGACGATCACGCCCCGGCCCGGCTCATGGAACGGGGTCCGTCCGCCGGAGGGCTATCGCGTGGTGCTGCTCACCGCGGGGGAGGACCGCCAGACCACGACGCTGGCGGGCGCGGTGACGGCGTGGGCCGAGGAGGAGGGCGTCAGCCTCAGGACCCTCACGGCCACGCGGCCGGACCAGTTCGTGCCGACCATCGGCAGGGCCATCGACATGAGGCCCGACCTCATCGTCAGCGCCGGCGACGACCTCGTCGACCCCCTGGCCCTGGTCACCCCCAACCACCTGGACCAGCAGTTTCTCGTGGTCGGCGCGGAGCTGGCCGAGCCCACGGAGAACGTCACCGCCGCCGACTGGACCGGTGCGTCGTTCCGCGGCGAGGGGCTCGGCATGTCCTCGGCGTACGATCCCGCCAGCTTCACCCCCGAGCGTGCCGGACGTGCGGTCCGGGCCGGTGCCGCGGCCGTGCTCAACGGCATGACCGGCATCGTGCTCTGGCTCGACTAGGGCGCGTATCGGGTTGTGATCAATGATCGGGATTCGCCCTCGCGGCAGCGCCTGATCCGGTAGGTCGTCATGGGTGACCCGGACCCAGTTGACAGACGAAGAGTGGGAGTTCATCAAGCCTTACCTGCCGATCGGCAGGTTCGGTCCATACCCCGAGCGGCTGCGGCAGCAGTTCGAGGGCGTGATCTGGCGGTTCAAGACGGGCGGGCAGTGGCGGGAGATGCCCGAGGAGTTCGGCGCCTGGCCGACCGTCCACAACCGCTTCCGGCAGTGGAGGGACGCCGGCGTCTTCGAAGCCCTGCTGGAAGGGGCGATCGCGGAAGCCGCCAAATGCGGCGAGGTGGACTTATCCCTGGTCAGCGTGGACTCCACCACTGCCCGGGCTCATCACGATGCCGCCGGGATGCACCTCGGCCGCGACCTTGTCGCCGTCCTGGAGAAGGCCACCGAAGAGCAAAAGGGGGCGAGTCGGAAGGACGACAGGAGCAGAACGCCGCAAACGACGCCGGGGCAGAACAACGGCAACGCGTCCGGCGCCAGCGTAAGCTCCGGCTGAAAGCTGCCCTGCTCGGACGCTCCAGGGGCGGGCAGACCAGCAAGATTCACCTTGCCGCCGACCGCAAGTGCCGCCCGCTGGCGTTCGTCTTGACCGCGGGACAGGCCGCCGACAGTCCGCAGTTCATCCCGGTGCTGAAGAAGGTACGCGTCCGGGTGCCCGTCGGCCGTCCCCGCACCCGGCCCGGCGCGGTCGCCGCCGACAAGGCCTATTCCTCCCGCGGCAACCGCACCTACTTGCGAAGACGTCGGATCCAAATAGTCATCCCGGAAAAGAGGGACCAGGCCGCCAACCGGAAGAAGAAGGGCAGCAAGGGCGGCCGGCCCGTCAGCCACGACACCGAGCTCTACAAGGAGCGCAACACCGTCGAACGCCTGATCAACAAGCTGAAGGCCTGGCGAGGCATCGCCACCCGCTACGACAAGACCCCTGGCAGCTACCTCGCCGGCCTCCACCTCCGCGCTGCGATGATCTGGATCAAAGACCTCACTCGGACCACCCCTTGATCACAACCAAATACACGGCCTAATCGTCGCGCACCTGAAGAGCAAGCTGCTGTCGTTCCCGCCAGGGCCCACTGGGCGGCCGCGCTTCCAGCCCCGGGACGAGGGCGAACGGGCCCGGGTAGCGGCCTACGCCCTGTACCGGCGTACCGCTGAGGCCGTCACCGTAGGCGCCTTGGCCGACGAACTGCTCGCCGGTCAGGGCGAGACGCGCCAGGTCATGGTGATGGGCGACTTCAACGACGAGCCGGAGGCCGCCACCACCCAGATCCTGCTGGGCCCGCCCGGCTCCGAACTGGGCACCCCGGGCGCCGACCAGCCCGACCGCGGCGACAAAGCCCGGCTATGGAACCTCGCCCCCCGCATCCCCGCTGCCGAGCGGTTCTCCCGGGTCTTCCACGGTCGCGGCGAACTCATCGACCACCTGCTGGTTTCCCACGCCCTCCTCGCCCGCGCCCTCGAGGTCCATACGCTGCGCCCGACGGACCCGGCCAGCTCGCACGACGGGCTGCCCTCGATGACCGAAGACCCCACCAGCCGCCGCGACGCGCCGGCCTCCGACCACGCCATGGTCTTCACATGGCTCAGCCCCTGACATTCACCGGCACCGGAAAATGCCGCAGGGGAGGGCCGCCCACCCGGAACATGGCAGAACGAGCCGCAAGTGTGAGGTCGATACCGCTCTGAATCGGCCTTACGCGGTTTGTCAGTGCATATCCGTAAGATCACTTCATGCCGGATGCATTCACCCTCCTCTGGACCCATGACACTTGCCGCGCTCTGCGCAAGTACGGTCGCGTGGGTGAGCGGCCGCCGGTCGCGTTCAGCGGTCGTCACCAGTCTCTGCCGGCCTGGAGGGGCGCCAAGCCCGGTGATGCGGTGTACGCGCTCCACGTCAGCCGCTACGTCGTCCACGTGGTCAGCCGCATGCGCATCGTGAACCTCGATCGCGGCGAGTGCTGCGGGCCCGTCCCGGTGCACTGGGAGGACTCGGCCTACCCGGGTCACGAGGATTGGGCCGTGCTCGGCGCCTACGGTTGCGGGGCCGAGCCGATCCATGTCGATGCGATGCCCATCCGGTTCGACCTTCCGGTTCCCGGCGATCTTCTGCCCCGGCTCACCTGGCGCAACGCGCGGGGCAAGCAACGGACGCTCAAGTACGTCACCGAGGATGGACGTCTCGAACACTCGGTCAGCTTGCAGGGCTTCTACCGGCTGACCCCGGAATCAGCCTCCGAGCTTGACGAACTGGTATCCGGGACGTTCGTCTCAGGGGTGCCGGAACGCGACAGAAACCGGGCCGCAGGTTGATCACCGGTCGTTAGGCTCCCGGTGCCTGTGCCGTTGGTGACGGCCCTCCGCTCCGAAGCTGGCCCCAGCCCCAAAGTAGCTATGTGCTCTCAGGGCTGCTGAAGCTGCTATGGCCAGGGCGGAGTGGCGTCGTGGCCTCTGGTAAAGCCTGTTAGCTCGTGTGGGGTCGGCGAGCTCTGATGGCGAGAATTCAGGACGGGTTCGGTTCTGGGCTCGGTGACGCGGCTGATAGTCAGGCCGGCGTAGAGGATGGCGTTGTTCGTCCGGCCCAGCGAATGTTCAGGCTTCGATTTGTCCGGCCGCACGGACGTCGGCCCGGCCCGTGTGCAGGTAACGCGCACGACCCTCGCCGTCATCTCCCAGAAACGCGACGGGCCCGTGGCCGGGCTCCGCGGGCAGCAGGGAGTTCCCCCGCCAGCTGAGCAGTTCCGTCCTGTATGGCTCGTTGCCGGCCTCCGCCGCGAGCCCGAGGGGGACTTGCTCGAGCCACAGCCGTCCCCGTTCGTCCCCGCTCACCGTGGTCTGGCTCGTGCTCGACAGGTAGACCCCCGTGCAGCGCCTGGCGTCCGGGCGCGCCGCGGGATCCGGGACGGGCTCGGCGGGCGACTCGATGACCCTGCCGAGGATCTCCTTCATCAGGGGCTTGCGGTCGCCGCCGTTGGTGAAGATCACCACGGACACATCGCGGCCGGGGTCGACCCGCAGGACAGCCGACTGCCCGATGGTGTTGCCGTTGTGGCCGAACACCGGGCCGCCCGGCAGGTCGTAGAGTTCCCAGCCCAGACCCCAGGCCGTTCCCCAGCCGATGTCCGGCAGGACGACCTGCGGCTCCCGCATGGCCCGCAGCCCCTCATCGGCGAGATGCGCCCGGGCGAAGGCCAGCAGGTCGCGCGGGGTCATGGCGAGCATCGACCCGGCGGGCGCGTTCGACCGCGCCATCGCCCAGACCGGGACGGGCCGCCCGCCGAGGTGCCCCACCGCCACGCGATGGAGGATCGCCTCGTACGGATCGTTCGCTGCGTGCGTCATGCCCAGGGGCGTGAACAGATGGTCCCGCATGCACCGGTCGAACGGCTCCCCCCGCACGACCTCGACGATCCGCCCGAGCACGCTGTAGCCCGCGTTGTTGTAGGAGAACATCTCCCCGGGCTCGAAGATCTGCGGCACGTCGGCCAGCAGTTCCACGTACCTCTCCAGGCAGTCGTCCCCCTTGCCCGTGTCGGTGAACACGTCCCCCTCGAACCCGGCCGTGTGGCACAGCAGCTGCCGGACGGTCGCCTCCCGGAACCCGGGAAGGTACCTGCCCACCGGCGCGTCGAGCTCCACCAGCCCCTCCGCGACGAGCCCCATCACCAGCGTCGCCGTCAGCACCTTGGTGACCGACCCGATCTGGAACACCGAGTCGACCGTCGCCTCCACCCCCGTCGCCGTACTCAGCACCCCCGCCGCCGCCTCGACCATCCGACCCCCGGCGCCGACGGCGACCGCCACCCCCGGCACCCCGTGCTCCTCCGCCAGCCCCGGTAGCTGCTCTCGCAGCCACCCCCCGACCTCATCGATCTCCATTCTCATCCGCCCCACCATAGAGGGCTTGTCGACTTGATCGTCTCGAAGTAGTGGCCGCTGTCGGCCAATCGGAGTTGTCAGAGCGGCCTACGCGGGCGCCACGAGAGCCGCGCAACCGGCGATGACTCGCCCTCCGCCCTTTCCACCAGAGGCTGGCTTAGCCCTGCATCAACTCCCCGCCCGCCACACCACAACGCACTGACAGTGACATGGCCAGCGCGGCGGCTGAGCTCGCCGCCCGCCTGCTAGCGCGAGGCGCCGTCAAACGCTGCGAACACCATCTCGATGGGCGACGTCCAACCCCCACCGAACATTGCCGGGGTCGTACACCGAGACCAAGCCGAGCAGATCAGGCGACTGCTGCCCGCCACCGGCACCCCCGCGCCGACCGAATAATCGTCGACAACGCCAACCGGCTGCAATGCCGAGAGTTATGGTCATCGTCGTATACCCGCTATCGGGGCGACGCGACGCCACCGCCTTCACCTGGAGGCGGGCCGCCTGTGCGTACTCACCTCACGCCATAGGCGCGCCTGCATCGTCGTCGCTCGCGCTGGCATACCTCACTCCTGGACGCCCATCCCGCCACCGATCCGGTGCATCTCGACGTCCCCGTCAAGTTTCCCGAGGGCTGGGAAGCCCACCACACAGTGCTCAGCCATCCGGAGCGGTACACGATCCTGGCACCTGGATGAAGCCGCTGAAGGTGAGGAAAGGCCCACGAGCATCTCGTCGTGGGGAAGTGCGCGGAGCGTGAGGTCGTCCCTTTCGCTCACGTTCACGAGGAGGAGGAGACATTGGGCAACAGGTTGCGCTCGCTCTCGCCGAGGAACCTGTAGGCCTCCCCCGGGGAGTGTGCCGAGCCCGGGTCGGGCTCGGCACCGGCGCCCGCCGAGGGAGCGGCTCACACACTGCTCCTTCGGCGGACGGCTGTCACGACAGGTCGACGGTGTAGAGCTGGCGGGAGTCGCCGAAGTTGCAGTTTGCGATGGACTTGACCGGGTTGCTGGGCACCTGCCAGGGCCCGTAGTTGATGTAGTAGTAGTTCGGCCAGAACCACTGCCGGCACTGGACCATGGCCCGATACGAGCCGGTTCCGCGAGTGCAGACGGCGTACGAGCCGTTGCCACCCTCGGGTCCGGTGGAGCAGCTCGTGGGGGCAGCCTGGGCGGCGGTGGGTGCCAGGGCGAGCGGCACGACGACCGCCGCGGCGGCGATGGCGTGTCGGAGGCGCAGGCGCATGAGGCGTCCTCTCGTCGGGGATCTCTTGGCGACCGGTTGACCGCCTGCTGTTGAGTGCAGTGGCTGCGCCGCGGCGGAACAAGGCTTGGAGAAATAGCCGTACATAGTCGTACGGCCTCGTCAGCAGGGCGGCTGGTAGCGCTTGTCCGGGACGTAGCGGGCCCACTCGGACGGGGTGATCCGATCACCGGCGGTGGCGCAGACGAAGGCCGCGACCCGGCCCGCGTCGATGTTCCACAGATGAGTGGTCCGGTCGGCTCCGCCCGAGACGAGGATGCCGTCGACTGTGTCGAACGCGACCGTGTAGACCGAGCCGTTGTGCGCTGGCAGGGTGGCCAACAGCGTCGGGTGGTGCGGGTCCGTGGTGGCCCACAGCCAGATATTGCCGTCGCCGGTGCCAGCCGCGAGGGTGCGGCCGTCCGGGGCGAAGGCGAGCGACCAGATGGTCCGGTCCGGGCCGGTCAGCGGCGCGGCCAGCGGGGTTGGGTGGTGAGGGTCGGTGACGTCCCAGAACCGGATTGCGTTGTCGGCCGTGGCGAGGGTGCGGCCGTCCGGGCTGAAGGCGATGGCGAACACGGGGCTGGTCGCCTCACGCAGCGGCAGGGAGAGCAGGGTCGGGTGGCCTGGGTCGTGGACGTCCCAGAGCAGAACCGTCCGGCCCGCGGTACCCACGGCCAGGATGCGGCCGTCGGGGCTGAACACCGGGGAGTAGACGATGTTGTCCGCGGTAGCGGCGGTCCGAGGCGAGCCGGGTGGCCCGGGTCAGCAACATTCCACAGCGTCGCGGTGTGGTCGTCGCTGGCGACGGCGAGGCTGCGGCCGTCGGGGCTGAACATCACTGCCTCGATCTGCTCGGTGTGCCCGCGCAGCGTGGCCCGGAACACGGGGTGCCGCGGGTCGGTAACGTCCCAGAGTTGTACGTCGCCGGTGACGGTGCCGACGGCCACGGTGCGGGTGTCGGGGCTGAGGTTGGCCGCACCGCTGCCGCGGCCGGTGACACCGACGCTGGTGACGGGCGGCGCGAGCGGGCGAGGCTGGCGGGGGTCGTTGGTCCGCCAGAGGCTGAACGCGTCATCGCCCCCGGCGACCAGCGTGATGGACCGGGGGCCGGCCGGAATCGCGTTGAATACTGCTGCAGTAGACCCGGTGATCACAGGGCCCGGCAGGGCCCAGCGCCGTACGACCCCGTCGACCGCGGCGGTAGTGAGGACGGTGCCCGACGCTGCCGGCGGCCCGGTGAACTGGACGCTGGTGACCTGGGCCGGGTGCGGGAGCGTGCCGGCGGGGGCACCGGTGTCGGTCTGCCACAGCCAGGTCTTCTCGTCCGAGGTGCCGCCGGCGACCAGGCGACCGTCGGCGCTGAAGTCGACGGCGTTGACCCAGCCGGTCGGGCCGGTCAGGGGCGTGCCATGGGGGGCGGGCCGGTCGGGGCGAGCGATGTCCCAGAGCCGGACGGTATTGTCGGCCGAGCCGGCCGCGAGGAGCCGCCCGTCGGGACTGAACGCGACGGAGAGGATCTTGCGAGTGGCCCCGGTGAGAGCAGGGAACGCGACAGGAGCTGACGGCTGGGAGATGTCGTAGAGGCGGACGGTGTTGTCGGCGCCGCCAGCGGCGAGGATGCGACCGTCGGGACTCACGGCGACGGCCTGGACGGCAGCGTCTGATGTCGCGACCGTCGTCACTCGCGTCGGCGGGCCGTCGTCGGGGACCTGCCAGAGGGTGAGCGTCCCGTCGGCGCTGCCGGCGGCGAGCACACGGCCGCTGGGGTGGAAGGCCAGAGCGTAGAGGGTGCTGGCAGCGGCGGCCTCGGCCGTGCCTCGGGCGGCGGCGCCGCGGGGCCCGACGCGCCAGAGGCGGATGGCGCGGTCGGCACCGGCCGTGGCGAGCAGGCGGCCGTCGGAGCTGAACCTCGCGGCGAAGACGGTACCGGCCGACCCGGCGAGCGGTGCACCGATTGGGCGGGCGGCGGCGGATTCGTCATCCTGCCCGAATGGGTGCGGGTCCTCCAACGGCACTTCCCGCCCCAGCCCTAATCACAGCCTGGAAACGGAAGGCCGCCGGAGGATCAAGCCCTCCCACTGCGGTATCACCGGAGCGTTGCTGGTCGCCTTCCCCGGTGGGGCCGTGGTGCGGTGAGCAGAGCGATGAGCCAGCCCGGCAGCGTCGCGATCGGCAGGCCCCGTTCGATGACGTAGGGCCGGCCGTTCACGACCGAGCCGGGGCCGACGAGATAGCCGCCGCGGCCTCCCCGGCCGGGGCCGCGGGTGTCGATGCCGGGTCCCAGCGGCGAGGTCCCCGACGCCGACCCGATGACGCAGCCGGCGTCGCGGCGGACGACCTGCACGAGCGTACGAATCGTCGCAGGGTCGTGGCTGCGGACAGCCGATCAGCGTGGTCTCGTCAACAGCGGCATGACGATGGTGTCGACGATGTCTTCGATGGCCTCGTCGGACACCGGCTTGAGGGTCATCAGCACTTCGTGGCGGAAGAGGTCGAACGGCAGATTGATCGTCCGTGGCGTCAGGACGGCCGGGTCGATCTCGCCGCGGTCGGCCGCCCGCCGTCCGATGATCTCGGCGGCTGACGGGCGTCCGTTCAACGCCAGTTCGCGTAGCTGCTCGGGGCCCGTCCCGGTGTTGTCGAAGTAGCTGCCGAGGTGCACCGTCGCCGCGGCGAGCAGGTCGACGCGGGCCCGGTTCGTTGCCTGCATGATTGCAATGAGGTCGCCGCGCAGGCTGCCGGTGTCGGGGACCTCGACGGGCCGGGTGGCGCTGGCGTGGGCGATGGCGGCTTCGATGATCTCTCTTTTGTCGGTCCATCGGCGGTAGAGCACAGGTGTGCTCGTGCCGGCGCGCTTCGCCAGGGCTTCCAGCGTGAATCCGGCGTATCCGCGTTCGGTCAGCTCCGCCCATGCGGCTTCGAGCAGTGCCTCCTGGAGGCTGCTGCCTCGTCTGCGTCGCATCCGATCCCTCCGTAAGACGTGTTTGCACATCTTAGGCCATCGGCGTACCGTCGATCTCGTAAGAAGTGCAATCACTTCTTAAGTGTGGGGTGCCCGGACCGCAGGGCACACCGATCGAGCGGACGAACAGGTGGTAAGGCAATGGCAACCAGCACGGAGCAGGTAACCGTCCTCATCGAGATTCATGCCCGGGCCGGGCAGGAGCGGCAGGCGCGCGACGGTCTGCTGCATGCCATCGAGACCTCGGACAAGCCGGGGCTGATCAGCTCTCGCCAGTACGCGAGCCTCGACGATCCGGGCGTCTTCTTCGCGGTGCAAGAGTGGGAGAGCGCCGAGGCGTTCCATCGGCACATGAAGGACGCCGCCGACAGCGGAATGGACGAGGCGATCCGGGTCCTGAGCAAGGCGCCCCGGACGGCGCTGCTGCGCGCGATCGGCTGACGAACTTCTTTCCGGAGGGCTTTTCACTCATGCACGAGGGAATGCTGTGAGCACCGCGTTCAACAAGAGGGTCACCCGCGTCGTCCTCGATGATCTCACTCGCGAGACAACCTATGAGTGCTTCGCCGATCGGTCCGAGTTCGAAGGACACATGGTCGACTACGAAGCGTCCCCGATCCGGAAGGAGGACGACGAGCAGCGCGCGGCCCGGCTGAGCGACCTGCGTTCCGAGATGCGCCGGGCCGGGACGGCGTTGCTGCAGATCTACCCGGACGGCAACACCAGGGCGATCAAAAGCATCACGGCCGAGGGTGACCGAGTCGTCGCCGAATACCTTGTCCATGCGGGGCGGACCGTGTTCGACATCGACAACGAGCACAACTTCCACGTGGTCAAGGTTCTGGAATTCGACGACGGCCGGATCGTACGGATGCGTGAGTACTGCGACTCGGCCTACCTGAACGCCCATGCCGGGCCGATCGCCGACATCATGCACCGGACCACAGCGGACAGCATCGACACGGCATCCGACGTCACGGCCTGGAGCAGCGATTGGTGCCTGGCCGACCCGGACGTGCGCCTCGAATCGGACGAGGCGCCGGCCCCCGCGGGCTGGCCGGACCACAACCGAGAGGTCGCCCTCCGATTGAGCGAAACCTGGGGCGACGCGTCGATGGCCGCATACCTCGACCATGATGTCTTCTTCAACAATGAACTCGACCGGGCGACCTCGCCGCAGCTCAGCCGAGGGATCAAGGGCCGTGCCGAGCTGATCTCGGCGGCGGTCCGGGCGGCGTCGGCCTTCGCCGAGGGCCCGCATCGGACGGTGACCGCCACGACCGCTGAGAACAATCGGGTGGTCGTGGAAGAAGAAATTCGGGGGACGATTCGGTCAAGGCCCGGCGTCCAATTCCGAATGCGTCAGGCGAAGGTCTGCGTTCTGCGGGAAGGCAGAGTTCACCGCATCCGCCAGTACTTGGACAGCGGATACCTCCAAGTCAACTTCCCCGAGCTCGCCGATCTGGAGTTCGAGTACGCCGCCCTCTAGCTGTACTGACCACAGAGGTTAGGTACGGGGCGACACGCACGAATGATCTTGTAAATGGGTGAGGGCCTTCGGTTTGGTGTGGATTGCGACATCTACACGCCAACCAGAAAGGCCCTCATGCCCCACCGTAACGCCCCGCTGACCGAACTCGGACGCCTGCGCCTGGCCCGGTGTGTCGTCGACGACGGCTGGCCGCTGCGCAGGGCAGCCGAACGCTTCCAGGTCGCCGTCACCACCGCCCGGCGCTGGGCCGGCCGCTACCGGCAACACGGAGCAGCCGGCATGACCGACCGCTCCTCGCGCCCGCACCACAGCCCCCGCCGCACCCCCACCCGCACCGAGCGGCGCATCATCAAAGTCCGCGTGCTCCGCCGGTGGGGCCCGGCCCGCATCGCCTACCTGCTGGGCCTGCACCCCTCGACCGTCCACCGCGTCCTTACCCGCTACCGGCTGACCCGCCTGACCCACCTGGACCGCGCCACCGGCCGCACCATCCGCCGCTACGAACACCCCGCACCCGGCGATCTCGTGCACGTCGACATCAAAAAGCTCGGCAACATCCCCGACGGCGGCGGCCACCGCGTGCACGGCCGGCAGGCGGGTGCCCGCAACAGCTCCGCCCACCGCGACCCGGACCGGCCACGCACCCATCACGGCCGTCCCAACCTCGGCTACGGCTACCTGCACAACGCCATCAACGACCACTCCCGCCTGGCCTACACCGAGATCCTGCCCGATGAGACCAAGGAAAGCGCCGCCGCGTTCTGGCGCCGCGCCCAGGCCTTCTTCGCCACCTGCGGGATCACCGTGCGCCGGGTACCGACCGACAACGGCAGCTGCTACCGCTCCCGCCTATGGCGCGACACCCTGACGGCAGCCGGCATCACCCACAAACGCACCCGCCCCTACCGGCCCCAAACCAACGGCAAAGCCGAACGCTACAACCGCACCCTGCTCGACGAATGGGCATACGCCCAGCCCTACACCTCCGAGACCCAACGCCGCGCCGCCCTGCCCGCCTGGCTACACACCTACAATCACCATCGCGGCCACACCGCGCTGAACGGCCTACCACCCGCCAGCCGCGTACCCAACCTCATGGGACAGAACAACTAGGTCGTGTCTCCCCGGCGGGCTCGCCGGTGTGGGCCGACGACGGCCGCGACGGTGTCGCGAGCCGGCCGGGTCAGGGCCTGACGGCCAGCACCCGGAAGCCGATCCCGCGGGTCGTCCGCGCGACCGACTCGATCGCGAAACCGGCCTGCTCCAGGTAGGGCCGGGGATCGCGGGTGAGGTAGTCGGCCTCGAACCGCACCGACAGCGGTTCCAGCAGCCGCATCCCGGCCCGGATGACCGGGTTGCTCGACGGACCGTGCTCGGCCAGCACGAACCGCCCGCCCGGCTTCAGCACGCGATACGCCTCGCGTGCCGCGGCCGGCGGGTCCGGGATGGTGCACATCGTGAACGTCGACAGCACCGTGTCGGCGACGCCGTCGGGCAGGTCCAGGCGCTGCACGTCGCCCTGCCGCAACTCGGCTCGCTTGCCGAGGCCGGCCTGCGCGACCCGCCGCCGCGCCAGTTCCAGCATGCGCTCGGAAAGCTCGATCCCGATCACCGTGGCGTCGGCGGCGTACAGCGGGAGGTTGAGCCCGGTGCCGACCGCGATTTCCACGACCTGACCACGCGCCTGCCCGACGGCCCACTCGCGGCTGCCCGGAAACAGACGGCGCTCCCAGGCCAGCATCTGGCTGTCGTACCGATCCGCCATCCGGTCGAACACCCGGCGTACGTCGGCGTCCGTGGTAGCCCGCATAGATCGACCCTAGCCAACGGGAGCCGCCCACCGGCCGGCTGCAGTGCTGGTCCTCGTACGCCTCCCGGTCCTCCACCGGCGGCCTCGATCAGGCACTCCGGTTGCCCGCCCACCGCGGAAATCAAGGGCGCTCAGGCCATAGCGCCGGGGCGGGTTCACGCGGTACAAACGTCCCACACATTTTTCAGGGCTTTATACAAGGCCAGCCTGCGAGAGAGCGCTCTCTCGCAGGGTCACGCAGCGGAAAGGACCAACCGCATGACGACCCACACTCCTGGCAGTGGGAGTCCTCTACGGCGGCGGCCACGCCGCCGGCTGATCGGCCGGGCGTTGACGTTCGGTCTCGTGCTGACGACCGCCGTCGTGACGGCGGGAGCGACGGCCGCCGCCGCGGCACCCGGCCCCGGTAACCCCGGAAATCATGGGAATCACGGGCTTCCTGGAGTCGTCGACCTCGGGCCGAACGTCACCGTCTTCGATCCGGGCATGCCGGTCGAGGAGATCCAGGCGACTCTGGACGCGGCGCACGCCGCGCAGGTCGACAACGAGATGGGCGCCGAGCGCCACGCCTACCTCTTCAAGCCCGGCACGTACGGCACGGCAGAGCACCCGCTGCAGATCAAGGTCGGCTACTACACCGAGATCGCCGGCCTGGGCGCATCGCCCACCGATGTGGTCATCAACGGCAAGGTCGAGGTCTACAACCGCTGCCTGGAGAACAACGGCACCGGCAACTGCCTCGCGCTCGTCAACTTCTGGCGCACGCTGTCGAACCTGTCGGTCAACGTCAACGGCGCGGGCCAGGACGACTGCCGCCAGACGGCGAATTTCTGGGCCGTCTCGCAGGCGGTGTCCATGCGCCGCCTCAACATCAGTGGCGGCAGCCTGTCGCTGATGGACTACTGCACCGCCGGCCCGCAGTACGCCAGCGGCGGGTTCATCGCCGACTCCAAGCTGCCGTCCGTCACCAACGGTTCCCAGCAGCAGTGGCTGACCCGCAACACCGAGGTCGCCGGGTGGTCCAACGGCGTGTGGAACCAGGTCTTCTCGGGGGTCGTCGGCGCGCCGGACGAGTCCGGGTTCCCGAACCCGCCCTACACCACGGTCGACGCCACTCCCGTGAGCCGGGAGAAGCCCTACCTGTACGCCGACGCGCAGGGCAGGCTCAACGTCCGCGTGCCGGCGGCCAGGACGAACACGCGCGGTGTCTCGTGGGCGAACGGCATGACCCCGGGCCGCACGGTGCCGCTGTCGGACTTCTACGTCGCGAAGCCGTCGGATTCGGTGCAGACCATCAACAGCCAGCTCGCGCGCGGGAAGAACCTGCTGCTGACGCCCGGCGTGTACGACATCGCGCGGAGCATCGAGGTCAAGCGGCCGGACACCGTGGTCCTCGGCATCGGGCACGCCACGCTCACCGCCGTACGCGGCTCGATCCCGCTCGACGTCGCCGACGTGCCCGGTGTGATCATCGCCGGAGTCACCGTCGACGCGGGTCCGCAGAAGTCCCCCGTCCTGCTGCGGGTGGGCAGAGAGCACGGCGGGCGCAGGGCCCCGGCGGACAACCCGACGACCCTGTCCGACGTGTACTTCCGCGTGGGCGGGCCGCACGTCGGCAAGACCGAGACCGCTCTCGAGGTCAACAGCGACAACGTGCTGATCGACCACACGTGGGTGTGGCGCGCCGACCACGGGGTCGAGGGCTTCACCGACACCCAGCGCTGGAACACCAACATCGGCCGCTACGGCGCCGTCGTCAACGGCGACCACGTCACGGCGACCGGCCTGTTCGTCGAGCACTTCCAGCGGTACAACACCGTCTGGAACGGCGAGGACGGCACGACGATCCTCTACCAGAACGAGCTGCCGTACGACCCGCCCACGCAGGCCGACTGGATGAACGGCCGCGTGAAGGGCTACGCCGGCTACAAGGTCGGCGACCGCGTGAAGCGGCACAACCTGTACGGCGCGGGCGTCTACGTCTTCAACCAGAACAACCCGTCCATCCACACCGAGAACGGCTTCGAGGTTCCGGCGACCCCGGGCGTGAAGCTGCACCACATCATGACGGTCAACCTCAACGCCGGGACGATCGACCACGTTGTCAACGGCGTCGGCGACGCGGCCGACACGACCAAGGTCGGAGCGCCGCAGTACGTCGCGGACTACCCGGCCCAGTAGTCACCCTGTTCGCGCAGGTGGGCCGGCGTCCCCGGACTCCGGCCCCCTCAGGAGCCGGATTCGCAGCGCCGCTTGAGACTCTCGGCCTCCGTGCGGACGTACCTGCGGGTGCGGCCGCCGATAAGCAGGCTCATCAGCGGTGCCAGCGGCCCGGACTGGTCGATCCCGAGCAGAACCGAGACCCCGCCGTCCCGGGGCGTGAGCACGTGCGTCGCGAGCGTGGTCACGCCCCCGCCGGCCGCCTGCCAGGCGAAGGACCTGCCGTCGGTGAGCTCCGTCACCTGCCACACCATCGGGGGAAGCCCCGGCTGCTTGATGCGTACGCGGACGCCGAGGCTCAGCGGGCCGTCGTCGAGGTGCTCCACCGCGGTCATGGTGGGCGTGAACTCGGGCCACCTGGTGACGTCCGTGAGGACCCGCCAGACCCGCTCAGGAGAGGCGTCGATGTCGACGCCGGTCTCGAACCGCATATCAGCCGTCGCTTTCTCTTCGTCTCCGACCCGAGTGGCCCGGCGGCTCATGTCGGAGCTGCGGACGCCCGTACGATGATGCAGTCATCCCCTGCCGTCGATCAACGGGAAGAAGATCCACCCTGCGGGCGACGGCCGGCGACGAGGTGGGCGTAGACGATGACGTTGTCGCGGTAGTGCCCGCTGGAGGTGTCGAAGATCCCGCCACACGTGATCAGGCGCAGTCCGGGGAACTTGACCATCCCGTAGACCTTGCGGGTGGGGAAGCGGTCCTTCGGCACGCGCTCCAGGGAGTCCACCTCGAAGACCACCTGGGTGTGATCTTTTCTGGAGATCCTCACCGTGTCGCCCGGTCGCAGGTCGCCGAGGCGGAAGAAGACACCGGGCCCCTCTTTCGAGTCGACGTGGCCGGCGATGACCGCGGGACCGGGGGAGCCCGGCGACGGGCCGAGCCGGTACCAGCCGGCCTCGTCGACCCTGTCGAGGGGCGGGACCTCCAGTGTCCCGTCCGGGTTCTTGCCCAGCGTCATCAGCGTGGTCCGCACGCCGATCTTCGGGATCTCCAGCATGACCGGCGGTGACGACGGCAGTGCACGTGCCGTGGGCTTCGGCTGCGCCCGCGGAGTCGAGACGCTCACGGGAGGCGCGGGCGGCGCCGCCTGACCATCGCCGGCGCGCCAGACGGTGACCGTGACGGCGACGGCAGTTGCGGACAGGCATAAAAGTACCGCTCCGGCAACTTTAACCACTTGATCACCGTTCCCGCGCCGAAATCGTCCTGAACATCTTATGTCGCCGAAGTGTTGCCTAGTCACTTACATCACCCGTGTAATCTATTGCGCGTAGTCACCAAAATGCGGCGGTTTGCTGGGAGCTGGACGGTTTTAAGTGGTTCAGTCAGAAACTCTGCCCAGGCCGTCAGAGACCGGGCGCAACGTCCCCGATTCCGGAGGCGGCATACATGCCCTGACGCCCGTCCATCCGAATGACCTCGCAAAGGTCGGCACGGGCCGGCACCGGGCCACGAGGGGCGCCGACGGCAAGCGGGACCTCCCGAAGGTCGACCCCGCATACATGCACGTCACCGTGCTGGTCCCGGCGCACAACGAAGAGGCCCAGATCGCCGAGACGATCACGTCGCTGCACGGCCAGCGGCGCAGGCCCAACCGCGTCATCGTGATCGCCGACAACTGCACCGACGGGACCGAGGACATCGCCCGTGCGCACGGCGCCGAGGTGATCAGGACGATCGGCAACCGCCACAAGAAGGCGGGTGCCCTCAACCAGGTGCTCGAAGTTCTGCTGCCCCAGTTGGGGTCCAGGCACGCCGTACTGGTCATGGACGCGGACTCGGCACTCGATCCCGGTTTCATCCACCATGCCGTCCTCCGGCTGGCGACCGGCGAACTGGCCGCGGTGGGAGGCACCTTCACCGGCAAGCCGGGCGGCGGGCTGGTGGGCATGTTCCAGCGCAACGAGTACGCGCGCTACGCGAGGGACGTGCGGCGGCTGCACGGAAAGGCACTGGTGCTCACCGGGACGGCGACGCTTTTCCGCGCGCTCGCGCTCAAGGAGGTCGTCAGGGCCCGCCGCGGCGGTCGTCTCCCCGGCCGCGACCAGGTGTACGACGTACGTGTCCTGACCGAGGACAACGAGCTCACCCTGGCGCTGCTGCACTTGAGGTTCCGCATCCTCTGTCCCGCGGAGTGCACGCTCACCACCGAGGTCATGGAGACCTGGAAGGACCTGTTCAAGCAGCGGCTGCGGTGGAAGCGGGGGGCGCTGGAGAACCTCACCGACTACGGCTGGACGCGGGTCACGTTGCCCTACTGGGGCCGTCAGCTCCTGTCACTGGTCGGGATAATCGTGATCTTCACGTACCTGGGCGCCACCGCCTGGTCGATCGCGGTCACGGGCACGCTCACTTTCCATCCGCTCTGGCTGGCGGTCACGGGCGTCTTCATGGTCGAGCGGATCGTGACCGTCCGCAGCAGGGGCGGCAGGCAGATGGCCGTCGCCGCGCTGCTCTTCGTAGAAATGATCTTCGATGTGTTCCTGCAGTTAGCACAGGCGAAAGCCTTCTGGGACGCCGCATGGCGTCGGGAAAGGAAATGGTGAACATGTACAACAACCCACCCATCGGGGGCGTCGCGGCGGGCTTCGGCGGCGCGGCGCTGACCGCCCCGTTCATGGGCTGGAACGCGCTCTGGATCGCCCTGGGCCTGTTCACGCTGGTGTCGGCCGCCGTGGCGGTCAAGCGGATCATCCCCAAGCGGGAGGCCTGACCTCGCGGGTGAGGACCGGCCGGGCGGGGACGGCCGGTCAGCCGGTGTCGGCGGGGTGGGCGCCGCGCTCCGCGGACTCCTCGTGCCGTCCCCGGATCCCGGGGGCGCCGGCGGGAGCGCCGCCCCGGCCGAGGACGGCGGTCGCCGCCGCGACGGCGGGCACCAGGATGACCGCCGCCGCGACGTTGACCGCGTGGAAACCGCCGGCGGCGAGGATCGGCCCGGCCAGCGCGGCCGCCGCGGCGCCCGCGTAGTTCATGCCGGCGTCGGTGGCGCCCTGCAACGGCACCCGTATGTGGTCCGGCGCGGCGCCGGTGAGCAGCGCCGACCCGGAGATCATCGACGCCGACCAGCCCATGCCGAGGACGGTCAGCGCGAGCGCGGTGAGCGCGCTGCCCTCCGAGGCGGACGCGGCCACGAAGCCGAGCACGACGGCCGCCACGAGCATCAGCATTCCAGCGCACGCGACCCTGACCGCGCCGAGCCGGTCGGCCAGCCATCCGAAGACGGGGCTGAAGGCGTACATGCCGAGCACGTGCAGGCTGATCACGACGCCGACCAGCCGCAGCGACATGCCGTGGTGCTGCATGTGCAGCGGCGTCATGACCATGACCATGACCATCATGGCGTGCGCCACCGCGACGAGCGCGACCGCGAACCGCGCCGCGGGATGGGCCGCCGCCCACCGCAGCGCCGCCGCCGCTCCCACCGTCCGGGGAGGGGCGTGCGCTCCGCCGGCGACCGGCGCGGGCGGCCGTACGGCGGGCCGGAGGAACAGCGCGACCACCGCGCCCGCCAGGGCGAACGACACGACCGAGATCAGGTAGGGCCCGGCGAGGCCCGGCAGCCCGAGCCGCCTGCCGAGCCGGTCGGCCACCTCGCTGAGGTTGGGGCCGGCCACGGATCCGATCGTGGTGGCCCAGACGACGATCGACATCGCCCTGGCCCGGGCGCCGGGGGCCGCGCCGTCCGCGGCGGCGTAGCGGGACTGCAGGTTCACCGCCTGGCCGACGCCGAACATGGCCAGCCCGGCCAGCAGCACGACGACCTGGGAGACGACGGCGGCCGTGACGATCAGCACGCCGCCGAGCACGGCGATCGCGTACCCCAGGGTGAGAGAGCGGCGCCGCCCGTGCCGGGCCGCGACACCGGCCAGCGGCACCGCGGCGACCGCCGCGCCGAGCACGCTCGCGGCCTGGCCCAGCCCCGCGAGGGACGTGCCGCCGAGCCGTTCGACGAGCAGGCCGCCGACCGCGAATCCGGAGGCGACGGCGACCCCGCCGAGCAGGTTGCCGGTGACGAGGCTCCCGATGCCGCGGGCGCCGGACCGCGGCCCGCCCGAGTCGTCGCGGCTCATCGCGCGCAACCGCCACGTGCCGTCATCCGGTGTCTCACGACGCCCCCGCCGCGCGCCACGCACAGCACTGCCGGACCACCTTTCCCTCGCGCCCGGTCCGCTGTGTTCCGGGAAAACGACACCTGATGATATGTCCGGCATGCGGTGCCGCTCGGCGGTCGTCCGTCCGCATGGACGCCCCACCCGTGGTCCGGCGCAGAAAGCGTCCGTACGGGATCGGGTCGTGAAAGGGCACCGCCCTCCTCGGCCTTCGCGGCGAGGAGGGCGGGCTTCCAGCGGTTCGCCGTTACCACACCGGGCGGCTTTTGTGGCGATGAGCCGCGGGGTTCGCGCCTGACACGTCAGGCGTCTGCTCAGAAGTGTCGCATTCGGCCGTCAAACGCGGTATTCGACCGCGTGCAAGACGGCGCCACGATCGCCCCAAGAAACCACCGGTCACAGCGTCGAGCAGACCGTGCCGTTCAGGCGGAACACAGTGGGAGAGGGATAGGCCCCTTCGTTTGCGCCGACGAACCCGAGGGTGACCGAACCGCCCGCCGGAATCGTCCTGGTCTGCTCTCCTGGGACGACCCGCACGTCCTGCCCCTCCGACGTCCATGTGCCACCCGACCCGCTGCTTACGCGTTCCCCGGCCACCGGGAAACGGAACGCGAGCGCCCAGTCGGTCATGTCGGCGGCGCCGCGGTTGGTGACCGTCACCGCGGCTGTGAAGCCCCGCCCCCAGCCCTGCGTCACCCGGTAGCGGACCGCGCAGGTGCTGTCCGGCGGTGTGGGAGCGGTGAAGGTCACCGGCGCGGACGGCAGGGACAGCCGTCCGGCCCGGTCCCTGGCCAGCACGTTGACCGTGTAGGAGGCGCCGGGCTCCAGTTCGCGCAGCGTCAGCGAGGTGCCCCGGGTCGTGCCCAGCAGGACGGCGTCCGCGCCCACCTGCCGGTACACCTCGTATCCGGCCACCCTGGGCGCGGCGGCGGGCCAGGTCACCGTGACGCCGCCCGCGTCGCCGCGTGCCGTCGGCGTGCCCGGCGCGGGTGCGGCCTTCGGGCCCTTCGCCGCGGGCACCGTCATCGTGGTGACCGAGTACGGCGGGAGCGTCCTGGTGTACGGGTCGCCCTGCTCGGCGCGGGCGATCGCGGTGGCCCCGCGGGTGAAGGTGTACGTGACCGGGGTCCGGCCGGAGGGAGTGAACCCGGTGTAGCGGAGCCGTACGGGATAGGCGGTGGCCGGATCCTTATTGATCATCACGACGGCCAGGTCGCCGCCGGCCTGCCGTACGGCGTGCACGGCCACCTTCGGCTCGTCCGAGGACGCCCTGACCAGGCCGTCGCCGGGCCGGGCAGCCGTGCCGAGAATCTCGATGCCGTGATAGGAGGGGAACGGCGTGTTGAGCGGCGGCTCGCAGACGCCGTCGGCGCACTGGCCGAGCGACAGGAAGCCGATGTCCTGGTAGTCGGTCTCGCCGTCGATCGTGCCGGCCTTCTCCAGCGCGTTGTGCGTGTCGAACCAGTCCACGGTGAAGACGCCGTTCTCCAGGGCGGTCAGGTAGGTGTCGGCGGCGAACAGCCCGGCCGCGTGCGTGTTGCGCCCGATGTTGGAGGCCACCTCGGTCAGCGCGAGCGGCACGTCGCGTCCGCCCAGGGCGGTGACGTCGGCCCGCACCTGGGCCAGCATCTCGGCGAGCCCCGGCGGAGAGGCCAGCAGCCCGACGACGTCGCCGGTCGTGTCCGGGATGCTCGTGCCCGGATACCAGTGCACGGTGAAGAAGTCGATCTCGGGCGCCACCACCGGGATGACCGTGTGGTTCCAGTTCGCCGAGTCACCCGCCGCGACCACGCCGTCCGGCCAGCTCCCGGGGATCGTGAGCACCGCCCCGACCTTGATCGTGGGATCGGCGGCCTTCATCGCGCGGACGAACTCCAGGGTGTTGCGGGCGTACGCCGCGGGGCTCTTGTCCGCGTGGTCGTCGGTCTCCCAGGTGGCGCCGTAGTAGCCGTTGCCGTAGAGCTCGTTGCCGACCTCCCAATACTTCACGCCGTACTTCTTCGTCACGTTGGCGTACCGCACCCAGCCGGCGGCCTCCTCCGGAGTGCCTGTGCCGTAGTTGGCGATCACCACGGGCTGTGCGCCGGCCCTCCTGAGCGTGCCCATGAACGCGTCGAACCCCGTGCCCGGAGCCACGGTCCCGCCCGGCGCCGTGTGGGTCTGCCAGTGGTACAGATCGGCGTACGACCCGCCGGGATACCGTACGGCCGCGATGTGCGCCCGCTTGTACAGCCGCGCCACCTCCGGATCGTTCATGTGGGAGTCCCAGATGGCGGCATTGGCGCCGTACGCCGCCTCGTGGACGGTGCCGAGCCCGGCGTTCGCGTTGACCGTGACCTCTACGGCGTGACCGTGCGAAGGAGCGGGGGACGGGGGCGGCGGAGGCGGGGCGGGGGCCGCCGCGAGCAGAGCGGCGGCCGCGAACGCGGCGAGCGGCACGGCCAGAGCTGCGCGCATCAATCACTCCGGTGTCGAAGGGGGGACCGGTTCGTGGAGCCAGGCCTCGACGATCACCCGCGGTGATCTCCCGGTCAAGTGCGCGCGGTGTCGTCCCTGATCGGCACGCTCGTCGCACCCGTGATTCTTTCAGCGGCGTTCTTTCAGCGGCGGTCTCCCGTCGTGCCCTCGGGCAGCGTGTCGGCGAGGTAGGCGCCGAGGTCGGGCCGGTCGGGGGCGAGCACGTGCCGCACCCACGCGTCGCGTTCGTGCAGGATCGGCGGCAGCTCCCAGACGCAGCCGATGAGCGGGCGTTCCGGCCGGATGAAGTGCGTGGGATCCCGGTCGGGACAGCCGAGCACGGGCTGACCGGCCACCGCGTTGCCGTAGTGCAGGGCGTTGTCCCACGCCCAGGCGTAGGCGTTGATGTAGGCCCCGTCGTCTCCGCCCCTGTGGAGGACGACGAAGGCGGCCGGGGGCGTGCCGTCCGGTTCGGGCAGCAGCTCGGGCAGGACGGCGTACGCCGCCTTCTCGACCGCCGGGTCGATGCCGGCCGGGTCGGCGGTGACGTGGTAACGCTTGACGTGGTAGCCGCTCACCGTGATCGGGGGCGGCACGAAGAGCAGTTTCTCCGCGAATGCCATGACGGGAACGGTAGGACCGCTTCACTGACACCTTCCGGCAGTGGACCCGGGCGTCTGAGATGCCCAGACGGATCTGTGGCAGCGCAAGCGTGGCGGTGCGATTCTGGCGCTGTGCGCGCGTCCCGGCTGCTGTCGATCCTCCTGCTGCTGCAGTCGCGCGGCCGGATGACGGCCAGGCAGCTCGCCGGCGAGCTGGAGGTCAGCGTCCGCACGATCTACCGGGACGTCGAGTCGCTGCACGCCGCCGGCATCCCGTTGTACGGCGAGGCCGGGCACGAGGGCGGCTACCGCCTGATGGACGGCTTCCGCACCCGGCTCACCGGCCTGACCGAGCGGGAGGCCGGGGCGCTGTTCCTGGCCGGGCTGCCGGGACCGGCGGCGGACCTCGGCCTCGGCGCTCTGCTGGCCGCGGCCGAACTGAAGATCGAGGCCGCGCTCCCGGCCGGTCTGCGGGAGGAGGCGCGGCGGGTGCGGGAGCACTTCCACCTCGACGCGCCCGGCTGGTACTACGACGGCGACCAGTCGCCCTATCTGCCGGAGATCGCCGAGGCCGTCTGGAACGCCCGGGTCGTCCGGGTCCGCTACCGCCGCTGGACGGAGCCCTGCGAGGTCGAGCGGAGGCTGGAGCCGTACGGGCTGGTCCTGAAGGCGGGCAAGTGGTATCTCGTGGCGCGGTGCGACGGCGCGTTGCGCACCTACCGCGTCGGCCGGATCCTCGCGCTCACGGTTACCGGCGAGACGTTCGAGCGCCCGGAAGGCTTCGACCTGGCGGGGCACTGGCGCGAGCACCTGACCGGCTTCCGCTCCCGGCTGCTGCGGGGGCACGCGGTGATCCGCCTGTCGCCGCGGGGCCGGGAGCGGCTCGGCGAGGTCATGAGCTCGGCCGTCATCGGGGCCGTGGACGAGACGGCGGGCCCGCCGGACGAGCGGGGCCGGGTCACCGCCACGGTGCCCATCGAGTCGGTCACGCACGCGCGGACGGAGTTCCTCAAGCTCGGCGCGGAGGTGGAGGTCCTCGAACCGGCCGAGCTGCGGCGCGAGATGGCGGCGGCCGCGCACGGCCTCGCGGCCCTCTATCCACCGCCTGCGCCGCTCCAATGAAAGAGCGGCCCTGATTTCGGTGGGTCCCGCGAAAGGCGATATCAACTCGGCGAGCGCCTGACAGGGTGCGGTTGGAGTTCTATCCTTGACGGCGTCCCTGACAAACTTCTCGCTGCTTGCGGGAGAAAAAGTGCCCATAACCACGCGTACGCCGCGAAGGGAGAAAGCGCGAAGCGAGGGCGCGCGAGTGGACGGGCTTCGTGATCCGGATGTCGAGACCTTCATCGGCACGATGGGGACGCGCATGCGCGCGGACGCCGAGACGGTCGGAGTCGACCTCCGGACCCTGGAGATCCAGGTAAGACTGCACCTGCCCCGGTTGAGCAGGCCGGCCATCGCCGGCTGGTCTCCGGACAAGGTGTACGAGGAGATACGGCTGCAGGCCGTCGTCCGGGCGGCGCAGGTGCGCCAGTCGGCCCAGGACGCGGCGCACCAGGCGCACGCCTCCGTCCTCCTCGACGTGCACAAGGCGCACCGGGACCTGAGCCTGTCGTTCACCGACGGCTACCGCACCCGCCTGCGCTTCACCGAGGTCAGGCCCGGCGTGGGTCACCTCGTCCAGTCGAGACTGCACTACCTGCACAGCGAGAGGGCCGACACCGTCCTCCAGTTCGGGCTCTTCCTGCCCGGCGCGACGATGCCGCTCACGTACGTCGCCTTCTCGCGCTGCGACCGCCAGTACGTCCTGGACGCGCTCACCGGCCACGGGCTGGACGTCGATCCGGCCCGGATAATGATCCTGACAAGAATGCACGGGCTGGCGGGAATTCCGGCGAACCTCATGAGCCTGACGATCTCCCGCGCGGTACGGGAGATCAGGGCGGAAAACGCCGGCGATTACGTCATCACGGCCTACAACCCCATGCTCGGTTTCGACGGCACCTCGTTTCTCGCGTCGGGATTCACGCCGGTCGCCCTGTCGCCCGTGGCGTACCGCTACGACGACAAAGGCCTTTTCCAGACGCGCCGGATATCCGGGGAGTCGATGCCGCAACTCCTGGACACCCCGGACAACGTGCTGATGGTCCTCGGCGCCACCGCGGCGGCGAAACGGAGCGTCCGCGGGATCGAGGGCCTGATCACGGTGTCGCGCCGGACCCATTCCGGCGGTGACCAGGTGCGACCCGTCGAGGCGGACTTCACCGCGCCGGAGTGGACGGACCGGTTGCTCGGCTACCGCCGGATGCTGGAAACCTGCTGGTCGGAGCGTACGGCCCATCCGCGGTATCAGGAGCCGCCGGTCACGGCGGGCGATCCCCGGGGGCAGTGCGGCGTCACCTCCGTCTGGCTCGCCCGGAGGCTCCGCACCGATCTGCTGCTCGAACCCGTTTACTGCTACGGGTGCCTGCGGGTCGGCCGCGACGACGCCGAGGACGTGAGCCACCACTGCTGGGTCGAGATCGGCCCGTCGGACGACCCGCGGCGGTTCGTCATCGACCTGACCGGCGACCAGTCGGGCGACGTACGCGAGCCGATCGTCCTGGGCGAGCACCGGGCGCTCGCGGACCGGGGGCTGCGGTACGAGACCGCGACGCGCCTGCGCCTCGACGAACTGCCGAGAGACCGGGTGTGGCCGCGCTTCCTCGCGCTCGAGGACCGCCTGCGGGAGGTCCCGCGATGACGACGTCAGTTGCGGACAGGGGGCCCGGCATGACCGGGATCCGGCCCTCGGTGCTGTTGCTGTCGTCCGACAGCAGGCGCAGGTACGCGGAGGACGTCCTGACGGCGCTGGCCCTGCCCAGAGGGGCGATCATCCAGTTCCGCTACGAGACCGACTACGTGGCGGGCGCCCTGCAACAGGCGATCGCGAACGGCTCCGCCGTCGGCCGCCGCTGCCTGGTGGCCTTCCTGGCGGACCGGGAGTCGCCCGAGGCGGAGCCGTTCGTCGTCCCCGTGCGCTTCGCCGCGGTCGTCGCGACCGCCTGCGTGGCCGACATGGCCGTGTTCAGGCTCAGGGTGGACGACTACGCCAACCTGGAGGAGTTCCCGCTGGCCGAGGCGGAGATCAGGGCCAAGGGCGGCTGGTTCGTGGACAGGCTCGCGGAGGCCAACGGCGGGCGCTGGTATCCGGCCACCACCCGCTTCCCCGATCTTCACTCCCACGAGCGGCCGGGTGACGACCCCGTCGCCTGGCTCGGGGTGGCCCGGCGGCTCGCGCGGCATCCCACCTTCAGGTCCTCCTACTTCGTCCGCACCGAGGAACCGCTGCTGGGCAGGGACAGGCCGAGCGCGCTCGACGCCGCGGGACGGCTGCACCTGAGCGACGGCGACACGGTGAAGATGCGGGTCAGCTACTACTGCGACGGCTACACGCCGACCGCGAAGCGGCTCGTCTGCGCGACCGACGGCACCTTCCTGAAGATCGCCTCCGACGACTCCTACGACGTGGCGTCGCGCTACGACACCGTGGAGTTCTGGCTGCGACCCGAGGTGCTGGCCTTCGACGCGCTCGCGCGGGTCGGGATCACGCTGGCCGTCGGCAGCCGGGCGGACCCGGCGAAGGCGGGCGACTCACTGACGACGAGCGCCGGGTTTCCCGTGGTCGTGCGCCGATCCCGGTCGCGCCTGCTCACCCGGGTGTCGGCCGCGACCGCCGGGGCCTTCCTCGTCGCCCTGCCCGCCATGCTCGGGCCGGGCGTCGATCTGCCGTGGAGGGTGCTTTCCGCCGTCTGCGGAGCGGCCCTGCTCGCCGTCGCGAACATCGTCATCTCCCGCGGCAGGTGACACCCCATCGGAGAACAGATGCGGACGTCGCGCGAACTCCCGGCACAGCTCGTCGAACAACGGCAGCAGTGCCGGGCAGCTCATGCGTATCTTGCGCCTGGCCGTGATCTCGGTGCGCTTGTACGCGGCCCAGGTCGGGCGCACCGGGTGATGGTCGGCCAGCAGCACGTTGACGTGGGGGAGCAGCTTGTCCAGCGCGTAGACGAACCTGCTCTCCGGGTCGCGCTGCGCCGTGTAGCCGTACAGGTCCTCGACGAGCCAGGGGAACGTCCCGCCGAAGTCGCGGGTGATGATCTCCCGGGCCTCCTCCTCGCGTACGGCCTTCTTCTCGCGTTCCGCCGGGCCCGCGTAGACCGACACGTCCCCCGCGTGGACCTCCGGCAGGTCGTGGACCAGCGCGTATCTGGCGATCCGCCCCGGGTCGAGGGCCTCGTCGATCAGGGGGGCGAGGCAGACCGCGGCCAGGCCCAGGGCGAAGGAGTGCTCCGCGTCGTTCTCCCGCCGGGTGACGTCCTGCGGCACGACCGAGGACCGGTCGATCACGTACGGCGGGAAGACCAGCTCGCGCATGAGGGCCATCAGGGTGCTCGCGTCGGCCCGGGAGCCGGTGCCGTTCGCGTCGTCCCTCGCCATCGGGCCGCCTCGCAGTGTGTCGCCCGTACGCGGCCACAGCGTTTCGCGCACGGCCGGATTGCCAGCGTAACCCATCTCAGGCGGCATAGTCCTTGAGCGTTATCGAGGTGGCCGCCTTGGTGCTCATCGCGTCGAGCACCCGCGCCAGCGGCCCGACGGTGAGCATCCGATAGGACAGATTGCGCCGCCGGATCGCGCCCCGCGTCGCCGGGGCGAGGAAGGAGCCCGCGTTGCCCGCGACCCGCTGGCACGCCTTGGCGAACCCCCTGATCAGTCGCTCGTATTCGGGGAACGCGGCGCGGTGGTCGCCGCGTGCGGCGGCCAGCTCGCCCGCCAGCACGTACGCCGCCACGACGGCCATGCCCGCCCCCATGCCGCCGCAGGTGGCGCCGTAGCCGGCGTCGCCGAGCAGCGCGATCCGCCCGCGCGTGCAGTGGTCCATGTGGACGAGGCTGATCGAGTCGAAGTAGAAGTCGGTCGCGTCCGGGACGGCCTCGAGCAACCGGGGGACCTCCCAGCCCGCTCCCGCGTACTCGTCCAGGACGATCTTCTTCTGCTGCGCCATGTCGCGGTGGTCGAACTCCAGCCCCGGGGCGCGGAAGACGCACATCACCCCGGCCGTCACGCCGTCCCTGGCGCCCGCGGCCGCCACGCCACGGCCGGGCTCGTTGTAGAGCAGCGTGTCGCGGCCGAGACCCAGATGGTCGGGCGCGCTGAAGATCGCGACGTGGTGGCCGGACGGCCGCACGAACCGCGACTCGGGGCCGAAGGCCAGCCGCCGGACGTTCGAGTGCAAACCGTCCGCGCCGATCACGAGGTCGAACGTCCGGGGCGCGCCGCGCTCGAAGGTCACCTCCACCCCGTCCGGGGTCTCGGTCATGGACGCGATGGAGTCGCCGAAGACGTACTCCATGTCGTTCCGGGTCCGGTCGTACAGCACGCGGGCGAGGTCGCCGCGCAGGATCTCCACCTCGCCGCCGGTGAACTCGGCGGGCAGCGCGACGACCTGCTCGCCGCGCCAGTCGACCACCCGCAGCGGGCCGGGGTCGGTGCGCAGGCGGCGGATCTCGTCCAGGACGCCCATCCGCCGCAGCACGCTCATGTGGACCGGCCCCCGGAAGTCGACCGCCTGGCCGCCCTCGCGCAGGGCGGGGGCCCGCTCGACGACCGTGGGGGCGAAGCCGTGCCGGCGCAGCCAGTACGCGACGGCCGGTCCGGCGATGCTCGCGCCGGAGATCAGGACGGACGGGGTCTTCATACGCGCTCCTCTGGGTCCGAGGCCGCGAGGCGCCGCGGCCACGGGAGGAGCGTCGCCCCCGGCGCTGACGAGCCGCACACCGCCCGCCTACCGGGCGCTGACCGCCCGCCACCGTCACATGTTGATCATGTGTCCGGCCAGTCCGTGGATCGCCTCCTTCACCGCCTCGCCGAGAGTCGGGTGGGCGTGGACGTTGCGCGCCACCTCGTGCACGGTGAGGTCCCACTGCTGGGCCAACGTCAGCTCGGGCAGCAGTTCGGTCACCTCGGGCCCGATGAGGTGGGCGCCGAGGATCTCGCCGTACTTCGCGTCGCTGAGGACCTTGACGAACCCGTTCGGGTCGCCCAGGCCGTGCGCCTTGCCGTTGGCCGTGAACGGGAACTTGACCACCTTCACGTCGAAGCCCTGCTCGCGCGCCTGGGCCTCGGTGTAGCCGAAGCTCGCGATCTGCGGCTGGCAGTAGGTCGCGCGGGGGATCATGACGTAGTCGAGCTCCATCGTCTCCGCGCCCGCGATGGTCTCGGCGGCGATGACGCCCATCGACTCGGCGGCGTGGGCCAGCATGAGCTTCGCGGTGACGTCCCCGATGGCGTAGATGTGCGGCACGCTGGTGCGGCACCGGCCGTCCACGGCGATCGCGCGCCGCTCGGTCAGCCGTACGCCGGTGTGCTCCAGGCCGTACCCCTCGACGCGGGGCTGGAAGCCGATGGCCTGCAGCACCTTGTCGGCCTCCAGCACGGAGGTCTCGCCGTTCCTCGAGACCGTGACCCGCACCGTGTCGCCGCTGTCGTCGATCGACTCCACCCGGGTGGAGGTCAGCACCTCGATCCCGAGCCGGCGGTAGCGCCGCGCCAGCTCCGCGGACACCTCCTGGTCCTCCAGCGGGACCATCCGGTCGAGGAACTCGACGATCGTCACCTTCACGCCGTAGTTGTGCAGCACGTACGCGAACTCGACGCCGATCGCGCCGGCGCCCGCGATGACGACGCTCTCCGGCAGCGCCTCGCTGAGGATCTGCTCCTCGTACGTCACGACGCGCTCGGACAGGGACGTCCCCGGCAGCAGCCGGGTCGTCGCCCCCGCCGCGATGATGCAGTGGCCGAACGTCACCGTCCGCACCGAGCCGTCCGTGCCGCGCACCTCCATGGCGTTCGGGCCGGTGAACGTGCCGCGGCCGTCGTACTCGGTGATGCCGTTCTTCTTCATCAGGTAGTGGACGCCCTTGACCCGCCCGTCCGCGACCTGCCGGCTGCGGCGGAAGGCCGCGCCGTAGTCGAGGGTGATCGGGCCGTCCGCCTGGATTCCGAACGTCTTGGTCTCGTTCGTCAGGATGTGGGCGAGTTCCGCGTTGCGCAGCAGCGCCTTGGAGGGGATGCACCCCACGTTGAGGCAGACACCGCCCCAGTAGCGCTCCTCGACGATCGCCGTGCTGAGCCCGAGCTGGGCCGAGCGGACCGCGGCGGTGTAGCCGCCGGGCCCGGCGCCGAGGACCACGACATCGTAGTGATCAGTCATGCAACGGGACCCTACGCCGCCGTACGCATCCCGGGTCCGGCGGGGCGAGACGGAGGATGGACGGGGCGATGGCGGGTAAGGGCCCCCTACATCGGCAGCGTCCGATACCCAGAGGGAGGAGTGACGGACCATGACCGAGTTCGAGCGGTCCCGCAGGATGCCCGCGCCGGCCGACCAAGTGTTCCGCCAGGCGTGCGACGTCGGCAAACTCGATCTCTGGATGCCCCGCGACCTGCACGTACGCGCGGAGGAGCCGCCCGCGGTCACCGTTCACGAGGACGAGACGGGACAGGACGAGCGTGCGCTGCTGCGATCCGAGCAGGACCAGCTGCGGATGGAGTGGGGCACCCGCGACGTGGACCGGTACGCCGGATGGCTGCAGGTCGCCGGCATCGACGACGACAGCAGCGACGTGACGGTCCACCTGTCCTTCTTCGACGAGGGGCACGCGCCCCCGCCCGAGGCGGTGGAGCAGGCGCTGGACGAGAGCCTCGAACGGCTGGCCGAGCAGGTGAGCCAGGCCGCCTGACCGCACGCGGCGCCTATTCGGCCGTGCCCGTGGCGTCCGCGTCCTCCGCGTGGTCCCCGGACGGGGTGGGAGGCGGAGGCGGTGCGAACGCGGAGGCCCGGGCACCGGCCAGGCCGAGGACCTGGCGTATCCACGCCTCCAGGCCCGTCGGGTCCGGCGGCAGGAGAGGGTCCCGCCCGGGAGTCGCCGCGGTCACGCCGTCAGGAGGGCGGGTGCCAGCAGCCGCAGGTGCTCGAGTTGCGTGTCGACCGAGTCCGCCAGCGGCTGCACGCACACGTGGTCCGCGCCCGCGTCGTGGTGGGCGCGTATCCGCTCGGCGATCGTCTCAGGCTCGCCCCAGACCACGATCGCGTCGATGAGCCGGTCGCTTCCGCCGTCCGCGAAGTCGTCGTCGGAGAAGCCCAGCTCGCGCAGGTTCTTCGTGTAGTTGGGCAGGGAGAGATACAAGGCGGCGTACTCGCGGGCGATCTCCCGCGCCCGGCCCGCGTCGGTCTCGACCACCACCGCCTGCTCGGGCGCGAGCACCGGGGCGGAGCCGATGAGGTCGCGTGCCTTCGCGGTGTGCTCGGGCGGCACGAAGTAGGTGTGCGCCCCCTGGGCGCGCCGCGCCGCCAGTTCGAGCATCCGGCGCCGCAGCGCCGCGAGCACCCGGGGTGGTGTCTCCGCGAGCGGCGCGCCGAAGGTCGCCTGGTCCATCGCGCCGAGGTAGTCCCGCATGTACTCGAGCGGTGCGGAGTAGTCGTGCCCGCGACTCGTCACCAGAGGCTTGTGGCTGACGCCCAGGCCGAGCACGAACCGCTGGTCCCACGCCTCCGCCAGGGTCGCGGCGCCGTTGGCGGCGGCGACGGGGTCGCGGCCGTAGATGTTGGCGATGCCCGTGGCCACCCGCAGCCGACCGGTCGCCGACAGCAGCAGCGCCGCGTGCGTGAACGCCTCCCGGCCCGCAGGGGTCTCGCCGACCCACAGCGTGGCGTATCCGAGCTCCTCGATCTCGGCGGCGGCCTCCCTGACCCGGGCCGCCGGGGTCGCCGCCAGAGAGGACAGCCACACTCCCGTACGGCCGAGGCGGCGCCTCAGCTCGCCCATGTCGACGATGTCGGCCATCCGTGCGCTCCTTGTCTGTCGTGCGACCGGGCGTCGCAGCCTCAGCATCGCACCGCACGCTCCGGGGAACTCGGCACCTCCCCGCGATCGGCCCGCGTGTCGGCGCGCACCGCTGTGCCCGTACGGCTTGCTTCGATTGCCCCGGATTCGCCGGTTCATCCGCATCAGGCGGTGATTGGCGCGAGGGCGGCGAGAGGTCCTTGAGGCGGAACCCACGAAACGGCAAAGCCCTTTCCCGGATCTTCGCGTCCTGACGGCGGGGCCACCGTCGCCGCGTGTCTCCTGGGAGCCGACTCGCTCACTTCCCAGGAGGCCGAACATGAGGAAACTGCTGTATGCCGGCGCGGTCGCGATCAGCCTGCTGGCCGCCGGATGCGGCGGTGCCGGCGACGAGGACGCCAGCCGCGTCGCCAACGACCAGCTCAACGAGTCGCAGACGCCCGAGCCCTCCGAGCACCCCTCGGAGACCACGCCGTCCGCCACCGGATCGCCGACCTCCCCCGTCCAGGCGTCCCCCACGGGGCCCGCGCGCATCGGCGCCGCGCCCACCTCGCTCGGCAGCGTGCTGACCGGCGTGGACGGCCGCACCGTGTACCTGTTCACCAAGGACAAGGGCGGCGCGTCCGCCTGCACCCAGGCGTGCGCGGCCGCGTGGCCGCCGGTGCTCTCGGCCGGCGCGCCCCAGGCCGGCACGGGCGTGCACGCGAACCTGCTCGGCACGATCCGGCGGGAGGACGGCGGCACGCAGGTGACCTACAACAAGCACCCGCTCTACTACTACGTGAAGGACCAGAAGGCCGGGGACGTGCTCGGCCAGGACCTGAAGGACTTCGGCGGCGAGTGGTACGCCGTCACCCCCGAGGGCAAGAAGGCCAAGCGCTGACGCCCGAGGCGAACCTGTCCGCCCTCCCGTACGGCCCGCGCCGGGCCGTTCGGGAGGGCGGATTCGTCATGTCCTCCCCAACCCGGTCCGTCAACCCTGGGGATCGCCTGGCTAGGACTGCGCGAAGCCCACTAGGCTTAGGGGCACTCCGCCCTGTGTCCGCGGCCGCTTGATCGTTTGAAAGTGGGCTCGCGATGGCATCGGACGTGTCGTATGTTCTCGAGAACGTCCTCACCGGCATGGCCGACCTGTTCGGGGCCGACGGCGCCGCGTTGATGCTGCTCGACGGCCAGGACCGCCTCCGTGCGGTCGGGGCCACCGACGACGACGGCGTACTGCTGGAGTCCGCCCAGGAGTCCGTGGGCGACGGTCCCGCCATCGAGAGCGCCGCCAGCGGCGGCCTCGTCGCGATCCACGATCTGCACGCCGCGAGCCCCATGGGCTTTCCGCACGTGGCCGTCCACGCCCCGCCGGTGCGGGCCGTCCTTTCCGTACCGCTCGTCGAGGACCGCGAACTCATCGGCGTCCTCGACTTCTACGCCCGCGACGGGCGGGTCTGGGACCGCGCGGAGGCGCAGGCCGGTTCCCGCCTCGGCGAGCTGATGGTCATCGTTCTGCGGGTCCTGGCAGAGATCAGGACTGATCGAGCCCCATTCGGGCAGTTGTGATGGCCGAATCGGCACCTCTCCCACAGGCCACGGCGGTGCGAGGTGAGGTTCACGAGAGGATACGGAATGACCCATATCGATCCTGAGGCTCTAGTCGCCAGCCTGAGACGTCTGCAGAAGGACAGGGCGGCGACCGGGATCGTGCACCACCTTGAGCGCATCGTCCAAGTGGTCGACCGGCTTTTCGGATACTCCGGCGCCGGTCTGATGTTCGCGGAGGAGGACCGTACGCTCCGCTACCTCTTCGCCACCGACGAGCGCGGCCGCAGCCTCGAGCGTGCTCAGGCGGTGACGGGCCAGGGCCCGTGCGTGGCGGCGTACGTGGGCGACACCGCGGTGACGACGGTCGACGTGCGGGCCGACCGGCGGTGGCCCGCCCTGCGTGAACTGCTGCACCCCGAGGTGCGCGGGGTGGCGGGTGTGCCGATCCGGCTCGGCGGCGTGCCCGTGGGCACCCTCAACGTCTACCAGGACGCGCCGCACGAGTGGCAGGAGTCCGACACCCAGGCCCTCCACGCGTACGCCCACGTGATCGAGCAGGTCCTCGTGGCGTCGATGGAGGCGGATGAGAAGGCGGTGCTGGCCGACCAGCTGCAGTACGCCCTGGACTACCGGGTCGTGATCGAGCGGGCCATCGGCTATCTCATGGGCAAGCACGATCTGACGGCCTCGCAGGCGTTCACCGGGCTGCGCAAGCAGGCCAGGGACAGCAGACGGAAGGTATCGGAGCTCGCGGCGGAGCTGCTGGGCGAGCAGGGCCCGAGGAATGTTGCGAATCCAGACCACGTCGGCTGAGACCGGCATCCGGTTGGCGGTGAACGGCGACCTCGACGTGTCGGGGGCGCCGGAGTTCCGTGCCTGCCTGCGGCAGGTGCTGGGGACCTACGGGCCCGGCCACGTCGAGGTCGACCTGGCCGGGGTCGGCTTCCTCGACTGCGCGGGCGCGCGGAGTCTCCTGTGGGCCGACGCGCGCGTACGGGAGTGGGGCGGCGCGGTGACCTTCGCCCAGCCCGTTCCGCAGGTGGTGCGGCTGCTGCGGCTGCTGGGCTTCGACGCCGTGCTGTCGATCCGTACGACGTCGCACGTGCCGCTGCCCGAGCCGACGGCCGAGGCCCGCCCACGGCCGAACTGACCGGCCGATAGTCTTGCCGTGATGTATCGACTCGTGTTCACGCAGGTCCTGAGCCGCCTCGACGCGGAGACCGTCCACCACGTCACGATCAGGCTGCTCCGCCTGCTCGGGATGTTCCCGCCCCTCGTGCGGCTGCTGCACCGGCTGCTCGCGCCGAGGGCGGAGTCGCTGCGCGTCCAGGCGTTCGGCGTCCACTTCGCCTCGCCGTTCGGGCTCGCCGCCGGGTTCGACAAGGACGCCGGGTGCGCCGAGCCGCTCTCGGCACTCGGATTCGGCTACGTCGAGGTCGGCACGATCACCGCGCACGCCCAGCCGGGCAACCCCCGGCCCCGGCTGTTCCGCCTGCCCGAGAGCCGGGCGATCATCAACCGGATGGGCTTCAACAACGCCGGGGCGGCGGCCGCGGCGAAGCGGCTGCGCAGGGTGCGGCACATCCCGGCCGTGGTCGGCGTCAACATCGGCAAGACCAAGATCGTGCCCGAGTCCGAGGCCGCCCGCGACTACGTGGACAGCGCCCGCAGGCTCGCGCCGCTCGCCGACTATCTCGTGGTCAACGTGAGCTCGCCCAACACGCCGGGCCTGCGCGACCTGCAGGCCGTGGACCGCCTGCGGCCGCTGCTGTCGGCGGTCAAGGAGGCGTCCGGGCGGACCCCGCTGCTCGTGAAGATCGCGCCGGACCTGGCGGACGAGGACGTGGACGCCGTGGCCGAGCTCGCCACCGACCTCGGGCTGGCGGGCGTCATCGCGACCAATACCACGATCAGCCGCGAGGGTGTCGCGAGCACCGAGGCGGGCGGCCTGTCCGGACAGCCGCTCAAGGCCCGCTCGCTGGAGGTGCTGCGGCGCCTGCGCCAGAAGGCCGGCGACCGGCTCACGCTCGTCTCCGTCGGCGGCGTGGAGGACGTCGACGACGTCTGGGAGCGGCTGCTGGCCGGCGCCACCCTCGTGCAGGGCTACACCGGCCTGATCTACGAGGGCCCCCTGTGGCCGTCCCGGATCAACCGCCAGCTTGCCCGCCGGCTGCGGCGGCACGGCTACCGCTCGGTCGGCGAGATCGTCGGCCGCACCGCATGAGTTCCCTTCTCCCGGATATGGAGAGCTCCATGAGCGTCAAGACCTACACCGTGCAGGGCATGACCTGCGGCCACTGCGTGAGCTCGGTGAAGGAGGAGGTCGGCGAGGTCCCCGGCGTCACCGGCGTCGAGGTCGACCTCGGCAGCGGCCGCCTCGACGTCTCCGGCGACGTCGCCGACGACGCCGTGCGCAAGGCCGTCGAGGAAGCCGGCTACACGCTCGTCTGAGCCTCGGTCACGCCCATCGGCCACGCCCATCGGGCACGCCGAGACCGCTCGCGGCGGCCGCCCCGGCAGCCCCGCTCGGTGTCTCCCACCCCCCTGCTCCGGCGTTAAGGTGATCGGCCATGGGCGTCCTGGCCGACTACTTCACCGCGGATTGCGACTCGTCAGCCCGGCGTGCCCTGTCCGGCGGGCCGGGGGCGGCGGGCCTGCCGTACGTCGACTGCACGGGATGGCTCGACGAGCTCGACACGCTGGTCGCCGAGCTCGGCGGACGCGACCTCAGCGAGCTCGGCGCCACCGAGACGGTCGTCACGGACGGCGAGGCGGCGGGCGTGGAGCGCATGGCGTCCGGCGCCGTCGAGGCGCTCGCCGCGGTGGACGACGCGCGGTTGCGTGAGTACGCCGAGGAGGAGCTCCTCGACGAGTTCGAGGTCGAGCGTGTGACGGCCCTGCGGGACCTGGCCCGCACCGCCGTACGGCTCAACCAGGGCATGTATCTCTGGATGTGTCCCTGAACGCCTCGAACAGCTCCTCGCGGAGGGCTGGTGGGAGCCTGCGGCCCATGTCCGGCGGGCTCACCACCGCGTGGTCGTCGTTGCGCTCCACGGCTCTGCCGGCGAGGAGCTTCAGGCTGAAGTGGGCCTCCTCCCGGTGCCTCTCGTCCGGCCAGGACTCCACGAGCGGCAGCACCGCCCGCACCCGCGCGCTCACGCGGTCGAGGAGCGCGTAGCCGGGCGGGCCGGGCCAGCGCTGCGCGTGCAGGTCGATGTGCCTGAAGGCGACGTGGTCCAGCTCGGCGGCGGTGAAGTCGTTGCCGGTGAACGCGTTGCGCTCCCTGCCCAGCGCGGTCTCGTCCCGCGGCGGACGGCCCCAGAAGTTGATCTCGCGGAGCCGCCCGGAGAAGACGCAGTCGACGAACTCGGCCTCCGTCGTGAACGTCTGCTGCCGCAGCCGTGCCCGGTCGAACACACACCTCTCGAACCGGACGTTGCCGAAGAAGGTGCGTGGCGCGAAGCGCGTACGCCGGAACACGCAGTCGCGGAAGACCGACTGCGGCCAGCTGACGCGGTCCCACGTCCCTTCGGCGGCGGTGGCGCCCAGCGACAGATACTCGAAGGCCGCGCCGGAGAAGTCGCATCCCTCGAACTCGCCGGCATGAGAGCTGAAGTCGGCGAACCGCGTTCCGGAGAAGTCGGCGTTCACCAGCCGTGCGCGGTCGAAGATCACGCTCTGCGCTCCCGCCGGCAGCTCGAACCTCCGGTCGCGCAGCTCGCCGCGGGCGATCCAGGCTCGCCGCCACTCCTCCGTGCTCGGCCGGAGGCTGAACCGCTCGGACGCGCTCACACCGGCCGCCCGCCGCGATTTTCCCTCCGGGAGAGGCAAATCGTGATCATGTCTGTCGCAGATACGAGATCATGCATGGGCATAGCCTGGCGGCCCGCCCCGACAAAACTGCTAAGCGAGCACCCCCCACGCATGAGCGCCATCTACGACCAGGCCGACGGCGAGCGGATCGCCGTGGCCGACAGCGGTGATTCCGTGAGCATCATCAACCGCTCCGGGAGGATCGTCGTCGCCAAGAAGGACGTCCGCAGGCTCGCCGAGCGCGTCCTCGCCGCGGCGGGGCGCGTGGCCGTCGTCCTGTTCCCGCCGGCCCTGCGGAAGGAGTCCCTGTCGGTCGCCGGCCCGTCCGGCCGGTGGAAGGTCCGCGTCTCACCGAGGAACGGCGCCCGCGTCCTCGTCGAGACCGACCCGCAGGGCCTGGGCCCGGCCGAGGCCTACGAGTTCGCCGCCGCCGTCGCGGTGGCCGCGCGCCACATCGGCGACGCCGCGCAGGCCGACCTGCTCCTGACGACGAGAATCCGCGAGGTCATCGACGCCCACCAGGGCCTGGACACCGAGAAGATCGCCGCTGCCATCGTCGCCGAGGTCCTCGACGGCGCGTGACACCCCGCCCGTCACTGCCCGTCACTGCCCGTCACTGCCCGCCGCGTCTCCACCGGCGTCCGTGAGCCTTTCCGGGCACGCGGCGGCGGAAAGCCGGTTGCCCCGCGCGACGGAGCCTGCGGAGGATGTCCGTCATGGGAGACGGGCATGTGCGCGGGCTGGAGCTGTCACGGCGGTTCTACCTGGAGGCGGTCGCACCGCTGCTGGCTCGGCGCTTCGGCGGCCTCGCACACACGGCGGCCCTCGTCGGCCGGGGTTCGGAGGTGCTCGGATACGACACCGAGCGGTCCACCGACCACGACTGGGGCCCACGGCTGCAGCTGTTCCTGACCGCGGAGGACATCGCCGTCCACGGCGAGGCCGTGGACGCCGCGCTCGCCGGGAGCCTGCCGCCGAGCTTCCTCGGCTATCCCACGAGCTTCGGCCCGCCCGGGGACGACGGCACCCGGCGCATGGAGACGGCGGACGGGCCGATCCGGCACGGTGTGGTGGTGGCCGGCCTGACCGCGTGGCTCACCGGGCACCTCGGGTTCGACCCGGCCGCGGACATCGGCCTGGCCGACTGGCTGGCGACACCCACCCAGACGCTCGCGGAGATCACGGCGGGGGAGGTCTTCCACGACGGCCTGGGCCTGCTCCTGCCCGTCCGGCGGCGTCTCGCCTGGTATCCCGGCGACGTCTGGCGCCACGTCCTGGCCTGTCAGTGGCGGCGGATCGCCCAGGAGGAGGCGTTCGTCGGCCGGTGCGGCGAGGCCGGCGACGAACTGGGCTCGGCGGTCACCTGCGCCCGCCTCGTGCGGGACCTCATGCGGCTCACCCTGCTCATGCACCGCCGCTATCCGCCGTACGGCAAGTGGCTGGGCAGCGCCTTCGCCACGCTGCCGTGCGGCCCCGGCCTGGGGCCCGTCCTCGCCGCGGCCATGTCGGCGACGGCCTGGCGGGAGCGTGAGCGTCACCTCGCCACCGCGTACGAGGCCGTCGCGGCCCTGCACAACGACCTGGGCCTCACTCCACCCGTCGACCCGGGCACCCGGCCGTACCACGACCGGCCCTATCGAGTGCTGCGCGCCGAGCGCTTCGCCGAGGCGCTGCTTGAGACCATCGCCGATCCGGAGGTGCGGCGGTTGCCGCTGACCGGCGCGGTGGACCAGTACGTCGACAGCACCGACGTGCTGTGCGACCGCGACCGCGTACGGCGCGTCGCCGGCGCGGCGTCACATGCTGGGCCGGGTGGAGTCGGCTGACAGGCTGAGCTCGTGCAGGTGGCGCATCACCTCCTGCACGGTGACGGCGCCCGGGCGGTGACGGCGCCATCCGGTGCCGCCGCGCTGCCAGGGCCGGGGGCCGGACAGCGGGCGATACTCCACGCCGAAGGCGTCCAGCCGCGCCAGGTGCGCGTCGAGGCGGCGGAAGAAGTCGCCGGGCGCGGCCGGGCCGCCGGTCCAGGCGACCTCGGCCGCCGCGCAGCCGCGGGGCCAGGCGCGGTAGTCGAGCGTACGGCCGTCCGGGATGCGCTCGCTCCAGAGCTGGAACTGGACGCCGATCACCCGGGCCCGCTCCTCCTGCGGCCATTCGGACGGCGCGGGTGCGAAGGCCGCCACATCGGCCACGGTGATCGCGTCGCCCAGCCCGGCGGGCTCGTCGGGCGAGGCGGCCTCGGCGTAGTCGAAGTACATCGGGAAGACGGGCGTGGCCACCACGTCGTGTCCCGCCGCCGCGGCCCGGCGGGCGACGTGCTCGCCGCGCCACGGCATGACGACCGTGTCCGGACGCAGCCGGCCGCTGACGAACGCCTCGTCCCACACCACCGCGCGGCTGCCGCGCTCGGCCAGCGCGTCGGCGAGCCGCCGCAGGAACCACGCGTGCAGGTCGCCCGTGCTCTCCAGGCCCAGCGAGGCCTGGTACGCCGAGATCTCGTCCGACGCCGCCCAGTCGTCGAGCACGCACTCGTCGCCCCCGAGGTGGAAGTACGGCACGTCGCCCAGCGCGCCGGAGATCTCGGCGATCACGGTGGTCAGGAAGTCGACGGTCGCCGGAAGCGGAGACAGGATCGCCGACGAGATGCCCCACCGGTCCAGCACCTCGTAGCGCTGCTGCGGCCGGGACGCCAGGGCGGGATAGGCGGCCAGCACGGCGGAGGCGTGCCCCGGCACGTCGATCTCCGGCACGACGACGACGGCCCGTGCCCGGGCGTATGCCGCGATCTCCGCCAGATCGGCGAGCGTGTAGTAGCCGCCGTGAGGGACGCCGTCGAAGGCGAGTTCCTCCCCCTTGCGGCTGGTGATGGTCCGCGGACGGTGCGAGCCCACCTCGTGCAGCAGGGGGAACGCCCTGCTCTCCACCCGCCAGCCCTGGTCGTCGGCCAGGTGGAGGTGCAGCCGGTTCAGCTTGTGCGACGCCATCAGGTCGATCATCCGCAGCACCTCCCGCTTGGGCAGGAAGCTGCGCGCCACGTCGAGGTGTGCCCCGCGCCAGGAGAACCCCGGCGCGTCCTCCACCCGCCCGCAGGGGACCGTCCAGGACGTCCCGGGCGGAAGAGCCGACCGGAACGCCTCGGCCGGCAGGAGCTGCCGCAGCGTCTGCCCGGCGTAGAAGGCGCCCGCGCGGCCTCCGGCCGTGACGCGCACTCCGTCGCCCGCGACCGTCAGCGCGTACGCCTCGGGCCCGAGCCGGGGGTCCTCCTCCACCCGCACGGCCGCCGTGGCGGCGTCGCCGGGCCTCAGGTCGAGCACGGGGAGCGCGAGCCGTACGGCGTCGATGAGCGCCGCCGGGCCCGACACGGCGGCGCCCGGCGCGATCTCGGCGGACCCGGAGCCCGTCTCGGTCAGCCTCGGCAGCGGAAGCAGGTGGTCCATGCCGCCGATGATGCCAACCCCACCGGCGCCCCCGCCATCCTCGGGATGTCCGGTCAGCGGGCGGAGGTGAGGTAGTTCTCCAGGCCGTCGGCCAGCGCCTCGGCCATCCTGGCGCGGAACGCGGGGTCCTTGAACCTGGCGGCGTCCTTGGCGTTGCGCATGTTGCCGCACTCGATGAAGATCTTCGGAACCGTCGACAGGTTGAGCCCGCCGAGGTCGCTGCGGTAGTTCAACGCGTCCTTGCCGATGTAGGTCGAGTACGGCAGGCCGGTGCCGTCGTGAAAGGCGTCCCGCACGTCCTTGCCGAGCCGCGCCGAGTCCTTCACGACCCGGTCGACCGGCCCGCCGATCTTCTTCGGCATGATGATGTGGAACCCGCGGAGGTTGCCCGCCGCGCCGTCGCCGTGAATGGAGATCGCCGCGTCCGCGTGGGCCTTGTTTCCGACGGCGGCCCGCTCGTTGATGCAGGGACCCCACGGGGTGCTGCTCGTCCGGGTGAGCCTGACCTTGGCCCCCTGGGCCTTCAGCAGCTTGGCGAGCTTGTTGGACACGTCCCAGGTGAAGGCCGCCTCGGTGTAGCCGTCGTTCGTCGACGTGCCCGTCGTGTCGCAGGCCTTCTTCTGGTTGGAGATGTCGACCAGCCGGTTGATCTCTTTGGTGTGGCGGAAGTTGCCGCCGTTGTGGCCCGGGTCGATCACCACGGTCTTCCCGGTCAGGGGCAGGGCCTCCGTCTCGGAGGAGGCCGTACGCGTGGTCGGGGCGGTCGCCCCGGAGGCGTCCGCCTGCTCCTGGGTCGCGGCCGGCCGTCCGAGCCGGGGCGAGGCGGCGGGGGCGGAGTCCCCCGTGCCGGAGACCTCAGCGCCGCCGCAGGCGACGGCTCCGACCCCGCACAGGGCCAGGGCTGCGGCGGCGAGTGGTCGTCTGATCACGGTCGAAATCCCCTTCCGGAGGTGTGGTCTTCCCAACCTAACCGGACCGGAGTCGTGATCAGACCGTTATGCCGGAAACCTGGCCGCCCACGCCGGCTCGGGAACCTCCTGCAGGAGAGCGGCCAGCTCACGGGCGTCCTCGGCGTCGAGGCCCAGCACCACGCGGGGCCGTCCCCAGGGGTGGTCGATCGAATGGGCGACGTAGCTCGCCACCGACTCGGCGACGTCCTCGCTGCCGAGCCCACGGCTCTCCCTCCAGTGCGCCCAGGCCCGCTCCAGTTCGCCGGCGGCCCGCTGAGCGCAGGAGACCAACTCAGGATCACGCATGAATCCCCCCGAATCCCGGTCGCCGGCCCGCGGGCAGCCCTTCCGCGACCCGCCGGGGGGCCGGCGCCACGGCTGAAGTCAACACCGGCCGCGAGGGGACACGTCGGTGGTTGACCTAGCTTTGGGCACCACTTGGAGCAGGCCCGGTGCTGCGCCGTACGACGAGCTGCGGGCTCACCTGCCGTAGCCGGGCCGTCTTGCCCGGCTCGGTGATGCGGTCGCTCAGCAGCGCCGCCGCCGAGCGGCCCATGGCCCGCCGGGGCTGGTCCACACTGGTCAGCGAGATGTGGGTGACGGACGCGAGGTGGGTGTTGTCGTATCCGACGACCGACAGGTCCTCGGGCACCCGCAGTCCCAGCTCGCTCGCCGCGGTCAGCACGCCCATGGCCACGATGTCGTTCGCCGCGAAGATCGCCGTCGGCCGGGGCTCGCGCTTCAGCAGCTCCAACGCGGCGCGCCGGCCGCCCTCCTCGCTGAAGTCGCCGTGCTCCACCATGATGTACGGCGCCAGCGCGTGGCGGCGCATGGCCACCAGATAGCCCTCGCAGCGGCAGCGGGCGGCCGACGACGGGGCGCCCTCGATATGGGCGATGCGCCGGTGACCGAGCTCCACGAGGTGGTCGACGGCGAAGCGGGCGCCGAGCTGATCGTCGTCGACGACGATGTCCACGCCCTCGAGTTCGACGTCGCGCTCGCCCACCACCACGGTCGGGGTGTAGGCCGCGGCCTCGGCCAGTGTGTCGCTGGACGGAGCGACCCCGAGCAGGACCAGTCCGTCCACCCGCAGCTCCAGGAAGGCCTCGACGGCCTCGTCCTCGAACGCCGGGTCCCAGCGGCCGCTGCCGATCAGCAGCCGCAGTCCGTCGCCGTGAAGGCTCTCCTGCAGGCCGTCGAGGAACTCCGCGTAGAACGGGTTGTGCAGATCGGCCACGAGCGCGCCCACCAGGTGGGTCCGCCCCTCGACCAGGCTGCGGGCGACCGCGTTCGGGCGGTAGCCGAGCTCCCGGGCGGCCTGGAGGACCGCCTCCCTGCGGTGTTCGCTCACATGCGGGGAACCCCGCAGCACGAGAGACACCAGCGATTTGGAGACTCCTGCCCGTTCGGCCACGTTGCGGATCGTCGGACGGGGCCGTGGGCTGAACCCATCGGACAGTCCGCCGGCGGGGATCTCGACCCCGACGTCTTTCCGGGCAGTGGTCTGCATGGACGGTCCTGACATGGTTCTCCCCACGATGCGTGGACGTGCACCTGACACACCAAACGATCGAGTTGCCCCGAGGGTACGGGTTGATCGCGGTAAGACAGGATCCTTCCTCTAATCGGGCGTTGGGAAGGTTAGCCGGACCATGGGTAGGGCGGCGGAGCCGGGAGGGGATCGCGGGGAGAACCCTTGGTCCGGCCCGTCCCCCTCTTGGGAGGCCGATTCGCTAGGGTGCGGGTGTGGGTGCCACACGCCAAGCGGCAGACGGTGCACGGCCGGCGCGCCGCAGGCTCAGTGTCGACCGGCGGCGGGAAGAGCTCATCGCCGCCGCGCTCGAGCTGTTCAGCAGGCACGACGCCGAGGACGTCACGATCGACGACGTAGCGGCTTCCGCGGGCGCGTCGAGGGCGCTCGTCTACCACTACTTCGGGGGCAAGCAGGAGCTCTATGTGGCGGCCCTGCGCAGTGCGGCGGCCGAGCTGCGGGCGCGGTTACAGCCCCAGGGCGAGGGCGGGCCGCTGGAGCAGCTCAGCTCGGGTCTGACGCGTTACTTCGACTTCGTCGAGGAGCACGCGGCCGGTTTCGCCGCGTTGCTCAGGGGAGGCCCGGCCAACCGTGCCGGGGAGATCGGTGAGATCGTCGACGGGGTGCGGGAGCGCATGCTGCGCATGATCGTGCACCAGATGGGGGTCACCGCGCCCGGTCCGGCGTTACGCGTCACGCTGAGGTCGTGGGTCGCCTCGGTGGAGACGGCCGGCCTCGACTGGCTGGAGCACCGCGACATGACGCGGGCCGAGTTGGAGCGCTTGCTCGTGGACCAGATGGTCGCGCTCCTGCGGGCGGCGAGCGGGCACGATCCCGGAGTGCGGGTGCTGCTGGAGACCCTGCTGCCCGCCACGAACCGTGAGGCCGTTCTCTGACCCCAAGGCGTTCACGTGGGGAGGCGCCGGGCGGGCGGCGCCGACCCCAGATCTCTCCCATGACCCGTAGCGGTCACGGGAGTGTCTCCATCCCGAAGGGTGACCGACGCCGTTTCGGAACATCCGCAGGCGGTACGGCCCCCTCGCTGTATGCGATGGCGGACGCGCTCACATCCCCGACGCGAGCGCGCCGTTGTTCCCCCCTGGCGTGACGGCCACGTCCTACTCGGACCGCTGCTGCGGAATCCCCGCGAGCAGTGCCCGGACCTCGGTCTCCCGGTACCGCCGGTGACCGCCGAGGGTGCGGATGGACGTCAACTTGCCCGCCTTCGCCCACCGGGTGACGGTCTTGGGGTCGACGCGGAACATCGTGGCGACCTCCGCCGGGGTGAGCAGTGGCTCGGCCTCGGGTGTACGAGCTGACATTTGTGCGGCCTCTCCTCCGTGTGGACCGCCGACAGCGATCCTGCGACTTGTCTGGCGCAAGTGCCCCTCCCGCCGATCTCCGCCTCGTCGCGTCGAAACTCGTCGGTCGCGGCACTGTCACGGATGTCCTTCAATGATCCAAAACGTGCGGTTTCTAGGACCATTTACGGCATCACCCGATGTGACCATACAGCCACGTAGTGCGATTGGCGAGCCCTCTGGGAACAACGCCTCGACCACGGGTTGATGTCACGCTCGGTGATTCTAGCGACACGTTTCGTGGTATCGCAGTGAAAACGGCAAACTACTCAGTTCGTAGATGTGAGATCGACTATGTCATGACCCGAATCGACAGGTCAGGGCCTCTTGATGACCGTCAGTTTGCCGATTCGAGGGCGCGGATCGACCTCCAGCGGACAATCACCCGCTGATACATCGCGAAGGCAAGTTCTTCCTGACCGTTGTCCAAACCCGCGAGGGCCGTCGCCACCTCGGCCACGGACTGGTCGCCCTGAAGGGTCCGGTCGTCCATCAGATGGACGAGGCCGCCGTAGTCGAGCTCCACCAGCGAGTGGGGGTGGAACTCCTCCAGCCAGCGGCCCACCTCTTCGACCTCGGTGAGCGCCGCGACCTGCCCGACGTGCCTGCGGATCACCACCAGCGCCCGGGCCACCCGGCGGCGGGCCTGCGCCATCGAGGTGACGTACAGCATGTTCCGCGGCGGCGCGGCGGTGGTCTGCCCGCTGGGCTCCGCGGGCTGCTCGGAGCCCAGCACGAGCCAGCGCTCCGCCGAGTCGAACGGCACGAACCACGAGATCGGCACCTGCCAGGTGCTCGTGCGGATGTGGGTGCGCAGGGACGGCTCCCCGCGTTTGAACCGGTCGAAGTCGTCGGCGGTCTGCTCCGCGATCGCCTGGGGGACGAACCGCGAGGCGAGCTTGACCGGGACGCTTCCGCGGAACGACGCGAACGCCAGCCACGACCGCAGCCTGCTCTGCCAGGGGCAGACGTACAGCGTCTCCTCCACCCTGCGCAGGTACGCGTTGGGGCTCTCCCGCTCGGGTGCGGGCAGCGGTGGGACCGGCAGCAGACGGCGGACCGCCTCGCCGTGTTCGACCTCGAGCGCGCTCGCCCGGCGTGGCCGGTCGCGCGACTCGGCGTATCGGGCCCACCGAGCCTGATCCTGAGGGGCGAAAGCGGTCAGCGGCTCGTACACACGGAGATAGGCGGCGTAGGGGAGCACACCAGAATCGTGCCACGTCGCCCGGCGCATGTGCAGCACCGGCCTCCAATTTCAAGATCGTTTCTCGGGTGCATCGGATAAGCTGAAGGCCGATCGCCGCAACGAGGCGGCGTACACGATCAGGAGTCACCATCGTGACCGACGTTTTCGGGCTGTCCCACAAGGATCCCAGCTCCGGCGGCGACGCGAACCCCGTCCAGCCGGTGCGACACGAGCAGGTCGTGTTCTGTTCGGACGAGCGCAGCGGCCTGTACGCCATCATCGCGGTCTACAGCACCGCCCTCGGGCCGGGGCTCGGCGGCACCCGGTTCTATCCCTACGAAAGCGAGCAGGCCGCCCTCGCCGACGTGCTCAACCTCTCCCGGGCCATGGCGTACAAGAACGCGCTGGCCGGCCTCGACCACGGCGGCGCCAAGGCCGTCATCATCGGCGACCCCGCGACCGACAAGAGCGAGGCCCTGCTGCGGGCCTACGGCAGGTTCGTCCAGTCGCTGGGCGGGCGCTACTACACCGCCTGTGACGTGGGCACCTACAGCGAGGACATGGACGTGGTGGCGCGCGAGTGCTCCTACGTCACCGGCCGCACCCAGGCGCACGGCGGTGCCGGGGACTCCTCCATCCTCACCGCCTACGGCGTGTTCCAGGGGATGCGGGCCGCCGCCGACCACGTGTACGGCGTCTCCTCCCTGAGCGGCAGGCGGGTCGGGGTCGAGGGGGTCGGCAAGGTCGGCCGCCGCCTGGTCGACCACCTGATCGAGGACGGAGCCGAGGTCGTCGTCTGCGACGTCGACGAGCGGGCCGTCGAACGGGTGCGGCAGCGTCACCCCGCCGTCGAGGCCGTGGCCGACGCCGCCACGCTCGCGGCGTCCGACATCGACGTGTACGCGCCCTGCGCTCTCGGCGGCGCGCTGGACGACGAGACCGTCCCCCGGCTCAAGGCGAAGATCGTCTGCGGCGGGGCCAACAACCAGCTCGCCCACCCCGGCGTCGAGAAGCAGCTCGCCGAGCGGGGCATCCTGTACGCCCCGGACTACGTGGTGAACTCCGGCGGGGTCATCCAGGTGGCCGACGAGATCGAGGGCTTCGACATGGACCGGGCCCGCGCCCGGGCGGCGAAGATCTTCGACACGACCTTGAGAATCTTCAGGTCGGCCGACGAGGAAGGCGTCCCTCCCGCCGTCGCAGCGGATAGGCTGGCGGAGCGAAGAATGTCGGAGATCGGTCGGCTAAGGGGTATTTGGCTCCGGCGCTGACCGCCGCCGCTCGTACGACGTACCGAGCGGCGCACAAACCAGGTACGGTAATAAGCGAACGAGAGACTGACGCCTGAAGTCAGGTGGCGTCGGTGCGCGGTGCGTTAGTGACGAGGGGTCGGGCACGACCCCGCATGAGGGGGTCGAGCCAATGGGGCGCGGCCGAGCCAAGGCCAAGCAGGTCAAGGTCGCCCGTCAGCTGAAGTACAACAGCGGCGGCACGGATCTTGAGCGCCTGCGCGCGGAGCTCGGAGTCGTGGACGCCGACGATTCCGGCCACAGTGACGAGCATGACCCTTACGACGAGTTGGCTGATCGCTACGCCGATTACGCGACCGTCGACGACGACGACGGCGATGACCGCCGTGGGCGTCGTTGACTCGGTTCTGATCGCCAAGTGAGTGACCCGGCGGGTGACATACCCGCCGGGTTCTCTCACGTGTCCGGCGACCCTCGCCTCCGACGGTGACAACCGGCCGGGGCGGTGTCCCGGCGTGAGCCTGCCGTCGCCACCACTGTGGCCGCCGGTGAACCGTCACATGTCCCGGCCGGTTAATGCCTGTTCGCGGTGGCCGGCCGTGGGCGGAGGGCCACGACCGGCCGGAAGGGTTCACCCGGCTCGATTCACCGGGCTCGACTCGTGAACCAGATCACCGGCGGAACAGAGCCCGTCCCTCGCCGGGAACGATCTCGCCCAGCACCCAGGCGGGCAGCCCGCGACCGGCGAGCAGGGCGAGTGCCTTGTCGGCCTGCTCCGCCGGGACGATCGCGCACATGCCCACGCCGAGGTTGAACGTCTTGTCCATCTCCTCCTGGGGCACGCCGCCGTGCCCGGCCAGCACCTCGAAGATCGCGGGCGGCGTCCAGGAGTTCCGGTCGAGAAGGGCGTCCACCGTGCCGGGCAGGGACCTGGCCAGGTTGGCCGCGAGCCCGCCGCCGGTGATGTGGGCCAGGGCGTGCACCTCGGTCTCCCGGATGAGCGCCAGGCAGTCGAGCGAATAGACGCGGGTGGGCTCGAGCAGTTCCTCGCCGAGCGTACGGCCCAGCTCGGGCAGCTCCCGCTCCAGGCCCAGCCCGGCGGTCTTGATCACATGCCTGACCAGCGAGTAGCCGTTGGAGTGGACGCCGCTGGAGGCCAGCCCGAGGACCACGTCCCCCGGCACGACCCGGTCGGGGCCGAGCATCTCGTCCGCCTCGACGACCCCGGTGCCGGCGCCCGCGAGGTCGTACTCGTCGGGACCCATCGCGCCTGGGTGCTCGGCGGTCTCCCCGCCGACCAGCGCGCAGCCCGCGAGCCGGCAGCCCTCGGCCACGCCGCCCACGATGTCGGCGATGCGCTCGGGCACGACCTTGCCGCAGGCGATGTAGTCGGTCATGAACAGCGGCTCGGCCCCGCAGACCACGAGGTCGTCCACGACCATGCCGACGAGGTCGATGCCGATCGTGTCGTGCTTGCCGAGCTGCTGGGCCAGCATGACCTTGGTGCCCACACCGTCGGTGGACGTGGCCAGCAGCGGCCGGCGGTAGCGCAGGAACGCCGAGGCGTCGAAGAGCCCGGCGAAGCCGCTGGCGTCGTCCACGACCTCCGGGCGCCGGGAGCGCGCGACCCGCGACTTCATCAGCTCGACCGCGCGGTCGCCGGCCTCGATGTCGACGCCGGCGGCGGCGTAGCTGGTCATCGCTGAGCCTCCAGCACGAATTTGCCCACCCTGTCGTCCTCGATCGGAATGGGGTACTCACCGGTGAAGCACGCGCGGCAGAGCCGGTCGGCCGGCAGTGTCGTCGCGCGGGTGAGCCCCTCAAGAGAGATGTACCCGAGAGAGTCGGCCCCGAGCGAGGAGCGGATCTCCTCGACCGACAGCGACCCGGCGATCAGCTCCGCGCGGGTGGCGAAGTCGATGCCGTAGAAGCACGGCCAGGAGACCGGAGGCGAGGAGATCCGGACGTGGACCTCGGTCGCCCCGGCCTCGCGCAGCATCTTCACGATGGCCCGCTGGGTGTTGCCGCGGACGATCGAGTCGTCCACGACCACCAGGCGCTTGCCCTCGATGACCTCGCGCAGCGGGTTGAGCTTGAGGCGGATGCCGAGCTGGCGGATCGTCTGCGACGGCTGGATGAACGTCCGGCCGACGTAGGAGTTCTTCACCAGGCCCTGGCCGTACGGGATGCCGCTCTGCTCGGCGTAGCCGATGGCGGCGGGGGTGCCCGACTCGGGCGTGGGGATCACGAGATCGGCGTCCACCGGGTGCTCACGGGCCAGCACGCGGCCGACCTCGACCCGGGTGGACTGCACGCCGCGCCCGGCGATGGTGGTGTCGGGGCGGGCGAGGTAGACGTACTCGAACAGGCAGCCCTTGGGCTCGGCCGGCGCGAAGCGGCGCGAGCGGACCCCGCGCTCGTCGATGGTCAGCAGCTCGCCGGGCTCGATCTCGCGGATGAACGACGCGCCGACGATGTCGAGTGCCGCGGTCTCGGAGGCGACCACCCAGCCGCGCTCCAGCCGGCCCAGCACGAGCGGGCGGATGCCCTGCGGGTCACGGGCGGCGAACAGCGTCGTCTCGTTCATCCAGACGAGCGAGTAGGCGCCCTTGACCTCCGGGAGCAGCTCGGCCGCCACGTCCTCGACCGGGCGCGAGGCGTCCTGCGCGAGCAGCGCGGTGAGCACCTCGGTGTCGGTGGTCGCGCGGGTGGAGCCGGGCGCGAGCCGTTCGGCGAGGTGAGCGGTGTTGATCAGGTTGCCGTTGTGGGCGAGCGCCAGCCCGCCGCCGTCGGTGGAGCTCAGCGTGGGCTGCGCGTTCTCCCAGACGCTTGATCCGGTCGTGGAGTAGCGGCAGTGCCCGATGGACAGGTGCCCCCGCAGGGTCCCGAGGATCGACTCGTCGAAGACCTGGGCCACCAGGCCCATGTCCTTGTAGACGAGGATGCGGCTGCCCTCGCTGACCGCGATGCCCGCGGACTCCTGCCCGCGGTGCTGCAGTGCGTAGAGGCCGTAGTAGGTGAGTTTGGAGACGTCCTCCCCGGGCGCCCATACACCGAAGACGCCACAGGCGTCCTTCGGAGCGCGGTCCTGGGGGTCGAGGTCATGGCCCAGCCGGCCGTCGCCCTTCAACACGTAGTCGAGTCTATTTGGGCGTTGGCGCTGCTCAAACCCGCGCATGCCCGTCAGGCGCCGCAAGCATCACCCGCCCTTTGCCGTGTCGTCCCTGCTCACACGAGGAATCCGGGGGAATCTGGGCTTTCGGACAGCCCCTAAGAATCGGATCAGGCCACGAGATATGGCCCAGGATCGGTAGGGAGGATCATCGTGGCGACACCCGACGACCCCGGGCGCCCGCCTCCCTACGGGCAGCCGCCGTACGGGGGGCCGCTGCCGCCGCCCCCGGGACCTGGCGGACCTCCCGGCGCCCCCTGGGGGCCACAACCGGGCGGCGGGCTCGGGACGGCCGCGCTGGTGCTCGGGATCTGTTCGATCGTCCTGCTGCTGGTCTGCGGCGTCGGCACGCTCGTGGCGATCGTCGGGCTCGTCCTCGGCATCGTGGCGATCGCCAGGAACTCCAACCGGCGCAGGGCGGTCGGAGGGGTGGTGCTGAGCGCGCTGACCCTGCTGCTGGCCCTGATCATGAGCGTGGCGCTCTACAACTGGTTCACGACCAGGCACGTCGGCGAGTGCTTCGACCGCCGGCTCTACCCCACACAGGAGGACGCGCAGCGCTGCGTGCAGAACAAGCTCTCCGGGTTCCGGTGACCCGGGCGAGGCTCACCAGAGCGGCAGCAGCGCGGACAGGTCGGCCCGGGAGCCGCTGGCCGCGATCCTGCCTGCGGCGGTGGCGTCGGCCCAGGTGATCCGGCCGGTGGCCAGTTCGAGCCAGGTGCGGGGGTCGGTCTCGATGACGTTGGGCGGGGTGCCCCGCGTGTGCCGGGGCCCCTCCACGCACTGCACCGCGGCGTGCGGGGGGACTCGCACCTCCACCGACCGTCCCGGCGCCCGCGCGGCCAGGTCCTCCAGCAGGTGCCGTACGGCGGCGCGGGCGGCGGCCCTCAGCGGCGTGAGCCCGGCCTCGTAGGCGTCGAGCACGGCCAGCGCGCACGCGTCGCCGGCGGCGCTCTCGGGACCGTCGAACGGCGGCCGTCCGAGATCGGCGAGCTGGGCGTCGAGCGCCTCTCTGATCTTCCCTGGGTCGAGTCTGCGTGCCGGCACCGGCCCATTGTCCCGGATTCGGCCCCCGCTCGATCTCGCGGGAAATGATGGGCGGTCTCCGTACATGAGAGGGGTGTCCGTAGGAGCACCGACAAGGGGGCCGATCATGGGGACCGCCCGTGGATGACGAACCGTCGGCCAGGTTCGAGGCCGTCTACCGGGAGACGTACGGCCGGCTCACGGCGTATGCCGCGCGCCGCTGCGACTCGCCGCAGGACGCGGCCGACGTGGTGGCCGAGGTCTACACCGTCGCCTGGCGGCGGGTGGACGACTTACCCGAGGGCGACGAGGCCGTCCTGTGGTTGTACGGCGTGGCCCGCAACGTGATGGCCAACCACCGCAGAGGCGAGGCCCGCCGCCGGGCGCGCACCGCCGAGCTGGACGCCGAGATGGCCGACCTGTACGGCGACTCTCCCGAGAGCGGGGTCGAGCTGGCCGCGATCGGCGAGGCGTTCCTGCGTCTGTCCGACGACGACCGCGAGTTGCTGTCGCTGGTCGCGTGGGAGGGGCTGGGCCGCGAGGAGATCGCCACCGCGCTCGGCCTGTCGCGCAACGCCGTACGCATCCGGCTCTACCGCGCCCGAAGGCGCTTTTCCCGGGCGCTCGCCGAGGCGGGCGTCCCTCTCACGTCACATGGCCGGCTGGCGCCACTGGGGAGGTCACTGTGAAGGACGTCGAAGCGATGATCGGGCCGCTGGCCCGGGTCGAGCCCGGTGCGCCGGGTGGCCGCCCGTCCGGCGCGGGGGCGCGGGCGTTGCTGGCCTCGATCACGGCCGAGCCGCCCGGCGGCGGCGCGGCCGTGCCCACGCGTGCGAGGTGCCGCGGCCCACGCAGGCTGGTTCTGGGCCTGACGGCCGCCGTGGCCGCCGCGGGCATCGTCGTCGGCCCGGGCCTGCCCGACAACGGCACCCTCACCACGCCCTCCTACGCCGTGACCAAGGACTCCCACGGGGTCGTGTGGGTCAAGGTCCGAGACTTCCGCGACGTCGCCGGGCTGACGAAGCAGCTGCGTGACCTGGGGGTCCCCGCCATCGTCGACTACGCGCCTCCGGGGCAGAAGTGCCGGGAGCCGCGCGCCACCTACGTGGAGGACATCCCCCAGGGCCTCTACGACCCGCCGACGAACATCCCGGGGGAGAAGAACAGCTGGCAGATGCGGATCGACACCCGGCTGTTCAAGCCCGGCCAGACCTTCGTCTGGACCCTCACGGCCTGGCCCGACGGGGGAAGCACCACCAGCACGATCCTCATGGAGGACCCGGTGAAGCCGTGCGTGCTCGTGCCCGACGACCAGATGAGGAGCGCGCCGCCGGAGATCGTCGCCTATCGTCTGGCGACCGAGAAAGGCCGCTCGCTCGCCGGATATCGGGTGGACGAGAAGACGGTGGGCGAGGTCGTGCCGGAGATCGAGAAGCGCGGGCTGAAGGTCACCTATGCGGTCATCGAGCCCAACCCGCGGAATCTCGGTGGCTTTGCCATTGATCCGCATAAACAGGACATTCCTGTCGGGAAGGACTGGACCGTCTGGGAGGCGGAGGAGTCCACCCGGAAGCCCGGACTGATCCGCCTGCTCGTCACCGAGGAGCACCTCGACTGGAACCCGGTCTACGACGGCGGTTCTCGCGACAACGTGATCAAGGAATAGAACCTCTCAGCCTGGGAGCGGGTCCTGACCGAGGATCCGGGCGCCGTTGGCGGCGGAGGCGCGGACCGCGGCGAAGCCGGAGTCGATCATCTCGCGCTCGTACGACCGAAGTTCCGGGATCAGGGGACGGCCACTCGCGAGAGCGGCGGCGAGGCTCGCGGCGTCCCGGAGGGCGAGGTTGGCCCCGGCCCCCGCCGCCGGGCTCATCGCGTGGGCCGCGTCACCGACCAGCGTGACGCGGGTGGTGTCCCAGGGAGCGACCGGGACGCTGGTGCGCAGTTCGAGCGGGAAGACGTCGTACCACTCGGTGAGCATCCGCCGGATGCGGGGATGCCAGCCGTGCGTCATCTCCGCGACGAGGGGTCTGAGCAGGTGCGGCTCCGGCGGAAGGTCCTCCGTGCGGGCGCTGAAGGAGAAGGTGGCGTAGTCGCGGGTGAGGGCGATGCCCACCACCCGGTGGCGGGGCCCGGTGACCGCGCTGAACACGTGGTCCAGGTCCTCGGCCGACTCTCGCTGGATCCTGCCGTAGAGCTGGGTGAGGCCGGTGCCGACGACGCGGGCATGGGGTAGGTACTGCCGGCGGACGGCGGAGTTCACGCCGTCGGCGCCCACCAGCACATCGCCGGTAGTGGTGGCGCCGTCGTCGAAACACGCGGTCACCTGCCCGGCCTCCACCTGGAAGGCGGTGAGGCGCCTGCCATAGGTGACCAGCCGCTCCACGTCGGCCAGCAGGGTGTCACGCAACTCCTGCCGGTCGACCGACAGGTGCCTGCCGCCGAAATCGTGCTCCTCCAGCACCCGCAGTGCCGGGTCGAAACGGACGAACCGCGGCTTGGGCGCGTGGGCGGCGGCCACGAACGCGGCCCAGCGCTCCGGCGCGAGCACGGATGCCAGCGCGTCGATGCCCACGTCGCCGAGATGAAGGCGGTACCCCTGCCCTCGGATCACGGGCGAGGCGTCGCGTTCGTAGACGGCCACGTCCATGCCGGTCCCGCGCAGTCCGTTGGCCAGGGCCAGGCCGCCGAGACCGGCTCCGATGACGATCACTTTCATCGTGGGGCACCACCGAAGTCGGTGGCGTGCTCGGCGGCCCACGCCGTCAGCGGTGCGGCCGGGGTACCGGTGATGGCCTGCACGGCAGTGGTGACGGCGGGTGCCGGGGCGGTGACCAGCGTGGCGTATCCGTCGAGCAGTTCGTCCACGAAGTCGTCGGGGAAACCGGGGTCGGCCAATAGCCTGGCGCGCTCCTCCTCCCGCGTCAGCTCGTGCCAGCGCAGCGGCCGCCTGATCGCCTCGCCGATGATTCGCACCTGCTCTTCCTGCGTGAGGACCTCGGGTCCGGTGAGCGCGTAGCGGTGCCCGGCGTGCCCGTCCTCCGTCAGGGCGCGTACGGCCACCGCCGCGATGTCGTCCTCGTGGATCGGCACCGTCCTGAGTGATCCGTAGGCGCCTCGCACGACGTCTCCGGCCTTGATCTGCTCGCTCCACCAGAGGGTGTTGGCCATGAAGGTGCTGGGGCTCAGAATCGTCCACTCCATGCCGGACCGCTCGATCAGGTGTTCCACGGCGGCGTGCCAGCGGGCGACCGCGGTGGGCTGCAGCTCGGGAGCCACCCCGGGGCGTACGTCGCCGCCCGTCATGAAGACGACCCGGCGGGCGTGGCGCTTGAGCGCGTCGACGACGGACCGGGCCGGTTCGGCCGAATGGAACGGCCACATCAGGAACGCCGCCTCGACACCGTCCAGAGCGCCGGGCGCGTCCAGGTCCGGAGTGACGACCTCGACGCCCGTGGGAAGGCGGGCGGTTCGCGGGCGGCGGCTGGTCGCCCGTACGGCTGCGCCCGCACGGGCGAGCCGCTCCACGACCCGCCGGCCGACGTTTCCCGTGCCACCGAAAACCAGGTAAGTGCTCATGCGCCCACGATCGCCTCGAAGCGGCAGCGCCCGCAGTCCGGCGACGGCCTGGCGGCGAAAAGCCGCGCGAAACTAAGAAATATGGAGAAAAACAGCGTGCTGGACGACGTCGACCGTGCTCTCGTGCACGCGCTCCAGATCGACGGCAGAGCCTCCTTCCGCCGGATCGCCGAGGTCGTCGGCGCTTCCGAGCACACCATCGCGCGCCGCTATCGCAGGCTGCGATCCGAGGGGCTCCTGCGCGTGGTCGGCATGCTCGACGGCACCCGCTTCGGGCAGACCTCCTGGGGAGTGCGTCTGTTGTGCACGCCGGACGCCGCCGGGCCGGTGGCCGAGGCGCTGGCCCGGCGGGAGGACACCGTCTGGGTGCGGCTGCTGTCCGGCGGCACGGAGATCGCCTGCGGTGTCCGGGCCGGCGGGGAAGGAGACGACCTGCTGCTGAAGAAGCTGCCCAGGACTCCGCGCGTCGTCTCGATGTCGGCCCACGCCACGCTGCACATGTTCGCCGGTTGGCGCAGCCGGGCACCCGTCCTCACGGACGAGCAGGCCGCATGCCTGCGCCCGGATCACACGGACGAGTGCGAGATCGCCCTGAGCGGCGAGGATCGTGCCCTGCTGCGGGTGCTGGCCCGGGACGGCCGGGCCGGCTTCGGCGAACTGGCGGCCGCGGCCGGGTGCTCGCAGACCACGGCCCGCCGCCGGCTGGAGCAACTGCGCGGCGGCGGCGCGCTGCGCTTCGACGTCGAGATCCCCGCCCAGGCGCTCGGCTACCACGCCGAGGCATGGTTGTGGATGAAGGTCGAGCCGCGGGCGCTGACCGCGGTCGGCGCGGCCATGGCCGGGCACGGCGAAGCCGACATGGTGGCCGCCACCACGGGCCCGACCAATCTCATGGCAGCGGTGACCTGCCGTGACACCCGGGCCCTCTACCGCTACCTGACGGAGCGGGTGGCGACGCTCGACGGAGTGCGCGAGGTGGAGACCGCCCCGGTGATCCGCACCCTCAAGCGGGCCGGCGCCCTGCTGTTCTGACCCCCTGCTGCGCTGAACCCCCGTGGCCCTGGACCCGCGCCGCCCTGGGCCCCGGGAGTCAGGCGACGGGCTCGGCCACAGCGGGTGCGCTGGGCTCGGCGGGCGTGACGGGCTCGGCGGCCTCGGCGGCCTCGGCGGCGGCCCGGGTGCGGCGCAGGGAGAACACGCTGACCGGGACGCCGACCAGCACGATCGCCGCCGCGATCAGCAGTGTGAAGCGGTAGGCCTCCAGGAAGGCGTGCAGCGGAGCGCCGCCGATCGCGCTCTGCCTGGCGCTCAGGATCGCGCCCAGGATCGTGATGCCGAGCAGGCCGAAGACCTCGCGGGAGACGTTGAGCACACCCGAGGCCACGCCGGCCCGCGCGGGAGGCATCGCGTTCAGCACCACGTTGGTCAGCGGGACGAGCAGGCCGGCGCCCGCGCCGTACAGCAGGAACCAGGGGAGCAGGTCGCCGTAGTGGGAGCCCTCGCCCGCGCTCGACAGCCCCCCGATGGCCACCGCCATCAGGCCGAGGCCGACGGCCACGGTGCCCGCGCTGCCGAAGCGCTCGGCGATCCGCGGCGAGACGCTCGCGATCACCGCCATGAGCAGCGCCATCGGCACGAAACCCGCGCCCGCCTCGGTCGGAGAGAACCCGAGCGCGCTCTGCAGGTAGAGCGCGGTGAAGAAGTAGATGCCGAAGACGCCGAACGACCACAGGCCCATCGACAGCAGGCCGCCACTGAAGACCCGCTCGCGGAACAGCGTGAGGTCGATCATCGGCTGTGCCGTACGGGCCTCGACGACCAGGAACACGACGGCGGCCACCGCGAAGACCGCGAACGCGCCGAGGATCGGTGCGGAGGTCCACCCACGCGACTCGCCCTCGATGAGCGCGTAGGTGAGGGCGAACAACGCCACGGCCGAAGTGGCCAGGCCCGGCAGGTCGAGAGCCGCCCGCCCGGCCGCGGCCCGCTCGACCCTGATCGAACGCAGGCCGATCACCGCCGCGACCACGCCGATGGGCAGGTTGATCAGGAAGATCCAGCCCCAGTCGGCGTTCTCGCTGAGGAACCCGCCGGTGAGCGGGCCGATCGCCAGTGCCAGGGCGCCGACCGCGCTCCAGATGCCGACGGCCGTCGCCCGCTCGCGCGGGTCGGGGAAGATCCGTGGCAGCAGGGCGAGCGTCGACGGCGTCACGAGCGCCGCGCCGAGTCCCTGCACCGCCCGCGCGGCGATCAGTGTCTCCTGGCTCCCGGCGAGGCCCGCCGCCACCGACGCGAGCGTGAAGACCGCCAGGCCGCCGAAGAACGCCGTCCGGGGGCCGAAGACGTCCGCGAGCCGTCCGCCGGCGAGCAGCAGGCCCGCGAACACCAGGATGTACGCGCTCACGATCCACTCCAGACCGGAGATCGTCAGCGCCAGGTCCCGCTGGATCGTCGGCAGGGCCACGTTGACCACGTTGTTGTCCAGGTAGGTCATGAAAGTCGCGAGCGACACCGCGACCAGCGCCCACCATCGTCCGGACATGTGTCCTCCTCTTGTACGAGGTACATGTACAACGTACATGTACGGTGCATAGGAGACCTTGTACGGCGTATAGTTGTCAAGTCCCGAGGAGGTAGGGAGGCTGCGGACCATGGCGAACACGGAGCGGCTGAGCCGCCGGAGTCTGGTCGAGAAGGCCGTGGAGCTGGCCGATGCCGAGAGCCTGGAGTCGGTCACGGTGCGGCGGCTCGCCCAGGAGCTCGGGGTCACCCCGATGGCCCTCTACTGGCACGTCAAGAACAAGGACCAGTTGTTCGTCTGCGTCACCGACCATCTGCTGGCCGAGGTCACCGCCGAGTTCGACCCGGGCGCGCCGTGGAACGTGCGGCTGCGGGCGATGGTCGAGGCGCTGATCAGGGTGATGCGGCGGCACCGGTACATGCCGGGGCTGCTCGGGATGGTCGAGAAGCAGGAGCTCCCCAACTTCGCCCGGGCGACCGACACCGCGCTCGACCTGCTGTCCCAGGCCGGATTCACGCTGACCGAGGGTTTCGCCGTCTCCACTTACCTGCTGCACGGCGCGATGGCGCTGGTCGACAACGAGCCCGGCTGTCCCGGAGCGTTCAGCGCCGCGGAGGCGGCCGAGTGGCGCCGGCAGAGGCGGCTGCGCCTGGAACAGTTCCCCGCCGGCGAGTTTCCCCGGATCGTCGAATACGCCAAGGCCACGGAGGAGGAGCCCGACCTCGACGCCTACTACGCGTTCGGCCTGGATCTCCTGATGTCCGGGGTCGAGGCCACGGCTGCGAAGAGGACGCCGGGAAGCGCGCTACAGAAGGACCTCAACGGGCGGAAATGAATGGCGTGGGGACTTTTTTGACCATTCGTGCTTACTGGGAGCGGAGATGCGCATACGTAATGTTTGACGTGACAACCCTCATATCTCATGGCGCGTGAATCACATGTACAACTTCTGATTCACACACATGCTGTGCCATAGAGAGGGAAGTCCCGTGGCTATCAAGTTGCCGGGCGGACGCACCATCGGCCTGATGACGGCTGGTGCTCTGGCTGGATCGGTCCTGGTTTTAGGTGGCGCGGCCACCGCTTCGTCGGCGAGTGACGCCGCGTTGTACGCGTGTGTGAACAAGAGCACGCGGTACATGCGTCTGGTCAACGCCACGACGACGTGCAAGCCGGTCGAGACCAAGGTGTCGTGGAACAAGACCGGTCCGCAGGGTCCGGTGGGCATCGGCGGCACCGGTGCGAAGGGCGACACCGGCGAGCAGGGCCCGCGTGGTCCGCAGGGTCTGCGCGGTCCCCAGGGCCTGCGCGGTCCGCAGGGCCTGCGTGGCCCGCAGGGTGCTCCGGGTAAGGACGGTAAGGACGGCGCTCCGGGCAAGGACGGCGCCCCCGGTAAGGACGGCGCCCCGGGCAAGAACGGCGAGCGCGGTCCGGAGGGTCCTGCGGGTCCGAAGGGCGACCCGGGCAAGGACGGCGTCGCCGGCATCAGCGTCAAGGAAGCCGGCTTCAGCTTCGGCCTGACGGGCAGCAAGAGCGTGACGCTGAGCTGCGGCGGCGGCTACGCCACGGGCGGCGGATACCGCGGCACGAGCGTCATCGGCGAGGTCCTCACCAACGGCCCGGTCGTCGAGAACGGCAAGCCGACCGGCTGGGAGATCAAGGGGTCTGCCGGCACCAAGGGCACCGCGTACGTGATCTGCGCCTCCGCGGGGGGCGGCAGTGGCAGCGGCAACGCTCTCGCTCAGGAGAACGAGGCCGCCGCCACCAACGGGGGGAACAAGAAGTCCGGCGAGGAGCAGCAGCCGACCGGCTCCCGGGGCTCGGCGAGATGATCTGACGGGGGCGTCTGTCCGAGGCGCCCCCGGGCTCCTGTCCCAGGCCGGTCTCCTGACCGCCCGGACTCACCGGTAGCGAAGATGCACATACGTGATGTTCAGGATGACAACCGGCATACACCCATGCGCGTGAATCACATGTACAACTTTGGCTTCACGCACATCGTGTGCCATAGAGAGGGAAGTCCCGTGGCTATCAAGTTGCCGGGCGGACGCACCATCGGCCTGATGACGGCTGGTGCTCTGGCTGGATCGGTCCTTGTTCTGGGTGGCGCGGCCACCGCTTCGTCGGCGAGTGACGCCGCGTTGTACGCGTGTGTGAACAAGAGCACGCGCTACATGCGTCTGGTCAACGCCACGACGACGTGCAAGCCGGTCGAGACCAAGGTGTCGTGGAACAAGACCGGCCCGCAGGGTCCGGTGGGCATCGGCGGTACCGGTGCGAAGGGCGACACCGGCGAGCAGGGCCCGCGTGGTCCGCAGGGTCTGCGCGGTCCCCAGGGCCTGCGCGGTCCGCAGGGCGCTCCGGGTAAGGACGGCAAGGACGGCGCTCCGGGCAAGGACGGCGAGCGCGGTCCGGCCGGCCCGCAGGGCGACGCCGGTCCTCGCGGCCTGCCGGGCAAGGACGGCGAGCGCGGTCCCGCCGGCCCGCAGGGCGACGCCGGTCCTCGCGGCCTGCCCGGCAAGGACGGCGAGCGCGGTCCCGCCGGCCCGCAGGGCGAGCCGGGCAAGAACGGCACCCCGGGCACGGACGGCAAGGACGGCAAGAGCGCCTGCGACATCTGGAAGGGGCGCACCTGCAGCACCAAGGACGAGACCGACTTCGTCAAGTGGCTCCAGAACCAGGGCGGTTCCGGCGGCGCACCCACGTTGACCTCGAGGATGGCGACCGGGTTCGTCTCGGGGAACAGCGGAATCGCCTCCTGCGCGGCGGACGAGAAGGTCACCGGCGGCGGCTTCAAGATCAACTCCAGCAAGACCGTTACGGGCAGCTACATGAGCGGCAACGGCTGGAAGGTCGAGCTGACGGGCAACGGCAACGGCGAGGGCATCGTTTACGCCGTCTGCACGAAGGTGGCATAACCCGCGTTCCGACGTTCGCCGGCGGAGTCCGTGGGGGCTCCACCGCGCTCGTCGCTCCCATGGCTTGCCGTACGCGATGAGGCGTTGGCGTACGGCACTGCGAAGGCCCTTCCGGAGGGGTTACCGGAAGGGCCTTCGTCGGTTCTCCATGACGAAGGGCCCCTCCGGACGCCATGTCCGGAGGGGCCCTTCCGCGTTGTGATCAGCCGAAGACGCGCGGCAGCGCGGACGCGTGGACCTCGCGCAACTCCTCGACCGGGACGTCGAAGACGCCCTCCACGGTGAGCGCGGAACCGCCCGTGAGGCCGAGCCCGGAGCAGGGGACCTCGTGGCGGGCGCACAGGTCGGCGACGGCGTCGAACGCCTCGGGCCGGACGCACACCAGCGCCCGCGCGGCCGACTCGCTGAACAGCTCGACGAAGACGTCGTCGCCCGGCAGGGTCACCGTGCAGCCGACGCCCTGGGCCAGGCACGCCTCGGTCAGGGCGATGGCGAGGCCGCCGTCGGACAGATCGTGCGAGCCCTCCAGCAGCCCGCGGGCCGCCGCCTCGGTCAGCACCGCGGCCAGGGCGCGCTCGGCCTCCAGATTCGCCTGAGGCGGCAGCCCGCCCAGGTGACCGTGGACGACGTGCGCCCACTCCGAGCCGCCGAACTCCTCGCGGGTCTCGCCCAGCAGCAGGACGCGCAGGCCGGGAGCCGTGAAACCGGACCTGACCCGCTGCGCCACGTCGTCGATCACACCGAGCACGCCGACCACCGGCGTCGGGTTGATCGCGGTCGAGCCCGTCTGGTTGTAGAACGACACGTTTCCGCCGGTCACCGGCACACCCAGGGTCCGGCAGGCATCGGCGAGCCCGCGTACGGCCTCGGAGAATTGCCACATGACCTCGGGGTCCTCCGGGGAGCCGAAGTTGAGGCAGTTGGTGACGGCGAGCGGCGTCGCGCCGGTCACCGCCACGTTGCGGTACGCCTCCGCCAGCGCGAGCTGCGCCCCCGTGTAGGGATCGAGCCTCGCGTAGCGGCCGTTGCCGTCGGTGGCGAGCGCGATGCCCCGGGTGGTCTCCTGGGCGCCCGGCAGGACCTCGGAGATCCGCAGCATGCCGGCGTCGGCGGGCTGGGCCAGGACCGTGTTCCCCCGGACGTACCGGTCGTACTGCGAGGTCACCCACTCCTTGGACCCGAGGTTGGGCGAGCCGAGCAGGGTGAGCAGCGTCTCCCGCAGGTCCTCCGGCCTGGGCAGGCGCTCCGGGCCGTCGGCGTTGAGCGCCGCCTGCCCGGCGGGCTCGTGGAACGGCCGCTCGTAGACCGGGCCGTCGTCGACCGCCGTGCCCGGCGGGATGTCGACGATCACCTCGTCGTCCCACGTCATGACGAGCCTGCCGGTGTCGGTGACCTCGCCGATCACGGTCGCCGGGACGTCCCACTTGTCGCAGATCGCCATGAAGGCAGGGATGTCGTCGGGCGCGACGACCGCCATCATGCGCTCCTGCGACTCGCTCATGAGGATCTCCTCGGGCCGCAGCGTGGGATCGCGCAGCGGGACGAGGTTGAGGTTCACCCGCATGCCGCCGGTGCCCTTGGCGGCGAGCTCGGTCGTGGCGCAGGAGACTCCCGCGGCGCCGAGGTCCTGGATGCCGACGACCACGTCCGCCTGGTAGAGCTCAAGGCAGCACTCGATGAGCAGCTTCTCCATGAACGGGTCGCCGACCTGTACGGCGGGCCGCTTGGCCTGCGACTCGTCCTCGAAGGTGGCCGACGCCAGCACAGACGCGCCGCCGATGCCGTCCGCACCGGTACGCGCGCCGAACAGCACGACCTTGTTGCCCGGGCCGGGGGCGGTGGCCAGCTTGATCTGGTCCTTGCGCAGCAGGCCGACGCACAGGGCGTTGACCAGCGGGTTGCCGATGTAGCAGGGGTCGAAGGCGACCTCGCCGCCGATGTTGGGCAGGCCGAGGCAGTTGCCGTAGTGGCTGATGCCCTCGACCACGCCCGGCAGCACGCGGCGCGTGTCGGGCTGGTCGGCCCCGCCGAAGCGCAGCGAGTCCATGACCGCGACCGGCCGGGCGCCCATCGACATGATGTCGCGCACGATGCCGCCGACGCCGGTCGCGGCGCCCTGGTGCGGCTCGACGTACGACGGGTGGTTGTGCGACTCGATCTTGAAGGTGGCGGCCCAGCCGTCGCCGATGTCGACCACGCCGGCGTTCTCGCCCATGCCGACGAGCAGGGCCTCCGACTTGGGCGCCTTGGTGCCGAACTGCCGCAGGTGCACCTTGGACGACTTGTAGGAGCAGTGCTCGCTCCACATGACCGAGTAGATCGCCAGCTCGGAGCTGGTCGGACGGCGGCCGAGGATCTCGCGTACGCGCTGGTACTCGTCGTCCTTCATGCCCAGCTCGGCGTACGGCTGGCGCTCGTCCGGCGTCTCCTGCGCGCGCCTCACGGAATCGGTGCTCATAGATCGCTCGCCGCTCATGCGTTAACCAGCCGCTTCAGAATCGAGGTGAAGAAACCGCGGCCGTCCACGCTCGGCGCGCCGGTCAGGTCCTCGACCGCGTGCTCGGGATGGGGCATGAGGCCGACGACGTTCCCGGCCGCGTTGGTGATGCCCGCGATGTCGTTGAGCGAGCCGTTCGGGTTGCTCCCGGCGTAGCGGAAGACCACCCGCCCTTCGCCCTCCAGCTCGGCCAGCGTGGCCGCGTCGGCCACGTAACGGCCCTCGCCGTGCTTGATCGGCAGCACGATCTCCTGCCCGTCCGCGAAGTCCGCCGTCCACGCCGTACGCGTGCTCTCCACGCGGATGCGCTGGTCGCGGCAGATGTAGTGGAGACCCTCGTTGCGGGTCAGCGCGCCCGGCAGCAGGTGCGCCTCACAGAGGATCTGGAAGCCGTTGCAGGTGCCGAGCACGGGGAGTCCGGCCTGCGCGGCCGGGATCAGCTCGGTCATGAGAGGGGAGAACCGGGAGATCGCCCCGCAGCGGAGATAGTCTCCGTAGGAGAACCCGCCGGGCAGGAAGACGGCGTCGACATCCTTGAGGTCGTGATCGGCGTGCCACAGGGGCACCGCCTCCGCTCCGGCCAGCCGTACGGCTCGCGCGGCGTCCTGGTCGTCGAGTGTTCCGGGGAAGGTGACGACGCCCACCCGGGCAGCGCTCATGACAGTTTTCCTTCCAAGGCGCACGCCACCGTCATCTGGCCGGACGGCGGTCTGTGGCGGTACACCTCAGAGTATCGGAGCCACCAAATCGGCTCCCCAGGCGGAGGCCCGATTCCGATCACCCGTCACGCCGGGTCTCCCAAGCCCGGCGCGACGTGAAGCCGAGGCCCTCAGACTCCGGCGAGGTGGCGATCGAGAGTGAGGTGATGGGCGATGGCGTCCTCGTCCCAGTCGAGCTCCTTGCACAGGCGCACGATCGTTCCGCGCCCGGGCGTGATGTCGAACGAGAGATCGTCCACGACGGCACGCATGATCAGGATGCCCCGGCCGTTCTCGGTCTCCGCCGGCGGATACTGCCGGGGGATCATGTGCAACCCCTCGCCCTCGTCGGCGACGCGCAACTCACAGCGGCCGTTTCCTATGGTGGCCATGACCTCGTAACGGTTGGCGGGACCACCGTGCCGCACCGCGTTGGCGCACGCCTCGGACGTGGCCAGGAGTATGTCGGACACGCACTCCTCGGTCACCCCTAGAGACCGGAGCGCGTCTCCCACCACCCGGCGCACCATCGGGATGCCGATCGCGTCCCGTGGCATCGCCAGTGAGAACTCAATATCCACCGGACCCCTCCCCGGTGTCGAAGGTCACCAAGGTAGGCTTCCCCGATGAATCAGGGCTAACCGCAAAATCACGTCCCCGTTATTCAGGGCGCACCGGATAGGCGGGTTCGAGACGGACCGATGCCCGATCAGGGGTGGAAATGCCGAGGCAATAGTGGTGTGTAATGCGTCACTTCACCCCTCGACGTGGATCGAGAAGTCCTCGATGACCGTGTTGGCCAGCAGGGTTTCGGCCATCTTTCGGACTTCCGAAAGTGCGGCCTCGTCGGCCGGGCCGTCCAACTCCACCTCGAACCGCTTGCCCTGCCGCACGCTCGACACCCCGGAGAAGCCGAGTCGCGGCAGCGCCCGGGCGATCGCCTGGCCCTGCGGGTCGAGGATCTCCGGCTTGAGCATGACGTCGACGATGACGCGCGCCACGATGGTCCTCCAATTGGGATGGGCCGCCACTGCGATGGGCCGCCGGGTTTCGGGTGGGTCCGCTTGGGTCAAGCCTAGTGGCGTGCCGCCGGAGCGCCCGCGATGGGCTCGCTCCCGGCCGGGGACGCGCGCGGCGCGCCGCACCGGGGGGTGTGGCGTCTTACAGTCCGGGAATCGGAGAAGTGTGGACGGGCGGGCGGGTCTTGCGCGAAGGGGTGTGACTTCTGCCACTATGTCCGCATATGCGCCCGGTCGCCCACCCCAGCGGCCGTACGCGAGACGACCCGGCCTTGTCGCGGGGGTGACCCCACCCGCGGGGGCCCGAGACGCACAGGAGTGGCACGTGACAGCCGACGCCCCTCGCGGTGTAGACGCACCCCCGGAGCTCGTCCAACTGCTCTCCCCGGAAGGGGAGCGGATCGAGCATCCCGACTACGACATCGAGCTGACCGCGGAGGAGGTCCGCTCCCTCTACCGTGACCTGGTCCTCGTCCGCCGCATCGACCTGGAGGCCGTCGCGCTCCAGCGGCAGGGAGAGCTCGGAATCTGGGCGTCCCTGCTCGGGCAGGAGGCCGCGCAGATCGGCTCGGGCCGGGCGCTGACCGACGCCGACATGGCCTTCCCCACCTATCGCGAGCACGGCGTGGCCTGGTGCCGCGACGTCGATCCGGTCAAGCTGCTCGCCCTGTTCCGCGGCGTGAGCAACGGCGGATGGGACCCGGCCGAGCACAACTTCCACCTCTACACGATCGTCATCGGCTCCCAGGCGCTGCACGCGGTCGGGTACGCCATGGGCGTCCAGCGCGACGGCGCCGAGGCCGCCACGATCGTCTACTTCGGCGACGGCGCGACCTCCCAGGGCGACGTCAACGAGTCCTTCATCTGGGCCTCGGTGTTCAACGCCCCCGTCGTGTTCTTCTGCCAGAACAACCAGTGGGCCATCTCCGAGCCGCTGGAGAAGCAGTCGAAGATCCCGCTCTACAAGAGGGCGTCCGGCTTCGGCTTCCCCGGCATCCGGGTGGACGGCAACGACGTGTTCGCCTGTCTCGCCGTCACCCGCCGCGCGCTGCGCAACGCCCGCGAGGGTCAGGGGCCGACGCTGATCGAGGCGTTCACCTACCGGATGGGCGCGCACACCACCTCCGACGACCCCACCCGCTACCGCCTCGCCGACGAGCTGGAGGCGTGGAAGCTGAAGGACCCCATCGAGCGGGTCAAGGCGTACCTGTTCAAGAACCAGCTCGCCGACCAGGAGTTCTTCGAGAAGATCGACGCCGAGGCCGACGCGCTCGGCAAAGACGTGCGAAGCCGGTGCCTGGCGCTGCCCGATCCGCCGCCCCGGGCTATCTTTGATCACGTGTACGCCGGCGCCCACGCACTCCTCGACGAGGAACGCGAGCAGTACCTGACCTACCTGGCGGGGTTCGAACGATGACCACACTCACTCTCGCCAAGGCGTTGAACGAGGGCCTGCGCCGTTCGATGGAGGACGACCCCAAGGTCCTCGTGATGGGGGAGGACGTCGGCAAGCTCGGCGGCGTCTTCCGCGTCACCGACGGCCTGCAGAAGGACTTCGGCGAGGACCGCGTGATCGACACGCCGCTCGCCGAGTCGGGCATCATCGGGACGGCCATCGGCCTGGCCCTGCGCGGCTACCGGCCGGTCTGCGAGATCCAGTTCGACGGGTTCGTGTTCCCCGCGGCCGACCAGATCATCACCCAGCTCGCCAAGATGCCGCTGCGGTCGCTCGGCACGCTCAAGCTGCCGGTCGTCGTACGCATCCCCTGCGGCGGCGGCATCGGGGCGGTGGAGCACCACTCCGAGTCGCCTGAGGCGTACTTCACGCACACGGCGGGCCTGCGGGTGGTCGCCTGCTCGAACCCGGTGGACGCGTACACGATGATCCAGGACGCCGTCCGCTGCGACGACCCGATCATCTTCTTCGAGCCGAAGCGCCGTTACTGGGACAAGGCCGACGTCGACCTCTCCGCCCCCGGCCTGCCGCTCGACCGCGCCCGCACCGTACGGCAGGGCCGCGACGTCACGCTGGTCGCGTACGGGCCGATGGTGAAGACCTGCCTGGAGGCCGCGGCGGCGGCGGAGGAGGACGGGCGGGACATCGAGGTCGTCGACCTGCGCTCGCTCAACCCCCTCGACGTGGACGTGCTGACCGAGTCCGTGGCGCGGACCGGGCGATGCGTCGTCGTCCACGAAGCCCCCGTCTACACCGGCTTCGGGGCCGAACTGGCGGCGCGCATCACCGAGCGCTGCTTCTACAGCCTGGAGGCGCCGGTGCTGCGGGTGGGCGGATTCTCCACGCCCTACCCGCCGTCCCGGCTCGAGGACCACTACCTGCCCGACCTGGACCGCGTGCTCGACGCCGTGGACCGCTCGTTCGCGTACTGAGGGGGAGGGACTTCTCATGCTCCGTGAGTTCAGACTCCCCGACGTGGGCGAGGGGCTGACCGAGGCCGAGATCGTCAAGTGGCACGTCGCACCGGGCGACGCGGTGAAGATCAATCAGACGATCGTGGAGATCGAGACGGCCAAGGCCGTCGTCGAGCTGCCGTGCCCGTACGAGGGCACCGTCTCCGCGCTGATGGCCGGCGAGGGCCAGACCGTCGACGTCGGCGCCCCGATCATCGCGGTCGAGGACGGCGCGGGCGGCGAGGGCGGTGACGGCGCCGGCGCGGGCCGTGCGGCGCTGGCCGCCGACCTGGTGCCGGTCACGGGCGACGGCGCGGCGCCGGTGAAGGAGGAACGCCGGCCGGTGCTGGTCGGGTACGGCGTCAAGACGAGCGCCACCCGCCGCCGCCCCCGCAAGCAGGCGGCGTCCGCTCCGTCCGCCGTGCCCGTCCCGGCGTCGCCCGTTCCCGCCCCGTCGGCTCCCGCCCCGGCCGCTCCCGTTCCGCCGGGCGCGGTCCAGGCCAACGGCTCGCCGGCGTCCGCACGGGCGCGCGTCCTGGCCAAGCCGCCGGTCCGCAAGCTCGCCAGGGACCTGGGCGTCGATCTGACGGCCCTCACGGGCAGCGGACCCCAGGGGTCGATCACGCGGGCGGACGTGGAGGCGGCGGTGGCGGCGCCCGCCGCCGTTCCGGCCGCCGCGGGGCGGGAGACCGGGGCACGGGAGGAGCGCATCCCGGTCAGGGGAGTCAGGAAGGCGACCGCGCAGGCGATGGTGGCCAGCGCGTTCTCGGCCCCCCACGTGACCGAGTGGCTGCAGGTCGATGTGACCGAGACGATGGAGGCGGTGCGGCGGCTGCGTACGCTGCCCGAGTTCGCCGAGGTCAAGGTCTCCCCGCTGCTGCTCGTGGCGAAGGCCCTGATCACCGCCGTGAAACGGCACCCGATGGTCAACGCGACGTGGACCGGCGAGGAGATCGTGGTCAAGCACTACGTGAACCTGGGCATCGCCGCCGCCACCGATCGCGGGCTGATCGTGCCGAACGTCAAGGACGCCGACGCGATGTCGCTGCCCGGGCTCGCCCGGGCGCTCGGCGAGCTCACCGAGCGGGCGCGGGCGGGCAAGTGCCAGCCGGCCGAGCTGAGCGGCGGCACGATAACGATCACCAACGTGGGCGTCTTCGGCGTCGACGCGGGCACGCCGATCCTCAATCCCGGAGAGGTGGCGATCCTCGCCGTGGGCCAGATCAGGGACATGCCCTGGGTGGTCGACGGGCAGCTCGCGGTCCGCAAGGTCACCACGCTGGCGCTGTCGTTCGACCACCGCGTGGTCGACGGCGAGCTCGGCTCGTACGTCCTGCGCGACGTCGGCGCGATGCTGGAGGATCCCCTCCGCATGCTCGCCTGGAGCTGAACGGGGAGCACGCAAGTCGGATGCAAGGTTCGAACCAGTGAGGTTCAAGCTCGGATTTCTAGCGTTCGCCTGTGATCCTCATCCTGAGCGACCGGCGGGACGTCACCGTGCGCCGCGTCCTCCCGGAGATCGAGCGCCCGGGCGCCCCCGCGACCTGGTGTGACAGCGCTGAGCTTTCCCCCAGGTCGCGGGTGACGGCGTCCTTCGCCGGCGGCCGGCCGCCGGCATGACGGCCGTACCCGTGAGCGCGGTCGCCGCGGTCCTCGCCGATGCCGTCGAACTGCTGCGCGACCTGCGCCGCAGCCGTACGGCCGGGCCGGCGGCCGGGTCCGCCCCGCCCGGCGACGGCGAGCCCGCTGCTCACCGGGCCGCCGGATACCTGGTCACGGTGGATCGGGTGCGCCTGCGCGTCGCCGAGGCGCTCATGCTGCCGCCCGGGCGGTCGTACGGCGATCGTGCCGAGCGGTGCCCGCTCGACGAGATCGTCGATCAGTGCCTGCTGATGAACGAGACGCTGGAGGACGGCGAGCCGCTCGACGACGCCGACCTCCGGGCCGCCGCCGAGGAATTCCGCGCCGGCCACGGCCTGCGCGACCGCGCCTCAACCCTGGCCTGGCTGGCCCAGACGCCGTTGTCCGGCGACCAGTTCGAGGCGTTCATCGCCGGGATCGCGCGGCGGCGGCGCTTCCGGCGGCGAATGGAGGCCGAGCTCGCGCCGGGCCACCTCGCGGCACACCCCTGCGACTTCGGCCGCGTACACGCCCTGTGGGTGACGGGCTCGCAGCCGGTGAACGGGGAGCTGCTGCGCGGCCTGGGCGGTCTGATCGGCTGCGGGGAGGCCGTGGTGACGGTGGGCGAGCGGTGGGCCAGGGACCTGCCCGCGCCCCTGCGGCACGCCCCGCACGACACGCTGATCGGCCCGACGGCGTACGGCGACGGCTATCTGACCGGAATCGTGCTGGAGCGCCGGACGGCGCGGGACGACACGGAGACACTGACCGCGGCGGGCGAGGCCGCCTTCCGCGAATGGCTCGCCGCACGGCGCAGGCGGGCCTCCGTCGAGTGGCACTGGCTATGAGGACACGAAACGCCGCATCTTCCGCGCGAGGTTCCCGTGTCGCGAGGTTCCTGTGTCGCGGGGCACCGGCGTCCGCGGGGCGCGGTCCGCTTCGGGGACGTGGGGGATGAGAAGATGAACGCCGTCACGGCGCGGCCATGGGGGCCGCGTGAGGCTCGTCCCAGGGGGAGTGCATGTTCCGCCACGTTGTGCTGCTAAAGTGGACCGATGACGCCACCGAGGAGCAGCGTGCGGAGGTGGCCAGGCGTCTGGGCGGGCTGCCGGACGTCATCCCCGAGTTGCGCGCCTACCGGATCGGCCCGGACGCCGGCGTCAATCAGGGCAACTTCTCCTTCGGCGTGGTCGCCGACTTCGACTCCCCGGAGGACTACGTCGTCTACCGGGACCACCCGGCCCACCGGGCCGTGATCGACGAGTGCATCACCCCGATCCTCGCCGCCCGTGCGGCGGTGCAGTACACCCTCTGAGGGCATGCCAGGTCGGAGGGCGGGCGGGCAGCGCCCCTCGTCCTCCGTCCGCGTACGTGCAGTGCCGGACGATCACCGATGCCAGGCGGTGACAGGTCCGTTGTGTGCCGCTTGCTGGAATCTCATTTCGCCGCACACTTTCACCCCCCGGCCTGCGTGAGGGCAAGGCCGTTCCCGATAACGATTCAGATACGCGAAGCTAGTTCATGAATATGAACCTGCTGTGACCTGCGCCACGGCCTCGACCTGCCCTCGTGTACGTCCGTGACCTGCGGACCCGCCATTGACGACGGCCGGGAGGCGGGCGCATCGTAACGAGGCCAGGCGGTTGTCGGTCCGGGTGCCGCCGTTCACCCGGAGGTACGACGCGCGTGAACCATTTGGACTGGTACGTTCTCGGCGCCTATTTCATCGTCATGGTGGCGATCGGCGTCTACTCGCACCGGCGTATCGGCAATATCAGTGACTTCTTCACCGCCGGGGGCAAGATGCCCTGGTGGCTGGCCGGCATCTCGCACCACATGTCCGGCTACAGCGCCGTCATGTTCACCGGGTACGCCGGCATCGCCTACCTCTACGGCGTCACCTCCTACGTCACCTGGGCGTTCCCGATCGCCATCGGCGTCGCGATCGGCTCGGTGCTGTTCGCGCCGCGGCTGAACCGGATCCGGTCGAAGCTCAGGGTCAGCTCCCCGCTGGAATTCCTCGCCAGGCGGTACAACGTGCCGACCCAGCAGGCGCTCGCCTGGTCCGGCGGCCTGCTGAAGATCGTGGACGTCGGCGCCAAGTGGGCCGCGATCGCCACCCTGCTGTCGACGTTCACCGGACTGTCGCTCAACCAGGGCATCCTGATCACCGGCGTCGTCACCGCCGTCTACTGCACGGTCGGCGGGCTGTGGGCCGACGCGCTCACCGACTTCGGGCAGTTCGTCATCCAGCTTCTCGCCGGTGTCGTGATGCTCTTCGCCGTCCTCGCCAAGCTCGGCGGCATCGGCGCGGTGGGCGACATGTGGGACCGGCTCCCGCCCGACCACGCGAACCCGCTCAACGGCCCGTTCACCGTGACGTTCCTGCTCGCGTTCCTGTTCATCAAGACGTTCGAGTACAACGGCGGCATGTGGAACCAGGCGCAGCGCTACATGGCCGCGCCGACCGCGGCGCAGGCGGCCCGCGGCGCCCGGCTGTCGGCCGTGCTGTGGGCGGTCTGGCCGCTGCTGCTGTTCTTCCCGATGTGGGCCGCGCCGCTGCTGGTCCACGCGACCAAGCCGGACGCGAGCGACTCCTACGCGCTGCTGACCACCCAGCTCATCCCGCACGGCCTGCTCGGCCTGGTGATCGCCGGCTTCTTCTCGCACACGATGGCGATGGCCTCCTCCGACGCCAACGCGATCGCCTCGGTGTTCACCCGCGACGTGATCCCGGTGCTGTCCCGCGCGGCGCGGGCCTGGGACACCCGGGCAGGCCTGGTCGCGGCCCGGGTCACCACGGTCGCGTTCATCGCGCTGTCGATGGCGGTGGCCACGCAGGTCAACAGCCCGGTGCTGAAGGACATCATCACGGTCGTCATCAAGTGGGTGGCCGGGCTCATGGGGCCGATCTCGATCCCGCTGCTGCTCGGCATGCTGCCGTTGTTCCGCCGCTCCGGCCCCACGGCCGCGCTGGTCTCCTGGGCGGCGGGGCTGTTCGTCTTCTGGCTCACCAACTACGGCATCAGCGGCCTGTCGACCGCCGTGTCCACGGCCGCGCCGGTGGCCACCTCGCTGGTGCTGTTCACCCTCATCGGCCTCATCCGGCCGGAGAACACACCCGAGCGCGAGGAACTGCTCCGCACCGTCAACACCGACGATGACGGCGCCGCCCGGCCGCTCCCGGCGTCCGCCTGACGGTCCGCGACCGCTGGGAGCGTTCCTCCCCTGACCGCCGCACCGCCTCCCGCGTTCACCTGACCGGCCCGGGGGCGCGGTGCGGCCGCCGCACCAACTCGTGGGCGGCGGCCGTCCTAGACCAGAACCGGATCAGAAGGACTCTTCAGGCAGTTCCATGAGGTCCTGGCCGGTGGCGGCGAGCACGCGACGCTCGGCGGCCAGCCGGGGCAGCACGGTCTGGGCGAAGAACGCGGCCGCCGCGACCTTGCCCGTGTAGAACGCCTTGTCCTCCTCCGAGGCGGACAGGGCGTTCAGAGCGACCCCGGCCTGGCGCAGCAGCAGCCAGCCCAGGACCAGGTCGCCCAGAGCCAGGAGGAACCTGGTGGTGTTGAGACCGACCTTGTAGACCTCCTGCGGCGTCTCCATGGAGGCGATCGCCCAGCCGGCCATGGTGTCGGCCATCGCCTTGACCTCGTCGGCCGCCTCGTCGAGCAGGCCGCGCTCGACCTTCAGTCGTCCGTTGCCCGCCTCCGAGGCGGCGAACGCCTTGATCTCGCCGAGCAGCGACCCCAGCGCCGCGCCCTGGTTCTTCAGGACCTTGCGGAAGAACAGGTCCTGGCCCTGGATGGCGGTCGTGCCCTCGTACAGCGAGTCGATCTTCGAGTCGCGGATGTACTGCTCGATCGGGTAGTCCTGCAGGAAGCCCGAGCCGCCGAGGGTTTGCAGCGAGCGGGCCAGCATCTCGTACGACCGCTCGGAGCCGACGCCCTTGACCAGCGGGAGCAGCAGGTCGTTGAGCGCTTCTGCGGCCTCGTCGCGGCGGCCCTCGAACTCCGCGATCTGGATCTGGTCCTGGATCGTCGCCGTGTAGAGGACCAGCGCCCGCATCGCCTCGGCGTACGACTTCTGCAGCATGAGCTCGCGGCGTACGTCGGGGTGGTGGGTGATGGTGACGCGCGGCGCGGTCTTGTCGCCCGAGCGGGTGAGGTCGGCGCCCTGGACGCGGTTCTTCGCGAAGTCCAGCGCGTTCAGATAGCCGGTGGACAGTGTGGCGATGGCCTTGGCCCCCACCATCATGCGGGCGTGCTCGATGACCATGAACATCTGCCGGATGCCGTCGTGCACGTCGCCGACCAGGTAGCCGATCGCGGGGTGCTTCTCGCCGAGCGTGAGCTCGCAGGTCGTCGAGACCTTCAGGCCCATCTTCTTCTCGACGTTGGTGACGTACACGCCGTTGCGTTCGCCGAGCTCGCCGGTCTCGACGTTCACCAGGTATTTCGGCACGAGGAACATCGACAGCCCCTTGGTGCCGGGCCGGGCGCCCTCGGGCCGGGCCAGCACGAGGTGGAAGATGTTCTCGGCCATGTCGTGCTCGGCGCTGGTGATGAAGCGCTTGACGCCCTCGATGTGCCAGGTGCCGTCGGGCTGCCGGATCGCCTTGGTGCGGCCGGCGCCGACGTCGGAGCCCGCGTCGGGCTCGGTGAGCACCATGGTCGCGCTCCAGCCCCGCTCGACGGCCAGCTCGGCGAACCGCTTCTGCTCGGGGGTGCCGAGGTCGTGCAGCAGACGGGCGAAGGCCGGGCCGCAGGCGAACATCCACACGGCGGGGTTGGCGCCGAGCACCATCTCGGCCATGGCCCATACGAGGCTGCGCGGGGCGGGCGTGCCGCCGAGCTCCGGATTCAGTTCCAGGCGCCACCACTCGGCGTCCATCCACGCCTTGTAGGAGCGCTTGAAGCTCTCCGGCATGGTCACGCTGTGGGTGGCGGGGTCGAAGACGGGCGGGTGGCGGTCGGCGTCCTCGAACGATTCGGCGATGGGGCCGGTGGCGAGCCGGTTCACCTCGTCAAGCACGCTTCGCGCGGTGTCCTCGTCCACCTCGGCGAACGGTCCGGTGCCGAGGATCTCCCCGCGCCCGAACACCTCGAAGAGATTGAACTCCACGTCGCGGAGGTTGCTCCTGTAGTGACCCATCTCTGTGCGCTCCTAGAACCGAACCCGGGGGTAACGTACTGGTCGGTAACTCTAAACCGAATGCTACCTGCGGGTAACCGGAGTTATCCATGGTCTGTGCCACAGATCGCACTGAATGGTGAGGCGTGACCGGTATGGTCATGGTGAGAGGGCCGTGATCCGCGGCCCTCCCGGACGAGGAGCCCGCCGTACCCGGCCCAGCGAAGACGGTGGGCGGAAGGACATGGACCAAGTTCTGCAGATCGTCGGCGCCGTCCTCATTCTCGGCGCGTTCCTGCTCTCCCAGATGAACGTCCTCGACAACCGCTCGAAGATCTACCTCGTGCTCAACCTCGTCGGTTCCGCGGTGCTCGCGTGGCTCGCGTACGCGGACGACGACTGGGGATTCCTGCTGCTGGAGGGGGTCTGGGCCATCGTGTCCGCGGTCGGCCTCGTCCAGGCCCTGCGGCCGCGGCGGACGGCAGCGTAACCTGCTTGACACTTTCACCGGTGTCGGGGTTGGCTGGGCGCGTGATTGAGATCTACACGATGACAGTCGACTGCGCCCAGCCGTACGAGCTGGCCCAGTGGTGGAGTGAGGCCCTGGGCTGGCCGCTCGTCGACTCCGAGCCGGAGGACGACGAGGTCATGCTGGACCGTCCCGACGGCCCTCCACACCTGCTTTTCATCCAGGTGGCCGAGGGCAAGACGGTCAAGAACCGCCTGCACCTCGACGTCACTCCCACCGGCGACCGCACCCGCGACCAGGAGGTGGAACGGCTGCTCGCGCTCGGGGCCAAGCCGTACGAGGACCACCGCACCCCGGAGGGCGCCGGCTGGGTCACTCTGCTCGACCCCGAGGGCAACGAGTTCTGCGTCTGCCGGAGCGCGGCGGAGCGGGAGGCCTGACCTCAGGCGCCCTTGGCCCGGCCGCGCATCGAGAACGTGAGGATGCTGGTGATCACCAGCACGAGCGCGCCGCCCCACAGAGCGTCCCAGGCCGAGCCGAAGACGCCCTCGCGGTCGATCACGAGCTGCACCGGATACATGAGGGCCGCCGCGCCGAGTCCCGGATAGAGCGAGAAACGCCAGGGGTGGCGCAGCGCCCAGAGACGGGCCTGCCGGGTCACCCGGTCGCCGACGTCCGGCTTGGAGATCGCGCCGATCGCCGCGACGAGGGCGAACACCGTGATCCCGGCGCACAGTGCCCAGGTCAGGTCGGCCGGGCCGGGCAGGATGACGCCCAGGAGGAAGCTCGTGGCCGCGACCGCCCCACCGGACGTCGCCGCGGCTCGCCAGGGCGCGCCGCGCAGGGCCGCGCCGGCCAAGGACATCTCGTCCATGCGGGTCAGTTCGTTCATGACTTCAGCGTGCCTGTTTGGGCGTTTCTGCGGCATCGGGGAAGACCCTGAGCCGCCCCTGACGCCACCCGGTCAGGGAGTCCTCCCGCTGCCGTCGCCGGGCGAGGGGCCATTCACCATAGGCTCCCCGGCATGGATCTCGAGTTTCGTACGGCTCGGCGCGAGGACGTCCCCGTCATCGTCGGCCTCATCAACGACGACCCGATCTCCGCCGCCAGATCGTCCTCGCGCGAGCCGGACTACTACGCCGCCTTCGAGGCCGTCGACGCCGACCCGCGCAACGAGCTGATCGTCGTGGAGGCGGACGGCGAGGTCGTCGGCACGATACAGCTCACCTACATCCCCGGGCTGTCCCGGAAGGGAGGCGAGCGCGCGCAGATCGAGGCGGTCAGGGTCGCCGTGCCCCACCGCAACCGGGGGATCGGCCGGGAGATGATGCGGTGGGCCGTCGAGCGGGCCAGGGAACGCGGCTGCGCGCTGGCGCAGCTCACCTCCGACAAGGCCCGCACCGAGGCCCACCGCTTCTACGGCGCGCTGGGCTTCACGGCCTCACACGAGGGGTTCAAGCTCGGCTTGTGACAGCGGGGCGACGTCGACGAAGTTGTCGTGGTAGACCGCGCCCCGGCCCATGTCGGCGTCCCTCTCGTCCACGAGCGCGTTGGGGTTCGCGCCGGCCGACAGCTTGGGCCAGTGGCCCTTCGGCGCCGCCACCACCCCCGGCGCCACCCGGTCGCTGACCTCGACGTACGCCCGGAACTCGCCGTTGCCGTTGAAGACCCGGGCGGCCTGCCCGTCCACGAGTCCGCGCGAAGCGGCGTCCGCCGGGTTGACCAGCACCCGCGGCCCCTTCGACCGCTTGCGCAGCTCCGGGTTGTTGGCGAACTGCGTGTTCAGGAACGTGTGCGCGGCCGGCGTGATCATGACGAGCGGGTGCGGCCGGTCGGCGGGAGCCGTACGGGCCGTGAGCGAGGGGACGTAGCCGGCGACACGCGGCAGCCCGTCGGCCTCCGCCCTCTCGGAGGCGAACTCCAGGCGTCCGCTCGGCGTCGGGAAGCCCTCCGTGAACGGCACGAACGGGTCGGCCACCCGCAGGCGGGCCCAGCCCTGCTTGCGGATCTCCTCCACGGTGATCCCCACCTGGGCGAGCGTCTGCTCGGCCAGTTCGAGATCGGTGTCGTACAGGGACGGCGCGGTCAGCCCCATCAGCCGGGCGAGCCGCCGGAAGGTCTCGGTCGTGGAGAGGCACTCGCCCGGCGGCTCGACGGCGGGCTCGTTCCACACCATGTACATGTGCCCGTAGCCGTGGTGCACGTCCAGGTGCTCGATCTGCATGGTCGCGGGCAGCACGTAGTCGGCGTAGTCGACGGTGTCGGTCGGGAACTGCTCCATCACCACCGTGAACAGGTCCTCGCGCGCCAGCGCCGCCCTGATCCGGTTCTGGTCGGACGTCGAGCCCAGCGGGTTGGCCGCGTAGACCCACAGGCACTTGACCGACTCGTCCAGCCCGTCGGCCAGCCGGGTCATCGTGAGCGTGCGCACGGGGTGAGGGAGCAGGTCGTCGCGCGGATCGGGACCGGTGGGCGCGTAGGCCGAGGTGGAGTAGGCCACGCCGCCGCCGGGGTGCCGCCAGTCGCCGGTGACGCCGGGAATGCAGGCGATCATCCGCATCGCCGAGCCGCCGCCCGCGTGCCGCTGGATGCCCATCGTGGCCCGGATGCCGGTCGGCCGGGTGTGCGCGAGCCGTACGCCGAGGGCGCGGATGCGCTCCTCGGGCAGGCCGGTGATCTCCGCCACCAGCGCCGGGGGGTGCCTGCGGATCTCGGCCTCGAACTCGTCCCAGCCGGTCGTGTGCTCCTCGATGTACGCGCGGTCCTCGGCGCCCTCCTCAAGCACGACGTGCAGCAGACCGAGGGCGAGCGCGGCGTCGGTGCCCGGCCGGATCGGCAGGTGCTCGTCCGCCTGGTCGGCCGTACGCGTGCGGATGGGGTCGATCGCCACGACGTACGCCCCGGCGGCGCGGGCGTCCTGGACGAACTTCCACAGGTGGTGGCCGCTGGTCAGCGTGTTGGTGCCCCACAGCAGGATGAGCCGCGACAGGGCGAACGTCTCGGGGTCCATGCCGCCGGGGGTCCCGTTGACGTACCGCAGCCCGTCGTTCCCGGCACGGGCGCAGATGTTGAGGTCGTGACGGGACGCGCCGAGGGCGTTCCAGAACCGCCGCCCCGCATTGCCCGACTCGCCCTGGACGTACCCGAGCGTCCCGGTGCCCTGGTAGGGCCAGATCGCCTCGCCGCCGTGCTCCTCGACGATCGACGTCAGCTTGGCGGCGATCTCCGACAGCGCCTGGTCCAGGCTGATCCGCTCGAAGCGGCCCGCTCCCTTCGGCCCCACCCTCTTCAACGGGTGCAGGATGCGGTCGGCCGAGCGGACCTGCTCCAGGTAGCGATTGACCTTCACGCACAAAGCCCCGCGCGTGTAGGGGTGGTCGCGGTTGCCGCGCAGTCCGACGGCCTCGCCGTCGCGGACGGTGACGACCCAGGAGCAGGTGTCCGGGCAGTCGAGCGGGCAGGCGCCCAGAACGGGAAGAGGCGTGCTCATGCCATCGACGGTAACAACCCGGCCGGCGGCCGGCATCACCTGATCTCCCGCAGGTACGCGATGTTCGCGGCGTCCTCGGGATCGGCGCTGGGCGCCCCGGCGAACCAGGCGTCCAGGATCTCCGTCAGAATCTGCGGGGAGGTGAGGCGGAGACTGAGCGCGAGCACGTTGGCGTCGTTCCATTTGCGGGCGCCGGCGGCGGTGGCGGCGTCGGCGCACAGCGCCGCCCGCACGCCCGCCACCTTGTTGGCCGCCATGGACGCGCCGGTTCCGGTCCAGCAGCAGACCACGGCCTGGTCCGATCGGCCCTCCGCGACGTCTCTCGCCGCGGTGGAACAGCACCACGCCCAATCGGCCCGATCGCCGGGGGCCAGCGCTCCATAGAGTGTGACTGAATGGCCGCGCCGTTCCACCTCGGCCGCAAGCACCGACGCGATTCCGTCGAGGCTGTCCGAGGCCAGGGATATACGCATGCCGTCAATTGTGGACACCGAGTGCGAAGATCGCACAGAATCGCTGGTGGTGAGAGGCATCAAGGAGCAGGACATAACGCTGGACACTCCTGGCCGGGGAGCTGTCCTCGTCGTCGAGCCTCTGCTGCCGCAGCGGATCCGCCGTCCTTCCGACGCACTGCGGTTCCTGCTCACGCTGCTGGCCCTCGGCGCCGTCGTACTGATGGCTCTGGCCCTGCAACGCACGTTGAACGGCCTGGAGACCGACGTCCAGGCGGGCACCGGCCGCGCCCCCGAGGTGCTGTCGGCCGCCGCCGGGCTGCTGGGCGGCGTCGCCGTGCTCATCGTCCCGGTCGCGTTCGCCGTCGAGCGGGTCTTCCACCGCGACGGCATGCGCGTCACCCAGGGACTGATCGCCGCGATCCTCGCCCTGCTCGTGTCGTACGCGCTGGACGAGTGGCTGGTCCAGGCGGGCCCGGCCGATCTGGTGCAGCTGCTCACCGGTGGCAGGGACGTCGAGCCGCTCAACACCGTGCTCACCCCCGCCATCGCGTACGCCACGGCAGTGCGGATGAGCCGGCGCCCGCACTGGCGGGCGCTCATGTGGGTCGCGCTGGCCCTCGACGTCTTCGCGCTCTTCACCGCCACCAAGGTCACCGCCCTCGGCGTGATCCTCACGTACGTCGTGGGTCTCGCCGTCGGGTTCGGCACGCTCTACGGCATCGGCAGCGCGAACACCAGGCCGCCCGGCAGCGCCGTGCTGGCCGCGCTCCGCAGGCTCGGCTTCACGCCGGTCACCGCCAGGCGAGTGGAGGACGACAGCTCGGGCAGCCGCCGCTACCTGGTAGGCCTCGACGGCGACCGGCGGATCGACGTGACCGTGCTCGACCGGGACCGGCAGGTGGCCGGCGTCCTCTACCGGCTGTGGCGGCGCTTCCTGCTCAACAGCGAGACCCGCCGCAGGGCCATCCGCTCGCTGCGCGCCGAGCTGGAGCGCGAGGCCCTGATGGCGTACGCGGCGCAGGCCGCCGGGGTGCGCCTGCCGCGCCTGCTCGGCACGAGCGAGGTCGGCACCGAGGCCGCGCTGCTCGCCTACGAGCACGTGGACACCCGGCCGGTGAGCGAGCTGCGCGACGAGGACTTCGACGACGAGCTGCTCGCGCGGATGTGGGAGCAGGTCCGGTTGCTGCACGCGCACCGCCTGGCCCACCGGCACCTCACCGGCGAGAGCATCCACGTCGACGCTCACCGGAACGTCTACCTCGTGGACGCCCGCAGCGGCGAGATCGCGGCCGGCGACCTGCTGCTGCGGCTCGACATCGCCCAGCTCCTCGCCTACCTCGGCACGCGGGTGGGAGCCGAGCGTTCCGTCGCGTCGGCGGCGAAGGTGCTGGGGGAGGACACACTGGCCGGGGCGATGCCGCTGCTCCAGCGGATCGCGCTGAGCCGGGAGACCCGGACGGCCGCCCGCCGGGACAGGAAGCTCCTGCCCGCCATCCGCGAGCAGATCGCCGCGCTGAAGCCGCAGGCCGAGGTCCGGGAGGTGCGGCTCGAGCGGTTCCGCCCCCGCACGCTGGTGACGATCATCGTCAGCGCGCTCGGCGCCTATCTCCTGCTGACCCAGCTCAGCCGGGTCAACCTGATCACCGTGCTCACCACGGCCAACTGGGCGTGGAGCGGCGTCGCGCTGATCGCCGGCGCCCTCAGCTACGTCGCGGCGGCGATCATGCTGCGCGGGTTCGTGCCCGAGCCGCTGCCCCTCGGCCGTACGGTCCTGGCCCAGCTCGCCGCGTCGTTCGTGAAGCTGGTCGCGCCCGCCGCCGTCGGCGGCGTCGCGCTCAACACCCGCTACCTGCAGAAACGAGGCGTCCCGCCGGGCGCGGCGGTGACCAGCGTGGGGGCATCGCAGCTCATCGGCCTGGCCATGCACATCATGCTGCTGCTGTTGTTCGGCTACCTCACCGGAACACAGGCCGCGCCGTCCCTCACCCCGTCTCGGGGCCTGCTCGTCGTGCTGCTCGGCGTCGCGGTGCTCTTCCTGATCGTGCTCGCCGTACGGCCGCTGCGCCGCGTGCTGACCACCCGCCTGCGTGCGATGTTCTCGGGGGTGATCCCCCGGCTGCTCGACGTGGTGCAGTCGCCCAAGAAGGTTCTCGAGGCGGTGGGCGGGACCCTGCTGCTCACCCTCAGCTTCGTGATCTGCCTGGAGGCCTGCGTGCAGGCCTTCGGCGGCAAGGCCAGCTTCACGGCGGTGGCGGTGGTGTTCCTGGCCGGAAACGCGATCGGCTCGGCCGCTCCGACACCCGGCGGGCTGGGCGCGGTGGAGTACGCCCTGTCCCTCGGCCTGCAGGTCGCCGGCGTGCCGGGCCCCATCGCCACCTCGGCCGTGCTGCTGTTCCGCCTGATGACGTTCTGGCTCCCCGTCCTGCCCGGCTGGGCCTCCTTCGCCTACCTCCAGCGTCAGAACGCCCTCTGAACCGTTCGCCGGCCGGCATCGCCGTCCTGCGGGAGAGGCGTGGTCACGAGCCGCGGCGCAGGCGCGCCGGCCGGGGCGCCGCGGCTCGTGGACGCTCAATGCGCGCTGGAAGCGGCCCAGAGGTTGATGCCGCACTCGACGGCGTCCTTGTCGATCGCGGCCAGCTCGTCCTCGGTGAAGTCGAGCCGGTTGACCGCGTCGAGGCTGTCGTCGAGCTGCTCGACGCTGCTCGCGCCGATCAGCACCGACGTCACCCGCGGGTCGCGCAGCGCCCAGGCCAGGGCCATCTGCGCCAGCGACTGCCCTCGCCGCCCGGCGATCTCGTTGAGCCGCCGGACGTGACGCAGGCTCTCCTCCGTCAGCAGGGACGGATCGAGAGACTTGCCCTGGGCGGCACGCGAGTCCTTCGGGACCCCGTTCAGGTAACGGTCCGTCAGCATGCCCTGCGCCAGCGGAGAGAACGCGATGCAACCGGCGCCCTCCTCCTCCAGCACGTCGAGCAACCCGTTCTCGACCCATCGGTTGAGCATCGAGTAGGAGGGCTGGTGGATGAGCAGCGGCGTGCCCATGTCCCGCAGGATCGCCGCGGCCTCCCGGGTCCGCTCCGGGGAGTAGGACGAGATGCCCGCGTAGAGCGCCTTGCCCGACCGGACCGCGTGGGCGAGCGCCCCCATGGTCTCCTCCAGGGGCGTCTCCGGATCGAAGCGGTGGCTGTAGAAGATGTCGACGTAGTCGAGGCCCATCCGTTTCAGCGACTGGTCGAGGCTCGCGAGCAGGTACTTTCGCGAGCCCCAGTTGCCGTAGGGACCGGGCCACATGTCGTAGCCGGCCTTGGTGGAGATCACCAGCTCGTCGCGGTACCTGGCGAAATCCTGCTGGTAGAGATGCCCGAAGTTGATCTCCGCTGAGCCGTACGGCGGGCCGTAGTTGTTCGCGAGATCGAAGTGGGTGACTCCGCGGTCGAAGGCCCGGCGGAGGATGGCCCGCTGGGTCTCGATCGGCTTGTCGTCGCCGAAGTTGTGCCACAACCCGAGCGACACCGCGGGCAGCCTCAGCCCGCTCCGTCCGGTCCGGTTGTACGGCATGGGCCCATATCGGCCCTCGGCTGCCACATAGCTCACTCGGTCACTCCAACTCGGTCGAGGATCCAGGAGAGCGCGAACGCCTCCTCACGCCAGGCGTCGTAACGGCCGCTGCGGCCCCCGTGGCCGGCGCCCATCTCGGTCTTCAGCAGGAACGGCCCTCCCTGTGCGGTGGTGCGCAGCCGGGCGATCCACTTGGCCGGCTCGTGGTAGAGCACCCGGGTGTCGTTCAGGCTGGTGGTCGCCAGGATCGGCGGGTACGGCCGGCCGTCGACGTTCTCGTAGGGCGAGTAGGTCTTCATGTACGCGTAGACCTCGGGGTCGTGCAGAGGATCGCCCCACTCGTCCCACTCGGTCACCGTGAGCGGCAGCGACGGGTCGAGGATCGTGTTCAGCGCGTCCACGAACGGAACCTCGGCGACGATCCCCGCGAACTCCTCCGGAGCCAGGTTGGCGACCGCGCCCACCAGCAGACCACCGGCCGAGCCGCCTCGGGCGATGATCTTGCCGGACCATCCCGCCGCCTTGAGATGCCGCGCGGACGCCACGAAGTCCGTGAAGCTGTTCTTCTTCCTGGTCAGCTTGCCGTCCTCGTACCACCGGCGGCCCATCTCGCCGCCCCCGCGCACGTGGGCGATCGCGAACACGAACCCCCGGTCGAGCAGTGAGAGCCGGGCCACCGAGAAGTAGGGATCGATGGACGACTCGTAGCTGCCGTAGCCGTAGAGAAGGGTGGGAGCGGGCCGGCTCGTGTCCTTCCGGACCACGATCGAGATCGGGATCCTGGTGCCGTCCGGGGCGGTGGCCCACTCGCGGTGCTGCTCGTAGTCGGCCGGGTCGTAGCCGCCGAGGACCGTCCTCTGCTTGAGCAGGATCAGCTCGCGCGAGCCCAGGTCGTAGTCGTACACCGACGGTGGGGTGATCATGGACGTGTAGCTGAGGCGCAGCCGGTTGGTCTCGAACTCCACGTTGCCGGTCGGCGCGACGTCGTACAGCGGCTCCGGGAACGAGATCTCGTACGGCTCGCCGCCGTCGCCCGGCAGGATTCTGATGCCCGTGAGGCCGTCACGACGGAAGTGCACGCTGACGTGGTCCTTGAACGCGTCCACATCGAGCAGCCTGGTGTCGTCCCTGTGCTCGATGAGTGGAGTCCAGTTGCCCGGATCGTCGATGGGAGCACTGGCGAGCTCGAAGTTCACGGCGCCGTCGTTGTGCAGGACGAGGAAGCGGTCGGCCGCGTGCTCCAACCCGTATTCCACGCCGGTCTGCCGCGGACGCACCACCGTGAACTCGCCGTCCGGGGTGTCCGCGCTCAGGACCCGGACCTCACTCGTGATCTTGCTACCCGAGGTCAGCAGCAGGTAACGCTGGCTGCGGGTCAGGCCGATGCCCACCCAGAAGCGCTCGTCGTCCTCCTCGTAGACGACGACGTCATCGGTGGAGCTGAGCCTGTGGCGGTGGATCCGGTACGGACGCCAGGCCTCGTCCACCGTGGTGTAGAAGAACCTCGTGCCGTCGGCCGACCAGGCGCCGCCGTAGAAGACCCCCGGAATCTCGTCCGGGAGCAGCTCTCCCGTCTCCAGGTCCTTGAAGCGGAGGGTGAAGCGCTCGTCACCGGAGAAGTCGGTCGAGTACGCGAGCTTCGTGCCGTCCGGGCTGAGGGCGCTCGTGCCCATGGAGAAGAACGGGCTGTCTCCGGCGAGCTCGTTGCCGTCCAGAATCACCTGCTCGCCCGGCAGCGAGGTGCCCGGCTCCAGATGCGGCGGGCTGTCGCCGTCGGCGGCCACGCGGCACTGTATGCCGTACTGCTTGCCCTCTTCCGTCCGGGAGTAGTACCACCAGGCGCCCTTCCGGGTGGGCACCGATAGGTCCGTCTCCAGCGTTCTGCCCTTGATCTCCTTGAAGATGGCCTCCTGGAGATCCTGCAGGTGGCCGGTCATGTCCTGGGTGTAGGCGTTCTCCGCCTCCAGGTATGCGATGGTGTCGGGGTCGTCCTTCTTGAGCAGCCACGCGTACTCGTCGATGACGGTGTCACCGTGATGCGTGCGCTTCAGGGGAACCTTCTTCGCTACAGGCGGCATGTCGCTCACCCGCCAAAGTCTATGTTCGGCATCGTTCCGGCCAGGCTCCTCGCTGCCGGCCTGTGGATAACCGGGTTGGAACGCCGTTTCACGCGGCGGGGCCGGGCCTCTGGAGCCGCGGCGGTGACCGGGGAATAGACCCGGAGCCCCCGGCGTTTCTCACGAGTTGGGTCATGGCGGTGCCGGACCCTGGTAATCTTCTGGTGTCGGCGCGGTTCGGCGCACTCCTTCTCGATCACTTCGGTGGTTGTGTTGTGTGTGTGCGGGCTGGTTGCCGGTGCTCCTCTTCTTTGTGGATCTTCTGGTTCGGTGGTTTTGCGCCGGGCTGGGGGGTTCGGGTAAGTTAGAGGGGTTGCCCCGGAAACGGGGTGGTCGAATTCCTGTCGGTCGGCGGGTTTCGGGTCAAATAAGTCCCGGTGGGGCGGATTTGACACGGAAGAGCCGGTCGGGAAGAATTAAGACCAGCAAGACAAAAGAAAAACAAACGGTGAAACGCCCCGGAGTGTGGGACCTTCTTGGAAGGTTTCGGGTGATGGTGGTCGCGTCCGTTTCTTGAGAACTCAACAGTGTGCTAAAAGCCAGTGCATGAATCATGCATGACCCCGTCATAGCGACACTTCGATGTCGGTGACGGATTCCTTTGACGGCATCCTTTCCTTAGCCGGGGGGTGCCGGCCAGAGTGAACTCTTTCAAGCATTGTTTGGAGAGTTTGATCCTGGCTCAGGACGAACGCTGGCGGCGTGCTTAACACATGCAAGTCGAGCGGAAAGGCCCTTCGGGGTACTCGAGCGGCGAACGGGTGAGTAACACGTGAGTAACCTGCCCCTGACTCTGGGATAAGCCTGGGAAACTGGGTCTAATACCGGATACGACCATTTCTCGCATGGGATGGTGGTGGAAAGTTTTTTCGGTTGGGGATGGGCTCGCGGCCTATCAGCTTGTTGGTGGGGTGATGGCCTACCAAGGCGACGACGGGTAGCCGGCCTGAGAGGGCGACCGGCCACACTGGGACTGAGACACGGCCCAGACTCCTACGGGAGGCAGCAGTGGGGAATATTGCGCAATGGGCGGAAGCCTGACGCAGCGACGCCGCGTGGGGGATGACGGCCTTCGGGTTGTAAACCTCTTTCAGCAGGGACGAAGTTGACGTGTACCTGTAGAAGAAGCGCCGGCTAACTACGTGCCAGCAGCCGCGGTAATACGTAGGGCGCAAGCGTTGTCCGGAATTATTGGGCGTAAAGAGCTCGTAGGTGGCTTGTCGCGTCTGCCGTGAAAGCCCGTGGCTTAACTACGGGTCTGCGGTGGATACGGGCAGGCTAGAGGCTGGTAGGGGCAAGCGGAATTCCTGGTGTAGCGGTGAAATGCGCAGATATCAGGAGGAACACCGGTGGCGAAGGCGGCTTGCTGGGCCAGTTCTGACGCTGAGGAGCGAAAGCGTGGGGAGCGAACAGGATTAGATACCCTGGTAGTCCACGCTGTAAACGTTGGGCGCTAGGTGTGGGGGTCTTCCACGACTTCTGTGCCGTAGCTAACGCATTAAGCGCCCCGCCTGGGGAGTACGGCCGCAAGGCTAAAACTCAAAGGAATTGACGGGGGCCCGCACAAGCGGCGGAGCATGTTGCTTAATTCGACGCAACGCGAAGAACCTTACCAAGGTTTGACATACACCGGAAACACTCAGAGATGGGTGCCTCCTTTGGACTGGTGTACAGGTGGTGCATGGCTGTCGTCAGCTCGTGTCGTGAGATGTTGGGTTAAGTCCCGCAACGAGCGCAACCCTTGTTCCATGTTGCCAGCACGCCCTTTGGGGTGGTGGGGACTCATGGGAGACTGCCGGGGTCAACTCGGAGGAAGGTGGGGATGACGTCAAGTCATCATGCCCCTTATGTCTTGGGCTGCAAACATGCTACAATGGTCGGTACAGAGGGTTGCGATACCGTGAGGTGGAGCGAATCCCTAAAAGCCGGTCTCAGTTCGGATTGGGGTCTGCAACTCGACCCCATGAAGTCGGAGTCGCTAGTAATCGCAGATCAGCAACGCTGCGGTGAATACGTTCCCGGGCCTTGTACACACCGCCCGTCACGTCACGAAAGTCGGCAACACCCGAAGCCCGTGGCCCAACCACTTGTGGGGGGAGCGGTCGAAGGTGGGGCTGGCGATTGGGACGAAGTCGTAACAAGGTAGCCGTACCGGAAGGTGCGGCTGGATCACCTCCTTTCTAAGGAGCACTCGGCCGGCCCTGTTGGCTCACTCCGGTTTCGGTGGTGGGTGTGGGGTTTGGTCCATGCCGGGTTCAGGGGCGAATGTTCCCTGCCTGGTGCGCTCATTAGTGGAGCACTGGTTATTCAGCTGGTTGTGGTTGCCGGATCGGTGAGTACCGCCGTGGTCGTGTCTGTTTGGGGCAGGGTCGCGGAGTGGGAAAGCGGGTTCTGGGGGCCGGGGCTGGTTGGGCACACTGTTGGGTCCTGAGGGAACGGACCGTTACCTGCCGCTTAGCGGTGGGTGGTTCGTTGTCTCCAGGGCTGGTCTCCTGCCATACCGGCTGGGGTCCTTTGGTCGTGAGTCTGCCGTGAGGTGGGTTTGCGGGTGGAGGGTTCGGGTGTTTGGTGGTGGGGTGGGCTGGTTGTCTGGTTGTTGTTTGTGAATTGCATAGTGGACGCGAGCATCTTTGTGGCCAAGTTGTTTAGGGCACACGGTGGATGCCTTGGCATCAGGAGCCGATGAAGGACGTGGGAGGCTGCGTTAAGCCTCGGGGAGTCGCCAACCAGACGTTGATCCGGGGATGTCCGAATGGGGAAACCTAGCACCAGTCATGTGGTGTTGCCTCCGCCTGAATGTATAGGGCGGTTGGTGGTAACGCGGGGAAGTGAAACATCTCAGTACCCGTAGGAGAAGAAAACAAATAGTGATTCCGTGAGTAGTGGTGAGCGAAAGCGGAGGAGGCTAAACCGTGCGCGTGTGATAGCCGGCGGGCGTTGCGTGTGCGGGGTTGTGGGACCTTCCGGGGGAGACCGCCGTCTCTTCAGGCAGTGAGAAATCGGTGGGGTAGTCGAACGCTCTGGGAAGGGCGGCCGTAGACCGTGATAGCCGGGTAGGCGAAATCTTGCCGACTGCTGGGAGTGTTCCCGAGTAGCACGGGGCTCGAGGAATCCTGTGTGAATCTGCCAGGACCACCTGGTAAGCCTAAATACTTCCTGATGACCGATAGTGAACGAGTACCGTGAGGGAAAGGTGAAAAGCGCCCCGGTGAGGGGTCGTGAAATAGTACCTGAAACCGTGTGCCTACAAGCCGTAGGAGCGTAAACAAGCTTGCTTGTTTGTGATGTGACTGCGTGCCTTTTGAAGAATGAGCCTGCGAGTTATGGTGTGTGGCGAGGTTAACCCGTGTGGGGGAGCCGTAGCGAAAGCGAGTCTGAATAGGGCGCCTGGAGTCGCATGCTGTAGACCCGAAGCGGGGTGATCTACGCATGGGCAGGTTGAAGCGTGGGTAAGACTGCGTGGAGGACCGAACCCACCAGGGTTGAAAACCTGGGGGATGACCTGTGTGTAGGGGTGAAAGGCCAATCAAACTCCGTGATAGCTGGTTCTCCCCGAAATGCATTTAGGTGCAGCGTTACGTGTTGCTTGCCGGAGGTAGGGCTCTGGATGGCTGATGGGCCCGACAAGGTTACTGACGTCAGCCAAACTTCGAATGCCGGTAAGTTGAGCGTGGCAGTGAGACTGCGGGGGATAAGCTCCGTGGTCGAGAGGGAAACAGCCCAGATCACCGACTAAGGCCCCTAAGCGTGTGCTAAGTGGGAAAGGATGTGGAGTCGCAGTGACAACCAGGAGGTTGGCTTAGAAGCAGCCACCCTTGAAAGAGTGCGTAATAGCTCACTGGTCAAGTGATTCTGCGCCGACAATGTAGCGGGGCTCAAGTACACCGCCGAAGTCGTGGCACTACCAGTTCTGCTGGTGGTGGGTAGGGGAGCGTCGTGCGAGCCGGTGAAGCCGCCGAGTGATCGTGTGGTGGAGGTCGTGCGAGTGAGAATGCAGGCATGAGTAGCGAGTCAGAAGTGAGAATCTTCTGCGCCGGATGACCAAGGGTTCCTGGGGCAGGTTCGTCCGCCCAGGGTAAGTCGGGACCTAAGGCGAGGCCGACAGGCGTAGTCGATGGACAACGGGTTGATATTCCCGTACCCGCTGTGATGCGCCCATATCGAATCCAGTGATACTAAGGGTCCTTAGCCCGGTTGGCTCTTCGGAGCCGGCGTCAGGGTGAACGCCTGGCCTGATCTGGTAGTAGGTAAGCGATGGGGTGACGCAGGAAGGTAGCCCAGCCCGGGCGGTGGTTGTCCCGGGGTAAGCATGTAGGGCGAGAGATAGGCAAATCCGTCTCTCATTAAGCCTGAGGTGTGATGCCGAGCCGATTGTGGCGAAGTGGGTGATCCTATGCTGCCGAGAAAAGCCTCTAGTGAGTGTCGCGGCGGCCCGTACCCGAAACCGACTCAGGTGGTCAGGTAGAGAATACCAAGGCGGTCGGGTGAACTGTGGTTAAGGAACTCGGCAAATTGCCCCCGTAACTTCGGGAGAAGGGGGACCTTTACTGGTGATGAGACTTGCTCTTTGAGCTGGTGGGGGTCGCAGTGGCCAGGGGGAAGCGACTGTTTACTAAAAACACAGGTCCGTGCGAAGTCGTAAGACGATGTATACGGACTGACGCCTGCCCGGTGCCGGAACGTTAAGGGGACCGCTTAGCACTCTTCGGGGTGCGAAGGTGAGAACTTAAGCGCCGGTAAACGGCGGTGGTAACTATAACCATCCTAAGGTAGCGAAATTCCTTGTCGGGTAAGTTCCGACCTGCACGAATGGCGTAACGACTTCCCCGCTGTCTCAACCACAGGCCCGGTGAAATTGCAGTACGAGTAAAGATGCTCGTTTCGCGCAGCAGGACGGAAAGACCCCGGGACCTTCACTACAGCTTGACATTGGCGTTTGGAGCGTCTTGTGTAGGATAGGTGGGAGACTGGGAAGCTCTGACGCTAGTCAGGGTGGAGTCATTGGTGAAATACCACTCTGGTCGTTTTGGACGTCTAACCCGCGCCCGTGTATCCGGGTGGGGGACAGTGTCTGGTGGGTAGTTTAACTGGGGCGGTTGCCTCCTAAAAGGTAACGGAGGCGCCCAAAGGTTCCCTCAGCCTGGTTGGCAATCAGGTGTCGAGTGTAAGTGCACAAGGGAGCTTGACTGTGAGACTGACGGGTCGAGCAGGAGCGAAAGCTGGGACTAGTGATCCGGCATCGGCGTGTGGAAGCGGTGTCGCTCAACGGCTAAAAGGTACCCCGGGGATAACAGGCTGATCTTCCCCAAGAGTCCATATCGACGGGATGGTTTGGCACCTCGATGTCGGCTCGTCGCATCCTGGGGCTGGAGTAGGTCCCAAGGGTTGGGCTGTTCGCCCATTAAAGCGGTACGCGAGCTGGGTTTAGAACGTCGCGAGACAGTTCGGTCCCTATCCGCTGCGCGCGCAGGAGACTTGCGAGGGGCTGTCCCTAGTACGAGAGGACCGGGACGGACGAACCTCTGGTGTGCCAGTTGTTCCGCCAGGAGCACGGCTGGTTGGCTACGTTCGGTAGGGATAACCGCTGAAAGCATCTAAGCGGGAAGCTCGCCTCAAGATGAGGTCTCCCACCACGAGAGTGGGTAAGGCCCCCTAGAGATGATGGGGTTGATAGGCCGGAAGTGGAAGCGCAGTAATGTGTGGAGCTGACCGGTACTAATAGGCCGAGGACTTGACCATATTATGCTCGCGTTCACTATGTGATCTCAGAGACAGCAACCGCTTGTAGTTGAGTTGGTTGTGTGTTTCATGGGGTTACGGCGGTTATAGCGGCAGGGAAACACCCGGTTACATTCCGAACCCGGAAGTTAAGCCTGTCAGCGCCGATGGTACTGCACCGGGGACGGTGTGGGAGAGTAGGACGCCGCCGGACAATCTTTGATGGAAGGGCCATCCCGTGTGGGATGGCCCTTTCGCGTTTTCCGGGGTCTCCCCCGGGTTTGTCTGACCCACCCGGATGGGCTCGCGCAGGGGCGCTGCGGTCGGTGACGTGGTGATCGTGCCCCGGCGCCGTGGTTGGCCTGGGCGTCGTGTATTCAGGAGCCGGCTTCACGCTGACGGTGTGGCCCCGCCGCTGAGGTGGCGCGAGCGGGCGACCGGGAGGAGCGGAGCGGGCGGGAGGGAGGACCGCAGCGAAGGCCCAGCGAAGCGGGCTTCGCGAGGACCGGAGCTTCCGGCCGGCGCAGTGACGTCCAACGCTTCATATAGGAGCGACCCCTGGGGAGGGGGACAGACGTCGCCGGACTCCGGCATAGTGACGCCTCAGCCACTCCCCACAGCAACAAGTCTCCGCGGCATTCCACACTCCGACGCAGTGACACCTCAGCCACTCCATGCGGAAACCCGTCTCACCAGGCAGCGCGCACTCCGGTGCAGGGCGGCTCAAAGACCCGGCGGGGGCATTGCAGGGGCGGCTCTGAGATCCCCTGCGAGGGCATTGCGCCGAGAGACACTTCGTGATGTCCCGCACCCTGCTCGGGGCCGCACCTGCCCGGGATCGCGCTCTGCCCGGGACCGCGCCTGATCGTGGCCGTGTCGGCCTGTGAGGCGCGTCGCCGTATGCGATTGTCCCCGATAGGGCCGCCGAGAAATATCGGCCGCCTCAGAACCTCTCAGCCTCGCCGTGCATCTAATTGTGTGGTGGTGGCAGCGTCTCGGCAGTCCCAGGGGTTCCGGCAGGGGCCTGGTCATGGTGGCCGACGAGATCGGCCACCATCACCGCCCGCGGCTGCGGGGACGAGAGCACGATGACAGACCCTGGTTGACCCGAGGATGGAAAGGGATTTCTCTGGCGCGCCTCTCTATTCGTGGCGCAGTGCGGTTCCGTTCCGGCGGGAGACCATGGGAGAACTGTGCGGAGGGTCGTTGTGAGCATGGTGATCAACAACTCCAACACTATCGAACCTGTTTTCGAAACGCCATTTCGAGGTGTCCTCACGGCCAAATTCGATCTTGTTTGGCGCGTCCGGGAATCGCGCTTACCGACACCCTCGTGCCTGGACGATCGAGGCCTCTATCAGCAAGATCGCGATTTGGGAACCCGTGATCGGCGGCGCCCGTTGTGATCTACTGAAGGTGTGCCGTCGATCGAGACGACTGTGAGAAATGTTTGCGAAGGGTTCCATGGGGTAGACGGGTTTGCGAGTTACCCTGGAAGGGCTGACGGAATTGACGATGAAGACTTACGTGCCCGGCCTCCGCATTATCCAGCCAACAACATCAAAACGGCCGAGCGCGTCGGCGGGGGTTCGCTGAATCGTCGATGAGGGTCCCGTGTGTCGGGACGAGCCCGGAAAAGGACAAGCCGGAAAAGGACGAACCGATGGGGGCTGTGCGCAAGGTGGCGAGCTACCTTGGCCTGGGTGGGGCAGAGCAGTACGACGACGAGGCCTACGTCGAGGACGAGTACGAGGACGACTGGATGCCGGCGGCCGAGCGTGCTGCCAAGCGCTGGCACCCCAACGCCGACCCGGCCCGGATTGTCATGATCCGCCCGCAGAAGTATGACGACGCCCTGACGATCGGCCGGCACTTCCGCGAGGGCCATACTGTGGTCATGGACGTGGCGAGCATGTCGACCGCGGAGGCCACACGAATGGTGGACTTCGCCGCGGGCTTGGCCTACGGCTGTGAGGGACGTATCGAGCGGATCGCGGACAAGGTCTTCCTGATCACTCCGGCGACGGTGGAGGTCTCCAGCGCCTGAGCCGACCCGTCCGAGTCCTCGTCCCTGTCTGAGCCGTGTGCCCGCCGCCCTTCCGGTCGGCGGGCACAACCGTTCGAGGCGCCCGACGCGTCGGCGCACGCGCCTGTCGTCTGGGCGCTCGTGACCCTGCCGACGCAACGCGCCGGTTCCGCCTACGCAACCTGCCGGTTCTGCCACGCAGCCTGCCGGTCCTCCCTGCGCAACCCGCCGGTCCTCCCTGGGCTGCCTGCGCAACCCGCCGGTTCTTCCGGTCCTCCCTGCGCAGCCCGCCGGTCCTGCCTACGCAGCCCGCGGGCCTCGGCGCAGGAGTGTGGACACCTCCGCCAGGTCCTTGGCGGCGGTGGAGGCGCGATCCTCGGATTCCCTGGCGTACTCGTGGAGGGCCCAGACGGCCTTGTCGGCGAGGTCGGTGAGCTTGCCGGCCCGTGTCTGGACGTACCGGACGTCCGAGTGTTCCCGGACGCGGTGCCGCCACAGCACGTGCCCGCCCGCGGCGGCGACCATCAGGCCGACGAGGACGAGCGGCAGCGAGACCACGAGCCCGGCGGCGATGACGGCGACGGCGAGGACCAGAAGGACGTATCCGGGCCAGGGCCGGGCACGCTTCGGCACGCTCTCGGTCACGAGCAGCTGCTCGGCCGCCGCCATCGACTCCTGGTCGGGGCCCTCGGGCCGGAGTTTGATCGGATAGCCGAGGATCGGCACGTCCAGGGTGTCGGGCGGCGGTTCGCGCACCACCTCGACGAGGGACTCGGCCGCGGTCCGAATCGCAGGCGCCGCCACGTGCAGGGCGAGCGCCGCCATATGGGGGTCGGCGTCGGGACGCAGGTCCTGCAGCAGATGCCCGGTGAGCGAGCTCAGCGGCCCCTCCTGCCCGCCCTGGCCTGCCAGGGCACGAAGCACGGCCAGCGGCTCGTCCTCGGCCCACACGGTGCCGCGTACGACCTTGGTGACCTCGCCTGCCTGCCGCGTAGAGGTGATCTCGACGCAGCGCTCGCGCAGGCGGCGCAGGGTGACCGACGCCCTCAGCGACCGCTCGATCTCGGAGACCTTCGCCAGCTCGGGAAACGCCTCGAGGGAGGTGGGCACGGATATTTCCGGCAGACCGGGCACGAGGGCCTTCAGCCATCGGTCGTCATCGGCCGGCACGTTCACCGCGTCCAGCTTGCGCAGCACGAAGATCTTGCCGACCGGTCCGTAGGCCCCGCGGGCGGCGGCGAGCCACAGCGCCCGCTGGCCGGGGGTCACCGGGTGCTCCTCGGACAGGTCGCCGAAGGCGGTGCCCAGCCAGGAGGCGTGGATCCGGTCGCCATGGCCGCAAACGGCGAGGGCCAGGCACAGGAACACGGCGGTGCGCCGCTCGTCCAGCTCGTTGGCCAGAGCCAGCGGCTCCAGGGCGTCCTTGCCGGACATGATGAGGACGAGGGCCTCGACGGCGGGCCCCAGCCAGTAGCCGGGGACGTCGGTGATCCCCGGCGGCAGGTCGGGTGTGGTCCCGTCGGCCGCCAGGCTGACGATCAGCGCCTCGGCGTAGCGGTGCAGCTCCGTGGCCTCGGCCAGGTTTCCAGGGTCCGGACTCGTGGTCAGGTCCATGCTCACGCGGAACGCTCCCCGAGGGGTCGGCTGGCACTCCCTTGACCGCGCCAGACTAGACGCTTGGTGCGACAGTCATGGGCGAGGCGCGCCGTGGACGCGCCTGACCGGGGGGAACCGTGGGGCCGGGCCGCCCTGGAGCGGGCGGCCGGCCCTGACCGTCGGGGGATGCCGTCCCCGTCGCGGTCTTCGCCGGAGTGCGGCACCCCGCTCACATCCGCTCGGGGACTTCGATGCCGAGCAGGTCGAGGCCGCGCAGCAGTACGCGCAGGGTGAGCGCGGACAGAGCCAGACGCGACTGCCGTACGGACTCCTCCTCGGCCTTCAGGACGGGGCAGCTCTCGTAGAACGACGTGAACGCCTGGGCCACGTCGAACAGGTAGTTGCACAGCCGGTGGGGCTCGGAAAGCTGGGCGACGGCGGCGACGACCGAGCCGAAGCCGAGCAACTGCAGCGCGAGCGCCCGCTCGGCCGGGTGGCCCAGGACGATCGGGCCGGTGGCCGACTCCGGCTCGATCCCGCCGTTGCGGAAGATCGACCGGATGCGGGCGGTGGCGTACTGGAGGTAGGGCCCGGTGTTGCCGGTGAGGGCGAGCATGCGATCGAAGTCGAACACGTACTCGCTGTCGTGGCTGACCGACAGGTCGGCGTACTTGACGGCGCCCATGCCGACCTGGCGCGCGATCTGCCGGCGGGCCTCCGGGTCGTATCCGCGGTCGGCGATCACGGCCTCGGCCCGGACGACGGCCTCGTCCAGCAGTTCGGTGAGTTTGACCGAGGCACCGCTGCGGGTCTTGAACATCTTGCCGTCGCTGCCGAGCACGCTGCCGATCTGGACGTGCTCCGCCTTGACCTCGTCGTGCAGCCAACCGGCCATCCGCGCCGCGGCGAAGACCATCTGGAAGTGAAGCGACTGGGTGGCGCCCACGACGTACATGATCCGGTCGGCCTTCAGGTCGCGCACCCGATAGCGGATCGCGGCGAGGTCGGTCGTGGCGTAGCCGTACCCGCCGTCGCTCTTGCGCACGATGAGCGGCAGCGGCTGGTCGTCGCGGCCCGTGAAGCCGGGCGGGAACACGCACAGCGCGCCCTCGCTGATCTCGGCCACACCCGTGCGCTCCAGCTCGTCGCAGACGTCGGCGAGCATGGGGTTGTACATGCTCTCGCCCGCGATGTCGTCGTCGGTGAGCGTGACACCGAGCGTCCGATACACCTTGTTGAAGTAGCGCTTGGTGTATTCGATGAACTCGTGCCACAGGCGCAGGGTGGGCGGGTCGCCGCCCTGCAGCAGCGGCACTCTCCGGCGGGAGCGTTCCTCGAACTCCTTGTCGGTGTCGAACTTGTGCCGCGCCTCCTGGTAGAAGGCGTTGCCGTCACCGGCGGCCAGCCGGCCCAGCGCCTCCTCCTCGCCGACGTCGAGCAGGTGCTCGATGAGCATGCCGAAGGGCGTGCCCCAGTCGCCGAGGTGGTTCTGCCGGATCACCTGGTTGCCCAGGTGCTCGTGGGTACGCGCGAGGGTGTCGCCGACGATCGTGGTGCGCAGGTGACCGACGTGCATCTCCTTGGCGGCGTTCGGCGCCGAGTAGTCGATGATCACGGTCTGCGGAGCCGGCTGCGGCACGCCGAGGCGCTCGTCGAGCAGCCGCTGCCCGGCCTGCTCGGCGATCCAGCCGTCGCGCAGCGTCAGGTTGAGGAATCCGGGACCGCTGACCTCCACGCTCACGTCGGTGGTGTCGAGGTGGTCGGCGATGGCCTGGGCGACCTCCCGCGGGGCACGTCGGAGCCGCTTCGCCAGGCTGAGCGCGACGTTCGCCTGGTAGTCGGCGAACTGAGAGGGCCTGATCAGCGGATCTTCGGTGGCGTGCTCCGGACCGAAGGCGGAACCCAGCGCCTGCTGGACCCGTCCGGTGAGCACGAGCTGCGGGTCGGTCATGCGCCAAGCTTATCGGCGCGGGACTTCCGGCCGCCTTCCCATAGCCGGTGGTCACCGGCGACGGTGCGACTTGTTGGTGGAGGCGATCCGCTCGCCGATCCTGGCGACGATGCCCTGGGCCGACAGGCGGGCCGCGAGCTCGCAGGCGGCGGCCACGCCGCGCGCCCGTGACGAGCCGTGTGCGATCACCACCGTCCCGTTGAGGCCGAGCAGTACGGCGCCGCCGTGCGCCTCGGGGTCGAGCCGGCCGGCCAGCTCCCGGAGCCGGGCCCGCTGCAGCATCCCGCCGAGCCTGGCCACCCGGCTTTCCGTGATCGCCTCCCTGAGCTGGTCGAAGGCGTACCGCACCGTGCCCTCCACGGTCTTGAGCGCGACGTTGCCGGTGAACCCGTCGGTGACGACCACGTCGACCTTCCGGGTGAGCAGGTCGTGCCCCTCGATGTTGCCGGTGAAGTCGATGCCGGGCGTGGCGACGAGCAGTTCGTGAGCCCGTTTGGCGAGCTTGTTGCCCTTCTCGGCCTCGGCGCCGATCGTGAGCAGGCCGACGCGGGGACGCCGGAGGCCGAGCGCGGTCTCGGCGTACGCCACGCCGAGATGGGCGAACTGCACCAGCATTTCCGGCTTGGCGTCGGCGGTGGCGCCCGCGTCGAGCAGCACGGTCGGCTGGGGCAGGGTCGGCAGGCCCACCGCGATCGCGGGGCGTACGACGCCCTGCTGGGCCCGCAGGCGGAGCCGGCCGGTGGCGACGACGCCCGCCGTCGACCCCGCGGACACGACCGCGCAGGCGTCGCCGCGCCGGACGAGGTGGCAGGCGACGGCGATGCTGGAACGGGGCCGTCTCAGGCTCGCCAGTGCGCCCTCGTCCATCGCCAGCGCCTCCTCGGCGCGCACGATGGGGATCTCGGCGACCGCGTCGTGCTCGGCCAGCTCCTGGTGAAGCAGGCGGGGCTGGCCGACGAGCACGACGGGCACGCCCCGCTCCCGCACGGCCTGTACGGCTCCCGCGACGATCTCTCCGGGCGCGTTGTCGCCGCCCATGGCGTCGAGGGCCACGGGCAGCGCACGGCCGGCGGGCTGCATGGCCGCATCGTAGGCCGTCAGTGACGCGTCCCGCGGTAGACCACGATCTTGCCGAAGCGCGCGTCGCCGGTGACGCGGATCAGCGGGCCGTCGCCGTCGCCGTCCCCGCCGGTCACCGAGCGTTTCGAGAAGACCGCGCTGCCCTCGTCGACCACCCGGGCGTTGGCCGGCACGGTGACGATGAGCTTGCCGCAGAAGGAGTTCAGCTCCAGCGTCACCTCGCGGCCGGGCAGGACCGCGTCGCTGAGGTCCACGATCAGCGCGCCGAAGACCGAGCTGAGCTCGGTGTGCCGCCCGGCGACCCAGCGCCCACGTCGTATGATCTTGCTGAACACCGCGGAGACCCGGTGGTGCTCGGTGGAGAGCGTGGTCTGTGGACGTGCCGCGTCGGGGAGGTCTCCGACCAGGGGGGCGAGGTCGCCGACGGTCAGGGCGCTGTAGGCGGCGTCGAGCCGGTCGGCGTGCTCGACGCTCGTCAGGCGGCCGGTGGCGAGCACTTCGCCGAGAACGGCCGCGACCCGGTCGCGGTCGGCGTCCGAAGCACGCTGTGCGGGGTCGTCGCCCGCGTACGGGGTGAGTGAGGTCACATCGCCAGCGTAGCTCTTATCGAGATATGTCGCGATAGGCCGGGTTCGTGATCGGGTCCGGGCGGTCCGTGTCACGCCACTCGTCGGCGCGTCGCTAAAAGTGAGCGGAAAGATCTGCCGCCGAGCCTGGGAGGCGCGTTTACCGTCGCTTGCTCCGAAGGCGGGATTGGGGTGACCGCGAAGTGGTCCTCCGATGCTCGATATACCGACTTTCCCGGCGGGGTGCCGCGTACGGATCCCCAGGTCGGCAGGGCCGTCCGCCGTGATCGGCAGTGATAGAAATGCCGACGTCTTTGTCGGCGTGCCTCGCCGACGCACGGGGGTTCTTGGGTTCGTCATTCCCACTCTCGTGAAAAGGAATATGAACCGGGGGCAAGTCAATGAAACGAGTGGTTAGGACAGCCGTCGTCGCCGTCACGATCGGCATCGCCGGCATGCTCGCCGCGCCCGCGCAGGCCGACGCCGTGTGCGCTGACAGGTGCACCGAGCATCGGGTCGCGTCGCTGGCGAGGCTTCTGGCCGATCTGCAGGGCACGGCCGTCGGCGGGGCGACCAGCGGGGTCGCCGCGCAGGCCGACGCGGCCGCCGAGGTGGCGGTGAACCTGACCGCTGACATCAGGGCCGACCTCGACGCCGTCGCGAAGCTCTGCGGCACCGTGACGGCCGGACTGTCGGCCGAGGTGAACGCGCAGATCAACGCCGCGGCCGACATCGCGGCCGACATCGTGGCCGACGCCGCCGTCACCGTCGACGCCAACGTCGTCGCCAGGCTGGAGGCCCACCTGACGGCCGCCCTGGTCGCGATCGCGGACGTCCACGCCAACGTCAACGCCGCCGTCGCCGCCAAGGCGAACGCCGCTGCGGTCGTCGCGGCCCAGGTCGGCAAGCCGGTCGTCGCCGCTTCCGGCCAGACCGCCGCCGCCGTGGACGCCTCCGCGGCGGCCGTCGCCACCGCGGGCGCCGCGGTACGCGCCGGGCTCAACGTCACCGCGAGGCTCCACGCGCTGCTCAACGTCAAGGGCGCCGTCGCGGCGACCGCCGGCAGCGCGGGCGGCCTGCTGGCGCTGGTGCCGTGCGACACTCCGGCGGACGGCGTCATGAGCAGCACCTCGGCGACGGCCGCCGAGGCCGCCGCCCGGGCCGACGCCAACGCCTACGCGACCACCAGGACCGTCAACAGCACCACGGACGTTCCGGCGCAGGGAACGGCAGCGGCGACGGGAGCGGCGGCCGACCTCGCCACCTCCGCGGCTGCCACGGCCGACGCCTCGGCGTCGGGCGCGGCCTCGTCCGCCCCGGGCACCGTGGCCGGCTTCGCACCGACCTCCCGGCAGGGCGGGTACGGCAACTGATCCGCGACTGAGGGCCCTCGTCGCCGTTGAGGCGGCATGCCGAGGGACGACGTCGACAAACGGAAGCGGCCGGCGCCCCTCGGGGGCGCCGGCCGTCCGGCGTCGTGTCCGGGCCGCCCGCGGCAGGGCACCGGGGGGTGTTGGACACGACCTGCCTAGTTCGGTGAGCCGAAGCTCGCGCGCAGGTGGGTGCGCCTGGCGATCTGGGCCTGCAGCCGGGCCATCTGCCAGTGCAGCTCGAGGAGCTGCTCGGTGATCAGCCCGACGGGAAGCTCCGAGGGATCCTCGGCGGCCAGATTGTCGATCGCCGTCGCCAGGTCGCTCATCCGACCCTCCCCTATGTCGAATCTCCGTTCGAATCATAGTGGAACGAGCGGCCCTCCCGCATCAGGTTTCGTACACAGGTGCGATATAGCCGCGGGCGAGCGTGTTGGCCGTGATGTTGAAGCCGACCACGGCCGGCGGCGTGTCGGTGTCGACGCCCAGGGAGTCCGTGCCCAGGGCGTGCACGGCGAACAGGTAGCGGTGCGGGTGCCCGGGCGGCGGCGCCGCTCCGCCGTACTCCTTGGTGGTGAAGTCGTTGCGCGCGTGCTTGGCGCCTTCGGGCAGCCCCTTGAAGTCGGGGCCGTTGCCCGCGCCGGCCGGCAGTTCGGTGACGGTGGCCGGGATGTCGTACAGCACCCAGTGCCAGAAGCCGCTGCCCGTGGGCGCGTCCGGGTCGAAGCAGGTGACCGCGTAGCTCCTGGTGCCCTCGGGAGCGCCCGACCAGCGCAGGTGCGGGGAGACGTTCTGCCCGCTCATGCCCCAGTCGTCGAACACGTGGGCCTCGGGGAGCCGCTCGCCGTCGCGCACGTCGTCGCTCTCGACGGTCAGCGCGGGCACCTCGGGCAGATGGTCATACGGGATCGGTGGCGGCGTCGGCACGTTCGCCCCTCCGTTTCTCTCAGGCTTTGTTGTACGCCTCCAGGACCTCCTGGGGGTCGCCTTCCATTCTGATCTTCCCCTTGTGCAACCAGATCACCCGGTTGCACGTCTCCTCGATCACATCGAGGTTGTGGGCGACCAGGAAGACCGTGCCGGCGGACTCGCGCATCTGCTTGATGCGCTGCTGGCTCTTCTTCTTGAACTCGCGGTCACCGGTGGCGAGGGCCTCGTCGATGAGCAGCACGTCGTGCGTCTTGGCGGAGGAGATGGCGAAGCGCAGCCGGGCGCCCATGCCGGACGAGTACGTGGACATGGGGAACTGGACGAAGTCGCCGATGCCGGAGAAGTCCACGATCTCGTCGTACTTCTCGCGTACCTGGGCCGGCGTCATGCCCATCGCGTAGCAGCCGAGGATGATGTTGCGCTCGCCCGTCAGCTCCTTCATGAGGGCCGCGTTGACGCCGAGGAGGGACGGCTGACCGTTGGTGTAGACGGCGCCCTTGTGCGGGGGCAGGAGGCCGGCGATCGCGCGCAGCAGCGTCGACTTGCCCGAGCCGTTGCGGCCGATGATGCCGATGGCGTCGCCGTGGTGAGCGACGAAGCTCACGCCCTTGACGGCGTGGACCTCCTTCATCTGCGGCCGGCCCTGCCGCCGCAGGATGCGCATGAGGGCGCTGGCGGCGTTGCCCTTCTCGGACTCGCTGGCGGCGCCGTACACCTTGTAGACGATGTGGAGGTCGTCGACGATGACGGTCGGGGTTCCGACCTTGGGGTTGCGCGTCTGGGGGGTCTGCGTCTCGGAACTCTTCGTCTCGGAGTTCTGCGTCTCGGAGTTCTGCGTCTCGGAATGCTGGGGCGCCACCTGCGACAGCTCCTCGGTCAGTTCAGCCACGGCCGTACCTCTCCTCGGCCCGCCAGAAGTACCAGAAGCCGACGATCAGCGCGAACACTGCCCAGAATATGCAGGTGACCCACGCCCAGCGCTCGGGAAACCTCTGGTAGATCAGCAGGTCGCGCATGAACTCGATGTACGCGGCCGCGGGGTTGAACTCCAGGACCCATCTGAGGAGTTCCGGCAGCTCCCTGGTCTTGTCGTCGATCGCGTAGAAGACGCCGGAGGCGTACAGCCAGGTGCGGGTGATGAACGGCATGAGCTGGTTCAGGTCCCGCATGAAGGCGCCGAGGCGGGCCATGAACATGGCCATGCCGACGTTGAAGACGAGCTGCATGAGCAGCGTGACGGGGATCAGCAGCCAGAGCCAGGTGATCGGCTCCTGGGTGACGAGCACCAGGAGGACGAGCACGGCCATGGAGTAGCCGAGCTGCTGAAGCTCCTGCATGGTGTACGCGAGGGGGAGCGAGGCCCGCGGGAAGTGGAGCGCCCGGATGAGGGACAGGTTCGACGAGATGGACTTGGCGCCGCTGATCACCGTGCGCTGGGTGAAGGTGAACACCATGACCCCGGTGATGAGGAACGCCGGGTAGTTCTCGATCGACTTGCTCTGCCCGAGGATGACGCCGAACATCAGCCAGTAGACCGCGGCGTTGAGCAGCGGGGTCAGCACCTGCCACAGCTGGCCGAGCATCGACTCGGAGTACTTCGAAACGTTGCGCGAGGTGGCGTACGTGAGGATGAAGTGCCGCCGGTCCCACAGTTGGCGTAGGTAGGCGGGCATGCTGGGGCGTGCGATGGCGCGTCGTAGTCCGTGACGCTCGGCGAGCGCGGCCAGCGACTCCGGGGCTCGGCCGCCACCCTGGGCCTCCGCGAGCGCGGATTCCGGCTGGCTCATGGCATGGACTCTATTGGATGGAGGTCGGTGGGACGGCTGTCGCACCGAACGTGGCTGCGACTGGTCAAAGGTAGCCCAGGACATCCTGATCCGGGGACAGGGGAGCGGGTGTCGCCCTCACCCTTATCCAAAGGACCTCCCGTCTGTCGGTATATGTACTCTAAAGGGGAGTTTGATGCCGTGCTGGGCATTTAAGGTTGAGCTCGCAGGAATGTGTGTGACGCCCAACTGACGCACGTGTGACCGAACTGCAACGTGCCGGAGACTCCTCTGGTGCGTCCGGTAAGGGATGCTCCGGACGACTGGCAGGACGTCAGCTGGTTTGACCAAGCCCGGCAAACCGGGTGCTAACCAGCGCGAACGCCCAACCTTAGAGGGAGGACCAATCCACTATGCGCGTGACTAAGGGCGCGAAGATCGCCACCGGCACCGCGCTGCTTGCGCTCGGCGTCGCCGCGTGCGGCGGGGGCGGCGGCTCCAGTAGCGGCGGAGGGGACAACCCCCGGGCCGCCACCGGAACCGTCTACATCCGCGGCTGTGAACCCCAGACGGGCTTCGCACCGGGGAACATCAACGAGACCTGCGGTGGCACGATCAACGACTTCGTGTACAGCCGCCTCGTGAAGTACAACTCGGACACTGCCGCTCCCGAGCTCGACCAGGCCGAGTCGATCGAGACCACCGACAACAAGGTGTGGACGATCAAGCTCAAGCCCGGTCTGAAGTGGACCGACGGCACGCCGGTCACCGCGAAGAACTACGTCGACGCGTGGAACTACGCCGCCTACTCGCCGAACGCCCAGCTCGGCAGCTTCTGGTTCGGCGACATCGTGGGCTACGACAAGGTCAACACCGCCGACCCCGACGGCCCCGACGGGCCGAAGGAGGCCCCCAAGCCGGAGACCGACAAGCTGGAAGGCCTGGAGGTCGTCGACGACCTCACCTTCAAGGTCACCCTGAGCGCTCCCGTCGCCGTGTTCCGCACCAAGCTGGGCTACGTGGCGTTCTCGCCGCTGCCGGAGTCGTTCTTCAAGGACCCGAAGGCGTTCGCGCAGAAGCCGACGACGAACGGCCCCTTCAAGTTCGTCCAGTGGGACCACAACTCGCAGATCATCGTCGAGGCGAACCCCGACTACCCCGGGCCGGAGAAGCCCAAGGTCAAGAAGATCGTCTACAAGATGTACAAGGACGACAACGCGGCGTACGCGGACCTGGTCTCCAACAACCTCGACTTCACCGAGCTGATCCCGCCGTCGGCCCTCGCCGGCGACAAGTGGAAGAGCGACCTCGGCGACCGCGCGATCGACGGCCAGCAGGGGATCATCCAGACGGTCACCTTCCCGCTGTACGACAAGGAGTTCGGCGGCAACGCGGACTTCCGCAAGGCCGTGTCGTACGCGATCGACCGGAAGACGATCACCGAGAAGATCTTTAACAAGGGCCGCGTGCCCATCAACGGCTGGGTCTCCCCGATCGTCGAGGGCTTCAAGGACGGGGCCTGCGGCGACCTGTGCACCTACAACCCCGCCAAGGCGAAGGAGTACCTCGCCAAGGCCAAGGCCGAGGGCTACACCCCGCCGGCCGAGTTCCCGATCTGGTCCAACGCCGACGGCACCCACAAGGACTGGATTGAGGCCACGGTCAACAGCATCAACCAGGCCTTCGGCCCCGACGCCGGCGTGAAGTTCGTCCACAAGGACATGCCCACCTTCGCCGAGCTGCGCGACACCATCACCCAGCACAAGATCAAGGGCGCGTTCCGCACCGGCTGGCAGATGGACTACCCCCACGTCGAGAACTTCCTCAACCCGCTGTACAAGACCGGCGCCTCCTCCAACGACGGTCTCTACAGCAACAAGGAGCTCGACAAGAAGCTCCACGAGGCCGACACCGCCGCCGACCCCGCCCAGGCCAACGCCCTCTACCAGGAGGCGGAGGCTATGCTGCAGCAGGACATGCCCGCGATTCCGCTGTGGTCGTACGGTCTGCAGGCCGGCACCTCCAAGTGGGTGACCGGTGTGAAGGTCACCCCCTTCGGCGTGCTCGACCCGCTGTCGATCGCGATCAAGGAAGCGTAGGGAGCGGCCCTCGGGTCTCGCCGTAGCAGGCGGAAGATCCGAGAGGCGCGACCGAGACAGCTCGTACGCGTTTACCCCCCGAGGCCGGTTCCCTACCGGGGCCGGCCTCGAGGGCTGTCCGTTGCGAACTCCGTGTTGACCCGCGGGGGGCGCATGTACGACCTTTAGCGTCAGATCGGAGGTGCGCATGGGCCGATACGCGATCCGGCGCCTGCTGCAACTCGTGCCTGTCGTGCTGGGCACGACGTTCATCATCAACTACATGGTCTGGCAGCTCCCCGGCGATCCGTTCGCGGGTAGATGCGGCCAGCGGCCCTGTCCGGACAGCTACGTCACAGCCATGCGCGAGCAGTTCGGCCTGGACCAGCCCATCCTGCTGCAGTACGGGAACTTCCTGAAGAACCTGCTCACCGGCAACATGGGCACCGACTTCAACGGAGTCTCGGTGGCGAGCCAGCTCGGCGACGCCTGGCCGATCACCATCAGGCTCGCACTGATGGCGGTGGCTTTCGAGGCCGTCATCGGGATCGGCGCCGGGGTGCTGTCCGGGCTCAAGCGCGGCGGCTTCCTCGACAACGTGGTGACGATCTCCACGCTGTTCCTGCTGTCGCTGCCCATCTTCGTCACCGGCTTCCTGCTGCAGTGGCTGCTGGGCGTGCGTCTCGGCATCATCACCCCGACCGTGCCGGACGAGGCGACGGTCGTCCAGCTGATCGTCCCGGCCCTGGTGCTGGCCAGCCTCAACATGGCGTTCACCTCCAGGCTGACGCGTACCAGCATCGTGGAGAACCTGCGGTCCGACTACGTGCGCACCGCGGTGGCCAAGGGCCTGACCAACCGGCGGGTGGTCGGCATCCACCTGCTGCGCAACTCGCTCATCCCGGTGCTGACGTTCCTCGGCACCGAGATCGGCTCGCTGATGTCCGGCGCGATCATCACCGAGGGCATCTTCAACATCCACGGCATCGGCGGACTGCTGTGGACGGCCATCAACCGCCAGGACTACACGGTCGTGGTTCCCGTGGCCACGCTGCTCGTGCTCGTGTACCTGATCGCCAACCTGCTCGTCGACCTCCTCTACGGCGTGCTCGACCCGAGGATCCGCTATGAGTGACCCGACCGCGACGCAAGACCTGATCAAGGGAGCGGACGACCCGACCGCGAGCCCGGTCGCGGTCCGGGACAGCCAGCGCAGCCTCTGGCGCGACACGTGGGACATCCTGAAGCGGCGCAAGATCTTCTGGATCTCGCTCGTGCTGCTGATCCTGTTCCTCCTGATGGCGGCCTTCCCGTCGCTGTTCACGCACAAGGACCCGGAGTACGCCACGCTCTCCAAGAGCATGGAGCTGCCGAGCGCGGAGGCCTGGTTCGGCTACGACCTGCAGGGCCGGGACGTGTGGGCCAGGACCATCTACGGCGCCCGCACCTCGATCATCGTGGGCGTGCTGGCCACGCTGGTCACCGTCGTGCTCGGCGGCCTGACGGGCGTGCTCGCGGCCTACTTCGGGCGCTGGATCGACGCCGTCGTCTCCCGCGTCGGCGAGATGTTCCTCGGCCTGCCGTACGTGCTGGGCGCGATCATCATCCTCGGCACCATCGCGCCGGCCCAGTCGAACCCCAGCAAGTTCACGATCATGACGGTCGTGATCGTCGTGCTGGCCCTGCTGGGCTGGCCGATCCTGATGCGCATCGCCCGCTCGGCCGTCATCCAGGCCAAGCACCAGGACTACGTGCAGGCCGCCAGGGCGCTCGGCGCCGGACCGATGCGGATCATCTTCAGGCACCTCCTGCCGAACTCGCTGGCGCCGATCCTCGTGTACGCCACGATCACCATCGGCAGCTTCATCGGCGCCGAGGCGACGTTGTCGCTGCTCGGCATCGGCCTGCGCTCGCCGGTCATCTCCTGGGGCATCGCGATCGCCGACCACAAGGACTATCTCAGGACCGGGCCGCACGCCATGTTCTTCCCGGCCGGGTTCCTGTCCCTGTGCGTGCTGACCTTCGTCATGCTCGGCGAAGCCGTACGCGACGCCCTCGACCCGAAGCTTCGATGAGGAGGCACAGCGAGTGACGGAAGTGCTTTCCGAGCAGATGGGCAGAGGCTCCCACGGCGGGGCCCTGCTGGAGGTCGACAACCTCCACGTCGAGTTCCGCACCCGGGCGGGCGTGGCCAAGGCCGTCAACGGCGTGACCTACAGCGTGGACGCCGGCGAGACGCTCGCCGTGCTGGGCGAGTCGGGCTCGGGCAAGAGCGTCACCGCCCAGACCATCATGGGCATCCTCGACATGCCCCCGGGGAAGGTGACCGGGGGCGAGATCCGCTTCCGCGGCGTCGATCTGCTCAAGCTCCCGGAGGACCAGCGCAGGAAGATCCGCGGGGAGGGCATCTCCATGGTCTTCCAGGACGCGCTGTCCGCGCTGAACCCGGTCTTCCCGGTCGGCTGGCAGATCGCCGAGATGTTCCGCATGCACCGCGGCACCTCCCGGGCCGAGGCCAGGAAGAAGGCCATCGAGCTGATGGACCGGGTCAGGATCCCGGCCGCCAGGGAACGGGTCAACGATTTCCCGCACCAGTTCTCCGGCGGCATGCGGCAGCGCATCATGATCGCCATGGCGATCGCGCTCGACCCGGAGGTCCTGATCGCCGACGAGCCGACCACCGCGCTCGACGTGACCGTCCAGGCGCAGATCATGGGTCTGCTCGCGGAGCTGCAGCGCGACAGCAACATGGGCCTGATCCTGATCACTCACGACCTCGGCGTCGTCGCCGACGTCGCGGACAAGATCGCGGTCATGTACGGCGGGCGCATCGTCGAGAACGCCCTGGTCCACGAGCTGTACAAGAACCCGGCCCACCCCTACTCGAAGGGCCTGCTGGAGTCCATCCCCCGGGTGGATCACAAGGGCCAGGAGCTGTACGCGATCAAGGGCCTGCCGCCCAACCTGCTGGAGATGCCGACGGGCTGCGCCTTCCACCCGCGGTGCCCGTACCGGCGGGACAACTGCGTGACCGACGTTCCGCCGCTGTACACGATCAGTGGCACCCGCGGCAGTGCCTGCCACTACTGGAGGGAGGTCATCGATGAAGGCGAACGCTGAGTCGATCCTCGAGGTCCGCGACCTGGTCAAGCACTTCCCGCTCACCCAGGGCATCGTCGTCAAGCGGCAGATCGGCGCGATCAAGGCCGTCGACGGGGTCTCCTTCGACCTGCACCGGGGTGAGACGCTCGGGATCGTCGGCGAGTCGGGCTGCGGCAAGTCCACCCTGGCCAAGCTGCTGATGGCGCTGGAGCGGCCCACGTCGGGCTCCGTGCGCGTCCACGGCAGGGACATCGCCACGGCCAGGGGCGGCGAGCTCAAGCGGATGCGCCGCAACATCCAGATGGTGATGCAGGACCCCTACACCTCGCTGAACCCGCGGATGACCGTCGGCGACATCGTGGGGGAGCCGTTCGAGATCCACTCGGACGTCGTGCCCAAGGGCGGCCGGCGGCGCCGCGTGCAGGAGCTGCTGGAGGTGGTCGGTCTCAACCCCGACCACATCAACCGCTACCCGCACCAGTTCTCCGGCGGCCAGCGCCAGCGCATCGGCATCGCCCGCGGCCTGGCGCTCCAGCCCGAGATCATCATCTGCGACGAGCCGGTCTCCGCGCTCGACGTGTCGATCCAGGCCCAGGTCATGAACCTGCTGGAGCGGCTGCAGAGCGAGTTCGACCTCGCCTACATCTTCATCGCGCACGACCTGTCGGTGGTCCGCCACATCTCCGACCGGGTCGCGGTGATGTATCTCGGCAAGATCGTCGAGCTGGGCACCGACGCGGAGATCTACGACACCCCGACGCACCCGTACACGCAGGCGCTGCTGTCGGCCGTGCCGGTGCCGAATCCGGAGGGCCGGGAGACCCGCCAGCGGATCATCCTCCAGGGCGACCCGCCCTCGCCGGCGAACCCGCCCTCGGGCTGCCACTTCCGCACGCGGTGCTGGAAGGCGCAGGACATCTGCGCCGAGCAGGCGCCCGCGCTCCAGGCGCGCCCGGGCAGCGACCACCCCAGCGCCTGCCACTTCGCGGAGGTCCGCGACGTGGTGAACGCCCAGTAGGACCCCGGCCGGGTCAGCGCCCGGGCGACAGCCGCACGTGCGCGCCCGGGGGCAGGCCCAGGCGGTCGGCGGCGTCCCCGGCGTTGATCGCCATCGCGACCAGGCCGGCGGAGTCGGCGAACGCCACCAGGTCGCCCGGCGGGACGGCGGTGAACGTCTCCCGGAACGGCACGGTGATCTGGCGGCGCCCGAGCCACACGGCGAGGGTGTCGCCGAGCCGTACGCCGAGCTCGGCCAGGTCGGAGGCGGTGATCGACAACTGGACGTTGCCGTGCCTGTCCACCGACATGACCTCGCCCTCGGCCGCGCCGTCCCGCAACCGGCAGGTCGGCGCGGGCAGGGTCACCAGGCGGTTCACCGGCATCGGCGGCCCCACGTCGGCGACCGCACGTCCCGTGCACAGGTGGGCGGCCACCGGGGCGAACAGGTCACGTCCCGGGAAGGTCGGAGAGACGCTGGCCAGGAACAGGTCCTTGTTCGTCATCTCGTAGGCGGCCTCGGCGCCTCCCGCGGCGCGGACGGCCCACGAGAGGATGCCGTTGTCGGGGCCGAGGAACACCCGTCCCCCCGCCTCCACGGCGACCGCGCGCCGGTTCACGCCCACGGCCGGATCGACGACCGCGAGGTGGACGCCGGCCGGCAGGTAGGGCAGGGTCTGCGCGAGGATGGCCGCGCCGCGCCGTACGTCCCCTGCGGGGACGAGATGACCCACGTCGATGATCCGAGCCTGCGGGGCGATCCCCGCGATCACGCCGTGGCACGCGGCGACGAACCCGTCCTCCAGCCCGTAGTCGGTCAGAAGCGTGATTACAGAGCTCACACCACGTGACATTACGTCTGTGCCGCCCGGCCTGAACACCCCGGGTTCGTCTCCCGGGCTTGGCATTACCATGGGACGGGCCCGCGAGCCGATCGAGGAGGAGCCGATGGACACCGAACCGGCCGGCGGCGAAGGGCCCGACCTCTCAGAGCGCGACCGCGAGATGCTCGCGTTCGAGCGCAAGTGGTGGCGTTACGCGGGCGCCAAGGAACAGGCGGTCAGGGAGGCCTTCGGCATCTCCGCGACCCGGTACTACCAGTTACTCGGGGAGCTGATCGACCGGCCCGAGGCGCTGGAGCACGACCCCATGCTCGTCAAGCGGCTGCGCCGGATGAGGGCCGGCCGGCGGCGTGATCGCTCGGCCCGCCGTTTCGGACTCAACTCATAGTCCCCCTCGCATGCATGCATTCCGCCCTCCGGGCATGAGGCCGTCGAGGCGTACGCACTGACCCCCTTCGGAGTGAGGCCATGACCCTGCCCGCGCACGCAGGACTCGACGCGATCGTCTCCGATCCGGCCGGCGCCGTGATCGGGCTCGACTACGACGGCACGCTCTCCCCGATCGTGCCCGACCCCGCCACCGCCCGGGTGCATCCCGGCGTGCCGGGCGTGCTGGCCGCCCTCGCCCCGCTGGTGCGCGCCGTCGTGATCGTCACGGGACGCCCGCCGCGTACGGCGCTGGCCCTCGGTGAGGTCCCCGGCGGGCCCTCCCTCGCCGACGTGCCCGGCCTGGTGATCCTCGGTCATTACGGACTCGAGCGCTGGGAGGACGGCCGTCTGACGGCCCCGCCTCCGCCGCCGGGGCTCGACCTCGTCCGCGCCAGGCTGCCCGAGCTCGCGAGAGGCCTCGACGGCGTGTGGATCGAGGACAAGGACCGGGCCGTCGCCGTGCACACCCGGCGCTGCGCCGACCCCGCGGGGGCGCTGGAGGCGCTGCGCGGGCCAATCGCGGCACTGGCCGAGGAGGCCGGGCTGGCGGTCGAGCCCGGCCGCATGGTGCTGGAGCTGCGGCCGGCCGGAATGGACAAGGGGCAGGCCCTGTCGGCCTTCCTCGCCGAGCGGAACGCCCGCTCGGTGATGTTCGTCGGCGACGACCTGGGGGACCTCGCCGCCTTCGGCGCGGTCGAGTCGGCCGGCGTCCCCGGCGTACGGGTGTGCAGCGGGTCGACGGAGGTGACCGCCCTGGCGGAGCGCGCCGACGTGGTGGTGGACGGTCCCGACGGCGTCGTGGCCTTCCTCGGCGACCTCGTGGCACGGCTCGGCAAGCCGTCTGCAAGCGGCCGGGCGTAGTTTCCGGGGCATGAGGAAGACGATCTCGGCCGCCGCGGCCGGACTCGCCGTGCTGGCGGCGTCCCTGGCGGCTCCGGCGGCGGCGTTCGCGAACGACAGCGCGGCCACCAAGCCGCTGCACCTGCGCAAGGGCCTGACTCTCAGGATCCCGTCGTCCTGGAAGGTCGACGACAGTCGCAAGGACTGGGTGCGGGTCATCACCGGGTCGTGCCCGACCAAGGGCACGGACACGTACGGCTTCCGCGACTCGGGGTGCCACAGCTTCTGGGTCATGGGACCCGAGGCCATCAAGGTCGGCCACGAGCTGTTCCAGAAGTACACGCCGGACGGCCCGTTCTACCCGGCCACCGACGTCGGGCCCTGCCCGGTCGGGAAGAACCTCTACATCGGCCAGAGCAAGCTCGCCGCGAAGGGGCTGCGGCAGGTCGGGCCGGGGCACAAGGCGTACTACCGCGACTGGGCGGGGACCTGCGTGACCATGAGCTCGCACACGGTGAAGGCGCACTACAACCAGCGCGAGTGGTACCTGCCGACGTCGAAGATCCTGGTGATCGACCAGTGGAGGACCCCGGGCCTGAGCACGATACTCAAGGACGCCACGTGGAGCTGACGCCGCGTTTGGGGACCCTTTGTCTGTCAGGTCCCAAGTCTGGCTATTAGGCCGCAAGTCGTCCGCAAGTGACCGCGTCTAGTGTGCCGGACATGTTCAGAAAGACGATCTCGGCCGCGGCGGCCGGCCTGGCCGTGCTGGCGGCCACCCTGACGGCTCCGGCTGCGGCGTTCGCGAGCGAAAGCGGCGGCACCAAGCAGGTCCACCTGCGGGGCGGCCTGACCCTCACGATCCCCACGTCGTGGAAGGTGGCCAAGGACGACAAGGACTGGGTGCGCGTCATCACCGGCTCGTGCCCCACCTACGGCACCGAGGACTTCGGTTTCCGCGACTATGGGTGCCACAGCTTCTGGGTGCTGGGCCCGAAGGCGCTCAAGATCGGGGGCCACACGTTCCAGTCCTACAAGTCGAAGTACGGCTACGACCCCGCGACCGACGTCAGCATCTGCCCCAAGAGCTACAAGCTGTACAAGGGCGAGTGGAAGCTCGCCGAGAAGGGGCTGCGGCCGGTCGGGGCAGGCCACCGGGCGGACTACCACAAGTGGGCGGCGACCTGCGTCGACAAGAAGTGGCGGGTGAAGCTGCACTACAACCAGCGCGAGTGGTATCTGCCCACGTCGAAGGTCCTGGTCCTCGACCAGTGGGACCACCCGCAGCTGAGCGCGATCCTCAAGAACGCGACCTGGAGCTGACGGTCCGGAGTTCAGGCACGCGTCCTGGACGCGGCCACTCCGCCCGCGGCCATCGCGATCAGGGCGGGCACGAGCAGGAACGCCGTGTGCGTTCCGAAGCCGTCGCCCAGCGCGCCGAGCACGAACGGCCCGCTGCCCGAGCCCACGCCCGCCCAGATCGAGGCCGTGCCCGACGCCTGGTCCGGCCGGCCTCCCGACACCTCGATCACGCGCGTGAGGCCCATCGGGAACTGGACCGAGATGCCGAGCCCGCTGAGCGCGAGCCCGGCGTAGCAGACCGGCGCCGAGATCCCGGTCCAGAACAGCGCCCAGCCCGCCAGGGTCACCCCGAGCGAGCCCAGCAGCACCGACCCCGGCGCGAAGCGCAGGGCCAGCCGGGCGCCGCCGAACCGGCCGGCGGCCATGCCGGCCAGCATCGCGGTCAGCCCGGTCGCGGCCACGCCGGGCGACAGCCCGGTCCGCTGGGAAAGCAGCTCGGCGGCCCACAGGTTGAAGGCGAACTCGAGGGCCACGCAGCACAGCAGGACCGCTCCGGCGACGTGGAAGCGCCAGCCGTACGGCACTTTGCGGCCCGATCCCGCCGCCTCCGCGGACGACGGGGGCGGGGCGGGCACCGGCGGCACCCAGACCCTGCCCATGAGCAGGGCCACCAGGAGGGTGGAGGCCACCGGCACGAACAGCGCGGGCCGCCAGCCGGCCGGCGACTCGGCCACCACACTGAACGCGTAGGTGGTGGCGATTCCGGCGGTGACGGCGACCGCGTTGGCCTCGCTGATGACCGCCGCCCCCGCAGGGCCGTGGTGGTCGCTGAGCACCGCCATCATGACGTACAGCGCCGTCGAACCGCAGGCGCCGGCGAGCGTGAAGCCGGCCAGCGTGAAGGGGAGCGCGTGCCCGGACGCGACGAGGAGCACCCCGGCGTTCATCCCGGTCAAGCCGGCCCAGGTGACGGCGCGGCGTCCGAACCGCCTGGTCAGCGCGGGCAGGGCCAGCCCGCCTGCGATGCCGCCGAGCGCCATCCCGGTGCCGTGCAGCCCGGCGACGGCCTGGGACACGCCGAGCTCGGCGCGCAGGAGAGGCAGGGCGGCCGACAGGCCGTACAGGTAGGTGGCGAAGGTGGCGAGCTGGAGGTAGATCAACCAGGTGGGACTGTCTCTGGTGACCTTTATGTTGCGGTCCAAAACCAGGAAAGGGTAGCGCAACGGATCATCCGCGGACGAGAGCCGATCATCCGGTGCGGCGGCCGGCGCAGCGTTCGGCGCGGCGCGGGAGCAGAGCTCAGCGCAGCGCGGCGAGCTGGTCCTCGAACCAACGCTGGGGCGGCAGGGCGGTCGCGGCCTCCCGCAGCCGCAGCCCGCGGGTGAGCCGCTCCTGCTCCGGCAGCGTCAGCGCCTCGTGCAGTGCCGCCGCCGTGCCGGACACGTCGTAGGGGTTGACCAGCAACGAGTCGGCCCCCAGCTCGGCCGCCGCGCCCGCCTCCCGCGACAGCACCAGCGCGCACCGGGGCGACAGGATCGGGCCCTCCTTGGCCACCAGGTTCATGCCGTCCCTGATCGGGTTGACGAGCAGCACGTCGGCGAGCCGATAGGCGGCAAGTGAGCGCGGGTAGTCGTCGTTCACGTTGAGGATCAGCGGATCCCAGTCCTCGGTGGCGTACTCGTCCTCGATCTCCTTCGCGCAGCGCTGCACGGCCGCCGTGTACTCGCGGTACTCCGGCAGATCGTGCCGTGAGGGGTAGGCGAACGCGAGATGGACGACCCGGCCGTGCCACTCGGGGTGGGCGGCGAGGAACTCCTGGTAGGCCCGCAGGCCGCGCACGATGTTCTTGGACAGCTCGGTGCGGTCGATGCGCACGATCAGCTTGCGGTCGCCGACATGGTCCCTGATCGCGGTCATGTGCGACTCGACGTCCGGCTCGGCCGCCCGCGCCCGCAGCGTCTCGCCGTTCACCCCGAGCGCGTGGACGCCGATCCGGGTGGTGCGCCCGTCGAACGTCACCGTACGGGCGTCGCGGTCCACCCGGGCCCCGAGCAGCGTCTCACAGCAGTCCATGAAGGCACGGGCCCAGCGCGCGGTGAGGAACCCGGCGTGATCGGCGCCGAGGATGCCGGTCAACACTTCCGCCATGACGTCCCCGGGCAGCAGCGCGAAGTACTCGGGCGGGGCCCAGGGCGTGTGCGAGAAGTGGGCGATGCGCAGGTCGGGCCGCTCCACACGGAGCATCGCCGGGGTCAGCGTCAGGTGGTAGTCCTGCACCATGACGCGCGCGCGGTGCGCCGCCTCCTCGGCCAGGGCCAGCGCGAAGGCGCCGTTGTACGTGCGGTACGACTCCCACTCCCGGCGGAAGCGCGTGCCGAACTCGGGGGCGAAGGGCGTGTTGTAAAGCAGGTGGTTGACGAACCAGAGGGTCGAGTTGGCCACGGCGTTGTAGGCCCGGTGGAAGACCGCGGGCGGAATGTCCAGCATGCGGATCGGCCCCGTCTCGAAGGCCCGGTCGAGCCGCCCGCCGGGCGCCTGGCGCACCGCGCCCCGGTCGCCGTCCGACAGCGCCGCGCAGACCCACAGGACGTCGGTGTCCCTGACCACCTCGGACAGGCCGGAGACGAGCCCGCCCCCGCCCCTGCGCATGGTCAGGCCGCCGTCGTCCGACAGCGTGAAGGACACCGGGCCCCGGTTGGACGCGATCAGAACGGTGCTGCTCATCTTGGGGTTCCCTCGATCAGAGCGGGCGCGCATGCCGGAAGATTAATAAAAGCCGACCTCCGTCAATAGGATGTCAACCGATCGCGGGAGGGCTGAATACGGCATGGCACTGGACGACACGACCGAGGACCTGGCCCGATCGGCTGCCCAGGGGGACCATCGCGCGCTCGGTGAACTGCTGCGGCGCATCGAGCCCGACGTGTTGCGGCACTGTGAGCGGCTTCTACCGTATCGGCAGGACGCCGAGGAGGCCGCGCAGGACACGCTGCTCGCCGTGGCGCGCAACATCGCGAGGTTCGAGGGGCGGGCCAAGTTCAGTACCTGGCTGCACATCGTGACCGTGAACTGCGCGAGGACCACCTACCGCACGCTCAAGCGGCGCTCGTCGGAGCAGGCGGAGGAGCTGCCCGAGCAGCGGCCCGATCCCCGGCGGGTGAGCGTCATCGCCGGGTCGCGGCTCGACCTGCTCGACGCGATGGAGGCGCTTGAGGCCGAGCGGCCCGACCTCGCTCAGGCGCTCGTGCTGCGCGACATCTGCCAGCTCGACTACGCGGAGGTCGCCGACCAGCTGAAGATCCCCCTCGGGACGGTCAAGTCCCGTATCCACCAGGCACGCAAGTACGTGCAGACCGCTCTTGGCGAGGCGTACGGCTGATACAAATCGTCTCATGATTTGAGACGACGGAACGGACACAGGGGACGCCGGGGTACAGTGCTAGTGCCGCGATCGGCGCGATTCGCCCGCACGGTGCGGCACTTCACGGACCTTCTCGCGAAGGTCCCACAACTGAACATGCTCATCCAGAGGGGTGGAGGGACCGGCCCTGCGAAGCCCCGGCAACCTCCCCGGTGTCGTACTCGTGCCCACGAGGCCCGGCCGGGACAGGTGCCAATTCCGGCTCGCGGCCAGGGTGGTCGCGAGCGAAGATGAGGGAAAGGCCTCGCTTCATGGCGCACACCAGCACTGCCGCTAACACTGCCGCTAACCCCGTCGAGTTCGGCCCCGCCACCGGTCTTTCGTGCCGCGAGTGTGGCGCTCTCTATGACCTCGGCCCGATCTTCGCCTGTACGGAGTGTTTCGGTCCACTTGAGGTGGCGTACGAGTTCGGCGAGATCCGCCGGGAGGACATCGAGTCCGGCCCGGCGAACATCTGGCGGTACCGCTCCCTGCTCCCCGTCCCCGCCGACGTGGCGGTCAAGCCCAACCTCCAGCCCGGCTGGACCAAGCTCGTGAAGGCCGACAGGCTGGCGGCCGAGCTCGGGCTGCGGTCGCTGCACGTCAAGGACGACTCCGGCAACCCCACGCACTCCTTCAAGGACCGGGTCGTCTCGATCGCGCTGGAGGCCGCGCGCAACTTCGGCTTCCACACCCTGTCGTGCTCCTCCACCGGCAACCTCGCCGGCGCGGTGGGCGCGGCGGCCGCCCGGGCCGGGCTGGACTCCTGCGTGTTCATCCCCGCCGACCTGGAGCCGGCCAAGGTCACCATGGCCGCGGTGTACGGCGGCCGCCTGGTCGCCCTCGAAGGCACCTACGACGAGGTGAACCGCTTCTGCTCCGAGCTCATCGGTGACGAGCTGGGCGAGAAGTGGGGCTTCGTCAACGTCAACCTCCGGCCTTACTACGCCGAGGGCTCCAAGACGCTGGCGTACGAGATCGCCGAACAGCTCGGCTGGCGGCTGCCCGACCAGATCGTCATCCCGGTGGCCTCGGGCTCACAGCTCACCAAGATCGACAAGGGCTTCCGTGAGCTGATCAAGCTGGGGCTGGTCGAGGAGCGGCCCTACCGCATCTTCGGCGCCCAGGCCGAGGGCTGCTCGCCGGTCTCCCGGGCCTTCAAGGCCGGGCAGGACGTGGTGCAGCCGGTGCGGCCCGACACCATCGCCAAGTCCCTGGCGATCGGCAACCCGGCGGACGGGCCGTACGTGCTCGACATCGCCCGGCGGACCGGTGGCGCGGTGGAGGACGTGAACGACCAGGAGGTGGTGGAGGCGATCCGCCTGCTGGCCAGGACCGAGGGTGTCTTCGCCGAGACGGCGGGCGGCGTCACGGTCGGCGTGCTGCGCAAGCTCGTGCGCGAGGGCCGCCTCGACCCCGACGCCGAGACCGTGGTGCTGAACACCGGCGACGGGCTCAAGACGCTCGACGCGGTGGCCGAGCACGCCCGTCCCACGGCCGTCATCCGCCCCTCTCTCGACGCGTTCCGTGCGGCATTCGCCAACTGAAAGCGTTTCACAAGGCCCATCGGCAGCAACGAAAGCGAGCGAACAATGAGCGTTTCCGTACGGATTCCGACGATTCTCCGGACGTACACCAACGGAGCCGCGGAGGTGAGCGGAGAGGGGGGAACGCTCCGCGAGGTCCTGCAGAAGCTGGACGCGGACTACCCCGGCATCGGCGGGCGCATCCTGGACGAGACGGGCAAGATTCGGCGTTTTGTCAACGTCTACGTCGGGGAAGAGGACGTCCGATTTGTTGACGGCCTCGACACCGCCACTCCGGACGGGGTGCAGATTTCGGTCATCCCCGCCGTCGCCGGAGGCTGAGCCGCCGCACCGGGGCTGAGCACCTGAAGTGCACTTCTACCGTGAAGAAGTCATACGGTGCTATGACAAAAGGTGCAGCTCTCAACTATTCACCGGTAAAGTGAATATTCTTCGGTGCCGCTTTGAGCGAACGCCAAGTAGTAGTTTGCGGATTGACTCTGTTGTCCTACGCCTTGACGCGGGTATGGTCGAGGACGATCGACGAAACCGGGGGCTTCTTGGGTGTGGTCCCCAGCCCAGCAAGAGGAGTCGGAAGTGGCGCAGGGCACCGTCAAATGGTTTAACGCGGACAAGGGCTATGGCTTCATCGCGGTAGACGGTGGGAAGGATGTGTTCGTCCATTACTCGGCAATCATGATGGACGGCTACAAGGCCCTCGAGCAGGGTCAGCGGGTTGAGTTCGACATCACGCAGGGTCAGAAGGGCCCACAGGCGGAGGCCGTTCGGGCCGTCTGATCCCGTCAACGACCATCGAAAGGCCCGGCTCGCGGCCCCCGCGAGCCGGGCCTTCCGCTGTGTTTCCCGCTTCGCTCGTCGGGGCGCTCACTTCCGGCGGGGGTCGTGCCGGAGGCGCGCCAGGGGCGCGGCCCTCGTCGCTGCTTGGTCGCTTCGCTCCCGCGCAGCTCCTCAGTCCAGACCGGCGGCGCGCCCCGACGGCTCGCTCGGTGTTCCCCGCTTCGCTCGCCGGGGGCTCACTTCCGGCGGGGTCGTGCCGGAGGCGCGCCAGGGGCGCGGCCCTCGTCGCTGCTTGGTCGCTTCGCTCCCGCGCAGCTCCTCAGTCCAGACCGGCGGCGCGCCCCGACGGCTCGCTCGGTGTTCCCCGCTTCGCTCGCCGGGGGCTCACTTCCGGCGGGGTCGTGCCGGAGGCGCGCCAGGGGCGCGGCCCTCGTCGCTGCTTGGTCGCTTCGCTCCCGCGCAGCTCCTCGGTCCAGACCGGCGGCGCGCCCCGACGGCTCGCTCGGTGTTCCCCGCTTCGCTCGTCGGGTCGCTCACTTCCGGCGGGGTCGTGCCGGAGGCGCGCCAGGGGCGCAGCCCTCGTCACGTGCTCGCTCGTTCCTCGCTGCGCGCGTTCCTCAGTCCAGACGCCGGCGCGCCCCGACGGCTCGCTCGGCACGCCCTGCTGGGCCGTTCTGGACATACCGTCCAAGCTGGTCAGAGTGGCTTCCGCTTGCACTCTCAGGGGGAGAGTGCTAAATACTTGTTTGGCACTCTGAGGTCGAGAGTGACAACAACCGGGATCGGGGCGATGGGGCCCGCGCAGGGATAGCGGGTCCAAGCCGTCGCGGGCGTCGGCTCGGTCCGTTGAAGACACCCTGCTACTGGGAGGTCTAGCCTAATGGCTGCCAAGATGATCGCGTTTGACGAGGACGCCCGGCGCGGTCTCGAGCGCGGTATGAACCAGCTCGCCGACGCCGTGAAGGTGACCCTCGGCCCCAAGGGCCGCAACGTCGTGCTGGAGAAGAAGTGGGGCGCCCCCACGATCACCAACGACGGTGTCTCGATCGCCAAGGAGATCGAGCTCGAGGACCCGTGGGAGAAGATCGGCGCCGAGCTCGTCAAGGAAGTCGCCAAGAAGACCGACGACGTCGCCGGTGACGGCACCACGACGGCTACCGTGCTCGCCCAGGCGCTGGTACGCGAGGGTCTGCGCAACGTGGCCGCCGGCGCCAACCCGATGGCGCTGAAGAAGGGCATCGAGGCCGCGGTCGAGCGCGTCAGCGAGGAGCTGTCGAAGCTCGCCAAGGACGTGGAGACCAAGGAGCAGATCGCCTCCACCGCCTCCATCTCCGCCGCCGACACCGAGATCGGCGCCCTCATCGCCGAGGCGATGGACAAGGTGGGCAAGGAAGGCGTCATCACCGTCGAGGAGAGCAACACCTTCGGCCTGGAGCTCGAGCTCACCGAGGGCATGCGCTTCGACAAGGGCTACGTGTCCGGCTACTTCGTGACCGACCCGGAGCGCATGGAGGCGGTCTTCGAGGACCCCTACATCCTGATCGTCAACTCCAAGGTCTCGGCGAACAAGGACCTGCTGCCGCTGCTCGACAAGGTCGTGCAGTCCGGCAAGCCGCTGGTCATCATCGCCGAGGACGTCGAGGGTGAGGCCCTGGCCACCCTGGTCGTCAACAAGATCCGCGGCCTGTTCAAGTCCGTGGCCGTCAAGGCTCCGGGCTTCGGCGACCGCCGCAAGGCCATGCTGGGCGACATCGCCACCCTCACCGGTGGCCAGGTTGTCAGCGAGGAGGTCGGTCTCAAGCTCGAGAACGCCACCCTCGACCTGCTCGGCCGTGCCCGCAAGGTCGTCGTGACCAAGGACGAGACCACGATCGTCGACGGCGCCGGTGACGCCGAGCAGATCGCCGGCCGGGTCAACGAGATCCGCGCCGAGATCGAGCGCACCGACTCCGACTACGACCGCGAGAAGCTCCAGGAGCGCCTCGCCAAGCTGGCCGGCGGCGTGGCCGTCATCAAGGCCGGCGCGGCCACCGAGGTCGAGCTCAAGGAGCGCAAGCACCGCATCGAGGACGCCGTCCGCAACGCCAAGGCCGCGGTCGAGGAGGGCATCGTCCCCGGCGGTGGCGTGGCCCTGCTGCAGGCCGGCGCCAACGCGTTCGACAAGCTCGAGGTCAACGGCGACGAGGCCACCGGTGCCGCGATCGTCCGCAAGGCCCTCGAGGAGCCGCTGAAGCAGATCGCCGTCAACGCCGGCCTCGAGGGCGGCGTCGTGGTGGAGAAGGTCCGCAACCTCCCGGCTGGTGAGGGCCTCAACGCCGCGACCGGCGAGTACGTCAACATGTTCGAGTCCGGCATCATCGACCCGGCCAAGGTCACCCGCTCGGCGCTGCAGAACGCGGCGTCCATCGCGGCGCTGTTCCTGACCACCGAGGCCGTCATCGCCGAGAAGCCCGAGAAGGAGAAGGCCCCCGCCATGCCCGGCGGCGGCGACATGGACTTCTGATCCATCTGCCTGCTTCGTCTCATCGGAAGGGCGGTTCCCCCTCGGGGGAGCCGCCCTTTCCCGTTTTACGCCCCAGGCTCAGGTGAGGCGCCTGACCCAGCGGGCGCAGTCGGTCTGCATCGCGTATCCCGCCGCCGTCCAGGCGTGGTGCGCCAGGGCGTTGTCGTGCAGGACCATCGCGTCCGCGCGGAACGCGCCGAATGCCCGGAACCGCTCCTCCGCGGCTTCGATCAACCGCGAACCGATGCCCATGCGCCGGTGGGCGGGGTCCACGGCGAGCCGGTAGAGGTGGGCCCGCCAGCCGTCCCATCCGGCGATGAGCGTGCCGACCATGCGGCCGTCGATCTCGGCGATCAGCAGCGCCTCGGGATCGCGCTCGATCAGAGCCACGACCTTGCCGGCGTCGTCGTGCCTGTCGGTGTTCTCGGCGGCCTCACGCCAGAACCGCAGGACGGTCTCGACGTCCTCGGAGACGCCGTTGCGGATTCGTACGTCCGGTGCATTCATCGCAGCTCCTCGGGCAGCTCGCGGCTGTGCAGGATGGCCAGGGAGGTCACGGCCCGGGTGAGAACCACGTAGAGGCGGGCGAGGCCGCGCTCCTCGGCCTCCGCGATCGCGGCCGGCTCGGCGACGATCACATGGTCGTACTCCAGGCCCTTGGCGAGCGTCGCCGGCACCAGCAGCACCCGGTCGTCGCCCACGGAATCCGGGCCGAGCACCGTGTGCGGCACCGCGGCGGCCTCCAGGGCCGCGGAGAGCGCGGGAAGCTCGGCGTCCGCCGCAATGACCCCGATGGAGCCCTCCTGTGCGAGGGCGTGCCGTACGGCCTCGGGGAGGGCGGCGGCGACGTCGGTCTCGCGGCGCACGGACAGGGAGCCGGCGCCGGGGCGCAGCGAGCGCGGCGGGGCGAGCTCGGGCGCGACGGAGGGCAGCAGCCGCGCGGCGAAGTCGAGGATCTCGCGGGGCACGCGGAAGCCCAGCGTGAGCTCGGTGACCTCACCCCCGGGCTGGCCGAGGTGGTCGAGCACGGTCTTCCAGGAGCGTGCCGACCAAGGGGTGGTGCCCTGCGCGAGGTCGCCGAGCACGGTCGCCGATCCGGTGCGGCAGCGGCGTCCGAGCGCGCGCAACTGCATCGCCGACAGGTCCTGCGCCTCGTCCACCACGAGATGCCCCTGTGACGGGGTCCGCTCGATCAGGTCGCCGAGCTCGTCCAGCAGCGCCGCGTCGGCGGCCGTCCACTTGGCCGAGCGATGCGACTTGTACGGCTTGCGCCACACGATGAGCTGCTGCTCCTCGGGCGTGAGGTCCGATCGGGCGGCCCTGGCGAGGAACTCCGCGTCCGACAGCAGCCGGAACAGCACCTGCTCGGGGGTCAGCTTCGGCCAGACGGCGTCGAGCACGGCCTTGACCGGCTTCGAGCGGGCCACCGCGTCCTGCACCCGGTCGTCGGGCGACTCGCCGCGCCGTTCCATCTGGACGAGCACGGCGTGGGCGAGGCGCTGGGCCAGGGTGGCGCGTCCCGGGCCGTACCTCGTCGTGCCGCGCAGCGAGGCGACGATCTCGCGGACCTCGTGGTCGGGCACCCGGTAGCGGTTGACGCCCTTGGTGAACAGCACCCCTTCGACGGGCTTCGTGACGTGCAGCCACAGCGCCCGCTTCACCACCTCGGCCATGCGGGCGTCGCCCTTCACGGCCGCCACCGCGGGGTCCTCGGGATGGGCGTGGTCGCCGAGGACGCCGGCCACCGTCTTCTGGTCGACCTTCACCTCGCCCAGGGCGGGAAGCACCGAGGAGATGTACGCGAGGAAGGCCCGGTTGGGGCCGACGATCGTCACGCCCGCGCGGGACAGCTTCTCCCGGTGGGTGAACAGCAGGTAGGCCGCGCGGTGCAGGCCCACGGCGGTCTTGCCGGTGCCCGGCGCGCCCTGCACGCAGACGGTCACGCCGAGGTCGGCCCGGACGATCTCGTCCTGCTCCGGCTGGATGGTCGCCACGATGTCCCGCATCGGGCCGGTGCGGGGCCGCTCGATCTCCTCGGTGAGCAGCCTGCTCTGCCCGAGAGCCCGGCCGTCGAGCGGTTCGTCCTCGTACGCCGTGAGGTCGCCGCCCTGGTAGCCGAATCTGCGGCGCAGCCTGATACCCATCGGGTCGGCGGGACCGGCCTGATAGAAGGCACGGGAGATCGGGGCGCGCCAGTCGATCACGAGCGGGCGGCTGCTCTCGTCGTGGACGTGCCTGCGGCCGACGTAGACCGTGGTCGGCAGGTCGTCGTCGAACGCGCGGTCCAGGCGGCCGAAGAACAGCGGAGTGTCGGGGTGATCGGCCAGGGCGGCCACCCGCTGGTCGAGCAGGCCCTGCAGGACCTGCTGCGACACCCAGTCGCCGGCGGCGTCCGCCGACAGCGACTGCGCGTGCTCACGCATCGCTCGCAGTGCGGCGCGGGAGGCCGCGAGATGGGCGCGCTCGGCTTCGAGCACATTTCCGGGCATGCGAAAACTCCTCAGGGCATGACGAGGACAGGGCTGGTGGAAGCGGGAAGCACAAGAGCTTAGCGATGGACGCCCCGATGCCGAAACGGTATTTCTCGCGCGTGTCGCCGTTTCCCCGGGCGGGTATCTGTACCCGGGTGACGCGCACCGTGGTTCCTCCGGCGATCCCGGCGGCGGCGAGCCTGCTGCTCGCCACGCTGTGGGGGTTCGCGGTATTCGGCGACTGGGGCAGGCGGGCCTTCTGCGAGACGAGCCTGGAACCGTCGCCGGGGTGCGCGGACCGGATCGCCTCGGTGATCGCGGTGTCCGTCGTGGTCGCCGTGGTCGCGGCGTGCCTCACGGGGATGGCCTGGCTCACTCGGCGCGAGTCCCTGTACGGCGTCGCCGTCGTGGTCTGGGCGGTCGCGGTGGGGGTGCTGTTCGTCGGCGGCCTCGCCGTGCAATGACCGAGTCCGGTGACCGGCGCGGAAACCTTCCGGCGACGATGATGGAGCGCTCCATCATCGGGCTGCCGGGGAAACGGCATGCGGCAGTGGGGTGATTTGTCCTAGAACGTCCTGTTGTATGAGTCGTAGGGGTTCATCGGCGGCGCGCGGTAACGGGCGGCAGAAACCAGAACTAAGACGAAAAATGCGCATATTGTGTGATTCGCCTTGTCTGCTGGGTATTGCCGCCATCACGACTGCTTCATGTGAGGGTTAGGCACGAGGGGGTGATGTGGTGACAAGGCCCAAGGGCATTTCCTGGACCTAGGACACGACTGGGTCGCGTCTGAGTGACACACGCCCTGCTGCCCGGTCCAGGTGGCGCGCTCGCCGTGCCGTCGCCCCACCCACGGAGATTCTCGTGGGTGGAGCGGAGCGGGCAGGTTGAGCTCGGCCGGCCGTTCGGCCCCCGCCCGGCCCAGCGCCCGCCACGGGTCCTGTGCCAGGTCGTGCGCCCACCACGGGCCCCCGCCAGGTCGTGCGCCCACCACGGGCCCCCCGCCCGGTCGTGCGCCCCGGCTCCCCGCCCGGGGGATCAGCGCGCCGGGTCCTCCTCGCCCACGTCGTCGGCGTCGATGATGTGGTAGGCGTAGCCCTGCTCGGCCAGGAACCGCTGCCGGTGCGCGGCGAACTCCTGGTCGACGGTGTCGCGGCTGACCACGGAGTAGAAGCGTGCGCCGCCGCCGTCCGCCTTGGGACGCAGCACGCGGCCGAGTCGCTGGGCCTCCTCCTGGCGCGAGCCGAACGTGCCGGAGACCTGGATCGCCACGGCGGCCTCGGGGAGGTCGATGGAGAAGTTGGCGACCTTCGAGACCACCAGCACCCGGATCTCCTTGTCGCGGAACGCCTGGAACAGGCGCTCGCGCTCCTTGATCTTGGTGTCACCCTTGATGACCGGCGCGTCCAGGTGCTCGCCCAGCTCGTCGAGCTGGTCGATGTACTGCCCGATGACCAGCACCTGCTCGTCGGCGTGCCGGCGAACCAGCGCCTCGGTCACCCGCGTCTTGGCCGGGGTGGTCGAGCAGAACCGGTAGCGTTCGTCGCTTTCGGCCATGGCGTAGGCCAGCCGCTCGTCGTCGCTGAGCGTCACCCGCACCTCGACGCACTCGGCCGGGGCGATGTAGCCCTGGTTCTCCATCTCCTTCCAGGGCGCGTCGTACCGCTTGGGCCCGATGAGCGAGAAGACGTCGCCCTCCCGGCCGTCCTCGCGCACGAGCGTGGCGGTGAGGCCGATGCGCCGGCGGGCCTGCAGGTCGGCGGTCATCCGGAAGATCGGCGCGGGCAGCAGGTGGACCTCGTCGTAGACGACCAGCCCCCAGTCGCGGGCGTCGAACAGCTCGAGATGCCGGTAGGTGCCCTGCCGCCGGGTCGTCATGACCTGGTAGGTGGCGATCGTGACCGGGCGGATCTCCTTTCTGGTGCCGGTGTATTCGCCGATCTCGTCCTCGGTCAGCGAGGTACGCCTGAGCAGCTCCTGCTTCCACTGGTGGGCCGAGACGGTGTTGGTGACCAGGATCAGCGTCGTCGCCCGGGCGTGCGCCATCGCCGCCGCGCCGACGATCGTCTTGCCCGCGCCGCACGGCAGCACCACGACCCCGGATCCGCCGTGCCAGAAGGCGTCGGCCGCCTCCTTCTGGTAGGGCCGGAGCGTCCAGCCGTCCTCGCGCAGGTCGATGGGGTGGTGCTCGCCGTCGACGTATCCGGCCAGGTCCTCGGCCGGCCAGCCGAGCTTGAGCAGCGTCTGCTTGATGTTGCCGCGCTCCGAGGGGTGGACGGCGACGATGTCGGCGCCGTAGCGATCCCCGACCAGCGGCTGGATCTTCTTGGAGCGCAGCACCTCCTCCAGCACGGCGCGGTCGGTGCTGGTGAGCACCAGGCCGTGGATGGGGTGCTTCTCCAGCCGCAGCCTGCCGTACCGTGCCATGGTCTCGGCGATGTCGACGAGCAGCGCGTGCGGCACGGGGTAGCGGCTGAAACCGATCAGCGCGTCGACGACCTGCTCGGCGTCGTGCCCGGCGGCCCGGGCGTTCCACAGCGCGAGCGGGGTGATCCGGTAGGTGTGGACGTGCTCGGGCGCGCGTTCCAGCTCCGCGAACGGGGCGATGGCCTTGCGGCACTCGTCCGCCCTCGGGTGGTCGACCTCCAGCAGCAGCGTCTTGTCCGACTGAACGATCAGCGGCCCGTCACTCAATGCCTGCCCCCCTCGTACGGCTTACCGCATATCAAACACGAGGCCGGGCCGAATCAGTCCCGGTCTCGCGAATGCCGCAGGGGTGCGATCAGCCCGCGATCAGTCGAGGTAGCCGTTGACCCCGGCCCAGATGACCCCGCCGACCCCCAGCACGACCAGCACGACGTTGATGCCGATGGCGATCCACGCCCACTTCAGCAGCCCGCGCGCCTGATCGGGGTTCGTGTCCACCTTGCTGAGCGCGATCCCCGACAGGATCGCCCCGGCGATGCCGCCGAGGGTCACGTAGCAGCTCAACGACAGCACGATGCTGACGACGAGGGCCACGATCGCGTGCGTGCGCGGGCCCTCCTGCCGCGGGGGGTAACCACCGGGCGGGTAGTAGCCGTACTGCTGCTGCTGGTACGGATTCGGCCCCGGCTGCCCGTACTGCTGGTTCGGGTCGGGGCCCGGTGCCCCGTACGGTCCGTACTGCTGGTTCGGGTCGGGGCCCGGCGTTCCGTACGGTCCGTACTGCTGCTGGCCGTAGGGGTTGGAGCCGGACGGCGGTCCATAAGGATTGGAGCCGGACGGCGGTCCATAGGGATTGGACGGCGTCTGCCAATCCTGGGGTCCCTGCCCCGGCTGCTCTGGAGTCGTCACCCTGAAATCCTTTACTACGGGAGATCTCAAGGTTTACCACGAACAGGTCATCTTCCGATCTCGGCGATACCCGTGATCCGGTGCAGAGCGAAGCGGTGGACGGTCGCCCGGGTCTCGTCGTAGGCGGTGAGGTAGCCGCCTTCCATCCGGGCCGGTTCGAGGATGCGGCTGGTGGCGTGTCCCTGCGAGTCGAGATAGCCGATCCACACGCGCGCCCCCTGCCGGATGGCCTCCTGGAGCGCGCTGATGGTGGCGGTGGCGGGGGAACGGGGCACCTGGCCCTCCGGCGCCTCGACGGGCCGTCGCCGCGCGTCTCCCGCCCGGATCGCGCGCACGGCGGCGTCGATGACCTCGGGGTCGGGCGTGGTGTTCGCGGTCACCCGGGCGGTGAGCTGTCCCTCGGTCCGCCGGGCGTCCGCCCGCGCGACGACCACGTCGCCTTCCAGCGACTCGGCCACCGGCGCGTACCCCATCGCCCGCAGCGAGTCGACCAGCGCGGCCCGCGACGTCTTGGACGCCAGCACGGTCGGCGCGAGCCGCCGCAGCCGCAGCAGGTGGGCCCGCTTGTCGGCGAGCACCTCGTCGAGCAGGGCCGGGTCGTCGCACCGGATGTACGCCGACGCGGCACCGACCCGGATCCGGCCGTGGCGGCGGGCGACATCGGTCACCAGGTACCTCAGCGGCTGCGGGACCGGGGTCGACGAGTGCCGCTCCAGCACGGCGAGCAGGTCGTCGGCGGAGTGACCGGCGTCGAGCGCCCGTCGGACCGACTGCTCGCCGAACCGGTAGACCGTGGCGCCGCCCTTGGACTCCACGTCCGCCATCAGCGCCAGCCGGCGGCCGAGGCCGGTGGTCAGCGGGCCGGGCGCCACGGCGGTGAGGTCGGCCTGCAGCAGCACGTGGTCGACCGGCTCGGGCAGCAGCGGGCCGAGCAGGGTCGCGGCCGTGTCGTCGCCCCGGGCCACCGCCCGGCCGTGTGAGGACGGCACACCGAGCCCGGTCACGCCGATGTGCTCGGCCTCGCGCAGCGCGAAGCGTACGAGCCTGTCGCGCAACGCGGGGCGGCGACGGGGCTGCTCCCAGGCGAGGCGGGCCAGCACGGACTCGGGCGTCGGCGCGAGGCCGGGCGGCGCGGACTCCAGCACGGCCAGCGTCCGCGCCCGCGTCTGTGCGGCCCCCGGTCTGCGCAGGTCGGGGTGGAGGGCGTTCAGCGGGCGGTCCCGGTCGTCCCGCTCGCCGATCAGCCCGGGGGCGCGTTCCATCGCGGCCCACGCACGGGCGAGCACGGCCCACCGGTCCTCGGTGGCCTTGATCCGCCAGCCGTCGTAGCCGCCCGTCGGCAGCCACTCCCCCTCGCCCGCCGCGACCAGCCCGGCCGCGTGCGCGACCTCGACGACCAGCCCCGCCGCCCACTCCGGCAGGTCGAGGAGCTGGGCCGTCCGCCTGAGGTCGCGTACGGCGAGGCCGCCCGCGCGCAGCACGCCCGGCGGGTCCACACTCCACACCTCGCACAGCTCCTCGACCGTGCGCACGAACGTGAAGGCCTGGCCGGCGGCCGTACGGTCGGCCAGGTCCTGGTCGCGTACGGCGCCGTCGAGAGCGGGCGGGCCGGGGGACAGATCGCGGTGCACGCGGCCGTCGCGCAGCACGAGGGCGACCTCGCGGGGAAGCGCGGCGGTCTCCTCCCCGGTCGCGCCCAGCAGCCCGCGGGCCAGCAACTCCTCGATGGGCGACTGCGCGCTCGCCGCGTCCACCTCGCGGCGGGCGTTCGGCAGCCGCCCGGTCGCCGGGCCCCAGACCAGCCCGTCCAGGGCCGTTCTGGCCTGCGGGGAGACCTCGTCCAGGAGCCGGCCGACCGTCGTCGGCTCGGCCAGCAGCGCCGCGAGACGCTCCCTGCCATCCGCCTGCGCCCCATCCTCGTACGCCGGGTCGACGTCCCGCAGGAGCACGTCGAGCCGTTCCGGCGCGTGGTGGCGGAACACCTCGGCGGCCGGCGGCCCGAGGGCGGCCGGGGGCTCGAGCGCGTCGGCCACGCCCGGCGCGGGCAGCAGCGCGCCCTCGCACTCGTAGGCCAGAGCACGCGTGGTCAGCAGGTCGAGCGCGGCGTCGAGAGCGGCCCCGACCGCTTCGTCGTCCTGATCGTCCGGAACGGCGCGGCGGAGCGGCGGCAGCAGGGTTTCCCGGGTGGCGGGGCCGGGCAGCAGGGCCAGCGTCTCCAGCACGGCGAGCGAGAACCGGTCGAGCCGGTCGAGCGCGCGGCCGATGGCCGAGGGGCTGCAGGCCCGGGCGGCGAGGCCGTCGATGTGGGCGGGGACGGGCGTCACGAGTTCGGGCCGCGCCGCCACGAGCGCCCGCAGTCGCTCGTCGGAACGGCCGCGCAACCACTCGCTGAAGTCCGTGCCCGTCATCTTCTCCATGGTAGGGCGGCGCGTTCATCCGGCCGCCTGAGCGCCCGTACGGCAGGGGTTTCGCGCACTCACGAAGAAGATCCACAAGAATCTCGTCACGGGATGCTTCATTGGCCCTTTGGTGGGTCCACGGGGGCTCTCTCTGGGCATAACCTACATCCAGTCACCTTCACGACAGTCTGAACGAGGTCACCCCTGTGCCGAGTGGCAAGGTCAAGTGGTACGACGCCGACAAGGGTTTCGGCTTCCTCACCCGCGACGACGGCGGTGAGGTCTTCGTGCATTCCTCCGCCCTGCCCAAGGGCGCCGAGGCGCTCAAGCCCGGGCAGAAGGTCGAGTTCGGAGTCGCCGAAAGCCGCCGCGGCCAGCAGGCGCTCTCGGTGCGGGTGATCGACCAGCCCCCCACGCTGGCCAAGACCGCCAAGGGCAAGGCGAAGCGGAAGAAGCCCGACGAGATGGTCGTCATCGTCGAGGATCTGATCAAACTGCTCGACGACATCTCCAACTCCTACCAGCGGGGCAAGCACCCGGACGCGGCGCACGCCAAGAAGATCGCGACCGTGCTGCGCGCCGTGGCCGACGATCTCGACGCATAGCCGACGCGTAGTCGGCGCCCGGGGAGTGACGCCCGCCGCCCGGCCTCGTGGGCGTGGGCGGCGGGCCCCCGGGAACAAACGTGCCGCGAGAGTCCGGGCGCCCCGGTAGTCATGTGCCCCGGGAGTTCAGGTGACCGCGGCGGCGCGGGCGGCGAGCCTGCGGCGGCGGAGCGTGACGAGGTGGCCGAAGGAGAGCGCGAGGGCGGCGGACATCACGCCGAGCCCGGCGGGACCGGCCACGAACAGCGACATCACCAGCCCCAGCAGGCCGCCGAGCACCCAGGCGATCTGAAGCAGCGTCTCCGCGACGCCGAACGCCGAGGAGCGCACCTCCTCGCCGATCTCGCGCTGCACGATCGCGTCGAACGCGAGCTTGCCGAGGCCCTGGGCGAACGCGCCCACGAGTGCCACGGCGGCGGCCGTCCACACGGTGAAGAAGAACGCCGCGGCGACGGTGGCGAGCGTGGCCAGCGCGAGCGTGGCCATGACGGTCAGGTGCGGCGACCGGGAGCGCGACCAGGAGCCGGCCGCGGCGCCGACGAGGCCGCCCGCTCCCGCGGCGACGGCCAGCAGCGCCAGCGCGACCTTCGGGTCCACGCCGCGCAGGTGGCCGTCCTGCACGAGGAACAGCAGGAAGAACACGAGGAAGCCCGACTGCACCCGGATCGCGGCGTTGGCGCCCATGGCCTCGCCCACCACCGGGCCCAGGTTGAGCACGGTGCGCCAGCGAGGCCGCGGCTCGTCCTCCTCCAGGTCGGGCGCGTCCACGTGCCGCGGCAGCCGTACGGCGAACACCCCGGACAGCAGGAACAGCGGCACGGCGCCGCGCAGCACCCAGTCGGCTCCGGCGGCGGCGGACAGGCCGGTGGCCACGCCGGCGCCGACGCCGGCCGAGACCAGCGCGAACAACGCGACCCTGGCGTTGGCGGTCACCAGCGGGATGTCGGCGGGCAGCACGCTCGGCATGATCGCCGCCCGGGACACGTTGTAGGCCTTCGACAGGACCAGCACGGCGAGCGCCGAAGGGAACAGCGTGACGGCGTCGGAGGTGTGGATCGCGCCGGCCATCCCCCAGCACAGCAGGCCCCGCGCCAGCAGGGTGCCGGCCATGATGTAGCGGCGGCCCGAGCGGAGCCGGTCGAGAACCGGCCCGACGAAGGGCGCCACCACCGCGAACGGCAGCATCGTGATCAGCAGGTAGGCCGCGACCTGACCGCGGGCCTGGCCGACCGGCAGCCCGAACAGCAGCGCCCCGGCGAGGGCCACGGTGACCAGCGCGTCTCCGGCCGAATGGGCGGCCGTCAGCTCGATGAGGTGGCCGAGACCGGTGCGGCCCGCTCCCTGGGCGTGCGTGAGCCGGCGCGTCGCCCGCGCCGGCGCTCTCACAACACCCGCGACTTTCGCCCAAATCTTCACCATAGGCACCGTGGGTCCTTTCAAGATTTGCCCATCGAGTCGGTGCGGTCCGCTCGCGGCGTGGGTGAAAATGGAGTGTGAGTCGTACCCGAATCCGTAGCACTCCAGTCGACCAGGCCTGTGCGGCGGCGGTCGACCTCGCCCGCCGGGCCGCGGAGCAGACCGCGCGTCCCGGGGAGGTGGGAGGGCACCTGGGCTTCGACAACGAGGGCGACCGGGTCGTCACCCATTACTTCGAGTGCCTCGACCGCGCCTACCGCGGCTGGCGCTGGGCGGTCACCGTCACCCGTGCCTCCCGTGCGCGCGTCGTGACCGTGAGCGAGACCGTGCTGCTGCCCGGTGCGGGCGCGCTGCTCGCGCCCGCGTGGGTGCCGTGGAACGAGCGGCTGCTCCCGGGCGACCTCGGCGTGGGCGACCTGCTGCCGACCGAGGCCGACGACGACCGGCTCGTGCCCGGGTTCGCCTCCGCCGACGAGGACATCGACAAGCAGATGGCCTTCGAGCTGGGGCTGGGACGCGCCCGCGTCCTGTCGGTGCTCGGCCGGGACCTGGCCGCGCGGCGCTGGCGGGCGGGTGAGTCCGGCCCGCACACCCCTATCGCGAACGCCGCCCCCGCCCAATGCTCCACCTGCGGCTTCTACTGGCCGCTCGCCGGAGCGCTGGGCCTCGGCTTCGGAGTCTGCACCAACGAGTACGCGCCGGACGACGGCCGCGTGGTGTCGGCCGACCACGGCTGCGGGGCGCACTCCGAGGCGACCACCGTTCCCTCGATGGTCACGGATTCGGCGCCGCCGATCCTGGACGACCTGGGATACGACATCATCGAGCCGGGCTCGGCGGACGAGGCCGGCTCCGAACCCCTGGGCCACGCCTGATCATGTTCGATACCGCGCGCCTGCGTGACACCGTTCTCGCGGCCTGGACGGCCTCGCCCGCCCGCTTCCGCGAGGACGCCAACGCCGAGGAGGACTTCGCCCTCGGCGGCTACCGCGACCGGCTGGTCGTGGAGCTCGCCCAGAACGCGGCCGACGCCGCGATGCGGGCCGGTGTGCCGGGCCGCCTGCGGCTGACGCTCGCCGACGGCGTGCTGCTGGCCGCCAACGTCGGCGCGCCGCTCGACCAGGCCGGTGTCGAGGGCCTGTGCACCCTGCGCGTCTCGGGCAAGAAGGACGAGGCGGGAGCGGCCGGCCGGTTCGGCGTCGGCTTCGCCGCCGTGGTGTCGGTCACCGACGCGCCCGCGATCGCCTCCCGCGCCACCGGAGGCGTGCGGTGGTCTCGTGAGGAGACCGCCGGGCTGGTCGCGGCCCGGCCGGAGCTCGCCGCCGAGCTTGAGGGCCGCGAGGGGCACGTCCCGCTGCTGCGCCTGCCGTTCCCCGAGGACACGCTCGACGTGCCCGAGGGCTACGACACGGTCGTCCGGCTCCCGCTGCGCGACCAGGCCGCCGAGCAGGCCGTACGGCGGATGCTGGAGGAGGCGGGGCCCGCGCTGCCGCTGTCGATGCCGGCGCTGGAGACCGTCGAGATCGAGGTGGACGGGCGGACCCGCACGATCACGGGCGAGGGCTGGCACGTGGTCGCCGACTCGGGGACGTTCACCCCGGAGCAGGTGGCCGAGCTGTTCGCCGACCGGCCGACCGAGGAGCGGGCCCGGCCGTACTGGGAGGTCCGCTGGGCCGTCCCCGTCGATCGCCGCGGCGACATTGCGGGGGTGGTGCCGGGCGTGGTGCACGCGCCGACGCCGAGCGACGAGCCGCTCGACCTGCCCGCCCTGCTCATCGCGTCGTTCCCGATGACCACCGACCGGCGGCACGTCGCCCCCGGGCCGCTCGCCGATTTCCTGGTCACGCGGGCCGCGGCGGCGTACGTGCGGCTGCTGGGCGAGCTGCCGGCGACCCCGGACCTGCTCGGTCTCGTGCCCGGCCTGATGGGCAAGGGCGCGCTCGACGCGGCGATCAGGCGGGAGATCGTCGAGGCCCTGCCGGACACGCCGCTGCTGCCGACGATCTGCGACGGCGTCGTGCCCGGCAGCGAGGCGAGGGCGGTCGAGGGGCCGGCCGAGTTCCTCGCGAAGGTCGCCGGTATCGTCCCCGGGCTGCTGCCGGCGGGCTGGGCCTCCCGGCGCCCGGCCCTGACCACGCTCGGCGTGCGCCGGGTCGACCTGGCCGACGTCGTCGACATGCTGTCCGGCGAGGCCGTGGAGGACAAGGATCCGGCGTGGTGGCGGTCGCTGTATGAGGTGCTGCCCGCCGACGACCTGGAGGCGATCGGCGCGATCCCGGTGCCGCTGGCCGACGGCCGCCTGGTGCGCGGCCCGCGCGGCACGCTCGTGCTCTCCACGGAGGGCTCCCTGGACCCCTCCCTGCTGGGGCCGCTCGGGCTGCGTATCGTCCATCCGGACGCCGTCCACCCGCTGTTGCTGCGGCTGGGCGCGGCCGAGGCGACCCCGCGTACGGTGCTGGAGGACCCGCTCACCCACGCGGCCGTGTCAGAGTCGCTGAACAGCGCCGACCCCGAGCCGGTGGCCCAGGCCGTGCTCGCCCTGGTCGACGCGGCGGGCCTGACCGCGGGGGAGGCCCCGTGGCTGGCCGAGCTGGCGCTGCGCGGTGCCGACGGCGAGCTGTACGCGGCGGGCGAGCTGCTGCTGGCCGAGGGCTCGCTGGCCGGTCTGATCGACCCCGACGTGCCGTTCGGCGTCGCCGCGCCCGACCTGGTGGAGAGGTTCGGCCCGCACGTGCTGGCGGCGGCCGGGGTGCTCGACGGCTTCGCCGTGGTCAACGACTCCGACGTGCTGCTCGATCCCGCCGAGTGCGACCACGACCTCGACCTCGAGGACGAGTGGCTGGAGGCCGTGCTCGACCTGCTGCCCGGCCTGCTGAACGCCGATCTCGACGTGCCGCCGGTGGTCCGGGAGTTCACCGCCGTCCGCGACCTGGAGTATGTCGCGGACTGGCCGAACGCGCTCGCGCTGCTGTCGCGGCCCCCGCTGCGCGCCGCCCTGCGGCCCATGCGGGTGATCGTGGCGGGACAGACCGTCGAGGTGCCGTCGTACACGGCCTGGTGGCTGTCGCGGCACCCGGTGCTCGGCGGGCGCAAGCCGACCGAGCTGCGGCTCCCGGCGGGCGACCCGCTGCTGTTCGGCCTGTACGGCGAGGCCCCCGCGGGGATCGACGAGACCGCGCTGACGATGATCGGCGTCCGGTCCACCCTCGCCGACCTGCTCGGCTCGCACGGCGGCCCGGAAGAGCTGCTCGACCTGCTGGCCGACTCGTCTCTGGAGGTCGACCGGGCCCAGCTGCGGTCCCTGTGGATCGCGCTGGCGGCCGTCGATCCCGCCCGGGTGAGCCCGCCCGAGGCCGTACGCGCCGTGCTGAAGGGCACGGTCACGGTCGCGGACGTCGAGGACGGGCCGGTCGTGGTGGAGGCGCCCGACCTGCTCCCCCTGGTCGAGGACCGGCCACTCGTGCTCGCGCCGTTCGACCTCGCCGAGGCGCTGTCGGAGGTGCTCGACCTGCCGCTCGCCGGGGAGGAGGTCACCGGGGCGGTCACCTCGACCGGCGCCGAGAAGCCCGTGCCGCCCGAGGTGCGCTCGCTGCTGCCCGCGGCGCCCTCGACGTACGTCGAGCACGACGAGCTGCTCGTGGACGGCAGGCCGGTGCCGTGGCGGTTCTACGAGGGCGTGGTGCACGCCACCGGCGTCGACGGCCTGGCCAGGGGTCTCGCCTGGGCGGCCGGCCAGTGGGGCGACCGCCTCGCCGTGGCGGCGTTGCTCCGCGACCCCGCCCGGGTCCCCCTGCTGCTCGCCGAGGCCGACCTCGACCCCACGGCCTCGATCTAAGCCTCGTAGGAGACCCGGCCCGGCGTGGTGAAGTACGCGGCGCTCTCCGCGTCCGCGGGGTAGTACGACTCGATCGCGACCTCGTCCAGGGTGACGTCCATCGGCGTGCCGAACGTGGTGGTGGTCGAGAACAGCCGCAGTTCCCGTCCGCCGAAGCGGAAGATCATCGGGACGGCGATCTCGGACTCGATCGGGTGCCGCGCGTCCTCGCGGCCCGGGCCGGGAGCCAGTAACTCCTCGTAGAGCGCGGTCAGCTCGGCGCTGGGAGCGACGACGAGCTGACGCCCGATCCGGACACGGAGCAGCGCACGCACCTCGGCCAGGTTGACGATGTGCGGAGCGAGCCCGCGCGGGTCCAGCCCGAGCCGCACCATGTTGACCGGCGGCCGCAGCAGATCGGGCGCGACGTGTGCGAGGAACGGGTCGAGGGCGCTGTTGGTCATCACGATGTTCCACCGGCGGTCGACGACCAGCGCGGGGTACGGCTCGTGCGCCCGCAGGACCCTCCCGATCGCATCCCGGGCGGCCGACAGCGCGTCCCCGCCGAGCGGCCGCTCGGCGTAGCGGGGTGCGAAGCCGGCGGCGAGCAACAGCCGGTTGCGCTCGCGCAACGGCACGTCGAGCTGTTCGGCGAGCCGCAGGATCATGTCGGCGCTCGGGTGGGACTTGCCGGTCTCCACCAGGCTGACGTGCCGGGCCGAGACGTCGGCGGCGATCGCGAGATCCAGCTGGCTGAGCCGCCGATGATGCCGCCAGCGCCGCAACAGGTCCCCGATCGTGTGCATGGCCGCCGATGCTACTCCCGGGCGAGCCGTACGCCGATGAAATGCCACTTCATCGACAAGCCACGCCAACGGCGGAAACACTGCCGGTCATGCCAACCAAGGACATGACCCCAGACAACAAGAGCATCGTGCGGCAGGCGCTGGCGGCGCTGATCGCGACGGGTGACGTCGACGCGCTCGCGTCGTCGCTGAGCGACGACTTCGTCCACCATCGGCCGGACGCGACGAGGACCAGGGCGGATTGGCTCACCGCCGTCCGCGCCGCGTTCGTCCCGCTCGCCGGCATGCAGGTGGAGATCCGGCACGTGCTGGCCGACGGTGACCACGTCGTGATGCACTCGCGGCGCCGGCTGCCCGGTGCCGGGCCGGAGATCGCGGTCGTCGACATCTGGCGGCTCGCCGACGGGCTGATCGCGGAGGCGTGGGAGATCATCGAGCCGGTGTCCGAGGCGGCCGCCCACATGACGTGGTGGGAACCCGCCGATCGCTGACGTTCCGCCCCTCAGGGGCGTCGGGGTTCCGACTCGTCCACTTCGGCGGCGGGGACGGACTCGCTCAGCCGGGCGTCGCGGCGGCGGACGTACACGAGGCCGAACAGGCCGAGGCCGATCCCGGCGACGCAGACCCAGACCGGCCGCGGGCCGGCGGGCTTGACCACCAGCAGCACGACGGCCAGGGCGATCACCCACAGGATCGTCCCGGCCAGGATCGTGAGGGTGTCCCTCGTTCTGAGAGGCATGGGGTCCGGGCGGCGCTCGCTCACGCCAGCCAGCTTAGAAGGTCACGGCAGCGACCCGGTATCTTCATGACAAACCGGTCACGAAAGGACAACGCTGCTCCCCTGGCTCTTTCCGCGGATGGTAAGGGCCTGCGACTCTGCGCGCGTGAATGCGAACCCCATGAACACCCCTAATTTCCTCGATCGATACTTCTCCATCTCAGCCCGTGGATCCTCCGTCGGACAGGAGGTCCGCGGCGGCTTCGCCACCTTCTTCACGATGGCCTACATCGTGGTGCTCAACCCCCTCATCATCGGCACCGTCGCCGACAAGACGGGCCAGTTCCTCGGCGACGGGGAGAACCCCAACATCGCGCTGGTCGCCGCGGCCACCGCGTTCGCCGCCGGCATCCTCACCATCATCATGGGCGTCTTCGGCCGGGTGCCGTTCGCCCTGGCCACCGGCCTCGGACTGAACGCCTTCCTCGCCTTCGGCATCGCCAGCCAGATGTCGTGGGAGGACGCGATGGGCCTGGTGGTGCTCGAGGGCATCGTCATCGCGATCCTCGTGGTGACGGGCTTCCGGGTGGCGGTTTTCCACGCGATCCCCGCCCAGCTCAAGACCGCGATCAGCGTCGGAATCGGCCTGTTCATCGCGCTGATCGGGTTCGTCGACGCCGGGTTCGTCCGGCGCATGCCGGACGCGAGCAACACCACGGTCCCGGTCAAGCTCGGCGCGCTGGGCAACGGCTCGCTGACCGGGTGGCCCACGCTCGTCTTCGTCGTCGGCCTGCTCGTGACGGCCTTCCTCGTCGCCCGCAGGGTCAAGGGCGCCATCCTGCTCGGGATCGTCGGCACGACCGTGCTCGCCATGATCGTCGAGTGGATCGGCAAGGTCGGGCCGCAGACTCCCGACGGGAGCAACCCCAACGGGTGGTCGCTCAACGTGCCCGCGTGGCCGAAGAACTTCATCGAGCTGCCCGACCTGTCGCTGCTCGGCCAGTTCAGCCTGTTCGGCAGTTTCGCCAAGATCGGCGGCCTGGCGGCCGTGATGTTCGTCTTCACCCTCATGCTCGCCGACTTCTTCGACACGATGGGCACGATCGTCGGCGTGGGCCGCCAGGCGAACCTGGTCCAGGAGGACGGGACCGTCGAGCGCACCAAGGAGATCCTGCTCGTCGACTCGCTCGCGGCGGCGGCCGGCGGCGCGGCCAGCGTCTCGTCCAACACCACCTACATCGAGTCGGCGGCCGGCGTCGGCGAGGGCGCGCGCACCGGTCTGGCGAGCATCGTCACCGGCGTGCTGTTCCTGCTGGCCATGTTCTTCGCCCCGCTGACGGAGATCGTGCCGTTCGAGGCGGCGACCCCGGCTCTCGTGGTCGTCGGCTTCCTGATGATGACCCAGGTCAAGGAGATCGACTTCAGCGACTTCGAGACCGCGATCCCCGCGTTCCTGACCATCGTGCTCATGCCGTTCACGTACTCGATCACCGCCGGCATCGGCGCGGGCTTCGTGAGCTACATCGCCATCAAGGTGTTCCGCGGCAGGGCACGCGACCTCCACCCCCTGATGTGGCTGGTGGGCGCGCTGTTCGTCGTGTATTTCGCGCTGGAGCCCATCAAGAGCCTGCTCGGGCTGTCCTGAGCCGGCGTCTTCGCGTGCGTCCTGGGCCGCCGGGTTCCCGTCCCGGCGGCCCGGCGTACGTCACAGGGCCGTCGCGGCGGCGAACGTGCACACGGCGGCCGCGAGCATGAGCGTGTGCAGGATCATGTGTTCCAGATTGGGCCGTGGACGCTCGCCCCGGCGGGGGAGCACGATGACGGTCTTCGCGTAGGTGCGCGCGTGCAGCGCGGCCCAGGTCTCGCCCGTGCCCGCCGTCGCCCACGGCACCGTCACCCCGGCCAGGTACGGCAGCCACCACAGGGCGAGGCCGCCGAGGAGCGCGAGCAGCTCGGCGGCCGCCCCGGCGTAGGCGAGGGCGGGTAGCCCGGCCGCGGGCGCCCAGACGAGCAGCAGGGCGGGGAGCGCCAGGATCGGCCCGTTCACGGCCACCTCGGTCAGCTGCTCCGACCTCTTCGCCTCCCGCACGTTGTTCAACGGGAAGAGGTCGGCGAGCGTCGTGAGGATGAAGTAGGCGTCGGCGGCGACGACCAGGAGCAGCGCGGTGAGAAACATGGCCGGAAGTCCTTCCTGAACCGGATCGGGGGGATCACGCGCCGTGCCGTGCCCGGATTCCCTCCAGGAACGTCGATACGGCGGTGTCGAACCAGGCGTCGTAATAGGCGGCGGGTGCGGCCGGCGGCTCCGGCGTCTCGCCGAACTCGGCCAGAGCGAGACCGGTCACCAGGACGTACAGCGCCTGGACCAGGTGCAGCGCCTCGTCGTCGGTGAGGCGCAGCCCTTCGTGCATGGCCGACAGGACGAAGGGAACGGCCCTCTCGAACACCTCCGGCGACGCGTTCCGCACGGCGACGACGGCCGCGGCCCCGGGGTGGGCCCGAAGGGCCTCGCGCAGGTCGCGCGCCATGCCGTGAAGCAGCTCCCGCCAGGGCCGGCCGGGAACGAACGCCGCGACCACCTGACGCGCGACGCGGTCCGCGACCAGCTGGAGCAGGGCCGCCTTGTTCGGCACGTGGTAGTAGAGCGACGCCGCCTTCACCTCGAGGTGCGCGGCCAGCGTGCGCATCGAGAGCGCGGCGAAGCCCTCCCGATCCAGGACGTCGAAGGCGGCGTGGACGATCGCCTCGGTGTCGATGCGTGGGGCCGGGCTCATTCGGTGCCTTTCTAACGTCGTTAGAATGGCAACCTAACATCGTTAGAATGCCTCGGCAGGTGCGCAGATCTGTCGGTGCGGCGGGCTAGTGTCGTGACGTGGCCGTGAGGGGACAGCGGACGGTGCCGGTGGAGCTGCTGCCGCGGCTGCGCCTGGCCAGGGACCGCATGGACCGCGACTACCGGAGCGAGCTCGATCTCGACCGGCTCGCGGCCGTCGCCGGGGTCTCCAAGTTCTACTTCGTCCGCTGCTTCGAAGCGGCGTACGGCGAGACGCCGATGCGCTACCTCACCCGGCGGCGGCTGGAGCGCGCCCAGGACCTGCTGCGGTTCGCCAACCTGACCGTGACCGAGGTCTGCATGGCCGTGGGGTTCAGCAGCCTGGGGTCGTTCTCGGCCAAGTTCCGCCGGATGGTGGGAGAGAGCCCGAGCGAGTACCGCGACCGGTGGGCGGCGCGCGGCGGCCCCCGCGTCCCCGGCTGCTTCCTGTTCATGAACGGAGTGCTCGACCTGCGTGGTGCGCCGAAGCGGGACGACGATTGTGCAATTTCGGAGAAGCCCAGGTCAGAGGGGTCAAAGTAGCATCTGGCGCATGATTCGGAACGTCTCCTTGATCACGCTTTACTGCCGGGACCAGGACGAGGCCCGCGACTTCTACGTGGACGTCCTCGGCTTCGTCCCCAACACCGACGTCCAGTTGGACGGGTTCCGCTGGGTCACCATCAACCACCCGGACCAGCCGGAACTCGAGATCACGCTGATGAAGCCGGGGCCGCCGCTCGACGAGGAGGGTGCCGACTTCTATCGCAGGCAGCTCGACAAGGGCCAGGCCGGCGCCCTGGGGCTGCGCGTGGACGACTGCCGCAAGACCTGCCAGGAGCTCACGGCCAAGGGCGTGACGGTCCTGCAGGAGCCCGCGGACCGGCCGTACGGTGTGGAGGCGGTTATCCGCGACAACCAGGGCAACTGGCTCGTCCTGGTCGAGCCGAAGGAGTTCGCGCCGGAGGACTTCGCCTGACGCGATGCGCGTACACGGGCCCGGCCCCCCCACGGGGGCCGGGCCTTGATCGTTCATGCCCCGGACCGCGCCGGTACGGTGTGTCGCGATCCCCACGCAGAGCCGAACGATTTGGAGGAATGCGGGCATGAAACATATAGTTAGCAAAGGTAATGAGTCATGCTAACGAACGCCCAGAACTTGCGCAGCGACGCCGCTCTCGCGTCCGCCCTGCGCGTGTCCCTCGCCCGGTTGACGCGACGGATGCGCAAGCAGGCCGCGCACCACTCACTGACGCCCACACAGCTCGCGACGCTCGTCGCCGTCGAGCGCCACACCGCAATGACCCCCGGCGAGCTCGCGGAGCACGAGAAGGTGCAGCCGCCCTCGATGACCCGCGTGATCGCCAAGCTGGAGGAGCGCGGCCTGCTGGAACGCAGCCCCCATCCGACCGATCGCCGGCAGGTGACGGTGCGGGTGACGGCCCAGGGGGCGGCGCTGCTCAAGGAGGAACGCCGGACGAAGGAAGCCTGGCTGGCGCAGCGGCTCAAGGACCTGACGCCGGAGGAACGGGCGACGTTGCGCGCGGCGGCGCCGATCCTGGAGAAGCTGTCCACGATGTAGGCGGCATGTTCCGCTCGCTGCGGAACTACAACTACCGCCTGTTCGCCTCCGGCGGCGTCGTCTCCAACGTCGGCACCTGGATGCAGCGCACCGCCCAGGACTGGCTGGTCCTCGACCTCGCGCACGGCCGCGGCTCGGCGCTCGGCGTCACCGTGGCGCTGCAGTTCCTGCCGACGATGCTGTTCGGGATGTTCGGCGGGGTGATCGCGGACCGCTACCCCAAGCGCCGGATCCTCATGGCCGCCCAGACCCTCATGGGGCTGCTGGCGCTCACCATGGGCGTGCTGGTCCTCACGGGGACGGCCCAGGTCTGGCACGTGTACGCCATGGCGTTGACGCTCGGCCTGGTGTCCTGTGTCGAGGTGCCCACACGGCAGTCGTTCGTGGTCGAGATGGTGGGCCGCCGGGACCTGCCCAACGCCATCGCGCTGAACAGCTCGACCTTCAACCTCGCCCGGGTCGTCGGCCCGGCGGTGGCCGGCCTGCTGATCTCCTGGATGGGCACCGGTCCGATCTTCGTGCTGAACGCCGTGTCGTTCGCCGCCGTGATCACCGGGCTCGCGCTCATGCGGGCGTCCGAGCTGCGCTCGCCGGAGCCGGTGCCACGGGGCAAGGGGCAGTTGCGGGAGGGCCTGCGCTATGTCGGCGGCCGCCCCGACCTGTTGCTGCCGCTGCTGCTCGTGGCGTTCATGGCGATCTTCGCGCAGAGCTTCTCGACCAGCATCGCGCTGATGGCCAAGCAGGCGTTCGGCGCGGGCGCGTCCTCCTTCGGCGTGGCGTCCAGCGCGTTCGCCGTCGGGGCGTTCGGCGGGGCGCTGCTGGCCGCGCGCAGGCTCAAGCCGAGCCCCCGCTTCCTGATCGCCGGGGCGCTGTGCTTCGGGCTGTTCCAGGTCGCCGCCGGTCTCGTCCCCGGATACCCGGCCTTCCTGCTGATGCTCGTCCCCGCGGGCATGGCGATGATCACGGTCAACACGACCGTGAACACGATCGTGCAGCTCGGCGCCTCGCCCGAGATGCGCGGCCGCGTGATGGGCATCTATGTGCTGGTCTTCACCGGGGGAGCCCCGATCGGATCACCGCTGGTCGGCTGGCTCGCCGAAGTGGCCGGTCCCCGGGTCTCGGTCGTGGCCGCCGGCGTGCTGAGCATGTGCGGCGTCTGCCTGGCGGTGCTGGTGACCCGGATGGTCGCGGCACGCGTGGCTGCCAGGGAAGAATCGGCACGTGAGCAGATTGTTCGTGGCGCTGCTGCCGCCGCCTGAGGCGCTGGCGGAGATCGCCACGGCGGTCGAGCCCGTACGCGCCGAGTGGACGGAGCTGCGCTGGGTCGATCCCACGCTGTGGCACGTGACCGTGGCCTTCCTCGGCGAGGTGCCCGACGATGTCCTGCCCGAACTGCGCGTACGGCTGGCCCGGGCGGCCGGCCGCTATTCCCCCGAGACGGTGTCGTTCGGCGGCGCCGGAGCCTTTCCCTCCGCCTCCCGCGGACGCATCTTCTGGGTCGGCCTGGACGCCGGACCGGCACTGACCCGGCTCGCGGGCTCGGTGGCGGCCGGGGCCCGGCGGGCCGGGGCGGCGGAGACGGACCGCAAGCGGTTCCATCCCCATCTCACCCTGGCCCGTTCGAGAACCCGGTCACGCCACGGCGACGACCTGCGCCCCCTGGTCGGCGCCCTGAGCGCCTTCGGTGGACGGCGCTGGGAGGTGTCGTCGGTGCACCTCGTACGCAGCCACACCGGGGCGAGCGTGCGGTACGAGCAGGTCGAGGCGTACCCATTGGCAGTCCGCGACTAGGCTCCATGACGTGGATCGTCCTCGTCGCTGGCTGTTGCCCACGGTGCTCGCGCTGCTCGTGCTCATCGTGATCGTCGGCGCACTGCTCAACAGCGCCTGATCACCAGGCGTACTCCTCGGGGGCGGTCTTGAAGCCGGGGAAGATCTCGTCGAGCCGGGCGAGCGCCTTGTCGTCCAGCTCGATTTCCAGTGCCCGGATCGTGCCGTCGAGCTGCTCGACCGTGCGGGGGCCGATGATCGGCGCGGTGACCGCCCGCTGGTGCAGCAGCCACGCCAGTCCGACGTTGGCCGGGTCCTCGCCGAGCTCGTCGCAGAACGCCTCGTACCGCTCGATCTTGTCGCGGTGCTTGTCGAGCTGGGCGGCGATCATGTCGGACGCCGAACGGCCCTTGTCGATCTTGCGCAGGATGCCGCCGAGCAGGCCGCCCGCCAGCGGGCTCCACGGGATCAGCCCGAGGCCGTAGTCCTCGCACGCCGGGATGACCTCCAGCTCGGGCGCCCGGACGAGCAGGTTGTAGTGGGACTGCTCGCTGACCAGGCCGAGGGTGTTCCGGCGGCGGGCCGACTCCTGGGCCTTGGCGATGTGCCAGCCGGCGAAGTTCGACGAGCCGACGTACAGGATCTTGCCCTGCTGCTTGAGGATGTCCATGGCCTCCCAGAACTCGTCGAACGGGGTGTCCCGGTCGATGTGGTGGGCCTGGTAGACGTCGATGTAGTCGGTCTGCATGCGGCGCAGCGAGGCCTCCGCCGCCCGCCGGATGTTCAGCGCGGACAGCTTCTCCTCGTTCGGCCAGTCGCCCATCGAGCCGTACAGCTTGGTGGCGATGACCGTACGCTCACGACGGCCGCCGCCCTGGGCGAACCAGCGGCCGATGATGTTCTCGGTGATCCCCTCGCCCTTCTTCCAGCCGTAGACGTTGGCCGTGTCGAAGAAGTTCAGGCCGAGCTCGTGAGCGCGATCCATGATCGCGAACGAGTCCTCTTCCGTGGTCTGCGGACCGAAGTTCATGGTCCCCAGGCAGAGCTTGCTGACCAGCAGGCCGGTGCGGCCAAGGTGTCCGTATTCCATGCCCCCACCCTAGGTACCTGGAGTGGACTCCAGTCGAGCCCGGCACGCGTCAGATCTGGAAGTCCCAGGTGAGGCGGCCCTCGCTCAGGTCGTCGGCGAGGCCGCGCGCGAACTCCAGCTCCGTGGCGACCTGGGCCCGCTGATACTCGGACTCCACGAGGAAGAGGCGGGGAACGAAGTTCAGGCTGTCGGCCATCTCGGTGTCGAGCGCGGACAGCCGCGCCTCCAGCGCCGCGATCCGCTGCCGCAGCGCCGCCAGCGCCTCCTCGGGCGGCAGCACGGGCAGGAAGGCGAGCGCGGCGGGGAACTCGGGGAACTCCCTGGCCGGGGTGGACAGCATGGTCCGCATCCACTGCTTGAGCGTCTCCCGGCCCGTCTCGGTGGCTTCGTAGACCGTCCGCTCCGGCCGGTTCTCCTCGCGGGTGGTCTCACGGACGGCGAGGAGTCCGTCGCGGACCAGGCGCTCGATCGTCTGATAGACGCTGTTGCGCTGCGCGACGTTGACCACGTCGTCCTGGTGCCGCTCCTTGATCAGCTGCTGCATCCGGTACGCGTGCATCGGCGACTCGCAGACCAGGGCGAGCACGGCCGTGGCCAGGGGAGAGCGCCGTGTCGACATGACGCCCATCATAGGGGCCTTGCCGCTATATAGTCATAATATGTATAGTAATTACATGACCAAGAAAGCTCTGATCATCGGTGGCGGGATCGCGGGTCCCGTGACGGCCATGGCGCTGCAGCGCGCCGGAATCGACAGCGAGGTCTTCGAGGCCTACGACAGGGGCGCCGAGGGCGTCGGCGCTTTCCTCACGCTCGCGGTCAACGGGCTGGAGGCCCTGCGTCTGCTCGACCTCCACGACCTCGTCTGCGATCTCGGCATGGACACCCCGGTCATGGAGATCCGCAACGCCCGCGGCAGACTGCTGGCGACCACGAACCAGCCGAGCCGTACGCTCAGGCGCGCCGACCTCTACCGGGAACTGCGCGACGAGGCCGTACGGCGGGGCGTGCGGATCCACTACGGCAAGCGGCTCGCCGACGCCTCGGCCACCTCCCACGGGGTGCGGGCGGTCTTCGCGGACGGCGGCGAGGCCGAGGGCGACCTGCTGGTGGGCGCCGACGGGCTGCGCTCGCGCACCCGCGCCCTCATCGACCCCGGCGCCCCCCGCGCCCGATATGTCGGGCTGCTGAACACCGGCGGCTTCGCCGAGGGAGTGCGGGTGCCGGGCCGGCCGGGGGTCTGCTACTTCATCTTCGGCAGGCGGTGCTTCTTCGGTTACATGATCCACCCGGAGGGGCAGGTGTGGTGGTTCGCCAACCCGCCGAGCCGCAGGGAGATGACCCCCGAGGAGCTCGCTGCGATCACTCCCGAGCAGCGGCGGGCCGGGCTGATGGACCTGTTCGAGGGCGACACGGGGCCGATGCGGGAGATCATCGCCGCGACCCCGCACATCCTGCCGGCCTGGAGCACCTACGACTTCCCGACCGTGCCGAAGTGGTTCAACGAGCGCATGGTGATCGTCGGAGACGCCGCCCACGCCACCTCGCCGTCCTCCGGGCAGGGTGCGTCGATGGCGATCGAGGACGCCGTCACGCTCGGCAAGTGCCTGCGCGACGTGCCGGACACCGCGGGCGCGTTCGCCGCCTTCGAGCGGTTGCGGCGTGAGCGGGTCGAGCGCGTCGTGGCGCAGGGCAAGCGCAACGGGGACGGCAAGGCGCCGGGCGTCGGCGGGGCCTTCGTCCGCGACCTGATCCTTCCCGTGATCATGCGGCAGGTGGAGAAGCGGAACGCGCTGGCCTGGATGTACGACCACCGCATCACCTGGGACGAGCGCGTCACGGCTTAATTGACTGATCGTTCTGATATGGCTTAGAGTTCAGGGCATGGCGAGGACCAAGGAGTTCGACCCCGACGTCGCGCTGGAGCGGGCCCTGAACCTGTTCTGGCGCCGCGGATACGAGGCCACGTCGATGGCCGACCTGGTCGAGCATCTCGGCATCGGCCGCGCCAGCCTGTATGCCACTTTCGGCGGCAAGCACGACCTCTACGTGAAGGCGCTGGAGCGGTACGCGCAGATGTGCGATCCGAACCTCGTCGAACTGCTGTCGCAGCCCGGTCCCGCCCTGCCGGCTGTACGGGCCCTGGTCGAGCGCTACACCGAGGACTCGATCCGTGATCCCGAGCGGCGTGGCTGCATGGTCGTGAACGCGGCCACCGAACTCCTGCCCCACGACGAGCCGGTCGCCCGGCTCGTCGAGACCAGCTGGACGAGCCTGGAGACGGCGCTGACCTCGGCGCTCATCCGCGCCCGCGCCCAGGGGGAGATCTCCGCCGAGGCCGACCCCAGGGCGCTGGCGCGGTTCGTGCTCGTCTTCCTCCAAGGGCTGCGGGTGATGGGCAAGAGTCAGGGTGATCCCGCCCGCATGCGCGACGCCGCCGCCCAGGCCCTCGCGATGCTCCGCTGATCTCGTTGTGGAAGGAGGAGTGCGCTTTTCATGCCTTCATTCTTGACTGATCGGTCTAGAAACACGGCGGCGTTCGTCGTGCTCGGCGGTGCGCAGGTCACGCTGGTCGCGGCGATCACTCTTCTCACCGTGCCGCTGCCGGCCGTCCAGCGGGAGTTCGGCCTCGGACAGGGAGACCTGGCGCTGCTGACCTCGGCGTACGGGCTGACCTTCGGCGGGCTGCTGCTCCTCGGGGGCAGGCTCGCCGACCGGTGGGGCGCCCGGGAGGTGTTCCTCGCCGGGATGGCCCTGCTCGCACTGGCGTCGGCGGCGGGCGGGCTGGCTCCGGACCACGCCGTCCTGCTCGCCGCGCGCTTCGCCCAGGGAGTGGGCGCCGCGATGGCCGCCCCCGCGGCCGTCTCCCTGGTGACGCGGCTCCGCCCGGACGTCCGGCAGCGTGAGCGCGCTCTGGCCGTGTGGGGCACCCTGTCGGTCACCGGGGCCGTCGCCGGCAGCCTGTTGTCCGGCCTCGTCGCAGCCGTGACCTCGTGGCGCTGGTCGTTCCTCCTGCCCGCCGCCGTCGGCGTCGCGGCCGTGGCCGCCGGGGCCTTCCTGCTGCCGTCCGCGCCTCGTACGGAGGTCCGCCTCGACGTGCCCGGTGCGCTGCTCGCCACGGCGGGGCTGGTGACGTTCGCCTACGGCCTGCTGGAGGGCGCGACGGCCGTCACCGTCACCGGACTGCTGCTGACGTCCGGTTTCTTCGTCCTTCAGACGAGGTCGCCGCGGCCGCTGCTGCCGCCCCGGCTCGTGGCACACCGCCGCAGGGGCGCCGCCCTGCTCGTCGTCTTCGTCACGGCGGCCGCCAGCGCGACGACCACGTTCCTGCTCAGTCTCCACATGCAGCAGGTGCGCGGGATGTCGCCGATCTCCACGAGCCTGGCCTTCCTGCCCTTTCTCCTGGTCGTCGTCATGGGGCCGGTGAGCGGCCGCCTGCTGCGCCGCTTCGGCGTGCGGCGCGTGCTGGTCGCCGGGTTGCTGCTCGCAGCGGTGTCGATGCTGCTGCTCGGCAATGTCGCGGCCGGGGGAAGCGTGCTCGCCGGGCTGCTGGTCTTCCCGGTGGCCTCGGGACTGGCCTTCTCCGGCGCCACCGTGGCGGCCCTCGACGACGTGCCCGCCGAGGACGCGGGGGCGGCCGGGGGACTGGTCAACACCGCCATGGAGGCGGGGCCGACGGTGGGCCTCGCCGTACTCGTGGCGCTCGCCGAGGCCCGCGCGGGCCACGTATCGGCGGGCGGCGCCCAAGCCGTGACCGAGGGCTACGGATTCGCCCTCACCGCCATGGCCCCGGTCTTCCTTCTCACGGCGGCGACGGTCGCCGTCGCGTTCACCCGAACAGCCCTCACCCGAACAGTTCTCACCCGGACAGCCCTCACGCAGACAAGGGAGCGATAGATGAGATTCACGGACAAGGTCGTGCTGGTCACCGGAGCGGGTTCCGGCGTCGGGCGGGCGCTCGCCCAGGGATTCGCCCGGGAGGGCGCCACCGTCGTGGCCGCCGCACGGAGCCCGGAGGCGCTGGAGCAGACCGTCAAGCTGATCGAGGCCGAGGGCGGCCGGGCCGCCGCGGTCACGGTCGACGTGACCGACTCGGCCGCCGTGGCCCGGCTCGTCGGCGAGATCGTCGCCCGCTTCGGCCGCCTCGACGTCGCGGTCAACAACGCCGGGATCTTCGCGGCGGGCACCGTCGTGGACATGCCGGAGGAGGACTGGGCGCGTGTCCTCCAGGTCAACACGACGGGCGTCTTCCTCGCGTTGAAGCACGAGATCGCCGCGATGCGCGCGCAGGGATCGGGCGTGATCGTGAACATCGCGTCGAACATCGGGGCCCACACGCGCAGGGCCGGGCTGGGCGCCTACGCCGCGTCGAAGGCGGCCGTCAGCGCCCTGACCCGTACGGCGGCGCTGGAGTGCATCGGGGACGGTATCAGGATCAACGCGGTCAGCCCGGGGCCGCTGGACACCGACATGTCCAAGCGCCCCGGCGAGACCGAGGGCGACCGGGCCGCCCGGATGAGGGAGTCGCTGCCGATCGGCCGCGTCGGCACCCTCGACGAGATCACCGGCACCGTGCTCTGGCTCGCCTCGGACGACGCCGGCTTCGCGGTGGGGCTCGATCTGGTGCTCGACGGCGGCGCCTCGGCCTGACCCCTCATGGCCCCTCGGCCGCGGCCGCGGCGGCGGTCGCGCGGGCGTAGCGGGCGGTGAGAGCGCGCAGGTGGTCGACCAGTTCCGGCGGGCCGGTGACCTCGAAGTCGAGGTCGAGCAGGCCGAGGTGGACGGCGAGCGAGTTCACGGTGTCGGCTCCCGTCGCGAGCACGCAGGTATGGCCGCCGACGTCCTCCACGACGCCGACGGCGGGGTTGATCCGCGCGGCGACCACCTCGGCGGGGGCGTGGACGAGCACCCGGGCGCGGTGCCGCCAGGCCGCCGACGACACGCCCCGGGCGACGTACGCCGCCGCTCCGCCCTCCGGCGGGTCGCGGGGCGGGAAGCGCGGGCCGGTGGGAGTTCGTGGCGCGATGCGGTCCACCCGGAACGTGCGCCAGTCGTCGCGGTCGACGTCCCAGGCCACGAGGTACCACCGGCGTCCCCAGGACACGAGCCGGTACGGCTCGGCCACCCGGACGCCGGAGGAGCCGTCGTGGCCGCGATAGTCGAACCGCAGCCGTTCGCGGTCGCGGCAGGCCGCGGCCAGCACGCTCAGCACGGCCGGGTCGACCGCCGGACCCGGCCGATCGGGCGGCACCGGTTCGGTGTAGGTCTGCAGGGCTCCGACGCGGCGGCGCAGGCGGGACGGCAGCACCTGTTCGAGCTTGGCGGCGGCGCGCTCGGCCGCCTCCTCGACGCCCGTCACGCCGGCGGCGGCCCGCAGCCCGATCGCCGCGGCCACCGCCTCCTCGTCGTCGAGGAGCAGGGGCGGCATCGCCGTCCCCGCGACCAGCCGGTAGCCGCCGTCCGTGCCCCGGGTGGACTCCACCGGATAGCCGAGTTCGCGCAGCCGGTCGACGTCGCGGCGCACCGTCCGCTCGCTCACGCCGAGCCGTTCGGCCAGGATCGCGCCGGGCCAGTCGCGCCTGGCCTGGAGCAACGACAGCAGGCGCAGCAGCCGCGCCGAGGTTTCCAGCATGTTCTCAGTCTGACGGCACTTCAGGACAGAAGCTGTCCGGAAGGGTCCGTACTGTCGGTGTCATGAGCGACAACACGCCTCCGATCAGGCCTTTCCGCATCGACGTCCCCCAGGCCGACCTCGACGACCTGAAGGACCGGCTCGCCCGGACCCGCTGGCCCGACGAGGTTCCGGGCGCGGGATGGGATTACGGCATGCCGGTCGCGTACGTGAAGCGGCTGGCCGAGTACTGGCGGGACGGGTACGACTGGCGTGCCCACGAGGCCGAGATCAACCGGTATCCGCAGTTCATCACGGAGATCGACGGGCAGGACATCCACTTCCTGCACGTGCGGTCACCGCACGAGGACGCCCTTCCGCTGATCCTCACCCACGGCTGGCCGGGCTCGATCGTGGAGTATCTCAAGATCATTGAACCGCTGACGAACCCCGAGGACCCGGCGCGGGCGTTCCACCTGGTGATCCCGTCGCTGCCCGGCTTCGGCTTCTCCGGCCCGACGAGGGAGCGGGGCTGGAACCGGTTCCGTACGGCCCGGGCCTGGGCGGAGCTCATGCGCAGGCTCGGCTACGACCGGTACGGCGCCGTGGGCAACGACGGCGGCTCGTTCGTCTCGCCCGAGGTGGGCCGGGTGGACCCCGAGCACGTCGTCGGCGTCCACGTCACGCAGATCTACTCCTTCCCCTCCGGCGACCCGGCGGAGATGGCGAACCTCACCGACGAGGAGCGGAAGGGGCTGGAGGTGCTGCGGTGGTTCTCCGAGAACAAGATGTCGTTCAACATGGTCCACTCGCAGCAGCCGCAGACGCTGTCGTACGGGATCTTCGACTCGCCGGCCGGGCTGCTGGGCTGGAACACCCAGTTGTTCGGTGAGGACGTCGACGACGACTTCATCCTGACCAACACGATGCTCTACTGGGCGACCGGCACCGCCACGTCGGCGACGCGGTTCTACTACGAGGACGCGCACGCCGAGCATCCCACGGAGCCGACGACGGTCCCGCTCGGCCTGGCGATGTTCGAGGGCGACTTCGTGTCGATGCGCACCTTCGCCGAGCGCGATCACAAGAACATCGTCCACTGGCGGTCCTACGACGCGGGCGGCCACTACGCCGCCCATCTGCGGCCGGAGGTGCTCGCCGCCGATCTGCGCGACTTCTACGACAGTCTGCGGTGAAGCGGCGCATATCCGATTCTTGACCTGATCCGGGGCGTGCGGGGGAATGCCGGCCGCCGCACGCGGAGCGGGCATCGGGAATGATGACCACATGGGGCGAGCAACGGGGCGGACGCGGACGAGACGGATTTCGCGGGCCGTCCTCGCTCTCCTCGCGGTCGCGGGCGCGGCGCTCCCCGGAACGGCGGCGCGGGCCGACGTCACAAAGCGGGCCGACGTCACAAAGCGGGCCGACGTCACGAGGCGGGCCGACGACGGGGACAAACCGCTGTTCCGGATCCGGGACGAGCGCGTCGGCGAGTCGAGCGGCCTCGCGGTCTCGCCCACCCACAAGGGCATCGTCTACACGCACAACGACAGCGGCAACGGCCCGCGGATCTACGCGATCGGCCCGGACGGCCGTACGCGGGCGACCTTCACGATCGGGAACGCCGAGGCCAGGGACTGGGAGGCCATCGCGGCCTCCACCGACCGCACGACCGGCCGCGGGGTGCTGTGGATCGCCGACATCGGCGACAACCTCGACACCTGGCCGGACGTGTCCGTCTACAAGGTCGCCGAGCCGCGGACGATGGCGGACGCGACGCTGCGGGCCACGCGGTATCGCTTCCGGTACGCCGACGGCCCCCGCAACGCCGAGGGGCTGATGGTGAATCCCCGCACCGGCCGGTTGTACGTCGTCAGCAAGGAGATCTCCGGGGGCGTCTACGCCGCCCCGGCGAAGCTGCGCACCGACACGGTGAACGTCCTGCGCCGGGTGGGGCCCGCGCCCATCATGGCCACCGACGCGGCGTACGCACCCGACGGGTCGAGCTTCGTCATCCGCACGTACTTCTCGGCGTCCGTCTATCGGTCGCCGGGGAAGCTGCTCGCGCACGTCACGATGCCGCCGCTCGACCAGGCCGAGTCGATCGCGTACACCCGGGACGGCAGGGCGCTGCTCGCCGGGAGCGAGGGGAGCGACAGCCCGGTCTACCGGGTGCCGCTGCCGGCCGCCGCGCTCCCGAGCCCCTCACCCCGTCCGAGCGCCCGGAGCTCCGCCCGGCCGCGCGCGGTCGCGGCGCCGAGCGAGGCGGCCGCCGCGGACGACCTGCTCGGCGTGCCGCTGCGGGTGTTATGGGTCGCGGTCGCCCTGGGCGCGATCGGGATCATCGCGTTCATCGCCTACCGCACGGGCCGCTGACCGACGCGAGACCCGTCCGCGACCGTGTTCGCCCTGGCTTGGCACCGGGTGCACGTGATCAACGACCGGGCCCGCTCAGGCGAAGGGCCGGGCCGCCGTTCCCGGCGACACCCGGCCCGGAGCGCGCCGCGAGAGTCAGCTCCGCGCGTAGATGCGGTGCACGAACTCCGCGAGCTTGCTGTCGGGTAGCTCCTTGGCCAGATCGGCCTCGGTGATCATCCCGACGATCCTGTGGTTGTCGATCACCGGCATGCGCTTGATCTGGTGCTCCTCCATCTTCGCCAGGGCGTCCTCGACGCTGGCACCGGCGTCGACCCAGACGAGACCGCGGGCGAGCTCGCTCGCCGTGGTCTGGTCGAGGTCCTTGCCCTCGGCGCAGCACTTGATCACGATGTCGCGGTCGGTGATGATGCCCTTGAGCCGGTCGTCGTCCCCGCAGATGGGCAGGGCGCCCACGCTCATGTCGCGCATCATCTCCGCCGCCCTGCGCAGGCTCTCGTGCTCGCCGATGCATTCGGCGCCCTCGTGCATGACCTGGCCGGCGGTCTTGGTCGCTCCCTCTGTGGTCATGGCTAACCCCCGATGTCCTCTTTTAGGCGGTTATGCCCCATTCGTCGGGAAATATGAGCGCGTTCATAGCCTGGGCAGGAAGTGTTCGCCGCGCAGGGCGCGCTCCACGAGCGCGATCGACTCGGCCAGCCGCACGAGCCGGGGGCCCTCCTGGCGGTAGGCGTCGAGGACCGCCTCGATCGCGTGCGGGGGCAGGTGCTCCTTCAGGTCGACCGCCGCTCCGCGATATCCCTCCCGCGCCGCCTGGATCGAGGCCGCCACCTGCTGACGGGCCATCCGGGCGAGCGCGAGCGGATGGCGGCGCAGCACGCCGTACGCGCGGTAGTCCGGCGGGACCGCGTCGAGCAGCCACGACACGGCCGAGACCGCCCAGTCGGGGCTGCCGGGAGGGCGCACCTCGGGTGGCCAGCCGGGTGGCACGTACACACCGTCATCGTACCGAACACAGGTTCGATCACCGTGGAGCGGCTCCGGCTGAGACAATGGCCGGCATGCTGTCGACAACGGTACGGACATGAGGATCGGGATCGTCGGCGCCGGGATCCTCGGTCTGGCCGTGGCCCGGCAGATGGCGCGGGCGGGCGCCGAGGTGACCGTCCTGGAGAAGGAGCCCCGGATCGCCGCCCACCAGACCGGGCACAACAGCGGGGTCGTGCACGCCGGGATCTACTATCAGCCCGGCTCGCTGAAAGCGACCCTCTGCCGGGAGGGCGCCGCGATGCTGCGCGAGTACTGCGCCGAGCACAGCCTGCCGTACGACGAGGTGGGCAAGCTCGTCGTGGCCTCCACCCGGGCCGAGCTGCCCGGGCTGCGCCGCATCGGCGAGCGGGCCAGGGAGAACGGCGTGCCCGGCATCGCCGAACTCGACGCGATCGGCCTGCGGGAGGTGGAACCGCACGCGGTCGGGGTCGCCGCCGTCCACTCGCCGCACACCGCGATCACCGATTTCTCCGCGGTCGCCCGCCGCCTCGCCGCCGACGTGGCCGAGGCCGGCGGCTCCGTACGGCTCTCGCGTCCCGTACGCGCGATCAGGCAGACCACCGACGGGGTGGCGGTGGCGGCCGGGCCGGAGAGGCTCACCTTCGACCGGCTGATCTCGTGCGCCGGCCTCGGCACCGACCGCGTGGCGGATCTGGCCAGGGCGGGCGGCGACGTGCGGATCGTCCCGTTCCGGGGGGAGTACTACCGGCTCGCCGGCTGGGCGCGCGACCTGGTGAGGGGCCTCATCTATCCCGTGCCCGACCCCCGCTATCCCTTCCTCGGGGTCCACCTGACCCGCCGGATCGACGGGGAGGTCCTGGTCGGGCCCAACGCCGTGCCGGCGCTCGCCCTGGAGGGCTACTCGTGGCGCCGGGCCTCGGCCCGCGACCTGCGCGGCATCCTGTCCTGGCCGGGCACCCGGCGCATGGCGGCCGAGCACTGGCGCACCGGTCTGCGCGAGGTGTACGGCTCGCTGGCCAAACACGCCTTCGTGTCCGCCGCCCGGCGGTACGTGCCCGCCCTGGTCCCGGCCGATCTCGTACGCACCGGGGGCGGCGTGCGGGCGCAGGCCGTGGCGCGGGACGGCAGGTTGGTCGACGACTTCGTCATCGACGTGCGCGGGCGGATCGTGCTCGTGCGGAACGCGCCCTCACCTGCGGCTACGAGCAGCCTCGCGATCGCCAGACATATCGCTTTAACGGTTCCCTTAACCAATTAGGTCTAGAGTGCTTCCGCCATGGTCCCTGAATCTCCCGAAGCCCGGCTGCTGATCGTCGAGGACGAGCCGAACATCCTCGAACTGCTCGCGGCCAGTCTCCGGTACGCCGGATTCGAGGTCCACACCGCGTGCAACGGCGGTGAGGCGGTCGCCGCGGCCCAGCGGCACCGCCCGGACCTGATCGTGCTCGACGTCATGCTGCCCGACATGGACGGGTTCGACATCGTCCGCAGACTGCGCGGCGGCGGCACCCACACGCCCGTGGTCTTCCTCACCGCGCGGGACGCCACCGAGGACAAGATCCGCGGCCTGACGCTCGGCGGCGACGACTACGTGACCAAGCCGTTCAGCCTGGAGGAGGTCGTCGCCCGGATCCGGGCCGTGCTGCGCCGCACCGCCGGGGACCCGATGATCACTTCGCCGCGGCTGACCTTCGCCGACATCGAGCTGGACGAGGAGTCCCATGAGGTCTGGCGCGGCGGCCGGGCCGTGTCCCTGTCGCCGACGGAGTTCAAGCTGCTGCGTTACTTCATGTGCAACGCCGGCCGGGTGCTGTCCAAGGCCCAGATCCTCGACCACGTGTGGGACTACGACTTCCGCGGCGATGCCGGGATCGTCGAGTCGTACGTGTCGGTGCTGCGGCGCAAGCTCGACCACGCCCATTCCCGGTCCCACCCCCGGCTCATCCACACGCTGCGCGGCGTCGGTTACGTCATGCGGACACCACCCGCCGGCGCCTGAGCCGTGTCCGGGCGTACGCCGCTGCGGATCCGGCTCAGCGCGGCCATGCTGGCGCTGGTCGCGGTCGCCCTCGCGGCCGTCGGCGTGGGCAGCGTCTCGGTGCTGCGCGACTACCTGGTCAGCCGGGTCGACATGCAGGTCGGCATGCTGGCGCGCGAGACGGAGAAACGGCTCGACCGGGGTCCGGCGGCGTTCGCACGGCTCAGGGTGCCGCCCGAGGGCCGGGTGGAGATCCTGGACACCGACGGCAGGACGGTGCTCGCGCAGGCGGGCATGAGCGTGGAGGGTCTGCCGGGCCCCCGCACCGTGACCTCCCAGAACCCGGTGACGGTCTCCGCCGTCTCCGGCGACGGCCTGTGGCGGGCCCGGGTGGTGCCCGTCGAGGGCTTCGGCACGGTCGTCGTCGCGATGGACATGGCCTCGGTCGGGCAGATCACCACGCGGCTCACCCTCATCGAGGCGCTGGTCGGCGGCGCCCTGATGGTCGTGCTCGCCGTCGTCGGCGTCGTGATCGTACGGCGCAGCCTGCAGCCCCTGGCGGAGATCGAGGCGACCGCCGAGGCCATCGCCCGGGGGAACCTCGGCAGCCGGATCCCCGACCGCGACCCGCGTACGGAGGTCGGGCGGCTCGCCCGCGCGCTGAACGGCATGCTCGCCCAGATCGAGGCGGCGTTCCAGGCCCGGGCGGCCTCCGAGGCGGCGGCCAGGGAGTCCGAGGCCAAGGCGCGGGAGTCGGAGGCGCGCATGCGCCGTTTCGTCGCCGACGCCTCGCACGAGCTGCGCACACCGCTCACCTCGATCCGGGGATTCGCCGAGTTCCACCGGCAGGTGCCGGACGCCGACACGACGCGGCTGATGTCGCGGATCGAGAGCGAGGCCGCCCGCATGGGCCTGCTGGTGGAGGACCTCCTGCTGCTCGCCCGGCTCGACCAGCAGCGCCCGCTGCGCATGCAGCCGGTGGACCTGCTGGCCCTGGCGGCCGACGCGGTCCACGACGCCATCACCCTCTGCCCCGGCCGCGACGTCTCGCTGGTGGTCGAGGGGGACGCGGCGCTGATCGTCTCGGGGGACGAGGTGCGGCTGAGGCAGGTCGTGGGCAACCTGATGAGCAACGCCACCACCCACACGCCCGAAGGGACCCCGATCACCGTTCGCGTCGGCAGCCGGGACGGCACGGCGTTCATCGAGGTGGCGGACAAGGGACCCGGCCTCACTCCCGAGCAGGCCGCCCGGGTCTTCGAGCGCTTCTACCGCGCCGATCCCTCCCGTACGCGGCCGTCCGGCGGCAGCGGCCTCGGGCTCGCGATCGTGGAGTCCCTCGTCCGGGTGCACGGCGGCGAGGTCGGCCTGGAGACGGCCCCCGGCGCCGGCGCCGCCTTCCGCGTCACCCTCCCCCTCGCCCCCGAAGCCCGCACCTGACCGCTGTTTCCGTTTGACGCACGCGCCCTCGGCGGTGGAGCTTGGGGGGCGGGAGGTGCGCATGGCGATTCCCCGGAAGGGTTCACGGCTCATCACGGTCGACGGCGTCGCCTACCGGTGGCGGATCCGCCGCAAGCCCGCGTATGGGCAGGCGATCGAGGGGGCACTGACCTTTGCGATCGAGCTCGCGGAAGGGCCGGGCCGGGTTCTCCTCGTGTCGCTTCCCTTCTCCCGACCGGATGCCTGGGTGGGGGAGCGAACGATGGCCGTACGGCCGGCGCTCGTGGCGGCGGTCGTCCGGATGGCTCTGGGCCAAGGCTGGGACCCCTGCCGGGCGGGCCGCGCCTTCGACCTCGACGTCACCGAGGACGATTTGGCGGCAATGCTGGGCGGACCGCCCGTCTACGAAGTCCCCTTCGCCCGTCGGTGACCGCTCCCGGCCCCGGGTCGTCCCCTGCCCGGAGAGACTGCCTGAGCCGAATCCGGTGTAGGCATCGGATCGACCGTCACTGTTACGCGAGCTGCGGTTCTATCTCAACGACATCGCGGTACGGATCACCTACTGGATCGAACCCGGGCGCAGAATGGTGCTTTAGACGGTTTTCGACAAGTCCAGGCCACGCGACGAGCGTGAGATAGAGAAGCGGGCTCGCCGGGCCTTACGCCGCTGCATCGAGGCGGTGCACACCGTGGATGAGAAAGAAGAAGTGGTATGAGCGAGCAGGAGAGCTGGCGGGAGCTCCGGCATCGCCGGATGGCCGAGCCCGGCGCAGTCGAAGCCTACGAGGCCGCACGTCTCGCTTTCGAACTGGGAAAGACGGTCCGGGTGATGCGGGAGACACGAGGCTGGAGCCAGAGTGATCTGGCTCGTGCGGCCGGTATGACCCAGTCAGCGGTGCCGCGGTTCGAGGCCGGAGGGACGGTGCCCACCCTGCCTGTCATCGAGCGCTTGGCGAGTGCTCTGGACGCGGAAGTCGAGGTCCGCCTGACACCCCGGGCTCCCGCTGCATGACCAGGGCGCTCGCCGGCACGGGCATTTCCCGCCCCGTGGGCCCGCAACCCCCCAGGAGTAGCGGGATCGTGAGACCTCCGAGCGGCGTGGCGTCGCGTTGCCCGGAGGTCGTCGTGGCGCCACGGCTCTTCGCTCCATCCGCCCCGTCATCGTCCTCAGCTCGTACGAGGACGACATGAGCAAGCTCTGCGGCAAGGCGGTCCGCCTCGTACGCGTGTAGATGCTGAGTCATTGCCCCAGCGATACGACGACCACCGAACGGCTAATGCGGCATCGGCGGCACCGGTGTCAACGCAGGCGACCCTTCGGCCTGGTGCCCGACTGGGCTGACGGCCTCTTTAGAGGAGTAGCCGGGGTTGCTGAGACCTCCGGGTGGCGGTTCAGCCCTGCTCGGAGGTCTCGTCATGGCTCGAGGAGCCCATGGCGGGAGGGCGACGTCAGCCAAGCACCTGGCTGCTCCGACATCGGTTCTCCTCGACCTGGCACGGCGAGTTGTTCGGTTCGATTGATTCAGCGGAGGCGAACAACCAGAGGGATTTTGTTCGGTACGGTTATATGGGTTCAGCCGAACAAAACCATGGGAGGCGCCGGTGTCGGGACCGGGAGGGCCATCCAGGGCGACCGTGTACCAGCGCCTTGACGAGGCCGTCCGAGAGCTCCGTGACCGCTTGGGCGGTTTGCCTTCGCCCGCCGAGGCGGAGGACATCTGGTCCGACATCTGGCACCAGGAGGCTCACAACAGTACTGCGATCGAGGGCAACACCCTCGTCCTGCAGGAGGTGGAGAAGCTCCTCGAGGAGGGTCGGGCTGTAGGTGCGAAGCCGCTCAGGGACTACATGGAGGTGAGGGGGTACGGCGATGCCGCGAAGTGGGTGTATGGGCAGGCACTGGAGCCAGGAGACTGGCAGAACGGTGAACTCATCACGCTCCAGGAGGTTCGTCAGATACACCACACCGCCATGTCGCTCGTGTGGGCTGTGGATCCCCACCCGCATGCCACCTCCGCCGAAGGGCCGGGGAACTTCCGACAGCACGAGATCGCCAGGTTCCCCGGGGGCATGAAACCGCCGTCATGGCCGGAAGTGGATCCCCAGATGCGGGACTGGGTGAAGACGATTGACGGCCTTCGGGACGAGTCGGAAGAAGCCCTCCCCGAACGCTTGGCCCGGATTCACAACCGATTTGAGCAGGTACGCCCGTTCCTCGACGGCAACGGACGGACAGGCCGCCTGGTGCTCAACTTGATACTCGGCAGAATCGGATACCCGCCCGCGATCATCTACAAGCGCGATCGCGACAAGTACCTTCAGGCGATGCGCCGAGCTGACAATGACGAGTTCGGCCCGTTGGGCGAACTTATCGCACGCAGTGTGACGACGAATCTGTACCGCTTCGTCATGCCGGCGGTGGCCGGTCCGGTCAAGCTTGTCCCACTACCCGCTCTCGCCACGCGAGACGTCACCGAGAACGCACTTCGTGTGGCCGCTGCACGGGGACGACTCCGTGCGGTCAAGGGGGACGACGGCATGTGGCGTAGCAGCAAGAAGTGGGTGCACGATTACCTCAAGTCGAGGCATCGTAGGTCGTGACGCATCTGCTGACCAGAAGATGCGACCACTCCTATTACGCCTATATCAACGGCTACTGCGGCCTCGGCGGCACCAACGTCAAGCTAGGTGACCTATCCGGGTGGGCCGCCTGCCCGACGGGCCTGGTCCTGACCGAGGATCGAGGCTCCAGGACCTGTCCAGTGCAAGGCATGTCAGCCGCGGGGTAGCACGCCCAGGAGGGTTGCGGTAAGGGCCAGCTTCAAGGAGTCCTTCAGCTCCAAGTGGAAGCGGGCGAGGTCGGGCTCGGCCTGGTAGGCCGCCTGCAGGCTGGGTGGGGGTGTGCTGTACGCCGACAGCGCGCCGGCCATGACCATGGTTTGCAGGCTGAACAGTGTTGCGTTCTCGCCCAGCTCCGGCAGGCAGTTCTGGATCAGGGCGGTCATGGTTGTCAGGCGGTCCAGGGAGGCGCGCTTGTAGCGCGCCACGACCTCGACGGAGACGTTGTGTTCCAGGACGCTGCCCTGTGCGCCGAAGAGGTCGCAGAGCACCGTTCGGCTCGAGAGCGAGCGGCTGAGGATCTCTGCCACCGCTGCCGCTCGCTCAGCCATGGGCAGATCTCCGTCGATGCCGGCGGCCAACTCGCCCGCCAGTTCCGTCAGCCACTCCTGCAGGAAGCGGTCCAGTAGTTCCAGCAGCACCGCCTCGCGAGACTCGAAGTAGCGCAGCACGTTCGGCTTCGCCAGGCCTACCCGGCGGCTGAGCTCGTTCAGGGTGACCGCAGCCACAGGCATCTCACCGAGCATCGCCGACGCCGTGTCGAGGATCCCCCGCCGACGGATCTCCCGCTGCTCTTCGGTTCGCGCCCGCTGGAAGCTCACGATCGCCAGCCTAACTTAAGTACCTCCGGTACGTTGACAACGTACCGGAGGTACTTTAGCGTTACAGACAGAAGATACCTTCGGTACGTTAGATGGGAGCCTGGCATGGGCAAGAAGTGGACGACGGCGAACATTCCGGACCAGCGCGGGCGGGTGGCCGTGGTGACCGGAGCCAACACCGGACTGGGATACGAGACCGCCAAGGCGCTCGCCGAGCGCGGGGCGTCCGTGGTCCTCGCCGTGCGCAACGTCGAGAAGGGCGAGCAGGCCGCGGCCCGCATGACCGGCGACGTGACCGTGCAGGCGCTGGACCTGACCTCGCTCGACTCCGTCCGCACCGCCGCGGCGGCGCTGCGGTCCCGGCTCGACCGCATCGACCTGCTGATCAACAACGCCGGAGTGATGTACACCCCGAAGCAGACCACCCGGGACGGCTTCGAGATGCAGTTCGGCACCAACCACCTCGGCCACTTCGCGCTCACCGGGCTGCTACTGGACCTGATGCTGCCGGTGCCCGGCTCGCGCGTGGTGACGGTCAGCAGCACCGGCCACCGCATCCGGGCCGCGATCCACTTCAACGACCTGCAGTGGGAGCGGTCGTACAGCCGGGTCGCCGCCTATGGTCAGTCAAAGCTGGCCAACCTGATGTTCACGTACGAGTTGCAGCGCCGGCTCGCCACGCACGGCATCACCGTCGCGGTGGCCGCGCACCCCGGCATGTCCAGCACCGAACTCGCCCGCAACACCCCCGCGGCCCTCCGGCTTCCGCTCACCTGGCTCGCGCCGCTGATCACCCAGACGCCGGCGATGGGCGCGTTGCCGACCCTGCGTGCCGCCACCGACCCCGCCGTGCTCGGCGGCCAGTACTACGGTCCCGGCGGACGCTTCGAGGTCATGGGCCACCCCCGGCTGGTCACCTCCAGCCCGCAGTCGTACGAGGTAGCCGTCCAGCAGCGGCTGTGGGCCGTCTCCGAAGACCTCACCGGAGTGAAGTTCCCCGTCGTTCAGTCCAAGCAGAACTCGTTTTCCTCCGGATCGGCCATCACGATGTAGCCCGCGTCGGTAGGAGGCGCCGGCTCCTCGCGGCGCAAGCGGGTGGAGCTCGGCCGCGAATTATTGCCCGAGGAGAACCGCTACCGCCAGCAATACCTCTTCAAGGTGCCCAACGGCTACTGCGGCATCGGCGGCACCGGCGTGTCCTGCCCCGTCGGCCTGACGGCTGGTGATCTATGGTCTTGCAGGAGCCAGTCGGCTCGGAGCCCAGGCTGCCCCGGGCCGGCGCAGCCGCTCTCAGTGGGTTGCGATCAGCAGCCGTCCCGCACGGCTGTCCGGGGCGGTCCTGCTGATTACACTCGATACATGAGCGTGATGCGCGAGGAACTCCACCACCTGGTTGATCGGCTGCCAGAGGAGAAGGTGGCTCCTCTGCTCAGGCTCGTCCGCGATCAGCTCGAAGAGCCGCCTGTCGTACGCGACCTGCCGTTCATCGGCTTGCTTGAAGCGGAGCCGGATTTCGCGGAACGCTCGGAGGAGATTCTCCGTGCAGAGGACAATCACTCTTTGTGATCGTCATCGACTCGGGTCCGTTGGTTGCGGCCGTGAACGTCCGGGACCGCCATCATCAGGCCTGCGCTCGACTTCTGCGGACCCACCCAGGACCCTTGCTCGTCCCCGCGACAGTGGTCACGGAGGTGTGCCAACTCGTCGAGAAGCGGCAGGGGAGCAAAGCGGAGGCGGCGTTTCTGCGCTCCTTCGGAGCAGGTCTGACCATGGTGGATCTCACAGAACGTGATCTGCAGCGTATGAGCGACCTGGTGGAGACGTACGCAAGTCTCCCCCTCGGGGCGGTCGATGCCTCTGTGATCGCCATTGCTGAGCGCCTCGGCGTCACGGAAGTGGCAACCCTTGACCGCCGTCACTTCACCGTCGTCCGTCCCCACCACACCGGTGCGTTCATGCTGCTACCGGAACAGCTCTGAGCGCTGTCCCGCCCTGCGCTCCTGAGCAGTGATCTTTTGGTCGAACGGCACTGGCGCAAGCGTTGAGATCTATTGCCTGAAGCGAAGGTCTACCACCAGCAATACCTTTTCAAGGGGCCCAAACGGCTACTGCGGCCTCGGCGGCACGGACGTGATCTCTCCGTCGGTCTGACGGCGTTCATTGGCCGTTGGTCTGACCGGTCGCCGGGAAGCCTTCGTCGGGGAAGGCGGTGGTGGTGCCGGGCAGGACGACCTGGTCGCCTTCGGAGAGACCGCCCGTGATCTCCACGTAGGTGTCGCCACGCACGCCTATCTTGACCGTCCGCCGCGCCTGCGTCCCGCCGTTGGTCACCGTGACCACGGCCGTGCCGTCGTCCTGGAGGCGTACGGCCTGCGCGGGGACGTAGAGCGCGTCGGCCGCCTCGCCGGTCGTCACCCTCACGGTGGCGCTCTGGCCCAGCAGCATCCGGGCGGGGCGGTTGTTGAGGTCGATCGTCACGCCATAGCGGACGAGCCGGTTCGAGGTGGTCGCGGTCGGATCGACGTGGGCTACCGTTCCCGCGTACTCCCGCCCCGGCTGCGTCGACAGCGTGACGGTGGCCGCCTGACCGGCCTTCAGGAAGCGGATGTCCGACTCGGTGAACATGGCCTGCACCTGCAGGGCGTCGAGGTCGCCGAGCGTGATGAACACGCCCGAGGTGTAGTGGGAGCCCGTGGTCCCCGCGACGGACAGGATCGTGCCGTCCGCCGGAGCCTTGATCCTCACGCCCGCGAGAGCATCCTTGGCCTCGGCCAGTTCGGTCGTCGCCTGGCTGACCTGCGCCTCGGCCTGCGCCTCGGTGAGCCGGCCGCCGCCCCCCTGTCCGCCCTGAGCGCCCTGACCCGCCTGGCCTGCCCGAGCGCCCTGACCTGCCTGACCGCCGCCGAAGCCCGTACGCCCTCGCGCGCCACCGCCCTGCCCTTGCGCGCCCTGACCCTGCTGGTTCTGTCCCTGCTGGTCCTGGCTCTGGCCGCCCTGACCCGGGGCGCAGGTGGGGGAGGCGCCGCTGGAGGAGGGGCTCGGCTCGGCGGACGGCTGCCGCGCCGGTGGCGTGGGCGGGATCGAGACGCTCACCTCGGGGTCCGGCGCGGACGCGCCGTCTGTGGGGGCCGGGTGGTGCGGCCCGGACGGTTTCGGGTGCGGATGCGGGCGCGGCGTGCGTGTGGGCGAACCGGGCTCGGGCGTGGAACCGCCGTGGCCACCACCCCTGTACGCCACCAGGCTGATGCTCGCCGTGCTCGCGCCGCTGTTCGCCGCGGCGGCACCCGGTCGGCTCGGCGGCCGGGTGCTCGGGAAAGCCCGCGACGAGGGCTTTGAGGAGGGACGCGTGGACGCCTGCCCGGAAGGCCGGACGGAGGGAATCGGGCACGAGACAGGGCCGCCGCTCCCGGTGCCGCCCGTGTTCCCCGCTCCGGAGCCGTCGCCGGTGCCGCCCGCGTTTCCCGGCCTCGCTCCAGCGCCCGTTCCGCCGCCGGGGGTCCTGGCCCCGCCTCCGGTGCCGCCACCGGTCGCCCCGGGCCCGGAGCCGCCCGCACTCGGCGCGGCGGCTGTGCTCGTGGTGGCGGTGCCGTTCTCGGTGCCGTTCTCGACGTCGTCGAGGGTCTCCTGGGCGGCGGCGAGGGCGGCCTTGGCGGCCTCGTAGTTCTCCCTGGCGATGGTGTCGTCGATCCGGGCGAGGACCTTGCCGCGGCGGACCTTCTGACCCACCTTGACGTAGACCTTCTCGACCGTGCCCTCCGCCGCGAACGTGAGATCGCGCACGCCGGTGTCGACCGTGTTGCCGGCGGCGGAGACGTACGACGTGACCGTGCCCCGCCTGACCGAGGCGAGCGCTATCCGGTCGGCCGCAGAGGTGTCGCCGCCACTGGCGGAGATCACGGCGACGCTCGCGATGACGATCCCCGCCAGCGCGAGCCCTCCGACGCGAAGTGGAGTGCTCGATCTCATGGCGGACATCCTGCTGACGTCACGTGACCGGTGGCTTGGCCGTACCTGAGAGTTGTCTGTGGATGCGGGGACCGCGTGCGGACTGTCAGGAAATCCTCAGCGTCGGCCTAGGTTGCCCGAAGCGGGGTTTGCCATGGTTCCACGTCGTGAAGCTGTCGACGAAGCGCAGGACACTGATCGTCAACGGTGTCCTGGTGGTACTGCTGCTCGGCGGGATCGCGGCGGCCTGGGCGTCCGTGGGAGGCGACTCCTCCGGAGACGGCGCCGCGCCGCTGACGACCCGGGTGACCCGCGGGACCGTGCTCGCCTCGGTGTCGGCCTCCGGTTCCGTCGAGAGCGCCAGGACGCGCGCCCTCGGTTTCTCCGCGAACGGCACCGTCGAGTCCGTCCTGGTCGAGACCGGCGACCGGGTCAAGAAGGGACAGGTGCTCGCGCGCATCGACGACACGGCCGCCCAAGAGAGCCTGGAGGCGGCCCGGGCGAGCCTGGACGCCGCCGAGGAGGCCGACACCTCGACGGCCTCCGGCTACTCGCGGTACATCAGCGCGAGGAACGCCTATCGGTCGGCGAAGCGGGCGCTGGCGGGCACCGTCATCAAGGCGCCGTTCGCGGGCGTCGTCACGGCGGTCAACGGGGCCGTGGGCGGCTCCTCAAGCGGATCCAGTGGATCGGGCGGATCCGGCGGGTCCTCCCAGGGCGGCCAGGGACAGGCGCAGTCCGCACAGTCGCAGAGCGGGTCCGGCGGCTTCATCGAGATCGCCGACCCCGCCCGCCTGCGGATCGTGGGGAACTTCACCGAGGCCGACGTCGCCAGGATCAAGGTCGGCCAGGCGGCCACCGTGTCCTTCGACGCCCTCTCCGGGGTCACCGCCGCAGGCAAGGTGACGGTGGTCGACCCGCAGCCGCAGACGAACAACAACGTCGTCCAGTACGCCGTGACGATCTCGTTGACCGGCGTGCCCTCCACCGTACGGCTCGGCCAGACGGCCACGGCCCGGGTGACCGTGGGCAAGGCGGACGACGCGCTCACGGTGGCGTCCTCGGCGGTCACGACGGCGGGCGGCCAGACCACGGTGACGGTGCTGGAGAACGGCAGGCAGGTCGTGAAGCGGGTGCAGGTCGGCCTCAAGGGCGACACGACCACCGAGATCACGTCGGGACTTCAGGAGGGCGACCAGGTGGTGCGACCCCAGGCATCGACGACCGGCGGAGGCGGCGGCATCCAGTTCCCGGGCGGCGGAGGCGGCTTCGGCCGCGGCTTCGGCGGCGGTGGCGGCAGGGGCGACCGATGACGGCGGGGGAGCCGCCGGTGCTCAACCCCCCCGTTCTCGATCTGGGCCACGTCACCAAGGTGTACGGCGAGGGCGAGACCGCGGTGCGCGCGTTGCGCGGCGTGTCGCTGAGGGTGGAGCGCGGCGACTACGTGGCGATCATGGGTGCCTCCGGCTCCGGCAAGTCCACGCTGATGAACATCATCGGCTGCCTCGACGTTCCTTCCGGGGGGACCTATCACCTTGACGGCACCGACGTCGGCGGACTCGACGAGCGGCGGCTCGCGGTCGTCCGCAACCGCAAACTCGGTTTCGTCTTCCAGTCGTTCAATCTGATCCCCCGGATGAGCGCCCTCGCCAACGTCGAGCTTCCCCTGGCGTACGGCGGGGTCAAGGCCGCGGAGCGGCGCCGCAGGGCGCTGGCCGCGCTCGACCGGGTCGGACTCTCCGAGCGCGTCCACCATCAGCCCAACGAGCTGTCCGGCGGCCAGCAGCAGCGGGTGGCGGTGGCCCGCGCGCTCGTCACCGCGCCGACCCTGCTGCTGGCCGACGAGCCCACGGGCGCTCTCGACAGCAAGTCCAGCGAGGACGTCATGAACATCTTCGACCGCCTCAGCGTGAGCGGCCGCACCCTGGTCGTCATCACGCACGAGGAGGAGGTCGCCGCGCACGCGAAACGGGTCGTCCGGCTCATGGACGGCCAGATCGTCGAGGACGTACGCACCACGCCGGTCGGCGGGCCGCCCCCGATGCTCGCGGAGGTGGCCTCGTGAACGCCGCGGAGGTCCTGCGTTTCGCCCTGCGCGGCCTGGCCGCCAACAAGATGCGCAGCGCGCTCACCATGCTCGGCATCCTGATCGGCGTCGCCGCGGTGATCCTCCTGGTCGCGGTGGGCGAGGGGTCCTCCCAGCAAATCCAGCAGAACATCCAGCGGCTCGGGGCCAACTCGCTGACCGTCACGCCCTCCACATCGGGTGGCGGCGGCGGGTTCGGCCGCGCGTTCGGCGGAGGAGGCGGGGGAGGCGGGGGAGGCGGTGGCCAGGCCGGGCGGCAGAACAGCGGACCGCGCACGCAGGCCAGGAACCTGACCGTCGACGACGCGCGGGCGCTGGCCGACCCGGCGAACGCCCCCTCGGTCAAGAGCGTCTCGCCGGTCGTCACCGCCCAGTCCCAGACCGCCACGTACGAAGGGGCGAGCCACTCGATCAGCCAGCTCGTGGGCACCTACCCGAGCTACTTCGAGGCGTCCAACAAGCCGGTGGTCAAGGGCGCCTACTTCTACAACGACGACGTGCTCGCCGCGCGCAAGGTCGTGGTGATCGGGCAGACGGTGGCCGAGAACCTGTTCGGTGCGGTCGATCCCCTCGGCAAGCAGATCACGGTGTCGGGCGTGCCGTTCACCGTCGTGGGCGTGCTCAAGGAGGCCGGTTCGTCCGGGTTCCAGGACGCCGACGACGTGGCGATCGCCCCGCTGCCCGCCGTGCAGCAGAGCCTGACCGGATTCGGGCCGCTGGGGCAGATCCTCGTGCAGGCCAGGAGCGCCGAGGCGGTCGACGCCGCGCAGAGCGAGGTGACCGAGGTGCTCAACCAGCGGCACGGCATCACCGGCTCGGCGAGCGCCGACTACCGCATCCTCAACCAGGCGACGCTGCAGGAGACGGTCAGCGCGGCGACCGGGACGTTCACGGTCCTGCTCGGCGCGGTGGCCGCGATCAGCCTGCTCGTCGGCGGCATCGGCATCACCAACATCATGCTCGTCACGGTCACCGAGCGGACGCGGGAGATCGGCATCCGCAAGGCGATCGGCGCGCCCAAGGGCGCGATCCTCGGCCAGTTCCTCGCCGAGGCGACGATGCTCAGCCTCGTCGGCGGCCTGCTGGGTGTGCTGATCGCCGTGATCGGCGCGCAGTTCACGATCGCGGGCGTGCGGCCGGTGATCGTTCCGACGTCGATCGCGCTGGCGCTCGGCGTCTCGGTCGCGATCGGCCTGTTCTTCGGCAGCTATCCCGCCAACCGCGCCGCCGGGCTGCGGCCGATCGAAGCTCTGCGCTTCGAATGACGGCCGGACCCAGGGAAGGGAGAAGGATTTGAGCAGGCACGACACCGAGGAGCTTCTGGAGACCTCGCCGTTCGACGACGACCTCCAGGAGGTGCTGGCGGCGCGTCCCGCCCGGACGGGCGGGTCGAGGCTGACGCTCGCCCTGGCCGGAGGCGTCCTGCTCGTGGCCGGGCTCCTCCTCGGCATCCAGGTGCAGAAGCTCCTGGGCGGCTCCGCACCCGGCCAGTCGTCCCGCGCCGCGGGTTTCGGGACGTACGCCGGTGGAGGGCAGGCCCCCGGGGGCGGCGGGCTCGGCGGCGGGTACGCCCGCGGCGCGGGCAGGGGCGGTGACGGCGCGGGCGGCGGCTTCGCCGGCGGTGGCGCGGGAAGAGGAGCAGGCGCGGGGACGGGAGCAGGGCCCGGCGGCATGACCTTCGGCACGGTCAAACTGGTCGACGGCGACAAGATCTACGTGCAGACCGTGAACGGCGGTGTGGTCACGGTGACCACGTCAGGTGACACCAAGGTCCAGGTCACCCGGGCGGGGAAGGTGTCCGACCTCAAGCCGGGCAGCTTCGTCACCGTCGCGGGGACCGCCGACGACCAGGGTCAGGTGGCGGCGACGTCCGTCACCCAGGGCTCGCCCATGGGCCGGAGGACGGGCTCGTGATCAGGGAGGGCCGTCTGCTGGTCGTCGACGACGAGCCCGACATCAGAGAGCTGCTGTCGGCCAGCCTGCGGTACGCCGGGTTCGAGGTGCTCACCGCGTCCACCGGCCGTGAGGCGGTCCAGCTGGCCGGCAAGGTGCGCCCCGATCTGATCGTGCTGGACGTCATGCTGCCCGATCTGGACGGCTTCGCCGTCTCCGACCGGCTGCACGCCTCCGGGCGGCGGGTCCCGGTGCTGTTCCTCACCGCGAGGGACGCGACCGAGGACAAGATCACCGGGCTCGGCTGCGGCGACGACTACGTCACCAAGCCGTTCAGCCTGGAGGAGGTGCTCGCGCGCATCCGGGCCGTGCTGCGCCGCACGCGCGGCGGCGACGCCGTCCCCGCCCGGCTGCGCGTCGCCGACCTCGAGCTCGACGAGGACTCCCACGAGGTCTGGCGCGGCGGAGCCGCCGTACGGCTCTCGCCCACGGAGTACAAGCTGCTGCACTACTTCATGGTCAACCAGGGCCGGGTGCTGTCGAAGGCGCAGATCCTCGACCACGTCTGGCATTACGACTTCGGCGGCGACCACAACGTGGTCGAGTCGTATGTCTCCTATCTCCGCCGCAAGATCGACACCACCGAGCCCAAGCTGATCCACACGCTCCGCGGCGTGGGCTATGTCCTCCGTGCGCCGCGTCACTGACCTGCTCCACGCCGGCAAACCGGCCGGCGCCGCGGGTGCGAGGACCCGCGCCAGGACCCGTGCGAAGGCACTTACGAAGGCCGGTGGGACGGCCGGGCCCGCGCGGGAGCCCGGTGGGGAAACGGCCCGTGCCCGCCGGTGGCCCCGGCTGCCGCGCGCCGACCGGCCGCTGCGCTCGCTGAGCGTTCGCGAGCTGCGGCGGCGGGCCGCGCGGACCCCTCTCTGGCTGCGGCTCGTCGCGGGCACGCTGCTGCTCGTCACCCTCGCGATCGCGCTGACCGGTGGCTTCGCCGTACAGCTCCTGCGCGGTTACCTGGTGGAGCGGGTCGAGACACAGCTCGCGGCCGTCGGCCGGCGCCCGGTCGAGCCGCCGCCTCCGCCCCAGGCCACGGCCACCGCGTCCCGGCCGCCGCGGCAGTTCGGCTCGTTCTACATCGTCGTGCTCGACCGGGACGGCGCCGTCGTGCGTACCGTCCAGGAGCCGCCGAACGCCGACCCGCTGCCCGCGCTGCCCAGGCCCCGGCAGGACCGCAGGCAGTGGCTGTTCACGATGGAGGCCCCCTCGGGGGTCGTGTGGCGGGCGATCGCCGTACGCGAGGAGGGCGGCACCCGCTTCCGCGTCGCGGCCGTCAGCCTGGCCGACATCGACAACACGGTCTCCCAGCTGGAGCTGATCGTCGTCGGGGTCGGCCTCGCCGTGCTCGTCGCGCTCGGGGTCGCCTGCTACTGGCTCGTACGGCGCAGCCTGCGCCCGCTGGGGGAGATCGAGCGTACGGCGGAGGCCATCGCGGCCGGCGATCTGTCGCGGCGGGTCCCGCTGCGGCACCGGCGCACCGAGATGGGCCGTCTCGGCCGGTCCATCAACGGCATGCTCACGCAGATCGAGACGGCGTTCCGGGAGCGGGAGGCGTCGCAGGAGCGGATGCGCCGGTTCATGGCCGACGCCTCTCATGAGCTGCGCACCCCGCTCACCTCGATCCGAGGCTTCGCCGAGCTGTACCGGCAGCAGAGTTCGCAGGATCCCGTCCTGCTGCTGCGCCGCATCGAGGACCAGGCCGTACGGATGGGCCTGCTCGTGGACGACCTGCTGCTGCTCGCCCGGCTCGACCAGCAGCGCCCCCTCGAACGCCGCCCGGTCGACGTGCTGAGTCTCGCGGCGGGGGCGGTGCTCGACGCGCAGACCCTCGCGCCGGACCGGGAGATCGACCTGCTGCGGCTGGACGACTCGGACGAGCCGGTGCGGGTGCTCGGCGACGAGGCGCGGCTGCGCCAGGTCGTCGGCAACCTCGTCGGCAACGCCCTGCGGCACACCCCGGCGGGCACCGCCTTGCGGGTCGGTGTGGGGACCGTGCCCGGATCGCAGGTGCTGATCGAGGTGGCCGACGACGGGCCCGGCCTGGGCCCCGGCGACGCCGAGCGCGTCTTCGAAAGGTTCTACCGCGCCGATCCCTCGCGCAGCCGGTCGGACTCCGGCGGCACGGGGCTCGGGCTGTCCATCGCCGCCGCTCTCGTCCAGGCCCACGGCGGCACCATCACGGCCGACAGCGAGCCCGGCCGCGGCGCGGTGTTCCGCGTCCGCCTCCCCGAGTGCCCCCCTGACGAAAGGCTTGGGTGATCCTCCATGCGATACCTGTCCATCGCGGTCGCCGCGGCGGCCCTCGCGGTCACGCTGACCGGCTGTGGCGGCGGTGACGACACCGCCGCCACGACCACCACGCAGGCCACGGGCGGCGGTTCGACCGTCGACCCCCGGGCCGCGTTCACCGCGTGCCTGCGCGAGAACGGCGCCACGCTGCCGACCGGGCGTCCTTCCGGGATGCCGAACGGGCGCCCCAGCGGCAGACCCAGCGGCAGGCCCAGCGCGTGGCCGAGCGGCCGGCCAGGCGGGGGCTTCGGCGGGTTCCGGTCGATGGACCCCGCCACGAGCAAGGCGTTCGAGGCGTGCCGCTCGCTCATGCCGCAAGGCGGCCGGGGCGGGTTCGGCGGCCGGCGCGGCCTCGATCCGCAGGCGATGCAGGCGTTCCGCACCTGTATGAAGGACAACGGAGCCGAACTGCCCGCCGGCGGGCGCCTGCGCGATACGGCCACGGCGGACCCCAAGGTGGCCAAGGCGTACGACAAGTGCAAGGTCCTGCTGCCCGCCCCCACCCCCAGCGCCTGACCGGCTGATTCGAGGGCCTTCCACAGGGAAGGTCCGGAAGTATGGCGGGGAACGACAGATTGCGGGCCGCCCTGGAGAGCCTGCGGCGTTACCTCGATCAGGACCTGTTCCCCCTGGAGATCGGGGACGCCGCGGCCGACCGGCGCGTCCTGGGGGAGCTGCGCGGGCAGCTCGACGACTACCTGCTGCCCCGCCTCGCGGCCATCGACGCGCCGCTGCTCGCGGTGGTCGGCGGTTCCACCGGTGCGGGCAAGTCCACCCTGGTCAACTCGCTGGCCGGGACGACCGTGACCGAGCCCGGAGTGCTGCGGCCCACCACGCTCGCGCCGACGCTGGTGTGCAATCCGGCCGACGCCGCCTGGTTCACCTCCACCATGGTCCTGCCCGGGCTGGCCAGGGTGACGGGCGGGCCGTCCGGCGGGGGACGCGGTGAGCCCGGGACCCTGCGGATCGCCCCCGTGGAGGCCCTGCCCCCCGGGATGGCGCTGCTCGACGCCCCCGACATCGACTCGGTCGTCACGGCCAACCGCGAGCTGGCCGCGCAGCTGCTCGCCGCGGCCGACCTGTGGCTGTTCGTCACGACCGCCGCGCGGTACGCCGACGAGGTGCCGTGGAGCTTCCTGCGCCTGGCCAGGGAGCGGAGCACGGCGCTCGCGGTGATCCTCCAGCGGGTCCCGGCGGAGGCGTCCGCGCCCGTGACCGCCGATCTGACGCGGTTGCTGCGGGAGAACGGCCTGGGCGGCACGCCGTTGTTCACCGTTCCCGAGCTGGCGCTGCCGTCGGAGCGCGCCCGGCTGCCCGCCGACGTCGTGCAGCCGATCGCGACCTGGCTCGCCGACCTGTCCGTGGACGCCAGGGCGCGGGCCGAGATCGTACGGCGGACCCTGACCGGGGCCCTGGACAGCCTGGGCACCCGGGTGCCCGATCTGGCCGACCGGGTGGAGCGCCAGCGGGCGGGCATCGCCGAGCTGCGCGACATCGCGGGCAGGGCGTACGACGTGGCGATGTCGGCGTTCGACGAGGGGATGCGCGACGGCAGGCTGCTGCGCGGGGAGGTGCTGGCCCGCTGGCAGGACTTCGTCGGCACCGGCGATCTCATGCGGGCCCTGGAGTCCCGCATCGGCTGGCTGCGCGACCGCCTCGCCGCCGCCTTCCGGGGCCGTCCGGCGCCCGACAGGGAGCTGCGGGTCGCACTGGAGAGCGGTGTGGAGTCGCTGATCCGCGCGACCGCCGACGCCGCCGCCGAGCGGGCCGTCGAGGCGTGGCTTGCCCTGCCGGCAGGGCGCGACCTGCTGGAGAAGTCCGGCGTCACCGTCTCCGGCCGGCTCGGCCGCGCGTCCGCCGATCTGCCCCGCAAGGCCGGCACGGCCGTACGCGACTGGCAGGGGCACGTGCTCGACCTCGTCCGCTCCGAGGGCGCCGACCGGCGCACGCTCGCCCGGGCGGCGTCGTTCGGCGTGAACAGCCTGGGCGTGCTGATCATGCTGGCGGTGTTCTCCACGACCGGGGGGATCACCGGCATCGAGCTGGGCATCGCGGGCGGCACCGGCGTGCTCAGCCAGAAACTGCTCGAAGCCGTCTTCGGCGACCAGGCCGTGCGCACGCTGACCCAGGAGGCCCGCGAGGACCTGCGGCGGCGCGTCCGCGCGCTGCTCGACGAGGAGCGCGACCGCTTCACCTCCCTCGTCGAGGGGCTGGGTCCGGCCGCCGACACGGCCCCCCGGCTGCGGGAGGCCGCCAAGGCCGTACAGGAGAGGGGCGTCCTGTGAAGCTCCTGGGCAGGAAGGCCGAGGTGTCGCTGGACGACCGGCTGGAGGCGCTCGCGGAGGCCGCCGACCTGGCGGAGGGCCGGCTCGGCCAGGAGGCCGTGGACCACGCCCGCGCCGTCGTCGCCCGGGCCGGCGTACGGCGGGGCCTGTCGGTGGACCACACCGCCGTCGCCCTGGCCGGAGCGACGGGGAGCGGCAAGTCGTCGCTGTTCAACGCCCTGTCCGGCACCGATCTGGCGACGGTGGGAGTGACCAGGCCGACCACCGCCAAGGCGCAGGCGGCCCTGTGGGGCGCGGGCGGCTCGGGACCGCTGCTCGACTGGCTCGACGTCCCGTTGCGCCACACGGTGGAGGGCGACGCGTCGGGACTGATCCTGCTGGACCTGCCCGACCATGACTCCATCGAGCTGTCCCACCGCGGGGAGGTCGACCGCCTGGTCGCCGTGGTGGATCTGCTGATCTGGGTGCTCGACCCGCAGAAGTACGCCGACGCGGCCGTGCACGAGCGGTATCTGCGCCCGCTCGCCCGGCACCGGGACGTCATGGTCGTCGTGCTCAACCAGGTGGACCGGCTGCCCGAGCGGTCCGTCAAGCGCTGCCTCGATGACCTGCGCGGCCTGCTGGCGGCCGACGGGCTGGAAGGCGTGCCGATCCTCGCCGTGTCGGCGCGTACGGGGCAGGGCGTGTCCGAGCTCAGGGAGCTGCTCGGCCGGGAGGTATCCCGCCGCCGCGCCTGGTCGTCCCGTCTCGCCGCCGACGTGGCCTCGGCCGCCGCCCGGCTCTCGGCGGACCCGCGGCCCCCGGTCACCGGGGAGGTGCCGCAGGAGGCCGCCGTGAGCAGGACCCTGACGCGGGCGCTGGCACAGGCGGCCGGGGTGCCCGTCGTGGTCGAGGCCGTGGCGAAATCGCACCGGCACCGCTCGGTCGCCGCGACGGGCTGGCCGGTGACGCGCTGGGTGCGCAGGCTGCGGCCCGATCCGCTGCGCCGCCTCCACCTGGTCAAGGGCGCCCGTTCCTCGCTGCCCGCGGCCACCGCCGTGGAGGTCTCGGCCGTGGACACCGCCCTGCGCGACGTCGGAGCCGCCACCTCGGCGGCGGTGCCTGAGCCGTGGGCGACAGCCGTACGGCACGCGGCGCGGTCGCGGTCGGGCGAGCTGACCGACGCCCTGGACCGCACGGTGGCCGCGGCCACCTCGGGCGGGGTCTCCGGGTCCCCCCGGTGGTGGCGCCTGGCGGGGACGGCGCAGTGGCTGACCGTCGCCGTGATGGCCGTGGGCGCGATCTGGCTGCTCGTGCGCTTCGCGATGAACTACCTCATGCTGCCCGAGCTTCCGACTCCGACGGTCGGCCGGGCGCCGTGGCCGACCGTGCTCCTGCTGGGCGGCGCGCTGGCGGGAGTGCTGATCGCGCTGCTGTGCCGGGTGTTCGCCTGGATCGGCGGGCGGCGCAGGGCCCGCAGCGCCGCCCGGATCCTGCGCACCGGCATCGAACGGGTCGCCCGGGAACTGGTCGTGACGCCGGCGAGGGAGGAACTCGCCCGTTACGCCAGGTTCGCCGACCGCATCACCCGCGCCGCCTCCTGACCCCGCCGTGATCGTGTAGTCGGTTGTGGGGCAAAAAGGATCAAGGGGAGTGGGATTCGTGGTGGACTATGCCGAATGAGGCTGTACAGGACGCTCACGACCGCCGCGCTCGTCGCCTGCTTCGCGGTCGTCGTGCTCAGCGGCGCCTACCTCGCGTACTTCTACAGTCCGCACAACGCGTCCACCACGTACCACGGCTCGTACGAGCCGTTGCGCGGAGTCCCGATGAGCGAGGCGTACGCCTCGGAGCTGCGGATCAGCATCGACCAGCCTTACGGGCTGTACGCGCGGCAGCTGCACCACTCGTCGTCGTGGCTCTTCCTGCTGGTGCTCGTCCTGCGCCTGGTGGCCGGGAAGGTGTTCCGGCGCATGGCGGCCGGGGCGGTGCTGCTGGGGGCGGGCGCGCTGGCCGTGGTCACCGGGTACGCGCTGCCCGACGACCTGTTCTTCGACACGATCCTGGCGAAGGTGCCGCTCCCGCTGTGGTACGCCGCCCACCTGGCGCTGGCGCTCGGCCTGGCGGCGGGCCTGGTGACAGTGTGGCGGCGGACGAGCGCCGAGCAGCCCAAACTGCGCTATTTCGCGCTGGCCGGGCTGGTTCTCGTCCTGCTGGACGTCGCCCAGCCGTTCGTGCCGCACTGAGGTGACGGGGATCGGGCTGATCGGGATCGGCGGTGACAGGGCGCGGCAGGCGCCTGACAGGGATCCGGCAGAGCGGTCCGGCACGGTCGGGGCATGCACGACAACACGGACGTACTCATCGTCGGCGCCGGCCCGACCGGCCTCACCCTCGCCGTGGACCTGGCCCGCCGGGGCGTCGCCTGCCGGATCGTCGAGCGGGCTCCCGGGCCCGCGGCCGGCGCCAAAGCGACCGGCTCCAAGGGCAAGGGCCTGCAACCGCGTACGCAGGAGATCTTCGACGACCTCGGAGTGATCGGCCCGATCCTGGCGGCGGCGACGCCCTACCCGCCGCTGCGGGTCAGGATCGGCCGGGTGCCGATCTGGCAGGCCCGCATGCACAGGTCCGCCGAGGCCACGGACGCGGTGCCGTACCCGGCGGTGCTGATGCACCCGCAGTGGCGCACCGAGGCGGTGCTGCGCGAGCGCCTGGCCGAGCTGGGCGGGAGGGTGGAGCAGGGCGCCGCGCTGACCGGGTTCGAGCAGGACGCGGACGGGGTGACCGCCGGACTCGGCACGGGAGAGACCGTGCGGGCGCGTCACCTGGTCGCGGCGGACGGCGGCAGAAGCACCGTGCGCAAGGCGCTCGGCATCGGCTTCACCGGCGAGACCCGCGAGGAGCAGCGGATGGCCCTGGGCGACGTGCGGGCCGAGGGGCTCGACCGGGACCACATCCATGTCTGGGTGCGGCCGGGAAAGGGGATGGTGGCGCTCTACCCGATGGCCGGCACCGACACCTTCCAGATGCTCGCCTCGCTGAAGCCGGGAGTCACGCCGGAACAGACGTTGTCCCAATATCAGCGGATTCTCGCGGAGCGGTCGATGGTGCGCGGAGTGCGCCTGACCGAGCTGCTGTGGTCCTCCCTCTACCGGGTGAACGTCCGCCTCGCCGACCGCTACCGCTCCGGCCGGGTCTTCCTGGCAGGGGACGCCGTCCACGTGCACCCGCCGACGGGCGGGCAGGGGCTCAACACCGGTGTCCAGGACGCCTACAACCTGGGCTGGAAGCTCGCCCGGGTGCTCGCCGGGGCGCCGGAGAGGCTGCTGGACACCTACGAGGAGGAGCGCAGGCCCGTCGCCGCCCGGGTGCTCGGCCTCAGCGTGGATCTGCTGGACAAGAAGTCGTACAAGCGGGACGAGGACACCTATCAGCTCTCGCTGAGCTACCGGGGCGGCTCACTCGCCCGGCGCGGCGGTGACCGGGTGCCGGACGGCCCGCTCCCGCTGGCGGACGGGACGCGGGCCCGCGTGTTCGACCTGCTGCGGGGCCCGCACTTCACCCTCCTGTCACCCGATCCCGCTCCCCGCGTCCCCGGTGGCCCCGAGGTGCGTGCGTACGCTCCGGCCGAGCCGTACGGCGGCGAGCGCCACACCCTCGTCCGGCCGGACGGCTACGTCGGGATCTCCACATCCTCGGCGGACGAGCTCGCCGCCTATCTGGACATGGTCTGAACCGTGGACTACGGACGCTCGTCCGGGCGTACGGCGTGGGCCGGGTCGGGGTTCGGGACGTCGCCCGCACCGCGAGGGACGTCGCCCGCGAGGGGGATGCCGTCCGCGCCGGCGTCGGCCCGCCGGGCCTCGATCTGGCGCGGCCCCAACTCGCTGTCCTCGGCCGCCGCCTTGGCCTCGGCGGCGGCGCGTTCGGCCTCCGCGACCGCCTCGCTGCCCGCCGCGCTCAGCCCGGGTCCCCTGCCGTCCGCGCCGGTGGCCCGGCTGGCGGGCAGCGACTCGGTGAACGCCTTCGACAGCGTCTGCATCGCCGAGGTGACCTCGCTCGGGATCACCCAGAACGTGTTGCCCTGCCCCTGGGCCAGCTGGGGCAGCACCTGGAGGTACTGGTAGGCGAGCAGCTTGGGGTCGGGGTCGTTGCGGTGCACGGCCTGGAACACCTCGTCGATCGCCTGCGACTGACCCTGGGCCTTGAGGATCTGGGAGGTGCGCTCACCCTCGGCGCGCAGGATCGAGCTCTGCTTCTCACCTTCGGCCGTGAGGATCTGCGACTGCCGCTGGCCCTCGGCCGTGAGGATCGCCGCGCGCTTGTCCCGCTCGGCGCGCATCTGCTTCTCCATGGCGTCCTTGATGGTCTTCGGCGGGTCGATCGCCTTGATCTCGACCCGGTTGACCCGGATGCCCCACTTTCCGGTGGCCTCGTCGAGCACGCCGCGCAGCTGGCTGTTGATCATGTCGCGGGAGGTGAGCGTCTTCTCCAGATCCATGCCGCCGACGACGTTGCGCAGCGTGGTCACGGTGAGCTGCTCGACGCCCTGGATGAAGTTGGCGATCTCGTACTCCGCCGCCCGGGGATCGGTGACCTGGAAGTACAGCACCGTGTCGATGTCCACCACCAGGTTGTCCTCGGTGATGACCGGCTGCGGCTGGAACGACACCACCTGTTCACGCAGGTCCAGCAGCGGGCGGACCCTGTCGATGTACGGGATGACGAAGTTCAGACCGGGGCCCAGCGTGCGGTAGTACCTGCCCAGGCGCTCGACGTTCGCGGCTCTGGCCTGCGGCACGATGCGGACCGCCCGCAGCACCGTCAGGATCGCGACGAACGCGATGACGATTCCGGCGATCACTGCTGCGTCCATACCTACTCCCGGGGATACACAAGGGCGGTGGCGCCCTCGATCTCTATGACGTCGACCGTGGCCCCCGGCGGGATCACGAGCGTCTCGTCGTATGCGCGGGCCGACCACTCCTCGCCGCCGATCCGCACCCGGCCGTCCCTGCCCGTGACCTCCTTGGTCACGTAGGCGGACTTGCCGACCAGCGCGGACACCCCGAAGCGTCGGGGCGGCGGCTGCTTGATGTGCCGGAGCGCGATCGGGCGCACCCCGGCGAGGCCGGCGGCGGAGGCGATGACGAACACGGCGAGCTGAATCGCGGGCGGCAGCCCGACGACCGCGACCACTGTCGTGAGCAGGGCCGCGATGGACAGCAGCCCCAAAGCCGCGGTCAGCGTGAAGATCTCCGCGATACCCAGCACCGCCGCCAGGATGAGCCACACGATCCAGGGGTCCATTGCCGCCTCCAAAGCAATGAACGAACACCGCTCGGGTCCGGTTCCTCCTCCAACCTAACGCGTACGGCCGCGCCGTCCCAGGGATGCGGGCCTCATGCGGGAGCCACGGTGACGCGAAATTCGTTGCCCTCCGGGTCGGCCATCAGCACGTGGTCGTCGAAGGTCGCGACGATCGTGCCGCCGGCACGCACCAGCCGGGCGGCTTCCGCTCTGATCCGCTCCCACTGGTCGGCGGCCGTGCCGTCCGCCGGCACCCGGACGTCGATGTGGAGCCGGTTGTCCGCCGCAGTCCCCCGGTCGGCGACCGGAAGGATGGAGAGCCGGGGGCCGGCCCCCTCGGGGTCGCAGAGCAGGGCCCCGTCGTCGCCGGCGGGCACGTCGAACCGCGCGAACGACTCCTCACCGGTCCCGTACCGGGCGGCCGGGATCTCCTCGACATAGCCGAGCGCCGACTTCCAGAACTCGGCGAGCAGTCGCGCATTGGCACAGTAAAGGGCTAGATCGATCGTCACTGCCATGACTCGACCGTAATACAGGCCGCTGACCCGGGTGCGGTCACGTCTGTCAGGAAGAGGCGGCAGGGGTTTCGTGGCGGAGGGCGCTGCCGGCCAGCCACCGGGGCCAGGAGAGCTGCCAGTAGCCCCAGCCGTTGTCCCACTCCAGCGCGCGGGTGGTGCCGGTGACGATGACGGGGTCGCCGCGCAGCGCGTGCTCGTAGAACCACCGCGCCTGGTCGGGGCGGACGTTCACGCAGCCGTGGCTGACGTTCACGCGGCCCTGTGCCCACACGTTGTCCAGCGCGTGGACGTACTCGCCGCTGTTGGAGATCCGTACGGCGTGGTCGATGAGCTTGTCGTAGTAGCCGGGGTCGCCCTTGCGGCGGCCCGGGGACACCATGCGGACCGGATTGCCCTTGTCCATCGTCAGGTGGGTCCCGCTCGTGGTCGTGTACTCCCTGGTGGTGGCCATTCCGGCGCTGATCGGCATGCGCTGGGCCACCCTGCCGTCCTGTCGCACCACCATCTGGTGGGCGCGGGTGTCGACCGTGCTGACCATGGCACGTCCCACGGTGAAGGCGACGCTCCGGTCCGCGGCGCCGTACGTGCCGGGGGCGGCGCGGACGCCGGCGAGGTGGGCGGTGACGCGCACGTCACTGTTCGCCGGCCACATCGTCCGCGGCCGGTAGACGACCCGGGTGGGGCTCGTCCAGCGCCAGGCGCCCTCGGCCGGGCCCCGGACCTCCAGCGCCCGCTCGACCGCCGCGCGGTCCTCGACCGGCCCGGTGAACGTCACGATGATCGGCATCCCGATGCCCACGGTCTCCCCGTCGTACGGGACGATCGAGGCGACGGCGACCTCATGCCGCGGGGTGAGGGTGCGGAACCGGCCCGCGACCCGGGCGGTGACGCCCTGGGCGCCCGTCGCGACGGCGTTGACGACGTACTGCTCGCCGGGGCGCAGCGTCCACGACGACCGCCACACCGTGCGGGTCTCGTCGAACGCGCCGGGCACCGCCTCGCGCCCCGCGAACGCCAGCACGCTGGTCAGCGTGCCGCTCTGCGCCCTGACGACCAGGCCACCCTCCGGAGGCACCGCCGCCGCGCCGGAGGCCGGGGTGATCACGATGCGCGGCGCGGGCGGCACCCGCACGGCGCAGCCCGCGACGAGCGCGGGAAAGGCCGCGAGCAGCACCGCGAGCAGCGGCACCGTGAGCAGGGCGCGGGCGGCGGGAGGCAGGGCACGCGACCCCACGGGCACCCAGGATGGCTTCACGGGCACCCAAGATAGCGAGAGGTGACGACAGAATTACGCTAAGTAGCGGGAAGGATGGTGCCGGAGACCTCGCCGAGGCTGATCCCGTGCGAGGTCCACGCGGTGATGGTGACGGTGTCGCCGTCCTCCAGGAAGGTCCGGGTCTCGTTGGGTAGTTTGACCGGTTCCACGCCGTTCCAGGTCAGCTCGATGAGCGAGCCCGGCTGCCCGATCGACGAGACCGTCCCGCTCGCGAACAGGTCGCCGGTGCGGAGGCGGGCGCCGTTCACGGTCATGTGGGCGAGCATCTGGTCGGGCGTCCAGTACATGTCGCGGAACGACGGCGTCGAGACCGTCTCGCCGTTGAGCCCGACGCGCAGTGTGAGGTCGAGCCCCCAGGGCGCCTGCCTGGCGAGGTACGGCAGGGGCTCGGGGTCCTGCGACCGGCCCTCGACCCTGGCCTCCTCCAGGGCGTCGAGCGGCGTGATCCACGCGGACATCGAGGTGGCGAACGACTTGCCCAGGAACGGCCCGAGCGGGACGTACTCCCACGACTGGATGTCGCGGGCGCTCCAGTCGTTGACGAGCGCGACCCCGAAGACGTGGTCCTCGAACGCGCCGGCGCGCTCGCCGAGCCCCGTCGGCACCCCGACGACGAAGCCGACCTCCGCCTCGATGTCGAGCTTCTGCGAGGGGCCGAACGACGGCCGCTGCCCGCACGGCCGCCTGATCGGCGTTCCCGAGACGACGACGGTGCCCGCCCGCCCGTGGTAGCCGACGGGCAGGTGCCGCCAGTTCTGCTTCAGCGGCTCGTCGTCCGGCCGGAACATCCGCCCGAGGTTCGACGCGTGCTCCAGCGAGGCGTAGAAGTCCACGTAGTCGGCCACCTCGACGGGCAGGTGCAGGGTCACCTCCGCCAGCGGGATCAGGTGGTCGCCCGTGGCCGCCGCCTCGCGTGCCCGTGCCCGCGTCGCCTGCCAGGCCGTACGGCCCAGGGCGAGCAGCGGGTTGAGGCTGGGCGCCGCGTAGACGTCCCCGCCGAGGGCGGCCGCGAGGTCGAGGACGTGGTCCCCGACGCGGACGCCGACCCTGCGGGGCTCCCCGGGCCGGGAGAACACCCCGTACGGCAGGTTGCCGAGCCCGAAGCTCATCTCGCCCACGTCCACGCGTAGCCGGGGTCCTCGCACGCGAGCGCGGCCGGGCCGAGGTCGAGCGGCCGGAACGTGTCGAGCATGACGGCCATCTCGGTCGTCTCGGTGTGGCCCTTCCTTACGGCCTCGACGGCGGCCTCCACAGCGCCCGGCTGCGGGCCGTGCGTGAAGCCGGCCGGGTGCAGCGAGATCGAGCCGACGTCGATGCCCGATCCCTTCCTGGCCGTGTAGTCGCCGCCCACGTAGAACATGAACTCGTCGGAGTCCACGTTGTGGTGGTTGTACGGGATCGGCACGGCCTCCGGGTGGAAGTCCAGCGGCCGGGGACAGAACGAGCAGACGACGAAGCCCGGGCCCTCGAAGGTCTGGTGGACCGGCGGCGGCGCGTGGGTGCGCTTCACGATCGGCTCGAAGTCCCGGATGTTGAACGCGTAGGGGTAGAGGCAGCCGTCCCAGCCGACCACGTCGAACGGATGGTGGGCGTAGGTCAGCCTGGTCAGCCCGCCCCGCGTCCTGACCAGGACCGGGACCTCCTCCCCGTCCACGAGCAGGGGCTCGGCCGGCGCGCGCAGGTCACGCTCGCAGTACGGCGCGTGTTCGAGGAACTGGCCGAACTGGGACAGGTAGCGCTTCGGCGGCCTGATGTGCCCGGCCGCCTCGATCACCAGCGCGGTCACCGGGCCCTCGGGCACCCATCGGTGGATCGTCCCGGTCGGAATCACGACGTAGTCGCCCTCGGCCACGTCCAGCGCGCCGTACGCCGACTCGAAGCGGGCCCGGCCGCCCGCGATGTAGACGCACTCGTCGCCCATCGAGTCGCGGTACAGCTCGCTGGGGGTCTCGGTCGCGGCGTACGAGATGCGGACGTCGGAGTTGCCCGCGAGCAGCATCCGCCCGGAGACCAGGTCGCCGTCGGGCGTCAGATCGCGGGTGCGGAAGTGACGCGGAGACAGCGGCAGGTTGGGCGTGAGGCCGGGCGCTCCCGCGTCCACGGCCTCGGCCTTGACGATGGCGGTCGGCGCGTGGCGGTGGTAGAGCAGCGAGGAGTCGGAGGAGAAGCCCTCCTCTCCCATGAGCTCCTCCTTGTACAGCCCGCCGTCGGGCGTGCGGAACTGCACGTGGCGCTTGCGCGGCACCTCGCCGACCACGCGGTAGTACGGCATCGGGCCTCCCGTGCTGGTCCATGGGACCGTTCGTCCGCTAATCGGACGCCAGTGTCCTATATATGTACGACGATTCGCCATGCCGCCGGGAATGTCAAGCTGTCGGCCATGAGCACAGCGGAGATCCACCTGTCCGTCTCGACCTGGCGGCAGCCGTCGCCCCCGCCCGCCTCCCCGGCGCGTACGGCGTTGGCCGGGCGGATCGCCGAGCGCGTGCTGGCCCTCGGGCCGGGCCGCCTGCGCGTCGGCGTCGACGGGCTCACGGCGGCGGGGAAGACGAGCTTCGGCCACGAGCTCGCCGAGCACCTCGCCCGGGCCGGGCGTCCGGTGCTGCGGGCGAGCCTCGACGACTTCAAGCGGCCGTGGCGCGACCGGCACCTGTACGACCGGGAGTCGGGCGAGGGGTACTACCGGAACGCCTACGACTACGACGCGGCGATCGCCCTGCTGCTCGAACCGGCGGGGCCGGACGGCTCGGGGGACGTGGCGCTGTGCTCGATCGACCCGCTGACCCAGGTGGACCACTCGTCGGTGCGGACGACCGCCGCGCCCGGCTCGGTGACGATCGTCGACGGGGTCTTCGCGTTCCGCCCCGAGATCGACGCGTACTGGGACCTGCGCGTCCGGATGGAGGTGTCGCCGGAGACCTCGGTGCGCCGCGGGGCGGAACGCGACCAGGACTGGGCCGGGTCCGAGGCCGAGGCGCTGCACCTGCACCGCTATCTGCCCGCCGAGCGCATCTACATCGCGGAGGCCGATCCGCTGGGGCGGGCCGACGTGGTCGTCGACAACACGAACTTCGCCGATCCGCGACTGCTGAAGTGGTGACCGTCAGCGCGGGGGCTCGGACAGGGCGGTCGCGAGCCGGTCGGCGGCCTCCAGGACCAGCGGGCCGACCTTGTCCGCGTCGAGGTCGGCGAAGCTGACCACGCCGACGGACGCGTCCAGCCACGGCAGGTTCCTGACCGGGGTGGCGATGCCCTGTGCGCCCTCCTGGAGTTGCCCGCTGCTCGTGTGCACCGGCGGTTCCGTACGGCCCTCGCGCAGCGCGAGCAGCGCCAGCCCGGCCGCGCCACGCGTCAGGGGGTGGCGCGAGCCCTCGCGGTAGGCGACGTGGAAGTCGGTCCACGACGGCTCGACCACCGCGACCGCCAGGCCCTCATCGCCCTCGGCCACGGTCAGGTGCGCGGTCGCCCCCGCCTGCTCCGCGAGCGCACGCAAAGCCGGCAGCGCCGCCGCCCGCAGGAGGGGATGCACGGCCTGCGCCAGCGCGAGCACGGCGAAGCCCAGGTGCACGCGGCCGTGCGCGTCCCGCCGGGCGAAGCCCTCGGCCTGCAGCGTCGTCAGGAGCCGGTAGACGATCGGCCGGCTCAGGCCCAGCTCCTGGGCGAGCTCGGTCGGCGTGCGGCCCCGGTTCGCGTCGGCCAGCAGCCGCAACAGCCGTAAGCCCCGTTCGAGCGTCTGCGCCGACTCGGCCGCCATCATGTCTCCGATTATCGCCACACCGGCGCGCCGATGCGGGTACTCACATGCGACCCGGCGCCGCCGGAGCCGTCTCCGGAAGACCCTTGTCGAACCCCGGCTGGTCGAGCGCTTGATTCCGGTCACGAAGGATGAGAGAGGATTCAAACGTAAGATCTACCGCATCAGCGACATCCTTCTCAGCTTCCATCTCGGGCCGCTGATGTGAGACAGATCGGGGACCGGGATGGGGCTGGGAGGGACCATCCTGCCGGTCATTCTGGAAGGACTGGACGATCACGTGACTCCTCCGCTCCCTGAAGGGAGCGGCTTCTCGCTAGGCCGCTTCCGCAGCGTCACGAAGGGCAAGCCCTGCCCTGAGAATGTTGATCGCCGCGTTCACGTCGGCGTGTGCGGCGTGCCCGCACACCGTACAGGCGAACTCGGCTTGGGTGAGGCGGTTGTCCTTCGCGCCCTGCCCGCACCGCGAGCAGGTGCGGGAGGTGTTGGCGGGGTTCACTGCGATCAGCTCACGACCGGCGCTTTCAGCCTTGTGCGCGAGCACACACAGGAACACCCCCCACCCCGCGTCCAGGATGCTCCGGTTCAGCCCGGACTTGGCCGCGACGTTCCGCCCGGGTTGTTCAATCGTGCCGGACGCGGACCGGGTCATGTTGGCGGCCACCCAGAACGGGATGGCGGTACTTCGGGCACCACACCACGTGGTGCCCGAGGGCGCACGCCGCACCGGGGTGGCGCGCACCTGAGGAGTCACAAGATCACCATGCAAGCACCGCCCATCTGATCCACCAGTGAAAGGAGCTTGTGATGAGCCCGGAGAGAAGACCAGTCAGGGACGGCATTCCCCCGTCGTCTGAAGGCGACGGTCCCCTGCCGAGGTTCTGATGGGGGGCCGTGGCTCAGGTTCGATGAAGTCGGCGATCGTGGTGGGGGCGGGGATCTGGGGAGCGTCGCTGGCGCTGCGACTGGCCGACGAGGGCTGGCGGGTCACGCTCGTCGAGCAGTACGCGCCGGGGCACGTGCGCCAGGCCAGCGCCGGGGAGACCCGCCTGCTGCGCTGCGCCCACGGCTCGGACGACTGGTATCCGCGCCTGGCCTGGCGGGCCCGCGACGCCTGGCGGCGGCTGGAGGAGAGGACCGGCGAGGACCTGTACGTCGAGTCGGGCCTGATGTGGTTCGCCCGTGACCCGGACGGATGGGAGACGCGCAGCGCCCGGGTGCTGGAGCGGCTGGACATCCCCTGCGAGCTGCTCGACCCGGCCGAGGCGGCGCGGCGCTTCCCCGGTCTGCGCGGCGACGATCTCGCCTTCGTGCTGTGGGAGCCGAACGCCGGGGTGCTGCGGGCCCGGCGGGCGACGCAGGCGACCGCGCACCTGGCCGGCGTCGCCGGCGTCCGGCAGGTCCGCGCCCGGGCCGTGCCGTACGCGCGAGGGGTGGGGGTCGTGGCGGACGGCGAGGTGCTGACGGCGGACCGCGTGGTGTGGGCGTGCGGGGCGTGGCTGCCGTGGCTGTTCCCGCACGAGGCGGGGCACGTGCGGGTGACGCGCCAGGACACCTTCCACTTCGGCGTGCCGAGAGACTGGACCACGCCGCCGCTGCCCGCGTTCTGCGACTACGACCTGGCGGCGTACGGGCACGGCGACCTGGACGGCATGGGCATGAAGGTCACCGGCGACGCCGAGGGCGAGCCGTACGACCCGGAGACCGGCGGCAGGCGGGTGCTCCGGCACACCGAGGAGCAGGCGCGCGCCTACCTGGCCAGGAGGTTCCCGTCGCTGGTGGGCGCGCCGGTGGTGTTCAGCCAGGTCTGCCAGTACGCGCTGACCAGGGACGCCGAATGGATCATCGCGGAGATCGAGGACGGCGTCTGGCTGCTCGGCGGCGAGTCCGGGCACGGCTTCAAGCACGCCCCGGTCCTGGCCGGATACGTGGCGGAGATCCTCGACGGCGCACGGGAGCCGGAGGCGCGGTTCGGCCTGCACGAGCGGCCGGCGGCCCGGGGACTGCGGACCAGCGGCGGGCCGACCGCCTAGCGACCCCGTGCGGTCAGGCGTCGCCGGGCGGGCCCACGCGGGCCTGCCGGGCGCGCAGCGCGATCTCCAGCTCGAACCGGACGTCGGGGTCGGCGAGCGCGTCGCCGTACAGCTGCTCGATCTGACGCAGCCGATACCGCACGGTCTGCGGGTGCACATGGAGCGCCGCGGCGACCTCGGCGACGCCCCGGCCGTGGCGCAGCCAGGCGAGCAGGGTCTCGGCCAGGCGGTCCTGCTGGGTCCGGCGCAGGTGGGCGAGTGGCGCGAGGCGCACCTCGGCCAGCGCGGCCACCAGATCCTCGTCCTTGAAGACGACCAGCGTCGCCATGTGGTCGGTGCAGCGCAGCAGCCCGGGCCTCGGGAGGACGCCGCGGGTGCCGAGATCGAGGGCCTCCCGCGCCCAGCCGAGTGAGTTCGCGGCGGCGGCGAGCGGCACGGCGGGGCCGATCGCGGCCCGCCAGCCGCGCAGCGCGCTCTCCAGCGCCTGCACGCGCCCCGCGCCGCCGGGGTCCGGCACCACGAGACACGGGAGGTTGCGGTCGAGCCCGGCGAGCACGTCCGGCGGCAGCACCGGCAGGGGGGAGCCGCCGTCGTGCTCCTCGAGGGCCACGCCCGCGACCGTACGGGGGAGCCGCCAGCCGGCCGTCCTGGCGAGGTCGGCGACGGCCTCCGGCGAGGCCGGGGGCCGGGTCAGCAGCAGGTCGAGCAGCCGTCGGCGGCGGCGCTCCACCTCGCCGGCCGCGTGCGCCCGCGCCTCGGCGAAACCCCGGGCCGCCGCCTCGGCGAGCTGGTCGAGGTAGACGAAGATGGCCTCGCCCAGGTCGTACAGCGTCTTCGGATCGAGGCCCAGCTGCTCGGACTGCTCGGTGAGCCTCCGCCAGGCCACCCGTGCGCCCAGCCGCATCGCGGTCTGCAGGGGCTCGAGGTCACGCCCCTCGGCCGCCTCGCCCCTGCCGATCGTACGGAAGACCTCGGGATCCCACGGAGCCCGCGGGTTCTCGATGCGTTCCAGGAACCCCCGCAGCGCCTGGTTGACCGACAGCCGCAGGACCTTGATGTAGACCTCGTCCTCAGGGCGGGCGTATTCGGGCACCCGCTGCTGGATCTCCGCGATCATCCGGTCCGCGACGTCGGCCACATGAGGACGCAGCAGCCTCGCGACGCCCGGGGACACCGTGCCCCAGAACTCGTCGTCGCCTTTCAGTGCCCGCTCAGCCCGCACTCAGCCAGGCGCCGAACTCCTCCAGGTCGATCAGGCCGTCGCGGTCGGCGTCGACCCTGCCGATCGCGCCCTGCGCTCCCTCGAGCGTGAGCGGCCGGCCGAGCACCTCCATCAGGCGGACGAGCTCCTCTGCGGAGATACGCCCGTCCCCATCGGTGTCGATAAGTTGAAAAGTCGCTGCATATTCGCTCATGCCGTCCTCCTCCGGGATCGCGATCAGCACCCTAGCTGAAAGCACGCGCTGCCCCCAGAGATCGCGGCCAAGCCGCGGGCCCCGTTTTTGTCGGTGGCGTGTGCCAGCATGGCGTCTCATGACGGACAGCCTGGAGGGGAAGGTCGCACTGGTCGCCGGGGCGACCCGGGGAGCGGGCCGCGGCATCGCGGTCGAGCTGGGCGCGGCGGGGGCGACGGTCTACGTGACCGGCCGCAGCACCCGCGAGCGGCGCTCGGAGATGAACCGGCCGGAGACGATCGAGGAGACGGCCGAGCTGGTCACCGCCGCCGGCGGGCGGGGCATCGCGGTGCCGGTGGACCACCTCGACCGCGAGCAGGTGCGGGCCCTCGTCGAGCGGATCGACGCCGAGCAGGGCGCGCTCGACGTGCTGGTCAACGACATCTGGGGTGGCGAGCTGCTGTTCAGCTGGAAGGACCGGCTCTGGGAGCACTCGCTCGACGACGGCCTGCGCATCCTGCGGCTGGCGATCGACACGCACATCATCACCAGCCACTACGCGCTGCCGCTGCTGATCCGCAAGCCGGGCGGACTGGTGGTCGAGGTCACCGACGGCACGGCGGAGTACAACGCGGCCAACTATCGCGTCTCGTTCTTCTACGACCTCGCGAAGACGTCCGTGAACCGCATGGCGTTCGCCCAGGCCAAGGAGCTGGCGCCGCACGGCGCGACCGCGGTGTCGCTCACGCCGGGCTGGCTCCGTTCGGAGATCATGCTGGGGCACTACGGCGTGACGGAGGCCAACTGGCGCGACGCGCTGGACCGGCAGCCGCACTTCGCCATCTCCGAGTCCCCGGCCTTCGTGGGCCGCGCCGTGGCGGCCCTGGCCGCCGATCCGGAGGTGACCCGCTGGAACGGGCAGTCGCTGTCCAGTGGCCAACTGGCTCAGGTGTACGGCTTCACCGATGTGGACGGCAGCCGGCCGGACTGCTGGCGATACATGGTGGAGGTCCAGGACCGCGGCCTCCCGGCCGACGTCACCGGCTATCGGTGAGGCCGGCCCGGAGGCCGAGTGATCCGATGAACCCGACCGGGTCAGGCGGCCGCGCAGGCGGGCACGGGGGCGGGGTTGGAGCCGTTCCAGGAGGCGATGAAACCGAAGGTGACGCTCGCGCCGGCGCCGAGGGAGCCGTTCCAGCTTTCGTTCTTCACGGTCACCTTCGCCCCGCTCTGTGTGGCCGTGCCGCCCCACGCCTGGGTCACCTGCTGCCCGCCGGCGAAGGTCCAGGTCACGGTCCAGCCGCGGGTGGGAGCGGCACCGGTGTTCTTGACCGTGACCTCACCCTGGAAGCCGCCGCCCCACTGGTTGGTGATCGTGTAGGTCGCGGTGCAGCCCGCGGAACCCGGCGAGGGTGACGGGGACGGCGTGGGCGACGGGCTCGGGCTGGTGCTCGGACTGGTGTTCGGGCTGGGGGACGGCTGGGCGCCGCCGAGCAGCGCCGACAGAGCGGGATACCACTTGTCCGCCATCTTCTGGTTGCCGCTGTCGTTGGGGTGCACCCCGTCGTAGGTGTCCGTGCTCGTGCTGAAGCCGGTCCACTGGTCGACGACCACGATCGGGGAGGCCGCCGTGGTCTTCGAGGCGGCCCAGCCCGGGATCGCGTTGTTCAGGGCGACGGCCCGCTGGGCGCACTCGGGGCAGGTGCCCGGGTTCATCGGGATGATCTGGGCGACCAGGATCTTCATGGTCGGGTTGCTCGCCCGCATCTGGTCCACGAGTTTGCCGTAGGCCGCGAGGATCGTCGCGGTGGGTTTGTTGCTCCACACGTCGTTGGTGCCGAAGTGCATCATCACGATGTCGGGACGGGTCGCCGAGAGCCAGGCCGGGAGCTGGTTCTGGTCGGCGACGTTGGTGACGAGATAGCCGCCGTGGCCCTCGTTGTCGCCGTCGTACGGCACTCCGCACCCCTGCGCGGGCAGCGTGCCCACCATGTCGATGCCGGTGAAGCCGCCGTTCTGCAGCTTGTTCCACAGCAGGGCCCGCCAGCAGCCGGGTGAACCGGTGATCGAGTCGCCCAGGGGCATGATCCGCACGGCGGCCGCTTCGGCGGGCCGGGCGACGAGCAGCCCGAGCACCAGGAGCAGGGCCGCCACCAAGGCACTTCTCTTCGACATCGCACTCTCCCTCGTCCTGTCCGGCGCGATGGTAGGCAGCGCGTGTCGCCCGGCCCAGGGACGAGGCGCGGGAGAAGTCCTGACCAGTGGGGATGCATGTACGGTTCATCCGATGACCCACGGCGCGGGCGGGCATCGCTTCCGGCCCGTGGGCCTCCGCCGACAGACCGGCCGCTGCCGTGCCCGGCGAGGGGGACGGTGCCGTGTTCCCCCGCCCGGCAGGAGCGAATATGCTGCTCAGGGTTAACTTTCCGCACGTCACCGAGAGGATTCGGTCCCCATGTACAAGGAGTTCCTCGGCGAGGTCGTGGTGTGGCTGATCCCCATCGTCATCCTCGTGGGCATCGCGCTGCTGGTGACCAGCCACTCCTGACGACGCGTCGTGAAGGGCCGGGCCGCGAGGCCCGGCCCTTCTGTTACCCCACGTCACGCCATCCTTGCCCGTCAGGTAATGCTCCCCATGGCAGAGTCTGCCTAAAGCGGCACAGAAGTGTCACTTGCCTGCGTTGTTGATCAATCAGCGTGCACTATGTGATACTTCGCGAGTGACATCACCGGGGCCGATATAGCTCGTCACCGCGAGAGATGAGGTGTGAGGGAACGGGCGCAGTTCTTCGCAGGCGCTTGCCGACTGTCTGAGCAGAGCCGAGAAAGTAATCCACGTCCGCGCAGTTGACGGGCACGGCGAGCAGTCCTGGAATGTGCCGACGGACGCCTGCGCCTGGAATTTTCCCTGCTGCGTGGACACGCGTTAGCAGGTGGGGGCACCCGTAATGCCGACCGAAACCGCCTCCGAGCCCGCTCGGAGTGCCAGAACCATTCCTCTCCGTCACGTTCTCCCTTCGCTCCTCCGCGACCCCGTCAACGCTCTCGTCGAGATCGGGGCGACCTCCGGGGGCGAGATCGTCCGGCTCAATCTGGGTCCCTTCCGTCCGTACCTGGTCACCCATCCGGACCACATTCAGCAGATTCTGCGCAGCAATTCCGCCAGCTATGCCCGCGACGGCGTCTTCTGGCGGCCTTTACGGCGCTTCTTCGGCGACAGCATCGTGTCGGACGGTCAGGAATGGAAGCGGAGTCGAAAAGTGCTCCAGCCGATTTTCACGGCTCGGCACGTAGATTCGCTGACTGAGCGAATGGCGGGCGTGATCGCCGATGAAGTCGAGGCATGGAGTGGGAAGCTCGACATCGGGCAGCCGATTGACATGGCGGGTCCCATCAACCGCACGGTGACCAGGACGATCGTCCAAACATTCTTCGGCGACAAGGTGACCATGGCGGAGGCCGAGCGACTGGTCACCGCCCTTGACTCGATCGGCACCTCCGTAGTCTTCCGGTTTCTTCTGCCGTTCGTGCCCGAGTGGGTGCCGATGCCGGGGGACGCAGCCTTTCGGGACGCCGTACGGAAATTCGACGAGGTGTTCTTCCCGCTCGCACAGAAGTACCGGGGAAACGACGGCAGTGAGGACATCGTCTCGGTCCTTTGCCGTGCGCAGGAATTGGACGGCCGCAAACCCAGCCATCAGTGGATTCGTGACAATCTCGTCTCGATGTTCGCCAGCGGGATAGAGACCACGGCCTCCGCCCTCACGTGGGTGTGGCCCATCCTCTCCGCCAACCCGGACGTCGCGGCCCGACTGTACGCGGAGATCGACGAGGTCGTGGGCGGCGGGCGCGTGACTGGCGCCCACCTCGCCGAGCTCCCCTACATGAAGCGCGTCATCCAGGAGATGCTGCGCCTGCACCCGGTGGCCTGGGTCTTCAACCGACTGGTCATGACCCCGCAGACCGTGGGCGGGGTGGCGCTGCGGCGCGGTGACACGGTGCTCCTCAGTCCGTACGCCACTCACCGCCTGGAGACGTTCTGGGACCGCCCGTACGAGTTCGACCCTGACCGCTTCACAGCGGACCGAGTCCGGGGCCGGCACCGATACGCCTACTTCCCCTTCGGCGGCGGCCCGCACATGTGTATCGGCATGCACCTGTTCGAAATCGAGGCGCAGCTCATCATCGGTAACATCCTCGGCCGGTTCCGTCCGGTCTCGTGCGATCCGCAGATCGTCACTCCTCGGATCGGGGCCTCGCTACGTCCCCGCGAGCAGGTCCAGGTCATGCTGCGTCCCGCCGCCGAGTGTGAGAAAGATGGATATGAACCAGTACCCCGGTGAGATCGACGAGCTCCGGGCGGCCGAGCTGTTGGGCACGACTGTCGCCGTGGCAGCGTTGTCCCAGCGCGACCTGCAGGAGTGCGGCACAACCTATTCGAGCCTGTTCCCGGACGATCCCTTCGATGTCACGCTCTTCAACGCCGTCGCGCTTGCCAACGCATTCGGCGCGCCGTGGCTGAGCTTCGAACAGCTCAGGATCGCCAACCGCACCTCACTGTGGATCTTCGCGGTGGACTGGCTGATTGACTACAAGGCGGACTCGCGCGCCCAAGTGGACGACGTGGCGCGCCGGATCCTCGCGGTCGCCGACGGTGCGTCTCCCGACGACCCACTGACACGGTTCCTCGCGGACATACGGGACGAACTGGCCACCGCCCCCGGGTACGCGCAGTGGGGCTCGGCGTGGCGCGACCAAGTGGAACGGCTGCTTGTCGCCAGCGCGCGGGAGTGGGACTGGAAGGCGGCACGGGCCGCCGGCGACAACTCGGCGCTCCCTTCGTTTGAGGAGTACCTCGACAACGCTGACAACTACGGCTCCAGCCTGGTCAACATCGGCCACTGGATCTACAACGGGGACCTTGCCGCGCTGGCCCACTTCGACGAGTTGCGCGCCGCCGGTGACGAGGTGCAGCGGATACTCCGCCTGCTCAACGACCTCGCGACGTACGAGCGCGACCTGACCTGGGGCGATCTCAACTCCCAGATGCTAGGCGTCGGCCGGGAGCAGGTGCTGGCCCGCGTTGCCGAACTCATCGACAACTGCCGCAAGCTCCTGGAGCCGCTGCGCGACGCCTGTCCGCGCGAGGTCACCTACCTGGAGCGGCAGATCGGCTACAGCTTGGGTTTCTACGGCATCACCGACTATTGGGGACGGCTGTGAGTAATGACGAGCTGACCCACGTGGTGACACGAGAGCGCGATGAGGTGGCGATCGCGGCTGGCGAGCTGATATCCGGGCTTATATTCCGGCCCTGGGGCACAGTCTCCCCGTCCTTGTACGAGACGGGACGGATGGTCACCCTGGCTCCCTGGCTCACCGGTCACACCGCGCGCGTGCAATACCTTCTGGACGCCCAGCAACTTGACGGTGGCTGGGGCCAGGTCGAGGGCTATCGGCTGGTGCCCACGCTGAGCGCGACCGAGGCGATCCTGTCCGCGCTCACGGGCGGCGAGCCGGGCGTCGATGGGGAGGCCCTCGCGGCGGCTGCGGTCCGAGGGCTGCGCCTCCTGTTCGCTTGGTTGAACGAGGATCCCGCGCCGGCCCTGCCCGACATGCCGGCGATCGAGCTCATCGTGCCCTCGCTGGTTGATCTCATCAACGTCCGTCTTGACAGCCTGGGCGAGGCCACTGGTGCTCTTCCGGGCATGCCCCGTGGGCGGCTGCGGATTCCGTCAGGCTGCGACGACCGGCAGCTTGAAATGATCAGGTCCCGAATCAGGTCGGGCTCGGACGTGCCGGAGAAGCTGCTCCACGCCCTGGAGGTGGCCGGGGACGCGGCCGCCGGAGCTCCCGCCGTGCGTCCCACCTCCATCGGGACGGTCGGCGGGTCGCCCGCTGCCGCGGCGGCCTGGCTCGGGGAACGTGGCAGGCTCGATCCCGCTGATCCCGTCCGCCGGCATCTGGAGGCGGTCGTCATGCGGCACGGCGGCCCGGTGCCCGTCGGCTTCCCCATCACCGCCTTCGAGCGGAGCTGGGTGCTGAGCGTGCTTGCCCGCGCCCGGGTGCCCTTCGAGGTGCCGCCCGAGATGCTGGCGGATCTCAGGGCGATGATCGGCCCGACCGGCGCTCCCGCCGGGCCGGGGCTGCCGTCGGACGCCGATACGACGTCCGTGGCCCTGTACGCGTTAGCGCTGCTGGGCTCGCCGTGCGATCCAGGTGTCCTTGCGGCGTTCGAGACGGGCACACACTATTGCACCTGGCCCGGGGAGCAAGGCTTCTCGGTCAGCGTCAACGCCCACGTGCTGGACGCCTTCGGGCAGTACGTCGCCTGCCGTCCCCGCGAGATGGCGCGGTATCGTCCCGCGATACGCAAGCTGTCCGCGCTGCTGCGCGACCACCAGGCGGCGGACGGCAGCTGGACCGACCGATGGCACGCCTCGCCGTTCTACGCCACCCTGTGCTGTGCCCTCGCCTTGAACGAGTTCGGCGGCGAGCAGTCGGCCGACGCCGTGCGCGCGGCCGTCCGATGGGTGCTGGACGGCCAGCGAGAGGACGGCTCCTGGGGCTGGTGGGAGGGCACCGCCGAGGAGACGGCTTACGCGCTGCATATCCTGCTCATGACGGAGGCGCGGGCGGACGCCCGGAGCCGGGATGCGGCAGCCCGGGGCTATCGATACCTTCTTGAAGCCGATCTGGCGGACGCCCTGCCGCTCTGGCACGACAAGGACCTCTACCTTCCCGTCGCAATTGTGCGCGCCGCCGTCCTGGCCGCGTTTCAGCTCGTTCGCCGGCAGTTGGTTGTCTCGGACCCCTACGCTCACCTATGATCTTGGTACCCCGTGACATGTGTCGAATTTATATGACCTTTTGGGGGCTTATCGGAATGTGTTGAGATCGCTTGACAGTGTTTGCTAGGGTATCGGAGCCTGACGCAGCGATTTGTGCTCGGCTATCAGCACACATAACAGCCGACGATAGTTAATCGCCTGGATACACGCTGCGGTCCCTTCGATATTTGCTGGGTGAATGTCTATGCGGTTCCGCAATTCACGTGTCCGAACGAAGGTCACGGCCTTGCTGGTGTCGCTTACAGCGCTGTGGGCATTCGCCGCCTGGGTGACCGTCCGGGATGGCGTGAACCTGCTGTGGGTGGCCGTCTACAACAACGGATTGGTGAAACCCGGTGAGACCCTCCTGCTCGAACTACAGCAGGAGCGACGGCTTTCCGCGGTTCACGTGGGCAACCCGTCACTCGCCGACCGCCAGACGCTGGCCGTCCAGCGCGCGCACACGAACGCCGCGGTGGCTGAGTTCCGAGCCCTGGCCAGCGCCGGAGACGTCAAGTTCGCGTCAAGTGAGGCGCTGGACAAACGCATCGCCGAGGTCTTCCGCCAGCTCGATGACCTGGGTTCCGGCCGCAAGGCGATCGACGAGGGGCGAGTGGACGCCCTCCAGGCGATCGGCGTGTACACCGAGGTCATCGACTCCTTCTACCGGATGTACGACTCGCTGGCCGTACTTGATGACGAGCAGATCGCCAAGGACACCCGGACCATCACGAAACTGAACCGGGCCCGCGAATTCCTGTCGCAGGAGGACGCGGTGCTGTCGGGCGCGCTCGCGGCCGGGCGGTTCGGCGGTGGTCAGCCCAGACAGTTTGTCCAGTTGGTCGGCCTCCAGCGCTTCTACACAATGGACGGGACGGCCGAGCTGCCGCGGGCGGACATGCAAACGCACGAGGAGTTGGCCAAGAGCGCTAATTCCGTTCGCCTGCGCCAAATGGAAGATCTCGTCATGCAGACGGGGCGTGCGCAGGGTGCCCCGCCGGTCACCTACGAGCAGTGGACCCCGGTGGTCAAGGCGGCCCTGGACGCGCGGATCGCGGCCGTCCACAAGGCGGGTGACGCGCTGGTCGATCGGGCCACGTCCGTGTCGGTCGCCGTCGTCGCCCGTCTCCTGCTGGCCGGTGTGCTCGGCCTGGTGGCGGTCATCGCGTCGATCATCCTGTCGGTCACCACGGCGCGGGCGCTGGTGCGTCAGCTGGAGAAGCTGCGCGAGGCCGCGCTCGAACTGGCCAACGAGCGGCTGCCCGGCGTGGTCGCCCGCCTCGCGCAGGGGGAGAAGGTCGACGTCAAGGCGGAGGCGCCGCCGCTGGACTTCGGCCCCGACGTCATCGGCCAGGTGGGCGCGGCGTTCAACACCGTGCAGGAGACCGCCATCCGCACCGCCGTCGAGGAGGCCCAGCTCCGGCAGAGCATCCGCGACATCCTGCTCAGCCTCGCCCGGCGTACGCAGTCGCTGGTGCACCGCCAGCTCACGCTGCTCGACGTCATGGAGCGGCGCGAGTCGGACCCGGCGGAGCTGAAGGACCTGTTCCGCATCGACCACCTCGCCACCCGCATGCGGCGCAACGCCGAGAACCTGATCGTTCTGGCCGGGGCGTCCCCCGCCCGTGCCTGGCGGCGCTCGGTGCCGATGGTCGACGTCGTGCGCGGCGCGCTGGCCGAGGTCGAGGACTACACCCGCGTCACCGTGATACCGATGGGGCAGACCGCGCTCAACGGACGCGCGGTCGGCGACGTCATCCACCTGCTCGCCGAGCTGATCGAGAACGCGGTGTCGTTCTCCCCGCCGTACACGACGGTGCAGGTGGGCGGCCAGACGGTGGCCAGCGGGTACGCGATCGAGATCGAGGACCGCGGCCTCGGGATGAGCGCCGAGGACCTGGAGGCGACCAACCAGCGGATCGCCGACCCGCCCGAGTTCAACCTGTCGAGCACCGCCCGGCTCGGCCTGTACGTCGTCAGCCGCCTGGCCGAGCGGCACGGCATCAAGGTGTCGCTCAAGGCGTCGCCGTACGGGGGCACGACCGCGGTCGTGCTGCTGCCGCGCGATCTCGTCATCGAGGGCGGGGAGGACCTGCCCGAGGAGGAAACCGGTTCCGGTCTCGCGCGGCGGAGCCGCGGGGGCAGGAGGATCGCGCTGGTCGGCGCGCCCGGAGCGGGTCCCGAACCAGTTCAGGAGGTGGTTCCCGTGCCGAGGGCTCCCGAGCCGCCCCGGCTCGTGCCGAGCGCCCCGCTCCCCGGTGGCGATGGGGTCTCCGGTGACGATGGACTGTCCGGCGGCAACGGGCCGGACGAGCCCGTGCCCACGGCCGGGTTCACTCCGTCGGGCCTGCCGTTCCGGGTGCCGCAGGCCAACCTCGCTCCCGCACTCGCCGAGGAGCCGAGGCGCCGGGGCGAGACGGAGGACGAAGAGGACCGCTCGCCGGAGGACATTCGCAAGATCATGGGCTCGTTCCAGTCGGGGACGAGGCGCGGCAGATCCGAGGCGGCGAAGCTGCTAACTGACGAGGAGGACAACCTGTGACGCAGAAGACCGCGGCCTCCGCGGACCTCGCCTGGTTGCTCGACGACCTCGTCGCGAGGGTCCGCGAGGTCGAGCACGGGATCGTGCTGTCCACCGACGGCCTGCTGCTGGCCGGCTCGCGGGGACTTCACGTGGAGGACGCCGAGCATCTGTCCGCCGTCGCCTCCGGCCTGCAGAGCCTGGCGCGAAGCGTCGGCGAGCGCTTCCAGGGCGGCTCCGTACGGCAGACCATCGTGGAGATGAAGTCGGCCTTCCTGATCGTGACCGTGGCGGGTGAGGGCGCCTGTCTGGCCGTGCTGTGCGCGGGAGACGCCGACGTCGGCCTGGTGGCGTATGAGATGGCCATGCTCGTCGTCCGGGTCGGGCAGTACCTCACCTCACCCGCCCGGACCACGATCGACCGGACCACGGGGAGCGAGGTTCGCCTGTGAACTCCGAATGGAATCCGGACGAGGAGCGCTTACTCGACGCGCCGACCATCCGGCCGTACGTGATCGCACGTGGCCGTACGGAGGCGCAGGACCGTTTCGACCTCATCTCGCTCGCGGTGACGCTCCGGCCCACCACGGGAGCGGAGATCGGGCTGGACCCCGAGCACCAGGCGATCGTGCGGCTGTGCCGCAGGCCGACGTCGGTGGCCGAGATCGCGGCTCATCTGGATCTGCCGGCGGGGATCGTCCGGGTCCTCCTCGGTGATCTTTTCGACCGGGGCTTCGTGGCAGTGCAACAGCCTCAACCGGAGATGGACGTGCTCGACGAGCGGATGTACAAGGCGGTGCTCGATGGCCTTCGGGCGCTCTGACCCCCAGAAAACGCCTCCGAAGATGCCGAAGGCGATCAAACTGCTGATCGCCGGCGGCTTCGGGGTCGGCAAGACCACGATGGTCGGCGCGGTGTCGGAAATCCGGCCGCTGCGCACGGAGGAGACACTGACCGACCGCAGCGTCGGCGTGGACGACCTGTCCGGGATCGAGGCCAAGGCGACCACCACGGTCGCCATGGACTTCGGCCGGATCAGCATCGGCCAGGACTTCGTCCTCTATCTCTTCGGCACCCCCGGCCAGGAGCGGTTCTGGTTCGTCTGGGACGAGCTCGCGCAGGGGGCGCTCGGCGCGGTCGTGATGGCCGACACGCGCAGGCTCGCCGACTGTTTCCCCTCCGTCGACTACTTCGAGCGGCGCGGCACACCCTTCGTGGTCGCGGTCAACTGCTTCGAGGGCGCCCCGGTCTTCGCTCTGGACGAGGTCAAGCTCGCCCTCAACCTCGGTCAGGACGTGCCGATCATGCTGTGTGACGCGCGCAAGCGGGAATCGGGCAAGGAAGTCCTGATCGAACTCGTCAAGCACGCGTACGGGAAACGCCCGACCGCCGCCGCTCGCTGACCTTTCCGGCGGTTTCCCCAGGCACGAGGCCGTACGTTTCCTTCGCGCCGTGCCCAGCTTCCATGCTGGGCGCGGCGCTTTTTCTGTTATGTCCGATTCATCGACCGGACGACGCCGTTCCCGTCGGGCCGTCCGGCATGGACGACGACCTCATTCGGGTTTCGGCCGTCCGATAAATGCGCCGGATTGTTGGCTGTTTGTCTGGATTCTTTCGCGCGAGGCGGCTCGCTTTCCTTTCGGTGTGGACCGCGCGTAACAGCTACACAACAGCCGTTGATCTGAACGGAAGCGCCGCTGTAACGTACGCCACATCGCAGAAACTATCGGACAGTAGCCGAAAGTTTCGGTCGGAACCCAGAAGGGAAACCACCGTGAAGTTGAGTCGGCGAGGTGCGGCGCTCCTGGCGGCGTCGGCACTGGTCCTCGGGGGATGTGGTGGCAACGGGAGCGACGACGGCGAGAGCAAAAGCTCAGCCGGCGGCAAGGTGACGGTCGAGTTCTGGAACATCTGGACCAAGGACCCCCTGAAGACCTACGGCGTTCAGGCGATCAAGGATTTCGAGGCCGCGCACCCGAATATCACCATCAAGAACGTTCCCTACGAGAACGAGGCGTTCAAGGCGAAGCTGACGACGCTCACGCAGTCCGGCAAGGCGCCGGACATCTTCCAGACCTGGGGTGGCGGCGTGCTCGCCCAGCAGGTCGACGCGGGCCTGGTGAAGGACCTGACCGGGGACGCGGGCTCCTGGCTCGGCACCTTCACCGATGCCGCGCTGTCGGCGTACAAGGTCGAGGGCAAGCAGTACGCCATCCCGGACGACATCGGCATGGTGGGCTTCTGGTACAACAAGGCGCTGTTCAAGAAGGCCGGGATCGCCCAGCCCCCGGGGACCTGGTCGGAGCTCGTCGACGACGTCAAGAAGCTGAAGGACGCCGGGATCACCCCGATCGCCCTCGGTGGCAAGGACAAGTGGCCGGGGCACTACTACTGGGCGTACCTCGCCATGCGGATCGGCGGTCTCGACGCCCTCAAGCAGGCCGGTGAGACCAAGGACTTCACGGGTCCGGCCTTCGTGCAGGCGGGACAGAAGCTCAAGGAACTGGCCGGCCTCCAGCCGTTCCAGAAGGGCTACCTCGGCGCGACGTACGGCGACCCGGGCGGCCAGGCCGCCACGATGGGTGACGGCAAGGCCGCCATGGAGCTGATGGGCCAGTGGGCGCCCGCGGTCCAGAAGGACGCAGGCAAGGGCCTCGGCGACGACCTCGGCTTCTTCCCGTTCCCGGCGGTCGACGGCGGCAAGGGCGCGGTCACCGACGCTTTCGGCGGCGGTGGCGGTTACGCGATCGGCGCCGACGCCCCGGCGGAGGCGATCGAGTTCCTGAAGTTCCTCACCGAGAGCACCGAGCACCGCAAGCAGGTCGCGAGCGGCGGCGTGCTCCCGGTGCTGAAGGGCGAGGAGGACGCGGTCACCGACCCGAACCTGAGCGTGGTCGCCAAGAACCTCGCCGGGGCCACCGGGTTCCAGCTCTACCTCGACCAGGCGTACCCGCCGGCCGTCGGCCAGGAGGTCAACGACAGCGTGGCCGAGCTGATCGGCGGCACCAAGACGCCCGAACAGGTGACGCAGGCCATCACCGAAACGGCGAAGTCGGAGTAACTGTCGCGTGAAGACGACGAGACCCCGGAGCCACAGGCTCCGGGGGTTCACCAAAATCCTGCTGTTCCTGCTGCCGTCGCTCGTGCTCTTCTTCGGGCTCGTCGTGGCGCCGATCCTGCTCGCCTTCTACGCGAGCGTGTTCAAGTGGAACGGCATGCGGGGACTGCCCACCGATTTCATCGGCATGACCAACTTCACCCGCCTGCTGGCGGACGAGGTCTTCCTGGGCGACCTGTGGCGCGGCCTACTGCTGATCATCTTTTCGGTGGCGATCCAGCTTCCCCTCTCGCTGGGCATCGCCATGCTGCTCAACCAGAAAATCCACGGCCGGGCGTTCTTCCGCCTGCTGTTCTTCGCCCCGTACGTCCTGTCGGAGGCGATCACCGCGGTTCTGTTCATGATGATCCTGAAGCCCACGGACGGCCTGGCCAACTACATTCTGGGCTGGTTCGGGATCGACCCCCTCGACTGGTTCGCCGACCCGTCGACGGTCATGATGTCACTGTTCATCGTCATGACCTGGAAGTACTTCGGCTTCCACATGATCTTGTACATCGCCGGGCGCCAGGGCATCCCGAAGGAGCTCACCGAGGCCGCCCAGATCGACGGCGCGACGGGCTGGAAGACCTTCCGCTACGTCACGCTGCCGCTGCTCGGCCCGACGATCCGCATCAGCGTGTTCCTGTCGGTCATCGGTGCGATCCAGCTGTTCGACCTGGTCTGGATCATCACCGGCGGAGGGCCGTCGCACTCCTCCGAGACCATGGCCGTCACGATGTTCCAGTTCGGCTTCAAGCGCTTCCAGGTCGGCTACGCGAGCGCGATCAGTGTGGTGATGTTCTTCATCAGCCTCGTGTTCGCGCTCTTCTATCAGAGATACGTCATGCGCCGTGACCTCGAAGGAGCCTCCACCGTGCTGGGAGACCAGAGATGAGCGCAATTCGCCGCAGGCATTCCCCCACGTCGGGCGGCCCGCTGCGCAGCCTGTCCTTGCACGCCATCGTCGGGATCACGGCGTTGTTCGTCGGCATCCCCCTGCTGTACGGCGTGCTGGGCGGCTTCAAGACGACCCGGCAGCTTTCGAGCAACCCGATCGGCCTGCCCGACCCCTGGGTGCCGGAGAACTACACGGGCGTGCTGGCGTCGGGATCGTTCTGGCGCATGCTCTGGAACAGCACCTACATCGCGATTCTGACCACACTCATCGTCGTCGCGGTGTCCGCGCTGGCGGCCTTCGTGTTCGCCCGCTTCGCCTTCCGGGGGCGCGAGGCGCTGTTCACGATGTTCGCGGCGGGGCTGATGTTCCCGTTCGCGGTGGCGATCCTGCCGCTGTTCGTGCTGCTGCGCATGTTCGGGCTGCTCGACAACCCGCTCGGCGTGATCCTTCCGCAGGCCGCCTTCGGCATGCCGATGACGATCATCATTCTGCGCGGCTTCTTCCGGGCCATCCCCGGAGAGATCGAGGAGGCGGCGATCCTCGACGGGTGCTCCTCGTTCGGCTTCTTCTGGCGGATCCTGCTGCCGATGGCCCGCCCCGCGATCGCCACGGTCTCCGTGCTCGCGGTCGTCAACAGCTGGAACCAGTTCATGCTGCCGCTCGTGGTGTTCAGCGACGACAGCCTGTCCACCATCCCGCTGGGCGTCCAGCAGTTCCAGGGACAGTATTCGACCGACGTCGCGAAGGTCATGGCCTACATCGTGGTCGCGATGCTGCCCGCCCTCGGCTTCTACGCCGTGGCCGAGCGCCAGCTCGTCAGCGGCCTGACCGCGGGAGCGGTCAAGGGCTGACCCGATTACGTTCCCCTCCGGCGCCCCGGAGGGAACGTGAGGGCGAACGCGCCCTAAGGTGAACGAAACGAGGGGAGAAGCGCAGGGGGGAGCACCGATGGCGGAGCCGATCGTCCGTCCCGCGGCCGACGCCGACATGCCCGGTCTTCGCGCCGTCGCGAACAGCTTCGGCCTCCTGGGCATGTGGCCGGAGCAGCCGGACTTCGTGGACGCCGAACGCGAGTTCGGCGCGGTGGTCGTCGGCGAGGTGGACGGCACGATCGTGGGTTTCGGCGGCACGCTGCGCCGGGGGACGGTCACGCACCTCGGCGACCTGTTCGTCCTGCCGGACCACCAGTCGTCGGGGGTGGGCCGCGCCATCCTGTCCCGACTGCTGCCGCAAGGCACGCCCACGGTCACCTTCGCCTCCGCCGACAAGAGGGCGTTCGCGCTGTACGTCAGGAACGGGATGCGCCCGCGCTGCCCGCTGCTGTATCTCGAGCGGGGACCGCTCGGTGGCCGGCCCGCGTCACGAGGGAGCGGGCAGGCGCCGGGGGAGGCGGACGTCCGCGCGGCGGCGGCCATGGACGCCCACGTCTGCGGCGGGGACCGGGCCTCGACGCTGAGGTGGTTCGCCGGGCTGCCCGGCGTGACCCTGCACGTCAGCGGCTCGGGCTACGCGTTCGCCAGAACGGCCGGAGACGGAGTCGTCATCGGGCCGGCCGGGGGCGCGACCCCGCAGGACTGCGCCGACATCGTGCTGGAGGCGGCGAACGCCCATCCCGGCGCCGGCCCGGTGCACGTGGCGGTGCCCGGCACGCATCCGCTGCTGCCCCTGCTGCTCGACGAGGGCTGGCACATCGGAGACATGGACACGCTGATGACCAGCGAGGACTTCATGCGGCTCGACCGCTACGTTCCTCACCACGACCTCGGCTGAGGAGTGCGGGGCACGGCCTGGCGGGCCGGCGGCCCTCGTCCCCGGCCAGGGGGACACCGGGGACGAGGGCGACGGCCGGGGGGATGGGACGGGCCGGAGCATGCCGGCCCGGGTCACAGCCTCCGCAGATACCGGGCGGAGGCCCATCCGGGAACGCCGCCGGGGGTGTCCACGGCCACCCAGCCGTGGGCGGCGTCGCAGGCTCCCGCGACGTTCCCGTCGGCCCGCCGGAGCCTGCCGACGGGGGCGTGGTGGATGCCGGCGCCCTCGCGGACGTTGAGGAAACTGCCCTTGCGCACGTGCCGCAGCCGGTAGACGCACGAGAGCGAGGGCCGCCCGCTCAGGTCGAGCCTGTGGAGGAACCGGGCGGCGGCGAAACCCGACGTCCCACCGGCCGTCTTCACCGCGACCCAGCCGTGGGTGGCGGTGCAGGCCCCGGAGAAGCCTCCGTCGGCCGGCCGCAGCTTGGCGACGGGGGCGTGGTGGACGCCGGCGTCCTCGCGGACGTTGAGGAAGCCGCCCTTGCGCACGCCCCGCAGGCGGTAGGCGCACACGAGACCGGGCCCCTGCCAGGCAGTGTGCACGACCTGCCCGTACGGTCCCGAGGTGGTGGGTTCGCCGGGCCCGGGCGGCACGGCCCGGTTCGCGACGGCCGAGGTGGCCGGGCCCGCGAGGGCCGCCGCGGGGTGGCCTACGACGAACCACCCCGCGGCGGCCCATACCGCCAGAGCGGGAACGATGCTCTTGGGCACTCTCACGATCTCTCCCTTCGGTCGGCATCGCCCACGCCCGGCCGGGGGACCCGGGCCAGTGGTGCTCACCCGAGGTTCTGATCTGATTACCCAGCGTTTACACCTGTGAGGATTTCCCGCCTCGATTTTTTACTCGGCACACCGGGAAAAGGGTGATTCAGTCACCCGCTGTGCGCGCCGTGGAAGGGCGACGTCACCCCCTCGTACGCCAGGTGCAGCATCATCCCCTGATCGGCGTGGCTCAGGTTGTGGCAGTGGTTCATCCACAGCCCCGGATTGGTGGCGCGGAAGGCCACCTCCCACACCTCGCCGGGCCGTACGTCGAAGGTGTCGAGCCACAGAGGGCTGCCGGTGGGCGAGCGGCCGTCGCGCGAGAGCACGAGGACCCGGTGGCCGTGCAGGTGCCAGGGGTGGATGTCCCGGCCGCGGTTGACCACGGTCAGACGGACCAGGTCGCCCTCCCTGACGACTTCCGTGGGGACGTTGGGGAAGGCGAGGCCGTTCACCGTGTGCGCGTACATCGGCCGTCCGTTCGTCAGCGCCAGCCCCCGGTCGAGGACGAGCGTGAAGTTGCGGTCGAAGCGGCTCTGGGCCGAGTACGGCGTCGGTGCCGGGGCGCCGTACCGGGTGAGGTCGAGGTCCGGCCAGTCCGCAGTCTGACCGCCGGCGGCGGGAGCGGCGCCGGCGGACCCGTCACCCGTGTCCGCGCCGGACGACCCGCTCGCCGGGGTGAGCCGCACGGAGTCGGTGCGGTCGTCGATCCGCAGGACGGCGGGGCCCGGCGGCATCGTGAACGCGAGGTCGTATCGGCCGCCCGCCGCGAGCCGCAGGCCGGTCCGGCCGAGCGTGCCCGGGCCGTTCAGATCCGTCCCGTCCACCGCCACCAGCCGGTACGGCGTGCCCGACAGGGTGAACCGATGCGGCGTGTTGTCGGTGTTGATCAGGCGCAGCCGTACGGGCGTGCCGGGCGCGATCTGCCGGGCCAGAGGCTGGTCGCGGTCGCCCGTCACCGTCGTGCCGCCGAAGGTGTGCACGGGCAGGGTGAGGTCCGTTCCGGCGGCCGCGCCTTCCTTCGGCGTGACGACGAGCGTGCCGTAGAGCCCCATCCGGACGCCGAGGTCGGACACCTCGTGGGTGTGGTACCAGTACGTCCCCGCCTGGGCGGCGACGAAGCGGTAGACGAACTCCCCGCCCGGCGGCACGGCCTCCTGAGTGAGGCCGGGCACGCCGTCCTCACCCGAGGGCACGTCGTAGCCGTGCCAGTGCAGCGTCACCCCGGACGTGATGTCCGCGTTGCGGAGCCGCACTTCGATGAGGTCGCCCTGGACGGCGGTGATCGGCGGTCCGGGGACCTGCCCGTTGAAGGCCCACGCGGACACCTTGCGTCCCGAGGACAGCGTGATGGTCGCCGTACGGGCCGTCAGCTCGAACCGGCGCACGGAGCCGCCCGGTGGAGGCGCGGCCGGACCGCGCAGCGCGGTCACCGGACGGTCGGGGCCTGCGACGGCGGAGGCGGATTCCCCCGAGACGGAGTGAGTCTGGGAGGCGGGGTGCACACCGGAATGGGCGTCGGCGTGTGTGCCGGCGGCTGTGTCTGTGCCGGGGGCGGCGCGCACGTCGGTGTCGCCCATCGCGTGGGCCTGCGCGGCGCCCGCCGCGCTGATCCCTTCCGCGTTGGTTCCCTCCGCGCTGGTTCCCTGCGTGGTGGTCCCCTCCGTGGGGGGAACGAAAGCGAGGACCGCTCCGAGGACGGCGGCCACGGCGGTCGCCGCCGTCGCCGCCCGCAGCCTGGGAACGTGGGCGCTCATCGCTCTCCAGGTCACCAGCACGGCCCCCGCGACGAAGGCCAGGAGCAGGAGGGCGGAGCTCGCGTCCGCCGGATATCCGATGAGGAAGGTCTGCACGACTCCGGCCGCCGCCGCGTAGCCGGCGCCGAGCAGGGAGACCACCACCGCCGGAGCTCTGACGGCGTCCTGCGCGGGCGGGGCGGCGGAGTCACCCGGCCCGGCCGCGTCCGCCTCCCGGGAGGGGTTCACCCGCCGGGCGGCGCAGAACAGGCGCGGCCCGGCGAGCACGGCGGCGACGCCGCCCGCCGCGACGAGAAGCGGCAGGGCGACGAGGATCTTCTCCTGCACGAACCACCAACCGGCCCAGGACAGCGCGACGACGGACCCGATCCGGGCCAGTGACGCGACCATGGCCACGGCGTACAGGGCCGCGGCCGTCCTCGGACGGCGGGCCGCCGCGGCCACGCCCGCGCCCACCCACGCCGCCACGGTCAGGACCGAGACGACCAGGTCGAGCGCCATGAGCCGGTCGGTCGTCATGAGGCGCGAACCGGACGGCCCTCCGCGGCGGCCTCCGACGTAGCGGGCTTGGCCCACGCGAACTGTCGCGCGTCGCGGGACACGTGACCGGAGACGAACACGACCGCAAGGCCGTTGATGGCATGCAGGCCGAGGATCGCCAGGGAGAGCGGCGTGGTGTTGCCGGTGCTGTCGTCGAACAGGCCGCCGACCGCGATGATCAGCTCCTGCACGATGACCAGACCGATGGGCAGGATGGTCATCCCGATCATGCGTCCCGGCGCCTTGGCGATCGCCGCGGCGATGGTGGCCAGCAGCGAGACCACGGGGATGACCATCGTGCCGTTCATGCTGTGCAGGGAGAACGACGAGTCGTCATGCGGCTTGTCGAACGCACCGACTGCCGCGAGATATATCTGCACGATGGCGGCGACGAACATCAGCGTCGCCAGTACGGCGTAAACCTTGCGCACGCTCTTTGCTCCCTTCCTCCAGCGGATGGCGGTCGCGGGAATCCTGTCCCACGTGAGCCGGCGGCGTCGTCCCTCGTCGAGAGACACGTCGGCTACCGCTGGGGGAGTACGCGGGCACGCGTACCTTCCGTCCCCTGGCGGCGTCTCGATGATGGCCGCCGAGGGCCGTCGGCGTCGTCGCACACCGGAAGGCTCTCGTGTCTACCGCCGGGGGATCAGCGCCGTCCGCCGCTACCGCGACGGGAGTATGGTCACCCGGGCCGGTTTACGGTAAAGGCCGGGGTGATCGTCGGTGCGGCGGCCCGGGGTGATGCGCGCGGTGGGGCGAGGGGTGCGGGCCGGTGCGCGGTCGGAGCGCGGTCGGAGCGGGGTCGGAGCGGGTAGGAGCGCGGTGCGGTGCGGCCGAGCACGGGGTCAGTTCCGGCCGCCGTTCCAGAGTAGTTCCTCGGCCTGCTCGACGACGTCGCCGACCGGAACCTCGGCCACCCACGACTCGTCGTGCGGGCACCGCCCCGCCCGGGGATCGTGCCCGCTGACGCCGCAGACCGGGCACCGCGCGGTCCAGGAGATCAGGGCTCGGTGCAGGGTGCGGGTGAGGGGCCCGGCGTTGATGAGGTTGCCCGACCAGTAGATGCCGACGGTGGGCGTGCCGACCGCCGCCGCGAGGTGACGGGGGCCGGTGTCGTTGGAGATGACCAGGTCGCACCGCTCGTACAGCGCGCAGAGGCCGCCGACGCCGAGCGTGCCGACGGCCGTGACGGCGGGCCGCCGCATCGCCGCCGCGACCTCCTCGGCCACCTCTCGCTCCTTTTCGACACCGGTGATCACTACCGGGCGGCCGAGCCGGTCGGCCGCCTCCGCGAACGCGCGCGCCGGCCAGCGTCGCCGTGGGTCGCTCGCGCCCGGATGCAGCGCGATCAGGCCGGGCGGCGGCTCGCCGTACACGCGGGCGAGTTCGGCGCGGTCGGCGTCGGTCACGGCGATCCTCGGCTCGTACACCTCGGCCGTTCCGCCGACCAGCGTGGCGACCTCCAGGTAGCGCAGCGTCTCGTGCTGGTAGTAGACGTACGGCACCCACAGGTCGAGCCGTTCGGCGTCCGGTGTGCGCAGGCCGGCCGTCACCCGGGCACCGATCGCGTTGACGAAGGGGTTGGAGTTGCGCCCGCCGCCGTGGATCTGCACGGCGAGGTCGAACCGGCGCTCGCGCAGCTCCTCGAACAGGCTTTCCGGCGCCTTGTGGCCGTCGGCCGCCGACGAGACCCCGGATATCGGCGGAAGGGCGACGACGTCGTCGACCGGTCCCGGCCTGCCGTCCAGGAACCGGGCGTGCCACGGGGTGCCGAGGAGGGTCAGCCGGGCCCCCGGGTAGGCCCGGCGGAGCGCCTCCAGAGCGGGCATCGCGAGGACGAGGTCGCCGAGGGCGTTGGCCCGCAGCACCGCGATGCGGTGCACCCCCTCGATCAGCGCGCCCATGCGGCGTCGAACACGTAGTCGTAGCATTCGGCCCTTCGGTCGGTGACCGTCGTGGGCAGTTCCAGGTGATAGGCGCGGCTCGGCAGCAGGCCCGCGCCGCCGTACCGCTCCATGACGCGCAGCTGCGCCGCGACGTCCTCGCCCGCGTGCCGGGGCGGCACCGACCGCCAGAAGCCGAAGCCGCCGCACTCCAGCAGCCGTTCCCGGTCGTACAGCACGCAGCCGCCGATCCAGGCCACCTTGTACGGCCGCCACTCCCCGGGGCGCGGCGAGCCGAGGTGTTTCCGGGCGAGATGCAGCGGGTTGGCGGCGTTGTGCAGGGTGTGACGCCGCCAGGCCGGCGACTCCCGGCGTACCCGCTCGGGCCGCACGCCGTCCGTCCACTCCTCGTACGGCGCCAGCTCGGCGGGGCGCACGTCGTCGCGGTAGGACAGGCCGTGCAGGGCGAAGCCGACGAAGCCGCAGCGCAGGTCGCTCATCGCGGACAGCAGGACCTCGATCGCCTCCGGCTCCAGCCAGACGTCGTCGTCCAGGTAGAGCACCAGCCGCCGCTCGGCCCGGTCGAGCAGGAACGCGCGTTGCTCCGCCATGCCCCGCGAGGGCACGTGATGGTGGACGGCCGCCGGCCTGTCGCGGTGATCGAGGATGCGCAGCTGCGCCGCCACCAGCGGATCGTCGGCGACCGGCTCGTGCGACTGGTCCGAGATCACGATGCGGAACCCGGACACGGTCTGCGCCGCGAGGCCCGCCGACGTGACGGCCAGCGCGCCCGGACGGTCCTTCGTGGGCACGAGTACATCCAGGTCAGACGGGGCGAACATGGGCGGCTGATACCCGTGAGGTCGTACGGCAAACGGAGGGCACGGGCAGGCCGGCGCCGAGGACGAGCGGCCATGAGCGGCGGGCGTCGGGAACGGCAGGCGTTGGAACGGCGAGCGTCGGGAGCGGCAGGCGTCAGGAGCGGCGGTCGGAGAGGCGCCGGGGGCTGGGAAACCTGATGTGGCGCCGGCCGGGGCAACCGGCCGCCCGTCGTTCCTCGGCCGTGCTCTCCGCGGGCCGCCGCCCGTTGGTGTGCGTGGGGCCGTGCGCGTCGGCACAGTGCGGCTCGGCCGCCGTTGTGGCGCAGTGCGGCTCGGCCGCCGCGTCGGCACAGTGCGGCTCGGCCGCCGCTTTGGTGCAGTGCGGTTCGGCCGTCTCGGCCGCCGGTTCCCCTATCGCGAGAAGCTCCGGTGGGGCGTGGTCGACCTGCAGCGTGGTGTGATCGATGCCGTACTCGTCGTGGACCATCCGCTGCGCCGCCTGCCGTACGGCGTGGCAGTCCGCGCCCGGGGCGACCAGGATGTGCGCGGACATGGCGGGGTAGCCGCTGGTGACCTCCCAGATGTGCAGGTCGTGCACCTCCACCACGTGTTCCAGGGCGGCGGCCTTGCGGCCGATCTCGGCGGGGTTCATCCCGGCGGGGGCGGCCTCCATGAAGACGCGGCCGGACTCGCGCACCAGCTCCCATCCGGCCTTGAGCATCAGGGCGGCCACGACCAGCGCGGCCAGGGCGTCGGCCCTGCCCCAGCCGGTCAGCCAGATCACCGCGCCGGCGACGGTGGTGGCGATGAAGGCGAACAGGTCGTTGAGGATGTGCTGGAAGGCGCCCTCGACGTTGAGACTGGCGCGGTTGGCCCTGCTCAGCAGCCAGGTCGCGGCCAGGTTCACCGCGATACCCGCGATGCCGGTGGCGACGACGTACGCGCCTTCGACCGCGGGGGGCTCGATCAGCCGGCGTACGCCCTCGTAGACGAAGTAGACGCTGAGCAGCAGCAACGTGATGCCGTTGATCTGGGCGCTGATGATCTCGGCCCGCTTGAGGCCGTAGGTGAAGCCGCCCTGCGGCGGGCGGGCGGCGATCCGCACCGCGATGATCGCGAAGGCGATGGCGATGGCGTCGGTGAGCATGTGCCCGGCGTCGGAGACCAGGGCCAGGGAGTGCGCGATGACACCGATGACGACCTCGACCGCCATGAAGCCGAGGATGAGCGCCAGCGCGCCGGTCAGCAGACGCCGGTCGGCCTCGGCGCTGACCGCGTGCCCGTGACCATGCCCGTGCCCGTGCCCGTGCCCATGCGCGCGCCCGTGTTCGTGCTCACGGCCGTGACCCGTCCCGGTGCGGTGTCCGCGCCCCTTGCCGGTCTCACCCATTGTCCCGGTCCTTATCCTCATGCCCGATGTGCGTGATCGCCAGGTCGAACAGCAGCCGCACGTGTGAGTCCGCGAGGCGGTAATAGGCCATCCTTCCCGCCCGTCGCACCTTCACCACGTTGTGGACGCGCAGCAGGCGCAGGGCGTGGGACGCGGCGGACATGCTGTGGCCGGTCGCCGCCGCGAGATCGCATACGCACATCTCGCCGCCCTCCAGCAGTGCCGCGATCAGCCGCAGCCGCCCGGGATCGGCCAGGAGCCCGAAGATCTGCGCCAGGTCCTCGACCGTCTCCGGGGCCGGCATGGCCCTCCTGACGGTCTCCACCCGGCTCGCGTCCACCACGGGCAGCGCGCAGGAGTCGGCCGTCACGAGATCCACAACGTTTGAACGATCGTTCACGTGTGAGAGTGTAAGTCACCGGTCGTCGGTGTCAACGGAGAACCGCCAGGGGGCGACCCGCGACCGGCGCGGGCGTGCGCCCCCGATCACCCGATCACCAGTCGCCCGCTACGTCCCCTTTTGTGCCCCAGGTTTTGATAATCCGTCAGGTGCGATCATTCAATGATTCCGGGCGCCGCCCGCCGGTCGATCATGTGAAAGAGTGTGGAGAATTCCTGCGGCCATCGGTGTCATTCTCGGTGTTTACCTGATCGCCCGCGCCGTCGTCGAGCCGTTCGTCATCGACATGTCCGATCCGGCGACGTACCGAAACGATTGGGGTGGTCCCAGTCTCGGCGCGGTGCTTCTCGTGCATCTCGGGCCCGGCATCGTCTCGGCCGCTGTGCTGGGGTGGGCGCTGACGCGGCGACGCCGGCGGCTTCGCGGGGAGAACCGTTGAGTATGTCGCCAACGCCGCGGCCGGTCGCGCCGGAAAGCGGATAAAGTCCACGACTTGAATGATGCGCCGCGCGATTCCCCCGGCCGTGCCGTGGTTCCCGCCGTCGTTCACGTCGCACGTGCCTGTTCACCCGGTGTCCCGCCGTTTGAATCACGCGGAATCGCCGGCTCACGGGGGTGGTTCGGCAAGCCGATGCCGGGCGCCGGTCACACGAGGTGGACGTGCACCTCGGCGCCCTGCATGAAGGCCCGCGAGTAGGGGCACTCCCCGTGGGCCTGCTCCACCAGCCTGCGGGCCGCCTCCGGCTCGACCCCCGGCAGACGTACGGTCAGGTCCGTGGTGATCGTGTAGTCGTCGGCGGTGCCCCGCTTGCGGAGCGTGACGGCCGTGTCCACGGTCGCGTCGGCGGTCCGCACGCCCTGCCGGCCGGCGACCAGCGTGAGCGAGTTGTGGAAACAGGAGGCGTACGCCGCCGCCAGCAGTTGTTCGGGGTTGGTGGCCCCGCCGGGGCCGCCGAGTTCCCCCGGCGCTTTGATACGGACGTCGAGCATGCCGTCGTCCGACGCCACCTTGCCGAGGGCGGACGAGGCCCGGGCCGTGTAGAGATCGTCGTAGGAGCCGCCACCACCGCGCCGGTCATGCCGTTCAGGCCGTCCGGCCCCCTCCTCGGGGCGGCCCTCGGGCATCTGCCCGGTGAGCTCCGCTTCGACGCCGGGCCCCGAATAGTCGGGCCCGGGGGCCCGGTCGCTTGGCAGATGGGTGAAACGCCGTATTTCCTCGCTCATCAGAACCTCCGAGGAGACTCCCGCCTCGGAGACGCCGACGCGCCTCCCTCGTCCGCTCGCATCGCGTCCGGTCGGGATCGGCGGTCACGTACCCCCACAAGCTGCTCAATACCGGGCTCTGGTGGCAAAAGTTCACTCAGCCTCGCTGTGCTACGGTCCCGGCAGATATTTCCCATCGAGTGGTGAAATGTCGGCAATGGCGGCGCAGGAGTAGGAGATCGCTATGAGTGGGGCTGTCCGGTGGGGGATCCTCGGCACGGCGGGCATCGCCGCCCGCTCGTTCCTGCCCGCGTTGCGCGAGGCCGGCGGGGGCACCGCCGCCGTGGTGGCGGGCCGCGACCTGTCCCGTGCCGAGGCGTTCGCCGAGCGGAACGGCGTCGCCGGGGCCGTGTGCGGCTACGAGGCCGTTATCGAGGACCCGTCGATCGACGCGGTCTACGTTCCGCTGCCGAACGCCCTGCACGCGCAGTGGACGATCGCCGCCCTGGAGGCGGGCAAGGCGGTCCTGTGCGAGAAGCCGCTGTGCCTCACCGCCGCGGAGGCCGAGAACGTCGTCGAGGTGGCGCGCCGGTCGGCCCGGCCGCTCTGGGAGGCGTTCGTCTTCCCGTTCCACCCGCAGACGGCGCGGCTGCGCGGCCTGCTGGCGGAGGGCGCCATCGGTGAACTGCGGGAGATCTGGTCGTCCTTCCACTTCCAGCTGCAGGGCGCCGAGAACATCCGGCTCGACGCGGCCCTCGGCGGCGGCGCGCTCTACGACGTGGGCTGCTACCCCGTACGGCTCTCGCATCTTCTGTTCGGCGGCGACGCCGTCGCCGGTCACGCCGTCGCGGTCAAGGGCGAGGCGGGGGTGGACATCGAGACCGCCGGGGTTCTGGAGTTCGCCACCGGCCGCCTGCTGCTGAGCTGCAGCTTCGACCTGCCGTTCACGACGTACACCCGCCTGGTCGGCACCGGCGGGGAGATCCGCCTGACCAACCCGTTCCACCCGAAGGCGCAGGACGTGCTCGAAGTGTGGCGTGAGGGACGCCTGGTCGCCCGGCACGAGCCGGGCGAGGGGACGGCGTTCTCCTGGGGCATCCGGCACATCCACGAGGTGCTGCGCGGAGAGGCCGAGCCCCGGCACACGGCGGCCGACGACTCCCTCGGCACGGCTCGTGCCCTCGACATGCTGCGCTGACGCCGTCTCCCGGCGGCCGGGGCGGCCGGGGCGGCCGAGGGTCAGGGCGCGGTGAGCGTCGCGCAGAGCTCGCGAGGGAAGCGCGGCTCCGCGGCGAGCACGTCGTCGCAGCCGGGCTTGGTCGTCGTCATGATCACTCTCCAGCCGGAGGGCGTCGCGCGGTAGAAGAACCGGGTCGCCCCGGACGCGCCCGCGCACTCACCCGGCCTCTCACAGACCGGTCCACTGTTGATCGAGATGTCCATGACGAGCCACTTCCCGTCGCATCCCCGCTCCTGGTGATAGCTGTGCCGCGGTGCGTCCGCGTCCCTGGCGGCCTGGTAATAGGAGTCGGGGGTGCAGCCGGTCGGCGCCGGGTGGCAGCCGAGTTCGCCGCAGCGGCGCAGCAGGCCCGGCCGGTCCGAAGTGTAGAGCTGGTCGAGGTTGACGACCACGTCGCGCTTGCCCAGCGGCTTCGGCAGCCGCACCTCCACCGGCACCGTACGCTCGCCGGGGCAGCCGTTCCCGGCCATCAGGAGCCGGGACTCGAAGCGGATGTCGACGCGGACCAGCTTCGGCTCGAATCCGTCGAGCCTGCCGGTCGGCCCGCGCAGGCAGCCGTCGGGACCGTCGGGCACCCGGGCGTCGAGTGTCAGGACCCTGCCGTCGGGGGAGATGCGGACCTCCGTGACCGCGGACACGGCATAGGTGACCCACCGGGAGGTGTCCTCGTGTGTCACGGCCGAGGGCGTGGCCTCTCCCGTCGCGCCCGCGCGGCGCAGCGCCCGGACGCCGAACTCGTTCACGAGAGTGGCGTCCCCGGCCGTGCTCTCCAGGACCGACACGAGGCGGTCGCCGGCCCTGCCGACGAGGTAGACGCCCGTCTTCTCGGCGCCGTCCTCCCGGTAGTCGTGCTGGATCAGCATCGTCCCGGGCACGCCGACGTCCCTGGCGACGAGCGAGTAGTGATCCGTCTCGTCCTGGCAGCGTCCGAGCCGCTCGCCCAGCTCGTCGAGGTACGCCTGCGCGCCGCCGGGGCGGTAGTCGGCCACGTACTCGTAAACCTGGAAGCGGCGGTCGCCACCCCCGGGAGCCACGTTCGCCGTGATCGCCCGCGTGTCCAGGCGGGCGGTGTCGCTGCGGAACGGTTCGGCAGCGCACGGCGCGGGCGCGAGCGGCGGATGCGCGCCGGACACCTCGGAGGGCCGCGCGCCGTACAGGTCCGCCGCGCCCAGCATGTCCTCGCCCTCGCTCCCCGCTCCGGCGAGGACGTGGCCGCAGGCCGACAGCGCCGCGCACAGGACCCCGCACAGCACCACGCCCAGGACCGTGCGCGAGACCGTGCGCAGGACTGTGCGCAGGACTGTGCGCGACACCGTGCGCAGGACTGTGCGCAGGACGACGAGAGGCAGCCGTCTGACCGTCATCCGCCGATGATGCCAACCATTAGAGAGAGCGGCCACCCGTGGTATGCATGGGCGGTGACGATCTCCCGGCCGTACGACGCGGTGCTGTGCGACTTCGACGGCGTCATCGCGCCGCTGCCGGGCTGACCGGTCAGCCGGGCCTTTCCGTCAGGGCGAACCGGGTGAGGTGGCAGGCGACGTCGGCCGCCCTCCGAGAGTGGAGAGCGGCCGCCGTGACGCTGTGCGGGGGTCAGCCGGCCGGGCCGATGCCGAGCTCGATCTTCGTGCCGGTGAGCACGAGGATGTAGAGCACGACCACGACTTCCGTGGGAGTCCGGGCTTTCGCATTATGGGAAATCGGGGCATCCCACCCGCGCCGCTGCACTCGGGCCAATTCCGACTCAGGAATGGCGAGCGGGTAGGGGTTTTCTTTCAATTTTCGGGCACGGTGGGCGATCGATCGACCCTCGACGGTCATGTTCTCCAACCATGCCGTTTCCATGCGCATGATTCCTAAATTGGCCGTATCACAGCGATTCGGCTCCCGATAGGGGGCCGCCGGAAGAGAGAAGGCCAATTGATGATTGGAACTGTTCGGTCGCTCGCCGACCGACTGCTGGAGCGCCTGGTCCCCGCGACCCGGGCTGAGGCGGCACCGTGCAGCGTGGCCTGGGAGCTGTACACCTGCCCCGGCAACCCCTACCCCACCACCGGCCTGAAGCAGATCAAGAGGTGCGGCAGTACGGTGACCGTGCTGCAGACCCTGCCGTGTGGCACGTCGATCTGCGGTGGATACGGCCAGTACGGAGACTTCACTCCCTGGTACCCGTGCCCGTGCGTGCCTGGACCGTACAACACCTGCCCCTGATCGGGTCCGCCCCGTCGATTTCGTCCGGGGCCGGTTCCCTCCGGGTGCGCGCCGTACTGATCGGCTGCGGAGCCGGCCGGATGACCTGACGGTCCGGGGCTGACCGGGTTCGGGAGCCTTCCACGCGCGGAGGGCGCCGTGGCCGTTGGAACAGTCACGGCGCCCTCCTCGTTTCCCGCGCATTCCGTCGATCTCCGTGATCAGGGGGCGGGGTTCGGGTTCCCGGCGTTTCGGGCGCCGGCCGCCGGACACGGGTGGTGACTGTCCCCTATGCGATCGGTCATGGTCTCCGGCCATGCCGTTTCCATGCGCAAGGTCTCTAGGTTGACCGTGTCACAGCGTTCGACCCCCTCTGCTGAGGAGGGCCGAGGAAAAGAAGGCCAATCGATGGTCGGAACCGCTCGGTCGTCCGTCGACCGGCGGCCGGGAGCCCGGGTGTGCAGGCGCTGTGCGGGCGCGGACCCCGGGGTGCCGAGTCGGGTCTTCTGACGACCGGCCCGCCTCGCCCGGATCGGCCGTGTGACCGCTCCCGGGCACGCGGGAGGAAACAGGGGGCCGTGAACGGGGAAAGTCGCGCCCTTATCGGGATTAGGGGTTTTCATGGAGTATGTCCTGGTCTGCTGCCGCCTTCTGATCGGCGCGGTCTTCGTGGCGTCGGCGGTGAGCAAGGTGCGCGGTCGCAGCGCGTACACCTCCTTCCGCATCGCCGCCGGGGAACTGACGCCCAAGGTGCCGCTGATCCCGCGGGCACTCGTGCCGCCCGCGGTCATCGCCGGTGAGCTCACCGCGGCCCTCCTGCTCGCCGTTCCGGCCACGGTCGGCGTCGGGTTCGTGATCGCGATGGCGTTGCTGGCCGCGTTCACGGCCGCCATCACGATGGCGGTGCGCTCTCGGCGGCGGGTGGCCTGCAACTGCTTCGGCACCTCGTCCACGCCGGTGGGACCGGCTCAGCTCATCCGAAACGGCGTGCTGCTGGCCGCCTCGTCGACAGGGGCGGTACTCGCCTTCAGCACCACCTCGCTGACCCTGGAGCCGATCGGTGTCTTCACGGCGACGGTCGCCGGCCTGCTGGGAGCCGGCCTGGTGCTGCTCACCGAGGACATCGCCGAACTGTTCCAGCCGTTTGCCTGATACGTCGCCGAGAGCGGCGACATGACCGTTGAACTTAGGGGGTTGTCGTGTTGACCATCGTGGCGGTGCTCGTCGCCGTCGTCGGCGTGCTGTGCGTCCTCAACACCGTCCTCACCCTGGGCATGGCCCGGCGGCTGCGGACCCAGAACGAGCTGTTGGCGAACCCCTCCGGGTTCATGCCGGGAAATCACCTCCCGCCGGTGATGCGGGTGGCGGGGGAGCGGACGAGCGCGTTCAGCACCACGACTGTGGACGGCGCGCCGGTCGATGAGACGTTCTTCGACGAGACCTCCACGCTGGTGGGGGCGTTCTCGATCGGCTGCTCCGCGTGTGAGGAGCGGTTCCCCGAGTTCCTCCAGTTCGCCGCGGCCTTCCCGGGAGGGCGGGAGCGGGTCCTGGCCCTGGTGATCGGCGCCCAAGGCACCGAGGAGAAGGCCGAGCTGCTGAAGCCGGTCGCCACCGTGGTGGTGGAGGACACCTACGGCGGTCCGCTCTGCACGTCGCTGGGGACCAAGGCGTACCCGGCGCTGGGGATCATCGAGCCCGGCGGTGTGGTGCGCGCCTCGGGCACGCTGATTCAGGACGTGGCGATCGCCCTGGAAAAGGTCTGATCGATGCGCGGGATCGTTGAAGCGCTCCGGCTGAGTTGGCGCGCCAGCCCGTGGTTCACCGCGGTGTTCGTCGCGCTCACCCTGCTGACCGCGCCGATGCCGGTGGTGACGGCGTGGCTGACCAAACTGGTGCTGGACGACATCATCGCCGGAGCCGAGCCCGGCGCGGTGCTCGGCAAAGCCGCCGGACTCGCCGCCGCCGGCCTGGTGACCGGTCTGATCCCGAATCTCACGCAGTACGCCTCCCGCGAGACCGAACGCCGCGTCGGACTCCTGGCCCAGGAACGCCTGTTCACGGCGACCGAGCGGTTCGTGGGGATGGCCAGGTTCGAGGACCCGGTCTTCCTCAACCGGATCCAGATGGCCATGCAGCACGGCGGCAGCACCCCGGGCGTACTGGTCTCGGCCATCCTGTCGACGGTCGGCTCCGTCGTCACCGGCCTGGGCTTCCTCGGCTCGCTGCTGGTCATCTCCCCCTGGATGCCGGTGGTGATCCTGGCCTCGGCCGTCCCGGTGCTGGCCACCGAGATGTGGCTGGCCCGCAGCCGGGCGAACCTGTCGTGGCGGTTGAGCCCGATCGAACGCCGGGAGATGTTCTTCCGCGACCTGCTCACCAGCACCCAGGCCGCCAAGGAGATCCGGCTGTTCGGCATCGGCGCCTACCTGCGCGAGCGCATGACGACCCAGCGGCGCAGGTCCAACGTCGAGAACCGGCAGATGGACCGGCGCCAGATCAGCGCCCAGGCGCTGATCGGCCTGCTCGGCACCGCGGTGGCGGGCGGGACGCTGTTCTGGGCGGTGCTGGCCGCAGCCGGCGGCGACATCAGCATCGGTGACATCTCCCTGCTGGTGGCCTCGGTCGGCGGCGTGCAGAGCGCGGCCACGTCGCTGGTGCACACCATCGCCGGTTTCCACCAGCAGTTGATCCTGTTCGACCACTACCTCCGGGTCGTCGCCGCCGGGCCCGACCTGCCCGTCGCCTCCCCACCCACGGCCATCACCCCGCTGGAGCACGGCATCGTCTTCAAGGACGTGTGGTTCCGCTACTCCCCCGACCACCCGTGGGTGCTGCGCGGCCTGAACCTCACCATCCCGAACGGACGGACCGTGGGGCTGATCGGCCGCAACGGCGCCGGCAAGAGCACTCTGATCAAGCTGCTGTGCCGGATGTACGATCCCGAGCGCGGCGCCGTGCTGTGGAACGGCGTGGACCTGCGCGAACTGGACCCGGCCGAGCTGCGCGCCCGCATCGGCGCGGTCTTCCAGGACTACATGGAGTACGACCTGACCGCCGCGGAGAACATCGGCCTGGGCGACCTGGCGTACGTGACCGACCGCGACCGCATCGCCGCCGCCGCCGAGCGGGCCGGGGCGCACACGTTCGTCGAGCGGCTGCCCCGCTCCTACGACACCCTCCTGTCCCGGCTGTTCTTCCAGGGAGACGACATCGAGGGTGCCGACGACGATGCCGGCGTGGTCCTGTCCGGAGGTCAGTGGCAACGCCTTGCGCTGGCCCGCGCGCACCTGCGGTCCGGACGAGACCTGATGATCCTGGACGAGCCCAGCTCCGGTCTGGACGCCGAGGCCGAGTACGAGATCCATCACAAGCTGCGGCAGTTCCGGACGGGCCGTACCAACGTGCTCATCTCGCACCGGCTCAACACGGTGCGCGACGCCGACGTGCTGGTCGTGCTCGACGAGGGGGTCGTGGCCGAGCGAGGCACCCACGAGGAGCTGATGGCGTTGAGCGGCGTCTACGCGGGCCTGTTCTCCATGCAGGCCGAGGGTTACCTGGACACGGTTCCCGAGCGGGCCCCGCGGTGACCGGTCCGCTCCTCCTGGTCCTCGTGCCGCTCGCGGCCGTCGCCGCCGCGATGGTCTGGGCGCGCAGGAGCCTGCTGGCGGCGGACGTCCTGGGCACCAGCATGCACCCCACCTACCGGCCCGGCGACAAGGTGCTGGTACGGCGCCTGCCCGGCGACCGGGTGCGCCCGGGGGACATCGTGGTGGCCGACATCGCGGTCGTCTCGGAGGACGGACCGACGCTCCCACCGGGGAAGATCGCCCGGCAGCCGGGGGAGATCGCCTGGGAGGAGCACCACGAACCGCGGCTCCGCCTGGCCGACATGAGCGGCCGGTCCGCGTGGCCCCCGGGCGCCGAGGACACCGTCAGCCGGATCGTCAAGCGGGTCGCCGCCGTCCCCGGGGATCCGGTCCCCGACTCGGTGCCCCGGCGGGCGGGGGAGACCGTGGTCCCGGCGGGGTGCCTGGTCCTCCTCGGCGACAACCCCGATGAAAGCCTGGACTCCCGCCATTTCGGCTATGTTCCGGCGAACAGCATGGTCGGGAAGGTGATCCGTACCCTCTCCGGGGGATCGGGCGCCGATCCGCCGCCGAGCCGCATCCGGTCGTAGCGGGCGGCGTCCTGGCTGCACGTGCGGCGGAGCATCAGGCGGTGGTCGTCCACCCCGCTACCGCCCGTCCTCCTCGGACAGCAGGATGCCGATCGCCTCGGTCACGTCGGCGACGGTGTGGTCCGATGCGGGCTCCTGGCCCGCCCAGGCGCCTTGGTCGATCCAGATCGTGGCGAGCCCGATGGCCCGTCCTCCCGCCACGTCCCTCACCGGATGGTCACCGATCATCCATCCGCCCGCGTCGAGGCTCGCGCCCGCGCGGCTCGCGGCGATCTCGAACAGCCCTCGGTCGGGCTTGCGTACGCCCTCGGCTCCCGAGACGGCCCACGCGTGCACGACCTCGTCGAGGCCGGTCCGCCGAATCTTGTCGAGCTGATGGTCCGCCTGTCCGTTCGTGACGATCGCCACCCGCCAGCCCGTCGTACGCAGGCGAATCAGGCCGTCGCGCACCTCCTGTGGGCAGTGGGCGAGGTCCGACATCCGGCGCCCGTAGGCGGCCCGCAGGTCATCGACGTCGCCGTCGATGCCGAAATCTTCCTTGGCCCGCGCGAAGAGCGTCTCGCGCGGCAGGTAGCCGTGCCCGTCGAGGGCGACCAGCCGCTCGACCGCCTCGGCGCCGAGGCCGTGATCGTCCGCGAACTCCTCGACCCACCTGCGGAAGGCCCCGTCACGGTCGATCAGCGTGTTGTCCAGATCGAAGAGCGCCAGCCTCGTCACATCTGATCACGTTACCCGCCCCGCTTTCGGCGCTCATGTGATTACTTCGGCTGATCGCCGTCCGTGTCCCGTACGACGCCGGAGATGACGGTGGTCACCATCCTGTGGACGGCGTCGGCCTGCGGCGGGCCGCCGTCCCGGTCGGCGAACAGCAGGTGTGAGGCTCCGAGCAGCGTGGGAGCGAGCGTGTCGACGTCGGCGTCCGGCGCGATGCGGCCCAGATCGCGCTCCGTCCCGAGGTAGGCGGCGAGCATGGCCGCCGCCTCGGTCAGGAGCGGGAGCCCATGGCCCGGCCTGGCCTCGCGCAGCCGGGCGCGCAGCCCGTCCCGGGAGATGATCAGACCGACGACCGCCACGGCGACCGACCCGAACAGGTCCGTCAGCACACCGGTGAGGTTACCGGCGACGGTGCCGGTCCCGGCGGACCGGCGGAGGGCGGCCGCCTGGGCGTCGACCCTGGCGATGCCGTCGAGCACGAGCTCGGCGAGGAAGGCGTCGAAGTCGGCGAAGTGCCGGTGCAACACGCCCTTGGCGCAGCCCGCCTCGGTGGTGACCGCCCGGCTCGTCAGCGCGCTCGGCCCGTCCCTGAGCAGGACGCGCTCGGCGGCCTCGAACAACTGCTGCCGCGCGTCGCGGAGGGCAACCCCCGTCGGCACCGTTCCATCCCCTCCTTGTCCGTGGTCGACTTTATCCGGTTTGACGAGTGGGCACTTGCCCACTCATAGTGGGCGCATGCCCACTCAAGCTTCCGACAACGAACCGCACAAGGCCAGAGGCATGGCGGAGTCGTTCGGCGTGGACGCCGAGCGTTACGACCGCACTCGGCCCGCCTACCCCGATGCGATGGTGGAGCGCATCGTGGCCGCCAGTCCCGGGCCGGACGTCCTCGACGTCGGCTGTGGCACCGGCATCGCAGCCCGGCAGTTCCAGGCGGCGGGCTGCACGGTGCTCGGCGTCGAACCCGACGGGCGGATGGCCGATTTCGCGCGCCGCCGGGGACTCGAGGTCGAGGTGGCGACCTTCGAGGCATGGGACCCCGCCGGTCGCACGTTCGACGCGGTCGTCGCGGGGACGGCCTGGCACTGGGTCGATCCGGTCGCCGGCGCGGCCAAGGCGGCCGAGGTGTTGCGCCCCGGCGGCCGGGTGGCGCTGTTCTGGCACGTGTTCGAGCCTCCGCCCGCCATGGCGGAGGCCCACGCCGCGGTCTACCGGCGGGTGATGCCCGGCTTCCCGTCGCAGGACCGGCCCGCGGGGTCGGCCCTCGACGGCTACCGGCCGCTGTTCGACAAAGCCGCCGACGGGATCAGGGACGCGGGCGCGTTCGGCGACCCCGAGGAGTGGCGGTACGACTGGCGGCGGTTCTACACCCGCGACGAGTGGCTGGACCAGATGCCCACGTCCGGCGTTCTCACGCGTCTTCCGCCGGACAGGCTCGCGGAGGTGCTGGCAGGCGCCGGGGCCGCGATCGACGCGATGGGAGGCGGCTTCACGATGTCCTACGTCACGGTGGTGGTCACCGCCGTCCGCGTCTGACCGATTCGGGCGGGACGCCCGGAGACGGGGCGATGCTCACCGAGCCGGCACCGCGCCGCCATCGAAACATCAACTGCGTGTAATGGTGCGTGGTCAAGGTCTCCTCGTAGTCGCTCCCGACTCCGAGGAGAACCATGCGCCGGCGACTCGGCCTCATCGCCGCGATCGTCCTGATCGCCCTCACCTCGACCCTTACCCCTGTCGTCCCCGCCACGGCGGCGTCGGCGCCCCTGGTCGTGGCCCATCGCGGCGCGTCCGCGTACGCGCCGGAGAACACCGTCGCGGCCTTCGAACTGGCCCGCGACCGGGGCGCGGACATGTTCGAGCTCGACGTCCAGGAGACCAGGGACCACCACCTGGTCCTGATGCACGACACGACGCTCGGCCGTACGACCGACGTGGAGGAGGTCTTCCCCGGCCGGGCGCCGTGGCGGGTCGGCGACCTGACGCTGGCCGAGATCCGCAGGCTGGACGCCGGCTCCTGGTTCTCTCGAAACGCGGGGTTCTCCCGGAAGTACGCCGGGGAGGCGGTGCCCACGCTCGGCGAGGCGCTGCGCGCGATGCGCGACAGCGGGCTCGGCCTGCTGCTGGAGATCAAGGAGCCCCGGCTCTATCCCGGCATCGAGGCCCGCGTGGCCGGGGAGATCGGGCGCGACCCCGTCTGGCGCGGCAGAATCGTCGTCCAGTCGTTCGACTGGAACTCGATGCGCCGTTTCCACGGCCTCATGCCCCGGGTGCCGATCGGCCTGCTCGGCACGCCCCGGGTCGCGGAGCTGCCCGGCCTGGCCCGGTTCGCCGACCAGATCAACCCGCCGTACGCCGACGTCACGGCGGAGTACGTCCGGCGCGTCCACCGGCTGCGGATGAAGGTCCTCGCCTGGACCGTGGACGATCCCGCCGCCGTACGCCGCCTGATCGCCGCGAATGTGGACGGCGTCATCACCAACAGACCCGACGTCGTACGCGACATCACGGCGTGAGAGACGAGGCCGGCGCCCTAGGCGGCGATCCGCCCCGCCGAGGGATCACGCACCCGGACGCATCGTGTCAGCGGTCGCCCGCGAGGCGAAACGCTACGTCTGTGAGGCCGGTGGGGACGACGGCGCCCAGGTGGAGACCGTGGGGTGACAGGTGGCGACCGGCCGTTCGCGTCACCGTCGCCATGTCGAGCGCGGTGAGCGCTTCCGGTTCGCTCCACAGCAGTGCGGGCGGGAGACCTTCCGCCACCAAGGAAGCCGTCTCCGCGACGACCTGCTCCGCGGTCTCGAGGCGGATGGGGGCGCCGCCGGCCAGATATCGAACCGCGGTCGCCAGCTCGGCGGGCGTCGGCCCGTATCGATGCAGATCGGTGAGGATCTCGACGATCTCGTCGAGAGCCTCCCGGGCTCGCCCGGGGGCGACCGAACCCTCGATGAGCAGGATTCCTGCGCCCCGGATCGGCAAGCAGGCGGCTGTCAATCCGTAGGCGGCGCCGCGCCGGTCCCGCAGCGCCACGTTCAGCCGGGAGGCCAGGCCGCCGCCGAGCACGTGCGCGAGCACGGTCAGCGCGGACCAGTCGGAATGGCGGCGTCCGGGAAGGAGCAGCGCGAGGGCGTACGTGACCTGCGTGCTCGCCGGATTGTCCGCCACGTGGGGGCCGAGGTGGAGCCCCAGGCGGGGAGCGGGGGCCTCGGCCGGCCGTCCGGATGCGGCGGAGAGCAACCCGTCCATGGCGGCGGAGTCCACGGACGTCACCAGTGTGATCGGGCCCTGGCGTGCCTGCGCCACGAAGGAGCGGACCGACCGTGGCGTGATCGCGGACATGGTCGTGACGGTCCCGCCGATCGGGCGACTGTGCCGCTCGGATGGGTGAAAGAGCGTCGCGTTGAGCAGCGTGAGGGCCCGCCGGCGGGGGACCGCGTCCTCCAGGGCGATCTCGGTACGGCGACGCTCGACCGCCCGGGCCACAGCCGGATCACTGACGCGTGTGCCGGCGATCGCGTCGCCGACGAGGGCGAGCGCCCGGGGCAGGACCGCTGCCGAGGCCGTGAAGGCGAATCGCATCGAGCTCAGGCTCGACGTGGCCGTCACCGTGGCCCCAAGGTCGGCGAGCTGCGGGCGGACGCCGTCCAGGACCGCGGAGGCCGTCACCCGTGCCAGCCCCTCCCGTCCCGCCCTCTCCCCTGCCGCCCCCGTATGCAGCAGCAGGCAGGCCGCCGCCGGTCCTCGTCGCCCCGCCGGAACGACGACGAGATTGCCCGGCCTCATGCGGCCGCGCCGGGGAGGCAGTGAAGGGTGGCGGCCCACATGCCGTCGCGCAGCCATTCCGACGCCGACACCTTCTCCGGCTCCACCGGGTCGGACGCCGGGGCCCGGCCACCGTGGAACATGGCGACCCGCGACATCTCGTCGGCCCAGCCCGCGAGGGTCGCCGTCCGGTCGAGCCGGTCGCGTTCCTCCCACGCCTGGGCGCGGGCGAGTTCGGAGGCGGACGGCGGCGCCGCAGCCAGGTCCTCGATCACTCGTCGTAGGTGCTCCTCGACCGAGGCGGCCCGGACGCCGGGAGCGGCGATGGCCCGGAACGTGGCCATGGTGCTGCCCCTGCCCAACCGAAGCACCCGGAAGCGAACCTGCGTGACAAGCCGTTCGGGCAGGCGTGCTTCCACGATCCGCACGGCCGCCCGGGCGGCAGGGAAACGGGAATCGCTTTCCGGCGGGAGACGGACCATCGCGAACAGACCCTCGGCGGGGACATGCTCGCGCCACTCACCGCGCGCTCCGGTGACGTCGGACTCCGCGAAGGGCAGCGTGCTCGCGGCGGACGTTCGCGGCGCCAAGCCGAAGTGACGCGCCGCGACGTCCAGCGCGGTCTCATGGTCCGTGTCCCCGGCGATCACGAGGACCATCCCGGACGGCCGGTAGTGCCGGGCGAGAAACTCGCGGCAGTCGGTTTCGGTAAGCCCGGCCACGTCGTCGGGCAGGCCCAGAGGAAGTTGCCCTGCGGGGTCGCCGGGGAGGTAGGCGAGCCCGAACAGGCGGGCCAGGGCTGTGCCGTACGGCCGGGACCCGTACCGCTGGCGCCGTTCGTTCGTCACGACCGATCGCTGCACCACCACATCCTCAGCAGAGACGCCGCTCGGCACATGGGTGAGACGGGCGGCTTCGCGAGCCAGTGCGGTGCCGAGTTCGCCGGCCGGCACCGTCTGCCCGAACGACGTTCGCTGGAACGACGTGGTGGCGGTGAATCGGCCGCCCGAACCCTGCACGTCCGCGGCGTAGGAGCGCGCCGGGCCGGTGAACATCAGGTGTTCCACGAGGTGGGCGAGGCCCGTGCGTCCGGACAGGTCGTCGCGGGCCCCTGCGGGGACGGCCAGGTGGACGCTCACGACGGGAATCCTCCGGTCCTCACCGACCACGACGAGCAAGCCGTTGGCAAGTGTCTCGGCGTGTACGCCCCGGGAGGTCATCACCGGAAACGGCGGCCCTGGTCGCGGCGGTAGGCCCAGGCGGCGACGACGGCGAGAAGAGCGAGCCAGCCACCGAGGGCTCCGACCGACAGCCAGTTCACTCGGAAGTCGCCGACGGCCGCCCACATCAGCTCGACCGCTCCGCGACTCGGCAGGTACGGTGCGATCGCTTCGACGAACCCGGGAGACTGCCCGGGGGCGGCGAGCAAGCCGCCGCCGAACGCGAGCGGGAAGAACAGCAACTGGGCGACGGCGAGGGCCGCCTTGAACGGCAGCAGGTAGCCGATAGCCAGCCCCATGAGCGTGAAGACGACCGCGACGACGGCGACCGCACCCGCACTCGCGACGAAACGCAGCGGGGTGATGTGCGCCTCGGTGGCGGCCGCGGCGATCACCAACAGGGGAATCATCGAGATGACCATGAAGGCGAGCCCGCAGAGGATGCGCCCGGCGAAGCGCGGAAGCGGCCCGGCGGGCAGTGTGCGGGTGAAGGGGTCCCACGCCTGAGCCCGGTCGTCGGCGATCCCCGCGCCGAACTGGAACAGGCACGTCGTCATGAGCGCGAAGGTGATCATGCTGGCGGTCGCGTACGTGGAGGCGATGGGGTCGTCGGCCGTGAACGGCACCACGAAGAAGATCATCGCGGCGGCGGGGAAGAACGCGGCGCCGATGACCGCGATGGGCATCCTGACGCCTTCCAGAAACTGGTATTTGGCGTGGGTCAGTGCGAGGGACATGGCTCTCCTCGGAGCAGGCGCTCGTCGATGGTCGTCAGGCCGCGGGTGTCGCAACGGCCGGGAGGGCCGTGATGGCGAGGAACGCCTCTTCGAGCGGAGTGGACGCGACTTCGAGGTCGGCGAACGGCACTCCGGACAGGACCAGTTCCCGGACAAGCAGGTCGGAGTCCGCGGTGAGAAGGTGTGCTCGAGTCTCGTCCCGCTCGACATGAAGGATGCCGGGAAGCGGAGGAATCTCCCGGATGGACAGGCTCACCCGGCGGGTGCCGACGATGCCTCGCAACTCGGCCACCGTGCCGTCGGCGAGAACACGCCCCTGGCCGAGGACGACGACCCGGGTCGCCAGAGCCTCGATCTCCTCCAGATAGTGGCTGGTCAGCAGCACCGTCCCGCCCTCGGCGTGGAACAACCTGATGGCCTCCCACAGCATGTGGCGGCCCTCGACGTCCAACCCGGCGGTGGGCTCGTCGAGGAAGACCAGCCGGGGCCTGCCGACGAAGGCCAGCGCGACGGCCAGACGGCGGCGCTGGCCGCCGGACAGGCCCCCGGTCTGGCGGCGGGCCAGGCCCTCAAGACCGAACCGGGACAGGACCTCGCCGACCGGCAGCGGGTCGGGGAAGTGGGAGGCGACGAAACGGATGCACTCACCCACCCGCAGGGCGGCGGGCAGGCCGGTCTCCTGAGGCGTCACACCGATGGCGCGGCGGGTGCCGGGACTTCTCGGGTCCTGGCCGAAGAGCGCGACTCTCCCCGATGTGGGGGCGCGCAGGCCGGTGAACAGGTTGATGAGTGTGCTCTTGCCCGCGCCGTTCGGCCCGAGGAGGCCGAGCAGCTCTCCCGCCCCTATCTGCAGTGTCACGCCGTCGACGGCGGCCACGTCTCCGTAGCGCCGTCGTAGGTCCTCGGCGTACGCGAGGGTCTCCGCCATGCTCTTCCTCCATGCTTTTCGTCATAGATAACTTTGAGTTTCAAACCTCTTGAGATCACTGTCAAGCCCACGGTGGAAGAACGGTCTCAGCGCGGGACACGCCTGATGTGCACCGCGCCCCAGGTGGCGAGACCTCGGATCCGTACGACGGGGGCATCGGGCCCGGCCTCCTGGGCGTCCCCATAGAAGGCGCCGAGGACGCCCACGCCCTCGATGCGTACGGTCACGTCCTCGGGTACGAGGATCTCCACTCCGCCGAGGAGCGCCAGCGCGGTGATGACCACCTCACGCTCCGCGAAGCACGCCTCACGCAGGTCGATCTCGGCACGTCCCCACACCGCTATCGACCGGTGGGCGCGGGGCACCACCCAGGTGCCCTTGCGCCAAGCACCGGACGCGATCGCCACCGATGTGCGTGAGCCGGGGACGCCACCGATCCGGGGATGCACGGGGGCGGGGGCCGGCAGGTCCTCGACCAAAGGCCGCAGTTCCGCGTACGTCACCGCCGCGTAGGCCGCGTCGAGTCTGCGCTGATACTCGTCGAGTTCGAGCCGCCGCTCCGCGGCCGCCTGGTTGAGCAACTCGGCCACGCGCTCGCGGTCGGCCTCGCCGACCCTCATCCGGGGATTGGAGGGGAACTCCGGCTCCAGTGTCATATCGGCTCCGTTTCAGTGTCCGAAAGAGCGGACCGTCCACAGCACAATCCAGCAGACCCAGGCGACACAGGCCAGAGCCGCGCAGGTGACATAGATGACATAGATCCTGGTCTGACCCCGGGGGTAGGGCGGAAGCGCCCGATCGCGCCGAAGCAGGCCCCGCACGTACGCGAGGCTCTCCCCCTGCAGGTCACGCATGCCGAGCGCGTGGTTCAGCATCGCGTAGCCGTCGAGCCGGAAGAACGGCAGCAGGTTGATGAGGCCCGACAGGCTGCCGAGCAGCAGGGCCGATCCGGCCGCGTCGGCGGCGGTCCCGCCGAGCAGCGGCCAGGCGATCGCGACGGGGAGCAGCACGACCAATCCAGCGAACATCCCGGAGAACGCGACATAAACCCGGTGCCGGCGGGCCATAAAGACGATGTCGTTCACCCGGCAGTAAGGGGCGAGCATCGGGAATCTCCACACGACACCGATCTCGGTCGCGGTCCCGCCGAAGTGGGTACCCGTGAGCCCGTGCGCGACCTCGTGCACGGCGACCGTCAGCCAGACGCCCAGGAGTACCGCGGCGAGCACGAGCGGCCGGCCTTCCCCCAAGCGCGTGGTGGCCCCCCACAAATCGCCGGCCCGCGCGAGGACGGCGATCTCCATGCCGACAACGGCCACCAGCAGCGGAACCACGGCATACGGAGAGAACAGCGGCCGCAGCCGCGGCTCCAACCGCCCGAGCCACCGCTCGGGAGCCACCACGGGCAGGCGTACGTAGAGCAGGCTACGTCGCCGCTGCTCCGGCGCGGGTGCCTGGGGAGGTTCGGAACCCGACAGCAGGCCCCGCCGGCCGAGGGTGCCGAGGATGTGGGCCCAGTGGTCGTCGGTCAGGCGGCGCCGGAACTCGACGGCGTACTGCCGGTCGATCTCCGCCAGAGTCGTGACGCCGTCGAGACGGGCCATGATGAAGAACTCGCTCGGGCCGATCTGGAAGTACCGTCCGCTCACCGGCTCCTTGACACTGTGCACGAGCGTGGGGCCGGACCGCACGGCTGGGCCCAGCCGGACGCCCTCCCGCAGGCGTGGACGGGCGGCTCTCAGCGTGTCCGGGCTCATGGCGCAGTCCACGCGAGAAGCGCCGCGAACGGCTCCTCGCGGAGCGTGCGCGCCAGCAGGAACGACAGGTACGACTCGTCCACCACGTTCGTGCCGAGACGGTTGTTGGTCATGTGCAGGTACGGCGAGAGCAGGATGCGCAACGCCACCTCCGGATCCCGTACCGGCTCACGCTCGGTGGCGCCGCCGTGCACCGGGAACTGGCCGCGGTCGTCGCGCTTGGGGAAGACGAGCAGGCCCGACTCGGCGAGCGTGGTCACACGGGTGCGCAGTTCGGCGCAGTGCGACGCCCACCCGCGGCTCAGGGGGGTCAGCCGGTCCAACCGGCCGGAGCCGACGGCCAGGCATATCTCGCTGAAGCGGTGCCGGAGGTCTTCGGCCAGCCGGTCGTGGTTGGCGGCGTACCGAGTCTCGCGATCGCTGTCGCCCAGGTTGAACCACTCGTGCCAGAAAAGGTGGTAGCGCTCCATGAACGCCGCCACCTCCTTGGGCTCACGTAGAAGGCTCATCGACATGATCATCATGAGCTGGGTGGCGAGGCCGAGCATCACCGTCCGGACGTGCATGTTGGTCGTCGTCAGCAGTTCGAGAACCAGGTCGCTGGACTTCTCGAAATGCCACTCGGCCAGTTCGACCCCGGCCATCCCGCCGTACTTGTCGTACTCGGGCTCGTAGGGGATCCGGAAACGGCTGTTGTTGGGGCGCAGGGGCATCGAGCCGCCCTCGCCGTACTTCGCGATCCGCTCCTCGTCGCTGTACTCGAGGCGGAACAGTTCGTCGTAGAAGTTCAGCATGTACTCGGAGTCGACCTCGTAGAGGGCGGGGCGGCTCCGGAGGAACTCGTCGACGGCCTCCTCCGCGATACGCAGCGTCTCCGCCGTCGCGGCGGCGGAGACCGGCTTGAGCCGCAGTCGGACGTGCGGGCCCTCCAGCCAGTAGTTGATGAAGAAGTATCGGCTGATCAGACCGTCCGCGCGCAGCCGACGCACGAGGGGGGCCACGCAGCCGCTCAACAGCGGGCTGGGGTCGCTGCTGTAGAAGATGTGGATGGCCTGCCACTCGCCGGGAGTGTCGCTGCCGGTCATCGGGGTTCTCCTCGGTGGCGAGTGATTTCCAGGGTCTGTTCGGCGACGTACGCGCCGTCATGGGCGCGCAGCCAGAGGTGGTCGGTGTCGGGCAGCATCTCCTGCATGACCACGCGCTGGGAGGCGTCCTTGACGAGGTGATCCAGCAGCGTGAGCGAGAAGAGGCTGTCGAAGTCGACGTACTGCGGCTTACGGGGCAGAGTGGCGGCCGGGTCTGCTTCGCCGGCGTCCTCGCCGCGGCCGGCGTCCACCATCGCGAACACGCGGCGAGGCAGTCCGTTCTCGCGGCGCCAGCGCTGCCAGGCCAGGAACCACTCGGCGTCGTCCGCGACGCGGCTCGGCAAACGGCTCGGGTGGACCTTCCAGGCCCTGCGGGTCAGCACGAGGTCGCCGTGACGCAGGCGCGGGTGCCCGCCGATCGCCGCGTCACCGAGTGGCCGGTCGACGCCGTCCCACACCGAGAGCGGGGCCATCGAGGTGTGCGAGAAGAGCAGCAGCGCCCGTTGCACCTCGGGCAGCGCGAGCGGCTGCAGAAAGCCCAGATAGACGGGGATGACCTCCCGTCCGAGCGCCGGCGACCACAGCACGAGCCGATCCGCCGCCTCGTCGTGGTGGATTTCCAGATCCGCCACGGCGATCTGCGCCGCAGGGTCCACGGAACTGGTCTCTCCGGGACAAACCAGCTCGTACTCCGTCACGGGCGGGTGCAGATTGAGATTCGTGGTGTCGTAGCCGCCGGTCAGCTCGGCGAACACCGCGCCGTCCGGCTGGAGGTCCTTCAGCGTACGGCGGAGTTCGGCCACCAGGCCGGCGTCCGTGAAGCAGTGGGCGAACCGGGAGAACAGCAGCGTCAGACCGCTGTAGGAGCGGTTGAGCACGCCTATCGGACGCCCGTCCACGTCGCCCACCTGCAGGAAGAAACTGCGCGGATCGAAGTGAGCGACCGACTCCGGCAACCTGGCGGCGACGGCGTCGAAGAACTCGCGGTCGAGAACGATCTCGTCCGCGCCCTCCGGCAGCGCCTCCCACGCGGATCGCAGGCGCGTGACCAGTTCGCGGCGTGCGTCGTCGAGCATGGTGATCTCGGGAAGCCGCAGCCAGTTGTCCTGGGGGACGTACTCGCCGTCGGCGTCGAAGACCCGTCGGCGCTGCGCGGCCTTGATGAGGTGGTCGTAGAAGTCCCGATGGAACTCGTGGATCAGGCGCAGCACGTCGGAACAGCGGCCGCCCCGGCCGTACCTGGCGACGAAGAAGCCTTTGAACGACAGCTTGCCGGGCAACGTCATGTCGAACAGCGGCAGAATCCGCATCACGTCCCGCAGGGCGGGGAGCATGCCCTCTTCCCACCGGGGGCGGGCGGCGGTGACCGTCGCCTCGGGCAGACAGACGTCCTCGTAGAGCAGCGTGCGGGGGACGCTCGCCTGCTCGGCCGCCAGGTCGTGCTGGATCGCGGTGAGCTCGCCGCGGATCGCCTCGATCAGCTCGCCGCGGCGTGCGTGTGCAGCGAGACCGAACTCCGCGGCGAACGCGGAAATCGTCCGGATGCGCCCGGCCGCGGCGTCGGCCCATGGCTGGCCGAGCGCGGCGATCCTGGCGCCGAAATCGGCCAGTGGGTCGTCGCTGTGGATGTCGATGTGCAGTTGCGGCACCCGCAGCAGGCTGAGCTGCAGCAGCCGCTTCAGGTAGAAATCGATGGTGGCGCGTTCGCGGCCCGCGGGGTCCGCCCGGTGCAGCGCGGCGGCGAGGTCGCCAAGCCGCATGCGCGGCTCGCCTTTCAGCGCGGTCATCAACTCCTGCAGCATCGTGCCGTTGGACAGATAGAACAGGTCCTCCTGCAGAGAGTCGAAGCTCAGGGACGCCTCGTCGTCGCCGGCCTGCCGCACACGGCGCACATAGCGGATCCGGCGGCTGTCGGCACGCAAACCGGAGGTCATCTCGACGGGCACGTCCGCGCAGCGGTCCGGATTGGCGACGATCGCGTCGGTGAGCCGGGCCAGCGCGGCCACGTTGAGCCGTACGTGGCTGCGCGCGGGCCTGTCCAGTCCCTCCAGGCGCAGCACCTCCCCGGCGACGTCGTCGAAGCGGCCGAGTGCGACCGTGGTCAGAGTGCTGAACGGACTCGTCTTGCACGCGGTACGGAAGACGTACTCCAGCAGCGACCGCTCGATGCGCCGGGCCCGCTTGCCCAGCCGGCCAGGGCCGGCGTCGAGGTAGGTGGGCAGGTAACGGTCGAGCGACCCGGACGCCAGTTGAAGCCCGTGCCGCAGCCGGGGATCGGCGGCCACGGAGCGCAGGTGAGCCCGGCACTCCTCGACCTCCCGGGCGAGCATCGCGGCGCCCGCGGTCCGCACTCGCTCGTACTCGGCCCTGCGGTCCAGCCAGTCGCTCACCTCGTCCCTGGCCGGTTGCGTGAGCGCGGCGGTGAGAGCGCGGGTCGCGGGGAGATCGCGCGGAAGCCGGGTGTTGAAGACGTCCCGTCGCAGCTCGATCAGCGCCTGCCGGGTTCCGTCCCGGCAGTCCGCGATCACCGTCTCCAGGGCGTCGGCGACTCGCACGCGCGATCCCGCGAGCGCATCCTCCAGGACGAGTGTCCGCTCGGCCCACCGGACGGTCTCCGGGCAGCGCAGGCCGCGCACCACGTCGGCGGGCAGTCCGCCCACGCGCATGACGAACAGCGGGTTGAGCGTCCACTCGCCGGCCAGGCCGGCCGCCTGCGCGGTTGTGGTCGATGTCATCTGGCCTTCCCCCCGTTCAATCGAGCCGGTAGTCGAAGTCGGGTTCGCCGCGGCGTTCGTTGCCGACCATCAGCAGCAGAAGGGGCCACTCACCTGTGCCCGACAGGTCGAGTTGCTCGGCGAAGGAGACGTTGTCGAAACCCAGCGCCGCGCCGCAGCCGACGCCGAGCGCGGCGCTCGCGGTGTAGACGGCCTGGGCGACCGCGCCGACCTCGGCGTTCACGTACCGGTAGCCGCGCGGCCCGATCGTGTCCATCGCCGCGCCCGGCCGGGCGAGCACCACGAGCACGGCGGCCGCCTGCTCGAGGTTGTAGTTGCTGAGGAAGTAGTTGCGCTGCAGGAACAGGCCGGGGTCACCGTCCTGCACCAGGGCGATCGCGTGGCGTTCCGCGTCGTGGTGGTAGACGCCGGAGGACAGGCCGTCCACGTGGTTGACGAAGGCGACGAGCCGGGTGAGCGCGGGGCCGCCGTCGCCGCGCTTGGCGTCGGAGGCTAGCGCTCCCGCTCGCGAGCCGGCGTGCAGCAACGCGCTGAATTCCGCCTGCCGGAGCGCCGGACGGGCGGAGAACCTGCCGAAGCTGCTGCGCCGCGAGCGCAGGGTCGTGCTCAGGTCGGCGGTGAGCGGCCGTGGCGGCGGCAGCGGAAGCCAATCCTCGCTGTGCGGCACCACCGGCCGGGCCCCGATCAGGGATGTCTCGTCCACCGGCGTCGTGTCGGCCACGATCGAGGCGTGCACCGCCTCCGTGGCCGGGAACCTGATGACGGTCTTCGACCGCTCGGACTCGCGCATCCTGACGCGAGCCCCGTCACCGGCACCGTGCCCGCCGGCCGCCCGGTCGTGACCGTCGTGTCCGTCGGGCAGTGCGCCCGGCAGCGGCACGACGGCCATGACGCTCTCCATCGCGGTGTCCAGGCCGAGGAGGCGGTTCAGGCGCAGCTCGTCGAAACTGAGGCGGGGTCGCAGTTCGATGCCGTGCGCGCGCGCCCACGTCTGCCAGGAGCCGAGCAGCGCGCCGAGGTCCATCGTGACGACGTGGTAGCTGAAGCTGTTGTATTTGAAGGCGTTCTTCCAGAACTTGATGCCGACCAGCAGGAACTGGTCCCCCTCCAGGCCCGGCACCGCGTCTCTGACCTGCCCGGACACGTCGCCGACGAGCAGGCGCTCCATGGAGTGGTGGGGCGGTGAGTAGCTGTGGACGCCGGGCATCGTGCCCGTGCTCCTCCCTCGCACCCAGTAGATCTCCGCCGGGTACAGGCCGCCTCCGGATGCCGTGCCCCTGTGATAGACGGCATTGTGATAACGAGGCAACGTGAGCCGGTCGTTGTTGCCCTGCACGCCGAGGCGGCGGCCGAGCATGCCGTACGACTCGCGCAGCATCTGCCCCAGCCGGGCCACGGTGAACGTCCCGGTACGCGGTGACGGGTCGAGACCGGCGGCCACGGTCGCGGGAGGCAGGGCCTCCCGCGTGGGCAGCGGGAAGCTGGTCGCGTCCTCGTACACCTTGAACTTTCGTGGCTTGTCGTTCCAATCGGGCTCGAATTCGAGCGGCTCCATCGGCTCCCGCCGGCGCCGGACGATCGCGTTGAGGTAATCATGGGCGAGGCTCATGGGGGTCCCCTGTGGCGAGGTGTGTTACGGGAAGGGGTGAGGAACGAGGTTCATCTCGTCGTCGCGGAGGTCGGTGGTCCGCCAGCCGGCCCGCCGGAACGCGCTCCGCATCCGCGGCATGCGCAGGCACCGCTGCCTGGCCCAGCCGAAATCGATGGGCAGCAGTCCGGGAGCGATGACAGCGGCCGTGTGCAGCCCGATACGCTCCTGCTCAGGTGATGTCTGGTTGACCACGACCACGTCCATCCCGGCGTCCGTAATACGCTCCACGCAGAACCGCAGGTCGTCGCGGAGGTCGAGGGTGCGTGGCCGGACCCGGTTCCAGTCGCGGTAGACCTCGGCAAGCGGAAGCGGCGGGGCGTCGCTCTCGGTCAGGAACGCCGTGGTCGGCGCCATTTCGGGCAGCCCGAACAGCCGGGGATGGTCGTGCAGGCTGACGACCAGCCAGTAGTTCGCCGCAAGGGCACGCAGCTCGTCCGCCTCCTCCTCGGCGTGGAAGGCGAAACCCGGCACGGTCGAGGCGATCTCGCAGAGAGCGGCGTCCACCGCCTGCCGGGGGTCGAGACTCGCCCCCGCGCCGAAGCAGACGGTGCCGTAGCCGCCGTTCCTGCGCACGCCCATCGCGACGACGACGGGGATGTCCAGGTCGACGCGGGCATCGAAGAGGTGAACGTCGTAACCCGACAGCGAGATCCTGTCGATCATCGCCCGGGTCGCCGGCTCGTCGCAGGACGCCGGGTCGATCCGGAGCGGAGTGCGCCGGCCGTACCAGGTGAGCAGGAAGGCGTCGCGCTCGACGAGTTCGAGCAGGCCGTACAGGATGGCCTCGGTCATTGAGCCGCCTGCGGCGCAGCCGTTGGAGCACTCCTGGAGAAACTTGTTGCGCAGTCCGTTGACGTGGTAGTACGCCATGACCTCGGGCACGAGGATCGGGCGCTCGTCCCGCAATGAGTAGCCCCAGACCCAGGGCACGTCCAGGTCGTCGGAGTAGGGAGTGTACTGGGGATTCAGCCGGTAGAACTCGGGGCTGTAGACGCCGCACTCCTTCGGGTCGAGGGCCTGGCCTGCCAGCTCGCGGTAGCTTCCGACGACCGAGCCGGCGATGCGCCTCGGCCGCTGGCCGGCGTTGCGCTCCAGTCCCTCCAGAATGCCCAGCCGCACGCTCTCGTCGAAGTTGTCCGCGTGGCCGCCCCAGAAGGCGTAGTGCATGTAGCCGTCGCCGCGTACGGCGACGTAGCCGATGGTCGGAGCGGCCGTCGTGCTGTCGAGCCGGTGCCGCGCCGCCTTGCCCAGCGCGCCGACCACGGGGGCGGCGTAGGCGTCGACGCTCAGGTTGTAGCTGCCGGATGGGCACCCGCGAAAGGAGTCGGCCGATCGCTTCGGGCTGAGCGGCAGGGTGATGACCGCTTCATCCGGACTGTCGGGAGTCTTCACGCCGCACAGCCCGCAGTCGGGGTTGGACACCAGCGGGAACCGGCGCACCTCCCCGGTGTCGAGGCGCACATCGTAGATGTATGGGTGCCCCGCGTGGTCGGTGTGTCGCTGGCACGCGACCTCGGCGACCAGGCACAGCGTCTCCACACTGAACGGGATCACGAACGGCACGGCGTGCGGCATCTCGAAGCCGGAGCCTTCCTCGAGCGCGTCACGCTCATCCTCTGTCCGGAGCTGTTGCCAGGCGCCCGCCACGCAGCGAGGGCAGGGGGTGCTCGGTCCGGACGGGGTCATGTCGGCGACCGGGCCGACGATCGCGGAAGAGTCGTACAGGTAGACGGGAAGCACGGCCTTCGCACCGGGTGGCGTCCACGGAGACGGGGACTCCAGCTCGTCGCGCAATCCGAGGATCCGTACGAAGGGGGTGATTCCGTTGAGCCGGGCGATGAGCGGCTCCTCCACCTCCCGCCGGGACCGCTCCGCGGCGGGGAGCGGGACCGCCTGAGTCATGTCCACCGTCACGACCGGGCTCCCGCTTCCGGAGTGAGCAGGACGCGAACCGTGATCAGGCCGCCACTCAGGCCGAGGTCCGGCGTGGTCGTCTGCACCACGAACGCGTCCCTGCCACGGCTCGCGATCAACCCGGGCAGGTCCTTCGCGGCCACGGCGGGCCGCTCGGCGGCGTCGCCGTCCACCCGGATGACGCTCACGTCGAGATCGGCCACCAGCGGTGAACCCGTATCGAGCGACGGGTCGTCGAGTTGCACCTGCCCGAGCAGGTCCCGCATCGCCGTCACGACCGCGTCCTCGCGCGAGAGCTCCGCCCCGACCGCCCAGCACGTGCCGGGGCCGGAGACGGTCCTGGCGAGCACGACATGAGCAGGTCCCTCGGGAGCCAGATCGAGCAGCTCCACCTCAAGGTCGTAGTTGCCGGCGGTCCGTAGCAGGAAATCGACTTCCGTGCCGGCCGTCTGCTCGCCGATAACGATGCGGTGTGCGGCACCGCCCGCCGCGGACGAGAGGAGCGCGTCGTAGGCCAGCGCGGACAGCAGGCCGTCGAGCACGGCGCCCGCCGCATCGGTTCCGGCGCCGTCGCCGGCCGCGGTCGGCTCGATGACGCGCAACCGGTTGTGTTCCGACAGTGGGTAGACGGCCGCCGCCGGGACCAGTCGCTCATGTCCGCTGACCAGCGACGTGGCCGGCATCCACCAGGATTCGGACGCCGGGTCGGCGGGGATTCCGCTGCGGACGGCGAGCCCGGAATGCGGCACGATCAGGTGGGCGAGCAGGTCGAGGGAGTCCGGCCCGTTGCGCACCGCCTCATGAACGTCGGCGTTCGCGTGAACGTACGCCAGCACGCCGGCCTGGACCGCCCGGGCACGGGCGATCGGCACGAGGTGAACGTCGAAAGCGGTGATGACCCGGTCGTGGCTTAGCCGCACCCGGCCCACCTTGAGCGGTGACTGGTCGATGGACGTGTCGGCGAAATCCAGGAGGATGCCGCAGTTGCGCCCCACCAGCTCGGTGTGACGCTTCAGCCGTTCGCGCAGCGCCTCGGCGTCCGGTCCGTTCGGCACGCGTCCCGCCTCGGCCGGTTCCCGCACGAGGACACGCGGCGGCGTGGGCTGCTCTTCCCGGCAGTTCGGGCAGCGGGGGTGGGGGAGCACACGCTCTCGTGTGACCTCCAGGGTCCGCAGGTCCTGGATCACCACCGCGCCCTCGGTTTCGGCGCCGAGCCGCTCCGGGCCCGCGCCCAGGTCACCGGCGAGCAATCGGAACGCGTCGTAGCCCAGCATGTTGCCGATCATCGCGGCGAGGACCTCGCCGGGCACGTCCGCGGGACGCCCGAGACCGAGCGCGACGTCCCGCCACAGTGCGGCGATGTCACGCTGATCCTGGCTCTCGCTCAGCCGCAGCATCGCACAGCTCCAACAGGGGGTGCCGGCCGGATGCCCGGCGGGCCCGATAACGGCCGATCCACCGATCACGACGGCGGGCAGCAGTATGGGCCCGCTCGGCACGCGCAGCCGCGCGAGCTGCAACACCTGCTTCGGGCCCAGTTCCTCGGCCGGAGCGATGACCAGGTCGTATGGTTCGAGAACCGCCGGGTCGAGCAGTGCTTCCGTCCGCCCGAACAGCTGGACCGACGCCTCGCAACCGTCGGCGACGAGCTGCCGTGCGGTCTCGGCCAGCTTGGCCGGGACGGACCCGTCCGTGGCGATGTCGAGACGCCGCAGCCCGTTGCGAAGCAGGCCGAGCCCGGCCGCCCGGCTGATGGGCCCGCCACCCGCGAGGAGCACTCTCGCCGTACGGAACCGCTGGAAGCGCACCGCCGCGTCGTCGTTGTAGTGCTCGATGTAGTTGATCTGGCCTTCGAACCGGCGCAGCACCTCCGGCGCCAGATCGGCCTTCGGCCCGGGTCTGCTGTCGCGGGCGAAACCACGGTCGAGCAGGGTGCCGACCAGGTCGCGGATCATCGTGCTGTGCGCCGGACTCAGGTCCCTGCACAGGTCCCCCAGCGCGTGGTCTCCGGACAGGTGCGGGAGCAGCATCGACGCAAGCCGGTAGGCCGAGCGTCCCCTGACGATGAACCCTGTGTCGTTGCGCCGCAGGAGCACGCCGTCGCCCGTATCGGCGAAGAGCACGTCATGCCCGAGCCGCGGGCGTACCTCCATGAGCGCGGCGGCGTTGTCCACGTGATGCCTCCTTCAGCCCTTGATCAGGACTTCAGGTTCACAAGGACCGCTGGCATTCCGGTAGCGCGCCGCTCGCACCCGGCTGGACGCCGTCGTCAGGAGATCTTCTGGTCGCGGTAGTAGTCGACCGCGCCGGTGTGCAGGGCTATGGGGAAGGTTCTGGTGGCCGTCCGCTCATGAAGGTTGCGTGCCTCGACATGGGCCTTGATGAGTTCGTCGCGCGACTGGAAGACCAGCTCGGTGATGCGACGGGCCAGCCCGTGGTCCATGCGGGAGTTGACGACCAGGAGGTTGGGCACGCCTATCGTCGGAGTGTCGGCCGGCAGCCCGTAAACGAGTGAGGGGATCAGGCGGCGCAGGTAGACGTTGTCGTACCGCGTTTGGAACGGCTCGACCAGTTGATCGCAGGCCAGCAGACGGATCGGGACACGGCGCGCCAGATCGGCGATCGCCGGGGTGGGCAGACCGCTGGTGAAGAAGAACCCCTGGATACGGCCGTTCTCCAGGGCGCTGGCCGATTCCGCGACGCCGAGGTGGATGCGGGTGACGTTCTTCGCACCCACCCCCTCGACGACCCGCTCGGCCAGCAACTGCGTGCCCGATTCCGATGCGCCGGTGGACAGGGTCAGACCACTGAGATGGCCGATGTCCCTGGCGGGGCCGTCCGCGCGGACGACGACATGCAGGTACTCGTCGTACAGCCGCATGAAGGACTGAATCGGCAGGGGCCTGGTGAACGGAGCCGAGCCGGCGACGGCGAGTGCGGCGGCGTCGACGGACGCGAACCCGATGTCCGCCCCGCCGTCGCCGACCAGCTTGAGGTTCTCTACGGAGGCGGCGGTGCGCAGCACGGTCACGGAGGCGTGAAGCCGGCTCCGGAGCAGCGCCGCCAGCGCCTCGCCGATGCGGTCGTAGATGCCGCCCGCCCCGCCGGTGGCGATGACGAGACGCGGAGGCGCGGGCGGCGAGACGCAGGCGGAAGCGCAGACGACCAGTGCGAGCGCCATCACCACACGGGCGAGCGTCTTACACATACGGCTGCCCCGCGACTCCGATGGGCAGCAGCACCCGTGCGGTCAACCCGCGCTCGCCGCCGGGGATGAGCGTCAGCCGTCCGCCTGAGTGGGCGATCAGGGTGGCGGCGATGGCCAACCCCATGCCTGAGCCGTGGACGTTCTGGGTGCCGGCGCCGCGCCAAAAGGGTTCCAGCGCGTTCCTGGCGTCCTCTCGGGACATCCCGCAGCCGTTGTCGACGACATTGATCACCGCCCATGGCGGGCGGGCCCGGATCTCGACGACGACGCGCCCGGATGGAGGCGAGAATTTGATGGCGTTGTCGATCAGAGCGTCCAGCACCTGATTGAGCAGATCCGGATCGACCCGCGCGGAGACGCCGACACCTGAGAGGCTCAGGCCGACGTCGACCTTCTCGGCCACCCGGCCCCAGCGCAGCACCGCCTCGGCGGCCAGTTCGCTCACGTCCACGGATGTGTCGGCGGGATCCTCGATCTCGGCTTGAGCGAACCGCAGCAGCGCATGACAGATCCGGGTGAGCCGGTCCACCTCGTCGATCGCCGATTGCAGTTCCGCCTTGCCCGACTCGGGCAGGTGGTCGCCGACGTTCTCCAGTTGCAGCCGCAGCACGGTCAGCGGGGTACGGATCTGGTGGCTGGCGTGCGAGACGAAGTTGCGCCGGTTCTCCACCATCTTCTCCACCTTCTCCGACATCGCGTTGAACGATGCGGTGAGCCCGCGCAACTCGCTCGGGCCGGTGGTGAGCGTTACCCGCGACGACAGGTTGCCGTCCGCGATCGACCTGGCCACCTTGTCGAGGTCGCGTACCGGACGCAGCACCCAGCGCATCAGCCACGGCACCGCCGCGTTCGACGCCAGCAGCGCCACCAGGCAGACGAGCAGGAAGGAAATCCACACGAGGAACACCCGGCCGCGCAGGTGCTCGGTCGAGGAGATGGTCAGCGCCACCCCGATCAACTCGTCACCCGCCACGACCGGCGCGCCGACGATCAGAGGACGTGACTGCCACGGCCAGATCGCGCTTTCGGGGGTGAGCTGTCCTCCCGATATGACCAGCTCGGCGCTCGCGCGCATGGCGGGCGTCATCCGAAGGGCCAACGGTGCGGACGCGACGACCTCGCCGTATCGGTTCAGCAATGCGGCCTGGATGCCGAAAAGTTCGTTGTAGCGGGTCATCTCATCGGCCACTCCCCGCAGGCGGCTCGTCCGCAGGGCGGGCTCGCCCAGCTCGGCGAACCTGGCGGTGTCGGCCAAGCGGTCGATGTACAGCTCGCGCGTCGCCTCGCCCGCCGTGGCGATGCCCAGGGGGATCGCCAGCATGCACAGGCTCACGGCCAGCAGCGTTTGAAAGATCAGGTGCAGCCGTCGGCGCACTGCGCGCCCCTAGGCTGCCGAGCCGGGCGCCGGTGCGATGTTCAAGCGGTAGCCGACGCCTCTCAGCGTCCCCACGAGAGCGGGATCGCCGAGCTTGGCACGCAGAGTCGTCATGTGCACGGTGAGCGTGCGCGAGGCCTCGCGGGACACCGTCTGCCAGATGTCCAGCAGCAGCTGGTCACGGGAGACCACCTGGCCCTCGGCGCGGGCCAGTCGCACGAGCAGGGCGAATTCCTTGGGCGTGAGATCGATCGGCTGATCCCGATAGGTGACAACGTGCATGTTCAGGTCGAGCCGCAGGTCGCCGTACGTCAAGGTCCTCGGTGGCCGGCGGCTCGACCGGCGTAGGACCGCTTGGATGCGGGCCTCGAGCTCCGCCATGCTGAACGGCTTGACGACGTAGTCGTCAGCGCCGGTACGCAGGCCGAGCACACGGTCGCGTTCCGCGCAGCGGGCGGTGAGGATGATGATGCCGACGTCACTGGACCGGCGGAAGTGACGGCATACCTCCAGACCGTCCTCACCGCCCAGTCGCAGATCCAGCAGCATGAGGTCGAAGTCGGTCACGGCCTTTGCGGCGGTGGCGGTCGCCGCGTGCGTCACGGAGTAGCCACGCCTGCGAAGCGCGACGCCGAGCGCGTCGGCCAAACGTCTGTCGTCCTCGACAACCAGAAGTCTCATCGTCGCTCCTATCGACCGGTGCGATGCTCCTGCTCCGGTCTTGGGAAGTTCGATTCCACAGAGTCCAGAAGCCGCCGCAGCGCGGCGGTGTAGGCCTCGAACGCCGCCCGTCCCCGATACGTGAGGCTGATCAAGGTGCTGGGCGTACGCCCCTCGTGCGTCTTGACAATGGTGATGTACTCCGCGTCCTCCAGCTTCCGAAGATGCACGGAGAGATTGCCCGCGGTCATTCGCAGCAGGCCCTGCAGTGAGGGGAATGTGATGAAGTCTCCCTCGGCCAGGGTCGACAGGATGGCCACCACCCGCAGCCGCGCCTGTGCGTGGATGACGGGATCGAGCTCGCCCATCGGGTCGGCCGGCGTCACCTTCCGGCCCTGCCTCCGCGCAGGCGCAGGAGGACGCCGAAGACGATGAGCCCGCCTCCGCCTGCCAGGGCGGTCACGAGCGCGTGCCAGCCGGGCCCGGCCACCAGGCCGGCGGAGTTCGCGACGACGATCCACAGGCCACAGCCGAACAGATACCAGCTGTGCCAGATGGCGGCTCCTGCGATATAGAGCATGCCGACCACAGCCGTCGTCAACGACGACCACATGAGGATGCGATGGGATAGGTCGAGCATCTCGTCGAGCCGCGCCGCCACCGCGGTCACGGACAGCAGGCCGAAACACCAGGCCAGGCCGTACATCATGCTCTGGTGAGAGGACTGCCCGCTGATGTGGCGGGTGCCGCGCCGGATGCCGATGATGGTGGCGGTCAGCGCCGCTGCGCAGCACAGGATCAGCACGAGCCACGGCAGCACCCGCGGGGTGTCGAGCATCACCCGTCCGTCCGGCCCGTAGCGGAGGAAGATCAGTCCATAGCCGATCAGCCACGCCAGACCCCACGGGACGTGCACCGACAGAGGATTGACGTACAGACGGTGACGGGCCTGCCGCTGCTCGGTCTGGATGAGCCGAAGAAGGGATCCGGGATCAGCCGGAGCCGTCTCCGCGTCCGGCGCCTGGTCGCGGCCCATCCCTTGCCCCTCCTGATAGCCGTTTGCTATTCAAAGTATTCTATGGCGATGAAAAGTCAACGGTGATCGGCTCGCCGGGCCGGGCCCTGCACGAGATCGCGGCCGGTCGTATCAGAGGTGCCGCGGGGGCCGTGCTCGCCCTCAGCCGTCGCATCCACGCGCACCCCGAGACAGCGTTCGACGAGCACGCCGCCGCCGCCTGGTGCGTCGAGGAACTCGAACGACACGGCGTGCCGGGCCACACCGGCGCGTTCGGCCTGCCGACGGCGTTCGTCGCCGAGGCCGGCCATGGCCCATGTGTGGTCGCGATCTGTTGCGAGTACGACGCACTGCCCGGCATCGGCCACGCGTGCGGCCATAACATCATCGCCGCCGCAGGAGTGGGCGCCGCGATCGGGCTTGCCGCCGTCGCCGATGCCGCCGGTCTCACCGTCAGGGTGCTCGGAACCCCGGCGGAGGAAAGTGGCGGCGGGAAGGTCATGCTGCTGGAGCGCGGCGCTTTCGACGGCGTGGACGGCGCCTTGATGGCTCATCCAGGATGTCTCGACGGCGGGTGGTTCCGGTCCTACGCCCGATCCACGCTCTCCTTCACCTACACCGGTCGCGCGGCCCACGCCTCGGCCGCCCCGCATCACGCGAGGAGCGCGGCCGACGCGCTCACGCTCGCACAGGTCGGCGTGGGGCTGCTCTGCCAGCATCTGCCGCCGACGGCCCGCATTCATGGAGCGCCCTCCCACTCCGGCGACGGTGTGCCGAATGTCGTGCCCGCCGCCAGCGGTGGCACCTACCAGGTACGCGCGGCCGACGCAGCCGGTCTGCGCGAACTGACCTCGCGCGTGACCGACTGCCTGCGCGCCGCGGCGCTCGCCACCGGCTGCGAGGTCGAGATTGGCCGGCCCGAACCCGACTACTTGGAGTTCGCCGCCCACCCGGCCCTGGCCGCGAGAGCCGACGCCCATCTCCGCGCCCTCGGCCGCCGTCCGGTGCCGATCGCCCCCGCTGCCTCGACCGACATGGGCAACGTCTCGCACGCGGTGCCGTCCCTGCATCTGGTGATAGACGTGGGCGCGGGACGGATCTATCCGCACCAGCCCGAGTTCGCGGGCCACTGCGTCACTCCCGCGGCCGACAGAGCGGTGATCGACGCCGCCGTCTGCCTCGCCTGGACAGCCATCGATCTGGCGGTGACCAGCCGACCGCCAGAGGGTTGATAGCGCCCAGCCACCGCTCCTCCAGCGCCGCTCGCCACAGTGGTCCGTGTTCCGCTCAGAACCCGGACAACAGGAAGGGAGTGAGCCGCGATGGCGCGCACCTGGCCCTCGCCCCTGCAAGAGGAGCTGGAGCTGCTCGAGGCCGAGAGCTTCGAGATCCAGGACTACAGCGAGGGCCCGCAGGAGGACCTCATGGCCAGCAGCTGCTGCAGCACGACCAGCAGTTGCACCAGCAGTAGCGGCACGAGCTGCTGCGGCTGACGCATCCAACCGAGGAGAGGACGGGGCCATGAATCGTGCTCAGGACCGGAGAGGCGAGCAGGCCCTCCGCGAGGAGCTGGAGCTGCTGGAGGCCGAGACCTTCGAGATCCAGGACTACACCGAGCTGGCCGGCGAGGACCTCGCCGCCAGCACCACCAGCTGCTGCAGTTGCACCAGCAGTTGCACCAGCAGCAGCGGCACGAGCTGCTGCGGTTGAGGGAAGGGATCACATGAACGGCTACCCGAATCAGGCGCTTCGCGAGGAACTGGAGCTGCTGGAGGCCGAGACCTTCGAAGTCCAGGACTACACCGACGTGGCCGACGACTTCGCCGCCACCAGTACCACCAGCTGCACGAGCAGCTGCACCAGTACCAGCAGCACAAGCTGCTGCGGCTGAGCCGACCGCGTAGGGAGAAGATGATGAGCGACGTCGGTTCCGTTCTCCGGGCCGAGCTCGAGATGCTCGAGGCCGAGACGTTCGAGATCACGGACTATGAGGAGGTCGTCGAGGAACTGGCCGGGTGCAGCAGCACCAGCAGCACCAGCACCTGCAGCAGCACGACCAGCTGCACCAGCTGCGCAAGCTGCGGGTGATCGGCCGATGGTGACTTCCATGAACGGTGGGCTCTCCACCCTTCGGGCCGAGCTGGAACTCCTGGAGGCGGAGACGTTCGAGATCTCCGATCACGTCGAGAACCACGAGGAGCTGATGGGCGGGAGCACGAGCTGCGGGACGAGCACGAGCAGCACGAGCACCAGCAGCAGCACGACCAGCTGCACCAGTTGCATCAGCTGCGGGTAAGGCTCCCATTTCCGGCGGGCCGGTGCGTGCCGCCGGCCCGCCTGTTCCATGAGAGGTGACGGCCATGAGCGCTCTCGACATCGATTCCCCTGCAGTGCCGGATGATTACTGGCTGCTCGCGTCCCACCTTGCCGAGGAAAGTGGGGTCAGCGTGCGCACGCTCGGCCTGCGGGACGCCCTGGAGGAGGACCACGACCTCCCGGGTTACCCCGTGTGGCTGACCCCCGAGTCGATCATCTTCGGCCCGTACGGCAGCGGCCCCTGCGGCGGCTGCCTCGCGCTGCGCTGGCAGAAGATCCGGACGGCCCCGGAGCGAGAGGCACTGGAGGAAGGCCGGCGGGTCCATCGCCTGGCGCCCTCGCCCTACCTGACCCAGTCCACTCTGGAGGCCGCCCGCCTGATATGCCGCTGGGTTCTGGACGTCGCGCCCGTGCCGGGCCGCGTTCACGAACTGGACCTGCGGTCCCTGCGGGTGCGGTCGTTTCCATTGCTGGCAGATCCGGATTGCCGGGTCTGCGGTGGTTCGGTTGCCGACAGTGCGGAGTCGGCGGTAATCACGCTGAGGAGCCGGCGCAAACCGGCCCCCGGCCGTTACCGGGTGAAGCACGCCCGTGATTACGGGCTCGACCTCAAAGCCTTCGCCAATCCCGTCTGCGGCATGCTGGGCATGGCGGCGACACCCGAGGTCGATTGCCCGACCACGGCCCCGGTGAACGGGATGATGCGCCTGCGGGTGTCGGGCCGTCTGTTCGACGTGTACTGGGGCGGTCATGCCGACTCCTTCGATGACAGCGGCGTGCTCGGTGTCTTCGAAGGGCTGGAGCGCTATGCGGGCGGTCGCCGCCGCCGGACGGGTGAGCCGCTGGTCGCCGCTCTGGACGAGATCCGCGAGGATGCGCTCGATCCCCGGGAGTGCGGAGTGTACTCGGATGAGGTCTACCGCTCCGAGCCGCTGCTGCGCCCCTTCGACCCAGGGACGCCGATTCCCTGGGTATGGGGTTACTCGCTGCGCGACGAACGGCCGGTGCTCGTTCCCGAGCGGATCGCGTACTACATGGGCCGCCACGGGGGAGCCGACAACTTCGTGCACGAGTGCTCCAACGGCTGTGCGGGCGGCGGGTCGATCGAGGAGGCGACGTTGCACGGCATCCTCGAACTCGTGGAGCGTGATGCCTTCCTGATCGGCTGGTACGGCAGGCTCGAACTGCCGGAGATAGACCCGGCCACGTGCACGGATCGGGCGATACGGTTCATGTGCGACCGGATACGCCTCAACGGCTACGATGTCCGCCTCTTCGACAATCGCATCGACCTGCGAATCCCCGTCGTCACCGCCGTCGCGGTCCGCCGGGACGGAGACATGGGGACGCTGTGTTTCGCGGCGGGCGCGGGCCTGGAGCCGGAGGACGCCGTGCGCGCCGCGCTGTGCGAGGTGGCGTCGTACATTCCGTCACTGCCGCAGCGGGTGGCGCAGCGCCGCGATGCCGTCGAGGAGATGGTCCGCGACTACTCGCGCGTACGCGAACTGGCCGACCACGCGACGCTGTTCGGCCATCCTGCGATGGCCGGCACGGCGGATTTCCTGCTCGGCGAGCGCCCCAAGCGGTCCGTGGCCGACCTGTACGCCGACTGGACGGCCGAACGGCCGAACGGCCTGGACCTCACGGACGACCTGCGGTTCTGCCGCGATGTCCTGATCGCTGCCGGACTCGATGTGATTGTGGTGGATCAGACGAGCCCGGAGCAGCGGCTGCTGGGTCTGTCGACGGTGTCGGTGATCGTGCCCGGACTCATTCCGATCGACTTCGGCTGGAGCAAGCAGCGGGCCCTGCACCTGCCCCGCCTCCGCCATGCCCCCCGCCGCGCCGGCCTGCGTTCCGGCGACCTGACCGACGCGGATCTCCACCGGGTGCCGCATCCGTTCCCCTGACGAGTTCAGACGGCCACTGCGCCCTCCACACAGCGGAACGCCGCGTAGATGTGAACCAGGCTGTGGAGGGCGTAGCGTCCGGGAGCGAGATAGAGCACCATGCTCGCGTCACGCAGTTCGCCGAGCAGCAACTCGATTTCGTCGCCAGTGGCGTCCAGTCCTGCGGCGAGATCTCTCACGGTGAACTCCGACCCGGCGGGCAGGTGCCCGAGGCGCAGGAACAACGCTCTCGCGGCCTCGCTGAGCCGGGCCAGGGAGACGTCGAAGAGATGGAAGAGCGAGAGCCGCGGGTGATGCCCGATCGACATGCGCCGGGGTACGTCGGCCCGCAGCCAGTTGAGATGGTGGGAGATTCGCTGGCCGGGCAGCCCGCTTATCTGGGCGGCGGCGATGCGCAGGGCGAGCGGCAGATGTCCGCACAGTTCGGCCAGTTCGACGGCCGACGAGTGCTCCATCCGTACCGCGCCCCGGCCGAGGAAGAGCCGTAGCAGCTCCAATGACTGGGCCGGGTCGAGCGGCGGCAGCAGATGGGAGCGCGAACTCAGCAGGGCGGTGAGCTCGGTCATCCGCATCCTGCTGGTCAGCAGAACGGTGCTGCCGGGCGTGCCGGGCAGCAGCGGCCACACCTGCTGGGCGTCGGCGGCGTCGTCGAACAGAAATAGGATCTTGCGATCGGCGATGGCGGACCGGAACGCCGCGGCGCGGGCGGCCAGTCCACAGGGGACCGCGTGAGGGTCCACTCCTGCCGTGACAAGGAGCTCTTCCAGAATGTCGAGAGGGCTCCGCGGTCTGCTGTCGGCGCCGCTCAGCTGCACGTACCACTGGCCATCGGAGAACAGGTTGCGTAAGCGATGGGCCACCCGCACAGTGAGGGCGCTCTTCCCGATGCCCGCGGCGCCGTGGATGAGCGTCAGCGATGGCCGTCCTGTGCTCAGATCGTGCCGCACGTCGGCCAGAAGATCGTGAACGAGCTGTTCGCGGCCCACGAAGTCGGCCACTTCCGGAGGGAGCTGGTACAGCCGGGGACCCGGGTCAGCGATCGGTGTGACCGCCGGGGGAGCCGCGACCGTTCTGACGGGCTCTGCCGGAGGAGCCTCGGGCTGCTGTTCGCCGCGCAGGATTTTGACCTCGAGTTCCTGGAGCCTGCGGCAGGGGTCCACTCCCAGCTCGTCGTGTAAGTACTGCTTGACCTTGGCGTACTCCTCCAACGCCTCGGCCTGTCTCGCCGAACGGTAGAGCGCGTCGATGAGCTGCTCCCAGAATTGCTCCCGCTCGCGGTGCGCTGCCGTGTACGCGCGTAGCTCGCCGATGATGGTCCGGTGTCTACCCAGCGCGAGTTCGAGTTCGAACCGCCGTTCGGCGGCCTCCAGGCGTTCCTCTGCCAACTGTGGGATCCCGTCGCGAACAAGGGTGTCGGACGGGATGTTGGCGAGGGGCGTGCCGCGCCACAGCGAGAGCGCTTGCCCGAGATAGAGGGATTCTTCCTCCGGTTCGCCGCGGAAGTCCCTTGCGCGGTCGCGTAGCTCACGAAACTTCAGCAGGTCCAGGTTCGCCGCCGTCGCGGTGATCGAGTAACCGCCGGGAGAGGTTGAGATCGCGCACTTGTCGTCGAACTTCACGAGGAGCTGGCGCAATCGCATGACGTATGTCTGGAGGGTCGCTCGCGCGCTGGCCGGCGGCCTTTCGCCCCAGATGGTGTCATACAGACGATCCACGGCGACGATTTCATTCGGGTGAAGAAGCAGGGTCGCGAGTACGATGCTGGGCTTGTTGGACGGAAGTACGACGCTCTTTCCGGAAATGACTATTTCCGCCGGACCGAGCACCCTGAACTCAATCGCCATCGATCCCCCTGGATATATGGACGCGGCGAGGGGTGAGTTCGCCTACGTACGGCGAAGGTAGATCTCCTCCGGCAACAGGGTCAACGGCTCATGAATCGGATTTTGTCCAAACTTAGCATGACATCTTGTTAAGAATGCAGTTTTGTGGGTTGCGTGCTTTCTGTAGAAATAGGTATGCCGATGCTGGTTCGTACTAAGTACACCGCGCCCTGAATGCGACCATGAGATTGGTGGACGCGGGCGCCCGGCGCTGGGACCTTCGAAGCCCGCCCGGGTGCGATGGGTGGAGCTCGCCGTACGCGCTCTCGCGCTGCCGGGCTGTGGTCAGAAGGCGTAGCGGACCCGGCAGTACGGAATCTTCTCGGCGATGAGGTCGGTGAGCGCGGTGACGTAGCGGCCCTTGTGGCCCGTCTTGTAGCGGACGTTCCAGCCGCCCGTCTGCGAGCGCTTCGGCTGCTGGAGGTCGGGACGCCACAGCACCTCCTCGGCCTTGGGATGCCAGCCGAGGTTGACCTCGTGCAGCCGGTCGTTGTGCGTGAGGAAGATGACCTCGGCGGCGAGCTGCGCGCGGGCAGCAGGGCTCAGCGCGTCGTCGAGCTGTCCGAGCAGCTCCGCCCAGTCCTCCAGCCAGCCGTCGCGGACGACCACGGGGCTGAAGTTGACGTGCACCTCGTATCCCGCCTCGACGAAGTCGTCGATGGCCGCGATCCGGTCGGTGACGGGAGAGGTGCGGATGTCGAGCAGCTTGGAGTCGGCGGCCGGCATCAGGCTGAACCGGACGCGCGTACGGCCCTGCGGGTCCCAGCCGAGCAGGTCGCGGTTGACGTACTTGGTGGCGAAGCTCGCCTTGGCGTTCGGCAGGTCGCGGAAGAGATCGACGAGATCGCGCACGTTGCCGGAGATGGTCGCGTCCACCGAGCAGTCGGAGTTCTCGCCGATGTCGTAGACCCAGGCGTGCGGGTCCACCTGGTTCGGCTCGGGCTTGTCGCCCTGTCGTCCGGCGTGCCTGGCGAGGTAGCCCGTGATCTTGTCGATGTTGGCGAACACCGTGATCGGGTTGCTGTAGCCCTTGCGGCGCGGCACATAGCAGTACGCGCAGGCCATCGCGCAGCCGTTGGCGGTCGATGGGGCGATGAAGTCGCTCGACCGGCCGTTCGGCCGCGCGGTGAGCGACTTCTTGACCCCGAGGACCAGCGCCTCGGTCTTGATCCTGACCCAGCGGGCCACGTTCGCCTCGTCCCCGTACAGCTCGGGGATGCGGTGGTGGGCCTCGATCTCGATCCGCTCGGCCTCGGGGTAGCGCTCCAGGATCTCCTTGCCGCGCGGCAGCTCGGCCGCGGCGGGCTCGACGTAGATACGGCGGATGTCCAGCAGTCTCTGGCTTTCGTTCACCTGAATATAACAACTTGATAACGGCGCGACTTCCCAGGTCAGGCGGCCTTCAAATGCTGGTCGGCCGGGCACGCGTAGGCCGTCCTCGAGGCGAGCGTCCAGGTCCGTACGGCGGCTCCGCAGCGGCGGCAGCGCTCACGTTTGTAGACCCAGCGCTCATCCGGGGCGTCCGGATCGCTGACCACCTGCCCGGCGTCCCGGCCCAGCGCGAGATACCGCACGGCGGTGTCCCAGAGCCGCCCGGCGGCCTCGGCGCCGATGTCACGGGCGCCGGGGTCGAGCCCGGTCAGGAAGAGCAGCTCCGCCCGCCAGGCGTTGCCGATTCCGGACCACACGCCCTGGTCGAGCACCGCCGCGCCGACCGCGGTGCGGGCGGCGAGCAGGCGTCGTACCGCCTCGGTTCTGTCGTTGTCACCACGCAGCGGGTCGGGTCCGGTCGCGGCCCGCAGCGCCGCCAGCGCCCGCTCGTCCATCGGCTCGCATCGCGCGGGCGCGATCAGGTCGAACGCCACGTCACCGGTCGCCAGCCGCAGCCGGGTGCCCTTGCGCGGCCGGGCCGCCGGGTCGTCGTACCGCAGGAACAGGCCTTGCATGCCGAGGTGCACGTGAATGGGCGGAGCGCCTTCCACCCGGTAGAGCAGGTGCTTGCCGAGTGCCTCGACACTCTCGACGACCCTGCCGTCGTACGGCCGGGCGTCGAACCTGCCCTGCGGGCTGGTGGCGCTGATGACGCGCCCGGCGAGCGCCTCGTGCTGCTCGTCCGCGTAGTGATGGACCAGATGCCCTTCCGGCATGCCCCTCGCCCTACCCACGCCGTTTCCGGGCTACCGTCTCGACCATGAGTTACGAGCCGACACCTGAGGAGATGCGGCATCTGCGCCGCTGTGTGGAGCTGGCGGCCGAAGCGCTGGAGGCGGACGACGAGCCGTTCGGCTCGGTCCTGGTCTCCGGGGACGGGAAGGTGCTGGCCGAAGACCGCAACCGGGTCGCGGGCGGCGACCACACGCGGCACCCCGAGTTCGAGCTGGCGCGCTGGGCCGCGGGAAACATGACGCCGGAGGAACGCGCGGAGGCCACGGTCTACACCTCCGGCGAGCACTGTCCGATGTGCGCGGCGGCGCACGCATGGGTGGGGCTGGGGCGGATCGTCTACGTCGCGTCGTCGGCGCAGCTCGCGCGGTGGCTGGCCGAGTGGGATGTGCCGCCCCCGCCGGTGCGTACGCTCCCGGTCGGCGAGGTCGCGCCCGGGGTGCGGGTGGCGGGGCCGGTGCCCGCACTGGCCGACGAGGTCCGCGCGCTGCACCGCCGCCTTCACACGGGCTCCTGACCCTGCTCCTTCGATTGGGGCCGTTCCCCGGTGCCGTGCGTGTGGGTACGGCTACCCTCCGCTGCATGGTCACGGATGAGGGGGTCTGATGCGCACCTGGTTCGAGCCGCACGAGGACGAGGAGTTCGAGGCGGCCAAGGACCTGCTGGTCCGCCGCTGCCTCGTCTGGGCGGGGGAGCGCGGCATGGCCGCCGACCCGCTGGTGCTGGGGGCGGCCCTCGACTCCCGCCACCGCAGCGTCGACGGCCGGCTGGCCTACTGGGACGAGGCGCAGGTGCGCAGGTTCCTGCTGGAGTGGATCCCGCGCTACGTCACCGCTCCCCGGCACGAGCTGGACACCGCCCCGGAGAGCCTGCTCACCCTGCTGCGGTACCTCGCCGCGAAGGGGCTGCGCGACCCCCGGGGCGGCGCCCCGGCCGAGCTGGAGCGGGCGGTGCAGAACGCTGTCGCGGACTATCCGGCGGCGCTCGACGATCCCGCGCGCATGGGCCTCGCGAAGTTCTGGGCGCAGACGGCGCTCGACAACGGCATCGACCTGACCGACCACAAGGCGCTGGAGCGGCTCCCCCGCGACGTCGAGGCGGGCCGGGTGCCCTACGACGCCGAGGCCCTCGACAGCGTGGTCGAAGCCAGGTTCGCCCGCCCGCACCTCGACGAGCAACGGGCCTTCCCACAACCTCCGCTGGCACTGCCGCCCGCACGCGAGCTCGCCGAGGCGGCGGCGCGCAGCGAGGTCGTACGACGGCTGACGGCCCTGGCCGACTGGGTGGGCGGCGAGGGCAGGACGCTCACCGAGGCCGGCAACCTTCGCGTCGCCGATGCCCGCGAGCTGGCCGGGCTGCTCGGCACGGGTGAGCAGGACCTCGAGTGGCGCAGCGCGGCCGAGCTGCCCGGTGTCGGCCTCATGCTCGCCTGGGCGAAGCGCGCCCGGATCGTCCGCACGGCCAAGGGCCGCCTGCTCCGCGTCGCCAAGGCCGCGCCGCTACTGCGCGACCCGGCGACGCTGTGGTCGCGGGCGTTCGAGACATACTTCGAGCTGGGCCCCGACATGTCGCCGCCGTCGATGCTGTGGTCGGCGTTCGACGAGCTGATGCCCGACGTGCTCAACAGCGTCTACGGCATGGCGAGCCCGATGCCCGTGGCGCGGCTGGAGGAGACGGTCTGGCTGGTCTGCCAGGACTATGTTCCGTCCGGTCGCGTGCCGGAGGAGATATGGCGCGATCGGATCGGGCAGGACCTGACGCGGGCGCTGGAGGTGCTGGCCGAGCTCGGCGCCGTGGAGCTGAGCCACGGCGTGGCCGACGGGCTGTACTCCAGCGACCTCACGGGCGATCTTCCCGGCGACGAACTGTCCGACGACGACCCCACCGGCGATGGCGGGCTTCCGCTGCCGGGCGAGGCGCGGGCCCGGCTGCTGCGGCGTCTCGCCGAGCCGGGCCTCCTCGTACGGCTGACGCCGCTCGGCGCGAGGGCGATGCGAGAGCGGATGCTGGCCGAGGGCAGGGACGCCCCGCTGATCGGCGAGCTGGCGGACGCTCCGGCCGCCGAGCTGCTGGGGGTGCTCATGCAGCACTACCCGCCGGGCGCCGCCGCACGGGAGCTGGCCGGCTGGCTCGCGGCGCACGGGGGCGACGTGGGGCCGCTGCTGGACGCGGTGCGCGCCTGTTCCCTCCGCACCCGGGCGGCCGCGATGCTCTCCCTCCTGACCGAAATTCATCCGGGCCTGCGGTCGATGCTGCCCGGCCTGCGTACGGATCCGGTGCTGGGCCCCCTCGTCCTGATGGAGCTCTCCGAGCGCGGTGGACCGGGCGCGGACGACCTCGGGGCCGACGAGCATCTGCTGGTGACGACGGAGGGCGTGCTCGGCCTGTTGGAGATCGCGGGGCCGGAGAAGGTGCTGGAGCAGCTGCGCGGCATGGCGGGGCCGAACGCGCTCGCCCTCGTCGAGGCGATGGCCGGCTCCGGCCACCCCGCCGGGGAGAGCATGGAGGAGCTGCGCAGGCTGGTGCTCGACCGCATGCGCGCGCCCGCCCACCCGTTCAGGCTCGTGCCCGGCCCGCGACCCGGCGCCCGGGGCCGTACCGGCGGAAGGAAGCGCAAACGCTGAGGCGCCGCGACGTGCCCACGGCTCCCGCATGCGCGCCGCCTGAGGTGCCGGGGTTCTGGGATACTTCGGCGGTGTCCGAGCACCGTCCGCCGCGCGAGGTGAAAGCGCGCCGCGCCTGGCCGTGGCTGGTCCTGGCGGTGTGCGCGTCGCTCGTGCCGGCGGGGTTCGTGAACCTGACGTGGAACGGCCTTCCCACCTATCTGCCGGTTTTCTCGGTGGTGGCCATGGTCGACGGCTTGGCCGCCCGGCGGTTCTGGTTCTGGGCCCCGGATCTCATGGTCGCGGGCTGGCTGCCGCTGCTGGTCCTGGTCGCGGCCCTCCCCATCGGACCGCGGCGGTGGGCGGAACCGGTCGTGGCGGTCGCGCTCGGCGTCATGGCGGCCGTCGATCTGGTGGTGGCCGTGGACATGCTCCCGCCTGCGCTGATCACGCCGGCGGAGATCAGTGCGGGCAGTCAGCCCGACTTCACCTACGAAGGTCCGGTGACCTTCGTGCCCTTCCTGGTCGGGGCGGTCGCGTACGCCGTCGCCGCCGTGGCCCTCGTGCTCGGGTCGAGGTGGCCGGGAAGGCGGGCCGGTGGACCGGGCGCGAGTAGGATGCCACGGTCCAGTTAGACGGAGATCCACCCTGGAAGGGCTGCACGTGGCGCAGAAGGTGATTCTGGTTGACGACCTCGACCACTCCGAGGGCGAGGATGTGGCGAGACGGGAGTTCCCGCTGCTGAACCGGACCTTCGCCATCGACCTGTCCGACGCGAACCAGCAGCGGCTGAGCGAGGCTCTCGCGTTCATCGAGCAAGTGCTGGAGAACGCCCGTGAGGTGAAGCAGGCGACGCGGTCCAAGAAAGCCGCCGACACCTCCCCGCGACTGCGCGGCTACACCCTGACCGACGTCCGCGAATGGGCCCGCGAGCAGGGGCTGGACGTGCCCCCGCGCGGGAAGATGGCCGACGAGGTCATCGAGCAGTTCATCGCGGCGCACCCCGATGCCGCCCCCGAGGACGCCCCCGAGGACGCCTCCGAGGACGTCACCGGGAAGTCCGGCGCGGAGCCGGTGGAGGCGCCCGCCGAAGTGGGGGCCGGCGTCTGACCGGACGCCGGCAAGCGGTCACGCCCGGCCGGACGTCGTAACAGGCGTCCCGGCCGGGCGTTCGCTTTGTCAGTCACCCGGTCACCGCCCGGTGCTGCCGCCGCGGCGCGGGTACGTCCGCGACAGCACGGTCTCGCCTCCGTACGGGCGGCGGAAGGTCCAAGTTTTCCGCAAGTGGGTCTTTCTAGCCTCTCCGCCGACGCCCGATCAGGGCGATTCCACCACGGCGAAGTGCGAGGAGACACTCATGCGGCTCGGATACACGGTTCCCCAGTACGGCGCGTTCGCCGATCCGGATTTCATGCGGCGGGCGAGCGCGGATCTCGAGGAGATGGGCTACGACAGCCTGTGGGCGGGCGACCGCATCCTGCTGCCGCTGGCGCCCAGCGACCCGTACCCGGGAGGGGACGGGACGGTGCCCCCGGCCTTCGGGACGTTCTTCGACCCGCTCACCGCGCTGACGCTGGCCGCGGTCAGCACGCGCGAGATCCGGCTGGGAACCAGCACGCTCAACGCGCTGTGGCAGCCGCCCGTCCTGCTCGCCCGTACGCTGACCTCGCTCGACCTGCTCAGCAACGGACGGCTGGACGTCGGCATCGGCCTCGGCTGGCTGCGCGACGAGTACACCGCGACCGGTGTGCCCTGGCGGGGCAGGGGAGACCGGCTCGAAGAGACGCTCGACCTGATGGAGGCCGTCTGGACGAGTGAGGTGGTCGAGCACAAGGGCGCGCTCTGGACGGTGCCGCCGTCGCACATCGACCTCAAGCCCTGTCAGCGTCCACGTCCTCCGGTCCTGCTGGCCGGTTACACGCCGGGGGCGCTGGAGAGGGTCGGCCGGCGGGCCGACGGCTGGCTGAGCGCGGCCATGCCCATGCCCTATCTGACCGGCCTGTGGGACATGGCGCTGCGGGCCGCGTCCGGCGCGGGCCGGGACCCGTCCGCGCTGCGCATGGTGGTGCGCGTCAACCCGGAGATCACGGACGCACCGGTGCCCGCCGACCAGGTGCCGCACGCGGGAACCGTACGCCAGGTCGCCGACTACCTGCTGACCCTCGCCGAGGCCGGGGCCCACGAGGCGTTCGTCGATCTGCAGACGACGAGCTCGTCGCGTGACCAGTTCCTCGACGTCGCGCACGGGCTCGTCACCATGATGCGCGCGGGCTGAGGTCGCGACTCGGCGAAATCGGACATTGAGGGATGAAAGCGGCATAAGTGTTCGGCTGCTGCCCCCCATTCGCTAATAACGCGTTAAACACCCTTGATCACCGTTTGTCGCTCGTCTGGCCTGGAAAATATGACATCGCGGGGCAATGACCACTTAACGGTCATTAAGCGCCATTCCTGTCTATTTGGGAATGACGCACACATTAGGCAGTTGAGCCTTTAGAGGGGGACATAAAATGCCCAAGCTCAAGAAGGTCATCGCCGGACTCGCACTTTCCGCCGCGCTCGGCGGTGGCGCCCTCGCCGCGGGCGCCACGGCGGCGAGCGCGTCAACCGCCCCAACGTGCTGGGGTTGTACCAACCCGTGTACCAATGAGTTCGACAACGGGTTCAACAACACCTTCGAAAACACCAGCCTCCGGAACGACGGCTTCCGGAACGGATGCTCCCAGAACGGATGCTCCCGGAACACCTGCTCGGATCTCGACGACATCCTCTGGGACGTCTGCGTCGCCGGCCACTGCTCCGACGTGCTCCCCGCGTTGTTCGCCTGCGATTTCTAAAAATGCAGGCCTGACGTCCTGGGGAATGAACAAAACGCTTCGGGGCGGCGTTCATTCCCCAGAGCAGGGCATGGGCTCCGGCGGTTCAACCGACGGAGCCCGGACTTTTCGTGCCCCTCCGCGTCCACCGCCGTACGCGGAGGGGCGCCGTGCCCGGGCCGGGCGGGCTCGGGCGGCGCGCTGAAGCCGGCTCCAACCGGATTACAAGTCGCCCTCACTAGAACAGGTCGTCGGTATGTGATCGGCCGGTTCTGGGGGTTCTTGTGGTGTGGCGGCGATTAATCAGCGTGCTGTGCGTTCTGGGAACGCTGTGGGGGGTGCTCACCGCCCTGCCGCAGACCGCGTCGGCGGCCGAGCAGCGGGATGAGGAGACCGCCGCGCTGCTGTCCGTGGTGGAGCGCTTCGCCGCCGTCGGTGACGGCATGGCCGCGCTCGGCCCGATGGGCGAGCAGCTGCCTCTCGTCGGCCTGGTCCCCGGCGGCGAGGACGGCCTGGGTCTCGGCGACCTGTTCGACGTCGCGGTGTACGACCAGCTCAAGAATCTGACCGGCCTGTCCGGCCTGGAGGACGAGTATCCGCTCTCCGGTCCGCGTACCGGACGGTTGCTGGCGAAGGCGAGCACGCAGGGCGGCGTCAGGCGCCTCGACCTGACCCTGGAGGTGGCCAGGACGGTCGCCGGTAGGCCGATCTCCGTCAGCAGCGCCGAGCCCAGGGTCTCACTGGCGACCTCCGGGGGAGTGGACGTCACTCTGAAGCTGAGCGCGAAGCTCCCCTTCGCCTACGACCCCGCCACCAAGACGGCCTGGCTGGGCAAGGACGCCGTGGTGACCGTGCAGGCCGACGGCCGGCTGGCGGCGGGGGCCGCGCCGACGGCCGCCTTCGGCATCCTCGGCGTCGACCTGTCCCCGAGCTCGTCGCTCTCCTTCACCGCCGCGTTCACCTCCACCGCCGCCGACCCGGACGGCGACGGCAGGCTCGACCTGCGTGAGCTGGGCGCGGACGGCGCGGCGGCCGGGCTGTTCACCTTCTCCAAGAAGGGCTCGGCGACCGCCAGGCTCGCGGTCACCGCGCAGCCGTTCGCCGGGGCCCAGGTCGAGGGCGCCACCGCGACCGTCGACGTGAACTGGCCCGATCTCGCCACGGGCGGGCCGCAGGTGAGTGTGAGCCAGCCGGATCTGGCCCGGCTGAACCGTTTCCAGACGCTCACGCCGAAGGACCTGCTCGACGGGCTGACGCATCTGTCCGAGGCGATCACCGCCGTGCAGCGGGCCCGCTGGGGCGACCAGGGAGATCAGGGCGGCCAGGGCGACGTGGACCTGCCGTTCATGCGGGGTTCGCTGGCCGACGCGGTGCGCGTCTCCGAGGCCATCGACAAATTCGTCGCCGACAGCGTCGACCGGAACACCGGTCAGCCCACCTTCACCTCGATCCAGGACATGTTCGCCGCGCTCGGCAGGGCGCGGAACCTGCCCGGCGGCGCGATCATCAAGGTCGCCGACGCGGGCTACGACGACGCCACCAAGAAGATCGCCTTCACGCTCGTCGTCGACCGTCCCGTCAACGCCGCGCCCGAGCCGCTCAACCCGGCCGGACAGGCCACCAGCGGTGCGGGCGCCGGCGTCACCTACACGGCCACGACGCTCAGGCACGCCGGCCAGAAGTGGACGCCCGGAGAGTTCGCCGGCCGTACGATCACCGCGGGCACGTCGACCGGCATGGTGGCGGACAACACCGCCGACGTCGTCACGCTGACCGGTGACGGCTGGCGCGGAGGCGTGCCGGCGGCCGGGGCGGCCTACCGCGTCGCCGCCGCCGACCCGATGATCGGCCAGGTCACCTTCGGCGACACTTTCAAGGCCCGCGCGGGCCTCGCCCAGGCCAACGCGACCACCGCGGTCGCCGGGGTGATGCGCGGCTACCACGCCGCCGCCATGGTCGTGCTCGACCTGAGCGACCCGGCCACCGGGCAGGAGTGCGCGAATCGGCCGGACGGCCAGCAGAAGGCGTGCCCCTACAAGCACGTCAACCCCGACGGCAGCGCGACCGTGGTCACCGAGCTGCCCCGGCCCGCCGACCGGATCATGCTGCGTACCGGCCGTGACCTGTTCGGCGTGCGCGCGTCGGTCCTCACCTCGGTCAACGTGGACGCCGTCGTCGGCTACCTCGGCGTACGGCTCACCGGAGACCTGTCCATGAGCAGCAGGTCCGGCGGCGACGTGGTGAAGGTCGCGCTCAAGGACGCCGGGGACGTGCCGCTGACGCGGCTGTTCGAACGTCTGGCGAGCGACCCGGCCGGCATCCTCACCTCCCAGGTGGACGCCACCGCCACGGCCAGGCTGACCCTCGGCGTCCCCGGGCTGGCCGACTTCTTCGGCGGCAAGGTCACCGGCGACGTGCAGATGCCGGACGTCCGCACGCCCGGCACCGTGACCTTCCGCGGCTTCGACCAGATCGGCAAGGTCAAGGACTTCGCCTTCGACCCCGGCAACCCGCAGGCGCTGTTCGGCGCGCTGGTCAAGTCGCTGGGCGCGCTGGCCACCTATCTCGATCACGTCAAGCCCAACGGACCGGTCGGCACGGCGATGACGACGAAGCTGCCGCTCCTCGGCCGCTCGCTGTCCGACCTCGTCGCCGCCGACGAGACGGGTTCGGGCCCCGGCGTCGTGTACGGCGACGGCGCCTGTGGAAGCGAGAACGGCTTCGTCACCGACCCCTCGCGGACGTTCACCCAGGCGCACATCGGACGCGGCGTCGTGATCGGCACACGCGTCATGACCGTCGGGGCCGTCTGCGGCGAGCACACCATGGCGTTCACCGCGAAGTTCGGGCAGACCCGTCCCGAGCCGGGCACCGCGTACGCGCTGCGCTCGCCGCTCAGGGACGCGATCGACCGGCTGACCGCGGCCCCGCCGGACACCGTGCAGGCGCTGGTGGCCGAGCTGAACAAGGCGCTGGGCGGCCAGGCCCGCATCGGCTACGAGGACGGCGCGCTGCACCTGTCGCTCGCGTACGACAAGAAGGCGGCGCTGCGGGAGCCGCTGCGCTTCTCCTTCGGCGACAGCAGCCTGGTCGCCGCCTCCGGCTCGGGCACGCTCGACGCCTCGGTCGGCGGGCAGATCCGGCTGGGGCTGCGGGTGGCGCTCAAGCGCGACTTCGATCTCGCCCGCGACCTGCTCATCGACACCGACTCCGGCCTCGACCTGGAGGCGGACGCCCGGCTCGACGGCGCGATCAAGGCGAACATCGGCCCGCTGCCGGTCTCCGTCGGCAAGGCGGACGGCGACCCGATGCAGGCCAGGCTCGCGTACGGCGTGAGTCTCCGGTACGACGGCGAGGCGCAGGACGCCGTGGCGCCGGCCGACTTCTTCGCCGGGCTCGACCTGGCGCTCAACGAGACGACCGATCCGGTCACCTGCGACCGCGACCCGCGGCGCGACGAGACCGACCTCGCGCTGTGCGCGGTGCTGCCCGCCTACGTGAACGGCAGCCCGATCACCGCGGACGGCAGGCACGCGCTCGTGCTGCGTCTGCCCAGGGCCGCTCCGCTGGCGGACATGTTCGACCTGACCGCGAAGCTGCCGGGCGACATCGACCGGCTCGAGGTGCCCGAGTTCGACTTCTCCACCCTGCCCGCGGGGCTGGAGCTCGACTGGACCAACCTCGGCGACGGCATCGACCGCTACCTCACCGCCCTGGAAGCCGGCATGCGCACGGTCTCCTACGGCGGCAGGCTGCCCCTGGTCGGCGACGACCTCCAGCAGGGCGCGGACTTCGTCGGCGTCAAGCGTCAGGAGATCAAGGCGGCGATCGCCACGCTGCCGAACGGCGGCCGGGTGCCCACCGGCAAGGACCTGCGCGAGTGGTACAACGCCGAGCTGGCCCCCAAGGTCGGGCCCGGCGTGCAACCGGTGATCACCTGTGTGCAGGCACCGGAGCCCGCGGACCCCACCGCCTGTGACGCCGCCAAGGGCACCGAGCTGACCGGCGTGAAGTTCACGATGAGCATCGGCAAGGGCGTGGTCGACCCGCAGCAGGGCTGCGTGGAGGGCTGCGCGGCCCTGGAACGGCAGCTGGACATCGGCGTTCCCGGTCTCGCGCTGCGTCAGGGCCCGGGCAAGGGTGTGCGGGCCGAGCTCGGCTGGCACGTGGACGTGACCGTGGGCCTCGACCGCGTCAACGGCTTCTACATCGACGCGACACCCGACAAGCGGCCGCAGGCCACCGTGGGCGTGAACGTGTCGCTGCCCGACGAGATCAACGCCAAGCTGTCCATCCTCGACGTCACCGTGAAGAACCGCTCGCCGCAGTCTCCCGACCTGTTCGCGGGCACTTTCACCGTCGGGCTCAAGCCGGTCGGCAAGATCGGGCTCTCCCAGCTCGCCGACGCCTCCGACCTGGTGGAGACGTCGCTGCACGCCAACGCGGCCGTCGACTGGCGTTTCACCGTGACGCCCGGATCGCCGATGCTGCCGGGGCTGTTCGGCGACTTCCACCTGGCCTGGGACCTCACCAAGGGCGGCTCTCCCGACCCCGCCAACCTGTCCATCGCCTTCACCGACGTGAACCTGGAGGCCGGCGACTTCTTCCGTACGGTCCTCGGACCGGTGGTGACGCAGGTCAAGCGGGTCACCGACCCGGTGCGGCCGGTCGTCGACCAGCTGTACGCGCCCATCCCGGTGCTGTCGGACCTGAGCAGGGCCGCGGGCGGCGGCGACGTGAACCTGATGACGATCGCCAAGAAGTTCAACACCCTCGGCGGCAACAGCACGACCCAGTTCATCGAGCGGATGATCGAGATCACCAAGCTGGTGACCTCGCTGCCCGACTGCCGGGGCGAGCTGCACATCCCCATCGGCAGCTTCACCGTGGCCGGTGACAGGGCGCTCACCACGGAGAACTCGCCGGACGTGGCGGACTCGCTGATCGCGGACGTGGCGCCCAAGACGGACGACCTGTTCGCGGCGCTCGACCAGGGCGCCAGGACCTGTGACAAGGGCAAGGCCGCCACCGCCGCGAAGGCCGCGGCGGACGCGCAGGGCCCGATGCAGCAGTCGGCCAAGGCCGGTTTCAGCTTCCCGGTGCTGGAGAACGCCGGGCGGTCGGTCTTCAGCCTGCTCATGGGCAAGGACGTCGAGCTGGTCGCCTTCGACTCCGGTCCGCTGCGGCTGGGCTTCACCTACAGCCAGTCGTTCGGCCCGGTCTACGCGCCGCCGCCCATCATGGTCGTCATCTCCGGCACCGCCGGGGTGGAGGCGCGGATCAGGGCGGGCTTCGACACCTACGGCATTCGCAAGGCCATCGAGCAGGGCAAGGCCGACCTGCAGATCCTCGACAGCCTCTACCTGAAGACCACCGACGAGCGGGGCCGCCCGCTGCCGGCGATCAGCCTGTACGGAACGCTGGAGGCGGGAGCCGGAGTCGATCTGCTGCTCGTCAAGGCGGGCGTGAGCGGGGGCATCGCCCTGGGGATCTCGATGCTCTGGGCCGACCCGACCAACGACGGCAAGTTCAGGTTCTTCGAGTTCGCGGGCGTCCTGCTCCGCAACCCGCTGTGCCTGTTCACCATGGAGGGCAAGCTCAAGGTCTATCTCAAGGCCTGGGTGGAGATCGGCCTCTCGATCTTCAAGAAGCGGTTCGACTGGACGATCGTCGAGGCCACGCTGCTCGACTTCTCGGCCAAGCCGAAGTGCGACGAGGCCCCGCCCAAGCTCGCCACGGTCAGCGGCGACGCGCTGGTGCTGCACATCGGCCCGATGCGCGCGGCCAGAGGCGGCAGCACGGCCAAGCCGGGCGACGACGCCGAGCGGTGGACGGTCACCCAGCTCCCCGGCGACGAGGGATTCGTCGTCAACGCCCTCGGCGTCCGCGAGGAGCACCACACTGCCGGCCTCGACCGGGTGCTGGCCGACGGCCGCGGCGCCAAGGGCGGCCTCACGCTCGTCTTCCAGGGATACGCCGACGACTCGGGCGCGCCGTACCCGTTCGACCGGAAGATCGTCGCCTTCGGCGGCGACGGCGACGACATGATCCTCGCCGGCGCCGGCCGGAACGTGATCGACGGCGGCAAGGGCGACGACCAGATCACCAGCACCGACTCCTACCACGAGCAGGGCGGACCGGCGCCGATCGTGGCCGGCGGCCCCGGCGACGACTACCTGACGATCGGCGGCGCGGGCGGCTGGGTGGCCGGTGACGGCCACCTCACCCCCGCCACCCGGAAGGTCGGCACGGCCGAGGTGGCCGACTGGACGGCCGACGGTCTGCCCGGAGCGCCGGCCGACGGGCCGGACGACGGCGACGACCGGATCACCGCCGGGCTCGGCGAGAACCGGCTGTACGGCAACGGGGGGAACGACACCATCGGCGTCGCCTCCGACAGTCCCCTCGCCGCGACCGACCCGTCGCCCCGTTACCGCGCCCAGCCGAGCCTGCTGGTCGGCGGGCCCGGCGCCGACACCCTCACCGGGGGATCGGCCGCCGACGAGATCCACACCGGTCCGCGGGAGGAGTTCGGGCCCGACGCGTCGGGCCCGGCCGACTCGGGGCCGAACTACGTCGACACCGGCGCGGGCGCCGACAGGGTGTACGGCGGTCAGGCCGTCGACCTGGTCGCCGGGCACTCCCGCCCAGGAGAGACCGCACGGATCCTCGGCGGCGGCGGTGAGGACGTCCTCGCGGGCGGCCACGGCAAGGACGAGATCTTCGGCGGCCCCGGCGACGACTGGGTGATCGCCGAGCCGTCCGACGTGAGCGAGGCCGAGGGCCGCGACGACTACGGCCCGGCCAGGCGGGTGAGGCACCTGCCGCTGCCCGCGGGCGTGCAGCCCTCGGCCAAGCTGCTGGTCGGCGGCGACGGCGACGACCACATCGTGGGCGGCGACGGCGGCGCCACGATCTTCGGCGACAAACTGCGCGACGAGCCCTGCGCGGATGCCGGCGCGGACGGCGACGGCCGTGACCTCGTCCTCGGCGGCGCCGGCACGGAGACCGTCTCGGCCGGCGGGAAAGCCGACCGGGTCGAGGCGGGCGGCGGCAAGGACCGCGTCTGCGGCGAGAAGGGCGACGACGTCCTGTACGGCGGCGCGGGCGACGACGACGTCAGCGGCGGTTCCGGCGACGACATCGCCTACGGCGACGACGGAGCCGACGAGGTGACCGGCGGGCCGGGCGACGACACCCTGTACGGCGGGGCCCAGGACGACGTGGTCGTCGGCGAGGCCGGCGAGGACACCGCGTTCGGCGGCGACGGCGACGACCTGCTCGTCGGCGGCAGCCGTACGGCGGGCGGCGACGACGCGGGCGACACGCTCTACGGCGACACCGGGGCCGACCGCCTCGTGGGTGACAACGGAGATGCCGACGGCTCCTTCGACCTGGACGGGACGCCGGAGGAGGCCGGCGGGCCCGACGTGATCCACGGCGGCGACGGCGTCGACACCGCCTTCGGCGGCATCGGGGCCGACGAGGTGCACGGCGACGCCGGTGACGACCACCTGGAGGGCGGCAACGGCGCCGACCGGGTCTTCGGCGAGGCCGGGGAGGACGAGCTCGTCGGCGGCGGCTCCGGGCCGCACCCCGACGCGGGCGACACCCTGCTCGGCGGGGACGGACCGGACGTGATCGCCGGTGACAACGCCGTGCTGAGCACGACCGGCACGGCCACCCCCGTCGCCGTACGGCCCGGCCAGGCGCACACCCACCGGGTGGAGCCGCTCGCGGGCGGCTCCGGCGCGGACGTCGCCGACGGCGGCACGGGCAACGACGCGATCTTCGGCCAGGGCGGCGCCGACCGGCTCCGCGGCCAGGAGGGGAACGACTACGCCGAGGGCGGCGCGGGCGTCGACTGGGTCGAGGGCGACCAGGGCGACGACGACATCGTGGGCGGCTCGCACGTCGCGGCGGACGACGCCGCCGACGCGTTGTTCGGCGGCCCCGGCGACGACGTCGTCGCGGGCGACAACGCCGTGGTGACACTGGCGGGCACGCCCACGCGGGCCACGGTCCGCCTCGGTTCGGCCGGTGCGCCGATGACCCCGCGGGCGGTCGAGCTCCTCGGCGAAGGCTCGGGCGACGACCGCGTCTCCGGCGGTTCGGGCGTCGACGTGCTGTGGGGACAGGACGGCGACGACTACATCTCCGGCGGCGGCCAGGGCGACTACGCCGAGGGCGGCGGCGGCGCGGACCAGATCCGCGGCGACCTCCCGCTGTCGGCCGAGTCCACCCAGACCGAGAGCAAGCCGCTCGCCGACCCCGGCTGGAAGGGCGTCGCCAGCACGCCCGCCGAACTGGAGGGCGACGACGCCACTCCCGGCCAGGACGACCTGATCGGCGGGTCGGCAAAGCCGGGCGCGGCCGACAAGGGCGACGCCATCGAGGGCGGCGGCGCGGCCGACGTGCTGCTCGGCGACAACGGCTCGCTCGTCCGCACGCTGACCGGGAACGCCGAGCGCGTCTACACCGAGCGCTACCCGGCGGGCCAGGCGCCCGCGGACGCGACGCGCAGCCGTGCGCACGACCCGGCCCTGCCCGGCGACTCCACCCGGTTCTGCACGCAGGCCCAGCCGACGTGCGAGCCTGAGGGCTCATTCGGCGCCGATCGCCTGTACGGCGACGCGGGCGACGACGGGCTGTGGGGACAGGACGGCGACGACCGTCTGTACGGCGGCGCGGGCGACGACGACATGTTCGGCGAGCTCGGCGACGACGAGATGGACGGCGGCGCGGGCGAGGACGCCATGCTGGGCGACCGGGGTGGCGTGGTGAACGAGCGCATCGACGCGGGCGACGCCCAGCGGCTCGGCTTCACCGTCAGCCTCAACGCCCCGCCGAAGGAGACCTACCGGGGCTTCCCGGCCGGCTCCTACGACCGCCGTACCGACCTGCTGCACGACGCGGACGGCGACACCTGGGTCACCTCGGCGATGGCGCACGACGGTTTCGCCAAGGGCGGCGACGACCGCATGCGCGGCGGGCCGGGCCGCGACAGCATGCACGGCGGCGCGGGCGACGACCTGATCAACGGCGACAGCGGCGGCGACGAGGTATTCGGCGACGACGGCGCGGACGTCATCTGGGGCGGCAAGGGCTGCGACCCCGTCCTGGACGCGGCGACCGCCGACTGCCTCGGCGGCGGCGCGTTCGACCCGGCCGCCCGGGGCACCGGTGACCGCTTCGTCGACCACGTCTTCGGCGGCGCCGGAGCGGACCTGCTCGACTACAACCCGCGTGGTTCCTACCCCGGCGACTGTGCCCCCGGCCGCATGCCCGAGGGCACGCTCACCACCGTCGTCGACCCGTGCCTGTGGTTCCGGATGACGGACAAGGACAACGCGTCCGCCGCCGACGACCAGCACCACCAGGGCGTCGACTGGCAGTACGGCGGTGCGGACCGCGACGTACTGCAGGGCGACCGCACCGCGAACGGGCCCAACCCGGGCGACAAGATGATCGACTGGAACGGCTCGTTCAACCTCTACACCCACTGCGGTCCGGCCAACGGCGGGCACAACATCGTCCGCCAGCACTCGCCCGCGATGCTCGACTTCCTGGCCAAGGTGGCCTGGGGCGCCGGCGCGGGCCGCGCGCTGAACGACCCCTCGGCCCAGCGCGAGCTGGCGATCCCCACCGGCGACAGCGGCTCGCCCTACCCCACCTCACCCGGACACTTCGACTCGCCCGTCGCCTGCGCGGGCTGATCAGGAGAAATGGATGTTACGCCGACTGGCGGCGGCCGCCCTGGCCGCCGCAGGACTGGCCGCGGCGGGACTCGCCGCGGCCCCGGCCCACGCGGCCCCCGCGAAGCCGCCCTCGTGCGATCCGGGGTACTGCTTCACCGTCGACGTGAAGCTCGACCGCGCCCCGGCCGTGGGACAGACCGCGACGCTCACGGTGGAGGTCACCGCGAAGGAGGACCTGCCGGACGCCACGACGATCATCGAGTTGCCGGAGACGCTGCGCTGGGTGCGCCCGCCCGCCGGGCTTTCCCACGCCGCGGCGGCGATCGGCCGCAGTCCCGTGGACCGCGCGAGCCGTACGGAACGTGCCCGGCGCGGCAGGCCGGTCCGGTACGAGGGCGTGGTCACCGCGGTCGCCCCCGGGCCCGCCTCGATCCGCGTCCAGGCGCGGGACGGACGGCCCGGCCCGGGCAGTGAGGGGCTCGCCTACCTCACGATCGGGGAGCGGTCGTCCGTGTTCGGCCGGACGCGCGACGACCGGCAGCCGCTCCCGCGGCCGCAGGCGCCCCTGACCGCCCTCGCCGGCGACACCTGCGTGCACGGGCGCGTCACGCACGTCAAGGCGGAGGACGGCGCCGTCAGGGGCGTGCCCAAAGTCACCGTGGAGGCGTGGGACAAGGACTCCGAAAGGAGCAACCTGCTCGGGCAGGTCCTGACCGACGACGCGGGGGACTACAAGGTGTGCTTCCCCGGGACCGACGAAGACGGCGGCGCGCAGGACGTCTATCTCCAGGTGCACACCGTCAGCCCGCTGTGGAAGGTGGTGGAGCCGGGCGCCGGCGACGATCTGTTCTACTTCGACTACAGCACCGTGGTGAACGACGTGCCCAAGGGCACCGACACCACGACCATCGACTACGCGGCCAAGCCCGGCGACGAGATGGAGGGCGCGTTACGGATCCTCACCGCCGCCTACGACACGTGGAAGGCGTACACCCGATGGCTGAACCAGCCGGGTGACGACTGCTGGAAGCCGGGCGAGGCCGCCTGCCGGCAGGTGGTCGTGAAGTGGGCCCCCGACCAGGTCCTCGCGCACTCGTACTACTGCCCGGCCGTCATCACCGGTGATTGCGACGCCCGTTTCCAGATCCACCTGAGCGCCTCGGCCCACCTGCAGAAGATGACGGTCGCCCACGAGCTCGGGCACTTCATCATGGACTACACCCACGGCCGCATGCCGCCCTACGGCTCCTCCTGCAACGACCACTACCTCAAGACCTCGGAGACCCCGGCCTGCGCCTGGTCCGAGGGGTGGGCCGACTGGGTCGCCGTTCAGACGTACGACGACACGCACTACCGGTGGGGCCCTACCGACACCCCGGTCGACGTCGAGAGCCCGACCTGGTTCACCGCGGGCTGGGACAACGGGTCCGACGTCGAGGGACGTGTGGCCGGCGCCCTCCTCGACCTGGCCGACTCCGGCACCCGAGACGAGAAGTACTGGGACGTCGCGGGGATCGGCCCCGCGGGGGTCGTGGCCGCCTTCAGGAAGGCGCCCGCCGACGACATCGACCAGTTCCTGAAGGGGCTGAGCCCCCAGGACCAGGCTCTCGCGGAGCCCGTGCTGTTCCAGAACACCATCCGCGACAAGCGCTACGAGGACGTCTTCGACCGGAAGACGGCGCACTTCCCCGCCAACGTCCCGCTGGTGCCGGTCTTCCCCGCCACGACCGGCAAGTGGTCCGTGGTGGCGGCCGTCTCCGCCGCGGGCGGCGCGAACGTCGACCTCGACGTCTATCCCGTCGGCGGCGGCGGCCAGGCCGTCTCCAGTTCGGACGCGACCGCGGCGAACCCGGACTTCGTCGTCGTGCAGGCCGCCTCGTACGACGACGCCTACGTGGCGAGCGTCCCCTCGGACGTCGACTCCCAGGAGTACGCGCTGGAGGTGGCCGAGGCGCCCGACGGCGACCTCGTGAAGGGCACTCCCCAGGAAATCACGATGGCCGCCGACCGGCTGGCCGAGATCCGTACGGCCCGGATCGAGCAGGGCGCGCCCGCGACGTTCACCGTCACGCCCCGCAACGGGCAGGACGTCGACCTGTTCGTGCTGACGCCGAACTCCGGCGCGTGGGGCCTTTCGCGTGCGAAGGCCGCCCGTTCCATCGGCGGAGGGCCGGGCAAGGCGGAACGTGTGACCATCGCGGACCCGAAGGTCTCCGGCGTCTACGCGGTCGTCGTCGTCAGGAAGAGCGGCGCGGGAAACCTCACCCTCGCCCGCACCTGACCGGCCGCACACCCGCGGCGGCGGCCTTCCCGGTATGGTCCGGGAAGGCCGCCGAGACGTCGTACACGTGCCCGTGCGGCCGTCACAGAGGCGAGAGCCGATCGAGCAGTTCCTCGACGCGGTCCCAGCCGGCGACGGCATCGCGCGCCGGAACGCTCGGATAGGCCGTGGTGAGAGTCTTCGGGGTGAGGGCCCGCAGGGACGCGAGGCAGGACGCGGCCAGCGACTCGTGACCCCGATGCCGCATGGGGTCGAGGTTGAAGCAGAGGACCGCGTCCAACGGGTAGAGCTGCACTATCCGCAGGCCGCTCTGGCTCAGGACACGGACACCGCTCGGTGCGTTCTGCAGCGTACGTCCCTGCTGCCGCGCCCACTGTTCGAGCCGTTCCCACAGCGCGCGGACATGGTCGTCGGCGTTCTGCCGCATTTCCTGAAGGTTGGGCCGCTGCGGGGTGGTCTTCACGGATGCGGCGGCGGTGCGTCCGTAAACGACCGGAACAAGCGTCTTTCCCGGGTAGCCCTCCGCGAGGTACTGCTTGACCTCCACCGCGAGTACCTCCGCGGGATTCATCTGCTCGTTGAGGAATTCCACGATCCGGCGAAGCTCGTCGGGGATGACGTCGGCGACGAAAACCATGCGTATCCGGCCGGTGCGCAGATTCTCCGCGACCTTGGTGAAGAACTCCTCCACAGTGATCATCGCGTCGCCGCAGAGCCGGCTGATGGCGTCCTGCGGGTCCTGGCCGACGTCGCGCTGCGTCTGCTCGAAGTGCACGCGTAGGTCCTGCAAGGGCCAGTACCGCACTCCGTTGGCGGCGTAGTCGAGCATCTGGCCGACGACTTCACGGCGCACCCGGGTGTCGCTCGACCGCTTCACCTCGACCAGAGTGGGAACGCCGTCCTGGTCGACGAAAAGATGGTCCACACTCCAGCGGCCGGCGCCGCCGTCGCGGTCGGGAACGCCGAACTCGCGCCGTACCAGCAGCCAGCGGCGAGGAACATCGGGTGTCATCTGCCCACCGGCGAGCAGGTCGGGGTGGGTGGCGAGTAACTCCTGCAGCACATCTTCGGCTTCGTACGGCGCTACGCGCATCGCAACAAGGCCGTTCTTCTCGTCGATTTGGAAAAGCCCGTCGCTACTGATTTCCCTCTCCCGTCAGAGATTTCCGTCGCATCGCTGACCATGCTAGGGACCGCCGGTGACGGCTCGACGGATTCGCGGGTGATTCGTACGGCCGCAGCGGGACGGCGAACCGATCAGCGGACGCCCCGGGACCGCACCGGGCACGCCGCCGCCGGACGTGACGAAGCGGGCCGTGTGACCGTCCGTTCGGGAACAGCGACAGGCCGGCCCTCGCCGAGAGGTGAGGGCCGGCCGGGGCGGATCAGGAATTGGGAGCCGGGGTCGGTGTGTCCGTGGGCGTCGGCGACGGCTCGGGAACGGGAGCCGTGGTCTCGGTCGGGGGCGTGGTCTCGGTGGGGGGCGTGGTCGGAACGGATGTCTCGGCCGGCGGCTCGGTGGGGGTGAGCGTCGGCGTCGGACAGGGCTCGGGGGTGCGCCAGGCGGGCTTGCCCGAGCGCCACTTCAGGGTGTGCGGAGCGCTCTTGCCGAAGTACCACAGCCGCTTGCTCGGCCGCGAGAGGTCGAAGACGTAGGCGGCCGTCGCCGTCTCCCCCTGAGGGGCGGCGGGCGTCGTCTCCTCGGTCTGCGGCAGGCCGGAGTTCGTTCCGCCCGGCGACGCGGGGGCCGTCGAGGCCTCGCCGGGAACAGGGGTGCCTTCGGGAGTCGTGGGTGTGCTTTCGGTGGGCGTGCCCTCGGGTGTGCCCGAGGAAGGAGCCGGAACGCCTGTGGGCGTCGGCGTGGTTTCGGGAGTCGTGCCGGTCGGGAGCGGGGCGGGGATCTGCGGCGTGGGGCTCTGCGGGACGGGACTCTCCGGGCTCTGCGGGGTGGGGGTCGCCGTGCCGGGCTGAGCGGCCGCGATCACCGAGACCCAGGCGTCCTGCCGGACCTCGCCACCGCGACGGGCGGTGAACACCTTGGAGTCGCCGATCGCGTACGACCGCTCGAAGCCGTCCTGGCTGCGGACGGTGATCGAGCCCTCCGCCACGGCGACGGCCTGCCCGGTCTGGGTGAACACCGTGACGGTGCCGCACCCGTCCTTGGCCGGCACGACCACTTCGCCGTGCAGCGCGCCGAGGAACGGACCCACCAGGGGCACCTCCTCGGCGGCGGGAGCGGAGGTGGGCGTCGGCGTGGGGAAGCCGGTGGCGGTCTCCGCCGGGCCGGCCGTCGGCGTGATCGTCACCGTGGCCGTCACGACAGGGTCCGAAGTCTCGGCCGGCGGGGTGACGGGGGTGGCGGCGGAGGCCGCCGTCGCTCCGGCACCGCCGGTGAGCACGAACGCGGTCGCGAGGATCATGGGATGGGAGATGCGCCGGCGTGGCCCACCCGCTCCGGACGACAGTCCTTTCCGCGGGCGGTGGGGGTTGGTCGGCATCACCGTTCCTCCGTATCGTTCGGTCCTATGGTCTCCGCCGAACACGGCGGCGGTCGTACCGGAGCGGTCTGCCCCGGTGCCCGGCTGAAGCGACTGGCCAATTTGTTGCCAAACCGTGTCACTTCCGAGGGATTGTGGAGACCTTCCCCATATAGGCCGAGTCCATGCGTAGCGAATCTGCCGCCGCGTCCGATCCGGCCGCCTTTCGGCAGGTCGCAAGGGATGAACTGATTTCAGATTCGGTGACCATCTGAGGCGTCGGCCCGGTGGGCGCCGTGGGGCCCCTGACGGCCGACGCGGGCCGGACACCAGGATCGACGCGGAGTCTCGGCAGGCGGTGGCGCTGAGGGAGTCGGACGGCGGGACGCGCAGACGGCGACGGCCTCCGGTGTGGCGGATCGCGCCACACCGGAGGCCGGTGAGAATCAGAGCGTGAGGTTGATCCGGAGCGGTGGGGTCATCCGCCGCTCCGGCGGGACCGGCGCCGGGTGAGGGGCGCCGGCCGGGACCGGGTTACCTCGACCAGGTCCACTTCTGGTTGTTGCCGCCGTGGCAGGAGTAGAGCTGGAGCTGGGTGCCGTTGCCGGTGCCCTGTCCGACGGCGTCGAGGCACAGCCCCGACTGGACGCCCTGGATGCTGCCGTCGGAGTTGACGCGCCACTTCTGGTTGTCGCCGCCCCAGCAGGAGTAGATCTGGATCTTGGCGCCGTTGCCGGTGCCGGCCGCGTCGAGGCACTTGTTGCCGTACACGCGGATCTCGCCGGCAGAGGTGGAGCTCCAGGTCTGGTTGCTCTGGCCGTTGCAGTCATAGAGCTGGATCGCGGTGCCGTCCGCGGTGCTCGCGTTGGGCACGTCCAGGCACCGCCCGGAGCCGACACCCTTGATGGGCCCGCTACCGTTCCCACCACCGGGGGAGGGGGAGGTGCCCGGGCTGGGCGAGGTGCCGGGGCTGGGCGAGGTGCCGGGGCTGGGCGAGGTGTTCGGCGTGGCGGAGTTGAGGGCGTTCAGCACCGAGTTGTAAGCGGCCTTCTTGTTGCCGTTGCTGTCGAACAGCAGCGGGGTGGTGTTCGCACCGAGCCAGGAGTCGCTGTCGCGCACGCCCCACACGGTGATGCCGATGCAGCGGGGGACGGCCAGGCAGTCGTTGACCACGTTGGCGTAGGTCTGGGCCGAGCCGCCCTGGATGTCCAGCTCGGTGATGGCGACGTCCACGCCGAGGGCGGCGAACTGGGAGATGGTGGTGCGGTAGTTGCTGTTGTACGCGCTCTGGCTGTTGAAGTGCGACTGCAGGCCGACGCAGTCGATCGGCACGCCACGGGCCTTGAAGTCCTTGACCATGTTGTAGACGCCCTGCGTCTTGGCCCAGGTCCAGTTGTCGATGTTGTAGTCGTTGTAGCACAGCTTGGCGGACGGGTCGGCCGCGCGCGCGGTGCGGAAGGCGACCTCGATCCAGTCGTTGCCGGTGGCCTGGAGGTTGGACTGGCGGCGTCCGCCGTTGTTGTCGTCGTAGGCCTCGTTGACCACGTCCCAGTAGGGGATCTTGCCCTTGTAGTGGGACAGAACGCCGTTGATGTGGTTGATCATCGCCTGGCGCAGCGCGCTGCCGGACAGGTTCCGCATCCAGTTGGGCTGCTGGTTGTGCCAGGCCAGGGTGTGGCCGCGCATCCTCTTGCCGTTCTGCGTCGCCCAGTTGTAGATGCGGTCACCGGAGCTGAAGTTGAACTGGTTCTGGTTCGGCTCGGTGGCGTCGATCTTCATTTCGTTCTCGGCCGTGATCATGTCGAACTCACGGTTCGCGATGCCGGTGTAGGTCCCGTCACCAAGCTTGCCGCTCGCGATGGCGGTGCCGAAGTAGCGGCCGCTCTGCTGGGCCGCGGCGGCCAAGGTGCTGCCCGCGGCGTCGGCGGGGATCGACACCGCCACCAGCGCCGAGGCCGCGCCGAGTACGCCGAGGGCGCCGGCGACCAGGGCCCGGCGCAGCCGGGTTCCGGACGGGGGTAAGGCGTTTGCGCCCATGCCTGAGCCTCCATAAAGGAACGTACGGAAAGGGGGGAAGACACGGGGAAATCCCGTGGAACCGACGCCGCGCCCCATGTTGGGAACGCACACCACGAAGGCGTCGTAAACGGCGGCCCCTGCAAGTGCACCACCACCGGGCAGGGGACCGCCTTGGGGACTCAGTGTGGGAACCACGCCGAAATGTGTCAAGAGTGTTTTGAAAAGTTTCGGCTTCCCTGGGTCCCGAGCTCGTCTCACGCATGGTGTCGTAGCTCGAAACATTGCGGTGATGACGTTGGGCGATAGCGTGACGAGGGTTGTGGCGACGCCGAATGAGGCGGCAGATGATGAAAATTTCACGCAATGTGCCGGGTGTCGAGGTGCGCCGGCCTGAACGGCCCAGATGGCGCGCTTCGCCTCACGTGGGCCGGCCCGGCGGGCAACGCGGCCATTGACAGCGTGTCCCGGCCTCGTGTTTGCTCCGCCCACCACCACCTCCACCTGGCGATGGAGAGGCGATAGTGATCGGCAGTGCACTTGTGAGCGTTAACAACCGCGGCCCGACTCGTGTGCCGTCGGCGACCGGGGTGCCGTACGGCCAGGGGACAGACACCGCGTCCGCATGGTCCCGCCCACTCGGTCGCCGATCTCTCGACGGGTGATCCTCTGGACGTGAGTGCGCCGGGTCCCATCCGTGTGCACGGTCGTCGCCGTGCCGGGCTGCGGGGCAGGATTCGCGATCAGGCATCCGGTCGCAGATCCTGCCGGTGCCGTCCGGGCCATGCTGCCGGTCATGACGATGGGCGGTACCTGCCGGGCATGCCCGGCAGGTACCGCCCGCACACGGTGATCGCGGTTGTCAGCTCAGATCTGATGGCGGCGACGAGCTGGTCGGCGCCTTACTTCACGTCGGCGCCTTACTTCATGTTGGCGACGACGAACGGTGCGTGGCCGTGCAGGTAGTTGTTCCAACCGCCGGTGACCGGCGCGCCGGGGGAGAGGATGTTGGTGGAGTCGGTGCCTACGTCGAGCTTCCAGGCGGCCCAGGAGATGCCGTTCGCCTTCATCCAGTTGATCCAGGTCTGAGCCTCGTCGAGGCATACCCTGCCGTCGAGGCCGCCGTCGGCGTTGCTCGCGCCCCACTCGGTGACGAACAGCGGCAGCCCGGCCCTGATCGCGGCGTCGCCCTTGGCGCGCAGGGAGGCGCCGTGCGTGCACGAGTAGAAGTGCAGCGTGTACATCAGGTTTGTGCCGGAGACGGGGCTGGACGCGGCGGAGTCCACGTCCTGCGACCAGGTCGGGGTGCCCAGCACGATGATGTTGTCCGGGTCGTTGGCGCGGATCGCGGACACGACGGCCTGGTGGTACGGCTTCAGCACGCCGGTCCAGCTGAGCTGCAGCGGCTCGTTCCAGTCCTCCCAGATGACGTTGGGCAGGTGACCGTAGCGCTTGGCCAGGTCGGAGAAGAACGCCACCGCCTGCGACTGCTCCTTGTAGGCCTCATGCGCGTGGAAGTCGACGATCACATACACCCCGGCGGCGACGGCGTTGTTGATGATCGTTTCCACCTGTGAGCGCGCCTTGTTCGGGTCGCTCAGATAGGCGCCGGCCGGTTCCACGCCCATCGCGGCCCGGATCACCTGCAGGTTCCAGTTGTCCCGCATCCACTTCAGCGCGGACAGGTTCTCGGCGTACGGCGCGGTCTCCCAGTTGAGCCACATGCTGCTCACGCCGCGCAACTGGACCTTCGCGTTGTTCTTGTCGCACATCGTGGTGCCGCAGACGTGCAGCTGACCGTGCCGTTCGACCGGGGTGCCGGTGCTCGGGGTGGTGCTGGGGCTCGGCGATGGCGAAGGGGAGGAAGCCGGGCTGGGGGACGCGGAGGTCACGCCGCCGGTGCAGGTCACGCCGTTCAGGGCGAAACTGGACGGCACCGGGTTGGAGCCGTTCCAGCTGCCGTTGAACCCGAAGCTCGTGCTGCCGCCGCTGGGGATGCCGGCGTTGTAGGAGGCGTCGGTCACCGTGACCTGGGAGCCGGACTGGGTGTGGGTGCCGTTCCACAGCTGGGTGATGGTCTGCCCGGCGGGGAACGACCAGGTCAGCTTCCAGCCGTTGATCGGGTCACCGAGGTTGCGGATGCTGACGTCCGCGCCGAAGCCGCCTTGCCACTGGTTGGTGACGCGATAACTGACCTGGCACCCGGCCGTGGCCGCCGAGGCGGCGTGCGTACCGGCCACGGCGGTGCCTGCGGTCAGCAGCGCGGCGACCGCGGCGGCCGGCAGCCTCAACCGCCGGCGCACAGAGTCGACATGTCGCATAGAAATTTTCCACTCTCCGAGATGTGACGTTTCCAGGGCGACGAACAACGCCCTGGTAAGAAACCGTTCGAGGATTTGGCGATGGCGCGACGTGGTGTCGTTGTGCCGACGTTTCGGGACGCCGATGTCCACGGACGGTGCTCTGCCGCGGCGAGCCAATCCCGGCGAGGACGGGTGAGTCAACGAGGTGAGGCTCCCGCTGTTCTCACCTCCGCCACGTGGAATCCCTTTCGAACAGGCGCTTCGCGAGTGCATGGGGAAGACCGGCCGTCCGGACGGCGGTGAATGTTTCACGCCATCTGCTCGTCAGGCCGCCTTGACGTCAGGCTGACCTGACGTGATACTCGGTCGTATGGGCAATCCTGACGATCTTGAGCGTCGGTTCACGCTGCTGACCGCGGCTGCGCGCTATGACACGCTGCGCACTCGTGAGGCCCTCGCCCCACCGGAGGAGGAGGACGAGGCCGGATCCCCGTCGATCGACCAGGACGCGAAGCCTCTGACCCGGGAGGAGGCACTGGAACTTCTCGCGCTGGGTGAGGTGATCGCACGGAAGGCGAGCTACGGCCGTCAGCTCACGGTGCGATCGGCCCGCAGGGCCGGAGCTTCGTGGTCGCAGATCGGTGCCGCGCTGGGAACCACCAAGCAGGCCGCCTGGGAAGCGCACCAGCGGTGGATCGACGAACAGGCCCGGCATCAGAGCGAAGGCCACTGGGGTTGGGACGGCGACGAGGTCACGGCCGCACGCGCACTCGCCGGCGAGCCCGAAGAGCGGGAAGCCGTCGAGTGAGCGGACGCGGCGAGGGGGACATCCCGCGCGGCCCGGCCCACCCTGTCCGGCGGCTCACCCAGCGGGCCACCACCATCGTCCACGGGTTGAAGTTCGATCGAGACGGACATCTCGCCGTGATGGAGGAACCGGTGAGCGCGCACGATCGATGAAGCGCGCGGGTGATCGGCGTCGACGGGTGCGCGTCGTACGGTCGGCGGTCCTGCTGCTTGGTTGAAAGTTTCATCACGAGCCGTCTCGCACGTGGTGCAGGACGGGGTCGGTAATGCCAGGTGGGCGCGTTCCCGGAGGGCGAAGCGCTACCGAGCTCTTGATCTTTCCCTTGACGCAACCCGGCGAGTCCTAGTTTGCTCCGGCTTCAACACCGGTATCGAGGCCGGTGGGCGCGACTTCTCGCGCTACGGACGAAATGTTAGCGCTAACACGTCACGATCCCGGGAAGGAGGTTTCCATGATCGGCAGCGGCTCCCGGCTGCGCGCCACTGTGGAGACGTCCCGGGCGTGGCCGGCATCGGGAGGGGGCGTCCTGAGCGCCCCGGGCCCGGGACCGGCCGTAGGACACCGGAGCCTAAGGGCCGGCGCGTCGCCGGTCACCCGCACCGAGGATCTCCAGGCGGCGACGAGTGGTTCGCCCGCTGCATCGAGCACCTCGGAAGGGTAGCGAGTGGCTCAGCCGGACCCACCAGCTCCTGTCGTATGACCCACGTACCCACCCCCCAGGAGTAGACATGCATTCACCACCCCCCATCCGTTCGCTCGCCGGCCGGTGGCGTTCGCCCATCACCGTGGCGGTGCGTCTGACCGCCGCGCTGGTGACGGTGCTGGCGGCGGCGCTGGTATCGGCGGCGCCCGCGTCGGCGGCGGCGGCGCCGCTGGTGGGCACCGGGTCGGGCCGCTGCCTCGACGTGGCGGGCAACACCGACGCGCTGGGCACGGCGCTGCAGATCTGGGACTGCAGTGGTGGGGCCAACCAGGCGTTCGAGTTCACCTCGGCCGGTGAGCTGCGGACCTTCAACGGCACCCGGTGCGTGGACGCCTACAACATGGGCACCACGAACGGCACCAAGGTCGTCATCTGGTCCTGCAACGGCCAGACCAACCAGAAGTGGCAGCAGAACGCCGACGGCTCCATCAAGGGAGTGCAGTCGGGCCTGTGCCTGGACGTGACCGGAATGGGCACGGCCAACGGGACCGCCATCCAGCTGTACACCTGCAACGGCCAGACCAACCAGAAGTGGAGCATCCGCGGCGGCGGCGGCCCGAGCACGACGCCGTCCCCGACGGTGACGCCGACCGGCGGCACGTGCGATCTCCCGTCGTCGTACCGCTGGACGTCGACCGGTTCGCTGGCGAACCCGAAGTCGGGCTGGGTCTCGCTCAAGGACTTCACCAACGTCGTCTACAACGGCAAGCACCTCGTCTACGCGACGACGCACAACACGGGATCGAGCTGGGGGTCGATGAACTTCGGCCTCTTCACGAACTGGTCCGACATGGCCTCGGCCAGCCAGAACACGATGAACTTCTCCGCTGTCGCGCCCACGCTGTTCTACTTCGCGCCGAAGAACATCTGGGTGCTGGCCTACCAGTGGGGCGGGACCGCCTTCTCCTACCGGACCTCCAGCGACCCCACCAACCCGAACGGCTGGTCGGCGCAGCAGACTCTGTCCACCGCGAGCATCTCCGGCTCCGGCACCGGTCCCATCGACCAGACGCTGATCGGTGACGGCCAGAACATGTACCTGTTCTTCGCCGGCGACAACGGCAAGATCTACCGGCAGAGCATGCCCATCGGCAACTTCCCCAGCAGCTTCGGCTCCAACTACACGCAGATCATGAGCGACTCGACCAACAACCTGTTCGAGGCGGTCGAGGTCTACAAGCTCCAGGGCCTGAACAAGTACCTCATGCTCGTCGAGTCGATCGGCTCCCAGGGCCGCTACTTCCGCTCCTACACGGCCACCAGCCTGAGCGGTTCGTGGACCCCGCAGGCCACCAGCGAGAGCGCCCCGTTCGCCGGCAAGGCCAACAGCGGCGCGACCTGGACCAACGACATCAGCCACGGCGACCTGGTGCGCAACAACCCCGACCAGACCAAGACCGTCGACGCCTGCAACCTGCAGCTGCTCTACCAGGGCCGCAGCCCCAGCTCCGGCGGCGACTACGGTCTCCTGCCCTACCGGCCGGGCGTGCTGACCCTGCAGCGCTGACGGTGTGACACGGTCCGGCTCGGATGTCCCCGGCGTTCACGGTGACGGCGTACGCCGAAGCGGGTGAGCGTCGACACGGAACGCGATCAGGGCCGGGTGGAGTGTGAAACGGCGGGCTCGGCGTAAGGCCGGGCCCGCCGCGGTCGTGTGGAAAGCGCAAGCGGTGCGCGTATGTTCCCCTACACGCGCTCTGGCGACTGCGCCGGCGCCTTCCCGGAGGGCCTCGGGCTATCTCCCGAGGCCCTTCCGCTTTCTGCGGCGGCCGCTGAACGCTCTGCTGGGGTTGTCGTACCCGCCTGCTTGCATGCCGTGAGAAAGGCTCCGAGCGTGAGATGGGTATGGCGTGGCCGAATGCCTGGGGAGTCTCGTATATGAGCTCAACGACCTCTACGGAAACATCAACATCGTCGACGGGGACAGCGGCGCTCCCCTGGCCGCGTCGCTCGGGACAGGAGCTGCGGAGGATCACTGGTGGATCGAGACCGATGAGGAATTCCTGCTTCGCGGCTCAGACAGGGAAATCAGCGCCTACGTGCGGTTCGAATTGTGGAGCGGCCCGCCCCCGGTCGCCGACTCCTCCTGGGGACGCTCGTGGAGCGGCCGGCTGCACGTGCCCTCGGGCAAGGTGCAGGCGCGCGAGAACTTCGACAGCGAAGATCAGAAGTCGTTCGACCTGGGATGCGCTGATGTCGAATGGTCGATGCAGGTGCACGCGAAGACGCTGAGGAACTCTTCGGACCTGGACTTCCCGTCAGACATCTTCCGCGTAGACCTGTTCAAGCTGCGCTTCTGGCGGTTCGACCACCGATGAGGGCCATGTCGTTGTCTGCTGACCGGGTGCGAGCACGCTCTCGCATAGGCCGATCAATCAGGGGATCCTGATTCTGAGCGCGACCGTGATCTCCTCCACGAGCACATCAAGGCGTACGGCGTCGCCAAGGACGGCCGGCTGTTCCGCACCCTACGGGCGGCTCCTACTCCGGCTCGGCCTACTCCTATGTCTTGGCAGGAGGCCCGCAAATCGGGCGGGTATTACTCCCTCAGGGGCAGTCGCAGTCGACCCATTTGTCGCCACAGATACTGCATGTGATCTCGGCCGTCCTCGGGCATACAACATGCTGGTACCGTTCGTACCGCCCCGAGCTGTAGGTCTCAATCTGTTGGCCGGGCTCGATCGGGTCATCGCAGCGGGCGCAGTTGCCACCGTACTTCGCCTCGAAACTCACTTCGACGTCCTTTCGCGGCGTCCGGAGGAACGATCTCGCCCTCGATAGTGCGCACGAGCTGTCGACCTTCGACGCTGTCATCCTCCCGCGTAGCATAAAGGGACGCGACAAAGTCGCGTGTTCATGCAGCGTGAAGCAGCTTTGGGTTCCGCTGTTGCTCCCCGCTTCCTTGAAGATGCCCTTCGCTTCTCCGAGTTGCGCCCTATCCTCTGGTCGGATGGCTTGGGCCCAAATCTACGAGAGCGGCTCTCTTAATCTCTTCGGCGGCATCTGCCTGTGCTCTACGTGTGCCCGCGGGAGCACTCTCAGGTTCATCCCGCACATAGCCCGTAACCGCTGACGCACGTCCGCCCACGACGACACCCGGCTACACATGATCGCTGAGAGGGGTCACGCTAAAGGCCCCAGATGAGGGGCCGTGTTGGCTGATCAAAAAGTGCCCCCGGCCAGGCACGCCGCGGATCTTCAGCGCTGCCATCTGCGGCTTCCCGCAGTCGCCTTGTCGTGGAGGTGCGAATTGTGGAAGCCAGTGAACGATTCGGACGCCGATCGAGCGCATGATCACGCCATGGACCGGTGCCGACTCTCACTACTGAGGATCGGCCGGCGGAAAAAGAGAGCCCTGACGCGTCTGGCGGTACCGGGCGGTTGAGCTGCGGGGAGAACTACCGACCAGTTCCACCGTGCCTTCCTCCCGCATGATCGAGAGCCAGCGGCGTACCGTCTGATCCGTGAGCCCGGTGCGTCGGGCCAGCTCGGCTCTTGAGAGAGTCTCGTCGCCGAGCGTGTCCAGCAACTGCGGACGCCGGTCGGCCCGCGTGGAAGCCGAGGTCCCAGCAGAGGTACGGCCGCGCAGCCGTTGGGACAGTTCATAACGGGCCCACCGCCGGGTTCCTGTCTGAAGCACGAGCTCGCGCGCCACGAGATCCTGCAGCTCGGCCGTGGCGACCCGCGAGTCCACACCGGCTGTGCTGCGGTAGGAGCGGTTGTCCAGGATTTCCCCGTCCCGAAGCATCGCCAGTGCGATGCACTGGCTGTCGGTGAGTCCCCTCTCTCCGAGGCTCTCGATCCATCTCACGATCTTCTCGCTCAGCAACGCGTGGTTGGGGATGGTGACGGTGAACGAGGAGATCCGGTCATCGAACTGCGGCGGGCTCATCCCGGCTGCTCGGAGCGCGGCGACCATGGTGCGGATTCCGGAACCCCGGTTCTCGCAGACCGTTCGTGTCTCACCCGGGATGGGAACGTCTTCGAGGATTCTCATCAAGGTCGCGTTGCGCGTGGAAGAGATCCCCTCGTCGGCGAGGTTGTCGATGGTGACCGGGCCGAACAGGCCGCCCGGGCTCCGGACGGTCAGCTTGTCGGGGTACATCTCGATCTGGATCTGCGTGCCACGGGCAGCGCTGGAGAGGTCCCTGTGTACGAGCGCGTTGGCTACAGCCTCTCGGATAGCGGTTTCGGGGTATTCCCACACGTCCTGTCGGCCGGCTCCTCCGATGACGGCCCTTCTGGACATGTTCCGCCGGACGGCCGCCAGCGCGTCGCGGACCATGACAGGGATGGGGCCCTCGATGGTGACATTGTCCAGGAAGCGCGTCCCCGCCGCCGATGCGTCGCCGGTGGGCGGCGGATAGTGGACGAAGCTGATCATCAGCTGCGGGAAGTGCTCCTGAGGATAGGAACCGAGCGCGATCAGTGCCGCAAGGGAGAGACTGTCCGCGCCGTCATCCCCGGGCACCAGTATCCTGGCCCGTCTGAGCAGCGCATCGTGGTCAAGATCTTTGAAGGCGTACGGCCTACTGGTGCGGACCCGCGCGACGAACGCCTCCAGCATGACCGGATCGAGGAGATCAAGGCCGGTCCCCGGGACGCTCTGCTCGTCCTCGCGAGGCTGACCTCGTGAAGACAGCATGATCTGGACTTCGTAACTCGACAGACGCCGGTCACCGTCACCGACGCGGACGAAACTGCCCTTGGTCATCCCGGCGCCTCGGTAGAAGCACGGCCGCTGGGCCGGCTCGAGTTCAGGAATCTCCGCGACGACGAGCTTCGCGCCTTCGAAATCATGGACATGGATCAGTGGTCGCAAGGCGGGCTCCATGTCGGTGGAGCAGAGCGAGGCCAGATCGTTGGAGAGCTTCAGGGCATCGTGCACGCCGGTCGCCGCGAACCCCCTGGTCTCGTCCAGACCGAGGATGAGCACCCCACCGCCGGTGTTGGCGAAGGCCGAGAGGGTCTCCCGGACGGTCTTCGGCAACTCGCGCTGGGATTTTTTCACCTCCACATCGGAGACGTCTCCGCCCAGCGATCGAAGGTTCCCGATGATCTCGGCTAGCTCCTCGTCCTGCATCGTTCTCTCCCCGCCAGCCGGTACGGACGGCACATGCTAACCGGCATGCTAACGAGCATGCTAACGAGCATGCTGTGTCGATATGGAGGACGCAGCCACTGGAGATCAACCGGAAGATCAGAGGTAGACGGCCGACGATCGAGCCTGATCGATGTATTGCAGGGCGAGGAGAGGTGGCATGTCCACCTTTAGTGGCGGTAAGTGCCCCCGGCAGGATTCGAACCTGCGGCACCCGCTTTAGGAGAGCGGTGCTCTATCCCCTGAGCTACGGAGGCGTGATGTGCACCAGTAAGCCTAGCGAAAGGTTGGCCCCGCTCGCGCCTCCACTGGGGGTGTCGTTTCGGGCTCGCCGGTCACCGGCGGGCTGACCTGCGGTAAAGGCAGGGCAAGTCGCCGTACCTCGTGGTGGCGAGGCTGGTTACCGTCGCTGACCGTGACCGTAACGCGACGTGGCTCCGCACGGGGGCTGCGATCGGTGGTGCTCGTCGCCGCGCTGATCGCACCGGTGATCCTGGCCTCGGGCATGCTCATGGCCGATTTCATCGGCTACGGGGATCGGGCGCGGGGTGTTCTCTCCCGAGGCGCGGCCGTACGCGCGGAATCGGGCGGCGGACGCGCCGCAGTGCCCCCCGGACCCGTCGGCGGGACCGGGGACGGCGGGGCCGCCGCCGGGACGTCCGGCACGCGGCCGGCCGTGCCGCCGGCGGGGAGCACCCCGGGTGTGGCTGCGAATGGCCGGCAGGCCGTGCGAATCGCCGTGGTCCCGATGGCGGGAGCGGTGAGGGAGCCCCTGCTGAATCCGACGCCGGTGCCCGAGCCGTCCGGTCCAGCGCGTCTCTACGAGGGGCTCGTACGGGTTCTTCCAATCGTCCGATCCGTCCGGAATGTCGTCCCCGGGGACGCCCCGAAGGAGGTGCGGCGGCCGGCGGACGAAAAGCCGGAACCTCACGAGGAGACGACCTTCACGTGTGCGCCGGAGTGGCGGGACACGTGGCTGTGGGAGCTCTGCCGCGAACGTGAGAGTCGGTCCGACGGCGAGTGATTGAGCTGGAAACGCGCAAATGCGACGTGACCGGTCGATAGCGCTTGCGCGAACCGGGGCTCGGGCACACAGGACGCTGTAGTAACGTGCCTCCCTGACCCAGGTCACGAGTTCGCAAAACGGGGGAGTCGATCGTGCCATCTCCTCGATCAGCCACGCTGATCGCGGTCGTCACGGCAATGACTTCGCTGGCCGTTTCCGCGCCGTACGGCACGGCCGCGGCGGCCTCGGCCGACGTCACGACCGCGGAGGCTCGCACGGAAGCCGCAGGGGGAAGCGCCCGGACCGGCGAGCTCGGCAAGGAGCCTGCCACGCTGACGGAGCTGCGGCGGGAGGCCCAGAAGGCCTACAAGTCCATCGAGGACGCGAACAGAGCGCTGGTGGCGCGCCAGAAGAAGTTCGGCGCCGTGGAAAAGGAGCTGGCGACCAAGCTCGAAGGTCTCCAGAAGGCCACGGCGGAGCTCAACGAACTGCGCAAACCGCTGTCCGACCTCGTCTCATCCACATACCAGGACCCTTCGCTCGACGGGCTCAGCCCGTTCTTCAGGGCGGGAGGCGGCACGAGCACCCTCCGGAGGATCGCCGACCTCGACCACCTGGTCGCCGGACGTAACAACGTGCTCGGCGGTGCGATCAAGCTGCTGGAGCGGCAGCAGCAGCTCGCCCAGGAGGCTCAGGAGCTCCGCGCGGCGAGCCTCCTGCAGGAGGCGCAGCTGAGCGCCCAGGTCACCGCTTTGCGCAAGCGCTCATCCACGCTGGTCCGGTCGCTGACCAGGGCGCTGATCAAGCTCGGCGTGAAGATCGGCGAAGGGACGCAGGGGGCGGGGGGCTGCGACCCCACCAGGATCACCCAGGCGGAGGAGTACCCGAACGGCCTGCTGCCCAAGAACATCCTGTGCCCCCTGCCGCAGGCCGGAGAGACACTGCGGGCGGACGCGGCCATCGCCTTCGCCGATCTCAACATCGCCTACAAGAAGCGGTTCGGCACCTCGATGTGCATCTCCGACAGCTACCGCAACCTCAGCGAGCAGCAGTCCATCTACTACCGGCGGCCCGGCTTCGCGGCCACTCCCGGCAAGAGCAACCACGGGCTGGGACTCGCCGTCGACCTGTGCGGTGGTGTGCAGAACTTCCGCTCCGTCCAGTTCAACTGGCTTGAGGCCAACAGCAAGCGGTACGGCTGGATGCACCCGGACTGGGCCTATCACAGCCCCTTCGAGCCCTGGCACTGGGAGTACGACCCCAAGCTCGGCTCACTCCTGTGACGGGCCTGCCCATGGAGCCGGTGGGGGCCCGTCCAGGAGTGGCTCGCGACTGTCCCTGAGCGAGGGACACATCGCAGGGTCCCGCATGCGACGCGTCGTTCTGACGGAGTCAGCCGGCGTCGAGACGGACGGCCTGGTCGATGTAGTCGCGTAGTGCGGCCTCGTTCATCCCGTCCAGCGTCTTGATCTTGACGTGGCGGGTCTTCTTGCCGACTCCTTCGAGGAGGCCGTGCGGGTCGGACATCTCCGCGCCCCGCTCGAAGGCGAAGGTGAGATGAGTTTTGCTCTGGCTGATGACGGCGAGGATCTTGTTGCCCCGCCAGGCCGGCGAGCCGTACGTGAGGCATTCGACGGCCCCGGGGGCCTGTTCGGCCACGAGGGCGCGCAGGGCCGCGACGATCTCGCGGTACTTCGGGTCGAGCTTGGTCTCGACGTAGGTGTCGACCTCGCTGGTGGTCATCGTCGTGGCTCTCCTCACTGGGCCGCGGTGAAGTCCATGTGCGTGGCCTCCCAGAGGTGGCCGTCGGGGTCGGTGAACGCCCGGGTGTAGGCGAAGCCGAGGTCCTTCGTCTCGCCGGACAGAGCGCCGCCGTTGGCCGCGGCGGCCTCGGCGAGCTCGTCGACGCGCTGCCGGCTCTCCACGCCTAAGGCGAAGATGGCCTCCGTCACCTCGCCGGTGTCGGCGATCTTCTTGTCGGTGTAGGTCGCGAAGTATTCCTCGGTCAGCAACATTGCGAAGGTGTCCGGACCGATGATCATCGCCTCCATCTTCTCGTCGGCGAACTGGTCGTTGAAGGCGAATCCGAGCGCGGTGAAGAACCGCCGGGAGGTCGCGAGGTCCTTGACCGGCAAATTGATGAACAGCATTTGATCTCCTGGGGTGGTGTGGTGCGTGTTCTGGTGCCAGCGTATAATCAAGCTCGTTGACAGTCAATGATCGTGACTAAATTGCGGAAAGACGGTGGACTGTGAGGGTCCCTGACATCGGCGTGCTGGCCGGCCAGTTGATGCGTGCTCTTCAGGACGAGCTGTTCGAGACTCTCGCCGAGCAGGGGCATCCCGACGTGCGCCCGCGGCACGGGACGGTTCTGGCGTTCCTCGATGGAAAGGGTGTGCGCGCGACGGACCTCGCGGCGCGGTCCGGCCAGCACAAGCAGATCGTCGGCACGATCCTCGACGAACTCGTCAAGCTCGGCTATGTCACCCGCGAACCCGATCCCGCCGATCGCCGGGCCAAGCTCGTCGTCCCCACCGAGCGCGGCATCGACGAGATCACCAAAGCGCGCGCCATCCTCGCCGCCATCGAGGAGCGGCACGAACGGATTCTCGGTGCCGAGCGCTACGCCGGGTTCAAGGAGATGCTCCAGCGGGTCACGCGTGACCAGCGGGCCTGGCGGCAGGCCGGCACGGGCACCGACTGACCACCGTTCCCTCGCCTCTGCGGATGGCTTGGTACGGGTACCGCCTGACCACCCCCTCGTCCCTCCGGTCGGGTCGGCTCCGGCACCGACTGACCACTGCCCGCCTCACCCGCCCATGGTTTGCGGGTGTGGCTCGTCAGTGAGGGTGGATGGTCACGGAGAGCCTGCCCTGTGCCTGGGCCTGGGCGAGCTGGGCGGCCTGCCCGGGAGTCGTGGCGAGCACGAGCAGCGCGCCGCCGTCCGTACGGCTCGGTGGCCGGGCGATCACCCGCACCTCCTCGGCGACGGTCCGGGCCTGGAAAGGGCCCTCGGCGAAGGCCGCCATGACGTCGATGACGTCCCCCGGGGACAGCAGGCGGGCGGCGTCGGGGTCGGCGATCCGGACCGGCGTCGCGACCGTCCCCATCCCCGTCCCCGTCCCCATCCCCGTCCCCGTCTCCGTCGCCTGGTCTCCCGTTGCCCGAGGACTCGCCACCTGCCCGCCGGGTCCCTGCCCCTCAAGAGCCTGGCGGAACAGGCCCGGGCCGAGCAGTCGCGCGTCGGTGAGGGGCTCGCCGCGACGCAGCGGACCCGTGAGCACGCGGCCCGCGACCTGGGTGCCGGGGGCGTACACCCCGGCGGGTACGGCGTCGGGCGGGAGCCGTACGACCACGACGTCGGAGGCGGCCAACCGGCCCCCGGGAAGGTCGCGGGCGGCGGCGAGGACCTCCACCCCGCCGGGGGCACGGACGGCCAGCAGCACGCAGGCCACCGCGAGACCGGCGAGCACGGCGGCGATCGGACGGCGACGACGCGCCGACAGCCGTTTCAGGGCACGCATGACCACCTCGGTGCGAATCGCGCCCCTCGCCGGGCACGCGTCGGTGTCAGGGGAGCTCGATCGGCAACTTGATGCCGTCGAGGGCGTTGCCGCAGGGGCAGGGACGCTCCTCCGGAAGGGCCTCGACGACCTGCGCGACCAGAGTGCGCATCCGCTCGACGTTGGCCGCGAAGAAGGCCAGGACCTCCTCGTGGGTGACCCCCTCACCGGCCTCCACACCGGCGTCGTGGTCGGTCACGAGGGCGAGCGTCGTGTAACAGAGGGCGAGCTCGCGGGCGAGCACGGCCTCGGGGTGCCCGGTCATGCCGATGATCGACCAGCCCGCGTTCGCGAACCACTTCGACTCGGCCCGCGTGGAGAAGCGGGGCCCCTCGACCACGACCAGGGTGCCGCCGTCGACCGTGTCCCAGCCCGTCTCGCGTGCCGTGGTCACGGCGGCCGCGCGTCCGGAGGGACAGTAGGGGTCGGAGAACGACACGTGAACGGCGCCGCCCGTGTCGTAGTAGGTCTGCTCGCGCCCCTGTGTGCGGTCCACGAGCTGGTCGGGGATCACGAGGGCGCCCGGGCCGATCTCCGGGCGGAGGGACCCGACCGCGCTGGGCGCGAGCACCTGGCGGACGCCGAGGGACCGCAGGGCCCACATGTTCGCCCTATAGGGGATGCGGTGGGGAGGGAAGGTGTGGCCGCGGCCGTGCCGGGGGACGAACGCGACGGTCCGCTCGCCGATGCGGCCCACGGTGATCGAGTCACTGGGCGGGCCGTACGGCGTCGTCACGTCGATCTCTTCGGCGTCCTCCAGCAGAGAGTAGAACCCCGAACCGCCGATGACCCCGATGTCTGCGCGATTGACCATGGGCCGACCCTAGCGAACGGCGCCGCACACCCGCCGCGACTCGTCGGCCCCTGTGGATAACCTCAGGCGGCGGCGGTGGAGCCGGAGGACGACGTGCTCGACGAGGAGGTGCTCGACGAACTCGTGGAGGCGGTCTCCTTCTTGCCCGAGTCGCCGGACGGCTTCGAGGACGACGGCGTCGTGCTGGACGTGGTCGTCGACGAGCCCGACGAACGGTTGTCGGTCCGGTAGAAGCCGGAGCCCTTGAACACGATGCCAACGGCGGAGAAGACCTTGCGCAGCTTGCCCTGGCAGGCCGGGCACTCCGTGAGCGGGTCGTCAGAGAACTTCTGGACGGCCTCCAGCTGCTCACCGCAAGCGGTACAGGCGTACTGGTAGGTAGGCACTCGCTCCTCCTGAGACTGGCACTCGACCGGGTCGATTGCTAATGGTAAGCAGTCAACAAGCCCAAACGCCACTCCAGCCCGGTTTATTGCCCCACGGCGTCCCGTTCGCCACCCCCCGGTCCGCCCGCGAAACCGCCAGTCCGCGGACCCCGCGCGATCTCCGCGATCGGACCCGGGCGATCCCGCGATCAGACCCGCGCGAACCGGGCGACGATGGTCAGCCGCCGCGCTCGCCGTACCAGCCGGCGAGCTTGCCGCGGCGGCTCACGGCGCGCAGGCGGCGTTCGACCGTCTCCCGCTGGGCTCCCGTGGTGACCACGAGAAGCTGGTCCCCGGCCAGCAGCCGGGTCGTATTCGTGGGTACGAACGACTGCCCCTTCCGCACGACGAGCGTGACCATGGTGTTCGCGGGCAGCCGGAGCTCGAAGATCTCCACGCCGTGCATGAGCGAACCCGACGGGATGCGGACCTGCAGCAGGTCGGCGTTCAGTTCCTCCAGGGGCGCGGCCTCCACGTCGAGGTCACGGGCCTCGCCCTCGGCGGACAGGCGGAGCCTGCGGGCGAGGTGCGGCAGCAGCGGCCCTTGGAGGAACGTGAACACGATGACGATGACGAACACGTCGTCGAACAGGTTCTTCGCCCCCGGCACCCCGGCCGCCCAGGGGATCGTGGCGAGCACGATCGGCACCGCGCCGCGCAGCCCTGCCCACGACAGGAACACCTGCTCCCGCCAGGAGATCGCGCCGATCCGCAGCACCCGCGTCAGCAGGGCGGACACCACGACCGACGCGGGCCGGGCGACCAGGACGAGCAGCACCCCGGAGACCAGGGCGGGGACGAACACGGCGGGCAGCTCGCCGGGGTCGGCCAGCAGGCCGAGCATGACGAACAGCCCGATCTGGGCGAGCCAGGCGGCGCCCTCCGCGAAGCCGCGCGTCGCGGCGCGGTGGGGGAGGCGGGCGTTGCCGAGGATCACCGTGGCGATGTACACGGCGAGGAACCCGCTGCCGTGCACCAGCGTGGCCCCGCTGTAGGTGGCCAGCGCCAGCGCCATGACCGCGATCGGGTACAGGCCGGAGGCCGGCAGCGCGACCCGGCGCAACGCGTAGACCCCCGCGGGCCCGACGGCGAGGCCGATGGTCGCGCCGACGGCCAGTTCGAGCACGGTCTCCAGCAGGGTGGTCGACAGCGAGAGCGTCAGCGTGGGAGCCGCGCTGAGCGCCATCACGAGGATGACGGTGGGAGCGTCGTTGAAGCCCGACTCGGCTTCCAGGACGCCCGCGAGCCGGGGCGGCAGCGGCAGCCGCCGCAGCACGGAGAAGACGGCCGCCGCATCGGTCGAGGCCAGGATGGCGCCCAGCAGCAGCGCCGTCCGCCAGTCCATGCCGAGCAGCAGCCAGACGGCCAGTGCGAGCACGATCACGCTGACCGCGACGCCGACCGTGGCCAGCACCAGCGCGGCCGGCACGGCGTTGCGTACGTGGCTCCAGTTGGTGGTCAGGCCGCCTTCGGCCAGGATCACGGCGAGTGCGACGAGCCCGAGGTGCTGGGCGTTCTGGGCGTTGTCGAAGTGGATGCCGCTCTCGCCGAGGAGCAGGCCGAGGCCGAGGTAGATGAGCAGGGTGGGAAGGCCGGTGCGGTGCGCGATCCGTACGGACGCGACGCACGCGATGACGACGGCGGCGGACAGGAGCAGCCAGACGTTCAGACCCACCGCTCCCTTCGCCGTCCCTTACGACAATCTTGTCATATCTGTATCAAACGGGTGATTCCGCTCGGGAGGGCGGCGAAGCGCACCCGCTGGTCGTGGGGCTCCGTGGGCACCCCCTCCACCAGCTCGCCCTCGTGCAGGAGGGCAACGGTCGGCACGTTCGGCCCGACGCGGGCCAGCGCCCGGTCGTAGAACCCGCCGCCGCGGCCGAGCCGTACGCCGGTGACCCGGTCCACGGCCAGGGCCGGCGCGATGACCAGCGCGGCGGTGCGGATCGCGTCGACGCCGCGCCGGACGTCCACCGGCTCCATGATCCCGTTCGGGCCGGGCGCCAGCGAGTCCGGGCCGTCGTACACCGCCCAGTCGAGGTCGCCGTCCGGGCGCTGCACCGGCAGGATCACCGTGGCGCCGTGCTTCCACAGGGCCAGGATCAGTCCCTGGGTGGACGGCTCGGTGCCGGTCGACCAGTAGCAGGCCACCAGCCCCGCCATCTGCACCCACGGCTGGTCGAGGAGTAACTCCCTGATCGCCGCCGACGACTCGCGCAGCGTCCCGGGATCGAGTTCCGACCGGCCGCAGAGGATACGCCGACGCAGGTTCATCTTGTCCAAAGACCGCTCCGTTAGTGTCTACTCATGGCTGACTTCGCTCCCGTGACCAAAGCCGTCGTGCCCGCCGCGGGTCTCGGCACCCGCTTCCTTCCCGCGACGAAGGCGACCCCCAAGGAGATGCTGCCCATCGTCGACAAGCCGGCCATCCAGTACGTCGTGGAGGAGGCCGTCTCCGCCGGGCTGCTCGACGTCCTCATGGTGACCGGCCGCAACAAGCGCTCGATCGAGGACCACTTCGACGTAGCGTACGAGTTGGAGGACGCTCTTCGCGCCAAGGGCGACGAGGAGCGGCTCAACCAGGTGAAGGAGCCCGTCGACCTCGCCACCATGCACTACGTGCGGCAGGGTGAGCCCAAGGGCCTCGGCCACGCCGTCCTGTGCGCCAAGCAGCACGTCGGCCACGAGCCGTTCGCCTGCCTGCTCGGCGACGACCTCATCGACCCGCGCGACCCGCTGCTCAAGCGCATGATCGAGGTGCGCGCGACCTACGGCGGCAGCGTCGTCGCGCTGATGGAGGTGCCGCGCGAGCACGTCTCCCTGTACGGCGCCGCCGCCATCGAGCCGACCGACGAGGACGACGTCGTCCGCGTCACCGACCTCGTGGAGAAGCCCCCGGCCGACGAGGCGCCCTCCAACTGGGCCATCATCGGCCGCTACGTGATCGACCCCGCCGTGTTCGACGTGCTGGAGCGCACCCCGCCCGGGCGCGGCGGCGAGATCCAGCTCACCGACGCCCTGCGTACGCTGGCCTCGACGAGCTCGGACGAGGGTGGTCCGGTGCACGGCGTGCTGTTCCGCGGCCGTCGTTACGACACCGGCAACAAGCTGGAGTATCTGCAGACCGTGGTGCAGTTCGCCGCGAACCGGGACGACCTCGCCCCCGAGTTCCTGCCGTGGCTGCGGGAGTTCCTCGACAAGTCCGGACAGTGAGCCGATGAAGCCCGTCGACCGCCATCTCGCCGACATCCTCGCGGCGGTGCGTCCGCTCGCACCGCTCGAGGTCGAGATCGACGCCGCCCTCGGCGCCGTGCTGGCCGAGGACGTCGCCTCGCCCGTCCCGCTGCCGCCGTTCGACAACTCGGCGATGGACGGCTACGCCGTACGGGCCGAGGACGTGGCCGCCGCGCCCGTCACACTGCCCGTGATCGGAGACGTGGCGGCGGGGGACGGCGGGCTGAACGCCCTCGGTCCCGGCCTGGTCACCCGCATCATGACCGGGGCGCCCCTGCCCACCGGCGCCGACGCCGTCGTCCCGGTGGAGTGGACCGACGGCGGCACCGTCCGCGTACGGATCGACAGGCCGGCCCCGCTCGGCAACGCGATCCGGCGGGCGGGGGAGGACGTGCGCGCGGGCGACGTGGTGCTCCGCGAGGGCGCCAGGATCGGGCCCGCGCAGATCGGGATACTCGCCGGGGTCGGCCGCCGCCGCGTGCGGGTGCGGCCCCGGCCGAGGGTGGTCGTGCTGTCCACGGGTGCCGAGCTCGCCGAGCCCGGCACCCCGCTGGGCGCGGGCCGCATCTGGGAGTCCAACAGCTTCATGCTTGCCGCCGCCGTGCGCGAGGCGGGAGCGGAGGGGTACCGCGCCGGGTCGGTGACCGACGACCCCAAGGAGTTCATGGACACGCTGGACGCCCAGCTCGTACGGGCCGACGCCGTGATCACCAGCGGCGGCGTCTCGATGGGGGCGTACGAGCCGGTCAAGGAGGCACTGTCCCCACTGGGCACGGTGACGTTCGAGAAGGTCGCCATGCAGCCGGGCATGCCGCAGGGCTTCGGCGTCGTGGGGCCGGACCAGGTGCCGATCTTCACGCTGCCGGGCAACCCGGTCTCGTCGTTCGTGTCGTTCGTGCTCTTCGTCAAGCCGGCCCTGCGGGTCATGCAGGGGCTCCCGGCCGGACCACCGGCGACGGTCCGCGCGACCGTCACCGCGCCGCTGCGCTCTCCCGAGGGGAAACGGTCGTACCTGCGGGCCGTGCTGTCCGGCGAGACAGTCGAGCCGGTGACCAGGCAGGGCTCGCACCAGCTCGCGGCGCTGGCCGGGGCGAACGCGCTGATCGTGGTGCCCGAAGACGTGACCTCGCTGCCCGAGGGCGCCGAGGTGGAGGTGATCCCACTGTGAGACTGACGCATGTCGATGAGACCGGGGCCGCCCGGATGGTGGACGTCTCCGAGAAGGATGTGAGCGCGCGCACCTCGATCGCGACCGGGCGCGTGCTGCTGTCGCCCGAGGCGGTGGCCGTGCTGCGCGCCGGGGACGTGCCGAAGGGCGACGCGCTCGGCGTGGCGCGGATCGCCGGGATCATGGGCGCCAAGCGCACCCCCGACCTCGTGCCGCTGTGCCACCCGATCGCCCTGACCGGCGTGAAGGTCGACCTGGCCGTCGTGGACGAGGGTGTGGAGATCACCGCCCGGGTCCGTACGGCCGACAGGACGGGCGTCGAGATGGAGGCGCTGACGGCCGTCACCGTCGCCGCGCTCGCCCTGGTGGACATGGTCAAGGCGGTGGACCCGGCGGCGGTCATCACCGACGTCCGGGTGGAGGAGAAGACGGGCGGGAAGACCGGCCGCTGGACGCGTTCCGGACAGGAGTAAGCCGTGCGCGGGTTGGTGGTGACGGTGTCCAACAGGGCGTCGGCGGGCGTCTACGAGGACCGCTCCGGGCCGCTGCTGGCCTCCCTGCTGCGGGAGGCGGGCTGCCACGAGGTGGACGGGCCCCGCGTGGTCCCCGACGGTGACGCCGTCGAGGCCGCGCTGCGGGACGGCGTCGCCGCGGGCTACGACGTGATCGTCACGACGGGCGGAACCGGGGTGACGCCCCTCGACCTCACCCCTGAGATGACCGCGCGCGTGCTGGACCGGGAGATCCCCGGCATCGCCGAGGCGATACGCCAGGTCAACCGGGAGAAGGTGCCGACGTCGATCCTGTCGCGCGGCCTCGCCGGGCAGGCCGGGAAGACGCTGGTGGTCAATCTGCCCGGGTCCTCCGGAGGCGTACGGGACGGCATGGCCGTGCTGACCCCGATCCTGGGCCATGTCGTCGACCAGATCCACGGCGGCGACCATGCCGGTTGAGGAGCCCGCTGAGCCCGCTGAGGATGAGGCGCGTCCCGCGTGGCGCGTTGACCGTGTTCCGGTGGATGATTGACGAATGGATCGACTTCGCGGCTGGCCGGCGTCCATGGCCGAGGGACCCGTCGGGCTGCGGCCGCTGCGCCTGCGCGACGTGCGGGACTGGCGCGACACGCGCCTGCGCAACGCCGAATGGCTCCGTCCCTGGGAGCCCAGCAACCCCGAGACCCCGCTGTTCCGCACCGGTCTCGGGCCGTACGTCTCGATGGTCGGCACGCTGCGCCGCGAGGCACGCCAGGGGATGGCCATGCCCTGGGTCGTCACGTACGAGGGACGGTTCGCCGGGCAGCTCACCGTGGGGGCGATCGTGTGGGGCTCGGCCCGCTCCGCCCAGGTGGGCTACTGGATCGACGGCGCGCTGGCCGGTCGGGGCATCACTCCGACCGCGCTCGCCATGGCTGTCGACCACTGCTTCTTCACGACCGGTTTACACCGGCTGGAGGCCAACATCCGGCCGGAGAACCACGCCAGTCGCAGGGTCGTGGAGAAGCTCGGGTTCCGTGAGGAGGGCATCCGCCGGCGGCAACTGCACATCGACGGCGCGTGGCGCGACCACATCTGCTACGCGCTGACCGTCGAGGACGTGCCGCGCGGGCTGCTCGTCCAATGGCGCCGCACCATGAACTCGGCCGCCCGCCGCAGCGAGTCAAGCCCCGGATAGCCACGAAAGCTGTCCTGCCGCCGTTGCAACCGAGTCACAAGCGGATCGTCAGAGCGTTCTGCCGACAGATCCGTGCGCCTCGAGACGCGGGTCCGGGCGGTGCACGCCCTCGCCGCCGCCGCAACCGACGTACAAGTGGATCACCAGTGGGCCCCGTGATGCTTCGTGGCCGTAAGCGAAACCGCATCACGGGGAGACACCCACATGAGGAAAAAGGCGTTATCCATCGCAGCGGCCGCTCTGGCCGCGTCGGCGGCCGCGACCACGGTGGCACCCGCACCCGCGTCCGCCGCGGCGGTGAAGATCGAGATCGTCCCCGCCCACACCGAGACCGTGATCGAGTGGCTGAACCCCATCACGTGCCCGACGAACATGGTGCTCACCGGCCGCTCGCACCACGGCGACGAGATGCAGGACACCACCTATACCTGCAGCTTCATCCTCATCAACGGGGAGCAGGCCCGGGTGTACATCGGCGACTGGGGCACCCGCCAGAAGGAGAGCAAGGCCGACTACAGCGCCCCCGACCACCAGGCCGTCGTCGGCAGGTGGCACGAAGGCGACGAGAACGGCTACACGAGGTACCGCTCCGCCACCATCTTCTGGCAGGGACGGCAGGTGCTGCTGGCCAACGGGGACATCAGCGGCGAGTACAAAGAGAGCAACCACGACTGGCAGGCGCAGGGGAACACGGTCATGACCGGCCGTAAGCACAACGGGGACGAGAACGGCAAGACCTGGTACCGGTTCGCCACCGTGACCGTCGCGGGCTGACCCCGCCACTGCCGCTCACGTCGTAGGGGCGGCGACCGACCATCGCGCCGGCGGCGCAACCGGCCGAACCTGACCATTCCCGTGTGCATCGGCACCCGGGAATACCCGGCCGGACTCTCTTCGATCTTCGCCGCCGTGCGCATCACTCCACTAGTTAAGGAACAGACGATGATGAGGACGTACGGCAAGGCTCTGTCCGTCGTCGCCGTGGCCGCCGCTCTGTCGGCCGCCACCATGGCCGCACCCGCTTCGGCGGCGGTGACGATCAAGGTGGAACAGGTCTCGACCCGGCCGGTGTGGGAATCGACCGGCATCCAGGTCACCTGTCCGCCGAACCAGGTGCTCACCGGCCGCTCGCACTCCGGCGACGAGAGGGGGCAGACCATCTACTACTGCAGCCGGATCCTGATCAACGGTGAGCAGGTCGAGGTGCACTCCGGAGACTGGACGACTCCGCAGAGGGAGAGCAGGTCCGACTACAGCGCCCCCAACAACCAGGTGATCGTCGGCAGGTGGCACCAGGGCGACGAGAACGGTGACACGAGGTACCGCACCGCCGCGCTGTACTGGCAGGGGCGGCAGGTGACGCTGATCGACGGGGACACGAGCGCTGAGTACACGGAGAGCAGCCACAACTGGCAGGCGAAGCCCGGCAAGGTCATGACCGGTCGTATGCACTACGGGGACGAGAACGGCAAGACCTGGTACCGGTTCGCCACGGTGTATTTCGAGGGCTGATCTCCCGCAGCACATCGGCCGGCCGACCGCCCGGGCCCGGATCGTTCGACCCTGGTGGCCGGGCCCTGATTGCGTGGGCCCTGATCGTGCGGGCCGGACTACCCGGGAAGGCCGCGAGACCCGGCCGGTCGAGCCCGTGAGCCGCGTGGTCCGTGAGGACCACGCGGAATCCTCGGGATCGAATTACACGAAGAGCTTTGACGATCTCGCGACACACCGGACTGAATACTCGTCATTCAGCGACACGCAGTCCTACCGTGCGTGACGTGAACACCTCTCCGCCGACACAGGTCCACGGACGTGTTCACCATGCCCGCAGACGTGTCCGTACGGCGGTGCGGGGGTGGGCGCATGGGTAGCGCCCTGCTCTATCTCGCCATCGTCGTCATGTGGCTCAGCGTCCTGCTGCCCATGTGGCTGCGCCGTGATCGGCACACCGACGACGATCTCTTCGAGGAGCAGCCCGGCGAGGCGTTCACGCTGACCGAGCCGCCCGCCGCCGACGACGCGGAAACCGGCTCCGACGATGCCGCCGAGAGCCTCGACGGCGCCGGTGACGCGGACGGGGGCGATGCCGACACCGTCATCACGCCCCCGGCCACGTCCGCGGAATCCGCCGATCCCGCTCCGTCTTCCACGGCGGTCCGCGGCGCCGAGGCCGGCGCCGCGGACCAGGTCGCGGCGGAGCGGCACGCACGGGCCCGCCGTGTCGCCGCCCACCGGCGTGCCCGGATCCTCGCCCGGCGCCGGCGGCGGCTCCTGTGGAGCATCCTGCTCGTGCTGGCCTCCGTGGTCACCGCGGCCGTCCGCGTGATGCCCTGGTGGGCGGTCGCGCCCTCGGGTGTGCTCCTCGTCGGTTATCTCATCGTGCTGCGTGTGGCCGTACGCGTTGACAGGGAGCAGCGGGAGAGGGCCGCCCTGGCGCGGGCCGAGCACCTGCGCCGCCGGCGGGAACGCCGCCGCGCCCTGGCCGCGGCAGCCCGCGAGGCGGAGATCATCAAGTTCGAGGCGCGCAAGCGCGTCCAGGTCTTCGACCAGTACGCCGACGGACGACGCGCGGCCGGAGACTGATGCGGTGGCGCGAACACCCCGCAGAGTTTGCTAATCTAGTCGAGGTCGTTGGGGCTATAGCGCAGTCCGGTAGCGCACTTCGTTCGCATCGAAGGGGTCTGGGGTTCAAATCCCCATAGCTCCACCACGACGAAGGCCCGTCAGGTGATCCACCTGACGGGCCTTTTCGCTGCTCATGGCCGTGCCGCCACGTGCCCGGGCCGTTCCCCGCCAAGGTTCGCCGGTTCGGCTACCGCCTCGTTCCTGCTGCTGAGAGCAGTCAGGGGTCAGGTGTCATGACCGCCTACCTGCCGTGGTTCTCGCTGCTCAGGGGCATGCGGCCGGTCGGCCCCGGGTCGTGATCTTCTTGCGTCTCCGGCGTTCGGCTCCGAAGTGATCGCGTGAGCCGAGGTTCGCAGGTGGCTGGAGCCCCGCAGGTACGACCGTGCGAGCCACGCGACAGACCGGGAGGAGATGGTTTAAAAAAGGACTGGCGCGGTCGTGTGAATTGCGTTTTCCTGTGATTTATCGGGGTCTGACATTAAGAAGATCGCGAGGGCCGGAGGCGCGGGATGAGGCAGGGCCGAATCGCCGCATTCATGAGGCTGGCGCAGCATGGCGACGAGCAGCGGTTCACGGTTGCCGACGGCTTGCTGACGCTCGAATCGGGCCGGGTGCCGAAGGTGCGCCAGGTGCGTGACCCGCTGGCATTGGGCGTCCATCCTTGCGCTGCGGCTGCGGTGGCAGGCTCGCAGCCGGAACGGGTGCCGGTCTATGTACGGCGCGATGTCGATGCCGAGCTCCGTGATTGTCTCGGCAGGGGCGGGTTCGTGCTCCTGATCGGGGACTCTACGGCGGGTAAATCGCGGACGGCTTTTGAAGCCGTGCAGGCCCGGCTTTCCGGTCATGAATTTTTTGTGCCGGGCGACAAGAACATCGGCAAGGACGTGATGGCCGCGATCGTCGACCGGATCGCTCGATCCCGGCGCGCGGTTCTGTGGCTGGACGACCTGGAGCGTTTTCTCCGCTCAGGCGCGATCACACCCGTGCAGATCGCCCGCATCGTGGGTGGCAGGGGGCACAAGGCGATCGTTGCCACGCTGCGCAGCGCCGAGGAGGATCAGCTCGCGCAGGTGCCCGCCGACGCCGACGCCGGCCAGAGGGAGTTGCGTGAACAGGCCGGCCAGGTGCTGGAGCAAGCGCAGCGAATCCGCCTCGAGCGGCTGTTCAGCCCTGCGGAGCTGGAGAGAGCCCGATCACAGGTGGCCGACGAGCGGATCGCCGATGCGCTGGATCACGCGAGCGAGTACGGCATCGCCGAGTTCTTGACGGCGGGGCCGGATTCGCAGGATGCCTATGACGAACCCTGGGCGGACGACCGTAACCCTCGCGGTGTGGCTCTGGTGGCGGCCGCTGTCGACTGTCTTCGCGCCGGCTACCCGTCTCCCCTTCCGAAGGCGTTGCTGGAGGAGCTGCATCAGGACCATCTCGACCGACGCGGCGGACAGCGGCTCCGGCCGGAACCGCTGGAGCAGGCCTGGGCATGGGCGACCCGGCAGCGCGGGTCCGCCACCGCCCTCCTTCAACCGGTAGCCGGCGATGAGGCGAAGGTGGAGGTGTCCGGCTACCTGGCCGACCGCTGTCAGCGACAGATCGCACTCACCACGCAGGTGCCCGACCACATCGTCCGGGTCATCATCGGCCATGCCGATGCACCAGGTCTCAAAGCCGTGGCCAGTCGACTGTGGGACCAGGGACGCTACCCCCTGGCCGCCGAAGGGTTCCTGCAGGAGATGTATGTCCGCTGGGCCGACGATGGTGCGGAGCACCCGGACACGCTGGTCAGCTGGAAGAACTGGGCGGGTGCGCTGGCAACGTCGGGGCGGTTGGAGGAGGCCGAGGCCGAGCAACGGGCGGTGCTGGAGGTGCAGCGGCGGGTGCTGGGTGAGGAGCACCCGGACACGCTGGAGGGTCGGGGCAACCTGGCGAACGTGCTGCGGGGGCTGGGGCGGTTGGAGGAGGCCGAGGCCGAGTACCGGGCGGTGCTGGAGGCGCAGCGGCGGGTGCTGGGTGAGGAGCACCTGTCCACTATGACCTGCCGGAACAACCTGGCGAACGTGCTCAAGGCGCTGGGGCGGTTGGAGGAGGCCGAGGCCGAGCAACGGGCGGCGCTGGAGATGCAGCGGCGGGTGCTGGGTGAGGAGCACCTGTCCACTCTGGTCTGCCGCAGCAACCTGGTGAGCGTGCTGGAGGCGCTGGGGCGGTTGACGGAGGCCGAGGCCGAGGCCGAGCGCCGGGCGGTGCTGGAGATACAGCGGCGGGTGGTGGGTGAGGAGCACCCCTCCACTCTGATCAGCCGGCACAACCTCGCGTACACGATGAAGGAGTCGGGGCGGCTGGAGGAGGCCGCGGCCGAGTACCGGGCGGTGCTGGAGGCGCGGCGGCGGGTGCTGGGTGACGAGCACGGGAACACGCTCCTCAGCTGGAACGAGTTGGCGGGCGTGCTGGTGGCGCTGGGGCGGTTGGAGGAGGCGGCGGCCGAGTACCGGGCGGTGCTGGAGATCAGCCGCCGGGTCTCGGGTGAGGAGCACAAGGACACGCTGATCTGCCGGAACGAGTTGGCGGGCGTGTTGGCGGCGTTGGGGCGGTTGGAGGAGGCGGCGGCCGAGTACCGGGCGGTGCTGGAGATCAGCCGCCGGGTCTCGGGTGAGGAGCACAAGGACACGCTGGTCAGCCGGAACAACCTGGCGATCGTGCTGGAGGCGCTGGACCGGCTGCCGGAGGCCGAGGCCGAGTTCCGCGCCGTGCTGGAGGTACGGCGGAGGGCGCTGGGTGAGGAACACCCGGACACGCTGATCACCCGAAGCCGCCGGGCGGGCGCGCTGGAGGCGTTGGGGCGGTTGGAGGAGGCGGCGGCCGAGTACCGGGCGGTGCTGGAGATCTGCCTGCGGGTGTGGGGGAAGGAGCACCCGTCCACTCTGGTCAGCCGGAACAACCTGGCGATCGTGCTGCGGGCGTTGGGGCGATCGGAGGAAGCCGAAGAGTTGGAGTGACCTCGCCGCCGTGAAAATGCGTGCCGGCCCCTGGTGATCATCGTAGGATGAGGCGCAACGCGATGACGGAGACGAGTAGTTCCGGGATCACGCGAGTCAGAGAGCCGCCGGAAGCTGCGAAGGCGGTCTCGCGTCCCGGCGACGAAGACCCTCCCGAGTGCGGGGAGGAACGGCGAGACCGCCCAATGCCCCGCCGGCCGGCCCCCGTGACCGGGCCAGGATGAGGCCGCCGCCGAGGCGGCGGCGAAAGTGCGGTGGCACCGGGAGTCCCCTTCTCCCCCGCACTCCCAAGGGATCGCTCATATTCCTCAAGGAACGTGATGATCTCTCGTACGCTCGCCGCCGACCTGCCCGCGCAGGTCGGCCACCGTGTCCGCCTCGCCGGCTGGCTTCACCGCCGCCGCGAGCTCAAGTCCGTGTCCTTCCTCGTGATCAGGGACCGCTCCGGACTCGCCCAGATCGTGCTGCGCGAACCGGTCCACCTGGCCGAGGAAACCGTCGTCGAGGTCACCGGGACCGTCGCCGCCAGCCCGCAGGCCCCCGGCGGGGCCGAACTGGTCGACCCGGTCATCGACGTGCTGTCCACGCCGGTCGGGTCACCGCCGTTCGACCTGTACCGGCCCGTTGTCGCCGGTGCGCTGCCCACGATCCTCGACCACGCGTCCGTGACGTTGCGGCATCCCCGGCTGCGGGCATCGTTCGACATCGCCGCCGCGGGGGTCGCCGGATTCCGGGCCGCCCTGGACGGGCTCGGGTTCGTCGAGACGTTCACGCCGAAGATCGTGGCCTCGGCGACCGAGTCCGGCGCCAACGTGTTCGGCATCGACTATTTCGGCAAGCCCGCTTTCCTGGCCCAGTCTCCGCAGTTCTTCAAGCAGACGTTGGTCGGGGTGTTCGAGCGGGTCTACGAGGTCGGGCCGGTGTTCCGGGCCGAACCGCACGACACCGCCAGGCACCTGGCGCAGTACACGAGCCTCGACGCGGAGCTGGGCTTCATCACGGACCACCGCGACGTCATGGCGGTGCTCACGCGGGCCCTGCGCGGCATGCACGCGGCCGTCGCCGAGCGCGCCGGGGCCGCCGTCTGTCTTCTGGGAATCCACGTGCCGAAGGTGCCGGAGGAGATCCCGTCGATTCACTTCACCGACGCGCAGGAACTCCTCGCCCGGCACACCGGCGAGGACCCGCGGGGCGAACCAGACCTGGCTCCCGCGCACGAACGCTGGCTCGGGGAGTGGGCACTGCGCGAACACGGATCGGAGTTCCTGTTCGTCACGGGCTACCCGATGGTCAAGCGTCCCTTCTACACCCATCCCGACCCGGGCAGGCCGGAGTGTTCGCGCAGCTTCGACCTGCTCTTCCGAGGACTGGAGCTGGTGACGGGAGGCCAGCGGCTGCATCGTCACGCCGACTATCTGGCCGCGCTCGCAGGCCGGGGCGAGGACCCGGAGGCGTACCGGGGGTATCTCGCCGCGTTCGCCCACGGGCTGCCACCCCACGGTGGCTTCGCCATCGGCCTGGAACGCTGGACCGCCCGCCTGACGGGCGCCGCCAACGTCCGCCAGACCACCCTCTTCCCGCGCGACCTGCACCGTCTCAGCCCGTGAATCCGTACGGGGTTCACGCCGTGAGCCACGTCCCGATACCCGTATGAGCACGCGTGGTGCGAGGGCGTGAATCCCGTAGCCCAACCACGGCGCAGGCCCGTCAGGTGTCCACCTGGCGGGCCTCTTTCCGATGTCCAAGGAGCACTTCCCGATGGCCGAGGAGCAGAGGTGGCTTCGCGTCATACATGTACGGGAGTTGGAATGCCATTGACGGAGTGAGTGCTCACTCCGTAATCTTGAGGGCATGGCAGACACGACATCCCGCCGGCGAGCGCCGGCGATGAGCACCGAGCAGCGCAGGGCGATGATCGTCGCCGCGGCGCTTCCGCTGGTCGCCGAGCACGGCGCCGCGGTCACCACAAGTCAGATCGCCCAGGCCGCCGGCATCGGTGAGGGCACCGTCTTCCGAGCCTTCGCCGACAAGGACGAACTGCTCGACGCGTGCCTGACCGAGGCGATGAATCCCAGTCACGTGCTGCGCGAGCTGACCTCCATCTCCCTCGACGAACCGCTTGCCGACCGGCTGACACAGGCGGCCGAGGCCCTGCACGCCCACCTGGGACGGATGGGGACGGTGATCGGAGCCCTGCACGGCACCGGCCACCGTCGCGGGCGCGGCCTCGGAGAACGGCAGACCGCCGACGAGCGGCCGCCCTCGGGCGGCAGGGAGGCCTCGACGAAGGCGACCCACGAGGCGATCGTCGAGCTGATCGAACCCGATCGGGCGGCGCTGCGCCTGGAGCCCGAGAAGGTCGCCTCGGTCTTCCTGGGCATGCTCTTCACCCGTCCCCGCTCCGCGTTCGGTGGCGCGGAACCCACGTCGGAGGAGCTCGTCGACATCCTTCTGCACGGCGCTTTCGGACGCCCGGAGGGCCCGGCATGACCATCACGCTGAACCACACCATCGTCCCGGCCGTCGACAACCGTGAGGCGGCCCGGTTCTTCGCCTCGATCATGGGGCTGGAGGTGCTGCCGCCCGCCGGCCGGAACGGCCACTTCGCGCCCGTACGGGTGAACGACACGCTGACCCTGGACTTCATGACCGTGGAGAACCCCGCCGGCGTACATCTGGCCTTCCAGGTCGATCCGGCCACGTTCGACCGGATCCTGGGCCGCCTGCGGGAGGAGGCAGTGCCCTACGGCAGCGATCCGGCCCATCCCGACAACGGCCGCATCGATCACCCGTTGTGCCCGCGCGGGCTGTTCTTCGTCGACGCGGCGCGCAACCTCTACGAGGTGATGTCTCCCGAATGAGCGCGGGTCGCCGCGACCATGGACGTCTTGAGGTAGGGCCCGCCGTACCAGAACCGCCAGCCGAGGTCGTACACGTGGACGTCGGCGGCCCCGCACTCGCGGAGCACCTCGGCATAGCGGTGGGCGTTCCTGATGTCGGCCAGGCGCAGCCTGCCGCCCGGCTTCAGCACGCGCAACGCCTCGCGTACGGCACTGGCGCGCCCCTCGGCGTCGGTGATGTTGTGCACGACGAGGCTCGACACCACCAGGTCGAACGTGGCGTCAGGGAAGGGCAGGCCGCGAACGTCGGCGGTGACCAGCGCGACCCGGTCCGCGACGCCTTCGGCGCGGGCGTTGGCCAGGGTGGCCTCGCCGCTGTTGCCCGACTGATCGTGCGTCCACAGGTCCACCCCGGTCGCGGCGCCGCCGGGAACCCGCGCCGCCGCCTTGAGCAGGACGAGCCCGCGGCCGCAGCCCAGGTCGAGGACGCGTTCGTCACCGGACAGGCCGAGCCGGTCGAGTTCCGCGTCCCACACGCGGAACTTGCCGCGCAGGGTGGTGTGCGCGAACAGCGCCGCGCCGATGATCAGCACGCCGCCGCCGATCAGCAGCACCACCGCCGGGACGACCCAGCCGATGGCGAAGAGCCAGACGGCCAGCGCAGTCTCCAGGACCCCGCCCACCGTCAGCCCGGTCAGCACGGCCGGAGCGTCCACACCGTAGTTCCCACGCGGCTTCGTCACGATCACTTTGTACCGCCGGCAAGTCCGTCTCGTACAGGCCGAAGATCCTTCCGTGTCGTCGTGGCAGGCCCGGCCTCCGCCGGAGCGCGCCGACGCTCCGGACGGCGGGATGCCGGGTCCGGCGTGGCCTTAGACGCCGTCCGCCGCCGCGGCCCGGTAGCGATCGGCGAGCGTACGCAGGTGAGCGCGTAGTTCGGGCGGATCGAGCACGGTGAAGGGCACGTCGAGCGAGGTGAGGAAGGTCGCGAGGTCGTGCGGTGAGTCGCCGCCGGTCTCCAGCACGCAGGCGTCCTCCCCGTCGGCGCGCAGCAGCCCGGCCGCGGCGGTGAGCCGCGCGCCCATGACCGCTACGGGGGCGTGCAGCCGCACGACGGCCCTGTGCCTCCAGGCGGACGAGCCCGCTCCGCGTACGACGTGGGCGGCGGCGTCTCCCTCGGGCGGTTCCCGCGGGGTGAAGCGGGGGCCGTTCGGGGAGCGCGGCCGCACGCGGTCGGCGCGGAAGGTCCGCCAGTCGCGGCGGTCGACGTCCCAGGCCAGCAGATACCAGCGTCGCCCGGTGAACACGAGCCGGTGCGGCTCCGCCGTGCGGCGCCTCTCGGTTCCCCGGTGGTCGAGGTAGTCGAACCGCAGCGTCTCGCGGTCGCGGATGGTGGCGGCGATCGAGGTCAGCGTGTCCGGATCCACGGTGGGGCCGTGTCCCGGCACCGCGACCGTGGCGGCGCGCACGGCCTCGATCCGGTGACGCAGCCGGGACGGCAGCATCCGCTGGAGCTTGGTGAGCGCGCGCAGCGAGGTCTCCTCGATGCCGGTCACGGTGCTGCCCGCGGCGGCCTGCAGGCTGACGACCACCGCGACGACCTCCTCGTCGTCGAGCAGCAGCGGGGGCAGGGCCGACCCCGCGCCCAGGCGGTATCCGCCGGCCGTGCCGGTGGCCGAGTGGATCTCGTAGCCCAGGACGCGCAGCCGCTCGACGTCGTTGCGTACGGTCCTGGTGGTCACGCCGAGCCGGTTCGCCAGGTCGGCGCCGGACCAGCCGGGTCGCGCCTGGAGCAGGGCCAGCAACCGCAGCAGCCGTACGGAGGTCTCCAGCATGACGACAGTCTCCCGTTCATTGAGGAACCGTATGTTCCGCAATGCCTTCTAGCGTTCCCCCATCGACGAGAGATCGACGAAAGGGGACGACCGATGCTGCGTGGACTGACGACCGTGACCTTCTGGGCCGACGACGTCGAGGAGGCGACGCGCTGGTACGCGGAGGTGCTCGGCGCCGAGGCGTACTTCGAGAGGAAGGGCCCGGACGGCCGGGTCGCCTACGCGGAGTTCCGCCTCGGCGACCACCAGCACGAACTCGGCTTCGCCGACCGGCGCTACGCGCCGCACCCGACGACGGAACCGACGGGGGCCGTCGTCTACTGGCACGTCGACGACCTCACGGCGGCGCTCGGCAGGCTGCTGTCGATGGGCGCCACGCAGCACGAGGCGCCGACGGAGCGCGGCCCCGGCTTCGTCACCGCCTCGGTGGCCGACCCGTTCGGCAACATCCTGGGGATGATGTACAACGCCCACTACCTGGAGGTCCTCGAAGGCCGCGCCTGAAAGTCGCAGCGCCGCGGGCCGCCCCATCTGCGCCTACAGCCGGCCGGGAGGACCCCGCCGGGGTCAGCCGAGACCGGCGTACTGGCGGGGGCGCAGGGCCTGGGCGCGCAGCGCGGCCAGCGCGGCCCGGCGCCCGGCGGTCGTGAGCCGCCACGGCCCGCTGCCCGGGGCATGCGTCACGGGCGCCCGGCCCGCGGCCTCCGGCGTTCCGGACGTGGTCCCGGGCGCTCCGGCCGTAGTCCGGCGATCGCGGCCCAACGCCCCGGGCTCCCGCGACGAGGCCTCCAGGCCGAGGGCGTCGAGGCGGTGGCGGAGCCGGGCGAGCGGTCCGGTGAGGTCCGCCCCGCCGACGCGGTCGCCGTCCGTCGTGCGCCAGCCCTCGCCGTTGACCACCTCGGCGACCCGGTCGCGCAGGTCGCCGTCCCGCACCACATCGGCGTCGGCCAGGATCATCAGCGCCGACTCACGGATGGAGACCTCGTAATCGTGCTCCCCGGGGGCGGGAACGAGCAGCGTGGGCGTGGCCGCCTCCCACATGGCGGCGCGGTCGTCGAGCAGGTTCCTGCCCGTGGTGGTGAGCACCAGCCTCCGGCCGCTGCGCCGCAGCGCCCCGAGATCGTGCAGGGCGATCTGCCGCAGTTCGGTGAGGGCCGGCACGTCGTTCTCCCCGCGTACGGCCCCGGACCTCGCCCGATTGGCCCAGCCGAACCGGTCGGCCGCCTCGACGGCCACGGCACGCCCGACGTTGAGCCGCTCGGTCAGGCGGACCCCGGTGCGGGCCAGGCCGAGCAGCCAGCGCAGCGGTTCCAGATGCGGCTCGTCCGGAACCGCGATCGGCGCGTGCAGCCGCACCTCGAAGGGCTGGGCGAGCTCCCGCCGGGCGTTGCCCCGTCCGAGCACCCAGCGGTTCAGCCGTTCGCCGTGGACCCGGTGCAGCCAGCAGTCGCCGCCCAGCTCCGCGCGGGGCGTGGTGAGCCAGCGGCGGGTCAGCTCCTCCCTGTCCACCGGGTCGCCGGCGACGATGGCGAGCTCCAGGGCGGCCGCGCAGGCGACGTGCGCCCCCAGCTCCTCCGGTCCCATGATCGAGCTCCACGACAGCTCGGCGATGTCCGGGGGCAGCACCCCGGTGGCCTCCAGCTCCCGGTGGTAGGCCGCGGCCCCGGCCTCCTCGCCCTCCCTGGCGTACGTCTGCAGGATCCGGGCGGTGGCGGGGGAGTCGCACAGGGCGGCGTAACGCTCCATGCCCGCGAGTCTGAGCAGCTCGCCGAGGGCACGCGCGATCGTCGCCTGGTCGCCCGGCACCTTGATCGGCAGCGTGTACCAGAGGAACTCGCACACGTCGAACTGGCTGATGGTCTCCAGCGCCTCGCCGCCGGCGAGCCACTCGACCGCGACGCGGGCGGACTCGGCGATGTCCGGCTCGGAGCGCTCCAGCTGGGCGAGGAGCGCGGCGACGTCAGGTGCGGGCATGACCCGAAGTCTGCCGTATCGACCCCATCGTTGACGACGACCCGGCATCACTCGCGACCCCCCCTCTCGGTGCACCTGACGGTATGCGCCCAACGATACGGGGGTAAGGAGCCGTCGGCGCTTGAGGGTGCGTGCGCGTGCATGCCTTGCCTCGCCGTGCGCGTTCAGCCCTCGAGAGCCGGCATCAGATCCATGAGTCGAACAGCATCCTCGCGTGCCAGGAGTCGTACGGGATGACCTCGGCGGCGATCACGGGATAGAGCCAGCCGAAGTTGACCAGCGCCAGGAGCACGAACGCGCCCACCACGGCCGTGCCGGCCACCCGCCGGTTGGGCCGGGCCGGATCCTCCCTGCCCATGATCAGCCCGCAGCCCAGCACGATCGCCAGGATCATGAACGGCACCAGCGGCATGGCGTAGAACATGAACATCGTCCGGTTGTCCGCCACGGCGAAGTAGAACCAGGGCAGCCACCCGGCGGCGTAGCCGAGCAGCACCGCGCCCGCGCGCCAGTCGCGGGTCGCGACATACCAGGCGATCATGGCGATCAGTGCGATGAGGCCGGCGAACCAGATGATCGGGGTGCCGGTGCCGAGGATCGCCCAGGAGCAGGAGGCGGTGCCGCAGGTCTTCGGCGACTCGTAGAAGAACGCGACCGGGCGCAGCAGCAGCGGCCACTGCCAGGGCTCCGACTGGTACGTGTGGCTCTGTTCCAGGCCGGTGTGGAAGGTCAGCACCTGCTTCTGGTAGTCGAACCACGAGCGGAGCGAGTCGATGACGAAGTAGACCGGGCCGTTCGAGGTGGCCTGGTCCCAGTTGCGGCCGTACCCCTTGTCGGTGACGAACCACCCGGTGAACGACAGCAGGTAGGTGAAGACCGGGACGACGGCCATCCACGCCGCGGCGAGCGGCAGGTCGCGGCGGACGACCGAGCCGTACGGCCGGGGCTGTCCGGCGGCCCGCCGGGCGCCCGCGTCCCACAGCAACGTCATGATCACGAAGGCGACGATGTAGAAGCCGCCGGTCCACTTGGTGGCCGTGGCCAGGCCGAGGCACACCCCGGCGGCCAGGCGCCAGGGCCGCAGGCCCAGCCGTGGTCCCTCCGCGGGCGACCCCGCCTCGTGCCAGTCGGCGAACCGGGTGCGGACCCGGTCACGGTCGACGACCAGGCAGGCGAACCCGGCGAGCACCCAGAACATCAGGAAGATGTCCAGCAGGGCCGTACGGGACAGCACGAAGTGGAGGGCGTCGAGAGACAGCAGCAGGCCGGCCGCGCAGCCGAGCAGCGTCGAGCGGGTCATCCTGCGGGCCGTGCGGGCGAGGATCAGGATGGACAGCGTGCCGAGCACCGCGGCGGTGAAACGCCAGCCGAAAGGGTTCGCCCCGAAGATCAGCTCGCCGAGGCCGATCAGCCACTTGCCCGCCGGCGGGTGCACCACGTAGGAGGCGCACTCGCCCACCGAGCCGCACTGTTTGAAGATGTGCTCGTTGCCGGCGAGCAGGAGCTTGTCCGCGCCTTCCACGAACTGCCGTTCGACGCCGTACTTGACGGTGGCGAAGGCGTCCTTGGCGTAGTACGTCTCGTCGAAGACGACCGAGTGCGGTGTGCCCAGCCGGTAGAACCGGAGGAACCCGCCGAAGGCGGCCACCAGGATGGGGCCGAGCCAGCCCCACATGGCGCTGCCGGGCATGGGCGGCACGAGCCGGTCGCGCAGGGAGACCGCGGGAGTCTTGTCCCGGGGCCCCTCTTCCGGCTGCTCGAACGCCTTGTGAGAATAGTCGGTCACGGCCACGCCGACAGATTACTGGTGAGTCCCCGCCGAGGACACGGCTCGCGTATGGATTGGGTCATCCGGCCGTTCGGCGATGAATGTTTCACGCCGGCCATAGGCTGGACGGGTGCTCGTTCTTGCCGCAGCCCCCATCGGCCAGCCCAAAGACGCGTCCCCACGGCTGCGCGAGGTGCTCGCCGCGGCCGACGTGATCGCGGCGGAGGACACCCGCCGGCTGCGACGGCTCGCGGCCGACCTGGAGATCGTCATCGGGGGCCGCGTGGTGTCCTACTACGACGCCAACGAGAGCGCGCGGGCCGCCGAGTTGCTCGAGGCGCTGCGCGAGGGGCGGACCGTGGTGGTGATCACGGACGCCGGCATGCCGGGCGTCTCCGACCCCGGATACCGGCTCACCCGCCTCGCGGTCGAGGCCGGTCTGCCTGTGACGGCGCTGCCCGGCCCGTCGGCGGTGACGACCGCGCTCGCCGTCTCCGGCCTGCCGAGCGACCGGTTCTGCTTCGAGGGGTTCCCGCCGCGGAAGCAGGGGGAGCGGGCCAGGCGGCTGGCGGCGCTGGCGGCCGAGGAGCGCACGATGGTGTTCTTCGAGGCGCCGCACCGCCTGCACGCCACCTTGGATGCGATGGCGGAGGCCTTCGGCGCGCAGCGGCCCGCCGCCGTCTGCCGGGAGCTCACCAAGACCTACGAGGAGGTGCGGCGCGGCGGTCTCGGCGAGCTGGCCGAGTGGGCCGCCGGCGAGGTCAGGGGCGAGATCACGCTGGTGGTGGCGGGACGGACCGCCGGGGAGGCCGCGCCGGGCATCGAGGAGCTGGTCGAGGAGGTGGCCAGGCGCGAGAGCGCGGGCGTGCCGCGCAAGCAGGCCATCACCGAGGTGGCCAGGTCCGCCGGCGTCCCCAAGCGCGACCTCTACAACGCCGTCCACGCCACTCCGTCGCCGTGATCCCGCACTGCGGGATCACGGCCAAGGGCGGACCAGGTCAGCGGCCACTTCTGCGACCGGCTGCACGATCACGCGCGGTGAGGGCGGCGGCGAGGCAGGCGAGCGGCACCGCGGGCAGCAGGTAGCGGTAGTCGAACTCGGCGGTCGCCGCCGGGGCCAGGATCAGGCCCACCGCACCCAGCCAGGGCAGCAGCGCGGGCCCGCCGAGCTCGCGCCAGCGCCGCGCCACGCCGTACAGGCCGAACAACAGCAGCGCGCCCAGCACGAGGCCGGGCAGCCGTACGACCTTCTGATAGCCGATCATGATGTCCGACCACGGCGAGACCACGTGCGTCGCGGCCGGCCCGTTCTCGTACGCCTCCGCGTCCTTGTCGGTCGTGCTGTGGTAGGAGCTCCACCTGGGCAGCTTGCGCGTGTACTCGTTGTCGAACTCGTACTGCAGGAAGGTTTTGGCATCCGGGAACCGCGGACGGCCCCACTGGAAGGCGCGGAAGAAGTCCTTGGCCACCGCGGCCAGATAGTCGCCCGGCTGCGACAGGATCGCCCTCTTCGCGAACGCGCTCGCGTTCGCGTTGATCTCCGGGGTGAACTTCATGCCCGAGCCGAACACATGGAGCTGGTTCTGGTCGTCCCACCACAGGTACGCCTGCGCGGACAGGCCGCGGTCCTTGGGCGGGACGTTGATGCACAGCAGCGCCAGCTCCAGCTCACGGCGCTCGTCGATGTCCATCTTGTGGCAGTCGGCGAACAGCGACGTCCTCATGTAGAGGATCACTCCGTCGCTGTTGGTCATCGCGAACTGGCCGTTCACCGCCTTGAACCAGCCCATGTACGCGAGCACGGGCAGCGCGCACGCGGTGACCATGGCGGCGATCGGCTTCCAGCCGGCCCGCTTGATCACCAGGTATGCCACCACCAGGGCGAGGATGGGCAGGCCGATGCTCCGGGTCAGCGCGGTCAGCGCGAGCAGCAGCCCGACCACGGTCCCGCCGCGCCAGGTCATCCGCTCCCGCCACAGCACGAGCGTCACCACGCCCACCACGAGCAGGATGAACATGGTGTCCGACATGATCAGCTGTTCGAGCTGGATCTGGTAGGCGTCGAACAGCACGGGGGCGGCCGCGAGCGTCGCACCCCAGCCTGGAACCCCAAATCTTCTGGTCAGCAGCGCATAGATAAGGACCGCCGCAGCCAGGCCCATAAGGTGCTGGGTCAACACCACGAGCGAGAAACTGTGGAACGGCTTGAGCAGCAGCAGCCAGAAGCTGTACCCGTCCGGGCGGATCGGGTGCGGACGCGGCCGGAGCGCCACCGACACGTAGTCGTAGGAGTCGTTGAACCACATCGCCGGGCCGAAGCCCAGCATCGTGACGATCCGCAGCACGAAGGCGACGCCGAGCGTGACCGCGAAGACCCGGTGCCGGCGCAGCAGGGCGACCGGACGGCCCCAGCGGCCGGCCGGGGTGGTGTCCACCGAGGGAGGATCCGCGATCGCGACCATTCACAGTCGCGCGGAGAGCACCGCCTGCTTCGGCCGGCGGCGGACGACTCCGCGCTCCCTCCCCTCGGATTTCGCCGGTGCCTTCCAACGGACGCCCACGGGCATGTCGCGAAAAAGAACTGCGAGTGCCTCACCTGCGGGTATACCGCGCACGCCGGCAGGGCCGGCGTGCTGAGAATTCTCCGGGCCGGGCTCGTCCTCTGCGTCGCCGCTCGGCCGGCGACGCGGGAAGCCCGCCGCTCCAGCGGTGGGTGGAGTCACTGTTACAGAATGCCAGCCGTTTCGCGGACTTGACTCGGACGCTACTGGGAAGCGGGCATCATTGGTGTCCTGCCGTCATATGCGAGGAGTTGCGACGTGGAACTTACCGTTGTCATGCCATGCCTCAATGAGGCCGAGACCGTGGAGATCTGTGTTCGCAAGGCTCTCACCTGCATGCGCGAGAACGGAATCGACGGCGAGGTGGTCATCGCCGACAACGGCAGCACCGACGGCTCGCAACAACTGGCCCGTGACGCGGGCGCCCGGGTTGTCCATATTGACGAGAAGGGCTACGGCAATGCCCTGATCGGCGGCATCCGTGCCGCCCGCGGCAAGTACGTCATCATGGGCGACGCCGACGACTCCTACGACTTCACCAACCTGATGCCCTTCGTCGAGCAGCTCCGGGACGGCGCCGAGCTGGTCATGGGCAACCGGTTCCGCGGGGGCATCGCCCCGGGAGCCATGCCCCCGCTCCACCGCTACCTGGGCAACCCGGTCCTGTCGTTCATCGGCCGGCTGTTCTTCCCCAGCGCGATCGGCGACTTCCACTGCGGCCTGCGCGGCTTCCGCCGCGACTCGATCCTGCGGCTGGGCCTGCAGACCGGCGGCATGGAGTTCGCCTCCGAGATGGTCGTGAAGGCGACCCTGCAGGGGCTCGACGTCCGCGAGGTGCCGACCACCCTGTCGCCCGACGGCCGCTCCCGCCCGCCGCACCTGCGCTCCTGGCGGGACGGCTGGCGTCACCTGCGCTTCCTGCTGCTCTACAGCCCCCGCTGGCTGTTCTTCATCCCGGGCCTGGTGCTGATGAGCCTCGGTCTCGTCGCCGGGGCCGCGCTGTCGTTCGGCCCGGTCTACATCGGCAAGCTCGCCTTCGACGTCGACACGCTGGTCGGCGCGTCCGCGATGGTGATCAGCGGATTCCAGGCCGTGCTGTTCGCGCTGTTCACCAAGGTGTACGCCGCCGAGGAGGGCTTCCTCCCCGAGGACCGGCGGATCCGCAGGCTGGTGGACGTCGTCACGCTGGAGAAGGGCCTGCTCGCGGGCGGCGCCCTGGCCGTGGCCGGCCTGGTCGGCCTGGTGGCCTCGCTCGCCCACTGGGGCGGCCGCGGCTTCGGCGAGCTGATCCCGGCCGAGTCGCTGCGCCTCGTCGTGCCGTCGGCGACCGCGTTCGTCATGAGCTTCCAGACGATCTTCGCGTCGCTGTTCATCAGCATCCTCGGCATCCGCCGTACGCGGGAGAACCCGGTCGACATCGCGGCGTCCGCCGCCGAGGAGGCCGCCGAGGCCGTCAGCCGCGAGTCCGTGGCCTGACGCCACCGGCGTTTTATCCCGGGGAGTCATCTCCCCGGGGCCGATAGGATTCGCACATGGCGGCTACAGGAACGACTGCATCCGGGGAGTCGGCGTTCTACGTGACGACGCCGATCTACTACGTCAACGACGCCCCGCACCTGGGCCACGCCTACACGACCGTCGCGGGCGACGTGCTCACCCGCTGGCACCGCCAGCGCGGCGAGAAGGTGTGGTACCTCACCGGCACGGACGAGCACGGTCAGAAGATCATGCGAACGGCCGAGGCGAACGGTGTGACGCCCCAGGAGTGGTGCGACAAGCTCGTCGAGGACGCCTGGAAGCCGCTCTGGGAGCACCTCCAGATCGCCAACGACGACTTCATCCGCACCACCGAGCCGCGCCACACCGACCGCGTCCAGGAGTTCGTGCAGGACCTGTACGACAAGGGCGAGATCTACAAGGGCGGGTACGAAGGGCCCTACTGCGTCGGCTGTGAGGAGTACAAGTCGCCCGGCGACCTGCTGGAGGGCGACCTGTGCCCGATCCACAAGCGCCCGGTGGAGTGGCTGAAGGAGGAGAACTACTTCTTCAGGCTCTCGGCGTACGGCCCGCGCCTGCTGGAGTTCTACGAGCAGAACCCGGACTTCGTCCAGCCCGCCTCGGCGCGCAACGAGGTCGTGCAGTTCGTGAAGCAGGGCCTGCAGGACCTGTCGATCTCGCGGTCGACGTTCGACTGGGGCGTCCCGATCCCCTGGGACACCAAGCACGTCATCTACGTGTGGATCGACGCGCTGCTCAACTACGCCACGGCCGTCGGCTACGGCTCCGACCAGGCGAAGTTCGACGCCACCTGGCCGGCGAACGTGCACCTGGTCGGCAAGGACATCCTCCGGTTCCACGCGATCATCTGGCCCGCCATGCTGATGGCGAACGACCTGCCGCTGCCGGGACGCGTGTTCGCCAACGGCTGGCTCATGGTCGGCGGCGAGAAGATGAGCAAGTCCAACCTCACCGGCATCTCGCCCCGCGACCTGACGAGCCACTTCGGCGTCGACGCCTACCGCTACTACTTCCTGCGGGCGATCCCGTTCGGCCAGGACGGCTCGTTCTCCTGGGAGGACTTCTCCGCCCGCTACACCTCCGAGCTCGCCAACGACTTCGGCAACCTGGCGTCCCGGGTCGCCGCGATGATCGGCAAGTACTTCGACGGAGCGCTGCCCGGGGCCGAGGACGCCGGTCCGGCCGAGCAGGCGATCGCGGACGGCCTCGCGGCGGCCGTGGCCCAGGCGGACACCATGATCGGTGACAACCTGGACTTCGCCGGCGGCATCGGCGCGATCTTCGACTTCGTCAAGCAGGTCAACGGCTACCTGAGCGACCAGGCGCCGTGGAAGGTGGCCAAGGACGACTCGCCCGAGGGGCAGGCGCGGCTCGCGACGATCCTCTACACGGCGGCCGAGTCGCTGCGCGCGATCGCGGTCCTGCTCCACCCGATCATGCCGGCCACCGCCGAGAAGCTGTGGGCGTCTCTCGGGGCGGAGGAGCACCTGGGCGCGCTCGCCGACCAGCGGATCGCCGACACCGCGACCTGGGGCAGGCTGCCCGCCGGGGCGCGGGTCGTCAAGGGCGAAATCCTCTTCCCGAGGCTGGAGAACGCCTGACCATGTCGCGAGAGCGTCCCGCACCGCCCGAGGCGTTGCCGGCGGAGGTGTTCGACAGCCACTGCCACCTGGACATCATGGTCGGCAACCGGCAGGCGTCCTCGGGCGACCCGGTCGCCCTCGCCGCGCAGGCGGCCGGGGCGAGCATCGAGTCGATCCTCGCCGAGGCGAAGTCGGTCGGCGTGACGCGCCTGGTGACGGTCGGATACGACCTGCCGTCCTCGCGGTGGAACGCCGCGGTGGCCGGTGCGCATCGGGACGTGTACGCGGCGGTGGCCATCCATCCGAACGAGGCGCACGCCGCCACGCCCGAGGTCCTCGCCGAGATCGAGGACCTCGCCCGGCTGCCGCACGTGCGGGCGGTGGGGGAGACCGGCCTCGACTACTTCCGCGACTGGGCGTCCAAGGACGACCAGCACGCCAGTTTCCGCGCGCACATCGAGATCGCCAAGCGGACCGGCAAGGCCCTGGTCATCCACGACCGCGACGCGCACGACGACGTGCTCGACGTGCTGGCCGACCAGGGCGCCCCCGATGTGGTGGTCTTCCACAGCTACTCCGGTGACGCCGAGATGGCCAAGCGGTGCGTTGACGCCGGTTATCACATGTCGTTCTCCGGCCCGGTGACGTACAAGAACGCCGGATATCTGCGTGAGGCGGCGGCGGTGGCCCCGCCCGAGCTGATCCTGGTCGAGACCGACGCGCCCTACCTGCCGCCGACGCCGCACCGGGGCAAGCCCAACGCGCCCTACCTGATCCCGCTCACGCTCCGCTGCCTCGCGGAGGTCAAGGGCATGGACGTCGCCGACCTCGCCGCCCGGATCACGGCCAACGGCGAGACCGTCTTCGGTGCCTGGTAGCGCGGGAGACACTGGACGCATGAGTCTGCTCGGGCCGGTCGAAGTGCGTGCGCTCGCGGAGAAGCTGAACATCCGGCCGACGAAGAAGCTGGGGCAGAACTTCGTGATCGACGGCGGCACCGTCCGCCGGATCGTCCGGCTCGCCGAGGTCACGCCGGGGGACGTGGCGATCGAGGTCGGGCCGGGGCTCGGGTCGCTCACCCTCGCCCTGCTCCCCGAGGTCGCCGAGGTCGTCGCCGTGGAGATCGACCCGGTGCTGGCGGAGCAGCTGCCTCTGACGGTCGCCGAGCGGGCCCCCGAGGTTGCCGGCCGGCTGACCGTGGTGCACGCCGACGCGCTCAAGGTCGGGCCCGCCGAGCTCGGGGCCGAGCCGACCGTGCTGGTCGCCAACCTGCCGTACAACGTGTCCGTGCCGGTCGTGCTGCACCTGCTGGAGGTGCTGCCGTCGCTGCGGCGCGGGCTGGTGATGGTGCAGTCGGAGGTCGCCGACCGGCTCGCGGCGGCGCCGGGGTCGCGCATCTACGGCGTTCCCTCGGTGAAGGCCGCCTGGTACGCCGACGTGCGCCGGGCCGGGCCGGTCGGGCGCAACGTCTTCTGGCCCGCGCCGAACGTCGACTCCGGCCTGGTCTCGCTCGTACGGCGGGAGCCGCCGACGACGACGGCGACCCGCGAGGAGGTCTTCGCCGCCGTCGACGCGGCCTTCGCGCAGCGCCGCAAAACGCTGCGCGCCGCTCTCGCCTCCTGGGCCGGTACGGCCGCCGCCGCCGAGGAGGCGCTGGTCAAGGCCGGGATCGCCCCCTCGGCGCGCGGGGAGCAGTTGCGGGTCGAGGACTTCGCCCGCATCGCCGAGCAGCGGGCCGCCGCAATCTCCTAGGTCACACGGCCTCCTACGCCGCACGTGCGCGGCCTCCCGGGTCGCGCGGCTTCCTGGGGTGCACGGCCTCCTGGGTCGCGCGGCAGGGGTCGCGGCCGGTCGCGGGCGGATCAGGACACGGCCGGATCAGAACACGGGGACCGGCCGGCGGCCGAGGTAGGCGAGCAGCCTGGCCACGTCGCCGGCCTCCTCGCCGGGCTCGAGAGCGGGAGCGTACGCGCCGTAGGCCCGCAGCGGTTCGACGATCCGGGTGGCGACCTCCATCAGCGGCCGGGCCATCTCGGGGGTGAGCGGCGAGGGCCGCCCTGTGGCCACGGCGATGTCCCAGGCGTGCACCGCGGCGTCGAGCGCGCACGCGCCGGCCGCGAGCCAGGCGGGCAGGGGACCCTGCGGAAGCGGCACCGGCACCTGCTCGGCGGCGTCGTCCACGGTCGCCCACGCGCCGGCCGAGGCGTCGAGCGCCGCGGCGAGATACGCCCCGGGGTCGCCCTCGATGCGGCCGGAGGGGGAGAAGGGGTCCTCCGACGGCCACGGCCCGCCCGTGATCGCGGCGGCGTAGGCGATCTGGTCGCCGGTCGCGTGCTGGAGCACCTGGGTGACCGACCACTTCTCGCACGGCGTCGCGGCGTCCCATGCCTCGGCCTCGAGGCCCGCGACGGCGTCGCGCAACGCGTCGTGAGCCTGGGTCAGCAGGGTCCGCCAGCTCGCCGTCGTGGTCTCGTTCATCCGCGCTTCCTCTCCACTGGAGAACGGAATGTTCCGTTCCGTGAATCTCACTCTATCAGAACGGAATGCTCTGTTCCACTGCTACGGTGACCCCATGCCGAAGCAGACGAACGACCAGGGCTCCGCCGGTCTGGCCGGACGGCGGAGCCAGGCCGCGCGCAACGACGCCGCCATCCTCGACGCCGCAAGGGAGGTCTTCCTTGCCGATCCCAAGGCGCCGGTCTCGGCCGTCGCGGAACGGGCCGGGGTCGGCATGAGCGCGCTCTATCGGAGATATCCGGGCAAGGAGACCCTGCTGTGCACGCTGTGCCATGACGGGCTGCGCCGCTGGATCGAGGAGGCGGAGGCCGTCGAGGCGGAGCCGGACGCCGGGAAGGCCCTTGTCGTCTTCCTCGAGCGGATCGTCGACGCCGACGTGCACTCGCTCACGGTCCACCTCGCCGGCACGTTCACGCCGACCGAGGAGATGGGACGTGACGCGCGGCGGGCCGCGGAGCTGATGGGCCGGCTGGTGGAGCGGGCCCACGCGGCCGGACGGTTGCGCCGGGATGTGGTCGCCGACGACATCGGCCTCGTGCTGGAGGGGTGCGCCGCCGTCCGGATGCCCGACCCGGAGCGTACGCGGGAGCTGCGGCGGCGCTTCCTGTCGATGGTGCTCGGCGGCTTGACCGGGCCCGATGCGGCCGCCCTCCCCGGCCCGGCTCCGGAGCCCGGCGAGCTGAACTGGCGGTGGCGGCAGTCGGGGTAGACGGGCCCGGCGCTGCTCCCCCGGCGTGACGTGAAGGGGTGACTTTGACGTGATCGCCAGATGATCCGTTCCATCGGTTGAATGTGATTTGGGTCACATGAAGAAAGCGTGTCGATCTGTTGCGCTCTGTCACGGATCGGCATCGGCGAAACCTGTGATCAGCGAAAACGTGGTGATCGGTCGCAGGGTGCCGATGACGGCGAGGGTCGCGATCTTGACATCAAGATCGGACTAACGGCCACTGAAGTGGTCACAACTCCCGAAATCTCAGATAGCTTTTAGCCGTCCTTTACTGACGGATGGGGCGCGAGTGGCGCCCGACGATCAGACCAGGGAGTAGTAAGTTGAAGCGCACCCTCACCCTCGGTGGCATCGCGGTCGGCCTGCTGGCATCCGCGGCCGTCGCCGCCCCCGCCCACGCGGACTCCGTTCCGCACGACACCCTGGCCAGCACCAACTTCGCCGCCAAGCAGGTCGCCGCGTTCTGGTACGGCCAGAACAAGGCCAACCTGGTCAACGCCACGCCGTACGCGGTGGAGACCACCCTTCCCACCAAGCACGTCTCCTCGGGCGGCGCCTCGGCGGACAGCAAGGCCGGCGTCGTCGGCTCCAGCGGTGACAAGAAGGCCACCAGCGGCACGTCCAAGAACGTCAACCTGCCGAAGACGACCGGCAAGGTCTTCTTCATCGGCGCCGACAAGAAGCCGCACTGGTGCTCGGCGACCGCCGTGCAGAGCCAGTACAAGAACCTCGTCGCCACGGCCGGTCACTGCGTCTACGACACCGAGAGCAACAAGGCCACCCTCGACAAGTGGGTCTTCGTCCCGGGTTACTACCAGGGCAAGACCCCGTGGGGCATCTACGTCGGCAAGACGGCCTACACGCACTACGACTTCGACGTGTATGAGGACGGCGACCGCGACTACGCGTTCGTGACCGTCTACAACGGCGTGCTGCCCACCAGCGCCTCCGGCAAGAGCTATGACCGCACCTACGAGACCTCCCGCGAGGCTCGCTGGGCCAAGGCGAAGCTCGAGAAGGACAAGGCCTACTCCAACGTGGAGATCCGGCCCGTGGTCGACACCGAGCACGTGGTCAAGGAAGGCACCCGCGACTCCGAGAAGGTCTACGTCAAGCGGGACGAGTGGAAGAAGCTCAACCCCGAGGGCACCGCCGCGGACGGACCCTTCAAGGAGGGCACCGGCGTCACGGACAAGGAGTACCGCTTCAAGCCTCGCGGCTGGGAAGAGGGCAAGCAGTCCCGCGACGGCAAGGCCTTCTACATGAAGAAGGGCGACAAGTACGTCGTCCGCACCTACTGGATCAACTACGACGTCGACTACCGCCTGTCCGGCCGCGCGCTGTCGATCGGCCTCAAGGACGTCGGCACCCTCGGCTCGAACGTCGGTGGTCAGGGCCTGGCCTACAACCAGAAGGTCGGCGCGGGCATCTTCGTCTTCGGTTACCCGAGCGGGTCGCACCCGGACGGCAACCACGCCTTCAGCGGCAAGACCCTCAAGTGGAGCTACGGCAAGACCTTCAAGGCGGCCGCCCCGTCGATGAAGGCCGAGGAGCTCGTGGGCATCAAGTCCTCCTTCACCGGTGAGGGCGCCATCGGCTCGTCCTGGCTCTACCGCTACAGCAGCACGAAGCGGCTGGGTTACCTCAACGGTGTGACCATCGCGGTCTCCGACACCGACGGCAACAACCGCATCGACACCAGTGTCTCCCCGTACTTCGACGGTGAGACCCTGGCCGTCTACAAGACCGCCGCGAAGAACTGGTCCGGCAAGATCGTCTGATCCGCAGGCACGACGTGAAGGGGGCCCGGCACCACGCCGGGCCCTTTTCTCATGCCCGGACATGGACGACCCGCCCCCGTCCGTGGACGCCCGCTGAATATCCGGAGGGGCGAGTGACGCTAAGCTCGGGTCTCATGCCGAGGCACAGCGATCACGGCACGGTGACGAGTGACGACGACGCGAGGCGGTGAGCGGGCGATGAGCGCGATCACGGTGCGGGTGCCGGCGAAGGTCAACCTCCAGCTCGCGGTCGGCCCGCTCCGCGGGGACGGCTATCACGACCTGGTGAACGTCTTCCACGCGGTCTCGTTGTTCGACGAGGTCACCGCCGCCGAGCCGGCCGAGGGGGACGCCTGCGCCCCCCCGCTGCGGGTCAGGGTCGAGGGAGACCTCACCGGTCAGGTGCCGGTGAGCGACGACAACCTCGCCGTGCGGGCCGCCAGGGCGCTGGCCGACCGGGCGGGCCGTTCCTACCGGGCCGACCTGCTGATCCGCAAGTCGATTCCCGTGGCGGGCGGCATGGCCGGGGGGAGCGCCGACGCCGCCGCGGCCCTGGTCGCCTGCAACGAGCTGTGGGGCCTCGGCCTGCCGGTCGAAGACCTGATGGAGATCGCCGCCGACATCGGCAGCGACGTGCCGTTCGCGCTGCTCGGCGGCACCGCCGTGGGCACCGGACGCGGCGAGCGGCTCGCCCCGCTGGAGACCGGCGGGGTCTTCCACTGGGTCTTCGCACTCGCCGACGGGGGGCTGTCGACCCCGCGGGTGTACGGCGAGTGCGACCGTCTGCGTGAAGAGGCGGGGATGGCCGCGCCCCACCCCGCGGTGAGCGAGGAACTGCTCACCGCTCTGCGCGAGGGCGACGCCGAGACGCTGGGCCGGGCGCTGTCCAACGACCTCCAGCCCGCGGCGCTGGCGCTGCGTCCCTCGCTCGCGGGCACGCTCGCCGCCGGTCGCGAGCACGGCGCGCTCGGCGCCCTCGTCTCCGGATCCGGCCCCACCTGCGCCTTCCTCGCCGAGTCGGCGGAGCGGGCGGAGGAGCTCGCCGCCCTTGTCAAGGACGTCGACGGCTGCCGCTCCGTCGTCACCGCGCACGGCCCGGTTCCCGGGGCGACCGTTGCCGGTGCGGGGGCCGGATAAGCTTTACCAGCGATGAACCTGGTCAATCTGGAGTCCGTCTCCCACGCCTTCGGGCCCAAGCCACTGCTCGCCGACGTCTCCCTCGGCCTGGAACAGGGCGACAGGATCGGCGTCGTCGGCCGCAACGGCGGTGGCAAGACCACGCTCATCTCGATCGTGGCCGGGACGTTGAAGCCCGACAGCGGCCGGGTCACCCACACCCGTGGCCTGCGCGTCGGCACGCTCTCCCAGCGTGACCAGTTCGACCCGGACGCCGCCGTGCAGGACATCGTCCTGGGCGGCCGGGCCGAGCACGAGTGGGCGGGCGACCCCGCGATCAGAGAGATCCTGGCCAATCTGCTCGGCGACATCGACCTGTCCGGCGCCGCGGGCGCGCTGTCGGGCGGCGAGCGGCGCCGTACGGCACTGGCCCGGCTGCTGGTCGAGGAGCACGACCTGCTGATCCTCGACGAGCCGACGAACCACCTCGACATCGAGGCCATCGCCTGGCTCGCCGGGCATCTCGTCCAGCGCAAGTCCGCGCTGCTCGTCGTCACCCACGATCGCTGGTTCCTCGACGCCGTCTCCACCCGGACGTGGGAGGTCGTGGACGGCTCCGTCGAGCGGTACGAGGGCGGTTACGCGGCGTACGTGCTGGCCAAGGCCGAGCGGGCGCGGATCGCGCAGGCCGCGGAGGAACGCCGGCAGAACCTGATGCGCAAGGAGATCGCGTGGCTGCGGCGCGGACCGCCGGCCCGGACCTCCAAGCCGAAGTTCCGGATCAACGCCGCCGAGGCGCTGATCGCGAACGAGCCGCCGCCGCGGGAGACCGTCGAGCTGCTCGACTTCGCCTCGGCGCGGCTCGGCAAGACCGTCTTCGACCTGGAGGACGTGACGCTCCACGCGGGCGGCCCCGGTGACGGACAGGGCGCCGGGCCGCTGGTGCTCGACCACTGCACGTACCAGTTCGGCCCGGGGGACCGGATCGGGCTGATCGGGGTCAACGGCTCGGGCAAGTCGTCGGTGCTGCGCCTGCTGTCCGGCACGGTCGCGGCCGACTCCGGCCGCGTCGTGCGCGGCAGGACCGTACGGCTCGCGCACCTGTCGCAGGAGCTCGGTGAGCTCGACCCCACGCGCCGGGTGCTGGAGACGGTCGAGGAGATCCGCAAGTACGTCCAGGTCGGCAAGAAGGAATGGTCGGCCTCCCAGCTGCTGGAGCGCCTCGGGTTCCGGGGCGAGGCCCAGTGGAAGGTCGTCGGCGACCTGTCGGGCGGCGAACGGCGGCGGCTGCAGTTCCTCCGGCTCATCATGGACGAGCCGAACGTGCTGCTGCTCGACGAGCCGACCAACGACCTCGACATCGAGACGCTCACCGAGCTGGAGGACCTGCTCGACGGCTGGCCGGGCACGCTGGTGGTGGTGAGCCACGACCGCTACTTCCTCGAGCGGGTGGCCGACCGCTGCCTCGCGCTTCTCGGGGACGGCAGGCTGTCGATGCTGCCGGGCGGTGTGGACGAGTATCTCGACCGGCGCGCCCGCGGCGCGGCCGTGTCGGCCCGTGCGGCGACCGCGGCCAAGGCGGCCCCGGCATCCTCCACGGCACCCTCCGCGGGGCCTTCGCCCGACGGCGGTGCGGCCGCGCCGAAGGCTGGACTGTCGGCCAAGGAGCTGCGGGAGCTGCAGAAGGAGCTGAGCCGGCTGGAACGGCAGATCGATCGGCTCGGCGAGCGGGAGGCGCAGCTGCACGGCGAGATGGCGGAGGCGGCGACCGACTTCGAACGGCTGGCGAAGCTCGACGCCGAGTTGCGCGAGGTCGTCGCGCAGAAGGAGTCGGTCGAGCTCGAGTGGATGACGGTGGCGGAGCGCCTCGAGGAGCAGTAGGCCACGTCACGTCGCCCGGCCGTGTCCCGGTGCCGGTGACGCGAACGGAAAGGGGGCCCGGCGTGACGCCGGGCCCCCTTCGCGTGGTGCCGGTGGATCAGACGATCTTGCCGGACCAGTTGTTCGCGGCGGTCTTGTAGACAGCCAGCGTCTCGCCGTCGAAGTACGGCGACACGTTGGTGTCGATCCGCTTGTTGCCGTCGGTGTCGGAGACCGAGATGGTCACACCGTTCAGGTAACCGAGCCGCTTGGCGCTGCTGTAGCGGTACAGCCACGGCGAGCCGATGGCGCCCTCACCGGTGAAGGAGGACTTGATGGCCACGAGCTCCTCGGCCTTCATCGACGGGGCGGCCGCCTTGAAGGTCTTGCCGTACGCCCACTTGAGCGTGGTGCCGCTGTAGGCGTGGTTGCCGTCCGGGTGCGACCCGCTCGGGTAGCCGAACTCGAAGACGGCGGTGCCGATCTTCTGGTTGTAGGCCAGGCCCTGACCACCGACGTTGGACCCCAGAGCGCCGACGTCCTTGAGGCCGATCGACAGCGCGCGGCCGGTCAGGCGGTAGTCGACGTCGTAGTTGATCCAGTAGGTGCGGACGACGTACTTGTCGCCCTTCTTCATGTAGAAGGCCTTGCCGTCGCGGGACTGCTTGCCCTCTTCCCAGCCGCGGGGCTTGAAGCGGAACTCCCGGTCGGTGACGCCGGTGCCCTCCTTGAAGGGTCCGTTCGCGTCGGTGCCCTCGGGGTTGAGCTTCTTCCACTCGTCCCGCTTGACGTAGACCTTCTCGGAGTCGCGGGTGCCTTCCTTGACCACGTGCCGGGTGTCGACCACGGGCCGGATGCTCAGGTGGGAGTAGGCGCTGTCCTTGTCGAGCTTCGCCTTGGCCCACTTCGCCTCGCGGGAGGTCTCGTAGGTGCGCTCGTAGCTCTTGCCGGAGGCGCTGGTGGGCAGCACGCCGTTGTAGACGGTCACGAACGCGTAGTCGCGGTCGCCGTCCTCGTAGACGTCGAAGTCGTAGTGCGTGTACGCGGTCTTGCCGACGTAGATGCCCCACGGGGTCTTGCCCTGGTAGTAACCCGGGACGAAGACCCACTTGTCGAGGGTGGCCTTGTTGCTCTTGGTGTCGTACACGCAATGGCCGGCGGTCGCCACCAGGTTCTTGTACTTCGACTGGACCGCCGTGGCGGAGCACCAGTGCGGCTTCTTGTCGGCGCCGATGAAGAAGACCTTGCCGGTCGTCTTCGGCAGGTTGACGTTCTTCGTGCTGGTTGTGGCCTTCTTGTCACCGCTGGAGCCGACGACGCCGGCCTTGCTGTCCGCAGACGCTCCGCCGGTCGAGACGTGCTTGGCGGAGACCGTGGTCTCCACGTTGTACGGCTTGGCGTTGCGGAGGTTGGCCGCACGCTCGCCGAGCCAGAAGGCGGCGACCTGCTTGGCGGCGAAGTTGGTGCTGGCCAGGGTGTCGTGCGGAACGGAGTCCGCGTGCGCGGGGGCGGCGACGGCCGCGGACGCCAGCAGGCCGACCGCGATGCCACCGAGGGTGAGGGTGCGCTTCAAGGGTTGTTCTCCTTGGTCTGTCGGGGGCACAAAGTACGCCCACACGTCAGTAAAGGGACGGTAAGAAAGTTATCGGAGGAGTCAGGCGGAAAGTAGCGCTGAGAACCAGACCGTCTGCATGCCGGTAATGATCAAGGGCGGATCCGAGCCGGAACGCTTGCCGCGTTTCCGCTGATGAGGTGCTGATTTTGAGAGCTCGCGATCACGCGGAGTAACTGATCGTTTAGCGGCAAAATGTGATGTAAATCACAGTAGCCGGATGGAACCGAGCGCCCAAGTGATCACGTCTGATTTCGCCCGTACAGGTGCCGATCGAGGCCCGGGAGACGATCCTCGGCGGGGTGCGAAGCGCGGAGAGATCCCGCACGGTGGCCCTCCAGACGCGGAGAGCCGGCAGCACGAGGAGAGCCGGCAACACGGGGAGCGGGAGAACGGGGAGGGCCGGAGACGGGGGATCGGGAAGGGAGGCGGGGAGCGCCGAAAACGGGAGAAGGGCCCGGCCGCACGCGGCCGGGCCCTTGCTCAGTGGTGCCTCACGAAGCGTCAGACGACGCCGAACGCTGTCAGACGATGTTGGCCGAGGGTGTGGCGGCCGCGGTCTTGTAGACGGCCAGGGTCTCACCGTCGAAGTACGGGGAGACGCTGGTGTCGTACCGGTTGTTGCCGTCGGTGTCGGAGACACCGATGGTGATGCCGTTGAGGTAGCCGAACCGGGTCGCGTTGTTGTACTTGAACAGCCACGCGGAACCGGACGCGCCCTCGCCGGTGAACGACGACTTGATGCCCTGGAGGGCATCGCCCTTCAGCGCCGAAGCCGTGGCGGGGAAGGTCTTGCCGTAGGTGTACTTGAGGGTCTTGCCGGTGAAGGCGTAGTTGCCGTCCGGGTGCGACCCGCTCGGGTAGCCGAACACGTAGGTCGGCTGGCCGACCTTCTGGTTGTAGGCCAGACCCTGACCGCCGACGTTGTCCCCGAGCTTGCCGACGTCCTTCAGGCCGATGGTCAGCTTCAGGCCGACGACCTGGTAGCCCTTGAAAACATTCGCCTTGAACGTCCGGCTGAAGTACTTGTAGTGGTTGTTCTCCTTCACCCGCCAGAACAGGGTCTTCCCGTCCTGGCTGATGTAGGAGTCCTTGTTCGACCTGTACTCGTCCGGCCTGACGCGGTCATTGATCTTGTCCGCGGACGTCAGGGGAGCCCACTTGCCGTCGGGGTCCGTCAGGTCCTTGCCCTTGTTCCAGGACTGGAAGTCGGCGACGGTGACCGGAACCTCCCGGGCGCGACGCGAGAGCGTGTTGACCTCCACGACCTCGAGGTTCGAGAGAGCGGTGGTCTTGTCCTTCGCGAGCTGGTCTTTGGCCTTGTAGGCGTCCCACTTGTTGCTGTAGAGCCGGGACTCGTACTTGCCGCCGCTGGTGCCGCCGTCCGTCGGGAGGACGCCGTTGTAGACGGCGACGAAGGCGTAGTCGAAGTCACCGTCGCCGTAGGTGGTGAAGTCGAAGTGGGTGAACGCCATCTTGCCGACGTAGATGCCGTACGGCGTCTTGCCGTTGTAGTAACCGGGGACGAAGACCCACTTGTCCATCAGGTCCTTGTCCTTCACCGTGTCGTAGACACAGTGACCGGCCGTGGCCACGATGTTCTTGTGCTGCGACTGCAGGGCGGTCGCCGTGCACCAGTGGGGCTTGTGGTCGGCGCCGATGAAGAACACCTTGCCGGTGGTCCGCGGCAGGTTGACGTTCTTCGACGTGCCGGTGGTCTTCTTCTCGCCGCTCGACGAGACGACGCCGGGCTTGGTGTCGGTGATCTCTTTGGGCATCGTCGACACGTGCTTCACGGAGACCTTGGTCTCGGTCCCGTACGGCGTGGCGTTGACCAGGTTCGCCATCTTCTGCCCGAACCAGAACGCGGCCACCTGCTTGGCGGCGAAGTTGGTCTCGGCCAGAGGCTTGGAGTGGGGCTTGCCGTGGCCACGGTCGGCGTGCGCCGGAGAGGCGATCAGGGCGGAGGCCAGCAGGCCGGCCGTGACGCCGCCGATCATGAGGGTGCGCTTCAAGTGCTCTCCATGGTCTGTCGTGAGGCGCGACTTTGCCTCAAGCGTCAGTAAAGGGTGTGCAAAAACTACCGGACCGATAGCTGAGGGCGTAAGAGAGGTGCGCCAATGGGTATCACCTCGTGATCTTCAATGTGATATGCCAATGCACACCTCCGCCGCCGGACGCTTTCACCGTGAATTGCGGTGCGCCGGCGGCGGTCTTCCATGGAGGCCGTGGGGGGGCGGACGGGCCGCGCCCGGCTGTGGCGGAGAGGGCTCCTCGCCCTGGCTGGACGGGGGAAACGGCACTGCGACCGCCCCGGGAACGGTCCTGGAACGGTCCGGGAAGGTCTGAACGCGGTTCGGAACGAAAGAGGGGCAGGATGAATTGACGGCGCCGTTCCTTTTTCCGCCGCCGACCTCGCCGCGATCCTCGCCGTGATCCTGAGAAATGCCAAAGAAAAGGACCCGACTGGAGGCCGGGTCCTTTTCCTTGTGTCAAAGACCGGGAAAAGATCAGACGATCTTGCCGGACCAGTTGGCCTGGGCGGTCTTGTAGACGGCCAGGGTCTCACCGTCGAAGTACGGGGAGACGCTGGTGTCGATGCGGCCGTTGCCGTCGGTGTCGGAGACCGCGATGGTCACACCGTTCAGGTAGCCGAGCCGCTTGGTGCTGCTGTAGCGGTACAGCCAGGACGAGCCGATGGCGCCCTCACCGGTGAAGGAGGACTTGATGCCCACGAGCTCCTCGGCCTTCATCGACGCGGCGCTCGCCTTGAAGGTCTTGCCGTAGGCCCACTTGAGGGTCTTGCCGGTGAAGGCGTAGTTGCCGTCGGGGTGCGACCCGCTCGGGTAACCGAACTCGAAGACGGCGGTGCCGACCTTCTGGTTGTAGGCCAGGCCCTGACCACCGACGTTGGACCCGAGGGTGCCGACGTCCTTGAGACCGATCGCCAGCTTCGCGCCGACGACCTTGTAGCCGACGATGGTCTTGCCCCAGTTGTTGCCACGGCCACGGTCGTCGCTGCGGTGGTCACCACGGTTGTCGCCGCGGTGGTCACCACGGTTGTCGCCGCGGTGGTCACCACGGTGGTCGCCGTGGTCGTCGCCCTTGCCGGACTGCGCGTAGACGGGCTCGACCGCGAGCTTCGACCAGCCCGTGGTCTTGTCGGCCTCGAGCTTGGCCTTGTAGGCGTAGGCGTCCTTCTTGCTCTTGAAGAACTTCGAGACGAGCCTGCCGTTGGTGCCGCCGTCGGTGGGGATGACGCCGTTGTAGACGGTCACGAACGCGTAGTCGCGGTCGCCGTCCTCGTACACGCTGTAGTCGTAGTGCGTGTAAGCGGTCTTGCCGACGTAGATGCCCCAGGGGGTCTTGCCCTGGTAGTAGCCGGGGACGAAGACCCAGTTGTCCAGCGTGGTCGCGTTCGACTTGGTGTCGTACACGCAGTGACCCGCGGTCGCCACGACGTTCTTGTACTGCGACTGCAGGGCGGTCGCCGAGCACCAGTGCGGCTTGCCGTCGGCGCCGGTGAAGAACACCTTGCCGGTGGTCTTCGGCAGGTTCACGTTCTTCGACGTGCCGGTGGTGGCCTTCTTGTCACCGCTGGAGCCGACGACGCCGGCCTTGTCGTCGGCGGAAGCCCCGCCGGTCGACACGTGCTTGGCGGAGACCGTGGTCTCGGCCGTGTACGGCGTGGCGTTGACCAGGTTGGCCTTGGCCTGGCCGAGCCAGTACTGGGCAACCTGCTGGGCGGCGAGGTTGGTGTTGGCCAGGTTCACGCTCGGAACGGAGTCGGCGTGAGCCGGGGCGGCGATGGCCGCGGAGGCCAGCAGGCCGGCCGCGATGCCACCGAATGCGAGGGTGCGCTTCAACTTTCTCTCCCTGGTCTGTCGTGGGGCGACTCCTGCACCCCATACGTCAGTAAAGGAACGGTCAGAAAGTTATAGGAGAACTTGGTGTGGTGTAAGTGGAACCGTGACGCATGCCCGCCGCCCCCGGCTCGCGTGATTCGTGGTGATTTGGAGGTCTCTGCGGGCATCTCCGCTGATCACGTACGGTGCCGGACGTCCGTTGTCGCGGCGGATGAGCACCCGAGGTTGGGGTGCGTATGTGATGCAAATCACATTGAACGGATGAAACCGAGAGCGGGGGTTCAACGTCAAAAGGAGCCCTCGGCGGGACGGCGAGAGGTCCTCGGTGGCTCGTTTCCGGCCGCCCGAAAGACGCTGGATCGGTGGGGCCGCAGGCGGTCCTTCGGAGGTGTCCCGGGCCGTTCGTGTCCGCCTAGAGGATCACTGAAGCCGGGGGCGGCGCCTGGGCCGGAATGAGCCGGCGGTGGCGGAGCGGGAGAGGGGCGGAGTGGTGGCCGCGCGCTCGATCCCCCTGGAACGCACCACGGCGTGAGGCCGGTGAGGCGGTTTCGGGCAACAGAAAAGGGCCCGGCTGGGTGCCGGGCCCTTTCCTTGACTCTGCTTTACCGGGGGGAAGATCAGACGATCTTGCCGGACCAGTTGGCGGCAGCCTGCTTGTAGACGGCCAGCGTCTCACCGTCGAAGTACGGGGACACGTTGGTGTCGATGCGGTTGTTGCCGTCGGTGTCGGAGACCGCGATGGTCACACCGTTGAGGTAGCCGAGCCGCTTGGTGTTGCTGTAGCGGTACAGCCACGCGGAACCGATGGAGCCCTCGCCGGTGAAGGAGGACTTGATGCCCACGAGCTCCTCGGCCTTCATGGACGGGGCGGCCGCCTTGAAGGTCTTGCCGTAGGCCCACTTCTGGGTCTTGCCGGTGAAGGCGTAGTTGCCGTCCGGGTGCGACCCGCTCGGGTAGCCGAACTCGAAGATGCCCGTGCCGATCTTCTGGTTGTAGGCCAGACCCTGACCGCCGACGTTGGACCCGAGGGTGCCGACGTCCTTGAGACCGATCGACAGCTTGAAGCCGACAACCTGGAAGCCCTTGACAACCTTCGCCGAGAACGTCCGGCTGAAGTACTTGTACTCAGGACCCTGGGGACCCTTCGGGCCTTCCGGACCCTTCGGACCCTCGGGACCCTTCGGACCCTGGGGGCCCTGGGGGCCCTTCGGACCCTGCGGGCCCTGCGGACCCTTCGAACCCTCGGGGTTGTTGGGCGCGAAGCTGGGCTTGTTGCCGCCCTGCTCCTTCACCCGCCAGTACAGGGTCTTCCCGTCCTGGCTGACGTAGGAGTCCTTGTCCTGCGTGTAGTCCTTCTTCTCGACGTTGGCAGGCGCGGTGGCGAAGGTGCCCCAGGTCCACTTGCCGTTCGGGTCGGTCAGGTTCTTGCCCTTGTTCCAGGCCTGGAACTCGGCGACGGTGACCGGAACCGGCTTGGCGAAGCGCGAGAGCTTGTTGACCGGCACGATCTGGAGCTTCGAGAGCGCGGTGGTCTTGTCGGCCTCGAGCTTCCGCTTGGCCTTCCAGGCCTCGAGCTTGGTCGGGTAGACCTGCGACTCGTACTTGCCGCCGCTGGTGCCGCCCTCGGTGGGGATGACGCCGTTGTAGACGGTCACGAACGCGTAGTCGCGGTCGCCGTCCTCGTACACGCTGTAGTCGTAGTGCGTGTACGCGGTCTTACCGACGTAGATGCCCCACGGGGTCTTGCCCTCGTAGTAGCCGGGGATGAAGACCCACTTGTCCAGGGTCGTGGCGTTGGACTCGGTGTCGTAGACGCAGTGACCGGCCGTGGCGACGAGGTTCTTGTACTGGCCCTGGACCGAGGTGGCCGAGCACCAGTGGGGCTTGTGGTCGGCGCCGATGAAGAAGACCTTGCCGGTGGTCTTCGGGAGGTTGACGTTCTTGAGGTTGCCAGTGGCGGCCTTCTGGTCGCCGCTGGAGCCAACCACACCAGCCTTGTCGCTGGCCGACACGCCGCCGGTCGACACGTGCTTGGTGGGGACCTGGGTCTCCACCGCGTACGGCGTGGCGTTGATCAGGTTGGCCTTGGCCTGGCCGAACCAGAACGCCGCGACCTGCTGGGCCGCGAGGTTGGTGTTGGCCAGGTTCACGCTCGGAATCGAGTCCGCGTGAGCCGGGGCAGCGATCGCCGCGGAGGCCAGCAGGCCGGCCGCGACACCACCCAGGGCGAGAGTGCGCTTCATGGATTTCTCCTGGTCTGTCGTGAGGCGCCACTTGCGCCCCATGCGTCAGTGAGGAACGAGGAGAAAGCTATATGAGGAAAAGGGGTGACGTAAGTGGGTTTGTGGCCATGTCTTAAGGGGGAGTGGGCACGCGAATGACCCGAGCCGGAGAGTTGTTGATCATTTTGGCTGATCAACAATGGTGCCAAGGGGCCTCCGTTACGCTCCGCGTTGGACCGATGCAACGCCAGATGTGATGTAAATCACAGCTGTGGAGGAAACCGAAGAGGTGTGCAATCACGTCGCGGCGAGCGGGGTGAGGGCCGTCGGCCCGTGTGGACGCGTTTCACAGAATCGGACAAGCGGTGCTATTTGCGACCATTAGCCGTCAGGTCGGGCAGGGGAGAGCGCGCACCAGCCGACCAGTGGACGACTCCGGACAAGGAGTGAGAATTAGGCGGTTTCGGGCAACAGAAAAGGGCCCGGCTGGGTGCCGGGCCCTTTCCTTGACTCTGCTTTACCGGGGGGAAGATCAGACGATCTTGCCGGACCAGTTGGCGGCAGCCTGCTTGTAGACGGCCAGCGTCTCACCGTCGAAGTACGGCGAAACGTTGGTGTCGATGCGGTTGTTGCCGTCGGTGTCGGAGACCGCGATGGTCACACCGTTGAGGTAGCCGAGCCGCTTGGTGTTGCTGTAGCGGTACAGCCACGCGGAACCGATGGAGCCCTCGCCGGTGAAGGAGGACTTGATGCCCACGAGCTCCTCGGCCTTCATGGACGGGGCGGCCGCCTTGAAGGTCTTGCCGTAGGCCCACTTCTGGGTCTTGCCGGTGAAGGCGTAGTTGCCGTCCGGGTGCGACCCGCTCGGGTAGCCGAACTCGAAGATGCCCGTGCCGATCTTCTGGTTGTAGGCCAGGCCCTGACCGCCGACGTTGGACCCGAGGGTGCCGACGTCCTTGAGGCCGATCGACAGCTTGAAGCCGACGACGCGCCAGCCCAGGAACCGCTTGCCCTGGGGAACCGTGATCCCCTCGGGAGCCTTCAGCTCCTGCGGGGCCGCGGCCTTGTTGTCGCCGGGCTTGTGGTCCCAGTCGCCGGGCTTGTGGTCGCCGGGCTTGTGGTCCCAGTCGCCGGGCTTGTGGTCGCCGGGCTTGCCGGGCTTCCAGTCGCCGAAGACCGGCTCGACCGCGAGCTTGGACCAGCCCGTGGTCTTGTCGGCCTCAAGCTTGGCCTTGTACTTGAGGGCGTCCCACTTGCTGGCGAAGGTCTTCGACACGAAGCGGCCGTGAGTGCCGTTCTCCGTGGGGATGACGCCGTTGTAAACCGTGACGAACGCGTAGTCGCGGTCGCCGTCCTCGTACACGCTGTAGTCGTAGTGCGTGTAAGCGGTCTTACCGACGTAGATGCCCCAGGGGGTCTTGCCCTCGTAGTAGCCGGGGATGAAGACCCACTTGTCCAGCGTGGTGGCGTTGGACTCGGTGTCGTAGACGCAGTGACCCGCGGTCGCCACCAGGTTCTTGTACTGGCCCTGGACCGAGGTGGCCGAGCACCAGTGCGGCTTCTTGTCAGCGCCGATGAAGAACACCTTGCCGGTGGTCTTCGGCAGGTTGACGTTCTTCAGGTTGCCGGAGGCAGCCTTCTGGTCGCCGCTGGAACCCACAACGCCGGCCTTGTCGTCGGCGGAAACGCCGCCGGTCGACACGTGCTTGGTGGGGACCGTGGTCTCCACCGCGTACGGGGTCGCGTTGATCAGGTTGGCCTTGGCCTGACCGAACCAGAACGCCGCGACCTGCTGGGCCGCGAGGTTGGTGTTGGCCAGGTTCACGCTCGGGATCGAGTCGGCCTGAGCCGGGGCAGCGATCGCAGCGGAGGCCAGCAGGCCGGCCGCGATCCCGCCCAGAGCGAGAGTGCGCTTCATAACATTTCTCCTGGTCTGTCGTGAGGCGTCACTTGCGCCCCATCCGTCAGTGAGGAACGAGGAGAAAGCTATAGGACGAAAAGAGGGGGCGTAAGAGGGTTCGTGACCGTCTCATGACGGGAGGCGTTGCGGGCGGAAGCGGTCGATCGGGGGATGGCGAACCATTTTGGCTGATCATCAAAGGTGTCCAAGGGGCCTCCGTTACGCTCCGCGTTGGACCGCTATAACGATTACTGTGACCTAAATCACAGTTTCGAGGGAAACCGAAGAGGTGTGAGATCACGTCAAAGCCCTCACACGCGGGGTGATCCGGTGGCTTCCAGCAGCCGCGACAAACCCCGAAAATGGGACGAACGGCACTATTTGTGACCATCGGTAAGAGAGTCGAGCTGGGTTGGTCCAGACCCGTCGGCCCGTCGGGCGCTGATCCCGACAGCACGGCAATCGGCGGGTGCGCGAGAGCGGATCGTCGGCAGCGAGCGATCGGCGGCCGGCACGGGAAGAGGCCGCCCTGGCGGTGGGGGGCATTCCTGCTTCGGCTCTGGTGGAAGCATCCCGAGCGATCGCGATCGGTTCAGGCGTCGTGCGGAGGAGTGCGGCGCCGTCGTGGTCGGAAGCGGCCTGCTGGAGAGCACTCGATCGGCCTCGTCGACAAAGGCGCAGTACGTCGAACTTTGTGCGGAAACGGGAAAAGGGCCCGGCTGGGTGCCGGGCCCTTTCCTTGACTCTGCTTTACCGGGGGGAAGATCAGACGATCTTGCCGGACCAGTTGGCGGCAGCCTGCTTGTAGACGGCCAGCGTCTCACCGTCGAAGTACGGCGACACGTTGGTGTCGATGCGGCTGTTGCCGTCGGTGTCGGAGACCGCGATGGTCACACCGTTGAGGTAGCCGAGCCGCTTGGTGTTGCTGTAGCGGTACAGCCACGCGGAACCGATGGAGCCCTCGCCGGTGAAGGAGGACTTGATGCCCACGAGCTCCTCGGCCTTCAGCGAAGCAGCGCTCGCCTTGAAGGTCTTGCCGTAGGCCCACTTCTGGGTCTTGCCGGTGAAGGCGTAGTTGCCGTCCGGGTGCGACCCGCTCGGGTAACCGAACTCGAAGATGCCCGTCCCGATCTTCTGGTTGTAGGCCAGACCCTGACCACCGACGTTGGACCCGAGGGTGCCGACGTCCTTGAGGCCGATCGAGAACTTCTTGCCCACGACCTGGTAGCCCTTGACAACCTTCGCCGTGAACGTCCGGCTGAAGTAGTTGTACTCGACGGGGCCCTGGTTGCCGGGCTTCCAGTCGCCGGGCTTGTGGTCGCCGGGCTTCCAGTCACCGGGCTTGTGGTCGCCGGGCTTCCAGTCACCGGGCTTGTGGTCGCCGGGCTTCCAGTCGCCAGGCTTGTTGTCCTTCCGCACCCGCCAGAACAGGGTCTTCCCGTCCTCGCTGATGTAGGAGTCCTTGTCCTGCTTGTAGTCCTTCTTCTGAACCACAGCAGGCTCGGAGGCGGAGGTGCCCCAGGCCCACGGGCCCTTGCCGGTCAGGTCCTTGCCCTTGTTCCAGGCCTGGAACTCGGCGACGGTGACCGGGGACGGCTGACCGAACCGCGAGAGCTTGCTGGCCTCGACGATACGGAGCCTCGAGCCGACGGTGCTCTTGTCGCCCTCGAGCTTCCGCTTGGCCTTCCAAGCCTCGAGCTTGGTCGGGTAGACCTCGGACGCGTACTCGCCGGCGCTGGTGCCGCCCTCGGTGGGCAGAACGCCGTTGTAGACCGTGACGAACGCGTAGTCGCGGTCGCCGTCCTCGTACACGCTGTAGTCGTAGTGCGTGTACGCGGTCTTACCGACGTAGATGCCCCACGGGGTCTTGCCCTCGTAGTAGCCGGGGATGAAGACCCACTTGTCGAGGGTGGCCGCGTTCGACTCGGTGTCGTACACGCAGTGACCCGCGGTCGCCACCAGGTTCTTGTACTGGCCCTGGACCGAGGTGGCCGAGCACCAGTGCGGCTTGTGGTCGGCACCGATGAAGAACACCTTGCCGGTGGTCTTCGGCAGGTTGACGTTCTTCAGGTTGCCGGTGGCGGCCTTCTGGTCGCCGCTGGAGCCAACCGTGCCGGCCTTGTCGCTGGCCGACACGCCGCCGGTCGACACGTGCTTGGTGGGGACCGTGGTCTCCACCGCGTACGGCGTGGCGTTGATCAGGTTCGCCTTGGCCTCGCCGAACCAGAACGCCGCGACCTGCTGGGCCGCGAAGTTGGTGTTGGCCAGGTTCACGCTCGGAATCTGGTCGGCCTGAGCCGGGGCGGCGATCGCCGCGGAGGCCAGCAGGCCGGCCGCGACACCACCCAGAGCGAGAGTGCGCTTCATGGATTTCTCCTGGTCTGTCGTGAGGCGTCACTTGCGCCCCATCCGTCAGTGAGGAACGGGATGAAAGCTATAGGACCGATTGGAGTGGCGTAAGGGGAATTGGTTGATTCGCCTAATGCCTTCACCCGTGATGCCGACAATCGCTTCCTGAGAGGTAGCTGAATATCTGCTGATCATGGCCTGTATGGAGCGGCTTCTGTCACGGTGTGTCGCGGATCGGTCACGCACTAATGTGACCTAAATCACAGGTTTAGATGAAACCGGGAGCCCAGGGGATTGCGTCGGAGTGTGCCCTTTCGCCTGGACCGTGGTTCGGGTGACCGGGCCTGAGGCTCACGCGAAGTGATCAAGGAATGGCGCAAAGCAGCACGTCGATCCCACTCGCCGGTTGCGGCGCGACCACACCCGGCCCGGCGCGCGTCGCCTCGGAGCTCTCCGTGCCCGCCCCGTCCCGCGAGGGGGAGGCGCGTGAGACCGGTGTCCCGACGATGGCACCCGGAGCCCTGCCGGCCGCTGCCGAGCCCTCCTGTGGAGGGGATGCCATGGGGAAAGCACTCTGATCCGATCGGTGAACCTCGCCGTGCCCTGAGCGGCGATCGGGAGAATGGCGCGCAGGTAGCAGGCGGCGCCGGATGTGAATTCGCCGTAACGCTCGCCCAGGAGGTTTCGGGACGGCGAAACGGGCGTTCGGCAGGGGTGCGGGTCGGCGGTTGAGAAGAACGCTTTCGGGCGCCGGCCGCTGGTGCGCGCTTGTCGCAGAGAACTCGCAACGGCAGAGGCCGAGCATGCTCGGCGGGCGTCCCCGCGTCGCAGCGCGTCCAGATATCCGCAGGTCACATCGGTTATGAGGTAGCGCTCGGCTTCATGGAGCCGGTCGTTTTGCAACGGTCCCACGGTCGCACGTCGCGTGATGGGAGAAGCATGGCGCGGGTGGTTGCTATATCGTTCAGCCGGTTTTCCCTGCTATCGGAACAGGTGAGGGTGGCAATTTCGGGAACGCGTATCGCTCCTCGTCGCCCACCGATCAAAACGCTTCGCTTCTCTTTTCTTTGCGCGACATCGGACTCGGTCGTCCGGCATTGTCCGCAGATCTCGTTTCAGTAAATCTGGTTTCCGTTGACTTCCTCACTCGCGGCCGCACCGGGTTTTCTTCAGATATTTCCCGGGGTGCCGCGACAGGCGATCCCTGTCGCGCTGACGATGCCATCCCGACACGATCTGTAAGTGTGCGCGCGTATTCGTACGCCGTACAAGTAAATTGCCGGGGATACGCGTGATGTGGTGTCCGCGGTGTGGTGCCCACGGGCGGGTGAGGCCGGTGCACACGTGCCACCGTGCCGCCCCGAAGACTTCCGCGTGAGGGAGAGCGCCTCAGGATGGCGCTGAACGCCTCCACGAGCGGCGTTGCCCGCGGCGAGAAACATCCGGCGTGCGTCGCCGCCCGTCGATCGTTGACGGCGGCGCTCCAATACTGGATCAGGCACACTTTCCGTGATCGGACCCCGGCTGAGCTGATCACGGTTCAGGCGTTCTAGCCAGTAGGTCGCCCGTCGATGGCGACGATCTGCGGCGTGTTGATCAGTGAGACGGTCGGGGCGTTGTTCCCTCACCTGGCCCGCGTGTGCATTGACCAGGTGTTGCGTGCGGGAAGGACGGTGCGGATCCGGGCCAGGACCGGCACCGTGGAGGCGGCGTGCCCGGACTGCGGGGTTCGGTCGGGGCGCAGGCACAGTCACTACGAACGGCGGTTGTCCGACACCGCAGTCGGCGGCCAGGAACTGCTCATCCACCTGCGGGTACACCGATTCTTCTGCCGTAATACCGCCTGCGCGAGAGCGACGTTCGCCGAGCAGATTCCCGGCCTGACGGTGCGATACGGCCGCCGCAGCATCCCAGCGGGCAGGGTGTTGGCGGCGATTGCGCTGGCGCTGGGCGGTCGCGCCGGGGCCCGCCTCACCCAGCGCCTGGCCACCTCAGTCAGCCGGACGACCCTAATCCGATTGATCCGCGGCCTGCCCGAGCCGCCCCTCGCGGCGGGCCCGCGAGTGCTCGGCGTGGACGACTTCGCCTACCGGCGGGGCCACTCCTACGGCACCATCCTGATCGACATCTCCACCAGCAGGGTGGTCGACGTGCTACCTGACCGGACGGCCGAGACCCTCGCGGCCTGGCTGCAGGCTCACCCCGGCGTCGAGATCGTGTGCCGGGACCGGGCCAGCGCCTATGCCGAGGGCGTGGCCCGCGGCGCACCGCAGGCGATCCAGGTGGCAGACCGCTGGCACCTGTGGAGGAACCTCGGCGAGGCCGCCGAACGCACCCTCACCCGGCACCGCCATCACCTGCCGTCCCTGGTCCCCGCGCTCAACGCTCAGCCCACACCTGCTCCGCCTGCGCAGGCGTCCACCCCGCCTCGGATACCCGCCGACCGCGACGACCGGATCGCTGTTCGCACCCGGGAACGGCATGCCGTCGTTCACGCTCTGCTGAAGCAAGGCCACGGCGTCCGGGAGATCGCCCGGCGGTTGAACCTCGGTCGCAACACCGTCCGGCGCTTCGCCCGCGCCGGCAACCCTAAAGACCTGCTCGTCCACGCCGGTACCGGCCAACGCCCCAAGGCGTTGGACGCCTATGACGGCTACCTGCGCACGCGGTGGGCGGAGGGATGCACCAACGCCGAACTCCTCTGCCGTGAACTGCGCAATCTCGGTTACCGCGGCAGCAGCACCGCCGTCCGCCAATACGTCCGCCCCTGGCGAGCCGGCCTACCACCCACCCCGGCTTCGCTCCGCCCGCCCACGGTCCGGCAGGCCACCGGCTGGTTCCTGCGCAACCCCGCCCGCCTCGAACCCGGCGAGCAACACCACCTCGACACACTCACCGCCTTATCTCCCCAGCTGGCAGCCCTCCGGGTTCACGTGCGTGAGTTCGCCGACATGATGATGAACCGCCGCGGCCGGGACCTGGAGGCATGGATCAACGCGGTACTCCGCGACGACCTGCCTGACCTGCGCTCCTTCGTCACCGGGGTACGCCGCGACCAAGACGCCGTCACCGCCGGCCTCACCCTGCCCTACAGCTCCGGACCCGTCGAAGGGCACGTCAACCGGACCAAGATGCTCAAGCGGCAGATGTACGGCCGCGCTAACCCCGACCTCCTACGCAAACGCCTCCTGCTGGCCGACTGACCAGGGTCCGATCACGGAAAGTGCGCCTGATCCCACATTCGAGCGACGTTGACAATCGTCTCGGCGTACAGCGAATGGGCAAGGCGGGAGGTAAGGGAGTGGTGCCGGCATCGTCCTCGGCGCGGCCCGTGGAGACGGCTTGAGCTCGCGGGACACAGACGACTCGCGAGACAGACGACTCGCGGGACAGACGACTCGCGGGACAGAAGCGAAAGGGCCCCGCTGCGGACAGCGGGGCCCATCCTCATGCCAACGGAAAAGGCCCGGCTGTGGAACAGCCGGGCCCCATCCTCACGTCAGGAGTCGGAGACTCAGACGATCTTGCCAGACCAGTTGGCGGCAGCCTGCTTGTAGACGGCCAGGGTCTCACCGTCGAAGTACGGGGAGACGCTGGTGTCGATGCGGCCGTTGCCGTCGGTGTCGGCGAGGCCGATGGTCACACCGTTGAGGTAGCCGAGCCGCTTGGTGCTGCTGTAGCGGTACAGCCAGGACGAGCCGATGGCGCCCTCACCGGTGAAGGAGGACTTGAGGCCCACCAGCTCCTCGCCCTTGATGGCCGCGGAGCTCGCCTTGAAGGTCTTGCCGTACGCCCACTTGAGGGTCTGGCCGGTGAAGGCGTAGTTGCCGTCCGGGTGCGACCCGCTCGGGTAGCCGAACTGGAAGACGGCGGTGCCGATCTTCTGGTTGTAGGCCAGGCCCTGACCACCGACGTTGGACCCGAGGGTGCCGACGTCCTTCAGGGTGATCTTCAGCGTGCCGTGGGGCCTGTGGTCGTCGTGGCGAACCGACTTCGCCCAGAACGTCCGGGCGTAGTACTTGTACTTGGGCCGGTGGCCGTTGTCGTCGCAACGGTCGTGGCCACGCGAGAACCTGTCGCCGTGGTCGTCGCACCAGTCGTGCCCGCGGTCGTCGTGACGCTTGCCGAACTCGGGGTTCGGCGCGCTGGTCTGCGCGGCGAAAGCCTCGGTGCTCGGCGAGGCCGAGGGGCTGGCGGAGGGAGAGCTGCTCGGCTCGGCCAGAGGCGCGAGCTTCCTGTCGTCGTCGCCCTTGCCGTAGCCGCCGTGGCCGTAGCCGCCGTGGCCGTGACCACCGTTGCCGGGACGGCCCGGGCCGTGGTGCTCGTCGTCGCCGCCCCAGACCTTCTTACGGAAGTACAGGGTCTTGCCGTCGCGGCTGACGTACGAGTCCGAGTTGCTGCGGTAGGCCCGCTCGTTGATCTCGTTGGTCTCGGCTCCGGTGCCCTTGGCCCAGGGGCCGTTGCCGGTGAGGTCCCTGCCCCTGTTCAGGGCCTGGAACTCGCGCACGGAGACGTTCCGCACGAACGAGCGACGGTCGTCGTGGTCGCGGCCACCGCGGTACCTGCCGTCGTGGTCACGTCCGTCGTACTTGTCGTGGCGGCCGTGGTCGTAGCGGTCGTCGTAGCGGCCGTGCTCGTAGCGACCGTGCTCGTAGCGGCCGCGCCGGTCGTAGCTGACGTCCGTGACCTGGACGCCGTTGTAGACCGTGACGAACGCGTAGTCGCGGTCGCCGTCCTCGTACACGCTGTAGTCGTAGTGCGTGTAAGCGGTCTTACCGACGTAGATGCCCCACGGGGTCTTGCCCTGGTAGTAACCGGGGATGAAGACCCACTTGTCGAGGGTGGTCGCGTTCGACTCGGTGTCGTAGACGCAGTGGCCCGCGGTCGCGACCAGGTTCTTGTACTGGCTCTGGACCGAGGTGGCCGAGCACCAGTGCGGCTGGTGGTCGGCGCCGATGAAGAAGACCTTGCCGGTGGTCTTCGGCAGGTTGACGTTCTTCGTGTTGCCGGTGGCGGCCTTCTGGTCGCCGCTGGACCCGACCGTGCCGGCCTTGTCGTCGGCGGAAACCCCACCGGTCGACACGTGCTTGGCGGAGATCTTGGTCTCCACGCCGTACGGCGTGGCCTTGATCAGGTTGGCCCGCGCCTCGCCGTACCAGAACGCCGCGATCTCCTTCGCGGCGAAGTTCGTCTTGGCGAGGTTGATGGACGGGATTTGGTCGGCATGAGCCGGGGCGGCGATCGCCGCGGAGGCCAGGAGGCCGGCCGCGACCCCGCCGAGAGCGAGAGTGCGCTTCAAGTGGATCTCCCTGGTCTGTCGTGGGGCGTCACTTGCGCCCCATGCGTCAGTGAAGGAACGGTGGGAAGTTATAACGAGAAAGCCTCTGAAAACAGAAATTTCAGAGTTTCCTCTCCGCACCCGCAGAGTCTTCGCCGCGTGGCGGTGGCGGTGCCGCCGCGGTGGCGAACGTCCCGTCTTCGCTGATCACGGAGCATCCGCACGCCCCCGGCCGGGACCGGAGCTGGAGCGATCCAAGGGATGGGTGTGACAAAAATCACACCTATGGGGAGATATCTGGACCAGCCGGAAGTGAGTCAACGCCCGGCTGACCGGTGGTGCGATTCAGTGTCGAAAGCACCAAAAGCGACAAATGTAAGAGATTGTCATCTCTCGGCCCTGACGAGGGCGTTTCTCTGCCTTCAATTTTGCCGTTTTTGTCGGCTTTTGCCGTTATTGTGATGCTGACGGGTCGTGCCTCCCGGGCGAACCCCGCCGGATCAGTGAGCGGCCGAGTCGGAGGCGTCGAAAGGGACCAGAAGCGTGCGCAGCAGGCCGGCTAGCGCCTGTTGTTCGTGTTGTTCCAGGCCGGCCAGCAGTTCGCGTTCGCGGCGCAGCAGGTCGGCGAAGGCGGCGTCCACGCGCTGCATCCCGGCGGGAGTCAGCCGCACCAGCACCCCGCGCCGGTCCTCGGGGTCGGGCCGCCGGACGACCAGCCCGGCGGCCGCGAGCCTGTCGATGCGGTTCGTCATCGTGCCCGAGGTCACCAGGGTGGCCCGCAGCAGCGCCCCCGGGCTCAGTTCGTACGGCTCGCCCGCGCGGCGCAGGGCCGTCAGCACGTCGAATTCCCACGACTCGATGTCATGGGACGCGAAGGCCGCACGGCGCTCGCGCTCCAGGTGCCGGCTCAGCCGGGAGACCCGGCTCAGCACCTCGAGAGGCGTCACGTCCAGGTCCGGGCGCTCCTGCTTCCAGGCGGCGACCAGCCGGTCCACCTCGTCCTCGACGGGCCTCGAGAAGGTCATGCGCCGAGTCTAGCTTCTCTTGACGTCGAGATATCTTCCGCGATATCGATGAAATCTCGACATCAAGATAGTGAGGGTGGACATGAGCGCGGACATATGGGACCCGGAGGTCTACGAGCGCTACGCGGCCGAGCGCGGCCGTCCTTTTCACGAGCTCATCGCCCGTGTGGGCGCACGGTCGCCCGAGTATGTGGTCGATCTGGGGTGCGGCACCGGAGAGCTCACGGCGACCCTGCGTGACCGCTGGCCGGGGGCCCGCGTCCACGGCGTCGACTCGTCGCCCGCGATGATCGCCAAAGCGCCGCCCGGGCCGACGTTCGAGGTGGCCGACGTCCGCGACTGGCGTCCGCCGCGCCCGGCCGACGTGATCGTCTCGAACGCGCTCCTGCAGTGGATCCCGGAGCACCCCGACCTGCTGCGCCGGTGGAGGAACCACCTCACCGAGGGCGGCTGGCTCGCCTTCCAGGTGCCGGGCAACTTCAACGCGCCGAGTCACGCCGTCGTGCGCGAGCTGTGCCGTACGACCTGGCGGGACGAGCTGGGCGACGTCCCGCGGGGCGTGCCGGTCGGGGATCCGGCCGACTACGTGGACCTGCTCGCCGGGATCGGCTTCACGGTGGACGCGTGGGAGACGACCTACGTGCACGTCCTGCCGGGGGAGGACCCGGTGCTCGGCTGGATCAAGGGCACGGCCCTGCGGCCCATGCTCGACCGGCTGCCGCCCGGGCGCCACGCCGACTTCCTCGCCGACTGCGCGCGTGTCCTGCGCGAGGCCTACCCGCCCAGGCCGTACGGCACCCCGTTTCCGTTCCGGCGGATCTTCGTGGCCGCACATCTGTGAGGTTTGTTCACCTTCGCGTGGCAGTATGACCGCAAACCGGGACACGCAGGGGGAACGGTGGCGCTGGAAATCGAGGACAAGTTCGACGTTCCGGAGGGCTTCGCTCTGCCCGATCTCGGCGGCGTGCCCGGGTGCGAGCGGGTGGCCGAGCCGCTCTCCCACCGGCTGACCGCCGTCTATTTCGACACCCCCGACCTGCGTCTGGCGGCCCGCGGTGTCACCCTGCGCCGGCGGCGCGGCGGGGACGACGAGGGCTGGCACCTCAAGCTGCCCAAGGTCAAGGGCGCCCGCCAGGAGATCACTCGGCCGCTCACCCGCAGCGCCAAGGTGGTGCCCGCCGAGCTGGCGAGTCTCGTCCTCGCGTACACACGGGGCGCCCCGCTCGCCCCGGTGGCCCAGCTGGAGACCCGGCGCGGGGTCACCCGGCTGCTCGGCCCGGGCGACACGGTGCTCGTGGAGATCGCCGATGACCGGGTCAAGGGCACGGTGCTGGGAGACGAGCCGGTGGTGCGGCGCTGGCGCGAGGTCGAGGCCGAGCTCAAGGAGGGCGGACGCGACCTCCTCAAGAAGGTGGCCAAGCGCCTGCGCAAGGCGGGCGCCGCTCCCGCGGACAGCGCGAGCAAACTCGTCAGGCTTCTGGGAGACAGGGTTCCGGGTGACCGCATCCCCGGGCCGCGGCCCACGACCCGGCCCGAGCCCGGTTCGGCCGGAGAGGTCGTCGTCGCCTACCTCCGTGCCCACGCGGACGCGCTGATCGCACAGGACCCGCACGTACGGCTGGCCGAGGAGGGCGCCGTCCACAAGGCCAGGGTCGCCTGCCGCCGTCTGCGCAGCGCGCTGAAGGCGTTCAAGCGGATCGTGGCCGGCACCGAACGCCTCCAGGAGGAGCTCAAGTGGCTCGGCGAGGTGCTGGGCGAGTCCCGTGACCTGGAGGTGATCCGGGCCCGCTTCGCCGCCCGCCTCGACGGGCTCGACCCCCGCTTCGTCACGGGGGACGTGCGCCGCCGACTGGGTGACGACCTGTCGGCCAGGGAGCACGACGCGTACGGGCGCATCCGGGCCGCGCTCGGCGGGGAGCGTTACTTCGCGCTGCTCGACGCCCTCGACGCGCTGGCCGCCGACCCGCCGCTGACGGCGAAGGCGGCCAAGGACGCGGACAAGGCGCTGTCGAAGATCGTGGACAGGAACTGGCGACGGGTGATCGACGCCTACGACGTGGCCCGCGGCATGGAGGAGGGCGAGGAGCGAGAGACGGCCATGCACGAGGTGCGCAAGGCCGCCAAGCGCGCCCGATACACGGCGGAGACCGCCGGCATGTCCGGCGTGGCCGAGCGCGCCGAGCAGGTGCAGGAGGTGCTCGGACGGCACCAGGACGGCGTCGTCGCCCAGGGCGTGCTGCTGGAGGAGGCGGAAAGGGCCAGGCAGGCCGGGGAGGACACCTTCACCTATGGCGTGCTCGCGGGCATCGAGAGCGCCGAGGCTGCCCGGGCCCACGAGGAGTTCCCCTCCGTCTGGTCCCGCCTCGCCTGACCGCGCCTCGCTCAGGTCGCGTACCGCTCCTCGCTCAGGTCGCGTACCGCTCCATGCTCACGACGCGTTCGCCGGCCCCGGCAGCGCCGCGGTGGAGTACGGCGAAGCCGCCCTTGGCGATGTTGCGGTCGCCCATGCCGTACGGCGCACGATGGGCCATGCCCAGCAGCTCGGGCAGGACCTTGCCGTGGCTGCACAACACCGCCGCCCCGGGCTCGGCGAGCAGATCACGCACGATGCGTTCCGCCTCGCGCGCGTCGTAGCCGCTCTCCGACAGCGCCGTCTCCTCGCGCACCTCCAGCCCGTGCCGTTCGGCGTACGGCTCGAGCGTCTGCGTGCAGCGATCACTGTGCGAGCTGACCAGGACGGCCGGGCGGTAGGCCCCGAGCACCGTGGCCAGGATCTCGGCCTGGGCGCGGCCGCGCTCGTCCAGCGGGCGCCGGTCGTCGTCGCCCTTCCACTCCTGGCGGGAGCCGGCCAGCGCGTGCCGCAGCAGGATCAGCGGCGTGGTCACGAGGGGAGCGGCGCCGACGGCCCGCAGCAGGCCGCGGTCCCACGCGTGGGTCAGGCGCCGCCGCGCCTCCTCGATCGGCAGCCAGGCGATCTCGTCGACCTCGTCGCCGTCGGCCGCGGCCTCGTCGTCATCGAGAGCGCGGGCGAGCCAGTAGTCCACCCGCTTGAGCCGGTCGTCGTGCCTGTAGTGCACGGGCGGGAGCGCGCGGCCGAGCACGACCCGAAGGCCGGTCTCCTCCCGCACCTCACGCAGGGCCGCCGCGACGACGTGCTCGCCGCGCTTGAGCTTCCCCTTGGGCAGGCTCCAGTCGCCGTACGCCGGCCGGTGCACGAGGGCGACCTCCGGGGCGTCCTCGTCCCCCCGCCACACGACCGCCCCGGTCGCTCTCACCATGCCAGTCGTCGTCATGTCGGCCGTCGCCATCACTCCGTTCCGTCGTCCACGGCCCGCCAGCGGCGGCTCGCGATGAGGTGGTGCTGGAGGTCGACCTCGCCCCGGTGCCGCAGCCACTTGCCGTCCGAGTGCAGCGTCCACGTGGTGGTGGTGTCCTCGAACGCCATGTCGAGCAGACGGGACAGATATCGGCGGTGCTCGGGGCTGACGACCTTGACCAGCGCCTCGACCCGCCGGTCCAGGTTGCGCCGCATCAGGTCCGCGCTGCCGATCCAGATCTCCGGCCGCCGCCCCCCGCCGAACTCGTATATCCGGGAGTGTTCGAGGAAGCGGCCGAGCACACTGCGTACGCGGATGGTCTCGGACAGGCCCGGTACACCCGGGCGGAGGGTGCAGATGCCGCGTACCCACAGGTCCACCGGCACCCCCGCCTGCGACGCGCGGTACAGCGCGTCGATGACGGGCTCGTCCACCATCGAGTTGGTCTTGATCCGGATCCGGGCCGGGCGGCCCGCCACCCGGTGCGCGATCTCCTGCTCGATCCGGGCGAGCAGGCCCTGGCGCAGCGAGTCGGGCGCGACCAGCAGCCGGCGATACTCCGACTGGTGGGAGTAGCCGGTCAGGTGGATGAACAGGTCGGTGACGTCCTCGCCCACCTGCGGATCGGCGGTGAGCAGGCCGAAGTCCTCATACTGCCGGGCCGTCTTGGGGTTGTAATTGCCGGTGCCGATGTGGCAGTAGCGCCGCAGCTCGCCGCCCGCCTCCTGCCGGACCACCATCGACAGTTTGCAGTGGGTCTTGAGGCCGAGCACGCCGTACACGACGTGGCACCCGGCCGTCTCCAGCTTGCGCGCCCAGGAGATGTTCGCGTGCTCGTCGAACCTCGCCTTGATCTCCACCACGACCACGACCTGCTTGCCCGCCTCCGCCGCGTCGATCAGCGCGTCCACGATCGGCGAGTCGCCACTGGTCCGGTAGAGGGTCTGCTTGATCGCCAGTACGTCCGGGTCGGCCGCCGCCTCCTCCACGAACCGCTGCACGCTCGTCGCGAACGAGTCGTACGGGTGGTGGATGAGGATGTCCCGCTCGCGCAGGGTGGCGAACAGGTCGTCCTCGGCGCTGATCGCCTCCGCCGGGACGAACGGCCGGTAGTGGAGCTCCGGGCGGTCGAGGTCGGCGATGGCGTGCAGCCCGGTCAGGTCGAGCGGCCCGGGTAAGCGGTAGATCTCGTTGTCCGCCACGCCCAGCTCGTCCACGAGCAGTTCGAGCACCTCGGGGGTGATGGTGTCCTCGACCTCCAGCCGCACCGGCGGCCCGAACCGGCGGCGCAGCAGCTCTCGCTCCAGCGCCTTCATCAGGTTCTCCGTGACGTCCTCGTCGATCTCCAGGTCCTCGTTCCTGGTGACCCGGAAGACGTGGTGCTGCACGATCTGCATGCCCTTGAACAGCTCGCCCAGATGCGCCGCGATCACGTCCTCCAGCGGGACGAACCTGCTCGGCGAGGCGGTCACGAACCGGGGGAGCTGCGAGGGGACCTTCACCCGCGCGAACACCGTGTGGCCGTTCGCCGGGTTCCGCACCATCACGGCCAGGTTCAGGGACAGACCCGAGATGTACGGGAAAGGGTGGGCGGGATCGACGGCCAGCGGCGTCAGGACCGGCCGGATCCGCTCACGGAAGAGTTTGCGCAGCGCCGTCCGCTCGTCCCTGGCGAGGTCGTCCCAGCGGACGATCGCGATGCCCTTCTCCGAGAGCGCGGGGCAGAGGCGCTCGTGGAAGACCGCCGCGTGCCTGCGGGCGAGCTCGTCGGCGACCGTCGCGCTCCGCGACAGCGCCTCGCTCGGCTTGAGCCCGCCCGTCGTCCGCAGCAGCAGGCCGGTCGCCATTCGCCGTTTCAGCCCGGCCACCCGTACGCGGAAGAACTCGTCCAGATTGCTCGCGAAGATGGCGAGGAACCGGACGCGTTCGAGCAGCGGAAGCGAGGAGTCCTCCGCCAGCTCCAGGACGCGCTCGTTGAACTGGAGCCAGCTCTCCTCCCGGTTGAGGAACCGATCGCTGGGCAGAGCGGCATGCGCGGGGAGGTCGGCCTCCTCCGGCTCACGGGCGGGGGGGCTTTGGGCGGACATATGACGAAATATGCCCTCAAATGTTGAACGTAACGTTAACGCCGTAGCAACGAAAGCCTCAGGTCGGTTCCCCCGAACACGTCCCGCGCGTCGACCTGCCCGCCGTCCCGCGCAACGCCGGCGACCGGCCCGGACCACGGCCGTACGGGCGCCCTGCTCGCCATGACCGCCCACGGGCCGCCGGTCGGAACCTCGGCCGTACGGGCGCCCTGCTCGCCCTGCTCGCCATGACCGCCCATGAGCCGCCGGCCGGGAGGTCAGATCTCCCCGTGGTGCTGCCGATCGAGTCCCTTGCCCCGCTCGCGCGCCAGGCGTTCCAGTTCCCTGGTCCGCTCGCGTTGGCGGCGTTCGAGTTCCTTGGCGCGTTCGCGCTGCTCACGCTCGCGTGCCTTCTCCTGCTCGCGGCGGAGCTTGTCCTGCTCCTTCATCTGCCGTTCGAGCTCCTTGGCGCGTTCGCGCTGCTCGCGTTCCTTGGCCTTCTCCAGCTCGCGCTGCTGGCGTTCGAGCTGCTTGGCGCGTTCGCGCTGCTCACGCTCGCGTGCCTTCTCCTGCTCGCGGCGGAGCTTGTCCTGCTCTTTCGACTCGCGTTCGGCGGGTCTCGACACACGGGTGTCCACGGTGGGGGACAGGACCAGGCCACGCGTCGCGCCGGTGAGCACGGGATTGGCGTCCAGGCCCGTCAGGCCGTTCCACGACAGGTTCACCAGATGGGCGGCGACCTCCTCGCGGCGCGGTTTGCGCACGTCGAGCCACCACTGTCCGGTGAGGGCGGTCATCCCCACGAGCATCTGGGCGTACATCGGCGCGAGCTTGGGGTCGTAGCCGCGTTCCTTGAACTCGTCCGCCAGCACGTCCTCCACCTGGCTGGCGATGTCGCTGATCAGGCTGGCGAAGGTGCCCGTCCCCGAGGCGGCGTGGGAGTCGCGGACCAGGATGCGGAAGCCCTCGCTGCTCTCCTCGATGTACTGCAGGAGGGCGAGCGCGGCCCGCTCCAGCTTGACGCGGGCGTGCGAGGCCGACAGGGCCTGGGTGACCAGGCTGAGCAGGCGCTGCATCTCCCGGTCGATGACGACGGCGTAGATGCCCTCCTTGCCGCCGAAGTGCTCGTACACGACGGGCTTGGACACCTTGGCGCTGGCCGCGATCTCCTCGACCGACGTGCCGTCGAAGCCCTTGTCCGCGAACAGGGCACGGCCGACCTGGATCAGCTGCTCGCGCCGCTCCGCGCCGGTCATGCGTCTGCGGGATCGGGAGGACTCGCTCACGGGTTCCATCATGGCGGGTGCGGCGGCCCGAACCCGGTTCGGGCCGGTCTCCGTTCTTTTCGAAGGAGTCGCCGTTTTCTTGGAAGGAGCCGCCGGACGCGCCGGTACGGCCACCGCGGAGGCGGGGGCCGTACGAGTGCCGGTGCCGGCCGGTGCCGGGGGTACGGAGGACGCCGGCGTTGAAGCGGGCGCCGCTCTGAGGGATCCCGGTGTTAGAGATGCCGGTGTGAGGGACAGGGCCGCCGCGTTCAGCGGAGCGGCCCTGCCGTCAGCGCTGACAGAGTCGTCAGGCAATTCGCTTCGCCGCCAGCCGCTCGGGCGTCGGCCAGCGCACGTCGTGGGCCCATCCGGCCTTCTCGAACCAGCGGATGAGACCCGCGCTGAGGTCGATCTGGCCCTTGAGCGCGCCGTGCCGGGCGCAGGTCGGGTCGGAGTGGTGCAGGTTGTGCCACGACTCGCCGAACGACGGGATGGCCAGCCACCAGACGTTGCGGGACTTGTCGCGCGACTCGAACACCTCTTCGCCGAACACATGGCAGATGGAGTTGATCGACCAGGTGACGTGGTGCAGGAGCCCGATCCGCATCAGCGTGCCCCAGAAGAACGCGGTCAGCGCGCCCTGCCAGGACCAGGTGATCAGACCGCCGAGGACCGGCGGGAGCAGCAGGGAGGTGATCGCCAGCGTGGGGAACCACCGGTGCAGCTTCATGATGTCCGGGTCCTTCAGCAGGTCCGGGGCGTACTTGGCGCGGTTGACGCGCTCGACCTCGAAGAGCCAGCCCACGTGCGCGTACAGCAGGCCCTTGCACATCGACTTGAAGCCGGGCCCGAACCGCCACGGCGAGTGCGGGTCGCCCTCCTTGTCGGAGAACTTGTGGTGCTTGCGGTGGGCGGCCACCCAGTCCAGCACCGACATCTCCAGCGAGAGGCTGCCGGCGATCCCGAGCGCGATCTTCAGAGGTCGGTTGGCCTTGAACGAGCCGTGCGTGAAGTAGCGGTGGAACCCGACCGTGACCCCCAAGCCGGACACGATGTAGAAGACGCCGGCGATCGCCACGTCCGTCCAGCCCAGGCCCCATCCCCAGGCGAACGGCACCGCGACGATGACCGCGAGGATCGGAAGGCCGACGACGAGTGCGAAGACGACCAGATCGGCTTTGCTCTTGCCTTCAGGTTCAAAGTCCGGCTTCGGCTGTGGGGAGGGACGGTCGGTCAGGACGGTCATGGGCTACCTCACGAGATGGGAAGAATTTCTGGCTACGCAACCGTAACCTACGCCATCGTAAGTTAGGAATTCCTAAGAGCGAATGTGTGGAAGGTGACGCTCCGGGACGCATCTGGTGGCGAATCCACGCCTTGCACCAACGGTCGGCCATCTGGTAACGCCTCATGCTCGCTTCCGGCCGCGCCGTCGATGCCGCGGCGTCCACCGCGACTTGCCCGCAATGTCCTCTCCGTAACATCCAAAATCGCCGCACTTTGCGCTATGCAGCAGCGACCTGCCGCTGATCGTCACGCATGGCCGGCCGGGCTCGGTCGCGGAGTTCCCGCGGGTCATCGGCCCGCTCGCCGACCCGGCGGCGCACGGCGGCGATCCGGCCGAGGCCTTCCACGTCGTCGCCCCGTCGACCCCCGGGTTCGGCTTCTCCGGCCCCACCACGGAGACCGGCCGGGACCTGCGGCGGGTCGCGCGGGCGTGGGCGGAGCCGATGGACCGGACGGGCCCGGCCCGCGAGCTGCCCGAGGACGCGGTGGACCTCGACCGGATGCTCACCGATGTGAGCATCTGCTGGTCCACCAGGGCCGCCGGGCGGCGGCGTCGTCGAGGTGGCATTGGCGGGTGCGGACGGGCGCGGACGGGCGCTGACTTTTTGGGGGCGCGCGGCGAGGGGCCGGCTTGTATCCTGAGTGCGCGGATTCCGGCGACGGCTGAAATCCGACAAAACGGGACGTTTCGTCCTTCCCGGGTCGTCTAGGGGCAAGACTACAGATTTTGGTTCTGTCAACGGAGGTTCGAATCCTCCCCCGGGAGCCTGTTCATCCGTCCGTTCGCGCCCCAGGGGGGCTGGTTCCCTCCTGGGGGACGGCAGGTAAGCTCACCTTGTCGAGCGGGTGACCGTGCGGTTCCTGGGTAGTGGACGCGTGGAAGCCCCAGATTCGTGTCACCACGATCCGTGTAGTAAGCCGCGACGCCGAGGGAGCCTCAGTCCGTGAGTGTGCCGCGCCCGGCAGCCGTGATCGTCCTCGCCGCGGGCGAGGGCACCCGGATGAAATCGAAAACCCCCAAGGTCCTCCACGAGGTCTGCGGCCGAGCGCTCGTCGACCACATGCTGGCCGCCGCGCGCGGCCTGTCGCCCGAGCGGCTGCTCGTGGTCATCGGGCATGCGCGTGAGCAGGTAGGCGCCCACCTGGCGACAACCGCGCCGGACGCGCGTACGGTCGTGCAGGACAAGCAGAACGGCACCGGCCACGCCGTGCGCACCGCGCTCGAAGCCGAGGGTCCGTTCGACGGCACCGTCCTGGTGACGTACGGCGACACGCCGCTGCTGCGCACGCAGACCCTGGCGGCGTTGCTCGACCGGCACGCCGCCGACGGCAACGCCGTCACGGTGCTGACCGCCGTCGTGCCCGACCCGACCGGCTACGGCCGCATCGTGCGCGACGAGGACGGCGCGGTGCTGGAGATCGTCGAGGAGAAGGACGCGACCCCCGAGCAGCGCGCGATCAGCGAGATGAACTCGGGTGTGTACGCCTTCGACGGCGCGCTGCTGGCCGACGGCCTGAAGCGGATCGGCGCCGCCAACGCCCAGGGCGAGGAGTATCTGACCGACGTGCTGGCCATCCTCCGCGAGGACGGCCACCGGGTGGGCGCGCACGTGGCCGCCGACCACGCCGAGGTCGAGGGCGTCAACGACCGGGTCCAGCTCGCCTTCGTCCGGCGCGTGCTCAACGACCGCATCCTGGAGGCGCACATGCGCGCCGGGGTGACCGTCGTCGACCCTGCCAGCACGTGGGTCGACGCCGATGTCGTCATGGAACCCGACGCCGTGATCCACCCCGGCACCCAGCTCAAGGGAGCCACGAAAATCGGGGCGGGAGCAGAGGTGGGGCCGGGCGCCACGCTGACCGACACGGTCGTCGGCGAGGAGGCCGTCGTGCGCAACACCGTCGCCGACGGCGCGGAGATCGGTCCCGGCGCCGCCGTGGGCCCCTTCGCCTACCTGCGCCCCGGCACCGTGCTCGGGCTCAAGGGCAAGATCGGCGCGTTCGTCGAGACCAAGAACGCGCGGATCGGCGAGGGCTCCAAGGTCCCGCACCTGACGTACGTCGGCGACGCGACGATCGGGACCGGCTCGAACATCGGCGCCGCGTGCGTCTTCGTCAACTACGACGGCGTCGCCAAGCACCACACCGTCGTGGGCGACCACGTACGCGTGGGCAGCGACAACATGCTCGTCGCACCGGTCACGATCGGGGACGGCGCCTACACGGCCGCCGGATCCGTGATCACGTCCGACGTGCCGCCCGGGGCGATGGCGGTCGCCCGCGGCAAGCAGCGCAACATCGAGGGCTGGGTGACGCGCCGCCGCGCCGGCACCCGGTCCGCGGAGGCGGCCCTGCGGGCGATCGAGGCCCGCGACGCGGCCGCGGCGGACGGCGGCGACCCCGCCGGTGACTAGAGCCCGTGACTAGGGCCGGCGACTAGGGCCGGCGAGCAGGACCACCTGCGGCCCGCCTCCCCGCGGGCCGTACGGGGACAGGAAAGAGTACGAGGCGCGGTTCGACCGCGTAGCGCCGAAGGGCCAGGCCAGGAGGACACCGTGACCGACCACATCGACCGGGCGAAGGGGTTATCCGGCCCCTGGCGAGGCGAGGGAACGGCGCCACGGCCGGTCCGGCCGCACCAGGCCCGATACGGCGAACAGGCTCGACACGCGAGGAGCGCGGCATGAGCGGCAAGAAGACGACCGGCGAGCGGAATCTGATGTTCTTCTCCGGCCGGTCCCACCCCGAACTGGCCGACGAGGTCGCGAACGAACTCGGCGTCGAGATCACCCCGACCGCACTGCGTGACTTCGCCAACGGCGAGATCTACGTGCGATACCTGGAGTCGGTGCGCGGCTGCGACGCCTTCGTCATGCAGAGCCACACCGCGCCGATCAACCAGTGGATCATGGAGCAGCTGATCATGGTGGACGCCCTCAAGCGGGCCTCCGCCAAGCGGATCACAGTGATCATGCCGTTCTACGGCTACAGCCGGCAGGACAAGAAGGGCCGCGGCCGCGAGCCGATCACCGCCAGGTTGATGGCCGACCTGTTCAAGCAGGCGGGCGCCGACCGGATGATGTCCATCGACCTGCACACCTCGCAGATCCAGGGCTTCTTCGACGGCCCGGTGGACCACCTGTTCGCCCTGCCGGTGCTGATCAACTACCTGCGCGGCAAGCTCGACCCGGCGACCACCACGATCGTCTCCCCCGACACCGGCCGCGTACGGCTGGCCGAGCGCTGGTCCGACAGCCTGGGCACGCCGGTGGCGTTCATTCACAAGCGGCGCGACCTCGACGTGGCCAACCAGGTGAAGGTGCACGAGGTCGTCGGCAAGGTGCGCGGCCGGACCTGTGTGCTGATCGACGACATGATCGACACGGGCGGCTCGATCTGCAAGGCGGCCGACGCGTTGTACGAGCACGGCGCGACGGACGTCATCGTGGCCGCCACGCACGCCATCTTCTCCGACCCGGCCGTGGACCGGCTCAAGAACTCCCGCATCTCCGAGGTGGTCGTGACCAACACGCTGCCCATCCCGGAGGAGAAGAGGTTCGACAGCCTCACGGTCCTGTCGATCGCCCCGCTGATCGCCCGGGCGATCACCGAGGTCTTCACCGACGGCTCCGTCACCAGCCTCTTCGAGGGCGACAGCTGAACCGCGCCCCGGGCCCGGGCCGCATCCGGGGGCCCGGGGGCCGGTAGTCAGTAGTAGACGCCGTTCATCGCCGCACGCACTTCGCCGAGCGTGGCGTCGGCGACGGCGGCGGCGCGCTCGTTGCCGTCGCGGAGCACCCGCCGGATGTGGGTGCGGTCCCGGGTCAGCTCGGCGCGCCGAGCCCTGATGGGCGCGAAGTAGCCGTTGACCGCGTCGGTGACGACGGACTTGAGCACGGCCGCGCCCCTGCCGCCGATCTCCTCGGCCACTTCGTGCGGGTCGCGGCCGAGGCACAGCGCGGCCAGGAGGACCAGGCTGGAGACCTCGGGCCGGTCCGCCGGGTCGTACGTGATGTGGCGTTCCGCGTCGGTCTTCGCGCCGCGGATCAGCCTGGCGGTCTCGTCGGCGGTCGCGGCCAGGGTGATGGCGTTGCCCCGGCTCTTGCTCATCTTGGCGCCGTCGGTCCCGAGCAGCAGCGGCGCCGCGGACAGCAGGGCCTCGGGCTCGGGGAACACGGGCTCCGAGGCGGCGCCGTAGCGCTTGTTGAAGCGGCGCGCGACGGTGCGGGCGACCTCCAGGTGGGGCAGCTGGTCCTGCCCCACGGGGACGAGGCCGGCCTTGCAGAACAGGATGTCGGCCGCCTGGTGAACCGGATAGGTGAACATCAGCCCGCTGACCGCCGACTGGCGCGAGTGCGTGATCTCGTCCTTGACCGTGGGGTTGCGGCTCAGCTCCGCGACCGAGACCAGGCTGAGGAACGGCAGGAGCAGCTGGTTGAGGGCCGGGATCGCGCTGTGCGTGAAGATCGTGGCCCGGCGGGGGTCGATGCCGATGGCCAGGTAGTCGAGCACCAGGTCCTCCACGCGCTCGGCGAGCCGGTCGGCGACGTCGCGATCGGTCAGCACCTGGTAGTCCGCGACGAGCACCATCATGTCCACGCCCAGGTTCTGAAGGCGGACGCGGTTGTGCAGGGTGCCGAAGTAGTGCCCCAGGTGCAGCCGGCCGGTGGGGCGGTCCCCGGTCAGTGCCCGGAACCGTCCCGGCCGCTCACGGATCTGTCTCTCCAGTTCGGCGCTGCGCCGTTGCGCGGCCGGTACGCCGAGATCGTCGGAGGGGGTGGTGTCGAGGCTCGCGATCATGTGGTCTCTCCCTTGGCAGGTGGTCCGCCGTCCGCGATGGCGACCCCTCGTCCAGGGAGCACGAAAAAGGGCCGTCCATCCGAACGGCCCGGTCGTACGCGTGTGAGATGGCCGCTCCTATGTGGAGCGCCACCAGCCCTGACACGACGTACGAATCACGCGGCCAGTGTAGCCACCCGTCACGGGCCGGCGGGAGCCCCCGGGCCACGCGGGCGGTGTCCCTGCCGCGTCCCCTGCGGGTGTGAGCGCCTCGACGAGCGACGCGGGGCTTGCTCATGGCGCGCCTCCGGCACGACAACCGGTAGGCTGTGAGGGTTGCGCTCGTAACGCCTTCCGCTAGGGCGGGTGAGGGGGAGCGCGCAAATCCGCCGATCGACTCATCCCTAGGAGATGTGCCGTGTCCGAAGTACTCATCGCCGCCGAGCTTCGCAACGAGTTCGGCAAGGGCGCCGCCCGCAAGATCCGCCGGGCGAACAAGGTCCCCGCTGTCCTGTACGGCCACGGCACCGACCCCAAGCACCTGACTCTCCCCGGCCACGACCTGCTGCTCGCGCTGCGCACGCCGAACGTGCTCATCCGCCTGCGGGGCGAGGGCGTCGACGAGATCGCGCTGCCGAAGGGCGTCCAGCGCGACCCGATCAAGGGCTTCCTCGAGCACGTCGACCTGCTGCTGGTCAAGCGCGGCGAGAAGGTCACCGTCGAGATCCCGGTCACCGTGACCGGCGACCCGATCGGCAGCGCCATCGTCGAGCAGCAGCTCGTCACGATCTCGGTCGAGACCGAGGCGACCCACATCCCGACCGGTGTCGAGGTCGACGTGGACGGCAAGGACGCGGGCTTCGCGGTGCACGCGAGCGACCTGAAGCTGCCGGAGGGCACCACGCTGGCCGGCGACCCCGAGGCCCTGGTGCTGCAGGTGATCGGCGCCCCGGTCGCCGAGCTGCCCGAGGAGGGCGCGGCCGCCGAGGGCGAGAGCGCCGAGGCCGCCGAGTAGGACCTGTTCGTGAGAGAGTCCTCCACAGGGTGTCCTGTGGAGGACTCTTCCGTGTGAGGCGACAGAGGAGACAGCGATGTCCGACGCGGCCACGCAGCGGTGGCTGGTCGTGGGCCTGGGCAACCCCGGGCCGGAGTACGCCGGGAACCGGCACAACGTGGGCTTCATGGTGCTCGACGAACTGGCGGCCCGGGTGGGCGGGCGGTTCAAGGCGCACAAATCGCGGGCCGAGGTGGTCGAGGGCCGCCTGGCCGCGCTCCCTGTGGTGCTGGCGAAGCCGCTGTCGTTCATGAACCTGTCGGGCGGCCCGGTCAAGGCGCTGGCCGACTTCTACAAGGTCGTCCCCGACCGGGTGATCGTGGTCCACGACGAGCTCGACATTCCGTACGGCGCGTTGCGCGCGAAGACCGGTGGCGGGGACAACGGCCACAACGGCCTGAAGTCGATCACGAAGTCGCTGGGCACGCGCGACTATCCGCGCATCCGGTTCGGCATCGGCCGACCGCCGGGCCGCATGGACCCGGCGACGTTCGTGCTGCGCGACTTCGCCACGGCCGAGCGCAAGGACCTGCCGTTCCTGGTGGACCGGGCGTCCGACATGGTGGAGTCGTTGATGACCGCCGGTTTGGAGGCGACGCAGAACCGCTTCCACGCCGCCGACCTCAATCCGGCGAAGCCGCCCCGCTGAGGCCCGGTGAGCTCGTCCCACTGCGATCCGGCGAAGCCGCCCCGCTGAGATCCCGCGGAGTCGCCCCGCCGCCGTCGCTCGCGTCGCGCTGCCGGACGGCGCCGGGCCACAGCATGAGGTTCTGCAGCAGCTCCGCCTGCTCGATGGCGTCGTCGAGCGCGTTGTGCGTGTGCGGGCGCTTCGCGCGCACCTCGCGCGGCATCTGCCGCTTGGTCGCCCAGGCCACCGGCACCACGGCCTTGGCCGCGTACAGCGTCTTGATGTCGATGCACCGCGAGTGCCCGAAGGGCGACTCCCCGGTGAAGCGCAGGAAGTACCAGTACATCCACATCCAGTCGTACGACAGCGGGAAGGCCGCGAGCACCGGAAGGTCGTCGCCGCACACCTCACGCACCCAGGCCGCCGCCGCCGTCATCGCCTCGGCCGGGTCGCGTCCCTCGCGCAGCAGGGTCGTCCGGTCGAGGCCGCTCACCGCCAGCGCCTCCGCCACGTAGTCGTCGCTTATCGGCCGTAACTCGGCGTAGAACGTCAGGGACTCCGGGTCGGTCCGCTCGAACCGCCGCCCGGTCATCCGGCCGGCCACGGTCATGCCGAAGCTGACCATCGAGTACGGCCCCGGAATCGGGCCGTCCGCCTCGACATCAACCGATATATACGTTTCGGCTTTCAATGATCTCCAGCCAGGAACCCCGGCCGTTCTGGCCGGGAGGAACGGCGTCCCTCCACTGCGCCCGGACGATGGTCCGGACGTTTCCGCTTGGCAATGTACCCCTTGGCGATCGCTGGACAGCGCCTGGAGGCGCCGGCGGGCGCCCCGGCGGCGGGGGCGGCCGGCCCGGCGTCCCCCCGGTCCGACCCCCTTGCGGGCAGGGTGCGGGCGGGGTGCGGGCGGGGCGCCGGAGCCCTGCCCGCACCGCACGTCAGGCGATCACTGCGCGCGGAGGTCGCCGACGGGAAAGATGCCGAATGGATCCAGAGGCGCAGGCCGCGCACGTCCTTCGGGCCGTCCTAACTTCCCCAGCGGCCTCTGACGGTCACCCGGATCCGGGCGCTGTTCGACAACATCCGCGCCCCACGGCCGCCCGCGCGCACTACGTATGTCGCTATGGCGGCCCGGCCGGTGAAGCGCGGGGTGGGAGTGAAGACGACCTTTCCGGAAGCGTCGGTCGTGAACGTCCCGCCGAGCACGGTGACGCTCGTCTGACGTCCCTCGGTCTCCGGGTCGAGGTCGATCGACTCCGGATCGATGAAGCTGTCGTAGGCGATGTCGTTGGCGGTGACGTCGATCGTGACCGCCGTCTCTGAGGTCGTGGTGGCCGTGTCGTCGTCGGCTACCGGCTCGAAGGTCGCCGGTGTGTAGCCGCGCATCTGGAAGCCGGCGTTCCCCATCGTGAGACAGACCGGGCTGGGGCAGTTGACGGTGTAGCCGTCGCCGTCGGGCAGGATGCGACCGGAGATCTCCTCGTTGATCTGCCAGAAGGCGAAGCCCGCGCCGCCGCCGATCCTGAACGCATCCGTCCAGGCTTTGTATGTGGGATTGCGCACGGCCCTGTTCAGCAGGCCGAAGGCGCTGAGCACCACCGGCTTGCCGATTTCGCGGCTGTCGGTGAGGTGTCTGGTGATCCAGGTCGTGCCCCAGGCGGCGTCTTTGCCCCACTTATCCGGAAAGAGCTGCAGGGACATCAGGTCGATCTCCGGCAGCCCGGCCAGAGCGAGTGTGTCGACGCCCTTACCGCAGTTGTCCGTCGGGTCGGGGCCACCGGGGTCTGTGCAGTAGAAGCCCTCGTCACCCGCGCTCAGCAGATGTCTGCCATCCACCGACTTGATGTGCCGGGACATCTCGTCCGCCCAGGCGGTGATCGTGGCCGCGGTGCAGTCGGGCGAGGTGGGCAAGCCGTCCGTTCCCTCGCACCGCGGCGCGTCGGCCAATTCCCACGCCATGATCGTGGGGTCGTCTTTGTAGGCGACGCCGGTCAGTGTGTTGACCCGGTTGAGCAGGTGGCTGGACCAGTCCTTGAACCAGTCCTTGATCGTCGTGTTCGTGTAGAACTCGTCGTGGTACTGCCCGCCGGCCCAGCGGACGTACTGGTCCATGCCGCCGTAGCCCGTCCAGTTGTTGACGAGCGGGATGATCACCCTGGCCTGGGATATCGCGGCCCTCCACAGCACGTAGTCGAGCTGCCGCAGACCGTTTTCTCCGTCGTTGTAGGCGGGGCCGGTCCCGCCCCAGTACTGGAAGTAACTATCGGAGGTGCCGTCCTCTTCGCCGATCTCCTTCGAGCCGGCGACGCGGATTACCCTCAGGCTTTCCGTCTCCGCGCGGTTGAAGACGCTGTCCACCACCTCGTGGCCCCCCTGGATGAGGAGGTGATCGTTGGCCCCGGCGAAGCGCCATGGCTTGCCGGTGTCGTCGATCATGAGCTGAGTGCCCACGCGCGTGACGAAGGTGGTGCCCCAGGGGCTGTCCGCCGTGGCGGCGCTCGCTGTGACGGGGGCCGCCACCAGCCCGGTGAGCACGGCGAGCGCGGTAACCGCTGTCGCCGTCCGTAATCGTCTCATCGACGCTCCTTCATAGGGGGAGGCCCAGGCCCATCAGACGCGTGCAGGCCCGGCTCATCCTGGTTATCACAGGCGCGATCTTGATAAAAGCGCATTTCACGGGTTACGGGCGATCGCCTGCTCCGGCGCCGTGGCGTGAACCGTCTACTAGATCGACGCTGAAAAGCGTCGCTCGAAGCCGGAAGTTGCTGGGAATCTCCCTGTGCCGCCGGGCCGGGCGGCTAGCATTCCCTCACGCTCGGTAGTCGTTGAAACCGCGGGGGGGCGACAGTGCTGGACGGTGACACGTCCTCGGTCGCCGTCGGCACGGCACGGGAGACGCGTGCCCATCCGATGTCCCGGCCGCCCGCGTGGGCCGTCCGATATCGGCGCACCGCGGCCGCGTGCGACATCGTGAGTGCTCTGTCCGCGGGGGTCGCCGGCGTGGTGATCCGGTTCGGCGAGGTCGCCCCGTACGTGATGCCGTATGTGATGGCGAGCGCCGCGCTGCCCGCCGTCTGGGCGCTGATCCTCATCCTCAACCGCGCGTACGAGCCGCGGCTGATCGGCGTGGGTGCGGAGGAGTTCCGCCGGATCGCGCGGGGCGGCTTCATGCTGGTCGCGGGCGTCGCGATCGGCGCGTACGCGTCGAAGACCGACATCGCCCGCGGCTGGGTCCTGATCGCGCTGCCGCTCGCCGCCGCGTTCACCCTCGGCGCCAGGTACGGCCTGCGGCGGCGGCTGCACCGCAGGCGGGCCAGGGGAGAGGGCTGCATGCGCAGGGTGGTGGCGGTGGGCCACCGGGCGGCGATCGCCGAACTGGTCGGCACCTTCAGGCGCGAGCGCTACCACGGGATGGAGGTGGTGGCCGGCTGCGTCCCCGCCGGTGCCACGGGCCGGGTCGCGGACGTGCCGGTGCTGGGCGACTTCACCGATGTGCCGCTGGTGGTGGAGCAGGTCCGGGCGGACACGGTGGCGGTGCTCGCCTGCCCCGAACTGGACGGCACGGCGCTGCGCAGGCTGGCTTGGCGGCTGGAGCGCACGCGCACCGATCTCGTGGTGGCGCCCGCGCTGATGGAGGTCGCCGGCCCCCGGACCGCGATCCGGCCCGTCGCCGGGCTTGCGCTGCTGCACGTGGAGCATCCGGAGCTGGCAGGAGGGCGCCGGCTGGTCAAGGACGTGTTCGACCGGCTGGTCGCCGCCACGGTGCTGGTCGTGCTCGCCCCGCTGCTGGCCGCCGTCGCCGTGGCCGTACGGGCGACCAGCCCGGGACCCGCACTGTTCCGCCAGCGGCGGGTCGGCAGGGACGGCGCGGAGTTCACGATCCTCAAGTTCCGCACCATGCGGCGCGACGCGGAGGCCCGCAAGGTCGAGCTGGCCAGCGACGCCGACGGCGTGCTGTTCAAGGTGCGCAGGGATCCCCGGGTGACCCCGCTGGGCGCCGCGCTGCGGCGTTACTCACTCGACGAGCTGCCGCAGCTGATCAACGTGCTGCGCGGCGACATGTCGCTGGTCGGGCCGCGCCCGCCGCTGCCCGAGGAGGTCGCGCGGTACGGCGACGACGTGCGCCGCAGGCTCGTGGTGCGGCCGGGGCTGACCGGGCTGTGGCAGGTCAATGGCCGGTCTGACCTTTCATGGGAGGAATCGGTACGGTTGGACCTACGTTATGTCGAGAACTGGTCTCTCATGCTGGATCTGCAGATCTTATGGAAGACGTGGTCCGCGGTGGCGCGCGGGGCGGGAGCGTACTGAGAAATGACGAAGCGGGACGACCATTCCCTCGCCGGGGAGCTGGCGACGGAGGCGGGGGAGCGGCTGTCGCAGCTGCGCGCCCGTCTCGGGTTCGCGGACGCCCGGGCGTTGAAGGACGCCGGAGACCAGGCCTCGCACCGGTTCCTGATGGACGCGCTGGCGCGGCTGCGGCCGGACGACGCGGTGCTGTCGGAGGAGGCGACCCGCGAGGAGCGGATGGACCCCCGGCGGCTGTCGGCCGAGCGCGTGTGGATCGTCGACCCCCTCGACGGCACCCGCGAGTTCTCCGAGCAGGGCCGCGCCGACTGGGCCGTGCACGTGGCCCTGTGGGAACGCGGTTCTCTCACGGCCGGTGCGGTCGCCCTGCCCGCCCAAGGTCGCACGCTCACGACGGCGGCGCCGCCCGAGCTGCCGGAGAAGGTGCGCGAGCCGATCCGCATCGCGGTCAGCCGCACCCGGCCGCCCGAGTTCGTCCGTGAGCTGGCCGCCCGCCTCGGCGGGGAACTCGTCCCCATCGGCTCGGCCGGTGCCAAGATCGCCGCGGTCCTCACCGGAGAGGTCGAGGCGTACGTGCACGCCGGGGGACAGTACGAGTGGGATTCGGCCGCGCCGGTCGCGGTGGCGGTCGCGGCGGGAGCCCACGCGAGCAGGATCGACGGCTCACCCCTGACCTACAACCAGGGGGACCCCTCACTGCCGGATATCCTGGTCTCCCTACCGGATCTGGCGCCAACGTTGCTCGCCGGAATCCGTGACCTGCATCGCCAGACTCCGTGAAGGAAGTCCCCATGCTTCAGCGTGACTACACCACGTCGCAGCTCGACGTGCTCGAGGCCGAGGCGATCCACATCATGCGTGAGGTCGCGGCCGAGTTCGAGCGCCCCTGTCTGCTCTTCTCCGGCGGCAAGGACTCCATCGTCATGCTGCGGGTCGCCGAGAAGGCCTTCTGGCCGGCGCCGATCCCCTTCCCCCTCATGCACGTCGACACCGGGCACAACTTCCCCGAGGTCATCGAGTTCCGCGACCGGCGGGTCGCCGAGCTGGGCGCGCGGCTGGTGGTCGCCTCGGTCCAGGCGTCGATCGACGCCGGACGGGTGGTCGAGCAGACCGGGCGGCGGGCCTCCCGCAACCGGCTGCAGACCACGACGCTGCTCGACGCCATCGAGGAGCACGAGTTCGACGCGGTGTTCGGCGGGGCCCGGCGCGACGAGGAGAAGGCCCGGGCCAAGGAGCGGGTGTTCTCCTTCCGCGACGAGTTCGGCCAGTGGGACCCGAAGAACCAGCGCCCCGAGCTGTGGAACCTCTACAACACCAAGATCAGCAGGGGTGAGCACATCCGTGTGTTCCCGCTGTCGAACTGGACCGAGCTCGACGTGTGGCACTACATCCGGCGTGAGGGCATCGAGATCCCGTCGATCTACTTCTCCCACAGCCGGACGGTCTTCGAGCGCGACGGCATGCTGCTGTCCGACTCCGAGGTGGTCCAGCGGGGCGACGACGAGCCCACGTTCGAGGCCGTCGTGCGCTACCGCACGGTCGGCGACATGACCTGCACCGGCGCGGTCGCCTCGACCGCCACCACGATCGACCAGATCATCGACGAGATCGCCGCCACCCGGATCACCGAGCGTGGCGCGACCCGTGCCGACGACCGGGCCTCTGAGGCCGCCATGGAAGATCGCAAGAAGGAAGGCTACTTCTGATGGACATCCTTCGATTCGCGACGGCGGGCAGCGTCGACGACGGCAAGTCGACGCTGATCGGGCGGCTGCTGTTCGACTCCAAGGCGATCTTCGAGGACCAGCTCGAAGCGGTCGAGCGCACCTCCCGCGACCGGGGCACGGAATACACCGACCTGTCGCTGCTGACCGACGGCCTGCGGGCCGAGCGCGAGCAGGGCATCACGATCGACGTGGCCTACCGCTACTTCGCCACGCCCAAGCGGAAGTTCATCATCGCCGACACTCCGGGGCACATCCAGTACACCCGGAACATGGTCACCGGCGCCTCCACCGCCGACCTGGCGATCATCCTGATCGACGCGCGCAAGGGCGTGCTGGAGCAGTCGCGGCGGCACGCCTTCCTGACCACGCTGCTGCGGGTGCCCCACCTGGTGCTGGCGGTCAACAAGATGGACCTCGTCGACTACTCCGAGGCCCGGTTCGAGGAGATCCGCGAGGAGTTCACCGCGTTCGCCAGCAAGCTGAACGCGACCGACCTCACCTTCATCCCGATCTCCGCGCTGCACGGCGACAACGTGGTCTCCCGCTCGGAGAACATGCCGTGGTATGAGGGCTCCTCGCTGCTGCACCACCTGGAGAACGTGCACATCGCCTCCGACCGCAACCTGGTCGACGTGCGCTTCCCCGTGCAGTACGTCATCCGCCCGCACAACGCGACCAGCCAGGACCTGCACGACTACCGGGGCTACGCCGGGCAGGTCGCGGGCGGCGTGCTCAAGCCGGGCGACGAGGTGCTGCACCTGCCCTCCGGCCTGACCACGACGATCACCGCGATCGACACCTTCGACGGTCCGGTGCAGGAGGCGTTCGCGCCGATGTCGGTCACGCTGCGCCTGGGTGACGACATCGACATCTCCCGGGGCGACATGATCTGCCGGCCGAACAACCAGCCGCAGGCCGCCCAGGAGATCGACGCGATGGTCTGCTGGATGGCCGACGGGCTGAAGCTCCAGCCCCGGTCCAAGCTGATCATCAAGCACACGACCCGTACGGCCCGGGCCCTCGTGCGGGACCTGCACTACCGGCTCGACGTCAACACCCTGCACCGGGACGAGTCGGCCGCCGCTCTCGGCCTGAACGAGATCGGCCGGGTGTCGCTGCGGACGACCCAGCCGTTGTTCGTGGACGACTACGCCCGCAACCGCCTCACCGGCGGCTTCATCCTGATCGACGAGGCCACCAACGGCACCGTCGCCGCCGGGATGATCGTCGACGCGCACTGACCGGGGCTTCCCACCGAAGAACCCGGGAGGTCCCGCTCGGACGGTCCGCGAGGGCGGGGCACGGCGTTCCAGCGCTGCCCGTGCCCGCCTTCCGGACCTCCGCGTGGACCGCCGGCAGGACGTCCGATCGAGGTCTACGGGACGGCGAGGGTCTCCAGCGGCCGGCCGGGATCGGCCAGCGTTTGGGGCGTGACGGGTGTTCCGGTGCGTATCAACGTCTTGATCGGCTCGACGACGTCCCAGACGTTGACGTTCATGCCGGCCAGGACGCGATCGCCGCTGAGCCAGAAGGCGATGAACTCCCGTGCCGCGACGTCGCCCCGGAAGACGACCTGGTCGTAGCCGCCGGGCTCGACGTGGCCGACGTACTCCATGCCGAGGTCGTACTGGTCGGTGTAGAAGTACGGCAGATCCTCGTAGGCCGCGTCCCGGCCCAGCATGGTGGCGGCGGCGACTGTGGGCTGTTTGAGGGCGTTGGCCCAGTGTTCGACCCGTACGTGCGTGCCCAGCAGCGGGTGGTAGGCGTTGGCGACGTCCCCTGCGGCGACGATGTCCGGGTCGCCGGTCCGCAGGGTCGCGTCCACCACGACCCCGTTGTCCACGTGCAGCCCGGCGCGCAGGGCGAGCCGTACGTCGGGTTCGGCGCCGACGCCGACGAGGACGGCGTCGGCGGTGATCTCGCCGCCGTCGCCCAGCCGTACGCCGGAGGGCGTGATCTCGCTGACGGTGACCCCGAGCCGGAGATCGACGCCGTGGTCGCGGTGCAGGTCGGCGAAGACCTGGGCGGCCTCGGGCCCGAGCGCGCGCAGCAGGGGCAGCCGCGCCGTCTCCAGCACCGTGACCGCGACGCCGGCCTGCCGGGCGGCGGCGGTGACCTCCAGCCCGATCCAGCCGGCCCCGATCACCGCGAGCCGGGACACGCCCCCGAGGACGTCCCTGAGCGACTCGCAGTCGTCGAGCCCGCGCAGGTAGCGCACGTGGGGTGCGTCGGCGCCGGGGATCGGCGGCCTTCGCGGGCGGGCCCCGGTGGCCAGCAGCAGTCTGTCGTATTCGATCGCGCTGCCGTCCGCCAGTTCGACGCGGTGGGCGCCGCGGTCGAGGCCGGCCGCGGCGACGCCGAGCCGCAGCTCGATGTCGTGGTCGGCGTACCAGCCTTCCTGATGGACGAAGACGCCGGTGCGGTCGGTCTTGCCCGTCAGGTAGCCCTTGGACAGCGGGGGCCGCTCATAGGGGCGGTGCGGTTCGGCGCCGATCAGCGTGATCCGTCCGTCGAATCCCTGCTCCCGCAGGGCTTCGGCGGCCTTGGCGCCGGCCAGACCGGCTCCGACGATCACGAACCTCTGCTGTGTCACGGCGATGGTCTCCTTGTGCTGATGGGCGAGGTTCAGGTGCGGGTGCCGGTGAGGGCGAAGAACTCCTGACGGGATCGGGCGTCCTCCCGCAGGATGCCCAGCAGCGTCGAGGTGACGGTGGTCGAGCCGACGGCCCGTACTCCCCGCAGGGTCATGCAGGTGTGCTCGGCCTCGATCACGACGCCGACCCCCGCGGGTCGCAACCGGTCGGCGAGCCAGTCGGCCACCTGTTTGGTGAGCCTTTCCTGGACCTGCGGCCGGCGGGCGAAGTGCTCGACGACGCGGGCCAGCTTGGACAGCCCGAGGATGCGGTCGCCGGGGAGGTAGCCGACATGGGCGACTCCGGCGAAGGGCAGCAGGTGATGCTCGCAGACCGAGCGGACGGGGATCGCCCGCGCCAGCACGAGCTCGTCGTAGCCCTCCTCGTTGGGGAAGGTGGTCAGGTCGAACGGGCGTGGCGTGAACAGCTCGGCATACGCCTTGGCCATCCGCGCCGGAGTCTCCCGCAGGCTCTCGGAATCCGTCGAGATGCCCAGCGCCTCCAGGAACTGGCCGGCCGCGCGCTCGGCGGCGGCCAGGTCCACACCGTCGCGCGGCTCGGCGATCACCCGCAGGGCGCTACCGGTACGCATCTCAGCTCCCGCTCATGCCGAGCGCGGTCAGCAGCACCAGCACCACGGTGGCCACCGCCAGCAGACCGTGTCCGGTCACGACCGCGACCGGGAAGTGCCGCTCGGGCGGTCCCGCCGTGCCGGTGGCGCCGGGCCCGCCGGCCGGCGCCGTACGGCCGCGGTAGGCGGGAATCCACCGGGCGAACATCGTGAAGCCCAGCAGCGCGACCGGGACCAGCAGGACCAGCGCGACCCACGCCAGGGTGGCGATGCCGGCGAACAGGTACACGATCCACACGACCAGCCCGGCGGCGGCCAGTGCGAAGTGACCGAAGATCAGCCCTGGTGAGAAGCGGCTCGTACGCCGGCCGCCTCTGGCGATCCAGATGCCCAGCATCACGAAGCCGCCCACTGCGGTGAGCAACCAGGTGACCAGTGCCGCGATACCCATGGTGCGTTCTCCTTTGCGATGGTGGGGTGAGGGTCAGCGCCGGAAACCGTCGGCCTGGGTGGCCTCGTCGGCCACGCGCACGCCGTAGCGGTAGGCGAGCTTGCCGCCCAGATAGCCGGAGACCACGAGCAGCGCCAGGCTGCCCGCCGACAGCAGCAGCGGGCCGGGCTTCACCGGGCCGGCCGGCGTTCCGGCCTGACGCCACAGGAAGCCGGCGGCGTACGCGGCGGTGATCACGAGGTTCAGCCCCATGTGGAGCAGACCCGTGCGGAACACCGGGGTGCCCGCCGGGATGGCGAACAGGTCGAGGAACCCGGCCATCGCCGCGGCCAGCGCGCCGAGCACGCCGATGGCGATCAGCCACTTCGAGCCCTCGGCCAGGAACCCCGGATCGGGAGCGAACCTGGACGCCAGGTCGAAGACCATGCTCGCCACCCATGCGCCGATGGGCACGGCGACCAGCATCGGGTGGAACGGATGGCCGTACGGCCCGGCCAGCACCGCGCTCACCGGTCGTTTCGCCTCGTGTAGCTCAGCGGTCATCGGGACCTCCGCGTGCGATCTATTACGCCAATGAATGTTGGTCTTATTCGGCCGGGTGGTCAAGGTATTCGCGTATATCGACAGGGCCATGGTTTTCGTCAGCGGAGGCGGGCGTTATCGTGGCAGGGTGACGACGGATCCCGCGATCAGTGCGGTGGCCGCGCTGGACGACGTGCTGCGGCAGGGGATGTACGCCTACATCCGTGGGGCGCGCCGCCCGGTGACCCGGGACGAGGCCGCGGCCTCGGTCGGGATCTCCCGCAAGCTGGCCGCCTTCCATCTGGACAAACTGGTCGACGCCGGTCTGTTGCGCGCCCGCTACGAGGCGGTCGGCGGCATCCGCAAAGTCGGCCGCACCCCGAAGGTCTACGAACCCACCGAGACCGACATCCGCGTCACGATCCCCGAACGCCGGCACGAGGTGCTGGCCGACATCCTCATGGACGCCGTTCTCGGGGAGAGCGAAGGGGAAAGTGCCCGCCAGGCGGCGGTCCGGGTGGCCGGTCGGCGCGGCGAGGAGATCGGCGCCGCGGAACGCGCCCGGGCCAAGCCCGGCCGGCTCGGCGCCGAGCGCGCCCTCACTCTGCTCGAGGGCCTCCTCGCGCGGCACGGCTTCGAGCCCGGCCGTGAGTCTCCCACCTGCGTGCGACTGCGTAACTGCCCCTTCCATCCACTGGCGGCGCGAGCCCCCGAACTGGTCTGCGGGGTCAACCACGCCTTCCTCGACGGCATGCTCACCGGTCTGGAAGCCGCGAGGGTGCGGGCCGTTCTGGTGCCGCGGCCGGGAGAGTGTTGCGTCGAACTGCGCTCCTCCTGAGGTTCTCGGGGCGGGCGAAGACACGTCGGGCCGGGCAGACCTTCCCGTTCTGTCGCGGGCGGCGGGCTCGTAGATCCTTTGGAGATCACCCGTCCCGTTGGTGACTCTCCGCGTTAGTGTCGTCACGTTTCGCGATCAGTCGTGGAGGATACGTGGCCGACGCTCAGCCGGTGATCTTCGTGGGCGGCCTGGGACGCAGCGGGAGCACCCTGCTCGAACGTCTCCTCGGAGAGGTGCCCGGCGTGGCGCCGCTCGGGGAGGTCGTGCACCTGTGGGACCGCGGCGTACGGGCCGACGAGCCCTGCGGCTGCGGGCAGCGGTTCTCCCAGTGCCCGTTCTGGACGAAGGTGGGCGTCCGCGCGTTCGGGCAGTGGCGGCAGAGCCAGGCGGGATGGCTGCCCGGCCTGCGCGCCCGGGTCGACCGGACCCGCCGCCTGCCCGTCCTCGCCCTCGGGCTGGCGAGCCGCGAGGCCGAACTGGCCGAGTACGTCCGCTCGTACTCCCGCATCTACGCGGCGGCGGGGGAGGTGGCCGACGCCCGGGTCGTCGTCGACTCCAGCAAGCACGCCTCCCTGGCGTACTGCCTCGCGACGATCATGGAGGTGCGGGTCGTGCACGTGGTGCGCGACCCGAGGGCGGTGGCCGCGTCGTGGCGGCGCAGGGTGCGCAGGCCCGAGGACGGGCGGCCGATGACCCGCTGGACACCCGCGCGCACCGCCGTCCACTGGCTGGCCCAGAACCTCGCCTTCGAGGTGCTGCGCCGGAAGGGCGTGAAGGTCGTCCGGGTGCGTCATGAAGACCTGGTGCGTGATCCGCGCTCGACCCTGGCTCGTCTGGCCGCGCGGCTCGGCCTCCCCGACGGCGGCCTCGCCTTCCTGCACGGCCGCGAAGCGCTGCTCGGCGTCGCGCACACCGTCTCCGGCAACCCGATGCGCTTCTCGGTGGGCACGATCGAGATACGCGACCGTCCGCCGTCCCTGCCGCGGTCTCAGCGGTGGCTGGTCACCGCGATCACCCTCCCGCTTCTCCTCCTTTACGGCTATCGCCTCGCCTACCGCCCGGGAGCCCGGCGGTGACGCCGTCCGTCGGCGTCGTCATCCCCACCCGGGGAGATCGGCCCGGTCCGCTGCCGGCCGCGCTGAGCGGCGTGCTCGCTCAGGAGTACGCCGGCCGGATCGACGTGGTGATCGTGGCCGACGGCGTCCCCGAGTTCTTCGTCGCCCGGCAGGTGTCCGGCGTCGCGGGTCCCGTGCCCGGTTCGGTGTCCGGTCCCGTGCCTGGTTTCGTGCCTGGTCTCGCGTCGGGCTTCGCGGCGGGATCGGGGGCCGGTGGCGCGGTCCGGAGCGTCCGCGTGCTGGGCAACCGGCGCGGCCCCGGCCTGCCGGGCGCGCGTAACACCGGGATCTCCGTGCTCGGCACGGATCTCGTCGCCTTCTGCGACGACGACGATCTCTGGCTGCCCGGGAAGCTGGCCGCCCAGGTCGCCGCGCTGACGGAGGAGCCCGACGCCGGCTTCGCGAGTTGCGCCGTCGAGGTCGAGTACGGCGAGCGCCGGGTGCCGCGGCTGGCGGGCACCGGCCGGGTGACCCACCGGCACCTCACCCGCTCGCGCATGATGATGGTGCACTCCTCGACGTTCCTGTTCCGCCGGGGCTGGGCGTGGGTGGACGAGAGCGCGCCCGCCGGTCAGAACGAGGACTGGGACCTCGCGCTGCGGGCCGCCCGGCGGCATCCGATCGTCCACGTCGACCGGCCACTCGTGCGGGTGCGCTGGGGGTCGTCGCACTACGTGGGGCGCTGGGCCGACCGGATCGCGGGGCTGGAGTGGATGCTCGCCCGGCACCCCGGGCTGGCCGCGGAACCGCGGGGCGCCGCCCGCGTCTACGGGCAGCTCGCCTTCTGCCACGCCGCTCTCGGCCGGCGTCGTGAGGCCGCCCGCTGGTCGCTGCGCGCGTTCTCCGCCCGGCCGGGCGAACCGCGGGCGGCGGTGGCGCTGGCGGTCGCCGGAGGGCTGGTCAGCCCGCGCGCGGTGCTGCACGCCCTCCACCTTCGCGGTCACGGCATCTGATGGCCGAGCCCACACCGGCGCGTACGGTGGCCGTGGACCCGGCGACGCCGGTGAGGCAATGGACACAGCAGGCCGGGCCACGGCCGGGTGGGGTTCGCGTTGGCGGAGTGCTGCTCGACCCGCTCACCGAGGAGCAGGTGGTCGGGCATGTCATGACCGCGCTTGAGCGCGGTGTGGGCGGCCACGTCGTCACGCCGAACGTGGACATCTGCCGTACCGCCGCCCGCGACGCCTCGCTGCGCGCGCTGATCGACGCGGCCGAGCTCGCCGTGGCCGACGGCATGCCACTGGTCTGGGCGTCGCGGCTGCTCGGGCATCCGTTGCCCGAACGGGTGACGGGAGCCGACCTGATCTGGTCGCTGACGGGGGCGGCCGCGGCCCGCGGCCTGCCCGTCTATCTCATCGGGGGGCCGCCCGGCGTCGCCGAGGCGGCGCGTGACGCACTGCGCGGGCGGCATCCGAATCTGGTGGTGACGGGCGTCCACGCCCCGCCGTACGGGTTCGAGACCAGCGCGGCGGCGATGGCGGAGTTACGGGGACGGCTCGTCGCCGCGCGGCCGTCCCTGGTCTTCGTGGGGCTCGGGTTCCCCCGGCAGGACCGGCTCATCGCGGCACTTCGGGCCGACCTGCCGGGCGCCTGGTTCGTGGGGTGCGGCGCGGCCATCGCGTTCGCCGCCGGGGCCGTGCGCCGCGCCCCGGAGTGGATGGGCGACCACGGGCTCGAATGGCTGTTCCGCCTGGTCGGCGAGCCGCAGCGGCTCGCCCGCCGTTACCTGGTCGAGGACCTTCCCTTCGCCCTCCGCCTGCTGTCGGTCGCCCTGCTGTGCAGGGCCTTCGGCTCGCGTGGCAGGGATTAGAAGGCGTACGGGCCGAAGCGGCCCCAGGCGATGACGGCGGCCAGCGCCAGGAGCACCAGGTTGACGGCGATGACCGGGGATTCCGCGCGGCGGGCGTGGACGACGACCGCTCCGGCCATGATCAGGGCGATGCCGAGCGCGGCGAGCGGAGTCAGCACCGGGGCGATCTTCGTGACGGCGGGCAGAACGAGGCCGAAGGCGGCCAGCACCTCAAGAGCGCCGATGCCCTTGACCACGCCGGGGGAGAAGTCCTCGGTCCAGGCCATGCCGGACACGGCCAGCCTGTCCTTCGGCTGGGCGAGCTTCACCACCCCGGCGACGAGGAAGGCGAGGGTGAGCAGGCCGGCGATGACCCACAGGACGATGTTCATGGAGAGTCCGTTCTTGCGACAGCAGAGCGAAATGTAGCGGATGGGCGATCCGCGGCCGTCGCCGTGGATCGGCACGGCTGTCATGGCCCCGCTCGTGAGTCGGGCGATCGTGTCCTTGGGGCGGTGGTGTTCGTAGCGGGGGTGAGGCCGCGCACAAGGGGCGGCACCAAGGCGGAGGAACCGCGATCATGAAGCTGACGACCATGACCCAGATCTCCGTCGATGGAGTGATGCAGAACAACGGCGCTCCCACGGGCGAGCACCCGAACGGGTTCGAGCGCGGCGGATGGGCCCTGGGGAAGGGCGACGACGAGACCAGGACGTTCATCACGCAGACCTACCAGCAGGCCGAGGCGTTCCTGTTCGGCCGGCGCACCTACGAGTTGTTCGCCGGCTCCTGGGGATCGATCGACCAGATGCGCGCACATCCCATCGGCGTGGCCTTGAACCCTGGTCGAGTCGCGCGTCGACTCCAAGGGCGTGACGATTCAGGTCTACCGGCCGGCCGGGCGCCCGCAGTATGCGCCGGCGATGTGAAGTCCCCGACCGTCAAACCCACGCTGTCGTGACACCACAGGAGATGATTTTCAGATGCGTTACCTGGTTTCCGTGATCGACGACAAGAGCGATCCCGGCAGCACGGACAGGCAGCCTGCCATCAGCGCGTTCAACGAACGACTGATCGCCGAGGGCTATTGGGTCTTCGCGGGGGGACTCGCGGACACCGACGCGGCCACGGTCGTCGACAACCGGGGTGGGGAGGCGATCGTCACCGACGGGCCCTTCCTGGAGTCGAAGGAGTACCTCGCCGGCGTCTGGGTGTGGGAGGCCCCCGATCTGGATGTGGCGCTCAAGCTCGCCACCGAGGCTTCGAAGATCTGCGATCGGAAGATCGAGGTGCGGCCGTTCCTGTGAACGACATCGACGTCCGCGAGGCGATCACCCAGGCCCACCATGAGGAGTGGGCTCGGGTGGTCGCCTCCCTGACCAGGCGCTTCGGTGACCTCGACATCGCCGAGGAGGCGGCGGCCGAGGCGTTCGCGACCGCCGTCCAGCGGTGGCCGGCCGACGGCGTTCCCCCCAACCCGGGCGCCTGGCTGACCACCACCGCCAACCGCCAGGCCATCGACCGGATCCGGCGCGAGAGCAAGCGCGACGACAAGCACAGGAAGGCTCAGATGGTCTACGACGACCCGCCCGAGCCCGTCGGCGCCATCGACGACGACCGGCTCCGGCTGATCTTCACCTGCTGTCATCCGGCACTGGCGATGGAGACCCGAGTGGCGCTGACGCTGCGCATGGTCGCCGGCCTGACCATGCCCGAGATCGCCCGCGCCTTCCTGGTGGCCGAGAGCGCCATGGGGCAGCGGATCACCCGCGCGAAGGCCAAGATCAAGGCGGCGCGCATCCCCTATCGGATGCCGTCCGCCGACGATCTCCCGGCACGCGTCTCCGGCGTCCTCGCCGTCCTCTACCTCGTCTTCAACGAGGGCTACCTGGCCACCGGCTCCGACACCGATCCCGTACGGCACGAGCTGACCGCCGAGGCGATCCGGCTCACTCGCCTGATCCGTGTCCTCCTGCCGGACGACGGTGAGGTGGCCGGGCTGCTGGCGCTGATGCTGCTGACCGAGGCCCGCCGCCCCGCCCGGGTCTCGGCCGGCGGCGAACTGGTCGCACTCGACGAGCAGGACCGCGGGGCCTGGGATACGGCGCTGATCGCCGAGGGACACCGGCTGGTGCGCGAGCGCCTGGCCGCCGCCGCCGCAGGGGTGGCTCCGGGTCGCTACCAGATCCTCGCCGCGATCAACGCGGTGCACACCTCCGCCCGCGACATCCGCGACACCGACTGGTCGCAGGTCCTCGCCCTCTACGACCAGCTCGTCCGCCTCGACCCCTCGCCGATCATCGCCCTCAACCGGGCCATCGCGGTCGCCGAGCTCGACGGCCCGGAGGTGGCACTGGCGGCCGTCGACCGTCTTGAGCCCAGGTTGGCCGGCTATCACGCCTACCACGCCACCCGCGCCGACCTGCTGCGCCGGCTGGGCCGAGGCCGGGAGTCGCGCGCGGCCTACGGCAAAGCCATCGACCTGGCCGGAAACACCGCCGAGACCGCCTACCTGATCCGCCGCCGCGACCAGCTGCGTTGACGCGCTCCCCGGCCTGAAGTGAAGGCCGGGGATTCAGCCCGTGCCGCGTCATGCGGCACCTCTGAGGCTTCCTGCTTCACCGGGCTGTGCCCCCTGGTGGGGTTGGCCCCCACGCCGCTCCTCGCGGTCGCCGGGTTCGCCCTCGCCGGACTCGGACTGGCGACACCGCTGCCGTTGATCTTCAGCGCGGCCGGCCATACGGGCGCGGAGGAGGGCGCCGCGGCGGCGACCGCCGCGGTCGCCCGGCTCACCACCATGACGTACTCCGCGATGCTGCTCGCTCCGGCGCTCGTCGGCCGGCTCGCGCAGTTCCTCGGACTGACCTGGACGCTGGCGCTGCTGGTGCCGCTGCTGGTGACCGTGGCGTGGAAGGTCCCGGCGGCGATGCGGACCGCGATCGGGCCCGCTGCTCCTGTGGCCGCCGAGAGCCCGGGCGGGTTCGCGTGACGCGCCGCCCCGCGTGACCGCAGGGGACCGCCGGTCAGGGACGCTCAGCGGCCTGCACGGTGTGCCGCAGCAGCAGCGCGGTGGTGACCGGGCCGACCCCGCCGGGCACGGGCGTGAGCGCCCCGGCCTTGTCCGCGACCCCGACCGCGTCGACGTCGCCGACCAGGCCGCCGTCCTCGGTGGGGTTGGTGCCGACGTCCACGACCACCGCCCCGGCCCGCACGTGCTCGGCCGTGATAAGCCCGGCGCGGCCGACCGCGGCCACGACCACGTCGGCCGCGGCGGTGACGGCGGGCAGCTCCCGGGTGCGGGAGTGGCAGACCGTCACGGTGGCGTTCCTGTCCAGCAGGAGATGGGCGGCGGGCTTGCCGACCACGGTGGACCGTCCGACCACGGCGACGTGGCTGCCGGCCAGATCGACCTCGTGGTGGTCGAGGATCGCCACCACGGCCTCGGCGGTCGCGGGAGCGAAGGCGGGCAGGCCCGCGGCCAGGCGGCCCAGCGACAGCGGGTTGGCGCCGTCGACGTCCTTCTCGAACGCGATCGCGCCGGCCAGGTCCTCCAGCTTCGCTCCCGCCGGCAGCGGGGTCTGGAGGATGATCCCGTGCACGGTGTCGTCGGCGCTCAGCGCCGCCAGCCTGTCGCGGATCAGCCCGGGGGCGGCGTCCGCACCGAGATCGACGATGTCGCACGTGATGCCGGCCTTCTCGGCGGCGCGGGCGATCGAGCGGACGTACCAGGCGCTGGACTCGTCCGCGGTGGCGACGACGACCGCGAGCTTCGGCGGCGTGCCCGCTCGCGCCAGTTCGGCGGCGGTGGCGGCGGCCTCGGCGCGGATCGAGGCGGCGAGTTCCTTGCCGGACAGGACGCGGGCGCTCACTTGGCGATCTCCTCACGGACGGCGGCGGTGACCCGTTCGGCCCGCGCCGCGATCTCGTCCACCCCTGCCGCCGCGGCGGCGAGCTCGGCGCGGGCCCGCTCGTTCTTGATCCCGCCGAGGTTGATCTCGATGTTCACCCGGCCGGTGGTCGCGGCGGCCCGGGCGGCCTCGGTGGCGGCGGCGATGTCGGAGACGACGTTGCGGTTGCCGATGGGCAGCAGTTCTTCGGCGATGCCGACGGCCTTCCCCGCGACGGCGACCACCTCGGCCGGGACCCTGCCCGCCCCCACCAGCGCCTCGGCGATGGCGGCGGAGCGGGCCGCCTTCGCCTCGTCGGTGTCCTTGGGCAGTTTGTACGCCTCGGTGACGGCCGTGAACGCCGCCGCGTCGTCCTCGGCCAGGCGCAGGGCGCTCGCCCGCAGTTCGTCGGTCTCGCCGACGATGCGTTCGATCACGGCCGCGTGCTCGGCGTACTTCTCGCCGGTGGTGTATCGCGCGACCATGCCCAGCAGCGCGGCGGCCTGGGCGGCGTGCAGGGCGGCCGCGGCGCCTCCTCCGGGCGCGGGCACCCGGTCGGCGAGCCGGGACAGGTAGTCGCTGATCGTCTCGTCGCGCATGGTGCCCGTCCTCCGATGGTGACAGCACGGCCGGTGACAGCAGGGCCGGTGACAGCACGGCCGGGAAAATCCTCCCACGTCCCGCCCGTCACTCCGCGTACGGGCTCCTTCGTGTCAGCGGGACGGGCGGGCCGTCTCGACCGCGGGCCGTACGGGCTCGGGCGGGGCCGCGGCACGCCGGGCCCCGGACGGCGTCTGGCCGAGCAGCGTGCCGCCGAGGGCGAGGGCCATGCCGAGCAACTGAAGCGGGCTGAGCGCCTGGCCGAGGGCGGCCCAGCCGATCACGGCGGCCGACAGCGGGCTGAGCAGGGCGAGGAAGGCGACGGACGTGGCGGGTAGCCGGCCGATGCCGCGGAACCAGATCCAGTACGCGCAGGCCGTGCCGACGCCTCCGAGGTAGACGTAGCCGAGGAGATTCCCGGTGCCGAGCGCGGGCGGCGCCCCCTCTATCAGCAGGGCGACCGGGACGAGCAGCAGCCCGCCCGCGGTGAGCTGCCAACCCGTGAAGGCGAGGGCGCCGACGCCCTCCGGACGGCCCCAGCGCTTGGTCAGCACGGTCCCGGCCGACATGGACGCGGCCCCCGCGAGCCCGGCGAGCACGCCGACCGTGTCCATCCGCGCCTCGGCGCGCAGCACGACCAGGGCTACGCCGGCGACTCCGACGACGCCGGCGAGCAGCTTCCGCCCGGTGGGCCGTTCGGCGAGCAACACGCGGGCGAAGACGAGCGCGAACAGCGGGCCCACCGCGCCCAGCACGGCCGCGACGCCGCCGGGCAGCCGGTAGGCCGCCAGGAACAGCAACGGGAAGAACGCCCCGATGTTCAACGTGCCGAGCGCCGCCGCGCGCCAGATCCACCGCCCGTGCGGCAGCACCCGGCCGATGACCAGCAGTATCAGTCCGGCGGGCAGCGCTCTCATCAACGCGGTGAACAGGGGACGGCCGGGCGGGAGGAGCTCCGTCGTCACGGCGTAGGTCGAGCCCCAGACCAGCGGGGTGAGCGAGGTGAGGGCGAGTGTGCCCAGGGCCGGAAGGGAGCCACGATCGACGATTCTCATGATTGCTCCTCATTGATAATCTCAGTGTTGAGATAACAGCACGCCGAACAGTTAAACGTCAAATAGATGAACGCTGAGAGACGTCGAGGGAGCCTGCATGGGCGACGCGGTGGACATGCTGCTGGACCAGTGGCGGCGGGAACGGCCGGACGTCGACCCCTGGCCGATGGGCGTCGTCGGCCGCGTCTCCAGGCTCGCGCGGCTGCTCGACCGGGAGCTGAAGGAGTTCTTCTCGGCCTATGACCTGGAGATCTGGGAGTTCGACGTGCTCGCGACGCTGCGCCGGTCGGGCCCGCCGTACGAGCTGACGGCGGGAGCTTTGAACAGGGCGGCGATGGTGACCTCCGGTGCGATCACCAACCGCATCGACCGGATGGCGGCCAGGGGACTGGTCGAGCGCATCCCGGACTCCGGCGACCGGCGGTCGATCCGGGTCCGGCTCACCGAACGCGGCCTCGCGCTGGTGGACGAGGTGCTGGAGCCGCACGTCGCGAACGAGGCGCGGCTGCTGGCGCCCCTGGCCCCCCGGGATCGGGACCACCTCACCGAGACCCTGCGCACCCTCCTCGCGTCCCTCGGCGACACCACCCTCGGTTAGTGCCGCGACCGACAAGGTTTGCCCGGACGGAGCGGTGTCCAGAGTGGTGCATCGCAAGGCGGAGGAGGAGGTCGTAGCGGAGCCTACGGCCGACGACGACAACGCAGCGAGGTGCCGCTCTGGGCGACGCGACGGGGCAAAGATTGGCGGGAGGGGCACTAGCTCCTGAGAGCTACGCGGGAACGTGGCTCCGCGGGGTGACGCGGGCGAGCCGGTCGCGGCGCGAAGGTTCGTAGGTGTCCCGGGAAGCGGCCACGCCGCTCCCTTTCCCCCCGAACCTTCGAGGAGAAGACCGTGCTCGCACAGCACTCCGCGCGTCCGGCCGGGGCGGCCTCGTCCGCTCGGCGGCTGGGGTGGCTCAGGTGGTTGGCGCTGACGCCCCTGGCCCTGCTCGCGTCCGTTCTGGCCTTTCTCACCGCGGCGATCATGCTGGGCGCCTACGTGCCCGCGATTCCCAAGATCGGGATGATCGGCCCGGTGCTCGGCGGCCAGTATCCGTTCCACATGGCGTTTCTCGCGTTGATCGGTGTCGCCCTGTCGGCGCTGGCCTGGCGCGGCGGCCTGGTCCGCTGGGGCAGAACGGTCGCCGCGATCACGGCGCTGTCGGCCGTCGCCGCCCTGGTCGTCTGCGGCGTCCAGTTCGCCGCGGCACGCCGGGCGGGGACGAGCGTGTCCCTCGGCGAGGTCTTCAGCCAGCTCGCCTATCCGGGCGTCACACCGGACACCACCCGGACCTACGCGGTCCGGGACGGCGAGTCCCTGAAGGCGGACGTCTACCTGCCCGGAGGCCAGCGGGCGGGCAAGGCTCCCGCCGTCGTTCTCGCGCACGCCGGGGGGTTCCACACCTTCGACAAGAGCGACCTGCGCGGCACCGGCCGCTGGCTGGCCGATCACGGCGTCGCCGTCTTCGCCGTCGACTACCGCCTCGCCACCCCCGAGCGGCCCACCTGGGACAAGGCTCCGCAGGACCTGCTGTCGGCCCTGCGCTGGGTGCAGGACCACGCGGACGGCTTCGGCCTCGATCCCGCGCGGATCTCCCTGGGCGGCATGTCCGCGGGCGGCACGCTGGCCCTGGACACGGCGTACCGCCTGAAGAACGGCGCCATCCGGGCCGCCGACGGGCGCACCCCGGAGCCCCCGGCGTCCGTGGTCGGCTTCTACCCCGGCACCGACGTCACGGAGATGTGGCGGGCGAACATGGACGGCAGCCGCGACGCCGCGGAGTGGTTCACCGGCGGTACCCCGCAGCAGTACCCGCAGCGCTATCGCGAGACCTCTCCCGTCGCACAGGTCCGGGCCGGCCTGCCGCCGACGCTGCTCGTGGTGGGCGACCGCGACCGCAGCGTCCGGCCACCGACGGTCAGGGCGTTCGGCGACGCGCTACGCCGCCACGGCGTCGACACCAGGATCGAGGAGCTGCCCTTCGCCGACCACGCCTTCGACGACGCCTACGGCAGCCTCACGTCCCAGACCAGCCGGCAGATCCTGCTCGGCTTCCTGACCGCTCACTGACGCCGCCGAAAGCCACCAGGCTCCGCACCCGGTCCTCAAAGCCGGTGCCGCGGGGCCTACCGCATCCGCCGTAACACCGTGCCGAGACCTGACGTCCCCGCCGTCTCTTACACGGGCGGGTGGCGACGGCAAGAGGCCGAGGCCGCGGCGGTCGGGCCGGACGTCTCAACTGGCTACCGTGATTACAAAGGACGCCATTCCGGTTCACGAAGGACGGCCGTCGTCTCCTCGAGCCAGCCACGTCAGCGCATCCTCGTTCTCCGCAGCCGTGCGATAGGGCTTGCCCACACTTCTTTGGACAACGTTCCGGAGAGACTGCACCCTATGAGGATTGGGAAGGACAGCGGTTCCGATGCAGTCCTGCCAAACTGTTCCTTGCACGAAGACCGAGCCATCCAGGGCTGACATCACGAAAGCAGGGCGTCCGTACGGCCCGCCGGTAATCCCAGCGGCAGCGCCTTTCCCCATGATGTCCCAATCCTCAAGCAACTCGACCAGGCCCCATACTGGCTCGACCATCTCGTTGCCCGGTGCAGTCTCCCCTTCATCCGAACCGATGGGCACGTTGATCGACAGCAAGAACTGACGCTTGGCCGAAAACAAACCGTACTCCGTTGCCAGCGCGTACCAGTCAGCGTTCGCCTTCGGGACCAGGGCCGGGTCGTCCAGCCCGACAGTCCGATCCCGTCGACCCTCGCCGGGATAGCACGATGTCACCATCCCGGCCGCGAAAGCAGGAATTCCGGTTGAATACCTGAAGCCCAGAAACCGCAGGCCACAGCCTTTCATCACCGGCGCAAGCAGGTCGACCTTCAGTGTCATCCCTCCAGGCCATACTTGGCACCTCTCGAAAATGTTCATGAGCTTACCGTAGAAATGCCCTGCACTCTTTATTTTCCCCTTCGGGCTCACCCATTTGCACCGGGTCCGGCACGGTGACGGTGAATGACTGGTGGCTCGGCTTATCGAAGGCTGCGCCGGTTGAGCTCCCGCTCCGCGTTGGTGAACAACCGGATCGTTCAGCCGGCCTGGGCTGGATCGATGGTCAGAGCTCGTACGCGGGCGGCGTCCTCGCGGGGGAGGGGCGGCGGGGTGAGCGCCCGGCGGGAGTCCATCGGGCGGAACGCGGTGCGGGACAGGCCCGTCCACGCGAACGCCTTCTCAACGGCTGCCGTACGGCGTCTCCGCCCGGGAAGGCAGGCGGCGGTGACGCGGCCGGCGGCGCGGGCGGTCCAGGGCAGGCCGCACCAGGCGTACAGGTCGCGGAAGCCGTCGAGCGGGGCCGCGCACAGGTCCTCGTAGCGGACGACCCTGATTCCCGCCGTACGGCCCGCCGCCGTGTCGGCGACCCGGCGAGCGGTCTTCCACAGCATGGCCGCGCCGGCTATCGCGTCGTGCGAACCGGCGAGGGCGGCCAGTTCCGCGACGTGGGGGTGGTCGCGGACCAGAAGCGGCTGGTCGAGCAGTTCGCCAGGGTCCACGCGCCAGCCGAGCCGCCGCCAGCTCGCCACGAACGACACCGGATCGCGGAGCAGCACGATCACCCGGCAGCCGAGCCGCTCGGCGAACCACTCGGCGGACAGCACCGCGAAGGGGTCGTCGAGCAGGGCCCGCCTGGCCAGCAGACGGCCGAGGGTGAAGGCCGTGCCGTACTTGGCCATGCGTGCCAGGTCGCCGGGCCGGTGGTTGCGGCGGACTTCGGCGGCCCAGTTGTAGCGCAGCGCGACGGTGCGGGAGAACGCCGCCAGCCAGGGCGTCTCGTTGTCCGGGCAGATGTATTGGAACCGGTGCGTCACGGACGCGTCGAGCACACCGGGGGAGCGACCGGGCGGACGCTGCGGATTCAGCGGCTCGTTCACGTAGACGAGGCGGCCGCTCGCGGTCAGCATCCGGCCCACCCAGCTCGTGCCGCTGCGCGGCAGGCCCGTGACCAGCATGGGCGGCCCTGAAGCCGCCACCCGGTCCCGCTTGCGCCGCCGCTCGGATGCCGGTGTCACGACGCCTCCATGACGGCCCTCGTCCGAGTGGGACGATTCAGGCCGAAGGGGCGCAGGCCGTAGCGGCGGTGGACCTGCACGGCGGGCAGCAGGTTCTTCACGATGACGCCGCCCGACCAGCCCAGCGCCGCCCCGAGCGCGCCGTGCGCGGGCACGAGCAGCACGTCGAGGACGACCGTCACCGCGACCGCCGTGGTCACGTTGGCCAGGCCGGCGGCCGTACGCCCGCCCGCGACGAGCACGACGTCGACCATGCCGCAGGCGGTGGCGACCATCATCGTGGCCGACAGGACGAGCGCGATCGCGCCGCCACCGGCGTAGGGGGGCCCGAACAACGGCAGCAGCCACGGTGCGAGCGCCGCGTATCCCAGCCACAGCGGCCAGGTGAGCAGCACGAGCCACCTCGTGGTCGTGCGGTACACCGCGCCGGCGCCGTCCAGGTCGCCCTCGGCCAGGGCCCTGACCAGCCGTGCCTGCGCGGCCTGGGCGAGCCCCTGGTTGGCGAGTTGGCCGAGCACCTTGAAGCGGGTCGCCGCCGTGTAGACGGCCGCGGCGGCGGGCCCCGCGAGCAGCGCGACGATCACCACGTCGAGCCGCTGGAACACCGACTGCAGGGCCGCCGCGGCCGACCGCGGCGCGGTGTGCCGCCAGAACGCGCCCACCTCTCCCACCTCGTACGGACCGAGCGCGCGCAGCCGTACGGCGGCCAGCGTCACACCGGCCACGGAGGGAAGCGCCCACGCGGCGGCCAGCACCGGCGGCGGGGCTCCGGCGAGCACGGCGGCGGTGACGAGGGCGAGCTGCCCGAGCGGCTGGACGGTCCCGGCGAGCAGCAGCGTCGGCCGCATGGTGCCGAGCCCGCGGGTGGCGCAGATCAGCACGTCCGACAGGGCGACGAACGGCAGCGCGGCGGCCAGTACCGCCCAGACGCCGCCGGGCACGCCGGTGAGCCCGGCCAGCGGTCCGGCCGCCAGGACGATCCCGGCGCCCGTCACCGACGCGAGCAGGGCCACCGGCGCGAGGATCCCGACGACCAGCCGCCGCCCTCCGCCCCGGCCGGCGCCGCACGCGGCACGGTTGCGGGCCAGGGCGTGAACGAGGCCGTTGCCGGTGTCGAGGCGGACGACGCCCGCGAGCATCAGGCACAGGGCCGTCGCGCTGAAGAACATCCCGGCCGCCGCCGGTTCGAGCGACCGCGTCACCACCAGCGTGATCGCGACCTGCCCGCACGCCGTGGCGCCCGCCGTGGCCAGACCGGCGAGCCCGTGCCTGAGAAGACCCCCCGTCAGCGCCGCCACGAGGGCACCGTCCCGAGCCACGGCACGAGCAGCTCGTCCCACGGCTCGAAGTGCTCCCGAAGCCGGCGGTGAACCGACGCGGGCATGACCGCACGCGGCCGTGCGTTGTGCCGCTCGAACTCCACGTTCCCCAGCCGGGGCAGCCCGAGGAAGCCCAGCACCCGGTCGTACGCGGAGGCGGGATCGCGGAACAGCAGCCCGCTGTCGAGCACCAGGATCCGGTCGTGCCCCACGAGCGGCTCCAGCCGGGCCAGTTGTTCGGCGTACCGCCCTCGGGCCAGGTAGGCGTGGTGCCGGTGCGCGTGACTCACGTACCCGGGGACGGTCCGCAGCCGTTCGGCCTCACCGGCGAGGCGTTCCGGCTCCAGCGCGAGGGCGCGCTCGAAGCACGGCTCGGTCTCGAACCCCCGCGCCAGCTCGTGCGCGTGCGCGGAGCAGGCCCGCTCGACGGGATCCCGGACCAAAGCGATCAGCTTGACGCCGGGCAGGTCCTCCGCGATGCGGGCCCCCGCCAGGGGATGGAACAGGTAATAGGGAGCGGACTCGAACGCCAGCGGGTCACGGCCGTACCGGAGCCTGAGCGGCAGCGCCCTGGACGCCAGCGGGAAGTGCGCGCGGTACCACGACAGGCCCCGGTCGTAGGCCATGTCGAAGTAGTGGACGCCCTTGCGCAGCACCGGCTTCAGCACCAGTGGGTGCCGGGACAGGGCGCGGTACAGCGAGGTCGTGCCGCACCGCTGGGCCCCGACGATCAGGAACGACGGCAGCACCCTGCCGCCGCTGGTCACCCTCCCGGCGGCGAACGAGACGGCGTGCGCGGGACGTTTCAGCGCGGTCCTCACAGCAGGGCCTCCAGGTGGTCGACGAGCGGGTTCAGCCAGACGGCGGGCGGCCCGAGCGGCTCGTGGCCGTCGCGGCGGTGCCGCTCCGCCAGGGCGACCAGGTAGTGGACCGCCGTACGCCGGGCCAGGGCCACATCGGCGCCGAACGGTTCCAGGAGCCCGCCCGCCTGGGCGAGACAGGACCGGGCGGCGATCGGAGGCGGCATCCGGCGCAGCGCGCGATGGAAGAAATGGTGCAGGGCGTCGAAGCCGGGCGGCACGCCCACCGCGAACCGTTCCCAGTCCCACACGAGCAGCCGCCCGTCCGCCCCCGCGGCGATGTTCCAGGGGGTGAAGTCCCCGTGCCAGGCCGCCTGGTCGCCCGCGCCCCCGGCCTCCGCCTCGCCGTACCCGCCCCCGGCCTCCGCCTCGCCGTTCGGGCGGATGGCGGCGATCTCCCGTACGGCGGACGCGAGCAGACGGGCGGGCACGCGGCGGGAACCCACGCGGCGGGAGGCCACGGGCAGCGGCGACAGCATCAGCACCTCCAGGCCCCGCCACACGCCGTGATACAGCACGTCGGGCGGCACGACGACCTTCAACGGCCGCCCGGCGAGCATGCGCAGCACCTCGCTCTCGTACCGCACCAGCCGCCTCGCCCGGGGCGAGTCGCCGATCTTCACGAACCCCGCGAGCCCCGACTCGTCGTACGCCTCCAGGATCGGTTTGCGGTTGGCGCGGCGGGCCGGCCTGACGTGGACGACCACCCGCACGCGGCGGTTGAGCACGTCGCTCAGGTGCGTCTCGATCGTGTCGGGCCCGCTTCCGACGGGCAGGCGGCGGCCCAGCGCGGTGTGCCACCACGCGCGCGGGACGACCCGCCGGGGGACGAGGCGATGCGGCAGCACGCTGCGGACACATGGCCGGGCGCCGGACCCGGAGGAGGGGAACAGCAGGGGCAGGACCTCGTCCAGATAGCCGAGCCGATCGGCAGCGTCCCTCATCGCGCCTCCGTGGGATCCGATGTGACGGCGGCGTTGCGCCAGAGCAGGGCGAAGGAGATCAGATACAGGGTCAGGGCACTGATCAGGCCGTCGTAGACGAACATGTAGAGGAGCACGAGGATCATCACGAGCGTCCCCGCCCTGCCGATCGGCGACCGGTCCGCCCAGTAGCGCCGCACCGCCCCGGCGAAGAAGGCGACGTACAGCAGGGCCCCCGCGAAGCCCTGGCTGATCAGCAGCAGCCACAGTTGCCCGTCGCTGCCGAGCGGGGGATGGCCGCACTCCACACACCACGCGCTGCGGCCCGTCGTGACCGTGCGGTGGCTGCCGTACGCGTAGCGGGTGTTGCCGAACCCGATGACCGGCGACGAGGCCGCGACCCGGACCGTGGCGGCCACCGTGAACGCGCGGATGCCGTTGCTGTGCGGGTTGTCCAGCCGTTGCGTGACGATGGTGCTCAGCGGCGACAGCAGGAACACCGCCGCGGCGACGGTCGTGACCGCCGTGGACAGCAGCAGCCGTCCGCCCGGCGCTCCTCCGTCCCCCACCCTTCGGCCCCCGACTCCTCGGCCCCCGACTCCTCGGCCCCTGAGTACGAGGTACGCCGCCGAGACCCCGAGCCCGATCCACAGCCCCCGGTTGAGCGAGTAGACGACCGGGACCGCCGCGACGGCGAGCAGCAGCACGGCCACCGCACGCCGGCACGGCCCGCCGTAGGCCCACCAGCCCACCACGAACCAGATCACCAGCACCGAGACGTCGCTGCCCCAGGCGTTGGCCCACTCGAACGGCGCCTCCGGGCGCGGCGAGGCGTGCCCGAGCACGTGCTGCACCTGGGCCGCCGTCGGGTGGATCAGGTTGGCGACGAAGGGGTTGCCCCCGATCCACGACGGCAGCGCCATCTCCAGCGGAGAGGTGAACGCGAAACCCGGCGCGAGCACGCCCAGCAGCCCGCCCGCGACGGCCGTCAGGAACAGCACGCCGAGCCACCGCACCAACGTGCGCTGCGGCAGCTCGTCCAAAGTGAGATTGCCCAGGTAGAGCACCATGACCAGGAGCGAGACGTAGACGGCCAGCCGCATCAGATAGCCGATGACCCGGCCGGTGGCGAGCTCGCCGTACGTGCCGTCCGGCGTCTCGGCGAGCGCGAGCGCGCTGATGAGGTAGCCCGTGAGCAGCAGCGCCCACAGGCCGAAGCCCTTCGGCACGCGGATCGGCCGCCTGCGCCACAGCACCGCAGCCATCGGCACGGCCAGCACCACCACCGACAGGGCGCCCAAGCCGAGCGCCCACCAGACCGGGTAGCCGAGCAGGAGCGCCGCGATCGGCCACGCCGCCGTGCCGCCGCGGGCCGCCGGGCGGCCCCGTTCCGGTTCGCCCGCCGCATGACACCGGTCGCCGGACCGCCACCGCGCCGGTCGCGTCGCATGTGGCCGTGCCGGATGCTCTGCCCGCGCCGGAGAGCCGGGCCGCCCCGGGGTGTCCGTTCGGCTGTGCCATCCGTACTCGTGCGGGAGGGCGGTGCGGGGGCCGGAGACGCTCACGTGCCCCACTGCGCGGTCTCCGGGACGGGCGCGACGAATCCCGGCGGCACGGCGACGGCGCCGAGAACGCGGGCGCCCTGCCGGGCGAGTTGCCGTACGGCCCGGGTGACCTCGGGGGAGGTCGTCCGCCGCAGGCCGACCAGCAGCAGGGCGGCGTCGGGATGGGCGGACCGGCCGGTCACGACCGTCACCGGCACGAGATGCGCCAGCGCGGTGCCGAGGCCCTTCGCGAGCGGCCTGGCCGCGCCGCGTGCCCCCGCGCCTTCACGGCCGCCTGCCCCCACGTCTTCGAGGAGCAGCCGGTGGGGCCCGCCGCCCAGGGACGTGGCGACGGCGGCGGCCATCTCGTCGAGGAACGCCGGATCCGGCCTGGCCGGAAGCTCGGCGAGCAGCGGCAGGCCGCACAGTCTCTCGATGTCCGCGCAGGTGCGGATGCGGGTGTCCAGCCGGTCGCGGCCGAAGGCGGCCCCCGCCCCGGCGAGGACGCCGAGGAACAGGCCGCTGCCGAGGAAGAGCGGAGGGCTCGGATGGGCCGGCCGCGCGGGCGGCCTGGCGGGACTGATCACCGTGCCCGGTGTCACGGCGACGGTCTTCAGCGCGTCGTAGCGCAGCGTGAGGTCCGACAGTTGCCGGGCGAGCATGGCCTGCCGCCGTGGCGTCCCCGGCCCCGCCGCGCTCTGCCCTCCTGCGCTCTGCCTTCCTGCGCCTCCTGCGTTCTGCCCCCCTGCGCCTCCAGCGCTCTGGCCCGCCGCGCCCCCGGCGGCCGTGGCCCGGGTCGTCGCCGCCTGAGTCGCCGCCTGGGTCGCCGCCTGGGTCGTCGCGGCCTCGTCGAGATCGTCCTCGACCTCGCGCAGCCGCGCGGCGATCAGCTTGAGCTGGGAGCCGATCGCGTCCTCGGCGGCGCGTGCGCGGTTGCGCAGGTACGCCTGCGCGTACGCCTGGGCTCCCGCCGCTGCGGCCCGGGGGTCCGACGCCGAGTAAGAAATGGAAAGAATGGCAGAATTGGGGGGAACGTCCACTGTCATGTGCTCCCGTAATCCCTCCGGATCCGGATTTTTCAGTATCCCGGCGGCCAGAGCGGAGACGACCGCCGACCGGGCGATCTGTGATTCGGTGTCGAGGTTGAGAGGCTCCCTCTGCCGGGAATTCGGCACGTTGAACTGTTCCTGCGCACCGGTCGGCAGCACCTGCACCTGGGCGACCGCGGTGTAGCGCGCGGGGGTCAGCGCGAGCGCGGCGGCCCCGCCGCCCACTCCCGCGAGCAGGCAGGCGGCGGCGACCAGGCGCCTGCGCTCGAGCACCGAGCCGTATTCGGACAGGTCGCGGCTGTGCGGCGGCAGGCTCATCGGACTCCCCGTGCCCTCGTTCGTCACGCGGCCGCGGCGGCGGTGGGACGGGCGATGGCCCCGGATGAGGGAGGAGCCGCCGGGCGCGTTCGTGGTCCCGGCGGCGATCCGCCGGGATCCGGTCTCGAACTATAAGCCGCCACGGAGTTTCGTCCCGGGCTGTTTCCAAATTCGCGCCAGGAGATGGCCGCTCAATTAGGCGATGAAAACGGAAATGTCCGTACTTGCGAGATGGGGAAACGGCCCCCGAAGCCACGGGAATTGATGGGATGGTGTTTGCCCATCCGTTCATTGCCAGGTCTGCCGAGAAAAGGGGGAGCGATGAGACTCATCGCCGGCGTGGCCGTACTCGCGGCGGGGGTGTGCGCGACGGCCTGCACGGGCACCGCCACGAGCGGGCGGGTGCCGGGCGGCGGCGCCGGGACGACGCCGGTCGCCTGCGTGGTCACGGACAAGCTCATCCCGACGTGCGGGGCGTGGTGGGGGATCGCGCCCGACGTCTTCTCCGGACGCGGACCGGTCCGCGCGGTGGACCTGGCAGAACGGCGCATGGGCCGCCGGGCCGACATCGTGCACGTCTACCACCGGGGCGGGGAGCTCTTCCCGACCGCCGAGGAGCGGGAGATCGCCAAGGGGCCCCGCCTGCTGCTGGTGAACTGGAAGCCGGCGCTCGACCACACGTGGGCCGAGGTCGCGCGCGGCGAGGTGGACGGGCGCGTCGACCGGCTCGCCGAGCACATCCGGCGCACCTTCCCTGGCCGGTTCTTCCTCACGATCCACCACGAGCCGGAAAACGACGTGCGCGAGGGCGGGGGCTACTCGCCCGCCGACTACGTCGCGATGTATCGCCACGTGGTGAACCGCCTGCGGCAGCAGGGGGTGCGCAACGCGGTGACCGTCATGACCTACATGGGCGCGCCCAACTGGGCGGCCAAGCCGTGGTTCGGCCGGCTATATCCGGGCGACGACGTGGTCGACTGGGTGGCCTTCGACCCGTACGCGGACGACCGGGTGAGCGACTTCGCCGGGCTGGTCGACAAGACCCGGCCCGACGCGCCGGGCTGGCCCGGGTTCTACCGGTGGATGCAGGCCAGGTTCCCGGCCAAGCCGATCATGGTGGCCGAGTGGGGCGCCTTCGAGCGGCGCGGGGCACCCGCGTTCAAGCGCGACTTCTTCGAGTCGGTCCGGCGCCAGATCGGGGACTACCCCCAGATCAAGGCGCTGGTCTACTTCGATTCGCCGCTGGCGCCCCGGGGGGACACCAGGTTCGACACCACGCCGGGTGCCACCCGGGCGTTCGCTCAGCTGGGGCGGCTGCCGCGCTTCACGTCGACGCCGGTGCCGCCCTCCTGAGCCTGCGGCGCACCCCCGGCGGGCGCGTCGGCAGACGCCCCGGCGGATGCCTCAGCGGACCCAGCCGCCCGAGGTGACGAGGTTCAGCACGGCGCCGACCGCGCGCTCGATCGTCATGTCCGTGGTGTCGAGGACGAGGTCGGCGTCCTCCGGCTCCTCGTACGGATCGGAGATCCCGGTGAACTCCGGGATCAGCCCGGCCCGGGCCTTGGCGTACAGGCCCTTGCGGTCGCGGCGCTCGCACTCCTCCAGGGGAGTGGCGACGTGGACGAGCAGGAAGTCGCCGCCGACCTCCTCGACCATCGCCCGCACCTCGTCCCTGGTCTCGGCGTACGGCGCGATGGGCGCGCAGATGGCCAGGCCGCCGTGGCGGGCCACCTCGGCGGCCACGAAACCGATCCTGCGGATGTTGCGGTCGCGGTCCTCGCGCGAGAACGTGAGCCCGGCCGACAGCATCCGCCGCACGACGTCGCCGTCCAGGTAGGTGACCGTGCGGCCACCGCGTTCGAGCAGCGCGTCGCGCAGGCCCCGGGCGATCGTCGACTTGCCCGAGCCTGACAGCCCGGTGAAGAACACCACGAGCCCCCGCTTGTGCGGCGGCCCGGGAATCGTGATCGGCGCGGGACCGGCGTAGTGCTCGGTGGCGCCGTAGTTGCGCGCCACGTGCTCGCGGAGTTCGAGGTCGATCTCGGTGTCCTCGCGCGGCGCGAGCGGCACCGCGACCACCGTCGCCCCCGGGAGCCGCTCGGCCGCCTTGAGCGCGGCGCGCACCACGGCCGGGCCGCCCTCGCCGAAGACGAGGGGCATGAGGAGCACGGTCGCGTCCAGTTCCTCGACGGTCGCCGCCACGTCGTCGAGCGCGGCGCCGTCGAGCGGCCCGCGCATGGTCACCGCGAGGACCTCGCCGTCCGGCAGGTCCTTGCGGACCTCCTCCGGCGTACGGCGCAGCCGGGAGAACGGACCGTACACGGGGGCGTCGAGCGCCTCGACCGGCCCGGCGGCGTGGTGGCCGTCCCGCTCCACGACGGTCAGCACCGCGACCGCCGCGCCCTCGGGGTCTTTGAGTGTCACCCGGTCGCCGGGCCCGAACTCGTCCGGGAGCGCGATCGTGATCGGGTCGGGCCAGGACGCCCCTCCGGGCAGCCGCCCGCGCTCGGCCACGCTCTCCACCTCGGCCGAGGTGAGGAAGCCGGTCAGCGGCGCGTACGCCCCGGACAACAGCAGTTCCAGGTCCGCCAGCTCACGTGCGTCGGGCGTCCACTCGGTCATTGCTTCCGTTTCCGCTCGATCGGTCCCAGCTTGGTCTGGGGCGCAGCTCGGTGGGTCGGATACGCACCCTACTGGCAACCACACGCATAGCGCGCCGGTGCTCGGGGCGTCTACAGGCAGACATTAATCCGAGGAGGTGCTCGTGGACGCCGCAGAAGAGCGACGATTCCGCGAATTCGTGTCGGCCCGCGCGCCCGCGCTCATGCGGCTGGCCTATCTGCTGACCGGAGGGGACCAGCACTCCGCAGAGGACCTGGTGCAGACCGCCCTGGCCAAGGTCGTCACCAGGTGGGGGCGCCTCGACGAGCCCGAGGCGTACGTGCGGCAGGTGATGTACCGGCAGCAGGTCAGCTGGTGGCGGCTCGCCCGGCGGCAGCGGGAGACCAGCGTGGCCGATGTGCCGGAGCGCCCGGCCGGCCGCGCGGGCACCGACGAGACCGAGCTGCGGATGATCCTGCGCGAGGCGCTCGCCCGGCTGACGCCCCGCCAGCGCGCCGTGCTCGTGCTGCGCTATCTCGAAGACCTGCCCGAGGACCGGGTGGCCCAGGTCCTCGGCTGCTCCGTCGGGACCGTGCGCAGCACCGCGCACCGGTCCCTCGCCCGGCTGCGGACGACCGCGCCGGAACTCGCCGATCTGCGCCTGAGTGAGGTGATCTCATGACGCCCCGGATGCTGAAGCAGACGTTGGAGGAGTGGTCGCGAGAGGTCCACGTGCCCGGCGACCTCGCCGACCGCGCGCTGCGCCGCCGCTCGCGGCTGCGCCTGACGAGATTCGCGGGGGCGGTCTCGTGCGCGGCCGTCGTGGCGGCCGTGGCCCTGCTGGTGCCGCTGGTCGTGACCCCTCTCTTCGGTGAGGAGCCGATCTCGCGGGTCGGCGGCCCGCCGGTGGTGGTGCCCGTCCAGCCCTACCGGCAGACGACCCCCGCGGAGGACGTGCTCGCCGACACCGGGAACTCCCCGCCGAAGACGATGATCGCGGCGGGCAGGGTGGCCGTCTCCGCCTACTACACGTGGCGGTCGCGTACGGTAGCCGGGCGCGAGGTGCTGGACCGCACGTGGTATCTCCTCGATCCGGCGACGGAGAGCTACGAGAAGACGGAGTGGGGCTGGGCCGAGGTGGCGCCCGGCCTGCGCTGGGCGGCGGTCCTGGAGAAGGACCTGCCCGTGCGGAGGATCGGGATCTTCGACATGGAGACCCGGCAGGTGCGGGCGTGGGTGCCGGTGGACCACCCCGTGGGCGGCGTCGCCTGGTCGCCGGACGGCACGCGCCTGCTCGCCACCGCCTACGACGAGTCCCCCGACCTGGACATGACGTCCGTCGACCGGCGGCGGTGCCCGGCACGAGTCGCGGCGACGCCGGAGGACCTCCGGCAGCCGCCGTTCCAGATGATCTCCACCAGCCGCACCGGCTTCTACCTCGTCGACGTGGCGACCGCGACGGCGGGCGACTTCCACGCCGTCGATCCCTGCTGGACCGACAACAGCAACGTCAGGCGAGACTTCGCGTGGAGCGACGACGGCACCCTGATCCGCGAGCGCAGCAACGTCTGGCAGCGGCCGGACGCCTTCCTCGACCTGGAGGGCAGACCGCACGACGCACCTCCCGGCTACGTCGACACGGAGTCGAAGGCGGGCGTGTCGCCCGACGGCACGCTGCTCGCCGGCCCTGACGGCATGCCCACCAAGGTCACCAAGCTGTCGACGGGTGAGACCGTGGGCCGCCAGCAGGTGCTCCAGCTTCTCGCCTGGGCCGACGACCGCCGCCTGGTCGCACTGGGCTGCGCGGACACGTGCGGAAGCGAGTTCCACAACGGCCTGGTCCTGGTGAACGTCGACGGCAAGGACATGGTCCAGCTCTCGGCCTACCGGAAGAACACCCAGCAGCCCGAGGCGTGGGAGCCGGTGCTGACCCTCAAATAGCGGCCCGGTTGTAGTGGCCCGGTTGTAGGGGCTCAGATGAGGCGGGCGAAGTGGTTCTGCGGACGGCGGATCACCATGGTGATCTCGTCCTCGGTGCCGTTGAGCCCGCCTCGCGAGAGCGCGGCCACGGCCCGGCAGACCACGGCGACCAGACCGCCGTGCGGCCCCCGCCGGGCCGGGCCGCTCACCGCCGAGTAGTCCTCGGCGATCATGAGCCCGCGCATCAGGCAGTAGGCCTGGATGCCCTCGCGGGAGGCCAGCGGCTCGTAGACCGCGGGAAGCGGCCCCACGGACCCGGCCGGGGCGAGCGTGCGCCACAGTCCCCGCCGCAGCCAGCGGGGGGTCACCCGGTCGCAGAAGCCGTACGCCGACTTGCGGTCGCGCATCTTCAGCAGCAGCAGCCCGCCGGGGCGCAGACCGGCGACGAGCCGGTCGAGCACGAGCTCGGCGTGGTGGACGCGTTCGAGCAGGAACGACACGTAGACGACGTCGAAGGAGCGGGGCGGGATCGGCACGAGACGCAGGTCGCCCAGATAGGACGCCTCCAGGTCGCCGCGGTTGGCGGTGTGGGCCCGCAGGGGCGGGAGATCCTCGTCCACCCCCGTCATCCTCGGTTCGTAGCGCCCCACGTCGAGGGCGCCGCCCCGGCCGCAACCGGCGATGAGGATGTCGAGCCGCCGCCCGAGCTGGTCGGTCCACTGCTCGCGAATCCGCTGGCTGAACACGTCGTCCTGGTCGGCGGACGACAACCGAACCTCTGTCATGCCACTGAGAGTAATCATTTGACGACGTTCAGTGGCGCATTTGCCGTCACCCGCCATGTCCGGACCGAGGAGCGACCGGAGCGAGGCGAGGGGACAGGGCGTAGCCTTGGTAGCCGCGGCCCGGTTGGGAGCATCTCGCGGATCCCCTCCGTCAGGGGGATCGGCCGGATGAACGGGGTCGCGTCCGCACGCCGGCTGTCTTTGTCACGGGGCTTTTGAAGGCATCGATGTCTCTTTCCGGACTGCTCGACCTCGTATCCGCCGAACCCAGGCTGGCCGCCGCGCTCGACGCCGCCGGGCAGGCCGCCCATCCCGGCGCCGAGCTGGTGGCGCCGCCGGCGCTGCGGCCGTTCGCCGTGGCCGCGCTGTCCCGCGTACGGCCGGTGCTGGCCGTCACGGCGACGGCGCGCGAGGCGGAGGATCTCGCCGCCGCGCTCACGAGCCTGGTCGACGAGAACGCCGTGGCCGTCTTCCCCGCCTGGGAGACGCTGCCGCACGAGCGCCTGTCGCCGCGAAGCGACACCGTCGGCCAGCGCCTGGCCGTACTGCGGCGGCTGGCGCACCCGGTCGAGGGCGACCCGGCGGCCGGCCCGCTGCGGGTCGTGGTGGCCCCGGTCCGCTCGCTGCTCCAGCCCATCGTGGCCGGCCTCGGCGACCTGGCGCCCGTACGGCTGCGCGCGGGCGACGACGCCGATCTGGACGACGTGGTGGCCCGGCTGGTCGAGAACGGCTACCACCGGGTGGACATGGTGGAAAAGCGCGGTGAGGTGGCCGTGCGCGGCGGCCTGCTCGACGTGTTCCCGCCCACCGAGGAGCACCCGCTGCGGCTGGAGTTCTGGGGCGACACGATCGAGGAGATCCGCTGGTTCAAGGTGGCCGACCAGCGCTCGCTGGAGGTCGCCCAGGACGGGCTGTTCGCCGCGCCCTGCCGCGAGCTGCTGCTCACCGACGACGTACGGCGGCGCGCCCGCGAGCTGGGGGAGGAGCACCCGGCGCTGAAGGACGTGCTCGACCAGCTCGCCGAGGGCGTGCCGGTGGAGGGCATGGAGGCGTTCGCGCCGGTGCTCGCCGGGAAGATGGACCTGCTGCTCGATCACCTGCCGATCCGGTCGGCGGTGTTCGTCTGCGATCCCGAGCGCATCCGTGGCCGGGCCGTCGAGCTGGTCCACACCAGCCAGGAGTTCATGGAGGCGTCCTGGATCGCCGCGGCGGCGGGCGGCGAGGCGCCGATCGACCTGGAGGCGGCCGCCTTCCGCACGCTCGAGGAGGTGCGCGACCACGCCCGCGAGCTGGGCCAGCCGTGGTGGAGCATCGCCCCCTTCGGCGAGGGCGCGGAGCTGGACGCGCAGGACGTCGAGGCCTACCGGGGCGACACCCAGCGGGCACTGGCCGACATCAAGGGCTGGCTCGGCGCGGGCAAGGCCGTCGTGCTGCTGAGCGAGGGGCACGGCCCGGCCGAGCGCATGGTCGAGCTGCTCAAGGGCGTCGACGTGGCGGCGCGGCTCGTGCCGGCCCTCGACGGCCCGCCGCCGAAGGACGTCGTGCAGGTCACGACCGGCCGGATCGACCACGGCTTCATCACGCCGGACGTCGCCGTGGTGACCCACCTCGACCTCGTCGGCCAGAAGGCGTCCACCAAGGACATGCGCCGGCTGCCGTCGCGCCGCCGCAACATGGTCGACCCGCTCCAGCTCAAGGTCGGCGACCACGTCGTGCACGAGCAGCACGGCGTGGGCCGCTACATCGAGATGGTGCAGCGCACGATCCAGGGCGCGACCCGCGAATACCTCGTGATCGAGTACGCCAGGGGCGACCGGCTCTACGTGCCGACCGACCAGCTCGACGAGGTCACGCGCTACGTCGGCGGCGAGGCCCCGACGCTCAACCGGATGGGCGGGGCCGACTGGGCCAAGGCCAAGACCCGGGCGAAGAAGGCGGTCAGGGAGATCGCGGGCGAGCTGATCCGGCTCTACTCGGCCCGGATGGCCTCGCCCGGCCACGCGTTCGGCCCCGACAGCCCCTGGCAGCGGGAGATGGAGGACGCCTTCCCGTACGCCGAGACGGGCGACCAGCTCGAAGCGATCGACGAGGTCAAGCGCGACATGGAGCGGCCCGTCCCGATGGACCGCCTGATCTGCGGCGACGTCGGCTACGGCAAGACCGAGATCGCGGTGCGGGCGGCGTTCAAGGCGGTGCAGGACGGCAAGCAGGTCGCCGTGCTCGTGCCGACGACGCTGCTGGTGCAGCAGCATCTGTCGACGTTCGGAGAGCGGTTCGCCGCCTTCCCGGTCGCGGTGAAGCCGGTCTCCCGGTTCCAGACCGACGGCGAGGTCAAGGCGACCCTCGACGGCCTGCGTACGGGCGAGGTCGACGTGGTGATCGGGACGCACCGGCTGCTGTCGCCCGAGGTGAAGTTCAAGGACCTCGGCCTGATCATCGTGGACGAGGAGCAGCGTTTCGGCGTCGAGCACAAGGAGGCCATGAAGCACATGCGCACGCAGGTCGACGTGCTCGCCATGTCGGCCACGCCGATCCCGCGGACGCTGGAGATGGGCCTCACCGGCATCCGCGAGATGTCGACCATCCTCACCCCGCCCGAGGAGCGGCACCCGATCCTCACGTTCGTCGGGCCGTACGACGAGAAGCAGATCGGGGCGGCGATCCGGCGCGAGCTGATGCGCGACGGGCAGGTGTTCTTCGTCCACAACCGGGTCCGCACGATCGACAAGGTGGCCTCGCGGCTGCGCGAGCTGGTGCCGGAGGCGCGCATCGCGGTCGCGCACGGGCAGATGAACGAGACCCAGCTCGAGAAGATCATGGTGGACTTCTGGGAGCGCAGCTTCGACGTGCTCGTGTCGACCACGATCGTCGAGTCGGGCCTGGACGTGCCCAACGCCAACACGCTCATCGTGGACCGCGCGGACAACTACGGCCTGTCGCAGCTCCACCAGCTGCGCGGCCGGGTCGGCCGGGGCCGCGAGCGCGGCTACGCCTACTTCCTCTATCCGCCGGAGTCGCCGCTGACCGAGACCGCGCACGAGCGGCTCGCCACGATCGCCCAGCACACCGAGATGGGCGCGGGCATGTACGTCGCGATGAAGGACCTGGAGATCCGCGGCGCCGGCAACATCCTCGGGGCCGAGCAGTCCGGCCACATCGCCGGCGTCGGCTTCGACCTGTACGTCCGCATGATGGCCGAGGCCGTCCAGGAGCAGAAGTCCAAGCTCGCGGGCGAGGCGAAGGTGGAGGAGCGGCCCGAGGTCAAGGTCGAGCTGCCGATCAACGCCCACGTGCCGCACGACTACGTCACCTCCGAGCGGCTGCGCCTCGAGGCGTACAAGCGGATCGCGGCCATCGGCTCGGAGGACGACATCGCGGCGGTCCGCGACGAGCTCACCGACCGGTACGGCAGGCCGCCCCAGGAGGTGGACAACCTGCTGGAGGTGGCGCGTTTCCGGATCAAGGCCCGCAAGGCCGGGCTGACCGACGTGACGCTGCAGGGCCAGCAGATCAGGTTCGCGCCCGTCGAGCTGAAGGACTCCCAGCAGGTGCGGCTGCAGCGGCTCTACCCCCGCTCCATCTGGAAGCAGGCGACGGGCATCCTGCTCGTGCCGGTGCCCAAGACCAAGCCGATCGGCGGTCAGCCACTACGCGACCTCGACCTGCTGAAATGGTGTGGGGACCTGGTCGAGGCCCTGTTCCTGGAGTCGATGCGGGTACAGTGACCCGCGAAATTGTCAACATATGCGTGGCCGGTGTCGTTCGGGAGGATCGTCCGTGAAGTCGTATCGAGTGCGCGTCGCCGTGGCGCTGGCGGCGGCCGGGATCGCCGTGACCGCGTGCGGCGGCCCCGTGCAGGCGGGTTCCGCGGCCATCGTGGGCCAGGAGCGCATCACCTCCAGTGAGCTGAACGACGAGGTCCGCGCGCTGCGCGCCGACCTGGCGGCCAACAAGATCCCCGAAGACCAGCTCCGGCTGCCCGCCTCGCTGACGCAGATGGTGCTGCTCAACATCAGCTTCAGCAGGCAGTTCCAGGAGTTCGGCCGGCGCAAGGGCGTCACGGCCACGGACCGGGACATCGACAACCTCGCCACGGCGCAGGGTGGTTGGCCCCAGTTCAGCAAGATGCTGCTGGCCAGCGGCATCCCGACGGACCGGGCCCGCGACTTCCTGCGCGCCTATGTCATCCGCATCAGGCTGATGCAGCAGGCCGGCGCCGGCCAGGACGAGGCGAGCCAGCAGGCGGCGGCCCAGAAGGTCGTCCAGGAGGCCGACTCCACCGTGCCGGTGAAGTACAGCCCGCGCTACGGCAAGTACGACCCCGAGCAGGCGATCTTCGTGCCCGACGACCGCTTCGGCGCGGCGAGCACGGCCCCGGCGGGCGGGCTCCCGGTGGGCGACGCCCCGGCGGGCGGCGACGCCGCCGGCGCAGCCGGCTGACGTGATCGTGTAGTTCTTCCGCGGCACGCGGCCGGCCTGGCCGTTTCCGTGCGTGATCACGCATTTGCCTGATCACGCACGGGGGTGGTTAGGGTGAGGGCATGGCGTTGATCGTGGTGACCACATCGCCCCGGGTCGCTCCGGGCCTGCTCACGCCTGCGGCGTGGAAGGCCCTCACCGGAGAGCGGGTGCTCACCGGCACCTCGGACCACCCCTATCTGCCCTATCTCGACGAGGCCGGCGTCCGGGTCGAGGTGGTGACCCCCGACCCCCGGGCGCTCGCCCGCGAGAGCCGTACGGGGACGGTGGTGTGGCTGGCCGCGCAGGACGGCGACGAGGACTTCCTGCGCGCGGTCGGCCATGCCGCGATCTCCCTGGACGAGCCGCCGGAGATCGAGGTCGTCCCCGGCTCCTACGACCTGCCCGGCGCCCGGCTGCTCGATCTCGTCCAGGTGATGGACCGGCTGCGCCGCGAATGCCCCTGGGACCGCAAGCAGACGCATGAGTCGCTCGTGCCGTACCTGGTCGAAGAGGCCTACGAGGTGCTGGAGACCATCCACGAGGGCGACTACGGTCCGCCGCTGCGCGAGGAGCTCGGCGACCTGCTGCTTCAGGTGATGTTCCACGCCCGGCTCGCGCAGGAACGGATGGGGGCGGACGGGGACGGCTTCGACATCGACGACGTCGCCGACGGCATCGTGGAGAAGCTGGTCCGCCGACACCCGCACGTCTTCGCGGAGGTCGAGGTCTCCGGCGCGGGTGAGGTCAGCGACAACTGGGAGACGATCAAGGCGGCCGAGCGGGCCGCCAAGGGGGAGTCCGCCTCCGCGCTCAGCGGCGTGCCCATGGGCCAGCCGGCGGTCTCCCTGGCCGCCCAGCTCCTCCGCCGGGCCGGGCGCGCCGGCGCGCCCGCCTCCCTCGCGGACGACCTCGCCCCGGCCGCCGGCGCCCGCCTGTTCGCGCTCGTACGGGAGACACAGGACGCGGGGCTCGACCCGGAGGCCGAGCTGAGGGCGGCGGCCAGGGAGTATCGGCGGCGCGTGGAGGAGTGGGAGAGCTCGACCGGCCCCAGCGCCTCAAACGGCTGACCCTGCCGTCGTACCGCGCCCGGACACGCCGTGAACGGGCGGCCCCTGCGCCGTACCGGGTAGTAGGGACCGATAGGCTCGGGTGGCAAACCGCCCGCCATTTTGCTAGGAGCGTTCGTGGCTGCCATCGAGGCCATCACCGCCCGCGAGATCCTCGACTCCCGTGGGAACCCCACGGTCGAGGTCGAGGTACTGCTGGACGACTACAGCACCGGCCGCGCCGCCGTTCCGAGTGGCGCCTCCACCGGTCAGTTCGAGGCCGTCGAGCTGCGCGACGGGGACAAGAAGCGCTATCTCGGCAAGGGTGTCGAGAAGGCCGTCCTCGGCGTGACCGACGAGATCGCCGACGAGCTGATCGGGTTCGACGCCGAGGAACAGCGTCTCATCGACCAGACGATGATCGACCTGGACGGCACGCCCAACAAGGCCCGCCTCGGGGCCAACGCGCTCCTCGGCATCTCGCTGGCCGTCGCCAAGGCCGCCGCCGACAGCGCCGACCTGCCCCTGTTCCGCTACGTCGGCGGGCCGAACGCGCACATCCTGCCCGTGCCGATGATGAACATCCTGAACGGCGGCGCGCACGCCGACACCAACGTGGACATCCAGGAGTTCATGATCGCGCCGATCGGCGCCGAGACGTTCTCCGAGGCGCTGCGCATGGGCGCGGAGACCTACCACACGCTCAAGGGCGTGCTCAAGGAGAAGGGCTACGCCACCGGCCTCGGCGACGAGGGCGGCTTCGCGCCGAACCTGCCGTCGAACCGCGACGCGCTCGACCTGATCCTGGTCGCCATCGAGAAGGCCGGTTACACGCCGGGCCAGGACATCGCGCTCGCGCTCGACGTCGCGGCCAGCGAGTTCCACAACGACGGCGTCTACACCATCGACGGCAAGGGCGTGTCGTCCGCCGAGCTGATCGCCTTCTACGAGGACCTGGTCCGCTCCTACCCGCTGGTCTCCATCGAGGACCCGCTGAACGAGGAGGACTGGGAGGGCTGGAAGGCCATCACCACGTCGCTCGGCGCCAAGGTCCAGCTCGTTGGTGACGACCTGTTCGTCACCAACCCCGAGCGGCTCGGCCGCGGCATCGCCGAGGGCGCGGCCAACGCGCTGCTGGTGAAGGTGAACCAGATCGGCACGCTGTCGGAGACTCTCGACGCCGTGGACCTGGCCCACCGCAGCGGCTACCGCTGCATGATGAGCCACCGCTCCGGCGAGACCGAGGACACCACGATCGCCGACCTCGCCGTGGCCACCAACTGCGGCCAGATCAAGACCGGCGCTCCGGCCCGCTCCGACCGGGTGGCCAAGTACAACCAGCTCCTGCGCATCGAGGAACTGCTCGACGACGCCGCGCGGTACGCCGGACGCGCCGCCTTCCCGCGTTTCCAGGGCTAGGTCGTATCCGACAAATCGCAGCCCTGCTGCGGCGGCCCGGGCGGCGCGATGCATCCACCTGGATCGCCGCTCGTGACGGGCGGCATTTGTCGGACACTGCCCAGGAGCACCGGCATGGCCGGCGGGATACGGGGGTAGCCCGGCTGGACACGCCCCGGACGTGTGGCGCGGCGACGCCGTGCCCGTCCGGGCGTGGACGGCCGGGACGGGCGGTTAGTGTGGCCGTGACCGGGCCATACGGTGACCGACCGGGAGGGGTGGTTTCGTGGCGGCGCAGCGGCCGCAGCTCACCGGGCGCGCGGCGATCCTCGCGGTCGTCGTGTGCGCCATCGCCATGAGCCTGGCCTACCCCGTGCGGGAGTACGTCGCCCAGCGCCGGCAGATCGCCCAGCTGGAGGCGCAGCAGGCGAACGCGCTGCGCAAGCTCCAGAACCTGGAGCAGCGGCGCCGGCGGCTGGAGGATCCGGACTACATCAAGCGCCTGGCCAAGGAGCGGCTGTTCTACTGCGAGCCGGGCGCGGACTGCTACCAGGTGCTCGACGAGGAGCCGGCCGCCGCCGCCAAGGCCGGGACGAAGCCGCCGGAACGGCCCGCCTGGTACGTCACGCTCTGGCGGTCGTTCGAAGCGGCCGACAAGGGGCGGCCCGCCGTACCCCAAGGTCAGCAGCAGAGCCCGGCACCGTCGGCGTCCCCGTCGGCGCCGGCGGCGGGATGAGGGTCGCGGACGCCGCGAGGAGCGGAGGCCGGGGCGGTCGGCCGTCCACGGCGCGCACCGCCGTGCACATCGCGGCGGAAATCGTGAAGGGCGAGGAGATCGACGTGGCGGACGAGCAGACGGCCCACGTGGCCCACGCGGGCGATGTGGACCCGGTGGATCTGGAGGCGGCGCGGGCGCAGCTCGGGCGGCAGCCGCGCGGAGTGCGGGCCGTCGCCCACCGGTGCCCCTGCGGGCTGCCCGACGTGCTGGAGACCGCGCCCCGGTTGCCCGACGGCGCGCCGTTCCCGACCCTGTTCTATCTGACCTGCCCGAAAGCCGCCTCGGCCATCGGCACCCTGGAGTCGTCCGGCCTGATGAAGCGCATGCAGGCGCGGCTCGCCGAGGACCCCGAACTGGCCGAGGCTTACCGGGCGGCCCACGAGGACTACGTCGCCCGCCGCGACCGCGCGGCCGACGAGGAGGGGCTGGAACCGCTGCCGCGCGACATGCAGAGCGCGGGCGGCATGCCGGGCCGGGTCAAGTGCCTGCACGCGCTGGTCGCCCACGAGCTGGCCGCGCCGGGGGTCAACCCGTTCGGCCGGGAGGCCCTGGACGCGCTGCCCGACTGGTGGGCCGACGGGCCCTGCGTGGCCGTGGAGAAGCCGGGAGACCAGGAGGGATGAGCGTGGGTACGAAGAGGGTCGCGGCCATCGACTGCGGGACCAACTCGGTCCGGCTGCTCATCGCGGACATATCTGGAGACGACCTCACCGACGTCGAGCGGCGGATGGAGATCGTCAGGCTCGGCCAGGACGTCGACCGTACGGGACGGCTCGCGCCGGAGGCCCTGGAGCGGACGTTCACCGCCATGCGCGGGTACGCCAAGCTGATCAGGGAACACTCCCCGGACGATCCCGTGCCGGTCCGCGTGGTCGCCACCTCGGCGACCCGTGACGCCGCCAACCGTGCCGACTTCGTGTCCGGCGTACGGGACATCTTCGGCGTGGAACCCGAGGTGGTGACCGGTGACGAGGAGGCGCGGCTGTCCTTCACCGGCGCCACCCGTGGCCTGGCCCGGGCCGGCGCCGCCGCCGAGACGCCCTATCTGGTGGTGGACATCGGGGGCGGCTCCACCGAGTTCGTCGTCGGCTCCCGGTCCGTCGAGGGCGCGCTGTCGGTGGACATCGGCTGTGTACGGCTGACCGAGCGCCACCTGCGCGACGACCCGCCGGGCGCCGAGACGGTGGAGGCGGCCGTCGCCGACATCGAGGCGGCCATGGACCGGGTCGAGGGGAGCGTCCCCGTGCGTACGGCGCGGACGCTGGTCGGCCTGGCGGGCTCGGTCACCACGGTCGCCGGGATCGCGCTCGGCCTTCCCGCCTATGACCGCGCGCGCACCCACCATTCGCGGATTCCCGCCGAGCGGGTCCACGAGGTGTCCGCGCGGCTGTTGCGCATGACGCACGATGAGCGGGCGGCCATCCCGGTCATGCACCCGGGACGGGTGGACGTCATCGGCGCGGGCGCGCTCATCCTCGACCGCATCGTCCGCCGCTACGGCTTCTCGGAGGTCGTGGTGAGCGAGCACGACATCCTCGACGGCATCGCCTGGTCCCTCACCACCTGACCCGACCCGGCGCCGGTCCGGTGTCAGTCGTCGACGGCCTGGTAGAGCGTGGTCCAGAAGTCGTGGATGAGCCGGGTCGAATCCGGCGTGGACGCCCCGACCTGGGTGAGCAGGATTCCGGTGAGCCGCATGGCCGGGTCGGCGTAGGTCGCGGTGCCGCTTCCGCCGTCCCAGCCGAACTGGCCGACGGACGCGTAGTCGCCGCGGTAGGTCCGCACCGCCATCCCGAAGCCCCAGCCGCCGTGCTGCCCCTGGCCGTGGGACACATGGACGTTGTCCCTCGCCATGGCGTCCCGGGCGGCCTGCTGCCCGGGCGTGAGGCGGTTGGTGGTCATCAGCTCGACGGCGGGCCGGGACAGGATCCGCTTTCCCTCGTGCACTCCGCCGTTGAGCAGCATCCGGAAGTAGGCGTGGTAGTCGTCGACGGTGGAGACCAGCCCGCCGCCGCCGCCCTGGAACGCCGGAGGCTCGCTCCACCGTCCGCCCTCGGCCTCGTCCCACACGAGGAACTGTCCGGTCCCCGGGTCGGGGGCGTAGAGGACCGGCAGTCGATCGATCTTGCCGGGGGGTACGTGGAAACCGGTGTCGATCATGCCCAGCGGCTCGAAGACACGCTCGCGCAGGAACTCCTCGAACGACTGGCCCGTGACCCGGGAGACGAGCACACCGACCAGATCGCTGCTGATCTGGTACTGCCAGCGCTCTCCGGGCTGGTGCATCAGCGGAAGCTCGCCCAGGCGGCGCATCCACTCGTCCGGCTCGGGCATCGGCTCCGGCAGGTTGGGCGTGAGGCCCCGCTCGAAGACCGCGTTCATGATCGGAGCGCCCAGCGACGTCATGTCCATGCCGAGTCCGAACGTGGAGGTCAGCACGTCCCGCACCGTGATCGGCCGCCGTGCCGGCACGGTGTCGTCCAGCGGGCCGTCGAACCGCTTCAGCACCCGCCGGTCGGCCAGTTCCGGCAGCCACGGGTCGACCGGGTCGTCCAGCCGCAGCCGGCACTCGTCGAGCAGGACCATCGCCGCCGCGATCGTGACCGGCTTGGACGTCGAGGCCATCCGGAAGATCGTGTCCCGGCGCATCGGCGCGCCACCGTCATGGCGCATCGTCCCGATCGCCTCGACGTGCGTTTCGTCACCCCGCCCGATCAGGGCGACGAGGCCGGGAATCTTCCCCGATTCGACATGCCGCGCCAGCACTTCGCGCACCCTGCTCAGCCCTGCCGCGGACAGGCCGTTGTTGCCGGTTTCCATCATGAATCTCCTTGCGCGCTATTTCGATCTGGGGGTCAGAGGCTGCGGGCGGTGATGTCGCCGTCGGCGGTGGTGGCGTGGATCTCGAGCGCGGCGGTGCCGTCGTTCTCGAGTGCGTTGATGATGCGGCCGTGGGTGGTGCCGGCGTCCATGGAGGCCGGCACACCGGCGGCGGCGGTGACCGAGATGTCGCCGGACTGGGTGCGGAGCACGACCGTGCCGCCCGTGGCCTCGGCGATGGTGATGTCGCCCCGTGCGGTGCTGATCTCCGCGGGGCCGCCCAGCCGGCCGACCGCGACGTCACCATCGGTCGCGGTGAGGCGGAGGCTCGCGGTCTCGTCGAGCTTGATCTGGCGGTACGCGCCTTCGAAGGCGACGTCGCCGAGGCGGCCGACGGTCCGGAGTTCGGCGCCGGCAGCCCGGCCCTCGACGCGGGAACCGGCGGGCAGCTTGACCGTCACCTCGACGGCTCCGGCCGGGCCGAGGTACTGGTTCTTCCCCGTGGTCTCGATCCGCAGGACGCCGTCGGCGTACTCGACCGAGGTCTGCTCCGCGGCCTTCAGATCGCGGCCCTTGGAGGCGTTCGCGGGCAGGACCTCGACGGTGGTGTCGGCCCGGTCCGCGGCGATGACCTGAACGCGTCCCGCGGGGATGTGAAGGACGGCGGAGATCGGGGCGGGGGTGTCGAACTTCTGCATCATGCGCTCCTTGTGCCGTGTTGTTTCTGACAACGGAAACGCTACGTTGCCTTTCAAAGATTGGCAACGTACTCGTTGCGCAAAGCAGGCATTTAGGCAGGTAAGAGCGGTGAAATCGTTGCAACGGCCTTCGATGCTAACGCAATGACGACTGATCGGTCATTGCAATGCAATGAAGCTGAACGCTATGGTGGGAGGCGTCGAGGAACGCCGAGCGGCCGCATGGGCACCCCCGTGGGGCACGAAGGGGGTCGTGATGCCGGGAGGCAGGCTCACCCAGCAGGAGCGCCAGCAGATCGCGGTGGGTCTGGCCGACGGCCTGGCCTACGCCGAGATCGCCCGCCTTCTCGGCCGCCCGACGTCCACGATCACGCGTGAGGTGTCGCGGAACGGCGGCCCCACCGGCTATCGCGCCGAGCTTGCCCACCGCGCCACGCAGCAGCGCACCCACCGGCGCAGGCAGGCCACGCCCCGGGGGCCGCAGGCCTCCCCGCAGCCCTACGGACGCGACCCCGAAGTCGTGCGCGACTATCAGGAGACCCTCACCACCGTCTTCATGACCTCGGGCCTGCCCAAGATGATGGCCCGCGTGCTGGGCTGCCTCTACACCACCGACACCGGCAGCCTCACCGCCTCCGAACTCGCCCAGCGCCTCCAGGTCAGCCCGGCGTCCGTCTCCAAAGCGATCACCTTCCTCGCAGGCCTGGACCTCATCCGCAGGGAACGCGACGAACGCCGCCGCGAGCGCTACGTGGTCGACGACGACCTCTGGTATCAGTCGGTGATCCGCAGCGCCCGGTCCAACGACCAGCTCGCCGAGGCCGCACGGCAGGGTGCCAGAGTCCTCGGCCCCGGCACTCCGGCCGCCATGCGCCTCGAAAACGTCGCCCGCTTCCAGGACTTCATCACCGAAAACCTCATCCGCGCCGCGGAGCAGGCCCGCGAGGTCCTCTACGCCGGAACCGGAACGATCTCGGACGGCGCCGCCACGCCGAGTTCCGATCACGGACACGACATGAGTTAGAGCCGGCCGCGCCGTCTCTCGTCTGCGGGCGGCCCTGCCGGCCGAGCTGCGCTCCGCCTCGGAGCTCGGCGGGTGCGACCGCCGCCTCGGCGTGCGCCGCCCTCGCGGACCGCCCGCACGCCGCCCGCGGCCGGCCGGGCCGGGCCGCTGTGCCACGTTGGTCGCCGGTGGTGACGGCCACCCGGCTGATGCGCGGCTCTCGGACGTGGAATCTTGACGCTATTTCGCATTGCACAGTACTGTGCGGTGCGTGGACAGTAGCCAGCTCCTCAAAGGAGTTCTCGACCTGGCGGTCCTCGCGGTGCTCGCCGAGCGCGACAGCTACGGATACGACGTCGTACGCCGCCTGCGTGAGGCGGGGCTGGAGGACGTCGGCGACGCCTCGGTGTACGGGACGCTGCGGCGGCTCTTCAGGGCCGGAGCGCTCACCTCCTACGTGGTCGCCTCCGACGAGGGGCCGCACCGCAAGTACTACGGCCTGAACGACGTGGGCCGCTCGCTCCTCCAGACCTCGGCGAAGACCTGGACGTCCTTCGCCGCCACCATGAACGACCTGCTCAAGGAGGTCGATCCGGGATGAATCCCCCCATGACGCCCCAGGACTACGCCACCGCCGTACGCGAGGCGCTCGCCGATCTTCCCGCTCGTGACAGGGACGCGCTGCTGGAGGACCTGGACGAGCACCTCGCCGAGGTCGCCGCCGAGCCGGGAATGTCGCTGGAGGAACGGCTCGGCAGCCCCGAGACGTACGCGGCAGAGCTTCGGGCCGCCTACGGCGGGCGGCCTTCGGGCGGTGGCTCCTCCCTGGGCGGGCGGCTGCGCGAGAGCATGAGCCGAGCAGTCCGGCGGGTTCACACGCGGCTGCTCGTGCTGCCGCCCTACCGCCAGGCCGCCGCCTTCGCCCCCGAGCTGCGTCCCGCGTGGTGGGTGCTGCGGGGCTATGCGATCGCGCTGGGCGTGCTCGCGCCGATCAGCGCCCCGGGCCTCATTCCCGGCGACCTCCCCGCCTGGGTGTTCACGCTGGCGGTCATCTGGGGCTCGGTGTGGCTGGGCCGGCGGGGCCGCGTGCGGCCGTCGCGCTGGGGCCGCGTGCTGCTGCTCGGGGCCAACCTGCTGGCCGCGGTCCTCGTGATCACGGCGATGGCCGACGTCCCGAGCACGTCGTCGCGCAGCGTGGCGTTCGACTACGGCCCCCAGCCGGAGGTGTACGCGCCGAGCATGCGGGTGGAACGGGTGGACCGGGTGGCCTCGCTGGGCGAGGACGTCTACAACATCTTCCCGTACGCGGAGGACGGGACGCCGTTGCGTAACGTCCGGCTCTACGATCAGGACGGCAACCCGATCATGGTGAGTCCGGAGATGTCCGGCCAGACGATCGACGTCCCCTGTGACGGCGAGCCGCCCATCCGCCACGCCTACCCGTTGCCGCTGCGGCCCGTGGAGTACCGCGCCGGGGCGACCTGCGCGCCCGCCGCACCGGCCCCCACATCGTCGCCCGCGTCGTCGCCCACGCCCTTCGCGACGCCCTCCTCCTCACCTTCCGCCGAGCCCTCACCCTCCGCCGAGCCGTCGCCCTCCGCCACACCGTCCCGCCGGCACCGGTAGGGGGACGGACGGAGCCGGGGGCGGAACGTCAGGCGCGCAGGCGGACCGGAAGCGAGAACAGGCCGCGCATGATGGCGCTCGGCCACCACGTCAGGTCCGCGGGGTCTGCGGCGAGCGCCAGATCGGGGAACCGTTCGAGGACCCGGCCGATCGCGACCTCTCCCTCCACCTTGGCCAGGGCCGCGCCGACGCAGTAGTGCGGGCCCCGGCCGAAGGCGAGATGCGGTTCGCCGATCCGGCCGGGGGAGAACGCGTCCGGGTCGGCGAACGCCGCCGGGTCGCGGTTGGCCGCCAGCAGTGAAACGAGGATGGCCTCCCCGGGCAGCATCTCCTGGCCGCCGATCACCACGGGCTCGGTGGGAAAGCGCCAGGTGGCGTTCCGTACGGGGCCGTCGTAGCGCAGCATCTCGTCGATGAAGTCCGGCAGCAGGGAGGGGTCGGCGCGCAGGGCCGCCGCCTGGCCGGGATGCCTCAGCAGCGCGAGCAGACCGTTCCCGACCAGCGCCACGGTCGTCTCGTGGCCCGCGATGAGCAGCAGGAACGCGGTCGAGGTCAGCTCGTCCTTGTCGATCTCGCCCTGGTTCGACCGCCGTACGAGGTCGGTGAGCAGGTCGTTGCCCGGCCGGGAGCGCTTCAGTTCGACCAGGTCGGCCAGGAAGGCCTCCAGGGCGTCCGTGGCACGGGCGATCTCCTCGACCTCGGACGCCGCCGCGGAGTCGATGACGGAGGCGTGGTGATGGAAGGTGGCCCGGTCCTCCTCGGGCACGCCGAGCAGGTCGCAGATGATCGTGATCGGCAGGGGATAGGCGAGGCCGGTGATCAGGTCCGCCTCCGGGCCGTCGAGGCGGTCGAGCAACGCGTCGGTCACCTCCAGCGCCCGGGTGCGCAGCGCCGCCATCCGCCGGGGCGTGAAGGCGGTGCTCACGAGCCGCCGCAGCCGCGCGTGGTCGGCTCCGTCGGCGTTCAGCATGTGGCGGGCGAGCCCCGGCCTGTGGTCCAGGGGCAGGCCGAGACCGGCGGCCCGCCACTCGGGTGAACCGGCCGCGGGGTCCTTGGCGAGGGCGGGATGGGTCAGCGCCGTCACGGCGTCCTCGTACCGCGTGACCAGCCACGCCTCGCAGCCGGGCAGCGGCACGCGGGTCACCGGCGCGTTCCGGCGCAGCCAGTCGTAGGCGGGATAGGGGTCGGCGTCGAAGGCGGGGCCGAACAGCGGAGGACATGAGTCGGTGGACACGGGCGGTACGTACCCACCTCCGGCACGACGGAAAAGATTGAAATCTTCCTCTGTGTGACCTCGTTGTGGCCCATTCCGGGATGAGCGGTCACCGCGACACGCGCTCGCGAACCGCGCGGGACGGTCGGGGTGCCCTCGCCGCGAGGGCCGGATTCCGGCCGACGCATCCCCTTTCACCTGGCACGATCGGTGTCATGAGCTTCGTTCCTCCCGGTTCCGGCTGGCCGGGCGACCCCGCACGCCCGGACACCCCCGTCGCCCACGACGCTGACGAAGTCGCCAAACTGGCGGCCGAGAGCCGTACGCTCGCGGACCTGACGGCCAGGCAGTCGGTGTGCCGCGCCTGCCCGCGTCTCGTCGAGTGGCGCGAGGAGGTCGCCGACGTCAAACGGCGGGCGTTCGCGGACGAGACCTACTGGGGCCGGCCGATCGCGGGCTGGGGTGACGAGAAGCCGCACACGCTCATCGTCGGGCTGGCGCCCGCCGCGCACGGCGGCAACAGGACCGGCCGGATCTTCACCGGCGACCGCAGCGGCGACTGGTTGTTCGCGTCGCTGTACCGCACCGGACTCGCCGCGCAGGAGACCAGCGTTCACGCGGGGGACGGGCAGCGGCTCATCGGCGCGCGGATGATGGCCGCGGTGCGGTGCGCGCCGCCCGCCAACAAGCCCACCCCCGAGGAGCGTGACACCTGTTTCCCCTGGCTGGCCAGGGAGCTCACGCTGGTGGCAGGAACGGCCCGGGTGATCGTGGCGCTCGGCGGCTTCGCCTGGCAGGCGGTGTGGCCCGCGCTGCGCGCGGCCGGGTTCACGCTGCCGTCCCGCAGACCGCCCTTCGGGCACGCCGTGGAGGTGCCCGTCGCCCACGGAGCGACTCCGATCACGCTCATCGGCTGCTATCACCCCAGCCAGCAGAACACCTTCACCGGCCGGGTCACCGCGGACATGCTCGACGCGGTCTTCTCCCGCGCCGTCGCCCTGGGGACCGCCTTGTGAACCACTTCACAAGTGTGAAGTCGATCACTTAGGAAAGATTCCGGGAATTTTCCCGAGAAATCTCAGTCGCAGATGACAAAGTGGTGAAAATCACTGGACCTTCGGCCGTGGTGGATTGGTGTCATTGCCAACTCGTGACGTAGGCTTGTGAATGCTTTCACAAGCTTGGGAGGGCATCGTGGCAGACCGCAACTGGAAGCACGTCGTCATCGTCGGCGGTGGATACGTGGGCCTTTACACGGCTCTTCGTCTCCAGCGCACGCTCCGCCGAGAGCTGCGCGACGGCAGCGTGCGGATCACGCTCATCGACCCGCAGTCGTACATGACCTACCAGCCGTTCCTCCCGGAGGCGGCGGCCGGCAACATCTCGCCGCGCCACGTCGTGGCCCCGCTGCGCCGGGTGCTGCCCAAGGTGCGAATCCTCAACGGCAAGGTCTCCAAGGTGCACCACGAGGCGCGCACGCTGACCTTCGAGCCCGCCGCGGGCCAGTCCCGGGAGATCGAGTACGACGTCGTCGTCATGGCGGCCGGCTCGATCTCGCGTACGCTGCCGATTCCCGGCCTCGAGGACGCGGCCATCGGCTTCAAGACCGTCGGCGAGGCCATCGCGCTGCGCAACCGGGTCATCGCCCTCCTTGACCGGGCCGAGTCGAGCGACGACGAGGATGTGCGCCGCCGCGCGCTGACCTTCGTCGTGGTCGGCGGCGGCTTCGCGGGCATCGAGGCCCTCGCCGAGCTCGAGGACATGACCGAGGACGCGATCAAGTACTACCCGAGCATCGACAAGAAGGACCTGCGCTGGGTCCTGATCGAGGCGTCCAACCGCATCCTGCCCGAGGTCGGTCCCGAGATGGGCGAGTGGACCGCCGAGCAGCTGCGCGAGCGCGGCATCGAGCTCAAGATGGAGACGTTCCTGCAGTCGTGCGAGGGCGGCCTGGTCAAGACCTCGGACGGTGACGAGTTCGAGTCGGCCACGATCGTCTGGACCGCCGGCGTCAAGCCCAGCCCGATCGTCAACTCCACCGACCTGCCGGTCGACGAGCGCGGCAGGATCAAGACCACGACGCGCCTGACGGTCGCGGGCGTCAAGGGCGCCTTCGCCGCCGGTGACATCGCGGGTGTTCCCGACATGACCAACCCCGGCCAGTACTGCGCGCCCAACGCCCAGCACGCCGTACGGCAGGCCAAGGTCCTCGGCGACAACATCACCGCGTACCTGCGCGGGGAGAAGCTGCAGGACTACCGGCACAAGTACGCCGGGTCGGTCGCCGGTCTCGGCCTGTACCGGGGCGTCGCCAACGTCTACGGCATGAAGCTGCGCGGTTTCCCGGCCTGGTTCATGCACCGCACCTACCACCTGTCGCGCGTCCCCACGGCCAACCGGAAGGTCCGCGTGGTGATGGACTGGACGCTGTCGCTGTTCTTCAAGCGGGAGACCGTCTCCCTCGGGGAGATCGAGCACCCGCGCGACGAGTTCAGGGCGGCGGCGAAGAGCGGCCTCAAGCGCTGATCCGCTGGGCGGAAACGGCTTTGGCAACGCGACATCGGGACACCGGACACGGCCTGGCGGCACACACCGCTGGGCCGTTCCGTGTTCCTGCGCTCTGACGTGCTGCTGTGATGGAGGGGAGAGAAGGTGCGGACGGTCTCCAGGACCTTGACCGGGCGGCGGCCAGGGGCGCCGTTCGCGCGCTGCGGAAAGGGGGACAAGCCGCGTAAGACGTAACTTGCTTACAGAGGAGTGATCCGTGACATATGATCGCGGCGCCCCCGTAGCCCAATGGCAGAGGCAAGCCCCTTAAAAGGGCTGTGGTGTGGGTTCGAGTCCCACCGGGGGCACCAGCGCCCGGCAGCGCACCTTGGCATCGACACGAGCGGGTAGCACGACGCCCTTGGCGTCGAACTCGGCCCCGTTGCACCGGCCGCGTACCCGAAGGTATAGCCCGTCATCGGAGAACCGCGGGCGAGATCACCGCTGATACCAAAGTGTCTTTGGAGTTGCTATGGCAACTCGAGATGCCAACTTGACTGCTGATACATCGATGACCCCCCGAAGAGGGGAATAGTCCTGTATGTCCGATTCGGGAGGCTTTCAGGCGTGCTCATGCGGCGCTGCAGAGGCCCCGACCGGAAGGAATCGCATGTACGGGAAACGAAACAGCATTTTAGGTGCGGCGCTTTTCGGCACGCTCGTGCTGTGGCCGACCCACGGAGCCCTGGCCTCGTCCTCGCCGGTCTCCGGTCTCGCGGCTGCCGCGGCGGCGATATCGCCGCAGGACGACGGGCATGGCCGGGACCACCACCGCGGGCACGACCACCGGGGCCATGACCATCGCGGCCGGGATCACCGCGGGCATGACCATCGCGGGCATGACCATCGCGGGCACGACCACCGGGGCCATGACCATCGCGGGCACGACCACCGCGGGCACGACCACCGGGGCCACGACCACCGCGGGCACGACCACCGGGGCCACGACCACCGGGATCATGACCATCGCGGCCGGGATCACCGCGGGCATGACCATCGCGGGCATGACCACCGGGGCCACGACCACCGGGATCATGACCATCGCGGGCACGACCACCGGGGCCATGACCATCGCGGGCACGACCACCGGGGCCACGACCACCGCGGGCACGACCACCGCGGGCACGACCACCGCGGGCACGACCACCGCGGGCACGACCACCGCGGGCATGACCACCGCGGGCATGACCACCGCGGGCATGACCACCGCGGGCACGACCACCGGGGCCACGACCACCGCGGGCACGACCACCGCGGGCACGACCACCGCGGGCACGACCACCGCGGGCACGACCACCGCGGGCATGACCACCGCGGGCATGACCACCGCGGGCATGACCACCGCGGGCATGACCACCGCGGGCACGACCACCGCGGGCACGACCACCGGGGCCACGACCACGGGGGCCGGATGCCGAGGTAGGCGACTCGGACCGCATCACCATGGCCGCTCCTCCTTCGACTGGAGGGGCGGTCTTCGCGTGTTTGGCGGGGTTGTGGGCCGGGGTCTCCCGCTGCGTGTTCCGGCGGCGCGGTCGTTGATCCAGGAGGGCCCACCCTGACGGCCGATCGTAGATCTTTTCGTTCAGTTTTGTCATAGGGAGCCCATGCTCGGATACATTCGTGCATGCGTTTCGTCCCTTTTGTCATGATTCTTGCGGGGTTGATGGCAAGCATCGCCTCGCCTGCGTCGGCCATCACTCACGGCTCGGTCGATAAGACCGCGCATCCGGAAGTGGGAGCCCTCATCGGCGAGAAGCCGGAAAGCGACGGCACGTGGTCGTACTGCACCGGCACCCTCATCTCCCCGACCGTCTTCCTCACGGCCGCCCACTGCGGGCACGAGGGCCAGAAGACCGCCCGTGTCTCCTTCGCCAGCCACTACCAGCCCGGCGAGAAGCTGTACACCGGACGCTACGTGGCCGACTCGAGATACAAGGGCGACGCCTATGACCTGGCGGTCGTGATCTTCCCCGAGCCCGTCACCGGCATCGCGCCGGCCAAGCTGCCCACTTTGGGCCTGCTCGACCAGCTCAAGGCCGACGGCAGCCTGAAGACCGCGCGTTTCACCCCGGTCGGGTACGGCTCGCTGGACCCCACGAAGAAGCGGCACGGCTGGCGCTACTACTACACCGACACGCGCAACCAGACCTCCATCTCCTTCAAGCGCCTCGGTAGCAGGTGGCTCGACCTGGCGCCGAACTCCTCGCGCGGGGAGGGCGGAACCTGCTTCGGCGACTCGGGCGGCCCCAACTACCTCGGAGGTCCCGACTCGAACCTGCTCGTGGCCACGACGATCAGCGGAGTGGACGACGCCTGTCGGACGACCAACGTCGACTATCGCCTGGACATCCCCGAGGTCCGGGACTTCCTCGGAGAGTTCGTCACACTTCCCTGATGGTGACCCTGCCGGGCCGCGATGCCGGCTGAGGGGCAGAACCTCGCCCTGCATGTCCTGCGGGCCATGGAGATCGAGCCCGCCCTGCTCGAACGCGACCTCACGCGCCCCGGCCGTCCGGCCGGTAATGCATGCGGATCCCTTCCTCGTGGACCTCGGTGTCCGCTGGGAGCGGCGGCGGCGACGCGTACACCCAGAGGGCACCGGATGAGGGCGATCCGGCAGTACCGGTGTTACCGCAGTGTTTTGGAGTTGTCGGGGTAATCGCAGAGGCCAACTTGACTGCTGGTGCATCTATGACCTCACGGAGAGGGGAATAGTCCCTATAAGTCCGATTCGGGGGGATTTGGGTGCGCACATCGGGCGCAAGCGGGCCCCACGACCAGGAGGAATCGCATGTACGGGAAGAAATGCGGCATCTTAGGTGCAGCCCTTCTCGGCGCACTCGCGGTGCTGCCGGCGCAGACCGGCCTGGCCTCGACAGCAACAATCTCCAGCTCTGTGAGGGCGGCAGTGGCGTCGTCGCCTCAGGAGGACCCACCGGGCATCGCCGAGCGCTGCTGGCGGGAAGGCCACCTCAGATGCTGTCGTTCTCGCCACGGGCGCACGCACTGTCAACCGCTCCACGGCGGCCACCCCGGGCATCCCGTCCATCCGGTCCATCCCGGACATCCAGGGCATCCGGGACACCCTGGGCATCCCGTCCATCCCGGGCACCCTGGGCATCCGGTCCATCCGGGGCATCCCGGGCATCCCGTCCACCCCGGGCACCCGGGCGGCGGCGGACATCCCGGCGGCGGGCAGCATACCCGGGGGCCGCGGTGACCGACCGTAACCGCATCACAATGGCCGCCCCTCCTTTGGGGGGCGGTCCTCCTCGTGGTCGCGGCGGGGCGGACGGCTGCCGTGGGTGCACGGCGGCGTACGCGATATCCGGGCGACCGGCTGACCGGCCTCTGTGGAGGTGAGGGGCAGAAGACCGCACGGGTCTCCTTCGCCCGCCATTACAAGGACGGGGACAAGGTCTCCACCGGTCGCTACATCCCGCGCGTGGACCAACGTCAACCACCGCCTTGGACACCGCCTCCGCCCGCCACTTCCTCGGTTGCTTCGTCACGCGTCCCTGACGCCCCGGTTGGGGGTATAGACGTGTACCCCCATTAGGGTTATAAATGGCTCATGCCTAAGATCAACGTGTATCTGCCGGACGATCTCGCCGAGGCGGTCAAGGAGGCGGCTCTGCCGGTGTCCGCGATCTGTCAGCGGGCGCTGGAGCAGGCGGTCCGCCGTGTGGCCGCCATCCGGGAGAGCGTCATCGGCGATTTCGAGATCGACGACCCCCGGTTGTCGCACTTCACGCCCAGGACCCGCGCCGTCTTCCGGCTGGCGCTGGAACGCGCCCGGGCCGAGGGCGCCTCCGGCGTCGGCACCGAGCACCTGCTCGCCGCGATGCTGGCCGAGGGGCAGAACCTCGCCCTGCACGTCCTGCGGGCCATGGAGATCGAGCCCGCCCTGCTCGAACGCGACCTCGCGAGCCGCCCGTCCGCACCCGCCGGGGCGGCCGGCCGGGAACGGGCCGGGGACGAGGGGGCCCGGAAGGACGGGCCGAGCCGGTTCGACGCGTCCGCGGCGGGCGCCCTCGAACTGGCGGTCACCGAGGCCCAGGCGCTGGGGCACAACTACATCGGATGTGAACATCTGCTGCTCGGTCTGGTCGCGGAGCCCGACGGAACCGCCGGGCACGTGCTGCGGGCGCGGGGCGCCGAGCCCCGCCTCACGCGGCGCGCGGTCGCCGCGGCGCTCGCCGGCTACGTCCACCTCCGGGCTCAGGGACAGGACGCGTCCCAGAACGCCTCTCAGAACCTTCCCCAGAACGCCGCGCAGATCGTGGCGGCGGTCGTTCGTCAGGAGATCGCTCCGCTCCTTCAGCGCGTCGAACGGCTCGAGCGGCACGCCGGAGTCGCCGCACCCGGCGAGGGCGACGCGTCGTGACCGGTCGCGTGCTGCTGCTCGCGACGGGCGACGTCATGGCGTACGCCCGCCACACCGGCCGCCCGGGGCTCGCACTGGCCGCCGACCTGCTGGCGGCCGTGCCCGGGGATCTCGGCGTGGAGGTCGTGACCGAGGACGTGCAGGCCGAGCCGAGCTGGGACACCTCGCCCTCCACCATGCTGCGGCTGGCCCGGCGTGCCCGGTCGGCCCTGCTGAACGAGGGGTTCGACGGTGTGGTCGTCACCCACGGCCTGGACACGATCGAGGAGACGGCCTTCCTCGCCGACCTGCTCGCCGGGCCGGCCGCTCTCCGCGGTGGCATCGTGCTGACCGGCGCCGTGCGCGGGCTGGACGAGCTGTCGAGCGACGGCCCGCGCAACCTCGCGTCGTCTCTGGTCGCCGCCGCCGATCCCGCTCTTCGCGGCGCCGGCGCGGTGGTCTGCGTGAACGACGAACTGCACGCGGCCCGCTGGGTCACGATGACCGACGCGACGGGCGTGGCGGCCATGTCCTCGGCTCCCGCGCCGATCCTCGGCCGGGTGGTGGACGGGCGGGCCGAGCTGACGGCCGTACCTCCGCCGCGACCCCCCGCCGCGCGGGGAGAGCCGGAGACCCACGTCGCGCTCGTCAAGACGTACCCGGAGATGGACCCCGTGCTCCTCACGTCCGTCGTGGACGCAGGGGCCAGGGGAATCGTGCTCGAGGGCACCGGCGCCGGGAACGTCCCGATCACCCTGTACGCGACCATCAGTGAGCTGACGGAGTGGGACATCCCCGTGGTGGTCGCCTCGCGGTGCCGCACCCGGCCGGTCCCGCTGGACGACCTTCCACTGGGCCTGGGACTGGCCGCCAAGGTCGGCGCCGTCGGGGCACGCGGACTGACGGCGGTGAAGGCCCGCTACGCCCTCATGGTGGCGCTCGGCGGGGGCGGGCGGCGGGCCGTCCGGGACTGGTTCGCCGGCCTGTGACCCTGTCAGGCGCGCCCTTGGTTCGCCGGCGCCCAGGTGTCCTCCGGCCCGGGCGCGTTCTCCGGCTGCGACGGCTCGGCGTACGGGCCCGTGGCATGGCCGGTCGCGGCCCGAGAGGGCGCGGCGCCGGCGATCGGCGGGCAGCCGGAGACCGGCAGGCGCAGCACGAACTCGGCGCCGCCGTGCGCCGACTCGGCCGCCACGAGGGTGCCGCAGTGGGCGCGGGCGATGTCACGGGCGATGGCCAGGCCGAGCCCGGTGCCTCCGATGCCTCGGCTGCGCGCCGAGTCCGACCTGGCGAACCGCTCGAAGACGCGCTCTCGTTCGCCCACCGGGACGCCTGGCCCGTCGTCGCCGACCCGCAACTCGACGAAGCCGGCGTCGCGCCGCAGCCCGATCTCCACCACGCTGCGGGCGTGCCGCTGGGCGTTGTCGAGCAGGTTGGTCAGCAGCCGGGCGAGATGACGCGGAGCGGCGTGCATCCTGACCCCGTCCGCGAGCCGGAGGCGCACCGGTATCCGGTCCGTCCGGCGGGCGACCTCATCCCTGACCAGCTCCGACACGTCCACGAGTGTGCGGTCCGGGGCCGTGGCCCCCACCTTCGCCAGCAGGAGCAGGTCGTCGATGATCGCTTCCAGCCGTTCCACGTCGAGCAGCGCGTCCTTGAGCAGCGACCGCAGGTCGGTCTCGTCGGGGTGAAGCTGCGCCTCCTCCAGCTGCGTGCGCAGGCCGGCGAGAGGAGTGCGTAGTTCGTGGGAGGCGTCCGCGGCGAACTCGCGCTGCCGCCGCAGCGCCCGCTCGGTGATCCGCTTGGCCTCCTCGATGCGGGCGAGCGTGCTGTTCACGGTGCGGGCGAGCCGCCCGATCTCGTCGTCCCCGGCCGGTACGGGCACCCGGGTGTCCAGGTCGTTCACGTTGACGGCCGCCAGGTCGCTGCGGATCGCTTCGACGGGCAGCAGGGTGCGCCCGGCGACCTTCCAGGTGGCCCAGGCGGTGAGAAGCACGAGCGCGGCGACCTCCACGGTGAAGAGCAGGTCGAACATCGCGACGGGCGTGAACCCGTCGACGGGACGTCCCGCGTAGACGACGGGGGAGTCCGACCCCGGCGTCACCCGCAGCGCCGACAGACGCAGGCAGCCGATCCCGTAGTGCGGACAGGCCTGCAGATCCTGCATCGGGTCCTGCTGTGACGGCCAGAAGGAGCTCAGCGGGGCCATCCCCCGGGCGGCGGGCGACGCGGCGAGCACTCGCCGGTCGGGAGCCACCACCTGGACCAGGTCGATCCCGGCCACCTGCGGGGTGATGCCGCCGTGGAAATGACCCGTACGCCACGCGGCGGCAGTGAGCGCCGCCTCCTGCCGCGCGTCGAGCCAGACCGCGGTGGAGAACGCCTGCCGGGCCAGAATGCTGCCCAGGATCCCGGTCGGGATCAGCAGCAGGGTGGCGAGCGCGGTGACGAGAACCGTGATGCGCCCTCGGATGGAATGAGGCCGCAACCTTCGCAGTAACGGTGGGCCGCTGACTTTCATCGCCGTCCTCCTCGCGATGACATTCCCCTACGGCACGTGGCGGGCGGCGGCTCACGAGTCCACGTGGCCGGCCGCGTGCCCTGTGCCTGTGACTTGAGAGGTCAGCAACGGCAGGCAAATGATCACTGAAGCGATCTGCCTGGTCAGGCCGCTACTTTTCGGCTTCAGCTCACGCTAGCACTAGACTTGAAGAACTCAACTGAATGAATTATTCAAGTTTTGTCCCTGTGATCGGCGTCGGCCGGTTTCCGGGAGGCGCCGGCGGGAACTCGCCGGAAATCCTGATCGTTACCAGTGTGGTGGAGTGGCGCTCCCGCTTGTAGGGGCACCGCTCCTCGGGCACCATCCCCACTAGGCCGCGCAGCGGCTGATCAGTGAGTCGCGTCCTGGAGGAAGCGAATGGAGAGTAAGAACCCCATATTCAGTCGGCGCGGGGCGGCTGGTCAGCAGGCGTGGGCCGGTCCCACGCCCAGCGTGCAGCAGCTGAACCAGATGTACGCCACGCCCTCGTACGCTCCCCCGGGAGCGCGGACCATGACGATCGACGACGTCGTGGTGCGCGGCTTCATGACCCTCGGCACGCTCGTCGTGTCGGCGGCCCTGGCCTGGTCCCTCGACCTCGGCTGGGGGCTCGCGGCGCCGGCGATGATCGTGGGCCTGATCCTCGGGCTCATCGTGTCGTTCAAGCAGAGCACGAACCCGGCGCTGATCCTCGGCTACTCCGTGTGCTACGGCCTCGCCATCGGTGTGCTGAGCCACATGTACAACGAGGCCACCGACGGCATCGTCCTGCAGGCCGTGCTCGGCACGATGGTCGCCTTCGGCGGCACGCTCGCGGTGTACACGCTGAAGATCTTCCGGCCGACGCCGAAGTTCGCCAAGTTCGTGATCGCCGCCGGGTTCGCCGCGATCGGCCTCATGCTGCTCAACTGGATCGGGAGCCTCTTCCTTCCGGGAGGTTTCGGCCTGCGCGCCGACACGCCCCTCGGCTGGATCTTCAGCATCGCCATGATCCTGCTGGGCTGCTTCTTCCTGCTGCTCGACTTCAGTGAGATCGAGCAGGGAGTGCGGGCCGGCGTGCCGGAGCGCTACTCGTGGCTGATGGCCTTCGGCCTGACCCTGAGCCTCGTCTGGCTCTACCTGGAGATCCTCCGCTTCATCAGCTACTTCACAAGCAACGACTAGCCGTACGAGCGCAAGGGGCGCCGTTCCTTCGGGAGCGGCGCCCCTTTGTCGCTCTATATCAGGATCCGGTGATCGCTGCCGTAACTTTTGATCAACATCTTGTAACAAATCAATGCCGCTGAGGGCTTGTCAAGCGCGGAGCGGTGATGCACTGTGACACAAAGCAGCCTTTTCCGTGGAGGTGCCCATGTCGTTGAACCACTCACCGGAGACCCAGACCAAGCTGATCGCCCGTGTCCCGTCCATAACCGGGCGCGACCTCCCAGAGTGGTTCGAAGCCATCGACAACGGCCCGTCGTTCCTACGCTGCGAAGAGCGGGCCAACTGGCTCGCCGACGAGCACGGGCTGAGCCACGGCTACGCCGCCGCGATCGTCCTCGAGCACGAACGGCGCCGCCGCTTCTAGCGACCGATCCGAGCGCGGGCGGGGCAGCATCGTCCCGCGTCCACAGCACGCAGCAGCAGCGAGCCGCGAGCGGACACGCTCCCGGCAGCCGGGTGAGCTCCCGGCGACCACCCGTCCCGAGTAGCGTCCACAGGCAGCAGTGATGCGCCCGCACCGATCCGGTGCGGGCGCATCATTGTTCTATGGATCTCGACAAGGCGCGTGAGTTCGTCAGGAACAACCACCGAGCGGTCATGCTGACCCGGTACTCAGACGGAAGGCCGCAAACCTCGCCAGTGACCGTCGGCTGCGACAAAGACGGCTATATCGTGATCAGCAGCCGCGAGACGGCCGTCAAGACCCGCAACCTGCGGGAGAACCCGCAGGTCGTGCTCACTGTGATGACCGACGCCTTCTACGGCCAGTGGATGCAGATCGAGGGCACCGCCCACGTCGTCTCGCTGCCGGACGCGATGGAGCACCTGGTGCAGTACTACCGCGACATCAGCGGCGAGCACCCGGACTGGGACGACTACCGCGCCGCGATGATCCGGGACAAGCGAGTGATCATCCGGGTTGAGCCCACCCGCGCGGGCCCCGACTACCACGGCTGAGTCCGTGCCGGTCCCGGCGCGCGCCGGGACCGGCGTCGGCTTCTCCGATCAGGACAGCCGCTCCAGCACCATCGCCATGCCCTGGCCGCCGCCGACGCACATCGTCTCCAGCCCGATGGACTTGTCGTGGAACCGCAGGCTGTTGACCAGGGTGGAAGTGATGCGGGCTCCGGTCATGCCGAACGGGTGGCCCACCGCGATGGCGCCTCCGTTCACGTTGAGCCGCTCGATGTCGATTCCCAGCTCCTGATAGGAGGGGATCACCTGCGCGGCGAACGCCTCGTTGATCTCGACCAGGTCGACGTCGCCGATCGACATGCCCGCGCGGGCGAGGGCCTGCCGCGACGCCTCGATCGGGCCCAGCCCCATGATCTCGGGCGACAGGCCGGTGACGCCGGTCGACACGATCCGGGCGAGCGGCGTGATGCCCAGCTCGGCGGCCTTGGTGTCGCTCATGACGATCACCGCGGCGGCGCCGTCGTTCAGCGGGCAGCAGTTGCCCGCCGTCACCGTGCCGTCCGGCCGGAAGACCGGCTTGAGCTGCGAGACCGCCTCGTACGTCGTGCCGGCCCTGGGGCCGTCGTCCTTGCCCACCACGGTGCCGTCGGGCAGCGTCACCGGAGTGATGTCGCTCTCCCAGAAACCGTTGGCGATGGCCTTCTCCGCGAGGTTCTGCGAGCGCACGCCGAACTCGTCCTGCTCGCGCCGCGAGACGCCCCGCAGGGCCGCGACGTTCTCGGCCGTCTGGCCCATGGCGATGTAGACGTCGGGCAGCGCGCCGTCCTCGCGCGGGTCGCGCCACACGGGCGCGCCGCCCTTCGCGGTCTCCTCCGTCCGCGCCTTCGCCTCGTCGAACAGCGGGTTCTGCGCCTGCGGCATGTCGGAGCTGCCGTTGGTGAAGCGGGAGACGGTCTCGACCCCTGCCGAGACGAACACGTCACCCTCGCCGGCCTTGATGGCGTGGAACGCCATCCGCGTCGTCTGCAGAGAGGAGGAGCAGTAGCGGGTCACGGTGGTGCCCGGCACCGTGTCGAGCCCGAGCATCACGGAGACCACGCGCGCCATGTTGTGGCCCTGCTCGCCGCCGGGGAGCCCGCAGCCCAGCATGAGGTCGTCAACGTCGTTCGGGTCGAGCTGCGGCACCTTCGCCAGCGCGGCGCGGATCATCTGCACGGTCAGGTCCTCCGGGCGGATGTCCTTGAGTGACCCCTTGAAGGCGCGGCCGATCGGCGAACGCGCGGTCGCCACGATGACTGCCTCGGGCATGTGACTCTCCTGCCTGATCTCGTGCCCCTCCACCAGGGTTCGCGGGGCCTCCTCCCCGGAGGTTACCCCTCGGTACGCCCCTCGCCACGTCTCGGACCCCACGCACCAGAACTTTGTACTGATGCACAGTGTTTCCCGCTTCACCGTCGGGGCGCTCACTTCCGATGTCTTCCCTCGTCGTTCGGGAGTTCGTTCCTCACTCCCTCTCTCCTCAGTCCAGACACCGGCGCACCCCGACGGCTCGCTCGGTGGTTCCCGCTCAGCCGTACATGCCGGGGGTGGTGGCGGTGCCGTCGTTGAGGGCGTGGAGGCCGCCCTTCTCGTCGCGCCACAGGCGCCAGCCGTTCTGGCTGCCGGTGAACCAGGAGGGCGGCGCGGAGGAGGAGTCCTTGCGCTTGCCCGTGGCCAGGTCGAACTCGCACAGCGCCGCGATCGAGTAGAACCCGGGGATCATGCCCCGCAGCGGCAGCGGCTTGGGGTCGGTCACGCAGAACGACCAGCCGGTCGCGCCGCTCACCGGGGTCGGCTCGCCGGTGCTGAGATCGAAGACCGAGCCGGGCGCGTCGCGCTTGAGGAAGCCGAGCTTGTTCATCTCGGGCGGGAAGGCGAGCCACCAGCCCGATCCGGGCACCTGCGTGGGCGTGATCTGCCCCAGGACCCGTCCGGTCTCGGCGTCGAGCCGGGCGAACCCGCCGTACTGGCCCTGCTCGTCGACCGGCCGGACGACCGGCGCGTACGCGGGGTTCCCGCTGGGGTAGACGCGGACGACGGACGGCCGCATCCAGTCGACGGCACCGTCGGCGAGACGCGCGGAGAACAGGCCGAAGGTCGAGGTCTCCTTGGTCTGGGGATTGGTGTAGGGGGCGACGTACCCGATGATCTTGTCACCCGTCGCGCCGAACGCCCAGCCCCCGCTCAGGTCGACGCCGGGGCCGAGGGCCTGCTCGATCGGCAGCTGCCAGACGGTCTTGCCGTCCTTGAGCGTGCGGGCCTCCAGCACCGGGTGGGAGGCGAGCCTGAGCAGGACGACCTTGGCCGTGTCGGACCACTCGACCTCGGCGATGCCGGGCAGGCGCCACTTCACGGCGCCGTCACGGGGGTCGAGGACCACGACGCGGGCCGACGAGAGCGCGGTGTCCTCCGAGACGCAGACGTACGGCCCGCAGCGCTGCGGCCCGAAGGTGGACCGCACGGGCCTGACCCACTTCTGCTGCCCGGTGCGGGCGTCCCTGGCCACCAGGGTGGCGCCCTTGTGGCCGGCTGCGGCGGGGTCGAGCGCGACCACCACGGCCTGCCCGCCGCCGGTCTCCACGGTCGAGGGAGCCTGCACCCCCATGCCGGGGAGCCGCCCCACCATCGTCGCGGGATGCGCCCACAGCCGTCGGCCGGTGGCGAGGTCGAGGGCGACGGTCTCCAGGGAGCCGTCGGGCCGCATGGAGGTGGTGGCCGCGACACCTCCTCCGGTGGTGGGCCGGCTGACCGCGTTCACCTGCGTGTTCTGCCAGGCCGGGGTGTCTTTCGCGGCCTCGTCGCCACCGGAGCAGCCGGTGAGGGCGCCCCCGGTCAGCAGGGCGGTCGCGGCGAGTGCCAGAGCGGGTTTCGCGTGGGTCAGCTGGGGCCGGATCATTTCGCTCCTACAGGGGGTGATGGCCCGGCCGCGGCAGGTAACCGGCTCTAGGCGTCCGGGAGCGGCCCGGGTCTCCGGCGGAGCAGCGCCGCCCACCGTCCATGGGGGCCGACCGCCCGGCCGGCGACACGGGTCGCGGTGACCTCGGTGCCGGGTTCCTCCACGGCCATCGCGGCCAAGAGGTATTGCGATCCTTCGACGCGCACGGGTTCCGGCTCGGGCCACAACCCCAACGCAGCGCATACAGACGGTAGCACTGCGTACGCGGCTTGTAGGTAACCTCGGGCAGATGGATGAAAACGATCAGGTCCGAACATCTCGGCCGGGTTCGCGTCGAACTCGGGTCCGAGCAGGTCGGCGAACGCCACGGTCCGGCCGCCCGCCTCGATGACGGCGACCGTCTGAGCCGCGGCGAGCTGCCGCGACCAGCGCCGGGTGACCCACCGGAGCGGCTGCGCGATCGGGCGTACGGTGCCCAGATCCGGGCAGGTTCCCACGACCACCTGGGCCCCGGCCTCGCGCAGGCGGCGTACCGCCTTCTGCAGGTGCCGTACGGCCCGGGCCGGCAGGGTCGCCGTGGTCACGTCGTTGGCCCCCACGAAGACGACCGCGATTTCCGGCCGCGTCTCCAGCGCGCGGTCCACCTGGACGCCGAGGTCCACCGACGCGGCGCCCGACCGGCCGGCCACGGTGAGGCTGACCGGGCGCTCGGCCACCGCCGCGAGCCCGTACGCGATGCGGACGGCCGGGGTGTCCTCGGGGCGGGTCATGCCGAGGCCGACGGAGAGGGAGTCGCCGAGGACGGCGATGCGGATCGGCTCCCCGGGGTAGGCGCCGTACACGCCGTCGGCCTTCGGGCCGTCGAGGCCGTGCGGCTGCCCCACGATGCGGCGGGCCACCATGGCCTCGGCCATCAGCAGGCCGTACGTGACCGCTCCGAGGGCCGTGAGCCCGCCGCCGCCCAGGGCGGCGGCGGTGGCGATGCGCCGGGCGGCGCGCGCCGCGCCGGATGTCCAGACCACCCGCCCTCCCCACGCTCACGGTACGGTTTGAAGTAAGAAATTAGCCGAGTTCCGGCCACCCCTACCGGGACCCCGGCTGACGGCAGGCTGACAAGCTTCGGCAACAAGGTGGTCATCGCGGTGCGCGTACACGACTCGCTGATCGAGCTGATGGGCAACACCCCGCTCGTCCGGCTGCGCAAGGTCACGGCGGGCGCGCCCGCTCAGGTGCTGGCGAAGGTGGAGTACTTCAACCCCGGCGGCTCGGTGAAGGACCGCATCGCGGTGCGGATGATCGAGGCGGCCGAGCGGAGCGGCGCGCTCAAGCCCGGCGGCACGATCGTCGAGCCGACCTCCGGCAACACCGGCGTGGGGCTGGCCATCGTGGCGCAGGAGAAGGGCTACCGCTGCCTGTTCGTCTGCCCGGACAAGGTCGCCCAGGACAAGATCAACGTGCTCCGGGCGTACGGTGCGGAGGTCGTCGTCTGCCCGACCGCCGTCTCGCCGGACCATCCCGACTCGTACTACTCGGTGTCGGACCGGCTGGCCCGCGAGATCCCGAACGCCTGGAAGCCCGACCAGTACTCCAACCCGGAGAACCCGGCGAGCCACTACCACTCGACGGGCCCGGAGATCTGGGAGCAGACCGAGGGAAGGATCACCCACTTCGTCGCGGGCATCGGCACCGGCGGCACGATCAGCGGGACCGGGAAGTACCTCAAGGAGATCTCCGATGGCCGGGTGAAGGTCATCGGGGCCGACCCCGTCGGTTCGGTCTACTCCGGCGGCACCGGCCGGCCGTACCTGGTCGAGGGTGTGGGCGAGGACATCTGGCCCGTCACGTACGACACCTCGATCTGCGACGAGATCATCGCGGTCTCCGACAAGGACTCGTTCGGCATGACCCGCAGGCTCGCGCGCGAGGAGGCGCTGCTGGTCGGCGGATCGTGCGGCATGGCGGTGGTGGCGGCGGTGCGGGTGGCCCAGGCGGCCGGGCCGGACGACGTCGTGGTCGTGCTGCTGCCGGACGGCGGCCGCGGCTACCTGTCGAAGATCTTCAACGACGAGTGGATGGCCGACTACGGCTTCCTCACCGAGACGAGCGATGAGGGCCTGGTCGGCGACGTGCTGGGCCGCAAGACGCCGGGGCTGCCCGAGTTCGTCCACGTTCACCCACACGAGTCGGTCGGCACCGCGATCTCGATCATGCGGGAGTACAACGTCTCCCAGCTTCCGGTGATGAAGGAGGAACCGCCGGTCATGGCGGCCGAGGTCGTCGGCTCCATCGTGGAGCGCGACCTGCTGGAGGGCCTCTACCGCGGCCGGGTGCGGTCCGAGGACGAGATCGGCGGCCACATGTCCGCACCGCTGCCCATGATCGGCTCCGGCGAGCCGGTGGCCCGGGCGGTCGAGGCGCTGGAGAAGGCCGACGCCGCGGTGGTCCTCGACGACGGCAAGCCGGTCGGCATGGTCACCCGGCAGGACCTGCTCGCCTTCCTGGCCAACCACTAGCTGGCAGTTCGAAGAACAACGGGCTTCGGGCGCGGGCGGATGCCCGCGCCCGGCGCACTACCGCACACAGTTGGAGTGCCGACGCCGGGCCGCTCCCCTCAGCGCGTCGACAATCTCAAACAACGCATCCGCCCAGTTACCGAACACCGAGTACACCTCGGCGCGGAACGCCGCCGGCTGCTCCGGAGCGGAGACCTCCAGTGATCACGGTCATGTCCGCGTCTCGAAACGGAGTGCGCCGCGCAGCAGAGGGCGTGCCGCCAGGGCGACGAGCACAGCGGCGAGGACTCCGACGCCCGCCATGGCCACGGCCCTGGCAACGGCCCAGCTGAGCCACTGACCCTGGTAGACGTCCACGGTGGCCAAGACCACCACGGCAACTCCCGAAACGGCCGCCACCACGCAGACGGGCAACGCGGCGATGACCGCCTGCCGCACGAGCACCTCTCCCAGCGCCCGCTCCGGCACCCCGCAAGCGGCCAGCGCGGCGAACGAGCGGCGAAGGTCGATCAGTTCCTCCGCCTGGTGCACCACCAGGGCGACCGCCGAGATCACCAGGGCCACCAGGAGCGCGACGTCCACCAGGGCGTGGGCCTGGGAGTAGTCACCGCCGGCCTGCTGGGCCCCGGCCGCCGCGCCGAAGAACACCGTCAGGCTCACCACGGACAGGGCTCTGGCCCACGCCCGCGGATCCGCCTCGACCAGCCGCGCGGCCAGCAGCGCCTCCGCCGACCGGGCCCGCCGACCGGCCCGGCGGGCGTACGCTCCGATCGCCCAGGTCGCGGCCAAGGTCACGCCGAACAGCAGCAGCACCAGCCCGGCCGTCATGGCCACCACGGACCCGTACGTGCTGACGAGCGGAAAACGGCCCTTCACCACGGCTCCGAGGACGAAGAAACCGACGCCCGCCCCGAACAGGAGCAGGTCCCGCACCCGCGGCCCCCGCACACGCGCACGGCGGGCCACTCCCAGCGGGGAGGCGACAACGTGACGGCCGGCGCGTGCCCCCGACAGAACCCCGCCGAGCGTTACCACAGCCACAACCACCGGCACCTGCGGCAGCGGCCCGGACAGATGCGTGACCACGTAGAGCGCGCCGCCGCCCAGCGAGCCGCCCAGTGCCAGCACGCCTCCTTCCAGGATGCCCAGCCGCCGCACGTCACCCGGCGTCGCCCCCGCCAGCCGCAGGGCGGCCAGCCGCCGCTCCCTGGTGGCCGAGGCCAGCCGATTGGCCTGGTGGACCAGGCCGGCGACCGGTACGGCCAGCAGGGCCAGACCGAGCCCCTTGAGCGAGTTATCCCCCTCAGCCTGGTAGTCCGCCAGGCTGACAGCCAGGCAGACCAGGAACGTCGCCACCGCTGCGCCCGTGACGACCAGCCGGGCGCGCACCCGCTCGGCCCGCGAGCGTCCCCTGTTCAACATCCGCAGCACGGTGATCATCGCTGCACCCCTGCCAGCACCGCTCCGTCGCGCAAGGCGATCTCCCGGTCGGCGTAGGCGGCCACCCGGTTGTCGTGCGTGACCAGGACGACGGCGGTACGGCTGGCGCGGGCCGTACCGATCAGCGCGTTCATCACCTGCTCGCCGCCGAACGTGTCCAGCGCCCCGGTGGGCTCGTCGGCGAAGACCACGCGCGGACCGGTCACCAGTGCCCGCGCGAGGGCCACCCGCTGCCGCTGCCCCCCGGACAACTCACCGGTGCGCTGGTCGGCGCAATCGGACACCTCCAGCCGGGCCAGCCACCGCGCCGCGACGGTCATCGCCTCCTGCCTGCCATGCCGGTTGAACAGCAACGGCAGCGCGACGTTCTCCGCCGCGGTCAGCTCGGGCACCAGCTCGCCGAACTGGAAGACGACACCGAAGCTCTCGCGCCGCAGTTTGGTCAACTCCGCCTCGGGCAGCGTGTCGATCCGCCTGCCGTCCAGGACGACCTCGCCGGATTCCGGCCGGACGATCCCGGCCAGGCAGTGCAACAACGTCGACTTGCCCGCGCCGCTCGGCCCCGTGATGGCGACGATCTCGCCCTCCGCGATCGTCAGGGAGACGTCGGTCAGCGCCCTGGTCCGGCCGAACGACTTGCCCAGGGCTCTGGCTTCAAGCATTGCTGTTCTCCTTCATCCGCGCGAGCGCGGTCTCGATCCAGCGCAGGTCGGCGTCAAGGTGCTGAAGCGCGTAGTCGGCCGCCAGCACCTGGGCGGGCGCACCGGACGCCTTCTCGGCGGTCAGCTCCCGCATGCGGGCGAGGTGCGCCTCGCGTTGCCGCACGAGGTAGGCGTCGGCGGCCTTCCCCGCGACGGCGACCCGGGCGAACAGAGGGCTGGCGACATACGGCGCCGACGGCTCGACGGTGTTCAGCCACCGCTCCAGCTCCGCCTTGCCGTTCTCAGTGATCGCATACAGGGTGCGTTCCGGGCCGCCCTCCTGCTGCGTCTCGGCCACCTCCGCCAGACCGTCGCGCTCCAGGCGTTGCAGTGTGGCGTAGACCTGTCCGTACGCCAGCGGCTTGGCGCCGGCGAGACGATGATCGTGCTCCTTCTTGAGCTCGTAGCCATGTTTCGGGCGCTCGACGAGGAAACCAAGTAGCACATGACCAGTTGTCATAATCGCGACTATACATTGAGTGAATAGTCGCTAGAAGAGAGACCCCGGCGATTGCTGCCGCCCTGCCCGGACTCCAGCCGGCGCGATGCCTCGAGCTCGGGGGGCTCGATCTGGCGGTAACCGCACCGGCGTAGACGTTGCGGAGCGTCTCGGCCGGTGATCGCCGTTGCTCCGCCTGCTCGGGCAGGATCAGGACTGATCACGATCAGGCATGATGCGGATGACCTGCGCGGCAGCACGCCGAACCACAGAGCCGAGCCACGTGCGAGCTGATCCGCATGTCGCCGGTCTAGCGCGAACGGTCGCGTTTCTCCTGCGGATACGCTCGAGGCCATGAACGAAGGTTTCGAGACGCTCGCCATCCACGCGGGCCAGGAGGCGGACCCGCACACGGGTGCCGTCGTTCCTCCCATATACGCCGTGTCCACCTACAAGCAGGACGGCGTCGGCGGCCTGCGGGCGGGTTACGAATACAGCCGGTCGGCCAACCCGACCAGGACCGCCCTCGAGGAGGCGCTGGCCGCCGTCGAGGGAGGCGCGCGCGGGCTGGCCTTCGCGTCGGGCCTGGCCGCCGAGGACACGCTGCTGCGGACCGTCTGCAAGCCGGGCGACCACGTGGTGATCCCCGACGACGCGTACGGCGGGACCTACCGGCTGTTCTCCCGGGTGCTCCAGGAGTGGGGGGTCTCCTTCGACCCGGTGCCGCTCGGCGACCTGGACGCGGTTCGCGCCGCCGTCCGGCCGGAGACGAAGGCGGTCTGGGTGGAGACGCCCACGAACCCGCTGCTGAACGTCGCGGACATCGCCGCGCTGGCGGACGTCGCCCACGATCGGGGCGCGGTGCTCGTGGTGGACAACACCTTCGCCTCGCCGTACCTGCAGCAGCCGCTCAGCCTGGGCGCGGACGTGGTGGTCCACTCGACGACCAAGTACGTCGGCGGCCACTCCGACGTGGTCGGCGGAGCGCTGGTGACGCGGTCGGCGGACCTCGGCGAGCGGCTGGCCTACCACCAGAACGCGATGGGCGCCGTGGCCGGGCCGTTCGACGCCTGGCTCACGCTGCGCGGCCTCAAGACGCTGGGCGTGCGCATGGACCGGCACTGCGACAACGCCGAGCGGGTGGTCGACCTGCTGCTGTCGCATCCGAAGGTCGTCCAGGTCCTCTACCCCGGCCTGCCCGAGCACCCCGGCCACGAGGTCGCGGCCAAGCAGATGCGGCGCTTCGGCGGGATGGTGTCGTTCCGGGTCGAGGGCGGAGAGGAGGCCGCCGTCGAGATCTGCAACCGCGCCAAGCTGTTCACACTCGGGGAGTCCCTCGGCGGCGTCGAGTCGCTGATCGAGCATCCCGGCCGGATGACCCACGCGTCGGCCGCCGGGTCGCCGCTCGAGGTTCCCGCCGACCTGGTACGTCTGTCGGTCGGCATCGAGACCGTCGACGACCTCCTGGCCGATCTCTCCGAGGCACTGGGCTGAGAGTCGCCGCCCGCTCCGCGCCCTGTCTATGTGTCTAATGGGCGCTCCGCGCCCTGTCTAATGGGCGCTCCGCGCCGGGGCCGTACGCTCCGGCGCGGCGGGGCGGACGGGAGACACCCAGCGTTCGCACAGCAGGACGCCGAGTGCCGCGGCGGTCAGGACGGCGCCCGCCACGGTCACGCTGCGAACGCCCGAGTGGTCGATGAGCGCGCCGCCGAGCAGCGAGCCGCCCGCGATGCCGATGTTGAAGGCGGAGCCGCTGCCGGCCGAGGCGATGTCGGTGCTGCCGGGGGCGACCTGCAGCGCGCGGCTCGCGATGGCCGCCGCCAGCGCGCTGAACGACATGCCGGTCACGCAGAGGGCCACCACCGCCACCGGATGCACGGCGCCGAAGGCGTACAAGCCCAGCAGCGCGCACGTGATGAGGGCCAGCGGCCCGGCGAGAGCGGTCCTCGGCCGGCTGTCGAGCAACCGGCCGACCACGATCGTTCCCGTGACCCCGGCGATCCCGGACGCGAGGAGCAGCGGGCTGAGCGCGGCCGGGGCGAACCCGCCGAACTCCAGCAGGAACGGCGTGATGTAGGTGTACGCCGTGAGGTAACCGCCCACCCCGATGACGGTGGCGACGATGAGCAGCGCGTAGCGGCGGGCGTCCGGGGTCGCGCCGCGCCCGGGTTCGTGGCTGCCGGGGCCTGCTTGCCGACGGCCCGGCATCAGCGTCGCCACGGTCACGCACGTGACGAGGCCGACGGCGGCGGCCAGGGCGAACGCGGCCCGCCAGCCGACCTGCTGGCCGAGCCAGGTGCCGGCCGGGACGCCGAGGACGGGCCCGAGGGAGCTGCCGATCGACATGCGGGCGATCGCCCGTCCCCGGATCTCCGGGGGGAACATGGCCGCCGCGGCCGGGGTGGCGACCGACCAGAACAGCGCCTGCGTGGCCGCGACCAGCAGCCGGGCGGCCAGCAGCGTCGGGTAGTTCGGCGCCACGGCGGTCAGCAGCATCCCCGCGACGAACACGGCCAGCGTGGCGGTGAGCAACCTGCGCCGCGGCACCCGCTGGGTCAGCCGGGTGAGGGGCAGCGACGCCAGCACCACGACCGCGGCGTACCCCGTGACGAGCAGGCCCGTCTCGGACGGCGACCGGTCCAGATCGGTCGCCATCACCGTGAGCAGCCCGATGGGCAGGACCTCGGCGGTGACGTAGGTGAAGGCCCCGACGGCGAGGGCGACCAGCGCCCACGCCGCGCGGCGTTGCGTCGTAAGGTGCACCCGCTCCTCTTTCCCCCGTTTCCGGCCAAAGACGTTTTACCGGACATTCGGGAGAAAGGGGGAATTCTAGGGGTTGAAGAAGATCATCAGGAAGAGGATGACGAGCCAGATCAGGGCACTGATACCGGCCAGTGCGGCGATCCGCCCGGTCTGCACCTTGGCGTCGTCCTCCGGCGACTCGCTGGACAGAGCCGCGATGGCCGTACGCTGGTCACGCTCGACGATCACCAGCAGGACGGCCGCCACGACGAACAGCGTCATCGACACCGACAGGTACGGCGCGCCGAGCGCGCCCCGGTCGATGGCGAGGCCCAGAAGCAGGCCGAACAGGAAGACGCCGATCGTGAGCAGGCCGAACAGCCGGGTCGCGCGGTGCAGATACCGCAGCACGCCCACCTCCCGCGCACGGATGTAGCGCGGGGTGACGCTCGTGACCGCCGTGAGCGGACCGAGCGCGAAGATCGCGAACCCTATGTGCAGCCACAGCAGCAGATGGTCGAGAGGCGACATGGGCAGAGGCTATCCTGACCGATCGGCCCGCAGTCGGCCTGACGCGCTCTTCGCGAGCGCGTCGGACGCGGGCGCGTGGCGGGGCCGGAGCGCCGAGAGGTCTACTTCCGGCGACGGGGGCGGTTGTGAACCGCCATCTCGAACAGCACCGTGGTGACAACCATGAGGACGACGAGGCCGACTGCTGCGAACATGGGAGCGCTCCTTCCACCGGCATGTGGAACGACCAGCGCGAACAAGGGGATGCCTGTCTATCGTCCGCCGATTGCAACCCGTTCGGCAACGGATTATCGATCTCACGGACCACGGCCGCCGTCTCCCCGCATGCCCGCTGTCCGCCGCTTCTCCGGCCTCCGTCAGTCCTGCGGCTTCGGACGCGCCCCCGAATCGTGCCGATGTCCCTAGCCTGCCCGCACAGCGCACCGCGAACCGCCGGGAGGTGCCCGCGGGCCACACGCTGAACGAGGATCTCGCCGTCGTCGTCCTGCTGCTGTCCGTGATCACCAGCATCGTCGTTCTGGCGGTGGGATCGATCATCGCGGTCAGGCGGGCCTCCGAGATGTCGCAGGAGCCGAATGGGAAACGTGCGGGTTGATCCGGCGTCTCATCGAGGAAGCTCGTCTCCTCGGCCCGGCCGGCGTCGGATTCGATGAAGGCGTGGTGCGATAGGGCATTCGCCTCCGCCTGGGGCGGCGCCGGTCTGCACGGATATGACGACACTGTCGAAATCCTCGTGCAGGTCGAAGAGCGGATTTCCCATTGTTGTGCTCTGAGAAACTCGCAGGTTTTCGTCTCCCGTCCGCGAGTGCCGCCGCGGCCGCGGCCAACGGTCAGCGGGTGCGGCGGGCTCGGAGGAAGTCGCTGACGACGTATTCGCCGAGACGGTCCGCGTCGGGGGAGAAGACGCGGCCGCCGTTGCGCCGGGCGACCTCGTCGACGAATTCGCGCAGCCGGTCGTCGGCGGCGAGCATGAAGACGTTGATCGTCGCACGCCGCCTGGTCATCTTGTCGACCTCGGCGAGCGTCAGCGTCAGCGTCTCCTGCGACGGGGGCCATTCGAACCGGGGAGCCCCGTTGCGCATCAGGTGCGCCGTCGGCTCGCCGTCGGTCACCACCAGGACGACCGGCTCGAAGTCGGGGTGCCGGTCGAGGTGGCGGCCCGCGATCAGCAGCGCGTGGTGCAGGTTGGTGCCCTGCACCATGTCCCATTCGAGCCCGGCCAGTTCGTCGGGCCGCAGCACTCGGGCGTAGTTGGAGAATCCGATGATCTGCACCGCGTCCTGCGGGAACTTCGAGGCCACGAGCGCCTGAAGCGCGAGCGCGGTCTGCTTGGCCGCGGCCCAGGTGCCGCGCAGGGCCATCGAGTACGACAGATCGACCAGCAGGCACACCGCGGCGGCGCTGCGGCGCTCGGTCTCCGTCACCTCGAAGTCGTCGACCGACAGCCTCACCCCGGCCCCGGTCACCCGCCCCACGGGCGACGCCCCCGCGTCGGAATCCGTCACGTCGTGCCGTGTGAGGCCGTGCCGTTCCGGCGGAGCGCCGCGTCGTACGGCGTTGACCACCGTACGCACGACGTCGATGGGCTGCTCGTCGCCGAAACGCCATGGACGGGTCGATCCGGTCGGCTCCCCGGCCGTGCCCGCGTCGCGCTGGTCGTGGTCGCCCCGGCGGCCCGAGTCGAGCGAGGCGAAGACGCGGCGCAGAGCGGTCTCCCCGAGACGGCGTACGGCCTTGGGGGTGAGCTCCAGCTTGCCGCGGTTGCGTCGCAGGTAGCCCTGGGCCTCCAGCTCACGCTCGACCTGCCGCAGTGCCTCCAGGTCGTCCACGGCCGAGCGGCCGAGGGCGCGCCGGATGGCGGCCTCGTCGACGTCGTCGAGCCGCGCGCCGGGGTAGTCCTGGCGCAGCGCGGCCTCCAGGTCGCCCAGGTCGGCCAGCTCCTGCAGGGCCGTCACGGCGTCGCCCATGCCCATCGGCTGCTCGCCGGACACCCGTTCGGGGGCGCCCCAGGCCAGGTCGGGGCGGCGGGCATGGAGGGCGTCGCCGAGCCGGCGCATCTGGTCGGCCAGCCCCGCCTGCTCCAGCGTCTGGTTGATCAGCCCGGCGAGCTCCTCGCGCTGTTCCGGGCTGAGCGAGGCGAGCAGCCGCTGCGCGGCGGCGGCGCGGCGGGCGAGCTGGTCGACCAGCTCCTCCAGGTTCCGCGGATTCTCGGGGAACATGTCCCCGTATTTCTGCATGAACCGGTCGAAGTCGTCTTGCGTGTGCTCACCCCGGGCGTCCCGGTCCAGCATGTCGTTGAGGTCCGACATCATCTCCCTGACCCGCTCCATGGCGGCCGGGTCGGGGTTGGCCAGCGCGTCGCGCATGCCGCGGAACTGGCTGTCGAGGACCTCCCTGCGCAGCAGGTCGCGCAGCTCCTCGAACGTCTGCCGCGCGGCGGCCGACCGCCAGTCGTAGCCGGCCAGCTCCTGGACCGCCCGGGCGGCGTCGGTGGGCAGCGCGTCGAGCATCGCCTCCCGGAACCGGGCGTCGTCGAACGGATCAGGACCGCGTTCTCCCGGGGGGCGACCCCCGGACCCTCGCTGGAGTTCGGCCCGCTCCTGGCCGATCGCCTTGTCGAGCAGGGCGCGCACCCGCTCCAGCGTGCCGTCGAGCCGGGTGTTGTCCCGCAGCTCGCGCCGCCGCCGCCGCACCTGGCGGAGCAGGTCGTCGAGGCCGCGCCGGTCGGGGGCGCCGGGGAGCCCGCGCCGCAGCAGGTCGCGCAGCGCGTCGAGCGGCGTCGAGCCGGACAGGATCGCATCGCCCATCTCGTCCAGCGCCGAGCGCACGTCGTACGGCGGCGCGAGCGGGTCCGGCCCGTCGTGATACTCCCGGTAGAAGTAGGTCACGTCCGGTACACCGTGCCGCCGTCGGTTTCGTCCTTGGACAGCCTGCGCATCAGGTACAGCCCCTCCAGCGTGAACTCCAGCGCCGCGGCGGCGTGACCGGGCGACTCGTCGCCCTCGCCCATGCCGAGCCTCGCCATGATCTTTGACAGGCCCTCGACGCGCCCGATCCTGCGCAGCAGCTCGTGGGCCGCCACCAGCTCGCCCGACTCGACCTGGGCGCCCTCGCCGAACCTGTCCAGCAGCGGCGCGAGATCGGCCCCGCCGAGCGAGGCGCGGAAGGTCTCGGCCGTCGCGCGGCGCAGCAGGTGGGAGAGCACGTCGATCTCCCGGCCCTCCTCGCTGACCTCGAACTCGACCTTGCCGCGCAGTGTGTGGACCACGCCGGGCAGGTCGCACACGCGCGTGACGGGCCGTTCCTCCCCGGTCAGCGCGGCCCGCCGTACGGCGGAGGCGGCGGCGGTCTCGGCGGCGGCGATCGAGAAGCGGGCCGACACGCCCGAGCGGGAGTCGATCGCGGTGGACTCGCGGACCAGGCGGGTGAACCGGGCGATCACCTCCACCAGGTGGTCGGGCAGGTCCGCGCCGAGGGCGGCGAGATCGGCCTCCTGGCGGATCAGGACCAGCTCGTCCTCGACCGTACGGGGGTAGTGGGTGCGGATCTCCGCGCCGAAGCGGTCCTTCAGCGGGGTGATGATCCGGCCCCGGTTGGTGTAGTCCTCGGGGTTGGCGCTGGCGATCAGCAGGATGTCGAGGGGGAGCCGCAGGTTGTAGCCGCGGACCTGGATGTCGCGCTCCTCCAGCACGTTGAGCAGCGCCACCTGGATGCGCTCGGCCAGGTCGGGCAGCTCGTTGACGGAGAAGACACCCCGGTTGGTCCGGGGGACCAGGCCGTAGTGGACGGTCTCCGGGTCGCCGAGCGTGCGGCCCTCGGCGATCTTGATGGGGTCGACGTCGCCGATCAGGTCGCCGACGGAGGTGTCGGGGGTGGCCAGCTTCTCGCCGTACCGGTCCTCGCGGTGCTTCCACGCGACCGGCAGGTCGTCGCCGTGCGCGGCCGCGAGCCGACGGCACCGGACGCAGACCGGCGCGTACGGGTGGTCGTTGATCTCGCAGCCCTCGACCACGGGCGACCACTCGTCGAGCAGCCCGGTGACGGTGCGGATCAGGCGGGTCTTGCCCTGGCCGCGCTCGCCGAGGAGCACGAGGTCGTGACCCGCGATCAGCGCCCTCTCCAGGTGGGGCAGGACGCTGTCGTCGAAGCCGACGATGCCGGGGAACCGTGTCTCGCCGGCCCGCAGCCGGGCCAGGAGGTTCTCCCTGATCTCGGCCTTGACCGTTCGGTATCGGTGTCCACTCTCGCGCAGTTCACGCAGAGTGCTGGGGGCAGGCGTGGGCGATTTGTGCACGCAGTCGAGCCTACGTCCCCATCGGACGATCCTGCAGCCGGGTTTGGGAGACACGGCTGCGGGACGCCCGGCCCAATTGGCCGGGCGGCCCGTGCGTCGTCCTCCGTTCAGTGGGGAGAATCGGCCCAAGGAAACAGTCGCGGAGGAAGAGAGGGCGAGACATGGCGGTATTGACGAGCCGCTTCGCCGACGGTCTCGCCGTGGGCGCGAACCTGGTGGAAGCGGCCGAGACGGCCGTACGCCAGGCGTTGGCCGGCCTGTCGGGTCCGCCAGACCTGGTGTGCTTCTTCATCTGCGGGGACGATCCCGACGACGTGGACAGGGCGGGCCGGCGGGCGATGTCCGTGGCGTCCGGAGCCGACGTGATCGGCTGCAGCGCGACCGGTGTCATCGGGCACGGCCAGGGCGTGGAGCTGACCCCGGCCGTGAGCGCGTGGGCGGCCTCCCTCGGCGGCGCCAGGATCGACACCTTCGCCCTGGAGACGCTTCGGACGGAGGACAGGTTCGTGGTCGTGGGGTTGCCCGAGCGCGTCCCCGACGACCGGGCGGCGATCCTGCTCGCCGACCCCTACAGCTTTCCCACCGACGCCTTCATCGAGCACTCGCACGAGGTGCTGGGCAGCCTGCCGATCGTCGGCGGCCTGGCCAACGGCCTCCAGGGCCGTGGTTCCGTACGGCTGTTCGCCAACGGAGAGGTCCACGACTCCGGCGCGATCGGAGTGATCATCGGTGGCTCGGTGAACATCGGCACCGTCGTCAGCCAGGGCTGCCGGCCGATCGGGCCGTCCATGGTCGTCACCCGGGCCGAGGACAACGTGCTGCTGGAACTCGCCGGCCAGCCCGCCCTGGCCCGCCTGGAGGACATCGTCAGCGCCCTCGACGAGGAGGACCGCGACCTGGTCGCCGCCGGCTTACAGATCGGCATCGCGATGGACGAGTACGCCGAGCGCCACGAGCGCGGTGACTTCCTGATCCGGGGGGTCATCGGCATCGACCCCGAACGCGAGGCGGTGGCCGTCGGCGACGTGATCGAGATCGGCAGGACCGTGCGCTTCCAGGTCAGGGATGCCGAGGCCGCCGACGAGGACCTCTACGAACTGCTCGACGCCCACATGCAGCAACACTCCGGCCGGGTCGAGGGGGCCCTGCTGTTCTCCTGCAACGGCCGAGGCTCGGGCATGTTCGGCTCGGCCGACCACGACGCGCTCGCCGTGCGCGAGACACTGGGGCCCATCGGGGTGGCGGGGTTCTTCGCCGCGGGCGAGGTCGGGCCGGTCAGCGGGCACAACCACGTTCACGGCTTCACCGCGTCGCTGCTCGTCTTCTCCAGCGGCACCGGTTTCCCGGGCGGCACGGAGTTCTCGGGGGGCACGGGTTTCCCGGGCGGCACCGGTTTCCCGGGTGGTACGGGTTTCCCGGGCGGCGGGGGAGCGGACGCGTGAGCGACCTCACCCTGGCCGTCGACATAGGGGGCACGAAATTCGCGGTGGGCCTGGTGGAGCCGGACGGCGGGGTCGTGGCCGCCGAGCGGGCCGCCACCCCGCAGGGCGGCGACGCCGAGACGCTGTGGGAGACGCTGACCACGCTGCTCGACCGGCTGGACCTGCCCGCCGCGCTCGCTGGCGTGGGCGTCGGCTGCGGCGGGCCGATGACCTGGCCGGAGGGGGAGGTGTCGCCGCTCAACATGGGCGGCTGGCGCGGCTTCCCGCTGCGCGCGAGGCTGGCCGCGCGCTTCCCCGGCGTCCCGGTCCGCATCCACAACGACGCGATCTGCCTGGCCGTCGCCGAGCACTGGCGCGGTGCCGGACGGGGAAGCGCGGCCATGCTGGGGATGGTCGTGTCGACCGGCGTCGGCGGCGGGCTGATCCTCGGCGGCCGGCTCATCGACGGCGGGACGGGCAACGCGGGTCACATCGGCCATGTGGTGGTCGACCCCGAGGGCCCGGCCTGCGGTTGCGGCGGCAACGGCTGTCTGGAGGCGATCGCCCGCGGCCCCGGTCTCGCCGCCTGGGCGCTCACCCAGGGCTGGTCCCCGTTCGCCGGCGCCTGGGGCGAGGCCGTCGTCGAAGGGGGCCTTTACCAGGAGGAGGGCACGGCCACCGCGCGCCGGCTGGCCGCCGACGCAGCGGCGGGCGACCCGATCGCGCGGACCGCGATGGCCCGGGCGGGGCGGGCTCTGGGGATCGCGATCGCCTCGGCCGTCAACCTGTGCGACCTCGACCTCGTGACCGTCGGCGGCGGGCTCAGCCAGGCGGGCGACCTGTTGTTCGCACCCCTGGAGGAGGCGCTGCGGGAGCACACGCGGATGGGGTTCGCCGGGCGGGTGCGGGTCGTGCCCGCCGCGCTGGGTCAGGACGCCGGTCTCGTCGGCGCCGCCGCCCTCGTGGCGGCCGGCGACAGGTACTGGTCGCCGGAGCGCTGAGAGTGCCGGAACCTGTGATGATGGGCACATGGCTGTCCCACAGGTGACGTACGAGGACGTCGTCGCCGCGCGCGAGTCGCTGTCCGACGTGGCGGCGCTGACACCCGTCCTGCATTCACGGGTGCTGTCCGAGATCGTGGGCGGCCCGGTCCACCTGAAATGCGAGAACCTCCAGCGGGCCGGGTCGTTCAAGGTCCGCGGGGCGTACGTGCGGATCGCGCGCCTGAGCGAGGACGAGCGGGCCAGGGGGGTGGTCGCGGCCAGCGCGGGCAACCACGCGCAGGGCGTGGCGCTGGGCTCGTCGCTGGTCGGGGCCAAGTCGACGGTCTACATGCCCGAGGGCGCGCCGCTGCCGAAGGTCGAGGCCACCCGCGCGTACGGCGCGGACGTGGTCTTCGCGGGGCACACCGTGGACGAGGCGCTGCGGGCGGCCAGGGAGCACGCGGACCGGACCGGGGCGGTGTTCATCCACCCGTTCGACCACCCTGACGTGGTCGCCGGGCAGGGCACCGTCGGCCTGGAGATCCTTGAGCAGCTTCCCGGCACGGCGACGATCGTGCTGCCCATCGGCGGCGGCGGCCTCGCGGCGGGGGTCGCGCTGGCGGTGAAGTCCCAGCGACCGGGGATCAAGGTGGTGGGCGTGCAGGCCGAACGGGCCGCGGCCTATCCCGACTCGCTGGCCGCGGGCCGTCCTGTCATGGTCGAGCCCACGTCCACGATGGCGGACGGCATCGCGGTCGGGCGGCCGGGCGACCTGCCGTTCGAGCTGATCCACTATCTCGTGGACAGCGTCGTGACGGTCTCGGAGGAGTCGCTGTCGCGCGCCCTGCTGCTGTGCCTCGAACGCTCGAAGCTGCTGGTGGAGCCGGCCGGAGTGGCGGGGGTGGCGGCGCTGCTCGACCAGCCGCACGCGTTCGAGCCGCCGGTGGTCGTCGTGCTGTCGGGCGGCAACATCGACCCGCTGCTGCTGGCCAGGGTGCTGCGGCACGGCCTGGCGGCGGCGGGCCGCTACCTCGCCTTCCGCATCCGGCTGACCGATCGTCCCGGGGCGCTGGCCGCGCTGCTGGCCCGGCTGGCCGACCTCGGGGCCAACGTGCTCGACGTGGTGCACGAGCGCTTCGGCTCCCGCCTGCACCTGGAGGAGGCCGAGGTGCTGCTGCAACTGGAGACCCGCGGCCCCGCGCACTGCGACGAGGTGCTGAGCGCGCTGCGGCGGGACGGCTACAAGCTGCTGTTCTCCTGATTCCGCCGCCACCGGCCGCTCAGGTGACCGGAGCGGGACGCTTCGGCTGGAACAGCCAGGCGTCGAACAGCTCCTTGAGGTTCTTGCCCGAGACGCGCTCGGCCAGCGCGATGAACTCCCGCGTCGTGACGTTGCCGTATCTGTGGGCGTCGGTCCACGCCCTGATCAGCGGGAAGAACTTCTGGTCGCCGATCTCCCTGCGCAGGGCGTGCAGTGTCATCGCGCCGCGGTTGTAGACGGCGGCGCTGAACAGGTCGTCGGCGCGGGCCGTGCCCGGAGGATAGGCCCACATCGGGTCGGCCGCGTTCGCGTAGTAGCGCTGGAAGGCCGATTCGGCCGTGTACCGGCCGGTGTGCTCCGCCCACAGCCATTCGGCGTACGTCGCGAAGCCCTCGTTCAGCCACAGGTCCCGCCAGCGCGCGATGCTCACGCTGTCGCCGAACCACTGATGCGCGAGCTCGTGCGCGATGATCGCGGGCTCGGGGGAGAAACCGCCGTAGATGGGCTTGGTCTGGTTCTCCAGCGCGTACCCCGCCGCGTAGTCGTCGATCACGCCGCCCGTCGACGAGAAGGGGTACGGCCCGAACACGCTCGACCAGTAGTCGGTGATCTTTCCCGTCTCGGCGAAGAGCTTGTCGAGCGAGCCGCGGAAGGAGTCGGCGACGGCGGCGTAGATCGGCAGGCCCTTGCCGCTCGTGCCGGTGCGGACCTGGAACTTCCCGGTCGTCATCGTGGCGAGGTAGCTCGCCATGGGGTGCTTCTCCCGCCAGACGAAGGTCGTCTTGCCCGCCTTCGTCTGCGGCGTCCCGTCCATCTCGCCGTTGGCGATCGCGGTCAGCCCTTCGGGAACGGTGATCTGGAAGTCGTAGGTCGCCTTGTCCGAAGGATGGTCGTTCGACGGGAACCACGTCTTCGCGCCGTTCGGCTCACACGTGACGAACGCGCCGTCCGGAGTGGAGATGAAGCCGTATCGGCCGAGGTTGGCGGAGTCGCGCATCGGTTCCGGCACACCGGAGTAGTCGACCGTGACCTCGAACGCGTCGCCGTCGGAGACCCGCCGGGCAGGCTCGATCACGAGCTCGTCCCGGCTGCGGCTGAACGAGGCCGCCGCGCCGTCCACCGTCACCCGGCTCACCGTGAGCCCGTGCAGGTCCAGGTCGAACGACGTCAGGTCCTGTACGGCCTTCGCACGGATCGTGGCGCTGCCCGCGAGCTTCCTGGTCGACGGGTCGTACGACAGGCGGAGGCCGTAGTGCTGGACGTCGTAGCCGCCGTTGCCGTCGCTGGGGAAGTCCGGATCGCCGATTCCCGGAGCGCCCGTGGTGCCCGCGGTGTTCGCGGTGCCGCCGGCGCCGGGGGTGGCCCTCGACGTGCCCGCATCCGCCGATGCCGGCGCGACCGCGCCCTGGGACGGCGTGCAGGCCGTGGCGGTCCCGACGGCCACGGCACAGATCAGCGCAGAGATCGTTCTGCCCCGGGCGCCGGTCGGCGTCGTGATCGGCGAGGGGAACGAAGGAAGACGATGCATGGACATATGTCTGGCAACTGTACGCGAGGCGGTGGCGTGGTCCGGGTAGTGACTCCGGATGTTTTCCCTGTTCGCGGGGGTCGCAGGGGGGTGCAGGGGGTCCGCGGGCGCGCGGAGCTCAGGCGTCCACCACGAGCGTCCGGGCCGCCTTGTCGTGCAGGGCCTGCTTCCTGCGGTCGAACAGGATCCATGCGAGGTTCACCACTCCGAGGCAGAACAGCCAGCCCAGCACGATCTCCACCGCCTGCCGCACCGCGATCGGCCCGGGACCGGCAGGCGCCCCGGTGTCGCGTACGACGCGCATGCCGAACAGCCGCTTGCCCACCGTCTGGCCGTTCCAGAACGACTGGAGCAGCCAGTAGTAGAGGAATCCGACGATCCCGGCGAGTAGGCCGCTGCCGACCGGGATCCTCGTCGCCGCCCCCGTCGTGCCGTCGTACACGGCCCTCCAGCTGTCCCAGGTGAGGAGCGAGGTGACGAGCCCGACGAGCACGGCGTCCACGATCCCGGCGAACAGGCGGCGCCAGCGGCCGGCGAGCCGCGGCGCCGTCTGCCCGAAGGGCGGGGGCGTCCAGGGAATCCTCGGTTCCTCGTACGGGCTTCCCGGAGGCGGCGGTGTTCCCATGGCTGAATGGTCACCCCGCCGGCCTTCGGTCAAAGCCGGGCGCGCGCAAAGGCTGGGGAGTGTCCGTCAAATGCTGCCCGTCGCGTTCCCCAGGCGGCGGAGCGCGGACAGGCGCCGTCCCGGACGCCGCGAGGCCTGATCCGCCGGACATCGAGCCGGGTCAGAGCGTGCCCCGGCGTTCCTGCTCGCGCTCGATGGCCTCGAAGAGCGCCTTGAAGTTGCCCTTGCCGAAGCCGAGGGACCCGTGGCGCTCGATGAGCTCGTAGAAGACGGTCGGGCGGTCGCCCACCGGCTTGGTGAAGATCTGCAGAAGGTAGCCGTCCTCGTCGCGGTCGACGAGGATGCGGCGCTTCTTCAGCTCCTCGACCGGCACCCGCACCTCGCCGATGCGGCCGCGCAGCTCCGGGTCGTCGTAGTAGGAGTCGGGCGTGTCGAGGAACTCGATGCCCGCCTCGCGCATCGTGTCCACCGTCGTGACGATGTCGTTGGTGGCGAGCGCGATGTGCTGCACGCCCGGGCCGCCGTAGAACTCCAGGAACTCCTCGATCTGGGACTTCTTCTTGCCCTCGGCGGGCTCGTTCAGCGGGAACTTGACCTTCCGGGTGCCGTCCGCGACGACCTTGGACATCAGCGCCGAATATTCGGTGGCGATGTCGTCGCCGATGAACTCCGCCATCTTGGTGAAGCCCATGACCCTCTCATAGAACTCCACCCACTCCTCCATGCGCTCGACGTTGCCCACACAGTGGTCGATCGCCTGGAAGAGCCGGCCGTTCTTCACGGCGGGCGGCGCGACGAGAGGCTCGGCCGCGACGTATCCGGGGAGGTACGGGCCGGTGTAGTTGGCGCGGTCGATCAGCGTGTGCCGGGTCTCGCCGTAGGTCGCGATGGCCGCGACCACGACCTTGCCGTGCTCGTCCTCGACCACGTGGGGCTCCTCCAGCCCCCGCGCGCCGCGCTCCAGCGCGTGCCGGTAGGCCGTCTCCACGTCCGGCACGTCGAGCGCGAGGTCGACGACGCCGTCGCCGTGCTCGGCCACGTGCCGGGCGAGCGGCGTGCCCGCGCGTACGGCTCCGCGCAGCTCGAACCGGGCCGAGCCCGACACGAGGACGTACGCCACCTCGTCGCGGCTGCCCGTCTCCGGCCCCCGATAGGCCACCAGGCGCATCCCGAAGGCGGTCGAGTAGTAGTGGGCGGCCTGCTTCGCGTTGCCGACCGCGAAGACCACCGCGTCCATGCCGTGAACCGGAAAGACATCGTTCATGCCCTCAACTGTCCGTTGGTGTGGCCAATTTGTGCAACAGTAATCTGATTCAGTGGACAATATGCTCAGTGATCGCTTCACATAAGAGGAAATCGTTATGACGATTGACCACCTCGATGCCCGGCTCGTCGCCCTGCTGGCCGCCGAGCCCAGGATCGGCGTGCTCGAGTGCTCCCGCAGGCTGAACGTCGCCCGGGGGACGGTGCAGGCCCGGCTCGACCGGATGGCCGCGAAGGGGGTCATCACCGGCTACGGCCCGGACATCGACCCGGCCGCGCTCGGATTCGACGTGACGGCGTTCGTGACGTTGCACATCCGGCAGGTCGCGGGGCACGTGCCGGTGGCCGACCAGCTCGCGCTCATCCCGGAGGTCCTGGAGGTCCACACGATCACCGGCGGGGGAGACCTGCTCTGTCGCGTGGTCGCCCGCAGCAACGCCGATCTCCAGCGCGTGATCGACCTGATCGTGGACGTGCAGGGCGTCGTACGGACGGAGTCGGTGATCGCGCTCGACACGCCGGTGCCGTACCGGACTCTCCCGCTGGTCCGCGCGGCCGGGGGCTGACGCACGTTTTCCACAGGGTCCTTCCGTGGGCGAGGCTTTTCCACAGACGTCGCGGGAAGTGCCGGACCACCGATGGCCATCGTTTACCGTGGTCTCATCCGCCCAGCTCAGGGGGCACAAATGGGCGTATCGGGGGTATCGGACTTATCGGGGGTCACAGCGTGGACAGCGCCGAGGAGGGCCCGATCGAGGAGGGCGCCGTGGATCCGCGGGCGCCGCTCGGCGGCCCGAACGGGGGAGAAGGCGGCGGGGACGGCCGCGCGCCACAGCCTCGCCGGCGAAGACGGCTGCCGCGCGTCCTGCTCGTGGGCCTCGCCGCCGGGATCGCCGGGCTCGTCGTGTTCCTCGCCGTGGTGTGGGCGCTGACCCCCATCCCGGACAGCACCCAGGAACTGGCGACGGCCCAGGGCTCGGTGATCTACTACCGGGACGGCAGGACGGTCCTCGCCAATGAGGGCGTCAACCGAAAGAACGTGCCGCTCACGCAGGTCCCGCAGGTCGTCAGAAGCGCGGTGATCGCGGCGGAGAACCGGACGTTCTACCAGGATCAGGGTGTCTCCCTGTCCGGTACGGCCCGCGCTCTGTGGTCGACGGTGACCGGACGCCAGCTCCAGGGCGGCTCGACGATCACCCAGCAGATGGTCCGCAACTACTACAGCGGTCTCGGTCAGGAACGCTCCATCGGGCGCAAGCTCAAGGAGATCATGATCGCGCTTAAGGTGGATCGTTCCAAGTCGAAAGACTGGGTGCTGGAGCGTTACCTCAACACCATCTACTTCGGCCGCGGGGCGTACGGCATCCAGGCCGCCGCGCGGGCCTACTTCGACAAGGACGTGCAGAACCTCACGGCGGCCGAGGGCGCCTACCTCGCCGCCGTGATCCAGCAGCCCACCCGGTTCGCCAACCCCACCGGCGCCGCGCTCGACGCGGTGAAGGCCAGGTGGGCGTCGGTGATCCAGGGGATGCGCGAGATCGGCGCGATCACCCGCGAAGAGGCCGGCGCGCAGGTGTTCCCCACCCTCGCCAAGCAGCGGGCGCCGCTGTCCCTCGGCGGCCAGAACGGCTACATGCTGGCGCAGGTGCGCGCCGAGCTGAACCGGCTCGGCTACACCGACGAGGACATCAACCACGGCGGCCTGAAGGTCACCACGACGTTCGACAAGAAGCTGATGGCGCAGGCCCAGCAGGCGGTGAAGTCGGTCCTGCCGGACGACACCCCGAAGAAGGTCCGCACCGGCCTGGCGGCCGTCGATCCGGAGACCGGCGAGGTCGTCGCCTTCTACGGCGGGCGTTACGAGACCAACCAGTACGACAACGCCTTCTCCGCCAAGGTCCAGGCCGGCTCGACCTTCAAGCCCTACACGCTGGCCGCGGCGCTCGAGGCCGGATACGGGCTCGACACCCTGGTCTACGGCAACTCCCCCATCCATATCGGCTCCGCCGACATCCCCAACTCCGGCGGCAAGTCGTACGGGCAGGCGATCACCCTGCTCCAGGCGACGCAGTATTCGGTCAACACCGCCTTCGTGGACCTCGCGCAGCGGATCGGCCTCGACAAGGTCGTCGGGGCGGCGCGGGCCGCCGGGATCCCCGCGGCGCAACTCGCCCCGCACCAGAGCGCCGCCACGCTGCCCCTCGGTGTGGCGTCGGTGAGCGCCGTGCAGCAGGCCTCCGGGTTCGCCACGTTCGCCGCCGGAGGCATCCACCACGAGGCCCACGTGATCCGTGCGGTCACCGACGGCACGGGACTCACCCGTAAGTTCGCCCCTGCCGGCACCCGGGCCTTCAGCGAGAACACCGCCGCCGACACCACGTACGCGCTGGAGCAGGTGGTGCGCGGCGGCACCGGCACGGCCGCGCAGCTGTGGGACCGCCCGGTGGCGGGCAAGACCGGCACCACCGACGAGTCGGCGGCGGTCTGGTTCTCCGGCTACGTCCCCCAGCTGGCCGTCGCGGTCGACATGTTCCGCGACGACAACAAGCCGGTGACCGTCCCCGGGTACGGCGAGCTGTACGGCGGCACGCTGCCGGCCGAGATCTGGAAGACCTTCATGAGCACCGCCATGGAGGGCAAGCCGGTCCGGGAGTTCCCCGACCCGGTCACCTGGAACCCCTACTACTGGGACACCTACGGTGTGGCCCTGCCCCAGCAGGACGGGGGGCCCACGGCCTATCCGTCGGGGCCCGCCGGATCGCCCATCCCGTACGGGCGCGGTGACGGGACCACGGTGCCCGGCACCGACGTGCCCGGCGTTCCCGGCGGGTCCACAGGCGCGGACGAGGAGCAGCAGAACCCGACCGGCCAGGACGGCGAGCCCGGTCCGAGAGGCGGCGCGAACGGCATCGCGGGCCCGGACGGAACCGGCGGCGCGACAGGCCTGACAGGCCCGGCGGGCACGGGCCGCGCCGGCGACACGGGTGCCCAGGATCCCGCCCGCGGCGCCGCCACCGAGGCGGGGAACGCCAGATCCGACGCGAACACCACCGGCACGGGCGCGAGACGGCCCGGTCAGACAGAGCCGGGCGCCAGGCGGGCCGGTCAGACAGAGCCGGGCGCCAGGCGGACCGGCCAGGACGGTCAGGGTGATCAGCCCGGCCCGGCCGCGCAGATTCCCGGGCCTCAGCTCCCGGTCGCCCAGATCCCCGCCCGCTGACAGGCGAACGCCTCACACGCGAGCGTGACGTTCAGGCGAGGACCGGGAAGTTGCCGCGGAAGACGCCGTGGGGGTCGTGGCGGCGCTTGACGTCACGGAGGCGATCCAGCACGGCGGGGGTGAAGGCGTCGGCCACGCTCTCGCGGGGGTTGAGGAAGGTGAAGGGTTTACGCCCGCTGACGGGGAGGGCCTCGGTGAGCGCGCGCTGCCTGACCGTGATCGCCTCGGCCGTCGCCGGGTCGGCCGGGACGCCGAACAGGTAGAGCGCGTACGGCTCGGCCAGCGGTCCGTGCGGGCTGTCGGACGGGCGGGCGAACGCGCCGCCCAGATGGCGGATCTGCACGCTCATCAGCGGAGCGATCGGATCGGCGAGCAGGGTCTTGGCCGTCGTGTCGTCCAGTCCGGTCAGCAGTTCAGCGCGTGAGAGGCCGGCGCCGGGATCGGTGGGCTCGGCGGTGATGCCGCCGATCTCGGAGACCGGCATGATCCGCCGGGTGTCCGACAGTGGCCGGGGAAGGCGGTCCAGGGGAGCCAGCAGGTCGCGAGCCTCGGACGCCTCGCCGAGGTAGGTGACGTCGATGGCGACCATGGGATCGGCGCCCGGGAAGTGCAGCAGGTCCAGCCAGAGCGTCAACTCCGCGGGGGCGGTGGCCGTGATCCGCCGGTAGGCGTCCATCACGTCGGGCGCGTGCCCGGCCGGCCACAGCACCCGCCCGCCGTACAGTCGTGGGGCGGGGTGGAGGGACAGCTCCAGGGCGGTGACGATCGCGAAGTCGCCGCCTCCGCCGCGCAGGGCCCAGAACAGGTCAGCGCAGAACAGGTCGGGGTCGGCGCCCGGGGTGACGCGCCGCCGTCGTCCCTCGGCGTCGACGATGTCGAAGGCCGTGACGTTGTCGGCGACCCAGCCGTGTTTGCGGCCGAACCAGCTGAGCCCGCCACCGAGGGCGACGCCGGTGACGCTGACGACCGGAGAGCTGCCCGGCAGGCCGGTCAGGCCGTACGGCGCGGCGGCGGCCTGCAGCCGGCCCGAGGACACGCCGGCTCCGACGCGGGCGCGCCGGGCGGCCGGATCGATCTCCACGGAGTCCAGCGGCCGGGTCCGCAACAGGACGGAGCCGTCGGTGCGGCCGGTCGCGCCGTGCCCGTTCGGCTGAGTGGCGACGGTCAACCCGGCGGCGCGGGCGTGCCGGACCAGCGCGGCGACGTCGTCGGCGTCGGCGGCCTCCACCACGGCCGCGACCGGTTGTTCGACGGCCAGGTTCCACGGACGGCGGGAGGCGTCGAAGCCGGGATCGCCGGCCAGCCAGACCCGGCCGCGTACGACGGAGCGCAGGGTGTCCAAAGCATTCATGATCATTTTCTTTCCGTGAGGCAGGTCAGCAGGCTTCGGCGGGGCCGAAGAAGGCCGTCGGATCGCCCGTGTGCCAGGCGTTGTGGATGCGCATGCGGCATCGGCTGATCCCGTAGCAGGTGAGAGAGATTGCGGAACGTGTCCCACTCTCGGGCGGAGCGGAAAGCCGATCAACGCGGTCCTGTGCAATGATCGTGAAGCCTGGGTTAACGATGGGGGTGTCATGCTGGAACGGCACGAGCTGGAGGCGTTCCTCACCCTCGCCGAGGAGCTGCACTTCGGCCGCACCGCCGAACGCCTGCGGGTGTCCACAGCCCGGATCAGCCAGACCATCGCCAAGCTGGAACGCCGCGTCGGCGTCCCGCTGTTCGCCCGCACCAGCCGCCGCGTGGAGCTGACCCCGCTGGGACGCAGGCTGCACGAGGAGGTGCGGCCCGCCTGGCGCCGGATCACCTCGGCGTTCGAGCAGGCCGTCGCCGAGGGCCGCGGCATCGTCGGCACCCTGCGCGTCGCCTTCGTCGGTGCCGCCGCCGGGCAACTGCTCGTCGGGGCGGCCGAACTCCTGCGGCGGCGCGAGCCCGGTTGCGACGTTCAGCTCCGGGAAGCGCAGATGGTCGATCTCATGCCCTGGCTGCGCGCCGGCGAGGTCGACGTCGCGCTGGGCACCTTCCCCATCGAGGAGCCCGGCATCGCCACCGGGCCGGTCCTGGCGTCGGAGGCGCGCATGCTCGCGGTGCCGTCCGGGCATCCGTTCGCCCGCCGGGAGTCGGTCTCCCTGGAGGACCTGGCCAGGGTTCCCCTGCTCCAGCTCCCCGGCACGCTCCCCGACTCCCTGCGAGGCGATCGGACCCCGCGCACCACGCCCTCCGGCCGGGTGATCGAACCGGGCCCCTCGGCCGCCACGTTCAACGAGATGCTCACCCTCATCGGCGCCGGCCGAGGAGTCTTCCCTGTCGGCGCGCAGGCCAGGCGCTATTACGCCCGCCCCGACGTCGTCTACATCCCGTTCAGCGACGCCCCGCCGCTGCGTTGGGGCCTGCTGTGGCGAACGGACAACCGCACCGCACGCGTCCGCGATTTCGTCCGGGCCGCGAGCGATCTGGTCGGCGGCCGCACCTGAGGACGGGCCGCCGCCGCTACCGGGCGAGCTCGGCGCGAAGCTCGGCGGGGGTGGTGACCGGCGCCCGGCAGGTGAACTTCCGGCACACGTAGGCGGCCGGCGAACCGTCGACCATGCCCCGCCCCTCCAGCAGCGGCACGTCCGCCGGGACGGTGCCGGATCGTCCCGTGCCCAGCGCGACGACCAGCCCCGGCGTGCCGGACATGAGGGCCGCACGATGCAGCGCGCGCGTGCGGGCGTCGTCGGCCGGGCCGACGATCGCCACCTCGGCCGGGCCGCCCAGCGCCGCCTCCGCCACCGCGAGGCCCCATCCGGCGAACCGGGCGTACCGCCCCGCCAGCGCGGAGACCGTGCCCAGCGCCGCCTCTGCCGCCTCCCGGTGCCGGGCCGAACCGGTGAGCGCGGCGTACGACAGCAACGCTCCCGCCGCCGCGAACTGACCCGACGGCGTCGCGTTGTCGGTCGGGTCCTGGGGCCGCTGGAACAGCCTCTCGCCGTCGTCGGGGGCGTCGTAGAAGCCCCCCGACCCGTCGGGGAAGCGGGTCAGCACGGTCTCAAGCAGGTCTGCGGCGCGGTGGAACCACCGGCTCTCGCCGGTGACGCCGTAGAGGGCGAGGAAGCCCTCGGCGGTGTTGGCGTAGTCCTCCAGCATGCCGGCGTTGGCCCCCGCCCGGCCGTCGCGGGAGGTGCGCAGCAGCCGGGCCGGGCCGCGGCTCACCGTGTGCAGGTCGTCGAGCAGCACGGCCGTCTCGCGTGCGGCGTCGATCAAATCGGGCCGGTCGAGCAGCGCGCCCACCTCGGCCAGGGCGGCGATCACGAGCCCGTTCCAGGAGGCCACGATCTTGTCGTCCCGCCCGGGCCGTGGCCGTTGCTCTCGCGCAGCGCGCAGGGCCGTACGGACCCGATCGAACCGGGCCGGATCGTCGGGGTCGGCGAGAAGCTGCAGCACCGACATGCCGTGCTCGAACGTGCCGGTCACCTCGAACACCGAGGTGGCCCAGGCGGCGTCGTCCTCTCCGAGGACCTCGCGCAGCTGTTCCGGGGTCCAGACGTAGAACAGGCCCTCACCGTGGGTGCCGTCCGGCCCCTCGCTGTCGGCGTCGAGGGCCGAGGCGAAGGCGCCCTCGGGCGTGCGCATCTCCCGCAGCAGCCATTCGGCGGTCTCCAGGACCACGCGCCTGGCCAGGACCGAGCCGGACGCGCGCCACCAGTGGGCGTAGACCCGCAGCAGCAGCGCGTTGTCGTAGAGCATCTTCTCGAAGTGCGGCACGATCCAGTCGGCGTCGACCGAGTAGCGGGCGAAACCCCCGCCGAGCTGGTCGTACATGCCGCCCCTGGCCATCGCCTCCATGGTCGTCTCCGCCATGGCGACGGCCTTCCGGGTGCCGTGCCGCAGCAGGAACTCCAGAGCCATGGACGGCGGGAACTTCGGTGCCCCGCCGAACCCGCCCCGCCGCTCGTCGAAGCTCTCCGCGAGGTTCCGTACGGCAAGGTCGAGGGTCTCGGCGGTGGGCAACGGGCCCGACGGCGCCCCGGTGCGCTCCGCGAGCGCCTCCACCACCTTCTCTCCCTGGGCCAGGACGCCCTCCCGGTCCTGTCGCCAGGCCTGCGAGACGGCGTGCAGCAGCCGCTGGAAGTGCGGCCGGGGGAAGTAGGTGCCGGCGTAGAACGGATCTCCGCCCGGCGTGGCGAAGACGGTCATCGGCCAGCCGCCCTGACCGGTCATCGCCTGGACCGCGCCCATGTAGACGGCGTCCACGTCGGGCCGTTCCTCGCGGTCCACCTTGACGTTGACGAACAGCTCGTTCATCAGCTTCGCGGTGGCCTCGTCCTCGAACGACTCGTGTGCCATGACATGACACCAGTGGCATGCCGAATACCCCACGCTGATCAGCAGGGGGACGTCACGCCTGCGCGCCTCCGCGAACGCGTCCTCGCCCCAGGGGAACCAGTCCACCGGGTTGTCCGCGTGTTGCAGGAGGTAGGGAGAGGTCTCGCCACCCAGCCGGTTCATGGAACCAGCCTCCCACATCCCGTACGGCCCGCTTCCGCCGCCGCTCACGTGGGCGATGTTTCCCGGCGCGACTGCTCCGGCCGGCGTGGGGAGGGGGCGCGCGGGGGACGGCGGGGATGTGTTCCGGCGCGTCCCGGCGTAGGCTCACAGGACGTGGGCTTGAATCTGGACTTCGCTGTCAGGCACTCGGGACGTCCCGCGGCCGCCATGACGCGGCGCGACGTCGCACGGGTGCTGCTGGCCGTTCCGTCCGGGCAGGCCCTGGTCGCCCTTCCCGACCTGCGGCGGCAGCTGCTCGCGGCGGGCAACCCGCTGTCGCCCGCGTTCTGGGAGTCGGCCAAGGCCGTGCTGATGAGCATCGAGTCGGGCGTCGCGACGGTCGGCGACGTGCAGCGCTGGCTGGAGTCGAGCGGGACCGAGCCGATCATGCTCACCCGCAGCTACTTCCTGTGGCCGGAGGAGAGCGAGCGCGGCCCGGTGGCCACCGAGATGTACGAGCGGCTGGTCGAGTTCCTGGAGGAGCGGCTGGCGGCCGGGGAGATCGACGCGGACGCGCTGGCCGCAGGGGACCCCGACGCCCGGCACGCCTACGAGGAGCTCCAGGAGCGCTGGCTCGGCACCCCGTTGCCGGACGGCCGGGTGCCCAACGTCGTGGTCAACGACGAGCAGGACCAGGAGCTGTACGCCGCCTGGGACGAGGAGGAGGCGTACGCGCTGGGTGAGCTGCGGCGGCTGCTCGACGACCTGCCCGAGCCGCCCTTTCCCGGGGCCGATCTCCGCTCGGCGGCCCGGCGGCTGCGTGTGACGCTGACCCGTCCCGGCTACCCGGGCAACGTGCTGCGCGCCTGCGCCGGGCTGGAGCACGGCGAGCTGCCCGAAGGCGACGAGGACCTGTGGCTCACCGTCGCCGCCGGGATCGTCGCGCCGATCTCCGACCTTCCCGACGAGGAGGACGCCGCCCGGTTCTTCGACATGGAGGGCGAGCTCAGCCACGAGGACTCGATACTGGCCTCGTTGTGCGCCATCCACCACGCCGACTGGCTCGCGTCGGTGATCGCTCTGGTCCGGTACGGCCCCGGGGTGCTCGCCTCGCCCGAGCGGATCGCCCGGTTCATCGCCGACTCCGAGGACATCGACGTGGACCCGGACGAGCCTGAGGACCTGGAGGCGACGGAGATGCTGTTCACGGCGGTCACGCCGCTGTGGGCGCACCTCGGCATCGTGGACCGGGCCGAGGTGCTGACCCCGCTGGGCTGGTGGGGGCTGCCCAAGGCGCTGGAGCGCGCCTGGTCGTCCGGCCCCGCGCTGCCCGACTGAACGGGTCTCACCCGGCGGTGTCGGTCAGGTCGCGGTAGTCGTCGTCGACCAGGTCGCGGTATTCGGGATGCTTCTGCACATACCAGGCCACGAACGAGCACAGCGGGACGATCCGCAGGCCCGCAGCCCGCGCGCCGTCGAGGGCCGCTCGCACCAGCCTGCTGCCCAGGCCCCGGCCCTCGAACTCGTCGCGCACCTCGGTGTGCGTGAAGACCATGGCGCCGCCCCGCAGCCGGTACTGCGCGAACCCGACGACCACGCCGTCGAGCATGATCTCGTAACGCGACGCGGCGGCGTTGTCGTCGACCTGGGCGGCCGTGTTCACGCCTCGGGCCCGTTGCCGCGCCGTTCGTCCTCGCGGCCGTCGTGCGGCACCTGGATCTTCTTGATCTGCTTGTTCATGTTCTTCAGCAGGAAGAACAGAGCCAGCCCGATCGCGGCGACGACGAGGAAGCCCAGGAGGCCGGGCCCGTAGCTGCTTGCATCCACGCCCCCAGCTTACGAGCAGGCAGGGGTGACCTCGGCGTGGATCCCCGCGAACAGGTCGTCCTCCGGCAGCGTGGTGTCCACGAGCGACCGCGCGAGATGGTAGTCCTCGGTCGGCCAGATCTCCTCCTGGAGCTCACGCGGGCAGACGAACCAGAACCCGTCGGGGTCCACCTGGGTGGCGTGCGCGAGCAGGGCGAGGTCGCGGACCTCGAAGTAGTCCGCGCACGGGACCTTGGTGGTGACCTCCCACTTCTGCGGCCGGTCCTCCCACCGCGCGATCCAGTCGGCGTACGGCGAGCCCATGCCGCGCTCGGTCATCACGTTGTGCAGCGCCTCGAACCGCTCCCGCGTGAAACCCATGTGGTAGTAGAGCTTCAACGGCTGCCACGGCTCGCCCGTCCCGGGGTAGCGGTCGGGGTCGCCCGCCGCCTCGAACGCCTCGATCGACACCCGGTTGGTCATGATGTGGTCCGGGTGCGGATAGCCGCCGTTGTCGTCGTACGTGAGGATCACGTGCGGACGGAACTCCCGGACGGCGGCGACGAGCGGCGCCGAGGCCACCTCGAGCGGCTGCAGCGCGAAGCAGCCCTCGGGCAGCGGCTCGTTCTCGTCCTCCGGCAGCCCGGAGTCGACGAAGCCGAGGAACCGCTGCTGGACGCCGAGGATCTCGCGCGCCTTCTCCATCTCCTGGCGCCGCACCTCCCCGATGTTCTCCAGGATGTCGGGCCGGTCCATCTTCGGGTTGAGGATCGAGCCGCGTTCACCGCCCGTACATGTGACGACGAGCACCTCCGCGCCCTCCGCCACGTAGCGGGCCATCGTGGCGGCACCCTTGCTCGACTCGTCGTCTGGGTGCGCGTGCACGGCCATCAGCCTCAACGGTGCACTCACGGCTCTCCTCACGGTGTCCTCTGGCTACGAAAAGAGGTTAGCTTCTTAGTGACCGTGTGTTCCGAACCCGGTATGGCCCGCGTCGCGGCCACGGTCGAATCTGTGCGGAACGATCGTCTCGCACAACACCGACAATCCTCAGGGAGATTCCGCGATGCCCACCGATGAGGCCGGCGGCCGGGGGACACGCCCGGTGCTCGGCACGCCGGACGACTTCGCGCCCCGCCCCGCACGGCCCGCCAGGCTGGTGCCGTACATCGTGATGGCGCTGATCGTGGCGGTCATCGCGGGTGGATGGGGCTACGTCATGCTCCGGGCCAACGGCAATCCGTCCGTGAGCGCGGACGTGATCACCTTCGACGCGAGCGCCGCGGACTCCGCCCAGATCACCTTCACCGTGCACAAGCCCGCCGACCGGGCGGCGATGTGCCGGATCCAGGCGCTCGACACCAAGCACCTCGAGGTCGGCAGCCGCGAGGTCGACATTCCCAGGGGGCGGTCGGATCTGGAGTTCACCGAACGGCTGAGGACGAGCGCCCAGGCCACAGCGGTGCATGTCGACTACTGCGATCTCGTATAGTGGAATCTTTGGGGAAGCGTTCGAAGGCGTTATCTTGACAGCCTTCCGAGTCACTTACGGAAACAAGGAGAGCCCGTGGCCGTCTCCCAGAACGACAACGTCACCTGGCTGACGCAAGAGGCGTACGACCGCCTCAAGGAGGAGTACGAGTACCTTTCGGGCCCGGGTCGCACGGACATCGCCAAGAAAATCGAAGCCGCCCGGGAAGAGGGTGACCTCAGGGAGAACGGCGGCTACCACGCCGCCAAGGACGAGCAGGGCAAGATGGAGGCCCGCATCTTCCACCTCCGGCAGATCCTGGACAACGCCAGGGTCGGCGAGGCTCCCCGCGCCGAGGGCGTCGTGGGTCCCGGCATGACCGTGACGGTCCGCTTCGACGGCGACGACGAGGAGGTCACCTTCCTGCTGGCCTCCCGCGAGGAGAGCGGCGCGCCCATCGACGTCTACTCGCCGAAGTCTCCCCTCGGGTCCGCGATCAACGGCAAGAAGGTCGGGGAGAAGGCGACGTACACCCTGCCGAACGGCAGGCAGAACGCCGTCGAGATCCTCGAAGCCGTCCCGTACGTCGGCAACTAGTCCCTTTTCGCCCCGGCCGGGAACTCCGCAGTCGTTTGCGGTATTCCCGGCTGTGCGGCAGTCTCGTCGTGGACCGGACCACATCGCCGCGGGAGGGGTGAGATCGTGCTCGAACGCCGAGCGCGGCCATCCACCGGTTCCGGCGGAAGGCTCGCGAGAGCCGTGTCCGAGGCTCGCCAGGATCTCGCCTACCGGCCCCGCCTGCCCCGTCCGGGGCGCCTGCGCAGAACCGTTCCCCTCATCGCCGCGGCGCTCGTCGCCGTGCTGACGATCGACGTGTTCGTGCTCGGCGAGATCAGGTCGCAATCCGCCACTTCGGGCGCGGTCACGGCCCTGTCCGAGCGGCGCGTGGGCAACGGCTACGTGGCGGCGGCACGGCAGTTCCGCGACGGCCCGTCCCCGACGCCGGGGCGCCAGGCCCCGGCCGCCCAGACCGTGACGCAGCAGCCGGTGGCCCCGCTGGAGCGGCTGATCCGCCCGCACCTGTTCGTGGTGGCCAGCCGCCCCCTCCCGCCGGAGGTGGTGGAGAAGGTGCGCCGGGAGAAGGGCGTGACGGCGGCGGAGGTGACCGGCGCGGCCGATGTGGTCGTGGACGGCAAACGGGTGCCGACGATGGGTGTCGACCCGTCCACCTTCCGTTCGTACACGCCGAAGGTGACCGCCTCCTCGGACGGGTTGTGGCACAACATCGCCGCCGGCGACATGGCGGTGTCGTTCGAGCTCGGCCACGACGGCGGCGTCCAGCTCGGTTCGCAGGTCAAGAGCGGTGGCAGGCAGCTGCGCATCGGCGCGTACGCCACCGTGGGCATGGGCTCGATCGCGGCGATCGTCTCGAAGGGGACGGCGGCGGCGCTCGGCATCCCGGAGGGCAACGCCCTGGTCGTGAGCGCCCCGAAGGTCGACTCCCGCAAGCTCCGCCTCAGGCTGCTGAAGATCCTGCCCAAGGGCAGCCAGGTCGCCACGATCAACCCGGTGGTGGTGACGCCCAAGGGGCGCACGGTGTGGCCGCAGACCGCGTTCATGTCCGCGGAGCAGCTCAAGGTCGCGCTCACGGCGGCCGTCGGCAAGCTCGGCCGGCCGTACGTGTGGGGCGCCGAGGGGCCGGACAGCTTCGACTGCTCCGGGCTCGTGCAGTGGGCGTACGCGCAGGCGGGCGTGCGCATGCCGCGCGTGACGTACCAGCAGTGGGTCACCGGTCCGCAGGTGCCGCTGTCCCAGGCGCAGCCGGGCGACCTGCTGTTCTGGCGCAACGATCCGACCAACCCCGGATACATCTCGCACGTCGCCATCTACTGGGGCAACGGGAAGATGCTGCACGCCCCGCACACCGGCGACGTCGTGAAGATCGCGAACGTCTACACCAAGAACCTCGCCGGGGTCGTCCGGGTCAGTCCGCAGATCTCCGCCCGCGTCCGCTGACCCGGGCGGCCGGACGCCGTCAGATCGGCAGCCCGGCCTCCAGGTAGCCGAGGGCCTCGTCGAGCAGTACGGGCAGCGGCGTCCTGCCGTCCTGCTCCACCCAGGTGAACAGTGCCGGGAGCATGATCCCCATCACCGCGCCGACGAGCGTCCGTACGGCGGGACTGCGGGGGTCGCGGCCCGCCCGCTCGGCCACCGCGCCCGCGAGCACGTCGATCGTGGCGTACAGCCCCTCCACGGTCCGCGCCCGCAGGGCGGGCACGGAGGCGGACAGCTTGGTCCTCGCCAGCATCCGGTCGAGCTCCTCGGCCCCCATCGACTCGAGAGCGGAGCGGAACGCGGCGCGCAGCGCGGTCAGCGGGGGCAGATCCGCCGGCTGGGCCTTGATCGCCTCCAGGAGGATCGGGTCGTAGTCGTCCTGGGTGACCACGTCCTCTTTCGTGGGGAAGTAGCGGAAGAACGTGCTGGGGGAGACCTCGGCCGCCTCCGCGATCTGCTCGACCGTCGTGGCGTCGTACCCCTGCTCGGCGAACAACCGCATGGCCTCCTCCTGGATGGTCCTGCGGGTCTTGGCCTTCTTGCGCTCGCGCAGGCTCGTGACAGCGCGGTCGGAGGGGTACGAGGTCCGGTCAGCGCGCTGTGGTGAGCTCATGCCCCGATTCTGCCGCCTTTCCGCCCCTGGCCGTACTCCCCGGTAGGAAGGCAGCATCGGCGCCCTGATCACGGCCCGCGTGCGCCCGCGTACGTCGCGACCACCAACGCGCCGTGCGTTGTAATGTTGATTACATGAATGCAGACGAACAGTTGAGTGCCTGGTTCGCCGGGCGGCTGCCGGAGAACTGGTTCGCCGAGACCCCCAAGGTCGTCGTGGACCGCGAAGAGATCACCGTGCTCGGCACGCTGCCGTCGCTTTCGGTGGCCGAAGGGCTCCCCGAGCTGGAGCGCGCGGCGGCGATCGAGGGGTACGTCGAGCGGTTCCGCGAGGAGACCCGCGAGCGCAGGATCGACATCGCCAGGGAGGCCGAGCACCGCTTCCGCCGCAAGGTCTCCTGGGGCGTCGTCGTGGGCGGCGAGGCCGTGATGTTCACCACTCTTTCCGTTCCGGTCATGACCCGGTTGCGCCAGCCGGAACGACAGGTCCTCGACACCCTGGTCGCCGCGGGTGTCGCGCGCAGCCGCAGCGACGCGCTGGCCTGGTGCGTCCGGCTCGTCGGCAAACACACCGACAGTTGGCTCGCTGACCTGCGCGATGCCCTCCAGCACGTGGACCGGGTCAGGGCGGAAGGGCCCGGCGGATTGGACTGAACCAATTCCCGGAATGGTCTGGACCATTCGAACTGGCCTAAACCAATGTGTAACGCGGGCGAGATGGGTAAGGGGGGATAAGGACGTTTTTTCCAACAGGGCCGGAGTGGGTAAGGTCCCACGACATCACGGCCGCTGCCTGCGCTGACGCCGTCGGGGGTCGTGATGTTGAGAATGGCGCCGATTTAGCGGAGTGGAAACTCGGTGGTCTACTCCAATTGGATTCGGAGGCCATTCTCCGCCGATGATGCTCTGGCCCTGAGAGATTAAGGAGCCGCCCCCGTGTCCATTTCAGTAGAGGTACCGACGCCCACCACTCACAGCGATCTGGCGGACTGGGTGAGCCGGATCGCGGAGCTGACCCAGCCGGACCGGATCGAATGGTGCGACGGCTCCGAGGCCGAATGGACGCGCCTGACGAACCTTCTGGTCGAGCAGGGCACTTTCAAGCGGCTCGTCAAGCGTCCCAACAGCTTCTACGCGGCCTCGGACCCGAGCGACGTCGCCCGCGTGGAGGACCGCACGTTCATCTGCTCCGAGCGCGAGGAGGACGCCGGGCCCACCAACAACTGGATCGCGCCCGACGAGATGCGCCGGACGTTCGCCACCTTGTTCAAGGGCTGCATGCGCGGCCGGACGATGTACGTCGTGCCGTTCTGCATGGGCCCCCTGGGCGGGAACATCTCGCAGCTCGGCGTCGAGATCACCGACTCGCCGTACGTCGTGGTCTCCATGCGGATAATGACCAGGATGGGCGATCAGGCCCTGCGCCTGATCGAGGAGCGCAACGACTTCGTCAAAGCGGTGCATTCGGTGGGGGCGCCGCTGGAGCCCGGCCAGGCCGACGTGCCGTGGCCGTGCAACCGGACCAAGTACATCAGCCACTTCCCCGAGACCCGCGAGATCTGGTCGTACGGCTCGGGCTACGGCGGCAACGCGCTGCTGGGCAAGAAGTGCTACGCGCTGAGGATCGCCGGCGCGATGGCCCGCGACGAGGGCTGGCTGGCCGAGCACATGCTGATCCTCAAGCTCACGCCGCCGCAGGGCGAGGTGCGCTACATCGCCGCGGCCTTCCCGTCGGCGTGCGGCAAGACCAACCTCGCCATGCTCCTGCCCACGATCCCGGGCTGGAAGGTCGAGACGATCGGCGACGACATCGCCTGGATGCGCTTCGGCCCGGACGGCCGGCTGTACGCGATCAACCCGGAGGCCGGCTTCTTCGGGGTGGCGCCCGGGACCGGCCAGACCACGAACGCCAACGCGATCGAGACGCTGTGGGGCAACAGCATCTTCACCAACGTCGCGCTGACCGACGACGGGGACGTGTGGTGGGAGGGCCTCACCGACGAGCCGCCCGCGCACCTCACCGACTGGAAGGGCCGCGACTGGACGCCGGAGTCCGGCGAGCCCGCCGCCCATCCGAACGCCCGGTTCACCACTCCGGCCGAGCAGTGCCCGACGATCGCCCCCGAATGGCAGGACCCGGCCGGGGTGCCGATCTCGGCCATCCTGTTCGGCGGGCGCAGGGCGACCGCCGTACCGCTGGTGACCGAGTCGCTGAGCTGGCAGCACGGCGTCTTCCTGGGCGCCAACGTGGCCTCGGAGAAGACCGCGGCCGCCGAGGGCAAGGTCGGCGAGCTGCGCCGCGACCCGTTCGCGATGCTGCCGTTCTGCGGCTACAACATGGGCGACTACTTCGCGCACTGGATCGAGATCGGCACGATGACCGACCCGGAGAAGCTGCCGAAGATCTACTACGTGAACTGGTTCCGCAAGGACGAGAACGGCCGCTTCGTGTGGCCGGGCTTCGGCGAGAACAGCAGGGTGCTCAAGTGGATCGTCGACCGGCTGAACGGAGTGGCCGACGCCGTGCCGACGGCGATCGGGAACCTGCCGGCCACGCTCGACACCGAGGGCCTCGACATCACGCCCGAGGACCTGGAGCTGCTGCTCAGCGTCGACCCCGAGGTGTGGCGTGAGGAGGCGGCGCTGATCCCGCCCCACTTCGAGACCTTCGGCGACCACATGCCGGAGGAGCTGTGGGACGAGTACCGCGCCCTCGTCCGGCGGCTCGGCTGACCCACGCGTACGGCCCGCGCCCGCTCCCCGTGGACGAAACCACGGGGCGCGGGCCGTCGCCGGTGCGGCTCGCACGCCCGCGCGGGGGCGTGCCCGGCCGTGCCCCGCACCGTGTCCCGGACCGGCCCCCGGGGAAACCGGAAGAAGGGCAGGGCATGCCGCTGCGCCCGCGATAATTGATGATCGAGCCCCACCGCAGCGAGGAAGAGGGTCGCATGAGCGAGCGCAGCGAGCGATTCGACGAACACGGCGCGTCGCGCGAAGTGCCGACCCGCGCGTGCCCGGCCCGGCCGGACTCCTCGCACGGGGAGGAGGCATGAGCATGCGCGATCTCGTGTACAAGCTGTATGAGCGCAGGCTCGAACGGAAGCTGTCCGCCGACCAGATTCCCCGCCACGTCGGCGTCATTGTGGACGGCAACCGCAGGTGGGCGCGGGCCATGGGGCTGCGCGACGTCAGCCGGGGCCACCAGAAGGGCGCCGACAAGATCTCCGAGCTGCTGGTGTGGTGCCGCGAGGCCGGGGTCGAGTACGTCACGCTGTGGCTGCTTTCCACCGACAACCTCGCCAGGGACAAGGCCGAGCTCGAGCCGCTGCTCCAGGTGATCGAGAACCTCGTGCAGGATCTCGTGGACCAGGGATGGCACATGAACCCCATGGGCTCGCTCGACCTTCTGCCCGATCACACGGCACGTGTCCTCAAACACGCAAAAGAAACCACATCGCATCGTCCGGGCCTGATTGTGAACGTTGCCGTTGGGTATGGAGGAAGGCGTGAGATCGCTGATGCGGTGCGCTCCCTCCTCCAGGAGCATGCAAGCAAGGGCGCGAGCATCGAGGACCTCGTCGAGGTCCTCGACGTCGAGCACATCGCGGAGCATCTCTACACGCGCGGCCTGCCCGATCCGGATCTCGTCATCCGGACCTCGGGAGAGCAGCGACTCTCCGGATTCCTGCTCTGGCAGAGCGCCCACTCCGAGTTCTACTTCTGCGAGGCCTACTGGCCCGACTTCCGCAGAGTCGACTTCCTGCGGGCGCTCCGCTCGTACGCCGCACGACACCGTCGGTACGGCTCCTGAGACGGTACGTGACCAGCATCTTTTAGCCAGCGTAAACCTATTGGGCTGGGGAGATTCGTTACGTAACGTGGTAGCTGAGCGGCCGTCGAGGAGATCGGCGGCCACCACCTCGGGAGAGGGCCCGTCCTTGCGCGACCACCATGCGAGGAGGGCCGGAGCCCCGGTCGGCCTTCGCAGGAGGTCACGGGCCCGGTCCGTTCACCACCAGTCAAGGCAGGGCGCCCACCTCAGGCGCCCGGGGGAGAACGCGTGGCAGTGTCCTCGAGCAACCCGTCCACATCCCGCACCTACGTTCTGGACACGTCCGTCCTGCTCGCCGACCCGGCGGCGCTGAGCCGCTTCGCCGAGCACGAGGTCGTCGTCCCGATCGTCGTCATCACGGAACTGGAGGCCAAGCGCCACCACCCCGAGCTCGGCTACTTCGCCCGGGAGGCCCTGCGCTTCCTCGATGACCTCAGAGTGCGGTACGGACGGCTGGATGAGCCCATGCCGATCGGCGACGGGACCATCCGGGTCGAGCTGAACCATAGTGATCCGTCCTGCCTCCCGGCCGGCTTCCGGCTGGGCGACAACGACACCCGCATCCTCACCGTCGCGCAGAACCTGGCGGCGGAGGGCAAGGACGTGGTGCTGGTGTCGAAGGACCTTCCGATGCGGGTCAAGGCGGCGTCCATCGGCCTCAGCGCGGAGGAGTACCGCGCCGGCATGGTGGTCGAGTCCGGCTGGACCGGGATGGCGGAGCTCCAGGTCACCACGGAGGAGATGGACGCGCTCTTCGAGTCCGGCACGGCCGACATCGACGAGGCACGCGACCTGCCGTGTCACACGGGCCTGCGGCTGTTGTCCAGCCGCGGCTCGGCGCTCGGCCGCGTCCTGCCGGACAAGTCGGTGCGGCTGGTCAGGGGCGATCGGGAGGTCTTCGGGCTGCACGGCCGTTCCGCCGAGCAGCGCATCGCGCTCGACCTGCTGATGGACCCCGACGTCGGCATCGTCTCCATGGGCGGCCGCGCGGGCACCGGCAAGTCCGCGCTCGCGCTGTGCGCGGGGCTGGAGGCGGTGCTGGAGCGCCGCCAGCACCGCAAGATCATCGTTTTCCGTCCGTTGTACGCCGTGGGCGGCCAGGAGCTCGGTTATCTGCCCGGCACCGAGAACGACAAGATGGGCCCGTGGGCCCAGGCGGTCTACGACACGCTCGGCGCGGTGACCTCCCCCGAGGTCATCGAGGAGGTCATCGACCGGGGCATGCTGGAGGTCCTGCCGCTGACCCACATCCGCGGCCGGTCCCTGCACGACGCGTTCGTGATCGTGGACGAGGCGCAGTCGCTGGAGCGCGGCGTGCTGCTGACGGTGCTGTCGCGCATCGGGGCCAACTCGCGGGTGGTGCTCACCCACGACATCGCCCAGCGCGACAACCTGCGGGTGGGCCGGCACGACGGCGTCGTCGCCGTGGTGGAGAAGCTCAAGGGCCACCCGCTGTTCGCCCACATCACGCTGACCAGGTCCGAGCGGTCGCCGATCGCCGCCCTGGTGACCGAGATGCTGGAGAACATCACGCTCTGACGGTTACGGAGGGAGATGGCCGTCCTTGGGGGCCAGATCCCAGAACTCCCGGCAGGTGTGGACCTTCAGGGGGCCGTTCCTGTCGGGAGTCGCGTGAGCGATCTCCACGGCCCAGATCTCCGGGCGCAGCCGCGCCGTACAGGTGATCTGGGCCATCGCGGTCCTGGTGATCTTCCAACCGCTCACGAACAGCCGTACGCGCAGGCTGAGGGTGTTGTCGGGGTCGTTGCGGCTGCCCGCGTCCGGGGTGTATCTGACGAGTTGCACCTGGGCCAGCGTGAGCCCGGTCAGCGCGGTGGACAGCCGGTTCGACGACCGCCCGCTGGCCGCGAACAGGGCGTCCAGCGCGTCGTTGACGTGCGGCGAGCGCGCCGCGACCCGGGTGGGCTGCAGCCGGCCGTTCCGCAGCAGATAGATCGTGACGAGGGTGGGGGTGCCGCTGATGACCGGCGCGGGGCCGGCGTCGACCACCCCGGTCGGCGTGACCCCGCAGGCCGTCGTCGTGAGCAGCCCCGCGAGCAGCACCGCGAGCAGGGCCGCGACCGCGCGCTTGATCCGTTCCCTGCTCACGGTTTCGGGATCCACACGCAGAAGAGGGTGCCGGGCTCGCGCCGCTCGGCCGTGATCGAGCCGCCGTGCAGTTCGGCGTTGGCCTTGGCGATGGCCAGGCCGAGGCCGCTGCCCGCGCTCCTGGCGCGGTCGGTGCCCACCTTGTAGAAGCGGTCGAAGACGTGGGGGAGGACGTCGTCGGGGATGCCGCCGCCGTGGTCGCGGACCGTCACCTCGAGCCCTCCGTGCCTCTCGCCGCCGACGGCCACCCGCGCGCCCACCACGACGGGAGGCGCGCCGTGGTTGAGCGCGTTGCCCACGAGGTTGGCCACGATCACGTCGAACCTCCGGACGTCCAGGGAGAACGTGAGCCCGACGGGCACGGTGAGCTTCACCCGGTCGGCCCAGCCCCGCACCTCCAGGCAGTCGGCCAGCGCGTCGCCCACGTCGACGGTCTCCCGGCGGAGCGTGGCGGCTCCCGCGTCGAACCTGCTGATCTCGATGAGGTGCTCGACCAGCACCCGCAGCCTGTTGATCTCGCGGACGACGATCCGCACGGCCTCCCCGGCGTCGGACGGCAGGTCGTCGGCGTCCTCCGACAGCATGTCCGTCACCGCGGTCATCGCGGTCAGCGGCGTGCGCAGCTCGTGGGAGACGTCCGCGACGAACCTCCGCGACATCGACTCCAGGGTCCGCAGTTCGGAGACCGTGCCCTCCAGCGCGGCCGCCGTCTCGTTGAAGGTCGCGGTCAGCTCCGCCAGCTCGTCCCTGCCCCGTACGGGGAGGCGGACCTGCAGCTCGCCGGCGCCGAGGGCGCGGGCGGCCGCGCCGAGCCGCCGTACGGGCAGCAGCACCCTCCGGGCCGACAGCAGGGCCAGGGTCAGCGCCAGGACGAGCGTGATGCCCCCGGCCTGCGCGAGGGCGGCCTTGAGGCGGGACAGCACGGCGTCCTCCCCCGACAGCGGCACGAAGACGTAGGTCGTCAGGCCCGTCGGGCGCAGCACGCCGTCGCGGGTGGCCCGCTGGATCTGCGTGGCGACGATCAGCCACGGATGGTCCCTGAGCAGCACCGTCTGGTGGACCAGCCGCCGGGCCGCCTGCCAGCGGAGCTGGTCGGGCACGTCGGTCATGGTGAACCTGGCCCCGGCGCTGGAGCGCCGGCGGTCGCCGTAGGTCACGATGACGGTCCGCTCCGGCGCCTCCAGCGCCTGCACCACGCCGCCGAGGTCCTCCTCGGTGATGGTGGCGTCGCTCGGCCAGACGACGTCGCCCGCGCCGATCGGCAGCGTGATCCTGGACAGCGTCTCGCGCACGTCGGCGATCGCCCCCCGCTCCGCGCGCTCCAGGAGCCCCCGGCGGATGATCTGGTATCCCAGGCCCGCGACCATGGCGGACGCGGTGACCGCCACCAGCAGGAAGGTGATCACCAGCCGTGCCCGCAACCCGGTGGGCACCCAGGTCATGGCGGGCTGAAGCGGTACCCGAAGCCGCGGACGGTGTGGATGTAGACGGGGTCGGCGGGCACCGGCTCGATCTTGGCGCGGATGCGCTGCACGCACGCGTCGACCAACCGGGAGTCGGCCACGTGCGTGTGGTCCCAGACGGCGCGCAGGAGGTAGCGGCGGTTGAGCACCTGGCCGGGGTGGCGGACCAGTTCGAGCAGCAGGCGCAGCTCGGTCGGGGTGAGGTGGATCTCCTTGCCCGCGAGGCTCACCTTGAGGGCGCCGCGGTCGATCACGAGGTCGCCGAAGGTGAGCCGGTCGGGCGAGGCCGATTCCAGGCGGCGAAGGATGGCGCGGATTCGGGCGTCGAGCACCCGCGGCTCGACCGGCTTGACGACGTAGTCGTCCGCGCCGGCCTCCAGCCCCACCACCACGTCGAGGTCGTCGCCCCTGGCGGTGAGCAGGATGATCGGCAGCGGGTCGAGCCTGCGGATGCGGCGGCACACCTCCACTCCGTCGATGCCCGGCAGCATGACGTCGAGGATCGCGATCTCCGGACGCCGGGAGCGCACGTGTTCGAGGGCCTCCTCGCCCGTGGCGTACGCGGTCACCGAGTGGCCCTGCCGGGTGAGCGCGAGCTCGAGTCCGGCACGGACCGAGGGGTCGTCTTCGACCAGGAGGATGCCTGCCACCCGGTCATTATGGTGCGGACCACCCAATTCCCCTATTTGTCACAGTCCTGTGACCTGGCGCGCATCCCGTTGTCAAGAAGTGGGAGCACGCTGGTTGCGGGAGCCGCGGCCCGTCCGCAGGACCGTCAAGTGTGACGAAAATCACATCGCACGGGAAAGTCCATGTGATCGGCGGTGGGGTCAAGACGTCACCAAACAGGTACCACGATTCGGTTGCGGAGCACCCCCCAACACAGGGCAAGCTCATAAGCCGTGAGCTCTGGTCAGCAGTTGAAGGATCGCCCCCGCGCCTCCCGGTCCCGGCGGGGAGGAGACGGCCGGTCCGGTTCAGGCTGGCTGAGCCCCAAGCGCATCGCCGTCCTCGCCGTCACCGTGGCCGTGGTCGCGGGCGGGGGGACCTGGCTGGTCCGCACCTCGATCGAGAACAGCAGCGCGCCCAAGAAGGAGCTGGCGCCGGACAGCTTCCTCGCCCTCGATCCGGACGCGCCCGACCCCGAGGCCGACATCCTCAAGGAGAACGCCGTCCAGGCGCTGCGCAAGGCCAGGCTGGAGAAGGCCCGCGACCGGAAGAGGGTCCTCGACCCGGTCGACATCGTGGAGAAGGCCCCCGGCGGCGGCGGTTTCACCCCCGCCGACTTCCCGCCCGGCTCCAGCCCCGACCCCGGCAGCAACAAGGCGCTCGGCAAGCAGATGGCCGAGGCGCGCGGCTGGGGCGGCGAGTGGGGCTGCCTGGAGAAGCTCTGGGACAAGGAAAGCCACTGGAACGAGCGGGCCATGAACCGCTACAGCGGCGCCTACGGCATTCCCCAGTCGCTGCCCGGCAGCAAGATGGCGAGCGCGGGCTCCGACTGGCAGACCAACCCCGCCACCCAGATCAAGTGGGGTCTCGGCTACATCGCCGGCCGCTACAAGACCCCCTGCGGCGCCTGGGCGCACTCCCAGTCCACCGGCTGGTACTGAGATCTCTCCGGTCCGCGAAACTCTGGTCAGGGTTTCTCGACCTTTCGGCAAGCCCGCGCGTACGGCGGGGGTCGCACTGCACCCTTGGCCTCATGGGTGTGAAGGTCAGCGTGGTTATGCCCGTGTCCAACCCCGGGCTGTCGGACGACGCCTTCGGCGCGTGTGTGCGTTCGGTGCTGGAGCAGTCGCTGCCGCCGGAAGAGTACGAGGTCATCTTCGCGGACGACGGGTCGACGGACGGGACCCGCAGGCGGCTCGACGCGATCGCCGGGCAGCGCGACAACGTGCGGGTCCTGCACCTCGACCACAGCGGCTCGCCCGCCCGCGGGCGCAACGTCGGCCTGTCGGTCGCGCGCGGCCAGTACGTCTACCTGCTCGGCCAGTACGACAGGCTGGAGCCGCACGCCCTGGAGCGGATGTACGACAGGGCGGTGGAGACCGACGCCGACGTGCTGGTCGGCAGGCTCGCCGACAGGAATCCGCCGCCGGCCGCCTTCGCCCGTGACCGTGACCGGGCCGACGTGCTGCGCGATCACCTCCTCGCGCTGCCGACGGCGCACAAGCTGTTCAGCCGCGACTTCCTGGAGACCTGCCAGCTCCGCTTCGCCGACCGGCCGTTGTCCGAGCAGGTCTTCGTGACCAGGGCGTACCTGACCGCGAAGGTGATCGCCGTACTGGCCGGCCAGATCTGCTGCCACCTGGGCCCGGCACCGCGGGGGACGGCCGAGGAGGAGGTGCCGGACGCGGAGGCGCTCTTCGACGGCCTCAACGCGATCTTCGACGTGGTGGACGCCCACACCGAGCCGGGTCCGCAGCGGGAACGCATCCACGCCCACTGGTATCGGACGCTCGGGCTGCGTCGCCTGTCGGGCGCGCGGTTCCTCGCCGCCGGGCCGGACGAGCGGATGGTCCTTTTCTCCTTCCTGCGCCGCTTCACTCTCGACCGCTTTCCCGCCGCGCTCGACGTCCACCTGCCCGCGCATCTGCGCGCCCGTACGGCACTGCTGCGCCAGGACCGGCTCGACGCGCTGATCGCCCTCGCCGAGGCGTCCCGGGGCACCAGGCTCAGCGCCGAGCTGCGCGAGCTGCGCTGGGACCAGGGCGTGCTGTCGCTCGATCTGAGCGTGGAGATCCTGCGGGCGGGCGGCGGCCCGCTGTGGCTGCGGCAGCGGGACGACCGGCTCCTGTGGACCCCGCCGCCCGGGGTCGACGGCCTGCTCGACGGCCTGCTCGACGACGAGGGCGCCGACGTGACCGACGCGGTGCGCCGGGCCCGCGTGGAGGTCTGCGTGCGCCACGCGGAGACCGGAGTGGTCCACTCCCTGCCGGTCACCTGCTCGGTTGGGCGGGCCGGCCTCGGAAACCAGGTACGCGTCTGGGTGACGGGGCAGGCCCGGCTCGACGCCGGTGCGGCGGCTCTCGGACGGCCGCTGCCCGCCGGGCTGTGGGAGATCCATGTGCGCATGCGGGGCGTGCAGGCGGGCCGCACCCGGGTGGCCCGTCCCGCCCTGCCGATGAGCTGCGCGGGCGCGCTCGCCGGTGAGCCGAGGCGGCTCGTCGTGCCGTGCTGGTCGGAGCGGGGCGAGCTGGGCGTCTGCGTGGAGCCGAAGTCGTTCCCCGAGTCGATCGCGCTGGTCTCGTCCCGGGCCACGGTGGCCAGGCAGGAGGGGCACGTCTTCGTCGTCGTGCCCGTGCCGTACGTGCCGCCGAGCGGCGGGCCGCCCACCGAGCTGGTGCTGCGCGAGCAGGACGGACGCGGGCGCAGCATGGTCGTGCCCGCGCTGGTCGAGCCGGGCATCCCCGGCCGGGTGGCCGGGCAGCTCGTCGCGCGGGTGCCGGTGAGCCGGATCGGCGGGGACGACTGCCTCGGTCCGGGGGCCTGGCGGCCCGCGCTGCGCGTCGAGCAGAAGGACGTGGATCTGCTGTTCGGGCTGGCGGTGCGCCGCGGCGGGCAGGTGTCCGTCCTGCCCGCCGCGGTTTCGCCGCAGGCCCCCTCGCTGCTGCGGCGCATCGCCGTCCGGCTGCGGGGGACGCTCACCCCTCGCCACTCCTCGCTCACGCCGTGATCATGTAAACGACAGGATCACGCGGCGGGGGTGGGGAGGTGGGCGAGCAGGGCGGCGCGGAACTCCTCGGGCCTGTCGATCTGCGGCCCGTGGCCGGCGCCCTCGATGACCACCTCACGGTAGGCGCCGTAGCGCTCCAGGGCGGCCCGCGTCTGGGTCACCATGGGCTGGGCGGGCGTGCCGTCCCAGCCGGGCACGGCGCCGATCGCGCCCAGGTGAGCGAGGTCGAACAGCGAGCCGTCCGAGACGATCACGTCCTGGTCGCCCCTGATCCACAGGATGGGCGGCTTCGGGTCGATCTCGTGCAGGTCGTCGATCCTGAAGTTGGTCGGCGCGATCGTGTTGAGCACGCCGCGCTTGCCCGGGGCGACGTTCGGCCAGGCGTCCGAGGGCAGGGAGTCGCCCGGGTAGTGGTCGTCGCCGATCCGGGTGGACAGCATCGACTCCACGTACGCGTCCTCCTCCTCGCCCAGGTCCGTGCCGGGGGCGACGTACGTGGCGCGCAGCACGTTCCGGGGCGAGACGGGCGAGTCGGCCGATCGGTCGCCCGCCCGCAGAGCCGCCACGAAGTCGGGATTGGCCGCGCCGCCGCCGGAGCCGACGCCGTCGGGGCTCGTGAGCACCCCGTCCGGGCCGACGGTGCCGCCGAAGCCGTACGGCGAGACGGGGTTGACCAGCGTCGCGGTCAGGACCGCCGTGGGCCTGTCACGCATGGCCTGCATGACCACCCCGCCGCCGAGGCTCCAGCCCACCAGGTGCGCCGGGCCCAGCACGTCGAGCAGGGCCAGCACGTCGTCGGAGTAGTCGCGCACACCCCGGCTCGCGTCCACCGGTTCGGGGTCGGAGTCGCCGAAGCCGCGCAGGTCGACGGCGTACGGCCGGAAGCCCGCCGCGGCGACCGCGGTCATCGTCGGGCGCCAGAACGCGCTGGAGGAGACGTTGCCGTGCACGAACAGCACCGGATCACCCGACGAGCCGGGCACCGACAGGACGTTGAGGGTCAGGCGGGGCGTGCCGACGCGCTCGGCCGATATGGGCAGGGTCATGGTGTTGCTCCCAGTGTGCAGGTGTTTTCGAGGTCGCCCGTGGCCGGGCGAGGCAGGGTGGCGCTCGGAGGCGGTGGCGTGCCCCTGCCGAGCCACGTCTCCAGCGCGGTGAACGCGCTGCGGAAGCAGGGCAGCAAGGGCCGCAGGCGGTCGGGGAAGGCCGGGTAGAGGCTGTCGACGTGGGTGCCGTCCTCGACGCGGTAGTAGCGCAGCAGCCGGTCGCGGTGCCGGTCGGCGATCATCCTGGCGTATACGTCGGAATCCTCGCGGATCGGCAGCAACGCGTCCAGAGTGCCGTGGACGATGACCAGCGGCCGCTTGATCTTCCCGGTGAGACTCACCCGTGCCATCGCCTGCTTCACGGATGCGGGCCTGGAGGCGTAGTCGTAATCGGTGTCGCAGCCGGGCGTGCCGGAGGCGCAGAACGGCGTGCCCGCCTCGGTGTCGCCGTCGTAGGCCGGGTCGAACTCCTCACGGAAGACGCGCTGGGTGAAGTCCCAGTAGTACTGGTAGTGGAACGGCCACAGGAAGTCGGACTCGGGGGCGAAGCCCGCCGCCGCGACCCCCGCCGCGTCGCCCTTCGCGTACGCGCGCAGCGCCTTCGGCAGGAACGTCAGCAGGTTGGGTCCTTCGGCGGTGAACAGCGTGCCCTCCCAGTCGACGCCGCCGTCGAACAGGTCGGGGCGGTTCTCGAGCTGCCAGCGGACCAGGTAGCCGCCGTTCGACTGGCCGGCCGCGATCGTCGTGCGGGCCGGCCTGCCGTACCGCTGCCGGACGACGGCCTTGGCGGCGGCCGCGAGCTCGCTCACCCGGTGGTTCCACTCGGCCACCGCGTCTCCGGGACGTACGCCGTCCCGGTAGAAGTCGACGCCGGTGTTGCCCTTGTCGGTCGCGGCGTACGCGTAGCCCTTGGCCAGCGCCCAGTCGGAGATCGTGAAGTCGTTGGCGTACGTCTCCCGGTTGCCGGGCGACCCGGCGACGACCAGGCCGCCGTTCCACCGTTCGGGCAGGCGGACGACGAACTGGGAGTCGTGGTTCCAGCCGTGGTTGGTGTCGCCGGTGGAGGCGTCGGGGAAGTAGCCGTCGATCTGCACGCCCGGCACGCCGCTCGGGTTGACGGCGCCGGGGGAGCTGAGACCCGACCAGTCCGACTGGTCGGTGTGCCCGGAGGCCGACGTGCCCTTCGTGGTGAGGTCGCCGAGGCAGGCGATCACCTGCTTCTCCGCTCCCGGGACTCGCACCTGCGGGCAGGCGGCGGCCTGGGCGGGGAGCGCCGCGGCCAGGGGGAGGGCCACCGCCAGGGCGGCCAGGACACCGAAACGCCTGCGCATCAGGCCTCCTTCACGATCGCGGCGGTGCGGGCGGCGCCCGGGGCCGGTTCGACGGCGGACAGGTCGCGGTCGCGGGTCTCCCTGGAGGCGATCACCGCGATCATCGTGAGGATCGCCGCCGCCACCACGTAGACGGAGACCGGCACGCTCGAGCCGTACGCGTCGAGCAGGGCGACCGCGATCAGCGGGGCGACGCCGCCGGCCGCGATCGAGGCGAGCTGGTAGCCGATCGAGACGCCCGAGTAACGCATGCGAGTGGCGAACAGCTCGGAGAAGAACGCCGCCTGCGGGCCGTACATCGCGCCGTGCAGCAGCAGGCCGACCGTCACGGCCACGGTGACCAGGGCGAAGTTCCTGGTGTCGATCAGCGGGAAGAACGCGAAGGCCCACAGGCCGACGCCCGCCGCGCCGAGAAGGTAGACCGGCCTGCGGCCGAGCCGGTCCGACAGCGCGCCCCACAGCGGGATCGTGACGAAGTGGACCGCCGAGCCGATCAGCACGGCGTTGAGCACGGTGCCCTTGGGCAGACCCGCGGCCGTCGTGCCGTACACGAGGACGAACGCGGTGATCACGTAGTAGGAGACGTTCTCGCCCATCCGGGCGCCCATCGCCACCAGGACATCGCGCCAGTGGTGGCGCAGGACGCCCACGATGGGGGTCTTCGGCGCGGGATCCCGCCGCTCCAACGCCTCCTGGAACACCGGCGACTCGGCGACCGTCAGCCTGATCCACAGGCCGATCAGCACGAGCACGCCGGACAACAGGAACGCGATCCGCCAGCCCCAGGCGAGGAACGCGTCGTCGGGCTGCACCGCGGCCAGCAGCGCCAGCACACCGGTGGCGATCAGGTTGCCACCGGGAGCGCCGGCCTGCGGCCAGGACGCCCAGAACCCGCGGTTGCGGGGGTCGCCGTGCTCGGAGACCAGCAGCACCGCGCCACCCCACTCGCCGCCGAGCGCGAAACCCTGCACCAGGCGGAGCGCGGTCAGCAGCAGGGGCGCGCCGGCGCCGAGGGCGGCGTACGTCGGCAGGAGGCCGATCAGGAACGTCGATCCGCCCATCATGAGCAGGCTGATGACGAGCAGTCGCTTGCGGCCGAGCCGGTCGCCGTAGTGGCCGAAGACCAGCCCGCCGAGGGGCCGGGCGACGAAGCCGACGGCGTAGGTGAGGAACGCCAGCAGGGTGCCCGTCAGCTCGTCCTCGGTGGGGAAGAACAGCTTGTTGAAGACCAGGGCGGCGGCCGAGCCGTACAGGAAGAAGTCGTACCACTCGATCGTGGTGCCGATCAGGCTGGCCCCGACGACCTTGCCGATCCGGGCAGGTGGGGTGTTTGCCATGGGAACTCCTCCGATGGGGGGTTCCGCCACGGTATGCAGTGACCGAGGTCACTCCTATGGGGCGTCGCCACACACCTCAGGCGTCCGGCATGTGGGTGCGCAGCCGGTGCAGCCGCAGGGCGAGCTGGATCTCCAGGGCGCGCTCGGGCTCCTGCCAGTCCGCGCCGAGCAGCTGCCCCACCCGGTCGAGCCGCTGGGTCACCGTGTTGACGTGGATGTGCAGGGCCTCGGCCGTACGCGACAGCGAGCCGCCGGTGCCGAAATAGGCGATCAGCGTCTTGACCAGGGCGGTTCCCCGGCGCGCGTCGTAGTCGAGCACCGGCCCGAGCGCGCCGGACAGGAAGCCGGACACCTCGCGCCGCTCGCCCACCAGCAGGCCGACGAAGCCCAGCTCCTCGGCGCTCGCGCCGTCGCCCGTACGGCCGAGCGCGACCAGCGCCCCGGCGCAGCGCCGGGCCTCGGCGTAGGCGGCGGCGACCGCCGTCACCGGCCCCGAGGCCGGCGCGGCCCCGGCCGTCGCCGGGCGGCCCAGCGAGGCGCTCAGCTCGGCCGCGACGCGGCGGGCCAGCGCGCCGGGCCGCTCGCCGGGCAGCAGCAGGACGACCTCGTCGCCCCGGGCGGTGGCCAGGCCGTGCGCCAGCGTCGCCTGCGACGAGGCCCAGAAGGCGGCCCGCTCCCGCTGTCCGTCGTGCCGGGCCACGACCAGCACGTGCGGCGCGTCGAGGTCGACGCCGAGACGGCGGGCCCGGTCGTGCAGCCCGCGCAGCTCGGGGCGGGAGACCAGGTCGTCGAGCAGCTCGCCGCGCACCCGCCCCTCCGCCTCGGCGACGCTGCGGCGAAACAGCAGCAGCAGCGCGGTGACGATCGCGGCCCGCTCCAGGATCCGCTGGTCGGTGTCGGACACCGGGCGGTCGGTCCGCAGGACCAGCGTGCACAGCGGCGCCGCCCCGACGTCCACCGACGCGACGTACGCGTCGCCTCGCTTGACCGTGCGGCCGAGGGCCCGCGAGGACCGGGCGGCGTCGAACACGCCCGCGTCCAGGTCGCCGGACTCGCCCACGAGGGGGCGGCCCTCGTCGTCGAGCACGGTCAGGCGGCCGCCCAGCACCTCGGTGACGACCGCCGCGACGTCCTCCACCCCGCCTCCGCGCAGCACGAGGCCGGTCATCCGGTCGTGCGCGTCCGCGGCCCGCTCGATCGACTCGCTGTGCGCCCTGATCAGCGTGTTGGCCTCGCTCAGCTCGGCCAGCGCCGCCCGGGTCTCCTGCAGCAGCCGGGCGGTGTCGATGGCGACCGCGGCGTGCGCTGCCAGCGAGCACAGCAGCGCCACCTCCTCCTGCGCGAACGGCCTGGCGCCGCGGTTGGCCGCGAACAGCACGCCGATGACCTGCGTGCCGAGCCGCAGCGGCACCCCGAGGATCGCCACCAGGCCCTCCTCGTGGACGGCCACGTCGATCGTGTTCGTGTGCCGGAACCTCGGGTCGGCGAAGTAGTCCGCCGTGTTGTACGGCGTGCCGCTCTGCGCCACCAGCCCGCCCAGCCCGGCGCCCATCGGCAGCCGCAGCCGCCGGAAGCTGGCCGAGATCGACCCGTCGGTCACCCGCATGTAGGTGTCGCCGCGCTCGGGGTCGTTCAGCGTCATGTACGCGATGTCGGTCGCGAGCAGCTGCCTGGCCCGGTGCACGATGGCCTCCAGCACCGCGTCGAGGTCGCGTAGCCCGGCCAGGTCGCTCGCGGTGTCGAACAGCGCCGACAGCTCCGCCTCCCGCCTGGCCCGCCGGCGCAGCACGGCCCGCACCCGCAGCGCGGCGACCTTGGCCCGCTCCAGCTCCTCCAGGGTCGCGGAGTCGGCTCCCGCCGCCCTGGCCTGCAGGATCGGGCCCTCGAACTCGACCGCCGACGCCTCACGGGCGAGCAGGTCGAGGTAGGCGTACGCGCTGTTCTGGTCCGGAGCGGTCGGGGTCAGCGCGCGCTCCATCCTCCGTCGACGGGGATCGAGGCGCCGGTGACGAACGATCCCTGGGGCCCGCACAGGTAGGCGACCATCTCGGCCACCTCGTCCGGCTCGATCAGCCGCTTGATCGCCGCGGGGGCGAGCATGATCTGCTCGACGACCTCGTCCTCGCTGATGCCGTGCGTCCGCGCCTGGTCGGCGATCTGGTTCTCCACCAGCGGCGTGCGCACGTACGCCGGGTTGACGCAGTTGGAGGTGACCCCGTGCGGCGCCCCTTCGAGGGCGATCACCTTCGACAGGCCTTCGAGCGCGTGCTTCGCCGTCACGTAGGCCGACTTGAACGGCGAGGCGCGCAGGCCGTGCACCGAGGAGATGTTGACGATCCGGCCCCAGCCGCGCTCGTACATGCCGGGCAGCACGGCCCGCACGAGCAGGAACGGCGCCTCGACCATCACCCGCATGATCGCGCTGAAGATCTCGGGCGGGAACTCCTCGATCGGGGCCACGTGCTGGAAGCCCGCGTTGTTCACCACGATGTCGGCGTGCAGGCGGGTGTCCGGCGAGGGCGGGAGCTGGCCGCGCCAGGCCACCAGGAACTCCGGATCGGACAGGTCGACGGCCACCGGCGTGCCGCCGATCTCGGCGGCCACCTTGCCCGCGGCCTCGGCGTTGACGTCGGCGACGACGACGTGCGCGCCCTCGGCGGCAAGCCGCCGGGCGCACGCCCGGCCGATGCCGCTCCCCGCGCCGGTGACGAGTGCGGTACGCCCTTCAAGGCTCATGCTGTCTCATGATAGGAACCGGGCCCTTCCGGGCACATGGCGACCGGCGACATAGATGCCCGCCTTCCTATGTGGGGCGGGTCATGGACAGCACGTCCAGCGCCCGGTCGAGTTGCTCCTCGGTCAGCGTGCCGTTCGCCACGTGGCCGCGCTCGATGACGACCTCCCGGATCGTCTTGCGCTCCTTCAGCGCCTGTTTGGCGATCTTCGCGGCCTCCTCGTACCCCACATATCGGTTCAGCGGGGTGACGATCGACGGCGACGACTCGGCGTACTCGCGCAGGCGCTCCACGTTCGCCGTGATCCCGCCGACGCATCGGTCGGCGAGCAGCCGCGACACGCCGGCCAGCAGCCGGATCGACTCCAGCACGTTGCGGGCCATCACCGGCAGCATCACGTTGAGCTCGAACGCGCCGGAGGCCCCGGCCATCGTGACCGTGGCGTCGTTGCCCACGACCTGGGCGGCCACCATGGTCACGGCCTCGGGGATCACGGGGTTGACCTTCCCCGGCATGATCGACGAACCGGGCTGGAGGTCCGGGAGGTTGATCTCACCCAGCCCGGCGCGCGGGCCCGACCCCATCCACCGCAGGTCGTTGGCGATCTTGTTGAGCGAGACGGCGATCACCTTGAGCATGCCCGACAGCTCGACCAGCCCGTCGCGCGCGCCCTGCGCCTCGAAGTGGTCCCTGGCCTCGGTGAAGGGCAGGCCCGTGATGCGGCTCAGCTCGGCGATCACGGACTGCGCCCAGCCGGGGGCGGGCACGTTCACCCCGGTGCCCACGGCCGTGCCGCCCAGCGGCAGCTCGGCCAGACGCGGCAGCGCGGCCTGCAGCCGTTCGAGCGCCAGCTCGATCTGGGTGGAGTAGCCGCCGAACTCCTGCCCGAGTGTGACCGGCGTCGCGTCCATGAGGTGGGTGCGGCCCGACTTCACCACGTCGGCGAACTCGGTGGCCTTCTCCTCCAGCGTGGTCGCCAGGTGCTCCAGCGCGGGCGTCAGCTCGTGCACCACCGCGTACGTCGCCGCGACGTGGATGGAGGACGGGAAGACGTCGTTGGACGACTGGGCGGCGTTGACGTGGTCGTTCGGGTGGACGGGCCGGCCGAGCCGCTCCTGTGCGAGCGTGGCGACCACCTCGTTCATGTTCATGTTGGACGAGGTGCCCGACCCGGTCTGGAAGACGTCCACCGGGAACTGGTCGTCCCATTTCCCCTCGGCGACCTCGCTCGCGGCCTCCTGGATCGCCTGCGCCATGTCCTTGTCGATCACGCCGTACTCGGCGTTGACCTTCGCGCAGGCGGCCTTGATCCGGGCGAGCGCCGCGATGTGCGCGGGCTCGAGCCCCCGGCCCGAGACCGGGAAGTTCTCCACCGCGCGCTGCGTCTGGGCCCGCCACTTGGCCCGGGAGGGCACCCGGACCTCGCCCATGGAGTCGTGCTCGATGCGGAATTCGTCCATGCCTCAGTCCTTCGGGTCTTCCTACGGCTCGTTCCTGCCCGGATGCGCGCCCCCTGAACGAGGATCTTCGGACGTGCCGGCCCCGCGTCACACGGCCGCCGCCACGGCGGCGGCGACGAAGAGCACTTGAAGGGCCGTGCGGGCGGGCAACGGGGTCACCGGTTTCCCGGCCAGGGTGAGACCGCGGCGGGCCGCCGAGACGTTGGCCGGGAACATGGCGATCATGAGCAGGGCCAGCCCGATCGCCGCGTACGGCGCGACCGGCGGCGACAGCAGCCCGGCGGCGCCGGCCAGTTCCAGGACGCCGGTGACGGTGACCAGCAGGGCCGGGTGCGGGAACGCCCGCGGGATCATCGCGACGAAGTCGCGGCGCCACGAGGGCAGGAAATGCGGCACGCCGGTGACGACGAACATCAGGGCGAGAGCCCCCCGCAGCGCCGGTTGCCAGGCGTCCAGGGCGTCGAGCCCGACCAGGCCGATGAGCCGCAGGACGACGAAGCCGCCCGTGAGGGCGATGAACGGAGCCATCCCGTCCTCCAATCTTGTCAATGGAAAGATTGAAGGAACGCCGCCATCTTGTCAATGTCAAGATAGGGTGGGATCGGCACAGCGGCACCGGAACGCGGAGGTGAGGCAGATCAGCCAGCCGTCCTATCACCACGGCAACCTGAGGCGCGCCATCGTCGACGCCGCCCTCCAGGCCATCGCCGAATCCGGCCCGGCCGGATGGAGCCTGCGCGAGCTGGCCCGCCGCGCGGGCGTCTCACACGCCGCCCCCGCCCACCACTTCGGCGACAAGCAGGGCCTGCTGACGGCCGTGGCCGCCGAGGGCTTCGCCATGTTCGCCGACGCTCTCGAGGCCGCCGCCGACGACGTATGGGAGGTCGGCGTCGCCTACGTCCGCTTCGGCATCGACCACCGGCCCTACTTCGAAGTGATGTTCCGGCCCGAGCTCTACCGCACCGACGATCCGAGCGTCCGGACCGGGCGCGAGCGCGCCGCCGGGATGCTCGTCACCAGCACCCGCTGGCTGTCGCCCGGCCTGGAACACGACCGGATGACCACGATGGCGGCTTGGTCGCTGGTCCACGGCTTCACCAGCCTGTGGCTGAGCGGCGCCCTGCCGGAAAGCGCCGGCGGCGATCCGGAAGCGCTCGCCCGGTCGATGATCCGCCTTGTTCTCGGCGCCATGCGGACAGGATCAGGCGGCCGGGGGCTCGCGCCGGGCTGAAGCGGCGGCAGGCGTCCGGCGCACCGTCACCTGGCGAAGATGAAGACGCCCAGGAGGATCAGCGCGAGGACGGCGACGAGCACGATCCCCATCGTCACGAGCACCCGGGCCTGCGTCTTGGCGTCCGGACCGTCGGGGCCGCGCATCGCGAACAGGTCCGTGCCCAGGCTGGGCGGACGTGGGGCGCCACCGCCGGGACCTCCCGGGGCGTACGGGCCGGGACCCGCCGGGGGGTACGGCCCGGGCGGCGCGGGGTTCCGGCCGCCAGGGTGCGGAGCACCGGGAGGCGCGGTGTGCGGAGCACCGGGAGGCGCGGTGTGCGGAGCACCGGGAGGCGCGGTGTGCGGAGCACCGGGGGGCGCGGTGTGCGGAGCACCGGGGGGCGCGGTGTGCGGGCCGCCGGGCATTCCGGCGGAAGGCGCCGGCGTGGCGGGCGCGGGGCGGTCGCCGGCGTGAGGGCCGCCCGCTGCGGCCGCGGGGCCGCGGCCCGGCGCTCCGCCGGCCGGCGGAGGCTGGACGGCACCGCTACGCGGACCGGGCGCTCGCGGTGCGGGCTGTTCTCCCGGCCGGGCGGGTGGGGGAGGCAGGCGCGGGCCGCTCTGCGGGCGGGCGACGACCAGCGTGCGGTTGGCGTCGTCCTCGTCGTCCCGGGTCGCGCTCCCCCCGCCTGCCCGGCCTCCGGCCGCTCCGGCGGCCGGGGCGCCGCCGTGGGGTGGGCCGGCGTGGGGTGGGCCGGCGTGGGGTGGGGCGGCGGAGCCGTACCCGCCGGGGCGCGCCTTCATATCGCCCATGTCGCCCGGCCCCGCCGCGGGCACGGCGGGGATGGAACCCGTGGGGGTGTCGGCGATCACGCGCAGCATCGCGGCGGCCCGTTCGGGCGTGATGCGCGCGGTGTGGTCCTTCTCCAGCAGGCCGTCGAGGACCGGCCGCAGCGGTCCGGCCTGCGTGGGCGGGTCGGCCCTCTCCGTCATCAGCGCGGCCAGCGTCTCGCCCACGGTCGCCCGTTCGTACGCCGGGCGTCCCTCGACGGCGAAGTACAGCGTCGCGCCGAGCGACCACAGGTCGGACTCGGGACCGGTGTGGTCGCCCCTGGCCCGCTCCGGGGCGGTGTAGCCCGGCGAGCCGATCACCATGCCGGTCTGGGTGAGCGCGTTGTCGCCCAGCGCCTTGGCGATGCCGAAGTCGGTCAGGACCACCCTGCCGGTCTCGGTCAGCAGTACGTTGGCCGGCTTGACGTCCCGGTGCAGGATGTCCTGGGCGTGGGCCGCGCGCAGCGCGCCGAGCAGGTCGTAGCCGATCTCCGCCACCAGACGCGGCGGCAGCGGCCCCTCCTGGTCGATCACCTGTTCCAGGGAACGCCCCTCGACGAGCTCCATGATGATCCACGGGATGCCGTCGTGGACGATCACGTCGTGGATGGTGGCGACGGAGGGATGGCTGACACGCGCCGCCATGCGGCCCTCGCGCATCATGCGTTCGCGCAGCTCCTGCTGTTGCCGAGAGCTGAGCGAGGAGTCCTGACGGATCTCCTTGACCGCGACCTCCCGGCCGAGCGACTGGTCGTACGCCCGCCAGACGGTGCCCATGGTTCCCCGGCCGATGCGGGTGCGCAGCTCGTAGCGGTCGGCGAGCAGCGGCGGGTGCTGTTCCGGCATATCTAGAAAGATAGCGATCCCGTCTTGTAAATCGCTTTCCGGTTACTTGATGAAGATTCTGGGCCAATACCGGCGCGGGAGCAGAATCTTGATCATCTTTGCCACGTGCCGCATCATGGGGATGCGCACGACGTGGTAGAGAGTGGGCTCCGGCGGCTTCCGGTGCAGGCCCTCACTCGGCCGCCGCCGCTGGGACGGCACGGCCGGCATCTCCCGGGAGTCCCGGAAGTCGCGCGAGGTGCCGTGGTGGGGACCGGACTGCCCGTACTGTCCTTCGTACTGCCCGTACTGTCCTCCGTACTGCGGCTGCGGGCCGCTGTGTAGCCCACTGTGTGGACCACTGTGTGAGCCGCTGTACGGTCCGCTGTGCCGCAGGTGACCGCTCTGACCGAACTGTCCGTAGTGCCCGGACTGCCCGTGCGGGCCGTACGTGTGGGGTGTCTGCGGCCCCCTCGGCTGCCCGCTCTGCGGATACGGCTGGCCGTAGTCGCCGGGCCGGTACAGCTGGCCGTACGGGCCCGACTGCCGGTGGGCCCCCGAGTCGCGGTCGCGCGGGGTCACCTTGGGCGTGGGCCGCGACTCGGCCCGGTGCTGCCCTCGCTGGCCGCGCTGCGGCGGCTTGCGGGTGTCCGGGGCCGTGGGCTGCGGGGCGGTCGGCGGCGGCGTGGGCCGGCCGGCCCGGAACGGGGAGGCGAACGGGTCCTCGGCCATGCCTCCGGCGGCGATCCTGGACAGCGCGTGGGCGGCGCGGACGCTGTCGAGCCTGGCCGCGGGGTCGATCTGGAGCAGGCCGCGAAGGACCGGGGCGAGCGGGCCCGCCTTCTCCATGGGAATCGGGGCGCCGCTGGTCAGCGCCGCGAGCGCGGCCGCGGCCGTACGGCGCCCGTGCAGGCCGCGGCCCTCGACGGCGGTGTAGAGGGTCGCGCCCAGCGACCACAGGTCGGCCGCCGGGCTCGCCTTGTCGCCGAGGACGCGTTCCGGGGCGATGTACCCGGCGGAGCCCAGCACGATCCCGGCCTGGGTGATGGAGGCGTCGCCCTCCAGGGCGGCCAGCCCGAAGTCGGTCAGCACCGCCCGGTCGTCGTCGGTCACCAGCACGTTGCTGGGCTTCACGTCCCGGTGCAGGATGCCCTTGCCGTGGACGGCCCGCAGCGCGCCGAGCACCTGCCGTCCGATGTCGGCCACCCGGCGCGGCGGCAGCGGGCCCTCCTGGCGGATGAGCTCCTCCAGAGACCGCGCCCTGAGCAGCTCCATCACGATCCACGGGCGGTCGTCCTCGGTGATGACGTCGAAGACCGTGATCACCGCGGGGTGGGCGACCATGGCTGTCGCCCTGCCCTCGCGTTCGGTGCGCGCGCACAGCTCCGCACGCAGGTCCTCGTCCAGGACCAGCGGGAGGCGCACCTCCTTGACGGCCACCTCGCGGTCGAGCAGCTCGTCACGCGCGCGCCACACAGTGCCCATCCCGCCGCGCCCGACCGGCTCGATCAGCCGATAGCGCGCGGCTAACAGGTATCCGGACGGCGCACGCATGGGTGGCAGCTTACCGATTTGTACACTGCGACCTGTAGAGACCATGCCGGGAAATTGTTGAGATCTTCTGTCAAAGATCCTGACAACACCCCTGCAGGTTCAGCGCCGCCCGATGGTAAGGACGGGACCGGTCGTGTCGGCGAAGAAGTCGTCTCCCTTGTCGTCGACGACGATGAAAGCGGGGAAGTCCACGACCTCGATCTTCCACACCGCCTCCATGCCCAGCTCCGGATATTCCAGGACCTCGACCTTCTTGATGCAGTCCTGGGCCAGCCGGGCCGCCGGGCCGCCGATCGATCCGAGGTAGAAGCCGCCGTACTTCTGGCACGCCTCGGTGACCTGCTTGGACCGGTTGCCCTTGGCCAGCATGACCATCGAGCCGCCCGCCGCCTGGAAGCGCTCCACGTAGGAGTCCATCCGTCCGGCCGTGGTGGGCCCGAAGGAGCCGGACGCGTATCCCTCGGGGGTCTTGGCGGGGCCGGCGTAGTAGACCGCGTGGTCCTTCATGTACTGCGGCATGTCCTCGCCGGCGTCGAGCCGTTCGGCGATCTTGGCGTGGGCGATGTCGCGGGCCACGACGAGCGGGCCGGTGAGCGACAGGCGGGTCCTGACCGGATACCTGCTCAGCTCGGCCAGGATCTCCGGCATCGGGCGGTTGAGGTCGATGCTCACCACGTCGCCGCCGAGGTGCTCGTCGGTCGTGTCCGGAAGGAACCGGGCGGGATCGGTCTCCAGCTGTTCGAGGAAGACGCCCTCCGGCGTGATCTTCGCCAGCGCCTGCCGGTCCGCGCTGCAGCTCACCGCGATCGCGACCGGGCAGGACGCGCCGTGCCTCGGCAGGCGGATGACCCGCACGTCGTGGCAGAAGTACTTGCCGCCGAACTGCGCCCCGATGCCCAGCTTCTGGGTCAGCTCGAAGACCTTCTTCTCCATCTCCAGGTCGCGGAAGCCGTGCCCGCTCGCCGAGCCCTCGGTGGGGATCGAGTCGAGGTAGCGGGCCGAGGCGTACTTCGCGGTCTTCAGGGCGTACTCCGCGCTGGTGCCGCCCACGACGATCGCCAGATGGTACGGCGGGCAGGCGGCGGTGCCGAGCGAGCGGATCTTCTCCTCGAGGAAGGTGAGCATCCGCTTCTCGTTGAGCACCGCCTTGGTCTCCTGGTAGAGGAACGACTTGTTGGCCGAGCCGCCGCCCTTGGCCATGAACAGGAACTTGTACTCGTCCGGGTGGCCGTTCGGGTCCTCGGCGTACAGCTCGATCTGGGCGGGCAGGTTGGAGCCGGTGTTCTTCTCGTCCCACATGGTCAGCGGCGCCATCTGGGAGTAGCGCAGGTTGAGCCTGGTGTAGGCGTCGTACACGCCGCGGCTGAGGTGCTCGGCGTCACGGCCGTCGGTCAGCACGTGCCGGCCGCGCTTGCCCATGACGATCGCGGTCCCGGTGTCCTGGCACATCGGCAGCACGCCGCCGGCCGAGATGCTCGCGTTCTTGAGCAGGTCGAGGGCGACGAAGCGGTCGTTGCCGCTCGACTCGGGGTCGTCGACGATCTTGCGGAGCTGGGCCAGGTGGGACGCCCGCAGATAGTGCGAGATGTCGTGGATCGCGGTCTCGGTGAGCAGCCTCAGGGCCTCCGGCTCGACCTCCAGGAACCTGCGCCCGGCGGCCTCGGTGACCCGCACCCCCTCGCTGGTGATCAGGCGGTACTCCGTCTCGTCCGGTCCAAGCGGGAGCAGGTCGGTGTAGTCGAACTCCGGCATCGTCCTCGGTTCCTCGTGGTCTGCCTGGTCGGGCGCGCCCGCCGACCGGGCCGCCCATGGTCTTTGCACAGCGTACGGCGCGCGAGCCGCGGTCATGATGTCCGGGCTATGAGTAGGTTTTGAATAACTTCATACTGAACATTCGGCCGTAAAGCGGGATAATTGAGACAGAGGACAAAGAGGGGAGGGGCCATGGACGGCGGACTGTGGGTCATGGTCATCTTCGCGATCGGCATTCTCGTGGCCCTTGCGGTGTCGCTGCTGACGCTCGTGTTGCGGCAGGTCAAGGACGGCGACATCACCTGGTGGACCCCTCCAGCGGCGCGAGTGCAGCCCCGCGAGGAGCCGCGGCCGGCTGAGCGGGCAGACGAGGTGAGGGCGAGCGGAGCCCGAGGGCGATCCCGCTGATCACGAGGGCCGCTCCCGCCAGGTCGGCGGCGGAGGGGACGGCGACCCCCAGAAGGGCGGACGTGGCGAGCGCGCCGACGGGGATCATCCCGGCGAACAGCCCGGCCCGGTCCGCGCCCAGGCGGGGCAGCGAGCGGTACCACAGGAAGAACGCCACGGTCGTCACCACCAGGGCGAGGTAGGCGAGGCCGCCCGCCTCCGCGGCCGTCGGCACGCGCAGCACGTGACGGCCGTCCAGGGCGACGCCGGCGACCAGCAGGAACGGCACCGCCAGCGCGGACGTCCAGGCCGACAGCCTGAGGGGGCCGATCAGCGGCAGGAGCGGCAGGGCCAGCAACGAAAAGCACAGTTCGCAGAGCAGGGCGCCCAGCGACCACAGCAGTCCGGCGATGTTGCCGCTGCCTGCGCCGGTCGCCAGCGATGCCCCGGCGACCACCACCAGACCCGCGGCCACCACGCGAGGGGACGGCCGCGCCCCGGTGGCGATCGGGCCCACGAGGGCGAGCGCCAGCGGCACGGTGCCGAGGACGATGCCGGGCAGCGCCGGCCCGGCCGCGCGGGTCGCCTCGACCACGCAGACGTTGAACAGCACGAGTCCCGTCAGCGACAGCGCGGCGAGCAGCGCCCATTGGCGCGGCCGGAGTCGTACGAGCCCGAGGCCGCGTGCCCGGGCGACGACGAGCAGGATCACGGCGGCGAGGGCGTAGCGGAGCGCCTGACCCCCGTAGACCGGGTAGTCCGCGATGACGCCGGAGACCGCCGCCAAGGTCCCCACGAGGAACATCGCGCCCGCCGCTCCGGTCACGTGAGTGTTCATGTCAGGTGATGCTAGGGACGGCTTGGTCCTGGTTCATGGTCCAATCGGAGGCCGTTAGAGTGGACCAATGGCCGATCTTCATCTCGTGGTCGACCGGACCGCGGGCGGGCTCGCCGGGCAGATCGCCCGTGAGGTGCGGGAGGCCGTCCGGTCCGGGCGGCTCGTCCCGGGCACGCGCCTGCCCGCCACCCGCGATCTCGCCCGCGATCTCGGCCTGTCGCGCGGCGTCGTGGTCGAGGCGTACGAGCAACTGGTGGCCGAGGGAGTGCTCGACTCCAGAACGGGCGCGGGCACCCGGGTCGCGGCGGGGGCCGGGCGGCAGGCCGTCGAGCAGAGCCCGGCCGATCGGGAGGGCCGGCCTCACTATGGCCATCGGCCCACGTCGCCGGACCTCGGCCTCTTTCCCCGGCAGGCGTGGCTCGCCGCCGTCCGTCATGTGCTGGCCACGCTGCCCAACGACGCGCTCGACTACGGAGACCCCGGCGGTGTGCCGGCTCTGCGCCGCGAACTCGCCGCCTACCTCGGCAGGGTGCGCGCTGCCGACGCGTCACCGGACGACGTCGTGGTCGTGACCGGGGTGGCGCAGGGGCTCAGCCTCGTCGTGCAGACCCTGGTGCGGGACCGGGGCCGCGGGATCGTCCTGGCTGTGGAGGACCCGACGAGTGCGCGCCAGATACCGCTGCTCCGCCGCGCCGGGGCGGACATCGTCCCCGTGCCCGTCGACCGCGAGGGGATCGTCGTCGAAGCCCTGCCGGGCGACGCCGACGCCGTGGTGGTCACCCCCGCGCACCAGTACCCCACCGGCGTCGTCCTGTCCCCGGCCCGCCGCGCCGCGCTGATCGGCTGGGCGGCCCGCACGGGCGCCCTCGTGCTCGAAGACGACTACGACGCGGAGTTCCGCTTCGACCGAGACCCGGTCGGGTGCCTGCAGGGCCTCGCGCCCGACCGGGTCGTGCTCGCCGGCAGCGTGAGCAAGGCCCTCGCCCCGGGGCTGCGGCTCGGCTGGATCGCGGCGCCCCCGCGCGTCGCCCGTGCCGTACGGCTCGCGCGCGGAGAGCTCGACCTCGGCTCGCCGGTCCTCGACCAGTACGCGCTCGCCCACTTCATCGACGCCGGCGCGTACGACCGGCACCTGCGCCGGATGCGCCGGGAGTACCGGCGGCGCAGGGACGCTCTCGCCGGCGCCCTGGCCGAGCATCTGCCCTGGATCACCGTGCACGGGATCTCGGCGGGACTGCACCTGTACGCCGAGACGGACGGAGGGCGCGACGTGGACGGCCTGGTGCGGGCCGCCCGCGCCGCCGGCCTGTCCGCGGAGGCCGTGACGCCGGTCCACGGCCCGCGGGGGCTGGTGATCGGCTTCGCCCGCCTCCCGGCCCACCGCGTGACCGAGGCCGTACGCGCCCTCGCGGGGGACGTCAGGAGGTGACGGCGGGGGCCGCGGGTGCCGGGCCGGCCGCACGCGGCTGGAAACCGCGTGCGAGCAGGATGATCGCGGCGGCGAGGACGAGCGGTGCGGCGAAGGCGACGCGGAAACCGGAGGCGTCGGCGACACCCCCGACGACCGCGGCCCCGACGATGAACCCGACGTAGTTGAACATGTTGACCCTGGCGATCGCCACGCCCGTGCCCTCGGGGTCGAGCCGGCCGGCCGCGGAGAACGACTGCGGGGCGACGACGGACAGGCCGATCCCGGTGAGGGCGAAGCCCGCGATCGCCAGCGGCACCGTCGGCGCCGCCACGATCGCGACGAAGCCCAGTGCCGCGACGGAGCCTCCGGCCCGCACGATGGCCGCGGGGCCCCACCTGCGCACCGCGAGGTCGCCGCCGACGCGCACCAGGAACGTGGTGAGCTGGTAGGCACCCAGGGCCAGCGGGATCACGGTCGCCGAGGCGTGCAGGACCTTGTCCATGAAGACGGTGCCGAAGTTGGAGACCGACGAGTCGCCGACGTAGAGGAACGCCATCGCGAGGCAGAGGGGGATGATCGGGCGCCACGCCACCCCGGCCGGCGTGCCGGCGGCCGGGTCCTCGTCCCGGGCCGCGGACGCGTGGTGTTCCTCCTCGGGCCGGTAGAGCCGGAGCGAGGAGGCGACGGCGACCGCGGCGGCCGGAACGAGGGCGATCGCGAACGTGACGGGCAGGCCGAGGCCGAGCGTGGCCGCCACCGAGGCCCACAACGACCCGATGACCGCCGCGACGCTCCACAGGGCGTGAAACCCGGTGAGCACCGCCCTGCCGTACTGCCGTTCGACCGCGACGCCCTGCATGTTCATGCCCGCGTCCACCCCGCCCAGGCCGAGGCCGAACAGGACGTTGGCCGCCACCAGCATGGGGACGTTCGGGGCGAGGCCCGCGAGCACGACGGCGGCGCAGGCGAGCGGCTGCACCACGCGCAGGATCAGGCGGCTGCCCCACCGGGACGCGGCGGCGCCCGCGAGCACGCTCCCGGCCCCCGCGATGACCGGGACGACGAGAAGCAGGATCGTCAGCTCGCCGTCCGTCAGGCCGTGCTTCTTCTGCAGCGCCGCCACCTGGGTGAGCAGTGTGGCGAAGGTGAGGCCCTGCACGAAGAACACCGCGAACGTGGCGAGCCGCGCCTGCCGATCGCGAGGATTGGGCACCGTGTCCATAAGTGGCACCGTGGGCCTCCGCGAACATGAGGGGGGTTCAAGTTTTGGCCAGCGTAGGAGCCGTCACCCGCCCGGTCAATGGGGTGCGCCGGCCTGTGTGATCGGCCCGTGTGACCGGCCCGTGTGACCGGCCGGTGCCACCGGTCGGCGCCGCCGGTCAGGGCCTGCCCCCTGCCTCCCGTGCGGCCATCCAGGCGGCGACCTGGGCGCGGGAGGCGAAGCCGAGCTTGTCCAGGATGTGCTCGACGTGGCCCTCGACCGTGCGCTGCGAGATGACGAGGGCGGAGGCGATCTCCTTGTTGCTTCGTCCCTGCGCGATCAGCTCGGCGATCTCCCGCTCGCGCCGGGTGAGCGGGGACGGCTCGGCCGTCGAGTCCGCCGCCGGGGGGCGTCGTGGCCGCGTGGGCTCGGCCTCCACGAGCGTCTCGTCCGCGCGCGTGCGCCCGGCCTCGATCCGGTCGCCGAGCGCCTCCTCGATCGCCTCGTCCGGCGTCATCCGGCGGCCCCGGCGCAACTCCAGGCCGAGGGCCTTGTCTCCCATCCTGCTCCGGAGCGTGGCCAGGCAGCTCTCGTGGAACTCGGCGAGCCGCTTGACCCTGGTCGCGGTCAGGCCCATCGTGCGTCCGATCTCCTCAACGGCTCCCAAGAGCCGCGCGGCGTCCGCGTGACGGCCTTTCCTCGTGAGGATCCAGGCGAGCGTCTGCAGGTTCGTCGCGGCGTTCAGCCGGTCGCCGAAGTCGCGGCCCAGAGCCAGCCCCTCGCGCGCCAGTGCGGTCGCCCGCTCGTCGTCGCCGTACTGCCACAGGTAGATCGCGAAGAACGTCAGAGCCCAGGCCCGGCCGACTTTCTCCCCGTGTCTGCTGGTCAGCTCGATGCTCCGCTCGAACAGCTCCGTCGCGCGCTCGTGGTCGCCGAGCTGGCCCAATGTCGCCGCCAGCGTGGTCAGCGACGACAGTATCCCGTTCTTGTGACCCGCGGCCTCCTGTTCAACGAGGGCCAGGTTCAGCAGTTCGGCGCAGCTCGTGTAGTCGCCCCTGTAGTGCGCCGCCAGCCCGGCGATCAGGGACACGTACGCCAGGATCTCCGGATCGCCCAGTTCCTCGGCCAGCGCCCGGCCCTCGTCGAGAAGCGGGAGGCCCGCCGCGGTGTCCCCCTGCGTGAGCGCCAGGAAGGCGTCGAAGAGCAGAGCGCAGGCGCGCAGCCCGGTGCGTTCCGGCGTCGCCGCCAGCATGCGGTCGAGCCAGTGGCGACCCTCGTTGTAGAAGGCGTTGGTTGTCCAGTAGGGCTCGATGAGCAGGGTCGCCAGGCGCAGCCCGGTCTCCGCCTCGCAGGGCTCCTGCAGGCAGAAGTCCATCGCGGCGCGGAGGTTCGCCTGCTCCAGGTTGAGCCGCCTGGACCAGGAGAACTGGTCGGGGCCGAACCACTCGTCGGCGGCCTGCCGCGTCAGCAGGAGGTAGTGATCCCGGTGCCTCCGCTGGAGCGACCGGCGCTCCGCCGGCCCCCCGAGCCGCTTGCGGCCGAACTCGCGCAGCGTGTCGAGCATGCGGTAGCGGACCGCGCCGGCGTGCTCCTCGCGCAGCAGCAGCGACTTGTCCAGCAACGCGTCGAGCAGATCGAGCACGTCGTCCCGTTCGATCCCGTCACCGGTGCAGACCGCCTCGACGGCGTCCAGGTCGAAATGCGAGGGGAAGATGGACAGCCGGGTCCACAACGTCCGCTCGGCGCCGGGCAGCAGCTGGAAGCTCCAGTCGACCAGCGCGTGCAGTGTCTGCTGTCGTGGCACGGCCGTACTGCTGCCTCCGGTGAGCAGGCGGTAGCGATCGCGAAGGCGCTCGACGAGCGCGTTCACCGACAGGGTCCGCAGCCGCACCGCGGCGAGCTCGATGGCCAGGGGGATGCCGTCGAGCTGGCGGCACAGCTCGGCGACGGCCGCCTGGTTGTCCTCGGTCACGGCGAAGCCGGGCAGCACCGCCGCCGCCCGTTCCGTCAGCAGGCTGACCCCGTCGTACAACTCCAGCGACCTGCGGTTCAGCGGCCGGTCCGGCTCGGGGACGGGCAACGGCGGGATCTTCATCTGGTGTTCGCCGGTGATGCCGAGCGACTGCCGGCTCGTCGTGAGGATGCGCAGCTCGGGGGCCGCGCGCAGGAGCCGGTCGGCGAGCACGGCGCACGCGTCACGCAGATGCTCGCAGTTGTCCAGTATGAGCAGGGTCCGCTGCGAGGACAGCACCTGCTCCAGCGCGTCCGCGGGGCAGGCCGACGCCTCGTCCCGCACGCCCATGGTGGCCGCCACCGTCTCCGTGACGAGCCCGGGATCGGTGACCGTGCTCAGGTCCACCAGCCAGACGCTGTCGAACGCGCGGCGCTGCTCGGCGGCCGCCCGCAGGGCCAGCCGGGTCTTGCCGACGCCGCCCACCCCCGTCAGGGTCACCAGGCGCGACGCGGCGAGCAGCCGCCTGATCTCGGCCAGCTCGCGCCTACGGCCGACGAAGCTGGTCAGGTCGGCCGGAAGGTTGCCGACCTGCCGTGTCACCGCCCCCGCGACCACCTCCTCACGCTAAGCGGCCACGAAGTGCCCGGTCAACGCGGGGGCCCGGCACCGGGTGCCGCGTCGAGTGGTGACCGCCGCGCGAGGACCGCTTACTCTCGATGGTGTGAGCAGCAGCGAGTCCTCAGCCGTGAAGTGGATCTCCGCCTTCCTCTCGCCACGCACCCCGGACACGCCCGACCCCTCCCTGCTGCGGGCCTCCGACGCGGACCGGGAGCGGATCATCGAGGTGCTCGTGGACGCCGTCACCGACGGGCGGCTCACGCCGCTGGAGCACGAGGAGCGGGTGGAGCGCGTCTGGGCCGCGCGGACCCTCGGCGAGCTGGCCGAGCTGACCGTGGACCTGCTACCGCCGGAGAGCCAGCCGTTCCGCATGGACAGCCGCCCCGTCACCGCCTTCTTCCGTACGGAGACCCGGGGCGGCCGGTGGGTCGTGCCCTCCCAGGTGCCGGTGACCTCCCTGGGCGGCACCGTCTCGATGGACCTGTGCGAGGCGCTGCTCCAGTCACGGCACGTGGTGGTGCAGCTCGCCGTCATGGCCGGCACGGTCAACCTGACGGTTCCCGAGGGCGTGCGGATCGTGACCGCCCCGGACGCCCGCGTCCGGTCGCTCAGGAACGAGGTACGGCTCCCGCCGGGCGTGACCGATTTCGCGCCGGACGCACCCGTGATCGAGCTCGCCGGGTTCGTCTTCGGCGGAAAGGTCGTCGCCCGCTCGCCGAAGCGCCCCCGCCGCCGCCTGTTCGGCCGTTAGACGGCCGTGTCGAAGTTGATCGCGCTGTAGGCGCCGAGCTTCCAGAGCTGGTGCTCGCTCTCGATCTTCCGGATCGTGCCGGACCGCCCGCGCATGACGAGGGAGTGCGTGACCGCCGCGCCGCCCTGGAACCGCACGCCGTGCATCAGCTCGCCGTCGGTGATGCCGGTCGCGGCGAAGAACACGTCGTCGGAGCGTACGAGGTCGTCGGTGGTGAGCACCTGGCCGAGGCCGAGCCCGGCGTCGAGGGCCTTGCGGCGCTCCTCCTCGTCGCGCGGCCACAGCTTGCCCTGGATGACGCCGCCCATGCACTTGAGCGCGCAGGCGGCGACGATGCCCTCGGGGGTGCCGCCGATGCCGAGCATCAGGTCGACACCGGTGCCGTTGCGCGCCGCCATGATCGCGCCGGCCACGTCGCCGTCGGTGATGAAACGGATCCGGGCGCCGGTCTCCCGGATCTCCTTGACGATCCGCTCGTGCCGGGGCCGGTCGAGGATCACCACGGTGACGTCGGACGGTTTGGCGCCCTTGGCCCGCGCCACGGCGCGGATGTTGTCGGCCACCGGTGCGTCGATGTCCACGTGCTCGGCCGCCTGCTGACCGGTGACCAGCTTCTCCATGTAGAACACCGCGGAGGGGTCGTACATCGAGCCGCGCTCGCCGACCGCGATCACGGAGATCGCGTTGTTCATGCCGAGCGCGCACAACCGGGTGCCGTCGATCGGGTCCACGGCGACGTCGCACCCGGGGCCGGTCCCGTCGCCGACCTCCTCGCCGTTGTAGAGCATCGGGGCGTTGTCCTTCTCGCCCTCGCCGATCACCACGACGCCCTTCATCGAGACCGTGTTGATGAGTTGGCGCATGGCGTTCACAGCGGCGCCGTCCGCCCCGTTCTTGTCGCCGCGCCCCACCCAGCGCGCGGCCGCCATCGCCGCCGCCTCGGTCACCCTGACCAGTTCCAGAGCCAGGTTGCGGTCGGGTGCGCGTTCTCCCGTCGCCAGAGCGGCCGGTACGTGATCAGCCATCGATCCCCTTCCGGGCAGGTGCCGTTCCAGCGATCGTAGTTCGCCAAGCCGTTCCTGTCCGATTGGTCTGAACCTGTCGGGCCAGGTAGGAGGCCGTTTGCGGGCGTGCCCCCCCGGAGCGGACGGGTCGGGGATATCGTCGCCGCATGAGCAGCGACACCGAACGACCAGTGACGATGCGCACGTCGGAGCGCGGCGCCGCGACACGGGGAGCCCTCCTGGAGGCCGCGAAGGAGACGTTCATCACGAGCGGCTTCGCCGAAGCGGGCGTCACCGACGTCGTGGCCAGGGCCGGCGCCAGCGTCGGCAGCCTGTACCACCACTTCTCCGGCAAGGCCGACCTCTACCTGACGCTGTTCGAGGAGTTCCAGAAGCGGCAGACCCAGCGCACCCGGCAGGCGGTGCAGGAGGCGCGGGCGGCCGGGGAGACCGACCCGATGCCCCAGTTCCTCGCCGCCGCGCGGGCCTACCTGGAAGGCTGCCTCGCCGAGCGCGAGCTCGCGGCGCTCTTCCTGCGCGGCGACGCCCCGCCCGGTTTCGAGGTCATCATGCGTGACCGCCTCCGGCAGTGGGCCAGGCGCACCGCGGCGTTGTTCGAGCACGAGGACGCCCTGGTCGTCGTCGTCACCGGCGCCCTGGCGGCCGTCGTACAGGAGGTGACGCTGTCCGACGACCCGGAGACGGCGCACCGCATGGCCGAGGACGCTCTTCGCATCATCGGCGATATTCGGCATCCCTGACGGCCGGTACGGCCACCGCCCGCCCCACCGACTAATCTCGCATTACGTGGGACGATTCACCCAGGGTCTGTACGGCTACGCCTTCGCGCTCTTCGTCTGCCTCGCCGCCGTCGGAGTGTTCCTGCTCATCACGCCGCAGAGCCGCACCGAGCACATCCCGCGGGTGGACTTCTCCATCGACCAGGTCAACGCGGCGCGCACGGCGCCGTACGAGGTCGTCGCTCCGAACCAGGTGCTGCCCAACTGGGTGCCCAACAGCTCGTCGCTGAGCCAGAAGAACGGCGTTGTGACATGGCGGCTGGGGTTCGCGACCGCCAAGCGGCAGCACGCCATGCTCGCCCAGAGCGACGAGAAACCGGCCGCTGAATTCGTCAACCGCATGGCCAACACCGACAAGCCCGGCGGAAGCCGTCAGATCGACGGTGTGACCTGGGAGGAGCGGTTCCGCCAGGACAAGAACCAGCGCACGCTGGTCCGCGTCTTCCCCGATCACGCGGTGGTCGTCACCGGATCGGCCGACTGGGACGAACTGACCGCCCTCGCCCGGACCCTCGCCCCCCAGGCCACACCCTCTCCCGTTCCGTCAGCCGGCTGATTCCGGATCCCGCCCGAAGGCCGCCAGCAGATGCGCGACCAGGGGGCTCCGGTCGTCCTCGCGCCAGCCGACGGCGACCCGGGTGCGCGCGTTGGGCTCGACCGGGCGGAAGGCGACGCCCTTCAGCCGGATGCGCCGGATGCTCGCCGGGGCAAGGGAGACGCCCAGGCCGGTCTCCACGAGGGCGCACACGGTCTGCCACTCCACCGCGCGCTGCACGACCCGGGGGGTGAAGCCCGCCGCCTCGCACAGGCCGACGATCTGGTCGTGGAGTCCCGGTCCGGCCGCGCGGGGCAGGAGCACGAAGGGCGAGTCCGCCAGTCGCGCGAGCCGTACGGTCCGCGGGGCGGCCAGCGGGTGGGAGGACGGCAGCACGGCCACGAAGGGCTCGGTGAGCACCGTCCTGAAGTTCAGGCCCGCTGCGTCGGCGGTGTCGTCAGCGGAGTCGCCGGCGGCGTGGGCAGAAGGGGGTTCGCGCAGCAGGCCGACGTCGATGACCTTGTCGCGCAGAGCGGCGATCTGCGGAGCGGTGGTCATCTCGCGGATGTCCAGCCGGACGTCGGGGTAGCGCTCCCGGAACGCGCGCAGCAAACCGGGCAGGACGGTCAGGGCGGCGGAGGCGGCGAAGCCGATCCGCAGGCGGCCGGTCCGGCCGCTGCCGGCGGCCCGGGCGGCGGCCAGCCCGTCGGCGAGATCGGCGAGGGCGCGCCGGGCGGCCGGCAGCAGTTCGCGACCCGCCGCGGTGAGGGCGACACGACCCGGTTCCCGCGTGAACAGCGGGTGGCCCACCTTGTCCTCCAGGCGGCGGATCTGCTGGCTGAGCGGTGGCTGGGCGATTCCCAGACGGGCCGCCGCATGGCCGAAGTGCAGTTCCTCGGCGAGCACGGCGAAGGCGTGCAACTGCGCCAGGGGGAGTTCGGGACGCTCCATACGCCTACAGATATCAGGAACTCTCCGAAGACGTATTAGACGTATCGGCATGCGTCGGCCTAGCGTTCGGCGCATGACAGAGCGACGCGCGATCCTCGGCGGTTCGACGTTCGAGGAGCAGATCGGCTATGCCCGTGCCGTGGTGGACGGCGACCGGGTGCACGTGTCCGGGACGACCGGTTTCGACTACACCACCATGACCATCTCCGAGGACGCGGTGGAGCAGGCCGAGCAGTGCCTGCGGAACATCGAAGCGGCACTGGCCGAGGCGGGGTGCACGTTCGCCGACGTGGTGCGGGTGCGCTACCTGCTGCCCGAGCGGGCCGACTTCGAGCCGTGCTGGCCGGTCCTGCGCCGCCGCTTCGGCGACGTACGGCCGGCGGCCACGATGATGCAGTGCGGCCTGGCCGACCCCCGCATGAAGATCGAAATCGAGGTGGACGCACGGCGGCCCGGCATCTGACGGCCCGGCCGGAGGATCTGCAAGGCATGCTGCCCCGCACGCCCGGCCTGGCCACGGACCTGCTCGCCAATCAGCTGGTCGACCGCGATGTGTTGCTGCGCGCCGTGCCGTCCCGCCTGGCCACCCGTGGGACGCCTGAGAAGGGTCTGGTCAGAAGGGGGCCTCTTCGGGGCCGTTGGGCTGGGGCTCCTGGCGCTGGGCCATCGCGGCGGCCAGCTTCGCGCGGGCGCCCTGAAGCCACTCTTCGCAGATCGCGGCCAGCCTCTCTCCCCGCTCCCACAGCTCAATCGACTGCTCCAGTGTGAGCCCGCCGGTCTCCAGCCGGCGCACCACCTCGGTCAGCTCCTCGCGGGCCTTCTCATACGACGGCGTCTGCTCGTTCGACGGCGTCTGCTTGTCCGACGGGGTCTGCTTGTCCTCAGCCACGTCCCCACCTTAGAGGCGGGGACCGACACTCCGGGGACCTCTTCAACCTGTCCGCTATGGGCATAAATGGGGTGATTAGTCCGTTATTTAGGTGTACTAACCATCTTCGGGGGCGATGATCGGGGGGTCATCTTCATGTGTGGAATCAGCGGCTGGGTGGACTACGGACGCGACCTTCGTCGCGAACGGGAGGCCCTGCAGGCCATGACGGACACGATGGCGTGCCGGGGGCCCGACGCCGAGGGGGCGTGGCTCGCTGCGCACGTCGCGTTCGGCCACCGGCGGCTGGCCATCATCGACATCGAGGGCGGGCGCCAGCCCATGACCGCCGAGGCCGAGGGCGAGGTCGTGGCCGCGCTCACCTACAGCGGCGAGGTCTACAACTTCAGGGAGCTGCGTGCCGAGCTCGAACAGCGCGGGCACCGGTTCCGGACGCAGAGCGACACCGAGGTCGTCCTGGAGGCGTACCTCGAATGGGGTGAGGGCTTCGTCTCCCGCCTCAACGGCATGTACGCCTTCGCCATCTGGGACGCCCGCCGCGAGGAACTGCTGCTCGTGCGCGACCGTATGGGGATCAAGCCCCTGTACTACTACCCGACGTCCAACGGGGTCCTGTTCGGCTCGGAGCCCAAGGCCATCCTGGCCAACCCGCTCGCCGAGCGGGTGATCGACGCCGACGGCCTCCGCGAGATCCTGGCGTTCGTCAAGACGCCGGAGTGCGCCGTCTTCCGCGGGATGTACGAGGTGCGGCCCGGCCAGGTCGTGAAGGTGCGGCGCGAGGGCCTGAGCAAGCGCCGCTACTGGCGGCTGGAGGCCCGCGAGCACACCGACGACCTGCAGACCACCATCCGGACCGTGCGGGAGCTGCTCGACGACATCATCGAGCGGCAGCTCATCTCCGACGTGCCGCTGTGCACGCTGCTGTCCGGCGGTCTCGACTCCAGCGCGGTCACCGCGCTGGCCGCCCGTGCGCTCGCCGGCCAGGGCGCGGTGCGGTCGTTCTCCGTCGACTTCACCGGCTACAGCGAGAACTTCCAGGCCGACGACATGCGCGACACGCCGGACACGCCGTACGTCCACGACGTCGTGCGGCACGTCGGCTCCGACCACACGGACATCGTGCTGGACTCGGGCGACCTCATGGATCCCGCCGTCCGTGCGGCCGTGCTGCGGGCGAGGGACCTCCCCCTCGGCATCGGCGACATGGACACCTCGCTCTACCTGCTTTTCAAGGCGATCAGAGGGCACTCGACGGTGGCGCTGTCGGGGGAGTCCGCCGACGAGGTGTTCGGCGGCTACCGGTGGTTCCACGACCCCGAGGCCGTCAACTCGGGCACCTTCCCGTGGCTCGCCATACAGGGCCAGACGGGACTGTCCAGCCGGGGCGAGTTCCTGAACGAGGAACTGCTGCGCAAGCTCGACCTCCCCGCGTACCGCGCCGACAGCTACCAGCGGGCGCTGGCCGAGGTGCCCCGCGTGCAGGGGGAGACCGGGCTGCAGAAGCGGATGCGGGAGATCAGCTACCTGCACCTGACCCGGTTCGTGCAGATCCTGCTCGACCGGAAGGACCGCATGAGCATGGCCGTGGGCCTCGAGGTCCGGGTGCCGTTCTGCGACCATCGCCTGGTCGAGTACGTCTTCAACGCCCCCTGGGCCATGAAGACCTTCGACGGGCACGAGAAGAGCCTGCTGCGCGCCGCCACGGCGGACGTGCTGCCCCGGTCGGTGGTCGAGCGCCGCAAGGTGCCGTACCCCTCGACGCAGGACCCGGCGTACGAGCGCGCGCTGCGCGCCGAGGTGACCCGGGTGCTCGACGGGGACCCGGCCATCGGCTGCCTGGTCGACGCGGGCAAGGTGCGCACGATGCTCGACCAGCCCCTGGGTGCGGTGAGCCTCCAGGGCGCCCGGACGTCGCTGGAGGGCATCCTGCAGATGAACGCCTGGCTCGGCGCCTACGACGTCAGCCTCGCGATCTGACCCACCCCCCGCGCGTGATCTTGTAGTTGATCGCACGCGTACAGGAGGACCTGGTCATCTACCGTCCGTGATCTTGCGGCTCCGCGGAGTGCAAGATCACGGGCGTGGGTCGTCCTCGTCGAGGGTGGCGGTGACCGTCACGCGGTCGTCGGAGAAGCGGATCGTGAGCTCGTCACCGGGCTTGACGTCCTCGGCCAGGCGGACGACCTCGCCCGAAGGACGCTGCGCGATGGCGTAACCGCGCTCCAGGGTGGCGGCGGGGGAGAGGGCGACGAGCCTCGCCCTGAGGTGTTCCAGCGAATCCGCCGAGCGGTCCAGCGACGCCGACAGGCAGCGCCTCGACCGCTCGCGCAGCGCGTCGACCTGCTCGGCCCGCCGGTCGAGCTCGCGCACCGGATCGGCGAGCGACGGCCGGGAGCGAACCGACTCGAGCCAAGACATCTCGCGCTCGACCCAGCCGCGCAGCACCCGGCGGCCCCGGTCCCTGAGCTGATGGATCAGTGTGAGCTGCTCGCCCACGTCGGGCACGACCTTCTTGGCCGCGTCAGTCGGGGTCGAGGCACGCACGTCGGCCACCAGATCCAGCAGCGGGCTGTCCTGCTCGTGGCCGATCGCGCTCACCACCGGCGTACGGCAGGCCGCCACGGCCCGCACCAGCGACTCGTCGGAGAACGGCAGCAGATCCTCGAGCGAGCCGCCACCCCTGGCGATGACGATCACGTCGACCTCGGGGTCGGCGTCGAGCTTCCGCAGCGCCTCGGTCACCTCGCCCACGGCGTACGGCCCCTGGACGGCGACCTGCTCCACTGTGAAGCGGACGGCGGGCCAGCGGCGGCGGGAGTTCTCCAGCACGTCACGCTCGGCGGCGGAGTCCCGCCCGCAGATGAGTCCCACCGTGCCAGGAAGGAACGGCAGCCGTCTCTTCCTGTCGACGTTGAACAGGCCCTCGCCCGCCAGCACCTGACGGAGCCGCTCGAGCCGGGCCAGCAGTTCGCCGATGCCGACGGGGCGGATCTCCAGGGCCGTGAACGCGAAGGAGCCCCTGTTGACCCAGAAGTCTGGCTTGACGTGCATCACGACACGCGCGCCGTCCACAGGACGCGGCACACTCGCCTCGTACACCCCGCGCGCGCAGGTGATGCGCGCCGAGACGTTGGCCACGGGATCGCGCAGCGTCAGGAAGACGGTGCCGCCCCGGGCCGTCAGTTCGGTGATCTGCCCTTCGACCCAGACGGAGCCCAGCTTGCCGATCCACTGGGCGACCATCTGCAGCACCGACCTGATCGGCAGGGGCGCCTCCGGGGACGTCTTCGCGCTCAAGTGCCCTCCTCGCCTGACCCGCTCGTCCCTGCAGGCTAGCCGTACTCCCCGACAATCCACAGGCGAGCAGGCGGATGACGGCGCGCCCCGGCCCGCCCGGGACGTCCCGAGGGCGGGCGCGGCGCGGGATCAGGCCTCGGACTGCAGCTTGGACAGCCGGTTCTGGAACATCCGGACCACCTCGGGGCGGTTCAGGTGCGCCTGCTCGTAGTCCAGCAGCGCGTGCACCTGCTCGGCCGACTTGCCGCGCATCCGGGCCCGCAGCGACGCCACGGAGAGGTTCGCGTAGTTCGGCATCGGCTCGGCGGACTCAGCCGTCGCCGTCTCCTTCACCGCGGGCTGCTCCGACGGCTGTTCCGCCGTCGCCTCGGCAGGGCTGCTCTGCTGCGCCTGTGCGGAGGTGGTGGTCTTCCTGCGGGTCCTGGGGGCCTTCGGCGCGGCGGTTTCCGTGGTCTCGGCGGTCCCGGGGGCCTCGGCGCCCTCGGGGCTCTCGGCCGTCTCGGCGGTGGCCTTGCGGCGGGTGCGTGGCTTCTTGGGGGCCTCGACGGGCGCTGCGGCCTCGGCGGTCCCGGCGCTCTCCGCTGTCTCGGCCGTCTCCACGGGCTTGGCGGCGGCCTTGCGGGTGCGCGGCTTCTGCGGCTTCTCGGGCACTTCGGCGGGCGCAGCGGCCTCGGCCGGCACCTCGGCGACGGACTGGGGCTCGGCCTTGACGGGAGCGGCCTCGGCGGGCTTCGGGGCGACCTCGGCCGCCGGCTCGGCTACGGCCTGAGGCTCGGCCTTGACTGGTTCTGCCTCGACGGGTTCTGCGACGGGAGCGGCCTCGGGCTTCGGGGCGGCCTCGGCCGCCGGCTCGGCTACGGCCCGGGGCTCGGCCTCCGCGGGCGCCGCCTCCGCGGGCGCCGCCTCCGGGGGCGTCTCGGGCGTCACCGCGCCGGCCTGCTCGGCCTGCTCGGCCTTGCTCGGACGGGGAGCGTAGATGACGGGCTTGCGGGGCTCGGTGCGCTCCTCGGCGGTCTGCGCGTCCCGCGGCGCCTCGGTGGCCTCCGGACGTCCGCCGTCCTGCGCCTCGCCACCGGCGAAGCGTTCCTTGACGGTGGTCTTGATCTTGTCGCCGACCAGCAGCGCCTGTCCGACCCCGTTCAGAGCGGTCTGAAGGACTGTAGTTATTGCTCTAAGGACGGACATTTCGGCTCCCGGGGAGATGTGTATCTGGTACACCCAGTCTTGCAAGACCAGGGTCAAGAAGCGGCTCGCGTTCCACATAGCATAGGAACATGGACGTGCAGACCTCAGCGACCCGCCGTGTCCTGATCGCCAAGCCCCGCGGCTACTGCGCGGGAGTCGACCGCGCGGTGCAGGCGGTCGAGCGGGCGCTGGAGCAGTACGGCGCGCCCATCTACGTACGCAAGCAGATCGTGCACAACACCCACGTCGTGAAGACGCTGGAGGAGCGCGGCGCCGTCTTCGTGGAGGAGACCGAGGAGGTCCCCGAGGGCGCCATCGTCGTCTTCTCCGCTCACGGCGTCGCGCCCGCCGTGCACGAGGAGGCCGAGAGCCGCCGTCTGCGGACCATCGACGCGACGTGCCCGCTGGTGACCAAGGTGCACAACGAGGCCAAGAGGTTCGCGGCCAAGGACTACGACATCCTCCTCATCGGACATGAGGGACACGAGGAGGTCGAGGGCACCTCTGGTGAGGCGCCCGAGCACATCCGGCTGGTGGACGGGCTCGACGGCGTCGACGCGGTGTCCGTACGCGACCCGGAGAAGGTCGTCTGGCTCTCCCAGACGACCCTGTCGGTGGACGAGACCACCGAGACGGTCGCACGGCTGCGGGCGCGCTTCCCGAACCTCATCGACCCGCCGAGTGACGACATCTGCTACGCCACCTCCAACAGGCAGACCGCCGTCAAGCAGATCGCCGCCGAGTCGGACCTGGTCATCGTCGTCGGCTCGGCCAACTCCTCCAACTCCAAGCGGCTGGTCGAGGTCGCCAAGGACTACGGCGCCGCCGCCTCCTACCTCGTCGACGACGCCTCGTTCGTACGGGACGAGTGGCTGGAGGGCGTGCGCACGGTCGGCCTGACGAGCGGCGCGTCCGTCCCCGAGGAACTGGTGCAGGGAGTGCTCGCCAAGCTGGCCGGCCACGGCTTCACCGATGTCGAGGAGGTCGAGTCGGTGCAGGAGAGCATGCGTTTCGCCCTCCCCCACGAACTCCGCAAGGACCTCCGCGCGGTCTGACCGATACCGGGGCTACTCGTCGGCCGCCCTGCCGTACACGCGGGGCTCGAAGTAGCCCTCCGGCTCGGGATCGAACGCACCGGCGCGGCGACGGCGGGCGCGTGCGGCGGGCGTGGGCGTTGTTGCCGGCGCGCCGCGCAACTCCCTCAGGTTGCCGGGCAGTCCACGCACCCACGCGATCCCCAGCGTCAGCGCGGACCCGAGGAACAGCCACGGCGCGCCGGACGACAGCGCGGTGAACATGCCGAGCCCGAACGTCTGGAGCAGCGAAGCGGACCCGACCGCTCGCACGAGTTCCACCAGCAGGGCCGCGCCGAAGAAGACCAGCGGGGGCGTCACCACCAGTGGCAGCAGGTCGCGGGGGCGCACCAGCAGGACCGCCGCGAGGCAACCGGCCACGAACGCGGGCCCGGGCAGGAACGGCATGCCCACCAGGCTGATCACGAAGAGCATGACGATCGCCCCCCGAGCGGTCAGCCGCAGCCCCGCTCGACCGGTGCCTGTCATCGGGCCCCCTTACGACAAGTCTCGCGTCAATTTACCGTTCTGATGTTGCGGGGGAGGGGGGCTTACCCGCTCTTCACCTTCGAGTTCGGGGATGGCGACCGGCCGGGGGACCTCCTCCACCGCCGCCGGAGCGTCGAGCGAGTAGTCCACCAGCCCGAGGTCGTTCATCCTCCGCGCGCTGACCAGGACCCGGCTCTCCAGCGAGCCGACCGTCTGGTTGTAGGCGGTGACCGCTCTGGTGAGCGCCTTGCCCAGGTTGTCGACGTGGCGTCCGAGGGAGCCGAGCCGCTCGTACAGCTCCTTGCCCAGATCGAAGACCGCCTTGGCGTTCTCGCTGACCGCGGCCTGCTGCCAGGCGTACTGCGCGGTGCGGAGCATCGTGACGAGCGTCGTGGGAGTGGCGATGTGGACGCGCCTGCGCATCGCGTACTCCAGCAGCCCGGGATCGCGCTCCAGCGCGGGCGCGAGGAACGCCTCGCCGGGGATGAACAGGACCACGAACTCGGGCGACGGGCTGAACGCCTGCCAGTAGGACTTGGCGGCTAACCGGTCCACGTGCTCGCGCACGTGCCGCGCGTGGGCGTCCAGCCGGGCCGAGGCGAAGGCGGGATCGGCGGCCTCGGCCGCCTCCAGATAGGCCGCGAGCGAGACCTTCGCGTCGACGATCACGTTCTTGCCGCCGCTGAGCCGTACGACCATGTCGGGCCGGACCACGCCGTCGCGGGTGGCGGCGCTCACCTGCTCGTCGAAGTCGCAGAAGCGGGCCATCCCGGCGATCTCCGCCACCCGGCGCAGCTGCAGCTCTCCCCAGCGTCCCCGGGCCTCCGGCCGCTGGAGCGCCCGCACCAGCGCGTCCGTCTGGGCCTTGAGCCGATCGGAGCTCTCCCGGACGAAGTCCATCTGCTTGCTCAGCTCGGCGCGGGCGGCGCGCGCGCCCGACTCGCTCTCCCTGAGCTGGCTCTCCACCTTGGCGAGCGTCTCACGCAGCGGCGCGACCAGGTTCTCGACCGCCTGCCTGCGCTGGTCGAGGTCCCCGGCCGCCTCGGCCCTGGTGGTGTTCAGCCGGTTCTCGGCGAGTTCGAGGAAGCGCAGGTTGGCCACGTCGAGGGCGTGCGCGGAGATGGCCTGGAACCGCTCGGTGAGCTGGTTTTCCATGTAGGCCACCTTGTCCTCGGCCGCCCGCGTCCTCGCCTCGGCCTCGGCCACCCTGGCGGCGTCCCGGGCGGCACGGCCCGCGGTCCGCATCCCGGCGAGCGCCGCGCCGACCACCACGCCGATCACCAGTCCCAGTGCGAGAGCCACGACATCCACGGTCTGGATGATTTCAGGCATTGGCGTGCCAAACAGGGAGGCGCGCCTGGGAGCGGGCCGAGCCGGACGACGACGCCGTCGATGTCCGGCGCACCCACCGAGACCCCTAAACTCGGGGTACGTGAGCCTGAGCATCGGCATCGTCGGCCTGCCCAACGTCGGCAAGTCCACGCTTTTCAACGCCCTGACCAAGAGCGGGAACGCCCTGGCGGCCAACTACCCGTTCGCCACGATCGAGCCCAACGTGGGCATCGTCGGCGTGCCGGACTCCCGTCTGGACACGCTGGCGGAGATCTTCGGCTCCGCGCGCATCCTCCCGGCCAAGGTCGAGTTCGTCGACATCGCGGGCCTGGTCAAGGGTGCATCGGAGGGCCAGGGACGGGGCAACCAGTTCCTCGCCAACATCCGCGAGACCGACGCGATCTGCCAGGTCATCCGGGTCTTCTCCGACCCCGACGTCACCCACGTGGACGGCGAGGTGGCGCCGGAGCGCGACATCGAGACGATCAACACCGAGCTGATCCTCGCCGACCTGCAGACGATCGAGAAGGCGGTGCCCCGTCTGCAGAAGGAGGCGCGCACCAACAAGGACCGCAAGGTCCTCCTGGAGGCCGCCGAGGCCGCGGCGAAGCTGCTCGACACCGGCACGACCCTGTACGCCGGGGGCAAGGCGGCCGGGATAGACCTCGCCGACCTGCGCGAGCTCCACCTCCTCACGGCCAAGCCGTTCCTGTACGTCTTCAACCTCGACGCCGACGAGCTGACCGACGCCGACCTGCGGGCCAAGCTCTCGGCGCTCGTGGCGCCGGCGGAGGCCGTGTTCCTCGACGCGAAGATCGAGTCGGAGCTGGTGGAGCTGCCCGACGACGAGGCGCTTGAGCTGCTGCAGTCGGTCGGCCAGGAGGAGTCGGGCCTGTCCCAGCTCGCCCGGGTCGGGTTCGAGACGCTGGGCCTGCAGACCTACCTCACGGCCGGGCCGAAGGAGGCCCGGGCCTGGACGATCCGCAAGGGCGCGACCGCTCCCGAGGCCGCCGGGGTCATCCACACCGACTTCCAGCGTGGCTTCATCAAGGCCGAGGTCATCTCGTTCGACGACCTGGTGGAGGCGGGTTCGATGACCGCGGCCAGGGCGGCGGGCAAGGCCCGCATCGAGGGCAAGGACTACGTGATGCGCGACGGCGACGTCGTGGAGTTCCGCTTCAACGTCTGAACCGGCCCTGTCCGCCCTGCTCATGCCTCCGGGGCCTCGTTCTGGGGCACATCTGGGGCACACGACCCGCGCCGCCGTCACGGCAACGCCGCCGCCTCCCGCTGGCGCTCCCGGCGGACGGCTAAAAGCACCGCCGGACGGCTGGCGCGGACGAGTGGAGCGGGCCGCCGCGCGACAGTACAGGTCGGTCACAGGGCGGTGGGCTGAGCTGGAACAGCCGCCACGTGCCGCGCCGAGCATGGTGGCGCCTCCGGCGGGAGGCGCTCCGGCTCCGGAATGGCTTCGAACAGACGTGCGGGTGGTGGGGTGGCTGGGGTAGGTGTCCATCTCGCCCGCCATCGACCCCAGGCAAGCCCAGCAGCCCGCCTCCTCCGCCGCAAGCCCGGCTGTGACCGTTGGCGTCCAATCACCGTGGAAGGTGCCCAGGCGGAGGGACACGTCAAGCCGGGCTTGCGCCTCTGGCACCGGCCCGCTGCCGCTCCGCGGTGGGGTCGACGGCAGACGGGATGGCCAGCACGCGCGTCCGCGATTGTCCCCGAAGGCTCTGATTGGGGAAGTGGTCAGGGCGTCAGGCCGGGCCGCCATAGTTGGAGGCGGTAGAGCTGGACTTGGTAAACGTCGCGCGGGAAGTCCGGCTCCTCGGTATTGGTCATGACTTTGGTCAGCACGCGAACCGACCAGGAAAGGCCAGTCTCCCCGAGGTCGAACGGCTCGAATTCTTTCGGCTCATGTTCAGAGACGTACTCCGAGAGGGCGATCGTCCCCGAATCGATCCGCAGTTCGCCAGTCCATAGCTCCGCCCAGGACTCCAGCGGCTCCGGGGGGCCGTCCCACAGCTCATACCGGACGAAGTGGTCGTTCTCTTCAACCATCCGACTGGTCTGAAAAGGGAGTTGGCTGGTCAGAACAAGGCCGCTCCGGCCCGCGTGGATGCCGGGACCGACTAGGGGAGCCCCACCCCCGGGACCGGGGTCACCGGTGATTTTCCCGTCCGTCACCTCGGTGATGACGAAAGGATCGCCAGGGGTGAGGCTGATCATCTCCACCATACTGGCGAGCAGATTCACCATGGTCAATTCTCTCCAAGGCGACGCACAACGTCGGCCGCGTTCCGCGTGTCCCGCGCGGCATGATCGTAACCTATCCTCAAGCTGATAACGCGGATCGAGAACGATACTGCTGGCCGGAACCTAGACGAGCCACCCCGCCCCGGAGCGCTATGTCCCCTGATCAGATGCGTGTTCCGGTTGCTTCACACGGACGCAGTAAACAGGAAGTCGGGACGGCCTAAGCGCGGCACTGCCCAGGGGACGGCGCTGCCCAGGGGACCATCTGGGGACCACACAACATGCGTACGGGCGAACGCGTCGTCCATCTTCATCTGAAGGCCGCCGAGCTATAAAAACGCGGACTCCAACGTCCTGGGGGTCAAGAGGGAGCACAAGGACGAACTTACGCACCGCCATTGGCGGGCCCGGCGCTCGTCCTCGCGATCCATGAGGGCACAACGAGGGCACATGACACCATGATCAGCTGAGAAATGCCGAGAACCGCCGAGACAACCAGGGCCAGGTCATCACGGCGGTTCGGATGTTTCGCCAGGTCACGATCAAGGGTGGATCAGATCTCGATGTACTAGGCCCGCAAGCCGTCTACCTGCATGTTCCGCGCTAGCAGCGTCGGAAAAGAACAGCCGGTGATCGGGCTGCTAGCGTTCGGCGCCATGTGGACCGAGGAGATCGTGGCCGGGCGACCGGCATGGCGGCATGCCCCGTCGGGCGTGGTGTTCCGAGAGGTTCCGGGCGGCACGTTCCGGATGGGCTTGTCCGACGCGGAGCTGGACGCGGTACGCGCCATCGAGCGCAGCGGCGGGGTCGAGGACACCATCGAGCCGTTCCTCGCGGGCGCCGGGGACGCACAGCCGGTACGCGAGGTGCGGGTCGAGCCGTTCCTGATCGCGCGGCACCCGCTGACGGTCGCGCAGGTCCGGCACTGGCTGCCCGAATACGAGGACCCGTACGCCGAGGCGGGCACCGGCACGGCCCGGCTCGAAGGCGACCTGGACGACCTGCTCAAGCTGTTGCCGTTCCAGCTGCCCAGCGAGGCGCAGTGGGAATACGCGGCGCGGGCCGGCACTACCACGCTGACCTTCCGCGGTGACGGGAAACCCGGCGAGGACCAACTGCTCGACGACTTCGGCGACGAGACGCGGGTGGCCGCGGCGGAGAACTCGTTCGGGCTGGCGGCAATGGGGTCGGCGAACGAGCTCTGTGCCGACGTGTGGATCCCCGGATTCGCGGGCGCGCCGGCAGACGCACAGCCACGGACCGGCGACGGGCCTCGGACCGTACGTGGCGGAGCCGCCGACGTATACCCGTGGCAGGGCTGCGACGAGTGGCTGCTGTTGCTCTCCGCCACCCGATACGAGCACGCGGAGTTCACGGCGGTTCGCCCGGTCGCACCACTGCCACTCCGCTGAAAGCCATCTCAGCGGATCCAGGGTGCCGGTAGTTTCCGGCCCAGAACAACGCTAAGCACTTTGATCTAAGGCAGCAGGCCCGTCTACGGCCGGCGGAACGTTGTAGCGCGCGCCACGCGGGACGCTCGTGTCCCTCCCACTGGGGCACGTAAGGGGCACAAGCCACCGTGAAACGTCGGCAACCAACGACCACCGACGTGAGACCAGAAGACCGCCCGACCAGCGCAGCAAGCATCCTGACCCAGGTCGACAGGATGGCGGTCAGAGTTCCGCTTCAACATCCGCTCGCTCGCCACTGAGAGGGGCCCGCGCGGCGGTCAGCCGATTCGCTGTTCGCTGATACGACCCGAGCGCTATCATGGCTGATATCAGTTGAGGAGGTGGCTCTGATGTCAGCCATCGTCATCCGCGGGCTCGATGAGTCCGTGAAGAAGCAGCTCGCCGCTCAGGCGAAGGAGCACGGCCGCTCCATGGAAGCCGAGGTCCGCGACATCCTCACGAAGGCCGCGCGTCGGCCCCACATCGGCCTGGCGCTCATGCGGGCGGCGCAGGAGGTCGGCGGGATCGACGATCTCGTCGTCCCTGAGCGCGGCGACGTCGCACGAGCCGTGGACTTCGAATGATCGTCCTCGACACGAACGTCATCTCGGAGATCTTCCGACCGAAGCCCGATGCCCGCGTCGTGGCATGGTTGGAGTCTCTCGCCGGTGATGTGGCCATCACCTCCATCACGCTCGCCGAGCTTCTGGCCGGCGTGCGCCGTCTCCCGGATGGTCGCCGCAGGTCGGCGCTGAGCGCGGTGATCGAGAGCGCGTTGCAGCCCTACCGGGAGACCAAGGCTGTGCTGGCCTTCGACGACGAGGCGGCAGACCACTACGCCAAGGTGCTAGTCGCGCGTGAGCAGGCAGGGCTGCCGATCAGCACGGCCGATGCCCAGATCGCCGCGATCTGCCGGTCTCACAAGGCCGCGTGCGCGACCCGGAACACCAAGGACTTCGTGCAGACCGGAGTCGAACTGCTCGACCCCTGGGCAGACTGAGTTGGCTTCCTCGCTGCGCCCGACCATCGCACGCTCGCTCCGCTTCAACGTTTGAACCGGTGCTGTCCGCCACCCCCTCATGCCTTCGGCCCGAGGGGGTGGCGGCAGGCGGGACGGACGAGCGCGGCCGGCTGTCAGGCGAGGTCGCGGTAGTAGTAGAACATCGGCTCGGTCGCCCCGGGCTCGCTGTTGGCGAAGCCGTGCGCCTCGTAGAAGCGGCGGGTGTCGGTGTCCTCGCCGTCGACGTTTATTTCGAGCGTCTCCGCGCCGCGTTCCCGCACCAGACGGCACGCCTCTTCCAGCAGGGCGTGCCCGAACCGCTGCCCGCGCAGGTCGGGCCGCACATACAGCTCGTCCAGGATCGCGGCCGGACCCTCCTGCCACACGTTGGGCCGGAAGGACAGAACCGCGACGCCGACGGCCGGTTCGCCGGTGAGAAGGGCGACGAGATGGTCCCCGGCGATCAGCCGGCGGAGGCGTGCCGTGAGCACGTCCGTTCCCGGTGACGGCGCGTCGAACTCGCGGTTGAAGGCGTCCAGCAACTCGGCGACGACAGCGGCGTCGGACGTCGTCGCCTGCCGTACCAGGTGCTCTTGCTGAGGTATGGCCACCTCTGGAACCTTCCTGCCCTGTCCGGCGGACCGCAAGATATTTTCGAACATCCGGGGAAGAGGCGCGTGACCATTCCCACCCCGGCCGCGTCTGGTCTGTTGTGACAGACACGAAGACGCGGGGGGCATCATCATCGAGGAGCTGTACCGCGAGCACTGGGCGCTCGTGTGCGGGTTCCTGTTGCGCCGCACCCGCGACCCCCACCTCGCCGAGGACCTGGCTCAGGAGACGTTCGTCAAGGCGACCAGGGCGCTGCTCGGCTGGCGCGGTGAGAACCTCCCGACTTCGATCCCAAGGCGACCCGCCGGGCCGTACGGCGGGGTGTCGCCCGCACCGCGATCACGGTGCTGGCGGCACTGCTGGTCCTCGTCCTGGCGGCGACGGTGGGCTCCGGCCTGATCCAGCGGCGCGGCGACCGGGAACAGCGCATGACCGACGTGCTGGGCACCGCCTTCAAGATCTACAACCCCGCCTACGACATCGATATCCGAAGCTGGGGTGCCACCACACCGCTGTCGATGTCGTTCACCGTGGCCGCCCGGCCCATGCGGGCCTTCGGGGGCTTCACTGAAGGGTACGGCGGCGTCGAGCATGTCGTCACCCAGGACTTCTTCGGCCACGTGGGCAGGCTGCCGCTCGGCAACTTCGCCGGCACCTCGCTGAGCAGGGCGTTGATGAACGTGGGGACGACCCTCCAGCGCAAGGAGGACAGCCGCAAGATGCTGGCCCGGATCCCGGAGGGGCTCAGCGCGCTGGCGGTGGTCGAGTTCGCGAGGCCGCTCACCGCCGACGAGCTGGTCGCCTTCACCGCCAGACACAAGTCGCATGCCGAGAAGGTGGTTCTCGAGCGGCGTCCCGGATCCATGCCCATCACCTGGGGAGGCACGACGACGTGGGACAGGGCGCCGATGCCGGGAGAGCCCGGGGAGGAGCATGCGATCGAGCCCGTTGACGGGAACAAGCTGGACCTCAGGAACTTCCGCCGCTGGGTCGGCATCCTCGAGGACTACGACGACGACAACCTGCACGACTTCGATCTGAGCCTGGCCCGGCTGCGCAAGGCCGCGAACGACAGCCTGGCCTACGCCTACGTGGACTCGTGGGCGAGGATCGGGCAACTACGGGAGATCATCGAGGATCCGCTGGTCCGCACGGTCCGCGTGGCGGACGTCACCTACAACCTCGAAGGACCCTGAGACGGCCCGGTCACGCAAAGCGGCGGTCATGGCGGTGAGGGCTCGTCATCGGGGGCGGCTGACGGGCTCGCCGTGCTCGCGGCGCCCGCATCTCGCGACGATCGCGGAAGGACAAGCCCAGACTGCTCGGCCGTACAAGCAGCCGCAAATCGCCCTACCGGCATCACCTGCCGCATCCCTCACTCCGGTCAGATCCTCCATGGCCAGCGGAAACGCTTGAGCCAAGTGCCCTAGACGCATTCGGGAGGCTCGTTGAAGCATCGAGATGAGGCCGTTCGGCGTGAAGTCGCCACATCGAATTCTCCCTTTTCGCGACAAATCTTCTCGTCTGCCGTAATCCGGCATGCGGAAGGGGAGACGGCCGAATTCGGGCACCGGGAAAAGCCCAGGTGGCCCGATCTGCCGAGGCCCGATCGGGCCCGAGGAGGCAACCATGCATCGGAAATCCAGACAGCCGGCTCTCGCGGCGATTGTCGCCTCGACGTTCGCGGCCGGCGCGGTCGCGCTGCTCGGCGGCACCGCCTCCGCGGCCACCGGCGTCCCGGGCTCGGCCTGGGCGTCGCAGGCGGGCGAGCCCGGCGGTTCGGTGCGGGCGACGTCGTACACCACCACCATCAGCGAGCCGCTGCTGGTGACCGAGTCCGTACCCGGGGCCAGGATGCTGTCGGCTCCGCTGATCACCGCACCGGTGATCATGGAGAGCCTGCCGGTCCAGGCGCCGCAGCTCACCGTCTCCATGCCGCGGATGTCCGTCGCGGAGCTGCCGCAGACCGTCTCGGTCACGGTAGGCCAGGAGTTCCCGGCGCAGTGGTCCGCCCGGCACCACAGCGGTTCGAGCCTGCGCAGTGAGGCGTTCCCGGCCAGGGGCATGTCGATGGAGCAGACGGCGGAGGAGGCCAGGCAGAGCATCAGGGACGAGGCGAGCAGCGCCAAGCAGCAGATCATGCAGCAGGCGACGAACGCGCAGCAACGCATCGAGCAGATGTCCCAGCGCGCCCAGCAGCAGGTGTCGGAGGCGCAGTCCCAGTCCCCGTCGCTGTCCCAGTCGCAGTCGTCGGCGGGCCAGTCGCAGAGCTCCTCGCTGCCCGAGAGCGCCTTGGGAAACGCGCCGGAGAGCGGTCCGCCGGCGGCCATCCCGCCGACCTTGGGCGAGTCGTCCTCCTCGTACTCCTCGGAGGCGTGTCAGTAAGGGCGCGGGCACCGGCCCGCCGACGGCCCCGCTTCGGGCGGGGCCGTTCGCCGTCCGGGGCGAGGCGCGCGGTCGGTTTCGTTATGCCTGCGAGCTGCGAAGACAGCAATAGGTGGCGGTTAGGTAATCGCTGCCCCCGCTGGCCAGGCGTAACGTGCTTTTCCGCAGAGTGGATAGGTGTGGGGCGTCTCAACGGGATGTGGACCTGGTTTGCTCGGTCGCGGCGATGCTTGCACCATGGGCGTGGCTTACCTGGAAGAATTGGCGAGACCGCTAGGGTGAATACTTCAATGCGGTTAACCGGATCGAGAGCAAGAGGAAACCGCGCCAGCCGGAGGGATCGGCGCGAGCGGAGGCGTGATGGCTCGCAGGTCAGACGTCCAGCAGGATCCGCGGATCGCTGGCGACCCTGACCCATACCCACTGGAAGGCTTCGAGCCGGCCGGCGCCGCGAACGGCACGGCCCTCCGCCGCAGAGGCTGGAGCGGCGGTGGAGGCCGCTGGCTCGTGTGGACCGGGCGGGTCATCCTCTGGGCGCTGATCGTCGTCATCGTGGTCAACGGCATACGTGCCCCGTTGGAACGGCTGGCGGGGGACGACCCGGCCACCGTGACTCCCACCGGCACGGCCACGTCCGGATTCCCGGTGACGCAGGCGACGGCGTTCGCCAACCAGTTCGCGGCGGTCTACCTCAACTACGACGCGGCCAATCCCCAGCAGCGCGCGGAACGGCTCAAGTCGTTCCTGCCGGAGGGCGCCGACGATCAGTTCGGCTGGAACGGCTACGGGCGCATGTCGGCCGGAGCATTCCAGTTCGCCGGGATCGACGTGGTCGACGACCACAACGCCCGGGTGACCGTGACGTACCAGTCCGGAGCCAGCCGCGGCCTGCTGTCCGTGCCGATCTACTACGACAACGGCAGGTTCGTGGTCTCGGCCCAGCCGGCTCTGCTGCCCGAACCTGGTCCGGCGGGCCTGCCGCAGCTGCCGGACCCCGACCGCGACTCCGCCACCGAGGCCGAACTGCGTCCCCAGCTCGAAGGCTTCTTCAAGGCGTACGCCGCGGGCAACCAGAACGATCTGCAGCGTTACGTCGCGAGTGGGGCGACCGTCAACGGGTTCGACGGCGAGTTCACCCTCGCCGAGCTGAAGGACGTCGTGGTCCCGCCGGGCGGCGCCGACAGCAGGAAGGTCACGGCGGTGGTCGTGTGGGCGGTGGCGTCCGGAGAGTCGGCGGCGGTGGCCAGCCCGTCGCAGGACCCGGAGGCGCAGCCCGCCGGTCTCGAGCAGGCATACCAGTTGACGATCGAAAAGCAGGGCGGCAAGTGGTTCGTCAGGGACATCCAGGGTGCGAGCCGATCCGTGGGGTAGCGCATGCCCGGCAAAGACATCGCTGATCCATACCCCCGGGAGGGCGAGAGTTGATACTGAAGACCATCGCGGACCACGTCCTTGATCTGGCCGCGCCGTCACCGGCGCCGACGACGGGCATCAACACCGAAGGTCTCGCCGAATTCCTCCGGAGGTTCTTCGCTCCGCTCTTCCTCGCGGTCGTCTCGGTCGTGGCCCTCTTCTTCCTCTTCACCCGCGAGATCACCAGGTTCGTCCAGTTCATCATCCTGGCGATCGCGATCGGCGTGATCTTCTACGTTCCCAACATCATCGAGGTGACGGCGAAGGCGATCGCGGGCGCGCTTGGCATCAAGTGATCGGGCGGAGAGGAGGTTCGGGGTGGATCTGCCCACATATACCAATATCTGGCGTATTGAGAAGCGGCTGTACAAGCTGTACGACCTACGGCTGCCGATGCCGCTTCCGGTCGTCTGGATCGGTGTGTTCGTGGGTGTCTCCGTGCCGTGGTGGGTCTTCCTCTACCTGGTCGGGCTGCCGTTCGAGGCTCCCTGGCACGTCATCTACCTGGTCCCTCCCGGCGTGCTCACCTGGCTGTCCACCCGTCCCGTCATCGAGGGCAAGCGCCTCACCGAGCTGCTCCAGTCGCAGCTCCGCTACGTGAGCGAGCCCCGGATCTGGTGCCGCATGGCCCCGTTCGACGAGCCGGACGAGGTCGCCCTGACAGCGCGTGTCTGGCGGACCTCGCCGCCGGCCGTGGCGGTGCGCGGCAAGGCGGCACGCAAGGCGCGCCGCGCGGTCTCGGTCAAGGTGCCCGTTCCGAAGACCCCCCGGACGGGCGTACGGGCGGCCCCGGGAGTCGCGGCGCGAGCGGCCGCGCACGAGGTGGACCCGTCGCGCGTCGTGCGCCCGGCCGTGGCGGCCGCCGCGGCCGCCGCCGTGCCGGTCACCGGCACCCCCGCCCCTTCCCGCAGCGGTACGGCCGCCAGGACCGGCGCCGCCGGTGAGCGCGTCTTCTACCTTCCGGAACCGTCCGCGCCCCCCGCGAGCCCGGCGGAGCCGCGAGCCGGCCATGACGCCGTACGCGAGGAGCGACCGGGAGGTCATGTCACCGGCCCGGATCACGGACACGACCCGGATGAGAGTCATGGGCATGCGGGACACGGCCATGCGGGACACGGCCATGCGGGACACGACGTCCAGGAGGGCCATGAGCCGAGCTCTGCCGAGCCGGAATCTCACGCGGCTCCCGCCGAGGCGTCGGACGCGCCCGCCGTTCCCCCTATCGGCACCGAGACGCTGCGCCGTCTGCGCAGGCTCGCCGCTTCGGCCGAACCCCGCGCCGTGTCGCCGTCCGCTGTGACGTCCTTCACGACACCGGGTGAGCCCGCCCAGGATTCCTCCGCGCGAAGTGAGCCGAGCGGGCCCGAGCCGGCCACGGGCGAGTCCGCAAACGAGGAACCGGCCCACGACGAGCAGGCGGTGACGGAGGAGGCTCCGGCGTCCGCGCCGTCCGTGGAGCCCGCCGACGATGCGGCCGATCCCGCGGACGGCGACCAGGCCGCCTCGCACGACACGGCGCAAGAGGACCCGGCGCAAGAGGACCCGGCGCAAGAGGACCCGGCGCGGGAAGACACGGCGCAAGAGGACACGGCGGGGGAAGACACGGCGGGGGAAGACACGGCGCAGCGGGACGCCGAGGCCCTTGAACAGCATCGCAAGGGCCGTCCGCCTCGGCTCGTGCGGCCCCGGGTGCCGGGTGGCGCCTGGAGCGGGACTTCCCGGATTTCCTCTCCGGAGCCGGAACCGGAGCAGGCGCCCTCGGCGGCGGGCGAAACGACCGAGGCCGGGGGACACGCGGAGGCCGTCGATCGGCATCCTGGGGACGCCACGACGGGCCCTGCACCGGCGACCGACGCCACGACGGAGGAAACGCCGCACATGTCCACCTCCACGACCCGGCTGCACGCCGCTCAGGAGGGCGGGCCGAGAGAGGCCCTCGACGACACCGGTTCTGGGGCGCACACCGCCCGGGAGGGGACGCATGCGCCGGGCTCGCGGCCGTACGAGAGTGCCGGGGGCGAGTCCCGCGGCGGATTCCGTGGATCCGGTGCCCACAGCAGAAGTGACGCCGGCAGCGAGGAGGCCGCGCCCGCGATGCCGGCCGTCCTCCCCGAGCCGGGCGTGCCCACCGGTAAGGGAAGCGTGACGCCGCCGGCGGGCCCGGCGGGGGTGTCGATCCGGGCCGTGCCCGCGGGACCCCGCGCGGCCGGCCCCGCCGGTCCCGCCCGCCCGTCCCTGCCCGCCGCGGGCAGGACCACGCCCGGCAGGCCGGCGCACGAGGAGCCGCCGCGGCTGCGCCGTGTCGAGGCCGTCGTCGGGCGTGACACCTCGGGCGGCTGGCGGCGGCTGGCACAGGTCGTGGTGGGCGGCAGCCGTACGGACGGCATGGAGGTCGACGAGGCCCGGACCCGCATCCCGCTCACCACGAGCAGGCGGATCATGGTGCTCGGCTGCACCGGCGGCGCCGGGCAGACGACCACGGCGTTAATGCTGGGCCACACGCTGGCCCGCTACCGCGAGGACCGCGTGCTCGCGCTCGACGCGAACACCGGAGAGGACACGCTCACGACGAGGATCGCCGCCGAGTCCCCCGAGACGCTGAGCTCGCTCATCGAGGGCTCGGAAGAGGTGACCGGCTACCTCGGGATGCGGGCGTACACGACGCGCTGCGAATCGGGGCTGGAGGTCGTCGGCGCGGACACCGACGACCGGGTGACGCAGCGCCTGGCGGAACGCGCGTTCCTGGCCGACTGGCGCAGGACGCTCGCCGCGCTCGACCGGCACTACCGGCTTACCGTGATCGACCCCGCGGCCGCGCTGGCGGCCCGGCTCCTGCCGTACGCCGACCAGCTCGTGCTGGTCGCCCCGGCGAGCGAGGACGCCTCCGAGGCGGTGGCGATGACCTACGAGTGGCTCGACGGGCACGGCTGCTCCGACCTGCGGCGCCGCGCCGTCATGGTGATCAACGGCGTGAGCCGCCGCAGCCTCCCCGACGTGGAGCAGGCCGAGGCGGTCGCCAGCGGCCGCTGCCGGGCCATCGTCCGGGTGCCCTGGGAGGACGAGCTGGCTCCCGGACGGCCGGGACCGGTCGACGTCAATCACCTCCGCATGGGCGGCCGCAGGGCGTACGTTGCGCTTGCGGGTGTGATCGTGAGCGGCCTGGCGGCTGTCCAGGCCAAGCAGGAGGTGGCCAGATGAGGGGCGAGCGAGGAAGCTGGTGATAGGTCGATGAGCAGGGCGCGCAGTCGCCTCGCGGTACGGTACTTCGACGATCGCGTTCTCCTCACCGACTCGGCGGCCTGGGCCTACTTCCGGCTGCCGACGGTGAGTTACGAGTTCCTCACCCCCGAGGAGCGCGAGGCGCTGGCCACGAACATCACGATCGCGCTGGCCGCGATCAGAATGTCCGACGCCGAGGTGCACCTGCGGATCGCGCACCGGGCCTATCCGGCGGCGGAGTGGGCCATGGCGCTCAACTCGACCTCCGACGAGGGCCCGGGCTGGCGGGAGTATCTGGAGGAGATGTACCGCCACGTCTGGGCCAAGGACTTCTGGAGCAAGGAGGTCTACCTCGGCGTACGGCTCGGGCCGCGTGGCGCGCAGCTCGGCACCGGCGTGTTCGGCCAGCTCTTCGGCTTCTACCAGCGCAGCGAGAGGGCGCTCGGCATCGAGGACGACCACGTGCCGGACAAGGAGATCAACCGGTGGACCGAGGCGGCGGAACGGCTCGGCCGGGCCCTGGCCTCCAGCGCGTTGTACGCGCGCCACGCCACCTCCACCGAGATCGCCTGGCTGTTCCAGCACGCGGCGGCGGGCGGCCTCGGCGAGCCGCTGCCGTCGGCCACGCCGCGCCGTAGGTGGGGCAAGGGCGAGATCGAGTCGCTGGTCGAGGGCCAGATCCACAACGGCAGGTCGCTGCTGCGGATCGAGCAGCCGGCCGGAGACTCCTACACCGCGCATCTGTCGTTCGCCCGGTTCCCCGACCTCATGCCGTTCCCCGACGGCGAGCCGTGGCTGCACTTCGCCGACCAGTTGCCGTTCCCGGTGGAGGTCTCCAGCCGGATGCGGCTGATCCCCCCGGTCAGGGCGAGCAAGGACGTCGCGCGCAAGCTGGCCCACGCCCGCGACATGGACATCCACATCCGCGAGGCGGGCGCCGAGGCGCCGCTCGCGCTGGCCGAGCAGATCGACGCCGCCCGCATGCTGGAGCACGGCATCACCAAGGAACGCCTGCCGTTCGTGTACGGCTGGCACCGGCTGAGCGTCAGCGCGCCCACCGAGGAGATGTGCGTCCAGCGGGTCGAGGCCGTCGTGGAGCACTACCGCGACCTCGGCATCGACGTCGTCAACTCCACCGGCGACCAGTTCTCGCTGTTCTGCGAGGCCCTGCCGGGGGAGCGCCTGCGGGTCAACGCGTACGCCCAGCGGCAGCCGCTGCGCACGATCGCGGGCGGCATGGCCACCGCGACCGTCGAGATCGGCGACCGGGTGGACGAGTCGAACGCCGGATGGACCGGGCCGTACATCGGGGAGACGCTGGGCCGGGCGCGCAGCATCGTCCACTTCGACCCGCTCGTCGCGGCGGCGCGCAACCGCCCGACCGCCATCGCGATCACCGGCGAACCGGGTGGCGGCAAGACGACGCTCGCGTTGCTGCTGATCTACCAGATGGCGCTGCGCGGCGTCACGATCGCCGTCATCGACCCCAAGGGCGACGCCGAGTCGCTCGTACGGCTGCTGCGCGACCGGGGCCGCAAGGCCAGGGTGATCCCGCTGGGGTCGGCGGCGCCGGGCCTGCTCGACCCGTTCTCGTTCGGCGACGACATCGCGACCAAGAAGACGATGGCGACCGAGACCCTGCGGCTGCTGCTGCCGAGGATGTCGGAGGAGCGCGAGTCCGCGATGATCCAGGCGGTCGCCGCGGTCTCCAACGAGCCCGATCCGTCGCTCGGCAAGGTGGTCGACCACCTGGAGCAGTCCACCGACCCGGCGTCCAAGAACCTCGGCGCCGTGCTGCGGTCGATGTCGGAGATGCATCTGGCACGGCTGTGCTTCGACGCGTCGGGGGGCGAGCAGATCGACACCGAGGGCTGGACGACCGTGTTCACGCTCGGCGGCCTCACGCTGCCGGACGTGATGACGGCCAGGGACGACTACTCCTACGAGCAGCGGCTGTCGGTCGCGCTGCTCTACCTGGTGTCGCAGTTCGCGCGGCGGCTGATGAACGGGCTCGACCGGCGCACACCGAAGGCGATCTTCCTCGACGAGGCGTGGGCGATCACGTCCACCCCGGAGGGCGCCAAGCTCGTGCCGGAGGTCTCCAGGATGGGCCGTTCGCGCAACACCGCGCTCGTCCTCGTCTCGCAGAACGCCGGTGACCTGCTCAACGAGCAGGTGACCAACTGTCTGTCGTCGGTCTTCGCGTTCCGTTCCACGGAGCGTGTGGAGGTCGAGCACGTGATGGAGCTCCTCGGGGTGGACCCGTCGGAGGAGCACAAGGGGGTGCTGCGCTCCCTCGGCAACGGGGAGTGCGTCTTCCGAGATCTGGACGGCCGTGCGGGCCGTATCGGGGTGGACCTGATCTCGGAGGAACTCCTGCGCTGGCTTGACACCAATCCGACACACGACAAACCCGGCGAGAACGTGCATGATCTTCTTGACGGGGGCTCCGGTCGGTCGGGGGTCGCGCAGGAGGTGCGATCGTGAGCGTGCGCAGGAACGGTCCCAGAGGTCGCACCAGAGAGGGAGGCAGACGCGGCAGACGGATTCGGCGGAGCCTTGCTCTGTTGTTCGTCGCGTTCGCGGCGTTCGTGACGCTGCCGCTGGTCTTCCCCAGCGGCACGGCGAGCGCGGTCGGGCCCTGTGACCTGTCACCCGCCCTGGCTCCGGAGATCGTGGGCGGCGGCGTCGACGGGCTGGTGCAGCCGCCGTCGACAGAAGAGACGACGGCCGGCGCCGGCCAGCCCACCCAGGCGCCGAAGGAGCCGCAGACCAACTACGAGCGGTACGGCATGGCCGGCCAGTTCTGGCACACCTATGACCTGGGGTGCTCCGACGTCACGGCCGTGCTCGGCAACGCCTGGGCCAACACGATCTTCTCGTGGGCCAAGGCGGTCGACCGGCTGACGATCAGCACCTACCAGGCGGCGGCGACCGAGGGACCGCTGCAGCCCATCAAGGAAGTCGCCGACGAGATCGTCACCAATCTCGCCAACGCGATGTACTGGCCCTACCTGCGGCCGATCGTCATCCTCGGCGCGATCTGGCTGGCGTGGTACGGCCTGATCCGCAAACGCGCCACGACGACCACTGAGGGCGTCATCTGGATGGTCCTCGCCGTCACGGTCGCGATCTGGTTCTTCAGCCGTCCCGGCGATTTCACCAGCCTCGGCAAGACCGTGACCGACAAGACCGGCGAGATCGTCAACTCGGCGTTCTCCGGCCTGCCGGGAGCGGGCGGCGCGTCCTGCCTGCCCATGAAGGAGACCGAGCCGGGGCAGACGCCGAGCGAGCCCACGCCCGGGGGCTACGGCCGCCAGGGCACGCCCGGGGTGGCCCAGAACGCCGACGCGCTGTGGTCGGTGCTGGTGTGCAAGCCCTGGCTGATGGGCGAGTTCGGCACGGCCGACCCCGACGCCGGCGTGGTGAAGGGCCTGGGCGCGAAAACCCTGAACCTTCAGGCGCTCGACGCCCAGGAGCAGGCGGCCGGCCAGATCCCCAGCACCGACGAGCACCAGAAGCGGTTCGAGGAGGAGGTCGCCAAGCCCCTGCAGGGCACCCCGATGTACTTCCTCTTCCAGGGCAAGGACTGGACCAGCCGCCTCGGCATCGCGATCGGCGCGTTCATCGCGGCGATGGTCGCCGGTCTGCTCATCTTCCTCGTCGCGGTGTCGCTGCTCGTTTTGAAGGTCGGCTTCCTGCTGCTGCTTATGCTCGGGCCGATCTTCCTGCTGATCGGCGTGCATCCGGGCTCGGGCCGCATCATCGCGATGCGCTGGGTGGAGATGCTGGTCGGCACCCTGCTCCGCCAGGCGGTGCTGGCCCTGGTGCTCGGCGTCCTCGTGTACGGCTACGCCCTGATCATCTCGACCAACCTGCCCTGGGGCATGCAGATCCTGTTCATGGCGCTGATGACGATCGCGGTCTTCTTCTACAGGCGGCCGTTCCAGCACCTGTTCGCCTCGATGGACGGGCACACGCTCACCACCCGGATGCTCGGCGAGGCCACCACCGCGCCGACCCTGTCGCGGGCGGCCAACGCGCTGCCGCCGGTCGCCGCCGCCCGGGCGGGCCGATGGGGCCTGCGCAAGGCCGAGCCGGTCATCGGCGCGGCCGTGATGGCGACCGGCGCGGGCACGGCGGCGGCCGCCGCGGCGGGCGTGGCGCAGGGCCGCGTGCGCGGCGAGGAGGGCGCGGGCAATGTCGCCGCCCAGGCCGGAGCGCGTGCGGGGGCGCAACCCGCACCGCTCGACGCCGACGCGCAGGGAGCAGGTCGCCGCAAGGCCGGGGTCACCGCCTCGCGTCCGGGAACGGCCCCGCCGCTCAACCTGTCGGGGGTGCGGCCCGGCGGGTCCGTACGGGCGTCCGGGCCGTCCGGCCCGGCCTCGCCCTCCGCACCCCAGGCCGCGCCGTCGCAGCGGGTCACCGGCGCCTCCGCCGCGCCGGCCCCGTCCGCCGCGCCGTCCCGAGGCGGGTCCGGCGGTGGGTCCGGCACCGGGTCCGGCACCGGGTCCGGCGGCGGCTGGTTCAGCGGCAGGTCGGGCGGCTGGGCCTCCCGGCCGTCCTCGACGCGATCGTCCGGCGGCGGCTCGGGCGGGTTCTTCGGCGGCTCACGCGGTTCGTCGAGCGGTTCGAGCAGGTCGGGCGGCTCGGGCGGATTCTTCGGCGGCTCCTCCGGCAGGTCCTCGAGCAAGTCCGGTGGTTCGTCCGGTGGTTCGTCGTCTGGAGGCCTGTTCGGCGGGTCGTCCCGGCGGGGCGACGGCGGCCGTTCCCGGCCCGCCCCGCCGCGTGACTCCGGTTCGTCGGCCGGCTCGTCCTCCAGCCGTTCCCGTGCCGCCGAGCCGCCTCCGCTCTGGCTGCCGACCAGGGGAGCGGGGACACGCCGCGACAGCGACGCACCGACCCCGTTCTGGGCCACGCCCGCCGACCACGACTCAGACTGATGAGAAACCGAAACAGCGACCGGGGGAAGGGCCTCGCCTTCGCGGCGGCCGTCGTGGTGCTCGCGGCCGTCGGCGTCTACCTCACGATGAGCCCGCCGTCGGGTTCCTCCTCCGAGGGCGGCGAGCAGACGAGGGAGCAGTCCGTCGTGGTCACCCCGCGGGTGACGACCGCGGTCAGGGAGCCCAGCCCGGTGGCCACGACTCCCGGCGCCTTCGACGTGTATGCGTACCTGCCGCTGTCGAGACAGGAGATCGGCGCGGCGGCCGACCTCGCCCGCCGCTTCACCGAGGCGTACGGCGGTTTCTCGCCCGGTGAGGAGCCGGCGGCGCGCGCCGAACGGCTGACGCGGTTCGCGACCGAGGAGTTCGCCGGCCAGCTCACCAGGACCGTCACCGACCCCGCCGTGGTGGAACAGAACAAGGCCGACCAGGTGACCTCGAAGGCGTCGGCGAAAGTGGCGACGATCCGCGACATGACGGCGAACCAGGTGGTGTTCGTCGTCGACTCGGTCCGTCACGTGACGGACAAGAACGGCCAGAAGGACGTGCCCGAGCGGTTCGCCGTGACCGTGGTCAAGGCGGGGACCGACTGGCGGGTGTACGACCTGCAACTGGCCGACGCGGGTCAGGACGGGGACACCTCGTCATGACCGTCTCGGCACGCGTCCTACGGGGGCTCACCTCGGCGGGGCGGGACTGGCGGACGATCGCCGTGGCCCTCGTCGTGATCGTCCCGGCCACGCTGCTCGGCTCGATCATCCTGATGACCCCCAGCCCGTCGATCCTCCTCGGCGGCGGTGCGGCCGAGAACTGCGCGGAGGCGGCCACCGGGGACGCCGCCGACGTCTCCCAGACGGCGCAGGGCGACATCCCGGCCGACTACCTGGAGCTCTACAAGAAGTTCGGCAAGCAGATCGGCGTGCAGTGGAACGTCCTGGCCGCCATCGGCAAGCGGGAGACGAACCACGGCCGCTCGACGTTGCCGGGAGTGGGCAGCGGCACCAACTACGCGGGGGCCGCCGGCCCGATGCAGTTCCTCATCAGCACCTGGGGCGGCCAGGCCAAGATGAAGATCGAGCCGGGCATCAACGGCTACGCCTCCGACGGCGACGGCGACGGCTACGGCGACGTCTACAACCCGGCGGACGCCATCCTCGGCGCCGCCAAGATGCTCAGGCGCAACGGCGCCCCCGACGACCTCAGAAGAGCGATCTTCGTCTACAACCGGGCCACCTGGTACGTCGACCAGGTGCTGGAGATCGCCAAGCGCTACGCGGCGACCGGGGACATCGGCGTGCCGCCGGAGGCCGACCCGGCCTGCGACTCCGGCTACGTCGACAGCGCCCCCGACGACGTCGTACGAGAGATCCTCGAGTACGCTCTGGCGCAGCGGGGCAAGCCGTACCGGTGGGGCGGCACGGGCCCGGACGCCTTCGACTGCTCGGGGATCATCTACATGGCCTACCGCAACGCGGGTCTGACCATTCCCCGCACGACCTTCGGCCAGTGGCCCTTCGGTGCCAAAATCGAGGAGGGCGAGGAGCAGCCCGGCGACCTCGTCTTCTTCAACGCCGGGCCGGGCACGTCCAAGGACAGTCCAGGCCATGTGGGGATGATCGTGTCGCCCGGCAAGATGATCGAGGCGCGGTGCACGCTCTGCGGGCCCATCAAGGTCACGACGTACCGCGACCGGCCGAACATCGTGGGCTTCACCCGCCCGCTGGAGAACGAGACCGTCATCGCGCAGCTCAAGCGGGCCCAGACATGACGCGTCTCGTCGTCGGCGCCGCGATCGTCGGGGACGGCCGCCTCCTGGCCGCCCAGAGGTCCGGCCCTCCCGAGCTGCGCGGCGGCTGGGAGTTCCCCGGCGGGAAGGTCGACCCGGGGGAGGACGAGCGCGCGGCGCTGGTGCGCGAGTGCGCCGAGGAGCTCGGCGTCGAGGTCGTCCTAGGGACCCGCGTCGGCGGGGACTGGCCGCTGGCCAACGGTTATGTGATGCACGTCTGGCTCGCCGCCGTCGTCGAGGGCGTGCCCCGCCCGCTGGAGCACCTCGCGCTGCGCTGGCTGGAGCCGCACGAGCTGTACGACGTGCCCTGGCTCGCGGCGGACCTGCCGGTCGTCGCCGCGATCGAAAAGCTGCTGTAGTCGCCGAATCGTTCGCAAGATCCGGCTTTGCTCCTGCTTTTACCGAACTACAATCGGTGTTGGTTTCGGAGCGGCCCGACAGGAGGCGATCGGTGATCGGACGCGCGTACATGAGGGCCGCGTCCACGGCTGTCGCGTCGGTGGCTCTCGCCACGGTGGCGACCCTGGCGCTGGCCCCGGTGATCGGCGTCAAGGCCGAGCCGGTGGAGCCGTGTGACCCCACTCAGGATCCCCAGTGCGCGGTCGTCACGGTCACCGTCACGCAGACGCCGCCGGCCAGCCCGGCGGAGGCGAGCCCCACCGCCGATCCTGTGGTGACCAAGACCGTCACCATCACGCCGACGCCGAAGCAGACCAAGACCGCGACGCCCAAGCCGGTCAAGACGACCACCGCTCCTCCTGCATCCACCACGGAGCAGGAAGCGCCGGCACAGAACACGCAGACGTTCCCCGCGCTGACCGACGCTCCCGCCCCGAGTCCCAGCCCGAGCCCGCAGGACGAGGGGCAAGTGGTCCTGCCCACCGCGTCGGCCGAGCCTTCGCCGGACGTGGCGCAGCAGACCCCCAGCGCGGGTGTGTCGTTCGAGCAGCCCGATCCCGAGACGGTGCCGATCGAGATCCGCAACGCGTCCCCCGAGTACGACAAGCCGACCCTGGCCCACCGGCTCGCCATCCCCGCCGGGGTTCTCGTCGGCATCGCGCTCATCGCCTGGCTGATCTTCGAGGGCCGGCTGCGGAGGATGGCGCACGCGGCCGCCGTACGGCGGGGTGGCCCGGTCGCGGCGCGGACGCCGGCTCCCGCCGAGGCGGCGGCGGCCTATCCGGCGGCCACGCCCGGCTACGCCCCGATGGTCGGCTTCGTGCCCGTCCAGCCCTACACCATGGGCTATCCGCAGCAGCAGCCCTACGGCTACCCGATGCCGTACGGCTACGCCCAGTCGCCGTACGGGTATCCGGTGGCGGACCCCGCCCAGATGCAGGCCCAGCAGCAGGCGGCACAGCAGCAGCAGACACACGGCCAGCAGTACCCGGCCCCGGCCGACCCCTGGGCCGAGGCCACCCGGCCGGGCAACCTCCCGCAGCAGCCTCCTTACGGCCCCGTGGACGAGGACCCCACGACCCGCCGCTGACTGACTGAGTCACCCGCTGTCTTGAGCGCTCTCAGAGTCGTCGGTGTGCTCGCGCACTGTGGCCGATTCGTCCGCGGTCAGTGACACGCCGCTGCTGTTGAGCCGGGAGAAGACAGTGGTCGCCTGGGAGAGGGACCCTCCGATCACTCGGACGACGGGGACCCGATAGTCCTTGATGTGGTGAATCACGTCGTACGCCTCGTAGAGAAGCTCCTCCAGTTCCTCCCCCCGCGCTATACCGGTGAGCACGCGCTGGTAGGAGAGGAAATCCTTCGTCCTGAGCACCGATCTGAGCGGCAGCCAATCCGGAGGAGCCTCGACAGCGCCCCAGTGCCGATAGCGGCTTTCATGGAGCAGTCGAAGGCCGAGAACGCGGTAGATCCGCCACATCCAGGCATCGGCGGAAGCCTGTGCGGACGCGGGAGCACGCAGACAGCCGAACAGGGTAGCCAGGCGCTGGTGCCCGTCGAGCACGTAGGAGATCGGCAGGCCGGGTGGTGGCGACGGTATCGGGATCCCGCCGATCTCACTCATGCTTTCCACACCATCGGCAGGCTCCCATAGGATCAGGCTGCCGATGGGATAGCCGTCCTCGATGCTCTCGAAGAGAGCGGTCATTTGACGTGGATGCCAGATGAAGGGGCGGCTGAACAGCGGCACACGGACGGCACCGCTCGCGACTTTCTCGATCAACGCCTCCAGATCCCAGCTCTCCGGGACGGACCTGAGCTTCCCGCCACGGTCTGGCACGGCATCCCCTAGATAATCTGTCGAAGCATGGCGAGAAGCCGGCGTAGTTCGGTGGCGATGCCCTCGCCGAGCTTCTCGAAGTCGGACTGCGTCAGCCGGCCGTCTGCCGCAGCGCGTTCCATGAGCTCGGGCAGACTGGAGCCGAAACCTTCCCGTAGCTTAGCGATCGTTTCGTCGGGCACCCCGTCGTACAGGTCCTCATGGCCGCGCGGCACCCGGGAACCGCCGAGCCCGTAGGCGGGGAAGCCCTTCTTCATGTCGAAATAGCCGCGCTGTTCCGGCGTCAGGGTCTTCAGGGCGTCGATTTTCTTGGTGGTCTCTCGGATCGGCTGAAGCATCGCCAGGACCTTGTTCGGGACGTAGTTCTCCACCTCGCGGAGTTCCAGCACGTGGACCTGCACGCCGAGCGCGCGGACGCTGTCTGCGATCTTGTGGCAGCGAGTCACCTGGCCCGGGGCGAATCGATCACTGTCCAGAAGAAGGGCCGCCCGAGTCGTCCGCCGGAACCGAGAGGATACGTGGAGCGCCTGTCTGTACGCCCGGTCCTTTCCTCCGCAGTGCCTGATGTCGAGGCGCTGAGTGGCCTCCGCCTCCGCCAGGGTCGTCATCTCGAAGACCCGGGCCACCGCCAGGAGAAAACAACGATCAGAGAACTCGTCCTCGACGAGGAGCACCGCGGGCTGCCGCAGATCCCAGACGTCGTCGTGGATGGTGTGCGCGGTGACGAGCAGTGGTGCATCGGCGTGGTTCATCCACGCCTGGGCGACGCTGGCCTTGACAGCGAATTCGGTGTAGGCGGACGAAAGGGTCGGAAAATGCGTCTTGAAGAAGTCCGACACCTCGTCCACCTGATCCGGATGAACGGTCCAATCGTGGCGACCTTCGAGAAACAGGCGGATCAAGTCGTGAGCAGTCGCGACATCGTCGTCCACCGCGAACACCCCGGAATGGATCTCAACGCGCATCGGTGTCCGTCCGCTCGGCCTGGGCTGCGGCGAGTGCGCGCGTCTCCTCGAAGTCCTCGGCGAAGACTCCACGCGGCCAGTAGTCGAGATTGCCCAGCCCGTCCAGTCTGATCCGCCGGGCGCTGGCCGCCCCCCCGTTGTTCTCCACGAAGTAGATCGCGATGTCCTCGGGGTCCACGATGCCCTCCGCGACCCGTCTGCGGAGCCGGAGCAGGAACGTCTCACTGTGCGTTTCGATGAGAAAACGGACCTTCGACGCTTTGGTCGCGGCCAGGAAGCCGTCGGCGACGAGTGCGTGAGCGGACGGGTGCAGGTGGAGTTCGGGCTCTTCGACGATCTCCAGGACCGGTTCCCTCGGGGGGTTCGCGGCATCCACTGCTCGTTGGATGAGGATGGGAAGGAGCTGGGCGACTCCGGTGCCCGCGTCGGCGAGGTTGACTTCGAGACCGGTTTCGCGCGACCGCAACACGACGGAGTAGAGATCGTCCACAAGATCCTCGACCTGAAGCGACCAGCCCGGAAGATGGTCCGTCAGCAACTCGTTGAGCTTCTGGTTCACCCGGCCGTGTCGACGTAACCGGTCGTGCGCGAGGAGACTCAGCGCCTGCTCGCCGTCTGCTCCCACGACCAGAGAGGAGAGACGGGGCGGCAGGCGGTGAACGCGGGCGGGCCTGTCCCGATAGGGCCCGAGATAGCGGACCTGGTCGAAGTCCGCGCGTATGGCTTCGACGTCGGCGCTCAGGTCCTCCGGATCCCAGTCGTCATTCCAGCCGTTCCCGAAATTGACAGGTGTGGCCGGCAGCAACCCGTGAAAGACGACATCACCGGGGGGCGCCGCATCGGAGAGGAGGTCGGTCCTTGCGACGTAGAGGTGCGGCTCATCCCACTTGTCTTCCTGCTCGGCCCTGTCCAGCTCGTATTCGTCCAGCCACATCAATGTCGTTGTGGCGGAACCCGATGTGACGGCCAATTGCCTGACAACCTGATCCTGCCACTCGTCGATGTTCTGCACGGTGACGTCGACGCTCCGTGCGTCGGTCGGTCCGCCGGCGAACTCCAGTCCCAGCCGGATGCTGCCGTGCGGGCGGCCACCGTGCACCAGATGGCGGAATTCCGGCGCCTCGTCGCCCAGCTGATCGAGGTCGAAGGGCGACCGGGACATCGTACGGATGCCTGCTTGTAGGAGGAGCGGTGTCCGGACAAGTGCACTCTTTCCGGAATTGTTTCTTCCGAGCACCACGGTGATCGGCCGCAGCTCCACTTTCTGCGGCTTTGCAAAACACCGATAGTTTTCGACGGTGAAGCTGATCAGCGGCATGCGCCAACGCTAGTCCGGATCTCGATGGCCTGTAAGGAAAACGAAAGCGCCGATCGGGCCGGCCGATCGGCGCTTCTTCAGCGGGCTCAGCGCTGGCGCTTGAAGATCTTCGAGCCCAGCCAGACCAGCGGGTCGTACTTCCGGTCGACCACGCGCTCCTTCATCGGGATCAGCGCGTTGTCGGTGATCTTGATGTGCTCGGGGCAGACCTCGGTGCAGCACTTGGTGATGTTGCAGTAGCCGAGGCCGTGCTCCTCCTGCGCCGAATCCTTGCGCTCCGCCACGTCGTACGGGTGCATGTCGAGCTCGGCGATCCGCATGAGGTAGCGCGGGCCGGCGAAGTTCGGCTTGTTCTCCTCATGGTCGCGGATCACGTGACAGACGTTCTGGCACATGAAGCACTCGATGCACTTGCGGAACTCCTGCGAGCGCTCGACGTCGACCTGCTGCATGCGGTACTCGCCCGGCTTGACGTCGGCCGGCGGCGTGAACGACGGGATCTCGCGAGCCTTCTGGTAGTTGAACGACACGTCCGTCACCAGGTCCTTGATGACCGGGAACGTCCGCAGCGGCGTGACCGTGATGGTCTCGCTCTCCTCGAAGGTGGACATCCGGGTCATGCAGCCCAGCCGGGGCTTGCCGTTGATCTCCATCGAGCACGAGCCGCACTTGCCGGCCTTGCAGTTCCAGCGGACCGCGAGGTCGGGGGCCTGCGTGGCCTGGAGCCGGTGGATGACGTCGAGGACGACCTCGCCCTCGTTCACCTCGACGGTGAAGTCCTCCAGGCGGCCCTCGCCGCCCTCACCGCGCCAGATGCGGAACTTCGCCTTGTATCCCATCACGACTCCTTGACCGCGGTGTCGTATTCCGCCAGCTCTTCCTCGGTGAGGTACTTCTCCAGCTCGGAGCGCTCGAACAGGCCGATGAGGTCGCCGCGCATGGACGGCTGGATCTTCTCCTCGACCGTGATGGACGTGCCGTCCGGGTTCGCGGAGCAGACCAGCAGCCTGCGCCGCCACTCCGGCGACATGCCGGGGTAGTCGTCGCGGGTGTGGCCGCCGCGGCTCTCCTCCCGCAACAGCGCGGCCTTCGCCACGCACTCGCTCACCAGCAGCATGTTCCGCAGGTCGAGAGCGAGGTGCCAGCCCGGGTTGTAGATCCGGCTGCCCGCGGAGGCGGTGTTCCCGGCCCGCTCCTTGAGCTTCTCGATGACCTGGAGGGCCTCGCTGATCTCCCCGGACTTGCGGATGATGCCGACCAGGTCGTTCATCGTGCGCTGCAGCTCGTGGTGGACCTCGTACGGGTTCTCCCCGCCGGTCCGCTCCAGCGGGGTCAGGGCCTCGGCCTTGGCCTCCTCGACGCCGGTCACGACCGGCCGCCTGGCCAGCCCGTCCACGTACGCCGCGGCTCCCGCGCCGGCCCTGCGGCCGAACACCAGCAGGTCCGACAGCGAGTTGCCGCCGAGGCGGTTGGACCCGTGCATGCCGCCGGAGACCTCGCCGGCCGCGAACAGGCCGGGGACCGACGCCGCGCCGGTGTCGGCGTCCACCTCGACGCCGCCCATGATGTAGTGGCAGGTCGGGCCGACCTGCATGGGCTCCTTGGTGATGTCGACGTCCGCCAGCTCCTTGAACTGGTGGTGCATCGACGGCAGCCGCCTGACGATCTCGGCGGCCGGCAGGCGGGTGGACACGTCGAGGAACACCCCGCCCTGCGGTGAGCCGCGCCCGGCCTTCACCTCGGCGTTGATCGCCCTGGCCACCTCGTCACGCGGCAGCAGCTCCGGCGGGCGGCGGTTGTTGGCCTGGTCGTCGTACCAGCGGTCCGCCTCCTCCTCGGTCGTGGCGTACTTGTCCTTGAACACGTCCGGGATGTAGTCGAACATGAACCGGCGGCCCTCGGAGTTGCGCAGGACGCCGCCGTCGCCGCGCACCGACTCGGTCACCAGGATGCCGCGCACCGACGGGGGCCAGACCATGCCCGTCGGGTGGAACTGGATGAACTCCATGTTGATGAGCTTCGCGCCGGCGAGCAGGGCCAGCGCGTGACCGTCACCGGTGTACTCCCAGGAGTTCGACGTGACGACGTACGACTTGCCGATGCCGCCGGTGGCCAGCACCACGGCGGGGGCGTCGAAGACGATGAAGTCGCCCGTCTCACGCCAGTAGCCGAAGGCCCCGGAGATGGCACCGTTTTCCCCGTGCCCGGAGCCGGCGTCCTTCAGCAGCTTGGTGATCGTGCATTCGGCGAAGACCTTGATGTACGCCTCGGGGTCGCCGTGCAGCCTCTCGTCCTCCTGCTGGAGGGCGACGACGCGCTGCTGGAGGGTGCGGATCAGCTCCAGGCCGGTACGGTCGCCCACGTGGGCGAGGCGCGGGTACTCGTGGCCGCCGAAGTTGCGCTGGCTGATCTTGCCGTCCTTGGTGCGGTCGAACAGCGCGCCCCAGGCCTCCAGTTCCCAGACGCGGTCCGGGGCCTCCTTGGCGTGGAGTTCCGCCATGCGCCAGTTGTTGAGGAACTTGCCTCCGCGCATGGTGTCGCGGAAGTGCACCATCCAGTTGTCGCTCGGATTGACGTTGCCCATCGCGGCGGCGGCGCCGCCCTCGGCCATGACCGTGTGGGCCTTGCCGAACAACGACTTGCAGACGATCGCCGTCCGCTTGCCCTGCTGCCGCGCCTCGATCGCCGCGCGGAGCCCCGCTCCACCGGCTCCGATGACGACGACGTCGTATTCGTGACGCTCCACTTGAGATCCTTATGCGAACGGGAAGTTGATGACGCCCTTGGCGACGAGCCGGACGTACAGGTCGGCGATCATGACCGAGAACAGCGAGGCCCAGGCGAACTGCTGGTGCCTGGCGTTGAGCTTCGAGACCAGGGTCCACGCCTTGTAACGCAGCGGGTGCTTGGAGAAGTGGTTCAGGCGCCCGGCGGTGATGTGGCGGCACGAGTGGCAGCCGAACGTGTAGCAGAGAATGAGCGCCGCGTTGGCGAGCAGGATCCAGGAGCCCAGCCCGGCGGGCTTGTGCACCAGCGCGAGCACCGCGTCGTACGTCAGGATCAGGCCGATGAGGATGGCGAAGTAGAAGAAGTAGCGGTGGATGTTCTGCAGGATCAGCGGCAGACGCGTCTCACCGGTGTACTTCCCGTGCGGCTCGGCCACGGCGCACGCCGGCGGCGACATCCAGAACGACCGGTAGTAGGCCTTGCGGTAGTAGTAGCAGGTGAGCCGGAACCCGCCGGGCAGTCCGAGGATCAAAATCCCGGGCGGCAGCGTGTACCAGTCACCGAACGGGGCGAGCCCGAACAACCGGGCCCCCTCGGGACACGACGTCGCCAGGCACGGCGACGAGAAGGGCGCGATGTACGGGTCGACGAAGTAGCTCTTGTCGAAGATCGCCCAAAATCCGTAAATCAAGAACAACAGGAGCCCGGCGGCGGTGAACGCCGGAGCCAGCCACCATCGGTCGGTGCGAAGCGTGCGCACCCTGATTTGCGCGCGTTGTTTCCTAGCCGTGCTCTCGGCCGTTGTCTGGGTCATCGGAGACCTTCCACCCTCACTGACTCCGCGCACGCCGGAGCGACCGCGCCGTACTGCTCAGGCCGTGCGCGTTATTGGTGGGGCACACATTACGACGAGCACATCACGAAGTGTGAGGAGGGTCACTCCTCCCCGCTGTGATCTCGGTCACTTCCCAGGCAGTTTGACGACGGTCACGAAGAATTCGTCGATCTGCCGTACTACCCGCGTGAACTGGTCGAAATCCACCGGCTTGGTGATGTACGCGTTGGCGTGCAGGTTGTATCCACGCAGGATATCCTGCTCGGCCTCCGATGTGGTGAGGATCACAACGGGGATGGTCCGCAGGGAGGGGTCCCTCTTGACCTCCTCCAGCACCTCGAAGCCGTTCACGCGGGGCAGGTTGAGGTCGAGCAGCACCAGGTCGGGCCGGGGCGCGTCGGAGTACTGCCCCTCGGCGCGCAGGAAGGCCAGCGCCTGTTCGCCGTCGTTGACCACGTGCAGGTTGTTGCCGACCTTGTTGTAGGAGAACGCCTCCTGGCAGAGCAGGACGTCGCCCGGGTCGTCCTCGACCAGGAGGACCTCGATCGGGCGGAATTCAGTCATCGGGATCTCCCAAGGCCGGCAGCGTCCAGCGGAACGTGGCTCCGGCGTCCTCGTTCGTGTCGAGCCAGATCCGGCCGCCATGATATTCGACGATTTTCCGGCACAGGGCCAGTCCGATACCCGTCCCCGGATAGACGTCCCGCGGGTGCAGGCGCTGGAAAATCAGGAAGATGCGGTCGGCGTACTTGGACTCGACGCCGATTCCGTTGTCCGAGCAGCTGAACTCCCACACGTCGCCGTCCCGGCGTACGCCGATGTGGACGCGGGGAGGCTCCTCGGAACGGAACTTGAGCGCGTTGCTGACGAGGTTCTGGAAGAGCTGGGTCAGCAGCGTGCGGGTGCCGACGACCTTGGGCAGGTCGTCGTGGGTGACCGTCGCGCCGGTCTCCGACAGCCGGGCGTCGAGGTTGCGCAGCGCGGTGGCCAGCGCGTCGCCCGTGTCCATCTCCTCGGGTTCGCCGCCGACGCGGCCCACCCGGGAGAAGTCGAGCAGGTCGTTGATGAGCAGCTGCATGCGGCGGGCGCCGTCGACCGCGAAGCCGATGTACTGCCGGGCGCGGTCGTCGAGGCGATCGGCGTAGCGCTGCTCCAGCATCTGGGTGAAGCTCGCCACCTTGCGCAGCGGCTCCTGCAGGTCGTGGCTGGCCACGTAGGCGAACTGCTCCAGCTCCCGGTTGGAGCGCTTGAGCTCCTCGGCCTGCTCGGCGAGCTGCTGACGGGCCTCGGCGGACGCCTGCCACTCGGTCATGATCCGGCGGCGCATCCCGTCGACGTGGCCCGACAGCTCCCACAGCTCGGCCGGCCGCTCGACCCGGATCTCGTGGTCGAAGTCGCCCGCGGCCACCGCCCTGACCTGGCGGGTCAGCCGGGCGATCGGGCCGCCGACGGCGCGGCGCACGATCAGCGCGCAGAACACGATCGCCAGCACCATCGCGCCGACCAGCGCGGCGACCGCCACATAGATGGTGTCCCAGCCGGAGTAGAGCCGGGCCCTGGCCACGTCGTGCAGCCGCCCCAGCAGGGCCTGCTGCTCGTCGAGGGAGGCCTTGACCGCCGAGAAGCGCTGCAGGTTGTTCCTGGCCAGGTCGGTGAGCGAGCCGGGACCGCTCTTGAGGGTCCTGGCGACCACGGGCTCGGCGTAGTCGCGCCGCCAGGCGTCCGTGGCGTCGGTGAGCTCGCGGATCTGGCGGCGCACGCCGTAGCCTTCCGGAAGCCGGGGGACGAGCCTGGCGATCGCGTCCTTGGCCGACTGCTCCTCCGAGACTCCCTGGCGATAGGTGTCGAGGTACTGCTGCTCTCCGGTGAGCCCGTATCCGCGGATCGCGCCCTCCTGCGCCTGCACCGCCCTGGCGACGCGCAGCGTCTGCAGGGCGGCGGGATCGACCGCGTCGACGAGGGTCTGCCGGGCCTCGTACGTCGAGGTCAGCGCCAGGAGAATGGCGCTGACCGCGATCACGAAGATGAGCAGGACGCCGGCCCCGGCGAGCAGGAACCACCGGCCGACCGGCATGCGGGAGCCCCGCGCGGACGGGGCGAGCGGGGGCAGCGGGGCCGGGGCCGTCTCAACCTGCCCCTGTGTGGGGTACGCCGTGCTCACGCGATCGCCTCCCGAATGTCCTCCCGGACGCTCTGCTCGGCGTGACCGCGCGCGACGAGGACGGCCGCGACGTCGTCGTGCATGGCGCCGTCGAGACTGGCGATGATGCGGTCGAGGTCGATCCCCGCCTGGGCGCGGATCAGGTTCGCGAGCCCCTCGGTGCCGAGCAGGTCCCGGTTCTCGCCGACAGTGGCCTCGATCAGGCCGTCGGTGTAGAGCAGCAGCGACCATCGCTCGCCCAAGGTGACGTCGATGGGCGTCCACTCGATGTCAGGGAAGATCCCCAGCGGCGGGCCCGACGGCGTCTCGGTGACCACTTCGAGCACGCCGTCGCGCAGCAGCAGCGGGGGCGGGTGACCGATCACGTGCAGGCGGGCGGTGGTCAGGTCGGGGGTGATGGCGGCGGTGCACATCGTGGTGAAGATCTCCGGCGACTTGCGCTCGTGCCGCAGCAGCGTGTCGAGGGTGCGCAGCACGTCGTTGCCGGCCTGCCCGGCCAGCACCAGGGTGCGCCAGGCGATGCGCAGCGCAGTGCCGAGCGCGGCCTCGTCGGGCCCGTGCCCGCACACGTCGCCGATCAGCACGTGCACCGCGCCGTCGGGCGTCTGCACCGTGTCCCAGAAGTCGCCGGCCAGCAGCCCGCCCGTACGTCCGGGAAGGTAACGGGCCTGGTGGTGCAGGAGCGTGGGGTCGAGCAGGGGGACGGGCAGCAGGCCGCGTTCGAGGCGGGAGTTCTCCTTGCTGATGATGCGTTCCTGCAGGAGCTCGCGCATGGCGAGATCGGCGCGCTTGCGCTCGATGGCGTATCGGATGGCCCGGATCAGCAGCCGGGCGTCGACGTCCTGCTTGACCAGGAAGTCCTGTGCTCCGGCGGCGACCGCCTCGATGCCGACGTGCGCGTCCCCGAGCCCGGTCAGGACGAGCACCGCCGTGTCCGGGGCCATGGCGATGACCTGCTGCAGCGCCTCCAGCCCGGAGGCGTCGGGAAGGGACAGGTCGACGAGCACGCACTGCACGTCGTCGGTGAGCCGCGCGCGTCCCTCGGCGAGCGTCCGCGCCCAGGTGATCTTCGGCGGCCTCTCGGCGCCCGCCAGCAACTCCTCGACGAGAAACGCGTCGCCGGCGTCGTCCTCGATCAGCAGGAGGGTGAGCGGATCGGGCAGATCAGGGGAGACCGGGGTCACGAACGCCTCTCGTCAGCGTCGGCATCATCGTCGTGCAGCATCGTGTGCACAAACTTATCGTCTGGGAACTGCTCGGTAGGGGATCACACGTCAACGAGTGTCTCTATTCCCGGAGGAAGCGTCCCGTCACGTGCGGCGTCGCCGAGGAACGACAGCAGCGTCCCACGGAAGGCCTGCGCCGCCCGAGTCGGCTCCACGTCTTTGCGGTGGGCGAGGGCGACCGTACGGCGCAGCCCCGGCAGCAGCGGCGTGCCCGTCAGCCTCGGGCGGTTCTCCAGCACCATCGAGGGCACCACGGCGATGCCCAGCCCCGCCTCGACGAACCGCAGCACCGCGTCCATCTCCCCGCCCTCCACCGCGAAGCGCGGTTCGAAACCCGCCTGCCGGCACGCCGCCAGCGTCGCCTCCCGCACGTCGTACCCCCGGCGGAACATCACGAGGGGCCGGCCGCGCAGGTCCTCGATCCGTATGTACGACCTGCGCCCCCGGGCCGACGTGGAGGCCACGACGAGGTTCTCGCTCAGGATCTCCTGGGTCACCAGCGACGGATCGCTGCTCTGCAGCGGCAGGATGATCAGCGCCAGGTCGAGCTGACCCCTGGCGAGGTCGCGGACGAGGTCGCGGGACCCGCCCTCCTCGACCTGCAGCTCAACCCCGGGGTAGTCGCGGTGGAAGCGGGCCAGCGCGTCGGCCAGCAGCCCGGCGCACAGCGACGGGGTCGCGCCGAGGCGCACCCGCCCCCGCCGTAGCCCGGCGAGCTCGGCGACCTCGCGCCGGGCCGTCTCGGCGTCGGCGAGCATGCGCCGGGCGAGCGGCAGGAGCGCCTCACCCGCCGGGGTGAGGGTGACGTTGCCCCTGGCCCGGCTGAACAGCGGGGCTCCCAGCTCGGTCTCCAGGCTCTTGATCTGCTTGCTCAGCGACGGCTGCGCGACCCGCATCCGCTCCGCGGCCTGCGTGAAGTGCCGCGTCTCGGCCACGGCCATGAAGTAGGCCAGTTGCTGGAGCTGCACACCTCAATAGCCTAGGGCTATCGCCGAAGCCGGCTCGATGCGCCCCCCGTGCCGCGAAACCGTGTGAGTTTCGTCGCACCCATCCGGGACTTTCGACCCTGGGAAGCCGTATGGGTCAGAGCGCATAGCCGGGGGCTATCGAAACCAGGCCTGTCATGACTTGGACGTCTGAAAAGCGCGAACCTAGCGTGAGCATTCGTGACTGCCACTGTTGACCACTCTGTGGACTCCGCTTCCGTGGATCGGGGCTCGGCGACCGCTCCGGTTCCCACGCACAACGCACCTCCCAAGCCCGCCGGGCCCGCGCCGCGTACGCCCGCCCGTCGCGGCCTGCTCGGCACCTCCGCGGGGAGGAAGGCCGTGATGGCCGTCACGGGCGCCGTTCTCGTGCTCTTCCTGATCGCCCACATGCTGGGCAATCTCAAGATTTTCATCAGTGGCGAATCTTTCAACCACTATGCCGAATGGTTGCGCACCGTGGGCTCGCCCGCGCTGCCGAACCGGACCCTGTTGACGATCGCCGAGATCGTGCTGGGGCTCTGCGTCCTGCTGCACATGTGGGCGGCCGTGTCGCTCGCCCGGCGGGCGTCGAAGGCGCGGCCCGTCAAGTACGCGGCCAAGCGGAAGTCGCAGGCCAACGGGTACGCGACGCACACCATGCGGTACGGCGGCGTGATCATCCTGCTGTTCGTGATCTGGCATCTGCTGGACATGACCTTCGGCACGGTGAACCCCAAGGGCGGCGACGCCACGCCGTACGACCGGATGGTCGCCGGCTTCCAGCCCGAGCGCTGGTGGGTGACGGTGTTCTACCTGGTCGCCATGGTGCTGGTCGGCCTCCACCTGCGCCACGGCATGTGGAGCGCGTTCCAGTCGCTCGGCCTGACCCGCCGCCCCCGCGTCCGCAGCGCGCTGCAGACGGGCGCCGCCGTGGTCTCCGCGGTGCTGGTGCTCGGATTCGTCGCCGCGCCCATCTGCATCATGATCGGAGTGGTCAAGTGAAGTTCCGCCGCCGCGCCCAGCAGGACGCACAGCAGGACGTTCAGCAGCAGGAGACCCGGGACACGGCGCCGGGCATCGTCGGGCAGTACCGGGTCGGTGAGCCCATCCGGGACACCAAGGCGCCGGAGGGTCCCATCGAGGACCGCTGGGACACGCGCCGTTTCCAGGCCAAGCTGGTCAACCCGGTTAACAAGCGCAAGCTGACCGTCATCGTGGTCGGCACCGGCCTGGCCGGCGGCTCCGCCGCGGCCACGCTCGGCGAGCTGGGCTACAAGGTCAAGTCGTTCTGCTACCAGGACTCGCCGCGGCGGGCCCACTCGATCGCCGCGCAGGGCGGCATCAACGCCGCCAAGAACTACCGCGGCGACGGCGACAGCGTCTACCGGCTGTTCTACGACACGGTCAAGGGCGGCGACTACCGCGCCCGCGAGTCGAACGTGTACCGCCTCGCCCAGGTCAGCGTGAACATCATCGACCAGGCGGTGGCGCAGGGCGTGCCGTTCGCCCGCGAGTACGGCGGCCTGCTCGACACCCGCTCCTTCGGCGGCACCCAGGTGTCGCGCACCTTCTACGCCCGGGGCCAGACGGGCCAGCAGCTCCTGCTCGGCGCCTACCAGGCCCTGGAGCGGCAGGTCGCGGCGGGGAACGTGGAGGTCCACACCCGCCACGAGATGCTGGAGCTGATCGTCAGCGGCGGCCGGGCCCGGGGCATCGTGGTCCGCGACATGGTCACCGGCGAGATCGAGACCCACCTCGCCGATGCCGTCGTGCTCGCCAGCGGCGGCTACGGCAACGTGTTCTACCTGTCCACCAACGCCAAGGGCTGCAACACCACGGCGATCTGGCGGGCGCACAAGAAGGGCGCCTACTTCGGCAACCCCTGCTACACGCAGATCCACCCGACCTGCATCCCGCAGAGCGGCGACCACCAGTCGAAGCTGACGCTGATGTCGGAGTCGCTGCGCAACGACGGCCGCGTCTGGGTGCCCAAGCGCAAGGGCGACAACCGCGCGCCGGGCGACATCCCCGAGGACGAGCGCGACTACTACCTGGAGCGCATCTACCCGGCGTTCGGCAACCTCGTGCCCCGTGACATCGCCAGCCGGGCCGCCAAGAACGTCTGCGACGAGGGCCGCGGCGTCGGCCCCGGCGGGCTCGGCGTCTACCTCGACTTCGCCGACGCCATCAGGCGGATGGGCCGGGAGGCCGTCGAGAAGAAGTACGGCAACCTCTTCGAGATGTACGAGCGCATCACCGGCGAGAACCCGTACGACGTGCCGATGCGCATCTACCCGGCCGTCCACTACACGATGGGCGGGCTGTGGGTGGACTACGACCTGCAGTCCACGATCCCCGGGCTGTTCGTGATCGGCGAGGCCAACTTCTCCGACCACGGCGCCAACCGCCTGGGCGCCTCGGCGCTGATGCAGGGCCTGGCGGACGGCTACTTCGTGCTGCCGACGACGATCGGCGACTACCTCGCCGGGGCCGGCGCGTTCGGGCCGGTCGAGGAGGGGGACGTCGCGGAGGCCAGGAAGGCCGTCCAGGACAAGATCGACAAGCTCCTGTCCGTGAACGGCGACCGCACCGCCGACTCCTACCACCGCGAGCTCGGCCGCATCATGTGGGAGTACTGCGGCATGGAGCGCACCGAGGAGTCGCTGCGCAAGGCGCTGGAGCGCATTCCCGAGCTGCGCGAGGAGTTCTGGAACAACGTCAAGGTGCCGGGCGACTCCGAGGGGCTCAACCAGGCGCTCGAACGGGCCGGCCGCGTCGCCGACTTCTTCGAGCTCGCCGAGCTGATGTGCGTCGACGCCCTGCACCGTACGGAGTCGTGCGGCGGCCACTTCCGGGCCGAGTCGCAGGACGCGGACGGCGAGGCGCTGCGCGACGACGAGAACTTCGCTTACGTCGCCGCGTGGGAGTGGACCCCGGACGGCCCGGTCCTGCACAAGGAAGAGCTCAACTACGAGTACGTCAAGATGACCCAGCGGAGCTACAAGTGAACCTGACCCTCAAGATCTGGCGGCAGAACGGCTCGTCGGACAAGGGACGGATGGTGACCTACCGGGTCGAAGACGTCTCTCCGGACATGTCGTTCCTGGAAATGCTCGACGTCCTCAACGAGCGGCTGATTCTCGAGGGCGACGACCCGGTCGCCTTCGACCACGACTGCCGTGAGGGCATCTGCGGCATGTGCGGCATGGTCATCAACGGCGTGGCGCACGGCGAGCAGAAGCTCACCACGACCTGTCAGCTGCACATGCGGCACTTCAAGGACGGCGACGTCATCACCATCGAGCCGTGGCGTGCCGCGGCGTTCCCGGTGGTCAAGGACCTCGTCGTGGACAGGTCGGCGTTCGACCGGATCATCCAGGCGGGCGGCTTCATCTCCGTTCCCGCCGGGTCCGCCCCGGAGGCGCACTCCGTCCCGGTGCCGAAGGCCGATGCCGACGCCGCTTTCGACGCCGCCACCTGCATCGGGTGCGGCGCGTGCGTCGCCGCCTGCCCGAACGGTTCGGCCTCGCTGTTCACCGCGGCGAAGATCACTCATCTGAGCCTGCTGCCGCAGGGCCAGCCGGAGCGCGAGTCCCGTGCCCGGGCGATGGTCGAGCAGATGGACGCCGAGGGCTTCGGCGGCTGCACCAACACCGGCGAGTGCACGGCGGTGTGCCCGAAGGGCATCCCGTTCGACACGATCGCTCAGATGAACGCCGACTACCTGAAGGCCGCTTCCAAGTAGCGGACGAGTGACGTGGGCCGGTCGGCCGTAACATAATCGACCCGCCTCCCGGGTAACGTGTGCTCTGTGTCGGCGTAACACGCCTGCCGTGATCCCGCAGGCGAGGGAGAGAGCATGTCCGTGACCGGTCCACGTTCCACTTTGAAGGTCGCGTCCGCGGTCCATGGCGCCGCTGTCGTCGTGCGCGTGGAAGGCGATCTCGACGCCGGCACCGTTCACCTGCTCCACGACGAGTTGCACCGGATATGGGAGTCGCCGGGGACGTCCGTCCTCGTGCTCGACGTCGCCGGGCTCATGTTCTGCGACTCGCGGGGGCTGAGCGAGCTGATCTCCGCGTTGCAGCGTGGTCAGGCCCTGAACGTCCGGTTGATTCTCAGCGGCGTGCAGGGCGTGCTGCGCCGCGTTCTGACGATCACCGGCCTGCGCAACGTGTTCGAGCAGTCCGCGACGGCCTCGGAAGCGCTCGCGCAGGCGGCGGACGCCGGGCCGCGTCAGTCCCGGCCCGGCGGCGACTCGGACGCCGGCTCGGGCGGGCTGTACGAGACCGCCGGCGACCGCTGAGCCCGCCCGTCCTGTCCCGCTCCTCCACGCGGGTGAATTGGTAGCCTTGCCTCCCCCCGCCTGCCGGGGTATCTAGAGGTGTAACTTCTCTGTAGATCTTTGAGATCTCGGGATGAGGACAGGGATGACGACGAGACTTGGCGTCACGGTGAGCCATGAGCCGACGCACACGCTCGTCACCCTGATCGGCGAGCTGGACGTGATCTCCGGCGAGCGGCTGCGCACCGTGTTCGGCAAGTTGTCGGACGAGGGCGGCACCCGGCTGGTCGTGGACGCGTCCGAGCTGACCTTCTGCGACTCCATGGGCCTGCGGCTGCTGCTGGAGGCGCATGATCGCGCCGTGGAGGCGGGCGGGTTCATGAAACTCGCCGGCGTCAAGGGCGTCTTCCGGAGGATCCTCACGGTGACCGGGCTGCACGCGGCGTTCCCCATCTACGACACCCCCGCGGACGCCCTGGCGGCCCTGAATGACTAAGGGGTCAGGGCGCTCCTGACGTCCGTCCGTAGTTCCGCCAGGTCGACTCCGGCGTCGGTCAGGATGCGGACGCCCAGGCCCTCGCCCTCCCGGATGACACCGAGGAGGATGTGACCGTCGCGGATGTCCTTGCTCTTGAGCGCGATGGCCTCGCGGAGCGCGAGTTCGAGCGTCTTCCTGGCCCGCGGGCCGAACGGGGCCCGGCGCCCGCTGAGGAGCGCCCCCCGACGGTCGCGGCGCGGCTCCCGGTCGAGGGCCCCGACGCCGAAGACCTCCTCGACCCTCTCCCGGACGGCCGACAGGTCGATCCCGATCGTCTCCAGGGCCTCGGCGTCGATGTCCCCGCCGGTGGCGTCGCCGAGGATCCGGACGACCTCGGCCCGCACCCGCTCATGAGTGACCCCGCGGGCGGTGAGGAGCCGGGCGGACGTCGTCTCCGGACGGCTCAGCAGGCCGAGCAGGATGTGCTCGGTGCCCACCTGCCCGTGCCGGAGTTCCCTGGCCTGCTCGTTGGCGTGTATGACGACCTGCCGCGCGTCGTCGGTGAACCTCTCCAGCATCTACTTCTCCCGTCTCAGCAGTCCTCGCCCGCCCGCGTACTTCTTGTGCACCGCCTGCCGGGACACCCCGAGCAGGAGCGCGATGTCCTGCCACGACCATCCCGCGGTGCGTGCGTTCTCCACCTGCAGCGCTTCGAGCCGGTCCACCAGGAGCCGCAGCGCCCGTACGGCCCGTAGGCCGACGGCCGGATCGCGGCTGCCGGCGTCGCTCGCCAGCTGTGCCGTATCGCTCATGCCTGTCAACATAGGTTGACAATCCCATGCGTGTCAACCCTGGTTGACACAAGAAAACGATTTGCCCGCCGACCTGCGTCTTTGCGAGCCTGGAACGACTATGCGCGCTCTTCCTGTGGCCGATCCCGGCACTCCCGACGCCCGTGGGCCGCTGCGCTACCTGTGGTGGGTGGCGCGCGGCCAGGCCGGCCCGATGCTGGCCGGAGCCGGCCTGGCGGTGCTGTGGTGGCTGGGGCAGGCGCTCGTGCCGGCGGCCCTGGGCAAGGCGATCGACGCGATGGCCGCGCGGGACGCCGGCACGCTGATCAAATGGTCGCTGGTGGTGCTCGGCCTCGGTGTGGTCCAGGCGGTCGCGGGTGTCACGCGTCACCGGTTCGCGACCTTCGCCTGGCTGTCGGCGGCCTACCGCACCGTGCAGGTGACCGTACGGCAGGCGGCCAGGCTCGGGGCGACGCTGCCGAAACGCCTGTCGACAGGCGAGGTCGTCAGCGTCGGCAACTCGGACATCGCGCACATCGGCAACGCCATGGACATCCTCCTGCGCGGCACCGGCGCGGCCGTCGCCGTCGTCGCGGTGACCGTGATCCTCATCGCCACCTCGGTCCCGCTGGGCCTGGTCGTGCTGATCGGAGTGCCGCTGATGGCGGCCGCGGTGGGTCCTCTGCTCAAGCCGCTGCACCGGCGCCAGCACGAGCAGCGCGACCTGCAGGGCGACCTCGCCACCCGGGCCGCCGACATCGTGGCCGGCCTGCGGGTGCTGCGCGGCGTCGGCGGCGAGCAGGTCTTCGCCGCGCGCTACCGCGAGGAGTCGCAACGCGTACGGCGGGCGGGGGTGCGGGTGGCCTCGGTGGAGTCCCTGCTCGAAGGCGCCCAGATCCTGCTGCCCGGCGTGCTGATCGCGTGCGTGACCTGGCTCGGCGCGCACTTCGCGCTCGAGGGCCGCATCACCCCCGGTCAGCTCGTCGCGTTCTACGGCTACGCGGTCTTCCTGATCGCGCCTCTGCGCACGCTGACCGAGGCCGCCGACAAGCTCACCAAGGGGCATGTGGCGGCGCGCCGCGTCTGCCGCATCCTGTCCCTGGAACCCGAGATCACGGGCGGCGACGGCCGATTCCCGGCCCGGGCAGGCGCGCTCCGCGACGGCGAGTCGGGTGTCGAGGTCCGGCCCGGCCGGCTCACGGCGGTCGCGGCGGCCGCGCCGGAGGACGCCGTCGCCGTCGCCGACCGCCTGGGCGGGTTCGCCCCCGGCGACGTCACGCTCGGCGGGGCGCCGCTGGCGGAACTGCCGCTCGCCGAGGTCAGGCGGCACATCCTGCTGGCCGACAACGGCGCGCGGCTGTTCACCGGACGGCTGCGCGACGAGCTGGACGTGCGGGGCACGGCCGGCGACGAGGACGTCCGCCAGGCGCTGTACGCCTCGTGCGCCGAGGACATCGTGGCGGCGCTGCCCGAGGGCCTCGACGCGCACGTGGCCGAGTCGGGCCGCGAGTTCTCCGGCGGTCAGCAGCAGCGGTTGCGGCTGGCCCGGGCGCTGCTCGCCGATCCGGAGATCCTCATCCTGGTCGAGCCCACCAGCGCCGTCGACGCGCACACGGAGGCGCGCGTCGCCGAACGGCTGGGCAAGGCGCGGGCGGGCCGCGCGACCCTCGTCTGCACGAGCAGCCCGCTCGTGCTCGACCGGGCCGACCACGTGCTGTACGTCGAGGACGGAGCGGTGCGGGCCCAGGGCACCCACCGGGCGCTGCTGGACAGCGAGCCGGGATACCGGGCGACTGTCACGAGAGGGGAAGGCTGAGCATGGCCCGCGAGATCCTGCCGGTCGCCGACCGGGCGCAGGTGCGCGCCTACGCCCGGCGGCTGACACTGAAGTATCCGCGCGAACTCGGCCTGGCGCTGGCCCTGCACGCCCTGGCCGCGGTCGCGGGCCTGGTCGCGCCCCGCATGCTCGGCGACCTGGTGGAGGGTCTGGCCGAGGGCCGGGCCGACCTGCGCGTGGACGCCGTCGCCCTGGCCATCGCCGCCTTCGTGGCCGCGCAGGCGGTGCTGGTCAGGTTCGCGGTGTACGCGTCGTCGCGACTGGGCGAGAAGGTGCTGGCCGAGCTGAGGGAGGACTTCGTCGGCCGGGTGCTCGCGCTGCCGCTCTCGACGGTCGAGCGGGCCGGTTCCGGCGACCTCATCACCCGGACCTCCAGGGACGTGGACGCGCTGTCCCGGTCCGTACGGCACGCCGTGCCCGAGACGCTGATCGCGGTCGTGACCGGGATCTTCGTCGTCGGCGCGGTGATCCTCGTCGGCCCGGTGATGGCCGTGCCGTCGCTGGTCGCCGTGCCGCTGCTCTGGGGCGCCACCCGGTGGTACCTCAACCGGGCCAGGGACGGCTACCTGCGGGAGAACGCGGCGTACGCCGACATGACCGAAGGACTTGCCGAGACCGTCGAGGGCGCGCGCACGATCGAGGCGCTGGGGCTGGACAGGCGCCGTCATGACCGTACCGACCGGGACATCTCCCGGTCGTTCGCGGCGGAGCGGTACACCCTGGGCCTGCGCATGGTGTGGTTCCCCGCCGTCGAGTTCGGCTACGTGATCCCGGTCGTGGCGACCCTGCTCATCGGCGGGCTGTTCTCCATCGAGGGCTGGGTCACGGTGGCCCAGGTGACGACCGCCACGCTCTACGTCCAGCAGCTCATCGACCCGCTCGACCGGCTGCTGTCGTGGGTGGACGAGCTCCAGGTCGGCGGGGCCTCGATGGCCCGGCTGCTGGGGGTCGCCAACGTGCCCGACGACCGGATCGCGGGCGAGGCCCGGCCGGTGGGGGAGGAGCTGAAGGTCAGCGGCGTGCGGTACGCCTACCGCGAGGGCCGCGACGTGCTGCACGGCATCGACCTCGACGTACGCCCGGGGGAGCGGCTGGCCATGGTCGGGCCCTCGGGGGCGGGCAAGTCGACGCTGGGCCGCCTCATCGCCGGGGTGCACGCGCCGGGGAGCGGGTCGGTCACGGTCGGCGGGGTGCCGCTGGTCGAGCTGCCGCTCGACGAGCTGCGCGGGCACGTCGCCCTGGTCACCCAGGAGCACCACGTGTTCCGGGGGACGCTGCGCGACAACCTGCTGATCGCCAGGCCCGACGCCTCGGACGCCGACGTGCGCCGCGCGCTGGAGGCCGTGGACGCCTGGGAGTGGGTGGCGACTCTGGACGAGGAGCTGGACACCGCGGTCGGCTCCGGCGGCGCGGCGGTCTCGCCGGCCCGGGCGCAGCAGCTGGCGCTCGCCCGGCTGGTGCTGGCCGACCCGCACACGCTCGTGCTGGACGAGGCCACCTCGCTGATCGACCCGCGGGCCGCCCGCGACCTGGAGCGGTCGCTCGCGGCCGTGCTCGAGGGCCGTACGGTGATCGCCATCGCGCACCGGCTGTACACCGCGCACGACGCCGACCGGGTGGCCGTGGTGGAGGACGGCCGGATCAGCGAGCTGGGCTCGCACGACGAGCTGGTGGCGGCGGGCGGCGCCTATGCCGCGCTGTGGGACAGCTGGCACGGCACCGCCCGCTGAGCGTCAGCTCGTGGTCAGCGACTTCTTGAGGAAGTCGAGCTGCAGGAGCAGCAGGTTCTCGGCCACGACCTCCTGCGGGGTCATGTGGGTGACGCCCGACAACGGGAGCACGGTGTGCGGGCGGCCGGCCGCGAGCAGGGCCGACGACAGCCGCAGCGTGTGCGCGGCGACCACGTTGTCGTCGGCCAGGCCGTGGATCAGCAGCAGCGGGCGCTCCAGCTTCTCTGCGTCTCCCTTCTCGGCGTCTCCCAGCAGCGATGACCTTTCATAGTGGCCCTCGTCCGGATGGCCGAGGTAGCGCTCGGTGTAACAGGTGTCGTACAGCCGCCAGTCGGTGACCGGGGCGCCCGCGACGGCGGCGTGGAACACGTCCGGGCGGCGCAGCACCGCGAGCGCCGCGAGGTAGCCGCCGAACGACCAGCCCCGGATCGCCACCCGCGACAGGTCGAGGTCATCGGGGTGCAGGGCCGCCACGCCCTGCAGGGCGTCCACCTGGTCCTGCAGCGAGATCGTGAAGTCGTGCAGCATCTCGCGCTCGAAGGCAGGGCCGCGCCCCGGCGTGCCCCGCCCGTCGGCCACGATCACCGCGAAGCCCTGCTCGGCCCACCACTGGGACTCCAGGAACATCCGCCGGGCAGACAACACCCGCTGGGCGTGCGGCCCGCCGTACGGGTCCATCAGGACGGGCAGCGGGCCCGAGCCGGGCACGTGCCACGAGGGCAGCAGGACGGCCGTGGACAGTTCGCGCGCGCCCGCCCGGACGAGCGACACGCGCGGTTCCAGGCCGGGCCGCTCGGCGAGGGACGCGATCGATACTCCCCCTATCGACACGGCCGTTCCCTCGGTGTCGAGGCTCTGCCGGGCGACGAGCGTCACGCCGCCCGCGCGGCGGCCGGAGTGCACGCCCGGCTCGGTGGTCACCGGGCTGATGGTGCCCGCCGAGTACGTCCACAGGTGGATCTCGGTGGGCTCGCCGCTCGCGGAGAAGAGCACGGTGTCGCCGTCGACGTCGAGCACCGCGCGGACCTGCAGCGACGGCGGCGTCACCGGCTCGTCGCCGACCACGAGGCGGTGGCCGCCGTCGGCGTCGGCAACCCAGACCAGGGTGCCGTCCGACAGGCGGGCCGGGACGCCGGCGACGATGTCCACCCAGGCGGGGTCGGTGTCCTCGCGCAGGAGCGTCGTCCCGCCCGTGTCCGGGTCGACGGACAGCAGGCGCATGGTCCGCTGGTCCCGCGACAACGTGACGATCGCGAGGCCGTGGGCGTCCCAGGCCGCCGTCACCAGGTACTCCTGCTCGAACGGCACAGCCGTACGCGCGCCGTCCAGCCCGATGACGTGCAGCGTGACCTCGGCGTTGGCCGTGCCGGCGGCGGGGTAGCGCTGCGGGACGGGCTGACGGCCGGGGTTGGCCGGGTCGGAGATGTGCCACAGGGTCACCGGCGACTCGTCCACGCGGGACACCAGCAGGCGGTCGCCGGTGGGCGACCACCAGTAGCCGCGCATCCGCTCCATCTCCTCGGCCGCGACGAACTCCGCGAGGCCGTAGGTGACCAGGTCGCCTTCCGGCTCGGCGAGCAGGGTGTCGGCTCCGGTAGCGACCTCCAGCACGTGCAGGGCGCCGCCCGTGACGTACGCGACCAGCGCGCCGGCGGGGTTGAGACGGGGATCGATGACCGGCCCGGCCGCCGGGAGCCGCCGCACCTCTACCTCGCCGGCCTCGCCCGAGGCGAGGTCGGCCAGGTAGAGCTCGCCCGACAGCGCGAACACGGCCCGCCGGACCTCCCGGTCGGTGGCGTAGGCCACCACGCCGCCCGCCGACTCCCGCGACCGCTCGCGGCGGGCGCGCTCCTCCGGCGGCAGGTCCTCGTCGGCGGCGCCCAGGGCGAGGGGGTCGACGACGAGCCGCTCGGTTCCGGACGCGACGTCCAGCTCCCACAGGCAGGTCACCGGATCGGTGCCGGATCTCGTCCTGAGGAAGGTCACGCGACCGCCGTCAGGGGAGATCGTGAAGTTGCGCGGCACCCCGAGGGTGAACCGCCGGGTCCTGGCATGCAACCGCGGGAAGCTCTCCGTCATAGCTCCTCATACTGCCAGCACGAGGGCACTACCCTCGGAGGCATGACTGACCGTCGCTTGCTGCTCGTGCACGCCCACCCCGACGACGAGTCCATCGGCACCGGCGCGATCATGGCCAAGTACGCCGCCGAGGGGGCGCACGTGACGCTCGTGACCTGCACCCTGGGGGAGGAAGGCGAGATCATCCCCCCGGAGCTCGCCCACCACGGAGCCGACAGGGACGACACGCTCGGTCAGTACCGCATCGGCGAGCTGGCCGCCGCCTGTAAGGCGCTCGGCGTCACCGATCACCGGTTCCTCGGCGGGGCCGGCCGCTGGCGCGACTCGGGCATGATGGGCGCGGCGACCAACGACCGTCCCGGCTGCTTCTGGCAGGCCGGCCTCGACGAGGCCGCGGGCGAGCTGGTGAGAGTGATCCGCGAGGTCAGGCCCCAGGTTCTCGTCACCTACGACGAGAACGGCTTCTACGGTCATCCCGACCACATCCAGGCGCACCGCGTCTCCTGGCGGGCCTTCGAACTGGCCGCCGACCCCGCGTTCCCCGGCGGTGAGCCGTGGCGGGTCGCCAAGTTCTACCTCACCGCCATGCCGAAGTCGGTGCTGCGGCGGACCATGGAGACCATGCGCGAGGCCGACGTCGAGTTCTGGGTGCCGGAGTCGATCGACGACATGCCGGGATGCGCGGACGAGGACGTGACGACGGAGATCGACGCCCGGCCGTACGTGGAGGCCAAGCTCGACGCGATGCGGGCGCACGCGACGCAGATCGCCGTGGACGCGCCGTGGTTCGCGCTCTCGAACAACGTCGGTCAGCAGGCCCTCGGGGTCGAGCACTTCATCCTGCGCGCGGGGGTGCCCGGCCGGCCCGGCATCGGCGCTCCGCCCGAGGTCGGCGGCCTGGGCGAGCCGTACAACCGCGAGGCCGACCTGTTCGCCGGTATCGACTAAGTTGGTCGACATGACGCAGGAGACGCATATCGGCGTCGAAACGACCGAGGACGCCCCCGGCCCGTTGGCCGGGGCCGTGACCGGCGCGGCGTACGGCGTGCTCTTCCTGCTTGGCCTGGTGCTCGGCGTCGTCGGGGGCTTCCAGCACGCGTGGTACGCCGGGCAGGTGCCGGTCGCCGCGATCGCCTGGCTGGCGGTGCTGTTCGCCGTGCCGTACGGCATGGGCAGGCTGATGGGCGGCAAGCTGGGCGCGCTCGCCCCCGGCGTCGGCTGGCTCCTCGTGTCGTTCCTGCTGTCCACGCCGCAGCGGGCCGGCGACCTCGCCATCGCGGGCAACTCAGCCGGCTACTGGTACCTGTACGGCGGCGCCGTCGCCGTCGCGGCGGCCGTGGTCGTCACCCGTTCCACCAGCTCGTGGATGCTCAGGTCGTACGGCCGCGCGTGAGCTTGTCTGTGTGGGAGCGGTCGCGGATCCTGGGGGCATGCGGCGGTCGCATCGGTTCCGGCAGATCATCAACTACGTCAACCTCTCCACACCCCTCGGGCTGCTGATCGCGCGAATCGGCGGAGCGCGCACCCGCGCGGGGGAGCGCGGCCTCGTCTACGCGCACGGCTATCGCATTCCCTTTCCCGTCGCCGGTGCGTTCACCGTGGGCAACGTCATCCTGACCAAGCACGGGGAGGGCTATCTCACCGGCTGCCTGCTCGACCATGAATCCCGCCACGCCACTCAGTACGCGTTCTGCGTCGGCCTGCCCATGCTCCTGCTGTACGTGCTCGCCTCGGCCTTCTCGTACGCCGTCTGCGGCCATCCGGCCTCATGGAACCTTTTCGAGCGGATGGCCGGTCTCGACGACGGCGGCTATCCCCGGGTGCGTCCCTGGTGGAGGAGAACGTGGAGGAGGTCGCGTTCCCCCTGAAGACGGAGTGAACGTGCGCGGAATCGACCGGTCGTAGGAGGAATATTTTCGGCTCTGTGGGGATCATGGGAAGCGGAAGGGAGTTCCCCATGTCGCAGACGATTCATCCGGAAAGCCCTGAGGCCCCAGAAATCCCCGTTTCTCCCGTTCCGAATGTGCCGAGCGCGCCGGCCGTGCGTCCGGCCGAACCCCGCCGATGGCCGTCCAGCTTCGCCGACAGGCTGACCGCCCCTCTCCCGGACTTCCGCGAGGTCACGAGCGTCATGTGGCACGGGCAGCTACGGCCCGACATCGGTGACAGCGACCAGATTCCGGTCCACCGGGTCGGCCTGCCCCGCGCCGCCGCGACCGAGACCGTGGTGACCTGGGTCGGCCACGCGACGTTCGTCCTCCAGATCGGCGGGCTCACCGTGCTGACCGATCCGGTGTGGTCTCGCAAGATCCCCGGCGTGCGCCAGCGGCTGACCCCTCCCGGCGTCGCCTGGTCCGACCTGCCGGAGATCGACGCGATCGTGCTCAGCCACAATCACTACGACCACCTTGACGCGCCGACGATCCGCCGCCTGCCGAGGGACACCGCCGTCTTTGTGCCGGCCAAACTCGCGGGGTGGTTCCGGCGGCGCGGCTTCCGCCACGTGACCGAGCTGGACTGGTGGGAGTCGGCCCGTCTCGGCGATGTGACGTTCGACTTCGTACCGGCCCACCACTGGAGCCGCCGTACGCTGTGGGACACCTGCCGCACCCTGTGGGGCGGCTGGGTGCTCACCTCCCCCGAGCACCGGGTCTACTTCGCCGGCGACACGGCCTACGGGGAGCGGTTCGCCCAGATCGGCGAGCGTTACCCGGGCATCGACCTCGCCCTGATGCCGGTCGGCGCCTACGAGCCGCGCTGGTTCATGAAGGTCTCGCACGTCGACCCCGCCCAGGCCGTGCAGGGCTGCCTCGACGTGGGCGCGCGGCGGATGGCCACCATGCACTGGGGCACGTTCGTGCTGTCGGGCGAACCGCTGCTGGAGCCGGTACGCGAGGCCCGGGCCGTGTGGGAGTCCCGCGGCCTCGACCCCGCCGACCTGTGGGACCTCGCCGTCGGCGAGAGCCGTACGCTGCCCTGATCGGGCGTCGTCGCCCGGCGCTACGGCCGTTCTCCGAGCATCGACGCGGCGTTGGCCAGCCGGGTGCGCAGCTGCTTGCGGAAGGTCCGCAGCTCCGGGCGGTGAGCCTTGACGATCGCCCGCTGGGCCGCGATCTCCGTCGTCACCCGTACGGTCAGGTAGTCCACCCGAAGCTTGCAGCGCATGTCCGCCGCGGCGGTGGCCCGCTGCCGGGCGTCGACGGGGCCGCGCCAGCGCGGGTCCTCCCACGCCTCGACGGGCGTCGGGTAGGTGTGGCCGGCCCTCTTCATGCAGGCGCTCCACTCCGCGTTGACCGCCTTCACCCGAGGATCCCTGAGCGCCCTGTCGTACGCCTGCGACGCCAGCCGGACGATCAGCCACTCGCTCTCGGGCGGGACTCCCTTCATCACGCGCCGGTTGGCCTCACCGAGGCAGCCGCCCTCCGGCACGCGGACGCCCCGCACCGTCTTCGGTCCATTCCCGCCGCCCAGGACGGCCTGCTCCTCGAGCGGCGTCAGACCGGTGTCCATCCTCTCCGGCCTCCTCTTTGACGCGCTTTTGTCCGATGGCAGGGGCACGCGGTAGTAGCCGTAGCGGGCGGCGAGGGCAGGATCGACGAACAGGTATCGTCGCGTCCTCGGCGCCGGGTCGCGCAGCGGCGGCAACGGCGTGTCGTCGTAACCCTGGATGCCGAACCTCCTCGCGCACAGGGCCACCGAATGACGCACGGCATTGGTGAGCCGGGCCTGCTGCTCGGGAGTCGGTCCGAAGGCGTCCAGAGGGAACACCGCCTTCTCGACCCTGCGCACCGCGTCGTCGGCCGTCTGCCCGCCGGACGGCGCGGGCGACGCGGCGGCGGTGGTGGCGGTCGCGGTTGTGGGAATGGTGGCGGCGGTGGCGCTCGTCTGGCACCCGCTGAGCCCGGTAGCGGCCAACACGGCGGTCGTGGCGAACGCGGCGAACGCGGCGGCTCCGGTGGGCGGAAGCGGACGAAAGCGTGAGGCATTCTTCACGGCTGTCATCTTCTACCGTGCGAGTCCTGCCCACATACATAAGACATTTACGGACATTCACTGATTGGCGAATGGCGCGTTTTCGGGCGGCGGCAGCGGCCCGGACGACCCTGCCACAATGCGGGCATGAGCTTCGCGACCGCTGATCTCTACGACACTCATGGCGACGCGCTGCGCAGTTGCGTCACCCTGTTTCGCTCGTACGGCGCTCGCACGAAATTCTCCGGACGGATTTCGACGATCCGGTGCCTGGAGGACAACGCGCTCGTCAAGCAGGTGCTCGCGACGCCGGGCAAGCGACGCGTACTGGTGGTCGACGGCGGCGGATCACTGCGTACGGCTCTGCTCGGCGACCTGATCGCGACCTCGGCCGTGCGGAACGGCTGGGCGGGCGTAGTGATCAACGGCGCCGTGCGGGACACGGCGGCGCTGGCCGGGCTCGACCTCGGCATCAAGGCGCTCGGCGCCAACCCCGCAAGAGCGCCAAGACGGGCCTGGGGAAGGTCGACGTTCCGGTGACCTTAGGGGACGTGACCTTCGCCCCGGGAGAATGGCTCTACAGCGACGAGGACGGCATCGTCATCAGCGACCACCGCCTCGACGCCTGAGCAGGCCGATGCCGGCCGGTGCCCCGCGTGCGGCCAGTGCCCGGCGTGTAGGCCAGTGCCCGGCATGCGGCCAGTGGGCCGGTCGCTCGGGCATGGTCACGGGAGCCGTAACTCGCGCCGTAATGCGTGCCGTTCCACAGGCGCGTTCAGTCTCGCCGCCTCGGGGCTCGGGTGGGGTGGTGGTAGGTGAAGGCCCAGCGGTCTTTGCCGGTTGTGTGGCGGGTGTAGCGCTCGGGGTGCTGGTAGCGGTCGCGGTTGTGGAACTGGCAGGCCGGGCCGAGGAGTTTGAGGTCGGTGAGCCCGCCGGTGCTCCAGTTGTCGGCGTGGTCGATCTGGCACATGGTGGCGGGCAGGGGGCAGCCGTCGATCCAGCAGGTGGCGTAGCGGGCGAAGACCGCCCGTCGCTGGGCCGGGGTGGCGAGTCTGACTTTTCGGCCCATGTCGAGGACCTGTCCGTCGGCGTTCATGACCAGGCGCACCAGGGTGGAGGTGCGGGCCAGGCGGTGCACGCCGGAGACCGGCAGCACCTGCCCCGTGGCCAGCAGCAGCCCCGGCGCCCTGCCCAGTAACGCCCCCAGCCCTGACCCCGGGTCTGCCCCTGGCCCTGGCTCCGGGTCTGGGCCCGGCCCTTGCCCCGAATCTGCCTCAGGCCGTGAATTCGGCCCTGGCTCCGGGTCTGCCCCCGGCCCTGGCACCGGCCGTTGCCCCGGCCATGTGCCCGACTCATGAGGGCCCGGGTCATGGGAGCCCGGGTCATGGGAGTGCTGCCCGCCGCGCACGCCGCCGTGGGCCTCAGGCGTGCCCAGCCCATGCCGGGATTCCCCCGCGGGCCGAGGCCCGGCGTGGGCGTGACGGGCAGAAGCGCCCCACGCAGGAGGATCCGGCGGTTGCCACTCATCCCAGCGCGACCTACCCGACCGTGACTCGCTCTGCTGTGACTCACGCTGTCGTGGCTTGCTCTGCTGGGGCTCGCTCGACCGCGCCTTCTCCGGCCGAGCCTCCTCCGACTGCGTCCCCTCGGGCTGTGTCCCTTCCTGCTGCTTGCTTTCCGGCTCGTTGCCCTCCGGCTGCGCGTATCCGGCCGCGTCACCGAGGCCAGCACCGGCGCCGGGGGCGACCGCGTCCGTCCCTTCGGCCTCGCCGGGCGCGGGCTCGACTGCCTCGGCAGGACCGACGGACTCGACTGGCTTGATGAGCTCGGAAGCGGCCGACTCAGAAACGGCGGGCCCGGGCTCTGCAACCTCGGTAGTCTCCGTGCGATCGCACAGGTCATCGCCCCGGCCGGCAGCGTCAACGACGTCAACGCCGCATGCGTCATCCGCGCCACTCGGGTCGTCCGCGTCAGCGGCGTCGTCCACGCTGCCGGTCTCCCCGGCCTTCTCCGCGTTCCGGCCGCCCTCGGCGCCCAGGACGTTGTCGGCGTCTGCGGTGTCTTCGGCGTCCTGAGTGTCCGGGCGGCTGCCGAGATCCTCGGTGTCGCTGGCGCCAGCGTCCTCGGGCTGGTCGTCCTGGTCGCCCTGGTCGTGGACCGGGTCGGGGGCGGCGGGGTCGGTAGCGGGGTCAGGGGCGGTGTCGGTGGCGGTGTCGGTGACCGGGTCGGTGGGGAGGGACTCGGCGTTGACCAGTACCAGAAGCTCAGCGACGATCTTCTGCTCCAGCAACGCGATCAACGCATCGGCCTGACGTACCCGCAGCGGCCGGTCATCACCCTCTGCCCGGGGCCGGGCATAGGCGTCCAGCAACGCCCGCAACCGGGCGGCCGCCTCACGAGGCAGATAAAACTCCCCCTCCAGCCCACCCCCCTTACCCGGACGAACCCGCAGAAACTGCCGCCCGTAATCGGCCCGCTCATCACGCTCGTCCCCATCAGGGTCCAGCACCGCCCGCAGATACCGGCCCGCCCTGGCCACCTCCGCCGGCCCCGCCCGGCCCGCCAGCTCCAACAAAATCGGCTCGGCCAGCCCCACCTGCTCACCGGTCAGATGCTCGGTAGCCATACAGATGGCCTCCACCACCCCCGCCGACAACCCCCCGCCCGCAAACGCCTCCCGCACCCGCGGCAACCGCGCCAACTGCACGCCCAACGTCAGCAGCCGGCCCGCCCCCGCCACACTCAACCCACCCACCGTGCGCAACCAACTGCGGGTCGAGGCATGCCCATGCTGCCTAGCCTGCCCCGCCCGATGCACCCGCCCCACCCGATCCGCCAACGCCGAGGTAATCCGATCGCGGACGAACATCAAGTCCTCGGCCTCGGCCAGGCAGATGCCGGCATCGTCCGGAACCGGCGCCAGCGCCAACGCCTGCGCCGACTCCCGCAACGAGGCCACCAACACCCACGACGTCCGGACCCCCGACGACCGGCCCCGGCCCCGACCCGCACCACCACCCGCATCCCCGACAGACCCGGCATCCCCGGCAGACCCGGCACCAGCCGAACCAGTCCCGGCACCACCGCTACCGGCGGCGCTTGCGCCATCGGGACCCGCGGCACCACTGGAACCAGCCGCGGAAGCGGCCCTGGAATCGTCGCCAACAGGACCGGCGGCATCTGCCGCGCCAGCCCTGGCAGGACCGGCGGCACCAGCACTTCCGGCACCGGCGCTGTCGGCACCAGCGCTGTCGGCACCGGTGCCGACAGCGGCGCTACTTGCGGCAGAGCCGACCGTGGCCGCATCCTCCACCGCATCGGTCGAACCGATCTCGACTGAACCGCCGACGCCTGCACCGGCACGGGCTGAACCGTTACGCGCGCCCTCGGGACCCGGCCTCCGCGGGATGCCGCTCAGGAGATGCCTGACGGGGCACTCGTCACGGGCGAGGGAACCCTCCAACGACCACAAAGGGGAATCGGCGGTCAGCCGCTCCCACCAGTCGCCGTCGGCATCAATCGAACGACGAGGGCGGTCAGGATCAGAGTTGAACAGATCCATCAGACCCTCCTCACACTGATTCGAACTCCTGTCCTAATTCTTCCACGCCGTTGCATGGCGAACACGAATGAGCGGTGATTTGTTGGAGCGACAGGTTGAGCCGTCTGACGCGGTCGTCTGACGCGGCGGCCGGGCCGTACGCGCGCCAGACGCGCCGTCAGATCCGTCCGATGTCGGCGGGCAGGTCGAGGGCGAGCACGTGATCGAAATGGAGGAAGGTCTCGAACTTGGATCCCGGCGCGACCGACCCGTCGGTCTCCAGGTCGCGCAACAGGCGCAGGACCGCCGGCGTGTCGAGGTCGTCGTCCAACGCCCGCTGGACGCGCTCGGCGTGGGCCCGGTCGATCGGACGGCTGGGCGACTCCGCCCATTCGGCCACCCGCCGCCGCAGCCGCCGCAGCTCCTCGTCGGCGGCGCGCAGGCTGTCCCAGGTGAGGTCGATGGGCCGCCGGTAGTGGCGTTCGAGCAGGGCCAGCCGTACGGCGAGGGGGTCGAGGCCGGCGGCGGCGACGGCGGACAGCGGTATGACGTCTCCGGAGTCGGCCGGACGGCCGTCGAACAGCAGGCGTCCGGAATGCGCCCAATGGGCGGCGGCCTCCTGACCTGTCGCGGCGTTCGACTGGGCCCGCGCCCTCTCGTGGTGGGGGAAGCACAGGTCGGTCCCGCCCACGTACAGGTCGAAGCGTGGGCCGAGGAAGCGCAGCGGCGTGGCCGAGCACTCGATGTCGCGGGCGGGAAGCCCGCGGCCCCAGGGCGCGTCCCATGTCGCTCGCGCGCCACCGTCGGCTCGCCGCGTCCGCTGACCCACGGGTTCCGGCAGAGGCTCCCACAGGGGCCAATCCGACGCCGAGCCGGGCTTGCCGGAGATCTCGCCGTACGTGGGGAAGGACGCCGCGTCGAAGAACACCGCCCCCTCCGGGGTGGCGTACGCGTGGCCACGCTCGATGAGCCGGCCGATGAGCTCGATCACCAGCCCCATCGTCTCGCTGGTCCTGGGAGAGTGCTCGGGGGCGCGCATGTTGAGCGCGAGCGTGTCGGCGTCGAGAGAGGCACCGGCGCCGTCGCCGCGCCCGCCGCCTTCACCGTTGCCGAGGTCGGAGACGTTCCGGCAGGCGAGCACCCGCAGCCCGGCGCGCTCGGCGACACGGCGGACCAGGTCGGCGAGCAGGGCGGGGCGCAGATCGGCGAGGCCGACGGGCCCGTGCGCGGCGCAGGTGTACATGCGCAGGATCCGCGAGCCGTCCGGGGTGACGGGCACGACCTGGCGGGTCAGGGTGTCGTGGAGCCGCAACATGCTCCGAGCCTACGTGCTGCCCCCGACAGCCCACCCCCGGCCCCGCACGGCCACTCCGGCCCCGCACGGCCACCCGGGCACCCCGCATGACCGTGTGGCACCCTCGCATGGCCGCCCCGGCCGGCTCCGCTACCGGCTCCGGCCCGCGGCCAACGGCCCTCAGGTCAGGAAACGCAGGATGTCGCGGTCGCCGCGTTCGCGTAGGCGCTCGAGGACCTCCTCGCGCGTGGTTCCCTCCGGCAGGCCGATGCGGGCGCCGATGAACCGCAGGCCCTCGGCCTCGGACGCCACCGGAGCGGTGTACCCGATCAGGTGCAGCGCATGGTTGATCGCGGGCAGCCCGGCCCCCGCGACGGGCAGGAAGCGGGTGAGCAGCTCGCCGCCGTCGGAGACCGTGAGGAAGACGTGGTCGCCCTCGGACGCGTTGTACTCGGCGAGCACGTGCCTGATCGAGCCGATGGTCGGCTGGTTGTGCCAGCTGATCACCACCTCGCCCGACGTGGTGGACGCGGTGAGCTGGCCGCCGGGCGCCATGCCGAGGTGAGCGGCGAAGCCGGTCGGCAGCGGGGAGCCCGAGCCGCGCAGGTGCTCGGCGTTCACGTCCACCCGGTGCCACCAGCGGCCGTCCCTGCTGCGGAAGCAGCGGCGGGTCATCGAGACGTCGCGGCGCGGCTGGTACTGCTCGGCCTGGTCCTGGGCGGCCACCCTGATGTAGCCGCGCTGGGTCCGCTCGAATCCGGGCCCTCCGGCGTACGCCCTGATGGAGCTCTCGCTCACGTCGTAGCGGGAGGTCAGGTTGTCCACCACCGTGCTCACGGACGCCTCGCCGCCCGCGCGCTCGATCTCCCTGATGATCATCTCTCGGATGCCGAGGTACTCGTCTCCGCCCCAGCGCCGCAGGCCGTACTTGCTGCGGTCGAGCCGGATGAACCGTTCGTCGGAGGCGAGCTGGTTGCGGATGCCGACGATGCTGTAGTCCTCGCCGATGCGACCCTGGATGTCCTCGGGGGTGAGCGGAGTGTGGACGACCGCCAGCACGGCCTCCGCCTTGTCGCCCATGCTGCGCGGCCAGGGGCTGACGTGGCCGTCCATGACCCGCAGGTGCGGCACCGACGCCAGCCAGCGCTCGGCGACGTCCTCCCGGATGCCGAGCTGGGCGACGAGGGAGACCGCCTCGTCGAGCGGCCGGGGGCCGTCGGCGAACAGCTGTCGTGTCTTCTCCCTGAGCTCGTCGGCGCCGCCCGCGATCAGCCAGCCGTCCACCTGCTCGTACCCGGTCAGCAGCGTGCGGACGAACCGCCAGGCGGGGATCGCGAGCGTGATCAGCTCGGTGCGGTGCCACGGCACGGCCGCGGCGAGGTCGTCGGCGGGCACGGCCGAGCCCAGGCGGGTACGCAGCCAGGACAGATGGGCGTTCAGAGGCGCGGCGGCCGGGCCGTTGAGCCAGTCCGTCACGTGATCGCGCAGGTCGCGCTCGATCTGGCGGATGCGCTCGCGGGTCACCGAGAAGCGCTGGGCCAGCTCGTCCAGGGTGGCCCGCTGGGCCTGGCCGGGGTGCTGGGAGGCGTCGAAGTAGAGCCGGTCTCGCGCGATGGCCCGCTGACGGTCGTCCAGCCGCGCGAAGATCTCGTCGATGATCTCGGGCATCGGCCGCTCGGGGAGGGCCGGCGGGACCGGCGCCCCGGCCGGCTCCCGCGCGGGCTCGGTGGCCAGCAGCTTGTCGATCACGTCGATGTACAGCTCGTGGACGCTCTCCCGCGGGCCCGGCGTCTGGAGGCTCTCCTCGGGGTGGGTGAACCTCAGCAGCGGCAGGATGTCGCCGAGGACCAGGTGCGCCCAGCAGGCGATGGTGAGGTCGGCGAGCCGGGAGGCGACCTGACCGGTCCCCACCGCCGCGCAGGCCCGGTCGAGCGGAAGCGCCTGCCACCACGCGTCGGGAAGACCGGGGTCGCTCGCGATCGGCTCTACCTGGCTGGGCGCGGTCCAGCGCAGGGGAGGCACGATGTCGCTAAGGCTGAGGTTCATGCAGGTCCAACCGGCAAGGGGAATATATCCGCAGTTCAGACTAGGGGATGAGGCGTCAGGCCGGGATGAAGGGACTGGCTCGGCCGGAATAGGACACATAGAGCAACTCCCCCGCCCGCGTACATGCCACGTAGAGCAGCCCCCGTTCGCGTTGCAGATCGTGCGCCCGGGCCGTCGGGTCCTCGTCGGCCGGGGTCAGCGCGTCGGGCGCCGGCACGATTCCGTCAGCCACGCCTATCACGGCCACCCGACGGAATTCCAGCCCTTTCATGCCATGGAGGGACGTTACTTTGACCATGATGCCCGCTTCGCGTAGTGCGGTGCGGGCGGTGCGCACGAGGTTCGCGGTGCGTGCGGCCACCGCGATCTGGGCGGTCGGCACCCCCTCCTCCAGCCATTCGGCCACAGTGGAGACGAGCCCAGCGATCTCCGCCTCCGCGTTCACGTATCCGCGCACCATCGGACGCGCGCCGTGGTCGAGCGCGCGATAGCCGTACATCTCGGCGTTGCCCGCGACCAGGCCGTCTGCGGGGCCGCCGCCGCGCAGGCGCACCCCCCACGACAGGGTCTCGGCGGACAGCCGGTGGGAGATCCTCAGGTGGAACGTGCGGGCGGGAACGCCGACGTCCGCGAGCGCGACCCGCGTGTCGAACATGCGCTGGTGCGGGTCCCCGACGATGAACAGGTCGTTCGGGGCGGTGGGCACCGCCGCCCGCAACAGCCGCCACTGCGCCGGGTGCAGGTCCTGCGCCTCGTCGACCACGATGTGCCGGTACGGCTCCCGCCCCGGCGCCTCGTCGCCCAGCAGGTCGCCCACGGCGCGTCCGAGCAGGCCCGCCGCCTCCGAGGCGAGCTGGAGCAGGGTGCGCCGGCCGGACTCGCGCAGCCGTCGTATGACCTGCTGGACGGCCTCCCACACCATCGTCCTGGCCTCGGCGTCGAGCCGGACGCCGCGGCCAGGACGGGCGGCGGCCTGATACTCCTCCAGCGTCCGGAGGTCCTGCGCGAGGATCACCTGCTCCCACTCACGCAGCAGGAACGCGCTGCCGAAGCGTCCGACGGCCGCCTCCTGCCACAGGTCGGCCAGGTCATCGGAGGAGACGAGCGCGGGGGAGCGGCCCTCCGCCTCGGCGACGATGCGGTGGGCGATCCTGTCGACGTTGCCCACCTCGACGCGCTTGCGGACGACCTCGTCATTGATGATCTTGTCGAGTCGTGCGGACAGCTCGGTCGCGAGGCCCTGTGAGAACGTGACCAGCAGCACCGGGCCGGTGGCCGCGCGGGCCAGCAGGGCCGCCCGGTGCAGCGCGATCACCGTCTTGCCGGTCCCCGCGCCGCCGGTGATCAGCACCGGCTGCTCGTACGCCGGCCAGTTGGCGTACGTGTGCTGCGGCGGGTACAGGAACGTGCACCAGTCGGGCAGTGTCAGGATGCGTTCGAGTTCCGCGGCGCCGGCCGCGAACGCCGCCCGGTCGGGGCTGCGCCGCAGCGCCGCGAGGAGGTCCTCGGGGTCGATGTCGTCGACGCCCCGGGAGCGGCAGGCGTCCAGTTCGCGCCAGGCCGCAGCGAGCGAGTCGCCGCGGGCGAGCGCGGCGAGCGGCGCGTACTGGCTCTGCGGAAGCAGCGGCTCAAGGGCCGCGAGATGCGACTCCGACGTCATGAGCCGCAGCAGCGGCAGCAGGCGGGCGTCGACGCCGACGCTCTGCAGATCGGTGTCGCACCAGTTCTCGAACAGCGGCCGTCCGCCGGTGTCCGACGCACGGCGCAGAGCGGGCTCGACCCGCTCCAGGGCCTCGGCGTCCCATGTCTCGACGATCCCGACCGCCGTGTTGACGCCGAACCTGTGCCGCTGGGCGTACGACCACGCCTCGGCGTCCGGCAGCACGGTGAGGAGCCAGTAGACGTCCTCCTGCCGCACCACCACCCCTCGGTGGCGGTCGGCGAGCCGCAGGGTGGCGACGCGGGGGTCGCGGGAGTTGCGCACCCTCTCGGGATGCGGCGCGCCGGAGGCGTTCAGCAGGAACCGGCGTACCGCGAGGGCGACGTCCCGTCGGACGGGCCGGGTGAGCGCGCCGAGCCCGCGCAGGAACTCCGGGGAGATCGCGAGCCGGGGCATGGGCTATCCCAGCAGGGTCAGCAGGTCGCGGTCCCCGCGTTCTCGCAGCCGCGCGAGGAGCTCGGGGCGGTCGGCGGGTCCGGAGAGGCCGACGCGCGTCGCGATCACCCGCGCGGCCTGCTCCGGCGTGCCGCCCGGCGCGGTGTAGCCCACCAGGCGCAGCGCACGGCTCGTCTGGTCGCCGCCGTTCGCCGCGGGCAGGTGCCGTACGCGGAGCATGCCCTCCTCGGACAGGGTCAGGAAGATGTGGCTGCCCTCCTCGGCCGAGACCTCGCTGAGAATCCGCTTGAGGGAGCCCAGAGCCGGCCGCGCGTGCCAGGAGAGGCCGACCTCCCCGGCCGCGCTGCGTACCATGCGCTCCTCGCCCGGGGCGAGACCGACGTACGCGGCGAACCCGCTCGGCAGCGGCACCTCGCCGCCGTCGAGGTGGTCGCCGGAGACGTCCACTCTGAGCCACCACCTGCCGTCCGGCTGCCGGAAGCACCGCCGGGTCAGCGCCACGTCCTTGAGCCCGCCCCGCTGCCCGTCCTGTTGCCCGTCCTGTTGCCGGTCGGGCGGTTGCTCCGCGTCGATCTCCGGGTTGATCTCCGGGTTGATCTCCGGGTCGATGTCCGCGTTGGTCCCCGGGCTGATCTCTGGGTTGATCCCTGGGTTGATCTCCGACGCCTTCTGCGCGCGCAGCTGCGGCACGCTCTCCAGCCACTGCCTGGCCACGTCGGGACGGATGCCGAGAGAACCGATCATCTCCAGCGCCTGGGGGACGGTCGGCGGCCGCTCGGCCGAGGCGATCAGATTCCGGGTCCTGCTCCGCAGGTCCTCGATGTCGCCGGCCACGAGCCAGTCGCCGTGGAGCCGGTGGCCGGGAAGCGTGGCGAGCACGAACCGCCAGGCGGGCACCTCCAGCGAGCGCAGTTCGCGCCCGTGCCACTCGGCCGCAGTGACAAGCCGCGCCTTCGGAACCGCGGCCCCGAGCGTGTCGGTGAGCCGGGCCAGGTGCTCCGCGTACGGCGCGGCCTCCGGCAGCGCGAGCCAGCGGGTTAAGCGGTCACGCAGGGCCGCTTCGAGATCGTGGATCACGGCGGGAGGGACGGCCAGCAGCTTGGCGAGCTGCTCGGGGGCGGACGGCTCGTCGGCGAAGACCCGGTTCTGCGCCACCATCCAGGTCTGGTCGTCCAGGTCGCCGAAGGCCGCGTCGATCAGCGAGGGAAGATCCTCGTCCGGCCGTTCCTCCGGCGCCTCGTCCTGCTCGATGTCCTGCTCGATGTCCTGCTCGGGGTCCTGTTCGATGTCCCGCTCGGCGCCGGGAACGGCCTCCTCGGGGAACATCCGTAAGAACACGGCGGTGAAAAGGGCGGTCAGCACGGGACGAGCCTTGACGAACGGCTGGTCGGCCAGTTCCCGGCCGGACAGCGCGAGCAGGCCGTGCCACGACCCCGCCCGGTCGAGCGCGATGGCGACCTGGGGGTCGTCGGCCTCGTCGGGGTCCAGCACGTGCAGCGCGGGCAGCACGTCACCGACGGCCGCCGCCGGCCAGTGGCCGAGCGCGAGCTCGGTGAGCAGGTCGCCGAGCGCCTCGGCGTCCAGGACGGCGAGCACCCGGTGCAGGGGCAGCGTCCGCCACCAGGCGTCCGGCAGGCCGGGCCGGTCGGCCAGCGTCGTGATGCGGGCAGCGTCACTCCAGCGCAGCGGTGGCACGAGGTCACTCAGGCAGAAGTTCATGCTGTCCCCATCACTCACAAAGACCAGTCCATAGTCTGGCAAATCGCCCCCGCAGCGGTGGAGATTCGTGGTCCACCCGACTCAACGGCGTTCGGCGGCGAAGCGGAGGCGGACGTAGTCGGCCATCCAGCCGGTCTCGCGGCGCAGGGCGGGGGCGGCCAGTTCGTTGACCCGGCGCAGCAGCGGCTCCACGGCCGCCGGGGGCACCCGGTCGAGCAGCGACCCCGCGAACATCCTGACCCAGTCGGCCGCGCCGTTCGGGCACTCGTCGAGCGGGGTGGGCCGGTCGAAATACTCCAGCAGCCGGACCGTGAACCCGCCCTTCTCAAGGCGGAGGGCGTACTCGGCGGGGCTCGGGAAATACCACGGCAGCTCGGGCTCGGGCAGGCCGTACTCACGCCAGGCGGTGAACACGGCGGCGGTCAGGGCCGCGCAGTTGCCCGCGCCGCCCATCTCGGCGACGAACCGGCCACCGGGCCGCAGCGCCTCCCGCACGCAGTCGATCACCGCGCCGGGGTCGCGGCTCATCCAGTGCAGCGCCGCGTTCGAGAAGACCGCGTCGTACGGCTGGGCGACGGTGAAGTCATAGCCGTCGCCCACGGTGAAGTCGAGTCCGGGGTGGTGCGCGATGGCCTGTTCGATCATCGAGTGGGAGCCGTCGATGCCCAGCACGTGGGCGCCTCGCCTGGCGATGTCGGCGGTGAGCACGCCCGTGCCGCAGCCGAGGTCGAGCACGCGCTCACCGGGGCGCGGGTCGAGCAGTTCCACCAGCGGCGCGCCCTGAGCCGAGACGTAGCCGAAGGAGCTGTCGTAGGCGCGAGCGTTCCATCGAGTGGGACTGGGAGTTTCGTACCGCAAGATCGGCTCGCATTCTGACACGTGGTGCCCGGTGTCGGGATTGCCGCAATCTCATGCCGACTTGTGAGACTGCTGGGATAACGACACACTTTACGGCTTCCGTCGCCCCTGCGAGATCAGGCTGCTCAACCGACCATCTGGGCCCAGTGCGCGTTGACGTACGACTTGGCCTTGTCCTGTTCGGGGATGCTCAGGATCACCGGGTCGCCGGACGCCTCCGGCAGCCTGGCGGCGGCGTCCCCGTCCAGCGTGTCGCGCATCTCCATCGCCTCCATGCGGGCGGGCCGGGCGTAGGCCTTCAGGAAGAGGTTCTGGCCCTCGTCGGACAGCAGGAACTCCTCCCACAGCCGGGCGGCGGCCGGATGCGGCGCGTCGGCGCTGATCGCCTGCATGTAGTAGGAGGCGAGCACCTCGTTCTTCGGAACCGTCACCCGCCAGGCCGCCGGGCCGCGGCCGGAGGCGGCCCGCGCCGTGTTCATGAAGTCCCAGTCGACCACCGCGCCGGCCTGGTCGGGGCGGCCGAGCATGCCGCCCTTCTTCAGACGTGCGAACAGGTCCACGCCCCGTGCGGCGTCCGGCAGTCCCTTGCCGAGTGAGGCGGCCATCACGGCGCTGAACGCCGAGGCCACCCGGCGGGGGTCGCCGGGCAGCGCCACGATCGTCCCCGGCCTGACCAGCGCGCCGTACGACGCGGGGGCGGGGACCTTCTTCGGGTCGTAGCCGACCGACATGTATCCGCCATAGGCGGCGTACCAGCGGCCCCGCTGCTCCTTGGCCTCGTCGGGGATGTCCGCCCACCCCGTCACCCGGTACGGCGCGAAGAGCTTGGTGTTGGCGGCCGCGACCTCCATGGTGAGGTCGAAGACGTCCGGCGCCTGCTTCGTCCCCCGCAGGCGGGCCGCGGTGTCGATCTCCTGTTTGCTGCTCGCCTCCGGCACGATCGAGGTCACCTTGATGCCGTACTTGCCGGAGAAGCGCGCGATGATCTCCTTGTAACCGACCCAGCCGCCCGGCAGGCCCACGACGGTGAGTGCGCCCTCGTTCTTGGCCGCCTCGACGAGCCTGTCCATCGTGCCGAACCCGGACTCCAGGCTGTCGGCCCGCGGGTTCAACGGGGGCAGCGGCTTGTCCGGCGACGACGACTTCGAGCACGCCGAGGCCGCGGACAGGAGGATCGCCGCCGAGGCGATCGTCACGACGCAGGCACGTATGGTCACGCCGCGTATACTCCCCGCGCCGCGGCGGACGTTCGCGGCGGCGCGCTGGACGATTGCCGGAGGATTACCGAGTCGGCGTCCGCACGAGGCGAGGGGATTACCGGGCGGGCGGCGCGGGCGGCACGACTTTGGCGGCGGCCAGGGTGTCCTCGGCGATCTCGACGAGGCTTCCGTCCCGTTTGCGGACGATGAGCAGCCCGTCGTGCCAGGATTCCAACACGCCGACGGCGTCCCGGTGCCCGCCGGGCACCCTGCGCCGCGTCGTCACCCGTTTGCCCACGTCGGCGGGGGTGATGGCGATCACGAGACGGGCTCCGAGCCGAGGGGCCACGACGATTGCCCCCCTCCTGTTCCGGCTAGTCGGCAGGCACCGCAATACTAGGGCTAGCAACCCGCGGTCGAGCCGTGCAACCCAGAAGGAGCCTGAGGTGACGTACGTCATCGCGCAGCCTTGCGTGGACGTCCTGGACAAGGCGTGCATCGAGGAGTGCCCCGTCGATTGCATCTACGAGGGCGAACGCATGCTCTACATCCACCCCGACGAGTGCGTGGACTGCGGTGCGTGCGAGCCGGTGTGCCCCGTAGAGGCGATTTTCTACGAAGACGACCTTCCCGAGCAGTGGAAGGACTTCTACAAGGCCAACGTCGACTTCTTCGAGGAGCTGGGGTCGCCCGGCGGCGCATCGAAGGTCGGCAAGATCAACAAGGACCACCCGGTGATCGCGGCGCTTCCGCCACAGGGTGAGGACCACTGACCGACGCCTGACCGGCGTGGTCCGTGACGACTGGGGGATTTTCTTTGCTTGCGTTGCCGGACTTCCCATGGGATCGGCTCGTGCCCTACCAGGACCTGGCGCGGGCGCATCCCGGCGGGATCGTCGACCTGTCGGTCGGCACGCCGGTCGACCCGGTGCCCCCGGTCGCACGTGAAGCGCTCGCCGCCGCCGCGGACAGCCCCGGCTATCCCCTGACGTACGGCACCCCGCGGTTGCGTGAAGCGGCCGCGGGCTGGCTGCGGCGGCGGCACGGCGTCACGGTCGACCCCGCCGACGTGCTGCCGACCATCGGCTCCAAGGAACTGGTGGCCTGGCTGCCGACGCTGCTCGGCGTGCGTCCCGGCGAGCGCGTGGTCTTCCCCGAGCTGGCCTATCCCACGTACGACGTGGGAGCGAGGCTGGCCGGAGCGGAGCCCTACGCGACCGACGGGCTCCTCGCGCTGGGCCCGGAGCGGGTGCCGCTCGTCTGGGTGAACTCGCCGTCCAACCCCACCGGACGGGTCCTGCCCGCCGAGCACCTGCGCAAGGTCGTCGCGTGGGCGCGCGAACGGGGCGCGGTCGTGGCGTCCGACGAGTGCTACATCGAGCTGGGCTGGGAGGAGCACCCGGTCTCCGTCCTCCACCCGGACGTGTGCGAGGGCTCCCACGAGAACCTGCTCGCGGTCCACTCGCTGTCGAAGCGGTCGAACTTCGCCGGATACCGCGCCGGCTTCGTCGCCGGCGATCCCCGGCTCGTACGACGGCTGCTGGAGGTGCGCAAGCACGCCGGCATGATGATGCCCGCCCCGGTGCAGGCCGCGACGGCGGCCGTGCTCGACGATGACGCGCACGCCGACGAGCAGCGGGAGCGCTACGCCCGGCGCAGGTCGGTGCTGCGGCCCGCGCTCGAGCGGGCCGGCTGGCGGGTCGAGCACTCGGCCGCCGGGCTCTACCTGTGGGCCACGAACGGCACCGGCTGCTGGGACCAGGTGCGCGCCCTGGCAGAAAGGGGCATCCTCGTCGCGCCGGGCGAGTTCTACGGCGACGCCGGACGCGGTCATGTCCGCATCGCCGTCACCGCCACCGACGAGCGCGTCGATGCGGCGGTGAGCCGCCTCCAGTAGGATCGCGCGCCATGACGACAGCGATCGTGATCGTGCTGGGCCTTGCCACGGTCGTCGTCGTGCTGGGCGCGATCGTGCGGAGCGCCGCGGCCCGGCGCACGCGTGCGCGAGAGCCTGTCCGCACCCCGCCCGCCGCCCCGGGGCGACTGCCGCTGAGTGCCCCCGTGGCCGACGCCGACTTCTTCGACCCCCGGACGATCAGGGTCGGGGACACGGTCTACGTGGATGCGGCCCGCTATCGGGCCGTGGGCGCCCTGCACTGCACCATGCAGGGCGAGAAGTGGACGGAGTACCTGCTCGACGAGGGCGCCCGGCGCCACAACTGGCTGTCGATCGAGGAGCGGCCGGGCACGCAGGGCGAGTCCCTCCACCTGGAGGTCCTTCTGTGGACCGACGTGCCGACCCAGGGCATGGTGCCGGCCAGGCACATGCTGATCGTCGACGGCGTGGAGTTCGCTCCTATCGAGCGCGGCACGGCCGCCTTCCGTTCCGAGGGGAACACCGGGCTGCCCGAGCGCGGCCTGCTCGACTTCGCCGACTATCGGGCGGGAGACGGCCGCCTGCTGTCGTTCCAGCGTGTGCAGGGCGGCCAGTGGGAGGCGGCCTACGCCCGGCCGCTCACCCCGGGGTCCGTTCGAGTGGATCGGATGCCCTGATCACCGGGGTAGGTTCTGCTCGTGGAACGGCGCCTCACCAAACCTGTCCTGACCGTGGTCGTCATCGTCGTCCTGCTGGGCGCGGCCATCTTCTACGGCGCCTATCACCTGCTGAAGCGGACCCAGCCCTTCGCACTGGGCGAACACTGCATGATCAAGACCTCCGACGGCACGCTCGACCTCGACATCGAGCAGGCTCAGGTCGCCGCCACCATCGCCGCCGTCGCGGTGCGGCGCAAACTGCCCGAGCGCGCCCTCCAGATCGCCTACGTCACCGCGATCCAGGAGTCGAAGCTGAGCAACCTGCCCTATGGCGACCGCGACTCGGTGGGGGTCTTCCAGCAGCGGCCCTCGCAGGGCTGGGGGACGGCCCGGCAGTTGCAGGACCCCGTCTACTCGGCGCGGAAGTTCTTCGCCGCGCTGGAGAAGGTCAAGCACTACCGGACCCTGCCGCTGCACGAGGCGGCCCAGGCCGTGCAGCGCTCCGCCGACGGCTCGGCCTACGCGGAGCACGAGTACGACGCCAAGATCCTCTCGGCGGCGTTCGCCGGGCGCGTGCCCCAGGCCGTCCACTGCTGGTACCCCCCGGCAGACAAGCCCGCGCCACCGCAGACGGAGGCCGCGCGCAAGCAGCTCGTACGCGCGCTCGGCGCGGACTCCGCGCCCAAGCGCGGCTGGCTGGTCGCCGCCTGGTACGTCGTCCACGCCCAGAAGTACAGCCTGCGCCAGGTGCGCTTCGAGGGCGTCACCTGGACGGCCGCCGCCGGTCACGACGGCTGGCGCAAGGACACCAAGCCCGTCGCCACCGTGCAGATCGCGTGAGCCCGTGGGTTAGGGTCGGGTGACATGCGGCTCGACCTTGCCCAGGACGTGGGCGCGCTGACGGCGCGACTGGTGGACATCGAATCGGTGAGCGGCGCGGAGAAGGCGCTGGCCGACGCCATCGAGGAGGCGCTCCGGCCACTGCCCCATCTCACGGTGCTGCGGGACGGCGACGCCGTGGTGGCGCGCACCGACCTCGGCCGGTCCGAGCGCGTGGTGATCGCCGGGCACATCGACACGGTTCCGGTGGCGGGCAATCTGCCCAGCAGAGCCGAGGACGGCGTGCTCTACGGCTGCGGCACCTCCGACATGAAGAGCGGGGTGGCGGTGCAGCTCAAGCTCTGCCTGCTGGCGGAGCCGAACCGCGACCTGACCTTCGTCTTCTACGACTGCGAGGAGATCGAGGCCGAGCGGAGCGGCCTGCTGCGGCTCACCCGCACCCACCCCGAGTGGATCACGGGTGACTTCGCGGTCGTGATGGAGCCGACCGACGGGCTCATCGAGGGCGGCTGTCAGGGCACGCTGCGCGCCGAGATCACGGTGAAGGGCGTGCGCGCGCACAGCGCCAGGTCGTGGGAGGGCGTCAACGCCATCCACGGCGTCGCGCCGGTCCTGGAGACCCTCTCCCGGTACGAGGCGCGGCGGCCGGTGGTGGACGGCCTCCAGTTCCACGAGGGGCTCAACGCGGTGGGCGTGCGCGGCGGGGTGGCCGGAAACGTGATCCCGGACGAGTGTGTGGTGACGGTGAATTACCGTTTCGCCCCCGACCGCACGGTGGAGGAGGCGTTCGCCCACGTCCAGGAGGTCTTCGACGGCTTCGACGTGCGGCTCACGGACGGAGTCCCGGGCGCGCGCCCGGGACTGACCCACCCCGTCGCCGCGGCGTTCGCCGCCGCGATCGGCGGCACCCCCCGGGCCAAGCTCGGCTGGACCGACGTCGCGCGGTTCTCGGCCCTCGGCATGCCCGCCGTCAACTGCGGCCCGGGCAACCCGAACGTCGCCCACACGGCGGGAGAGAGCGTGAGCCTGGCCGAGATCGCCGAGAGCGAGCGCCGGATGACGGCCTGGCTCAGCGAGTGAGCCTTATCGGCCGTAGAACTGGCCATAGATACTGGCCATAGATAGAAGAAAGTGGCTTTCCTCGCCGGCCATTTGGCGGGGAAAGCCACTTTCGTCCCGAGCAGCACCCTCGTTTCTTAGACGGAGCCTCGGCGACGACCGGTTCCGTCCTTCCGAGGATCTTTTTCAAGATTCTTCCGGAGCGGCGCCTCAGGCGGGGGTGCCGGTCAGGCAGTGCGGCGGACGCTGCGGAAGTAGGCGTTGGCCATGGGGCTGAACATGAGAGTCATCGCTCCCCACACCGCCGACAGGTGCAGCACCCGGCTGAAGGTGAAGGCGAGGGTCGTGGCGTCGGCGCCGGTGAGGAACTCGACGATCGAATGCCCGTCCATCAGCCACTGAAGAAGACCCCCAAGGTCAAAGCGAGGGCGACACGTGCCCAGCCTCGCCCCTGACGCAGGCGCACCGCCATGAAGATCGCCGCGGCGAAGACCGTCAGCCGGAAACCGAGGCCGCCCGCCAGGCCGGTCAAGGAGGCCGATCCGTCGGCGAGCATGCCGGCCACCGCCAAGGCGGACTCGAACACACCGGCGCCCACGGCGGTGAACCAGAGGGACGACGCGGTCGTGACGGGAGCGGGAACGGAAGGCGACCCCAGCCGAAGGTGGGAAAGGCCCTACCACGAACCCCTGCGGCCGGTGCCGCGCGTTTGGGCCGCGGGGTGCCCGGGCAGTGCGTGCGTCTTGCACCGTTCCCCGTCCCGACCGTTAGCGTGACCGTCATGAACCACACCCGACCCGAACGCCGGCAGGGTCCGTCGCTCGTCCGCGGCGGCCTCGTCCCCGAATCCACGCACGACCAGCGCCTGCTCGACCGCCGCGGCCCCACCGGCTGGCTGCACGAGGACCCCTGGCGGGTCCTGCGCATCCAGTCGGAGTTCGTCGAGGGCTTCGGCGCCCTCGCCGACCTTCCTCCGGCGGTGACCGTCTTCGGCTCGGCCCGCACCGGCCCCGACAGCCCCGAGTACGAACTCGGGGTGAAGGTCGGCTCGGCGCTCGCCAAGGCGGGCTACGCGGTGATCACCGGCGGCGGGCCCGGGGTGATGGAGGCGGCCAACAGGGGCGCTCTCGAAGCCGGTGGCGTCTCGGTCGGCCTCGGCATCGAACTGCCGCACGAGCAGCGCCTCAACGACTACGTGGACCTCGGCATCGAGTTCCGCTACTTCTTCGTGCGCAAGACGATGTTCGTCAAGTACGCCAGCGGGTTCGTGTCCCTGCCCGGCGGCTTCGGGACGCTCGACGAGCTCTTCGAGGCGCTGACCCTGGTGCAGACGCGGAAGGTCACCTCGTTCCCGGTGATCATGATGGGTGTCGCGTTCTGGTCGCCGCTGATCGACTGGATCCGCGACACGCTGCTCGCGACGGGCAAGATCTCGCCGCAGGACGTCGAACTGGTCTCGGTAACCGACGACCCCGACGAGGCCGTACGGCTCATCGTGGAGGCCGATCGGCGCGCCGGCGCTCAGTAGGGTTGCGGTGTGTTCGTCTGCGTGTACTGCTCCTCCAGTCAGAAGATCGACCGCAAGTACCTCGACCTCGCCGCGGAGGTGGGAACGGAACTGGCCCGCCGCGGCCACGGCCTCGTCAGCGGGGGCGCCATCGTCTCCTGCATGGGCGAGGTCGCCCGGGCCACCCGCGCCGGCGGCGGCCACACGATCGGGGTGATTCCCCAGGCCCTGGTCGACATCGAGATCTCCGACACCGACTCCGACGAGCTGATCGTCACCACCGACATGCGGGAACGCAAGGGGATCATGGACGCCAGGTCCGACGCGTTCCTCGTGCTCCCCGGCGGCATCGGCACCCTGGAGGAGCTGTTCGAGATCTGGACCTCCCGGGTGCTCGGCCTGCACGAGCGGCCACTGGTCGTCCTCGACCCCTGGGGCCTGTACAGGCCGCTGCGCGACCTGGTCGACGGCATGTACGAGCAGGGCTTCACCCGGCCGAACGTGTTCGACGCGATCTCCTGGGCCACCACGGTCGAGGAGGCGCTCGACCTGCTGGAGCGGCCTGCGCCCCACCTCAGCCCCACGGGGGAGGAACTGGGCGAGTCCTGATCAGGCCAGGCCGCGGCGGGTCAGGACGGGAGGCCGGCGGCCCAGCAGGGCCTCGGTCATGTCGAGGGCCCGCCGTATGTCATGGGACGTCCTGAAGACGCTCGCGCCCGCCCAGGCGTAGGCGGCGGCGGCCGCGAGCGCCTCGGTCTCGTCGCCGGGAAGCGTCACGACGACGGTGTGCCCCGCCCGGGCCAGGGTGGACACCTCCGGCAGCGAGGCGGCCTCGACCCAGCCGGGCTCGGTCTCGTCGTCGGGGCCGATCACGCGCGTCATGCTTCCATGCTCGCATGCCGGAGAGTTGTGGCACGATTCGTATGTGCTGGTCGTACTCGTCATCGCCGGACTCGCCGTGATCGCCTGCGTGGTCATGGTCTCGCTGGGACACGGCGGCGAGATGGCGGAGTTCCCTCCCGACGTGCCACCGCTCGACCTGCCCGCGGCCGGCCAGGTGACTCCCGCCGACCTGGTCGCGCTCCGGCTTCCGATCGGTCTCGTGGGCTACAGCACCCAGGCGGTCGACGAGACCCTGCACCGGGTCTCGGTCGCGCTCGGCGAGCGCGACACGCGCATCGCGGTGCTCGAGCAGCGCGTGGCCGAGTTATCGTACGCGCGGCCGCAGGCGCGTCAGGAGACGCGACAGGTGGAAGCGGAGCAGGCCGAAGCGGAGCAGGACGGCGACGCCGACGAGAGCCGGGCCGAGCGTGACCGCGCGGAGGCGGAGGAGGCGTGGTGACGGCGCATGACGGGCTGGTCCGCTGCGGATGGGCGGGCACGACACCCGACTACGTCGCCTATCACGACGAGGAGTGGGGCCGTCCGGTCCACGGAGACGACCTCGTCTTCGAGCGGGTCACCCTGGAGGCGTTCCAGTCCGGCCTGTCGTGGCTGACGATTCTGCGCAAGCGAGACAACTTCCGTAAGGCGTTCGCGGGCTTCTCGATCCCGGCGGTGGCGGCCTTCGACGAGGGCGACGTGGAGCGCCTGCTCGCCGACACGGGCATCGTGCGCAACCGCGCCAAGATCGAGGCGGCCGTCGCCAACGCCCGCGCCGCCCTGGAGGTGCCGGGCGGGCTGTCGGCGCTGGTGTGGAAGTACGCCGAGGAACCCGGGCGGGCGCCCGGCACCCTCACCGACGTCCCGGCCCGCACCGCGGGCTCCACGGCGCTGGCCAAGGAGCTCAAGAAGCACGGCTTCCGCTTCGTCGGCCCCACGACCGCGTACGCCCTGATGCAGGCCATCGGCCTGGTCAACGACCACGTGGCCGACTGCCACGTCCGCGAGGCCGTCAGCGCCCTTCGCCGTGTCTGATTGCTTCGAAGCGCCTGTCGGCCTTCGCTGTGTCGTTTGCTTCGAAGCGCCTGTCGGCCTTCGCTGTGTTGTCTGCTTTGAAGCGCCTATCGGCCTTCGAAGGCCGGCCTCTCCTTGTTGAGGAACGCCTTGGTGGCCGCCGCGTGGTCGGCGGTGGCCGCGCACTCGTCCTGAAGCACCGCCTCCCGCTCCAGCGCCTCGGCGAGGGAGCAGGACGCCGCGTGGTCCAGCGCCGCCTTGGTCGCGGCGTACGCCCGGGTGGGCCCCTGCGCGAGCCGTACGGCGAGGTCGCGGGCGGCCGACGCCAGCCGGTCGGCTGGGACCACCTCGCCCACCAGACCGAGCTGCAGCGCCCTGGCGGCGTCCACGACGTCGCCGAGCAGCAGCATCTCCCGGGCGCGCGCGGGGCCGACGAGCCGCTGGAGCGTCCAGGACGCCCCCGAGTCCGGCGCGAGCCCGATCCCGGTGAACGCCATCGAGAACCTGGCGCTCTCCGCCGCCACCCGGAAGTCACACGCGAACGCGAGTGAGGCGCCCGCCCCCGCGGCGACCCCGTTGACGGCGGCCACGACCGGCTTGCCCATCGAGGTGACGGCCAGCACGATCGGGTTGTAGTGCTCGCGCACGGTGCCGGCCAGCCCGAGGCCCCGGTCGAGGTTGTCGGCGTGCTCGCGCAGGTCCTGCCCCGCGCAGAAGGCGCGGCCCGCGCCGGTGAGGAGCACGGCACGCACCGATGCGTCGTCCGCGGCGCGCCGGACGGCCGCGAGCAGGTCGGTCTTCATCGCGACGGTCAGCGAGTTCATCGCGTCGGGGCGGTTCAGCGTGATCGTGGCGACGGCTTCGTCGACGTCATACGTCACGGTCATCTCAGGCGGCTCCATTCAGTGTGCGGTCCACGAACGCGGCGGCGGCGGGCAGCAGCCGGGCGGCCTCCTGATCGAAGAAGGCGCGGGCCTTGTCGCCCGGCCAGCCCGGCGGCAGCAGGTCGGCGGGCAGCCCCGGGTCGCGGAACAGGAAGTTGCGCCACCCGTGCACGAGTCTGCTGCGGACGGCGAAGACCCGGTCGTCCGCGGCGTCGTCCGGCAGCGAGCCGACCAGGTCCGCCGCGCTGGCCAGCCAATCCTCGTACGCGCTGCCGATGGCGTCCAGGTCCCACGCGCGGGCGAGCAGGTCCCGCGGGTCGCCCTCGTACGCGGCGTCGAACCGGTGGCCCGGCACCCGCAGCGCGTCGAGTTCCGGCGAGGGCCGGGGTCCGATCCAGGTCGTCTCCGACAGCGGGGCGTACCCGAGGAAGGCGAGATCGGCGCGCAGCCGCTCACGGCGCGCCCGGTCCCTGACCGGTTCGAGCACCAGAACGTGCCAGCGGCCGGTCCACGGCGTGTCGCCCCCGCTGTAGACGCGGGCGACCGTCTCGTCGAGCCTGCGTTCGCACTTCGGCGTGACCGCGTATCCCGGTCCCTGCGGCAACCGTACGGGATCGAGCCAGCCCTGCCTGACCATGCGGGATATCGCGGTCCGTACGGCCGGCGCCGCGATGTCGAGCGGTGCGAGCAACCTTACGAGCGCGGCCACGGATGCACGGCCGCCACGGGTGCGAAGGTGGTCCCCATAGAGATCGAAAAGCGCGGCTCGGGCGTTCACCCCACCCAGTGTGGGGTCACGTCCGGTCCGCCCACAACGCGTGCCGCGTCGCATTGATCCACTGACCGGAGCCGGGCCGTTACCTTTTTGAGCTCGGAGGCGGGATAATAGAACATCACAGAAACGTGAATACGCCGGTTACCCTCCGGGGCGGCCGACAACGCGGGAAGGGATACACGCATGGCGGCGATGAAGCCGCGGACCGGTGACGGTCCGCTGGAGGTCACCAAGGAAGGACGGGGCATCGTCATGCGGGTCCCTCTCGAAGGTGGCGGCCGACTCGTCGTGGAGCTGTCCGCGGACGAGGCCAGCGCCCTCGGTGATGCGCTCAAGAAGGTGGTCGGCTGATTCGTCAGCCGACCTGTTAGATTCACGGCCCTGGCGGCGGGTGCTCCCGCGCCGGGGCCGCCCTGTTGGAGGTGGACGTGCCCATCGAGACCACGCCGGTCCTCGCCGGTTCCCGCGGTGTCAACGGTCCCCACGGTGCCGGCCCCGCGCCGGACGCCGAGCTGGTGGCCGTGCCTTTCGGCCCTGATCTGGCCCTCGCCCCGGCGCCCTGGCTGGAGCCGCCCGTGCCGGTGGACGCGCTGCTGGCGCACTACGAGGCCAAGGGAGAGCCCGGCGAGGTCGTGGAGATGCCCACCGTCCGGGACGGCGGGGTGCGGCGTGTTCTGCTGTACGGCACCGGCGACGGCTCGGCCGCCGCGCTGCGCAAGGCCGGAGCGGCCGTCGCGAGGCGGGCGAAGGGCCGGGCGTCGCTGTCGGTCGTCGTCCCTTCCGAGGGGGACGCCGCCGCCCTGGTCGAGGGCGCGCTGCTCGCGGCATACACCTTCACCATCGGCAACGGCCGCACGAAGCCGGTGGGCGAGATCGTCTTCGTCGGCGGGGACGAGCGCGACCTGAAGCGCGGCGAGGCGGTCGCGCGGGCCACGGCGCTCGCCCGCGACCTCGTCAACACCCCGTCGTCGGTGAAGACGCCCGCCTGGCTCGCCGAGCAGGCCGTGGCGGTCGCGGCCGAGTCCGGGCTCGGCGTGCGCGTGTGGGAGGAGGCCGAGCTCGGCGAGTTCGGCGGCATCCGGGCGGTGGGGCAGGGGTCGGTGAGCCCGCCCCGGCTGGTCATGCTCTCCTACGCCCCCGAGGGCGCCACGACCCACGTGGTGCTCGCAGGCAAGGGCATCACCTTCGACACCGGCGGCCTGTCCCTGAAGCCCACCGAGGGCATGAAGGCGATGAAGACGGACATGGCGGGCGGAGCCGCCGTCATCGCCGCGATGAGCGCGCTGGCGGCCTTCGAGGTGCCGGTGCGCGTCACCGGCCTCGTGGCATGCGCCGAGAACTCCATCTCCGGATCGGCGCAGCGGCCCGGAGACGTCATCACCCAGTACGGCGGGCGCACGGTCGAGGTGCTGAACACCGACGCCGAGGGCCGTCTCGTGCTGGCCGACGCGCTGGCGTACGCCGACGCCGAGCTGGACCCGGACGTCGTCATCGACATCGCGACGTTGACCGGTGCGGCCAAGGTCGCGCTCGGGCAGTCGGTCGCGGCCGTCTACGCGACCGACGAGTCGCTGGCCGCCGCGCTGACCGGCGCGGGGGAGGCCAGCGGGGAGCGGCTGTGGCGGATGCCGCTGGTCGAGGACTACCGCGCGATGCTCGACTCGGACGTGGCCGACCTGTCCAACATCGACAGGATGAAGTCGGGCGCGGCGGGGTCGATCACCGCGGCGCTGTTCCTGCGCGAGTTCACCGGCGGCCGGCCCTGGGCTCACCTGGACATCGCGGGGCCCGCGCGGGCCGGCTCGGACGAGGCGGAGATCACCAAGGGCGGCACGGGCTTCGGCGTCCGCCTGCTGCTGCGCTACCTGACCGGCTGACGCCGCTCAGGAAAGTTTCACGGCGGCCAGCAGGCCGGAGCCGAGCGGCAGCATCAGCGGGCGCAGCCGCTCGTCGTTCCTGACGAGCTTGCCCAGTTCGCGGATGGCGACCGTGTCGGGGTCGCGCTGCGTGGGGTCGGCCACCTGGTCGTCGCAGAAGGCGTCGCCGAAGACGACGACCCCGCCCCGGCGCAGGAGCCGTACGGACTCGGTGAGGTAGTCGATGTACTCCTGCTTGGCCGCGTCGCAGAAGACCATGTCGTAGCCGCCGTCGGCGAGGCGGGGGAGGACGTCGAGCGCGCGGCCGCCGATGAGGCGGATCCGGCTGCCGGAGAATCCCGCCTCCGCGAACGTCTGGCGAGCCATGCGCTGGTGCTCCGGCTCCACGTCCACGCTCGTGAGCGTGCCGTCCGGGCGCATCCCGCGCAGCAGCCACAGGCCGGAGACTCCGCACCCGGTGCCGACCTCCACCACCGAGCGCGCGTTCACGACGGTGGCGAGGAAGCAGAGCGCCGCTCCGCACCCGGGCAGCATCGGGCGCGCTCCGACCTCGATGCCACGCCGGCGCGCGGTCCGCAGGATGTCGTCCTCCGGGACGAACTCCTCCGCGTACTCCAGGCTGGCCGGTGTCGCCATCGGCCTCTCCCTCCCCTGCTTCATCTTGGTCGCAGCCTAGGGGAGTCGGACCGGAACGGGAACTCACGCCACAACGGGGACGTTGCACGCTTTGAACGGTCTTTGTTCGAGACCGCTCAGCCCGCGGTGCGCAGGAAGGGGCGAAACCAGGCACTATGGCTGTAGCGACGATCCTGCAGAGAGGAATGCCGGTGGACGAGCACGACCACCAGGCGGAGACTTCGGTGTCCGACTGGACGCCTCCCACATGGGAGGAGGTCGTCCGAACTCATTCCACCCGGGTCTACCGGCTGGCCTATCGGCTGACGGGCAACGTCCACGACGCCGAGGACCTCACTCAGGAGGTCTTCGTCCGGGTCTTCCGGTCCCTTTCCAGCTACACCCCGGGCACGTTCGAGGGGTGGCTGCACCGGATCACGACGAACCTCTTCCTCGACATGGCGCGGCGCAAGCAGCGCATCCGCTTCGAGGGGCTCGCGGACGACGCCGCCGAGCGGCTGCACGGCCGCGAGCCGTCCCCGGCGCAGGCGTACGACGACGCGCACCTGGAGCCCGACATCCAGGCCGCGCTCGACGCCCTGGCGCCGGAGTTCCGCGCGGCCGTGGTGCTGTGCGACATCGAGGGACTGTCCTACGAGGAGATCGCCGCGACACTCGGCGTGAAACTCGGCACGGTGCGCAGCCGCATTCACCGCGGCCGCGCCCAACTGCGGGAGGCACTCGACCACCGGGCGCCCTCCGCGAACCGGAACGGCGATCAAACCCCCCCTTCATTCAGCAGGGAGGGACTGTGAGTCATCTTGGCGAGCGCGTCTCCGCGCTCATCGACGGCGAACTCAGTCACAACGAGCGGGAACGCGCCCTCGCGCACCTGACCTTCTGCGCGGACTGCCGTGCGGAGGTCGACGCGATGCGGGCGCTGAAGACACGCCTGCGGTCCATGGATCCGCCCGCCATGCCGGCGGACCTCACCATGTCGCTGCTGCGTATGGCGGAGCCGGGAGGGCCGTTGCCGCCGCGGATGCGGCCCTTTCCCGACCATCCGGCCTTCGGCGCGGGGCGGCTGCCCGGAATGCACGCCGCCGGGCCGATGGACAACCGGCCCCGGGGACGGGACGACGGACGATCGGGCCCGGGGCGGCCCGGCAGGATCAGACGCGCGGGGTACGTCGCCGTGGGAATGGCCGGCGCCGCCGTCGCCCTCGGCACCATGCTCATGGCCGGCGGATCCACAGCCACCCCCAACCCGACGCCCGGGCAGATGTTCGTACAGCACCCCGGCCAGAACAGGGCACCCGTGGTGAGCGTGTCGCCCACCCCGTCACCCAGTGTCACCAGGGGGCTTTCGCGCTGATCGGAGGAATCGGCATACGATCGGACACCACAGCCGTCGTGTGCCGCTTTCCTCATGGTCGCCGGCATGGCCGCCCGGCTGCCAGCGGATGACGCCGTGCGCGAGGAGTGACTGCCGCGATGACCGACAACACGCGACCCTTCGGCGCGTCGGACCGGCCCGAGTTCCTTCCCGCGGGCGAGGAGCCCCCGCAGGGGCCCTCTCAGGAGCCGCCTGCGGGCTCGTGGGGCGCCCCCGGGGAGAGACCGCAGGAGGGGGCACGGGAGGGGGCGCAGGCCGGCCCTCCGCCTCCCACCGGCGCGTACGGCATGGGCCCCGGCTGGGCTCCGCCGCCGCTGTATCCCGTCGTGCCGCCGCGCGAGTCGCGCGGCCCCAACATCGCGCTGTACGCCGCCCTGGCCGTGGTCATCGCGCTCGTGGCGGCGGGGGTGGCGAGCTGGGGGACGTTCCTGCTGACGCGTCCGGCCCCCGGCATCGACCCCGGATACGCGCTGAGCACTCCGTCGAAGCAGCCCACGGCCCGGCCGCCGGAGTCGGTGGCCGGGGTGGCCGCAAAGGTCCTGCCCAGCGTGGTGTCGCTGGAGGTCAAGGGCAACAGCGAGTCCGGCACCGGATCGGGCTTCGTCATCAGGGGCGGCTACATCGTTACGAACAACCATGTCGTGGCCGTCGCGGGACAGGCCGGGGAGATCCGCATCCGCTACAACGACCGCACGTCCTCGGGGGCGCGTGTCGTCGGCCGCGACCCGAACTCCGACATCGCGGTCGTGAAGCCCGACGCGCCCGCCAAGGCGCCGGAGCTGCCCCTCGGCAACTCCGACGGCGCGGTCGTGGGCGACCCGGTCATCGCGGTCGGCTCGCCCCTCGGCCTGAGCGGCACGGTCACCACCGGCATCATCAGCTCGCTCAACCGGCCCGTCGAGGCGGGCGGCAGCACGGGGTCCGACTACGCGCTCATCAACGCGATCCAGACCGACGCCGCCATCAACCCCGGCAACTCGGGCGGCCCCCTGGTCAACACCGCGGGTGAGGTGATCGGGGTGAACTCGGCGATCGCCACGGTCGGCGGCTCCCTGCTGGGCGAGCAGTCCGGCAGCATCGGCCTCGGCTTCGCGATCCCGGTCAACCAGGTGCGCAGGATCGCCCAGGAGCTCATCACCACGGGAACGGCCCGCACCTCCAGGATCGGGATCACGATCGACCAGGGCTACCAGGGCCAGGGGGTGCGGATCGCGACCCGGGCGGAGGCCGGGGCCGCGCCGGTCACGCCGGGCGGCCCGGCCGCGAAGGCGGGCCTGCACGCGGGGGACGTCATCCTGGAGGTCGACGGTCAGCCCGTGAGCGACAGCCGGGAGCTGATCGTGACCATCCGCAGCAAGGCCCCCGGCGACCAGGTGCGAATCAAATTCCGGCACGACGGCGAGATGCGGACGGCCACGGTCACGGTCGGCGCGGCGCCGGCGCCCAGCGCGCGGCCTTCATGAAGCAGGGCCCGTGAAGCAGGGCCCATGAAGCAGGGCGTCCCCTGTCCACAGCTCGGGGCGCGGGCATTAGTCTGATTTCAGCGTCGCACGTGCAGGAGGAGATCGCCATGTTCGGACTCGGCTGGGGGGAGGCCCTGGCACTGGTGGTGATCGCCCTGCTCGTCTTCGGGCCGGAGAAGCTGCCTCAGGCCGCCTCGCAGGCGGGCCGCACGCTCCGGCAGCTCCGGCAGATGGCCAACAACGCGAAGGCGGACCTGCAGGCCAACATGGGGCCCGAGTTCGCCAACTTCGACCCGGCCGACCTCAATCCGAAGAACTTCGTGCGCAAACACCTGCTCGACGACATCGAGAAGGACTGGAACGCCACGCCGGGACTGGAGACGGAGCCGGCGGCCGCCCCCACGCCGGAGCTGGGCGTGGGGGAGATCCCGCCGTACGACAACGAGGCGACCTGATCCGGGTCAGTGCTTGACCGGCGAGATGTCGAGCTTCAGGCCCTTGAGGCTGGTCGGCTTCCTGCCGAGGCCGGACGCGATACGGCGCAGCTCCGCGGCCGCCGGGGCGTCGGGGTCGGTCAGCACGAGCGGCTTGCCCTCGTCGCCGCCCTCACGCAGCCGCATGTCGATCGGCACCTGACCGAGCAGCGGCACGCGCGCGCCCAGCGTGCGGGTGAGCGCGTCGGCCACGGTCTGGCCGCCGCCCTCGCCGAACACCGAGATGCGCTCGTCGCAGTGCGGGCAGGGCAGCCACGCCATGTTCTCGATGACGCCCGCGATCTGCTGGTGGGTCTGGGCGGCGATCGACCCGGCGCGCTCGGCCACCTCGGCGGCGGCCTGCTGCGGGGTCGTCACGACCAGGATCTCGGCCGTGGGCATCCGCTGGGCGACCGAGATCGCGATGTCGCCGGTGCCCGGGGGCAGGTCCATCAGCAGGACGTCGAGGTCGCCCCAGTAGACGTCGGTGAGGAACTGGTAGAGCGCACGGTCGAGCATCGGGCCGCGCCACACCACGGGCGTGTTGCCCTCGGGCTTGAACATGCCGACCGAGATGACCTTGATGTCATGCGCCACCGGCGGCATGATCATGTCCTCGACCTTGGTGGGCCGCTCGCTCACGCCGAGCATGCGCGGCACCGAGTGGCCGTAGATGTCGGCGTCCACGACGCCGACCTTCAGGCCCTGGGCGGCCATCGCCGCGGCGAGGTTCACCGTGACCGACGACTTGCCGACGCCGCCCTTGCCGCTCGCGACCGCGAACACGCGGGTCAGCGAGCCGGGCTTGGCGAAGGGGATCTCCTTCTCCGGCCCGCGGTCGCCGCGCAGCTTCGTCTGTAGTTCCTTGCGCTGCTCCGCGCTCATGACGTCCATGTCCACGTGCACGCGGGACACGCCGTCGATCCGGGACACGGCTCCGGTGACGTCGCGGGTGATGGTGTCCTTCAGCGGACAGCCGGCGACGGTCAGGAGCACGCCAACGCGCACCACCCCGTCGGGGGAGATGTCGACGTTCTTGACCATGCCGAGCTCGGTGATCGGCCGGCGGATCTCCGGATCGTTCACTGTCGCCAGCGCGGCCATGACCAGTTCAGGGGATGGTGCCATGAATCCATGCTATGGACTCAGCGGGGATCCTCAGAACCCGGCCCACGCGATCTAGGCGTATCGGCGCTCAGCTCGTCCTGCAGACGCTGGAGCTCGGAGCGGATGTAGTCGCGCGTGGCGACCTCGCCAAGCGCCATGCGCAGGCCGGCGATCTCCCGGGTGAGGTACTCGATCTCGGCCTGGTTGCGCTCGGCCGTCGTCCTGTCCTGCTCGTACTGGACGCGGTCGCGGTCGGCCTGCCGGTTCTGCGCCAGCAGGATCAGCGGCGCGGCGTACGACGCCTGGAGCGAGAGCATCAGGGTCAGGAAGATGAACGGATAGGGGTCGAACTTGTACGGCGCGAACACGTTCCACAGCAACCACACCCCGACGAACACGGTCATGTAGACGATGAACCGTGCCGTGCCGAGGAAGCGCGCGAACCGTTCCGAGAACTCGCCGAACGCCTCGGGATCGTAGTAGATCCGCAGCCGGGGGGTCAGCTCGCGCGGCTGATCGAGGCGTTCTGTCATGGGCGTTCCCGCCAGTCCTCCGGCAGCATGTGGTCCAGCACGTCGTCGACGGTCACCGCGCCGAGCAGCCGGCACAGCTCGTCCACGACGGGGACCGCGACCAGGTTGTAGGTGGCGAGGTAGGCCGCCACCTCGTGCACGGTGAGTTCGGGCCTGATCGGGTCCACGGTGATGTCTATCACGCTGCCGAGCAGCGTCGACGGCGGCTCCCGCAGCAGGCGCTGGAAATGCGCCACCCCCAGGAAGCGCCCGGTCGGCGTCTCGCTCGGCGGGCGGGTGACGTACACCTGGGCGGCGATGGCGGGGGGCCGCTCCTCCTGGCGGATGTGCGCGAGGGCCTCGGCCACGGTCGAGGTCGGCGGGAGGATCACCGGCTCGGTCGTCATCATGCCGCCGGCGGTGAACTCGTCGTAGGTCAGCAGCCGCCGGACCGGCGCGGCCTCCTCCGGCACCATGAGCCGCAGCAGCCCCTCGGCCTGCTCGGCGGGCAGCTCCTGCAGCAGGTCGGCGGCGTCGTCCGGGCTCATCTCTTCAAGCACGTCGGCGGCGCGCTCGCGGTGCAGCCTGCTCAGCACGAGCACCTGGTCGCGCTCGGGCAGCTCCTCCAGCACGTCGGCGAGCCGGTCGTCGTCCAGGGCCGCGGCGACCTCGGCCATCCGCTTGCTGGGCAGCTCGTGCAGCATGTTCGCGAGGTCGGCCGGGCGCAGCGCCTCGAAGACGGCGAGCAGGTTGGCCGCGCCCTGGTCCTTCTGGATCCCCGTGAAGCCGCTGACCTCGTCCCAGTCCACGATCAGCGTCTCGCCCCTGCGCCGGCTCCCGCGGCGTACCGCGACCTTTGTGATGAGCCAGTCGGACGGCCGGGGCTGCTCCATGGCCAGGTCCTGCACGGTCACCCGCTGGCCCTTGTACTCGACGACGCGGTCGAGCATCTCCCCGATGGCCAGCGTCTCGGCGTCCCGGCACTCGAACCTGCGCATGTTGAGCTTGCCGGTGAAGATGACGGCGCGGGCCTCGATGCCGGTGACCCTCGTGATCGGCAGGAAGACCCGGCGGCGTGGCTGGACCTCGACGACGAAGCCGTGGACCCGGGGGAGCAGCGGTCCTCGCAGCGAGACGACGACGTCCCGGATCCGGCCGATCTGGTCGCCGGCCGGGTCGAAGACCGCCAGCCCCGTCAGGCGGGCCACGAAGATCCGATCCACTCTGTCAGGTTACGCAAGGATGCGGACCGCTCCGGGTTATGACAGGATCAAAGCCGTTTATTGGTAATTACATGGGCAGGTGACGATGAGGGCTGTCAGCCTGGCGATCGCGGGCGTCTCGGCCTTCTGCTTCGGGTTCTCCGGACCGATGGCGAAGATCATCGGCATTGCGGGGCTCACGCCGCTGGAGGCCGTGTGGATCCGCATGGCGGGGGCCGGGGTGCTCCTGCTGGCGGTCCTGGCCGCCGTCAGGCCGCGCGCGCTGCGCATCCCCCGCGACCGCCTGCTGTTCTTCGCGGCGTACGCCGTGGTCGCCGTGGCCGCCGTGCAGGCCCTGTATTTCGTGGCCATCACCCGGCTGCCGGTCGGCGTCGCGCTGCTAATCGAGTACACCTCGCCGGTGATGGTGGTCCTGTGGGTGCGGTTCGTCCGGCGCGTACGACTGCCGCGCTCGGCCTACCTGGGGGCGCTGATCGCGATCGTCGGCCTGGCGATCGTCGTGCAGGTCTGGGAGGGGCTGCGCCTCGACGCGCTCGGGCTGCTGCTCGCTCTGATCGCCGCCGCCTGCTGCGCTGGATATTTCCTGATGAGCGACTCATTCGGGGACGATGTGGACAGCCTTGGCCTGATCGGCTGGGGCATGCTCGGCTCGGCGGTGGTCCTGCTGCCCGTCTCCAGGCCCTGGAACATCGACTGGCCCGCCTTCACCCGCGCCGTCGAGGTCTCCGGGCACACGGTCCCCGTCGCCGCGGCCGGTGTGGTGCTGGTCGTGGTGGCCACCGTGATCGCGTACACGACCGGGGTGACCGCCGTGCGGCGGCTGTCGGCCGCGGTCGGCGCGACGGTCGCGTCGGTGGAGGTCATCGCGGGAGCGGTGATCGCCTGGGTGCTGCTCGGCGAGCGTCTGGGAGCCGCCCAGATCACCGGAGGCGTGATCGTCCTCGCCGGGGCCCTGCTGGCCCAGACCGCGACCGTACGGCTCGGCCCGGAGCACCACGCCGCCGAGGTGGCCGAGACCGTACGCGCCTGAGCGTTCAGGTGCCGGCCGGATCAGTTGCCGGGGGGTTCAGGTGCGGGGGACGAGCCGTACGACGGTGGACCGCTCGGCCCAGCGGGCGGTCAGGCCGGCGGCGTCGCGGGCGTTGAGACGCTCCTTGGCCAGCGCGGCCACGGCCTCGGGGGAGGCCGCCTGGTCCACCACCTCGGCGACGGCCGGGAAACGGACGAGTTCGGCGCCGTTGTCCTTGCTGCGCAGCACGACCTCGATCTCACCCCGCCCGGCCGCGATCCCGGACAGGCCGGGCAGGGACTGCTCCTCGCCGCCGGTCACCACGTAGACCGCGCCGTCGTGCCAGACATGCCAGGCCAGCCGCGGTCCGGACGGCAGGCCGAGCCACAGCACATTGGACTTCTTCGCGCCCTCTTCGATCACCGACAGGGTCATGAGGGACAGCCTATGCACCGCGCTACCGTTGGCCCATGCGCGCTCGACGTTCGTGCCTGGCGGTGCCCGGCAGCAACCCGCGTTTCCTGGAGAAGGCCCAGGGCCTCGCCGCCGACGAGATCTTCCTCGACCTGGAGGACTCCGTCGCCCCCGGCGCCAAGGACGAGGCGCGCCGCAACGTCGTCGCCGCGCTCAGGGAGGGCGACTGGACGGGGAGGACGGTCGTCGTCCGGGTCAACGACCTCACCACCCGGTGGACCTACCGGGACGTCATCGACGTCGTCGAGGGCGCGGGCGACCGGCTCGACTGCCTCATGCTGCCGAAGGTCTCCGACGCCTCCCACGTGGCCTGGCTCGACACCCTCCTCGGCCAGATCGAGCGGGCCACCGGCCTGCCCGAGGGCGGCATCGGCATCGAGGCGCAGATCGAGGACGCCCGGGGCCTGGTCAATGTGGACGACATCGCGGCATCCTCGCCCCGGCTGGAGACGCTGGTCTTCGGCCCCGCCGACTTCATGGCCTCGATCGGCATGCGCACGCTGACCGTGGGCGAGCAGCCCCCCGGCTACGGCGAAGGGGACGCCTACCACTACATCCTCATGCGCATCCTGATGGCCGCACGCGCGCACGGCCTCCAGGCGATCGACGGGCCGTACCTGCAGATCCGCGACCTGGACGGCTTCCGCCGGGTGGCGATGCGCTCGGCCGCGCTGGGGTTCGACGGCAAGTGGGTGCTCCACCCGTCGCAGGTGGAGGCGGCCAACGAGGTCTTCTCTCCGTCGCAGAAGGACTACGACCACGCCGAGCTCATCCTCGACGCGTACGAGTACCACACGACGGTCGAGAAGCGGGGCGCGGTCATGCTGGGGGACGAGATGATCGACGAGGCGTCGCGGAAGATGGCCCTGGTGGTGGCCGCGAAGGGCCGTGCCGCCGGCCTTTCCCGCTCCAGCGCCTTCAGCCCGCCCAGCTGATCGCCCGCGGCAGGGCACAGGGCCGGGGGCGTCGCGCGAGGGCGGGCGGGGGACGCGAAGAATGGACACATGAACGAACCACAGCCGGATCCGGCCGTCCCCTCCCCGCCGGCCACGCCGCCGGGCCTGCACCAGGCGCCGGGCCCGGATCAGGCCGGCGGAGCGACTCAGATGCCCGGTCCCTACCTGGCGCCAGGGCCGTACGCGGGAGGGACGGCCTGGCCTGCCGGCCCGCCGCAGCCGCTGCCGCACCCGGCGATCGGGCCCCAGCCCTGGTCCCGGGGACAGCGGCAACAGCCCGGCGGGTGGCCGCCGGGCGCGTACCAGGGGCCTCATCCCGGGCAGTATCCGGGGCAGTACCAGGGGCCTTATCCCGGGCAGTATCCGGGGCCCTATCCGTGGGGGCCGCCTCCGCGTACCCGCTGGGACGTCCCGCCCCCGCCCGGCACCCGTTACGACCGGCTGGCCCGTACGCCGTTGCACCGCTGGTGGCGGCCGATCGCCGGGACCGCGGCGATCATCGTGGCCTTCCTGGCGCTCTCGATCGTCGTCGGGCTGGTGGCCTTCCTGGTCTCGCTGGTCACCGGCGTGCCCATGGTGCGGACGGGGACCCGGCTGTTCGCCGACCCCGTCCTCGACCTCGGATTCCAGCTGGGGGTCATCGCGCTGCTGCTGCCGCTGGTGCTCGGGGCGGCGTGGCTGTTCCAGCGAAGACCGCCGGGGTCGCTGTCGTCGGTGGCCCTGCGGCTGCGGTGGCGGTGGCTGGGGGCCTGCCTGCTGGTCGCGCTGGTGGCGGTCGTGCTCGGTCAGGCGGTCGAGGCGGTGACGCTGATGTCCGCCGGGGTGGATCCCGGATTCCGCTGGGCGGGCTGGGAGCGGTTCCTTCCGGCCATCATCGTGATCCTGCTGCTGGTGCCGTTCCAGTCGGCGGCCGAGGAGTACGCCTACCGCGGGTGGATCATCCAGGGGTTCGGGGCGTACCTGCGTAATCCGTGGCCGGCGATCGTGGTGGGAGCGGCGGCCTTCGCCGCCTCACACGGGTACACGGGCTGGGGAATCGTCTACGTCTTCGCGTTCGGCATGCTCATGGGGTGGCTGGCGGTCCGGACCGGCGGGCTGGAGGCGCCGATCGCCCTGCACGCGACCAACAACATCGTGGCGTTCGGAGTCGTCGCGGCCTCCGGGGACATGGGCAGCGCGATGGAACAGGGCGAGGTGCCGTGGGAGGCGCTGATCGGATCGGCCGTCCAGTTCGCGGTTTTCGGCATTGGCGTGCTGATAATCGCCCGAAAGTGGGCAATTCAGACCCTCTCCCGATAAATCTCACTAGAGAGGTATGGTCCGCGGGCTCTTCCCGTGTTGCTCTGTATCCGTGATGGGGTATCACTGTGATCGCTTTGCCGTACCACAGGTGGAACGGTCCGGATCGACCCCTCCGGGGAGGAGGTACTGACCGTGGCCTCGGGCCCCCACGAGCGCGACCGCCGGCGCGCCGCCGACGAGCAGGACGCGCCGGGTGCGCGGGAGTCGCGACGCCCTGCGGCGACCCCTCCCACGCCCCCGTCCGCCTCCCTGCCCCCGCCGGAGCTGCACCACCGGCCGCCCGCCCCGTCACCGTGGGCGCTGCCTCCGTTCGCCGCCCCCATACCTGAGGACGCCGTACCCGAGGACGCGGGCGGCCCGGACTTACACGACCCGGACTTACGCGGCCCGGACTTACGCGGCGGCCAGCCGGGCGGCGGCCGGGATCGGCCCGCGGACCCGTCCGCCGCGCCGGACGCCTGGGCGCCGCGCCCCACGACGGACGACCCACGCGACCGCGGTCCCCGGGCCGGGCGCAGGCCGTACGCGGCGCCCTACGAAACAGGGGAGCACGGAACAGGGGAGCAGGGGACGCCGGAACCGCGCCACAGCCGCTCCACCCCACGAAGTCCCGGAGATCCCGGTGAGCCGGGCGACGCGGGGCCGCCCGGCCCCGCGCCCACCTCCACGACCTGGCACGGCGAGGGTGCCAGGTCGGCGGGGGAGGCGGCGCCCCCGCCGCATGAGGAGGGCCGGCCCCGCCGGATCGTGAACCGGCCGGACAAGCTGGTCGCCTCCGGCCCGCCCCGGCCGAGGCGTGCCCAGATTCCGCGGGAGAACCCGGACGGGCCGGGCGCCCCCGAGATCGACACTCCCCTGTCGAGGCCGCTGCGCGAGCAGGCCCCCGGCGATCAGGAACGCGGCGATCAGGAACGCGACGATCAGGATCGCGGCGAGCGGGGGGAGCACGTCTGGGCGCACACGCCGCCCGAGCCCGCCTCGCGTCACGGCCTCGGGTGGCCGTACGAGCCCGCGGAGCCGCGTGAGGCCGGGGAGTCCGGCGGCATCCGCATGAGCCCCGAGATTCCGGTCGAGCCCGAGCCCGAGCACGGGCCCGAGCACGAGGGGGGGCCGGGGAGCCGCCAGGATGAGCCGGTCGAGCGCATCGGGCGCCCGCCCGGGGGCCGTCCGGCCCGGCGCGACGTGCTCGTGGCCGCCGGCCCGCCCCGGCCGGGCGGCGGACGCCGCCACAGGCGGGTGCTGCCGGTCCGGCGGTTCTCCCCCCGGTTACCCGTACGGCTTCCCCGGCTGGTTCCCGCGGCGGTGGTCGCCGTGGTCCTCGTCGCGGCCGCCGCGCTGGGCGTGGCCGTCGTCAGGTGGTGGACCGGCGGCCCGTCCACGGCCGGGCTGCGCCTCGCCGCCGGCGACGGCCAGTCGGGCGACGCGGCGTTCTCCGCGCCCGGCCTGCCGGGCAACGGCTCCAGCCAGGTGCTCAACGCGTTCGCGGCGGACGGCGCGACGGTGGTGGCGGCGGGCAGCGACACGACGAGCCCTCTCGCCCGGCCGCTGTTCCTCGTGTCCGCCGACGGCGGTGAGCACTGGCAGACGGGCCGGGTGGCCGACGCTCCGGGGTACGAGTCCGCGCCCGGTGCGGTCGGCAGGGTCGCGGGCGGCGACGGCCGCTGGCTCGCCGTCGGAACCGACGCGCCCGGCTCCGTGGGCCCGGCCTCGCGCGGCATGTGGGTCTCCTCCGACGGCCGGTCCTGGACGGCGGTGGACCCCGCCAGGCTGACCGCGTTCTGGAGCCAGGACAGGATCACCGACGTGGCGCGGACCGCGACCGGTTTCCTGGCCGTGGGCGCCACGACCCTGCGTGACGGCACGGCGGGCCCGGTCGCCTGGACGTCACGCGACGGCGTCGGCTGGACGAGGGTGGACACCGACCAGATCGGCACCCCCGACAAGGTCCGCACCATGCGGGCGGTGGCCGCCCGAGGCGACCGGGTGGTGGCACTGGCCGACGCGGGCTCCGACAACCAGGGCTCCGACAACCAGGGCTCCGGCGACTCGACCTCGATCGTCCTTCGCTCCGACGACGGCGGCCGCACCTGGTTGCGTACGGCCGCGGCCCTGGCGGGCGTACGGCCGGAGCCCGGCGCGCTGGCCGCCACCGGCAAGGGCTTCGTGCTCGTGCCGACCCGGCAGAAGTCGGACGGCGGCGAGGTCCGGGTCTACTGCTCCCCGGAGGGCGCCGAATGGACCCAGTGCGGCACGATCGGGCCGCTCGGCGCGGAGGGGACGGGCGTGCGCGGCCTGGCCGCGTCGGCGGCGGGTGTCGCGGCGGTCGCCGAGTCGGCCTGGGAACGGTACGCCGTCTACACCAGCCAGGACGGGCACAAGTGGACCAGGAGCGCCGACCTCGGCGACATCCCCGGGACGCTGCGCGGGCTGGCCGTCACCGACGCCGGGGTCCTCGTGGCGGGCGGCGACAAGCGCGGGCCGGGCGACGTCGAGAACCTGCCCGTGCTGATCACCGCGGGGAAAGGCGAGGCGGCCCGCGCCGTGCCGCTCAAGGGGATCGCCGGACTCAACCGGATGGCCAGGGACATCGCGGACGTCGCCGCCGCCGGAGGCGCGTTCGTCGCCGTGGGCTCGGCCAACGGCGACGCCGCGATCTGGACGAGCGGCAACAACGGAGCCAACTGGAAGGACGCGGCGTTCCCCGACCTGCTGGGCGGGCCGGGACGCCAGGCGCTCGGCGGCGTGGCGCACGGACCCAGGGGATGGCTGGCCGTCGGCAGCACGACGACCGACCCGGCGGTGACCCGGCCGCTGCTGGTCACCTCGGCCGACGGGAAGAGCTGGCGGCCCGGTCCCGCGATCGAGGTGCCCGCGGGCCACTTCCTGCTCGCGCCGGGCGTGGTGGCCGCCGGGCCGAAGGGCTACGTCCTGGCGGGGGAGGACCGGTCCGCGACCGGGACGCTGCCCGCCCTGTGGTTCAGCCCCGACCTCAAGCGGTTCACCCGTTCCGCGCCGGGCAGCATGCCGGCCGGAGGGGCGGGCGTGCGCCTGCACGACGTCACGGCGACGCCCCACGGGTTCATGGCGGTCGGCGGGTCCGGCACCGCCGACCGCGAGACGGGAGTGGCCTGGGTCTCCTCCGACGGGCTCAACTGGAACGCGCGCGGCCGGATCCTGCCGCCGGACGCGACCTCGGCCGGGCTGCGCCACGTGGCCGTGACCGAGGCCGGCGTGGTGGTCGTCGGCACCGCGATGACCGAGGACGGCCCCCGCCCGTTCTCCGCGCTGTCCACCGACGACGGCGCGAGCTGGGAGTACGGCACGCTGCCCGCCGACGCCGCCGCCTCGGTGCTCGACGTCACCGCGACCGGGCGGGGACTGGTCGCCGTCGGATCACACCGGTCGTCGGCGGAGGACGGTGAGGGCGACAGCGCGGCCTGGGTCTCCGAGAACGGAGTCGACTGGTCGCGCCAGGCGCTCACCCAGGACGGCCTCGGCGGTCAGGGATCGCAGTGGCTGGGGGCGGTGGCGGTGTCCGGTGACAGGGTCGTGGCCGTCGGCAGATCGGCCGGGTCCGCCGATGATCATTTGACGATCTGGCGCAGCACGGTCACACGGCGATGATCCCCCATGCGGTGAGGGCGTCGGCGAGGCCGTCGGTCAACGGGAGCCGTGCCAGATCGGACGGCGCCCACCAGCCGGCGTCGGCGGCGTCGTCCCCGGCGACCGGCACGCCCGAGGCCGTCGCGACGTAGTCGTGGATCTCGTATGTCGCGCCGCCGGGAGCGGGCCGCAGCACGGTTCCCGCGAGCCGCACGACGGTGACGTCGAGGCCGGTCTCCTCGCGCAGCTCGCGGCGCAGCGCCTGCTCATCGGTCTCGCCGGGCTCGACCCTGCCGCCCGGCAGCGACCACAGCCCCTCGCCGGGAGGGCGGCCCCGCCGCACCAGCAGGAGACGCCCCTCGGCGTCGGCGACGATCGCCCCCACACATCTGATGCACCGCACATCACCAAGATTACGACTAGATAACGGGCAGACTCTTGACGTATGGACATCACGGAAGCACCGTGAATATTTGTGAGAACCGCGCCAACTTGTCCGCGGTGCTTCGGGCCGCTGCACGAACCTAACGTCTGGTCGAGTTCCTGGCGTTGTGACGCCCACGGGGACGTCCTGCCCCTCCAGCCGCCCCGGCGGCCCTCGCAGGCCGCTCTGGAGGCCCTGTGCGAGGCGGCCAGGGTGCCCGTCTGGCTCCCGTGGCCGCTCCCTTCCGGATGGCTGGTGACCGGCTTCGCCGAGGTGGGTGACGAGCGCACCGGTGTCAGGGCGAGCGTCGTCGCGCTCGCCGGCCCGTCGGTCACCCACGGTCCCGCCGACATGCTCCTCATCGCGGAAGAACCCGGCATCGGTCTCGGCGCCGCGTACGCCGGGCTGCCGGGCCCGGACCCCGGCGCGGGCTTCGACGCCGGGCCGCCGCACGCCAAGATCGACGCGCGTGGCCATCCGACGGCGCTGTGGTGCGCGGGGCGGGGAGTGCCGGGGGACCGGGCCGTCTACGTGGGCGAGGCCCTCGGCAACTGGCTGTGGACGGTCGCCTGGCCGGTCGAGGCCGGCTGCTTCATCGCGCTGGCCAACCTGTCGCTGCGCGACCTGCGGGACCAGGACCAGGCGCTCGACCTGCCCTTCGGCGCCTTCTCGCCGCGTTTGGACGGAGAGGGATAGTAAGGTTCTGAGCCGTGACAGCGCGTATCGAACGAGTGGTGAGCTCGGGCCTGGTGGACATCGAGGGCGACGAGCACAAGGTCGAGAACAACACCTGGATCGTGGGCGACGACGACGAGGTGATCGTCATCGATCCGGCGCGGGACGCCGACAAGATCCTTGAGAAGGTCGGCGACCGCGAGGTCCTCGCCGTCATCTGCACCCACGGCCTGCCCGACCACGTGGGCGCCGCGATCGAGGTGGCGGCCAGGGACGAGGCCGTGATCGCGGTGCACCCCAAGGACAAGCGCCTGTGGCGGCAGACCTGGGAGGAGACCTGGCCCGACATCGACATGGAGGACGAGGGACTGTTCTCCGTGGCCGACGTCGAGCTGGAGGTGCTCTCCACGCCGGGTGTCACGCCGGGCGGGGTCTCGCTCTACTGCGAGGGCCTCGGCGCGGTCTTCACCGGCAAGACCCTGCTCATGGACGGCCCCGGCAAGCTCGGCGGGGAGTACCCCGCGCTCGCCGACCAGCTCACCTCGATCGGCGAGCGGCTGTTCACGCTGCCGCACGAGACGAGGGTGCTGCCCGCGCACGGCGAGGAGGGCAAGATCGGCGACCTGGAGCCCGAGTTCGACCGCTGGCTGTCGGGGTCGCTGACCGGCGCCCAGGAGGCCGACCCGGCGATGCCGCTCGTGGACGGCACCGCGGCGTCCGGCATCACGCTGAACCTCGACGAGTAGGGCCGTGGAGCAGCTCGGCCTCGACGGCATGCCGAGGCGGCTCTACACCTGCACCCCGTCGCGCCTGAACACCTGGCTCGACTGCCGGCGTCGCTACCGCTTCACCTATCTCGACCGGCCCGCTCCGCAGAAGGGGCCCCCGTGGGCGCACAACAGCGTGGGGGCCTCCGTCCACAACGCGCTGGCCGCGTGGTGGCGGGAGCCGTACGACCGGCGTACGCCGGTGATGGCGGCCGTGCTGCTCACCAACGGCTGGATCCGCGAGGGGTTCAGAGACGAGGAGCAGTCGGCCGCGTGGCGGGACCGGGCGCGTGAGATGGTCTCCTCCTACGTCGCCACGCTCGACCCGGGAGACGAGCCGGTGGGCGTCGAGCGCACCGTCGCCACGCGTACGTCGGTCATCGCCGTCTCCGGCCGCGTCGACCGGCTCGACCGGCGCGGGGACGAACTCGTCGTGGTCGACTACAAGACCGGACGCCGGCCTTCGACCTCCGACGACGCCCGCTCCTCCATCGCGCTGGCCGTCTACGCGATCGCCTCGTCCCGCATGATGCGCAGGCCCTGCCGCCGCGTGGAGCTGCACCACCTGCCCACCGGGACGGTCGCGGAGTGGGAGCACACCGACGAGTCTCTCGCCCGCCACCTGCGCAGGGCCGAGGACATCGCGACGGAGGCGGCCGACGCCGACGACGCCTACCGCGCATGGGCCGGGCCCGCGAAGGGCGCCGTGCCGGCCCCGCGGCGGGAGGAGGGCACGCGGGCGCCCGCGGTGCCGCCCGAGATCGACCGGCTGTTCCCGCCAGAACCGGGCCCTATCTGCTCCTGGTGCGACTTCCGCCGCCACTGCCCGGAGGGTCGCGCCGTATCCCCCGACCGGCTCCCCTGGGACGGCCTCGCCGGCCACGAGAGTCAGGAGCTCCCCCCTCGCGCGTGATCGTGCGCGGAAACTACACGATCACGGTGGTGGTGAGGGGGCGGCGGGGTGGTGGTGGCGACGATCGACCAGGGCCCTGAGGCCCTTGCCGACGTCGTACCCGGCGGCGCCCAGGCGCTCGCGTGAGGCCTGCAGCATGGCCCTCGTGCCCTCGTCCAGCACCCGTTGGTGCACGAAGTCGGGAATGGTGTTCATGGTCAGCCGGAAGGCGCGCAACGCCGCCGTGACCGTGATCTGCGGCACCTCGGGCAGCGCGCCGTACAGGCGGCGGGCCCAGCCGGGGAGCGTGTAGTAGCAGAGCGCGCCGAACGGGAAGTAGATCGGCTTAGCCGGGGACAGCAGGCGCATGTTGTCCGGCAGCCGCGGCCACAGCAGGAACCGCACGGCGGCGGCGGACTCGGGGATCACCCGCAGGAGGGGCCGCATCCGGGTGAAGTAGTCGTTCATCTCGCCGACCGAGCCGGGCACGTCGTCAGGATGGAGCCCGACGTACGTCGCGCTGTGCCGCTGCTCGGCGAGGTACCGGTCGGCCTGCCGGTCGGTGATCGGGGCGCCCGCGCGGCGGACGACCTCCAGGTAGGACATGACCTCCGCGCAGTGGACCCACAGCAGCAGCTCGGGGTCGTCCACCCGGTGCGTCCTGCCCGTGTCGGGGTCGCGGATACGCAGGGCCCGATGGATCGCACGCACCCGCCTGCCGATCGCCTCGGCCTCCTCCGGACTGCCGTACGTCACGCGGCCCACGAAGTCGGCGGTACGGCGCAGCCGCCCGAAGGGGTCCTCCCGGAAGTTGGAGTTCTGCCACACGCCCCGCATCGCCAGCGGATGCAGGGCCTGCAGCATCAGGCCGCGTACGCCGGCCACCCACATGGTCCGGTCGACGTGGACCAGCCACGTCACGGACTCGGGAGGCTGGACGGTCGGGCCGCCGTTGCCGGGCATGGCGACCGGGTCATCCATGCTGGTGCTGGAGCAGCCGGCTCTCCGCCGCGTTCCAGAAGCGGGTCAGAGCCGCCGCGGTGGTCTCGGGGGCCTCGACGGCCGGCGAATGGAGCGCCCCCGGAACCACGACGCACTCCGCGTCGAGCCGGCGGGCCATCTCGGCCTGCAGCGGCGGCGGCCAGCCGTCGTCGTGCTCGCCGTACAGGACCAGGAGGTCGAGCCCGCACCGGGCCAGCTCCGCACAGCGGTCGGGGGCGTCCAGGACCTCCTCCGCCATGGCGAGGAGACCGGCCGGATGATTGGCGAGCAGCCGCTTGCGCAGGAACGCGACGATGTCATCGGGGATGCCCGCGGCCAGCGCGTCGGGCTCCATCCTGTTCGACCACATGTACTCGAGGCCGTACTCCGGAAGCTCGGCCAGCATGACCCGGCCCATTCGCTCCCGCGGCCCGACGATGCCCGCCGGCCCCGAGCTCATGAGCGTCAGCGAGGCGAGCTTGGCGGCGTCGTTCAGCGCCGCCTCCCGGGCGACCAGCCCGCCGAAGGAGTGCCCCAGCAGGTGGACGGGCTCACCCTGGCCCACCTCCGCCGCGATCGCCTCGATGTCCGCGCCGAGGGCCCCGCAGGTGTACGCCGCCGGATCGTCCGGGCCCGGCGTCTCGTACTGCCCGCGCATGTCCACCGCGATCACCTTGCGGCCGGCCTGCGCCAGCGTCTGCAGCACGGCGATGAAGTCCTCCTTCGACCCGGTGAAACCGGGGACGAGAAGGGCAGGCCAGCGCTCGGGGACACCGCTGACCGGAAGCGCTTCGAGGGCCGCGAACGATCCCAGCGGCGTCTCGATCTGCTCACTGCTGACACCCGGGGGAAGGGTCAGGAACCGTGGCGTGCTCACGAGGCCTCCTCCACCTCACCCCGGATCCCGGGAATCGATGGGCCTGACCGGCCCCACGTCCTGGACCGTCTGCTGAAGGCTCGCTCACTCACGTGGCATCACGATACCCAGGGAAGATCCCGGTGACACTGTCGAAGTGACTACGCCGGTTTCGGACGGTCATTGCGCATGCCTCCTGTCCAGGTCATACCCACTGCGGGGCGAGGCGGCCCCCAAACACGGCGCAGGGAGAGCGCCGGTCGCCCGGTGCCCTCCCTGCCCTTGCGGTCGTGCTCATCGACGAGCGGGCCCGTGCCGGCCCGTCACCCCGTACGGCGAGGCCGCGGCCGGGGCGGGCGGCGCCGCTGCTGGGCGCGCTCGCTCGCGGCGGACGGCGCGGGATCGTCGTCATCGGTCGCGAGGTCGGGAGACTTGAAAATGATCATAAACGGGCTGGCCGGGATGATCCGCTCCTGTTCCGGCTCCGCCTTCGCGGCCGGCCGTTCGACCGGTTCGTCGTCGGCGACCTCGCTCGCGAGCGCTTCCACGGCCGGCTCCCGCGCCACGAGCGCCTGGTCGGCGGTGTCCGCGGCGCGGGTCCTGCGGCGGCGGGCCGGGCGATCCTCCGCCGGCTCCTCCGGGAGCGCCCGGCCGGCGGTGTCCGCGGCGCGCGTTCCGCGGCGGGTGGTCCTGCGGGCGGGTGCCGCCTCCGGCTCCGGCCCGTCACCGGGCCGCGTGGCCTCCCCGCTCACCGGAGCCTCGGCGTGGTCCTCCACGCCGCCCTCCACACCGGCCTCCGTGCCGTCCTGACGGGGCCGTACGGCCTCGGCGTCGGCCAGCGCGTCGCTCAGGGCCGCCGTGTTGGCGCCCCTGCGACCACGGCGCGTCGGCGAGGCCTCGGCGGCAGGGGCCTCCACAGGGCTCTCCAGAGGGCTCTCCACAGGGCCTTCCAGGGAGGTCTCCACCGGAGCCGGCGCCTCGGTCTCCCCGGAGGAGAGCCCGTCGGCGTCGTGAAGGCGTCCCCCACGGGTCCGCCGCCGCTCGCGGGTGCGGGCGGGGCGCTCACGGCGCTCCTCGGTGTTGTCGCGGGCGTCGCCGCGACGGGACTTGCCACGGGAGCGGGAGCGCCCGGTCTCGCCGAGGTCCTCCAGCTCCTCGGCCTCCAGCCCCGCCCGGGAGCGCTGGGCGCGCGGCAGCACGCCCTTGGTCCCCTCGGGGATGTCGAGGTCGGCGTACAGGTGCGGGGAGCTCGAATAGGTCTCGACGGGATCGGAGAAATCCAGCGAGAGGGCGTTGTTGATGACCTTCCAGCGGGTCAGCTCGGTCCACTCGACGAAGGTCACCGCGACGCCGGTGCGGCCCGCCCGGCCGGTACGGCCGATCCGGTGGACGTAGGCCTTCTCGTCCTGCGGGCAGTCGTAGTTGACGACGTGGGTGACGTCGTCGATGTCGATGCCGCGCGCCGCGACGTCGGTCGCCACCAGCACGTTGATCTTGCCGCTGCGGAACGCCCGCAGCGCCTGCTCGCGCTGGCCCTGGCCGAGGTCGCCGTGGACGGCCGCCACCGCGAAGCCCTTGTCCTTGAGCTGCTCGGCGACCATGTCGCAGGCCCGCTTGGTCTCACAGAACACCATCGTGAGCCCGGCGCCCCTGCTCTGCAGCAGACGTGCCACAATCTCGATCTTGTCCATGCGGTGCGTGCGGTAGACGTGCTGCGTCGTCAGCGTGGTCGTCTCGGCCTCGGCCGTGCTGCTCTCCGCCCGGACCCGGGTCGGCTGGGTGAGGTAGCGGCGGGACAGGTTGACGATCTCGCCGGGCATGGTCGCCGAGAACAGCATGGTCTGCCGCTCCTCGGGCACGAGCTTGATGATCCGCTCGATGTCCGGGAGGAAGCCGAGATCCAGCATGCGGTCGGCCTCGTCGAGGACGAGCATGGTGATCTGACCGAGGTCGAGGTGCTTCTGCTTGACCAGGTCGAGCAGCCGCCCCGGTGTGCCGACGATCACGTCGACGCCGGCCTTGAGCGCCTCGATCTGCGGCTCGTACGCGCGCCCGCCGTACACGGTGAGAATGCGCGAGCCCAGCTTGCCGGCGGCGAGGACCAGGTCCTCGGTCACCTGGAGGGCCAGCTCGCGGGTGGGGACGAGGACGAGTCCGCGTGGCTTCTTGCGGTTCTTCCTCGGCTTGCCGACGAGCTGGAGCATGGCGACACCGAAGGCATATGTCTTGCCCGTGCCGGTGCGCGCCTGTCCGATGACGTCCTGGCCGGCCAGCGCCAGCGGGAGCGCCATCTCCTGAATTGGGAACGGTGAAGTGATGCCCTCGGTCTCGAGCGCATCGGCGATCTCCGGGATGACTCCCAGGTCTCGGAACGTCGTTGTCAGCGTGGCCTGCCTCAATCAATGCGAAGGCGGCCTTCCGGGACATCCGGCCGGCAGATCCTCCCCGGTCCGGGTCCTCGCGGGCAGTCGCGCCTTCATCGTGATCAGCGACCGCGGCATCCAGTGGTTCCTGGGGGTCCGGGGGTGGCCCCGGATCGACACAGGGATCGATACGGTGATCGACACCGTACTGATCCACGCAGTGCGGTCGCACTTCCACGAAGCAGTCTACTCGATACCACAACACAGAACCGATTTCTGCGTCTTCTCGCTAAAAGCTCTTGCTGTGTCGCCCGGCGAGCCGAGGGGAGCCCGGTGACGAGCGCGGCACCGGAGGGGGAGCCGGGGAGCCGTACGCTGCACCCATGAGTGATTCCTCTCCAGGGGTTGTGGACCTGCTCGGCGTTCTCGCTTACGCCGAGCTCACCGCCTTCCTCAGGCTGGCCGAGGACGCCGCCCTGCTGGCGCCGACGCTCAACGACAGGGCAGCCCTCGGGGACGTCGCCGCGACCGAGTACGGGCACTTCCGGGCGCTGCGGGATCGGCTGGCCTCGCTCGGTGTCGAACCGGAGGAGGCGATGGCCCCCTTCACGGAGGCGATCGACGCCTGGCACGCTCAGACCAAGCCGAAGGACTGGTACGAGGCGCTGATCAAGGCGTACGTCGGCGTGGGGATCGCGGGCGACTTCTACCGTGAGGCGGCGCGTCACACCACTCCCTCGATCAGCGCCCTGGCGGACGATGTGCTGGCCGACGAGAGCCGCGGGGAGTTCGCGGTGGAGCGGGTGCGCGCCGCGCTGGACGCCGACCCCCGGCTGTGCGGCCGCCTCGCGCTGTGGGCACGCCGCATGGTTGGCGAGGCGCTGAGCCAGGGGCAGCGGCTCGCCGCCGCCCGGCCGCAACTCGCCGCCCTGCTGGTGGGCGAGGAGGGCGAGGACCTGGCGGAGGTCGGGCGGATGTTCGCCAGGCTGACCGAGGCGCACGGCAAGCGGATGGCGGCCCTCGGCCTCACGCCCGGGCCCTAGCCGGCCTGCACGGCTTCCTCCGCGGTCTTCACCGTGTCGCGGTCGTCCGCGACACGGGTGCCCGGCGCACTCGGCTTCGCTGACCTGGCCCGTCTTCCGTGACGGCGGGGACCGGTGGGGCCGGGAGTCCGGTTCGCGCACCGGCCGGTCCGGCGTTCGTGGGTCGCGCACCCGCCAAACGGATGTACGGTGCGAGCATGAGGGCCTCGCGCCGCTACGGCACTTCCTTGACGAGATGTGGGCCGAACAACTGGACTCCGCGTGCGGTGTTGCGGAGAGAAAGCGCGGGCTGCCCGACGATCAGCGGGAGGCGGGATCCCCATCGCGCGGACCTCACCCGCCGCCCCCGCGGATGCGGGTACGGGCGCACCTGAGCCCGCCGCGATCCGGACGGCCGATCAATGAGGCACCCGGCGCAGGGATTCAACAGGACCAGCCACTCCGGCGGCGCGCCTGATCGGTGCGCCGCCGGCGGGCCTGCCTCGGCCGGGAAACGCTAGAGCGTCCCGCCGAAGCCGACGGGGCGCGTCTCGTCCTCGCCGATCTCGACGAATCCGAGCGAGGCGACGGGGACGACCACTCGGCGACCCTTGGTGTCGGTGAGCGAGAAGACCCCCCGGTCGGAGGCGAGCGCCTTGCGGAGTTCCTCCTCGATATCCTCGGCCGACAGGTCGGTCTCCACGACGAGCTCACGGTGCACCGACTGCACGCCGATCTTTATTTCCATCGGGCTCCCCTTTCGCGAGGGCTGGGTCCCTACCCATCGTCGTCGCCCGCGGAGAACGGCGAGCCCTTTGATCGCGTGGAGCGAACAGGATTCCGGTCAGCCGGTGCGGGGGAAACCGCTGATGCCGCGCCAGGCCAGGCGCGCCATCAGCTGCGTCGCCGCCTCCTTGGGAATCGAGCCGTGGCTGCTCAGCCAGTAACGCGCGCTCACCTCGGCCATGCCGACCAGGCCGACGCCGAGCAGGTGCGCCTCGTCGCTGGAGCAGCCGGTGTCCTCCTGGATCACCCGGCTGATCGCCTCGGCGCTTTCGTACAACGAACGCTCCATGCGCTGCCGTACGGGCGCGACGTTGCGCAGGTCGGATTCGAAGACGAGCCGGAAGGCCTCGCCCTGGCTGGAGACGAAGTCGAAGAAGGCGCCGATGGCGGCCTGCACCCGCTGCTTGTTGTCGGTGGTGGACTCGAGCGCCTGCCGGCACCGGGTCACCATGTCGTCGACGTGCAGGTCCAGCAGCGCGAGATACAGCTCCAGCTTGCCCGGGAAGTGCTGGTAGAGCACCGGCTTGCTCACACCGGCCCGCTCGGCGATCTCGTCCATCGCCGCCGCGTGGTAGCCGTTCTCCACGAACACTTCCTGTGCCGCGCTCAGCAGCTGGCGGCGGCGGGCCATCCGGGGTAGCCGGGTGCCCCGGGGCTTGGCGTCCGGGGTAGCGGTCACGGCAGTCTCCTTGCAAGGCGCATCGGGGGCTCCCGCCCCGGGGCCTCATCCTACGTGTCGGTAACTCGGATCAGCGATAGTCCTCGTCGTCGAGGTCGACCGTGCGCTCCTGTTCGGTCACGTCGGCCGGGTCGGCGTCGAACGGGACGTGCTCGGGCCAGCGCCGGTCGTCGGGCACGTTGACGAGCTGGTGCTGCTCGACCGCGTCGGCCTCCGGCGCCTCGATCGAGATCTCCCCGACCACCTCGTCGAGGGGGTCCATCTCGGCCATCTGCTTGTCCTTCCGTTCGAAGGTCGGCTGCGACAGGTTCAACACTACGGCCAGGGCGGCCGCCGGGCTAAGCGGTGAGGGGTCCCAACAGGTCTCCGTGTTCCGCCACGCGCTCCAGCACGTCAGGTGCCGTGAACACCAACTGGTCCGGGCTCTCGCACGCCTCGACCTCCTCCCACAGCAGGGGGGTGGACGCGGTCGGTCCGCGCGCGGCGCGCAGCGAGTACGGCGCGACCGTCGTCTTGGCGGGATTGTTCTGGCTCCAGTCGATGAAGACCTTGCCCGGCCGCTCCTTCTTCGCCATCACGCTGGTCACGAACGGATGCTCCGCCTGCATCCGCCGGGCGAGCGCCTTGGCATAGCCGGACGTGCCGGGTCCGCGGTCCCAGGGGACGTAGACCTGCATGCCCTTCTGGCCGCTGGTCTTGGGGTGGCTTTGCAGGCCGTCGTCGGCCAGGGCCCGCCGCAGCAGGACGGCGACGCGGCAGCAGTCGACGATCGTGGCGGGGGCGCCGGGGTCGAGGTCGAAGACCAGGGTGTCGGGCGGCTGCGGTTCCCCGTCCTTGGCCACCCGCCACATGGGCACGTGGATCTCCAGGGCGGCCAGGTTGGCGTAGTACACGAGCGTGGGCAGGTCGTCCACGAGCGCGAAGTCGATCTCCTCGCGGTTCTTGGTGCTGCCCGGCGCGGGCAGGGTCACCGTACGGACCCACCCGGGGGTGTGCTCGGGCACGTTCTTCTCGAAGAAGAACTGGCCGTCGACGCCGTTCGGATACCGCTTGACCGTGAGCGGACGCCCCTTCAGGTGCGGGAGCAGGACCGGCGCGATCCGGGTGTAGTAGTCGATCACCTCGGCCTTGGTGAACGCGGCGTCGGGATAGAGCACCTTGTCCAGATTGGTCAGGACCAGCAGGCGACCGTCGACCTTCACCCGCACCTTCTCCGTCATCCCTGCCCCTCCCGCCGCACCTCCGCGACGATCTCGTCGCCACGCACGCCTCGGCCGGATCCATCGGGCGTTCCCGGGGATCCGCCTCGGCAGCCGGCCAGAGAAGGGGCTCTGCCCGATCTCGGGCGGCTCAATCAGGCGGAGGAGGTCGCCGGACATCGCCGGCGATCCGCGGAGGGGACTTGTCCGGGAATGGCGAGCATCGGTGCGGTCGGATACGGCACCGCCATAGTGGGTACCTGCCCATGAGGTAACTCCCTTGAATCCCACCATGGCGTTGTTCGAACACAGAGACGAGAATGTGGCTATGCGCAGCATCTGGAAAGGCGCGATCTCGTTCGGTCTGGTCACCATCCCGGTGAAGCTCTATTCGGCGACCGAACAGAAGGACGTGGCGTTCCACCAGGTGCATCGGGATGACGGCGGGCGGGTCAAGTACAAGCGGGTCTGCTCGATCGACGGGGAAGAGGTGCCGTACTCCGACATCGCCAAGGGGTACGAGCTCGCCACCGGCGAGATGGTCGTGCTGACCGACGAGGACTTCGCCGACCTGCCGCTGACCAGCTCCCGCAGGATCGACGTGCTGCAGTTCACCCCCGCGGAACAGATCGATCCCATCTACTTCGCCAAGTCGTACTACCTGGAGCCGGACGGGCAGGGCGCGAAGCCGTACGTGCTGCTCAGGGACGCGCTGGAGCGGTCGGGGCAGGTGGCGGTCGTGAAGATCGCCCTGCGGCAGCGCGAGTCGCTGGCCGCGCTCCGCGTCCGGGACGGCGTCTTCGTGCTGGAGACCATGCTCTGGCCGGACGAGATCCGCGAGGCCGACTTCGGGTTCCTGGAGGAGGACGTCGACGTACGGCCCCAGGAGCTGAAGATGGCCGAGTCCCTGATCGAGACCATGGTGGCGGATTTCGACCCCACCGAGTACAAGGACGCCTACCGGGAGGCGCTGCAGGAGGTCATCGAGGCGAAAGTGGCCGGCAAGGAGGTCGTCGCCCCCGAGGTCCCGGCCGAGGCCGGGCCGGCCGTCGACCTCATGGCCGCGCTGCGGGCCAGCGTCGAGGCGGCCAAGCGGGAGCGTCAGGGCGCCGCCGAGTCGAAGTCGCCCGGCGGGGCCGCCAAGGCCAAGACCGCCGCCTCCGGCACCGCTGCCAAGAAGGCCGCGTCGAACGGCGCGGACGAGGAGGAGAAGGCGCCCAAGAAGCGGAAGACGCGCCGCTCGGCCTAGACCCTGCCCGAGCACCCTGCGGGCCTATTGTGAGGAGCCCCGGCGGGCGATTCCGCCGGGGCTTACTTCACGGTACGGAAGTGGGCGATCCGTACAGGGCCGCAACTCTCGGCCGTCCGTTCGCCCGGCCGCCCGATTCACCCGCCCGCCCGATCGACATGGAGGTGGCGGCGAAGGCGTGATCAGGGCGGGCCCGGACACCGCGGCTTCACGCTGACGGCCCCGTACGGGTGGGCGTCACCCGTCAGTGTCAGTCGTCGTCGTCGCCGTCGATCTCGACGACGGCGTCACCGGATGCGAAGGCCGCGTTGCTGCGGTGGACCTTCTTCTCCTTCTTGAACTTGAAGAAGCGGAAGTCGTTGCGGTTGACGGCCGTGTTACGGCAGCCGCGGCCGCGACGTCCGCAGTGACCCCAGCCGTGGCCGGAGTTGCTGGAGATGGTCGGGGTGCTAGGGGTGGCCGCGTGAGCGGCGGTGGTGCTCAGGGCGAGCGCGCCGCCCGTCATTACCGTCCCGACCGCCAGGCTGGTGATGACGTTCCGGAATTTGGGCATTGAGGTCCTCCTCGAAGGATGGAGTGCCCGAGTGCGACATTTCCAGGGACTGCCGGAAATGCCCGGGAGATGTCCTGTATGTCCGACTATCGCCCGTGGCGTCTTAATTACCGATGCGGCCTGCCGGCAAACTCGGCGGGAGGGGATTTGGGCCGGCGTTGTGCTGTGGCGCCCCACGTTAGGCGACGGCTGACCTGATCGACGTTCATGCCTGACGCGTTCGGGCGGGATCCGGGGTAGGGCGGGCTCCTGGTCCGCGGTGCGGTGTTGCCAATCCCCGGTTCTCGTGCGCTTCGTCCCTTTCTCAGCAGTGTCCGGGGGAGAGCGGCGGCGGGCCGTGGGAGGGGGAGACGGCGCGAGGTCCACCGCGTCGTGAGGTGGCGGGCCGTGAGGTGGCGGGCCGGGATCGGGCGCGCAACGGTCAGGGCTCCGGCGAGGATCTCGCCGGAGCCCTTGTCTCATGCCATCCGATGGAGGGTGTTTCCAGGCATCCTGTCGCTCAGCGCGCGGATGCGCTGGAAACACCTGGCTGCACTCACCGGCGCCGTCGTCCCCGGTCGTTGGCGGAGAGGAACGCGTGAGCGGTCCCGCCCACCGGCTTCCGTCACCCGACCGGACGGCGCGGTGTCGCGCGAGGCGTCAGGCCTCGCGGATCAGACGTCGTTGTTGTGGTTGTTGTTGTGGTTGTTGTTGTTACGCTCGCGGTCGTTGCGGTTCCACCAGTCGTTGTTGTTGTGGTCCCACCAGTTCTGGTCGGCCCACCAGTTGTTGTTGAGCCAGTTGAAGTCGCGGTCGTCCTTCTCCTGGAAACCGAAGGCGACGTCCTTGGCGACGAGGCCGAAGGCGTCGTGCCCGGAGCGGTCGTCCTTGTAGAGGTTCTGACCCCACCAGTTGTTGGTGTCCCACCAGTTGTTCTGGTTGCGGTCGTTGAGGTTGTGGTTCTGGTCGTTGCGCTGCGGGTTGTTGTTGTTCGGGAAGAAGGCGTTCGGGAAGTCGTTCCCCTTCTTGTTGTCCTGGGCGATGCCGCCCGTGCTGTCGTCGACGCCGTTGGCCGCGCCGTCCTTGACGATGGGGCGGTCCTCGTTCTTGTTGAAGAAGAAGTCGTTCTTCTTGAAGGGGTTGTCGTCGGCGCTGGCGGCCGTGGCGCCCATGGCGACGGCCCCGCCGACGACCGCGGTGCTGAGCGCGAGCCCGGCGAAAATCTTCTTGAGGTTGGGCATTATGGTTCCTCCCTGACAGGATTCGATTTCGAATTGCCCTGCGTTTATCGGTATTTCCCGCCCGCCTGCGGCGGGCGGAAATTTCTTCATGGCTCTTATTGAGCCTTGCTTCCGACGCTAGGGTGATTTCCTGCCGGGCGGCCCGACAAACTGACGTCTGCTGCTTTTAGTTAATGATTAGCTGCGTATAGGCTTGATTCGATGGATAATGCGCCTTATGTAGTGATAGGTACGATTTGTCCCCCAGGCGCGGACGCGTCCTGACGTCCGGTGAGCGGGGGTGCCGACTTACCTGCGTTTGCCGTCGATGGGCGGGTCGGGGAGGTCGGGGAGGTCGGGGAGGTTGGGGAGGTTGGGGAGCGGTCGCGATCGCCGGCGGTGGAAAGGCCACGGAGGGAAGGCCGCAGAGGGAAGTGAGTGGCGGCGATGGCCGTGGTCAGGGGAAAGAGCAGGGCTCCGGCGGAACCTTCCCGCCGGAGCCCTTGGTTGTCACTGTAGGAGGATTGACGGCCGTTCCCGTTCAGGCCGCCGTCGCTCGATGAGCGAGCGGCCGGCCGGTCGAGGAACGTGTCTCTGCACTCAACGGCGCCAGTCCGTGTGCCGGGATTGGAGACCTCGTGGGAGGTTCTCCGGATCCGTCACCTTGCGGAACGGGCGCGATCGTCTCGCAGGAGCCGCTGGACCTGCCTTTTCAGTTCACGCGGTCGTTGTTGTTGTTGTTCCACCAGTTGTTGTCGTTGCAGTTCCACCAGTTGTTGTTGTTCCACCAGTTGTTGTTGAACCAGGTGTTGTCCTTGTTCGTCTTGTCCTGGAAGCCGATCGCGACGTCCTTGGCGACGAGCCCGAAACCGGAGAAGTCGTCGCGCCGGTCGGCGAAGGCCCCCTGGTTCCAGAAGCTCTGGTTGTTCCACCAGTTGTTGTTGTCGTTCTGGTTGAAGTCCTGGTTCTGGTTGTTGCGGTCGAAGTTGTTGTTGTTGTTCGGGCTGAAGAACACAGGGAAGACGTTCTCCCGATCACCGCGCTCGCCGATTCCCCGGTTGCCCTGGGCGATGCCGCCCGTGCTGTCGTCGACGCCGTTGGCCAGGCCGTCCTTGACGATGGGACGGTCCACGTCGACGTTCTTGGAGTCGGCGACGGCGGCACCGGCGGCCAGGGCGAGCACGCCGCCGGCGGCGGCGGTGCTGAGCGCGAGACCAGCGATGATCTTGTGGAGCTTGGACATTCGTGTCCCCCTTGACAGGATTCAGTATCCCTGAATTTGTTTAGGGCATTTCTGAGAGAAATGTCCTTTGGGCTCTTGATTGAGCCCCAACTTCCTGTGCTGTCATGATTTCCAGCTGGCTGGCCCGACAAACGGTCATCTAAGCCTTTTGATCACTAGTTAGACTCTTATGAACTGACTTAGAGACATTAGAAGAGAAATGTCTCGATTGACCGATTTCCGGCAGGGGTGGTCGCGTTCGGAACTCGGCGGTGAGACGAAAACGGGGGGCGGCGGCCTGAGCTCCTGGGCATGGTGAGCGTCGTCCCGCCCGCGTTCCGCTGCCGCATGGCCGCGGCCCATCCGGCGGGGCCGGGAACGGCGTTCCGGAGGGCTGTGCGCTGTCCGGAACCTGTGCGCGAATCTGTCGATTCCGGCTGCGCACCTGAGGCTGTGCGTCTGAGGCTGGTCACCTGGGGGCTGCGCGGCCTGAGGGCGGCCCTGGGCCCTGCCCCGCCGTACGGGAAAAAAGTCAGGGCTCCGGCGAGAGTCTCGCCGGAGCCCTTGTCTCTGCTGGATCGAACGGCCGTTCCCGGAGCGTGGAGTGCTCACAGAGCTTTCGACGCCGTGGGAACGTGACTGCGCCTCAGGGCGCCGTTCTCCTGTCAAGGCGGTGGAGGACGGTGTAACCGGCCGTTTCAGTCATCCCTTCACCTGGCAGGATTCCGAGCGGCGCGGTCGTCTCACGGGCCGTCGCCGGCCCCGCCTTCTCAGTTGCAGAAGTTGTCGTTGTTGTTGTTGCACCAGTTGTTGTTCTGGTTGTTGTTGAACCAGTTGTTGTTCTGGAACCAGCCGTTGTTGAACCAGTTGTTCTCGCGGTTGGTCTTGTCGCTGAAGGCGATCGTGGCGCACGGGCCGACGATGGCGAAGTTGGAGTCGCTGTCGAGGTTGTCGCAGAACGCGCTCTGGTTCCAGAAGCTCTGGTTGTTCCAGAAGTTGTTGTTCTGGTTGTTGTTGCACCAGTTGTTGTTGTTGCAGTTGTTGTTGTTGAAGGGCTGGCAGTTGTTGTTATTGTTACAGTTGAAGGGAACGAAATTGTTGTTGTTGCAGGGCATGCCGCCCATACCGAAGAAGCCGTCTCCACAACCGGCGCTCGCAGCCGTGGCGCTCATGGCGATCGCGCCCCCGGCGATCGCGGTGCCGAGTGCGAGGCCGGCGAGAACGTTCTTGAACTTGGGCATTGCTGTCCCCCTTGAAAGGATTGGAATTCCCCGCATCCTTCGATATTTCTCACTTGGAGATTCGAGAGAAATATCTCTATGGCCCCCGTGGGCCGGGTTCCTGCGATACGTTGATGTCCGGCGGCGTCACCTGACAAACGCCCCTCTGTAGCCTTTGATCGCCTATTAAAGCTTTATGGTGCGACTTAGAGTAATAAAGGGCGACTTGTCCCGAAATGTCCGATTTAAATGTGGGGTGCCGGATCCGCGGAAGCGGCGGCGCGAGCGTGGTGGCAGGCCTGCGAGGAGGGAGCAGCCGGGAGGCGCGCGGTCTCAAGCGACGCGTTCGAGGGGCCTTGCGAGAGGGCCTCGGGAGAGGGCCTTGGGGCGTTTCGAGGGGACATGGAGCACGGCCGTGGCGGGCCGGGCCCGGCGGTGGCGGCCCACGGGCGGCCCGGGAGACGTGACTGCGGGCTCCGCCTGGGGTGGGGTGGGTGGGCACAACCCCGGAGGCCGGCGGCTGAGGGAAACCGGGCCTGGACGACGAACCCTGGGAGCGGGCGCGGTGAAGAGCGGCCGAAATGGGGGAGACGAAACAGTGCCCGTGCTCACGAGGGGCGCGAAACTTCACCCCAGGCGAGCACGGGCACATCTATCCGGCAGCCGGGCCGACGGCCCGAGGCTCAGCGCGACCGGTCATCCCGGCCATGCGAAGGACGCCACGGATCAGGGGATGGGCGTGTACCCCGGACGCTCGTAGTCGTCCTGCCAGTAGCCGCCCTTCTTCTTCTTCTCCTTCTCCTCTTCCTTCTTCTTGATGTCGGCGTCGACGTCGATGTCGACATCCTTGGTCTTGGCCTCCGGGTTGACCTGGGTGGCCGTGTTCGTGCGCGGGTCGGCCTGCGAGGACTGGTCCTGCCAGGGCCGGTTGTGCAGCTGGTTGTAGTCGCTGGTGTTGGTGTACGGCAGCGTGGAGTTCTGCGACCACTGGGAGTTCCACGGAACCGCGGCGGAGCCGTTCGACGACTTCTGGAACGGCGTGAGGACGAGCGTGAAGTCACGCAGCAGGAACTGGCTCTGGTTCTCCGACTGACGAGCGTGCTGCCACTCGTGGTTCTTGTTCTTGTTCTTGTTCTTGTTCTTGTTACGGCCCTTCTGCCCCTGGGCCTGCCGGTTGGTGTTGTAGTTGCGGTTGTAGCTCGGCCGGACGTAACGGACACCGCCGGACGGAGCAGGAATGTATCCGCCCATAACGGTCGCTGCGCTGGCCGTGCCGACGGTGGCGACGCCACCGAGCACGATGGCCGCGCCGCTCAGCGCGGTGCCGAGGGCGAGGGCCCCGGCGATGTTCTTCAACACGGACATCTGGGTGTTTCTCCTCTGAATATCGCGACCCCGGCCCGGTCCGGCGGGGGACCAGGGCGGGTGGTAGTGGGTTCGGCGCCGTCGTGTGTGACGCGGCGCGATGCGTTCGCCTGGCACCGGCGGTCCTCTCCTCGAAACACGCCGCCGGTGCTCTGCTCTCTCAACTGCTCTCTCAGCTGCTCGCTCGACCGCGGACGGAGCGGCGGACGCGGGTGGCGCCGGTGCCGTGTCTCACGGTCATCCGGTCGCCGCCCGTTCCGCGGGCGGGTGTGTCCGCCGCTCCGCCGATCGAGCGTGTCTCCCGTCGCTCGCGGGCCGCGGCTCAGGTGAGGCCGCCGGTCACGAGCGCGGGTGGCCGTCGGCCGGTGCGTTACCCGCCGTGGCCGGGACGTTCACCGAGGCCGTTCGTGCGGATCCCGTCAGGGCACGATCACGGGCTCGTCGCCGCGGTCGTAGCCGCGGTCGTAGCCGTGGTCGTAGCCGTGGTCGTAGCCCTTCTTCTTCTCCTTCTCCTTCTCCTTCTCCACGTCCACGTCGATGTCCGCGTCGATGTCCTTCTTCTTGATGCGCGGGTTGACCTCGGTGGCCGTGTTCGTCTTCGGCTGGGCCAGGGAGTCCTGGTCCTGACGCGGGTTGTTGAACTGGTCGCTGAAGCTGTTCGTACGCGTGTACGGGTACGACTGCGTGTTTCCGTACTGCCAGTTGTACGGAAGCGCCCGCGCGTCGGTGTCCGTCTTCTGGAACGGCGTGAGGACGAGCGTGAAGTCACGCAGCAGGAACTGGTTCTGGGCCTGGTTCTGCCGCTCGTGCTGCCACTGCTTCGTCTTGTTCTTGTTCTTGTTCTTGTTGCCGTTCAGCGCCTTGTTCTTCTGCCGCTGCCCGTTCCGGTTGCGGTTGTAGTTCACGTAGGGGTAGTAGCCGCCGCCACCGCCCACGTAGCCGCCCGTGACGGTCGTGGCGTTCGCGCTGGTGGCGGCGACAGCGGTACCCAGGGTCACGGCACCACCGGTGAGCGCGGCGCTGATCGCGAGGATCCCGACCAGGTTGTTGAACTTGGGCATTTCATGTCCTCCTTGAAGGATTGTTGCCCCGACACTCCGGCGTTTTCCAAGTCGTTCGGAAAATGCCCTTACTGATGACCCTTGGTGGATCATCCCTGCATTGTCTTGTTTTCCTCGCCGTCCGAGCGACAAACGGCGATCGGCGGCTTTTGCCATTCACTTATCGCTTTATTGGCATCGTTGACACCGATAGGAGTGCTTTAGTCCGGATTGTCATTCATATCCGCATTTCGAAATGTCCGAATAAGGGTGATATTGGCTCTATGTCGCTCTCGCCGAACGGGGTGAACCCGGATGATCGATCCCACGTCCCACGGGTAGCGGGAGTGCCCGCCGAGGTGACGTACGGGCGGGGTTATCGTCGAGAAACTCGACGCGAACGAGGCGAACGAGGCGAAACAGGGGAGGACGTGTGGGTGACGAGCCGATTCCGTCGTGGCCCGGCCGGCTCATCGACGTGGGGGGAGCGCGCATCCATGTGCGGACGACCCCGGAGGGGCCGCCCGAGACCGCCGTGTACGTGCACGGCCTGGCGGGCTCGGCGACCAACTGGACCGACCTGATGGGCGAGCTCGCCGACGAGGTGCGCGGGGTCGCGGTCGACCTGCCCGGGGCCGGCTACTCGCCGGAACCCGTGGACGGCGACTATTCGGTCCCCGCCCACGCCAGGGCGGTGGCCGGGCTCGTCGAGGCGCTGGGAGAGGGGCCGGTCCACCTCTTCGGCAACTCCATGGGCGGCGCGGTCTCGGTGCGGGTCGCGGCCACGCGGCCCGATCTCGTCAGGTCGCTGACGCTGGTCTCGCCGGCGCTGCCCGACCTGCTGCCGAGGTACGGACCGGCGCGGGTCGCCATGTCGGCCGCTCCGCGCCTGGGAGAGCTGGCCGTGCGCTGGCTCAGCGCGCTGCCGCCCGAGCGGCGCGTCCAGGCGACGCTCAGCATGTGTTACGCCGACGCCGGGCGGGTCCACCCGGAGCGGCTGCGTGAGGCGGTGGAGGAGCTGCGCCGCCGCGACGGGCTCCCGCACGCGGGCGCGGCCATGGTCGGATGTGCCCGCGCGATCGTGCGCGAGTACTTCCGCCTGGGCCCGGACAACCTCTGGCGCCATGCCGAGCGGGTCACCGCGCCCACCCTCGTCGTGTACGGCCTGCGCGACCGGCTTGTCCACGCCCGCATGGCGCATCGGGCCGGACGGGTCTTCCGTGACGTGCGACTGGTCACACTTCCGCGCGCCGGCCACGTGGCACAGATGGAGTATCCCGAGCTCGTTGCCCGGGAGGCACGCCGTCTGCTGGCCTACACGAGGACGCCCCTGCGCCGAACAGCGTGATTGGGGAATGCGGGGCCACCCCGGTTAAGTTGTGAGAAGAGCTTGTGATGGGCCCATGGAGCCGAGCGCGACATTGGCACGAAAACGGGAGTGGAACTGTGTCGTTGCCACCGCTGGTAGAGCCGGCAGCAGAGCTGACGGTTGACGAGGTGCGCCGCTACTCGCGCCACCTGATCATCCCCGACGTCGGCATGGCGGGTCAGAAGCGCCTCAAGAACGCCAAGGTGCTGTGTGTGGGCGCGGGCGGGCTGGGCTCTCCCGCGCTGCTGTACCTGGCCGCGGCCGGGGTAGGGACGCTCGGCATCATCGACTTCGACGTCGTGGACGAGTCGAACCTGCAGCGTCAGGTGATCCACGGGCAGTCGGACGTGGGCCGTCTGAAGGCCGAGTCGGCCGCCGCGAGCGTGCGTGAGATCAACCCGCTGGTCAACGTCGTCATTCACAACGTCGCTCTCACGACCGACAACGTGATGGACATCTTCTCCGGCTACGACCTCATCGTGGACGGCACGGACAACTTCGCCACCCGCTACATGGTCAACGACGCGGCCGTGCTGCTGGGCAAGCCGTACGTGTGGGGGTCCATCTACCGCTTCGACGGGCAGGCGAGCGTCTTCTGGGCCGAGTACGGGCCGTGCTACCGCTGCCTCTACCCCGAGCCCCCGCCGCCGGGCATGGTCCCGAGCTGCGCCGAGGGCGGCGTGCTCGGCGTGCTGTGCGCGTCGATCGGCTCGATCCAGGTGAACGAGGCCATCAAGCTGATCACCGGCGTCGGCGAGCCGCTCGTCGGCCGCCTGATGATCTACGACGCCCTCGAGATGAAGTACCGCGACGTCAAGGTCCGCAAGGACCCCGAGTGCCCGCTGTGCGGCAAGAACCCCTCGATCACCGAGCTGATCGACTACGAGGCGTTCTGCGGCGTGATCTCCGACGAGGCGCAGCAGGCCGCCGCGGGCAGCACGATCACCGCGGCCGAGCTCGAGGCGATGCGCGAGCGCGGCGAGGACATCATGATCATCGATGTCCGCGAGCCGAACGAGTACGAGATCGTCAACATTCCCGGCGCGGTGCTGATCCCCAAGGGCGAGTTCCTCAACGGCTCGGCCCTGGAGGGGCTGCCGCAGGACAAGAAGATCGTGCTGCACTGCAAGTCGGGCGCCCGCTCGGCCGAGGTGCTCGCGGTCCTGAAGAACGCCGGCTTCTCCGACGCCGTCCACGTGGGCGGCGGCGTGCTGAGCTGGATCAAGACGGTCGACCCCAGCCTGCCGACCTACTGATTCACCACGACCACGGCGACGGCCGCCGCCTCATCACGAGGCGGCGGCCGTCGCCGCGTTGAGCGCCCTTATGCGCGTTTGTCCGGAGTGACGCTGAGACCGCTGGGTGCGACGATGCGCTGCAGGTTCTCGACGTACGCGGTGAAAGCCGCCCGTCCCTTGTCGGTGAGCTTGAACCACGTCTTGGGCCGCTTGCCCACGTAACCCTTGCGCACGGCGACGTAGCCGGCGGCCTCCAGCGCGCTGCCGTGCTTGGACAGGACCGAGTCGCTGACGCCGACGGTGTCGCGCACGAACCCGAACTCGGCTTCCTGTGCGGCGGCGAGCAGCGAGACGATCTGCAGCCGGGCGGGGGCGTGGATGACCGGGTCGAGCTCCATCAGCGACCGCTCTCCACTCGGCGGGCCATCCGGTCCGAGATCCACCGCGCGACGAAGGGCCCGGTCGCGGCCATGAACACCGTCATGGCGAGGGCGCCGTACGTCCGCCCGTAGGGCACCTCCGCGAAGGTGAGCCAGAACGTCAACGCTATGTCGAGGGCGATGGAGCCGACGAGCCACACCGCGAAGGCGACGGAACCGGACCCCGTCATCAGGCTGCGGTGCGCCGACATTTTGCGCCTGCGCACCATCAGGAAGGCCAGGATGACCATGCCGGTGAGTAGCACGAGCCCGCCACCGATCATGACCGGGATCGGGGTGCCCGGCTCGGTGACGAACTGGCCGCCGGTGACGAACACGCCGACGCCGGTGGTGTACCAGTGGGGGAACCAGGGCTCCGACCGCAACGCCTTCGCCTGGGTCCGCCGGATCGTCGCCAGGCTCTGTGCCGCTTCTTCGGGGTTCATTCGCGTCACCACCTCTTTCCATCTAGGAAAGTACTTTCTACTTTCCGTAGCGTCAAGTACTTTCCGGAGGCATTTGTGGGGATGACGGGTGGTAGGTCGCGTTAAGGTCACTGGAGGAGGGAGGCCGTGACGGGAACGGAGGCGCAGTGGGCGAGACGCGGACCTGGCCGGCCGTGGCCGTGGCCACCGCGATCACCGTCATCTGCGCGATCGCCGGCGGTATCGCGGCCAGCGCCGCCGTCGCCGAACTGACCAGAGGGCCGAGCGCCGCCGAGCTGCGCGAGGCCCGGGCGGCGGAAGTGGCGCTGCGGTGGGAGCGCTGGCCGGCCGGCCGGATCTTCCCCGCCACCCTGCCCTACACGAGTGAGCAGGGCGGGCGTGAGCAGGCGCGGCGGGTGGGCATCTCCCCGCGCACGGACTGCCGCGGCGCGGTCGACTCGGCCATCGCCGGCCAGATGAAGGACGCCGGCTGCCGGGCGATCCTGCGGGCCACCTACCTCGACGCCCTCCAGGGCATCGTGGTGACGATCGGCGTGGCGGCCTTCCGCGACGAGCTCAAGGCGCGCTCGGCCATCCCCATCTTTCCCAGCGACGGGTCGGCCGCCCCCGGGCTGCGCGCCCTCGCGTTCCCCGGCACCGTGACCGACCGCTTCACCGCGAGCGGACGCCAGTCGCTGGTCCTGCGTGCGGTCGGGCCGTACCTCGTGATGACGACGGCGGGGCAGATCGACGGGCGTCCGGCCCGTGCGCTCGGGGAGCAACGGGAGACGATGTTCTCGTTCACCGAGGACCTGGCCGAGGAGGTGGCCGCGAGCCTCACCGCCCCGGCGTCGCCCGACTGCGCGGCCAAGGAGTGGCAGTGCTGACCGCGCTCCGGCGCAGGGCCCTGGCCGCGTCGTCCGCCGCGGTGCTCGCCCTGTCCGGCGGCACGTTTCTCGTTCCGGTTCCGGCCGGCGCCGACGACGTACGGCTCAGCCAGCAGGACGTGCTGCGCACCCTCGACGTCGACGACGCCTGGCGGCTGACGAAGGGCGGCGGCGTCACCGTCGCGGTCCTGGACTCCGGGGTCGACCCCGATCACCGCGACCTCGCCGGATCGGTCGTCACCGGGAGGGACTTCACCGCCGGCGCCAACCCGCGGGGGGTGCAGCCGGTGCGCCTGCACGGCACCTACATGGCCTCGCTCATCGCCGGGCACGGGCACGGCCCGGACGGCGCCGACGGCATCATCGGCGTCGCGCCGGAGGCCAGGGTGCTGTCCGTGCGGGTGATCCTGGAGGACGAGGAGCCCGGGTTCCGCACGTTCAACTCGGACGCCCGTTACGAGGCCGTGGTCGCCAAGGGCATCCGGTACGCCGTGGACCACGGCGCCGAGGTCATCAACATGTCGCTGTCGAAGGACATGCCGACGAAGGACGAGCGTTCGGCGATCGCGTACGCGATATCCAAGGGCGTCGTCCTCGTCGCCGCGGCGGGCAACGAGGGCGCGGGCAAGCGGACCGCGCCGTACTCCTATCCGGCGGCGATCCCCGGGGTGATCTCGGTGGCCGCCGTCACGTCCACGTTGCGACGCGCCTCGTTCTCCAACCGCAACTCCTCGGTGATGGTGGCAGCCCCGGGCGTCGACGTCCTCGGGGCCGGGCCGGGCGACGAGTACTGGGTCGGCCGGGGGACCTCCCAGGCGACCGCGCTCGTCTCCGGCGTCGCCGCGCTGATCAAGTCGCGCCACCCCCGCATGTCGCCCGCCCTCGTCGCGCAGGCGCTCACCTCGTCGCCGGACCACCGGGGGCCGTACAACATCGGCACCGGGTTCGGGGTGGTCAACGCGTACCGGGCGCTGAGCGTGGCGGCCACCCTCTCCCGCCATCGCACGACGGCGTCGGGATCGGGCGTGCAGAGCCCCTCGCGTCCCGTCCGTTCGTCCGCGAACGACCACGACCCCATCGTGGTCGTACGGCGCGACACGGGGACGATCCTCCTCTACGGCGGCATCGCGCTCGGCGCCTTCTCCGGCTCGGGCGCGGGCCTGGCCGTCCTGCTCGTGCTCGCGCGGCGGGCGCGCAGACGGCAGGAGGAGAACGACGCGCTGCCGCCGGCTCCTTGGCCGACGAGGCTGCCGACGTAGCATCGGAGTATGCCGCCCGAGCAGCCCCGCATCCCGCCGACGGCACGGACGCCGTCCGGCCTCCGGCAGGCCGGCCTCCGGCAGGCCGGGCTCAGGCAGGCCGGGCTCAGACGGGGCAGCCTGCGGGGAGACGGCCGGACGGCTCCGGGGGCACCGCCGCTCGGCGCGTCCGCCCGCCGGACCCGGGCACGGACCTGGACGGGGTCGAAGGGGCGGACCGCCGCCGCGGAGGCGGCCAGGGAACGGGCCGAGCTCGAGCGCGGCATCCGCTTCCGCTCGCTCTACCTGACGATCATGGGCGTCGTCCTCGCCGTCGCCGCGGTCAACGTGCTGCTGGGGTCGGTCGGGTTCATCAAGGAGAACAGGTCCCGGCCGCTCACCGACGCCGAGCGCGCCCGCTATGTGGCCGAGGACGTCGCCAGACGGTGGCGTGCCTGGCCCGCCGGGATGGTCTTTCCCGAGGAGCTTCCGTACACGGCGCTCGGCCGCGCGCAGCAGTACGCCCGCCGGGTCGGCATCGCCCCCGAGGCGGCGTGCGCGGCGGCGGTCGACGCGCCGGTGGCGTCCGTGCTGCGCAAACACGGCTGCCGGGCCATGCTGCGCGCCACCTACGTCGACCAGACCTCGACGTTCGCCGTCACCGTGGGCGTCGCCGTGCTGCCGGGCGAGCAGGCCAGGACCGACGCGGCGGGCGAACTGCCGGTGGACGACCGGGTGGGCGTACGGCCGATGGCCTTCCCCGGTACGGTCACCGACACCTTCGGCGCGGCCCAGCGCCAGCGCACCGGATGGGTGGGCGCGGGGCCGTACATCGTCTTCTCCGCAGTGGGGTACACCGACGGAAGGACGCGTGCCTCCGTCCCCCTGGAGGAACAGGTGAACAGCGAGATGTGGCCCGTGGCCGAGACCGTGGCCGGGCGCATCGCGCGTGCCCTCGCCGAGCCCCCGGACGTCCCCCGCTGCACGCAGGGGAACGTGTGCTGAGGCCGGCCTCCGTCTGCGCGGCGCTGACGGCCGTCCTCCTGGGGACGGGGCCGGCGGCCTGGGCCGCGGCGCCGGCGCCCGGCGGTGAGGACGGGCAGTGGGCGCTCCACGCCGTCAACGCCGCCGCCGCGTGGAAGGTCAGCAAGGGCGCGGGCGTGACCGTCGCCCTGCTCGGCGGCGGCCAGCCCGACACCGGTGTGCCCGAGCTGAGCGGCCGGGTCGAGCGGGGGCCGGACATGACGGGCACGACGTTCGACGACGAGACGATGAGACCGGGCGACGACGTGACCGCGCTGGCCTCGGTGATCGCGGGAAACGGGCGCGGCGGGGGGATCTCCGGGGTCGCGCCGCAGGCGCGGGTGCTGTCTTTGCCCGTGACGGCGGCGGGGCCGGGGCAGGGCGGCTCCGCCGGTCCCGAGGGCCCGGCGCGTGAGACACAGGACAGCCCTCTGGCCCGCGGCATCCGCTACGCGATCGGCCGGGGGGCCAAGGTCATCTGCCTGCCCGTCCCGGCGTACGGCGTGGACCGCGTGGAGCGGGACGCCATCTCCTCGGCGCTGGCGAGGGGAGTGGTGCTCGTGGCGGCGGTGGGGGACGCGGGCAGGTCGCCCTACGCCAGGCAGAACGGCACCTCCTACTGGGCGTTCCCGGCGGGCTACCCCGGAGTGGTGGGGGTCGCCGCCGTCGACCGCCGGGGCGCCAAGACCGCCGGCAGCAGCGACAACCTCTCGGTCCTGGTCGCCGCGCCCGGGGACCGGGTGCCCGTCGCTCTCGCCGGGGGCCGCCATGGGACGGTGTCGGGGACCGGAGTGGCCAGCGCGATCGTTGCGGGAACTATCGCGCTAATTAAGGCGAAATATCCTGATCTGCCGCCGGAATTGGTGTCGCGTGCTCTGACGTCGACCTCCCGTCCCCACCCGTCGTCGGGCTACGACGACAAAGTCGGATTCGGAGTGGTGGACGCGGCGGCGGCCCTGCGAAAGGCCGGGGAGCTGACCGGATACGGCCCCGCCTCCGCGGTGCGGGACGACGCGCACTTCGGCAAGGGCCCGGTCTCGCAGGGGCCCGCGCGCCCGGGACCGGATCCGGTTAGGCTCTGGATCTACGGCATCGCCGTTCTGCTCGGAATCGGCGGTTTTTGTGCCGCCGCCGTCGCGCTCATCCGCCGGTGATCACATGTTGGCCGCCGTTTCGCTGCATTTCGGACGCGGTACTCCCGATGTTCGTGTTTCCGGTGACACAGCCGGGTCAAGTTTCGCTAAGGTCGCGGCTCATGGGGTACGAGCTGCGCGTAGAGCGTGAGGCACCGCTCGCCTACGCCGAACTCGCGAGCGTTTCGGCGCAGGCCGGATTCGAGCTGCGCGGGTCGCACGAGGCGAGCGAGATCGTCGCGCGCCACGGCGACTCCGTGCACCCGGTCGCGACCTGGTCGGGCCGGCTCTCCGGTCAGCCGGGATCGGACTGGCAGGTCGCTCAGCTGGCCCGTCTCACCGACCTCATGGGGGCCCGGCTCGTGGGCGAGGACGGCGAGGCGTACGGCATCAGGAACGGGGTCGTCGAGCAGATCAACGGATCGTCGGTCTACGAGTTCGGCAAGCTCGAAGAGATCCTCGCCGCCGGGCCGGCCGAGTGGAGCGCTTGAAAGACGGCCGCGGCCAGCCGCCGCCGTACGCCGAGCGGGTGCTCGACCTGGTCGAGCGGATCCCTCCCGGCAGGGTGATGTCCTACGGAGACGTGGCCGAGTATCTCGGCGAGGGCGGCCCCCGGCAGGTCGGCCGCGTGATGTCGCTGTGGGGCGGGGCCGTGCCGTGGTGGCGGGTGATCCACGCCGACGGCACCCCAGCGGCCGGTCTCGAGGCCGAATGCCTGGCGCGGTGGCGCGAGGAGGGCACTCCGGTCCGCGGCGCGCGGGCCGACATGCGCGCGGCCCGCTGGGACGGCCGCGCCTGACCGCCGAATCGTCTCCCTGATCCCTAACCGGATGAATGACAAACCGCTGTGTGATCGGTCGGACGGGCGCCCCTCCCCCCGCGTAGTGCTGCTCGTCACCCCGTGCCACAGGGGTGTCACACGGCGATTCCCAGGAAATCCACAGGCTTGCGCGAGTCAGATCTGGCAGTGTTCTGAGGGCATTACCATTTTCTGAACACAGGTCTGGCGAAGGGTGGTGCCTCCCGTATGACACCCGCACCCACGAGCGACGCCGTCGCTGAACGACTGCGGGCTGTCCAGGAGCTTTACGACCGGGGCGAGCCGATCGACGCGCTGGTCGCGCTCGTGCGCGCGGAGGGGCTTAGCCCCGCGCAGCGCCGGGAGGTCGACCGCGAGGCGATCGCCGGTCCCCTCGGTCTGCGCCTCGACGCCGCAGCCAAGCGCGGGCCAGCCCGCCGCCGCCAGACCATCGACGCGCTCCGGCCGTATCTCGCGGAGGTCGATCCGAAGGTCAAGCGGGAGCTGCCGGTCGGGCGCCGGGTCGCCTGCCACCTGATCGAGACGCAGGACCCGGGCGAGCTCGCCGAGGGCGACGCGCTGGTCAAGCTCGCCGCCGCCGCGGCCGAGCCGTCCCGCCGAGTCCGGCGGGGCCTGCGGTGGTACGCCGACCTGCCGGTCGAGGTCGGCGACCCCTCGCTGCTGCGCCTGCGGGCGGCCGACCTCGTGCCGGTCACGCAGATCGACGACATCACCTGGGTGGGCAACCGCCTGAGGGTGACCGGGCACGCCTACATCGCGGGCCTGTCGGTCCGCAGCGGCCGTTTCAACCGCGCCACCGTCGTGCTGCACGGTCCCCGCTGGCTGCCCCGGGTCACGATGAGGACCCGCAGGACCTACCGCCCCGAGGCCACCCACGCCGCCCGCGAACCCGGATGCAACTACGACTGGGCCGGCTTCACGGCCGAGCTGCATCCGTTCTCCCTGCGCTGGCGTGCCGGGGTGCGGGCCCTGGTGCGCGGCACGAAGCGGGTGCTGCGCCGCCGCCACACCGTCCAGGACACCACCACCTGGCGGGCCGAGATCGTGATCTGGAGCCGCGCCGCCCGCGCCAAGGGCGTGCTGCGCGGTCCCGTGATCGGCCGCACCGAGCGCCCGGCCGGGCTGCAGGTGCGCCCGCGCTGGTGGGTGCGGCCCGTGTGGACCTCCGACAAGGCGCTGCAGGTGGTCTACCAGCCGACCCGCGCCCAGCTCACCGATGTGCAGCTGAACGGCGACAACATCGAGCTCACCGGCTTCCTGCCGGGCCGGCCGATCACCAAGGGCAAGGCCCGTGTCGGCGGGCACCGCATGTCGGCCGACTTCGCCCCGGTCGAGGGCGGCAGCCGTTTCTCGCTGTCGCTCGCGGTCGGCACCCTGCTCAACGCCGAGTCCCGGCGGTTGTGGGTCGAGCCCAAGGGCGACCCGGCCGCGGCCGTGATGCTGGAGGGCGCGGAGGAGACCCGCCTGCTCCTCGGCGAGCGCGAGGTCACGGTGCAGGGCGACCGGCGCGACCGCGTCGTCATCTCGGGTCACAAGATCCTGCCTGTGATCACCTCGGCCGAGTGGCACGACGAGTCGATCACGCTCACCGGCCGCTACCCCGACCCCGACCAGGGGCCGCGCGACCTGGTGCTGCGGCACCGGGGCGGGCTCACGATCCGGATGCCGCTGGAGCGCGACGGCGAGCGGTTCACCGTACGGCTGTCGCCCGGCGCGATGCCGCGCTTCGGGTCGGCCGTGCCGCTGGCCGAGGGCACGTGGAACATCTCGGTGGCCCCGCCCGGCAGGTACGGCCCCGCCATGGTGCCCGCCCGGTTCGACCACGCGGGCCTCGACGTGCTGGACGAGGGACCGAGGGCCATCGGCGGCCGGGTCTACCGGTTCGTCGCCACCCGCTACGACGTGCCGGTGCTGGTCGCGGCGGAGGACCGTCCGGGCGACGAGCGGAGCGCGGCGGGTGTCTGGGCGCTCAGCCGCACCTTCTACCCCGCCGAGCGCGCCCGGCCCCTGCGCGAGGCGACGGTCTACGTCTCCTTCGACGGCCGCGCGTACTCGGACAACCCGCGCGCCATCTACGAGGAGCGGCTGCGGCGCGGTGACGAGAGCGAGCACATCTGGGTCGTCAGGGACGGCGCGTTCGTGCCGCCGGGCTCGCACGAGCTGGGGCTCGGCGACGGCGTGACGCCCACGGTGGTCCGCGAGGGCAGCCGGGAGCACTACGAGGCGCTGGCACGCGCCCGCTACATCGTCTCCAACGGTTTCCTGCCGCAGTGGTTCCGCACCCGTGAGGACCAGGTGTGCCTGCAGACCTGGCACGGCACGCCCGTCAAGCACATCGGCCGCGACCAGGCCCACATGAAGCGCGAGCCCCGGCCCCCGGTGTGGCACCGCCAGGCCGTGGAGGTGCGCGGCTGGGACGTGCTGCTGTCGCAGAGCCCGTGGGCGTCGTCCGTGCTGCGCAAGGCCTTCGGCTACGAGGGCGAGATCCTGGAGGCCGGCTACCCGCGCAACGACGTCCTCGTCTCCGGCGAGCGCGACGCCCTGGCGGCGGAGATCCGGCGCAGGATCGGCATCCCCGAGGGCAAGCGGGTCGTCCTGTACGCACCGACCTACCGCGACTACGACCGCAGGAACGCCGCGGTCAAGCTCGACCTGGCCGACGCGAAGCGGGCACTCGGCGCCGATCACGTCGTGCTGGTGCGAGGTCACATGATGCAGGCCTTCCCGCACGTGAACGCGCAGGGCGGCTTCGCGATCGACGTGACGACCTACCCCGACACCGCCGATCTCCTGCTGATCGCCGACGTGCTCGTCACCGACTACTCGTCGGTCATGTTCGACTTCGTGGCGACCGGGCGGCCGGTCGTGCTGTTCACGCCGGACCTGGCCAAGTATCGCTCCTCGCGCGGCCTGTACCTCGACCTGGAGTCGCAGCGCCCGGGTCCGCGCCTGGAGACCTCGCCCGAGGTCGTGGAGGCCCTGCGGAACATCGACGCCGTGACCGCCAAGCTGGCCGACCGTTACGCGTCCTTCGTGCGGACCTACGCGCCGCACGACAACGGCAAGGCCACCGCCCGCGTCATCGATCACGTCTTCACGTCCTGACCGAGACCGAGAATGTCGTGGATCGCGAGGTAGGGGTGTCGGACGGGCGAGGTTCGCAGGGGACGAGACCAGGCATGCGGCAATATGGGCGGATGCTCGTGCTGGCCGCGGTCGTTCTTCTCGTGGACCAGGCCTCCAAGTTCTGGGCGACGTCCGCGCTTTCCGACGGTCGGACCATCACGGTGATCCCGCAGCTGATCCGGTTGCGGTTGTTGCTGAACGCCGGCGCCGCCTTCTCGACCGGCGAGGGGGTGACGTGGGTGTTCACCCTGACGACGGCCGCCGCGGTCGCCGGCATCCTCTACGTCGGGCGGCGGCTGCGGTCGCCGGCCTGGACTCTCGTGCTGGGAGCGTTGCTCGGGGGCGCCACATCCCATCTGCTCGACCGCCTCTTCCGCCCGCCCGCCTTCGCCCAGGGCCATGTCGTGGACTTCATCGACTACGGCGGCCTGTTCGTCGGCAACGTCGCCGACATCGCGATCGTGGGGGGCGGCGCCTTCCTGCTGCTGCTGAATCTGCGCGATGTCCCTCTCGGGGGTGTGCCCGACAAGGGACGTCCATCCGCGTAGGAGAACCGCCGCGGCGGTTCTCCTCCTCGCCGGTGAGCCTTCTACGCCCCGGGCCCGTCTCCATGCGGCCCGGGGCGCGGCATGTCGCCCCGGCGCCTGGCGGGATCCCGTCGGCATGTGTCGCCAATGCCCCTGGGAAGGCATGTGGCCGTCTGATTGGCTTTCTGCCGCGGGTTCGCCGTCGCCATCCGCGGTGCCGGCCGTCCGCTCGCGCCATCACGACAGCCATGTGAGAGAGCCGCACAATCATGAGTCTTGTCATGCCGATCCTGATCGGCCTCGCCTACGCCGTGCTGATGTCGCTGATCCCCGAACCGCACCGCCGTCGCTTCAACGCCGTCATGGTGGCCGGAGCGGGGGCCGCCTACCTCAGTGGCGGGGGGCTCGGCGGCTGGGAGTTCCCCTTCACCGCGCTCGTCGCGTACTGCGCCTATCGCGGCCTGGAGTCGTGGACGTTCATCGGGATCGCCTGGCTGCTGCACACCGGATGGGACATTCTCCACCACCTCAAGGGCAGCCCGATCATCCCCTTCGCCCACGACTCGTCCTTCGGCTGCGCCATCTGCGATCCCGTCATCGCCCTGTGGTGCTTCTGGGGCGGTCCCTCGCTCATCGGCCTCGTCCGGGCCCGCGTCACCCGGCCCCGCACCACGGACGTGGTTCCTCTTGACGAGTAGTGCTCTCTGGGTGAGCTGCTCGCCTGACCGAGACGCCCGGCGCACGGAGACCTCAGGCCTGGTTCGTCGGCAGCACGACGACCTGACGGAGGTTGACGTGCTTGGCCCTGCTGACCGTGTAGCCGATCAGGTCGGCGATCTCCTCGGCGGTCAAGGGCGTGATGACCTGGAACATGCCCGCCAGCTGTGCCCCGAGCTCCGGGCTGTCGACGTGGTCGCCCAGCTCCGTCGCCGTCAGGCCCGGCTCGATGTTGGTCACCCGCACGCCGCGCGGGCCGAACTCGGTGCGCAGGAGTGTGGACAGGTGGGTGAGGGCGGCCTTGGTCGCCCCGTAGACGGCGTAGCCGGGGAAGACGGCGTGGGCGCCGATCGACGAGACGTTGACGAGGTCGGCCGTCCTGCCGTCCGCCGCCGCAGCGAGCAGGTCGGCGGTGAAGGCCCGGATGATCCGCAGGGCGCCGGCGAGGTTCGTGTCGAGCATCCGCGTCCACTCGTCGATGCGGCCGTCGTCGATCGGGTTGGGCAGCATCACGCCCGCGGCGTTCACCACCAGGTCCACGGGCCCGAGTTCGGCGTGGATCCGGTCCACGGCGGCGGCCACGCTGTCGTCCCGAGTGATGTCCGCGGTCACGGCCAGCGCGGTGCCGCCGTCGGCTGCGATCTTCCGGGCCAGGTCCTCCAGCCGGTCGGCGCGGCGGGCGAGCAGCGCGACCTTCGCGCCGGAGGCGGCCAGCAGCCGCGCCGTCGCCTCTCCCATGCCGCTGGCGGCCCCGGTGACCACGGCGACGCGTCCGGCCAGGTTCTCGTAGCTCATCGTGACTCCTTCGCGTTCGAGGTTGACGAGAGCCACTCTGGCGGGGCGGGGCGGGCCTACCCAGGCCACGCCCTTTCCTGGTAACGGCAGTACTAGTCTTGGGCGTCATGGATGGTGATCTGGGACGGTTCCTGCGCTCTCGCCGGGCCCGGATCCGGCCGGAGGACGCGGGGCTCCCGGCACACGGACGGCGGCGTGTCAGCGGGCTGCGGCGCGAGGAGGTCGCGCTGCTCGCGGGCGTGAGCGCCGAGTACTACATCCGCCTGGAGCAGCAGCGCGTACGCAACGTCTCGGACGAGGTGCTCGACGCGGTCGCCCGGGTGCTGCGCATGGACGGCACCGAGCGGGCACACCTGCGCCGCCTCCTGCGCCCGCCCGAGGACCGGCGGGCTCCTGCCTCCCATGTCCGGCCCGGAGTGCGGATGCTCCTGGACGCGGCCGACAGCGTGCCGGCGTTCGTCCTCGGCCCCCGGATGGACGTGCTCGCCTGGAACGCCCTCGCCGACCGGATCACCGGCTTCTCGGCCATGCCCGAGGGTGAGCGCAACATGGCCCGTCAGACGTTCCTGTCGCCGCGTGCGCGTTCGCTCTACCGCGACTGGGCGACTGTGGCCGTCGAGATCATCGCCCATCTGCGCCTGTACGCCGGGAGGCACCCCGACGACCCCCTGCTGGGCCCGCTCGTCGCCGACCTGTCCGCCGACCCGGACTTCGCCCGCCTGTGGGAGGAGCACCGGGTGGCCGAGAAGACCTTCGGGGCCAAGCTGCTGCGGCACCCGGAGCTCGGAGACCTGGACTTCGCATACGAGACCCTGGCTCTGCCGGGCGACCCCGACCTGCTGGTGGTCATGTACACCGCCGATCCGGCCTCCCCGACCGGCCGCACGCTGGCCCGGCTCCGGCAGGACCAGGGGCTGAGCATGCGGGGCTGATCCGCCCAATCGTGTCACGGACTGGGCGTTCGGGCACGATCTGCCTCAGTGATCTGGTGGAATGCTGTGCTGTGAGTGGTCAGAACTACCGGCTGGTGCGTCGTGGGGGCGTGGGACGCCGAGCGGCCCCGGTGCTGGACGAACATCAGCGCGCCGTCGTCGAGCACAAGAGCGGACCCCTGCTGGTGCTCGCCGGGCCGGGCACCGGCAAGACCACCACGATCGTGGAGACCGTCGTCGACCGGGTCGAGCGCCGCGGCGTGGACCCCGAGCGCGTGCTCGTCCTCACCTTCAGCCGCAAGGCGGCCGGTGAGCTGCGCGAACGTATCACGGCCCGGATGCGCAGGACCACCAGGACGCCGCTGGCCCTCACCTTCCACAGCTACGCGTACGCGCTGCTGCGCCGGGAGGCGGTGCTGGCCGGCGAGCCCCCGCCGCGGCTGCTCACCGGGCCCGAGCAGCTGCTGGAGATCCGGCGGCTGCTGCACGGCGAGCTGGAGGACGGCGCGCGGCACTGGCCCCCGGACATGCGGGAGCTGCTGAAGACCCGGGGGTTCGCCGAGGAGCTGCGCGACTTCCTGTCCCGGGCCGCCGAGCGCGGCCTGTACGGCGATGCGCTGGTGCGGCTGGGGCGCGAGCACGGCAGGGCCGACTGGGAGGCCGCCGGCCTGTTCTCCTTCCGCTACCAGGACCGGTTCGACCTCGACCCGGTGCCCGCGCTGGACTACTCGGAGCTGATCCGGGCGGCGGCCGGCCTGCTGACCGACGGCGAGGTGCGGCGGCGCGAACGGGCGGCCTATGACATGGTGCTGGTCGACGAGTACCAGGACACCGACCCGGCGCAGGAGTTCCTGCTCGGGCAGCTCGCCGGGGACGGCCGCGACCTCATCGCCGTGGGCGACCCCGACCAGTCCATCTACGGCTTTCGCGGCGCGGACGTGCAGGGCATCCTGCGGTTTCCCGAACGGTTCCCGGCCCCGGACGGACGGGACGCCCCGGTGATCGCGCTGCGCGTGTGCCGCCGCAGCGGCCCGGCCCTGCTGGAGGCCTCGCGCCGCGTCGCCTTCCGCCTCCCGGCCGTACCGGGCCATGAGAACAAGACCGGAGGCCATCGCGATCTGATCCCCGTCGGGGACGCCGACCCGGGCGAGGTGAAGGTCCTGGTGGCCGGCAGCGCGAGCCAGGAGGCCGCGGTGGTGGCCGACACCCTGCGCCGTGCCCACCTGCTCGACGGGGTGCCGTGGTCGCGCATGGCGGTCCTCGTGCGCAGCGCCGTACGGCAGCTGCCGATGCTGCGCCGGGCGCTGGTGTCGGCCGGGGTGCCGGTCGTGGTCGCGGGCGACGAGCTGCCGCTCGTGCAGGAGCCCGGCGTCCGGCCGTTGGTCACGCTGCTGCGGGTCGCCGCGTCGCTTGCGGCCCGCGACAAGAGGCCGGTCCCGCCCGCCGCGCTCGAAGCGCTCGACGTGGCGACCGCCGAAGAGTTGCTGACCGGCCCGCTCGGCGGCACCGACATGATCGGCGTACGACGGCTGCGCCGCGCCCTGCGGATCGCCGAGCACGAGGCGGCCGTGGCGGAGTCCGCGAAGGAGGACAGCGGGCAGCCGGCCCTGCCTCTCACCCTCCACTCGTCGGACGAGCTGCTGGTCGCCGCGCTGCTCGACGCCCGCGAGCTCGGCGGCGTCGAGCCGCACGTGGCGGCCCCGGCCGAACGCCTCGCGCGGCTCATCGCGATCGCCCGCGAGGCCGTACGGCACGGCCGGGGCGCGGAGGAGACGCTCTGGGAGATCTGGCAGGCCAGCGGGCTCGCGGAGCGCTGGACCGAGGCCAGCCTCGCGGGCGGGGCGCGGGGCGCGCAGGCCGATCGCGACCTCGACGCGGTCGTCGCGCTGTTCGACCACGTGGCCCGTTTCACCGACCGGCTGCCCAAGGCCGGAGTCGAGGTCTTTCTCGACGACCTGACCTCTCAGGAGATCGCCGGCGACACGCTCGCCGAGTCCGCCCCCGAGGGTGAGGCCGTGCGGATCCTGACCGCGCACCGGTCGAAGGGCCTGGAGTGGGACGTGGTCGTGGTCGCCGGCGTACAGGAGGGCCTGTGGCCCGACCTGCGCCTGCGCGGATCCCTGCTGGGCACCGAGGCCCTCGTCGAACTCGTCTCGGGCTCCGAGGCGGCCACCGAGAAGGTGACGGCCGCGACCATCACCTCCAAGCTGCTCGCCGAGGAGCGGCGGCTGTTCTACGTCGCGGCGACCCGCGCCCGCAGGAGGCTCGTCGTCACCGCCGTCGGCGGCGAGGACACCGACGAACGGCCCTCCCGGTTCCTCACCGAGCTGCTGCCGCAGGGGGTCGCCCCGGCCACCACCGACGACCGGGCCCGGTGGCTGAGCATGTCCGCGCTCGTGGCGGACCTGCGTTCCGTCGTGTGCGACACCGACAGGCCCGAGCCGATGCGCCGGGCGGCCGCCGGGCACCTCGCCCGGCTGGCGCAGGCCGGGGTGCCCGGCGCGAACCCCCGCGAGTGGTACGCGCTGACGCCGATCAGCGACGACCGGCCGCTGGGCTGGCCGGACAACGTGGTGCAGATCTCGCCCTCGGCGGTGGAGAGCTTCACCAGGTGCGGGCTGCGGTGGGTACTGGAGACGGCGGTGGGCGCGCGCGACACCAGCGTCGTCCAGAGCCTCGGGACCGTGGTCCACGCGATCGCCGTGCTGGCGACGCAGGACGGCAGCGACCTGTTCGGGCGGCTGGACGACGTCTGGGACCAACTGGACTTCGGCGGCGTGTGGTTCAACCGCAAGCAGCGCCTCGTCGCCGAGCAGATGGTCGAACGGTTCGTGCAGTGGCACAAGAACAACGACCGCGATCTCGTCAGGACCGAGGAGGCGTTCACCGTCGAGATGCCGGAGATCGGCGTACGCATCAAGGGCCGGGTCGACCGGGTCGAGCGCGACGGGAACGGCCGGGCGGTCATCGTGGACATCAAGACCGGCACCTCCAAACCGAAGGACGGCGAGATCGACCGGCACCCGCAGCTCGGGGTGTACCAGCTCGCCACGACGCTGAAGGCGTTCGAGAAGCTCGGCCTGACCGAGCCGGGCGGCGCCTCGCTCCTGCACGTGGGCAAGGCGGCGGGGACCAAGGAGGCCAAGGAGCAGGTGCAGGGGGCGCTCACGGACGACCCGGAGCCCAAGTGGGCCGAAGAACTGGTGAAAACCGTGGCGACGGGCATGTCGGCGAAGGTGTTCCAGGCCACGGTCAACGACGGCTGCCGCACGTGCGCGGCCAGAATCGCCTGCCCGGTGAACGACAAGGGGGGCCAGGTGTGCTGACGCCGGGGCAGCTCGCCGAACGGCTGGACATCCGCACTCCCACCCCCGAGCAGGCGGTGGTCATCGAGGCGCCCACGGAGCCGATGGTGGTCGTGGCGGGCGCGGGGTCCGGCAAGAGCGAGACGATGGCCGGACGGGTGGTCTGGCTCGTGGCCAACGGCGTGGCCAGGCCCGAGCAGATCCTCGGCCTCACCTTCACCCGCAAGGCGGCCGCCGAGCTCGCCGAGCGGGTGCGTCAGCGGCTGGCCGGCCTGGCGAAGGCCGGCGTCGTCGAGGACGAGCAGGTGCTCGACTCCGAGCCGACGATCTCGACGTACCATGCGTACGCGGCCCGGCTGGTGACCGACCACGCGCTGCGGGAGGGGCTGGAGCCCACCATGCGGCTCGTCACTCCCGCCGTCGCCTGGCAGATGGCGGCACGGGTGGTCGGGCGGTACGACGGGCCGATGGACCGGGTCGACTACGCCCCCACCACCGTCACGGCCGCGGTGCTGGAGCTGGCCGGGGAGATGGCCGAACACCTGTGCGGCCCCGAGAACGTGCGTGAGGTCGGCGACCGGCTGCGCGAGCGCCTGGCCGCGCTCACCGGACGGGTCACCAAGGACCAGCGCAAGCCGGTGGACACCCAGGCCGTACGCGAGCAGTTGCTGCCGATGGTCGAGGCGTACGAACGGCTCAAGCGGAGCCGCGAGGTCATCGACTACGGCGACCAGATGGCGCTGGCCGCGCGGATCGCCAGCCGGCATCCGGAGGTCGGGATGTCGGAGCGGTCCCGGTTCTCGGTCGTCCTGCTGGACGAGTACCAGGACACCAGCCACGCCCAGCTCGTGCTGCTGCGCTCCCTGTACGGAGGGGGCCACCCGGTCACCGCGGTCGGCGACCCCTGCCAGTCGATCTACGGCTGGCGCGGTGCGTCGGCCGGCAATCTGTCCCGGTTTCCCCACGACTTTCCCACGGCATCCGGGGAGCCCGCGCCGGTGCGGCAGCTGTCGGTCAGCTTCCGCAACGGTGAGCGCGTGCTCGACGTGGCGGCCCGGATCCAGTCACCCCTGCGCGGGGAGGCCCGGCAGGTGCCGGTGCTGGTGCCGGGCGGCAACCGAGCGGGCCGCGGACGGGTGCGATGCGCGTTCCACCGTACGGCCGAGGACGAGGCGGCGTGGATCGCCGGACAGATCGGGGACCTGCTCGGATCCGGGCACGCTCCCGACGGCCTGCCCTGGAGCGAGGGCGAGCGGAGCAAACGCGGCCCCGTCCTGCAGCCGCAGGACGTCGCGATCCTGGCCCGCAAGCGGTCCCAGTTTCCCGCGCTGCGCCGGGCGCTGGAGAAGAGGAACATCCCCGTCGAGGTCGTCGGGCTCGGCGGCCTGCTGACCGTGCCCGAGGTCGCCGACATCGTGGCGACGCTGCGGGTCCTCTACGACCCCACCGCCGGCGACGCGCTGGTCCGGCTGCTCGCCGGGCCGCGCTGGCGGATCGGGCCGGCCGACCTGAAGCTGCTCGGCGACAGGGCCCGCGAACTGAACAGGGAGCTTCGCGGCGGCCGGGATGAGCCGCGGCCACAGGACCCGCTCGACCAGGTCGTCGCCGACCTCGCGGAGGAGCGCGGCAGTCTCGTCGACGCGCTGGACGAGCTGCCGGACCGGCAGGGCTGGCTGGAGGGCTTCTCCCCGGCCGCGCGGGAACGGATGCCCGCGCTCGCCCAGGAGCTGCGCCTGCTGCGCTCCCACACCGGGCAGCCGCTGCCCGATCTCGTCAGCGAGATCGAACGCAGACTCGGCCTCGACGTCGAGGTGGCCGCCAAGGGAGGTAGCCCGCTGGCCGCCCGTGCCGCCCTGGACGCCTTCCTCGACGCGGCCTTCCGCTTCGCCGGCGACTCCGAGGACCCGACGCTCGGCGCGTTCCTGGCGTACCTCAAGGCGGCGGAGACCGAGGAGTTCGGGCTGGACGCGGGACGGGTCGGCGACAGCAACACGGTCAAGCTGATGACGGTGCACGCGTCGAAGGGCCTGGAGTGGCCGGTCGTGATCGTGCCCGGGCTGTCGGAGCTCACGACGAAGGACGGGGCGCCGACGAAGGGCACGCTGTTCCCCGCGGCGCCGGTGACGAACTCACGCTGGACGGAGAACCCCCGCAAGCTGCCGTACCCGCTGCGCGGCGACGCTGCGGACCTGCCGGCCCTTGCCGGGCTGGAGAAGGAGGCGCTGGCCGAGTTCGACGAGCGGTGCCGCGACCGCGACCTGATGGAGGAGCGGCGCCTGGCGTACGTCGCCGTGACCCGGGCGCACTATCTGCTGATCGCGAGCGGCTACCGCTGGGGGACCTCGTCCAGGCCGCTCGCGCCGTCCCGCTTCCTGGAGGAGATCAGAGACGCCGGGGCCGAGGTCGCGGGCTGGGCCGGCGAGGCGGAGGACACGGAAGACGCCGTGAACCCCTTGCTCGCCCAGCCCGCCTCGGCCGACTGGCCGTCGATCGAGGTGCCCGCCGCCGTCGAGGACGGCGCTCGCCTCGTCGAGGAGGCGATGACCGGCGTCGCCTCCGGGGCGGCCGACGACCAGGTCCTGCTCAGCATGCGGGAGTGGGAGCGGATGCGGGCCTGGGCGCGCGACACCGACCTCCTGCTGCGTGAGCGAGAGATGAACCGCCGGCGGGCCGGGGCGGTCGTGGAGCTGCCGTCACGGCTGTCGGTGTCGTCGCTGGTCACGCTGACCCAGGATCCGGCGGCGTTCGCCCGGCAGGTGCGGCGTCCGGTGCCGCGCAGGCCCGCCCCGCTGGCTCGCAGAGGCACGACCTTCCACCGGTGGCTGGAGTCGCGCTGGGGCCAGCAGCGCCTGATCGATGACCTGGAACTGCCCGGCGCCGCCGACGAGATCTCGGAGACCGACGTCCAGCTCGCCGAGCTGCAGGAGCGGTTCGAGGAGAGCGAGTGGGCCGCGCGTGAGCCGGTCGACCTGGAGGTCCCGTTCGAGACCATGATCGGAGACCGCCTGCTGCGCGGGCGGATGGACGCGGTCTTCCGCGAGGGCGACGGCTACGTGGTGGTCGACTGGAAGACCGGCGAACGGCCGCAGGGCAGGGCGGCCGAAACCGCGTCGGTCCAGCTCGCGGCCTACCGGGTGGCCTGGGCGACGCTGTCCGGGGTGCCGCTGGAGAAGGTGGGGGCCGCGTTCCACTACGTCCGCTCGAACGAGACCGTCCGCCCCGTCGACCTCCTCGACGCGGACGGCCTCACCACCCTCATTCAGCGGGTTCCTGAGGAGTGACCACCGGTTCGTCCTGGTCGAACAGCGCGCTCGTCTCGATCTTGATCTCGAAGGGCCAGGGTAGCTTCAGGACCTCGCCCTCCTCGGCCGTGACGATCTTCCGGTACGCCTGCCGGTGATAATCGAAGGGTTCGAGGTCGGAGAGGGGATCGCTCATCAGCGTCACTCTGCGCGGAGACGCCACGGGGTCCATGATCAGGTAGAGCGGCACGCCCGCCCGCGCATAGTCGAGCGGCTTCTCCTGCCAGTCGACCTTGTACGTTCCGGGCGAGCACACCTCAACCACGAGGAGGGCGCAGTGTCCGCGCATGCGCATGTTGTCGAATTGCTCGACCTCATCGGGGGCGACCATGAGATCGGGTAGCCGAAGATCCTGATATGGCGGGATGTGCACCCCCCAGGTCTGGTGGAACCGCCAGCCGTTCGCCAGCTTCAGCGGGATCAGCAGATCGGAGAGCCTGTCGACGATGTATGTACTCTCCCTTCCCGCGGGCGGCGTCACGACGACCTGCCCGAGACGAATTTCCGCCCGGTAACCGGCGTCGTTGAGTTGCGTACACAGGTGCAGCACCTCGTCAGGGAGCTCCTGTGGTTCTTCATGCTCGTGCTCTTCGGGCTTCCCGGCGTCTGGGGGCTCGTGCTCGTCGGAGACGGGATCGTCCTGCTTCTGCGGGACGGAGTGGTCGTGCCTGCCGCGCTTGGTCGGCTTGGTGAGGGCCATGTCGTCATCCTCTCCTGCTCCTCCATCGATGGTACGGAAGGTTTCCGGATCGCCACGGAAAGTAACAGGGGGATGATGGGAGGGAAATTCCTGGAAGGGGCGACGAGGTGAAGGAAAGCCCTACCGGGAAGAGGAAAACCGGCTCCGTGAATCGGTCATAGGCGACGTACCTGCAGCAAATGTCTCGCGACGGGATCGGACTTTTCCGCGAGAGTGATTACCTCTTTCGCCGACGCGGGCTGTTCATGATCGGCTATGAATTCCCTATGTCGGGTTTGCGGATGGCGATGGCAGCGGCCTGTGTCGCGGCGGTGACCGGATGTTCGGCCTCGTCGGCGGCGGTGAATCCTCCGGATCTCACCCTTCCCCTGGACGCCTACAGTCTCGGCGCGAAAGACCGTGCGCAGGTGATACGAGCCCGGTTCCTGCTCGTGGAGGAATGCATGCGCCGCCCGGGGGGTGTATGACCGCGGCGGACGCCCTGCTGAACCGGGGAGCGCGGGGCCTCGGCCCGGCCGATGCCGGCAAGAGGTTCGACGACGACGAGGTCCCGCGCTTCGTCGACAGCGCGACCGACCTCGCCCTGAGTGACCCGCGGATCGCGGCGGCCGAGCGCGAGTGGAGCGACTGCATGAGGTCGGAGGGCTTCGACTACCGGAGCGCCGACCAGGCCCTGGGAGACCCCCGCTGGGCGGTGACCGTCAACGACGACTCGATCGGCCACACCCCCAAGCCGCGCGGCACACGGGCCGAGATCGACACGGCGGTCGCGGACGCGGAGTGCCGGGCCGAGACGGGCTACTCCGACGTGCGCCGTACGGTCTTCGTCGAGGCCGAGAACCGGGTCATCGACCGCGACCGTGCCCGGCTCGACGTGGTCAAGGCGCTCAACCAGGCCCGCCTCGCCAACTCCGCCAAGGTCCTCGACGGCACGCTCACGCTGTCCTGGTAGCCCTCACCTCAGGTAGTGGAACGCGGGTTTCGGATGCATGAGGAAGTCGTGGTGCGAGATGTTCCACGCGTACGCACCGGCCATGGCGAAGGCGACGACGTCGCCGACGGCGAGTGAGGCGGTGACGCGGCGGGCGAAGACGTCCTTGGGGGTGCACAGCTGTCCCACCAGGGTCACCGGCCCGTCCTCGCCCCCGCCGCCCCTCGGGAGCACGGCGAACGGCTGGTCGTGTCCCTTCGTCACCGGAGTCCGCAGGTGGTGGGTGCCGCCCGACATGATGGCGAAGCGCTCTCCGTGGACGCGCTTCACGTCGAGCACGGTCGCGAGATACCACCCGCAGTAGGCCGTCAGGGCGCGTCCCGGCTCCACGCGCAGCGTCTCGCCCGGCAGTGCCAGCCTCCGCAGGCCCGCGCCGTACGCCGCCCAGTCGAACCGCTCCTGCGGGCGGGCGTAGGAGACGGCCATGCCGCCGCCCACGTTGAACTCGCGCAGCCCGAGGCTCCTGCCGTACGCCAGGACGGCCTCGGCGAGGGTGAGCAGGCCGGGGGCGGCCAGGCCGCTCGCGAGGTGGGCGTGGACGCCGCGCAGCCGCACCGGTGAGGACCCGAGCAGGGCGAGGCACTCGGCGACCCCGCCGTGGTCCATGCCGAACGGCGTGGCGCCGCCGCCCATCGCGAGCGCCGCGCCGGCGACGTTCACGTCGAGGTTGACCCGCAGCAGCACGTCCGCGGGTTCCCGCATCCGCCGCAGCTCGGCCGGGCTCTCGACGTGCCAGCGGTACGCCGAGGGGGCGAGGGCCAGCTCGGCGCCGGTCTTCCCCGGCCCGCCGAAGCTCAGCGGGACCTCCGGCAACACCGCCCTGACGTGGGCGAACTCGCCGCCGGAGGAGACCTCGAAGCCGTCCACGTGCGGCGCGAGCGTCCGCAGCACCTCCGGGTCGGGATTGGCCTTGACTGCGTAGCAGATCTCCGTGCCCGCCAGGGCGGCCCGTACGGCGGCGGCGTGGCGGGCGAGCCCGGCCAGGTCGTAGACGTAGGCGGGGACGTCGTCCAGCGACTCGGCGACCTTCCGCACGCCCGCCGGAATATCGATGCTCATCCGCGCTCCCCGCACACCTCGGTCAACGTCTCCACGCCCGTCTGCCCGCCGATCACGCGCTGGCCGGGCTGCGCGAGCGGGTTCGGGACGGGCACATATCCGGCGGTCCGGTCGGCCGCCCTCGCCCAGCGCACGCCCAGGTTGGCCTTGGCCGGCAGCGGCGCCCCGGCCAGCAGCCGCGTCAGCGGTTCGGCCGGACCGGCGGCGTGGTCCTCCACATAGCGGCTCAAAGTCGCACGGGCGGCCGCCCACAACGCGCGCAGAACGTCGTCGACCGTGCCGGCGACGGTGTCTGCCACGGTGGCGGCGACCTCCGCGAGGTGGTTGACGAACAGGCAGTAGGCGACCCGGTTCCAGCCGCCCGCGGCGTCGTACGACAGGGGGGCCGCCACCTCGCCGGGCAGGCCGGTCAGGTCGTGGCGGCCGGCCACCAGCTTGGTGCCCTCCAGGTCGCGGAAGACCGCCTCGACCGGCCACCCGGCGGCGTCGAACCCGACCAGCACGTTCTGCACGTGCGCTTCGAGCACGACGCCGTGCCGGAAGAAGGCGTCGAGCACCGGATACGCCACGCGCTCGACGTACGCCTCCCACCATGCGACAGGGTCGGCCGCGCGGCGGGCCAGGACGGCCCGGGGCACCCCGTCCGCACCGGCGGCCAGGGCGGCGGCGAGGACCGGCGTGATCCCCGGCCCGCACACCCCCCACGGGCCGGTACGCACGATCACCCCGAGCCCTTCCAGCAGCCGGGTGCCGAGGGCGGCCGAGCGGTAGCCGGGTTCCGGCAGCCACCGCGTGCCGGGGAAGCGCCGGGCCAGCCGGTCGAAGACGGGCGAGAGCCGCCGGGTCAGCTCGACCGCGCCGGACAGCTCATACCACGCGTTCTTCCGCACGCAGTTGGTGATCCGCACGTTCAGGCTGAACTTCAGGCACATGCCGGTGCCGGGGTCGTACACCGTCCTGACCGAGGACGTGGGCACGACGGCGCGGGGGCCGGGCCCGAGGTCGACGAGCCGCCCGTCCGCGAGCGGCCCGCGCAGGTCGGCGGCCAGCAGGTCGAGTTGCCAGGGGTGGGCGGGCAGCGGGAGGTATCCCGCAGGCGCGCCGCCGAACGCGTCCAGCGCCGCCGTGTCCCCCTCCTGGGCCACCAGATCGGCGCGCACCCCGAGCAGCCGCGGCGCGAACCGCGCGTGCGTCTCGGGCGCGTAGTCCAGCCAGCCGTCGCCTCCGTGGGCTTTTGGAGCCGGATGGAACGGATGCCCGGCCACGAGGGCCTGCTCGGAGGCGAGCCACGGGTCGGCGGGGGGGACGGCCCGCTCGCGGGCGGCCAGGATCGCCGCGATCGCCTCCCTGCCTGCGCGCACCTGCGCGGCGAACTCCTCGTTGCCGCCGTCGAGCTCCCGTTCCAGCAGAGCGACGAGCGCGGGCAGGTTCAGGGGCCGCCACCGGCCCTCCGCCCCCTCACCGGTGACGAGGTGCTCGGGCGGGCCGTCGAAGCGCAGCGCGATTCCGCCACGGGCGCGTACGCGCACCGGTGTCCCGGCCACGCGGAGCGTCAGGTGAGGCCCTGCGGCCCTCACATGGCCACGGGGGCCGCCGACCTCGCGCAGCCAGCACCGCAGCAGCGCCCCGAGCGCCGCCTCCTCGGCCGGGCCGGCGTGCGGGTCCGAGGCATGCGGTTCGGGGGCGTGCGGGCCGAGGAGAAGGCGGTCCATGGCTCAGGCACCCCTCAGATAGTTGGGGCCGGTCGTGCCGTAGAACTTGTTGACGTCCCTGGCTCCGGTGCGCTCCTTGGTCACGAGCGTCCCGGCGACGACCATCGACTTGCCGGTGAGACGGGCGGCCTCCAGCGTGCGGGCCCGCAGCAGCCGGGCCATGGGGTCGTCCCCGTACGGCTCCAGTGCGGCGGCCAGGGCCCGTCCGACCAGCGTGGCGGCGGAGCCGGGCAGCGCGCCGTGGGCCACGGCCATGGCGGCCAGATGCAGGGTGATCGTCACGAAGACGTCGGCGAGCGCGTAGGGGTCGTCGGTCAGCATGCGCTCGTCGCCGAAGTCCGGTGTCGCGATCCCCGCCGCGCGCAGCCGCCGCGGCGAGGCCAGCAGCCCGTCGTTGTCCTTGATCAGCAGCCGCATGGGCCCGTCGCCGAACAGCAGCGCCAGGTTCTGCTGGTGGGCCTCCAGAGCGACGCCGTACCGGACGAACAGCGCGACGTTCCACTCCAGCAGCGCCGCGAGGTAGTCGCGCAGCAACGCCTCCGCGTCGCCGCCGTGGTGGCGCTCGGCCACCTCGTGCAGGACGAGCCGCCCGTCCGCGTCCGGGAGCGGCGCGAGCAGGGCGGCGACCGGCACGATGTCGCCTTCGGGCAGGCCGCGGACGAGCCAGCCCAGGTATTCGTGCTCCGCGTGCCCGTAGGTCTGCTCGTCCGCGAGCGTGACGCGCGGGCCGGGCTCGCGCGCCAGGATCTCGCGCAGCAGCGACTCGGCCAGCGCGCCGTCCCGCAGGGTGCCCGGTTTGATCGACCGCCGGTTGCGCAGGCCCAGCGTGCTGGCCGGGAGCGGCACCTTGAGGTGGACGCGTTCGCCGGCCTCGACCGTGCGGGCCGACAGGGTCGGCCGCACGGTCAGGTACGGCTCGCGCCCCGCGACGAGCCCGGGGAGCCCGCCCACCAGCGGCTCCGCCAGCGGATGGACGGGGAAGAGCACGTGCGTGCGGGCCAGACCGGACGGCAGCCCCACGTCGCCCGGCGACGGCCACCAGCCGGGGAGGTTCGGCCGCGAAAGCGTCACCCGCTCGCGCGGCACCGCCGTCCACCGCATCGCGAACTCCGGAGCGAACTCGGGCGCGTAGGCCGCCAGGTCGGCGGGGGAGATCCCGAGGCGGCAGCGGGCCGTCGGATAGAGCGGGTGGTCCACCGTCGCGGCCAGCGACTCGTAGCGGATGAGGCCGTGACGCCCGCGCAGCCGCCGGGCCACCTCGCCGCGCCGGCGGTGGTGGGCCTCCAGGGCCGCGAGGGCTTCCCCGCACTCCCGCTCGAAGGCGGCGACCCCCTCGGCGTCCGCCGGGTCGGCGACGGCCCGCAACGTCTCCAGCACCTCCGCCAGGCGCAGGCGCTCCCAGGGGGCGGTGGCGAAGTCGTGGAACGGGTCGCCCGCCGCGAGCCCGACCCGCCGTCCCGAGGCGAGAACGATCGCCACTCCGTCCCTGTCGTGGGTGACCCTGGCCGAGATCCCGGCGTAGTCCTCCCGCAGCAGCGCGTTCAGCACCCGCGCGGCCAGGTAGTGCTCCCGGCCCGTGGCCTCCCGGCGGGCCGGCCGGGTCATGCGAGCACCCAAGGGTGCTCCTTCCTGAAGGTGTCGATCGCGGCGTCGACGCTCGCGCCGTCCGGGCCGACGGCCCGCAGCAGGCCGAGGTAGTCGCGGTTGGTGCCCGTCACCTCGACATGATCGCCGATTCCGCGCAGTGCCCGGTGCCACAGGCGTACGCCGCCCGCCGCCTCCTGAGCGGACAGGCCGGGCGGCGCGGCGGTCACCGTGCCGGAGCGCTCGGCCACGAGGCTCACCACGGATCCGTACGCCGCGCGAAGGCCGCCCGGATCGAACGCCGGCAGCGGTTCGCCCGCGTGGACGCGCAGGATCCACTGGTGCAGGGGCACGCCGAGCAGGTCCGCCAGCAGGAAGTCGCAGTTGTCGCCGATCAGCCGATAGTTCATCTCGATGACGCGGGGACCGTCGCGGGTGACGGCGTACTCGGTGTGGCACACGCCGAAGCCGACCCCGGCCGCGTCGAGCGCCGCGGCGAGATGGGGCAGGTGGCCGGTGTCCGGCGGCCGCCAGTCCAGGCGCTCCTCCACGAAGTGCGGCAGCGGGCCGAGCGTGGTGGCGAATCCGCCGACGACTTCCCGGGTGATGCCGTCGCCGAGCGTCTCCAGCGTGCGGACCGGCCCTTCCAGGAACTCCTCCGCGACCAGGACCTCCTCCGGCCGCCGCTCCCTGATGGCCGCGACGGCGGCGGCCAGGGCGTCCGCGCCGTCCACCAGCACGACGTCCTCGCTGGCCACGCCTTGCGCGGGCTTCACCACCACCGGGTACGGCAGGTCACCGGGCGGGTTCGCGCCGGGAGGAATCCGTGCGGACCTGACCGGTTCGACGGCGGCGAGGGCGCGGCGGGTGAGCACCTTGTTCTTGGCCGTGACGCAGGCCCGCCAGTCCTTGCCGGGCAGACCGAAATACTCGGCGGCGAGCGCGGTGGCGGCCTGGAGGTGGTCGGAGTTGGAGAAGATCACATCGGGCCGGTGATGGGCGGCGACCACGTCGATCACCGCCCGGGGATCGCGGACGTCGGCGGCCACGACGTCGTACCCCGGATACCGATCAGGCTGGTCGGTGAGTATCGTCACGTCCCAGCCCAGCGCGGCCGCGGCGGGGAGGAACCCGCCGGTCACCGAATCGGTCGGGTTGAGCGTGGTGAGGTACAGCCGCACCGGGCCTCCATAGGTAAGGCTAACCTAAGTGGTCTGCATCCTATCCGGACTGCGATCTCTTGGCGGGAAGATTGCCGGGGCGGCGGCAGTGGAAGGATGACGGCGTGGAAATCCCCGAAGGACTGCTCGGCCCCCTGCTCCTGGCGCGCAGCGCCATCGACCGATCGGCGGCACTGCGCGGCGACGAGGAGTGGCTGCGGCGAGCGTGGGAGGCGGAGAAGACGAGAGTCCTCCTCGTCCACGGCGGCCGCACGCTGGTCCGCCGCTTCACCGACGGCGCGGCGCTGGTGCTCACCTCGCCGGCCGAGGCGCCGGAGGGCACCCGTTACCTGCTGGGCGTGGACGAGGACGGCGTGCCCTATTTCGCGGTCAACGCGCCGCTGCCCGAGCCCGGCCAGGGCGCCGGCGACACGGCGGGGCTGAGGGAGGCCGCGGTGCTGCTCGACGACCGCGACGCCGGGCTGCTCGTCTACGCGGTGGCCCTGGAGGCGTGGCACGCGAGCCACGAGTACTGCCCGAGGTGCGGCAGCCATACGGACGTCACCGCGTCGGGGCACATGCGGGTGTGCCCGCGCGACGGCAGCCAGCACTTCCCGCGCGTCGACCCCGCGGTGATCATGCTGGTGCACGACGACGAGGGCCGCATCCTGCTCGCGCGCGGCCCGCAGTGGCCGCAAGGCCGGTTGTCGGTGCTCGCCGGGTTCGTCGAGCCGGGGGAGTCGCTGGAGCACGCGGTGGTCCGTGAGGTCCTGGAGGAGGTGGGCGTCGCCGTCACCGCGCCGCGTTATCTGGGCAGCCAGCCCTGGCCGTTCCCGCGCAGCCTGATGCTCGGCTTCTTCGCCCGCGCCGTCACGACCGACCTGCGTCCCGACCTGGAGGAGATCGCCGAGGCCCGCTGGCTGTCCCGGGAGGAGCTGGAGGCCCAGGTACGCTCGGGCGAACTGGTGCTGCCCGGCCAGGTCTCGATCGCCCGGCGGCTGATCGAGACCTGGTACGGAGCGCCGATCCCCGACACCGGCTGGTGATTCGGGGAGTGCCGGACAGGATCTAGCAGGCGCCCGCGAGGTGCCGCTTCACCTCGGCGACCGAGGGGTTGGTCATGGTGTGGCAGTCGGCGACCACGGTGGGGACGACCTGGTTGCCGTTGTTCACACTGGCGACGAAATCGGCGGCGTCGGGGTGGCGTTCGATGTCGACCTCGCTGTAGACGATGCCCTCCCGCGTGAGCTGGCTCTTCAGCCGCTTACAGGGGCCGCACCAGCTCGTGGTGTAAACCGTCAGCGCCATCTGTCGTCCCTTTCGTGCGCATGAGTGCTCGGCGAGCAGTCGTGGCAACATCGCGCGCGTGCCGGGTGTTCCCGCCTATCGCCCCGGCGGGACCGCCGCGGGCGGCACGACGTGTCCCAGCCTGGCGGTGATCCAGGACTGGACGCTCTCGGCGACCCCCGGCTCCCGGTACAAAGGGGAGCTGTGCTGGGTGCCGGCCATCGTCTTGACGGTCATCCGGACCCCGACGCTCTCCAGCGACTCCTTGAGCATCTCGCTCTGGTAGGGCGGGACGAACTCCTCGGACGAGTGGACGGTGAGCATGGGCGGGTCGCCGGCCGAGGCGTGGAACGGCACCTCCATGCTCGACCAGACGCGCGGGCACTTGGCGGGCGCGCATCCACCGGCCAGCTTGATGGCCGCCTTGCGCAGTTTCTGCTGCTCCTTGGTGCCGAACGCGCTGCCGTCCTCGAACGCCGACAGCGGCGAGACGGGCGGAGAGATCCCGACGACGCCGCGCAGGCCCGGCCGGCCGTCGCCGTACGCGCCGACGGCGGTGGCGAGGTGGCCGCCCGCGGAGAACCCGAGCAGCACGTAGCGGCCGGGATCGGCGTTGAACATCGCCGCGTGCCTGCGCACGGCGCTGACGGCGGCGATGACGTCGGTGCGCTGGGCCGGCCAGGCCGCGTCACCCGACAGCCGGTAGTCGAGGTTGACCACGGTGTAGCCGAGCTGGGAGTAGCTGCGGCTGATCGAGGTCATGTACTTCTTGTCGCCCCCCGACCACCAGCCGCCGTGGATGACGAACACGATCGGGCGGCGCGGGCCGTCGGTGTGCCACCACACGTCCATGATCTGGCGCGCGTGCGAGCCGTACGCGTAGGTGCGGATCCGCGGGCCTGACGGCGTCGCCGGTGAGGGGGAGGCCGACGGGGACGGCGAGGGCGACGGGCTCGCGGAGGGCCTCGCGGAGGGCGCGGAAGGCGTCGCGGACGGAGACGGAGAGGCGGAGGGCCGGTGGGCGGGATGGCCCGCGGAAGTGGCAGCCCAGGCGGAGGTCGAGGCGAGCATGAGGGTGGCGAGGGCGGCGGTGCCCATGCCCAAAGCAGTTCGGACCGCGGTGGCCACGGCGTGTTCCTCCCCGATGTAGCGTCGTGCGCCGGCCGCTCCACGGGCGTCCCCGGGACACGCTCGGCCGGCTGCTGGAAGGATGATGCCAGTAACAACGTCCGCAACGCATGTTGGGAGCCGCTCCTTGGACGTCCTGGACGGTCTGGATCCCGAGCAGCGCGAGGTCGCCCAGGCGGTGCGCGGACCGGTGTGCGTGCTCGCGGGAGCGGGGACCGGCAAGACCCGCGCGATCACGCACCGCATCGCTCACGCCGTGCACACCGGGATCGTCGAGCCGCAGGGCGTGCTCGCCGTGACCTTCACCACCCGCGCGGCGGCCGAGCTGAAGCAGCGGTTGCGCGGCCTCGGCGCGCCCGGCGTGCAGGCCCGCACCTTCCACGCGGCGGCCCTGCGGCAGCTCAGCTACTTCTGGCCGAGGGTGATCGGCGGCGACCCGCCGCAGGTGGTCGAGTCGAAGCTGCCGTTACTCGTGGAGGCGGCGCGGCGGCTGCGCAGGAACCCCGACCGCGGCGAGCTGCGCGACGTCGCGAGCGAGATCGAGTGGGCGAAGGTCACCCAGGTCGGTCCCGAGGACTACCCGGCCGCCGCCGTCAAGGCGGGCCGCACTCCGCCGATCGCGCCCGAGGAGGTGGCGCGGCTGTACGAGGGGTACGAGAGCCTGCGCCGCCAGCGCAACCTGATCGACTTCGAGACGATCCTGGAGCTCACGGCGGCCGTCATGACCGAACATCGTGAGGTCGCGGCGCAGATCCGCCAGCAGTACCGCTACTTCGTGGTCGACGAGTTCCAGGACGTCAACCCGCTGCAGAAGCTGCTGCTCGACACCTGGCTCGGCGGGCGTGACGACGTGTGCGTGGTGGGCGACCCCAACCAGACCATCTACTCGTTCACCGGCGCGACGCCCCACTACCTGACCAACTTCGCCGTCGAGCACCCCTCGGCGGCCGTGATCAGGCTGGTGCGCGACTACCGCTCGACCCCGCAGGTGGTCGCGCTGGCCAACCGCGTCATGGCGCGCTCGCCCCACCGGCTGGAGCTGGTCGCCCAGCGGCCCGAAGGGCCCGAGCCGGTCTTCACCGAGTACGACGACGAGCAGGCCGAGGCGCTCGGCGTCGCGCTCACGGTGAAGAAGCTGATGGCCGACGGCGTGCCCACCCGCGAGATCGCCGTGCTGTTCCGCGTCAACGCCCAGTCGGAGGCGTACGAGCAGGCGTTCACCGACGCGGGCGTGCCCTACCTGCTGCGCGGGGCGGAGCGGTTCTTCGAGCGCCCGGAGGTGCGCCAGGCCGTGGTGCTGCTGCGCGGCGCGGCCCGGTCGGCGGGCGACGAGCCGCTCGCCCCCGCCGTGCACGCGATCCTGTCGGGGATCGGGCTGACCGCCGAGCCGCCGGGCGGCGGCAAGGCCAGGGAGAAGTGGGAGTCGCTCAAGGCGCTCGCCGACCTGGCCGAGGACATGGCGGCCGAGGGCGCCGACCTTCCCCGGTTCGTGGGCGAGCTGGAGCGCAGGGCGATGGAGCAGCACGCGCCGCCGGTCGAGGGCGTGACGCTCGCCTCGCTGCACGCCGCGAAGGGCCTGGAGTGGGACGCCGTCTTCCTCGTCGGCCTCACCGACGGCATGGTCCCGATCGTGTACGCGGAGACGCCGGACCAGGTAGAGGAGGAACGACGGCTGCTGTACGTCGGGATCACCAGGGCCCGCGAACATCTGCACCTGTCGTGGGCGCTCGCCCGCTCGCCGGGGGGCCGCCGTGCCCGCAGGCCGTCGCGCTTCCTCGACGGGCTGTCCCCGCGTACGGCGATTCCGGCCCGGGCCGAGCGACCGGGAGGCGCGGGCGGCAGGGCGAAGCGGGCGGCGGTGCCGCTGCACTGCCGGATCTGCGGCAAGACGCTGTCGGCGGCGGCCGAGCAGAAGCTGGGCCGCTGCGCGACCTGCCCGGCCGACTACGACGAGGCCCTGCTCGAACGGCTCAAGACGTGGCGCACGGCGGCGGCGAAGGAGGCCAAGGTGCCGGCCTACGTCGTCTTCACGGACGTCACCCTCCAGGCCATCGCCGAGCGGGTGCCCACTTCCGAGGAGGACCTGCTCGCGATCGCCGGAATCGGACGCGTCAAACTTGAGCGGTACGGCGACGCGGTTCTCGAGCTCTGCCGCGGCGCCGATAGTGTTACCGACGAGTAATACCCGCGTGCGCTGGAGGCCCCTGTGAACTCGGCCCTGAAGGAGCTGCTGGACCTGCTCGATCTCGAACCGATCGAGCTCGACATCTTCCGGGGGCGCAGCCCGGAGGAGCGGATCCAGCGGGTCTTCGGCGGCCAGGTGGCCGCGCAGGCGCTCGTGGCGGCCGGCCGTACGGTGCCGTCCGACCGGATGGTCCACTCGCTGCACGCCTACTTCATCCGGCCGGGAGACCCGGCCGTCCCGATCGTCTACAACGTGGAGCGGGTGCGGGACGGCCGCTCGTTCACCACCCGGCGCATCACGGCCATCCAGCACGGCAAGGCGATCTTCTCGATGTCGGTGTCGTTCCACATCGAGGAGCCGGGCGTGAGCCACCAGGCCGCGCGCATGCCGGAGGTGCCGCACCCCGAGACCCTGCCGACGTTCCAGCAGCGGATGCTGGACGTCGTGGGGGACGAGCCGGGGTGGCGCGAGCTGCTGGCCAAGCCGCGGCCTGTCGACGCGCGGTATGTGAACGCGCTGACCTGGGAGGCCGCCCAGGACCCCGCCCTGGTCACGCCCGAGAACAACGTCTGGTTCCGCTACGACGCCGACCTGCCCGACGACCCGCTGCTGCACGTCGTGCTCGCGGCCTACGCCAGCGACTTCACCCTGGTGGACACCGTTCTGCTGGCCCACGGGCTGGCCTGGGGCTCCTCGGCGGTGTCCGGCGCGTCGCTGGATCACGCGATGTGGTTCCACCGGCCCTTCCGCGCCGACGAGTGGCTGCTCTACGCCCAGGAGTCGCCCTGGTCCGGGGCGGCGCGCGGCCTGGCCCGCGGGCAGATGTTCACCGCCGCCGGAGACCTGGCCGTCTCCGTGGTCCAGGAATGCTTGATCCGTGTGTCGCCCGCGCTGCATCCGGATGTCACGACATCGTGAAAATCGCAGGTAGAAAATAGGTTGCCCGCCCTGCCGCGGCAGTTTAGGGTCTTGGACAAGTCAGCCGGACGCTTCGGTCCGGCGAGATCGCACTGAAATGGAGGTGAGTCCCGTGAGGAACACGACGATGTCCCGCGCGCTGTGGCTCGCCTCCGCATGCCCGGCCGCCATTGTCATGCCGACGAAACTGCGGCGTGGCGAGGCCGCCCCTGCCCAGGCTCTGGCCACCGGAGTCGCGGGACTGGCCGCCTTCGGCGTGTCCGCCCGTCCGGCCGCCCATGGCACCCCCGCTCTCCGACCGGTGTATGTCAACCGGCCGATGAGCGATGAGCAGATCCGCACCGCCGCTCGCGGCGGTGCACAGGGTCCGCACTACGCCTGGAGAGGACCAGTCATACCCTGACCGGTCTCCACCTCCGGGCCGCGGATCCGCACCAGGATCCGCGGCCTTCTTGTTTGTCGGCCACGAATCCACACCCCAGAACGAGGACACCCAGACCAAATCATTCGAAGAGGTGACGCAGATGGCGGCCCCGGTCATGGACCTGATCGAAGCCGAAATCCCCTGTCGTACCGACCCCGACCTGTGGTTCGCCGAGTCTCCCGAGGACGTGGAGTTCGCCAAGGCGCTCTGCGGCGGCTGCCCGATCCAGAAGGCCTGCCTGGCCCGCGCGCTGGAGCGCGAGGAGCCGTGGGGCGTCTGGGGCGGGGAGCTCATCCTCCGGGGGGTCGTCGTGCCCCGCAAGCGCCCCCGTGGGCGCCCGCGCAAGTCTCCCGTCGCCGCCTGACCAGCAACCACAGCACTTCCGGAAGGAACCGATCCAGATGACCATCTCCCCGATCTCCGCCTTGTATCTGAACCAAGAACTGGCGCATGAGCGAATACGGACCCTGCAGAGCGAGGCCGCGCAGGAGCGGCTGGCCGGCCGGATCAGGAGCGTGCAGAAGGCACGCCGGCAGGCCGAGCGCGCGTCCCGGCGGCTGACTTCCGCGCTGGCGCGCATCGTCTGACGCGGGGTCGTCGGAAGTTCGTTGAGATGGGCGGTCCCGGCAGGGACCGCCCATCGTCGTTCCCGTCCTGCCGTGGGTGGTGCCGGTCGTCCTCCGGCGTCCCTGACCACGGCCGCCGCGCGTCCGCGCCAAGGCCGGGGCCCGTAAACAAGCGATCATCGGACGAACAGGAGATCGCCTGCCGTGGGATCCGGGCAGGACCACGGGGTATGAGCAGAGCGCCCCGGCGCCGCATGGTCACGGGCGGCAGGCGAAACAATGCGTGAGCGGTGGGTGGGACTCGGATGGGCGACCGGACGTCAGGCGCGCTTGATCTCGCGACGGGCGCGCGGCGGCTCGCCGTCGCCGCGCTCGTCGCCGGACTGTGGGGGGTCGTCGGAGTGTGGGGGCCGGCCATGCCGGAGGCCGATGCCGCGCCGATGCCCGCGGTGTCCCGGGTGGCCCGTCACGGCGACGGTCACGGTCACGGCGGGGGGGACGGCGGCGGAGCGACCCAGGTCAGCGGGGGGACCAATACCTCGAACTCACCCGCCATCAAGAGCCCGGTCAGGCAGATCTCGGCGGGCCGGGGCAACGTGAACGCCCCCGCGGCCAACAGCGCCGTCACGTTCGCGGGCATCCAGCAGGTGTCGAGCGTCAGCGTCTTCACCAACACCCTCAACGGCAACTGCAAGAGAGGGATCAAGCGCTGCGTCATCAACCAGAACCTGCGGACGGTCGAGAGCCGCGGCGGCACCGGCAGATGACGCGCGTCGCCGGTGACGACGACGGCGCGGCGATGCGCCGCCTGGAGCCACGCTCGCCGGATACGACTCCCTAGGTCAGGGCGAGAGCGTTGTCCTCGGACTCGCCCGTCTCGTCGCCGAAGCCGGGGACCCAGCGCACGACCTCGTCGCGGAAGCGTGCCGTGGCGCCGAGCTGGCACAGCACGCCGACGCCGGCCGCGTGCACGCGGTGGATCAGCACGTACGACGCGGGCAGGTTGAGCTGACGGACCACGTTGTTGGGCCTCAGGTCGGCCACGGTCGCCGCCTGCTCCCGCAGCCACTCCCTGCTGAAGGCGAACTCCTCGACCCGGGTCGGCTCGACGTACGGCGCGAGGAAGGCCCGCAGGGCGTCGACGTCGACCTCGATGTGCGGGCGGATGAACCCCTCCGCGCGCAGCCCGCGTACGACGGTGTCCATGTCGCCCTGGTTGAAGATGCGGGTGAGCCTGCCGAAGGCGACGGGGTAGCCGTCGGGCATGCGGTTGACCGCGCCGAAGTCCAGCACCCCGAGCCGCCCGTCCTCCGTCAGCCGGAAGTTGCCGGGATGGGGGTCGGCGTGCAGCATGCCGACCCGGGCCGGAGAGCAGAACAGGAAGCGGACGAACAGCAGGCCGGCGTGGTTGCGCTCCTCCTGCGTCCCCTCGCTGATGATCTTGGAGAGCGGGGTGCCCGTCATCCACTCGGTGACGAGGATCTGCTCGTTGGCCGCGAGGACCGCGGGCACGTGGAAGTCCGGGTCGTCGCGGAACTCCTCGGCGAACGCGTGCTGGGCCTCGGCCTCCTTGAGATAGTCGAGCTCCTCGGACACCCGCTCCTTCAGCTCGGCCAGGACCGGTTTGATGTCCAGCCCGGGAAGCAACGCGCCGAAGAGCTTGCCGAGTCGCGCGAGCTGGTTGAAGTCGGAGATCAGGGCCTTGCCCGCCCCCGGATACTGGACCTTCACGGCGACCGGGCGGCCGTCGTGCCACACGGCGCGGTGCACCTGCCCGATGGACGCCGCGGCGCTCGGCCGGTTGTCGAACTCCAGGAAGTTCTCCCGCCAGTCGTCGCCCAGCTGCTCGGTCAGGACCCGGTGGACGGTGGCGGCCGGAAGCGGCGGCGCGGCGTCCTGCAGTCGCGTCAGCGTCGCCCGGTACGGCCCCGCGATCTCGGGTGGCAGCGCGGCCTCGAAGATCGACAGGGCCTGGCCGAGTTTCATGGCCCCGCCCTTGAGCTCGCCGAGCACCTTGAAGATCTGGTCGGCCGTGCGCCGCTGGATCTCCTGCGTGACGATGTCCGCGGAGGCGCCACCGAGCCGCCTGCCCAGTCCGAGCGCGGTGCGGCCGGCGAACCCGAGGGGGAGCGTCGCGAGCTTTGCCGAGCGGGTCACGGCACGGTGGGGAAGGTCACTCACATGACCATTGTCGGCGATGAAGAGTGCTTTCGACCACAATTTCCGATCGCCCGACCGCCCCGGCTTCGGCAGTGGCGAGCCTCTCGGGGAAATAGGCGGTCTATGACATTGGTCACAGCGTCGCTGTCGTGACGGGAGTTTCCGGTGAGCGGTGTGCCGGGCCGCACGGCGGTTCGCGCGAGCCGGGTCAGGCGGAGCCGGCCCGGGCCGTACGACCGGGGGTGCGCGTGACCGGCACGGGCTCCACGGCGAACCGGGCGGTCCGGGGGTCCCGCTCGTCCCCGAAGCGCCGGGTGAGGACGCCGTACAGCTCCGGCCGCCGTCCCTGCAGCCACCGGCGGCCGGTGGACAGCGGCAGCATTCCGAGATCGAGATCGGCGACGACCATGTCGTCGGCGGCGGCCCAGGTCTCCTCCAGGACCCTGCCGTACGGGTCGAGGATCATGGCGTTGCCCGTGCGTACCTCGTCGTCGTCCTGGCCGATCCCATTGCTGAACAGGATGAACAGGCCGTTGTCGTGGGCGCGCGCGGGCAGCCACCGCATCAGCCACTCGCGTCCGTTCGGCCCGCGCAGCTCGGCCTCGATCGCCTCCGGATCGCTGAGCCTGCGCCGCCACAGCTCCGCCGGAATCGGCCGCATGCCGTGGGGGCTGCGGGAGGCGGTGCCACCGGTCTGGTGCGGCGCGAGCAGCACCGAGGCGCCCATCAGCGCGGTCGCCCGGACGTTCTCCACCAGATTGTTGTCCCAGCAGATGAGGACGCCCGCGCGGAAGCCCCAGGGCGTGTCGAAGACGGTGTAGGAGTCACCGCTGTCGATGGCCTCGTGCTCGAACGCGTGCAACTTCCGGTGGCGGTGGACGCGCCCGTCCGGCAGACAGACCGCGTAGCTGTTGAACAGCCGGCCCTTCTCGTCGATCTCCAGGAAGCCCGCTCCCACCGCCATGCCGTGCTCGGCCGCCAGCGCGCGCACGACGCCGACCGACGGTCCTGTCAGGGGCTCGGCCAGCTCACGCAGCCGCTCGGCGGTGTGCCGGCGCAGGTGCCAGTAGCCCAGCACGCACATCTCCGGGAAGGTGATGATCCGCACCCCTTCGGCCGCGGCCGAGCGGACGAAGTGCTCGATCCTGCTCAGGTTGTAGGCCTTGTCGTCGGGCCGGTGCTCGAACTGCACGGTCGCGCACCGCACCGCCTTCGCAGCGGTCCCGTCCTCGGTGACCTGTCCCATCTCGTCCTCCTGATCGTCTCGGGACCACCAGGACATCCCAGACCGCTTCGATTCGTCCAATGAATGTTCTTCGCACTTCCATAGGATCAGGGAATGGATCTGAGCCTGCTCCGCGCGTTCGTCACTCTCGCCGCGCACCGCAACTACGGCCGCGCGGCGCGGGATCTCTCGGTGACCCAGCCCACCTTGACCAAGCAGATCCAGTCGCTGGAGGCGCGGGCCGGCGGCAGGCTGTTCCACCGGGGGCGGCACGGGGCCACGCTGACCGATCTCGGTGTCCTCCTGCTGCCGGACGCGCACGATCTGCTGCGCCGGGCCGACGCCCTGTCCGCGCGGATGGCCGGCATGGCGAACGGTGCGCTCGGGAGGCTGGCGGTCGGCTTCGGCCTGTCGAGCATCGACCTGGCCCCTCGCGCCGTGGCGCTCTTCCGGCGCCGTCACCCGCAGGTGAGCGTGACCTTGGACGACATGTCCTCGCAGGCCCAGATCGAGGGGCTCGAAACGGGCGAGCTCGACGTCGGCTTCGTCCGGCTCCCGGTCGGCGACGAGTGGGAGCACCTGACGATCGGCACCGACCGGCTCGCACTCGCGGTGAGCGAGCGGCACGGTCCTCCGCCTTCCACCGCTGCGGACCTTCCGGGGTGGGCCGCGACGCACGGCGTCATACGGCTGGCCGCGGCCCGGGGGCCGGGGCTAGACCGGCAGATCGACCGGCTCCACGCCGCCGTGGGCGTCCGCCCGGACGTCGTGCAGGAGGCGCATGACCTGCAGACCGTGCTGGCATTGGTCGCGGCGGGAATCGGCGTCGCGTTCGTGCCGGCCGGCGCCGCCCGTATCGCGCCGCCGACGGTGACGATCACTCCGATCGACCATCCGGCCGCGGTCTGGCGGATCGGCGTCGCCTGGAACGGAGCGCGTCGCACCGCCGTTATCCGCAACTTCCTTGAAGTGGTCCGGGAGGTCTGCGCCGTCTGAGTAGCCCGTCCTGGGACGTGGAGCGGCGGTGACGGCGGTTCACGCCGTCCGGCCGGGAGCGCGCGGCGCGAACACGGCCGGGACCGGGTCGCTCCGGACACAGCCGCACCGGTCGTGCGCGTCCAGCCGGCGGTGCCGCCAGCGCCACCCGGGCGACACCTCCAGCAGGCCGTCCGGCACGCGCCCCTCGTCGAGGTAGGCCAGGGCCTGACCGGCCGCCTGCGCCGCCACCAGGCAGGACAGCACGACGTCGCAGGCGATCTCGCCCGCCGGGTAACCCCCGAGCAGGGCGCCCACGAGCGGCCAGGACGGGTCGCGGTCACTGCGGGTGAGATCGAGGCAGCGCAGGCAGGGGGTGTGCCCCGGGACGACGAAGGGCCCCACCGAGCCGTGTCCCTCGAACGCGCAGACGAGCAGGTGCGGCACGCCCTCGGTGACGACCTCGTGGACCAGCGTGGCGTCGAGCGGGTCGGCGGGCGCGAGGATCACGAGGTCGGGGCGCACTCCGCCGTCGGACAGGCGGGAGGCCGCACGGCCGGGCCAGGCGTTGACGGCGGGGGAGACCCGCCGGGCCGCGAGCACGGCGGCGTCCTCGCGGGTCATCCCCGTCTCGGAGCGGCCGATTCCGCCCGGGACCACGTCGCCGCCGGTGGCCGTGCCGGGATCGACCACGCAGATGTGGCCCACGCCGGCGGCGGCGAGCAGGGTGACGACCCGTGCGCCGACCCGGCCCGCGCCGTACACGCGGACCCGGGCCGCCCTCCGCGCCGACAACGCGCTCATGCCGCCGTCGGTGGAGGTCAGCGACAGCCGGTCCAGTTCGGGACGCAGCCGGTCCCGCTCGGCCGCGGGCAGGTCGGCGACGGGTTCCGGCCGGGCCGCGGCGTCCTCGATCAGGCCGTGCGCGGCGAGCCGGGCGACCACCTCCTCGGCGGACGCCTCGTCGAGGCCGCTGCAGGCCACCGCCTGCCGGAGGGTGCGGGTGCCGTCCAGGCCGTCGATCAGGCGACGTACGGGCGGCTCGACGCCGGTGAGCACGACGGCCCGCAGCGGATGGACGCCGAACTGGAGCGTGCGGCCGTCTCGTTCGACCCGGCGCAGGACGGGCTTGAGTCGAGGTCTCATAGTCGCCAGACCTTGCCATACGCCGGACGCGCCGGGCGCCGGAACCAGCGGGGCTGTGGATAATTACCGGGGTGATCGTGGTTGATGAATATCCGCAACCCCGTAGTTTTCACGCCCGCAAGGTCACGTTCGCCCGATTGACCAGGGAGAACGTCTATCACCCCCTGTGGAATTCGGCGCGTGTCGGCTACCTTTCATATGTGCCCCCCGAGACAGTCGAGGTTCGTCGGAGCGCACGACGGCGGCGAACCGTTTCCGCGTACCGCGATGGAGACAAAACCATCGTGTTGCTTCCGGCTGGTCTGAGCACGACCGACGAGGAGCAGTGGGTGCGCCGCATGCTCGACCGCCTTGCGGCCAAGGAGCAGCGAAGACGCCCGAGCGACGACGACCTGCTCGAACGGGCGACCGAGCTGTCCGCGCGTTACCTCGACGGCAAGGCCGTGCCGGCCAGTGTGCGGTGGGTGGAGAACCAGCTTCACCGGTGGGGGTCGTGCACGCCCGACCACGGCACGATCAGGCTGTCGGCCCGGCTGCGGGGCATGCCGGCCTGGGTGGTCGACTACGTCATCATGCACGAGCTCGTCCATCTGCTCGTGCCGAGTCACGGCCCGCGTTTCTGGGCCCTCGTGGAGCGCTACCCCCGGGCGGAACGCGCGAGGGGTTTCCTGGAGGGCTTCTCGATGGCGGCCAACGGCTCCCCGGAGGAGTGTTGACCCGGATCGCCGCGGTGCTGGTCACGCCGGGCATGGCGGACGCGGCTCCCCCCGGTGTCGACCCCGCCGGGTTCCTGACGGCGATGGCCGAGGACACCTACGAGATGGTCGCCGGGCTCGAACTGGTGCGGCCGGTGATCCTGTCGGCCGGCGTGCCGGGGCTCGAGGACATCGCCTGGCCGGGCACGCCCGTCCTGCCGATCGCCTCGCCCGCCGACGCCTTCGCTGCGCTGCCTCCGGAAGAGGAGGCGGTGGTCGTCAGCGCCGACGCGCCCGACCTGCCTCCCCTACTGATCGGAAAGCTCTTCCGGGAGCTCGGCCGGGCCCACCTCGCGGTCTGCCCGGCGGAGGGCGGCGGCGCGGTCGCCGTGGCGGCGCGACTGCCGGTCCCCGAGTGGGCCGCGCCCGATCTCGACGAACCCGACATCGTGGCGGCGATGCGCCGCCGGGCGCCCGGACCGCGCATGGTCGCCACCGGTCCCGGCTGGCACCGGCTCAGGCAACCGCGCGACGTGGCCCGCCTCGACCCCGGCCTCGAAGGCTGGGACAACACCCGCGCCCTGCTGACCTGAGTCCTGCCCGGAGGGGTCACAAACTCCGGGGCAGGCGGAGCTCGGCGAACAACGCCCGGTGATCGCTGCCCGGGACGGTGTGGACACCGGTGCTCACCGCCGACGCCCTCTCGTCGTACAGCACGTGGTCGATCGTGATCAACGGCGGATAACGCCTGCCGGCCGGCCACGTGGTGGCCAGGCCGTCACCGGTCGCGTCGGCCGCGTCGGCGTATCCCCGTCCGAGCACCGCGCGCAGGGCCGCGTGATCGAGGCTCGCGTTGAAGTCGCCGGCCAGGACGCGTACGACGCCGGGGGACGCGGCGGGCAGCGCCGCCAGCTCGGCGGTCCACTGCGCGGCGTCCGCACCGCTCAGGGGCGCGAGAGTGTGCACGTCGACGATCTCCACGGGCGGCCCCGACGGCAGGGCGAGCCGAGCCCTCGGCATGTTGTGGCCGCCTTCGGGCGCGAAGTCGGGGGCCTCGGTCAGGGGGTGACGCGCGTAGATCCCGCTGCCCGAGGGCCCGGGCCCCGCCTCCAGACGCCGGTACGGCAGGAGCCTCTCCACGCCCGCCGCGTCCAGCGCCTCGACGGCCTTCGGGGTGAGCTCCTGGGTGTTGAGCACGTCCGGCCGGAGCCTGCGTACGAGGTCCACCACGGTCGCGGCGTCGCCCGCGCCGAAGAAGAGGTTGACCGTGAGGATCCGCAGCGACGGCCCGCCGGCCGTGGGGGTCGAGCCGGCCGCGCGGGGCAGGACCACGGCCGCCAGGAGGACCGACGCCGCCCCCGCCACCGCGATCACGGCCGGGCGGCGGGCGGCCAGCGCGATCGGCACCGCCAGGAGCGACGCGGCCGCGACGTACGGCGTGCCCGTCATCAGCGCGACGCCGGCTGCCGAGAGGCGACCGGCGCCGTCGAGGCCGTCGAGACCGGCGAGCCGGGCCGCGGCCCAGACCGCGAACGGCGCCACCGCGACCCACGCCAGAAGCGGGGAGACCCGGAGCTTCCGGCGCGGGGGAGAGACGATCTCGCCGCCCACGTCAAGCTTGGTCATGAGGCGACACTAGCCACCGATCTCGAAAGACGGTGTAAGGGTGACGTGCACAAACGGTGCAGACGTCAGGCGCGGCAGAGCGATCGGGCGCGGCGGGCCAGGCGCCGGGTCGCCTCGTCGCTCAGCTCCGGGATCTCCTCCACCGAGAACCAGCGCAGGTCGAGGGACTCGTCGCTGATCACCGCCTCGGCCTCCGGCGGCGCGACCGCGGCGTACTCGACGTCGAGATGCCAGCTGTGCGGCGGGTGGCACCAGACCTTGTGCCGGTCGAGGGCGAGCGGCCCGTCGAGCAGGGTCAGCCCGGGGATGCCCGACTCCTCGGTGGCCTCGCGCAGGGCGACCTGCGCGAGCGTGGTGTCGGACGCCTCGCAGTGCCCGCCCATCGGCAGCCACATCCCGGCCTTGGGATGCAAGGTCAGCAGAACCCGTTCGCCGTCGTGGGACAGGACGGCCGTCGTCGCGGTGAGGTGGCCGGGGACGCACTCGCGCCACATCGCGTCCTCGTGGTCGCGCAGGTGCGTCAGGAACTCCTCACGGAGCCGCTCCTCCTCGGGGGTGGGCGCGACCCATCCGGCCAGTACGGCTTGCGCGTCACGGTGCAGGCTCACCGGCGCAGCCTACCGGCAGACGGCGAACCTAATCGCCGGTCTCCCCGCCGGAGCCGGGCTCCTTGCGCTCCCCGGGCTCCTCGCGCTCCGCGGACTCCTCCAGGGCCGACAGGTCGAACTCGGCCTCGCCCTTCACGAACGACTGCGGGTCGTCCAGGTCGTCCGCGGTGGGCATCAGGTCGGGGTGACCCCAGACGGCGTCTCTGCCCTCGATCCCGCGCTCGTCGCCCAGTGCCCTCCACAGGGCGGCCGCCTCACGCAGCCGTCTCGGGCGCAGCTCCAGGCCGACCAGGGTGGCGAAAGTGCGCTCGGCCGGGCCGCCCGTGGCGCGGCGGCGCCGTACGGTCTCGGCCAGCGCGGCGGCGGACGGCAGCTTGCCCTCCGCGGCGGCGTCGACCACCGTGGCCACCCAGCCCTCGACCAGCGCGAGCGCGGTCTCCAGCCGGCTGAGCGCGGCCTTCTGCCGTTCGGTCTCCTCGGGCTTGAGCAGCTCGCCGCCGCCCAGGACCTCCTGGATCCGCTCGGGGTCGCTGAGGTCGAGCCCCTGAAGCTTGTCCTGCAGCGCCGACACGTCCACCGTGATGCCCTGGGCGTACTCCTCGACCGCGCCGAGCAGGTGCGCCCGCAGCCACGGGACGTGCTGGAAGAGCCGGTGGTGCGCGGCCTCGCGCAGCGCGAGGTAGAGCCGGATCTCGTCCGAGGGCGTCTCCAGGCCGCTGCTGAAGGCGGCGACGCCTCCGGGCAGCAGGGCCGCGGTGTCGGACAGGGGCAGGCCGATGTCGGAGGAGCCGACCACCTCGCGGGCGAGCGAGCCGAGGGCCTGGCCGATCTGCTGGCCGACCATCATGCTGCCCATCTGCTTGAGCATGCCCATGAGCGGCCCGGCCATGGCCTGCGCCTCGGGCGGCAGGCCCGACCCGCCGAGCGTGCCGCCCATCGTCTCCACCATCTGGGCGGCGACGGGATCGCACAGCTGCTTCCAGACCGGGACCGTCTTCTCGATCCACTCCGACCGGCTCCAGGCCTGCGGGGTGGTCACGCCGCTCGGCAGCGTGGTCACCTCGTTGAGCCACAGGTCGGCCAGGTTGAGGGCCTCGACGATCTGGCGTCGCTCGCCCTCCATGACGCTCGGATCACCCTCGGCGACCACGGCGTGCCGTGCGATGTTCTTCGCCATGTCCCAGTTGACGGGCCCGGCCTCCGGCGAGGCCGACAGCATGTCGGCGAACTGCCGCATGGCCGCGGCGATCTGCTCCGGGCTGCCGAACATGGCGAACGGATTGTCGTTGGGGTCGTTTTCGCGACCTGGCAGGTCAGTCACCGCGCCACCTCGTGCAGGATGGAGGAGTCCACATCCGCCACGTTATCCGCCGTGGGGCGGATCAGTGCAAAGTGAGGACCTCGTGCCTACCTCGAAACGCCCGCGTCCCCCCGTCGTCGCCGTCACCGGCGCCGCCTCCGGTCTCGGCCGGGCGTTCCTCGCGAAGGTGGCCTCGTCTGCGGATTTCCGCCGCGTGGTGGCCATCGACGACCAGCGCGGCGACACCCCCGACGTCACCTGGCGGGTCCTCGACATTCGTGATCCGCTCTTGGCGAACCGGATCTCCGATGTGGACGTCCTGGTTCATCTCGGCACCGACGAGTCGCTCGACTCCGACGCCGCCGAGCGCCGCCGCTACAACCTGCGGGCCGCCCAGACCGTGCTCACGGCCTGCGCGGCGGCGCGGGTGCGGCGGGTCGTGCTGGTGACGAGCGCGATGGTGTACGGCGCCGCCGCCGACAACCCGGTGCCCCTGCCCGAGGACGCCCCGGTCGCGGCCGAGCCCGACACCGGCCTGGTGGGCGACCATCTGGAGATCGAGGCCCTCGTACGGCGGTCGCTGCGGGCGCATCCCGGCCTGGAGGTGACCGTGCTGCGGCCCGCCGCGCTGGTCGGGCCGGGCGTCGACACCGTCATCACCCGCCACTTCGAGGCGCCCCGGCTGCTCGTGGTGAAGGGCTGCCTGCCGCGCTGGCAGTTCTGCCACGTCGACGATCTGGTGTCCGCGCTGGAGACCGCCGCCCTGGGCAGGGTCGGCGGGATCGTGGCGGTCGGCTCGGAGGGCTGGCTGGAGATGGAGCAGGTGGAGGAGCTCTCCGGCCTGAAGCGGTTCGAGCTGCCGGCGGGTGTGACGTTCGGCACCGCGCAGCGGCTGCACAGGCTCGGCATCACGCCGACCGCCGCGACCGACCTGCACTACGTGGTCTACCCCTGGGTGGTCGACGGCGTGGCACTGCGGGAGGCGGGCTGGAAACCGGCCTGGACCAACGAGGCGGCCCTGCGGGAGCTGCTCGAACTGAGCGAGGGCAGGCACGCGGTCGTCGGCCGCCGCCTGTCGGGCAAGGAGGCCACGATCACCGCCGCGGGCGCGACCGTCGCGGTCATCGGCACGGCCGCCATCGTCCGCGCCGCCCGCCGCAAGCGCCGCACCTGACAGCGCCACATCTGATCGGGCTCAGGCATTAACCTCGGGGACGTGGACGTCATCCGATTGCTGGGCATTCGCGATACCCCGCTGTCCGTGGACGAGGTGCTGCGCGCGGTGGAGGACCACGCCGCCGGGGGCACGGCGGTCTTCGTCGGGACGGTACGCGAGCAGGACGGCGGCAGGCCGGTGACGCTCCTGTCGTACTCGGCGCACCCGTCCGCCGAGGAGCACCTGCGCAGGGTCGCGGAGAAGGTGGCGGGGGACTTCCCGGTCACCGCCCTTGCGGCCGTCCACCGGGTGGGCGACCTGCGGCTGGGGGAGATCGCCGTCGTCGTGGCGGCCGCCTGCCCCCACCGCGGCGAGGCGTTCGAGGCCTGCCGCAGGCTGATCGACGACCTCAAGCACGAGGTGCCCATCTGGAAGCACCAGGTGTTCGCCGACGGGGGCGCCGAGTGGGTCGGCGCCTGCGACTAGCGCCTTTGGAACGCATAGGGGCCGGAACGCATAGAGTTCGTCCATGTCCCGACGCGCTCTGACCCTGCTGGTCGCGGGTTTCCTCACCCTCGCGCTGGCCGTGATCGGTGCCATGCTTCCGGTGCCGTACGTCGTGCTGAGCCCCGGCCCCACCGAGAACACGATCGGCGATGTCAAGGGCAAACCGGTTATCACGATCTCGGGCCACGAGACCTACCCCACGCAGGGCAGGCTGAGCCTGGTCACCGTCGCGTACCAGGGCGGTCCGGACAACCGCCTCGACCTGCTCACGGCGCTGCGCGGCTGGCTCGACCCGACGATCGCCGTGGTGCCGGAGGAGACGCTGTTCCCGAAGTCCACCTCGGCCAAGCAGGTCGAGGAGCAGAACACGCAGGAGATGACCGACTCGCAGCAGTCGGCCACGGCCGCCGCGCTGAACGCGCTCAAGGTGCCCATCGAGAAGGTGGTCACGGTCGCCCAGACCGACAAGGGGACGCCCGCCGACGGGAAGCTCAAGCCGGGCGACGAGATCACGGCGGTGGACGGCACGGCGGTGGGCGAGCTCGACTCCGTCGCGGCGTCCGTGCAGGGCCACAAGCCGGGCGAGCAGGTGACGTTCACGGTGAAACGCGACGGCGCCACCACCGAGGTGCCGGTCGGCACCGTGGCGGGCAAGGACGGCAAGGCCAGGGTCGGCGTCCAGATGCGTTCGGGCTACCGGTTCCCCTTCAAGGTCGACATCAGCGTCGGCGAGGTCGGCGGGCCGAGCGCGGGCCTGATGTTCTCGCTGGGCATCTACGACAAACTCACGCCGGGGGCGCTCACCGGAGGCATGTCGATCGCCGGCACCGGCACGATCGACCCGGCCGGCAAGGTCGGCCCGATCGGCGGGATCGAGCAGAAGATGGTGGGCGCGCGCCGGGCCGGAGCCACGGTCTTCCTCACCCCCGCGGACAACTGCGCCGCCGCCGTCAAGGCCGCCCCCGCGGGCCTGCGCCTGGTGCGGGTCGAGACGCTGGACGGCGCGATCAGAGCGATCGACTCCCTGCGCGACCACTCGGGCGAGGTTCCCTCCTGCCCGGCCGCTTGACCGTACACCTCGGGCACGATGGTCCTGACCTGCCCGTCTTGCCGTGCGCGGCGTCGTTATAACGATCAGATCCGTTACCACGACCACGCCCGTCGCGGTGTAGGTTTCCAAGCACGGACCGTTGCCCCATCGACAATCCTGGCCCTGACAATCTGAGACAAGGGGTTGAGCGTTGAGCTTCCGGAGCCCCGGAGCCGGACGGGCGGTGCGCCTGCCGCGACGGCCGCGCCTTCTGATACCTGTGCTGATCGCCGTCGTGGCGATCGTCGTGTTACTGCTGGTCTTCTCGGGGATCTACACCGACTACCTCTGGTACGACTCGGTGGACTTCTCCTCGGTGTTCTCCACGATGCTGCTCACCCAGGTGCTGCTGTTCGTCGTGGGCGCCGTCCTGATGATCGCCATCGTGGGCGGCAACATGGTGCTCGCGCACCGGACCCGCCCGATGTTCGGGCCGGGGATGTTCGGGGCGCCGCAGGGCGCCGACCGCTACCGGGTCGCCCTCGACCCGCACCGGCGGCTGGTCTTCCTGGTCGGCATGGGCGTGCTCGCCCTGTTCACCGGATCGTCCACGTCCGGGCAGTGGAGGATCTGGCTGCAGTTCGTGAACCGCGCGCCGTTCAACGAGAAGGACGCGCAGTTCCACCTCGATCTGTCGTTCTTCGTGTTCACGATGCCGTTCCTGCGGATGCTGCTGAACTTCCTGTTCACGGCCGTGATCCTGTCGATCCTCCTGGCCGCGGTCGTGCACTACCTGTACGGCGGGTTCCGGATCTCCTCTCCCGGCGGGGCGCACGCGACCCGGGCCGCCCGGGTCCACCTGTCGGTGCTGCTCGGCGTGTTCGTCCTGCTCAAGGCCCTGGCCTACTGGCTCGACCGGTATGACCTCGTCTTCTCTTCCCGCGGCTTCGTGCACGGCGCCTCCTACACCGACGTGAACGCCGTGCTGCCGGGCAAGGGGATCCTCGCGGTCATCGCCCTGATCTGCGCGTTGATCTTCTTCGCGGGGGTCGTCAGGCCGGGCGGGATGTTCCCCGGCGTCGCCTTCGGGCTCCTGGTCCTGTCCGCGATCCTGATCGGCAGCGTCTATCCGGCCCTCGTGGAGCAGTTCCAGGTCAAGCCCAACCAGCAGGGCAAGGAGGAGACCTTCATCGCGCGCAACATCGCCGCGACCCGCGAGGCGTACGGCGTGCAGGACGCGAAGGTGGTGCAGTACCAGGCCCAGGGGACGCCCCCGAAGGACGGCGCCGCCACGGACACCACCGTGTCGGGCGTGCGGCTGCTCGACCCCGTGCTGGTGGCCAAGACCTTCCAGCAGAAGCAGCGGATCCGAGGTTTCTACGACTTCCCCGACCCGCTCGACGTCGATCGCTACAAGGACGCGAGCGGGACGGTGCGCGACCACGTCGTGGGCGTGCGCGAGCTGACCGGGCCGCCGAGCGAGCAGGACAACTGGATCAACCGCCACCTCGTCTACACCCACGGCTACGGCTTCGTCGCAGCCCCGGGCAACGAGGTGGACGGCGAGGGCCTGCCCGCCTTCGACGCCAAGGACATGCCGGTCGCCGGGTCCCTCCCCTCGTCCGCCGGGCTGAAGGAGCCCCGGGTGTACTTCGGGGAGGAGGGCACCGACTACGTCGTCGTCGGGGGTTCGCCGAACAAGCCCATGGAGCTCGACTACCCGGAGAGCGCGGGCACCGGCCAGCAGGACACCAGCTACACGGGCAAGGGCGGTGTCCCGCTCGGCTCGTTCCTCAACCGCGTGCTGTACGCCATGAAGTACGGGGAGAAGAACCTGCTGCTGTCGGGCGACATCAACGACCAGTCGCGGATCCTGTACGACCGGAACCCGGCGGCGCGGGTGGCCAAGGTGGCGCCGTTCCTCACCCTCGACTCCGACCCGTACCCCGCGATCGTGGACGGCAGGATCGTGTGGATCGTCGACGGCTACACGACGAGCAACGAGTATCCGTACTCGCAGAGCCGCAGCCTCGGTGACATGATCAAGGACACGGCGACCAACCCGCGTGCCATCACGCCGCAGCCGCGCGACCAGATCAACTACATCCGCAACTCGGTCAAGGCCACGGTCGACGCCTACGACGGCACGGTGACGCTGTACGAGTGGGACTCGGCCGACCCCGTGCTCAAGGTGTGGGAGAAGGCGTTCCCCGGCCTCGTCAAGTCGAAGGACCGCATCGGGGAGCAGCTCAAGGAGCACCTGCGCTACCCGGAGGACCTGTTCAAGGTGCAGCGCGACATCCTGTCCCGCTACCACATCACCGACGCGCGGTCCTTCTACAGCGGCCAGGACTTCTGGAACGTCCCCGACGACCCGTCGCCGACGGAGAAGAACGTCAAGCAGCCGCCGTACTACCTGTCGGTCACGATGCCGGGCGAGTCGACGTCGTCGTTCTCGCTCACGACCACCTTCGTGCCCAAGCAGGGGCCCAACCTGGCGGCGTTCATGGCGGTCAAGGCCACGCCGGACGGCAACGGCGCCCTGCAGATCCTGCGCATGCCGGCCAACACCACGATCTCCGGACCCGGCCAGGTGCAGAACACCTTCGCCAACCGGTTCGCCGGGGAGCTCAACATCCTGGGGCTCGGCAAGGCGCAGATCCTCTACGGCAACCTGCTGACGTTGCCGTACGCGGGCGGGCTGGTCTACGTGGAGCCGGTGTACGTGCAGGCGCCGGCGGGCGCCGGGCAGGAGCCGTACCCGATCCTGGCCCGCGTGCTGGTGATGTTCGGCGACCGGGTCGGCTCGGCCGACACGTTGGAGGAGGCGCTGAAGCAGGTCTTCGGCGGGGCGCAGAGCCCGACCACTCCGAACACCCCGACCACGCCGCAGAAACCGTCCACGAGTGACACCGGCGCGCTGTCCTCGGTGGCCGCCAAGGCGCAGCAGGCGTTCGCGGACGCGCAGAAGGCGCTGTCGGCCGGGCCCGACTGGCAGGCGTACGGCGAGGCGCAGAAGGCGCTCAAGCAGGCGCTGGACGACCTGGGCAAGCTGCAGGGAGGCGCCGCCCCGGCGGCGACGCCCTCGCCCGCAGCCACGGCGAGCGGCAGTCCCAGCCCGGGTGCGAGCGCCAGTCCGAGCGCTCCACCGGTCAGCGCGACCCCCAGCCCCGCACCGAGCGGCTGACCCCTTCCGGAGCCCCGCGTCCCCACGGGCGCGGGGCTCCGGTTTGCCTCCCGCCCGATGCCGGGATAGTCTCGTAGAGCCGACGCGGGGTGGAGCAGCTCGGTAGCTCGCTGGGCTCATAACCCAGAGGTCGCAGGTTCAAATCCTGTCCCCGCTACCAAATGGAAACCCCCGAACCCATGGGTTCGGGGGTTTCCTGCTGTCCGCCGTGATTTTCTGATCCGTCCGGTGAGCCGCCGTCGTCAACGCGTGGTCGCCGTCCTGCCGCGGAAGGTGCGCCGGTAGGCGTGGGGCGTGACGCCCAGACGCCGTGCGAAGTGGTGACGCAGGGTGTCGATCGAGCCGAACCCGGACCGCTCGGCGATGGTGGCGATCGGCTCGTCGGTGTTCTCCAGATGCCGCTGGGCCAGCAGTAGGCGCTGCTCGGTGAGCCACTGGAGCGGCGTGGTGCCGATCTCCTGCTGGAAGCGGCGGGCGAAGGTGCGGGGTGACATGTGCGCGCGCCTGGCCATGCCCTCCACCGTCAGCTCGCGATGGAGGTTGGCCTGCAGCCACACCAGCAGCGACGCCAGCGCCCCCGCACCCCGTTCGGGCTCCGCGCGCTTGATGTACTGCGTCTGGCCCCCGTCCCGGTACGGCGGCGCCACCATGCGCCGGGCGATGTCGTTGGCGACGGCGCTGCCCTGCTCCTTGCGCACCAGGTGGAGACAGGTGTCGATCCCGGCCGCGGTGCCGGCGCCGGTGATGACCGGGTCCTCGTCGACGAAGAGGACGTCCAGCTCCACCCGGGCCAGCGGGAAGCGGCGCGCGAGTTCGTCGCCGTAGCGCCAATGCGTGGTGCAGCGGCGGCCGTCCAGCAGACCGGCCTCGCCGAGCAGAAAGGCGCCGGAGCAGATGCTGAGCACGCGGGCGCCGCGCCGTACCGCGGCTCGGAGCGCTTCGAACAGTTCCTCCGGGTGCCGTGTACGCGGATCGTGGGCCGGGACGCCGATGAGGTCGGCCGACGCCAGCCTCTCCAGCCCGTGCGGCGTCTCGACCCCGAAGCCGTGCCTGGTCCGCACGCTCGTCCCCGTGGGGGAGACGACCGCGAAGTCGTACGCGGGCAGGCCGTCGTCGCTGCGGTCGATGCCGAAGACCTCGCAGAACACCCCCAGCTCGAAGGCGTGCCCGCCGTCGAGGGCGAGCACGGCCACGTCACGCAGCATCGGGCTGCTCCTTCCGGGGATACGGCCGCGGCGACCCCGCGTCGCGGAATGGCAGGAATTTCAGCCTACTGGGCATTCCTGCCTCTCCCCGGGCCGGGATCGCGGCTGGGAGGGTGGTGCCCAGGAGGCCGGCCCACCGGCCGCACGCGGAGCGGCGAAGCCGTGGCCGCGCCCCTTCTCACCATCGACAGCTGGGCGGAACCGATGAGCGACACCTTCACCGTTACCGAGGAGACGTCCGCGAAGGCGGCTCAGATCCTGCGCGGGCTCGCGCTCGACGAGGACCTCAAGTGGCGGGTGCCGGCGCATCCCGTGCTCGGCCCGCTCGCCCGCAGGGTTGCCCGGCGCTTCGTTGCCGGGGAGAGCGTCGAGGCCGCGCTGGAGCGGGTGACGGAGGTCATCGCGAGCGGGCACCGGGCGAGCCTCGAGTACATGGGCGAGAGCTGCCGCGATGCGCGGCGAGCCGTGGCCGAGACCGGCGTGTTCGTCGACGCCGCCATGAGGCTCGCCCCGGGAGTCTCGATCTCCCTGGACCTCTCGCACATCGGCCTGGCCGTCGGCGAGGATCTCGCCTTCGACAACGCCGCCCGCATCGCCGAGGCCGCCGCGGGCACCGGGCGCGAGTTGATGATCTCGGCGGAGGGCACCGGCCGCACCGACGCCGTCCTGTCGGTGCACCGCCGCCTGTGCGAGCGTTTCGCCCACGTGGGGATCACGGTTCAGGCGCGGCTGCATCGCACGGACGCGGACCTGCGGGCACTGCTGGACCTGCCCGGTCGCATCCGCCTGGTCAAGGGCGCCTTCCTGGAGCCGGAGAGCGTGGCCTACAGGCGGGAGGATCCGGCGCTGGGCGCCGCTTATCTGCGCTACGCGGAACTGCTGGCCGACTCGGAGCACCCGTGCTCGTTCGCCACCCACGACTGGGAGCTCATCGGGCGAATCGACCGTCATCTCGGAGGGGCGGGGCACGACGGCGCGCCGTGGGAGTTCGAGACCCTGCTCGGCCTCGGGCGCGACCGCCTCGACGCCCTGGCGGCGAAGGGCCATCCCACCCGTGAGTACGTCGTCTTCGGCACCGAGTGGTGGCTCTACGTGTGCAACAGGCTGGCCGAGGACCCGCAACGCCTGCTCCAGGCCGTTGTCGACGCGGCCTCTCCGGACGTCGGCCCCGCGGCCGGCGGCGCGGTTCCGCCAAACGATTTGGCACCTGTGCCCGGCGACGGGTAAGGTTGTGAACACAACGACGCGGGGTGGAGCAGTTCGGTAGCTCGCTGGGCTCATAACCCAGAGGTCGCAGGTTCAAATCCTGTCCCCGCTACCAAGAGACGAAGGCCCGGCCTCCGGAAACGGAGACCGGGCCTTCGGCCTTTCGCGGGTCCGGTCCGGCACAACCGTCGGCCTCCCGACAGGAGTAGCGCATGATCACGTTGGATCGCCTGGTCAACGTGCTGGGCGCGTACGGCGTGCGGCTGTGCGGACGGCCCGAGAGGCGCTCGGCGCGGCTGCGCAGCGTGGCGATACCGGACGCCACCGACGGCCGGGTCACCGGTGACGTGCTCGTGGCCGTGGGAGCCGGGTCGGTGACCGAGGCGGTGCGGTGGGCGGTCGCGGCGCAGGCCACGGTGGTCCTGGTCCGGGCGGGCGCCGGGAGCGAGCGTGAGGCCGCCGCGGCCGGTGAGGGCCTGGACGTCTCCGTGCTCCTGGTCGACCCCGCGGTCTCGTGGAGCCAGCTCGTGGGCGTGGTCTACGGCCTGGTGCTGGAAGGGCGGGAGACCGAGTCGGGGCGGGGGCCCACGGACCTGTTCGCGCTGGCGGACAGCCTGGCCGACGCGGTCGGGGGCGCCGTGACGATCGAGGACCCGCTCTCACGGGTGCTGGCGTACTCCCGCTCGCAGCAGGCGGGCGACCCGGCGCGGCTGGAGACGATCCTGGTGCGGCAGGTGCCGGAGCGGCTGCGTGAGGTCTTCCGGGCGAGGGGGGTGTTCGCCCGCCTCGCTGCGACGGACGAGCCGATCTTCGTCGAGCCGGACCCGCGGCACGGGATGACCGGGCGGATGGCGGTGGCGGTGCGAGCCGGTCGCGAGCTGCTCGGGTCCGTGTGGGTGACGTGCGGCAGCCCCCTCACCGGGACGCGGCACAGCGCCCTGGCGAACGGCGCGCGCACGGTCGCGTTGCACCTGCTGCGCTCCCGGGCGAGCGCGGACCTCGAACGTCAGGTGGAGTCCGACCTGGTCGTCCGGCTGCTCGAAGGCACCGCCGACGCCGCGACCCTGGTCAGCCGGCTGGGGCTGCCCGCGCGCGAGATGCGGGTCGTCGCGGTGCGCACGCACACCGCCGAGGAGCCGCACGCCATGCTCCTGCTGGCCTTCGAACGCGCCACCACCGGTTTCGGCTGGTCCAGGCCGGGGCGGAGCACGCTGCTCGGCGACACGCTCTACACGATCCTGCCGGACGCGGGAGTGGCCGCCGCGCGGGAATGGGTGGCCGCGCTGGGGGCCGGGCTGCCGCCCCGGGTGCGGGTCGCGGCCGGGATCGGCGCGGTGGCGCAGGCCGCGGATCTGCCGGCCGCCCGCCGGGAGGCGGAGGAGTGCCTGGCGCTGCACGAGAGGGACAGGCCCCCCGCCGTGCCTATGGATGGGCCGCCGGCGTACGACGAGTCCTGGGACGACATCCTGCTGCAGCGGCTACGCGCGGCGGCGCGGGCGGGGCGCGTCCCCGCACGCGGACCGTTGAGCGCGTTGCGCAGGCACGACGCCCTCCACGACACCCGCTACGTGGCGACGTTGCGGGCGTGGCTGGAGGCCCAGGGGGATCTCGCGGTCGCGGCCGAACGGCTCGGTGTGCACGTCAACACGGTTCGCAACCGGCTGCGCAGGATGGGCGAGGTGACCCCGCTGGGCCTGGACGACCCGCGCAAGCGCCTCGCCATGGTCATCACTCTGGCCGCGGAGGACGACTAGGAGGTTGTCCGGCGCCCACAAGAAGGGCGCCGCGATTGTGCGGCCGCCACAACCGTACGCGCCGCCGTACGGGCCATCCTGACCAGGAAAGCAGTCTCCTGGTGTGGAGGTGGGACATGACCGGCGCCGAGCGGATCGACGGCTGGCCGCGGTCGGTGATCGTGGTGGGTGCCGGCATCGTGGGCCTGTCCACCGCGTGGTTCCTGCAGGAACGCGGTGTGGAGGTCACCGTGGTCGACCGCCGCGGCGTGGCGGCGGGCGCGTCGTGGGGCAACGCGGGCTGGATCGCGCCAGGCCTCGCCATCCCGCTGAACGAGCCCTCCGTCCTGCGCTACGGCCTGCGCTCGCTGGTGAATCCGGCCGCGCCGCTGCACATCCCGGCGACCGTCGACCCGGGACTGTGGGCGTTCCTGACCCGCTTCGCCGCCAACTGCCGGTGGTCGTCGTGGACCCGGGCGGTGCGCGCCAACCTGCCGCTCAACGACGAGTGCGTCGAGGCGTACGAGGTGCTCGCCGCCAACGGCGTGGCCGCCCCCGTCGAAGACGCGCCGATCACCGCCGGGTTCCGCACGCCGCGTCAGGCCGAGGGCCTGCTGCACGAGCTGCGCAGGATGGCCGAGGCCGGGCAGCCGGTCGACCACACCCCGCTGGGCGCGCGGGAGCTGGCCGAGGCCGTGCCGCTCGCCTCGCAGGCCCTGACCGCGGGCGTGCGGATCGACGGGCAGCGCTACGTCGACCCCGGCCGCTTCGTGCACGCGCTGGGCGAAGCCGTCGTCGCCCGGGGTGCCACCGTGGAGACCTTCGAGGTCGCGGACGTGCGCACCGACAACAAGAAGGTCGTCGTGGTGGCCCGTGACGGCGCCGCCCTGTCCGCCGACGCGGCGGTGCTGGCCACCGGCGCCTGGCTGTCCCGGCTGGCGGGCCGCTGGGGCGTACGCGTCCCCGTGCGGGCCGGCCGCGGCTACTCGTTCACCGTCCCGGTGGATCATCCCGTTCCCGGCCCGATCTACCTGCCGGACGTGCGGGTGGCGTGCACGCCCTATCAGGGTGGGCTGCGCGTCGCGGGCACGATGGAGTTCCGCGACCCCGACGCCCCGGCCGTCGAGGCCCGGCTGCGGGCGATCATCGCCTCGGCCCGGCCCCTGCTGCGGGGCGTGCGCTGGGAGGAACGCACCGACGTCTGGGTCGGCCCCCGGCCGGTCACGCCGGACGGGCGTCCGCTGATCGGCGCGACCGACGCCCCGGGGATCTACGTGGCGGGCGGGCACGGCATGTGGGGCCTGGCCCAGGGCCCGGCCACCGGACGGCTCGTCGCCGAACAGATCACCACCGGCAAGCAGCCGGCCGCCCTGCGGGAGTTCGACCCGCTGCGCTGATCGCGTCCCAGCGGGAAGCGGCACCACCCGGGGGCCCTGTGATCCGCGGGCCCTGGCATCCGGCGGATCACAGGGCCCGCAGGCCGTTGATCACCTCGCCGAGGAGTTTCTCGGTGGGGAAACGCGCGACGTTGGCGGGTGGGCGCACCTGTACGAGACCCTGCTCGTGGAGGTCGCCCACCAGCACCCGTACGACGCCGAGCGGCAGGTCGATCGCCGCGGCGATGTCCGCCAGCGACGCCGCGCGGGCGCACAGGCTGAGGATCATCCACTGCTCGGGGCCGAGACTCACGGGCGTGGGCCCGCCGGTCGCGGTCACGATGGCGACGAGGTCGATCTCCTGGCTGGACGGTCGCACGCGTCCGCGGGTCAGGGCGTAGGCCGGCACGACGGGCCCGGCCTCCTCGTCCAGCCATTGGTCCTGCATGCGTTCCGTCACTTCCGGTCCTCCTCGCCGGTGTTCTCGTTTTCCTGCGGCCCTCGTTTCAACGAGGCGAGGATGATGTCCTCCGGAGTGACCTCTCCCGAGACGAGACGGGCGAGGTCGGGATCCTTGGGGCCGACCATGAGCGTGGACGGGATCAGCACGATGGCGGTCGTTCCTCCGTAGGGCGAAAGCCGCAGGGTCACGCGGATGTCCCGCCGCGCGGCCAGGCGCGCGACGACGAACAGCCCCATGCGCTCGGTGTCCGCGATGTCGAACTCCGGTGGGTCGGCCAGGCGCTCGTTGAGCTCCGCGAGCCGCTCCTTGGTCATGCCGAGTCCGCGGTCCTCGATCTCGACGGCGAAGCCCATGCCGACGACCTCGCCGCGTACCAGCACGGACGTGCGCGGCGGCGAGAAGGCCGTGGCGTTCTCGATCAGTTCGGCGATGAGGTGGATGACGTCGGCCACCGCGGAGCCGTCGAGCCCGTGGTCCTCCATGGGCAGCACGTTCACCCGGGCGTAGTCCTCCACCTCGGCCGCGGCCCCGCGCACGACGTCGTACATCGGGACGGGTTTGCGCCAGGCGCGGCCGGGGGCGTTGCCGGACAGGATGATCAGGCCCTCGGCGTGGCGGCGCATGCGGGTCGTCAGGTGGTCGAGCCGGAACAGCTCCTCCAGCATGTCCGGGTCGGTCGTGTGGCGCTGCATGCCGTGCAACTGGGCCCGCTGCCGGTGCAGCAGCGTCTGGCTGCGCCGTGCCAGGTTGAGGAAGACCTGGCTGACACCCCGCTGCAGGCGAGCCTGCCCGACGGCGGCCTCCACCGCGGTCTCCTGAACGGTCGAGAAGGCCCGCCCCACGTCCTGGATCTCGGCGGTTCCGCCCGTGGTCCGGATCGGGGGCGCCTCGACGGCCACGTCGACGTCGTCGCCCCGCTTGAGCTTGGCCAGCAGTTCCGGCAGCCGCTTGTTCGCGAGGTCGAGCGCGGCCTGCCGCAGGCCGGCCAGCTCGCGGGCGAGGCGTCCGCCGACCCGCAGAGAGATCAGGATCGAGGCGATGACCGCGAGGAGGCCGAAGCCCCCGGCCAGCACGGCCCGCCGCAGGATCGAGTCGGCGATCGGCGCGGCGCGCTGGGCGAGCAGGGCCGCCGCCTCGGTCTGCGTTTTCTGGAACGACTCGGCCAGGTCGTCGGAGGTCGACTGCCACACCCTCTGCGTACGCGCCGAGAGCTTGGGCGCCGAGATGATCTGCTCCTCCTGCAGCCGCAGCCGCTGGTAGAGCGGAGTGGTGATCAGGTTGACGTGGAGCTGGCGCAGACCGGCGTCCAGCTCGGGCAGGGCCTGGTCGATGAGGAACCGGCGGTTGCCCACGAGCTGGGTGAACAGCTTGCGCTCCTCGTCGGTGAGACCGCCGGACGCCGCGGCGCCCGCCTCCAGCGCCTGCTCCCGGGTCAGCAGCTCGTTGGCGTATCCCAGCGAGATCACCACACGCGACTGCTGGTAGAGCGGGATGTCGTCGATCAGAGCCAGGCTGTGGTGCATGCGGTAGATCGCGTCGCTGACCAGGTTGTAGGTCTCGATGGCGCGCAGCCGTGACGCGAGCCTCTCGTCGATCTCCGTGCGGATCTCGTCGATGCGGCCGAGTCCCGTCAGCATCTCGTCGACGCGCCTGCGCATCGCCGCTGTCGTGGCCGAGCGGGAGCGGTCGGACAGGGCCAGCGCCCGGACCTTCTCCCTGGTCCTGTCCGTCCGCTGACGCTGAAGGACCATGACGTCGCGGTCGCTCGTCTGGTGCGAACCGAGGTATCGGGCCGTGGTCAGGCGCTCGGCCTGCAGATCGACGATGAGAGTGTCGGCGGGCCGCCGCAGAGTGGACCACAGCGTGTCGTACGTACGCAGGCTCAGACTGTCGCCGATCGTGACGCCGGCGGTGACGACCCACAGGACGATCAGTGAGAAGAGGGGGACGAGCAGCAGGCCGACGAGCCGGGACCTGATCGGCCGGTCACGCCTGCGCGGACTCATGGCACCTCGCCCAGTGAGGCAGAAGCCTCACATAAACCTTTTTTGCGACAGAGATAGAGATTAGCAGCGCGTGAGCCGGTTGAGGGCTCTGTGATCGGATGGCCGAAAATATCGTGTCCAATCGTGATCTTGCAGTAGCGTCGATCATGGTGGACATGGAAAGGACCCGCACGCATGCGCCGTTTTCTCGTGCTGGGGATGATGGCCGTGCTGGCCCTCGCGGGCTGCGGCGGGGGTGACGAGGTCCAGGAGATCTCGGCGCCCAACCTCCCGTCGGCGAAAGACTCCACCTTCGTCTACCTGCACCATCTCGGCATCGTCGCCGACTGGGACCCGGCGAGCTCGTACTCCGGCGAGGTCGTCGCGATGGAGAACATCTACGACTCGCTGACGACGTACAACCCCAGAACTCGGCGGGCGGCGCCGCGCCTGGCCGAGCGGTGGCAGACGTCGCCCGACGGCAAGGTCTGGACGTTCACGTTGCGCAGCGGCGTAATTTTCCACACCGGGCGGCCGGTGGACGCCGACGCGGTGAAGGCGTCCATCGAGCGGACCAAGCGAATGGGCGCCGGGGCGGCCTACATCTGGGACCCCGTCCAGCGGATCACGGTCAAGGACCCGCTCACCGTGGAGTTCCGGCTCGAGTACGCCGCCCCGCTGGACCTGATCGCCTCGGCCGACTACGCCGCGTACATCTACGACACGCGAGCGGCGGGCTCGGGCGACCTCAAGAAGTGGTTCCAGGCCGGCCGTGACGCGGGCTCGGGGCCGTACACCGTGGCGAGCTGGAAGAAGGGGCGGGAGAAGGAACTGCTGCTGCGCGCCTTCGACCGCTACTGGGGCGGCTGGGACGGCCCGCACTACCGGAACATCGAGTTCCGCGTCACCCCCGACCCCGGCCGGGCGTACCGGCTGCTGCTGAGCGGCGAGGCGAGCTACGTTCAGCGGCTGAGCCCCGAGCTGTTCCGCCGGGTCAGCGCGACCCCGGGCGTTCGCACGCTGCAGGTGCCGTCGTTCCAGAACCTGCTCATGCTGTTCAACACCGCCTCCGGCCCACTCGCCGACATACGGTTGCGCAAGGCGGTGCAGAAGGCCGTCGACTACGACGGCCTGATCACCCAGCTTCACGGGGCGGTGGCGCCGGCCCCCGGTCTGGTGCCCGAGGGCCTGCTCGGTCACACGCCCGGCCTGACCCAGAAGCAGGACCTCGCCGGAGCGTCCGCGCTGCTCACCGAGGCGGGATACGGCCCCGGCGGCAAGCCGCTGCGGCTCACGCTGACCTACGCGCAGGGGGACGACGACGAGGAACTGCTGGTGCGCACGCTCAAGCGCGCGCTCGCCGAGCTGAACATTCAGCTCGATGCCAAGGCGATGCGCTGGGAGGAACAGCGGGACCAGGGCAGGTCCGCCGACCAGGCCAAGAGTCATGACATCTTCGTCATGTACTGGTATCCGGATTACGCCGACGCGTACTCGCTGTTCCTCAACTTCTTCCACAGCGCCGGACCGGTGTCCTCCAACCTCGCCTACCTGAAGAGCGGGGACGTCGACGCCAAGATCGAGCGTCTGCCGTCACTGGTGACGAACAGCCGATCCTCCGCCGAGGGGGCGTACGCCGACCTCCAGCGTGGCCTCATCCAGGAGAAGGCGGTGGTGGCGGTGCCGTGGGTGCTGACCTACCGGCGGGCCTATCTGGGCAACGTCCAAGGGCTCACCGACAACCCGGCCTACCCGGGGGTCGTCTTCGTGCACGAGCTCACCCCCGGCGGCTGAGCCGCAGGCGGCGGGGTCAGCCCCGCAACCTGCGGCTCATTCCGCTGCAGTGGGGGCCGCGGGCGGTGCGGGGCCGCCGCGGCGGCGTCTCGTCGAGGGGGGAGAGCATGGCCTGCGCGGCCGCGGCGTCGGACAACACCCGCTGCGCCTGCTCGTCATCGGGAAACTGATCGGGAAGCTGTCCATGCTCGGCCAGCTCGTGCCGGAGGAAGGTGAGCGGTGCCGGGTGCCCGCCGGCGTCCGCGGCCACGGTGGCGCGAGCGGCGATCAGCAGGGCGAGATAGTGCGAGCGCAGGATCGACTCGCGCGATCGCAACTGCTCCAAGTCGTCCAACAGGGAGTGCACGAGCTCGAGCAGGTCGCCCGGGCGCGGCGGCTCGGCGGTGATGTGGGCGCGGATGTCGTCGAACTCCGACCGCATGATGATGGCCACCTCCAGCGACGGAAGTCCGGGCGGCCGGGTTGGCGCCGTACGGGGACTTCCGCATCGTGTTCGTAGCGCGGGGCGATTGCGAGCGGCTTGACGTTCGGTTGCGTGGGAAGGGAACGGCCCACCAGAGCCGTCCCGGAACGCGGGGGACGACGGCCACCCACGGCTTTCGTCCCTCACGTCGTGCCTCCCCGATCGTCCGTGCCATGCCGGCGTGATCGCCGCGGCGCTAAGTAGATGCCTGAGAGCGGGATCTGGTTGTCCCTACCCGCTCGTACGTTTTGCGGTGTACGGCATGCGGAGGAACATCGCGACGATGACCTGCGGGAATACCCGCAGGCGGCCGGTGTGTTGCGACAAAACGACGCCCGCCCCTCCCCGGGACGGCCAGGCGGGAATAGTCCCCGCCGTGCGGTGTATTGAACGCTTCGACGCCCGGCCTCCCTCGCCGGCGCGAAGGGGAACAGCCGCCGCTGCGGGGCCGGTCGTTCTCAAACCGGGTCATGGCGGTGCCGGACCCCTGGTAATCTTCTGGTGTCGGCGCGGTTCGGCGCACTCCTTCTCGATCACTTCGGTGGTTGTGTTGTGTGTGCGCGGGCTGGTTGCCGGTGCTCCTCTTCTTTGTGGATCTTCTGGTTCGGTGGTTTTGCGCCGGGCTGGGGGTTCGGGTAAGTTAGAGGGGTTGCCTCGGAAACGGGGTGGTCGAATTCCTGTCGGTTGGCGGGTTTCGGGTCAAATAAGTCCCGGTGGGGCGGATTTGACACGGAAGAGCCGGTCGGGAAGAATTAAGACCAGCAAGACAAAAGAAAAACAAACGGTGAAACGCCCCGGAGCGTGGGACCTTCTCGGAGGGTTTCGGGTGATGGTGGTCGCGTCCGTTTCTTGAGAACTCAACAGTGTGCTAAAAGCCAGTGCATGAATCATGCATGACCCCGTCATAGCGGCACTTCGGTGTCGGTGACGGATTCCTTTGACGGCATCC
>NZ_CP192001.1:6615000-7447500 GCF_050947365.1 Microbispora sp. CA-135349 | reverse complement strand
CTGCCAGGACCACCTGGTAAGCCTAAATACTTCCTGATGACCGATAGTGAACGAGTACCGTGAGGGAAAGGTGAAAAGCGCCCCGGTGAGGGGTCGTGAAATAGTACCTGAAACCGTGTGCCTACAAGCCGTAGGAGCGTAGTCGTCTTCGGGCGGCTGTGATGTGACTGCGTGCCTTTTGAAGAATGAGCCTGCGAGTTATGGTGTGTGGCGAGGTTAACCCGTGTGGGGGAGCCGTAGCGAAAGCGAGTCTGAATAGGGCGCCTGGAGTCGCATGCTGTAGACCCGAAGCGGGGTGATCTACGCATGGGCAGGTTGAAGCGTGGGTAAGACTGCGTGGAGGACCGAACCCACCAGGGTTGAAAACCTGGGGGATGACCTGTGTGTAGGGGTGAAAGGCCAATCAAACTCCGTGATAGCTGGTTCTCCCCGAAATGCATTTAGGTGCAGCGTTACGTGTTGCTTGCCGGAGGTAGGGCTCTGGATGGCTGATGGGCCCGACAAGGTTACTGACGTCAGCCAAACTTCGAATGCCGGTAAGTTGAGCGTGGCAGTGAGACTGCGGGGGATAAGCTCCGTGGTCGAGAGGGAAACAGCCCAGATCACCGACTAAGGCCCCTAAGCGTGTGCTAAGTGGGAAAGGATGTGGAGTCGCAGTGACAACCAGGAGGTTGGCTTAGAAGCAGCCACCCTTGAAAGAGTGCGTAATAGCTCACTGGTCAAGTGATTCTGCGCCGACAATGTAGCGGGGCTCAAGTACACCGCCGAAGTCGTGGCACTACCAGTTCTGCTGGTGGTGGGTAGGGGAGCGTCGTGCGAGCCGGTGAAGCCGCCGAGTGATCGTGTGGTGGAGGTCGTGCGAGTGAGAATGCAGGCATGAGTAGCGAGTCAGAAGTGAGAATCTTCTGCGCCGGATGACCAAGGGTTCCTGGGGCAGGTTCGTCCGCCCAGGGTAAGTCGGGACCTAAGGCGAGGCCGACAGGCGTAGTCGATGGACAACGGGTTGATATTCCCGTACCCGCTGTGATGCGCCCATATCGAATCCAGTGATACTAAGGGTCCTTAGCCCGGTTGGCTCTTCGGAGCCGGCGTCAGGGTGAACGCCTGGCCTGATCTGGTAGTAGGTAAGCGATGGGGTGACGCAGGAAGGTAGCCCAGCCCGGGCGGTGGTTGTCCCGGGGTAAGCATGTAGGGCGAGAGATAGGCAAATCCGTCTCTCATTAAGCCTGAGGTGTGATGCCGAGCCGATTGTGGCGAAGTGGGTGATCCTATGCTGCCGAGAAAAGCCTCTAGTGAGTGTCGCGGCGGCCCGTACCCGAAACCGACTCAGGTGGTCAGGTAGAGAATACCAAGGCGGTCGGGTGAACTGTGGTTAAGGAACTCGGCAAATTGCCCCCGTAACTTCGGGAGAAGGGGGACCTTTACTGGTGATGAGACTTGCTCTTTGAGCTGGTGGGGGTCGCAGTGGCCAGGGGGAAGCGACTGTTTACTAAAAACACAGGTCCGTGCGAAGTCGTAAGACGATGTATACGGACTGACGCCTGCCCGGTGCCGGAACGTTAAGGGGACCGCTTAGCACTCTTCGGGGTGCGAAGGTGAGAACTTAAGCGCCGGTAAACGGCGGTGGTAACTATAACCATCCTAAGGTAGCGAAATTCCTTGTCGGGTAAGTTCCGACCTGCACGAATGGCGTAACGACTTCCCCGCTGTCTCAACCACAGGCCCGGTGAAATTGCAGTACGAGTAAAGATGCTCGTTTCGCGCAGCAGGACGGAAAGACCCCGGGACCTTCACTACAGCTTGACATTGGCGTTTGGAGCGTCTTGTGTAGGATAGGTGGGAGACTGGGAAGCTCTGACGCTAGTCAGGGTGGAGTCATTGGTGAAATACCACTCTGGTCGTTTTGGACGTCTAACCCGCGCCCGTGTATCCGGGTGGGGGACAGTGTCTGGTGGGTAGTTTAACTGGGGCGGTTGCCTCCTAAAAGGTAACGGAGGCGCCCAAAGGTTCCCTCAGCCTGGTTGGCAATCAGGTGTCGAGTGTAAGTGCACAAGGGAGCTTGACTGTGAGACTGACGGGTCGAGCAGGAGCGAAAGCTGGGACTAGTGATCCGGCATCGGCGTGTGGAAGCGGTGTCGCTCAACGGCTAAAAGGTACCCCGGGGATAACAGGCTGATCTTCCCCAAGAGTCCATATCGACGGGATGGTTTGGCACCTCGATGTCGGCTCGTCGCATCCTGGGGCTGGAGTAGGTCCCAAGGGTTGGGCTGTTCGCCCATTAAAGCGGTACGCGAGCTGGGTTTAGAACGTCGCGAGACAGTTCGGTCCCTATCCGCTGCGCGCGCAGGAGACTTGCGAGGGGCTGTCCCTAGTACGAGAGGACCGGGACGGACGAACCTCTGGTGTGCCAGTTGTTCCGCCAGGAGCACGGCTGGTTGGCTACGTTCGGTAGGGATAACCGCTGAAAGCATCTAAGCGGGAAGCTCGCCTCAAGATGAGGTCTCCCACCACGAGAGTGGGTAAGGCCCCCTAGAGATGATGGGGTTGATAGGCCGGAAGTGGAAGCGCAGTAATGTGTGGAGCTGACCGGTACTAATAGGCCGAGGACTTGACCATATTATGCTCGCGTTCACTATGTGATCTCAGAGACAGCAGCCAGGTTGGTTGTGTGTTTCATGGGGTTACGGCGGTTATAGCGGCAGGGAAACACCCGGTTACATTCCGAACCCGGAAGTTAAGCCTGTCAGCGCCGATGGTACTGCACCGGGGACGGTGTGGGAGAGTAGGACGCCGCCGGACAATTTTGTGGAAGGGCCATCCCGTTTGGGATGGCCCTTCTTTTTTGTCCCCAGCCAATCGGCCTGATCGGTCGCTAGGGTTACGGGAGTGACCGAGCGACTCATCCGTGCGCTGGCCCGCCACCTGCCCGGCTACGTGGTCGGCAGCGTCGTACGGCTGGGCGAGGGACAGGACAACGCGGCGTACGAGGTCAACGGTGAGTTGGTCGTGCGACAGAGCAAGGTCGACGATTCGGTGCTGCGCGGGGAAGTCGTGCGGCGAGAGGCGGCGTTGCTCGCCGCCGTGAGCGAGTTGTCCCCGTTGCCGGTGCCGCGGACGGTCTTCGTCGACGAGGAGGCGGGGCTCCTCGCGTACGGCAAGTTGCCCGGTCGTCCGCTGCACCTTCACCCGGTGAGGGACCCCGTGCGCCTGGCGGCTCCTCTGGGCGGTTTCCTCAGCCGGCTCCACACGGCGCCGGTGGAGCGCATGAACGCCTTCGTGCCGCACGACGCCTTTCCATTGAGCGATCTGCTGGAGGAGGCCGAAGGCCACTACCGCGAGATCGTGGCCCACGTGCCGACGGCCGCGCGACGGCTGGTCGAGGGGTTTCTCGGCACCGCGGCCCCCGCGGAGCCCGGTGTGCTGACGTTCTGTCACAACGACCTGGGCAGTGAGCACGTGCTGGCGGACGCCGAAACGAGCACCGTGACGGGGATCATCGACTGGACGGACGCGGCCATCGCCGATCCCGCCTACGACCTCGCACTGGTCTACCGGGATCTCGGTTCCGAGGTCTTCGAGCGGACGCTGGCGCATTACCAGGGGCGCCTCGACGACGCCGGCCACGAGCGGGTCGTCTTCTACGCGCGGTGCGCGCTGCTGGAGGACGTGGCATACGGCCTGCACACGAACGCCCGGTCCTACGCGGATGCCGGCCTGGCCCACCTCGCTCGGGTCTTCTCCCGGAACGAGGACGGTCTCACCCGCTGACCAGCCGGTAGCCGACTCCCCGCACGGTCTGGATCATCGCGTCCTCCACGTCGCCCAGCCGGGCGCGCAGGCGCTTCACGTGGACGGCGATGGTGTTGGTCGACATGCCGTCGGTGGAGTGCCAGACGTTGCGCATGATCTGTTCGCGGGTGACCGTTCTGTCGGCGTTGCGCATCAGGTAGTGCAGCAGCTCGAACTCGCGCAATGGCAGGTGCACGACGCGCCCGCCGACCTTCACCTGGTACGCCGTCACATCGAGTTCCACGTCGCCGATCGTCAGCACGCTCCGCTGGCCGTCCTGGCGCCGGAAGGCGGCCTGGACGAGGGGGAGCAGCTCGGGCACGCGGTACGGCCTGGCCACGCAGGCCGTCGCGCCCGCCTCCAAGGCCTGAAACGCCTGCCCGGCATCGCCCCCGAGGTCGACGCCGAGCAGGACGGGCACGGACCGCATGAGCCGTACGGCGCGGACGAAGTCGACGGGGCCGACGATGGGGAGGGAGGCGCAGATCAGCACCGCGTCGGGCCGGAGCGCCCCGGCCTGCAGCAGCGCCTGGGCGCCGTCAGAAACGCCGGTCACGTCGACGCCCTCGGCCTGCATGGCGGCCGAGAGCTGCCGCACGAGTCCCGCGTCCGGATCGGCCACCAGGAGCATGGGCGCCGTCCGCGTGTCCCCCTCCACTGCGGGTGCCGTCACCCGGGTCCCTCCAATGCTGTCAGCCGGATGCGGTGGTCGGCCGAAAAGGCGGTCGTCAGCCGAAGCGGCCCGTGATGTAGTCCTCGGTCGCCTTCTCGGCCGGATTCGTGAAGATCTTCGAGGTCTCGTCCATCTCGACCAGCTTGCCGGGCTGCCCCTGCGCGGCCAGGTTGAAGAACGCGGTCTTGTCGCTGACCCGGGCGGCCTGCTGCATGTTGTGGGTCACGATCACGATCGTGTAGTCCTGCTTGAGCTGGGAGATCAGGTCCTCGATCGCCAGCGTCGAGATGGGGTCGAGGGCCGAGCACGGCTCGTCCATCAGCAGCACCTGCGGGCGTACGGCGATCGCGCGGGCGATGCACAGGCGCTGCTGCTGGCCGCCGGACAGGCCCGCGCCCGGCTTGTTCAGCCGGTCCTTGACCTCGTTCCAGAGGTTGGCGCCCTTGAGCGACTCCTCGACGATGCCCTCCAGCTGGGAGCGCGAGTGGCGGCCGTTGAGCCTCAGACCCGCCGCGACGTTGTCGAAGATGGACATCGTGGGGAAGGGGTTCGGCCGCTGGAACACCATGCCGATGGTCCGGCGGACCGACACCGGGTCGACGTCCGCGCCGTACAGGTCCTGCTCCTCGAGGCGGACCTTGCCCTCGACCCGGGCGCCGGGAATGACCTCGTGCATCCGGTTGAGGGTCCGCAGGAACGTGGACTTCCCGCAGCCCGAGGGGCCGATGAAGGCCGTGACCGACCGCGGCTCGATCGTCATCGAGATGCCCTCGATCGCCTTGTGCGAGCCGTAGTAGGCGTCGAGTCCCGCGACTTCGATCTGCTTGGCCATTTCTTACCTCCTCCTCGCGGGCGAACGCCACCAGGTGATGAGGCGTGCGACCAGGTTGAGCAGCATGACGATCAGGATCAGCGTGAGCGCGCCCGTCCAGGCCCGGTCGATCGCGGTGTCCGTGGGACGGCCGGCCTGATCGAAGACGTACAACGGAAGCCCCATCTGGGGCCCGTTGAACGGGTCGTTGTTGATGGAGTCGGTGATGAAGACGGTCAGCAGCAGCGGCGCGGTCTCGCCGGCGACGCGGGCGACGGCCAGCATGACGCCGGTCACGATGCCGGTGAACGCCGTGGGCAGCACGACCTTGACGATCGTGCGCCACTTGGGCACACCCAGTGCGTACGACGCCTCGCGCAGCTCGCGGGGGACCAGGCGGAGCATCTCCTCGGCGGACCTGACCACGACCGGCATCATCAGGATCGACAGGGCGAGCGCGCCGGCGAAGCCGGAGAACGGCATGCCGAGCACGAGGATCCAGAAGGCCAGGACGAACAGTCCGGAAACGACGGAAGGGACGCCGGTCATGACGTCCACGAAGAAGCTGATCGTGCGCGACAGCCGCCCGCCCTCGCCGTACTCGACGAGGTAGACGGCGGTGAGCAGGCCGATCGGGACCGCGATGAGCGACGCGAGCAGGACCTGTTCGAGCGTGCCGATGATGGCGTGGTAGGCGCCGCCGCCGGCGTCACGCGCCCCGATGTTGCGCATCGAGTGGGTGAGGAACTCCATGTCGAAACGGCCGATGCCGTTCTTGACGACGAGCCACAGCACCGACAGCAGCGGGATGACCGCGAGCGCGAACGCCAGGTAGACGAGCACCTGGACGATGCGGTCCTTGGCCCGCCGGGCCGCGGAGATGGGCTGGATTCCGGTCCGTATCCGGATTTCGGTCTGTGCGGTCACGCTGCGGCCCTCGCGTACTCCTTGCGGCGGGCGATGACGAAACGGGCGGCCATGTTCACCAGCAGGGTGATGAGGAACAGGACGAGACCCGAGGCGATCAGCGCGCCGCGGCCCACCTCGGTCGCCTCGCCGAAGCCGTTGGCGATGTTGGCGGCGATGCTGTTGCCGTACGGGCCGAGGATCCGGAACGAGATCGTGAACGTCGCCGGGAAGATCAGCGCGACCGCGATCGTCTCGCCCATCGCGCGGCCGAGGCCGAGCATGGCGGCGCTGATGACGCCGGGCCGGCCGAACGGCAGGACCGACATCCTGATCATCTCCCAGCGCGTCGCGCCGAGTGCGAGCGCGGCCTCTTCCTGCATCTTGGGGGCCTGCAGGAAGACTTCGCGGGAGATCGCGGCGATGATCGGCAGGATCATGATCGCGAGCACGAGCGACGCGGTGAGCATGCTCTTGCCGACCACGGTGTCCCCGCCGAACAGCGGGATCCAGCCGAGGTAGTCGTTGAGGAACTTCGACGGGCCGAGCATGAACGGCACGAGGAAGGTGACGCCCCACAGGCCGTACACCACGCTGGGGACCGCCGCGAGGAGGTCCACCACATAGCCCAGGACGGAGGCGAGCCGCCGGGGCGCGTAGTGCGAGATGAACAGCGCGACCCCGACCGCCACCGGGGTGGCGATGACCAGCGCGAGCAGCGAGCTCAGCACGGTGCCGAAGGCGAGCGCCCCGATGCCGAAGACGGGCTCGGTGGCGTTCGGCTGCCAGGTCGGCTCGGTGGCGAAGTGGGAGGTGTTCGCCTGGAGGGCGGGGACGGCCTTGACGACCAGGAACACCCCGATGGCGGCCATGATCGCCAGAAGGACGACCCCGGCCCCGGTCGAGGCGAAGCGGAACGGGCCGTCGCCGCGGCTGCGCCGGAAGGCGGACCGGCGCATGGCCGGCCCGCTCTCCCTGGTTCTGGTTGACGTCGCCATCTGGTTAGGCGATCGCCTCGACCGCGCCGCGGACCTTCGTGAGCAGGCTCGACGGCAGCGGGGCGTAGCCGAGGCTGGTCAGCGCCTGCTGGCCCTCGTCGCTCGAGGTGTAGCCCAGGAACGACTTGACCAGCTTCGCGTCCTCGGCCGTCAGGCCCTTCTCACAGGTGATCTCGTACGTCACGAGCACGATCGGGTAGGCGCCCGCGGCCTTGGTGGCGTAGTCGATCTTCAGCTTGAGGTCGTTGCCGGTGCCCGCGATCTCCGCGGCCTCGACGGTCTTGCCCGCGCTCTCCGGCGTGAGCTCGACGTACTCGCCCGCGCCGTTGGCGACCTTGGCCTTCTGCAGCTGGGAGTTCTCGGCGAAGGAGAGCTCCACGTAGCTGACCGCGCCCTCGGTGCTCTTGACGCTGGAGGCGATGCCGTCCGAGCCCTTGGCGCCCTGGCCCTGGGCCTCGGCGGGCCACGCCTTGGCCGGCTCGTACGGCCAGTCGGCGTCCGCTGTGGCCTTCAGGAACTTGGTGAAGTTGTCGCTGGTGCCCGACTCGTCCGAGCGGTGGAACGCCTGGATGGCGGTCGAGGGAAGCTTCGCGTCGGGGTTGTCCGCCTTGATGGCCGGGTCGTCCCACTTGGTGATCTTGCTGTTGAAGATGCCGGCGATGGTCTTCGGCGACAGCTGGAGGCCGTCCACGCCAGGCAGGTTGTAGACGACGGCCACCGGGCCGGTCACCATCGGCAGGTTGATCGCCTTGCCGGTCTTGCAACGGGCGTCGGCCTGGGCGGGCTCGCCCTTCTCGTCGTTCAGCGCCGAGTCGGAGCCGGCGAAGGCCACCGTGCCCTGGATGAACGCCTGCACGCCGGCGCCGGAGCCGCTCGGGTTGTAGTTGATGCTGACGCCGGGGTTCGACGACTGGAAGTTCTTCTTCCACTCCGCGATGGCGTTCGCCTGGGCCGAGGAGCCGGCGGCGTTGATGGTGCCCTTCACGGTGTCGTCGCCCTGCACGGGAGCGGCGGCGCTGGAGGTGCCCCCCGCGGTGCTCGTATTGTCATCGGTCCCGCATGCGGCGAGCGAGAGCACGCCGGCGATGGTGGCGGCGGCGAGCCGGCCTGCATACTTCACGGTTGTTCCTCCCCATGTCTTCTCAACAGCAGGGACGGTAAGGAGCCAAGGTGACGCAAAGCCCTGGTAAAGGTGAACGGGTAATGAACGCCCCCAGTCGCTCTTGTGCGACCCCAGAAGAGATAACGGCCAGGTCACGGGCGTTATGGGAGAGGATTGAGTTCATGAAGCGTGTATGTCTGGTCTGCATGGGCAACATCTGCCGCTCGCCGATGGCCGAGGTCGTGCTGCGCCGTACGCTGGCCGAACGCGGGCTCGACGCCGAGGTGGACAGCGCCGGCACCGGAGGCTGGCACGCGGGGGAGCCGATGGACGAGCGGGCCCTGGCCACCCTGGCCGACCACGGCTACGACGGCTCGTCCCACCGGGCGCGCCAGTTCGACCGGGCGTGGTTCGCCGAGCGCGACCTCATCCTCGTGATGGACCGCGACAACCTGCGCGCCGTACGCGCCATCGCGCCGCCGGACGCCGACGTGCGGCTGCTGCGGTCGTTCGACCCGGCGGCACCCGAGGGCGCCGAGGTGCCCGATCCCTACTACGGAGGACGCGAGGGGTTCGTCGAGGTGCTGCGCATGGTCGAGGCCGCCTGCGAGGGGGTGGCGAAGTACCTTGAGGATCACTAGGGACCTCGGCGGCGGACACGCCTGGACGCTGCATGAGGGCGTGCTCGGCGACGGCCGCAGGGTCTTCGTCAAAAAGTGCGGGGCCGCGTCGGCCGTGTTGGAGAGTGAGGCGGCGGGGCTGCGCTGGCTGGCCGAGCCGGGAGCGGTGACCGTCCCCGAGGTGGTCGCCGCGGACGGCGGCACGCTGGTGCTGGAGTGGATCGACACCGTCCCCGCGACGGCCGATGCCGCCGAGCGGTTCGGCCGGGCGCTCGCGGCGCTGCACGCCGCCGGGGCCCCGGGTTTCGGCGCCCCGTGGCCCGGTTACATCGCCGAGCTTCCGATGGGCAACGAGCCCGCGCCGGACTGGCCGTCGTTCTACGTGTCCCGCCGGGTGCTCCCGTTCGTACGGCTCGCGCGTGACCGCGGCGCGCTGTCGGCCGCCGATGCGGAGCTGGTCGAGGATGCGTGCGAACGGGTGGCGGAGATCGCCGGGCCGGCCGAGCCGCCGAGCCGGATCCACGGCGACCTGTGGAGTGGGAACCTGTTGTGGTCGGCGGACGGGGTCGTGCTGGTCGACCCGGCCGCCCACGGCGGCCACAGGGAGACCGATCTCGCGATGCTGGCGCTGTTCGGGGCGCCGCACCTCAACACGATCCTCGCCGCCTACCGCGAGGCGGCGCCCCTCGCGGACGGCTGGCGTGAGCGCGTGCCTCTGCACCAGCTCCATCCGCTGGCCGTGCACGTCTGCCTGTTCGGCGAGGCGTACCGCGGCAGCCTCCGCACGGCCGCCGCAGACGTGCTGGCGTTGTAGGGCTCAGCGGGGGGACAGGCGCTTGAGGACCTCGTCGTGGAGCAGGCCGTTGGTGCACACCAGGTTGCCGCCGTCGAGCGGCGGGGTGCCGTCGAGCGCCGTGCAGGAACCGCCGGCCTCCTCCACGATGATCGTCAGCGCGGCCATGTCCCAGGGGGACAGTTCGGGCTCGGCGGAGATGTCGGCCGATCCCTCGGCGACCAACATGTGCGACCAGAAGTCGCCGTAGCCGCGGGTGCGCCAGCACTCCCGGGTGAGGTCGAGGAACGGGTCGAGCCGCCCGGCCTTCTCCCATTCCTCCAGGTCGGAGAAGGAGAAGGAGGCGTCGTCGAGGCGGCCGACCGAGGAGACCTCGCAGCGCGTGGCCTTGCTCATGCTGCGCCCGGTCCACGCGCCGCTCTCCTTGGCGGCCCACCAGCGGCGGCCGAGCGCCGGGGCCGAGACCACGCCGACGACGACCTTGCCGTGCTCCATCAGCGCGATCAGCGTGGCCCACACGGGGACTCCGCGGACGTAGTTCTTCGTGCCGTCGATCGGGTCGACGATCCAGGAGCGCATGCCGTAGCCGGTCATCCCGAACTCCTCGCCCACGACGGCGTCGCGGGGGCGGGCGCGGCGCAGCGTGCCGCGGATCGCCTCCTCCACGGCCCGGTCGGCATCGCTGACCGGGGTGAGGTCGGGCTTGGTGTCGACCTTGAGGTCCACGGCCTTGAAACGGCGCATCGTGATGTCGTCGGCGGCGTCCGCCAGCAGATGCGCGAGGTGCAGGTCGTCGCGGTACTCCGTCACAGGCCCAACGTATCGTGCCGCGACCTGCTCACATCAGAGGATGGATCGCCCCGGACCATACCAGCCGGTAACATCCCGGCCATGGACATCGGCGCCTTCATGCTCGACAGCGTCCCGTTCGCGCGACTGCTCGGCATCACGTTCGACTCGATCGGCCCCGGCACGGCGGTCGCCCGCCTGGCCGACCGGGCGGATCTGCACAACCACGTGGGCGGCCCGCACGCCGGTGCCCTGTTTACCCTGGCCGAGACCGCCTCGGGCGCGGCCATGCTGTCGGCCTTCGGCGACCAGTTGTCCCGGGCCGTGCCGCTGGCCGTCGAGGCGGGGATCCGCTATCTCAAGCTCGCGAAGGGCGAGGTCACGGCCGCCGCCGCGGTGCGTGCCGAGCGGGAGACGGTCGTCGCCCGGCTGGACGCGGGGGAGCGGCCCGAGTTCGAGGTCGGCGTCGAGATCCGCGACGCCGAAGGAGTGATCGTCTCCGAGATGACGGTCTCCTGGACCCTGCGGCCCAACCGCTGACCGCGCCGTGGGGCGGTCAGCGGGCCCCGCGTACGGGGTGATGCCGGGTTTCGGGACGTTGCTCCCCGAACGAGCCATAGTCGTGTAACTGATCGGATAGGCTGATGCACCCCTCGTGGGCCGGCCATGCCGGCTGCGCGAGGAGCGGTCCGCGCACCGCCGGGTGCACGAACAGTGGAGACCACATAGACGAAGCGTGACCGACGCGGGTAACGATCAACAGGGAGAAGCGGAATGCCGTCGTTCCCTCCGCACAACGCCCGCCCTCCTCTGCAGGGGACGCAGGGAGGCGAGCCCAAATATCAGGCGATCTACCGGGACCTGCTCGCGCAGATGAACCGCGGCGAGCTCGCGCCCGGGCAGCCTCTCCCGTCGCAGCGCGAGCTCAGCCAGCACTACGGGGTCAGCCTGATGACGGTACGGCAGGCACTGCAGCGGCTCAGTTCCGAGGGCCGTGTCGAGCAGCGGCACGGCCTCGGCACGTTCGTCGCGGAGAACGTGATCCCTCACGAGATGAACAGCCTGCGCAGCCTGGCCGAGGACCTCGCCCTGCGGGGCGTCGACCTCAAGACGAGGCTCCTCGGCGTGCACCACGTGGAGGCTCCCGCCTCCGTCCAGGTGGACCTCGGCCTCTCTCCGCGCGCCGACATCGTGCTCGTCGAGCGCCTGCGGGTGATAGCCGGTCGCCCGGTAATCCTGCAGCGCTCCTACCTGCCCGCGGAGCTGGCCCGCCGGCTGGCGGACGAGGAATTCGAGCGCAGGCCCCTCTATCGGCTCATCGAGGACCGATGCGGACTGGTGCTCGGGTCGGCGAAGGAGTCCATCAAGCCGATCGTGCTGACGCAGGAACAGGCTGAGTTGCTGGGACAGTCCGCGGGTGGCGCCGCCCTGATGAGCGACCGTGTCACCTTCGACGTCGAGGACAAGCCGGTGCTGGTGGACCGGGCGGTGATGTGGGCCTCCCACATCGTCTACACCGCACGGCGGCAGACCCCGGGTGCGGCCCCGGACCCTGCCGTGCTGCTGCACCTCGAGATGTGACAGCCCGCGAGATGTGACAGCTTGCGAGACGTGACAGTCCGCCGGGAAGCGGGAAAAGCGGGGCGCGGGGGTTGACCGCGCGGCATCCCTCTGTGAGAGTTCTAGAAGACTAGAACTCCACATCGGCGTGTGCGGATTCCGATGCGCGCGGAGGTGGCGCCCGGGCGAGGGTGCTCGACATCGTCGCCCGGCCGGATGAGTCGCACCTGACCTTTTCCGGCCGGCTGGGCATCGTCACCGAAGCCCCGAGCTTCGCGCATCATATTCGGACTCGTCGGCAGATCCCCCGTAAGTGCATCGGCGGCCGGGCGATCGAGTTTTCCACTTCCGATACACCCACGGGATGGAACCGAAATTGACTGGTGTATTGACTGCGTGTGAGGCGATCTGTCTAATACAAAGGGCGCCTGACGTGCGAGGTGATCGCCAAGCGCCGGAAGGGGTCGTCCCTCATCGATGCGGGACGACCTTCGGGAAAATTTGAAAGCAGCGTACGGTCGTTGCCGAGGTGATCGCCGGAAGGCGGATCGCGAGGGCGTCGATCCCACCCGGTAACCGTATCCGCCGTAGCCGAGCGGCGAATTCCGCGGCACTCACGCGTCTTCCCGTGGGCGTCCGAACGTGCTGTCGTGTTCGACGGAGAATTCGACGAATAATGTGATGGGTGAGGTGGTGGTGGGTGCGCGAAACAAGGTTTGACTGATTTGTTTACACGACTTAGCATACTTCGTGAGAGCACTCGGGAACGAGTGAGAAAATAGGCCCGGGTCCGCGTCGGGCAGTGAACGGCTGAAAAACGATTCGCAGCCCGATCGTTCGATGAAAAATGGCCGGCGCTCTTTCGCCGGCTCATGGCGTGGCGTGTGGCCCGTGATAGGGCATGTCATTGCAGGGCGATTTCGCCTGCCGTCGGCGCGGCACATCCTGTCAACGGTGTGCCGGTCGTTCGCTGCGCGCGAATCATGCCCATGTTCCGATTCCGGGCGGCGGGAACGCCCGCCCAGCCCTTCGCAAGCAGGGTTCGTCGATTCGTCGTTGGAGCACATGTGTTCAGGGGGTGTCGCCTGTGTCAGGCACGGCTGTGGTGACCGGCGCGAGCAGTGGCATAGGCGCGGCGACCGTCCGCCGCCTGGTGAAGGACGGATTCGACGTCGTGGGAGTGGCCAGGCGCGCGGACCGGTTGCGGGTCCTCCAGGAGGAGACCGGCGCCCGGGTGCACGCGCTGGACGTCACCGACGACGACGCGGTCCGGCGTTTCGCGGCCGGATTGCCCGGCTGCGACGTACTCGTGAACAACGCGGGCGGCGCGTTCGGCGCGGACCACGTGGCCGCGGCGTCCCTGGACGACTGGCGGCACATGTACGAGGTCAACGTCATGGGGACGTTGCACGTGACGCAGGCGCTGCTGCCGCTGCTGCGTGCCGGCGGCGGGACGATCGTGACCATCACCTCCACCGCCGCGTTCGTCAACTACGAGGGCGGCGGCGGATACAGCGCGGCCAAACACGCCGAACACGCGCTCGTGGAGACCCTGCGCCTGGAACTGAACGGCGAGCCGGTCCGCGTGATCGAGGTGGCGCCCGGGATGGTGCGGACCGGCGAGTTCGCGCTCAACCGCGTGCGCGGCGACGTGGAGAAGGCGGCCGCGGTGTACGCCGGCGTCGACCGCCCGCTGACCGCCGAGGACGTGGCCGAATGCGTCGCCCTGGTCGTCGGGCTTCCGCCGCACGTCAACGTCGACCGGCTCGTCGTCCGTCCGCTGGCGCAGGCCGCCCAGCACAAGGTCCACCGCGGCTCGCTGTTCGAGCGGCCCTGAGTCAGTCACGACACGCTAGGAACCGAGGAGATCCGTGAAACTGCACCGCGAAGCGCTGACCCCGCAGATGCAGGAGTACGACAGATTCTTCGATCACGGAGACATGAACTACCAGCCGTATCTGATGTACTTCCACCAGCAGGGCTTCCGGTCGCCGACGGTCAACAGCGACCGCTCCGGGTTCCGCCTGTCGGTCGGGCCGGACGGCGAACGGGCGTCGGTCGCGGGACACGTGCCGCCGGGCCCGGTCCGGCTGATCACCGGCGGCTCCACCGCGCTCGGGATCGGCGCGACCGGCGACGAGCACACCCTGGCGTCCCTGCTGTGGAGGCGTTACGCGCCGTCCGGGCCCTGGCTCAACTTCGCCGGCCGGTGCTACAACTCGACCCAGGAACTGCTGCTCTTCACGCTCTACCGCCATCTGCTGCCGGAGATCGACGAGATCGTCATCTTCAGCGGGCTCAACAACCTGACCGTCGGCAGGCTGCCCGAATGGCAGCAGGGCGACCACGGAGCCTTCTGGTTCTGCGGAGAGTACTTCACGGCGATGGACGAGCTGCGGGAACGCAACCGGAAGACCTCGAAGGTCTTCGGCAGGCGATCCGACCGGGCGCGGACCAGCCGCGTCGCCACCTTCGACGACGTGCGGCGCGACATCGGGCAGGTCATCGACTCCGCGGCCGAGCTCACGCTGCGCCACCTCGAGACCTGGCGTCGCCTGGCCGGGCCGAACACCCGGATCTCCTACGTCCTGCAGCCCATGTTCCTGTGGATGGGCAAGTCCTGCTCGCCCGAGGAGAAGCTCCTGTTCGAGGAGATCGACCGCATCTCCAAGCTCGGCACGTGGGAGGAGCTCTACGGGGACATCTCCACGCCGGACGTGGCCCGGCGCTTCGCCGAGGCGCTCCAGGCCGGATGCGAGAAGAGGGACGTGCGGTTCCACGACCTCAACCCGGTGGCCGCCGCCACGATGACCGGGAACGACTGGATCTTCGTGGACCGGGCGCACTACACCGACAAGGGCTACGACGTGGTCGCCGGCCTCCTGGCCGAGACCCTCGGGCTCTCCTGACCTTCCGTCCGATCAATCCGACCGGCGGTTCCGTTTCCTTCGAGGAGTCATTCGGCATGTCTTTCCTGCGCAAGATCGTGAACAGGGTGTTCGGGCGGAAGAAGCGCGCGAAGCGGAAGAACGACGCGTCCATCTATCCCATGTTCTGAGGACCGGAAAGGAACGTTCCGATGCGATCCAGATCTGGTTCCGAAGGCGAGGGAGACGATGGCGGCCAACGCGACGACCAACACCGCGACTGGCACCGCGACTGGCACCGCGGCCGGCGCCGCACCGGCGACCTCGGCACCTTTGGACGACGGCTCGGCCGCCCGGTGGCTGTACGCCTACGCGGCCAATCCTGAGGCCCGCGTTCCCGGGGGCGAACTCGTCGAAGAGGTCCGCGCGGAGCTGCACCGCCGGGTCTCAGGCCGTCCGGCGCCGCCGGCCGAGCTCGTACGGCAGGCCGGCGACTGGGCGGCCGCCGAGGGTGGGAGGTTCCGGGACCTGGGCGACCGGGCGGACGACGACGACCGCCGCGTCCTGGTCCGCAGGGCCGTGCTCGGATGCGCGCCGCTGTCCCTGGCGTCCGGGGCGTGGCTGCAGTGGCTGAGCGCTCCGGGCAACGCCGACGACGCGCTCGTGTTGCGCATCCTCGCGCTGTACGCCTCCGACACGGGGGTCGGGCACCCGGGCGCCTCCCGGGGCGACGCCTATCTGCACCTGCTCCGGAGGCTGCGCCTGTCCGAGAACGCCGTACCGCTCGCGCGTCTCACCGGCGACCCCCGCATCCCCGACGGCGCCTACACCCTGCCGGGCCTGCTGCTGGTGATGAGCAGGCGTCCCGACGACTTCCGGGGCGAACTGCTCGGCGCCGACCTGTGCCTGAGAACCGTGGGGCTGCCGCCGCCGCTCACCCTGGTCAGGCAGGCGCTGCCGGCGATCGCGGACTGGGCCGTCATCGATCCCTCGGCGGCCCGGCGGGACGAGGATCCCTCTCCCGCCGAGGAGTGCCGCACGGTGGTTGAGGAGCTGATCGCGCGGGAGGGGCCGCGGGCCGAGGCGGCCGTCGGCCTCGGTTTCTCCTGGGCTCTCGCCGCCCTGCGCGAACAGACGGACGCCCTGTACGCCGAGCTGACGGCGGCCTTCGACCCGGCGTACGACATGGCCGAGCTGATGAGGCTGCGCGCGAGAGAGGGCTCGGTCTATCACCACCAGTTCCAGCTGGAGGGCAGGCCGCTGGCGGACTGGCTGAAGGAGTCCCGCACGGATCCCTCGGGCCTGCTGGGGGCGCTGGCGCGCAGCAGGCTGGTCAAGCCGGGGCGTTCCGCGGCCAGCGCGCTCGTCAAGGGGCTGGTCAGCGAGCGCGGTCCGATGTTCCGGGTGTTCTCGCCGGACGACCTCACGATCATCGGCCGCTGGATCGACTCGCTCCCGCCGCGCTCTCCCGGAAGCGCGGAGCAGGAGACGGCCGCCGCCCGCGCCGTCCCGGCACCGCGGCCGCCGGTGGCGGTGGCACGGGCGCTCAGCGCCGGTCCCCGGACCGAGGGCAGGGCGCCGGCCGATCTGCGGGAGGCCTACCACCTCCTGATGGTCCGCACCGACACCCCGGCGTTGCGTCGATGGAGCCTGGACTACGTGACCGGCTGGCTGGCGAGGTCCCGGTACGGGATGGACCACGAGCCGATCCCGCTTCCGCGCAGTTGGGGACGCGAAGGGCTGCGGCCCTGGCTCCAGGTCCAGCACGACCGCCACGGGGCCGAGTTCGAGGAGAACGCCGACGTCCCGCTGCCCTCACGGGACGCCGTCATCGACGACACGCTGCAGACGGCGCCGCTGACGCTGATCGACGGCAGCTGGCTCCAGGGGTTCACCGACCACGAGCTGGCGTCGTCGGACATCGGTCACGCCCTCTTCCAGACGTACTGGGACGAGCTGGGCAACGGCATCGCCAAGCTCAACCACCCGCTCATCTACCGTGAAGTGCTCAAGGAGATGGACATCGACCTGCCGCCCACCGCGTCGCCGGAGTTCGCGCGCTGGCCGGGTTTCAGGGACGCCTCCTTCGAACTGCCCGTCTACTGGCTCTGCATCGGCCGCTTCCCCCGTACGTTCCAGCCGGAGGTGCTGGGGCTGAACCTGGCCATGGAGTTGTCGGGGGTGGGCGGCAGCTACCGCAGAGCCCGGCTGGCCCTGCAGAAGTACGGCTTCAACACGCGGTTCGTCGACATCCACAACACCATCGACAACGTCGCCACGGGTCACTCCGCCTGGGCCGCCGACGCGGTCGACACGTATCTCGCGGGCCTTCCCGACTCCTCCGGCGCCGGATCGCGGGCCGACGCGTGGGAGCGGGTCCGGGTGGGCTACAGGTCGCTCAATCCGCCCGGCGGTGCGGGCGCCCGCAGAGCCGCGCGCCGTGCCATACGTGGTGGCCGGATCGATCCCCTCTCCCTGTTCTCCAAACGTCGTTGATCCCTTTTCCCACGCGCAGTTGAGCGGTGCTCGACGTTCTCCGGCGCGCCGGACGTCGCACGCGCCCGCCCCGGGCGCGGCGTCGGCCGCGACGATCTCCAGCCCGGGGCGACCTCCAGCACCCAGAGGAGCACAGCCTTGTCTGACCTCGTTCTCGGCATCTCCGCCTTCTACCACGACAGCGCCGCCGCCCTCGTCGCGGACGGCGTGCCCGTCGCAGCGGCGCAGGAGGAGCGTTTCAGCAGGAAGCGGCACGACTCCTCGTTCCCTTCGCAGGCAGTGACGTACTGCCTGGACGAGGCGGGCGTGAGCTTCGACGACATCTCCGCGGTCGCGTACTACGAGGACCCCCGGCTCAAGTTCCGCAGGGTCATGGCCACCTTCGCGGGCGCGGCCCCGACGGCCTTCCCGTTCTTCCACGCCGCCCTGCCCTCGTGGCTGTCGGCGGACGGGAAGCGGCACACCGACCAGACCGTACGCAGGGAGCTCCAGGCCCTGGGCCGGGGACGGGTTCCGCGGGTGTCGGTGCGGCGCCACCACGAGTCGCACGCGGCCTCGGCCTTCTTCCCGAGCCCTTACGAGAGCGCCGCCGTCCTGTGCGTCGACGGAGTGGGGGAGTGGGCGACCACCACCCTGTGGCACGGTCGCGGGACCACGCTGGAAGCGGTGGCCGAACTGCGGTTCCCCCACTCGCTCGGCATGCTGTACTCCGCCTTCACCTACTTCTGCGGGTTCAAGGTGGACTCGGGCGAGTACAAGCTGATGGGCCTCGCGCCGTACGGGAGGCCGCGTTACGCCGATCTCATCCGTGACACGCTCATCGACGTCAAACCCGACGGCACCTTCCGCCTGGACATGCGCTTCTTCGAGTACCTGCGTGGTCAGACGATGACCGGGAAGGGCTTCGAGAGGCTTTTCGGAGGGCCCAGGCGCATGCCCGAGGGGCAGCTCACCGAGCGCGAGTTCGACCTCGCGGCCTCCGTGCAGGAGGTCACCGAGGAGGTGATGCTCAAGCTGGCCCGTACGGCGCGCGAGCGCACCGGGGAGTCGAAGCTCTGCCTGGCCGGCGGCGTGGCGCTCAACTGCGTGGCGAACGGGAAGATCACCGACGCGGGGATCTTCGACGAGATCTGGATCCAGCCCGCGGCGGGCGACGCCGGCGGCGCGCTGGGGGCCGCGCAGGCCGTCGCGATGGAGCGCGGCGCCTCCCGTGATCATCTCGGCACCGGGCGGGACGCGATGTCCGGGTCGCTGCTCGGCCCCGCGTACGACGACGACGAGATCGCGGCGTACCTGGCGGCCAACGGCATCCCGCACCGGCGCCTGGACGACGAGGAGCTGGTGAAGCAGGTGGCGGCGGGGCTGGCCGACGGAAAGATCGTCGGCTGGTTCCAGGGCCGCATGGAGTTCGGCCCCCGCGCGCTCGGCGCCCGCTCCATCCTCGGCGATCCCCGCGACCCCGCGATGCAGTCGGCGATGAACCTGAAAATCAAGTTCCGTGAGTCGTTCCGGCCCTTCGCGCCGGCGGTGCTGGCCGAGGACGCCAAGGACTACTTCGACCTGCGCCAGGAGAGTCCGTACATGCTCCTCGTCGCCCGGGTGGCGGCGGCGCAGCAGCTGGAGGCCCCGGAGTCCGGCGTCAGGGGCCTCGATCTGCTCCGCGTGCGGCGTTCCACCATCCCGGCGGTCACCCACGTCGACTACTCGGCCCGCGTCCAGACCGTCGACGAGCACAGCAACCCCCGCTACCACCATCTGCTCGGCGCGTTCAAGGCGCGTACGGGGTGCCCGGTGCTGGTCAACACCTCGTTCAACGTCCGCGGCGAACCGATCGTGAGAACGCCGCACGACGCCTACACCTGCTTCATGCGGACCAACATCGACATGCTCGCGCTCGGCGGCTTCCTGCTGGACAAGAGCGAGCAGCCCGCCTGGACGGAGAAGTCCGACTGGCGCGAAGAGATCCCCCTGGACTGAACCCGGCCCCGCGTCCTCCCGGCGCAGAACGGAAGCCCATGCGTGCGCTCCTGCTCTTCCTCTTCTACTACCTCGTGGTCACGCCCGCCGGACTGCTCGCCCGGCTGGTACGCGACCCCCTGTCGCGCCGGAGGAACCCGGACGCGGCGACCTATTGGATCCCGTCGGAGAAATCCTGACCCACTTCGACACCGGACCGGAGGAAATCGATGACGCATTTCCGTCGCATCGACCGCTATGAGATTGAGGACGGCGTCCGTGATCTCCTCGCCAAGGAGGTCGCGGAGCGCGTCTCCACGAGTCTGCTCGATTCCGACGTCGACGACACCATCCTCGGCGGCATCGGCGCGCACGCGCTGCGCCGCTACCTGCCCGGCGAGGTGCTGCACGGACTCGACGTGTTCAGCCACTCGGGCAGCCACGCGCTCGTCCTGGCGAACCTGCCCGTCCAGGAGGACCTGCCCGACACCCCCGTGACCGGGTTCGGCGACGAGCACGAGCTCGCGGCGCTGAACGCCCTGCACCTGGGGCTCATCAGGCTGATGCGCGCCATCCCGTTCGCGGTCAGCTTCGAAAACGACGGCCGCCTCATCCGCAACGTGGTGCCCAACCCCGCGGCCTCGGGGACGACCAGCTCCTGGGGCGCCGACTCGGAGTTCTTCTGGCACTCCGACAACCCCCATCAGCCGTTCGGGCTGCCCGGCTCGGACCCGCGCCCCTTCATGCCGCAATACCTGACGTTCATGGCCCTGCGCAACGAGGAGCGGGTGCCGACCGATCTCGCCGCGATCGAGGACGTGGTCCTGCGGCTCGACGCGGAGACCCTCGAACGGCTGCTGGCGCCGGAGTTCGACGTCGGGGCGCCGGCCTCCAACGAGGGCGGCAAGACGCAGCCGCTCACGAACACCCCCGTCCTGAGCCACGGCGCCGACGGCCGTTACCGGGTGCGTTTCGACCGCGGCACGACCACGGGCCGCACCCCGGCCGCCGCCGCGGCGCTCGAGCGCTGGTGCGAGGTCCTCCGCACCGTGCCGGCCGAGGAGCTGGTGCTGGAGCCGGGGGTGTTCCTGGTGTTCGACAACTACCGGGTGCTGCACCGCAGGCGCAGGTTCGAGCCGAAGCCCGCCGCGGCGGCGCGCTGGCTGCGCCGCTGCTACGCCGCCTGACACGTGCCGGGCGTACGGCGTCCGACGAAAGACACGAAGGAGAGAAAGATGCCGGGTAAGTACCGGGTAGCAGTGATCGGCGGCCGGCCCGCGCCCGTGGCGGGCGCCAAGGAACTGGGCATCGACGTCGTCCTGGTCCATGAGCAGGGGGCGTACGAGGAGTCCGTCCTGCGGCACTGCGAGCGGGTCGTGCACGCCCCGATCGCGGACGGGCAGGCCATTCTCGACGTGCTGAAGCCGTTGCACGAGGAGCGCCCGTTCGACCGGGTGCTCACCACGACCGAGCCCGCGGGCGAGTCGACCGGCTTCGTGGTCGACGCGCTGGGGCTTCCCGGCGTCACCGAGGCGACCGCCCGCGCGCTCAAGGACAAGGTGCTCACCCGGAAGCTGCTCGACCGCAACGGCCTGAGCCCGGTGCGGTACCGGCAGATCGAGAGCCTCGCCGACATCAAGCGGTTCTGGGCCGAGGTCGGCGACCGCATCGTCGTCAAGCCGGCCGACGGCGTGGCGAGCCTGCACATCCACCCGGTCGCCTGGGAGGACGACGCCGAGCGGGCCTGGCGCGCACTGCGGGACGCCGGCGTCGAATCGGTCATCGCCGAGGAGTATCTGGACGGTCCCGTCGTCAGCGTCGACTCCTTCTCCTACGGCGGACGTCACCTGCCGATCGGCTACTCCGAGTACCGCATGAACGACCGGTACGTCGAGTGGGAGGTGAGCACGCCCAGCCGCGTCGCGGCGCCGCACCGGGCCGAGTTGTTCGACCTGACCCGCAAGCTGCTCGACGCGGTCGGGCTGACCGAAGGGCCCTCGCACAGCGAGTTCGTGCTGACCCCGAAGGGCCCCCGGGTGCTGGAGTCGCACGCACGGCTCGCCGGCAGCGGCGCCCCCGAGCTGGTCCGCCGGGCTTTCGGGTTCGACCTGAACCGCATGTTCCTGACCGTCCCGCTCGGCATCGACGCACTGCCCGAGACCTCGCCCGAGCCGCTGGGCGGCGCCGCGGTCCGGTTCTTCACCCCCGAGCCCGGCACGGTGACGGCGGTCGAGGCCGACGACGACGCGGCGGACGCGATCAGGACGGTGCCGAAGGGAGAGGTCCCGCTGGTCTTCCTGCCGTACCTGGACGAGTTCAGGGACGTCGAGGTGGCCGCGGTGATCGCGAAGCACCCCGGGGACGTGGTGCCGCCGCTGCTGACCGTGGCCGACTGCGTCTCCGGTTACGTGATCGCCTCCGGAGCCGACGCCGCGGACGCCGTGGCCAAGTGCGACCGGGCGAACGACAAGATCCGCTTCAGGACGAGCTGAGGACCTCAGGAAAGGGAACAGCCCGTGACCATGTCCAGCACCGCCGAGTTGGCGGACTCCGTCACCCAGTTGAGGAGCGCGCGCAAGCTCGTCGCGGAGAGCTCCACCGCGGACGAGCAGCTCACCCAGGCGGCACTGCACCTGATCGACTGCGCCGCCGACGTGGTCAGCCGCCTGCCGGCCGGGGACCTGGAGTCGGCTCGCGAGGCACTCGGATCGGCACGTGCGGCCGTGGTCTCGGCGACCTACGCCGTACGGCGGATCCACGACCGCTCCCGGACGGAGCGCACATGAGCGAGCGAAGCGAGCGAATCAATGGGCACAGTGCGTTTCGCTCATGCGACTCCGAGCCGCTAGGCGAGGAGGTGGCATGAGCGAGCGAAGCGAGCGAATCAATGGGCACAGTGCGTTTCGCTCATGCGACTCCGAGCCGCTAGGCGAGGAGGTGGCATGAGCGAGCACATCCTGGTCATCCACCGATGGCGTGACCGGCACGCGCTCTACGACGAGTACATCGATCACGACGCGCACCGGGTCACGTACGTGACCACGGACCTGGGGGTGGTGTCCGTGCCGGGCACCGCCGCCGCGGTCCGGGTCGTGCCGGCCACCGACGACGTGACCGCGGTGACGGCCGCGGTGGACGGGCTGTCCGCGCGGTACGGCCCGCCGGACCGGGTCGTCGCGCTCAACGAGGGCGACCTGGACATCGCGGCCCTCGTCAGGGAACGGCTGGGCTGCGAGGGACAGGACACCGAGCGGCTCGCGCCGTTCCGCGACAAGCTGGTGATGGCCGAGGCGATCGCGGCCGCGGGCATCGCGGTGCCCGCGTTCGCGGACGCGCCCGACGAGGCGGCCGTACGGGCGTTCGCGGACGTCCACGGCTGGCCCGTCGTCGTCAAGCCCAGGAAGGGGACGGCAAGCCGGGGTGTGGTCCGCCTCGACACCGAGGCGGACCTGGCCCTGCTGCGGGGGTTGCCCGCCGAGCCGCGGATCGTGCAGAAGTTCTGCGGCGACGCCGTCTTCCACATCGACGGGCTGTGGACGGGCGACCGGCTGGGTCCCTGGCGGGCGTCCCGCTACGTCAACACCTGCGTGGACTTCACCAGAGGCGACGCGCTGGGGTCGGTCGAGGTCGACGATCCCGATCTCCTGCCGGCGCTGGGGGAGTTCACCGCTGCCGTGGCGGGCGCGCTGAGCGACGAGCCGTGGGTCTTCCACCTGGAGGCGTTCGTCGGATCCGCCCTCGGGCGCGTACCCCGGCTGACCTTCCTTGAGGCCGGTTACCGGGTCGGGGGCGCCGAGATCCCGTTCGTGTGGCGTGAGGTGCACGGCATCGACCTGATGCGCGCCGCCGTCGACATCCAGCTCGGCCGGCGTCCCGACCTGCCCGTGCCTGACGCCTGGCGGACGGGCGGATGGCTGCTGGTGCCGACGCCGGTGGCCGCTCCGTGCCGGGTGACGGGCTGGAGACTCCCCGAGCCGCCCGCGCCGGGCGAGGGGCCGTACGCCCATGTGATCCCGCCGGTGGGCGACCTGATCCCCAGGGTCGGCGGATACGAGCACGTGGGGGCACGGTTCCGCTTCCGGGGCGAGTGCAGCAGCGACGTCGAGAAGGCCGTGGTCAGGACGGCGGCGCAGTTCCGCCTCGAATGCGCGCCGCAGCGGCCGGTCGGCACCGGCGTCGTACGACACGGGGCGTGCGTGCGATGACGGCGACCGGCGCCGCCCCGCGCCCCCGTGTCCCGGCCGTGCTCGTGCTGGAGGACGGCCGTACGTTCCGCGGTTTCGCCTTCGGGGCCGTGGGCGAGACGTTCGGCGAGGCGGTCTTCTCGACGGGCATGACCGGCTACCAGGAGACCCTGACCGACCCCTCCTATCACCGGCAGGTCGTGGTGATGACGGCGCCCCACGTCGGCAACACCGGGATGAACGACGAGGACCAGGAGTCGGGGCGGATCTGGGTGTCCGGATACGTGGTGCGCGACCCCTCGCGGGTCGCGTCGAGCTGGCGCGCCCGGCGCGGTCTGGAGGAGGACCTGACGGCACAGGGCGTGGTGGGCATCGGCGGCGTCGACACGAGGGCGCTCACCCGGCATCTGCGCGAGCGCGGCGCGATGCGGGTGGGCATCTTCTCCGGCACGGCGATCGCGGGCGACGCCGCGATGCTCGCCCGGGTCCGCGCGACGCCCGGGATGGCCGGCGCCGATCTGGCGAACGAGGTCTCGTGCGCCCGGCCGTACGTGGTTCCCGCGGTCGGCCGGAGGCGCTTCACCGTGGCCGCCCTCGACCTCGGCATGAAGTCGATGACGCCCCGGCGCATGGCCGAGCGCGGCATCGAGGTGCACGTGCTGCCGGCGACCGCGACCGCCGAGCAGGTCGAGGCGCTGGAGCCGGACGGCGTCTTCCTGTCCAACGGTCCCGGGGACCCCGACACGGCAGACCTGAGCGTGGTGCGCGCCGCGCTGGACAGGGGAACGCCCGTCTTCGGCATCTGTTTCGGGCACGAGCTGCTGGGCCGTGCCCTCGGATTCCGCACCTACAAGCTCAAGTATGGCCATCGCGGGATCAACCAGCCCGTCCAGGACCGGGCGACGGGAAAGGTCGAGATCACCGCGCACAATCACGGCTTCGCCGTGGACGCGCCTCTGGACGGCACGGCCGTCACGCCGTACGGCCGGGCCGAGGTCTCGCACGTGTGCCTGAACGACGACGTGGTGGAGGGGCTCGTCCTGCTCGACCGGCCGGCGTTCAGCGTGCAGTACCACCCCGAGGCGGCGGCGGGCCCGCACGACGCGGGCCATCTGTTCGACCGCTTCGCCGCATTGATGGAGGGATAGCGTGCCCAAGCGCGCCGACATCCGATCCGTGCTGGTCATCGGCTCGGGGCCGATCGTCATCGGGCAGGCGGCGGAGTTCGACTACTCCGGCACCCAGGCCTGCCGCGTCCTGCGGGCCGAGGGCCTGCGGGTGATCCTGGTCAACCCCAACCCGGCCACGATCATGACCGATCCCGAGATCGCCGACGCGACGTACATCGAGCCGGCCACCCCCGAGTTCGTCGAGAAGATCATCGCCAGGGAGCGCCCGGACGCGCTGCTCCCGACCATGGGCGGCCAGACCGGGCTCAACACCGCCATCGCGCTGCACGAGACCGGCGTGCTGAAGACGTACGGCGTCGAGCTGATCGGCGCCGACGCGGACGCCATCCGCAAGGGCGAGAACAGGGAGCGGTTCAAGGCGGTCGTCGAGGCGGTCCGCGAGAAGATCGGTCACGGCGAGTCCGCCCGCTCGGTGATCTGCCACTCCATGGACGAGGTCCTGGCCGGGGTGGAACGGATCGGCGGCTACCCCGTCGTGGTGCGCCCGTCGTTCACGATGGGGGGCGCCGGTTCCGGCTTCGCCCACGACGAGGCCGAGCTGCGACGCATCGCCGAGGTCGCGCTGACGCTCTCGCCCACCTCCGAGGTGCTGCTGGAAGAGTCGATCATGGGCTGGAAGGAGTACGAGCTCGAGCTGATGCGCGACAGGAACGACAACGTCGTGGTCGTCTGCTCGATCGAGAACCTCGACCCGATGAGCGTGCACACCGGCGACTCCATCACCGTGGCGCCCGCCATGACCCTGACCGACCGCGAGTACCAGATCCTGCGCGACATCGGGATCGCGGTGATCCGGGAGGTCGGCGTGGACACGGGCGGGTGCAACATCCAGTTCGGGGTCGATCCCGCGACCGGCCGGGTCATCGTGATCGAGATGAACCCGCGCGTGTCGCGGTCGTCGGCGCTGGCGTCGAAGGCCACCGGCTTCCCGATCGCGAAGATCGCGGCCCGGCTGGCGATCGGCTACACCCTCGACGAGATCCCCAACGACATCACCGGGGAGACCCCGGCGTCGTTCGAGCCGACCCTCGACTACGTGGTGGTGAAGGCGCCCCGGTTCGCGTTCGAGAAGTTCCCCGACGCCGACCGGACCCTCACGACGACGATGAAGTCCGTCGGAGAGGCCATGGCGATCGGGCGCAACTTCCCGCAGGCGCTCAACAAGGCGCTGCGGTCGCTGGAGAAGAGGGACGCCCCGTTCGCCTTCGACGATGCCGGGGGCGGCCCGGGGGACAGGGACCGGCTGCTCGAGGCCGCGCGGCGCCCGGCCGAGGACCGGATCGCCGTCGTCATGCGCGCCATCCGCGCCGGCGCCGGACGGGAGGAGCTGTTCGAGGCGACGAAGATCGACCCCTGGTTCATCGATCAGCTCTTCCTCATCAAGGAGATCGCCGACGAACTGGCGGACGCGGCCGAGCTCGGCCCCGAACTGCTCGCGCACGCGAAACGGCACGGAATCTCCGACGCCCAGATCGCGGCCATCAGGTCGGTGAGCGAGGACGACGTGCGGCGGATGCGCCATGAGCTCGGCATCCGCCCGGTCTACAAGACCGTCGACACGTGCGCGGCCGAGTTCGCCGCCCGGACGCCGTACTTCTACTCCTCCTACGACGACGAGAGCGAGGTCGCCCCGCGGACCAGGCCCGCGGTGATCATCCTCGGCTCGGGCCCGAACCGCATCGGCCAGGGCGTCGAGTTCGACTACTCCTGCGTGCACGCCTCCTTCGCCCTGCACGACGCCGGCTACGAGACCGTGATGGTCAACTGCAACCCGGAGACGGTGTCGACGGACTACGACACCTCCGACCGGCTCTACTTCGAGCCGCTCACGCTGGAGGACGTGCTGGAGGTCGTCCACGCCGAGCAGCAGGCGGGGCCGGTCGCGGGCGTCGTGGTGCAACTGGGCGGGCAGACCCCGCTCGGGCTCGCCCAGGCGCTGAAGGACAACGGCGTCCCCGTGGTCGGCACCTCGCCCGAGGCGATCCACCTCGCCGAGGACCGCGGCGCCTTCGGCGGGGTGCTGGCGCGCACCGGGCTGACGGCCACCGAGCACGGCACCGCGACCTCCTTCACCGAGGCCAAGGCGGTCGCCGACGAGGTCGGCTACCCGGTCCTCGTCCGTCCCTCGTACGTGCTCGGCGGGCGCGGCATGGAGATCGTGTACGACGAGGAGCGGCTTTCCGCCTACATCGCCGAGTCCACCGAGATCGGCCCGGAGCGGCCCGTGCTGGTCGACCGCTTCCTGGACGACGCCATCGAGATCGACGTCGACGCCCTGTACGACGGCGCGGAAATCTACCTGGGCGGCGTGATGGAGCACATCGAGGAGGCCGGGATCCATTCCGGCGACTCGGCCTGCGTCCTTCCGCCGCTCACCCTCGGCGGGGAGACCGGCAGGCTCCGCGCGTCGGCGGAGGCCATCGCCCGCGACATCGGCGTACGCGGGCTCATCAACATCCAGTTCGCCCTGGCGGGAGACGTCCTGTACGTCCTGGAGGCCAACCCCCGTGCGTCGCGGACGGTGCCGTTCGTCTCCAAGGCGACGGCGGTGCCGCTGGCGAAGGCGGCAGCGCGGATCTCCCTCGGGGCGACCATCGCCCAGCTGCGGAGCGAGGGCCTCCTGCCGCCGCGCGGCGACGGCGGCACGCTGCCGCCGGACGCGCCGATATCCGTGAAGGAGGCGGTGCTGCCCTGGTCCCGGTTCCGTGACCCCTCCGGGCGCTGGACCGACACCCTCCTCGGCCCGGAGATGCGCTCCACCGGCGAGGTCATGGGCATCGACTCGATCTTCGGGACCGCCTTCGCCAAGTCGCAGGCCGCGGCGTACGGCGCGCTGCCGACCAAGGGGAGGGTGTTCCTGTCGGTGGCCAACCGCGACAAGCGGACCGTGGTCTTCCTGGCCCGGGCCCTGGCCGACCACGGCTTCTCGCTGCTGGCCACCGCCGGCACGGCCGAGGTGCTGCGCCGTCACGGGATCGAGGCCACCGTGGTGCGCAAGCACAGCGAGGGCCCGGGACCGGACGGCGAGCCGACGGTCGTCCGCCTCATCCACGAAGGGAGGATCGACCTGATCGTGAACACGCCTTACGGCGCGGACGGCCGCGTGGACGGCTACGAGATCCGCACCGCCGCCGTGGCCAGAGGCGTGCCATGCCTGACCACCGTCCAGGCGCTCGCGGCCGCGATCCAGGGGATCGACGCGCTGACGGGCGGTGAGGTGGAGGTCCGCTCGTTGCAGGAGCATTCACGGCGGCTCACGGCGGGCCGCTGAAATGCGGGCCGGTCGGTCACTCGGCCAGGAGGTCGTCGGGTGAGGACCGCGCGATCCCGGCCAGAGTGGTCAGGGCGCGTGCCAGCGTCTCGGCCGGGGGCGAGGCGAGACCGAGACGGACGGCGTTCGGCCTGCGGTGGTCGCCGACGGCGAAGGCCGCCGCCGGGGTGACGGCGATGCCGTACCGCGCGGCGGCGGCCACGAACGTGTCGGCCCGCCACGGGGGCGGCAGCTCCCACCAGCAGGAGTAGGAGCGCGGGTCGCCGCGCACCGCGAACTCGCCCAGGTGGCGAATCGCGATCTCCTGCCGGTCGGCGGCGTCCCGCTGCTTGCCGCGGGTCACCGCCGCGACGATCCCGTCGGTCGCCCACTGGACCGCCGTTTCGAGCGCGAACCGCATCGGCGCCGAGCCCGCGGAGTGCAGCGCCGCCGTCATGGCCGGGACGGTGGCCCGGGGAACGACGGCGAATCCGACGGTCAGGCCCGGCGCGAGCCGTTTGGAGAGACTGTCGACGAGGATCGTGTGCTCCGGCGCCATCGCGGCGAGCGGCGGCAGGTCGTCGCGGAGGAACGACCAGATGGTGTCCTCGATCGCGTGGACGCCCAGCCGTTCGAGTACGCCCGCGAGCTCGGCCCGGCGCTCGACCGGCATGCTGAGGGACAGCGGGTTGTGCAGCGTGGGCTGGAGGTAGATCGCCTTCAGCGGGGTCTTGCGCGCGGTGCTCTCCACGGCGTCGGGGACCAGCCCGGCCTCGTCGACCGTCAGGGGGACGAGCGTGACCCCGAGGCGGCCGGCGATCGCCTTCAGGACGGGATAGGTGAGTTCCTCGACGCCCAGCCGTCCGCCCGGAGGGACCAGTGCGGTGATGGCGGCCGCGATCGCCTGACGCCCGTTGCCGGCGAACAGCACGCGCGCCGGATCCGGGCGCCAGCCCGCGCGTGCGAGCAGGCCCGCGGCGACGTCGCGGGCGAAGGAGGTCCCGGCCGCGCCCACCGGCCGTACGGACGACTCCAGGACGTCCGGGCGCAGCAACTGCCTGATGCCGTCCCCCAGCAGGCGGGCCTGCCCGGGGACGGCGGGGTAGTTGAGCTCCAGGTCGACCCTGCTGTCGCTGGGCTCGGTGAGGGCCGGCCCGGGGCGCCGGTCGGACGCCCGTACGAAGGTGCCCCGGCCGACCTCGCCGACGGTGAGGCCGCGGCGGGTCAGCTCCGCGTAGACGCGCGCGGCCGTGGAGTTCGCGATGCCGCGCCGCCGGGCGAAGTCCCGTTGCGGAGGCAGCCGGTCGCCCGGCCGCAGCCGCCCGGCCGCGATCTCCGCGGCCACCTCGTCGGCCACCTGCCGGTAGCTCTCCACCGCCGTCTCCTCTCCACCTCGCCCGCCCAGTGCAATACCGCACCGATTGCATCCAAACACGTAATTGCTCCGAGAGCAATTCTGAACATTGCGCTCTCGATGGGACGTGGAATAGCCTGAGAAAGCCTTCCGGGCCGGCATGAGGGATCGCGGGCGAATGCCGTTGTCCTCGTTGATCGATACGAGAAAGAAGGCGCGTCAATGGTCGGACAAAGTGTGGCCGGGCAGGGTTTGGTCGCGCAGAGCGCGGTCGTGGGAGTCGTGTCCGTGGCGCTCGGAATGGTGCTGTCTCCGGGTCCGAACATGATGTACCTCGTGTCGCGGAGCATCAGTCAGGGGCGCCGGGCCGGAGTCATCTCACTGGGCGGAGTGGTCCTCGGATTCATCGTTTACCTGGTCGGCACGAATCTCGGCCTGGCGGTGCTGTTCGCCACGTTTCCGCAGATCCTGACGGCCATCCGGCTGGTCGGGGCCGCCTACCTGCTCTGGCTCGCCTGGAAGACCGTCAGGCCCGGCGGGGTGTCGGTGTTCACCGTGCAGGACGTGCCGCACGACCGGCCGCGCCGGCTTTTCGTCATGGGGCTGATGACGAACCTGCTCAATCCTAAAATCGCCATTCTGTACATTTCCGTGATTCCGCAGTTCATCGACCTCGACCGGGGAAACGTCCTGCTTCAGGGCATCGTTCTCGGTGGTTGCCAGATCGCGGTGGCGACAACCGTGAACCTGTCGATCGTGCTGGCCGCCGGTGGCATCGCGGGTTTCCTGGCGCACCGGCCGACCTGGCTGCGCGCGCAGCGGGTGGTCATGGGGAGCATGCTCGGGGTGCTGGCCGTCATGCTCGCCTTCGACCAGAGCACCAGCACGTCGAACGTCGCCGCCTCCGCACGGACGGGCTTCTCCCAGGGGCAGACCGTCTCGTCTCCCGCGCGCCCTCTGCCCGCGGCCGACCTTGTGTAGACTGCACGCTGCCTGCGCCACCGGGATGCCGGAAAACGATGGGAAATGGGCGAGGACGAGCAACAAGGAGAACAGTGTTCGCTCGCTCGCTCGCGCGCCTCGCCCTGGTCACCGTGAGCGCCTGTCAGCCGCGGAAGACGCGCTGCTTAGACACACCTCTCCGTGCATCGCCGGACTTGAACTTTCCTGACACAGTGCCCTGCTGGACCGCGCTTGTTGCAAATCCAGACGATTCTACATTTCTTTACCCAGTGACATGCTCGGGGTGGTTTTGGACGTGGCGTGGCTGCTGTTCCGGTCGCTCCCGCGTCAAGGGCGATCCCTTGCGTCGTGATCACAGCGAGTACGGCAGCAGATACGAGTTTCTTGATTCTCATGGAACCAACCCCCTAGAGAGTCCGCGCCAGTATCCGCACGTGAGGCTTACGAGGCCGTAAGCGAGTACGAGCGAACCGACTGCTCCAGACCTGCTCCAACCTCAGAGAACCGGACGGCGGCAGGTGGGTTCAACGACGTTCGAATCAAACTCCGGTAAACAACGGGCAGACCGTGTGGTAATCAACAGAATGCCACCCGCGAGGGTTTTGATCCGCTGTCACCGCGTCGACGACCCCGTTTCGAAGGCGCGTGCCGGGTGCGGGGCGCGCAGGGCTAGATTGCACTAGTCCTCGTCCGCGCCTTCGCGGCTGGCGAGCAGCCGCCGCAGGGACTCCAGGCGCGCGGGATCGGCGTGCCCCTCGGCGACGTACCGGTCGAGCGCGCAGTCGTCGCCGAGGTGGGTGCAGCCCTTGGGGCATTCGGTCGTGGCGTCCACCAGGTCGGGGAAGGCCGCGAGCACGGTCTCCACCGAGATGTGGGCGAGCCCGAAGCTGCGCACGCCGGGCGTGTCGATCATCCAGCCGCCCTCCGGCAACTCCAGGGCGACCGCGGACGTGGAGGTGTGCCTGCCCCGGCCGGTGACGGCGTTCACGTGGGACACGGCCCGGCGGGCATGCGGCACCAGCGCGTTGACCAGGGTCGACTTGCCGACCCCCGAATGGCCGACGAGCACGCTGATCCGGTCCGCGAGCGCCTCGCCCAGATCGTCGAGCGGGCCGCCCCTGTGCACCACGACGAACGGCACGCCGAGGGGTTCGTACAGCGCCACGAGGTCGTCGGCGGGGGCCAGGTCGGCCTTGGTGAGGCACAGCAGGGGCTCGATGTCGGCGTCGTAGGCCGCGACGAGCATCCGGTCGATCATCCGGGGACGCGGCGGGGGATCGGCGAGCGCGGTGACGATGACCAGCTGGTCGGCGTTGGCGACGATGGGGCGCTCGATGTCGTCGACGTCGTCGGCGCTGCGCCGCAGCATCGAGGTGCGCTCCTCCACGCGGACGATGCGCGCCAGCGTGTCCGGCTGCCCGGTGACGTCGCCCACCAGTGCCACGCGGTCGCCCACGACGATGCCCTTGCGGCCGAGCTCGCGGGCCTTCATCGCCACGACGAGCGTACGCTCGCCCCGCCGTCTCCTCGGTGTCGCGGAGCGGGGGACGCCCTCGCCCACCAGACAGGTGTAACGCCCGCGGTCGACGGCCACCACGAAGCCCTCGACGGCCTCACTGTGGGCAGGCCGGATCCGCGTCCTGGGCCGCGAGCCCTTGCCCGGCCTGACCCTGACGTCGTCCTCGTCGTACTGCCGTTTTCTCAGTGCCCCTGTCCTTCGCCGTGCCCGTGCCGACCTCCGTTGCCCAGCATCGCGGCCCACATGCGCGGGAACTCGGGCAGGGTCTTGCCGGTCGTCGCGATGTCCTCGACCTCGACGCCCGGCACGACCAGGCCGATGACCGCGCCCGCCGTGGCCATGCGGTGGTCGGCGTACGAGTGGAAGACGCCGCCGGTCAGCGGCCGGGGGTGGATCTCCAGGCCGTCGTCGGTCTCCCTGGCGTCGCCGCCCAGCCGGTTGATCTCCGTGGCCAGGGCGGTGATCCGGTCGGTCTCGTGCCCCCGGATGTGCGCCACGCCCCGGATGCGGGACGGCGCGTCGGCCAGCGCGGCCAGCGCGGCGATCGTGGGCGTGAGCTCGCTGACGTCGCGCAGGTCGGCGTCGATGCCGCCCACCCGGCCTTCTCCGGTCACCCGCAGGCCCTCCGGCACCCGCTCGACCCGCGCGCCCATTTCGGCGAGCAGCCCGCGCAGCGCGTCGCCGCCCTGCGTCGTCTCCTCCGGCCAGTCCGGCACGACGACGGAGCCCCCGGTGACCAGGGCCGCCGCCAGGAAGGGAGCGGCGTTGGACAGGTCGGGCTCGACCGTGACGTCCCCGGCCAGGATCGGGCCGGGCTGCACCCGCCACACGTCGCGCTCGGAGGCGTCCACCTCGACCCCCGCCTGGCGCAGCATCTGCACGGTCATCTCGATGTGCGGCATCGACGGGACGGGCGGGCCGTCGTGCCGCACCGTCACGCCCTTCTCGAACCGCGCGGCGGCCAGCAGCAGACCGGAGACCATCTGCGAGGAGACCGAGGCGTCGAGCACCACCTCGCCGCCCGGGATCGGCCCGCGGATCGTGAACGGCAGCGCGTCGTTGTCCACCGACGCGCCGAGCGCGCGCAGCGCGCCCAGGATCGGGCCCATCGGCCGCTTGCGCGCGTGCGGATCGCCGTCGAAGAAGACCGGCCCGTCGGCCAGCGCGGCGACCGGGGGTACGAACCGCATGACGGTCCCGGCCAGCCCGACGTCGATGGACACCCCGCCGCGTACGGGATGCGGGATGACCGACCAGTCCACGCTGTCGGCACTCTCGTTGGACGGCGTCATCTCGGCGCCGAGCGAGCGCAGCGCCGCCGCCATCAGGTCGGCGTCGCGGCTGCGCAGCGCGAGCCGTACGGCGCCGGGGGCGTCGGCCAGTGCGGCGAGCAGCAACGCGCGGTTGGTCACCGACTTGGAGCCGGGCAGGCGGACCGTCGCACGGACCGGCTCGGCGGCCACCGGGGCGGGCCAGAGCGGTGTGGCGGCGTTCCGGCCGACGCCGGTCTGATCGGTGGCGTGCGGCTCGGCGCCGCCGGACGCGGACTGCGGAGAGGCCATGCCCGCAAGCTTAGTGCGCCCACGTTCGTCCGTACCGTCGCGAGAGCGCGTGCGGCCCGCGTGAGTGGCAGTCTTGGTGGCATGTGCGGGAGGTACGCGTCGGCGCGCAAGAAGCAGGAGTTGCTGGAGGAGTTCCAGGTCGAGCTGGACGGGGTGCCCGACCAGCTGCCCGGCGGCGAGCTCCGGCCCGACTACAACGTCGCGCCCACCAAGAACGTCTACGCGGTCATGTGCCGTGTGCCGAAGGACGACGGCGGCGAGAGCCGGGCCGACGAGCAGCCCGTCAGACAGCTGCGGGTGGTCCGGTGGGGGCTCGTGCCGAGCTGGGCCAAGGACCCGTCGGTCGGGTCGCGGATGATCAACGCCAGGGTGGAGACGGTGGCGGAGAAGCCGTCCTACCGCAGGGCGCTGAAGTCCCGGCGCTGCCTGATCCCGGCGGACGGCTACTACGAGTGGATGCCGCTGGAGGGCAGGAAGAAGCAGCCGTTCTTCATCCACCCCGCGGACGGCGGCGTGCTCGCGATGGCCGGCCTGTACGAGTTCTGGAAGGACCCCACCCGCGCGGACGACGACCCGCTGAAGTGGCTGTGCACCTGCACGGTGATCACCACCACGGCGACCGACACGCTGGGCCGCATCCACGACCGGATGCCGATGATGGTCGAGCGCGACCGCTGGACTGAGTGGCTCGACCCGCGGCTGACCGACCCCACCGGCCTGCTCGTCCCGGCCGGTCCCGACCGGCTGGAGGCGTACGCGGTGGCGGACGCCGTCAACAACGTCCGGCACAACGGCCCCGAGCTCATCGAGCCCCTGGAAGGCGACGACGTCCCGCGGCTCTTCTAGGTCGCGGCTCGTCTACAGGCGGGTCGCGGCCCGGACCAGCCCGGCGAGGGCCAGGGACCGGCTGTGCGGCGGCCACGCGATCACCGTCGTCACGGCCGGCGCGTCGAGCACCGGCACGGCGGCGAGGTCGCGGCGCAGGTGGACCCGGCACGACTCCGGCAGGATCGCCGACGCCCGGCCGAGCGCGATCAGCTGAAGCAGTTGCGCGTGGTCCCGGACCTGCGGCCCGGGACCGTCCGGGTAGGTGCCGTCGGACAAGGGCCAGCGCGGCATCGGCAGGCCGGGCAGCGCGGCGACCTCGGCCATCCGCAGGTGGGCCCGGCGGGCGAGAGGGTGCCCGGCCGGCAGGACCACGACCTGCCCCTCCGTGCACAGTTCCTCGGTGTCGAGCCCCGTCGTCGAATCGAACGGCAGGTGGAGCAGCGCCACGTCCGCCCGTCCGTCGCGCAGCAGCCGCTCCTGCTCGCCGACCCCGCACAGGAGCACGTCGACGGTGACCGCTCCGGGTTCGGCGGCGTACGCGTCGAGCAGCTTCGGCAGCAGCTCTCCGGCCGCTCCGGCCTTCGTGACGAGGACCAGCGCGGGACGACCGGTCGAGGCGAGGGCGGCGCGGCGGGTTCTGCGGTCGGCGGCGTCGACCGCGTCGAGAGCCGCCCTGCCCTCGACCAGCAGCACCGACCCGGCCTCGGTCAGCGTGACGCTGCGGCTGGTGCGCTCCAGCAGCGTCACCCCGAGCCGCCGTTCGAGCTGCCGGATCGCCCGCGACAGCGGTGGCTGCGCGATGCCGAGCCGCTGCGCGGCCCGCCCGAAGTGCAACTCCTCCGCGACGGCGACGAAATACCGCAGCTCCCGCGTCTCCATGCCCGTCAGCGTACGACGCGACGGCCGTGCGCGGGGACGAGAGCCGGCGGCGGGGCGAGGGCTCGGTGAGAACGCCGATGACCTGGACCGATATCCGGGAGGTATCGCCGCCCACCCAGACGGTGTTGGAAGCCTCGCCGGGCGCGCGCACAGGATGAGCGCATGAACGAACAGACGACCGCACTGGTCACCGGTGGGAACAAGGGAATCGGATACGAGATCGCGGCGGGTCTGGGCGCCCTCGGCTGGAGCGTCGGCGTCGGCGCCCGGGACGAGGAGCGCCGGGAGGCCGCGGTGGAGAAGCTGCGCGCGGCAGGCGTCGACGCGTTCGGCGTGCCGCTCGACGTGACGGACGACGCGAGCGTGGCCGCCGCCGCAGGGCTGATCGAGGAGCGCGCCGGACGCCTCGACGTGCTCGTGAACAATGCCGGGATAACCGGCGGCGCGGCACAGATGCCCACCACGGCCGACCTCGATGCGGTGCGGGCGGCCGTGGAGACCAACGTGATCGGCGTCATCCGCGTCACCAACGCGATGCTGCCGTTGCTGCGCCGCTCGGCGTCGCCGCGGATCGTGAACATGTCCAGCACCGTGGGCTCTCTCACCCGGCAGACCACTCCCGGCGGCGAGACGGGCCCGATCGCCGTCGCCTACGCGCCGTCGAAGACGTTCCTCAACGCCGTCACCGTGCAGTACGCCAAGGAGCTGCGCGACACGAACATCCTGATCAACGTCGGCTGTCCCGGTTTCTGCGCGACCGACCTCAACGGGTTCCGGGGCGTCCGTACGCCCGAACAGGGCGCGGCGATCGCGATCCGGCTGGCGACCCTGCCCGACGACGGCCCGACCGGCGGATTCTTCGAGGACGCCGGAGTGGTGCCCTGGTGACGCGGGCGCTGCCCGCTCCAGGCGGGACGCGCCGCCGCGCGGAGGTGTCGACGGTGGATCGGCGGCGGATCGACGGAGGGCCGGACGCACCGGCGTGCCCGCCACGCGCCTCGTCGGAACCGGTGTAAGCGGCGCGCGAAGTGGGCATTCGTTCGGAAAAGCGGTCGCACGGACGGTGCAGGACCGCTGACCGACCAGGAGACCGGGGGCTTCTGGCCGGATGACTCCCCCACTCCCGGAGGTGCGGATCCGTGGACGTCGCGACCGCGCGTATGCGCCTGGAAAGCATGCTCGCAGAGCTCGACCGGTCGATCAGAGTGCTGCGGGGGGATCCGGTCGACGGGCACGACGGGTCCCTCGCCGACGCGGGCGCCCATCTCACCGACGCCGACCGGACCCGCGCCATGCTCGACGCGGCCTCGCGGCAGCGTACGGCCGTGCTGGCGGCGCTGAAGCGGCTGGACGACGGCGGGTACGGCCGCTGCGTCGACTGCGGCACGCTCGTTCCCGAGGGAAGGCTGGAGGCCCGCCCCGAGGCGGCTCGCTGCGTGCAGTGCCAGTCGCGGGCCGAGCGCCGCCGCTGAGGACCCCCCCGGGCGGCGTTCGAGAGAGCGTTCACAACGGCTTGCGGGCGCTCGCCACCAGGTGGATGCCGACGGTGTCGTCGCCGTCGGCCTCGCTCTCGAGCTCGGTGCGGACCAGCCAGGACAACGACTTGCTCTCCGTGCTGAGCACGTGGTCGACGGTGGAGGGGGACAGCACCGTACGCGGGCGCACCCACTCCACCTCCAGGCCGGCGCCGGTGATCAGCTCGCGTACCTGCTGACTGGTGAAGCAGCGGGTGATGCTGCCGTCCGGCCAGGGGATGAGCATGACCTCGCCCGTCTGGCACAGGTGCGCCCAGTAGTTCTGCTCGGCCAGGATCGCCATCCCGAGGACCAGCGAGTCGACGCACAGCAGCGCCCGCCCGCCGGGCCGCAGCACCCGGGCCACGTCCTCCACGACGGACTCGGCCATGATCTCGACCGACAGCACGCGCTCCTCGGCGATGACGCCGTCCACGGAGCCGTCGGGCAGGAACGCGAGGTTGTCGGCGCGCACCTTCTGTATGCGGTCGGAGGCGTCGCGCAACCACGGTTCCGTCGGCCTGCGGAAGTCCATGACCTCGATCACGCGGTGGCCGGCGCGCGCCGCCTGGGCCGGCCACCGCCCCCGTCCGCCGGACAGGTCCAGCAGCAGGGAAGGGCGGGCGGGCAGCCACTGACGCAGCTGTTCGGCGACGACCGCGTGATAGAAGGTCCAGTACGGCCCGAGTGTGCCCGAGCCGTTGAGTTCGTTGGCCGGTATAGGCAGCACGAGCGGCTCCTGGACTCTGGCTGCCCCACGTATGGGTGTGAGACAGCGAAACTCGGTTTCCGGGCTACCAAGCCGGTGCTTGCTTTTTTCCCCGCACCGGGTCGTTCGTCACCTCAATCTGCACCGGGAACAGACTCTACGCCCGCCCTGTTGCAGTTGGGCATGAAGACGTTGGTGCTGCCAGAAGGCCTCGACGGGCTGGACGTTGCCGGGCCGGTATCCTCGGCTGGGTACGGTGTCCTTAAGGGGGTGGGTCCGGTCTCCAAGACAGCCGAGGAGACTCTGGAGCAGCGCAGCCAGCGGTTCGAGCGCGACGTCATGCCGTTTCTCGACCAGCTGTACTCGGCCGCGCTCCGGATGACCCGAAACGCAGCGGATGCGGAGGATCTCCTTCAGGAGACCTTCGCCAAGGCCTTCGCTTCCTTCCACCAGTTCCAGGAGGGGACGAACCTCAAGGCCTGGCTCTACCGCATTCTCACCAACACCTTCATCAACAGCTACCGGAAGAAGCAACGGGAGCCCAAGCAGGCGGGCACCGAGGAGATCGAGGACTGGCAGCTCGCGCGGGCGGAGTCGCACACGTCCAGCGGGCTGAAGTCGGCCGAGATCGAGGCACTCGAGCACCTTCCCGACAGCGACGTGAAGGACGCTCTCGCCGCGCTCCCCGAGGAGTTCCGCATCGCCGTCTATCTGGCCGATGTGGAGGGCTTCCCGTACAAGGAGATCGCCGACATCATGGGCACGCCCATCGGGACCGTGATGTCGCGCCTTCACCGTGGCCGCCGGCAGCTGCGCAACCAGCTCGAGGACTACGCGCGCGAGCGCGGTCTCGTGCGGCCCGACTCCCGCGGCGCGGGTCTCGGCGGGACGCTTGGCGAGGAGGAGCGATGAGCTGCGGGCAACACCACGACACCCCGTGTGACGAGGTGCTCGAACGGGTGTACACCTACCTGGACGGCGAGCTGGACAACGACCGCATCGCCAAGATCAGGAAGCACCTCGACGAGTGCGGCCCCTGCCTGGAGGAGTACGGCCTCGAGGAGGCCGTCAAGCGGCTCGTGGCCAAACACTGCGGATGCGACCCCGTCCCGCAGGACCTGCGCGCCAAGGTGCTCAGCCGGATCGAGCAGGTACGCGCGGAGATGGCCGACTAGGGAGTATCCCCGGGGGATGACGGCCGGGGCGGTCCGGGCCCTCGCCGCGCTCCGTCCCCGTGCTCCGCGCCCCTGCTTCGTGCCCGTGCTCTGTGCCCGCGGCGGGGTGCGGCGCCCCACGTGCCGAGACGTGATCGGGCCGGACCGGGGCGACGCTCGTTAGGATCTTCCGTTACAGGCCGGGAAGGGCGGGGACATGCGGGCACTGGTCACGGGCGGGGCGGGGTTCATCGGATCCACCCTCGTCGAGCGGCTGTTGGCGGACGGCCACGAGGTCGCGGTGGTGGACGACCTGTCGTCCGGGCACGTGCGCGACCCCGAGGTCCCCCTGCACGTCATGGATGTGCGTGACCCCGCCCTCGCGGATCTCGCCAGGCGCTGGCGTCCGGAGGTCGTCTGTCACCTCGCCGCGCAGATCAGCGTGCGCAGGAGCGTCGCCGACCCGTTGACCGACGCCAGGATCAACGTCGAGGGCACGGTGAACGTCCTCGAGGCCGCCCGCCGCGCCGGGGCACGCAAGGTCGTCTACGCGTCCTCCGTGGCCGTCTACGGCAGGCCGGCCGTGATCCCGGTCCCGGGTGACGCCCCCACCGATCCCCGCTCGCCGTACGCCGCATCCAAGCTCGGCGGCGAGCTGTACCTCGCCACCTATCGGGCGCTGTACGGGCTCGAATACACCACGCTCGTGCTGTCGAACGTCTACGGGCCGCGCCAGTCGCCGGAGGGCGAGGCCGGGGTGGTCGCCATCTTCACCGACGCCCTGCTGACCGGAAAGCCCACGGTCGTGTACGGCGACGGCGCCCACACGCGTGACTACGTCTTCGTCGAGGACGTGGTGGACGGCTTCGCCCGCGCCTGCGGGCCGCAGGGCGACGGCCGCCGATTCAACCTCGGCACCGGCGTGCAGACCACCGACCGTGAGCTGCACACCCTGGTCGCCGCCGCGGCCGGAGCGCCCGACGAGCCGCGCTTCGAGCCCCCTCGCATGGGCGACCTCCCCGCGATGGCCGTCGACCCCGCTCCGGCGTACGAGGCCCTCGGCTGGCGCCCGCGGCACGACCTGCCCACCGGCCTCAAGGCCACGGTCGAATGGGCCCGCCGGGCGCTCGTCTGACCGGTTCCGCTGAACCGGACGGCCGGGTCCGCACGTCTCAGTGATGTGACACGTTCGCAGTGGGCCCTCGCCGCCGTCGTCGCCGTCGTCATGGCCGTGGCCGTCTACGGGGGAGTCGCACTGGCCCGGCACGCGGGCCGGTCGAGCGCGGTACCGGACGCCTGCCCGCGGCACTGGGAGGACGAGGGCATCGGCGGGTGGGTGCCGGCCGGCCCGGACGTGGACGGCGCGGACAAGTCGCTGGTGCCCGGCTCGCCGGTACGGGCGCTGATCTGCGCCTACCCCGGCGTCAACACGGATCCGGGCGGCGAGCGGCTGGGCGGGTCGCGGACGCTGACGGACCAGGCGGCGGCGATGGCCCGCGACCTCGCGTACCTGCCGGTCACCACCGGCGAGGTCGAGCACATCTGCACCCTGGCGGGCGGGCCGATGACGAACTACCTAGTGCGCTTCGCGTACGCCGACGGCTCGGCGCTGTGGGTGGGCAGCGCCGAGGAGGTGAACTCCTGCGTCACGACGACGAACGGCGAGGCCCGGACCAGCTCGTACGTCGGGACGGCCCTGACCGCCGCCTATCGGGGAGGCACGTGGAGGATGCCGCGGCCGGACGACCCCTGCCGGGGCGGAGGGGACCGGCGGGGGCAGGAGGACGCCATGGTGCCGGAGGAGCCGGAGTGGGTTCTCGTGTGCCTGGACGGGGGCGAGAAGTGGCCGCCCAGGCGCGAGCACGGCGCGGCGGCGGCCCGAAGGCTCGCCGCGGTGCTCGACGACCTCGACACCGTGCCGAGCGGGCACGGGTGCCAGGGGGGAGGCCCGGAGGCGGACGACCGCGAGTACCGGCTCGTCTTCGGGTACGCCGAGGGACCACCCGCCGGCGTTCGGGTCGCGTACGGCTGCACGCCGGGCGTCGACAACGGGATGCTCCAGGCCGACGTGGGCGACGACGTCCGCCGGCTGATGGCACGGCTCACGCCGTGAGAAGGCCGTCGGATCGACGTCACGGCCGTCACGAGGCGGGGAGAAGGCGCCGACAAACCGGTGCAATTGCACGCGGCGTGATTGCTTGGTTACGGTTTGGCTGCGATGGCCGCGACATCCCGGAGGGCGCGCCGGCCCTTCTGTAGCCTGAGTGCGACATCGACGTGGAGGCGGCGCAATGCTAGGGAAGACCGTCGTCAGGCTGATAGTGGCGCTGGCGCTGCTCACTCCGGTGGTCGCTCTGGCCGGTCTCGCGGCCGGTACCCCGGGGATCTCCTGGACGTAGTCACTGCCCGTGGGCCGGTCCGGCAGGGCCGGCCCACGGGTCCGATCCGCATTCAAGGTGGCCGCAATGCGGGAACTTCCGTGGCCCGCCAGGGTCTACTTCGTCGCACTCGTCGGAACCGCCGGCTTCGTGATCGCGCGCGGTCTGCTCGCGCATCGCGGGCTCGCGGCGGAGGACTGGTCCACGCTTCTCGTCCTGGCGTTGCTCTTCCTGCTCTGCGAGTCGGTGCCGACGCTGCTCAACGTGCCGCACGTCGCCGTGTCGGTGAGTTTCTCCGCCGCGCTGGCCGCCGTGGTGCTCGTCGGCCCGGAGGGCGCCGCCCTGGTCGGACTGGCCGCGGTCGTCAGCGTGCGCCCCGGCCTGCCGGTGGTGAAGCGGCTGTTCAACGGCGCGCAGTACGCCCTGTGCGGCTACGCCGCGGGGTGGGCCTACCAGAGCGCCGGAGGACGGGCCGCGCTGCCCGAGCCGGCCGACTTCCCCGGCATCCTCGTGCCGTACGCCGCGGCGACCGTGGTCTTCGTGGCCGTCAACTTCGCGCTGACCGCGGTCATCCTGCGCCTCGCGTCCGCGGTGCACAGGGACGAGGTCTCGCTCCGCGCGATGGTGCAGTTCCTGAGCTCCTACGTCGGCTTCGCCACCTTCGGCCTGCTGATCGCGGCCCTGTGGTCGACGGTGCAGTCGATCTCGGCCGTGCTCGTGCTGCTGCCGCTGTTCGTGGCCCGGTGGGCGCTGGGGCATTACCACGCCGAGCAGCGCGCGTACGACGCGACCATCGCGGCGCTGTGCCAGGCGGTGGAAACGAAGGACTACTACACGCGCGGACACTGCACGCGGGTCTCCGCCGCATCCTCCATGATCGCCGAGGAGATCGGCATGGGCACCGAGCGGCTGCGTGCGATCCGGTACGCCGGGATGCTCCACGACGTGGGCAAACTCGGCGTGCCGACCAAGGTGCTGCAGAAGGACGGGCGCCTGACCGAGGAGGAGTACGCCGCGATCCAGCTCCACCCGATGCGCGGACTGGAAATCGTGCGGGGCATCGACTTCCTCGACGAGGCGTTCGCCGGGATCATGCACCACCACGAACGACACGACGGCAAGGGGTACCCGATGGGGCTGGCCGGGCCGGAGATCCCGGAGTTCGCCCGGATCATCGCGGTGGCCGACGCGTTCGACTCCATGACCTCCGACCGCTCCTACCGCAAGGCCAAGCCGATCGAGGTCGCGGTGGCCGAGCTGCGCAAGAACGCGGGCACGCAGTTCGACCCCGACATGGTCTGCGCGTTCGTCAAGGCGCTCGACCGGCACGGCTGGGACCTGGCCCAGCCGGTGCCCGTCCCGCCGGACGACGCGGCCGTGGAGACCACGGTCAAGGACCACGACGACCCGACGACGCCCATCCAGGTGGTGTCGGAGCGATGAGGGAGCGTCGGCTGACGGCCGGGCCGGTGGGGCTCGACTCGGGCCAGCTCCTGCTCATCTGCGCCGCCGGGATGCTGACCGTGGCGGGGATCGCCCACACCGCGGCCGTGGGGCTGACCGACCCGCGGGTCGCCATCGGGTTCGGCGCGCTCATCGCCGCCGGTGAGCTGGCCCGCCTCACGATGCCCGGCAACCGCGAGGTCGCCCCGATCTCCACCGCCGCCTCCCTCGGGTACGCCCTGCTGCTCGACGTGGGCGGACGGCCGGCGCACCATTCGGCCCTGCAGGTCGTGGCGGTCATGTCGGTCGGCATGATCGCCGGTGGGCTGCCCCACCTGGCGGTCGGCCGGCCGCCGCGTCTCGACGCGATGGCCCGGAGGTTGCTCGCCGGGTCGCTGCTCGCCTTCGCCTACCGGCCGCTCGCCGGTCCGCTCGGCGACATCGCGCGCGACGCGGGAGACCGGCACGGCAACTGGTGGCCGGCGCTCGGCGTCATGGCGGTGCTTGTCGCGATCATGCTCGCGGCCGACGTGGTGATCGCGGCCATGCTCCGGGCCGACCAGGTCAGGACCGCGTTCGGCGTCGCCGTGCGGGACGAGATCAGGATGGGCGCGCCGCTCGGCGCCGCCGTGGCGGCGTCGGGCATCCTGCTCACGCTCGCCTCGCACAGCATGGACATGACCGCACTGCCCGCGTTCGCCGCGCCGCTGCTCGTCACGCAGGTGGCGTTCCGCAAATACGCCGGCATCCGGGCGACCTACCTGCAGACCGTGCGCGCGCTGAGCCGGGTCACCGAGGTCGGCGGGTACGTCGAGCCCGGCCACTCGCGTCGCGTCAGCCAGTTGTCGGTCGCCATCGGCCGGGAGCTGGGCATGGCGGAGCCGCAGCTGCTTGAGCTGGAGTACGCCGCGCTCATGCACGACATCGGGCAGCTCTCGCTGCGCGATCCGATCCCCGGCGGCGCGACCGTGCTGGCCGCCCCCGCGCAGGCGCGGCGGATCGCGGAGCTGGGGGCCGAGGTGATCAGGAAGACCGGCGTCCTCCACGGCGTCGCCGAGATCGTCAGGCGGCAGTGCGACACGCTCGGCGACTCACCGCCGATGGCCAGCCGCATCATCAAGGCCGCCAACGCCTACGACGACCTCGTGGGCGGCTCGACCGACAGGGACCGGGTGGCGGCGGCCCTGGAGCGGCTGCGCCTCGACGGCGGCTCGGCCTACGATCCGGGAGTGGTGGAGGCGTTGGCGCGCGTCGTGGACCGCCTCGTGCTCGTCACACGCTTGTAGCAGACGTAGCATCACGACGTCTGTAACGCCACGCCGGAACAGCCGTTATTGTGGCGACCCTACAGATTCAGCCCCCGCGTTCAGTCGGAACGGTCGGCAGGCCGGAGCGGGGGATCACCTTAGAGTTGGCTGCGTGTTCGACTCAGTTCTCGTCGCCAATCGTGGTGAAATCGCCCGCCGGATCATCCGTACGGTGCGGAGCATGGGGCTGCGCGCGGTCGCGGTCCATTCGGAGGCGGACGCCGACCTGCCGTTCGTGTGCGAGGCCGACGACGCCGTGCTCCTCGGCCCCGCGAGCCCGGCCCAGAGCTATCTCGACATCGACAAGGTCCTTCAGGCCGCCCGGACGACGGGAGCCCGGGCGGTCCACCCCGGCTACGGCTTCCTCGCGGAGAACGCCGCGTTCGCCCGCGCGGTGATCGACGCCGGTCTCGTCTGGATCGGACCGGACCCCAAGGCCATCGAGCAGATGGGCGACAAGATCAACGCCCGCAACCTGATGGAGGCGGCGGGCGTGCCGGTCGCCGCCGGGACCAGGGAGCCGGTGTCCGACCTCGCTCAGGCGGAACGGGCCGCCAGGGAGATCGGATACCCCGTGATGGTGAAGGCGGCCGGCGGGGGCGGCGGCATCGGCATGGGCGTGGCGCGCGACGACGCGTCGCTGGCCAAGGCGTTCGAGCAGGCGTGCCGGGCGGCCGCCCGATTCGGCGGCGAGCCGGCCATCCTGCTGGAGCGCTACATCGAGCGGGCCAGGCACGTCGAGGTGCAGATCCTCGGCCTCGCCGACGGCACCGTGGTCGCCCTGGGCGAGCGGGACTGCTCGGTCCAGCGGCGCCACCAGAAGGTCGTGGAGGAGAGCCCGTCTCCCGGCGTGACCCCGGAGTTGCGCGAGCGGATGCTAACCGCGGCAGTACGGGCCGGAGAGGCCGTGGCCTACCGCGGCGCGGGCACGGTGGAGTGCCTGGTGGACGCCGACGCCCAGGACTTCGTCTTCCTCGAGATGAACACCCGCCTCCAGGTGGAGCACCCCGTCACCGAGCTCGTCACCGGCCTCGACCTCGTGGAGCACCAGATCCGCATCGCCGCCGGTGAGACCTACACAGTCGAGCCGCGGGTGAGCGGGCACGCGATCGAGTTCCGTGTCTACGCCGAGGACCCCCGCAGGTTCCTGCCCGGGCCTGGCAAGATCGGTGTGTGGGAGGAGCCGGTGGGCGAGGGGGTGCGCATCGATTCGGGATACACGGCGGGCAACACGGTCACGCCGTTCTACGATCCCCTGATGGCCAAGCTCTGCGTCGTCGGCGCCACCCGCGAGGAGGCGTTGCAGCGGGGTCGCGAGGCCGTCGCGGCGTTCCGCGTCGAGGGCCCCAAGAACAACCTGCCGTTCTGCGCCGAGCTGCTTGACCACCCCGAGTTCGTGAGCGGGGACTACGACACCGGGCTGATCTCCCGGATGAGAACAGCCTGATTTGCTGGATTACGTTGAGGGGAGTTGCCGGGTGGCCGAGGTGCGCGCCGAAATGGTGGCGAACGTCTGGAAGATCGTCGTGAGCGAGGGTGATGTCGTCGACGAGGGCGACACGCTCGTGATCCTGGAGTCGATGAAGATGGAGATCCCGGTTCTCGCCGAGGATGCCGGAACCATCGCCAAGCTTCAGGTGAAGGAGGGCGACGTCGTCCAGGAGGGAGACGTCATCGCCGTCATCGAGTAGGGGCGCCGTCAGAGGAGGAAACCGCCGGTCGTCCGGCGGGGCGTTCAGAGACGGGACAGGAACCGGTCACGGTCGACGACGACCCGCTCGATCGTGCCCGTGGCGACCAGCGCGCCGGTCTTGTCGACGGCCCTGACGGAGAAAACCAGACGCCTGCCGTCCACCTCCGTGAGCTCGACGCGGATCTCGACGTGCATCCCGACTGGGCTGGGCAGGCGATGCTCGATCAGCACCCTGGTCCCCACCGTGGTCTGCCCGGGCTCCAGGTGCGGCTGGACGGCCTTGACCGTCGCTCCCTCGGCGAACGCCAGCAGCCGCGGCGTGCCGAGCACCGGCACGTCGCCGCTGCCGACCCGGATCGCCGTGTCCCCGCGCTCCACCATGATGAGGACCTCGGCGCGCAGACCTGGAGCAACACTCATGCGGGTCAGCCTATTGGGTGGCGATTCCCCGATACTCCCGGCCGACAGGCAACTAAAAGGGGCGTTGAAGCGTCTTAATCGGCAGCGGGGGCTTCCGTCATGCTTTCCGGGTGACGGAGGCGGGCAGCGGTTAGGGTGGTCATCTGTGGACTTCTACTGCGATCACTGCGGCCATTCGGCCGGAGACGGTGATCACGCGGCCTGCCTGGCCGCCAGGGTGATGGAGCCACCGCGTTACTGCCCGCACTGCCGCCGCCGAATGATCGTCCAGGTCACGCCCAGGCACTGGACGGCTCGGTGCTCGGTGCACGGTAGTACGGGCGGATAACAGGTAGGCTCGACGTCCGACCCCCGAGCCTGGATCCCTTGGTCTTACAGGGTTCCGTGATCTTGTCGTTATCTACCCGCGACACGAACCTGCTTTGTTGGACACCTTCGGGGGTCGAGTGACTTAGGGGGTACGGGGCGCAGATGGTGGCCCAAGGCATGACCCTGGCTGGGCGTTACCGGTTGGACGCCCGGCTCGGCGCCGGGGGCATGGGCGAGGTATGGCGAGGCGAGGACACCGTCCTCGCACGCACCGTCGCCGTGAAGGTGCTTCTTCCCGGTCGCCTCGACGACCCCGGATTCGCCGTCCGCTTCCAGGGCGAGGCCCGGGCGATGGCGACCGTCAACCACCCCGGCGTCGTCGACGTCTACGACTACGGGGTCACCGAGGTCCCCGGCGACGGCTCCACCGCGTACCTGGTCATGCGGTTCGTCGACGGAGAGCCCCTCGACCGCCTGCTGACCCGCCTCGGGCGCATCGGTGCCGAGCCCGCGATGGAGCTCATCGCGCAGGCCGCCTCCGCGCTCCAGGCCGTGCACGAGCGAGGCATCGTGCACCGGGACGTCAAGCCGGGCAACCTGCTGGTGCGTTCCGACGGCACGCTCGTGCTCACCGACTTCGGCATCGCCCGTGCCGACCAGGGCAGCCGTCTCACCGACGCGGGCATGGTGCTCGGCACCGCCGCCTACTGCGCGCCGGAGCAGGCCGAAGGCGCTCCGGTCACTCCCGCCGTCGACATCTACGCCCTGGGCGTGGTGGCGTACGAGTGCCTGGCCGGGCAGCGTCCTTTCGACGGCGACTCCCCGGTGACGATCGCGCTCAAGCACATCCGCGAGGAGCCGCCGCCGCTGCCGCCGGACGTGCCGCCCGCCGTCCGGGCCATCGTCGAGCGGGCCATGTCGAAAGACCCGGCGCGCCGCTGGCCGTCCGCCGCGGCGATGAGCCAGGCGGCCCGGCAGTCGGTGCTGCCCCACAGCGCCGGCATGCAGGGCGCCGGGATGCAGGGTGCCGGCATGCAGGGTGCCGGGATGCACGCCGCCGGTATGCAGGGCGCCGGGGTCCCGGATGCCATGCCCGTATACGGCCCGCAGGGCCTGGCGGCGGCCCCGGTCGCCGACATGGGCGCGGGGGCCCCGCAGCTTCCCGCCGGCCCGGCCACCCAGGCGGGTGGTCCCTACGCCGGCGTGCCGGAGGCCCTCCCGTCCACCGGCCACACCTACCGCGTCACCCGCGAGTCGTGGGACGACGCCCCCGCCGTGCCTCCGACGACCGTCGGCACGCCGCAGCAGGGCGCCCGTACGGCCCGGCGCGCGGCGCAGCGGGCCAAGAAGGGCCGGGGGGTGCCGGTCGTCGCGGCCGGGGTGGCGGGGGTCGCCGTCGTGGGCGGTCTGGCCGTGCTCGGCATCAACATGGCCTCCGCCGGGCCGACGGCTCCCGAGTCGCCCGCTCCGTCCCTGACGGTGGAGACCACCGACCCGCCGAGGCCGTCGCCGACGCGGACCGCCACACGGCACTCACCCAAGCCCACCACGCAGCTCCCCGTGGAACAACCCAGCCCGCCCAGGAAGAAGCCGAGCCCCACGCCGAGCCCGACTCCCAGCCCGACACCGAGCCCCTCCGCCTCCCCGACGCCCTCGCCCAGCTCGACCAAGGGCATGGTCAAGGTGCCGCAGCTGCAGGACCTTCCGGAGAGCTCCGCGCTGGCGCGGCTCAACATGCTGGGTCTCACCCCGAAACCCGTCTACGACGGCGAGGGACAGTGCAAGGGGACGGTCGTCAGCCAGAAACCGGCGTTCGACACGCTCGTGAAGGAGGGCACGACGGTCACGTTCACCGTGAAGAAGGACTGCCCGCCTCCCTCGCCCAGCCCGTCGCCCAGCTCTGTGGCGAGCCGCAGCCCCGCGGCAGGCTGAGGCCCGAGGAGCCCCGCGAGACGGACGTACGCGGGGCTCCGCCGGAGGTCACACTCCGGTCGTGGTACGCGGGTAGGCGATCGCCGGGTCGGTGGCGATGTTCACCAGGTAGGGCACGCCGGAGTCGAAGGCGCGCCGCAGCGCGGGGCCGATCTCGCCGGGCGACGTGACGAGCTCCCCGCCGCCGCCGAGCGCGGTGACGACCTGGTCGTAGCGGCACTGCGGCTGGAGCTCGGCCGCCACGTCGTAGCCGTACAGCATCTGCATGGGGTGTTTCTCCAGGCCCCACATGCCGTTGTTGCCACAGATCATGACGACCGGCAGACGGTGGCGGACCAGCGTGTCGACGTCCATCAGCGAAAAGCCCGCCGCGCCGTCGCCGAGCAACAGCACGACCTGGGACGACGGCCTCGCCAGCCGTGCCGCGATGGAGTAGCCGAGCCCGGTGCCGAGGCAGCCGTACGGGCCGGGGTCGAGCCAGCTGCCCGGCCGGCGCGGCTCGACGTACTTGCCGGCGTAGGAGACGAAGTCGCCGCCGTCGCCGATGACGACCGCGTCGTCGGCCAGCACCTTGTTGAGCTCGCCGTAGATGCGCATCGGGTGGATCGGGTCGGCGTCCGACTCCAGCAGGGCCGCGTCCTGCGCGATCGCCGCCGTCGTGGCCTCGCTCAGCCTGCTGACCCACGGCTCGTACGCCTTGGGGTTCACCCCGGCGGTCCCGCACGCCGCCGACAGGCCCCAGAAGACGACCGACAGGTCGCCGGCGGTCGAGCCGGACAGGCCGGTGTGGGTGGCGAGCTGGGAGGGCGCGTCGGCGATGTGGACGACCCTGGCGAGGGGCGCGCCCTCCTTGCCGCCGAACCAGCCGTACGCGAGCCGGAAGTCGAGCGGGGTGCCGACCACGATGACGAGGTCGGCCTGACTGAAGGCGACGCCCCGGGCACGGGTGACGAGCAGCTCGTGCCCGGCGGGCAGGATGCCCCGGCCCTGGCCGTTGGGAACGACGGGCAGGCGCCACTCCTCGGCGAAGTCCCGCGCGGCCTCCTCGGCGCGCTCCATCCAGACGTCCGAGCCCAGCACCAGCACCGGGCGCTCGGCCTCGGCGAGCAGCCGCGCGATGCCGGCGAGGGCCTCGGGATCGGGCTCCAGCGGTGACGGGGTCAGCGTCTCCGAGACGTACTCGGGCGACGGGGAGAACAGATCGTCCATGTAGACGTCGAGGAACACCGGGCCGCGATGCGGAGCCAGGGCGGTCCTGAAGGCCATCTCGACGTCCTGCCCGATGGAGTCCGCGCCCGAACCGGTGAAGGCGAGTTTGGTGATGGGCTCGAACAGCGGCGGATGGTCCATCTCCTGCAGGGCGCCGGAGCCCCAGCGTGAGCGCGGAGCGCGCCCGCCGAGCACGACGACCGGGGAACCGTTGAAGTGGGCGGTGGCGACCCCCGAGACGCCGTTGGTGACGCCGGGACCGGCGGTGAGCACGGCGAGGCCGGGCCTGCGGGTCAGCCGGGCCGTCGCCTCGGCCGCGAACACCGCGCTCTGCTCGTGGCGCACGTCCAGGATGCGCATGTTCTGATGGACGGCTCCGTCGTACAGGGGGAAGACGTGCCCACCGGAGAGCGTGAACATGGTGTCCACGCCGTAGGCCTGGGAGACGGCGACCGCGATGTCGCCTGCGTGTTTGGGGGACTCCATAGGGTGAAACCTACCAGTCGGTCAGTAACCGGAACAGATGGGCGGCCAATGCCCTCCAGCCACAGGAGAACGTCGGTCACCTCCGCTGATGCCCGATGTCGTCGCGGCTACTCCGCCCCCGCGGACTGGGATTCCAGCCGACCGCCCGTCGGCGGCCTCAGAGGGTCTGCGAGAGCGCCTTGATGGGCATCTTGAGGTCGGCCAGCAGCTCCAGGTCGCGCTCGGGCGCCCGGCCCAGGGTGGTCAGGTAGTTGCCGACGATGATGGCGTTGACGCCGCCCAGCATGCCGTCCCTCGTGCCGAGGTCGCCCAGGGTCAGCTCGCGGCCCCCGGCGTACCGCAGGATCGTCCGCGGCAGGGCGAGGCGGAACGCGGCGATCGTCTTCAGCGCCTCGGCGCCCTCGACGAGCGGCCGGCCGGCGAACGGAGTGCCCGGGCGGGGGTTGAGGAAGTTGAGCGGCACCTCGTCCGGCTCCAGCTCGCCCAGCTGGGCGGCGAACTCGGCCCGCTGCTCCGGGGTCTCGCCCATGCCGACGATGCCGCCGCAGCACAGCTCCATGCCCGCCTCCCGGACCATGAGGCAGGTGTCCCAGCGTTCCTCCCAGGTGTGCGTGGTGACGACGCGGGGGAAGTGCGACCGGGCGGTCTCCAGGTTGTGGTTGTAGCGGTGGACCCCCATCTCGGCCAGTTCGTCCACCTGCGTCTGCGTGAGCATGCCGAGCGAGCAGGCCACGTTGATCCCGACCGCCTCCCGGATCGCCCGCACGCCCTCGCGGACCTGGTCCATCAGCCGCCGGTCCGGCCCGCGTACGGCCGCCACGATGCAGAACTCCGTCGCCCCGGTCGCCGCCGTCTCGGCGGCCGCCCGGACGAGCGAGGGGATGTCGAGCCAGGCCGCCCGGACCGGGGAGGAGAACTGCCCGGACTGTGAGCAGAAGTGGCAGTCCTCCGGGCAGCCGCCGGTCTTGAGCGAGACGATCCCCTCCACCTCGACCTCGGGACCGCACCACCTCATCCGCACCTCGTGCGCCAGGGCGAGCAGGCCGGGCAGCCGCTCGTCCGGCAGGGTCAGGCACTCCAGCACCTGGGCCGCGTCGAGCCCCGTCCCCTCATCCAGGACCTGAACGCGGGCGATATCCAGGATGTCGGTCGTCATTCGGCACCTTCCGTGTTCTCTCACTTGCGGTCCGTTACAAGGGCAGCCTAAGGGTGGTGCGGAATCTCGCCGGGTCGAACATGCCGCCGAGCGTGGGAGCGAGCCCGGCGCGGGCGGCGCGGGCGAACGCGTCCCTGCGGAGCGCCCCGGCGCCCTCGGGGAGCGCGCCCGACAGCGGCCGCGCGGCCAGCATCTCCAGGTCGCCGACGTTCGACCGCTCCGCGAGCCCGGGATCGGCCGGCCAGGAGCCGATCACCACGCCCGCCAGGTCGAGGCCCCGGCCCGCCGCGGCTTCGAGCGTCAGCGCCGTGTGGTTGAGCGTCCCCAGCGCGGCGCGCGCGACCACGAGGACCGGGGCGTGCAGCCGCCGTGCCAGGTCCGCGAGCGTGCCGCCCTCCTCGTCGTAGCGGACCAGCAGGCCTCCGGCCCCCTCGACGAGCACCAGCCGGTGCGACTCGGCCAGCTCCCCGATCCGGGCCGCCGCCGACGCGAGCGACAGCGGCGGCATGCCGGAGACACGGGCCGCGGCGGCGGGGGAGAGAGGGTCGGGATACCGCGTCATCTCGAAGGTCGTCGTCACCCCCGACAGGCGGATCACCTCGTCGAGGTCCCCGCGCTCTCCCACGGCCACTCCGGTCTGCGCGGGCTTCACCACCGCGACGGTCGCGCCACGCTCCCTGGCCAGAGCGGCGAGCGCGGCCGTCACCACCGTCTTTCCGACCCCGGTGTCCGTTCCGGTCACCACGAGAATGCTCACTGTGTTACCCGCTTCGCTTTCGGGCGCTCACGTCCGCCGGGTCGTGCCGGAGGCGCGCCATGGGCACTTCCCTCGCCGCGCTCTGGTCGCTTCGCTCCCGCGCGCTCCTCAGTCCAGATTGGCGGCGCGCCCCTCGGCTCGCTCGGATTTTCCTCAGGGACGGCGGAGGCGGGTGACGAATTTGTAGCGGTCGCCGCGGTAGAGGGACTGGGCGTACTCGACGGGGTTGCCGTCGGCGTCGAAGGCGTGCCGGGTCAGCAGCAGCATGGGCAGGCCGACGTCCACCCCGAGCACCTGCGCGTCGTACGGCGTGGCGAGCACGGTCTCGATGACCTCCTCCGCGTCGGTCAGCCGTACGTTGTAGGCGTTGTGCAGGGTCTCGTACAGCGAGGAGTGCACCTCCAGTTCGCGCCGCAGGCGGGGGAAGCGGCGGGCGGACAGGTGCGTGGTGTCGATGGACATCGGCTCGCCGTTGGCCAGGCGCAGGCGGTGGATCCGCAGGACCCGGCTGCCGGGATTGATGGCCAGCCGCCGGCCGAGGGCCTCGTCGGCCGTGATGTAGCTGATGTCGAGGATTTTGGTGTCCGGCTCCAGGCCGACCGTGCGCAGGTCGCCCGTGTACGAGGTGAGCTGGAGGACCTGGGCGACCTTGGGCTGGGCGACGAACGTGCCCTTGCCCTGGATGCGCAGCAGCCTCCCTTCGACCACGAGCTCCGACAACGCCTGCCGGACCGTCGTCCGGGAGGTCTCGAAGCGTACGGCCAGGGTGCGCTCGGGAGGGAGCGCACTGCCGGCGGGCATACTCTTGGTGAGCTCCAGAAGACTGCGCTTCACGTCGTAGTACTTGGGAACCCGGGGAGTATCCTCGCTGTGCTGCGTCACCTGTCCACCTTCAACTCGGCCGCATCGTCAACGCGGGCCACGACGCCAACTCGGCCACAGCGGTGAGCGCCCCCCGGACCACCGCGAGATCATCGGACCTCAAATCGGCCCTTGCGGTCAACCGCAGACAGGACCCGCCCTGAGGCACCGACGGTGGCCGGAAGCATCCCACGTGGACCCCGAGTTCCGCACACAGAGCTCCCGCCGACACGGCGAGCCGCGGCGAACCGAGCACGACCGGCACCACGGCGGCCGCCGGATCGGTCGTCTCCAGGCCGAGTTCGCGGGCCAGTGCGGCCAGCTCCCGGGCTCGCTTCCGGGCGCGTCCGGGCAGGTCAGCGGTGCTTTCCAGGATATCGACGGCGGCCAGGGCGGCGCCGGCGCACGCCGGTGCGAGGCCGGTGTCGAAGATGAACGGCCGCCCGGTGTCCACGAGCGCGTCGATCACTTCGGGCGCGCCCAGCACGGCGCCGCCCTGAGCGCCGAGCGACTTCGACAGCGTGATCGTTCTCACAATGTCCGGACATCCGGCGAGGCCCGCCGCGTGCACCGCGCCCCTGCCGTGGTCGCCCACCACGCCGAGCGCGTGGGCCTCGTCCACCACGAGGAGCGCGCCGTGCCGAACGACCGCCTCGTACAGGGCGCGCAGCGGCGCGAGATCGCCGTCGACGGAGAAGACGGCGTCGGTGACGACGAGAGCGTGCTCCTCGGCACGCTCGGCCAGGGCCCTGTCCACGGCCTCCACGTCCGCGTGCGGCGTGACCACCACCCGCGACCGCGACAGCCGGCAGGCGTCCACGATCGAGGCGTGGTTGCCGGCGTCGGAGACGATCAGGCCGCCCCGGCCGAGGGCGGCGACCGCGGCGAGGTTGGCGAGATACCCCGAGGAGAACACCAGGCCCCGGGCCGCCCCGGCGAACGCGGCGAGCCGATCCTCCAGATCGGCGTGGAGCCGGGTGGAGCCGGTGACCAGCCGCGAACCCGTCGACCCCGCCCCCCACTCCCGGGTGGCCCGTACGGCCGCCTCGACCAGCCGCTCGTCTCGGGAGAGCCCAAGGTAGTCGTTGGACGCCAGGTCGAGCAGGCCGTCATGGCCGGGCGTGCGCGGACGGAGGGCGCGCCGCAGGCCCGCCGCCTCCCGCTCGGCGGCGGCCGCGCGCAGTCTGTCCATCGGCCCTGTCATGAGGTGCATCTTGCCAGGTGGCGATGGTCGATTCGCTTTCGACCCGGACGGCGTCGCATCATGCACTCGTGCCGACTCTCAGCGACCTGGTGTCGCGCCACACCGCGCTCGATCCCTCCGACCTCGACTGGATCCACTCGCTGGTCTCCGACTGGCAGTTGCTCGCCGACCTGTCGTTCGCCGATCTCATCCTGTGGGTTCCCGGCCAGGGCGGCACGAGGTGGGTGGCGGTGGCCCAGATGCGGCCCACGACCGGCCCCACCGTCTACCACGACGACGTCGTGGGCGTGTCCATCGCCATGGGGGAGCGGCCGCTGATCGACGTGGCCTGGGCCGAGCACCGCATCTGCAGGGAGGGCGATCCTGACTGGTCCAGCGGCGTGCCGGTGCGCGAGGAGACGATCCCGGTGCGGCGAGGCAAGGGCGGCCCGATCATCGGGGTCATCCAGCGCTCGACCAACCTGTCGTCTGCGCGTACGCCGTCCCGCCTGGAGCTGACCTACCTGCAGAGCGCGTCCGACCTGGCGCAGATGGTCGCCGAGGGCAGGTTCCCCTTCGCGGAGGAGGAGCCGATCCTGGTCAGGTCGCCCCGGGTGGGCGACGGCCTGCTCCGCCTGGACAAGGCCGGCCGGGTCACCTACGCCTCGCCCAACGCACTGTCGGCCTACCGGAGACTGGGCCTGCACGCCGACCTCGTGGGGGCGGACCTCGGGAAGACGACCGCCGACCTGTGCTACTCCGACGAGCCGATCAACGAGGACCTGATGGTCGTCGCCAGCGGGCGGGCCCCTCGGGAGACCGAGGTGGAGAACGGCGGCACGGTCGTGCAGCTACGAGCCATCCCGTTGATCGTCGCGGGGGGCCGCATCGGCGCGCTGGTGCTGATCCGCGACGTGACGGAGCTGCGGCGGCGCGAGCGGGAGCTGCTCACCAAGGACGCGACTATCCGCGAGATCCACCACCGGGTCAAGAACAACCTGCAGACCGTGGCCGCCCTGCTACGGCTGCAGGCGCGCCGGCTGAACAACCCGGAGGGCCAGGAGGCGCTGAACGAGGCCGTACGGCGGGTCGGCTCGATCGCGATCGTCCACGAGATCCTCGCCCAGATGCCGGAGGAGATGGTCGAGTTCGACGACATCGCCGACCGGGTCATCGCGATGACGGCGGAGGTGGCGCTCGCGCAGGTGATGATCAAGCGGGTCGGCAGCTTCGGCGTGCTGCCCGCGGCGGTCGCGACCCCCATCGCCATGGTGCTGACCGAGTTGCTGCAGAACGCGGTCGAGCACGGGTTCGCCCACTGTTCCGGAAACGTGCAGGTCGTCGTCTCCCGGACCGCCGACCGGCTGGAGTTCACGGTCGCCGACGACGGCAGGGGCCTGCCCGAGGACTTCGACCTCGACGCCACCGGGAGCCTCGGGCTCCAGATCGTCCGTACGCTGGTGGTCGGCGAACTGTCCGGCCGCCTGGGCGTGGCCACGAGAGAGGGCGGGGGCACCGAGGTCAGCCTCAGCATCCCGGTCCAGCCGGGCTGATTCCCCGCCCGGTTCGGGTGGAGACGAGAGGCATCCCCGCCGGCCCTCGGGTGGGAGACGTCAATCCTTGGGCGGGATGCGTCAGAGGGGGTCCGCTGTGCGGGACCTGTGTGGGGGATGCCATAGTGGACGCGATGCCTTGGTGGAACAGACGGTCCTTCGGGCGGGAGGCTGCGCGGTCGTCCCGGCCGGGCCCGCGTGCCCCGCGATTCGGTGAATGCCAAGGCGGGCATTCACCGAAGGCGTTCGCGTGCGGCGGGGAGTCAGACGGCGGCGCGGGCGCGGGCGCGAGCGGTACGGCGCTTGAGAGCACGGCGCTCATCCTCGCTGAGCCCGCCCCAGACTCCGGCGTCCTGGCCGGATTCGAGGGCCCACTTGAGACAGGACTCGACGACCGTGCATTGCCGACATACCTGCTTGGCCTCTTCGATCTGCATGAGCGCCGGACCAGTGTTCCCGATCGGGAAGAACAGCTCGGGGTCCACGTCACGGCAGGCAGCGCGGTGGCGCCAGTCCATGCGTTCCACTCCTTCGTAAGGCGGAGCCTCCGTGGCTCCTCTGGCCGTCAACTTTGTGAACTCTTTCACTAGCTGCTGCGGACGATTGCCCGGATCCTGGGTGGGGGCCGGGCTCGTCCGCGCGATCGCCGGGGCTCCTTACGGAGGCGGTGGTCTCCGTAAAGGTCCTACGTTCCGACGTCGTAGTTCAGCTTTTCAGCCGTACCAACACCACACAAGAGGTTTGGGACAAGGTTTTGCCCGCCGTGGCTGTCGGATGCGTCACACTATGACTGGTTGTAACAGGCTAGACGAGCACTTGTAACGCGTCCGGGATAGCGCGGAAGATCACCCACTCGTGTTCTCCCAGGTAGTCGCCGTCGAGTTGGAAGGCGACCGGGCGTGAGGCACGCAGGGTGAACTCGGCCTCGTCATGGAGCTGAACGAAGTGTTTACCGCGCGGTAGTCCCCGGTGTTCGCCGATGATCTGCCGCACGAGCGTGAGCACGGTCGGCAGGTTCATCTTGCGAAGCCCGAGCATGTCGAGCCCCGTTTCGAATCCGGCCCACGGCGTCGGGTTGATCGGACGTGTGCCGGCGTACGTCCACGGCGACGTGTTGGACACGATCGCCATGAAGATCCCATCCTCTGTCGGCCGGCCGGGACGCGACAGCCGGATCGCCGGCCGTCGGCGGTCCGTCACGAAGAAGTGGCGAACCGTCGTGTTCACGTAGAGAGCGGGCAGCGCGCGGTGCCCCGCGCTCCGCAAGCCCTCGACGGCTCGGACGACCTCGGCGTCGTATCCCAACCCAGCACAAAATGTGAAATATCTGGACCTTTGCTGGTCAGGTGGCGCTCCTGCCCCCGGATCCGGGCCCGAAACCTCGTCATGCCAAATCGCCTGTCCCAAACCGATGGTCCGGTGGCGTCCTTCGCGTAGCGCCTCCAGGACGGCACCGGTCGCCTCGACCGGGTTGTTGGGCAGCCCGAGGGCGCGGGCGAAGACGTTCGCGCTGCCCCCGGGGATCACGATGAGCGCGGGCCGCTCGCTCGCGCCTTCGCCGGGCCGGGTCTCCAGCAGGCCGTTGACGGTCTCGTTGATCGTTCCGTCACCGCCGAGGACCGCCACCGTGTCGAAGCCCTTGGCGTGCGCGGCGGCCGCGAGCGCGGTTGCGTGGCCGCGGTAGGCGGTCTCCTCGACGGTCAGGTCGACGGCGGCGCCGAGCGCCCGGATCAGCACGTCCCGGGTGCGCCGGTGCGTCGAGGTCGCCTTGGGATTGACGAGGAGGAGTGCCCGCATGCCTGAAGGTTAACGAACGGTTTACCGCCCATGCCGGGCGACGCCTGGCGCGCGCCTGTGCGGGTAGGGTTGGGCGGTGTGATCAGCAGTTCCGCCGGCCGCCCCGCCACGCTCACCGTGGCCGCCGCCGTCCTGGCCGCGGAGGGCCTGCTCGCCCTCGTCATGGGGGGTTTCGTCGGCGTCGAAACCGTGATCGGACAACCCACCGACCTCGTCACCAGCATCGCGGTGGCCGGGTTCGGCGTGCTCGGCGGCGCCCTGCTGCTCTGGGTGGCCTGGGGCCTGTGGCAGGTGCTGCGCTGGAGCCGGGGCCCGGCCGTGGTGACACAGATATTCGCGCTTCCGGTGGCGATCAGCCTCATCCAGTCCGCGCAGTACGCCTTCGGGGTCCCGCTCGTCGCCGCGGCGGCGGTCGCCCTGGTCGCGTTGCTCGCGCCGGCCTCCACCCACGCCCTCATGGGGGAGGACGGCACTCCCGGCGAGTCCTGAGCCGCGCGGTCTCCGACTGGAGCGCCGCAGGGGGGAGTGCGGCGTCACAGTCGTCGCGCCCGTCATCGGGCCCAGTGGTCCTGTCTCCAGTCCGCGGCGGTCCGTGGCCGGCTGTCGCGTTCGCCCGGCCCCGGTCACTCCCCGGCGGCCACTCTCCGACGGTCAGTCCTCGGCGGTGAGGCCCTCGCGAAGCTGGGCCAGGGTCCGGGCGAGCAGCCGGGACACGTGCATCTGCGAGATCCCCAGCTCGGTCGCGATCTGCGACTGCGTCATGTTGCCGAAGAAACGCAGGAGCAGGATCCGCTTCTCACGCGGCGGCAGGCGCTCCAGGAGTGGCTTGAGCGACTCGCGGTACTCCACACCCTCCAGGGACTCGTCCACGATGCCGAGCGAGTCGGACACGGCGGGAGCGTCGTCGTCGCCCGAGTCCGGCGCGTCGAGCGACACGGTGGAGTAGGCGTTGGCCGACTCCAGGCCCTCCAGGACCTCTTCCTCGCTCATGCCCAGATGGACGGCGAGTTCGGCGACCGTGGGCGCCCGGCTCTCCCGCTGCGACAGTTCGCTTATCGCCTTGGTGAGCGAGAGCTTCAGCTCCTGCAGCCGGCGCGGCACGCGGACCGCCCAGCCCTTGTCGCGGAAGTGCCGCTTGATCTCGCCGACGATGGTCGGGGTGGCGTACGTGGAGAACTCCACGCCGCGCGCGAGGTCGAAACGGTCGATCGACTTGATCAGGCCGATCGTGGCGACCTGCGTGAGGTCGTCGAGCCACTCGCCCCGGTTGCGGAAGCGGCGGGCCAGGTACTCCACCAGTGGCAGGTGGAGCTCGACCAGCTCGTCGCGGATGCGCTGCCGCCTGGGGTCGTCAGGCGGAAGCTCCGACAGCTCGGCGAAGAGTGTGCGCGCGCGGACGCGGTCCGGCACCGCCGAGTCGCCGGAGGTCATCGCACTCGTCCTTTCCGTCATCACGACGGCCTCGCCGTGCTCCGGCGCTTACGCAGCACGATCGCCAGGTGGTCGGCGTGGTCGGAGATGGCGTCCACGTCGTCGGCCAGCGCGGTCAGCACCATCCAGGCGAAGTCCTCCCGGTTGGGCGAGCTGACGCCGAGCGTGTTGACCTCGACGCGAACCGTCATCTCCTGGCCCGTGAGTTCGAACTCCGCGAGGAGGTCGGTCCCGGGCACGGCGTGCCGCAGCAACATGGCGCACGCCTCGTCTACGGCGATGCGCAGGTCCTCGATCTGGTCGAGGGTGAAGTCGAGCCGTGCGGCGAGCCCGGCGGTGGCCGTGCGCAGCACGGACAGGTAGGCGCTCACGGCGGGCAGCCGGACACTCACAGCATCGCGAATCCCGGTCAGATCCACCGCAGGCGTCTCGGTTTCCTCGGTCACGTTCCTCCTCGCCCTTTCAGCCGGCTGAGTGCCGCTGACTGCAACTTACCGCCACTCGCGCGGTGCTGCCCCGGCTGAACGCGCTGATTGTGGCGATCCTTGGAGGTAACTGCACGTAAATTCCGTGCTACCGAATATGGAGTTTGTATGGGCCTTGGGATGATCTGGCCCCGCGCGGCCCGTGAAGGCCGTGCGGGGCGCGAGATCCCGAGACTCAGGCGGCCTTGGTCTCCCAGAAGATCTTGGCGATCTCGTCGATCTTCGCGAGGAGGTCGTCGGCCAGGGACGGGTCGACGGTGCCCTTGGCGCCGGCGGCGCCGGCGAGCTTCGTGGCGTCCCAGAAGAGCTGGTGGAGCTGCGGGTACTGCTCGAGGTGCGGGGGCTTGAAGTAGTCGGTCCACAGCACCCACAGGTGATGCTTGACCAGCTCGGCCCGCTGTTCCTTGATGATCAGCGCGCGGGTCCTGAAGACCGGGTCGTCGTTGTCGGCGTACTTCTTAATGATCGCCTTCACCGACTCGGCCTCGATGCGGGCCTGCGCCGGGTCGTAGACCCCGCACGGCAGGTCGCAGTGGGCGGACACCTCGTGCCGGGGTCGCAGCAGTCGTGCGAGCATCGGAATCCTTCCTTAGGAATGCTGGTGACAGCACTGTTCCAGGACCGACCTTACTCGTCTCGAAATCATCGTGCGGAGGGGGATGTGCTCACCGCCGTGTGTGTCTCCGGCGACTCGATGCTGCCCGCGTTGCGGCCCGGAGACTGGCTGCTGGTACGGCTCGGCGCCCCCGTCCGGCCGGGCGACGTGGTGGTCGCCAGACGGCCGCACGGGCTGATCGTCAAGCGGGCCTTCCGGCTCACGGGCGACGGCTGGTGGCTGGAGAGCGACAACCAGTCGGCTCCGGGGCGCCGCGACAGCTGGGACTTCGGCGCGGTGCCCGAGGAGGACGTAGTGGGCCGGGTCGTGCTGCGTTACTGGCCCCGGCCCGGGTTGCGGTTCCCCGCACCGGCCGTCTGACCCGGCCCCTCACCCGGTCGCCTCACCCGGTCACGGCTCGATCGGGCCGTCCGGGCGGGTCGATCGAGCCGTCTGGGCGGGACGTACCGGCGTCCGGGTCAGGCGCCCCGCTTGCGCGCCCGGTAGGCGGCCACGTTGGCCCGGCTGGCGCACCGCTCGGAGCAGTAGCGGCGCGACCGGTTGGAGGAGGTGTCGAGGTAGGCGTTGCGGCACGGCGCCGCCTGGCAGGTGCCGAGCCGGTCCACGCCGAGCCGGGTCACGACGCTGGCCAGGCCCATGACCGACCCGACCGAGAGGGCGTCGGCCACCCGGCCGCCCTCGGTCAGGTGCAGGTGCCAGGGCTGGCCGTCGTGTCCCGAGATCTGCGGATGCACGGGATGGCGGACCAGCAGCCCGTTCAGCCGCTCGACGACATCCGCGTCGTCGCCCTCCGCGGCGGACGCGAAGACCTCCGCGAGCTCGTCGCGCAGCTCGCACAGCGCGTCGATGTCACGGCGGGTGAGACGCGCTGCCGCCTCCGTACGGCCCGTCTCCTCCAGCAGGGCTCGCAGGGAGAAGGGGTTTTTGAGTTCGTCGCCCATGTTGACCAGCTGAACGGCCAGCTCGGCGTAAGACGTCAAGTCCACTGGGGCGCCCAAGTATGTAAGAGACCTCTGGCAAAGCCGAGTATTACACGCCCGATGGCCTGGTGGAACACCTGATCGCGCACCGATATGTGACCCGCTCGGGCACAGGCGCCCGACACTTTCTGTGGCACAATCAGTGAAACGGGTGACCCCCGTACCCCCTCAAGAGACGGACGACCGTCAACGACGACGGCCTCCGGCGGCTACCGAAGCCAGGGCTTTCGTTCTCTTGACGGCGTCTACCGAAGGAACTCGTCCTTTCGACACTGGGGTCGCTGTGACCGTTACATCTGCTTCCTTGGAATCGCTCGACCTGGATCCCGCGTTCGCGCTGCACCGCGGCGGCAAGCTGGAGGTCCGCTCCACCGTCCCGGTCCGCGACGCCGACGATCTGTCGCTCGCGTACACGCCCGGGGTCGCCCGCGTCTGCACCGCCATCGCCGACAACCCGGACCTGGTCAACGACTACACCTGGGTCTCCAACGTCGTGGCCGTGGTCTCCGACGGCACCGCGGTCCTGGGGCTCGGCGACATCGGCCCCGCCGCCGCCATGCCCGTGATGGAGGGCAAGGCCCTGCTGTTCAAGCAGTTCGCCGGCGTCGACGCGGTTCCCGTCTGCATCGACTGCACCGACGTGGACGCGATCGTCGAGACCGTCGTCAGGCTCGCGCCGTCGTTCGGCGGCATCAACCTCGAGGACATCAGCGCCCCCCGCTGCTTCGAGGTGGAGGAGCGCCTGCGGGAGCGCCTCGACATCCCCGTCTTCCACGACGACCAGCACGGCACCGCGATCGTGGTCCTCGCCGCGCTGCGCAACGCGGCCCGCCTGACCGGGCGCTCTCTCGGCGACCTGCGGGCGGTGGTGGCCGGCGCCGGCGCGTCCGGGGTCGCCGTGTCGCGGATCCTGCTGAACGCCGGGATCGGCGACATCGCGGTTTCCGACTCCAAGGGCGTCATCCACGCCGGCCGCGAAGACCTCAACCCGGTCAAGCGGGCGCTGGCCCGCGACACCAACAGGATCGGCCTGTCCGGATCGACCGAGCAGGCGCTCGCCGGCGCCGACGTGTTCGTCGGCCTGTCCGGGTCCACGGTCCCGGAGCAGGCCATCGCGGCGATGGCGCCGGACTCGATCGTGTTCGCGCTGTCCAACCCCACGCCCGAGGTGGACCCGGTGGTGGCGGGCCGGCACGCCCGCGTGGTCGCCACCGGCCGGTCCGACTACCCCAACCAGATCAACAACGTGCTGGCCTTCCCCGGGGTCTTCCGCGGAGCGCTCGACGTCCGCGCCACGACGATCACGGAGAACATGAAGGTGGCGGCGGCGGACGCGCTGGCGGCCGTGGTCGGGGACGACGTCGCCGAGAGTTACGTCATCCCCTCGCCGTTCGACGTCCGGGTCGCCCCCGCGGTGATCGCCGCCGTCGCGCGGCAGGCCCGGGAGGACGGCGTCGCCCGCAAGTAGCCTCCGTACGTAACCCGGAAGGGCCGCGAGCCGCGTGACCGCGCGGTGCGCGGCCCTTCCGGGTTCTCGCTGTCAAGGCCGTCGACATCTTTGGAATCCCTTTAGGTCATCACGGTTAGTGCTATAAAGAAAGCTCTCCGTTACCAACTCGGCTATTGCCTGTCCCGGTTGGAGAGCGATGCGACCTGACCCCAACCGCCTGCTCCAGCAGCACCTCACCGAAGCCGGACTGTCCCGCAAGGGCCTGGCCCGCCGGCTCAACGGTCTCGGCTCGGCCCGGGGGCTGCGGGGGATGCGGTACGACCACGGTTCCGTGCTGCGCTGGATCGGCGGCCGCCGCCCGCGCGAACCGGTTCCCGGGCTGCTGGCCGAGATCTTCTCGCTGCGGCTGGGGCGGCAGGTGTCCAGGGAGGACATCGGCATGCCGTGTGGAACGGTCCCCGCCGATCTGGGACAGGAGTTCCCCCATTCGTGGGAGGAGGGTGTGGCAAGCGTGACAGCACTGTGGAGGGCCGACGTCGAGCGGCGCAGGTTCCTGCTCGACTCCACCTTCGCCCTGGGAGCGGGCTCGGCGGGCATGTTCCGCTGGCTGGCGGCGCCCGACGGGGAGCGGCTCTCCGCGAACGGGCCGCGCCGGGTCGGGCCCTCGGACGTGGCCGCGATACGCGAGGTGACCCGGTCGTTCAGCGAGCTGGACAACCGGTTCGGCGGCGGCAGCATCCGCGGGCCGGTCGTTCGTTACCTGCACACCGCCGTGACGCCGCTGCTGCGGGAGGGCGCGTACGGCGAGGCCACCGGGCGCTCGCTGGCGGTCGCGGCGGCCGAGCTGACCCGGCTCGCGGGATGGATGGCCTACGACCTGGAGCAGCACGGGCTGGCCCAGCGCTACCTGATCCAGGCGCTCGGCCTCGCGCGCGGCGCGGGAGACCACGCCCTGTGCGGCGAGATCCTGGCCGGGATGAGCCATCAGGCCGTCTACATCGGGCATCCGCGGCACGGGCTGGAGCTGGCCAGGGCGGCCGTCGCGGCGGCGCGGCGCTCGGGGGTCGGCTCCCTGCTGGCCGAGGCCCGGGTGCTGGAGGCGCACGCCCTGGCCCTGCTCGGGGAGCGCACGGCATGCGGCGGCGCCCTGCACGAGGCGGAGATCGCCTTCGACCGGCGGACGCCGCAGAACGAGCCCGGCTGGATCGGCTACTTCGACGAGGCCTACCTGGCCGCGAAGTCGGCCCACTGCCTGCGCGACCTCGGCGACGGGACGCGGGCCGTACGGCAGGCCCGGCGCTCGCTGGTGATGGACGGGCGTTACGTGCGCGGCAGGATGTTCAACCTCTCACTGCTCGCCACGGCCCTCATCCAGGAGGGCGAACTGGAGGAGGCTTGCCAGGCGGCGTCGTCGGCCCTCGACCTCGCCGACACCATTCAGTCGGCGCGCACCCGGACGTACGCGGCGGACATGTGCCGCAGGTTCGCGCCGTACGCCGCGGAGCCACGGGTGGCGGAGCTGCTGGAGCGCGGCCGGGGCCGCGCGGCGAGCACGGCGGCCGCGAACAGGGAGACGGTCGCCGTCTGATCGGTGCCTCCGGGCCCCGGGCATCAGTGCGAGGGGCCTCGGCGACGCCGATCGGGCCGCCCTCTGCGCGCGGGGAGCCCATTCTTCGACGCCGTGGAGCGGCCTTACGCGGAGCCGGCCCGCCGGGCCGTGTTGTAGACCTGGAAGAGTTCGCCGTCGAAGTACGGCGACAGGCCGGTCGCCGGGCCGGAAAGGCCGATGGTCAGGCCGTTCAGATACCCCAGGCCGCGTACGCCTCGGTAGGCGGCCAGCCACGGCGACCCGGAGGCGGTGGCGAAGGCCGAGCGCACGGCGACCAGTTCGTTCGCGTTCCTGGACAGGTCCTGGGCCAGGAAGGGCCTGCGGTAGGCCCGGGTGAGCCCGGTTCGCGCGTCGGCGGGACGTTCGGCGGTCCGCAGGGGGTAACCGAAGATGGCGAGCGGCCGGTCGACCGGCAGGTTGTAGGCGAGGCCCTGGCCGCCGACCTTGTCGCCGAGACGTCCCGCGGGAAGCAGCCTGATCCCGGTGTAGCCGGTGGCCGTGCGCCACTTGAGGCCGCCGGAGAACGCCGCGTACTGCGCCGCGTCCCGCAGCGCGACGTGCTTGGGCAGCACGCCGGCGTGGACGCTGACGAACGCGTAGTCGCGATCCAGATCGGCGTATCTGGTGAAGTCGCTGTGGGCGAAGGCCCGCTCCCCGGCGTAGACCCCCCACGGCGTGCCGCCGCCGGCGAACCCCGGTATGAAGATCCAATACCGGTAGGGCGTCGCTGTGGTCCTGCCTGTGGGCCTCATGGCGTACACGCAGTGCCCGGCCGTCGCCACGAGATTGCGATGGTCGGACTGCACGGACGTGCCCGCGCACCAGTGGGGCCGGCCGTCCGCGCCGACGAAGAAGACCTTGCCCGTCGTCCTCGGCAGGTTGACGTTCCTCGACGGGCCACTGGCCCGCTTGACCCCGGCGGCGGCGGGCACCACGCCCCGTACGCCGCCGGGAGCGGAGCTCTCGGCTGTGACGGCGGTGGCGGCGATCCCGGCCGGAGCGGACACGGGAGTCGCGCCGGCGAGTGAGCGCCCGCCGTCCCTGAGCCAGTAGGCGAGGATGGAGGTCACCTTCGCGCCGGAGGCGAGGGGGGTCGTCACGGTGATCTCGTAACCGTGAGCGGGCACCGCGCTCCCGACGACGAGCGACGCGGCCGCCGCCGCACCCCACAGCGGGGGGAGGATGCGCTTCAACCGGATCTCCTTGCTGTGGAACGTCTCCCTCGCCCCGCGGCCCTCGGGAGTGCGGTGTGTACGGGCTGCGAAGGAACATACAGCGATGGGGATCAAGTCGGGAAAACAACGCGGCGATTGGCCGGTGACCTTCGCGACACCTGAGGGAAAAACGTCAGGAACGCCGAAGTGCCCCGCCGGTGTCGACGGGGCACTTCGGCCGGTGCTCACTCCTGCGTCGCGAGAGAGGGGGCCTCCTGGGCGAACGTGATGACGATGTCCCGGCCGTTGGCGTAGCTGACCACCGGCCGCCGGAGCGTTTCACCCGCCCTGCGGGCGACCGCCTGCCACAGATCGACCATCTCCGGGGTGTCGGCGGTGATCCTGAACCGCCCCTTCGTGACGAGGTGTTCGGTGACGAGCCGCGAGAAGTTGATCTCGCCGCGCGCCCTTTCCTCCGCGTTCAGGGGGGTACGCCGGGGGGCGGGCTGCGTACTGAACGGGTGGGTCATCGTTGATCTCCTCGCGGTCGCCGTCCGCCCAGCATGCCACGCGCAGGCTGCCCGCGGAGTGCTGCCGGACGGCCGGCGGCCGCTTGCGGAGCGTCAGGCGATGGAGCCGGACCAGTTGTTGGCGGCGGCCTTGTAGACGCCGTAGGTCTCGCCGTCGAAGTACGGGGAGACGCTGGTGTCGATCCGCTTGTTGCCGTCGGTGTCGGAGACGGCGCTGGTGACGCCGTTGAGGTAGCCGAGCCGCTTGGCGCTGCTGTACTTCAGCAGCCACGACGAGCCCGAGGAGCCCTCACCGGTGAAGGACGACTTGACGCCCACGAGCTCCTCGCCCTTGACCGAGGGGGCCTTGGCGGCGAAGGTCTTGCCGTACGACCACTTGAGGGTCTGGCCGGTGAAGGCGTGGTTGCCGTCCGGGTGCGACCCGCTCGGGTAGCCGAACACGTAGACCGAGCTGCCGACCTTCTGGTTGTAGGCCAGGCCCTGCCCGCCGACGTTGCTCCCGAGCCGGCCGGCGTCGGTGAACTTGACGACGTAGTACTTGCCGCCCCTGCTCTTGCGGATGAAGCGGTCGTACTGGTTGTAGGTCTTCCTGTCGACCTGCTTCCAGTTCCACTCGGCGACGTTGCGCAGGTCGCCACCGCGCCCCGCCTTGATGCCGTTGTAGACGGTCACGAACGCGTAGTCGCGGTCGCCGTCCTCGTAGACGTCGAAGTCGTAGTGGGTGTACGCCGTCTTGCCGACGTAGATGCCCCACGGGGCCTTGCCCTGGTAGTAGCCGGGGATGAAGACCCAGCGGTCCATGGTGGCCTTGTTGGACTTCGTGTCGTAGACGCAGTGCCCGGCCGTGGCGACCAGGTTGCCGTACTTCGACTGGACGGAGGTCGCGCTGCACCAGTGCGGCCTGCCGTCGGCCCCGCGGAAGAAGACCTTGCCGGTGGTGCGCGGCAGGTTCACGTTCTTCAGCGTGCCGCCGGACCCGCCGCTGCCGGTGGGGGAGACGGTGCCGGGCTTGCTGTCGGCGGACGGCCCGCCCGTCGACACGTGCTTCGCGCTCACCTGGCTCTCGTAGCCGTACGGGGTGGCCTTGATCAGGTTGGAGGCCTTCTCGTTGAGCCAGTAGGCGACGACGTTCTTCGCGGCGAGGCCGCTGCCCGCCAGGGTGTCGTGGGCCGTGTCACCGGCGGCCTGAGCCGGGACCGCCATCGTGGCCCCGACGAGGCCGGCGACGGCCACGCCCCCGATGGGGAGGATGAGGCGCTTGACTCGGGTGTTCATGAATCTCCAGATGCTGTCGTGGTAGGCCACATGCGTCCCACTCATCAGTAAAGGGCTAGTAAAGACATTACCTCTCACCTTTACCCGTGTTTTACGTGCTTCTACGTCCGTCACGCTCGCGACTCTTTACGCGATCATTAACAGCGCTTGTCAATGCCGGAAGCGCGGCGCGGCATCAGTGCAGGTCGATTCGACGGCCTTCTGTGTCAAATCGCCTACTGAGCGCAGTCGGACGAGAGATCGCGATGTGATGCGAATCACATTCGGGGCTTCGTGGCCCGCGTAGAGGTCAGCCCGTGCCCTGCTTGCTCGCCTGCGCGTACACCCGCTGGGTCAACTGGTTGAAGTACGGCGTGGAGACGGCGTCGAGGCGTCCGCCGCCGCTGAGGTTCCAGGTCAGGCTGGTGATTCCGGTGATGTAGCCGGTCCGCGTGGCGGCGTTGTAGCCGGTCACCCATGGGCCGCCGCTCGCGCCGGCCGTGAACGGGCAACCCGGCAGCCGCACCCCGTGTTCGAGTTGCCATGTCGGCGCGCTGACGAACTTCTTCTCGGTGGTGCCGCTGCAGGACTTCACCGTCTGGCCGGTGTACGGGCGGCTGCCGTCGGGGTTCGCCCCCGCGGGGTAGCCGAAGACGTAGGTCGGTCGTCCGATCGGCTTGCCGGAGGCGAAACGGAAGGCGCCCACCTTGTCCTCCAGGCGGCCCACGTCGACCGACCGGTACTTGAGCCTGCCGTTCTCCACGTACGGCTGCCAGGAGAAGCCCCGATGCACTGTCACGAAGGCGTAGTCGCGGTCGAAGTCGCCCTGGCCGGCGAAGTCCTCGTGCATGTAGAGCGTGTGGCCGACGAAGATGCCGGAGGGGGCGACGCCGTCGTGGTAGCCGGGAATGAAGACCCAGTTGGCCACCGGCTTGTCCTGGGAGAGTGTGTACGCGCAGTGCCCGGCGGTGGCGACGAGGTTGCGGTGGGCCGAGTGCACCGCGGAGGCGGAGCACCAGTATTCCTTGTCGCCGATCTTGAAGAACACTTTGCCCACCATCGGCGGGGAGGCCTCGGGCGGGGGCGCCGCGGCCCGGGGCGCCCTCGCGCGCGGTGTCGTGTCTCCCGGGCCCATCTCCACCGCGGAGGTCGTGCTCCTGGTGGTGGGGGACGGCTTCGTGCTCGGCACGTAGCTGCTGGCCTGCTTGAGCCGCTCCGGGCTCCAGTACGCCGCCACCCGCTGCTCGTCCGCTTGGCTCGGGGCGAGGGGGAAGGCGCTGACCCCGCCCTTGCTGACGCCGGTCACGGCGGAGACCGTCGTCGTGGCGACGCGGGACGGGACGGTCGCGGGAACGGCCGGTCCTTGACTCCACAGAACGGCGACCGCACTCGCGGCGGCGACGACGCCACCCGCGGCGAGTGTGAGCTTCCTGGTCACCGTGGACCTCTCAGTGTGGAGATATGGATACTAAGGGGTGATTTTTCCAGATCCATACGGTTGTGGCACACCTTCTTGTCCAGCTCGTTATGAAGCGAGCGGAACCGATGTGGTCTGTGGTACATCACATTCCGGTGTGGTTCCGGAGTGGGCGCTTGCCCCGGAGGTCGCCCGTGAGAACGCTGGTCACCAGCGGAAACGGGGGGATCGCATGAAACCGCTGCTTGTTCTACTGACCGGTACGGCACTGGCCGCCGGCTTCTCCGCCCCGGCCCGGGCCCAGGCCGGCGCCTCCGGCGACGGCGGAACGGCTGCCCGAGCCGAGCTGCTCGCATCCGTGACGCCCACGGGGGCGGACACGCTGCCGGCGCCGCCGCCGCCCGAGATCGCCCTGCGTGACGTGCGGCCGCCGTCCTCCCGGGTGCGGGCGGTGATCCTGACCGTCGCGGACGGCGAGCAGGCGGAGCCGCCGACGCGGTCGGTCTTCCTGAACTGCGCCCCGGTGGGCGGCTCGCACCCCTCGCCGGAAAAGGCCTGCACGTGGCTGAACAGCACGAATCTCGACCCGGGCGCTCTTCGGGTGAACGCGGCCGAGCCCTGCACGATGATCTACGCACCTGTCACGGTCACCGCCAGCGGCATCTGGGACGGGAAGTACTTCCAGTTCCGGCGCACCTTCGGCAACGACTGTGAGAAGCGGTCGGCCGCCGGAGCACTGTTCGACTTCTGACCCGGATAGTCGACCGCACGCGGCGTACAGGGAACGTAAAGGGCAAATAGGGAGACCGCGGCGAGGGGCCCGGGGGCATGTCCGCCAGGTCCCGCCGGTCTCGTCGAGTGTCGGATGCACCGGCGGCGAGCCGTGCGCGGGCGTCCGGACACGGCGCGACTGCCGGAGTAATGTTCTGGCATGTTCGCCGTCACCGCCACACAGACCGATCCGGACGACCCGCTCAAGGGCCTGACGCTCGGGGAGCACCCCGAGCCCGCCGTACCGGAGGAATGGACGACCGTCACGGTCCGGGCCGCCGCGCTGAATCACCACGACCTGTGGACCCTCAAGGGGGTGGGGATCAGCCAGGACCGGCTGCCGATCGTGCTCGGCTGCGACGCGGCGGGGATCGACGAGGACGGCAACGAGGTCATCGTCCACTCGGTGATCGGCACACCGGTCGACGGGGACGAGACCCTCGACCCGGCGCGTTCGCTGCTGTCGGAGAAGCACGACGGGACGTTCGCGGAGAAGGTGGCGGTGCCCCGCCGCAATCTGGTGCCCAAGCCCGCGGCGATCTCCTTCGAGGAGGCGGCCTGCCTGCCCACGGCCTGGCTGACGGCCTACCGCATGCTTTTCGACAAGGCCGGACTGGAACCGGGCTCGACCATCCTCGTCCAGGGCGCCGGCGGCGGCGTGGCGACCGCGTTGATCGCGCTCGGCCGGGCCGGCGGCTTCCGTGTCTGGGCCACCAGCCGCTCGCAGGACAAGCGCGAACGGGCCCTCGCGCTCGGCGCCGACCGGGTGTTCGAGACGGGCGCGCGGCTGCCCGAGCGGGTGGACGCGGTGATGGAGACGGTCGGCGAGGCGACCTGGAAGCACTCGCTCAGCTCCCTGCGCCCGGGCGGCCGGATCGTCACCTGCGGCGCGACGAGTGGCATGGTCGCCGCGACGCAGCTCGCGCAGGTCTACTTCCTGCAAAAGTCGATCATCGGATCCACGATGGGGACGCGGGGACAGCTCGCGCGGCTCGCGGTGTTCCTGGAGCAGACGGGTGTCCGGCCGACGATCGACCGGGTGCTGCCGATGGCCGAGGCGGAGGAGGGATTCGCCGCCATGCACCGCGGCGAGATCTTCGGCAAGGTGGTCTTCACGCTCTGACGGGTTCAGGAGCCCAGGGCCCGGCGGATGCGCTCGGCGGCCTCGTCGAGGGCGGCACGGCACTCGGCCAGAGCACGCTTGTCACGCACGCCCGCGCCGGACGAGCGGTGAACGTCGGCGACGAAGTCGGCCAGCATCCGGCTGAGCGCGACGTCGTGGCCGCCCGGCCGCTCGCCGCCGAATCCCCAGGACTCCTCCCAGATCCGGCGCCACTCGTGCTGCCAGCGGTCGCTCTCCTCCTTCCACTGGCGCTTGTGGCGGCGCCATTCCTCCTTCTGCCTGCGCCACTCCTCCTTGGCGTGGTCGCGCTGCCGCCGCCACTCCTCCTTCTGCTCATGCCGCGGGTCTCGGTCGTCGTGACCGATGTCCCTGGCCATCTGGGTGAGCTCCTCGCGCAGGGAACGTACGGTCTGCCGCACGTCCTCCTTGACCTCCCGCGCGATGTCCTGGACCGAGGCGGTGATCTCCTGCTCCAGATCGGCCAGCTCGTCCATCCGGTCGTTCAGCTCCGCCCGGCCCTTGTCGGTGAGCGTGAAGACCTTCTTGCCGTCCACTACCTCGTGGGTGACCAGGCCCTCGTCCTCCAGCCGGGCCAGCCGGGGATAGATCGTGCCGGGGGAGGGGGAGTAGACGCCGAGGAAGCGGTCCTGCAGGAGCCGGATGACCTCGTAGCCGTGCCGCGGGCTCTCTTCCAGCAGCTTCAGCAGGTACAACCGCAACCGGCCGTGCCCGAACACCGGACTCATGCTCTCTCCTCGATCTCGGCTCGCGACATGCCGCACGCCGTGTTCCTGATGCGTTCGCCGTTCCTGATGCGTTCGCCACACGCGCTCATGGCTTCTCCGCTCGCCTGCCGGCGGGCTGCCCGCACAGCAGGGTGACGGCGCCGGACACCGTGGTCGCCGAGAGGGACGCCATGCCGCCGCCCAGACGGCCGCTGAGGGAGCGGGCCCCGGGCCCCGAGGTGGCGTACAACTCGGGGAAGGCCGACTCGATCCGGCCCGAGGCCGAGTGGGCGGACACGTCGGTGTTCACGTCGTGCGGGAGCCGTACGACGATGGCGCCCGACATGCCGTGCAGTGTGACGTGACCGGTGGGCTCCATTTCCAGGTCCGCGGTGACGCGTCCCGAGACAGTGTTCGCGCGCAGCCGCCGGGGCCGGCCGGCGGCCACGGTGAGGTCGCCGGAGACGCTGGAGAAGGACAGATCGCCGGCCAGTCCCCGGCTCTCCACCGAGCCCGAGACCGTCTCGGCCTGCACCTCGCCGCTGACACCGTCGAGGACGATGTCCCCCGACACGGCCTTCACGCCGGTGATCCCCTCCATGCCCGTCACGACGGCGGAGGCGGAGACGACACCGGCCTGGACGGGACAGGTCTTCGGCACAGTCAGCGTCAGCGTCGTCCTGCGCGGGCCCGGGCGTAACCATCCCAGGATCCCGTCCCACGTGAGGTCCTTGTACGCGACCGTCAGGCGGCCGTCGTCGTCGTGGGTCACCACCAGCGGCGAGCCCTCCACCTCCGTCACTTCGAGGGTCGGCGGGCCGTCACTGGCCAGCACGGCCAGCCGACCGGCCACGACGCGCACGTTGAGCGCGGTGACCTCTCCGAACGTGAGCCGTCCGGGAGAGTCGATCGTCCATTGGGGCATCGCTCAGGCCCTTCCACGCGAAGTCCTGCGTCCGCGCGGGTCGGCATCCGCGCGGACGAACCATCCACAAACAAGATATATCTCGTTTGTGCAAAGTCAAGATGTATCGCGTTTCCCGCCGCCCCCGGCCGTCAGTCGTCGTCGTCTTCGTCGAGGCGGGCGAGCCAGGTGGCCAGCCGCTCGACGGGGACCTCGAACTCGGGGTTGAGGTCCACGAACTCACGCAGCCGTTCGGCGAGCCAGCCCACGCTGACCTCCTCCTCGCCGCGCCGCTCGACGAGCTCCTCGATCCCCCTGTCGGTGAAGTACATACCTCGCTCCAGTGAAAAGGCCTGATCATGAGGGGAGGTCCCCCACGGGCGTGGGGGACCTCCTCAGCCGTACGGAGTCCTCGGTCAGCCGAAGATGTCGTTCAGGATGGCGTGCAGCTCCTCGTCGTGCTTCGCGTGCGAGCCGACGGCCGGCGAGGAGTTCGGCGTACGCGAGACCCGGCGGAAGGTGCGGCCCCCGAGCAGGTCGGGCTTCTCCACCATCTTCAGGCTGAGGTACGGCCACGGGCCCATGTTGACGGGCTCGTCCTGCGCCCAGATCAGCTCCGCGTCCGCGCCGTAGCGGGCCAGCTCGGCCTTGAGCGGGTTCTCCGGGAACGGGTAGATGCGCTCCAGGCGGACCAGCGCCACGTCCGTCCTGCCGTCCTTCTCGCGCCGCGCCAGCAGGTCGTAGTAGATCCTGCCGGAGCAGACCACGATCTTCCGGACCGCCGCCGGGTCCACCGTCGAGTCGCCGATGACCGGGCGGAAGGCGCCGGAGGTGAACTCCGACGTGGCCGAGGCCGCCGCCTTGAGCCGCAGCAACGACTTGGGCGTGAAGATGACGAGGGGCTTGCGCCGCTGCGACAGCACCTGCCAGCGCAGCAGGTGGAAGTAGTTCGCCGGGGTGCTCGGCTGCGCCACCGTCATGTTGTCCTGCGCGCACAGCTGCAGATAGCGCTCGATGCGGCCGGAGGAGTGGTCCGGCCCCTGGCCCTCGTAGCCGTGCGGCAGCAGCAGCACGACCGAGGAGCGCTGGCCCCACTTCTGCTCGCCGGACGAGATGAACTCGTCGATGATCGACTGGGCGCCGTTGGCGAAGTCGCCGAACTGCGCCTCCCAGGCGACCAGGGCGTCCGGGCGGACCACGCTGTAGCCGTACTCGAAGCCCATCGCGGCGAACTCGCTGAGCAGCGAGTCGTACACGTAGAACTTCGTCGTGTCGTGGTTGAACGTCTTGAGCGGGGTGTGCTCCTCGCCGGTGACCCGGTCGACCAGCACGGCGTGGCGCTGGCCGAAGGTGCCGCGGCGGGAGTCCTGGCCGACCAGACGGACCGGGTGGTCGTCGATGAGCAGCGAGCCGAACGCGAGCAGCTCACCGGTCGCCCAGTCGATCGCGTCCTCGGTGATCATCGCGCCGCGGCGCTGGATCACCGGGGCGAGACGCGGGTGGATGGTGAAGCCCTCGGGCAGGTTGAGCTGCGTGTCGATGACCCGCTTGACGACCTCCTCCGAGATCGCCGTCTTGGTGTCCTCGTGCGACCACGGAATCAGCTCGTCGGGCTCGGGAACCCGGACCGCGCCGGGTGCCGGCGGCTGCTTGGCGGCCTCGCGGGTCTCGGTGAAGGCCCGCTCCAGCTGCTCCTGGTAGTCGCGCAGGGCCTGCTCGGCCTCCTCGACCGTGATGTCGCCGCGGCCGATGAGGGCCTCGGTGTACAGCTTGCGGGTCGAGCGCTTGGCGTCGATCAGGTCGTACATCAGCGGCTGGGTGAAGGCCGGGTTGTCGCCCTCGTTGTGACCGCGCCGCCGGTAGCAGATCATGTCGATCACGACGTCCTTGCGGAACGTCTGGCGGTACTCGTAGGCGAGCCGCCCGACGCGTACGACCGCCTCGGGGTCGTCGCCGTTGACGTGGAAGATCGGCGCCTGGATCATCCGGGCGACGTCGGTGGCGTACACGCTCGACCGCGAGGAGGCGGGGGAGGTCGTGAAGCCCACCTGGTTGTTCACCACGATGTGCACGGTGCCGCCGGTGCGGTAGCCGCGCAGCTGGGACAGGTGCAGGGTCTCGGCGACCACGCCCTGGCCGGCGAACGCCGCGTCGCCGTGGACGAGCACGGGCAGGACGGTGAAGCCCTCCTCGCCGCGCTCCAGCAGGTCCTGCTTGGCCCGGACCACGCCCTCCAGGACGGGGTCGACGGCCTCCAGGTGCGACGGGTTCGCCACCACCGACGTGCTGATCTTGCTGCCGTCGGCGGCGACGAAGTCGCCGCTCGCGCCGAGGTGGTACTTCACGTCGCCCGAGCCGTGCGCGCTGCGCGGGTCGATGTTGCCCTCGAACTCGCCGAACACCTGGGCGTACGACTTGCCCACGATGTTGGCCAGCACGTTGAGGCGGCCGCGGTGGGCCATGCCGATGACGACCTCGTCGAGAGGCTCGGCCGCCGCGGAGCTGATGACCGAGTCGAGCAGCGGGATCAGCGACTCGCCGCCCTCGAGCGAGAACCGCTTCTGGCCGACGTACTTGGTCTGCAGGAAGGTCTCGAACGCCTCGGCGGTGTTGAGCCTGCGCAGGATGTTCAGCTGCTCTTCGCGGTCGGGCTTGGCGTGCGGCCGCTCCACCCGCGCCTGGATCCAGGCCCGCTCCTCGGGGTTCTGGATGTGCATGTACTCGATGCCGATCGTGCGGCAGTACGAGTCGCGCAGCACGCCGAGGATGTCGCGCAGCTTCATCAGCGGCTTGCCGCCGAAGCCGCCGGTCGGGAACTCGCGCTCCAGGTCCCACAGCGTCAGGCCGTGCGACTGGATGTCGAGGTCGGGGTGCTTGCGCTGGCGGTACTCCAGCGGGTCGGTGTCGGCCATGAGGTGGCCGCGCACCCGGTACGCGTGGATGAGCTCGAGCACGCGGGCGGACTTGGCCACGTCGTCGTCGTGGGTGGCCGAGATGTCCTGGATCCACCGGACCGGCTCGTACGGGATGCGCAGCGACTCGAAGATCTCGTCGTAGAAGCCGTCGGCGCCGAGCAGGAGCTGGTGGATGCGGCGCAGGAAGTCGCCGGACTGGGCGCCCTGGATGATCCGGTGGTCGTAGGTGGAGGTGAGCGTCATCACCTTGCTGATGGCCAGGCGGGACAGCGTCTCCGCCGAGGCGCCCTGGTATTCCGCCGGGTACTCCATCGCGCCGACGCCGATGATCGTGCCCTGGCCGGGCATGAGGCGCGGCACCGAGTGGACCGTGCCGATCGTGCCGGGGTTGGTCAGGGAGATCGTGGTGCCCTGGAAGTCCTCCACGCCCAGCTTGCCCGCGCGGGCCTTGCGCACGATCTCCTCGTACGCGGTCCAGAACTGGCGGAAGTCCATGGTCTCGGCCCGCTTGATCGACGGCACCAGCAGCTGGCGGCTGCCGTCGCTCTTCTGCACGTCGATCGCGAGGCCGAGCCCGACGTGCTCCGGCTTGACGAGGACGGGCTTGCCGTCCACCTCGGCGTACGAGTGGTTCATCTCAGGCATGGACTTGAGGGCCCGGACGATCGCGTAGCCGATGACGTGGGTGAAGGAGATCTTGCCGCCGCGGCCGCGGGACAGGTGGTTGTTGATGACGATGCGGTTGTCGATCAACAGCTTCGCCGGGACCGCGCGGACGCTGGTGGCCGTGGGGACGACCAGCGAGGCCTCCATGTTGGCGGCCGTGCGCGCGGCGGCGCCGCGCAGCTTCTCCTCGACCGCGCCGGCCGGGGCCGGCTGCTTGGCGGGCGCGGGGGCCTTGGCCTCGGGCTTGACCTGTGGCTTGGGCTTCGGTGGAGCCGTCTGCGGGGCCGGGCTCACCGGCGCCGGAGCCTCGGGCGCGGCCGTTGCGGCCGTCGCGGTCGCGCCGTTCGCGGCGCCTGCGGACTTGGACGGAGCGGTCTTGGCCGTCCCGTTGTAGTCAGAGAAGAAGTGCCACCAGGCCTGGTCAACAGACTCGGGATCTTCGAGATACTTCTGGTACAACTCGTCGACAAGCCACTCATTTTGTCCAAAGCTTGCCAGCGGGTTTGTCCGCGACGACTCAGACGACACGGCGGAAATCGCCCTCTTCCGCAGATCGGCGTTGATGTTTGGTGAACCTGTCCAAGGCTACTCGCCTCGCACACCCCGGTGTGCCCCGGCGGGTCACAGGCCCCGGCCCATCCTCCCAGGATCGATAAAACAGGTCACGCGCGGATAGCCCGTCTGGGTGGTGAGGTGGCCCTTACCCTCTGGTTAGATCGACTGGGTTAGCCGATAAGCCGCGACTCGATCCGGATATTGGGGCTTATATCGGACAGCATACCCGCAAGGTCGTCGCCCGCGGCACGCAGTGCGTCCGGGGAGAGCGGTTCGAGGCGCTCCAGCAGGAAGAGCGCGTCCACCGTGTCCTCGGTGATCCTCGTCCTGACGCACTGCCGCCAGTTCCATCGGCGGCAGGTGACGCCGGCGTCGTCGCGCCACACCACCTCGCCGATCTCCGGGTCGCCCAGGGCCTCCTCCGAGGGCTCGTCGCCCGCGGCCCGCACCAGCCGGCCGGCGCCCTGGTAACGGCGCAGGTCCTCGCCGCCGATGGGCAGGCCGTGCCGTACGGACACGGCGTTGTAGGCGTCCACGACCAGGTTGATCTCGGGGAGCGGCATCCGGCGGACCAGGGCGTCGACCGACGGCCGGGTGCGCTGGGGCTTGGCGCCGAAGGCGCGGTAGGCGGTCCGCCAGGCCTCGATCCTTTCGTCGTCCAGCGGCACGGCGTGAGCCGCCGCGTCGGCCAGCCAGGCCCGCGAACGGTCGTCGGACGGGCCGTTGCGCAGGCCGTACGCGCAGATCACCAGGACGGAGAAGTCCGGACGCAGCGCCGTGACGGCGTCGTCCACGTAGATGTCGTCGATCACGCCCCACAGACTACGGCCACGCCCGCACGGCGAGCGTCGCCACCGCCTCGAGGTCCTCGCGGCTCGCGCCGTCCCTGGCCTGGGTGGACATGCCCTGGATGGCGGCGGCGAAGAACGTCGCCAGCGCGGGGGCGTCGGTCTCCGGCGGGAGAAGGCCGGCCTCGGCGTCCCGTTCGATCCGGCGGCGGATCGCGGCCTTGCCCGCCTCGCGGTGCCCCCGCAGTTCCTCGATCACACCGGGGTCGCTCGTGTTCACCCCCGCCGAGATGATCATGCAGCCGGGTGGGTGCGCGGGGTCGGTGTAGACCTTCGCCGCCTCGCGGAGCAGGCGCTCGACGGCCGCCCGGGCGGTCGGCTCCCCGGCCAGGGCGCGGGAGGCGAACGCGCCGTGGGTCTCCTGGTAGCGGCGCACCGCCTCGCCGAACAGCCGGCGCTTGTCGCCGAAGGCGGCGTAGAGGCTGGGCGGGTTGACGCCCATGACCGACGTGAGGCCGGCGATCGAGGTCGCCTCGTAGCCGTGGCGCCAGAACTCCTCCAGCGCACGCTCCAGCGCGACGTCCCGATCGAACGCCCTGGCTCTTCCCATGCGCCGATTTTATAGCGATCGCTACATGTCGTGTTATTTTATAGCGACCACTACAGAAAAGGAGCGGGCATGGGCGCGTTGTGTGGCAAGACGGCGCTGGTCACGGGCGCGAGCAGGGGGATCGGGCGTGGGATCGCCGAACGGCTGGCGGCCGAAGGGGCGCTGGTGGCGGTCAACTACGCCAGGGACGAGACGGCGGCCAAGGACACGGTGGCGGCGATCGAGGCCCGGGGCGGCCGGGCCTTCGCGGTCCGGGCCGAGCTGGGCGCGCCCGGTGACGTGGACGACCTGTTCGCCGGGCTGGACCGGGAACTGGGGCCGCGGGCGCCGATCGACATCCTGGTCAACAACGCGGGGATCACCGTGCGGGGGACGATCGAGGAGGTCACGCCGGAGGAGTACGACAAGGCGTTCGCCGTGAACACTCGGGCCGCCTTCTTCGTGACACAGCGGGTGCTGCCGCGCATCCCCGACGGCGGGCGCATCGTGACCGTCACCTCGGGAGTGACCCGGATCGCGTTTCCCGAGGCGGTCGCCTACGCGATGACGAAGGGCGCGCTGGAGACCTTCACACTGGCGCTGGCCAAGCACCTCGGACCACGGGGGATCACGGTCAACAACGTGGCGCCGGGGATCGTCGACACCGACACGAACGCGGGCTGGCTGCGCGGCGACGAGGCGGCCTGGGCGGCGTCGGCCGGCCGTGCCGCGCTGGGCCGGGTGGGCACACCGGGGGATGTGGCCGGGGTGGTCGCGTTCCTCGCCTCCGGCGACGCCGGCTGGGTCACCGGCACCACCGTCGACGCCACCGGAGGCAGCGACCTGTGACCGGCCCGGGGGCCGTCAGTCCCAGGGGGCGTCGAGCAGCCGCTCGAACTGGGCGGCGGCCTCGTCGGGGTCGAACCCGGGAAGACCGTCGCGGATCAACTCACGCGTCCGGCGTACGGCGTCGAGCCGCGCCCGTGAGACGGCGGCGCGGACCTCCTCCGCCAGCGTCCGGCTGTCCAGGCGCATCGCGCGCGGCCCGAACGCCACGTTCAGCACCAGACCGTCCGCCGACACGGTGACCGTCACCTGGCCGGAGGCGGCCTCACCCGTGCCGGTGATCTCGTCGAGCCCGGCCCGGGCCCGCTCCATCCAGGCGTCGATGCGCTCCGCCTGCTCCTCGGCCCTGGCCAGGTCCTCCTCGCGGATGTCGGCCGGGTTCATGCGCGAGCCGTACAAGGCGCCTCCAGTCGGGATCGCGAAAGGTTCACAGCAGGTCGCGGGCGATCCGCTCCACGCGGTCGCGGACGAACCGCTCGTCCAGCGGCGCGGGGACCTGCGCGGTCTCGGCGAGGGCGGCGTCCATGATCGCCCGGGTCCCGGCCTCCGCGTCCTGCTGGGCCGCGCGCAGCACGGCGGTCACCTGCCGGCCGAGGGCCTCGCGGTCGAGCCGCATCACGCGCGGGTCGAGGTGCAACTCCACGATCTCGCCCCGCCCGTCGGCCACCGCCCTGACCGTCCGGCCGGGGTTTTCGGCCCGTCCCGTCACGTCGTGGACCAGGGCCCGCGCGTCCCGGAGCCGCCGCATCATCGCCCGGCCCTCCAGCAGGACGCGCTCCAGCATCTCGGCGTCGCCGTCGGGGGAGGGGGTCGTCATGGAAAAGGAGGTTATCGGAAGGTAGATCAGTGTTTACTGTGATCCGTCCGGAACGGGGAACAGAGGAGTTGAGGTCTGCGGCATGGAGTCGGGGCTGGAAATCATCCATGACCGGATGAGGCAGGACGCCTCCCGTATGCACGTCCACGGCGAGGACTACGCCGCGGCCCTGCACCGGCTCAGGGAACGAGGTCTCGGCGGCGCCGCGTGGCGCGACGACGGCCTGCTCGGCATGCTCGTCGGCCCGTACGCCCAGTGCACGCTCCTGGGGGTGGAGGCGCTGACCGGCCTGTCCGCGGTGATGGGGGACACCGGCGACGGGCTGGGCAGGGTGAGCGGCCGCGTCGGCGAGGCCGAGGGCGCGAGCCTGTCGCGGTCGCGCGACCTCTACGGCGAGCAGTGGGCGTGACGGGGGCCCGACGGTGGGTGTGACGGTTCCCCCGCAGGTGGACATGATGCTGAGCCTGCTCGGCATGCCCTGGCCGAACGTCGACGAGGACGAGATCCGCAGGGACGCCGACGCCTGGCGGACCGTGCTCGCGGGCACCGAACGGTCCGGAGCGGCGGCGAACGCGACGATCGCGGGGACGGGCGAGGCCTACCGCGGCAGGTCGGCGACCGCGCTGGCCGGCTACTGGAGCGAGACGGGCGGCGAGGGCGGGCACCTGAGCCGGGCGGCCGCCGCCGCGCGATGGGCCCCGCCCGTGCTCGACGGCGCGGCCTGGCTGACGACCGGGGTGAAGGTCGCGGTCGCCTCGACCGCCGTATACACGACCGTCCGGGTCGCCCGGGCGTACCTGGCGGGCGGTCCGCTCGGCGCGGCCCTGGCCGCGGCGGAGATGTTCCGCTCCCGCGCCGCGATCGGGAGGATCCAGCGTGAGGGCGCGGAGGGCGCCGGACGGGTGCTGGTCCCCGCGCTCGACCGCCGTGTCACCGAGCAGTTCCGCCGGGTCCTCGACAATCTGCGCCGGCCGGGAGGCGGTGGCCCCGGGCCCGCGTTCGCCGGTGCGGGCCCCCGGATCCCGGCCAGGGGGACGGTGGGTCCCCGCGCGGCGGCCGGCCGGTCCCCGCACGACGGCCTGGCGCTCATGGGGCGCAGCAACAAGAACGCCAGGAGCGGCGGCAACGGACGACGCGGCGGAGGTGGGCGCCGCGGCGGCGGTGGCGGTGGCGGCCGTGGTGAGGGCGAGGTGGGCTCCCACGCCGACCTGCGTCAGAGCCAGCGTGGCATCAGCGACGACATGGTCGAGAATGCCAGGAGAACGGGCAAGAAGAGCCGGGGCAACACGCCGGGGACCACGGTCTACGAAACGCAGAACGTGAAGATCGTGGAGAACAGCAGGACCGGTAAGTTGATCACGGTCATCCGCAAGAAGAAATAGCCGCCGGGCGAGTGCGAGAGGTCTGACGTGCGCATCGAACACGACAGGGAGAACGACGCCGCCTACGTCTACCTGGTCGACCGGATCGACGACGGGGAGGCGGAGACGCAGATCCAGGTCGAGGCCCCCGAACTACGCGGGGAGATCGTGCTGGACCTGGACAGGAACGGGACCCTCCTGGGCATCGAGGTCCTCGGCGCGTCGTACGTCCTGCGGCCGGAGGTCCTGGCCCAGGCCGGCGACGACACCGGCGAGGGCGGGGACGACGGAGACGGCGGTGGCCAGGACGGCGGGGGCTTCACCCTGCCGCCCTACGAGCCGCACCTGCGTTAGAGAGCGTCTGACAACGCTGACCGTCGCGAGCGTGATCAGGTGGACGCCCCGACGCGGACGACATGGAACCGGCCGCCGCCTCTGCTGAGGCGGCGGCCGGGGTCTTCAGAGGCGACGGCCGCTCAGGCGGAGCAGGCGGCGCCGTTCAGCGTGATCAGGTCGGGCGTGGGGTTGGCCCCCGGCGCGCCCTGGCCGTTGAAGCCGAAGGTGATCGACTGGCCCGGCTTGATGGTCTTGTTGTACGTCTCGTTCGCGGCGGTCACGGTGGCCGCCTTCTGCGAGAACTTGGCGTTCCAGCCGATGTCGACCTTCTGGCCGCCCAGGAACGACCACTTGAGCGACCAGCCGTCGATCGCCTTCGTGCCCGTGTTCTTGACGGTGAGCTGGGTGGTGAAGCCCGCCGGCCAGCTGCCGTGCGTGGTGTAGGTGACCTGGCAGGAGCCCGGAGCCTTGACCGCGCCGTCGCCCTGGTCGGCGACGAAGGCCGACACCCACGAGAGCGCGGAGTTCCAGTTGATGGCCTCCTCGTTGGTGGCGTACGAGTTGATGTCGTCGATGTAGCAGAACTGCGGCTTGCAGCCCTTCAGCTTCGCCTGGGCCACCGGGTCCTCGATGCCGGAGTTCGCGCCGCCCGCGAGCGTGCCGTGCGGCGGATTCGGCAGCGAGGTGTCCAGCGAGTGGGCGTACCACCGGCTGTGCTCGTTCTTCGACGCGACCTCGCCGTAGCCCGTCACGTAGGACTGGTTGAGGGCGTTGCGGCCCAGCAGGTAGTCGACGGCCTCGAGGGCGGCGTCGCGGTACTTCACCGTGCCGGTGATGTCGTAGGCCGCGCCGAGGACGACCGTGTTGTTGAGGATCGCGCTGTTGGAGCCCCAGAAGTAGTTGCCCGGATCGAACGGCAGGCCGTACGGGTGGGCCTCGACGACGCCGAGGTAGCGCTCCGCGCCGTCGACGACCGACTGGCGCACGGCGTCGCGGCCCGGCAGGTCGTTGGGGACGGTCGCCAGGTCGAGGCGGCCGAGCGCGGCCACGTGACCCCAGTCGAACGCGCCGCTCTTGCTCCACAGGTCGGCCGTGTGCTGCGGCGAGGCGAGGACGAAGTCCTTGTACTCCTTCTCACCGGTGGTGATGTAGAGCTCGGCCGCCGCCCAGTAGAACTCGTCGCTGACGTTGGCGTCGTCGTAGGTGCCGCCGCCGACGCCGTCGGAGGGGGAGGCGAGCAGGTCGGGGTGCGCCTTGGCCGCCGCCCACGCCTTCTTCGCCGCCGCGAGGTTCTTCGCGGCGAACGCCGCGTCGTACGGCGCGAAGACCCGGGCCGCCTGGGCGGCCGTCGCGGCGAGGTTGAGCGTGGCGGCCGTGGAGACCGGGTGCAGCTGGCGCTTCTGCGGGTCGAGGTGCGGCAGCAGCGGCAGGCCGGTCCAGTTCTCGTCGTGGATCTTGTGGTGGACCATGCCGTCGGGCCGCTGCATCTTCAGCAGGAACTCCTGCTCCCAGCGGGCCTCGTCGAGCACGTCGGGGACGTCGTCGCCGCTCTCGGGGATGTTCAGGCTCCCGATCGGCTTGGCGGTGGCGGCGTTCTTGGTGCGCTCGAACTCGCTCATGATCTGGGCGACCGAGATGCCGCCGTTGACCACGTACTTGCCGTGGTCGCCCGCGTCGTACCAGCCGCCGGACACGTCGAGGGTGTAGTCGCACACGCCCGGCTGGCAGGGCACGTTCTTGTCGCCCTGGTTGGGGGCGACGTCCACGTGGCCGGCGGGCCGGCCGTACCCGGGACGCAGCGCGTCGTCGATCGCGATGCCGCTGCGCTGGGTGTAGTAGAACTTCAGCGCGTCGAGCTTGAGGTCGGAGTACGCGTCGGGCTTGATGTCGAACGGCCGGCTGGTCTCGCCGTCGGCGGTCAGCGTGTAGCCGGTGCCGGCCTTCACGTAGGAGCCGAAGTCGATCGAGTGGACGTTCTGGCCGGAGCTGTCGTCGATGCCGCGCGGCGTGGTGGTGCCGTGCGCGACCACGGTCCCGGCGGAGTTCTTGAGCTGCCACGGCAGCGCCTCGGTGGCGTCGGTGACCACGGTGGCGTTCTTCGGGCCCTTGGGCAGGTAGGCGACCTGGTTGACGCGCACTCGGGGGCCGGTGTCCGGCGTGTAGACCTCCGGCGGCGCCCCGCCCTTGAGCGAGACGTTGTCCACGCAGAACCGCCACGCGGTCGCGCTGCCGCCGAGCTGGAAGACGACCTGCGCGTTGGACAGGTCGACCGGCGAGGTGAACGTGTAGGTGTAGGTGTTGCCCGAGACGCTGAGCTCGGGGGCGGCCGCCGCGTACTGCGTGTAGGGGTCGGTCGGCAGCTGGACGTACGCCCTGGCGACCTTTCCGGGGTTGGCGGTGGCGAAGAAGCTGAACGCGTAGGTCTCGTCCTTGACCAGCGGGATGTCGTTGAGCCCGATGATCGCGTCCCAGGGGTTGGCGGTTCCCGCGGGGATGTCGGAGCACAGCCGGCCGTCGGCCAGCTCGAAGTTCAGGTTCCCGGTGTGCCACCACGGGTCCGTGGTGGTGTCGAAGGTGCCGTTGGGGATCTGTTCCGGGCCCTCCTCCGCCGTCGCGGGAGGTGCGCCGGTCAGGCAGGCCGTGGCCAGTGCGGCCACGGCGAGGATGCCGATTCGTCTGAGCACAGTCGTCCTCGGGGGGTGGTGGGAGCGCTCCCAAAGTGGTGAGCGAATGGCATGTTTCCTTCGGGTTTCGGCGGGCGTCAACGATCAGACCGGTGGGACGCGCCTGACCGGCCATTGCGAGCCGGTGAAGCTGAAACTTTCATTTCCACAAAGAGACTTTTGCAAAGCTATCTTTGCGATGTTAGCGTCCCACGTATGGATCACGAGGTTTTCCACGTCCACGACTCCCGCACCTTGAAGGCGGTCGCCCACCCGCTGCGGGTGCGGCTGCTGGGGGAGTTGCGCACGAACGGCCCGGCGACCGCGACCGAGCTGGCCGGGCGCCTCGGCGAGAGCTCCGGCTCCACCAGCTATCACCTGCGCCAGCTCGCCAGGTACGGCTTCGTGGAGGCCGATCCCGACCGGCGTGACCGGCGCGAGCGCCGGTGGCGGGCGATCCACCGCTTCACCTCCTGGAGCGACGTGGAGATGGCCGCGACCGCCGAGGGCCGGGAGGCCGCGGCGTTCCTGCGGCGGCGCCAGCTCGAGAAGCTCACCGCCGACGTCGAGAACTTCGAGCGCGAGCGCGACCTGTGGAGCGAGGCGTGGGTCGAGGCCGCAGGGATGTCCGACGTGGTGGTACGGCTGTCGCCGGCGACGGTGGCGTCCCTCTACGGGCGGGTGTCGGCCATGCTCCTGGAGGCCGCCGAGCGGGATCGGGACGACCCGGACGCGCGCCCGGTCGCGGTCCTGCTGGCGGCCCATCCGCGCCGGGACCCGGCGGCCGGTGATGCGTAAGCCAGGGCGGTCGCCCACCGAGGGGAAGCCGGGCATGCGTGAGCACGGGCGCTACGCCGCACTCGAGTTCCTCACCTGGCTGCCGACCGGCCTGACGCTGGCGCCGATGGTGCTGCTCATGTCCGGCAGGGGACTGGACATCGCCGAGATCGGCCTGGTCGGCGCGGTCTACTCGGTCACGATCGTCGTGCTCGAACTGCCGACGGGCGGGCTCGCCGACATCGTCGGCAGGCGCCCGGTGCTCGCCGCGTCGGCCGTCGTCGGCATGGCAGGGCTGGCCGTGATGGCCCTGGCGCACTCGGTGTGGCCGTTCCTGGTCGCGTCCGTGCTCAGGGGCGTCGCGCGGGCGCTGTCCAGCGGGCCCGCCCAGGCGTGGTACGTCGACACCCTGCACGCCCGTTACGGCCCGGCCGCCGACCTGAAGCCCGGGCTCGCGGCCGGCAACGTCGCGGGCGCTGCCGCCCTGGCGCTCGGCACGCTCGCCGGCGGCCTGCTTCCGCTCGCCGTAGGCCGGGACCCGCTGGCCGCGCCGGTCTGGGCGGGGGCGGGGGCCGCGCTCGTCCTCCTCGTGGCCGTGCTCGTGCTCATGCGCGAGCCGAGCCGTGCGGGGAGGGGGCCCGGCCGGGCGGCGGTACGGCTGGCCGAGGTGGTGCGCGACGTGCCGGTCACGATCGTCGCCGGGATCCGTCTCGGTCTGGCCGACCGCGCGCTCGGACGACTGCTGCTGCTGGCCGCCGGGGCCGGCGTGATGCTGAACAGCATCGAGATGCTGACCCCCGGACGTCTCGCCGCCCTGACCGGGGGATCCGAGACGGGCGGCGCGGCCTACGCCTTCGTGACCTTCGCCGGCTTCGCCGCCAACGCGCTCGGCAGCTCCCTCGCGCCGCCGGTCGCCCGGCTCGTGCGCGGCTCGGTCCGTGGGGCGGCCTCGGCCACGGTCGTCACGGGGGCGGCGGTCGTCGCACTGGCCGCCTCGACGGTCCTGCGGGGCACGGCCGGGATCGTCGCGACCGCGGCGGCCTACGTGCTGCTGTTCACCGCGCTCGCGGTCGCCTCCCTGCTCAGGTCCGAACTGCTGCACCAGCGGGTCGCCGCCGATCGCCGTGCCACCGTGATGTCCGTGGACTCCCTGCAGCTCCAGTTCGGCGGCATGCTCTCCTCGCTCTGCCTGGTGCCGCTGTCGGGGACCGCCGGCGTCGGTCCCGTCTGGGCGCTCACCGCCGTGGTCGTCCTCGCCTCCGCGCTCCTGTACGTACGCCTGCCCGCCGGTCCCGTCTCCCGGCACCCCCGGTAGCCCGGTCACCGCCGACGCCGAGAACCTCCGAATCGGAGAGCCGGTCGTATGCCTCGGCCCGGCGTGGGACCCCCGGTAGAACGATATTCGGTAAGGCGGCACAATCGAGCGAGCAAGGCTGCGAGAGGGACGGGGAACCGATGAGCAAGGTGAGGGTGACCGCGGCGAACGAGGCGCAGCGCGCGGCGTGGCTGGGCGGGGGACTGCCGGAGGTCGAGCGGGTGCGGCCGGGACTGTGGTCGATCCCCGTCCCGATCCCGATCAACCCGCTGCGCTACGTGCTGGTCTACGCCCTGGAGGTCCCCGACGGGGTAGTGATCATCGATGCCGGGTGGAACACCGAGGAGGCGTACGGCGCGCTCGCCGCGGGGCTCGCCACGGCCGGATACGAGATCACCGACGTGAAGGCCGTGCTGGTCACGCACATCCATCCGGACCACTACGGCCTGGCCGGGCGCGTCCGGGAGGCCTCCGGCGCCTGGATCGGGCTGCACCCGGCCGACGCCCGCATCGTGCACGACCGCTACGACGAGTCGGCGATCGAGTCGCTCGTGCAGCGGGAGCGCTCCCTGCTGATCAGATGCGGGGTGCCGGACATGACGGCGCAGGAGCTCGCCGGGTCGTCGGTGACGCTGCGCCACTTCGTCACGATGGCGAAGCCCGACCGGCTCATCGAGGACGGCGACCGGCTCGACCTGCCCGGCTGGGACCTGCGGGCGATGTGGACCCCCGGCCACTCGCCCGGTCACCTGTGCTTCGTCGAGCCGCGGCGCCGGCTGCTGTTCTCCGGCGACCACGTGCTCGCCCGGATCACGTCGATGGTCGCGGTGCACCCGCAGTCGGCGGCGAACCCGCTGGCCGACTACCTCGACGCGCTGCGTGCGGTGGGCAAGCTCGACGTGGAGGAGGTGCTGCCCGCCCACGAATACCGCTTCCTGGAGCTGACGGAGCGGGTGGACTACGTGATCGGGCACCACGAGGAGCGGCTGGCCGAGATATGCCGCGTCGTGGCCGAGGCGGACGGCTCCGCCTGCTGGGACATCGCCACGCGGCTCACCTGGTCGCGCGGCTGGGAGGAGATCCCGGCGCACATGCGGCGGGCGGCCAACAACGAGACGCTCGCCCATCTGGTGTGGCTGGAGCAGCGTGGCATGGTCACCCGCGTGCCCGGCGAGCCCGACCTCTGGCATGCGCCGTCCGCCTGACGCCGCCGCGCGGACGTGCCGTCCGGCGCGCCGGGCGTCCGGCGACTGCCCTGCTAGGCGGCGCTGTTCGGCGGCGGCGCGGGTGTGCGGTGGTCAGGAAGCGTGCGCCGGGGGACCACGCCTGGACTCTGGTCAGGTGTTCACCGCGACGCTCCGTCCGTGACGGGGATCATGTCCTGCCGCGGGCTCGCCGCCGCGGTGATGTTCAGGTGGGTTTCGAGGTAGGCGTCGACGACGTCCGGATCGGCGGTCACGGCGGCGACATAACCGTCGGGGCGTACCAGGACCCACTGTCCGGAGACGAGTCCGTAGCCGTCGCGCACGTGCCCGCCGGTGTCGGCGATGTCGCCGCGCTCGCCGATGGTGTGGACATGCACGCCGCGCCGGGCGGCGGGGGCGTCGCCCGCCGGCACGTCGTAGCCGATCAGGGTCCAGTGGGTGCCCCTGAACAGGGAGAACAGCCGGGTGGGCACGCCGCCGGCGCCGGTGACGGGCGCGTCGGGGGCGCGGTGACCGGCGAGCACGCCCGTGGTGCGCTGCGGGTCCGCGAGGGCGAGCGGCGAGTCGGGATAGCCGAGGTCGAGCTGGGAGACATCCCGGTTACGGCTGGTGTCGCCGCTCTTGGCCGCCTCCAGCAGCCGCTTCGACAGGCCGAGCACCGCCTCCGCGACCGGGCGGCGCTCCCTCTCGTAGGACGTCAGCAGCCGCTCCGGGGCGCCGTTGAGCACGGCGGCGAGCTTCCAGCCGAGGTTGTAGGCGTCCTGCACGCTGGTGTTCAGTCCCTGCCCACCGGTCGGCGGGTGGACATGCGCCGCGTCCCCGGTCAGTAACACGCGTCCGACCTGGTAGGTCCCGGCCAGGCGGGCGTTCATCTCGTACGCCGAGGCCCAGGACACCGAGTGGATCAGCACGTCGTCGCGGCCGGTGCGCTCGCGCACCAACGCGGTCAGACCCCGCGCGGACAGGTCGACGTCCACGTCGAAGGGGACCGGCGCCTGGAGCTGGAACATCTCGGTGCCGTAGAGCGGGCACAACATGATCTGGTTCGATCCCTGCCCCCAGCGGTGCCATGCGTCGAATGAGACCCCCTCGGCGATCACGTCGGCCACCACGGCGCGCACCCCGAGGGTGACGCCGTCGAAGGGCACTCCCAGGGACTTGCGCACGAAGCTCGACCCGCCGTCGGCGCCCACCAGGTATCGCGCGCGCACGGTGCGCGCACCGTCAGGGGTGAGGATGCGGGCGCTCACCCTGTCCTCGTCCTGGGCGAACCCGACGAGTTCGTGGTCGTAGTGCGGGGCGTGGCCGAGCTCGGCCAGTCGCTCGCGCAGTCTGCGCTCGGTGAGGAACTGCGGGACCAGCAGCGCCATCCGGTAGGGCTCATCCGGTGTCGGGCCGGCCATGCGCATCGTGGTGTCGACCGGGCCGTCGCCGGTGTAGACGCGCTGGGGCGGATACTCGCCACCGGAGGCGATGATCTTGTCGATCACCCCGAGGTCCTCGAACACCTCCTGGGTGCGCGGCTGGATGCCCTTGCCGCGCGATCCGACGAACGGGTGAGGGGCCTTGTCGATCAAAAGGAAGCTCACGCCCCGGCGGGCCAGCTCAATTGCGAGGGTCTCCCCGGCCGCCCCGGATCCGCAGATGATCACTTCGACGTCGATCCCGGTCATGGTCATGCTCCTCTTCCGCGTGGGTCCGGACGGTTCGGCTGTCCGGAATTTACGTGTAAAACGCACGCATCGTAGGAAGGCATGAGAGCGTCCGTCAATCGGGTACCTGTGAAATCGCTGAGAACACGGGGCCTGGAGCCGAGCCCTATAGGCGTGAGGACAAAAATTGTGTGCTTGATACACTGATACTGTGATGATGTGTCGGATGTCGTCCGGGATCGCGCGGCCCGCGAGGCCGGCGCGTGCCGCACCGAGGGCCATGCGTCCGTACGGCGACCCCGTCGCCACCATGGCCCGCGCGTCCGTGCGGCGGGCCCGTCGCCCCCGTGACGAGATCCGCCTCCCGGTCGTCGGCGGTGCCGCAGGCAGACGTCCTAAAATGCCCTTCGCATCCGCTCCTCCCGGAGAGACCCGATTCTCCGGAGAGACCGGATGCGCCGAAAATTCAGGAAAGGCCGGAGATTCAGGAGAGGCCGGACACTCGAGAGGACGGTGCAGCCGCCTTGACCGCACGGCGACGCCAGACCACGTTGCGCCGTCTCCACGGGGCCATCGTCGATCTGGTCGTGCTGATGAACCTGCCCAGCCGCGACGATGTCCTGTTGGCCGAGGCCGGCGTCTCCCTCGACCGCGCCCTGTTCCACGTGCTCGTGGGCGTCGAGCGGTTCGGGCCGATCGGGGTGGGCGAACTGGCCGAGCGAGCCGGGCGCGACTACACCACCATCAGCCGCCAGGTCGCGAAGCTCGCGGCCCTCGGGCTCGTCGAACGGCGCCCCAGCCCTGCCGACGCCCGGGTGAAAGAGGCCATCATCACCGCCGAGGGTCGCCGCGTCACCGACGCTCTCGACGCCGCCCGCCAGCGCCTGACCGGTCCCGTTCTCGCGCAGTGGAGCGACCGTGACCTCATGGAGCTCGAACGCCTCATGCGCCGCTACGTCGACGACATGTTCGCCGCGGCGGCCAAGGCCACCAGCGGCGACTAGCCGGTAGGCCCCGGGCCGTACCGCGGGCGGCTTTCCCGGTCTGAGCGGTTGGGATATCGTTCGGGAAGTACTAGAACGATGTTCTTGTCCTATGGAAGGGTGGCGCCATGTCCGAGGGGTCCGAGCTCAGGTTCGACGGGAGGGTCGCGATCATCACCGGGGCCGGGCACGGGCTCGGCCGGTCGCACGCGCTGCTGCTCGGCCGGCGCGGGGCGAAGGTCGTCGTCAACGACCTCGGCGGCGCCCTCGACGGCACCGGCTCGTCCTCGGGCCCGGCGGCGGAGGTCGCCGAGCTGATCGTGAAGAACGGCGGAGAGGCCGTGGCCAGCACCGACAACGTCGCCACGCCGGAGGGCGCGGAGGCGATCGTGCGGACGGCGCTCGACGCGTTCGGCCGTGTGGACGTCGTCGTCAACAACGCCGGCATCCTGCGCGACAGGACATTCGGGAAGATGACGGTCGAGGAGTTCGACGCCGTGATCGCCGTGCACGTGCGCGGGTCGTTCCTGGTCAGCCGGGCGGCGTTCCCGCACATGAAGGAGCAGGCGTACGGGCGGATCGTGAACACCTCCTCGCCCGCCGGGCTGTTCGGCAACTTCGGCCAGGCCAACTACTCCACGGCGAAGATGGGCCTGGTGGGCCTCACCAAGACGCTCGGTATCGAGGGCGCGCGGGCCAACGTCAGGGCCAACGCCATCGCCCCCATCGCGTGGACGCGGATGACCGAGACGCTGCTGCCCGCGGAGTTCGAGGACAAGTTCACCCCCGAGCGGGTCAGCCCCCTCGTGGCGTACCTGGCCCACGAGAGCTGCGAGACCAGCGGCGAGGTGTTCTCGGTCGGCGCCGGCCGGATCGCCCGGGTGTTCGTGGCCGAGGGGCCGGGCTGGAAGACCGACGACCTCACCGTCGAGGCGATCCGCGACAACTGGGAGGCCGTCATGGCCGAGCAGCCCTATCTCTCCACCAAGCTGGGCGAGCAGGCCACCGCCTCCCTGCAGGCGATGCTCTGATCCCCGGGCCCTTCACAGCTCCTCGGCCGGTTGCTCGGCCGGAGCGATGAAATCGGTGGGCAGGTTCCCAGGCCGCCGGGACACGGGCGCGCGGCCGGGCGGCTGCCTCACCCGCAGGTTCGGGAAGGGTGGCGGCGGGTTGCGCCGGGCCTGCGGCTGCGCGCCGAGCGGGAACTCCTCGCCGTGGTGCGACAGCGTGAGGGGCGGGCCGTGCAGGAGCCGGTACGTCGTGCCGTCCGGGGTGACGTCGATCCGCAGCAGCCGGCCCCGGTAGCGCACCCGGAAGGTGAGCCGGGTGATGCCCGAGGGCAGCCGGGGTGCGAAGCAGATCCGGCCTTCGCGTGCCCGCATGCCGCCGAACCCGCTCACGAGCGCGATCCACGCCCCGGCCAGCGAGGCCATGTGGACGCCGTCGCGGGTGTTGTGCTCCAGGTCGCGCAGGTCCATCAGCGCGGCCTCGCCGAGGTAGGCGTAGGCGAGGTCGAGCTGCCCCACCTCGGCGGCGAGCACGGCCTGGGTGCAGGCCGACAGCGAGGAGTCCCGCACGGTCAGCGCCTCGTAGTAGGCGAAGTCGCGCGCCTTCTGCTCGGGGGTGAACGCCTCGCCGCACAGGTGCATGGCCAGCACCAGGTCGGCCTGCTTGACGACCTGCTTGCGGTAGAGGTCGAAGTAAGGAAAGTGGAGCAGCAGCGGATACTGCTCGGGCGTGGTGCCCGCGAAGTCCCACACCGCGTGCCCGGTGAACCCCTCGCTCTGCTCGTGGACCCCCAGTCGTTCGTCGTACGGCAGGTACATGGCCGCGGCGGCGTCGCGCCAGATCGCCGTCTCCTCCAGCGTGACCCCGAGTTCCTCGGCGCGGTCGAGGTGGCGTACGGCCACGGCGGCGGCGGCCCGCAGGTTCCGCTGCGCCATCAGGTTGGTGTAGACGTTGTTGTCCGCGACGGCGCTGTACTCGTCCGGGCCGGTCACGCCGTCGATGCGGTAGCGGCCCTCGGCGTCGTGGTGACCGAGCGCGCACCAGAGCCGGGCGGTCGCGACGAGCAGCGGCAGGCCGATGTCCCGCTCGAAACCGGTGTCCTCGGTCGCGTCGACGTACCGCGTGACCGCGGCGGCGATGTCGGCGTTGACGTGGAAGGCCGCCGTGCCCGCGGGCCAGTAGCCCGAGCACTCCTCGCCGTTGATCGTCCGCCAGGGGAAGGCCGCCCCGGCCAGCCCGAGCTGCTCGGCCCGCGCCTCGGCGAGGGGGAGGATCGACTCCCGCCAGGTCAGGGCGTCGGCGGCGGCCCGGGGATAGGTGTAGGTGGCCACCGGCAGCACGAAGCTCTCGGTGTCCCAGAACGCGTGGCCGTCGTAGCCCGAGCCGGTCAGACCCTTGCCCGGGATGGGCCGCCGCTCCAGCCGGGCGCCCGCCTGCAGCAGGTGGAACAGCCCGAAACGCACGGCCTGCTGCACCTCGGCGTCGCCCTCGACCTCGACGTCCGCGCCCGCCCAGAAGTCGTCGAGGAAGGCGCGCTGCTCGTCGCACAGGCCGTCCCAGCCGGTGAGCCGGGCCGCCGCGAGCGCCGCCACGACCTGGTCGTGCATGGCGGGCCGCGAGCGCTTGGCCGACCAGCCGTAGGCGAAGAACTTGTCCAGTCGCAGCCGTTGTCCGGGTTTCAGCCGGGTGGCGACCGTCACCCGGCTGACGTTGCCGCCGCCGTCGCACTCGGCCCTGGTGCCGTCCGGCCCGTCGATCTCGTGGCGCATGCCCGCCGCGACCCGCAGCCGGCTGGCCCTGGTGGAGTGGACCATGACACAGACGCCGTTGCGCGCGGCGATGTTCTCCTCCAGGACGAGCGGCGCCTCCAGCGCGGCGGCGGCGCGGGGGTCGGCGGTCGGCGGCGGCACGGTCTCGTTGGCCACCAGCTCCGACTGGACGACCACGTTGAGCGGCTGATCGACCGGCTCCACCTCGTAGCGGATCGCGGCCACGGCGCGGTGGGTGAACGACACGAGCCGGGTCGAGGTGACGCGCACCTCCGCCCCCGTCGGCGAGCTCCAGCGGACCCTCCGGGTGAGCGTCCCCGCCCGCAGGTCGAGGACCCGCTCGTGTGAGTGCAGCGTGCCGTATCGGACGTCGAACGGCTCGTCGTCCACGAGCAGCCGGATCAGCTTGCCGTTGGTGACGTTGACGACCGTCTGCCCGGACTCGGGATAGCCGTAGCCCGCCTCGGCGTACGGCAGCGGGCGAAGCTCGTAGAAGGAGTTGAGGTAGGTGCCCGGCAGCCCGTACGGCTCACCCTCGTCGAGGTTGCCGCGCAACCCGATGTGCCCGTTGGACAGCGCGAACACCGACTCGGTCTGGGCGAGCACGTCGGTGTGCAGGTGACACTCGCACACCGACCACGGATCGACGATGAAGGCGGGATGTTTGATCATTTGTCGTCCAGCAGTTCGGAGAGGTCCGTCACCACGACGTCGGCGCCGTTGTCCCGCAGGGCGTCGGCCTGATGGCCGCGGTCCACGCCCACCACGACGGCGAACCCGCCCGCGCGCCCGGCCGCGACCCCCGCCAGCGCGTCCTCGAACACCGCGGCCTCGGCCGGCGCGAGCCCGAGGGCCTCGGCGGCGGCGAGGAACATGTCGGGGGCGGGCTTGCCGGGCAGGTCGCGCTCCCTGGCCACCACGCCGTCGACCCGCGCGTCGAACATGTCGTCCAGCCCCGCCGCGGCGAGCACGCGCGCGGTGTTGGCACTGCTGGAGACGACCGCGCGGCGCAGGCCGGCGTCGCGGGCGGCGCGCAGGTAGCGCACCGAGCCCTCGAAGACCTCGACGCCCTGCCGGTCGAGGATCGCCTGGACCAGTTCGTTCTTCCGGTTGCTCAGGCCGCTGACGGTGGGCATGCCCGGCGGGTCGTCCGGTTCGCCCTCCGGCAGGTCGATACCCCTGGACAGGAGGAACCCCCGCGTGCCGTCCAGGCGCTTCCTGCCGTCGACGTAGCGCTCGTAGTCGCCGCCCGCGTCGAAGGGCGTGAACGGCTCGCCGGTGGCGACCGCCCGCTCGCGCAGGTATTCGTCGAACATCTCCTTCCACGCCGCGGCGTGGACCCGGGCCGTGCGCGTGAGCACCCCGTCCATGTCGAACAGGCAGCCGCGCACCCCGTCGGGCAGTCCCAGCATGAGCCCCTCCAACCGTCCTCCCCGCCTCTCTCCTACCCGTACCCGGATCCTGACTTTTGTTGATTTCAGCGAAAGATTGCATCACATCGATAAAAGGTCTTCCCTGATCAAGAGAAAAGGGGTACGTTTCCAGCCAATCACTGGGACGCGGAGGCGTAGGTGAAGAGGACGACCATCAGGCCGGAGAGTGTGCACCAGGCCGCGCTTCTGCGTCTGCTGAGGGACGGCGGGCGGTCGCGCGCCGAACTCGGCGACGTGGTGGACCTGTCACGGTCGAAGCTCAACGTCGAGCTGGACCGGCTCATCGAGGTGGGACTCGCCGAGCCCGACGGACTGGCCGCCTCGCGCGGCGGCAGGCGCTCGGGACGCGTACGCCTGGCCGGTGACATCCGGTTCGCGGGGATCGACATCGGTGCCACCTCGATCGACGTCGCGGTCACCGACGGTGAGCTGAAGGTGCTCGGCCACCTCAGCGAGTCCTGCGACATCAAGGAGGGCCCCGCCGTCGTGCTGGACCGCGCCATCGAACTGCTCGGCAAGCTGAGCAGGGACGGGCTGTTCACCGACCTGAGCGGCGCCGGCATCGGTGTCCCCGGACCGGTGAGCTTCGCCGAAGGCGTCCCGGTGGTGCCGCCGATCATGCCGGGCTGGGACCGCTACCCGGTCAGGGAGACGGTCGGGCAGGCACTGTGCTGCCCCACGGTGGTCGACAACGACGTCAACATCATGGCCCTCGGGGAACTGCACGCCGGTCTCGCACGGCAGGTCGACGACTTCCTGCTCGTCAAGATCGGCACTGGTATCGGCTGTGGCATCGTGGTGGACGGCAAGATCTACCGCGGCGTCTCCGGCAGCGCCGGCGACATCGGCCACATCCGGGTGGACGACCTCGGGCCGGTCTGCTCCTGCGGCAACTCCGGCTGCCTCGAGGCCTACTTCGGCGGCGCCGCGCTGGCGCGGGAGGCCGTCACGGTGGCCCGCTCGGGCGACTCGCCGTACCTCGCCGAAAGGCTCGCGGTCACGGGCACGCTGACGGCCGAGGACGTCGCCGCCGCGGCGGCGCAGGGCGACGCGGGCGCCGTCGGGCTGATCCGCGACGGCGGGCGCCGCGTGGGGCAGGTCCTGGCGAGCCTCGTGAGTTTCTTCAACCCCGGCCTCGTGATCATCGCGGGCGGCGTGGCCAAGCTCGGCCATGTGCTGCTCGCGGAGATCAGAAGCGTCGTCTACCGCAGGTCGCTGCCGCTCGCCACCGGAAACCTGCCGATCGTGCTGTCCGAACTCGGCGACACAGCGGGTGTCATCGGCGCCACCCGACTGATCAGCGATCACGTCTACTCCGCCAACTGACCACCGTTGGGAGACCCCATGGGAGACGAACACCCCCTGCTCCAGATGAGGGGGATCGTCAAGCAGTTCCCCGGCGTACGCGCGCTGGATGGCGTGGACCTTGAGGTCAAGGCCGGGGAGGTGCATTGCCTGCTCGGCCAGAACGGTGCCGGGAAGTCCACGTTGATCAAGATTTTGTCTGGTGCGCATGCGCCGGATGAGGGTGAGGTGTTGCTCGACGGCGCGCCGGTGCGGCTGGCTCCGCCGACCGCGGCGATGGGTCACGGGATCGCCACGATCTATCAGGAGTTGGACCTGGTGGATGGGCTGAGCGTGACGGAGAACATCTTCTTGGGCCATGAGATGGCGAGTTTCGGGTTTTCCCGGCGGGCTGAGGCTGATCGGGCGACGGGTGAGTTGCTCAAGCGGCTGGGGCATGGGGAGATCCGGCCGCGTACGGAGGTGGGCCGGTTGTCGCCGGCGCACAAGCAGATCGTGAGTATGGCCCGGGCGTTGTCGCATTCGGCGCGGTTGATCATCATGGATGAGCCGTCGGCGGCGCTGGCGCATGACGAGGTGGAGAACCTGTTCCGGGTGATCCGGGATCTGACCTCGCAGGGTGTGGCGGTGATTTACATCTCGCACCGGCTGGAGGAGATCCGGGAGATCGGTGACCGGGTGACGGTGTTGAAGGACGGGCGCACGGTCGCGGTGGGCCTTGCGGCCAAGGACACCCCGACGTCGCAGATCGTGGCGTTGATGACCGGGCGGAATGTGGAGTATGTGTTTCCGCCGCGGCCGGGCCGGGGTGCTCATGAGGGGCGCCGGGAGGTGCTGCGGGTGGAGAACCTGTCGGTGCCGGGCCGGGTGCGGGACGTCTCCTTCAGTATCCGGGCGGGGGAGATCCTGGGGTTGGCCGGGTTGGTCGGGTCGGGGCGTAGCGAGATCATCGAGGCGATCTACGGGGCGCGGCGCTGCGGTGGGAAGGTCGTGCTGGACGGGCAGACGGTGCGGCCGGGCAGTACGACGCGGGCGGTGCGGATGGGCATGGGCTTGGCGCCGGAGGAGCGTAAGGCGCAGGCGTTGCTGCTGGATCATCCGGTCGCGCAGAACATCACGCTGGCGAGCCTGAGCCGCTATACCCGGCCGCGGTGGCTGGGGTGGCTGGATCGCAAGACCGAGTTCGCCGAGGCCAAGCGGTTGTCGGAGGCGTTGGACATTCGTCCGCCGGATCCGCGCCGGGCGATTCGGACGTTGTCGGGTGGTAACCAGCAAAAGGCGGTGCTGGGGCGGTGGCTGGCCGAGGACCGCAAGTTGTTGTTGCTGGATGAGCCGACCCGCGGTGTGGATGTCGGGGCGCGGGCGGAGTTGTATGCGCTGGTGCGCAAGCTGGCCGATGACGGTATCGGGGTGCTGCTGGTGTCCAGTGAGGTGCCCGAGGTGCTGGGGCTGGCCGATCGTGTGCTGGTCATTCGTGAGGGCCGGGTCGTTCATGAGGCGCCGGCCGAGGACCTGGACGAGCATCGGGTGCTCGATTTGGTGATGGTCTCGCAGGAGGCCTCCGGGTCTGATGTTGCAAATCCCCCCTCCGAAGGAGCGTTGCATGACTGAGGTCGATCAGGCCGCGCCGGCCGGTCCGGCCGGATCGGGTGTGAAGGTGCCCGGTGCCGGTGGCCGGTTGGGGCGGCTGGGTGAGGTCCGGCATCTGGGTCTGGTCGCGGCGCTGGTGCTGCTGGCGATCGTGGGCTTGGTGACCCGGCCGGAGAATTTCGCCACGTCGTCGAATCTGGTCAGTATTTTGGCGCTGGCCTCGACCATCGGGGTGATCACGGTTGGTCAGACCTTCGTGATCATCGGTGGTGGTATCGATTTGTCGGTCGGGGCGTTGATGGCGCTGGCGTCGGTGTGGGCGACCACGCTGGCGACGCAGGCGTACGGGCCGGTCGTGATGATCGTGTGTGCGGTGCTGGTGGGCACCGGCGCGGGGTTGCTGAACGGCTTTTTGATCTCTTATGGGCGGATGGTTCCGTTCATCGCGACGCTGGCGATGATGGTGGCCGCCCGGGGTCTGGCGCAGCGGATGTCGAATCAGCGGACGCAGTTGGTGCAGCCGGACAATTCGCTGATCGTGGATCTGTCGACGACGCGGGTGCTGGGGCTGCCGCTGCTGGTGTACATCTTCGCGCTGGTGGTGCTGATCGGCTGGATCGTGCTGAACCGGACGACGTTCGGGCGGCGTACGTATGCGGTCGGGGGTAATCCGGAGGCGGCGCGTCTGGCCGGTATCGATGTGCGTAAGCACACGTTGATGTTGTACGCGTTGTCGGGTCTGTGCTGTGGGATCGCCGCGGTGTTGATCATGGCGCGGACCACGACGGGGTCCTCCACGCATGGTGATCTGTATGAGCTGGACGCGATCGCGGCGGTCATCATCGGCGGGACGTTGCTCAGCGGCGGCCGGGGCACGATCATGGGGTCGATCCTCGGTCTGCTGATCTTCACGGTCATCACCAACCTGTTCATCCTCAACGGCCTGAACACCGCCGACCAGTTGGTGGCCAAGGGCCTGATCATCGTCGTCGCCGTGCTCCTGCAGCGCCGCGGCCTCAAAACACATACCTGACCCCCGGCACTTCTCACGACTCTTCAGGTCCGCCGCCGCATGGCCGCGGTCCCAGTTCCTTACGCCCTTTTCATTGCTTTTCAACCCCCCCACTGCAAGGGAGAACGACATGACGCAGAACCCCGGCCGCCGGGGCTTCCTTCTCGGCGGAGCCGTCATCGGGGCGGGCGCCCTCATCACCGCCTGCACCAGCAACGAGCCGGCCGCGCAGGCCAGCGCGTCGGCGGCCGCCCCGGCGGCCGCGGCCACGGGCGGCAACGACGCCCCGGGTGAGAAGGTCGTCATCGGCTTCTCGGCCCCGGCGGCCGACCACGGCTGGATCGCCGCGATCAGCAAGAACGCCGCGGACGCGGCCAAGCAGTACTCCGATGTGGAGCTGAAGGCGGTCGAGCCGACCAACGACATCAACCAGCAGATCTCCGCGGTGGAGTCGCTGATCCAGGCCAAGGTCAACGTGCTGGTGATCCTGCCCAACGACGGCCAGCAGCTGAACCAGGTCGCCCGGCAGGCCATGGACGCGGGCATCCCGGTGGTCAACGTCGACCGTGTCTTCCCCGACAAGCTGTCGTACCGGACCTGGATCGGCGGCGACAACTACGGCATGGGCGTGGCCGCGGGCCACTTCATCGGCAAGACGCTGAAGGACAAGGGCGTGGCCGACCCGGTCATCCTGGAGATCCAGGGCATCGCCACGCTGCCGCTGACCCAGGACCGCAGCAAGGGCTTCGAGGACGCGCTGAAGACCTACGGGTTCAAGGTGACGGCGAAGCAGGACGCCAAGTTCACGGTGGAGTCGGGCACGCAGGTGGCCAGCAACCTGCTCCAGGCGCACAAGAAGATCGACGCGATCTGGAACCACGACGACGACCAGGGCATCGGCGTGATGGCCGCGATCAAGGAGGCCGGTCGCGACGAGTTCTTCATGGTCGGCGGTGCCGGTTCGGCCAACGCGATGCGTGACATCCAGGCCGACAACGGCGTGCTGAAGGCCACGGTCACCTACCCCGCGACCATGGCGGCCTCGGCGATCAGGATCGCCCGGCTCATCGCCCAGGGCAAGGGCATGAGCGACCTGCTGGAGCAGCAGGTGCCGCAGTCCATCACGCTGACCTCGGAGACCGTCAGCAAGGACAATGTGGACAAGTACCTGCCGTCCGGCTTCGAATCCTGATAGGGGGAGATATTCAGTGACAGACAGTAGGCCGACGCTGGGCGTCGGCATGGTGGGGTACGCGTTCATGGGGCGCGTTCACTCGCAGGCGTGGCGGAGCGTCGCCTCGTTCTTCGACCTGCCGGTACGGCCCGTCATGGCGGCCCTGGCCGGCCGGTCGCCCGAGCGCACGGCCGAGGCCGCGCAGACGCTCGGCTGGGCGGCGGTGGAGACCGACTGGAAGCGGCTCCTCGAGCGTGACGACGTGCAGGTGATCGACATCTGCACGCCGGGCGACAGCCACGCCGAGATCGCCATCGCGGCGCTGGAGGCGGGCAAGCACGTCATCTGCGAGAAGCCGCTGGCCAACACCGTGGCCGAGGCCGAGGCCATGGCCGCCGCCGCCCGCGCGGCGGCGGCGCGCGGGGTGCGCAGCATGGTCGCCTTCAACTACCGCCGCGTGCCCGCCATCGCGCTGGCCCGGCGGTTCGTCGAAGAGGGCAGGCTCGGGGAGATCCGGCACGTGCGGGCGCAGTACCTGCAGGACTGGATCGTCGACCCGGAGTTCCCGCTGGTCTGGCGGCTGCAGAAGGACAAGGCCGGGTCCGGGGCCCTCGGTGACATCGGCGCCCACATCATCGACACCGCGCAGTTCATCGTCGGCCGGTCGCTGACCGGGGTGAGCGCGATCACCGAGACGTTCGTCAAGGAGCGCCCGCTCGCCGAGGGGTCGAGCGGCCTCGCCGGTGAGGGCGGCACCGGTGAGATGGGCGAGGTGACGGTGGACGACGCCGCGCTGTTCATCGGCCGATTCGAGGGCGGGGCGCTGGGGTCCTTCGAGGCCACCCGCTTCGCCAGCGGCCGCAAGAACGCGCTGCGCATCGAGGTCAACGGCTCGCTGGGCAGCCTGACCTTCGACTTCGAGGCGATGAACGAGCTGTGGTTCCACGACCACACGCTCGACGCCGCCGAGAGCGGGTTCCGGCGGATCCTCGTAACCGAGCCGGAGCACCCGTACGCCGGGGCGTGGTGGCCCCCGGGTCACGGCCTCGGGTACGAGCACACCTTCACCCACGAGGTGAAGGACTTCATCGAGGCGGTGGCCGCCGGCACCGACCCCGCACCGTCCTTCGAGGACGGGCTGCGGGTGCAGCGGGTGCTGGAGGCCGTCGAGCAGAGCGCGGCCGCCGGGTCGGGCTGGACCGCGATCTGATGGTGCGCAGGACTGTGAGAGCGAGGGTGAGATGACGCGACCGATCACACTGTTCACCGGGCAGTGGGCGGACCTGCCGTTCGAGGAGGTCTGCCGGCTGGCCTCGGAATGGGGCTACGACGGCCTGGAGCTCGCCTGCTGGGGCGACCACTTCGAGGTCGACAAGGCGCTCGCGGACGACTCCTACATCGAACGCAAGAAGGAGACCCTGGCCAAGTACAACCTGGGGGTATGGACGATCTCCAACCACCTGGTCGGCCAGGCCGTGTGCGACCACCCCATCGACGAACGCCACAAGGGCATCCTGCCCGCCCGCATCTGGGGCGACGGCGAACCCGAAGGCGTCCGCCGGCGCGCCGCCGAGGAAATCAAGAACACCGCCCGCGCGGCCGCCAAACTCGGCGTCAAGACCGTCGTCGGCTTCACCGGCTCGTCCATCTGGCACACCCTGGCGATGTTCCCGCCCGTGCCGCCGTCGATGATCGAAGCCGGCTACCAGGACTTCGCCGACCGCTTCAACCCCATCCTCGACGTCTTCGACGAGGTCGGCGTGCGCTTCGCCCACGAGGTGCACCCCAGCGAGATCGCCTACGACTACCACACCACCGTGCGGACCCTCGAGGCCATCGGCAACCGCCCCGCCTTCGGCCTCAACTGGGACCCCTCCCACATGGTGTGGCAGGGCCTTGACCCGGCGAACTTCATCCTCGACTTCGCCGACAAGATCTACCACGTCGACTGCAAGGACGCCCGGGTCGCCACCCCCGACGGCCGCCGCGGCCGCCTGGCCTCCCACCTGGCCTGGGCCGACCCCCGCCGCGGCTGGGACTTCGTGTCCACCGGCCGGGGCGACGTCCCCTGGGAGGAGTGCTTCCGCGCACTCAACCACATCGGCTACGACGGCCCGATCTCCATCGAGTGGGAGGACGCGGGCATGGACCGGCTGCACGGCGCACCCGAATCCCTCGCCTACATCCGCTCGCTCAACGCCATCACCCCGCCGGAGGCCGCCTTCGACGCCGCCTTCTCCTCCGAGAGCTGACCTCTCTCCCCAGCTCACGTGAGGCCGGGCCGGGCGCTCCGTCAGGGGTGCCCGGCCCTTCGGCATGTCCTCATCCCCAGGCCGCCACCACGTCGTGGGCGTCCCAGGCCAGGCCGACGCCCTCCACGTCGGGGCGGACGCCGGACAACGACACCACCACGACGCCGCTCGTCCCCGCGTCGAAACCCGGCACCTGTACGGCGTCGCGGCGCAGCGCGGCGAGGTCGTGGCCGTCGAACGGCGTGCCGAGCCACTTGATCGAGCCCGCGAACAGCACCCGCCGTGCCACCGGTGCCCGGTCCGCGCCGACCAGGTCCACCTCGGGGGAGAACCGGCGGTTCCACCACCCGCCGACGGCCTCCGTATCAGGCCAGGGCAGATCTCCCGCCGCGGCGGCCATGCCCAGCGCCTGTCTGACGACCGGTTCGACGGCCCGCCCCCGCAGGCTCGCCCAGCGTCGCCGTACGAGCCCGAAGGCGAGATCGGGCCGTCCCCGGTGCGCGTGTTCCGCCGCTGCGCGCAGGACGCCCAGGTACATCCGCAGGTTGTGATCGCGGATGCGGTACAGCGCCGGTTTTCCGGGCTGGACGGACAACGGCTCGTCCATCGCCAGGACGCGCTTCTCGCCGGTGAGCCTGCGCAGGAGAGGGGAGAGCGAACCGGACTGCAGCGGTCCCTCGCGCCCGCCCGCCGTCGCGGCGATGGCGGCGTGCGTCCTGTCGCCGCTGCCGACCGCTTCCAGCACCCGGCGGGCCTGGTCGGGCGAGGGGAATTCCGCGAGCAGCACGGATTCGGGCACGCCGAACAGGGCGGACGCCGGATCCTCGCACTCCTGCCGGATGAACTCCAGCGGTGGAGTGCCGTGCGGCCAGGCGCGCAGGATCCCGGGCAGCCCTCCGCTGGCGAGGTACGCGTCGATCGCGTCACCTCCGGTCAGGCCCAGTGCCCCGGCGGTCTCCGCGGGATCAAGCGGGTCGAGCGCCATGGTGTCGGCGCGCCCGTAGAACGGCCGGTCGTAGGCGGTCAGCCGCTCCATCATGCGGAGGTCGCTGCCCAACAGGAGCAGGAGAACGGGCTTGGCCGACAGGAGCCGGTCCCAGGCCGTCTGCAGCGCGCCGTCGAAAAGGTCGTCCTGTTCCGCCAGCCAGGGCATCTCGTCGATGACGACTATCGAGGGGGTCGGCGGGATCGTCGCGTGCAGCACGCGAAAGCCCTCCGGCCAACTCCCGCTGGTGACGCGGACGACCTGCTCGGGATCGGCGGGCAGGCACGACTCCTTGAGCTCGGAGCAGAACGCCTCGACCGCCTCGACCGGCGACATCCCCTTGGTCGCGGTGAAGAAGAGGTACGGCACCTCGGCCTTGTCGCAGAACTCCTGCACGAGCCGGGACTTGCCGACCTGGCGGCGTCCCCTGATGGCCATGGCGGAGCCGGCACCCGTCCGGCGGACCCGGTCGAGGCGTTTGGCCAGGGCGGCCAGCTCCCGCCGCCGGCCGATGAAAGGAACCGCGCTCACCATGCCCCTTATGTAGATGACATCTACGTAGATGCAATCTACACAGTTCGACGGCCCTGGATGGTGCGGCGCGGTGGGAGCAGGGCGTTGACGCGATCGGAGTCGGGCCAGACATAGGGGAGGTCGTCGGGGTCTCCGGGGAACTTCGGGCCGTAGAACTCGGGATCCTTGCGCAGCAGGGCCGAGCGGTGGCTGAGGTGGAGGGCGGTGTCCCCGAGCCACGGCGGCAGTTCGCCGGCCTCCGCGAGGCCCTCCTGGGCGCGGGGTGCCCCGATGCCCCGGCACTCCAGCAGCTCCTTGGTCATCGTCCCCGCGCAGGTGTCGGCCCGGCCCAGGCCGCACCAGGCCGCGACGATCTCCAGGCCGTAGCGGACCAGCGCCTCCTCGTAGCCGGCCCACATGTGCGCCACCGGGTGGTGCCGCCAGCCGTACCCGGGAACGGTGAGCGTGCGCAGGACCTGCAGGGCCTCGACCCGCTGCTTGCCGAGGCGGAGCGGGTCGAGGACGCCGGCGGTGGCCGTGAAGTCCGGATACGGCAGGAACGTCTGCATGTCGCCGCTCGGGTTACCCCGGCCCGCCGGAGATATCCCCCGCGCCAGGGAGATCTCCGGCGGTGAGGGACGTCTCAGTCGAACAGGACGATCTGCCGGAGCACCTCGCCTCCGCGCAGGGCGGCGACGGCCTCGTTCAGGTCACCGAGTTTGATGCGCGAACTGATCATGCTGTCGAGGTCGAGCTTGCCCGCCTTGTAGAGCTTGGCGAACAGGGAGAAGTCCCTGCGGACGTCGCCGCCGCCGTACAGGGAGCTGAGGATGTTCTTGCCGTCGAACAGCAGGCTGAAGGCGGTCAGCGGCACCTGGTCGTCCATGGCCCCCGCGCCGACGATGATGACGTCGCCGCCGCGCCGGGTCGCCTGCCAGGCCGTCATGATGGCCGCCGACTTGCCGACCGCCTCGAAGCCGTGGTCGAAGCCCTGACCGCCGGTCAGCGTGCCGATCGCGTCCGGAAGCTGGTCGGGGGTGCAGGCGTGGGTGGCCCCCAACTTCTTCGCGAGCTCGTGCTTGGACTCCAGCGGATCGATCGCGAGGATCGTGGTCGCGCCGGAGATCCGGGCCCCCTGGATCACCGACAGGCCGACGCCGCCGCAGCCCACCACGACCACCGTCGCGCCGGGCCGCACCTTCGCCGTGTTGAGCACCGCGCCCACACCCGTGGTGACGCCGCAGCCGATGAGCGCCGCGATCTCGTACGGCACGTCGGGGTCGACCTTGATGGCGCCCTGCCAGGGCACGATGATCTCCTCGGCCCAGGTGCCGCACCCGGCCATGCCGAACGCGGGAGTGTCGTCGCCGCCGAACCGGAAACGGGGCTCGGCGAAGCTCTTCATCATGTACGTCATGCAGAGGTTCGGCTGCCCCACCGTGCAGCTCGGGCAGTCGCCACAGGCGGGCGTCCAGTTGATGATGACGTGGTCGCCCGGCCGCAGCGCGGTCACCCCCTCGCCCACCTCGGCGACCTCGCCCGCGCCCTCGTGACCGGGAATGATCGGCAGCGGCTGCGGCAGCACGCCGGTGAGCACCGAGAGGTCGGAGTGGCAGACGCCGGTGGCCCTGATCCGCACCCGGACGTCGCCCGGACCCACCGGCGTCAGCGTGATGTCGTCTCTGATGTCGAGCTTGTCGTCGCCGACCGCGTGCAGAAGCGCGCCGCGCATGGGACCTCCTGGTCTTTCGGGGGTTGGGTGCCGCGCGTCACTCGTCCTCGAGCGACAACGCGGCCTTGGGACAGGACCGGACCGCGTGGCGGACCCGATCGAGCAGTTCGGCGGGCGGCTCGGGCATCAGAACGTGGAGGTTGTCCTCGTCGTCGACCTCGAAGACCTCGGGTGCCAGGCCCATGCAGACGGCGTTGGCCTCGCACACGTCGTAATCGACCTTGATCTTCATGGCGCGTCCTCCTCCTGTGCGTCACTTCGCGCTGGAGTTCACACGTTAGGGCCTGTCTCTTGGACCTTTCGCCTTTCGCGGCCGCTACGGCGAGATCCGCGGGACGGACCCGTCGCCGAGCTTGCGGTGGTCCCAGGAGACCACGCGAACCGGCTCGACCACGTAGGCCACCCGCTTGCGCGCGGTGTGCTCGACGTATCCCCGGGCCTCGGGACCGTCGACGGGCATGCCGGTCATCCGCCGGGTGACGTCCAGGCCGACCTCCAGGACGGCCCCCGGGTCGTCGATCAGCCGCGCCTCGCCGTAGACGAGCACGCCGCGCAGCTGCGTGTACTCGTCCCCGGTCTCGATCAGGCAGCTCACCCGCGGGTCGCGGTCGATGTTGCGGGCCTTCTGCGACTTGGCGTACGTCCAGAACGTGACGCGGCCGTCGTCGAGTCCGTGGAACATGGTGACCAGGTGGGGCGTGCCGTCGGGGTTGATCGTGCCGAGCTGGAGCTTGCGGGCGTCCCGCAGGAGCCCGGCGATCTCGTCCTCGCTCATCGCGATGCGGCCGCGCTGGTTCACGAAGCAAAGTAGAACACGTTGCATCAGGGCCGACAAGGGGCTCGCCGAACCTCGTTCGGCCTATTGGATAAGGTGCCCGTCATGGTGACCCCGATGCCCGACGACCTGCGCCGCGCCGCCGAGGACGCGCGCGGGTTCATGCCGCCCGCCGAGGGCGAGGCGCTGTACGAGATCGCCTGCGCGTACGGCTCCCGCGGGCCGATCTGCGAGGTCGGCACCTACTGCGGCAAGTCGGCGATCTACCTGGGCGCGGGGGCGCGGCGGGCGGGCACGGTGGTCTTCACGGTGGACCACCACCGGGGGTCGGAGGAGATCCAGCCGGGCTGGCCGCACCACGACCCCGAGCTGGTGGACCCGAAGACCGGGCGGATGGACTCGCTGCCGTTCTTCCGCGACACGATCGCGGCCGCCGGCCTGGAGGACGAGGTGATCGCGATCGTGGGCGCCTCGGCGACGGTCGCCCGCCACTGGTCGACTCCGCTGGCCGTGCTGTTCGTCGACGGCGGCCACTCGGAGGAGCCGGTGACCGCCGACTACGAGGGATGGGCGCCGCACGTCATGAAGGGCGGCGCGCTGGTCTTCCACGACATCTACCCCGACCCGGCCGACGGCGGGCAGGCGCCGTACCGGGTCTATCTGCGCGCGCTGGAGTCGGGCGCCTTCCGCGAGGTGCGGGTCGTCGGGTCGCTGCGCGTGCTGGAACGCCTCTGACGGCGCACCCCGCCGGGCGTGCTCACTCGATGACGGCGGTGGCCTCGACCTCGACCAGATGCTCGGGCACGTCCAGCGCCGCGACGCCCAGCAGCGTGCCGGGCGGCACCGGGGTGACCCCCAGCTTCGCGGAGGCCCGGGCGACCCCCTCCAGGAACAGCGGCATCTTGGCGGGAGTCCAGTCGACCACGTAGACGGTCAGTTTCGCCACGTTCGCGAAGGAAGCACCGGCCCCGGCCAGAGCGGTGGCGACGTTCAGGTAACACTGCTCGACCTGGGCGGCGAGGTCGCCTTCGCCGACCGTGACCCCGTCGGCGTCCCAGGCGACCTGTCCGGCGACGAAGACCAGTTTCGACCCGGTCGCGACCGATACCTGCCGGTAGGCGTCGATCTCCGGCAGTCCCGCGGGGTTCAGCAGAGTGAGGGCCATGCTGCCCACCTCCTCATTAGTCTCTTGTGGTTACCGAGGAACTGTAGGAGAGTGACCGCTGACAAGGAAGAACGCACTTTTCGGTGACAGGGGAACCTCATGGTGACCAAGCAGTTCAGCGGCTCGCCGGAGGAAGCGGACCTGACGCGGGCGGACTCTCTGGCGCGGGAGATCTTCTCCGACATCGCGAACAAGTGGGCGTTGCTGATCATCGAGTCCATCGGTGATCGCACCCGGCGCTTCAGCGAGTTGCGCGACGAGATCGAGGGTGTCAGCCACAAGATGCTCACCCAGAATCTGCGCATGCTGGAGCGCAACGGCCTGGTCGAGCGGACCGTGCATCCCACCGTGCCGCCGCGGGTCGACTACACCCTCACGGAGCCGGGCCGGGCCCTGCGGGCTGTCGTCGACGGGATGTGCGACTGGACCCACCGATACCTCGGTGACATCGAGGCCTCCCGCGGCCGCTTCGACGGCTGAAGGCCGCGCACGGGCCGGCCGGTCAGGCGCGGGCGCGCTCGCAGCCGCACTCGCCGGTGATGCGGGCCTCCCGGCCGCCGGCGTCGCGGAAGATCCCCGAGCCGGGGGTCGCGCGGGCGAGGGCGTCCGCGGCGAGCACCACCGCGGCGGCCGTGTAGCCCGAGCGCTCGTTGGGGAAGTGCCGCTCGTTCACGAACTGCCAGCCGGTCCAGTAGGACCCGTCCTCGTGGCGCAGGTGCTGCATGTCGGCGAAGACCGCCAGCGCACGCTCCCGCAGCCCGGCGGCGTCGAGCGCGAGCACCAGTTCGCACGACTCCGCGCCGGTCACCCAGGGCTGGTCGGAGACGCAGCGCGCGCCGAGGCCGGACACGACGAAGGTGTCCCATTCCTGGTCGAACCGCCGGGCCGCCGCCGCGCCGCGTACGGCGCCGCCGAGCACGGGGTAGTACCAGTCCATCGAGAACCGGCTCTTGTCGGCGAACGCCTCCGGGTGGCCGGCGATCACGTGGCCGAGCTGGTCGGCGGCGAGTTCCCAGTCGGGCTGCGGGTCGCCGAGCCGCTCGGCGAGCAGTGCCCCGCACCGCAGGCCCTGGTGGATGGACGAGCAGCCGGTGAGCAGGGCGTAGTCCGCCGGGCGTCCCTCGGCGTCGCGCTGCCACAGGATCTCGCCGCGCGCGGTCTGCAGGCCGATGACGAAGTCGAGGGCCCGCGCCACCACCGGCCACATCGACCGGGCGAAGTCCTCGTCGCCGGTCACGAGCAGGTCGTGCCAGACCCCCACCGCGATGTACGCCGCGTGGTTCGACTCCCCGGCCGCCTCGGCGGGCTCGCCGTCGCGCACCTTCATCGGCCAGGAGCCGTCCGGGCGCTGGTGCCGCACGAGCCAGTCGTAGCCCTTGCGGGCTTCGGCGCGCAGCCCGGCCACGGTCAGCGCCATCAGGCACTCGATGTGGTTCCACGCGTCGATGTGGCCCTCGGGCCAGGGCACGCCGCCCTGGTCGTCCTGGACGGCGGCGATGCTCTCGGCCGTACGGACGACCTGCTCTGCGGTGATGATCCCCGGGACGTCCGGCACCCGCCTCATGCCGGCTTCCGGACGTAGACCACGACGCTCTTGCCGATCAGGGGGTTGAGCACGGCCTCGGCCAGCCGGGTGGCGAGGGGGCGCTTCATGATGTCCCAGACGAGCAGCTCGTGGTAGGCCTTGGCCAGCGGGTGCTGGTCGTCGTTCACCCCGACCGCGCATTTGATCCACCAGTACGGCGAGTGCAGGCCGTGGGCGTAGTGGTGGCCGCCGACCTCCAGCCCGGAGGCCTTCAGCTTCGCCTGGAGCTCGGCCAACGTATAAATCCGGATATGTCCGCCGGGGGCGGTGTGGTAGTCCTCCGACAGGGCCCAGCAGATCCGCTCGGGCAGAAAGCTCGGCACCGTGATCGCGGCCCGTCCGCCCGGCTTCAGCACGCGTACGATCTCGCGCATCGCGGCCATGTCGTCGGGGATGTGCTCAAGCACCTCGGCGGCGATGACGCGGTCGAACGAGGCGTCGGGGAACGGCATGCCGAGGGCGTCGCCGACGACGGTCTCGCCGGTCGCGCCCGCCGGCACCTCGCCCTCCTTGTCCATGGCCGCGAACATGGCCGCCACGCTCTCCATCTCGGCGGCGTCCATGTCGAAGGCGACCACGTCGGCGCCCCGGCGCAGCACCTCGAAGGCGTGCCGGCCACCACCGGCCCCGAGGTCGAGAACGCGGTCGCCCGGGCCGACGGGCAGCCGGTTGAAGTCGACGGTCAGCACTCGGTGCCTGCCTTTCGTGGGTTTCGGGGAGTCGCCGGGAGACCTTCGGAAGTCACGGAGGGGCTTTCGGGGCTCACGGGAGGCTTTCGGAGGTCACCGGTTCCGGCGGTCTGCGGTTCCGGGAGTCACCGGTTCCGGTGGTCGCCGAGATCGATAGTCGCCGGGATCGGTGGTCACGGGCTTCGGGGTCACCGGGAGGGGCGGTGCGCGGCGATGGCCTCGTGGTAGGCCTCGACGGTGCGCTTGGCGACCACCGGCCACGCGTAGCGCTCCATCACGCGCTCGTAGCCGCGGCGGCCGTGCTCGGCGCGCTCCCCGGGGGAGTCGAGCAGGCGGCGCAGGACGGCGGCGAGCTCCTCGGGGTCGCCGGGGGTGACCTGCACGGCCGCGTCGCCGACCACCTCGGGCAGGGCGCCGGTACGCGAGGCGACCAGCGGCGTGCCGCACGCCATGTGCTCCACGGCCGGCAGCGAGAAGCCCTCGTACAGCGAGGGGACCACCGCGACCTCGGAGGTGGCGATCAGCTCGGCCAGCTCCTCGTCCGGGATGCCGTGCACGAACCGCACGCGGTCGTGCAGCGACAGCTCGTTGACCAGCTGCTCGGTCGGCCCGCCGGGCGTCGGCCTGCTCACCACGGTGAGGTTGACCTCGCGCTCGGTGGCGAGCTTGGCGACCGCCCGCAGCAGGGTCGCCACGCCCTTCATGGGCGAGTCCGCGCTGGCCACGGCCACGATCGAGTTCTCCCGCTTCGGCAGTTCCGGCCGGGGGTGGAAGAACCGCGTGTCGACGCCGAGCGGGATCAGCCGCATGTTGGACTGCGGCACGTTGAAGTCGCGGTGGATGTCGGCCAGTGACGACTCGCTGACGGTCAGGATCGGGCTGAGCCGGGGCGCCACGATGCTCTGCATGCGGACGAAGCCGTACCAGCGCCGCATTGACAGCCGCTTCCAGCCCTTGGCGGCCTTCAGCTCGATCCGCCGGTCCACGCTGATCGGGTGGTGGATGGTGCCGACCACCGGGAAGATCTTTTGAATGCCGAGCAGGCCGTATCCGAGGGTCTGGTTGTCCTGGACGACGTCGAAGTCGCCCCGCCGCCTCTTCAGCTCCCGGTAGGCCCGCAGGCTGAACGTCAGCGGCTCGGGGAAACCGGCCGTCCACATCGTGGCGACCTCGAGCGCGTCGATCCAGTCGCGGTATTCGTCGCGTTTGGGGGTACGGAACGGGTCCTCGTCACGGTAGAGGTCCAGGCTCGGCACCTTGTTGAGGATCACGCCCTCGTCCAGCTCCGGGTACGGCTGGCCGGAGAAGACCTCGACATGGTGGCCCAGAGCGACGAGCTCGCGGCTTATGTGGCGCAGATACACCCCCTGGCCGCCGCAGGTGGGCTTGCTGCGGTAGGACAGCAGCGCGACTCGCAGCCTCTCCGCCAAGAGGCACCCCTTTCCAGCCGGTTTCCCGCCGTGCCCCCGTGGGGCTGCTCGCCAGGAACACTACCATTTGACCTTAGATGGGGTAGGTGAGGTGGAAAGGGTCCTCGCTCGACTCCCACCCTGCCCGACCTGGGGACTTGGCTTACTCGAACGAGATTCGGTGTAACGCGTTCTAGTGGGTGTATGCAGGCGAGGCCGGGCAGGACGGTACATTCGCCTCTCATAGGCCAAGTTGGGCGCTACGAGGAGGATCCGTTGGCCAGGCGTGCGCTGATCACCGGCATCACCGGTCAGGACGGCTCCTATCTCGCGGAACACCTGCTGAGCGAGGGATACGAGGTCTGGGGCCTGGTCCGCGGGCAGGCCAACCCGCGCGTCCCGCGCGTGCGCCGGCTCCTGCAGGACGTCCGGCTGGTCCGCGGTGATCTGCTCGACCAGGGCTCGCTGATCTCGGCCGTGGAGAAGGTGCAGCCGGACGAGGTCTACAACCTCGGCGCGATCTCGTTCGTGCCGATGTCGTGGGAGCAGGCCGAGCTGACCGCCGAGGTGACCGGCATGGGTGTGCTCCGGGTGCTGGAGGCCATCCGCGTCTGCTCGGGGATCACCGCCTCGCGCGGCACGGCCGCCGGGCAGATCCGCTTCTACCAGGCGTCGTCCTCGGAGATGTTCGGGCAGGTCAGGGAGACGCCGCAGACCGAGCGCACGCCGTTCCACCCCAGGTCGCCCTACGGCGTGGCCAAGGCGTACGGGCACTTCCTCACGCAGAACTATCGCGAGTCGTACGGGATGTTCGCGGTGTCGGGGATCCTGTTCAACCACGAGTCGCCCCGGCGGGGCGCCGAGTTCGTCACCCGCAAGGTCTCGCTGGGCGTGGCACGGATCAAGCTCGGGATGGCCGCGGAGCTGCGCCTGGGCAACCTGGAGGCGCGCCGTGACTGGGGCTTCGCCGGCGACTTCGTCCGGGCGATGCACATGATGCTGGCGGCCGGCGAGCCCGAGGACTACGTCATCGGCACGGGACGCACGCACTCGGTGCGCGAGCTGGTCGAGGCGGCGTTCGCGGCCGCCGATCTGGACTGGGAACGGTACGTCGTCTGCGACGCGTCCCTGCACCGCCCGGCGGAGGTCGACCTGCTGTGCGCCGACCCGAAGAAGGCCCGCACCCAGCTCGGCTGGGAGCCGACGGTGTCGTTCGAGGAGCTCGTGGCGATGATGGTCGAGGCCGACCTGCGCCTGCTCGCCGACGGCGGCGACCCCGAGCAGGACTCCTCCTGGGCCTGACCGGGAGTCACGGGGGAGTGAGATCCCGGCTCACCGCCTCCGCGACCTTGCGGATGCCGTGTTCGAGACGGCGGAAGTAGGTGGCCCTGGACAGGTGGAGGCGATGCGCGAGGAGGTCGTGGCCTCCGGCGCGGGCGAGGTAGTACAGGCGGAGGATCTCACCGGCCTCGGCGTCCACGGCCGACGCCGACGACGCGAGCGCCTCCACGGCCTGCCGCAGGAGATCGGCGAGCGCGGGCGCCGGGCGCGGGCCCGATGCGGCCGCCCGGGTCGGTGCGCGAAGGTCCCGCAACGCGGCGCGGACGAGTTCGGCCGTCCGGCCGGGTCCCGCGGAGTGAGGGTCCTGCATCCGCCGCAGCCATCCGGACAGGTTCTGCGGCGTGAACGTGCGGGTGTAGAGGGCGCTCGGCCGGCCGCACCGGTAGACGTCGTGCCGCGTGTCGCCCATGCGGCGCAGGCCGAAGCGCGCCGCCATCTCCTGGTAGGGGATCCACGGCGTGGACACGACGAGCCGGCCGCAGTCGATCCCCGCGGTGAGGATGTGGCGGACGAGTGCGGGCTGAGCCCGGGCGAACTGCGGCTCGACCGCCATCATGCCGACGACCCATCCGGACCGCCCGAGGTTCAGCACCGTGTCCGCGTACTGCTGGAGCAGCGGCTCCAGCGCCGGTGCGCCGCCGGGATCCAGCGGCGTGAGGTTGACCATCCCCACCGCGTGATCGTCGGTGTCCACCGCGAGATGGAAGCCATGGTCGGCGCCGGAGAGCCACAGATCCCGCATCCGCTCCACCTGGCGTTCCGCCAGGCCCTCGGCGTCGCCCCACAACCGGATCAGGCGGCCGATCGCCTCGTCGTCGCCCTCGCCCGCGCGCCGGATCGAGAACTCGCCGCGCCCGTCGGCGTACAGATCACGGCGCGCACGTCGGTTCCCCGACAGGTAGAGAACCTGGTCGGCGAGCCGGGCCCGCAGCGGTGGGTCGGCGGTGCGGGCCAGCTGGCGGTGCCGATGCTCGGCGGCCCGGGCGGCCATGTCGTCGCGGAGCACCGGGTGACGCCAGCGATAGGCGAGATCGAAGAGCGTGCGGTACGGCTCGGCGACGGTCAGCCCGTGCCGGTCCGGGCGGATCACGCTCAGCCTTCCCAGCCGCGTGAAGGCCCCGGGCGGAAGCCGTGTCAGGGCGGTGAGGAGATCCTCGTCCGCTCCGTCGACGGCGGCGACGATCGCCAGCACCTCGGGAGGAATCCCCCGGGACTCCACGCCCAGGCGAAGCAGGACCTCGGAGGCGGCCGCATCGGCCGGCGCGCCCTCGGGGCCGGGTTCGCCGCCTCTGCGGATCGCCCGGCACAGCGAGTCCGCGATGAGCGGGATCCCGCCGCTGAGCCGTACGACCAGGTCGGCGCGCGCCGGGTCCGTCACCCCGAGCGCACAGGCGAGCCCGCGGATGTCGGCGGGCGACCACGGCCCGAGCTCGACGGTGACGAGCGGCCTGTGCGCCCACCCGGGCCGTGAGGCCAGGGGCAGCCGGCCGGCGATCAGGAACCGGCCGCGACCGGCCCGGTCCAGGAGACGCGCCGCCGCGGCCGCACGGCGGTCGGTGTCGACACCGTCGATGGCGAGCGGAGCACGGCCGTCCAGGTCGCCGTCAGCCGGCGTATGGACCTCGGCCGGCGTGCGGAGGTCCACGAATCCGGACGACAGCGTCGCGAGCAGACGGCTCTTGCCGACGCCGAGCGGGCCCGCGACGTTGACGATCGCCGACGCACCCGCCTCGTCCAACGCTGCGACGACAGCACGGGCGGCCTCCTCGAAGGCGGCCGGTGGGTCGTGCGCGCCGGCGGGCCGGTGCGCGGAGGCGGGAAGGTTGAGACCCGGCTGAGACTTCGCCGTGGGCGGGCGCGGATACGTTCGGATCACGTCGAACACGGAGTCGAACACGGAGAGGTGACCATGTTCAGTGTCATCCGCGCACGCGCCGGCGCCGCCGCCGCCGTCGTCATCGGCGCGATGAGCGTCCTCGCTGTGACCGCCCGGCCCGCCCAGGCCGCCGTAGACCCGGCCAACTGCCAGTTCAGTTACAACCTGTCGGTCGGACGCGTTGCCGCCGACTGCTGGAACAGCACAGGGTCGGGGTGGTACATCCAGCTCACTTGCGAGCGCTTCAGGAACGGAAGCCATTACTACGCCAGGGGATCGATCGTCTACGGCAGCGGCGTGTCGGCCGCGCAGTGCGACGCGCACACCTCGGAGATCGCCGACGTCGAGATCGTCAACATCTGAGCCGGCGTTCACCGGATCGCACGCCTGCGGCCGGTGCCCGGCGGTGTTCCGCGAGCGGGAGGCCTGCCGGCCTCCCGCCGTCGTCCCGCCGGCCTGCCGGGCGCTCTTGTCGGAGGTCACGATCCGTCCGCTCGGAACGGCTCCCTAGGAGATGTCCGTGTAGGTCACTCCGCAGGGCACGCCGTTGAGAGTGAAGTCGGTCGGTTTGTCGTTGACCCCGCTGTAGGTGCCCTGGAAGCCGAGGGAGGTGCTCGCGCCGGGGGCGATGCTCTTCACCCAACTGGGGTTGACGGCCTGGACGCTCGGGGGTGTCTGCGTCCAGGTCGCGCTCCAGCCGATCGTGATCTTCTGGTCGCCGGAGAACAGGAACTGCAGGATCCACGGGCTGAAGGGCTTGGAGCCGGTGTTGGAGATCGTCAACAGGGCGGTGAAGCCCGTGGCCCAGTCGGCGCTGGCGTAGGTCACCTCGCACCCGTAGCCGGGCGGGGGCGAAAGGGCCGCCGCGTGAGCGGGGGCGGCCGACAGTGCGGCCAGCAGGAGACCGGCCGCTGCGATGCCGGACGATGTGCGGGAAGAGCGCATGGATCCCCCTTCGGGACGCGCGCCCGCGATGCGGGGCGATGGGGCGGGAAGGGCGGTTCCAGCGAATCGTGAGCCGCCGCACGCACGCTGTCAAGATCTCCCCGTACCCTTGCCGCCCGGTCTCGCCCGCCCATGCACAACCGCTGATCCGCGTGCGGAGGCGGGAGGACGCCTGCCGGCAGTCGGCGCAAAATTGACACAAAACCTACCAATTGTGCATCCTTTTCGCCATGCGATCGAATGGCCTCGTGTCTTATGGCCTGGCGTCCGCCGGCCCGGTGTCCGCGGTGCGGCGCGGGCACGAGCAGGCCGTGCTCGGCCTGCTGCGCGGGCACGGCCCGCTCAACCGGGGCGAGATCAGCCGGCGGTGTGGTCTGTCGCGCACGACCCTGCACGACACGCTCAGCGGGCTGCTGGCCACGGGCGCGGTGGTCACCGCGGTGCCGGACGAGGGACCACGCGGCCGGGGGCGTCCGGCCGAGAAGCTGATGCTCAACACCTCGGTGGGCCAGGCCCTCGGCATCGACTTCGCCCGGCGTGCGGTGCACGTCGCGGCCGTCGGCGTGACGTACGAATTGGTGGGCTCGGCGGGGGAGGCGCACGCGCCAGGTCTGCCGTGGCCGGATCGGGTGGCCCTCGCCGAACGCCTCGTCCGCGGGCTTGCCGGCGCGGAGACGTGGCGCAGGGCGCTCAGGGGCGTCGGCGTGGGCGTCGTGGGGCCGCTGGCCGGGGCGCAGGACGGGACCCTCTCCGGCGTCGGGACTCTGCTCGGGGAGCGCTTCGGCGGGCCGGTGCTGCTGGACAACAACACCAGGCTCGCGGCGCTCGCCGAGTCGATGTGGGGCGCGGCCGCCGGCGACCGGGACGTCCTCTACCTACGACTCTCGTACGGCGTCGGCGGCGGGGTGGTGGCCGGAGGCGTGCTGCACCGCGGCGCCGACGGGGTGTCCGGGGAGATCGGCCACATTCCGGTGGACCCGGCGGGAAGGCCCTGCGAATGCGGCGGCACCGGATGCCTGGAGACCGTCGCCTCGATCAGGGCGGTGCTCGACGCCTACCGCGCCCGGGGCGGCCACGGCGACGACCTGCCCGCCCTGGCGGCGGCCGTGGCGGCGGGAGACCCGATCGCCCGGGTCCTGCTGCGCGACGTGGGCACCCAGATCGGCCGGGTGCTCGCCGCGCTGTCCAATGCGATCGGGCCCAGGGTGATCGTGATCGGCGGTGAGCTGGCCCAGATCGGCGCTCCGCTCCTTGGGCCCGTTCGGGAGGCTCTGAACGCGGGCGCGGTGCCGATCTCGCGCCACCGGCTGACCCTGCGCCGGGCGGCGCTGGGCGACGTCGCCGGCGCCCTCGGCGCAGTCGCCCTGGCGCTCGGGGACTCTCCGCTGCTGTCACGCTACCCGGCCGCGGAGCCGGATTCCGGCCCGGCAGGCGCCGATCGGAACGGCGGGGTCGCGGCCCGGCCGCGCCTGGCCCTGACCTTCTGACCCCGCCGTCCTCGCCGCCCTTCAGCCGAGGGTGACGGGCAGTGTCTTGATGCCGTTGATGAAATTGGACCTCAGCCGCGTGGCGTCGCCGCTCTGCCGGATGCCGGGCAGGCGCTGCGCCAGCACCTCGAACAGCACCCGAAGCTCCAGCTTGGCCAGGTGGTTGCCGAGGCAGAAGTGCGCCCCGCCGCCGCCGAAGCCGATCTGCGGGTTGGGGTCGCGGCCGATGTCGAACTCGTCGGGCCGCTCGAAGACCTCCTCGTCCCTGTTGGCCGACGCGTAGAAGACCACCACCTTGTCGCCCTCGGCGATCTTCTGGCCGCGGATCTCGGTGTCCGCCATGGCCGTACGCCGGAACAGGTTGACCGGGGAGACCCACCGGACGATCTCGTCGGCGGCCGTCCTGGCGAGGGAGGGGTCGTCGACCAGGCGCTTCCACTGGTCCGGATGCTCGAAGAGGGTCAGCATGCCGCCGGACGCGGCGTTCCTGGTGGTCTCGTTGCCCGCCACGATCAGCAGCAGGACGAACAGGTCGAACTCGTCCTCGGTCAGCGTCTGCCCGTCCTCGTCGGGCTGCAGGAGCCTGGTGACGATGTCGTCGCGCGGGTCCCGCCTGCGCGCCTCAGCGAGGCTGTGGGCGTAGGAGTAGACCTCGATGGCGGCGGCCTGCCCCTCCTCCGGGCCGGTGGAGTAGTCGGGGTCGTCGCTGCCGATCATGCGGTTGGACCACTCGAAGATCTTGTCGCGGTCCTCGACCGGCGCGCCGAGCAGCTCGCAGATCACATACAGCGGCAACGGTGCGGCGATGTCCCGGACGAAGTCGACCTCGGGCTTGCCCTGGATCTCGTCCACCAGCGCGTGGCAGATGTCGCGGATGTGCTCCTCCAGCCGCCCGATCTGCCGCGGGGTGAAGCCGCGGTTGACCAGAGAACGGCGCCGGGTGTGCTCGGGCGGGTCCTGGTTGAGCATCATCAGCCGCTGGAACTCGCGCTGCTCCTCCGGCATCTCGTCGAACAACGCCAGCTTGCGGGCCGAAGAGAACAGGTCGGAGTGACGGGAGACGTGGACGACGTCCGCGTGCTTGGTGATCGTCCAGAATCCGGGCCAGTCGTCCTGTCCCTCGTGCCAGTAGACGGGCGCGTTCTCCCTGAGCCAGCGGAGCTGGTCGTGCGGAACCCCGCTGCGCGCGTAACGGTCCTTGTCGACGAGGTTGATGTCCATGGGATTCACCTAATCGGGTTTGGCTGCCCTTGGTAAGAGGGACGATCGGCCTGCCGGGGGCCGGCGGGATCGGATACGGCGATCAGTCGCTTGCTCGCGCTGCTCTGCAACGTGTTCTATTGCCGTGGTCACGGCCCGTCAAGCGCCTCGGGGGTGACGGATCGCTGTCGCCGTCCTGTCGGTGGGCTCTGGTACGACTGGGCGCATGGGTGTGAGTGTCGAGGAGTTGTTGGCCATGCTGGACCGGCTGCCCGAGGTCAGCCAGGGCCAGGGCGGCGACTGGGTCTCGTTCAAGGTGCGCGGCAAGGGCTTCGGCTACCTGTGGGAGCGCACCGAGACGGTGGGCCTCAAGGCGACGATCGAGGAGCAGATCGCGCTGGTGGCCGAGCGGCCCGAGGTGTTCGAGCCGCAGTTCACCGCCGGGCGTTTCGGCTGGGTCGTGGTCCATCTGGCGAAGATCGACGCGGACGAGCTGTTCGAGCTGGTCACCGAGGCGTGGTGCCTCACCGCGCCGAAGGCCCTCGTCGAGGCGCACGAGTCCGGGCCCGGCGCGTTGCCGTAGAACTGAAACATGTTCTAACCGAATAGGGGTGATTGGACATGATCGGCTCGCGGGCGGTCATGCGAAGAGCGGATGACGTGACGCCGGCGAGCGGGGGCGCTGTCGGAACGGGAATCTAGAAACCCGCCAGCAACCTCTCGGCGGCGATCTCGATGCGGTGCTGGATCTGCTCGTAGGTGCGCCGCCCGCGCAGCATCTCCAGCAACTCCTGCACCCACACTCCGGTGAGGGAGCCGGTGAGCACGAGCTGGTCCTCCGCGGGCAGGTCCTCCGACGGTGGAACCGAGCGGCCGTTGCCGGCGACACGCAGCAGCAGGCTCGCCATCCGGTCGCCGAACGGCGCCTCCACCTCGGCCATGATCAGTGAGCGGATGAGCGCGTCGGCGAGTTCCGGCTCGCGCATCAGGCCGCGGGTCGCCCGCATCAGCACGTCGACCGCGCGGCCCGCGGGGTGTGCCGCGCTCGGCGGGCGCCGCTCGATGCTGGATTCGAGCAGGTCGATCTCCTCGCCGACCACCGCCACGACCAGGTCCATCTTGGAGGGGAAGTAGCGGTAGAGCGTTCCCAGTGCGACGCCGGCGCGCTCGGCGACCGTGCGCATCTGCATCGCCTCGACGCCTCCGCGGGAGGCGAGGGCGGCCGCCGCCTGGACGATGCGCCGACGCCGTTGGTGCTGGCTCCTGGTGCGGACACTCGGAGTGGCCGGAGCCGGATGGCCGCCCGCGCCGGAAGGACCTTCGGGGAGCGGTGGTGGAGCGTCGGCGACTGTATGCGAAGTGCGCATAGGAACACGTTATCTGATTTCGGCTCCCGCTCGGTGGTTACCCGCGGGTCACAAAAGTGCTGGCATGTTGATGACTTTCGTGTTTCCGCCGCGTGTCGCCACCGCTTCGGGGCCACCCTCTGGACAGAGATTAGAATCTGTTCTACTTTGCGGAACTGGGCGGTGATCTCGCCCCACAGGCAACTCGGCGGCACACGCGGGAGGCGCGGTGGACTTCGATCTCGACGAGACCCATGCCGAGTTGCGCGCGCTGGCCGCGTCGGTGCTGGACCGCGAGGCGGACCAGGCCAGGATCGAGGCGCACGAGCGCGGCGGCCGGCCGTACGACGCGGGGGCGTGGAAGGCGCTGGCGCAGGCGGGCCTGCTCGGCGCGTGCCTGCCGTCCGAGGCGGGCGGTGCCGGACTCGGCCCGCTCGCGGCGGCGGTGATCCTTCGTGAGGTGGGAGCCCGCGCCGCGCCGGTTCCCGCGCTGACCGGTCTGATCGCCGCGCTGACCGTCGCCGGGCACGGCACGGACGCCCAGCGGCGGGCGCTCGCGCCGTTCGGCGAGGGGGAGGAGGTGCTGACCGTCGCCTTCCGCGAGGCCGGAGCGGGCCCCGGCGATCCGCCGGCCGCGATCGCCGGGGACGGCCGGATCACCGGGCGGCCCGGGATCGTCCCGTACGCCGCCGAGGCGTCGGCCATTCTCGTGCCCGCGCGGTCCGGGTCCGGGGCCGCGCTGTTCCTCGTACGGCCCGGGGACGCGCTGTTGTGCCCGGTCCCGTCGGCGACCGGGGAGCCCGCGGCCGCGGTCATCCTCGAGGACGCGCCGGGCGAGATGGTGGGGGAGCCGGACGGCGCGGCCGTGGCCGCGTTGCGGCTGAACACCCTCGCGGCCGTGACCGCGGCCGCCTCCGGAGTGCTGGCCGGCGCGCTCGCGCTGACCAAGGGACACATCGCCACGCGCAGGCAGTTCGGCCGGGTGCTCGCCGAGTTCCAGGCGGTGACCATGCAGATCGCCGACGTCTACATCGCCGCACGCGCGCTCGACGTCGCCATGTGGACGGGGGCGTGGCGGCTGACCGAGGGGCTGCCCGCGGAGCGCGACCTCGCCGTCGCCGCCTACAACGCGGCGGGGCAGGCCGTGCGGGCGCTCTACACCTGTCAGCATCTGCACGGCGGCGTCGGCCTCGACCTGACCTATCCGCTGCACCGCTACTTCGGCCTGGGCAAGCACCTCGCCCATCTGCTGGGCGGTGAGCAGGCCCAGCTCGACCTGATCGGAGCCCTGGTCTGATGTTCATCGAACTGACGGCGGAGCAGCGGCGGCTCCGCGACGACCTGCGGGCCTACTTCGCGTCCTGCCTGACGGGCGAGGAGCGCGCCGAGATCGCCCGGGACCCGTTCGGCGAGGCGTACATGGCGCACTGCCGCAGGCTGGGCCGCGACGGCAAGCTCGGCCTCGGGTGGCCGGAGGAGTACGGCGGAGGCGGCTACGGCTCCGTCGAGCAGCAGATCTTCGCCAACGAGGTCGCCCGGGCCGAGGTGCCCTACCCCGTGATCACATTGCAGACGGTCGGCCCGACGCTGATGAGGTACGGCACGGACGCGCAGAAGGAGTTCTTCCTGCCGCGCATCCTGGCCGGAGAGTGTCACTTCGCGATCGGCTACAGCGAGCCGGAGGCGGGCACCGATCTCGCCTCGCTGCGCACGACGGCGGTGCTGGACGGCGACCACTACGTGGTCAACGGGCAGAAGGTGTTCACCTCGGGCGCCCACCACGCCGGCCACATCTGGCTGGCCGCGCGCACCGACCCGGCGGCGGACAGGCACCGGGGAATCACCATGATGATCGTCGACTGCGCGGACCCCGGATTCTCCTGGACGCCGATCACCACCATGGACGGCCGCCACCACACCAACGCCACGTACTACTCGGACGTGCGCGTCCCGCTCGACATGGTCGTCGGCGAGGTGAACAAGGGCTGGGACCTGATCGTCAGTCAGCTCAACCACGAGCGTGTCACGCTCGGGCCCGCCGGCACACTCGCGCACACCCTCGATCGTTTCGTCCGCTGGGCCAAGACCCATCCGGGCCGCGACGGCGTGCCGCTGTGGGAACACCCCGACGTACGGCGGGCCGTCGCCGAGGTGTACGCGTACTTCCGGACGAACGAGCTGCTGAACTGGCAGGTCGCGGCGTCGATGGACCTCGGCTGGCTGGGCGCGCCCGACGCCTCGGCCACCAAGATCTACGCCTCCGAGCGGGTGCAGGACGTCGGCCGGATCGTCGGCGACACGCTGGCCCGCTTCGGCGACCCGTACGACGAGGAGACGCGCGACCTGATCGAACGGATGGACCGCGGCGTCAAGGGCGCGCTCGTGCTCACCTTCGGCGGCGGCGTCAACGAGGTCCAGCGCGAGCTGATCGCCATGCTCGGGCTCGGGCTGCCCAAACCGCCACGCTGAGCGCACCCCCGCGCCCGCGCCGCGTGCAAGGTTCGGCGCCGGGCTCGTTCTCGGCTCGGCCGGGCTCAGGGCGTGAAGACCGTCGGCACGTTGAAGAAGACGATCACCGCGATGATCAGGCAGATCAGGATGCCGACGACCTCCCACAGCCAGTCGTAGTGCCGGTCGCGCTTGACGCGCCGGCCCTTGCCGGCGCTGTCGCCGCCGGACGGCTTGCCGGCGTGCTTGCTCGCCGTGTTCGTGCCCGAGGTGTTCTTGCCGGTGGTGTTCTTGCCTGCGGCCTTTTTGCCCGCGGTGCGCTTGCGTCCCGCGCGGCGGGTGCCCGCGGGCGCGGGAGCGGGGACTGCCGCGGCCGCCGGGTGGACCAGGATGTCCGGCTTTTCGGCGGGATTCCCGGCGGCGCGCTCGCCGTCCGTTCTGGGAGACGGCGGCACGTCGGCGACCCAGGCCGTCTGGAACGGCTCGGCGTGCTCTCCGGCGGCCGGATCGGCCTGCGGAGGTGCGGGAGCGAACTCGTACACGGGCGGATCGGCCGGAAGGAACGACTCGAGAGGCGGCGTCGGCGGGACCTCGCCGGACGGCTCCCCGGTCTGCGGGAAAGCCTGGGGGAACGCCCCGGTTTGCTCCGCGGTAGGAACCGGGTCGAACGGCCCCACCTGCGGGAAGGCCCCGGCGGACTCGTCCGGCTGCGGCGAGCCGGTCTTCTCGGCCGTACCGAACGCGTCGAAGGGCACCGCGAAGCGGAGGGTGTCGAACAACGCGTCCAGCGGGTCCGCCGGGTGGGGGGTGCCGGTGGTGCCGGGCGCCGGGAAGGGGTCTGCCGGGCGCGGTGGGTTTCCGAAGGCGTCGAACGGTTCCGCCGGTGGTGGTGTGGTGGTTCCGAAGGCGTCGAACGGCTCCGAGCGGTGGGGGGTGCCGGTGGTGCCGGGCGCCGGGAAGGGGTCCGCCGGTGTCGGCGCGTTTCCGAAGGCGTCAAAGGGTTGCGCCTGTGGCGCCGAGGTTCCGAACGCGTCGAACGGCTCCGTCCGGGGAGGCGCGCCGGACGTTCCGAACGCGTCGAACGGGTCCGGATGGCGGGGGACGTCGGAGGTGCCGAAGGCGTCGAACGTCTCCGGGGCGCTCTCCGTCGCGCCCGCGGCGGGCGGCGTGGCCGTGCCGGGCCGGGTGGATTCGCGCGGGGACGTCTGCGGCTCGACGGGTGCGGCCAGGGCCTCCGGTCGCTCCGCAGGCGCCGGTCGCCCGGCGCGTTTCCTACGCAGACGCCCCTCGGCGAGCGAGTTGAGCAGCGATCCGCGCAGCCGGGGCATGGGCTCGGTGGTCGCCTCGTGCTTGGCCTTGCGCCGGGAGCCCTGCGGCTGCCCGATGGCGTCGGTTTTGACCACGCACGTGTTGGTGACCTGGTCGGGGTCGCTCAGCGGCAGCGGCCAGGTCGGCGTGGTCGGCCACAGCCTCTTGGTGGCGAGCCCAGAGGGCTGCTCCCGGCCCGTGGCGGTGCTTCCCGGCTCCTCGTACGGCAGCGCCGCCAGCACCCGGTTGCGTACTGACGCGGCCGGCCGGCGCCAGGGCAGCCGGGTCAGCACGTCGCCGATGGGAGAGACGGCGATGGCGTCGTACACCTCGGCGACGGAGTCGGGCACGAACGGCGCCGACCTGGCGGCGGTGACCGCGGTCTCCAGGGTCTGGCCGAAGCGGCGTGCCGCCCCCGCGATCAGCTCCTCGGCGGTGTCGGCCGCCACATCGAGAACCAGCGAGAGCTCGGGCGCCGTGAGGCCGCACACCTCCGACAGCAGCAGGACCTCCCGCTGGTGTGGCCGGATGTCCCGGAACACCCGCTCGATCAAGGCGGTGGCGGGGTCGGCGACGGAGTCGACGGCCGGCAGGGCGTAGCTGACGTCCCGGCGGTAGATCTCCCGTCGCGCCAGGGCGTACAGCGCGGCGCGCGAGGGTGGCTCGGCGGTCGGAGCGGTGGTGAAGACGGCCACCACGGCATCGGCGGCCGACGTCGTCTCACCGAGTTGGTCGTGGCAGTAAGCGAACAACCCCGCGGCGTGACGCTCGTAGAGCTCGGCGATCAGTTCGCTCCTGGAGCGCTGACCGGTGAGCGGTGGAGTCACGACCGGCTCCTCAGAAGTTCATGGCTGGTCCGTATCGGAGGGACGCGGCGGAGGGATAGAAGAGGCGTGAGAGTAATCATGCCAACACATCGCCGCGTCACGCATCAGGAGATGCCCTATTGATAGATATCTAGGCCCGGCCGCCGCCGTAGGCTGACGGCCGGATGTTCTACGCGAAACGGGTGGCGTTGGATATCCGGGAGGTTCACGGGGAAGAGCGGATGGGCTTCGCGATGTTGGCTTGATCGCACACTCTTTCGAAGGGCGAGATGGCGTGATCACGTTCGAAGGCGTCACCAAGCGCTACCGGGACGGGACGGTGGCCGTGGACGACCTCAGCCTTGAGGTACCCACGGGGGCGATCACCGTGTTCGTCGGCCCCTCCGGCTGCGGCAAGACCACCTCCCTGCGGATGATCAACCGCATGATCGACGCCACCTCCGGCCGCATCAGTCTGGACGGTCAGGATGTGCGCGAGATCGACCCGCCGACGCTGCGGCGCGGCATCGGGTACGTGATCCAGCAGGCGGGTCTGTTTCCGCACCGGAAGATCGTCGACAACGTGGCTACCGTGCCGTACCTGCTGGGCTGGAGCAAGAAGAAGGCACGGACCCGCGCCATGGAGCTGCTGGAGCTCGTCGGTCTCGACCCGGGCCTGGCCGGCCGCTACCCCTTCCAGCTCTCGGGTGGTCAGCAGCAGCGCGTCGGCGTGGCCCGGGCGCTCGCGGCCGATCCTCCGGTGCTGCTCATGGACGAGCCGTTCAGCGCGGTCGATCCGATCGTGCGGGCCAGCCTCCAGGACGAGCTGCTGCGGCTGCAGTCGGAGCTGCGCAAGACGATCGTGTTCGTCACCCACGACATCGACGAGGCGGTCAAGCTCGGCGACACGGTGGCCGTCCTGCGCGTCGGCGGGCGGCTGGCCCAGATGGCCGGCCCGGCCACGCTGCTCACCGAGCCCGCCGACGACTTCGTCCGCGAGTTCCTCGGCCGCGACCGCGGCATCCGGCGGCTGTCGTTCATCTCGGCGAAGGAGGTGCGGCTGAGCGCGGCGCCGTCCGATCTGGCGACGGACGAGGACGGCAGGCCGCTCGGCTGGCGGACCGCGGACGGGCTCGCGGCCTACGGCACCTTCAATCCCGAGTCCGACTCGTTGCGCGCGGCACTCGACGCCGCGCTGCTGTCGCCGGGCGGCACCGCGGTCGCCGTGGACGAGGAGGGCCGCGTGCGCGGAGTGGCCGGCCGGGACGCGATCGACGAACTGCTCGCCAAGTACGCGCCGCCCGCCGCCCCCTCCCCGGGAACCGAAGCCCCGAATTCCAAAGCCCCGGGAGCCGCATCCCCGAAGGGCGAATCCTCGCGGGCCGCATCCCCGGACGGCGGATCACGCGATGACGCCTCCGGCGCCGGCTCCCCCGAGGGGGCGCCCGCGTGAACCAGGAGCCGTTGGTCCGCTGGGACTGGATCGCGCGCAACTGGGCCAACGGAGGCCCCACCGCGATCAGCGCCCTGCTGGAGAACCACGTCGTGATGGCCTTCCTGCCCGTGCTGTTCGGACTGGTCGTGGCACTGCCGCTGGGCCTGGCCTGCGTACGCTGGCGCTGGCTGTACCAGCCGACGGCCGCGCTGATGAACGTCACCTACTCGCTGCCGTCCCTCGTGCTGTTCTCGATCTTCCTGTCGGTCACCGGGCTCACCCGGTCGACCGTCGTCATCCCGCTGACGTTCTTCGCGCTCGCGGTCCTGATCCCCGCCGTGGTGGACGGCCTGGCCTCGGTGCCCGACCCCGTACGGCAGTCCGCGGTGGCGATGGGGTTCCGCCCCGTGCGCCGGCTGCTCCGGGTCGAGCTGCCGGTCGCGGTGCCGGTGGTCCTGGCCGGGCTGCGGGTCGCGACCGTGTCCAGCATCAGCCTGGTCAGCGTGGGCGCGCTGATCGGCCAGGGCGGGCTCGGCAACCTGTTCATCGACGGCTGGCAGCGGCAGTTCTACACGCCCATCGTGGTCGGGATCGTGCTCATCGTGCTGCTCGCCGTGCTCGCCGACGGGCTGCTCGTGCTCGCCCAGCGGCTGCTGACCCCCTGGTCCCGGGCGAGGAGGACGGCGTGAACTTCCTGACCGACTTCTTCGGCGACTCATCGCACTGGTCCGGTCCCGACGGCATCCCGGTCCGGCTGCTGGAGCACCTGGAGTTCTCGGCGGCGGCCTTCGTCGTCGCGGCGCTGATCGCCGTGCCGCTCGGCATGCTCATCGGCCACACCGGCCGCGGCGCGCTGCTCGTCGTGGTCGCGGCGAACGCCGCCCGGGCGTTGCCGACGCTCGGCCTGCTCGTGCTCGTGGTGCTGCTCGCGGGCGTGGGAACCGTCCTGCCGGTGCTGATCCCGCTGATCGTGCTCGCGGTCCCGCCCATCCTCGTGAACACGTACGAGGGTGTGCGGGGGGTGGACGCCGACCTGCGCGACGCCGCGTACGGCATGGGCCTGCGCGGGCGTCAGGTGCTGTTCCAGACGCTGACCCCGGTCGCGCTGCCGCTGATCCTGCTGGGCCTGCGCCTCGCCGCCATCCAGGTCGTCTCGACCGCCACCGTCGCGGCGTTCGTCGGGCTGGGCGGGCTCGGCCGGTTCATCATCGACGGCCTGGCCACCAAGACCTACGCGGACGTGATCGGGGGAGCGGTCCTGGTGGCCGCCCTCGCCCTGGCCGTCCAGTTCGCCTTCCTCCTGCTCGACCGGGTGGCCGTCTCGCCCGGTGTCCGCCAGGTCCGCTAATTCCGCTATTATCGCCCTACAATGAAGGGATTTTTCGGTATGAGACGTATCTTCGGCGTCGCGGCGGTCGCCCTGACCGCGGCGCTCACGTTATCGGGCTGCGGGGGCTCCGACCCCCTTTCCACGACCGCGTCCGCCGCTCCGTCGGCGTCGGGCTCGGGCGACGCCGCCGCCGCGAAGGTCGTCGTGGGCTCCTTCAACTTCCCCGAGAGCGTCCTGCTCGCCTCGATCTACGCCCAGGCCCTCCAGGCCAAGGGGGTCACGGTCGAGGAGAAGCCCAACATCGGCAGCCGCGAGGTCGTCTACGACCAGGTCAAGAGCGGCGGCCTGACCGTGCTGCCCGAGTACGCCGGGTCGCTGCTGGCGTTCGTCGACAAGTCGAGCACCGCCAGGACCAAGGACGAGATCCTCTCGGGCCTGAAGGCCAAGCTGCCGCCGGAGCTGGAGATCCTGGAGCCCGCGGCGGCCGAGGACAACAACTCCCTCACAGTCACCAAGGCCACGGCCGACAAGTACAAGCTGACGAGCATTGAGGACCTCGCCAAGGTGGCGAAGGACTTCGTGGTCGGTGGTCCGCCGGAGTTCAAGCAGCGCCAGGAGGAGAACTTCAAGACCGTCTACGGCCTGGAGTTCAAGCAGTGGAAGCCGACCGGGGACACCACCGCTGACGCGATCAAGAGCGGCACGGTCCAGGTGGGCAACGTGTTCACCACCGACCCCAAGATCGTGCTGAACGACCTCGTGCCGCTGCAGGACAACAAGAACGCGTTCGGCTCGGAGAACGTGACGCCCCTCGTCTACAAGGCCGGGGTGAACGACACCGTGACCTCCACGCTGAACGCGGTCTCCGCCAAGCTGGACACGGAGACGCTGGTCGGGCTGATGAAGCGGATCGCCGTCGACAAGGACGACCCGCCCGTGGTGGCCAAGGACTGGCTCACCCAGAACGGCCTGCTCTGACCCGAGCCGGGGGCCCGGAGTCCTCCGGGCCCCCGGCCGCGTCTACCACCTGAGCGGCAGCGTGGCGATGAAGTCGTCGAGCCGCTGGGAGATGATCCGGTGGTCGTGGGCCGAGGGGTGCCAGTCACAGCCGCCGTAGTCCAGCTCCGAATTGTCGTAGTACCAGTAGCGGACCCGGTCGTCGCCCCGCTCGTTGCGGTCCTGGACGATCTGCCGCGCGGCGTCGGCGAACGCCGTGGTGTTGGACATGTAGGTGGCGCTGACCACGATGATCGCGCGCTTGCCGTACCGGGCCCGGAGCTTGTCGATGAAGCCGTGGTAGGCCGTCTTGTAGGCGGCGACCAGGGACTCCGGCGTCCACGGCTCGCCCGGGTTGATGGCTGTGGAGAAGTCGTTGATGCCGAGGCCGATCACGATCAGCTGCGGGTGCCAGGTGCCCGGATTCCGCCAGACGTCGCCGGGCACGCCGATCAGGGCGCGGTCGTAGTAGGTGCGGTAGTCGGTGCCCGGCTCGATCCCGTTGTAGTTGCGCACCACCCCGCGGCCGGAGAAGGCGTTGATCTGGTAATCGGCTCCGAGGCGGCGCGCGGTGAGGGCGCCGAAGCTGACGTCGGCGTTGGTGTTCCGGTCGATCTGGCCGGGCGCGGGGCAGTCACGGGTGCCGGACATGTTGCCGTAGCCGGCGGTGTAGGAGTCGCCGATGAACTCGATCTGCCGGTGGCGATCGGCCGGCCCGGGCAGGATGGCGCCGCCGGGCGCGGCGACGAACCCGCCGAACCGGCCGGCGGACCACGGGCTCTCGGTGCGCTTGACGAGCCGCACGCTGTGCACGCCGTGGCTCAGGTTCCTGACCCAGTGGGTGGTGCGGCCGGGGGTCACCAGCGTGGCGACCGTGGCGCCGTCGACCTGGACGTCGTAGTCGTTCACCGCGTCGTCGATCACGATCCCGACCCCGCTGCCGCGGAAGCGGCCCTCGAAGTAGACGCCCGGCCAGCTGTAGCGCAGTGAGTTCCCCGCGACCTCGACCCGCCCGGCGGTGTGCACGGTGGCCGGCACGGCCGGCGCCGGCGTGCGCGCCTCCGCCGCGCCGGGCGGGGCCGCCGCGTGGGCGGCCGCCGGCGGCAGCGCGGCGGTCATCGCGAGCGCGGCCAGCGTCGTCCTCACCATTGTGTGTCGCACGGTCTCTCCTTCTGCCTGCCGATGGGGCACCGGGCTCCCTGCCGATGGCACGCCGAGCAGCCGGCGCTGAACGTTTCACGGGCACGGGCACGGCGGGGGGCTCGCCGCGTCGCCGCCGTCCGGAGGCACGACCGGCCGCGGATCTTCGGCCGAGACGCGGATGACCTGGGGGTCAACGCCCACCCTTCGCATGTGATCGGACGGATGCCGGTGGCGGGTCCGTCAACGCGTGCCGGCCCGCGCCGAGCGCAGAGTGTGCGCCCCCGCCCTGATCGTCAAGGCCCCGGACGTCAAGGCCCCGGCTTTGTCAGAGGTAGGGCCGCTGGGCGCGCTTGGCCTCCTCGTAGCGTTCGCGCGCGGCGCGCGTGTCGGCCCGCCCGGAGACCTCGGCCACCGGGACGTCCCACCACGCCTCGGCGGCCGGCGCGGGGCCGGCGACCGTCTCGACGTAAACCACGGTCGTACGCGGGGACGCGACGGCCTCGGTGAGCGCGGCCCGCAGGGCCCGCGGATCGGCCGCGGTCAGCACGTCGGCGCCGAGGCTGGCCGCGTTGGCGGCGAGGTCCACCGGCAGCCGCTCCCCGTCGAGGAGGCCGTCCGGGCCGCGCTTGCGGTAGGCCGTGCCGAGCCGCATGGCGCCGACCGACTCGCTCAGCGCGCCGATCGAGGCGAATCCCCGGTTGTCGACCAGGACGATGACGAGCTTGACACCCTCCTGCACGGCGGTGGCGATCTCCTGGGCCATCATCAGGTAGGACCCGTCGCCGACGAGCACGAACACCTCGCGCTCCGGGGCGGCGAGCTTCGCCCCCAGGCCCCCGGCGATCTCGTAGCCCATGCAGGAGTAGCCGTACTCGACGTGGTACGACTCCGGATCGGCCGCCCGCCACAGCTTGTGCAGGTCGCCCGGCATCGACCCGGCCGCGTTGACCACCACCCCGCCCGCGGCGACCTGGTTGACCGCGTCGTTGACGACGCCCAGCACGACCGGCTGGGTCAGCTCGCTCCCGCCGGAGAACCGGTCGATCTCGGCCTGCCAGGCGGCGGCCAGCTCGGCCGCCCGGCTCGTCCAGCCGGGGTCGGCCCGCCAGTCCAGGCCGTCGAGTGCCCTGAGCGCCTCGCGGGCGTCGGCGACGAGCGTCTCGGCCGCGTGCTTGGCCGCGTCGAACGCCGCCACGTTGACGTTCAGGAACCCGGCCCGGCCGAACAACGTCCGCGAGGCGGTGGTGAAGTCGCTCCAGCGGGTGCCGATCCCGATGACCAGGTCGGCCTCGCGGGCCAGGGTGTCGGCGGCGCGGGTCCCGGTGTGCCCGATCGCGCCCACCGCGCACGCGTGGTCGTACGGCAGCGCGCCCTTGCCCGCCTGGGTCTCGGCCACCGGCACGCCGTGACGTTCCGCGAAGCGGGCCAGCTCGGCGCAGGCGCCGCTGTACCCGACCCCGCCCCCGGCGACGATCAGCGGGCGGCGCGAGCCGCGCAGCACCTCGGCGGCCCTGGCCAGGGCCGCGGGTTCGGGGACCGGCCGGGCCACGTGCCAGACCCTGCGGGCGAACAGCTCGCCCGGCCAGTCGTACGCCTCGGCCTGCACGTCCTGCGGCAGCGCCAGCGTCACCGCGCCGGTCTCGGCCGGGTCGGCGAGCACCCGCATGGCCCCCAGCAGCGCGGACGGAAGCTGCTCGGGCCGGTTGACCCGGTCCCAGAAGCGGCTGACCGGCCTGAGGCAGTCGTTGACGCCGACGTCGTACGACCGGGGGTCCTCCAGCTCCTGCAGCACCGGCGAGGCGGCCCGGGTGGCGAACAGGTCGCCGGGCAGCAGCAGCACCGGCAGCCGGTTGATCGTGGCCAGCGCGGCCCCGGTGACCATGTTGGTCGCGCCCGGCCCGATCGAGCTGGTGCAGGCGAGGGTGGACAGCCGGCCGGACTGCCGGGCGTAGCCGGCGGCCGTGTGCACCATGGCCTGCTCGTTGCGGGCCGGGTAGTAGGGCAGCGGGTCGCGGGTGCCCGCGCCCTGCTCGGCCAGGGCCTGGCCGATGCCCGCCACGTTGCCGTGCCCGAAGATGCCCAGGCAGCCGGCGATCAGCCGGTGCTCCACGCCGTCGCGTTCGGTCCACTGCCGCGTGAGGAACCGCACCAGCGCCTGCGCGACGGTGAGTCTCGTGGTGTTCCTCATCGCGCACCCCCCGGACAACGCGTCCCCCGCCCGGCGCCCGCGCCGGCGACGACGGGCCGCCCGGTTGGTGAGGCGCGGCCCGGGGACGTCCCCCTGGAGTGACGTTCCCCGGACGGCCTGCCGTCTGACGCGGGCGGGCGATCGGTTGCGCGTCCCGGTCCCCGGTGGCACAGTCGCACGCCGGAGGGGAAGGAGCCGGGGAGTGGGACCTGGGCAGGGGTTGTTCACCGAGGCCATGGGGCAGGTGGCCGCGGGCGTGGCGGTGGTGACGGTCAAGGACGACCGTGACGACCTGGGCACGACGGTCGCGACCCTGATGTCGGTGTCGCTCGATCCGCCGCTCGTGCTGGTCAGCCTCGACTCGGCCGGATACCTCGCCGAGGTGCTGCTGCGCCGCGACCGCTGGGCCGCGAGCGTGCTGGCGGACGGCCAGCAGGCGGTCGCCTCACGGTTCGCCGCGGCCGGACGGCCCGGCGCCCGGCTCCTGCTGGCCGGGGTCGCCCACCACCGCGGCGCGCACAGCGAGGCGCTGGTCGTGGAGCGGGGGGTGACGGCGATCGAGGCCGAGACGACGCGGGTCGTCCCGGCCGGCGATCACACGTTGTTCATCGGGGAGGTCCTCGGCGTCGACTACGTCGACGCGTCGAAGGCCCCGCTCGTACGGCTGCGCTCCCGCTACCGTCCGGTCATCTGATCGTCCAGTGGCCCGGCAGCACCAGCGGGCCGTACGCCGGGAGACCGAGCTGCCCGGCCATCCGCGCCAGCGGGCCCCACGCCTCCAGGCGCACCCGGGCGAGCGCGGCCGACTTGTCCTCGCTGGACTCCGGCGGGCGCAGCCGCTCCAGCGGGTGCATGCGCGGATAGGTCCGTACGGGGGCGTCGTCGGCCAGCCCGGCCCGGCGGCGGGCCAGGGCGAGGGCGTCCTCCAGGCCGCCGAGCTCGTCGGCGAGACCGGCCGCCTTGGCGTCGGCGCCGGTCCACACCCGGCCCCTGGCCAGCTCGTGCGCCCGATCCTCGGTCAGGCCGCGGCCCTGCGCCACCTTGCCCACGAAGTCGGCGTAGATGCGGTCGAGCCAGGCGTTCACCCGCTGCCACTGGGCGTCGGAGAACGCGGTGGACGGCGAGAACATCCCGGCGTTGGCGCCCTCGGCGACCGACTCGGTCACCACGCCGAGCTTGCCGAGCAGCTCGCCGACGACGGGCTTGCCGCCGAACACGCCGATCGAGCCGGTCAGCGTGCCCGGCTGGGCGACGATGACGTCGGCGGCCATCGACACGAAGTAACCGCCGGAGGCCGCCAGGTCGCCCATCGACACGATGACCGGCTTGCCCGCCCGACGAGCCAGGACGACCTCCCGCCAGATGGCGTCGGAGGCGACGTACGACCCGCCGGGGCTGTCCACGCGGAACACGATGGCCTTGACCTTCTCGTCCCGCCTGGCCGAGCGCAGGGCGGCGCAGATGGTGTCGGAGCCCATGGCGCCCCCGCCGCCGAGCGGCGAGCGGCCGCTGCGGCCGAGGCGGATCATGCCGTCGCCGTGGACCAGGGCGACCGTGTCGGTCCCCGGGCGGGGGAGCTTGCCGGACAGCACGCTCTTGGCGTACCGCGACACGTAGAGCAGGTGCGCGCCGTCGTCGACGGTTTCGGCGTAGACCTCGTCGCGATATTTCAGCGCGTCCACCAGCCCGGCCTCGACGGCCTCCGTGCCGATGAACGGGCCCTGGTCGATCAGCTCGCGCACCCGCTTCGGGTCGAGCCGGCGCGCCTCGGCGATGCCGGCGACGATCTGCTCGGTGATCGACTCGGCGATGCGCCCGGCCGACTCGCGGTGGGCGTCGGTCATGTGGTTCTGGGTGAACGTGTTGGCCGCGGTCTTGTACTCGTGCCGCTGGCCGAGCTGGTATTCCACCCCCGCCTTGGCGAGCGCGTCACGCAGGAACCGCTGCTCCAGCGCCACGCCGGTCAGACCCACGTCGCCGGAGGGCTGGAGGTAGACCCGCTCGAAGGCGCTCGCCAGGTAGTAGGGGACGGTGCCCGCGCCGAACTCGCCGTACGTCTCGGCGAACGCGACGGTCCGCTTGCCGGCGGCGCGCAGCTTGAGCACGGCCGTGCGCAGCTCCTGCACCATGCCGAGGCCGAGGGGGTTGCCGCCGATCTTGACGATCAGCGCGGTGACGCGCGGGTCCTTACGGGCGCGGCGCAGACCCGAAAGCACGTCGGTGAGGCGTGTCTTGCGCATGGACAGCAGAGCGGTGACCGGGTCGGCGGGCGGGCCTTCCGACAGCCCTTCGGTCAGATCCAGTTCCAGCACGAGCGGCGCCGTACGGCGCTGCCGCAGCTTGCCGACGGTCTCTACGATCGTCCTCGTCGCGTCCATAAATGCCACCATAAGCGACGGTTTAGCCGGAATGGCCCGGATGAGGCCCCCGCAGGCGCGGGGGCCGGTGACCGTTTACTTGAGACCGCTCGACATCGCGGTGATCAGTTCGCCGTTGGCGGTGTCGCCGCTGAACTCCCAGAAGAAGGCCCCGCCGAGACCCTGGTTCTTGGCGTAGGTCATCTTGCCGCCGATCGTGGCGGGGGTGTCGTAGCTCCACCAGTTCGAGCCGCACTTGGCGTAGGCCGTGCCGGCGACGGCGCCGGTGGCCGGGCAGCTGTTCTTGAGGACCTTGTAGTCCTCGATGCCCGCCTCGTACGTGCCGGGGGCGGCGCCGGTGGCGGTGCCTCCGGGAGCGGCCTGGGTGACGCCGGTCCAGCCGCGGCCGTAGAAGCCGATGCCGAGCAGCAGCTTGCTCGTCGGCACGCCCTTGCTCTTGAGCTTCTGGATGGCCGCGTCGGAGTAGAACCCGGCGGTGGGGATGCCGGAGTAGGAGGTGAGCGGCGAGTGCGGGGCCGTCGGGCCCTGCGCGGCGAAGGCGCCGAAGTAGTCGTAGGTCATCACGTTGTACCAGTCGACGTACTGCGCCGCGCCGGCGTAGTCGGCGGCGTCGATCTTGCCACCGTTCGTGCCGTCCGCGGTGATCGCGGCGGTGACGAGGTAGCTGGGCCCGAACTTGGCCCGCAGGGCCGCCATCAGGTTCTTGAACGCCGCCGCGCCGCTGGTGTCACAGCTCAGGCCGCAGGCGTTCGGGTACTCCCAGTCGATGTCGATGCCGTCGAACACATCGGCCCAGCGCGGGTCCTTCAGCAGGGTGTAGCAGGAGTTGGCGAAGGCGGTGGGGTTGGCGGCCGCCTGGCCGAAGCCGCCGGACCAGGTCCAGCCGCCGAAGGAGTAGAGCACCTTGATGTGCGGATACTGCGCCTTCAGCTTGCGCAGCTGGTTGAACGCGCCCCGCAGCGCGCCGTTGTCCCAGGTGTCGGCCTTGCCGTCCACGCTGTTGGCCGTCGTGTAGGCCATGTCGTAGTCGGCGTAGGAGTCGCCGATCGCGCACTGGCCGTTGGTCACGTTGCCGAAGGCGTAGTTGATGTGGGTGAGCTTGGCGGCCGAGCCGCTGCTCACGATGTTCTTCACGAAGTACTGCCGGCCGTACACGCCCCAGTCGGTGAAGTAGCCGAGCACCTTCTTGCCGCCGGGCGGCGGAGGCGTGGGGGATGCGCTCGGCGACGCGGAGGGCGACGCGGACGGGCTGGCACTGGGGCTCGTGCTGGGGCCGGCCGAGGGGGAGCTGCCGGGCCCGCCGGCGCAGGGCGCGCCGTTCAGCGTGCAGTGCAGCGGCGTCGAGCCGCCGGGAGCGCCGATGAAGCCGAAGCTCGCCGAGGCGCCCGCCGCGAGCCCGCCGCTCCAGGAGGGGTTCTTGAACGTGTAGTGGTCGCCGCTCTTGGTCATGGTGGCGTCCCAGGCCGAGCTGATCGTCGCGCCGGAGGGCATGTCGACCTCGACGGTCCAGCTCGGCAGGGCGTCGGACCCGGCCTTGACGGTGAACTTGCCCTGGAAGCCGGAGCCCCAGTCGGAGTCGACGGTGTACGTGGCGGTGGCGGGGGTGGCGGCGGAGGCGGTCCCGAGCGCGAGCGGCGCGAGTAACGCGGCGCCCGCGATCAGGGACCCGAGGAGGATCTTTCGCATCGGAAACTCCCGGTGGGGGGTGTATGAATAGGAAAGTTTCCTATTTATTGTCAGAGTAAGCAAAGGCCGCGAGGGGGTCAACGCCCTCCTGACCCGCTAACCGTCGTTTAAGCCTCCGCTAAGGTCGCGGCGCCGTCCTCGGTGATGACCGGGCCTGCCCTGGTGCCGCGACCGACAGGATTCGCCCGGGGCGAAGATCGGCGAGAGGGGCACCAGCGTGCCGCGGTATCCAACGTTTGCCCCATGGCCCAGGCGTCGGCCCCACTGCTTGGATCATGCTTCTCGCGATATGAGCTGCTCAGTACGATCCTGGGGATCTCAGGAGCTTTCCACGAAGCGCGCGCCCGGCCCGGGCGTGCGGCAGACGTCTTCCGGGGCGAGGTGGCTGTGCCCCGCAGCGCACTCGAGGACGACCTTGACCGGCTCGTCGCAGGAGCTCGCATCGTCGACGGGCCGGTGCCGGACGATGACCGACGGGCCCTGCGGGTCGGCGAGATACGTGTCGCCCCATTCCAGGAGCGCCACGAGCGTGGGCCGCAACGCCCGGCCCTGCTCGGTGAGCTCGTAGGCGAAGCGCTGCCGATCCCCAGGCTCCTGATAGGGCACGCGGCGCATCACTCCCGCGGTCACCAAGGTCTCGAGCCGAGTCGCCAGGAGATTCCTGGCGATCCCGAGGCGGGAGTGGAACTCTCCGAACCGGCGCGCGCCGTCCAGTGCTTCACGAACGATCAGCAGCGACCAGCGCTCCCCCACCACCGAGAGGGCGCGCGCCACCGAGCAGTTCACCGGGTCGATTCGCCGCGTCTCCATGGGACGAGTGTACCCATCTGGGTTTACAAGCTGTACTCAGCCGTCGTAGGCTCCCAGCCTGAGTTGAAGAACTAAACTCATAAAGGAGATCGACCATGCCCATGCTCGACGTTTACATTCCCGAGGGCGCGCTCCAGCCGGACGCCGAGGCGGCCCTGCTGAACCGCATCACCGAGATCCTCGTCCGCAACGAGGGATTCGACCCCGCCGACCCGGTGAGCCGTTCCGTCTCCTGGCTCTGGCTGCACCGACCGGCCGGCGTCTACGTCGGCGGAGAACCCGCGGACGCACCTCGTTACAAGGTCGTCCCGTCCGTCCCCGAGGGCCAGCTCGACGAGCAGAAGCGTGCGAGCGTCATCGCCGAGGTCACCGAGGCGATCCTCGACGCGGAGAACGGCGCCTGGCCGCGTGACGCCAGCCGGATCTGGGTATTCCCCACCGAGATCCCCGAGGGTCACTGGGGCGGCTGGGGCAAGATCAGGCCGCTCGCAACGATCCTCGCCCGACTCACCGGCGACACCGAACGGGCCCGTACGCTCGCGCGTGAGCGGATCGCTGCCACCCGAGCCGAACACGCCCGCCTGCCCTGATGAGCGGCGAACGAAGTGGGGATCGATGCGGCCGGTGACACAGTCGTTAGGATCAGCCCGATTCAGGCGACGTTGGCCTTGGCTACGACTGTCACCGCACCCGGACTCGTCGTCGCCGGCGACAAGGACGAACTCCCGCTCTCCACCCGGGGACCGGACGTTTCTCAGCCGCGGTGCCTGTTCTGCTTCCCACGTCCGCTCTCGTACCATGAGGCGGTGCACGGCTTCATCCGCTCCGTGTGGCACGAGCCCCGTCCTCCCGATCCCCCCGTACGCGTGTGGCGGGACTGGGTGCTCGCCGGGGTGCTCGTGCCGCTCGCGATACTCGAAGGAGTGCTGCGGCCGGATCTTCCGTGGCGGCCGCTGGCGGTGGCCGTCACCGTCGGACTGGTGCCCACCCTCCTGTGGCGGCGGACCCGTCCCCTGGCGATGCTCGCGATCTGCTTCGTCGCCGCGCATGCGATCCCGATCCTCGTGACCGGCGCGACCCTCGACGTGTACACGCTGGGATACCTGCTGATCCTGCCGTACGCGGTGTTCCGGTGGGGGTCGGGCAGGGAGATCGTGACCGGTCTCGGAATCATGATCGCCTCCGCCGGTCTGTCCGCGCTCGTCGACCACGCCGCTCTCGCCGACGTGGTCGGGCCGTTCGCCGTCCTGCTCGCGACCACCAGCCTGGGCGGCGCATTCCGCTACCGGGCCGGGGCGAGAATGCGCGAGCTGGACCAGGTCAAGCTGCTGATGCGCGAGCAGCTCGCCCGCGACCTGCACGACACGGTCGCGCACCATGTCTCCGCGATGGCGATCCGCGCACAGGCGGGGCTCGCCACGGCGGCGGCGCGGCCGGACGCCGCGACCGATGCCCTCCGCGTGATCGAGGCCGAGGCGGCACGGGCCCTCGACGAGATGCGCGCCATCGTCCGCGTCCTGCGGCGCGACCGGCCGGCGGAGCTGACCCCTGGCCTGCGCATCGCCGAACTCGAACGGCTCGCGAGCCGGGGCGGCTCCCACCACCCGGCGGTCGAGGTGGAGATATCCGGTGACTTGGACGATCTGTCGCCGTCGGTCGAGTCCGCGGTCTACCGCATCGCCCAGGAGGCGGTGACCAACGCCGTACGGCACGCGCGCCGTGCCACCAGGGTCGAGGTGCGCGTCGCCGCCGACGAGGCGGCGGTGCGCCTGTGCGTGCGTGACGACGGCGACGGGGGCTCCACCCGCCCGGCCGCGTCGCCGGGATACGGGATCATCGGCATGAGCGAGCGCGCGAGCCTGCTCGGCGGCACGTGCGTGGCCGGCCCGGACCGCGATCGGGGGTGGACGGTGACCGCGGTGCTTCCCCGGGCCGGGGTCGCATGAGCGAGCGGAGCGAGCGAGCCGGTGGGCACGGCGTCCGGGTGCTGATCGCCGACGATCAGGAGATCGTCCGCACCGGGCTCTCGATGATCCTCGACGCCCAGCCGGGCATCGAGGTCGTCGCCACGGCCGCCGACGGGCGGCGGGCCGTCGAGCTCGCCCGGCGCCTGCGCCCCGACGTGTGCCTGTTCGACATCCGCATGCCCGGGACCGACGGCATCGAGGCGACCAGGTCCCTCGCAGGACCGGACGTCGCCGACCCCCTCGCCGTCGTCGTCATCACCACGTTCGACCTCGACGAGTACGTCTATGCGGCGTTGCAGGCCGGGGCCCGGGGTTTCCTGTTGAAGAACGCCGGGGCCGACATGCTCGCGCAGGCCGTGCACGCCGCCGCCGCGGGCGACGCGCTCATCGCCCCGAGCATCACCGCGCGGCTGCTCGGCGCCTTCGCCCGGACCGGTCCCGCCGCGCAGGCCGTGCGGCCCATCGAGGAGCTCACGCACCGGGAGGAGCAGATCCTCGCCGCCGTGGCGCGCGGCCGGACCAACGGCGAGATCTCCGCCGAGCTGCACATCTCGCTCAGCACGGTCAAGACCCACGTCGCCAGCCTGATGGCCAAGCTCGGCGCCCGCAACCGCGTGGAGATCGCCATCTGGGCCTACGAGACCGGCCGCGTCAGGAGCTGACCGCGGTCCGGCCCGCCGAGGCGGCGCGTTCAGCGTGCGATCGCCCAGTCCGGCGCCCAGGTCCCGGCGGTGTCGTGGCCGGCCGCCGTGGCGGCGAGGTGGGCGCGGAGGGTGGCCAGCGCGGGGTGGGGGTTGTCGCGGTGCCACAGGAGCGAGTGCGGGTAGACGGGCGTCGGGTCGGTCACCGGGATGCGGCGCAGGCCGTGGCCGGCGGGCCAGACGAGGCGGGTGTGCCCGCCCATGAAGGTGGCCAGGGCCGGGGTGTCGGCGATGGTGTCGAGGAGCGCGTCGGAGCCGAAGTTGGGGCCGGTCGCCTCGATGGTGAGGCCGAACTCGGCGACGAGGTCGTCGTAGTAGGCGGTCCACTCGGTGCCGGGGGTCAGGCCGGGCATCCAGATCCGGTGCCCGGCGAGCTGGGCGACTGTCACCGACCGGGCGCCGGCCAGCGCGTGGGCGGGGCCGATGAGGAGCTGGAGCGGCTCGTCGAGCACCCGGACGGACTCGATCTCCTCGGGGAGGGGCCGGCCGGGCATGGCGACGGCACGGAAGGACGCGTCGATCGCACCGGACCGGATGGCGGCGACGGCCTTCTCGATGTCGAACAGCATCACCACGTCGAGGTCGATCTCGGGGTGCGCGCGGTGGAAGCCGCGCATCAGGCCCGAGGCCGCGCTGCGGGAGGTGAGCATGTCGACGCGCAGCGGACGGCGGCCGGCGCGCACGGACGCGACAGCCCGGTCGGCGGCGCGCAGCAGCTCCTTGGCGTGGGGCAGGAACGCCTGCCCGTCGATGGTGAGCTCGGCGCCGCGCGGCGTGCGGGTGAACAGCCGCACGCCGAGGTCGCGCTCCAGCGCGGCGATGCGCTTGGAGACGGCCTGTTGCGTGACCGCCAGCTCCGCGGCGGCCTCCTGGAACTGTCCGGCGTCGGCGGCGGCGACGAAGGTCCGGACGGTGTCGAGGTCCATGCGGACACCTTACGGATACAACCATCGGTTGTGGCCGGGCGGCCTCGTGGTTGTTTGATCTGCGGCCATGGTGCTCGCTTTGATGCTTCCGATCGCGGATCGGTTGTATGGGCGAGTGGCGAGGGGCGAGCGACGTGAGGAACGGGCACCGGTTGGGGCGGCGGTTCGGATGGCTCTGGGCGGCGTACGGGACCAGCGCGCTCGGCACGTGGCTCGCCTTCGGCGCGTTCCCGCTGATCGCGGTCCAGGTGCTGCACGCCGGGCCGGCGCAGGTCGCGGCGTTGGCCTCCGTGGGGGCCGCGGTGGGCGCGGCCGTGGCGGTGCCGCTGGGCCCGTGGGTGGAGTTCCGCCGCAAGCGGCCGGTGCTGATCGGGACGGACCTGGTGCGCTTCGCGGCGCTGCTGACGATCCCCGCCGCGTTCGCGCTCGGCGTGCTCTCCTTCGTCCAGCTCCTGCTGGTCTCGGTCGTCGTCGCCGCGGCAGACATCACCTTCCGCGCGGCCTCCGGCGCGTACCTGAAGGCGCTGCTGCCGGCCGAGCACCTGCTCGTCGCCAACGCCCGATTCGAGTCCACGACCTGGACGACCACGATCGTCGGGCCGCCGCTGGGCGGCGCCGCGATCGGGCTCCTCGGCCCGGTGGCGACGGTGGTGGCCGACGCGGTCAGCTACCTGCTCTCGGCCCTGGGCATCCGCGCGACGGGCGGCGGGGAACCGCGGCCCGAGCGCGGGCAGGCCGCGCGCGTGCGGGCCGGGGACCTGCTCGACGGCTGGCGGTACATCCTCGCCGACGCGACGCTGCGTCCGCTGTTCTTCAACACCGCCGTGTTCAACGGCCTGGTGATGGCCGCCGACGCGCTGCTGGCCGTCCTGATGCTCGGCCGGCTCGGGTTCGCTCCGTGGCAGTACGGCCTCGCCTTCGCCGCGCCCGCGATCGGCGGCCTGCTGGGTTCACGGCTGGCCCGGCCGCTCGTCACCCGGTTCGGGCAGCACCGGGTCCTGGTCGTGTCCGGGGCGTTGCGCGCGATCTGGCTCGTCGGCCTGGCCTTCGTGGGGCCGGGCACCGGTGGGCTGTTGCTGGTGATGGCCGTCGAGCTCGGGCTCATCTTCTGCTGCGGCGTCTTCAACCCCGTCTGCGCGACCTACCGCCTCGAACGCACCGCGACCGGCCGGGTGGCCCGCACGCTGTCCGCCTGGACGGTGACGACCAAGGCCTCGACCGCGCTCCTGACGGCCGTCTGGGGTGTGCTGGGCGGCCTGCTCGGCCCGCGCACCGCCATCGGCCTGGCCGGTGTGCTCCTGCTGGCGACCCCGCTGCTGCTTCCCCGACGCGCCGCGGCGACCCCCGCTCAGCCCCCTGCCGGGCCCCCCGCCGAGCCGGAGCCCACACCGAGCCGCGCCTGACGGGCCGCCACCGCCGTCACCGCGATTTCCTCACCCAAGGAGAGAAGATGACCGTCACGACCCCGGCGCTGGACTCCCGGACGGCCGCACTGCTCGTCATGGATTACCAGCCGGCGATCCTGGCCTCGCTCCCCGGCCCGGCCGACCCGGAAGCGCTGCTGTCACGGGTGGCCGGCGCCATCGCCGACATGCGCGCGCACGGCGCGGCCGTCGCCTACGTGCGCGTCGGATTCACCGAAGCCGACTGGGCGGCGATCCCGCCGGCCAACAGGACGTTCTCCTTCCTCGGCCGGCAGCGCCTCATGCACCACGCGGATCCCGCGACGGAAATCCACCATCGGCTCGCTCCCGAGCCCGGCGACATCGTCGTCCGCAAGACCCGCTTCGGCGCGTTCTCCACGACGGATCTGGACCGGCGGCTGCGGGATCGCGGAATCACCACCCTGGTCGTCGCCGGCGTCACCACCAGCGGCGCCGTGCTGTCCACCGTCACCGACGCCGCCGACCGCGACTACCGGCTCCACATCCTGTCCGACGGCGTCGCCGACCCGGACCCGCAGGCCCACCAGGCCCTGATGACCGGCGTCTTCCCGAGGCTGGCCCACATCGTCGACACCGCGGAGCTGCGCGCGCTCCTGCACCAGGGTCATCCCGATCGGGCGGAGACCGGCGGGGCATGAGCCGCTCACTTCGCCCCTCGGGACGATGCCGGCACTCGGGCGCCTCTGCGGACGACCCACTCCGCGACGGCGATGTTGATCAGCCATCCCGCGCCCAGCAGCAGCGCCCGGGGGAGCGGACCGGGCTGACCGGCCACCACGACCCAGGGCACGGTGGTCAGCACCTGGGTGCCCGCGCCCATGCCGATCGCGTAGCCGCGCGTCATCCAGGCGCGATGGCGGGCGATGTCCCGTCGCCGGATCGCCGCGAAGCCGAGGACGACGGACACGAGCATGGCCGTGCCGAACACCAGCCGCATGCCGGTCAGGAGGGCGTGGTCGGCCGGTGGGTGGGGATAGAACACCGTCATCCACAGCCCCGACAGCGCCGTGACGATCCCGGACGGAACCAGCACCCGGCCCAGGACGCGATGCAGGCGCGGCGCGCGGCGGCGGAGCCCGGCGGCGAACTGCAGGGCTCCCAGGACGCTGAACAGGGTGACGGCGACGATGTGCGCGACCACGGGAACGGGTGAGGCGAAAAACCGGGCGCTGTCCGCGGTGACCGGTCCTCCGCCGGTCAGTTGGGACAGCCGGGCGGCGCCGGCGATCATGGGGACGGCGCTGAGCACGATCAGCGCGGCGGGCACGAGCCACCCCGCCCCGCGGTTCCCGCCCGATCGGCCGTTTTCCTTCACCCGGCCGTGTGCGAGCCTGGGCCGTTCCATCGATTCGGTCATGTGCCGATCCTGGGCCGCGAAAGGGACGTGGTTCATCGGTGGAACGGCCGGATCCGTGCCGCCCGATCGGCTGCCGATCGGGCGTACTTTCGGCCGATACGCCCGGCACGCGGCGCTTCTTACGCTGACCTTCCCCACTGCCAAGGTGACGAGGAGAACGCGATGAAGGCGTACGTCCTGCGCTCGTACGGCCCGCCCGACGTCCTGGAGCTCACCGACGTCGGCACGCCCGTGCCCGGCCCCGGCGAGGTGCTGGTCCGGGTGCGCGCCACCTCCGTCCAGCCGTACGACTGGCACCACATGAGAGGCGAGCCGTACGTCGCGCGCCTGATGGGCGGCACGCTCGGCCCGAGACGGCCGCGGATCGGCGTCCTGGGCGCCGACGTGGCGGGAGAGGTCGAGGCGGTCGGCGCCGGCGTCACCGCGTTCCGCCCCGGCGACGAGGTGTTCGCACTGCTCACGCAGGGCGGCTTCGCCGAGTACGTGTGCGTGCGGGAGGGCGCACTGGCCAGGAAACCGGAGAACCTGTCGTTCGAGCAGGCGGCGGCGGTGCCGATGGCGGCCGTCACCGCACTGATCGCGCTCGACCAGGGACGGGTCCAGGCGGGGCACGCGGTTCTCGTGAACGGAGCCTCGGGCGGCGTGGGGACCTTCGCCGTGCAGCTCGCCAAGGCGTTCGGCGCCGAGGTCACCGCAGTGTGCAGCGGCCGGAACGGGGACCTGGTGCGGTCGATCGGCGCCGACGAGGTCGTCGACTACACGAAGGAGGACTTCACCCGGCGCGGGCGGCGCCACGACCTGCTGCTCGACATCGCGGGCACCCGCGCGCTGCGGGCCTGCGCGCGGGTGCTGAAGCCCCGGGGGACGCACCTCGTCGTCGGCGGGCCGGCCGGACGATGGCTGCAGCCCGTCGGTCACATCATCGCGACGCTCGCGGTGTCGCCGTTCGTGTCCCAGCGTGTGGTCGTGACCCAGGTGTCCTACGGCGAGAAGGTCCGGGGCGACCTGATGCGGCTGACCGACCTCATCGAGGACGGCAAGGTCACTCCGGTGATCGACCGCGGTTATCCGTTCGACGAGATCCCGGCGGCCATCGCCCATGTGGAACAGGGGCACGCCCGCGGGAAGGTCGTCATCACGGTCTGACCGATAGGCGGTGGCTAGGCTTCGGCCGCCGTACGCAGCCGGTCGGCCAGGTCGCGCAGGACCGGGATCAGCTCGGGCGGGTCCAGCACCCGGAACGGGAATCCCTTGGCCGCGACGTGCAGGGCCAGCGTCTCCAGCGAGTCGGAGCCCGTGTGGAACAGGCAGGTGTCGGCTCCGTGCGCCTCCAGCCGACCGGCCGTGGGGGAGGAGCGCCGGGCCACCGCCTCGATCGGGGCCTCGAACAGGATCCGGGCCCGGTAGCGGTAGGGCGCCGACGAGATCGCCTGGGAGACGTAGGCAGCCACGTCGCCGGAGGGAGGCGTACGCGGGGTGAACCGGGCGCCGGGCGGGTCCACGGGTCCCTGGATCCGGTCGGCCCGGAAGGTCCGCCAGTCATCGCGGTCCACGTCCCACGCCAGCAGATACCACCGGCGGTGCGTGTGAGCCAGCCGGTGGGGCTCGACGGTACGGACCGCCGGGCCGTCCCGTCCCGGGTACCGCAGCCGCAGCCGCCGGTGGTCCCGGCAGGCCGCCGCGAGCGCGGTCAGCAGGCCGGGGTCGACCGCCTCGCCGGCCGGCGCCGGCCCGGTCAGCGGCACGGCCGCCGCTCGGAACGCGGTCACCCGGTGCCGGAGGCGGGCCGGGAGCATCTGCTCGAGCTTGGTCAGCGCCCGCACCGAGCTCTCCTCCAGCCCGGCCACGCTGCCGGTCGCCGCCGCGTGCAGCCCGATCGCGACCGCCACCGCCTCCTCGTCGTCGAGCAGCAGCGGTGGCAGCGCCGTGCCGGCGCCGAGCCGGTAACCGCCCGCGACTCCCGGGGTCGCGTCCACCGGATAACCGAGGTCGCGCAATCGGTCGATGTCGCGCCGCACCGTACGCAGGCCCACGCCGAGCCGTCCGGCCAGGTCGGCGCCCCGCCAGTCGCCGCGCGACTGGAGCAGCGAGAGCAGCCGGAGCAAACGTGCCGAGGTTTCCAGCATGACCGCAATTGTGCCCGCCATTGGTGACCGAGCCTGACACCGATCGTTCCTACGGTGATCTCATGACGAACACCGAGATCCGTCCGTTCCGCATCGAGATCCCCCAGGCCGACGTCGAGGACCTGCGCGATCGGCTGGCCCGCACCCGCTGGGCCCCCGAGCTGCCGGAGACCGGCTGGGAGCGCGGCGTGCCGACCGGCTACCTGCGCGACCTGGCGGCGTATTGGGCGGAGAAGTACGACTGGCGGGCGCACGAGGCGGCGATCAACGCCCATCAGCAGTTCACGACCACGATCGACGGCATCGACCTGCACTTCCTGCACGTCCGCTCGGCCGTGCCGGACGCCACGCCGCTGCTGCTGCTCCACGGCTGGCCCGGTTCGATCGTGGAGTTCCTCGACGTGATCGGCCCGCTCACCGACCCCGTGGCGCACGGTGGCGACCCCGCCGACGCCTTCCACGTGGTGATCCCGTCGCTTCCCGGGTACGGCTTCTCCGGCCAGCTGCCCGCTGTCGGCTGGACCGACGGACGGGCCGCCGCGGCGTTGACTGAGCTGATGGACCGGCTCGGCTACGAGCGGTACGGCGTGCAGGGCGGCGACGTGAGCGCCTTCATCGCCCCGCTGATCGGCCGGGCGGCGCCCGACCGGGTCATCGGGGTCCACCTCAACGCGCTGGTCACCTTCCCGACCGGGATGCCGGCCGACATGGCCGCGCTGACCGAGGCCGAACAGGAGCGGCTGAGGCGGATGAAGGACTGGCAGGACCGGTCGAGCGCGTACATGCAGATTCAGGGCACCCGGCCGCAGACGATCGCGCACGCCCTGCACGACTCCCCGGCCGGCCAGCTCGCCTGGATCGTGGAGAAGTTCCAGGAGTGGACCGACCCGGCCGCCGATCTGCCCGAAGACGCCGTGGACCGCGACCGGATCCTCACCGACGTCAGCCTCTACTGGTACACCGGCACCGCGGGCTCGGCCGCGCACACCTACTTCGAGCGGTTCAACGACCCGTCCATGTGGGTGCCGCGCGAGCGATCGAGCGTGCCGACGGCCGTGGCGGTCTTCCCCACGGACTTGGCCATCCGTGGGTTCGCCGAAAAGACGCACACCATCGTGCGCTGGACCGAGTTCGACCGGGGCGGCCACTTCCCCGCCCTGGAGGCGCCAGGCCTGCTCGTGGAGGACCTGCGGGAGTTCTTCCGCGGCCGCGCCTGAGCGGCTCCGCCCGACCGGGGTCCGCGCCGCGGACCCCGGTCGTGAGGGGCTCAGGATTCGGCGATCAGGCCATCGGGTTCCCCGGCCGTCGTCTCGGCGCGCTCGTCCATCTCGGCGCTCACGGCCGTGGGACTCTCCACCGGCCGCAGCCACACCACGCCGAGCGGCGGCACGCGCAGGCGTGCCGAGCAGGGCAGTCCGTGCCGCGGCTCCTCGGCCGCCTCGACCGCGCCCATGTTGCCGGTGCCGCTGCCGGCGTACTCGTACGCGTCGGTGTTGAGGACCTCCTCCCACCGCCCGGGAGTGGGCAGGCCGAGGTGGTAGTCCTCGTGCGGGGCGCCGGAGAAGTTGGCGACGCAGGCCAGCACCGAGCCGTCCGTGCCGTACCGCAGGAACGACAGCACGTTGCCCGAGGCGTCGTCGGCGTCGATCCAGCGGAAGCCCTCGTGGGTGTTGTCGCGGGAGTACAGCGCGGGCGACTCCCGGTAGACCCGGTTGAGGTCCCTGACCAGGCGTTGCACGCCACGGTGGTAGTCGAAGTCCAGCACCCACCAGTCGAGGCCCTTGGCCTCCGACCACTCGGCGCCCTGGCCGAACTCGCCGCCCATGAACAGCAGCTGCTTGCCGGGATGGGCCCACATGAAGCCGTACAACGCGCGCAGGTTGGCGAAGCGCTGCCACTCGTCGCCCGGCATCTTGCCCAGCAGCGACCCCTTGAGGTGGACGACCTCGTCGTGCGACAGCGGCAGCACGAAGTTCTCGGAGAAGGCGTACATCAGGGAGAACGTCATCTGGTGGTGGTGATACTGCCGGTAGATCGGCTCGCGCGACATGTAGCTGAGCGAGTCGTGCATCCAGCCCATGTTCCACTTGAAGCCGAAGCCGAGCCCGCCGAGGTAGGCCGGCCGAGACACGCCGGGCCAGGCGGTCGACTCCTCCGCGATCGTGACGATCCCCGGCTCCTCGCGGTAGACGACGGCGTTCATCTCCTTGAGGAACTCGATCGCGTCGAGGTTCTCCCTGCCGCCGTACACGTTGGGCGTCCACTCGCCCTCACGGCGGGAGTAGTCGAGATAGAGCATCGAGGCCACCGCGTCCACCCGCAGGCCGTCGATGTGGAACTCCTTGAGCCAGTAGAGCGCGTTGGCCACGAGGAAGTTGCGCACCTCGTTGCGGCCGAAGTCGAAGACGTACGTGCCCCAGTCGGGGTGCATGCCGCGGGCGGGGTCGGCGTGCTCGTAGAGCGGCGTGCCGTCGAAGCGGGCCAGCGCCCACTCGTCCATCGGGAAGTGCGCGGGCACCCAGTCGACGATCACGCCGATGCCGGCCCGGTGCAGCTCGTCGATCAGGTGGCGGAAGTCGTCGGGGGAGCCGAAGCGCGAGGTGGGGGCGTAGTAGGAGGTCACCTGGTAGCCCCACGAGCCGCCGAAGGGGTGCTCGGCGACCGGCATGAACTCCACGTGCGTGAAGCCCATGTCCTTGACGTAGCCGACCAGCTCGCGGGCGAGCTCCCGGTAGGACAGGCCGGGCCGCCACGAGCCCAGGTGCACCTCGTAGGTGCTCATCGGCTCGGCGAGGGCGTCGCGTGACGGCCTGCCGGCCATCCACTCCCCGTCGCGCCACTCGTACGCGGACTTCTCGACGATGCTGGCGGTCGCCGGGGGGATCTCGGTGCGGCGGGCCATCGGGTCGGCCTTCTCCCGCCAGATGCCGTCGAGGCCGAGGATCTGGAACTTGTACCGCATGCCCTCGCCGATGTCCGGGAGGAACAGTTCCCAGACTCCCGACCGGCCGAGTGAGCGCATGGGATGGGCGGCGCCGTTCCAGTGGTTGAAGTCGCCGATCACCCGCACGCCCTGGGCGTTCGGCGCCCACACCGAGAAGGCCGTCCCGTCCACGTCCTCGTGGCGGACGACCCGCGCCCCGAGCACCTCCCACAGCCGCTCGTGCCGTCCCTCACCGATCAGGTGGAGGTCCAGCTCGCCCAGCGTCGGCCAGTGCCGGTACGGATCGTCCGTCTCGTACGGCGGGGCGTCGGGATAGGTGATGCGCAGGCGATAGTCGGGGACCTTGTCGAGGCCGGGCAGCGTCACCTCGAAGACTCCGAAGTCGAGGTGACTCATCTCGTGGGCCGAGCCGTCGGCCAGCACCTCGACCTTCTCCGCGAAAGGGCGCAGGGCCCTGATCGTGACACCGTCGGGCCCGGGATGGGCACCCAATATGGAGTGGGGGTCGTGGTGCGCGCCCCCCGCCAGCCGATCCAAATCCATGTCGCCAACCTGCCCTCGATGTGTCCCTCAGAACACTCTGATCTTGTCAGCGGAACGCCGCGATTGGGATGGGCAGCCACGAGGGGCGGTTACGCGCCTCGTAGACGACCTCGTACACCGCCTTGCTCAGTTCCAGCGCGCGCAGCAGCACCGCGTCGTCGCCGCGGATGCGCCCGCCACCCTCCGAATAGCCGGCCAGAAACGCGGCGCGGTTGCGCTCCGACCACTCCCTGGCCCGGTTCTCCAGGCTCTCGGCGTCGGGGCGGTCGGCCAGCAGGTGCCGGGCGGCGTAGTCGAACGAGCGCAGCATGCCCGCCACGTCCCGCAACGGCGAGTCGAGCGCCCGGCGCTCGGCCAGCGGCTGCCCCGGCTCTCCCTCGAAGTCGAGCACCACCCAGTCGGTCATGGTGCGCATGACCTGGCCGAGGTGATAGTCGCCGTGCACCCGCTGCACCGGGATCTCGTGGCCGAGATCGGACAGCCGGTCGAACGCCTCGGCGGCCACGGCGGCGTGCTCGCCGAGACGCGGCACCTCGGCGACCGCCTTGTCCAGACGGCGGCGGAACCGCTCGGTCATCCGCTTGATCTCGGGCGGCTCGATCGTCCCCGTCGGGAAGGCCCGCGCGAGCTCGCGGTGGACCTGCGCGGTGGCCAGCCCGAGCCGTCGAGCCTCGCCCGCGAAGTCGCCGCCGGCGTCCTCCGCCGGCATGTCCTCCGGGCACGCGTAGAGATCGCGGACGCTGGTGAGGGCCATGGACCAGCCCTCGTTGGCGTTCTGCAGGTACTCCTGCATGATCGCCAACGTGGTCCGCTCGCCCTGGAGCTCGGTTTCGATCCATCCGTACGGCCTGGCCACCTGGGCCGAGCCCGCGTCGGCGAGGGCCGTGATGATCTCCAGCTCGGGGTTGATCCCCGGGCTGAGCTGGCGGAACAGCTTGAATATGTACTTGTCGCCGTACACCAGCGAGGTGTTCGACTGCTCGGCGGTCAGCACGAGGCTGCGTTGCGAGGTGTCGATCTCCGCCCCGTGCGCGAGATGGAAGCCGAGGCCGTCGAACCGGCGGTCGCCGGCCATCCCCTCCAGCAGGTGCCCGGTCAGGGCGGAGTCGTGCAGCGCGTCGTACACCTCGACCTCGCGGTCGTCCCGGCGGCAGGCGCCAATCCGCACGTGGCCGAGCCGGTCGGGCAGGTGCTCGCGCAGCCCGACCGGAATCTGGTAGCGCGTGCGGCGGTCCCCCTGGCGCACGCACACGATCAGATGGAGCAGCGCCGGGTCTCCCGCGACGATCTCGATCTCCGAGTCGATGGACAGGTCGTCGATGGCGCGCCCCTTGCCGGCGAACCACCGTTGTCCGGTGATCCAGCCGGCGAGGAGCCCCTGCAGTGAAGTCGTCACTCCTCCTTGGTGCCGGCCGTCCTGTGCGTGACGGGCAGTGTGAACCAATAGAACCCATGCCCAGGGAGCGTCAAAAGATACGGAAGCTCACCGATCGGGGGAAAAGGAACTCCGCCCATGCACTCGACCGGCGTGGATCCCTCGAACCTGCGCAGGTCGAGCTCGACCGGCTGGGGGAAGCGCGACAGGTTGTTGACGCACAGGACCCGGTCGTCGCCCAGCTCCCGTACGAACGCGAGCACGCTCGGGTTGGACGAGTTCAGCTCGGTGAACTCGCCGAGGCCGAACACCGGGTGACGCTTGCGGATCTCGATCATCCGCTTGGTGAAGTGGAGCAGCGAGCTGGCGCTCTTCTGCTGTGCCTCGACGTTGATCGCCTGGTACCCGTAGATCGGGTCCATGATCACCGGTAGGTAGAGCCGGCCGGGGTCGCAGTTCGAGAAGCCCGCGTTGCGGTCGGGCGTCCACTGCATCGGCGTGCGGACGCCGTCCCGGTCGCCGAGCCAGATGTTGTCGCCCATGCCGATCTCGTCGCCGTAGTACATGACCGGCGATCCGGGCAGGCTGAGCAGCAGCGCGGTGAACAACTCGATCTGGTTGCGGTCGTTGTCCAGCAGCGTCGCCAGCCGGCGGCGGATGCCGACGTTGGCCCGCATGCGGGGGTCCTTGGCGTACTCGGAGTACATGTAGTCGCGCTCTTCGTCGGTGACCATCTCGAGCGTGAGCTCGTCGTGGTTGCGCAGGAAGATGCCCCACTGGCAGTTCTCGGGGATCTTCGGCGTCTGGGCCATGATCTCCGAGATCGGGTAGCGCGACTCCCGCCGCACCGCCATGAAGATGCGCGGCATCAGCGGGAAGTGGAAGGCCATGTGGCACTCGTCGCCGCCGGTGACCGGGTCGCCGAAGTACTCCACCACGTCGGCCGGCCACTGGTTGGCCTCGGCCAGCAGCACCCGGTCGGGGTAGATGCGGTCCACCTCGGCCCGCACCCGCTTCAGGTACGCGTGGGTCGCCGGCAGGTTCTCGCAGTTGGTGTCCTCCTGCTCGAACAGGTACGGGATCGCGTCGAGGCGGAACCCGTCGATGCCGAGGTCGAGCCAGAAGCGGATGACCTCCATCATCGCGTCCTGCACCGCCGGGTTCTCGAAGTTGAGATCCGGCTGGTGGTGGAAGAACCGGTGCCAGTAGTACTGCCCCCGGACGGGGTCGAAGGTCCAGTTGGACGCCTCGGTGTCGATGAAGATGATCCGGGCGTCCTTGTACTCCTCGTCCGTGTCGCGCCAGACGTAGAAGTCGCCGTACGGGCCCTCGGGGTCGTTGCGGGACGCCTGGAACCACGGGTGCTGGTCGCTGGTGTGGTTCATGACCAGGTCGGCGATGACCCGGATGCCCCGCTTGTGCGCCTCGTCGACCAGTCTGACAAAGTCGCCCAGGTCACCGAAGTCCGGGAGGATCTTCATATAGTCCGAGATGTCGTACCCGCCGTCCTTCAGAGGGGACTCGTACAGCGGGAGCAGCCACAGACAGTCGATGCCGAGCCACTGGAGGTAGTCCAGCTTCTCGATGAGGCCGCGGATGTCGCCGGTGCCGTCGCCGTTCGAGTCGGCGAAACCGCGGATAAGCACCTCGTAGAAGACAGCCCGCTTGTACCAGTACTTGTCCCGTGGTTCCTCCTCGGTGAAGGTGTTCGGGACGGGCTGCGTGTGGCTGGGCTGTGTGTGACTGGGCGGAGGTGTCGTCGAGCTCACCTTTTGACTCCCCGGATGTGCCGAGCTGCGCTCACGGGCGGTGCGCTGACCCGTGGCGGAGCGTGAGAATGTGTGCGGGATGGACGTGCGGATCGAGGCGCACGTAGTTCGCCTGCCCCCAGCGGTACGACTCGCCCGACAGTTGGTCGTCCACGACGAACTCGGCATGCCAGTCGAGACCGAGGGCCGGCATGTCGAGCCGGACCGTCGCCTCGTGTGTGTTGTGTGGATCCAGATTGACGACGGCCAGCACCACATCGCCTAGTCCGTGCCGTCGTGTGGCCGTGTCATAGGCGCCGGGCAGCCGCTTGGAGAAGCAGATCACGTCCGGCTGGTCGACGTTGTGAAACCGTAGGTTACGCAATTCCTGGAGCGCCGGGTGTGCTCTTCTCAACAAATTGAGCTGGGTAATGATCGGGGCAAGGCTGCGGCCCTCACGCTCCGCCTCCGCCCAGTCACGCGGCCTGTACTGGTACTTCTCGCTGTCGAGGTACTCCTCGCTGCCCGGACGCACCGGGACGTTCTCGGCCAGCTCGTACCCGGAGTACACACCCCATGTAGGCGCCATCAAGGCGGCCAGAACGGCCCGGATCTCGAACGCCGGCACGCCCCCGTGCTGGAGGTACTCGTGCAGGATGTCGGGCGTGTTGACGAAGAGGTTCGGCCGCAGGTAGTGCGAGGTCTCGTGGGACAGCTCCCGCAGGTACTCCTCGACTTCCGGCTTGGAGTTGCGCCAGGTGAAGTACGTGTACGACTGGTGGAAGCCGATCTTGGCGAGGGTCTGCAGCATGGCCGGGCGGGTGAACGCCTCGGCGAGGAACAGCACGTCCGGGTCGGTCGAGTTGATGTCGGACAGCAGCCGCTCCCAGAACCGGACCGGCTTGGTGTGCGGGTTGTCCACCCGGAAGATCCGCACGCCGTGGTCCATCCAGTGGCGGACCACCCGCTTGACCTCCGCGTAGATCCCCTCGGGATCCTTGTCGAAGTTCAGGGGGTAGATGTCCTGGTACTTCTTCGGCGGGTTCTCGGCGTACGCGATCGAGCCGTCGGCCCGGATGTTGAACCACTCCGGGTGCTCCTTGACCCAGGGGTGGTCCGGCGAGCACTGGAGCGCGAGGTCGAGGGCGATCTCCATGCCCAGCTCGCGCGCCTTGGCGACGAACACGTCGAAGTCCTCGATCGTGCCCAGGTCGGGGTGGATGGCGTCGTGCCCGCCCTCCTGGCCGCCGATGGCCCAGGGCGACCCGGGGTCGTACTGGTCGGGGGTCAGGGTGTTGTTGCGGCCCTTGCGGAACTGGGCCCCGATCGGGTGGATCGGGGGCAGGTAGACCACGTCGAAGCCCATCTGGGCGATCGCCGGGAGTCGCTTGGCCGCCGTCCTGAACGTCCCCGACTTGGGCGCGACGCCCTCCTCTCCCACCACGGCCCCCTCGGACCGGGGGAAGAACTCGTACCACGAGCCGAACAGCGCCCGCCGCCGGTCCACCCTGACGCGGTTGCGGCCGGAGCGGGTGAGCAGGTCGCGCAGCGGGTGCGCGGCGATCAGCGCGGCGGTCTCGGGCAGCTGGGTCACCGCGAAGCGCGCCCGGGGATCCACCGCCTCGTCCCGCAGGCGGGCCGCGAGGGCCAGCAGCGCGGCCCGGTGCCCACAGGCGCCGCCCGCCTCCGTCACCACGCAGTCCGCCGCCCGCACGCCCTTTGCCGCCCGATCGAACAGCCGGGCGCCCTCCTCGCACATGAGGTCGGCGTCCAGGTTGCGGGGAATCTTGATCCCCGCGTCGTGCATCCACGTGGCGATCGGGTCGCTCCACGCCTCGACCCGGAACTGCCACAGGCCCTCGGCGGGCAGCGTCACCTCCACGCTCCACCGGTCGGTGCCCGGCGCCACCTCGCGCATGGGCATCATCCTGCCCGGCTTGCCGCTCGGGTCGATCAGCACGACGCCGGCGGCGACCGCGTCGTGTCCCTCGCGGAACACGGTCGCGCTGATCTCGAAGGTCTCTCCCGCGGCGGCCTTGGCGGGCCACTGGCCGCAGTCGACGACGGGCTGGATGTCCTGGATGGGAATGCGTCCGATCATCGTCACTTCGTATTCGGGGGCGGCACACCGGGTGCCGCCGGGGCTTGCGGGGCAGGAACATCTGTGGTCAGGCGGGCAGCACGAGACGACGGACTCCGCTGGCCGCGGTCCTTCTCTCGTCCTTACAGGGGTTGCCCTAATAGTCCACTCTTACCCCTGTCGATTGAAAGACCGCCCGCCGTGTTTGGGACGGCCTTCCCAGGAGATCGATCATCTCGTGCCGGCCATCGTCGCCCGGCGCGGACATCACCAGGTCAAGGGTACTTTGGTGAGGTTTGAACCGGTTTGATGGTGGTGAGAGCGTTCGATAACTGGCATCGCAGTACGACAAGTTTGATTCGGTCGCGCATCGTGGCGCTGAGTAACTAGGGTCTGGCCCCGTGAGAGCTATCCGCAGGTTCACTGTCCGAACCGTTCTTCCCTCACAGCTCGCACCTCTGGGCGAGTTGGTTCACAACCTCCGATGGTCCTGGCACCCGGAGACCATGGACCTGTTCGCCGAGGTGGATCCCGAGGTCTGGGAGCGTGTCGATCACGACCCCGTCGCGCTGCTCGGCGCGGTCGAGGCCGACAGGCTGCGCGAGCTCGCCCAGGACCGGCGCTTCCTGCGCCGCCTGGCCGACGCCGCCGACGACCTGCGCGAGTACATGACCGCCCCCCGCTGGTACCAGTCGCTCGAGGACGCACCCAGGGCGATCGGCTACTTCTCCCCCGAATACGGCATCTCCGCCGCCCTGCCGCAGTATTCCGGCGGCCTCGGCATCCTCGCCGGCGACCACCTGAAGGCCGCCAGCGACCTCGGTGTGCCGATCCTCGGCGTCGGCCTGCTCTACCGGCACGGCTACTTCACCCAGTCGCTGTCCGCCGAGGGCTGGCAGCTGGAGCACTACCCCTCCCTCGACCCGGGCGGCCTGCCGCTCACCCTGCTCAAGGAGGAGGACGGCGCACCGGCCCGCATCAAGATCGGCCTGCCGGAGGGGCGCGTCCTGCACGCCCAGATCTGGGTGGCCCAGGTCGGCCGGGTTCCGCTGCTCCTGCTCGACTCCGACGTCGCCGAGAACGACACGGTCGCGCGCGACGTGACCGACCGCCTGTACGGCGGGGGCGGCGACCACCGCCTGATGCAGGAGCTGCTGCTCGGCATCGGCGGCGTACGCGCCATCCGGGCCTACTGCCGGATCACCGGCCACCCCGAGCCCGAGGTGTTCCACACCAACGAGGGCCACGCCGGTTTCCTCGGCCTGGAGCGCATCCGCGAGCTCACCGAGGCCCGGCTGTCGTTCGAGGAGGCCCTGGAGGCCGTACGCGCCGGGACCGTGTTCACCACCCACACGCCGGTCCCCGCCGGCATCGACCGGTTCCCGGCCGAGATGATCGCCCGGCAGTTCGGCGGGTCGAACGCCTGGCCGACGGTGTCGGTGGACCGCATTCTGGAGCTCGGCGCCGAGCCGGACGGTCCCGACGCCGACAAGTCGGTCTTCAACATGGCCGTCATGGGCATGCGGCTGGCCCAGCGGGTCAACGGCGTGTCCGAGCTGCACGGCCACGTCAGCCGGGAGATGTTCCAGGGCCTGTGGCCGGGCTTCGACGTGGACGAGGTGCCGATCGGCTCGATCACCAACGGCGTCCACGCCCCGACGTGGGTCGGCCGGGAGATGATGGAGCTCGCCGGCGAGGAGCTGCCGTCGCTGATCGACAAGGCGCAGGGCTGGGAGAGCGTGCAGAAGCTCTCCGACGCCGACATCTGGGGCATCCGCGCCAAGCTGCGCGCCCGCCTGGTCGAGGAGGCGCGCCGGCGGCTGCGCAAGTCGTGGCGGCAGCGCGGCGCCAGCGAGGCCGAGCTGGGCTGGGTGGAGGAGGCGCTCGACCCGGACGTGCTGACGATCGGCTTCGCCCGGCGGGTGCCCTCCTACAAGCGCCTGACCCTCATGCTCTCCCAGCCCGACCGGCTCCGCAGGCTGCTGCTCGACCCGGACAAGCCGGTGCAGATCGTCATCGCGGGCAAGGCGCACCCGGCCGACGAGGGCGGCAAGAAGCTCATCCAGCAGATCGTCCGCTTCGCCGACTCCGAGGACGTGCGGCACCGCATCGTCTTCCTGCCCGACTACGACATGGCGCTCGGGCAGCTCATGGTGACGGGCTCCGACGTGTGGATGAACAACCCGCTGCGCCCGCTGGAGGCGTGCGGCACGTCCGGCATGAAGGCGGCGCTCAACGGCGGCCTCAACCTGTCCATCCGCGACGGATGGTGGGACGAGTGGTACGACGGCAACAACGGCTGGGCGATCCCCAGCGCCGACGGCGTGGACGACCCCGAGCGCCGCGACGACCTGGAGGCGACGGCGCTGTACGACCTCATCGAGCGCGAGGTCGCCGACCGTTTCTACGACCGGGCCGTCGACGGCCTGCCCCGGCGCTGGCTGGAGATGGTCAAGCACACGCTGAGCTCACTCGGGCCGAAGGTGCTGGCCGGGCGCATGCTGCACGACTACGTCACCGAGCTGTACACCCCGGCGGCGGCCTCCGCCCGCGCGCTCGCGGCCGGCGGCTACGGCGACGCCCGGGTGTTCGCGGCCTGGAAGCTGCGCGTGGCCAAGGCGTGGCCGGGCGTACGGGTCGAGCACGTCGAGGCGACCGGCGTGGGGGACACCCCCGAGCTGGGGGCCCGGCTGGAGCTTCGGGCCACGATCGCCCTCGGCGAGCTGTCGCCCGAGGACGTCCGGGTCCAGGCCGCCTACGGCCGGGTGGGCGCACACGACGAGCTGCTGTCACCCGGCTACGTCACGCTGAAAATCGACTCGGTGGGCGACGACGGCCGGGCGTACTACACCGGCGTCCTGCCGCTGGACCGCACGGGGGCCTTCGGCTACAGCGTGCGTGTGGTCCCGTCCCACCCGCTGATGGCGTCCGTGGCGGAGCTCGGCCTCATCACCGTCCCGGAGGAGCCGGTCGGCATGACCAACGGCACCCTGCGCTGATCCGTTACGCGGATCGCCGGCCTTCCACGGGCCGGCGATCCGCCGCGTCAGGAGTGCCGTGCCACCTCGAGAATCGCCTCCGCCCGTGCCTCCAGTTCCCCGGCGTCCGCCGGTTCCGTCCGGGCGCGGTGGAGGGTGGCGAGTGCCCGCAGGACGGGTGCCATCGCGGGGTGGTCCGCCGCGTACCTGACGGTCACGATGTCCTCGGCACGCCGGAGCGTCTGCTCGGCGTGCTGGAGGCGGCCCTGCCTGATCTCGGCCAGCGCGAGGGGCACCAGGGCCTCGGCGACATAGGGATGGTCCTCGCCGTAGAAACGCTCGTATATGGCCGAAGACGCGCGCAGGTGTCCCTCGGCCTCCTTGGCCCGGCCCCGGACCACCAGGGCGGTGCCGAGGCTTCGGAGGGCGGCGGCCTTGTCGGGGTGGTCGAAACCGTGCAGTGTCGCCAGCCCGTCGACGGCGGCGCGTGCCAGCTCGACGGCCCTGCGGGGATCGGCCAGCTCCAGGTAGCAGTCGCTCAGCAGCTGTTCGGTCTTGAGCACGTCGAAAGCGCCCTGCCCATGGAGCCGCAGGAAGATCTCGTACGCGGCCAGGTGATGGTCGAGGGCGGCGGCGAAGTCGCCGATCAGGACGAGCGCGTCGCCGATTCGGTAGTGGGCATCCGCGATCGTGGCCTGATCGGGGTCGGGCAGGGCGCTCTCCACTTCCAGTTGCCGCTGCGCGTACGAGAGCGCGCTGCCGAACCGGCCCTGCCTCCGCCGGAGATAGGAAAGACGACCGAGCAACGGCACGAGAGGCCGGCTTTCCGGGCCGGCCGACTGCTCAACGAGTGACAGCGCCCGGTTGAGCGTGTCCTCCGCCTCCTGCAATCTGGACAGCTCCATCAGGGTGGTGCTGAGACGGACGAGGTCGTCGGTCAGATCGGTGGAGGCCGGTCCGAGCCGCTTCTCCTTGATTTTCACCGCTCTCTGGCAGAAGAGCAGGGCATCCGCCAGATCCGCGCGCCGGTGCTGGACGCGGGCGAGCTCTCCGCACGTCTCGGCGACGTCGACGCTCTCGTGTCCCCGGGTGTTCTCCAGGTGCTCGAGAGCCGACCGCAGCACCTCCAGCGAGGAGGTGAGGAAGCTGCGCTTGGCGAGGTAGACCCCGGCCCGCAGGAGCAGCTCCCCGGTCGGCTCCCCGACGCCCGCCGCCCTCGCGTGTTCGGCCGCGGACAGCGCGTGCGGCATGAGCTCGGCGCACCGGCCCCAGCACGATCTGTCCCTCGGCGTGCCGGGGAAGGCCGCGTTCAGCGTCTTCACCGTGGTCTCCGCCCAGGCCCGCCGCTCCGTCTCGTCCAGGCTGGCGCGCACGGTGAGCTGCACGAGGCGATGCATCGACAGATACCGGGTGTCCGCGGTCAGCAGCGAGTACCTGTTGAGCGCGGCGACCGCGAGATCGTAGGCGATCTGGTCGGCGGCGAGCTCCCGCAGGTGGTGGCGGCAGCCGATGGTCGCCGGATCACCGGGGAGGTCGCGCGGGATCGCCTCGGGGGCCATGAAGGAACAGAACGCGAGCAGAGCCCTGGCACCGGGCGCGAGGGCCGCCGCCTGATCGATCGACATCGACCACGTGGTGGCGATGGTGGCGTTGTAGTCCGAGGGCGGCGTGGCGGCGAAGACCGCCCCCGTGCGCCGTTCGATGAGATCGGCGTAGTGGGCGAGGGTGGTGCTCGTCTGCGACACGTAGGAGGCGGCCTGGACCAGGGCGAGGGGCAGGCATCCGAGCCGCTCGGCCACTTCGGAGGCCGATCGGGTGTCGGCGGCGGCCACGCGCCGGCGCAGCAGCGCGACCGCGTGGTCCTGGCTGAGCACCTCCACGCAGAACGTCTCGTCGGCCAGTTCCTCCCACTGAGAGGACCGGGATGTCACCAGGATGTGGCCGTCGCCCACCTCCGGCCACGACTCGCGGAGCGAGCCCACGTCCGGAGCGTTGTCGAACATGATCAGCCACGGCTCCCATTGCCGTAGTTCCTGAGTGAGGCGGGAGAACACGTCCGTGCCGTCGTACTCGGCGTCGCCGATGAGGATGCCGAGCAGGCGGGCCAGGTCGCCCGCGAGGGACGCCTGCTGCTCCGCGCGCACCCACCAGACGAGCCGGTATCCGTCGCCGTACCGGTGCGCGTACTCGGACATGAGCGACGACTTTCCCACGCCGCCCAGTCCGTGGAGAGCGCAGCTGCGGACGCTTCTCGCGTCGGGCCGCCCGGCGAGCGCCGTTCGGATGAGTCCCAGGTCGTGGTCGCGGTTGGTGAAACCGGGGTTGCGCGGCGGGACCCGGCCCCAGACCCGCCTGGTGCCGGCGCCGATCGCGGCGCCGGGCGTTGCGGGGCGCCGGGTGAGGGCGGCGTATCCGCCACCGGCGGCGGTGAGGAACGCGAAGACCCCCGCCACCAGGGAGGCGATCGTCGTCCAGAGAACCTGAGCGGAGGACATGGGCCCGGAAAGCTGAGCGGAGATACCCGCATAGGTCCCGAAAGCGGCCAATCCCGCGGCGACCGTGCTACCGGCCCATAAGAGGTGCCTGTTCCGGCCTGTCACCCGACTTCCGGCTCGCCCACGCCGGTGCCCGCTTCTGCGAAATCGCATCCGTCGCTCCCGTCGAGACGTGTGGGGCGTCGTCTCCGCCGAAGGTCAAGAAATGCATGTATAACACGGGAAATCGGTCATGAGGAGACGGCCGGGTCAGGTCGTGGGCCAATGGGTGAGGTCGGGAAGGAGGCCCCGGCTGAGAGGCACGGATATCCGGAATTCCGAAATTCTGATTTCGTGCGATTCCCGGGCGAGGCGCAAAATCGCCGCCAGCCTATGGTTTCCGTCGAGTACGAGGGAGCGCCCGCTGAGCAGATCGAGGGTCGCCAGTGACAGATGAAGCGGCCGGGAGGGCTCGTCGTCGCGATACGCACCGATGAAGTGCCGGATCTTCTCCTGATGGGTGGGGCTGAGTCCCCTGTCGCAGGCGGCCAGCTCCGAGAATCGCCATGGTCGCGCGCCTGGCTCGCCGAAGTCCGCGGGGCGTGTGTGGTCCTGGTGGTACCAGGGGGCGAAGACCTCGTGGAACCCCCGGTCCGAGCGGTGCATCCGCAACGACACCCGCACCTCGCCCGCTTCGTGATGGCGGTCCAGTCGTTCCCAGTCGAGGAGAACCCGTATCTCGTGCGGCTCGTGCCGAAAGAAGCGCCGGAACGCCTCATAGGGGATACGCGGCGGGCGCGGCAGTTCGATGAGGCGGCATGCCAGCAGGGACGCCTGTTCGGCCAGCCGCCGGGAGTCCCCGTCGAGCGAGACGAGATCCGCCGCGTGCTGTGCCTGCCTCTGGAACGGCCGTAGCGCCTCGGCGTAACCCGCCCACTCGCCCGGCTCCCATTTCGCGTACGCGTCGAGAGTGACGGTCATGCCCTGGTGTAATTGGCGCAGTCCCTCGGACAGCAGGTGCAGGTATTCCCGCCGCGGATACGGAGACATGTAGGGGAGGAGAGCCAGTCCGGTGCGCCCATCGGACAGGACGCGGAGCGCCGAACGTGAACTGGTCCCGATTCGCAGCCGTTCGACATGCGTCGCCAGTCCGGCCAGCTTTTCCGTCATATCCACGGCCAGAGCTCCCCCGTTTCGATGGTCGCCTCCACTATCCACCGCTCGCGCGGTGAATTCCCGACGTCTTCGGAGAGGGCATTTCGCCCTCCGGCTAAAGGAACAAAAGGCGGGGGCGCTCACGCGTACGGCCGGCGCACTCGGGCGGGGCCCGGTTCTGTGACCGTCGGCGCAGGTGAGAGGGTGGATGTGCGGTACGGAGGTGAGCGATGGCTCCGGCGGGGGACAGGGCCGGACCGCGGGGGGCGCTTTACGTCGGGATGGTCGCGCCGCCGTGGTATGACGTGCCGCCCCGGACCTACGGCGGCATCGAGGCGGTGGTCGCCGGTCTGGTTCGCGGCCTGCGGGACCGCGGGCACCGGGTCACCGTCATCGGGGCCGGCCGCCGCGTGGATCTGCGGACCTACGACGAGCCGCCGTCGGCGCGGATAGGCGAGCCGTACCCGGAAGTCGTGCACGCGGCCGAGGCGGCCCGCCTCCTGCGGGGCCTGGACGTGGACGTCGTCCACGACCACTCGCTGGCCGGGCCGCTCACCGCCGCCGGGCGGCTCGTGCCGACGGTCGTCACCTGCCACAACGACGTGAGCGGGGAGCTCGGCGACTACTACCGGGGCCTCGGTTCGGACGTGTCCCTCGTGGCCGTCTCCTCGGCCCAGCGCGCCCACGCGCCCGATCTGCACTGGGTGGGGCGGGTGCACAACGCGGTGGACGTCGCGGCGTGGCCGTTCAGGGAGCGCAAGGACGACTGGGTGCTGTGGCTGGGGCGGCTCAGCCCGGACAAGGGCGCCCACCTCGCGATCGAGGCGGCGCGGGCGGCGGGGCGCCGTCTTCTGCTGGTCGGCAGGCAGGCCGGGCAAGCGGAGCGGGCCTACTTCCGCGAGCGGGTGGAGCCGCTGCTCGGGCCCGATGTCGAATATCTGGGGGAGGCGGAGGGCCCGCTCAAGAGCGAGCTGTTCTCCCGGGCCCGGTGCCTGGTGCTCCCTTTGTTATGGGACGAGCCCTTCGGCATGGTCATGATCGAGGCGATGGCCTGCGGCACGCCGGTGGTGGCGCTGCGGCGGGGCGCGGTGCCCGAGATCGTGGTGGACGGGGCGACCGGCTACGTGCGTGACACGCCCGCCGAGCTTCCCGCCGCGATCGAGGCGGTCCCCGCGCTGGACCCGAAGGCCGTACGGGCCCGGGTGGTCCGGCACTTCGACGTGCCCGTGATGGCCGAGGGCTACGAGCGGGTCTACCGCGACGTGACGGCCACCGCGACGGCCGCCGCGCCGTCCGGCCCCCGGCGGCCCCTCCCGCTCGGGCGCTGATCACCCCCTTATGGTGGGGCCATGGGTGAATTCGTCAGGGTGGAGATCTCCGAGCACATCGCCACGATCAGGCTCGACCGGCCGAAGATGAACGCGCTGAACCGGCAGGTCCAGGAGGAGATCGCGGAGGCCGCGCGGCTCGTGGACGCCGATCGGAACACGCACGCCGTCATCGTCTACGGCGGCGAACGCGTCTTCGCGGCCGGGGCCGACATCAAGGAGATGGCGGTCATGTCCTACGCCGACATGGCCGTGCACTCGCGCACCCTGCAGGACTGCTTCACCGCCGTCGCGCGGATCGGCAAGCCGGTGATCGCGGCGATCACCGGCTACGCCCTCGGCGGCGGCTGCGAACTCGCGCTCTGCGCCGACTTCCGGGTGGCCGGGCAGAGCGCGAAGCTCGGCCAGCCGGAGATCACCCTCGGGATCATCCCCGGCGCGGGCGGGACCCAGCGCCTGCCCCGGCTCGTCGGGCCCGCCCGGGCCAAGGACCTGATCTTCACCGGGCGGCACGTGGACGCCGCCGAGGCGCTCGCCATCGGCCTGGTCGACCGCGTGGTGCCCGACGGCGAGGTCTACACGGCGGCGCTCGAACTCGCCGCGACGTTCGCCGAGGGACCGGCCGTCGCGGTCCGGGCGGCCAAGTTCGCGATCGACCACGGGCTCGAAACCGACCTCGACACCGGCCTGGAAATCGAGCGGCTCCAGTTCTCGGGCCTGTTCGCCACCCAGGACGCCCGGGAGGGCATGACGGCCTTCGCCGAGAAGCGCCGGCCCAAATTCACCGGCAACTGAGTTCACCGGCCGGTGACGGGGGCGGTCACCCGGCCGCCGTGTGCACGAGGATGGCGCCGGCCAGTTCCTCGTGCACCTCCGGCGGCAGGGTGTGGCCCATTCCCTTGATCGTCATCAGCCGGGCGCCGGGGATCCGCTCGGCGATGAGGGCGCCGTGGCCCGGCTTGGCGGGCTCGTGCGTGCCCTCGACGACCAGGGTGGGCGCCGTGATCCGGTGCAGGACGCCCACCGGCTCGAAGTCCGGCTTCGCCGCCGCGGCCAGCCGGTGGTTGGTCGCCGCGTCGAGGTCCCGTGCCCGGTCGTACAGGCGTTCTGCCAGTCTGCGTGAGGCGTCCTCGTCGAACGGCAGGCCGGTGCCGTGCAGCACGCGGTCCCCCGCGATCATGCGCTCGATCCGCTCGCGCCGGTCGCGCGGCGGCGGCGCGACGATCAGCTCGCGGTAGAACGCGACGAACTCCGGCGTGGGCTCGGGCAGGCTGCCCTCGGGCTGCGGCTCGCCCATCAGCGCCCGCATGATCACCGCGCCCTCACCGCCGCCGAGCGGCGACGAGCCGATGACGGTGAGCGTCCGCACGCGCTCCGGCCGCTCCACCGCGATCAGCTGCCCGAGCAGCCCGCCCGCCGAGTGGCAGACCAGATGCGCGCTGTCCAGTCCGTGCGCGTCCATCACCCGCAGCACGTCGTCCTTGATGTCGTCCCATGTGTACGGATCCTTCTCGAAGTCGATGACGTCGGACATCCCGGTGTCGCGGTGGTCGTAGCGGATCACGCGCCGGCCGCCGGCGGCGAGCCGCCCGACGAACTCGTCCGGCCACAGGATCCCCTGCGACATCGAACCCATCACCAGCACGATCGGCGCGTCGGCCGCGGCCCCGAACTCTTCGCTCCAGATGTTTGGCATGGGCTAAAGCATGTCGTCCGCCGCCGCCGGCGCCTTCCGTAGAACTACTAGCCGCGCCAGCTCAGTACGTGAGGTGATGCCGAGCTTCGGATAGATCTTGTACAGGTGGTATTCCACCGTGCGCGGGCTGAGGAACAGCCGGGCGGCGATCTCCTTGCTGGTCGCGCCGTCCGCCACCAGGGTGGCGATGCGCAGTTCCTGTGGGGTGAGCGCGTCCAGCGCCATGCCCCGCACGTCCGGCGCCACCTCGGGAGCCGGCGGCGCGTCCTTCTCCGGCCGGATGCTCTCGCCCGCCGCGCGCAGCTCGCCGTACGCGCGCCGCGCCCACGGCGCGGCTCCCGCGCGCTGGAACGTCTCGAACGCCGCGCGCAGATGCGCCCTGGCCTCCGCCGGCCGGTGCGTACGGCGCAGCCGCTCGCCCAGCAGCAGCCCCGTCCTGGCCGCCTCGAACGGGTTGGCGTGCAGGCGTGACGCCTCACCGAGCGCCTCGACGGCCCGGTCGTCCGGCAGGACCAGGCCGCGGCACCGGGCGAGCAGCGCCAGGGACTCGGCCGTCCCCGCGTGGGCCGACCAGCGCTCGTACGCCTCCAGCGATTCCCGGGCGGCGTCCACGTCGCCCGCGCCGACGGCGGCCTCGATCCGGTCCGGCGTGGTCCGCCAGACCACGGTCGGATGCCCGGCTCCGGGACCGGCGGCGACGATCGCGGCGAACCGGTCGTGCGCGGCGGCGAACCGGCCCAGGCACAGGTCGAGCATGGCCAGGGCGTAGGCGGCGACCCCGGCGCGCAGGCCCACGCGATGGGGGACGGCGATGGCCAGCGCCTCCCTGGCGTACCGGATGCAGGGCTCCTCCTCGCCGCGCAGGGCCGCCACGGCCGCGAGGTTGGCCAGGTGCGCGGCCACGGTGTTGGCGTATCCGGCCTCGCGGGCCAGCTCCAGGCCCTCCTCCGAGACGGCCCGGCTCTCGGCGAGGCGCCCGGCCAGCCGTTCGGCGGTGGCGACGAACTCCAGCACGACGGGCAGCTGACCCGTCATCCCGGAGACCCTGGCCACCCGGCCCGCCCGCTCGGCCAGCTCGGCGGACAGGTCGCCCTCGCCCAGATGACTGGCCGCCGCCGCCGCCCACAGGAACTCGGATGCCTCGCGCAGCTCGCCCGTACGGCCGAGGGCCCGCCTGAGCAGGTCGTGCCCGCTGCCGTCGGCGAGCGTCGCGCCGATGCCCGTGACCACGTCGCGCAGGAACCCCTCGGGGAAGGCCGCCGCCCGCCGCCCGATCTCCACGATGGCCGCCGTGTCGCCGACGTAGGAGGCCGCCTCCGAGGCGTCGGCCAGCATTTCGAGGGTGTCGCCCGCCGCGAGGATCCGCACGGCCTCGGCGGCGTCGCCGGAGTTCAGCTCGAACCGTCCGCGCAGCTGGGCGATCTCCATGAGCAGTGCGGTGTCCGACCCGGCGAACTCGCGGGCCTCGGCCAGCAGGGACTCGGCCTGGCCGGGACGCCCCCCGAGCCACGCGGCCACGGCGGCGTCCTTGAGCCGCCCGGCGCGCGCGAGCGGTTCGGGGGTGAGCTCGGCGGCCCTGGTCAGGGCGGTGGCGGCGGCGCCGTACCCGCCCCGGTCCCGGGCCCGTTCCGCGGCCCGCGTGAGCGCGGCGGCGACCGATTCGTCCTGGCCGAGCGCTGCCCCGGCCAGATGCCGGGCCCGCCGGTCCCCGCCGGACACCTCGGCCAGCGCCGCGTGCGCCTCGCGGCGTGCGGCGGGGGAGGCCGCCTCGTACACCGCCGACCGGATCAGCGGATGGTGGAACCGCACGTGCGTCCCCGACACGCTCGCGAGCCCCGCGGACTCGAGCTCGGGCAGCGCCGCCTCACCCGCACCCAGCCGCCCGGCGGCCCGCAGCACCAGGTCGAGGTCGCTCTCGACCGCCGCGAGCAGGGCCGTCAGCCGTGCCCCCGCGCTCAGCGCGGCCACCCGGTCGCCGAAGAGCCGGGTCCCGCCGGGGAGGGGATCGGGCAGCGGTTCCCGGCCGGCCCGCTGGGCGGGAGTGAGCAGCCGGGCCGTCTCGCGCAACGCCAGCGGGTTACCCCCGGTCAGCGCCACCAGGCCACGCCTGACCGGCGCCGCGAGCGTGAAGCCGGCGTCGAGCAGCTCGGCGGCCGCCGGTTCGGCCAGCCCGGAGATCTCCAACGCGGGCAGGCCCTTCACCGGCGTGTCGCCCCGCACGGCCAGCGGCATCGCGATCGGCTCGGTGCCGAGCCGCCTGGCGGCGAACAGCAGGGCATCGGCCGACGGCCGGTCCACCCACTGAAAGTCGTCGACCACGCAGATCAGCCCGCCGGGCGCGGCGGCCTCGGCCAGCAGCGACAGCACCCCGGCCCCCAGTAGGAACCGATCGCCGGAACCGGCGGGGGCCAGCCCGAGCGCGCCGCGTACGGCCTCGGCCTGCGGTCCGGGCAGCGCGTCGAGCAGCCCGGCCACCGGCAGCAGCAACTGGTGGAGGGCGGCGAACGCCAGATCGGCCTCCGCCTCGACCCCCGTGGTCCGGAGCACTCTCATCGGGCCACCCCGGGTGGCCGCCTGGTCGAGCAGCGCCGTCTTGCCGACACCGGCGTCGCCGCGCAGCACCAGCGCGCCCCCGGAGCCCTTCCGCGCCCGATCGACCAGGTCGTCGATCGCGGCCGTTTCCACCGATCTGCCGTAAAGCACAACCGCAGACTGTATTGCGCGGCGCGCTCGCGTCCGGCGTCCCGGTCCGGTTCCCCCGGTCCGGTTCCCCCAGTCCGGCGCCCCTGGTCTGGCGCCCCCGGTCCGATGCCTCTGTCCGGGCAGATGGCCGGAAGTAGTTCCCAGCCAACGTGGAGCAACTCTGCATTTTGCGTCAAGAAACGCTCCAAAATGCCGCTAATGTGGCGGCTCATGATGCGGTTGCGAGTGCTGGGCCTGTCACGGCTGCGCCGGGCGCTGCTGTCCCGGCTCGACTCTCGGTACGTCACCAAGCCCGATCACCGGCAGGACCTCAAGGACGCCCTGTGGGAGGTCCAGATGCTCCGCAGAGAGGTCGTGGCGCTGCGCGACGAGGTCGACCGGCTGCGCCGGACCGCCGTGACGCCCGTGAAGGCGGCCCCACAGCCCAAGGCGACGCCGGACCCCAAGGCCGCCGAGGCCCACCGGCTGGCGACCGAGACGGCCGAGGCGGTGGACACGCTGCTGCAGAGCGAGATGCGCATCTGGCAGGCGATCGACGAGCTGTCGGCGCGGGTGGGCGCTCCCGGAAGGGCGGGGTAGCCGGTCATGCGGGTGCAGTGGACGCGTGACGCGGACGTGTGGCGGCTGGTCTTCCTGCTCGACGCGGAGGACGAGACCACGGGGGCCTGCACCGACGGCCACCCCATCGAGCTGCGGACCAACTCCTGCCACGTGCGGACCGGGGACGCCGGCGCGTCCGTGCATCCCGACCTGCTCGCGGTCGCCGCGTGGACCGTGGTCGCGCCGTGGACCGGACGACACGTGACGTTCGACCGGCCGATCTCCGCCGGGCTCGCCGAGGCGCTGCGTACGGGGTGGGGCGTGGACGCGGGGCCGGTCGGGGCGGACGCCAGGAACGGCACACGTCTGGCCATCTCCTACAGCGGGGGCGCGGACTCGATGGCCGTGGCCGCGATGTTCCCCGACGCGCCGTTCGTGCACTTCCAGCGGATCAGCCATCCCCGGGTGCCCAACCGCTGGACGCACTACCGCTCCGAGGTGCTGGCACAGCTCGCCCACAAGACCGGCAGGGAGCTCCACGTCGTCCAGTCGGACCTGGAGTTCGTGCTGAGCCGGCCCCGGCCCGGGTTTCCCGAGCACCACGCGGTGACGGCGGGCGCGCTCCTGCTCGCCGACGATCTGGACCTCGGCGGTGTCGCGCTGGGCTACGAGATCGGGTCGCGCTGGCTCGGCAGCGACCGGTACGTCAACCGCTACACGCCCGACAACCCCATGTGGGCGGCGCACGGGAAGTGGGCCCGGCTGTACGCGGCGGCGGGGCTCCCGCTGGTGCTTCCGGTCGGAGGGGTGAGCGAGCCGGTGACCATGCGCATGGCGCTGGGCTCCGATCTCGGTCATCTGGTCCGCTGGTGCCTGCGCGGCGACGTGTCGGGGCCCTGCCAGAGATGCGGCAAATGCCTGCGCAAGGAGCTGATTCTCGCCGCCATCGAGGGGCGCCCGCTCAGCACGACGCTCACCGCCGGATCGGTCCCCGCCCGCGCCTGGCAGCAGCCGCCGCCGTACTCTGGCCAGGAGACGATCGAGTACGGCTGCGCGCGGGTGCCGGGGATCGAGACGACGCCGTTCGCCAAGGCGGCGGAGTACCTTGGAGCGACCGTGGAGTCGACCCGCTGGATGGAGCGCTGTTACCCGCCCTCCATCGACGAGACGCCGGAGCCGTGGCGCGAGCAGGTCGGCGCGTACATGCGGGACACCATCGGACTCATGACCGCGGACGAGCAGCGCCAGGTGGAGGCATGGGCGGCGACATGAAGATCTACCTGTCGGTGGACATGGAGGGGGTCACCGGGCTGACCGACCCCGAGGAGATGCACCTCGGGGGCCGGGGCTACGAGCGCGGCTGCGAGCTGATGACCGGGGACGCCAACGCGGTCGTCCAGGGCGCCTTCGACGCGGGCGCCGGGTCCGTGCTGGTGAACGACGCTCACGGCTCCACCAAGAACCTCAGGATCGACCTGCTGGACGAGCGGGCCACCCTGATCAGGGGCCCGGGCAAGCCGCACCGCATGGGGCAGGGACTGTCGGCCGACATGGACGCCGCCTGCTTCGCCGGCTACCACGCCCGCGCGGGCGTGCAGCACGGGGTGCTCAACCACACGTGGATGGGCAAGGAGATCCAGAACGTCTACCTGAACGGCGAGATCTGCGGCGAGACCCGGCTGGTGGCGGGCTTCGCGGGCTCGCTGGGCGTGCCGGTCGCGCTCGTCACCGGCGACGAGGCGGTGTGCGAGGAGGCCGGGGAGCTGCTCGGCGACGTCGAGACGGTCGCCGTGAAGAAGGGCATCGACAAGTTCTCCGCCGAGCTGCTGCCCCCGGCCGTCGCGTGGCGCCGCATCCGCGAGGGCGCGGCCCGCGCGCTCGGCAGGCTGTCCGATTTCCGGCCCTACGTGGTCGAGCCGCCGTACACGCTGGGCGTGGAGTGGAACTCCACCGCCATCGCAGCGGCCTGTTCGATCGTGCCCGGCGTACGGCTCGCCGGTCCCCGGCACACCGAGTTCACGACGGACGACTACCACGAGATCATGGCGTTGTTCGGGCTCTTCTCGATGATCGGCGGCCAGGTGGCCTGCGGCAGCGGCAAGTACGGCTGACGCCCGGCCTCTCCCCATCACTGCCCGCGCCTGGGCGGGGGGCGCCGTAGCCGGCGCGTAAGGTGGTCACCCAAAATCGCACGGAGCGCGCCGACAAGGAGGGCTGAATGCCGCTCGAATGGGTTCCCGCGTCCGATCGGCCGGACCTGCTCGCCGATCCCGTCGCCAAGGCCGTCGCCTCCCTCGACCTCACGGTGGAGGTCGCCGAGATCGATCCCGAGCTCTCCGACACCGCCGCCTTCTGCGAGAGGTACGGCGTGGCGATGGAGGACTCGGCCAACTGCGTCGTCGTCGCGGCCAAGCGGGGCGGGGAGACGCGGTACGCCGCCGTCATGGTGCTCGCCACCGCGCGCGCCGACATCAACGGGATCGTGCGCCGCCACCTGGACGCGCGGAAGGCGTCCTTCGCGCCGCAGGCGGAGGCCGTCGATCTGACCGGAATGGAGTATGGCGGCATCACTCCCATCGGGTTGCCCGAGGGCTGGCCGGTGCTCGTTGACGAAAACGTGATCCGCCGGCCTTCCGTGGTGATCGGCAGCGGCGTCCGCCGCTCCAAGCTGGCACTTTCCGGCGAGGCGCTGGCCGCGGCGACTCAGGGGGAGATCCTCGCGCTCACGGTTTGACCCCGTGCCCGGAAACCGTTGGCGTCTTTTCTCCGTTGTGCTGAGCGGAGATGTGGCGCAATGGTTCACTCATGGGCGTTCTTTTAGTCGGTATGGTGCTTAGGCAATGAATCAGGACGACCGACTGGGCCCGTACCGGCTGCTGAGGCGGCTCGGTGAGGGCGGCATGGGCGTGGTTCATCTCGCTCTCGACCCGCAGGGCAGGCAGGTGGCCGTCAAGGTCCTGCGCTCGGAGGTCGCGGGCGACGACGTCGCGCGCAGGCGTCTGTCGCGCGAGGTCGAGACCATGCGGCGGGTGCGCGGGCCGCACATCGCGGAGGTCGTCGACGCCGACGTCACCGGGCGCAGGCCCTACATCGTCACCCGTTACGTGCCGGGCAGGCCGCTCGACGCGATCGTCAAGAACGAGGGCCCGCTGCCGCTCGACGGTGTGCTGAAGGTCGCCTACGGGGTGGCCGAGGCCCTCGCCACCGTGCACGCCGCCGGGGTCATCCACCGCGATCTGAAGCCGGGCAACGTGCTGATGCTGGACGGTCAGCCCGTGCTGATCGACTTCGGCATCGCCCAGGCGGTCGACGCCACCCGGCTCACGCAGACCGGCATGCTCATCGGCACGCCCGGCTACCTCGCTCCGGAGATCATCGAGGGCCACGAGGCCGGGCCGCAGGTGGACGTGCACGCCTGGGCCGGCACCGTGCTGTTCGCCGCCACCGGCCAGCCGCCGTTCGGCAAGGGCACGCTGGAGATGGTGTTCTTCAACATCACCTCCGGCCGGGCCAACGTCGAGGCCGCCCCCACGCTTATCCAGCCGATGCTGCGCGCCGCGTTCAACCGCGACCCGGCGAGGCGGCCGACCGCGGCCGAGCTCGTACGGCAGCTCGCGGGGCTCATGCCCCGGTCTCCGGGTGGCAGGCCCCGCGTGCCCGACGAGATCACCACCGTGCCCAACGTCGACGACACCGGCGGTCAGCAGGCGCCCGGCGTCGGCCGGCCGGGCGGGCCGCCGATGCCGCCGATCACTCCGCCGGTCGCGCCCGTGGCGACACCGCCGGTCACGCCGTCCCCGCAGGGCGGCCGGGCCGAGGAGTTCGTCTCGCTGCTGCGTGAGACGCCCCCGGCGGGCCAGGGCGGCGACCCCTTCCCGACCGTACGGGTGACGGGAGAGGACCTGCGCAGGGCGGGTCTCGGGCCGGTCGCCCCGCCGGACACCCCGGTGAGCCCGGCGGAGGGCGACATCCCGACCAGGATGCCGCCGCCCCGCACGCCGCCGACCGGCTCGTCCGGCCCGGCACCGCTTCCAGGTTCGTCCGGTCCGGCACCGCGCCCAGGTTCGTTCCCCGGCTCGTCCGGTGCCGTCGCCGCGCCGGGCCCGGCTCCCGCGACCGGCGGGCCGTCCGTGCCGCCGCATGCCCGGGCGGACGGGTGGCCCACGCCGATGCTGCGCCCGGAGGGCGACATCCCCACCCGGCGGGTGACCTCCGAGGAGATGCGCCAGGCCGTCACCGGCGACTCCCCGGCATCGCGCGGCGCCGGGTCCCTTCAGCAAGGGTCCCCTCAGCACGGGTCGTCGCAGCACGCAGATGTGGCGGCGCGCGACCAGGCGCTCTTCGGGCACGCGCCCGAGATCTACGAGCGGACTCCGCACGTCCACCAGCCGAACCCCGCGCCGTTCATGCCGACGGTGCGGGTGCCGCCGCCGACCGTGCCGCCCATGCCGTTCCCGCCCGGGGGACTGCTGCAGCGCTCCAGGGCGTACGGCGTGGCGAGCGCGCTGCTGCTCGTCGTGACGACGTCTCTCGCCGTCATGGCGCCGCTGCTGGTGTGCCTGGTGGCCGTTCCGGCCGCGGTGCTGCTGCGGGCCGCCGACCTGGCCCAGCCGCACCTCAACTCCCGCCGTCCGGCGGGCGCCGCGGCGGCCGACGTGCTGCGCGTGCTGGGCCGTCCGGCGGAGCTCGTCAAGTCGATCGGCGTCACGATCGCGCTCGTGCCGTACGCGCTGGTCCTGGGGCTGCCGGTGACGCTGCTGCTCACCGTCCTGTTCGGCGGCACGGACACGCTCCGGCTCGCGGCGCTGAGCTGGGGCATCGCGACGGCCTTGTGGACGATCTGCGCCGGGCCCGGGGTGGTGGGCCCGGGCAGGCAGATGCGGCGGACGCTGGCCTCGCTGGCGCCCGGTGAGGGAGCGGCGAAGGGGCTCGCCTGGGGGATCGGCGCCCTCGCCGTGCTGACGGCGGCGATCGCGCTCTCCAGCCTTCTGGGTAAACAGACAGCAGGGCACTTCTGGGGCACGATAGACGTTCAATCAGTACTGGAACGACTGAAAGACCTGCGTAACCAGGCGGGGAACGGGTGACGGGGGACGACATGTCGGCTACCGAGGCTCCGGAGAGGATCGGGCCCTACCGGCTGCTGCGGCAGCTCGGCGAGGGCGGCATGGGGGTGGTCCACCTCGGCCTCGACGCGGAGGGGCGCGAGGTCGCGGTCAAGGTCCTGCACCCCCACGTCGCCACCGATCTCAAGGCACGCGACCGGCTCACCCGCGAGGTCGAGACCATGCGGCGGGTCCGCAGCAAGCGCGTCGCCGAGGTCCTCGACGCCGACCTGACCGGCGCCGCGCCCTACATCGTGACGCGGTACGCCCGCGGGCGGACCTTAGAACAGACGGTGCTGGAGGACGGCCCGCTCGGCGACGACGCGGTGATCCGGCTCGCGGTGGGCCTGTGCGAGGCCCTGGTCGCCATCCACGCGGCCGACGTCATCCACCGCGACCTCAAGCCGGCCAACGTGATGCTCGTGGACGGCGAGCCGCTCGTGATCGACTTCGGCATCGCCCACCTGGTCAACGCCACCCGGCTGACCCAGACGGGGATGTTCGTCGGCACTCCCGGCTACCTCGCCCCGGAGATCATCCGGGACACCGAGATCACCCAGGCCGCCGACGTGCACGCGCTGGCGGCCACGGTGTTCTTCGCGGCCACCGGGAAGGCGCCGTTCGGCTCGGGTACGTTCGAGTCGGTCTGTTACAACATCCTCGAAGGCAAGGCACAGGTGGATGTCGCGCCGGCCTGGCTGCGGGGGTGGCTCCGTCTCGCCCTGGCGCCCGAGGCCACGTCGCGTCCCACCGCCGCGTCGCTGCTCCGGCTCAGCCGTTCGCTCGACCCCTCGGTCACCGTACTTCAGGAGACCGCCCACGAGGGACCGCGCGACGGCGGCACTCGGCTTCTGGACGGCACGCGCGTGCTGGACGAGCCGGCGCGAAGGGACACGGGCGGCCCGGTGAACGGGGGCAACGGGAGCCGGACCGGCAGACTGCCGGCGAACGACGACAGCTACTCCGACCTGTTGCCACCGGTGAACTACGTGGAGCCGGAGCGGCCCCGCAGGGAGCCCCGGGCGCCGAGGCAGCGCCGTCCGGTGTCCGCGCCGCCTCCCGCGCATCCACAGGCCCCGCCGTACGGGCAGGCGGGCCCGCCCCCGCCGTCGTACCAGCCCGCGCAGTACCCGCCGCCGCCGTATCAGGACCAGCGAGTGGCGGGCTACCCGGAGCCCCAGGTCGCGCCGCCGCCGGCCCCCGCACCGCGGTACGAACCGGAGCGGAAGCGGGCCCCCTACCGGGCCCCGCATCCGGTGCTCGCGGCTCTGCTGCTGGCCACGCTCGTGGCGCTGGCCTGCCTGCTGCCGGTCGTGGTGAGCCTGTTCGCCGCCGTGGCGGCGCTGTGCCTGCGGGTCGGGCAGTACCTGATCGGGGATCTCGCCGACCGCCGGGCCGCGCGGGGCAGCAGCGGGGCCGACCCGCTCTTCGCGGTGCTCGGCACGCCGTGGGCGCTGATCAGGGCGGGGCTCGCGACGGTGGTCCAGGTGCCGCTGGCCCTGATGTTCGCGATGTGCGCGTGGGGCGGGTTCCACTACATCGGCGGGTTGCGGCCCGATCCCGCCGCCGCGTACGCCGCGGGCGCCTTCGTGGCCGGGCTGTTCCTGCTGCCCGGAGGCAAGGCACCCCGCAAGGCCGTGTCCCGGACGCTGAGCGCGGTGATCCGGAGCCCCGGAGCGGGAATGATCGTGACGATCGCGGTCGGTACGGTCGCGCTGTTCGCGATCATGACGGCGCTGTCCGCGGACGCCTCGTGGGTCCCCTGGCGGCCGCCGTCGGTGGCGGTGGACCACATCGTCGCGGATCTCAAGCAAAGGGGTCAGGACACGGTCGTCAACCTGATCGGCGGCGTGATCGGGGACCTCATGGACAGGATCGGCCTGCGCTTTCTGACCTTCTGGACCTGACCCGCCCGGGTCCCGCCAGACTGAACCAGGGAACGAGCGGCTCCGAGCGACGAGGGAAGCGCTCACGGCGCGCCTCCGGCACGACCCGGCGGGTGTGAACGCCCCGACGGTGAACGGGAACACCGAGCGAAGCGGGAAACACCGAGCGAAGCGGGAACACCGAGCGACGTGGGAGGCACGAATTGGGCACGCCGGAACAGCTTGGTCCCTACCGCCTGGTCTCCGCCCTCGGCTCCGGAGGGTTCGGCGAGGTCCATCTCGCGCTCGACCCCGACGGGCGCACGGTCGCGGTGAAGATCCTGCATCCCCACGTGGCCGCCGACGGGTTCGCGATCACCCGCCTCGCCCGCGAGGTGGAGACGATGCGCCGGGTCCGCGGGGCGCACGTCGCCGAGGTGCTGGACGTCTCACTGTCGGGGGAGCGGCCCTACATCGTGACGCGGTACGTCCAGGGCAGGCCGCTCAGCACGGTCGTGGCCAAGGACGGGCCGGTCGCCGGGGCGGGCCTGCTGCGGCTCGCCCTCGGCCTGGCGGAGGCGCTGGAGTCCATCCACGAAGCCGGTGTCGTCCACCGCGACCTCAAACCGGCCAACGTGATCGTCTGCGAGCGCGAGCCGTACGTGATCGATTTCGGCATCGCCTGCGCACTGGAGTCGGCCTCGGTCACCGCGTCGGGCGCGGTCGTGGGAACGCCCGGCTACCTCGCCCCCGAGGTCCTGGAAGGCCGCGACGCCGGACCGGAGGCCGACGTGTTCGCGTGGGGGGCGACGCTGGCCTTCGCCGCGTCGGGGCGGCAGCCGTACGGGACCGGGCCGGCCGCCGCGATCGCCTACCGCGTCGTCCACCGTGAGCCCGACCTGTCGGGCGTGCCGTCCTGGCTCGTCCCGCTCGTGGAGCGGTGTCTGAGCGCCGACCCGGCGGACCGCCCGGCGACGGCCGAGCTGGGCGGGCTCCTGAAGGAGGCCGCGCCGGTGCTCGACGGGATCGAGCCGGCCCGGCCCGCGCTGTCGGAGGCGCCCACGCGCGAGTGGCGGCCCGGTGACCGGCGACCCGGTGACCGGCGGCCCTCGCGCGGCACCCGGCGGGGAGGAGAGGTGGACGACCCGCGCGCCGCGCGCCGGGAGAAGCTGCACCGCCGGTGGGTGATCGGCTCCGCGGTGGTCGTCGGCCTGTTCGCCGCCGCGGCCCGCGCCAACCTGCCCGAGGTGTCGCTTCTCCTGCTCGTGCTCTACGGCATCGCCCTGCTGGTGGACGCGGGGTTCGGGCTGCTGGGGAGGTCCAGGCGGCGGCTCGTGGTGGACCTCGCGGGCGGCGTGGGGGCCGTCGCGGTGTGGGCGCTGCTCAGCACGCTGTTCAGCACGGCGACGCTCCTGCTGGCCGTCGGCACCGTCGTGTTCCTGCTCGTCATGCTCGTGTTCGCCAGCTGAACCCTGCCCTTGGGAGAACCGGTGCCCTTGGGAGAACCGGTGCCCTTGGGAGAACCGGTGCCGTTGGGAGAACCGGTGCCGTTGGGAGAACCGGTCGCCGCGTCGCTGCGGCGGTCAGGAGAACCAGTTGCCGCCGAGCTCCCGGATGGTTCTGCCGCCGTCGGGCACCAGCAGCGCCTCGCTCAGCACCTGGTTGACGTGCTTGGGGTTGTTCACCAGGCCGAACAGGAAGAACGAGCCGCCGTCCGCCGTACGGAAGCCGAAGATCGAACCGTGCCCGGCGAACTCGACGTAGGCCCCCTTGTACACGGCGGGGAACGCCTTGCGGCTGTAGCTGTCCTTGGCCAGGCGGTAGCCGGAGGCGCCCTCCTTCTTCTCGTTGTTCCAGAAGTTCAGGTACTCCTGAGCCACCGCGCGCGCCACGTCGGTGTCCATGTCGGCGATGTAGCCGTCGGCGTCCAGGCGCGGCTTCGGCATCCGCTCGCCCCAGTGGATCGGAGTCGCGACGGCCAGCTTGAAGGGCTGCCCGGCGGTGCCGAGGAACGCGAGCAGGTGCGGGCGGGCATGCCCCTTGGCGTCCTTGTAGGTCGCCTGCGCGATGAACCACTCGCCGATCGGCTGCTGCCGTTCCGGCCTGGGCAGGTAGATCGTCGGAGTGCCGGTCACCTTGATCGGCCTGTGCCCCGGCTTCGACCCGAAAATCTCATGGTTGCGTTCGACCACGCCCTCGTGCAGGGCGGCTTCGACGAACAGCGCGTCGAGCAGGTCGTTCTGATTCCACCACTTGCGCGTGCGGAGCGTCGTGTTGTACCTGTGCACCCACTCCCGCATGGCCTGCCTCGCCTGGACGACGGTCGGCCCGTTCGTCACGGCGGCGGAGGGAGTGGGGGCGGTGCCCGGCGAAGCGGGCGGTGACGCGACCGGGGCCGGTGTGGGCGCGTCGGCCGCCCGGGGGAGCGGCCCTGGAACCGCGCCGCAACCGGACAGGCTCACGACGAGAGCCACGATCAGCCACGTCCCACGCACCGGTGAAGACCCCCCAAGATCGAGCGTAGAGATGCCAACATATCGGGGCATCCGGCGCGGCCGACCGGACGGACGCCGTGCGGCCTCGGCGAGGCCGCGGCCCGTGGAGCGGTTGGCGTGGAATCCCGGGGTCCCGCCGCGGGGGCCTCGGCGACACTTCCGGAACATAGTTCGGTAGGGTGAGTGTGGGCGTGACCGGGTTCTGGGAATTCCTCAACAGAAGAATGCGGCCGTAAAAACCCGGAGGTTTGCACATAAGCTACCGATGGGTAACATACCGCCTGGGGGGACCAGGGTCAGCTCGACACCCGGGCCACCTGCACAGGCACGCCCGCGAGCACCTGGCAGTCTTGCATCACGTGCGCGTACCCCGCGCCACGTACCGAGAACCGCGGCGTCAGCCGTACGGAAAGGGGAGGTCGGCCACCGGCCATGAACATCGTCGTCTGCGTGAAGCAGGTCCCCGACACGGCGACCGAGCGCAAGCTGAGGTCCGATGACAAGACGCTCGACCGCGACGCCGCCGACGGCGTCGTGAACGAGCTCGACGAGTACGCGGTGGAGGAGGCGCTGCGGCTCAAGGAGGCCCATGGGGGTGAGGTCACTGTCCTCAGCATGGGCCCCGCCAAGGCGACCGAGACCATCCGCAAGGCCCTGGCGATGGGCGCGGACAAGGCGGTGCACCTGCACGACGACGCGCTGCACGGCTCGGACGCCCTCGGCACCTCCTACGCCATCTCCCAGGCCCTGAAGAAGATCGGCTTCGACCTGGTCATCCTGGGCTCGGAGTCGACCGACGCCCGCACCGGCATGCTCGCCGCGATGCTGGCCGAGCGGCTCGGCGCCGCGCAGCTCACGTTGGCCGGGAAGGTCGAGGTCGAGGGGGGCTCCATCAGGGTCCAGCGCATCACCGACTACGGCTACGACAAGGTCGAGGCGTCGCTGCCCGCCGTCGTGTCGGTGGTCGAGAAGATCAACGAGCCGCGTTACCCCTCCTTCAAGGGCATCATGGCCGCCAAGAAGAAGCCGGTCGAGACGCTCGGCGTCGCCGACGCGGAGATCGCGGCCGACCAGGTGGGCCTGGCGAACTCCTGGAGCGAGGTCGTCGACTTCGCCGCCGCCCCGCCGCGTGCAGCGGGCACCGTGATCAAGGATGAGGGCGACGGCGGAGCCAAGGCCGCCGAGTTCCTCGCGTCGAAGAAGTTCATCTGAGGGGCCCCGTGATGAGTGAGATTCTGGTTCTCGTCGAGCACGTCGACGGTGACGTCAAGAAGGTCACCCTCGAACTGCTGACCCTGGCCCGGTCGCTGGGCACGCCGGCCGCCGTGTGGGCCGGCCCCGGCTACTCCGACGCCGCGAAGGCCAGGCTCGCCGAGTACGGCGCGGAGAAGATCTACGTGGCGGCGGCCGACGAGATCGGCGACTACGTGGTGGCGCCCAAGGCCGAGGTGCTGGCGCACCTGGTGGCCGAGCGCTCCCCGGCCGCGGTCTTCGTCGCCGCGACCGGCGAGGGCAAGGAGATCGCAGGCCGCCTGGCGATCAAGACCGACTCCGGCGTGATCTCGGACGCGGTGGGCGTCGGCGAGGGCTTCGTCGCCGAGCAGTCCATCTTCGGCGGCGGCGTGAACGTCCGCAGCCGCGTGGCCAAGGGCACGCCGATCATCACGGTCCGCCCGAACAGCACCGCCCCCGTCGCCGCCGCGGCGGCGGGCGCGGAGGAGAAGGTGGAGGTCGCGCTGTCGGACGCCGCCCGCGCGGCCAGGATCGTCGAGCGGGTCGTCCAGGAGAAGGGCGCCCGTCCGGAGCTGACCGAGGCCGCGATCGTGGTCTCCGGAGGCCGGGGCGTGGGCTCGGGCGAGAACTTCTCGATCATCGAGAAGCTCGCCGACGCGCTCGGCGCGGCCGTGGGCGCCTCGCGCGCCGCGACCGACGCCGGCTGGTACCCGCACCAGTTCCAGGTCGGGCAGACCGGCAAGACCGTGTCCCCGCAGCTCTACATCGCGGCCGGCATCTCCGGCGCCATCCAGCACCGGGCCGGGATGCAGACCTCCAAGACCATCGTCGTGATCAACAAGGACGCCGAGGCGCCCCTGTTCGAGATCGCCGACTTCGGTGTCGTGGGCGATTTGCACCAGGTCGTTCCGCAGCTCACCGAGGAGATCGACAAGCGCAGGTGACGCGCTCGGCCCGTGCCGCGTGAACACGCGGCACGGGCCGGGTGGCGCGGCCCGGAAGCCGTGGCGGGCAGCCGGCGGCAGGCACGGCCGGCGCTCGCGGGCGTCGGGTCACCGGCGGGTGCTGGAGCGTTCCGCGGTGTATTCGCTGTCGGTGACGTGCTCCAGCCAGGACGTGTCGTCGCCCTCCCACAGCGCCAGGTGGACCATGAAGTGGTCGGGCGCGGCACCGTGCCAGTGCTCCTCGCCCGGCGGAGTCCAGATCACATCGCCCGGGTGGGCCTCGATCAGTTCACCGCCGCGGGACTGGACGAGCGCGACACCCTCCACGATGTAGAGAGCCTGGCCGAGACCGTGGGAGTGCCAGGCGGTGCGGGCACCGGGAGCGAACTTCACCATGTTCGCGCGCGTTCTGGAAGGGTCCTCGCCGCGGTGGACGACGTCGAACCAGACGTCGCCGGTGAACCATTCGGCCGGGCCCTTGACGGTCGGCGGCCGCTTCAGCAACTCCATAACCACTCCTTGTCGTCGGAAATCCGCTTCGGCGGGCCCATCGCGGTCGTCGCCTTCGGCCCGCCGGTGGAGAAGGCCGGGTGGCTGATCGACTGCTTCAGCTCCCCGGCCGTGCGCCGCGTCAGGGACGCAGCAGGACCTTGATCGCCCGGCGCTCGTCCATGGCCTTGTAGCCGTCGGCGGCCTGCTCCAGGGGCAGTTCGAGGTCGAAGACCTTACCCGGGTCGATCTCGCGGTCCCAGATCAGCCGGATCAGCTCCGGCAGGAAGCGGCGCACCGGGGCCGGACCGCCGTGCAGGTGCACGCCGGAGAAGAACAGCTCCATGCCGGGCAGTTCCACCTCGTGGGTGACCCCGACGTAGCCCACGTGCCCGCCGGGGCGGGCGGAGCGGATGGCCTGCATCATCGACTCCTGGGTGCCGACCGCCTCGATGACCGAGTGCGCGCCCAGGCCGCCGGTCAGCTCCTTGATCCTGGCCACGCCTTCGTCGCCGCGTTCGGTGACGACGTCGGTGGCGCCGAACTCGACGGCGAGCCTCTGCCGGTCGGCGTGCCGGCTGAAGACGACGATCCGTTCGGCGCCCAGCCGCCTGGCGGCCAGCACTCCGAGCAGGCCGACGGCGCCGTCGCCGACGACGGCGACGGTCTTGCCGGGGCCGGCCTCGGCGGCGACCGCGGCGAACCAGCCGGTGCCCAGCACGTCGGAGGCGGCCAGCAGACTCGGGATCAGGTCCGCCTCGGGCATGCCGGGGGTCGCGACCAGGGTGCCGTCGGCCAGGGGGATGCGGGCCCGCTCCGCCTGGGTGCCGATCGTGCCGATCGGGACGGCGTGCACGCAGCGGGACTGATAGCCGGCCCGGCAGATCTCACAGGTGTTGTCGGAGGCGAAGAACGAGCCGACCACGAACTGGCCCGGCTTGAGTTCGCGAACCTCGCTGCCGATCTCCTCGACGACGCCGACGTACTCGTGGCCCATCGGGACCGGCCCGTCGTGCTTGTCCACCCCGCGATAGGGCCACAGGTCCGAGCCGCAGACACAGGCGGCGGACAGCCGGATGATCGCATCGGTCGGGGCGAGGGTCTTCGGGTCCTCGCGCTGCTCCACCCGCACGTCTCCGGGGGCGTGCATCACTACGGCTCGCATCTCATGTACTCCTTGGTGGGTTCCCGGCCGCCTGCCTGTGGACGGCCGGGCAAACCCGATGTCACGGTAAACAACGGTGTTCCGTCTGAAAGCATCCGGCATCCCCAGTGCCCATCAAGCCCGGGGCCATGGCCACCACGCAGTAAAAAGCGCCGGTCGGGCAGGCAGGAAGGCACGGCGACCACCACCGCCGTTATGCCGCGGGCCCGAGCACGGCGACGGCCGAGCTCGGCCGGTTCAGCGTGCACGACGTCCTGGCGGGAGACGTGATCTCGCGGTCGGGAGCGGAGGCCGGCCGGGGGTGAGCCTGGCGCCGGCGGGCAGGGCACGCCGACGCCAGGTCTCGCCGGCCAGGAGTGCCGGCCCCGGCGGGTGTCAGGCCGCCGCGCGGAGAGGGGCCTTCTCGTCCCCCGACCGGACCGGCAGCGGGATGATCTCCGTACGGGACGCGGGCAGCAGCCGCGCGGCCACGGCGATGACGGCGCCGAGGACGACCGCCACGCCCATCGCGGCCCGCAGCGACGCCGCGGCGGACAGGAAACCGATCACCACGGGCCCGAGCAGCAGGCCCGCGTAGCCGATCGCGCTCGCCTGCGCGATCGCGGGACCGGGCTCGGGCGTCGCGGCGCCCGCCAGCGACAGCGCCATCGGCGAGATCGTCGCCACCGACAGCCCGATGAAGAACAGCCCGGCCACGGCCGCCACGGTCACCGGCGCGGCGATGACCACGAGGAACGCGAGCGCGGTGGCGGCGCCGGAGAACGTGATCAGCCCGCGCGCGCCGTAGCGGCCGCGCAGCCGGTCGCCGGCCAGCCGGGCGATCAGCATGCCCGCCTCGAACACCGGGTAGCCGAGCGCGGCGACCGCCTCGGAGGCGTGCAGGGTGCCGATCAGATACAGGCCGTTCCAGTCGGCGACGACGCCCTCCACCATGAACGCGGCGAAGGTGACCGCGCCGAGCAGGTAGACGACCCCGGGCATCCTGCGCCGGGAACGGGCGGACGGCTTCTCTCCGGCCGTCTCGGGCGCGGGGTCGGGCAGGTGCATGCGGCTGAGGGCCAGCGCCGCCGGCACCGACACCAGGGCGACGACCGCGATGTGGGCGGTGAGGGACAGGTTCAGGGCGATGGCCGCCGTGCCCAGCAGGCCCGCCGAGATCGCGCCGACGCACCATCCCGCGTGCATGCCGCTCATGATCGGCCGGCCGTACGCGCGCTCGACGGTGGAGCCCTGGGCGTTCATGCCGACGTCGACCGCGCCGAACGCCATGCCGAACAGCGCGGCGGCCACGGCCAGCACCGGGAAGGACGGCGCGAAGGCGACGAGGACCAGTGACGCCGCGCACAGGGGAGCGGCCGCGCGCAGGACGCCACGGCTGCCGATCCTGGCCAGGACGACGCGCATGAGCTGCATGGTGAGCAGCGCGCCGATCCCCCAGCTGAGCAGGGTGAGCCCGACCGACGACTCCGGCAGGCGGAGCCGGTCGGCCAGCGCCGGGAGGCGCACGGTGAAGGTTCCACACATCAGGCCGGCCAGGACGAAGGTGAGGACTGCCCCGTGACGGGCCTTCCTCAAAGCGCGGGTCATCACAGCTTCCTTTCCAGGTGAGTCAAGTGGGTTTCCGGTCCCGGATTAGCGGGCAGACACCAGCAGGTCGCCCTTTCACGGCAGAGCCGGAAGGAAGGGCGACCACCAGGTGTGAGTTCGGGGGCGCGCCGCAGGCGCGCTACGACAGGGCTTGCCGGAGGGGCGCTACAACGGCGCTACAACAGGGCGAGCAGCCTGGCGCGTATCGCGGCGTAGTCGATGATCTCCGCACAGTGCGTGGCGGCGTCCCAGACGCCCTCACAGGCCAGCCGTACGACCTGGGAGGCCAGGGGGTCGGGCTCGTCGTCCAGGCCGTGCCGCATCCAGCGGACCATCGCCTCGCGCAGCGGCGCGAGCAGTTCGGGATCGCCGGCCGCGCCCGTGACCACGGCCCATCGTCGTAGTCGGCCGCTCTCCACGGCCTCGAACGTCGCCGCGACGTACGCCCGGGTGTAGGTGCTCTCCGACTGCGCCTCGATCAGCGCGTCGAAATCGGCGATCAGGCGCTCGACCATGCCTTTGACGAGCGCTTCCTTGGTCGCGAAGTGATAGAGGAGGCCGCCCTTGCTGACACCGGCGCGCTCGGCCACCGCCGCCAGGGTCAGGGCTTGGGCGCCCTGGTCCTGAAGCAGGCCCTCGGCCGCGTCCAGCAATTCGTCCCTCCGCATGCCGTCTACTGTACCGTCTGGACGGTTTAGTTGCGACACGTTATCGGTGTCCGCCGTCTACCCGGATACGCTTGGTGAGCTGAATACGCGTCAGGGAGGGGTCATGGGAGCTGCGTACTTGGACCATGCCTCGACCACACCGATGCTGCCCGAGGCGATCGAGGCGATGACCGCCCAGCTCGGGCAGGTCGGCAATCCCTCGTCCCTGCACGCGGCCGGCCGCCGGGCCCGCCGGGTCGTCGAGGAGTCGCGCGAGACGATCGCCTGCGCGCTCGGCGCACGCCCGAGTGAGGTCGTGTTCACGGCCGGCGGCACCGAGGCCGACAACCTCGCGATCAAGGGCCTGTTCTGGGCGCGTAAGCGGCCCAGGATCCTGATCAGCTCGGTCGAGCACCACGCCGCCCTGGACCCCGCCCACTGGCTGGGCGACAACCACGGCGCGAGGGTCGAGCTGCTGGAGGTGGACGAGCGGGGCCGGGTCCATCCGGAGACGCTGCGCGAGGCCATCGCCCGTGATCCGGACGACGTCGCGCTGGTGAGCGTCATGTGGGCCAACAACGAGGTCGGCACCGTGCAGCCGGTGCGGGTGCTCGCCGCCATCGCGCACGAGTACGGCATCCCCTTCCACACCGACGCGGTGCAGGCGGTCGGTCAGCTTCCGGTCTCGTTCGCCGACTCCGGCGTGGACGCCATGACCGTCTCCGGCCACAAGGTCGGCGGCCCCGTGGGCGTGGGCGCGCTGCTGCTGGCCCGCGGTGTCGATCCGGTTCCGGTCCTGCACGGCGGCGGACAGGAACGTGACATCCGCTCCGGCACTCTCGACGCACCCGCCGTCGCCGGGTTCGCGGCGGCGGTCGAGACGGCCGTCGCCCGTCAGCCCGCCACGGCCGAGCGGCTGTCGGCGCTGCGCGACGACCTGATCGAGCGCGTACGGCGGGCCGTGCCCGACGTGCTGCTGAACGGCGACCCGGTGAACCGGCTGCCCGGCAACGCCCACTTCTCGTTCCCCGGCTGCGAGGGGGACGCCCTCCTCATGCTCCTCGACGCGAAGGGCGTGGAGTGCTCCACCGGCTCGGCCTGCTCCGCCGGGGTGGCCCAGCCGTCCCACGTGCTGCTGGCGATGGGCCAGGACGGCGTACGGGCCCGCGGCTCGCTGCGCTTCTCCCTGGGGCACACCTCCGTGGAGGAGGACGTCGAGCGGGTCGCGGAGGTCATCGGGCACGTCGTCGAGCGCGCCCGCCGTGCCGGGTTGTCGTAACTCGCCCCGTTTACCCCTTCGGGGCGTGGTCGCAGACCCGCCCCCGCGTCCCGTCGGCTGAACTGGCCGTGTCGCCCCTCGCCCGCACCGCAGCGAGAATCCGATCTGCGAGAGTGGATAGGCACTCGCTTACGCTATTACAGCGATTACACGGATGAGATCGGGGATGCCCCGCAGGGAGGGGAAGAAGCCGATGAGCCTTCGTCAGTTCGAATACGCCCTGGCCGTCGCCGAGGAGGGCTCGGTGACGGCGGCGGCGGAGCGGCTGCACGTCGCCCAACCGTCGGTGTCCCAGCAGATCCGCGGCCTGGAGCGGGAACTGGGCGTCCAACTGTTCGCCCGCACGCCGACCGGACTGGTGCCCACCGTGGCCGGCCGCGCGTTCCTGCGGGAGGCGCAGGTCGCGGTGAGCGCGTCGCGGCGGGCGAGGGCGACGGCGCGGGCCCATGCCGACGAGCTGGTGGGCGAGCTGGTGGTCGCGGCGCAGATGGGCTTCGGCACACGGCAGCTGCCGGGCGCGCTGGACGCGCTGCGCCGCCGCTTCCCGCGGCTGGAGGTCACCGTCTTCGAAGAGCCGAGCTCCGCCGAGCTGGACCGGCTGTGCCGCCGCGGCGTGCTGGACCTCGCCCTCATGGCGGCGTGCGAGCAGTCCCCCGGCGACGCCCACCACCTCGGCGACGAGGAGTTCGTCGTGGTGCTGGGCGCCGGGCACCCGCAGCTCGCCGCGGACCGGGTCGAGCTGCGCGAACTGGAGGGGGAGCCGTGGGTGCGGTTCGACCGCGACAGCGCGCTCGACGGCGTGCTGCTGAACGTACTGCGGGACAACGAACTGACTCCGGCCACGGCCGCACGCGTGTCCCAGACGGCGACGGCCGTGCGCTGGGCCGCCCACGGACTGGGGGTGACGCTCGTCCCGGCCTCCGCGGTCCCCTACGGTTACGAGCACCTCGTCCGCCCGGTGTTCCCGGTCGTGTCCCAGCCCGTCATCGCCGTGGTCCGGCCCGGCCCGGGCCCGGCGGAGACGGCCCTGCTCGAGTTCCTGCGTCAGGAGTCCTGGCGCGGCTCCGCGGTGTTCTCGCCGGCGTCCTGACGGCCGGGCGCGCCGCGATTGACGACTGCATTCTTGTCGCTGTGCTCATCTTTTTCCCTCGCAATTCGATTATCTGCCGGACATCACGCCGGTGAGTCCTTCGGGCGTGCTGGAATTCCCTCGGCGTCGACCCCTGCCTCAACCCCTGGGGAATTCGCCGCCGTCCACGACGAGATTGCTCCCGGTCAGCCAGCTCGCCCGGTCGGACACGAGGAACAGCACCGCGTGGGCGATGTCGTCGGGCTGACCGTCGCGCCCCAGCGGCACGGGGGTGCCGTTCCGGTCCGGCGCCGCGTCCTGGTCCGGTGCGGTGTCCAGGCGCGCCCACTGCTCCCGCGTCGCCTCGCCGCCGGGGGTGGCGACTCTGCCGGGAGTCACCGTGTTGACCCGGATCCCGAACGGGGCAAGCTCCAGGGCCAGTCCCCGGCTGTAGTTCTCCAGTGCCGCCTTCGCCGCCGTGTAGTGCAGGAACGGCGCCACCGAAGTGGCCGCGGCCGAGGAGACGTGCACGATCACCCCCGAGCGCCGTTCCCGCATGCCGGGCGTGAGCAGCGAGTCCAGCCGCACCGACGCCAGGAAGTTCAGGTCCAGCGCGTCCTGCCACTCCTCGTCGGGGATGGCCGAGCTGCCCTTGTACGGCCGCGCCCCACCCGCGTTGTGGACCAGGATGTCCACCCCGCCGAGCGCCTCCTGCGCGGCCGCGGCGAGCGCCTGCGCTCCGGCCCGTGTCCGTACGTCGGCCTCCACGAAGACGGCCCCCTCCGGCACCGTGCTCGTCGCCGACCTGGCGGTCGTGAGCACCTCGGCCCCCGCGTCCAGGAGTCGGCGCACGACGGCCGCTCCGATTCCGCGGGAACCACCCGTGACCAGGGCCCGCTTTCCCGCGAGTTCTCGCGTTTCCGATCCGTTCTCGAACGTGGTCATGCCACCGGTCCTTTCCTCGCGTGTGTCAGTCCGCTCGACATGAGAAAAATCGGCGTGCGCAGAGCGCGAATCCCCGGAGAAATCGCGGTGTGCGCCTCATCGAGCTGTTTCACGGTACGTCCGGAAAAGAACGAGAGACAAAGACGAAATGTCAGCGGAGGCCATAGGCGATGCCTATGGCGCCTGGCCAGGCGGTGACCGGCGCAGGAGACGGATCAAGGCGACTTCGTCCGCCGCGTCCGCGCCGCCATCGCCGTACGCCTGCCGGGCCTGGCGCGCGCCTATCGGGCCGTACGGCGCAGCAGTGCCCGTTGGAGGCGAAGGATCGCCCGGATGAGCCGTGACGAGCGCAGCCGCTCCAGCCGGGCCTGGAGCCGGTCGCCCAGCTCGACGAGCAGCTCCTCGTCGGCGAAGCGCTCGATTTCCGGGAACAACTGCCGCTCCTCGTCCAGGTGGGCGTGCGACTCCAGCGCGTCGTGCATCGCCCTCAGCTCCCGGTCGAACCGCTCGGTCCGCGGGGCGGCGCGCGTCAGCGCCACGAGCTGGTCGCTGAGCTGGCGATGCTCCGACCAGGCCGCCGAGAGAGCAGGGGTGACGTGGCGCATGGCGGGATAGAAGATCGCCTCCTCGATCCGCTCGTGCATCCACAGCTCGTCGAACAGCTCGTCGGCGAGCGCGCGCCGCAGGCCGGGCTGGGATCGCGGCGTCTCAAGCAGGCGCCGCAAGATCGCGCGCAGCACCTCGTGGTGCTCCACGAGCACCCGCGTCGCCGTCTTCCGCTCCTGCCGGGCGTGCGCCTGCGGCGCCTCCGTGAGCACCTGCTGCCTCCTCCTCACGGCCGCACCTCCTGCTGGTGGACCAGCGCGCTCCCGGGAGGCGCGGTGACCGCGACCGGCGCGCGGCGCACCTCGATCCACCCGTCGCGCACCCGGGTCTGGAAGCACGGCACGGGTGCGGAGGCCGGGCCGTTCAGGCTCTGCCCGCTGGACAGCTCGAACCGGGAGCCGTGCCAGGGGCAGGTGAGGGCGCCGTCCCGGAGCCAGCCCTGAGACAGCGGTCCGCGCAGGTGCGGGCACGCGTTCTCCAGGGCGTGGATGCGGCCGTCCGCGCGGACCAGGACGATTTCCACGTCGCCCGCCCGCGCCCGGTGCGGGCTCTTTTCGGCCAGGTCGTGCTCGGCCATCACCCGGGTGAAGTGGCGTGGTTCGAGCCGCCGGTCCGTGTGGTCGACTCCGATGCGGTGGCGGTAGACGAGTGTGCCGCCGAGGAAACCGCTGACCATGATCACGGGATAGCCGGCCAGGGCGGCGAGCCGTCCGCGCAGATGGTGTCCCCGGCCCCGCTGCCACCACGACCAGCCGTACACGGCGAAGGCGAGCGTGTTGAGCGTGCCGTGGACCAGCCCGACGCGCCGGGCGTTGTCGTGCGTGTGCTGCCAGTCGTGCAGGCCCGTCACGGCCGCCGCCAGCGCTCCGGCGAGGCCGACTCCCACGGCCGCGCGCGCCGCGCGCCTCTGCCCGGTGAGGTCCAGGACCAGCGCCGTCGTCCATGAGCCGATCGGGAGGTCGGTGAACACCGGGTGGAGGGGGTGCCCCAGCCAGACGCCGTGCAGGAAGCCGCGGGCGCGGCCCCCGGTGATCCCGAGAAGGTTCTCCGTGAACGCCAGACCCTGTTCGAGCCGATGGCTCGCCCGGTCGAGGCGGCCATCGCCCTCGATCGCGTCCGGCAGCCGGTCCAGTGCGCGCTGAGCCATGTCCGACCCCAATCCCATCGCCGGATCGGCCCGCAGCCTGCGGGAACGGGCGGAACGCGGGCGCTCGCCCGCGCGTCGCGTCTATCGCGACGTGCCCGTGCTCAAATATGGTGAAACGCGCTGAATGTCCGGTTCAGGTCAGGAAGGGGGCCACCGCGCTCCAGGACGGGTCCTCGGTCACGTCGACGCGGGCGGGCCCCTCCTTCCACCCGGCGGCGACCTCCTCGACCACCGGGGGGACGGCCGCCGCGGGATCGGCGTACACGTGCAGCACCCGGCTGCCGTCGGCGCTGATGTGAGCGGTCAGCACGGCCGAGCCAAGCGCGGCCAGCCGTTCCGTCAGCCGGTCTTCGAAGTCGCGCAGCGCCTCGAGGGAGGCTCCGCTCGGCAGCCCGTCGCCGCTGGCCTCCCCGTACGGCAGGGTGACGGCGATGTGCTGGTCGAACAGCGGGAAGTCCACCGGCCTGAGGGGGTAGCGGGCGGCGGCGGCCAGCCGGCTGCCGGTGGCGGTGTGGCCTTCGAGGAGCGCCCACTGCTCCTCTTTGAAGCCCTCCGCCACGTCGGCGACGACGGCGGGCAGATGAATCGCGGGGAGGGCGTCGATCGGCTCGAACTCCGCGGCCGTGATCTCGCCGACCCACCGGGCCACCTCGTCCTCGCCCAGCAGCCAGTCGAGCGCGATGAGGGCCGCCTCCATGCGGGTGTCGTCGTCGACGTCCGGGAAGATCGGGTGGAAGGCGGTGACGTCCACGCGCGGCGTGCCCGGCGGCACCCGCAGCGCCACCACCAGCCGGTCGAGCCCGAACTCCCGCCCGCCGACGTCGACCGTGAGGTCGGCGGCCTGCGAGTTCGCCTGCCGTGACGGATGGAACTCCCACATCGCGTCCGCCGGCGGCGCGGCCAGGGCCCACCGGTGGGCGAACGGCCGCAGCTCCGGGTCGTTCGACGCGGTGACGACCAGGGCGTTCACGGCCATGCGGCCGGGAGCGATCTCCCAGACGAGGGACGGATGCAGCGCGGTGACGGCGGGGCCGATCAGCTCGAACAGGGCCTCGGGGTCCTCCGCCTCGACGTGCGCGTCGATCTGGGGACGTGCCTGGTCCCACCAGGTCCAGAATGCCGCGATGGCCTCGGCGGGGTCGGCGGACTCGCTCTTGCGCCCGAACAGTCGCATGACCCCGCATCCTCCCAGTACGCCCGCCCCGATGCCAACGCGGCGCGACCGGGCGGCCCGAGGGCTGGGCGCGGCGGCGTCCGCGGGCGGGTGCGGCGCCGGGCGGGTGCGGCGGGTACGGCGCCGGGCGGGTGTGGCGGGTGCGGCGCCGGGCGGGTGTGGCGGGTACGGCGCGGCCGGGCGGATCGCGGGGACACCGCTCGGGGGTAACCTCGAACTGTTATGGGTCCCACACCGAAGCTCCGCGTCCTCGCCGCCATGTCGGGCGGGGTCGACTCCGCGGTGGCCGCCGCCCGGATCGCCGAGGCGGGGCACGACGTGACCGGCGTCCATCTGGCGCTGTCGTCCAATCCGCAGTCCTACCGCACCGGCGCGCGCGGGTGCTGCACGCTGGAGGACGCCCGCGACGCCCGCAGGGCCGCCGACGTCATCGGCATCCCCTTCTACGTGTGGGACATGGCCGAACGGTTCCACCGCGACGTGGTCGAGGACTTCGTCAGCGAGTACGCCGCCGGGCGCACGCCCAACCCCTGCCTGCGCTGCAACGAGAAGATCAAGTTCGAGGCGGTGCTCGACCGGGCGCTCGCGCTCGGCTTCGACGCCGTCGCCACCGGCCACCACGCGCGGCTGGAGGACGGCATGCTGCGGCGCAGCGTCGACGAGGCCAAGGACCAGTCGTACGTGCTGGGTGTGCTCACCCGCGAGCAGCTCGCGCACGCGATCTTCCCGCTGGGTGGCTCGACCAAGGCACAGGTGCGTGAGGAGGCCGCGCGGCGCGGCCTGACCGTCGCCGACAAGCCCGACAGCCACGACATCTGCTTCATCGCCGACGGCGACACCCGGGCGTTCCTCGCCGAGCGGCTGGGGGCGTCGGAGGGGCCGATCGTCGACGCGCTCACCGGCCGGGTGGTCGGCAGCCACCAGGGGGCGTACGGCTTCACCGTCGGGCAGCGCAAGGGCCTGCACATCGACCGGCCGGCCCCCGACGGCAGGCCGCGTTACGTCCTGTCGATCGAGCCGGTGTCCAACACGGTCACGATCGGCCCCCGCACCTCCCTGGAGGTCCGGAGCATCGCCGGGGAGCGGCCGGTGTGGAACGGGCCGCTGCCGGAGCCGTACGAGCCGATCACGTGCACCGTGCAGTTGCGGGCGCACGGCGAGGTGTACGGCTGCCGCGCCCAGCTGTCCGGCGGCGAGCTGCACATCGAGCTCGACCGCCCGGCGACCGGCGTCGCGGCGGGCCAGGGCGCCGTCCTGTACGACGGCGACGTCGTCATCGGTTCCGCCACGATCGCCTCGGCCGTCTGAGGTCAGATCTCGACGGTCAGATCTCGACCGACTCCCCGACAGGGACGCGGCGGAAGTCGGCCTTCTGCTTGCCGGCCTCCATGTCGAGCCAGTTGTCGATCAGCGTCGCGCCGATGTCGTTGACCAGCCCGTCGTGGGTCGAGTAGGCACGCGCGGGCCGGACGTAGCGCAGGTACATGATCATCTCTGCTCCCTTGAGCCACGGCGCGTTGGTCGGCACGAGCAGCGTGGGCACGTCGCGACCGGGCGGCGTGAAGGCGTCACCGGGGTAGAACACCTCGTCGTCCACGAAGAAGCCGACGTTCTGCACGGGCGGGACGTCGGGCAGGTTGAGCGCGTGCCACTCGCCGACCGCCCGCACGCGGAAGCCCGCCGTGTCGAAGGCGTCCCCATGGGTGACGACCTGGACCTTCGCCGGGATCTGACCGAGCTGGTCGGCGACGGCCCGGCAGGTGTACACCTCCAGGTCGGGGCTCGCGTTCCTGAGCAGGTTCGTGTCCACATGGTCGAAGTGCTCGTGCGTGATCAGCACGGCGTCCGCGCCGTCGAGGAGCCCTTCGCCGCTGAACGCGCCGGGGTCGATGACGAGGGTCCGGCCGTCCTTCTCCAGCCGCCAGCACGCGTGACCGAGTTTGGTGAGTTTCATAGTCCTTAAGCTAGTCACCGTGAGTGAGTATCCGTGGAGCGAGGCCACGGCAACCGGGGTGGGGTCCTATCCGGGCGAGGACCATCTGGAGGCGGTCAGGACGGCCTTCGGCGAACTGCCCATGCCCTACCTGCCCGAGCTGCCCGGCCGGGGCGTGGGCGCCGACATGATCGGCCGTACGGCGTCCCTGCTGGTCGAGCTGCCCGTGGAGGTGCAGCCGTCCGGCTGGCGGCTCTCCGACCGGCCCGGGCGGGACTTCAAGCGGGCCAGGGACCATCTCATCCGCGACCTCGACGGCCTGGAGGAGGTCGCCCAGGGCTACGAAGGACCGTTCAAAATCCAGGCGTGCGGCCCGTGGACGCTCGCCGGGGCGATCGAGCTCAGGCACGGCGACAAGGTGCTCGCCGACGCGGGAGCCGTACGCGACCTGACCGAGTCGCTGGCCGAGGGGCTGGCGCAGCACGTGGCGGAGGTCCGGCGGCGGGTGCCGGGAGCCGAGCTCGTCGTCCAGATCGACGAGCCGGGGCTGCCCGGGGTGCTCGCGGGCACGGTGCCGACCGCGTCCGGCTTCGGGCGGCTGCCCGCCGTGGAGTCCCCGATCGCGGCCGAACGGCTGAAGACCGTGCTGTCCGCGCTCGCGCCCGCGTTCCCGGTCGTCCACTGCTGCGCGCCGGGCGTGCCGTACGAGGTGATCCGTACGGCGGGGGCGCGGGGCGTCTCGGTGGACGCGGCGCTGCTGCGCCGCCGTGACGAGGACGCCATCGGGGAGACGATCGAGAAGGGGCTCGCGCTGTTCCTCGGCGTCGTGCCGGGCGTCGACTCCCGGCTCGCCGATGTCGGGGTGGTGGCCAGGCCGGCGGTGGAGCTGTGGCGGCGGCTCGGGTTCGCGCCGGCCCGGCTGGCCGAGCAGGTCGTGCTCACCCCCGCGTGCGGCCTGGCCGGGGCCTCTCCGGCGTACGCCAGGGCGGCGCTGGCCCGGTGCCGGGAGGCGGCCCGGGTGCTGCGCGAAGATCCGGGGGAGTGATCGGCGGGCGTGGGACCCCCGGGCGCGCGGGGCCGTCGTGCTCCGCGGCCGAGAGGCGGGCGTGCGTGGGACTCCCGGCGTGCGGGGCCGTCGTGCTCCGCCGCCGAGAGGCGGTCGCGCGGCGGCGAATGGGTCGCCGCGCGACATCCAAGCGGCCTCCCAGCTCATCCCCAAGTGATTCACAAGCCTTGTCACGTATCTCTTGACGTGCTGGAAGTTCAGACGTTCAGGAGAAAGACCCATGCGAAGCGCTGCGCGCCTTCTGCTCCCTCTCGCCGCCGCCGGGCTGTCCGCCGCTCTGGCGACCGGTCTCGTCGCGGCTCCCGCGGCGGCCTCGGCGGCCTCGGCCTCGACCGCGGCGTCGGCCGTGTCGGCGGCGGAGACCTGGAAGTGGGGGCCGACGGCGTCGTCGGACACCAAGGGCTGGGCGAACGGGCACGTCCGCTCGAGTTCCTCGGGCCTGCGCATCGTCGGCGACCTCTATGACGCGGGCGGCGCCAGGACCTGCTCCTGGGTGAAGGTCAAGTGGTTGACCGACCGCGGGAAGTACCGCACCGCGACCTACCGCAACTGCTCACAGTCCACCCCGCGGACCTTCACCGTGAAGGCCGGGTACATGCTGCTCGCCAAGGCCATGGTCTGCCGGGGCAGCGCGACTCGGATAACCGGGAAGTGCTCACGCTGGGAACAGGTCTGGACGCAGGGCGGCTGAGCTCTCGGGCCGGTCTCTCTCCATCCACGGCGACCGGCCCGAGTACACCCGGACAAAAAGGAATGAAAGTGGGCCGCAAGCGGTCTACCGTAATTCTCGATCGCTCCTGAGGCGAGGGGCCGCGCGGTCTGGAGCGGCCTTCTCGCCGAGCGGTCCGGCGGGAGTCGCCCACGTCCTCGGCGCGGCTCCCGCCCCCGTCCTTCGCGAACTGTCGGTCGGCGGAGATACGGTTGCCCTGGGTGTCTGACGAGGGGAGATGGGCGCTGTGACCGACAGGGCTGACGTTACCGACGGGCTCGACGGCACCGAGATCGACGGCACCGAATCCGACGGCACCGAACCCGCGCTTGACGCGAACGGGCACGCGGAGGCCGCGAGCGAGGTCGAGAGCGTCATGGGCGACGCCGGGGGAGCCGTTGCCGAAACAGCCACTCCCGGAACAGCCGCTCCCGGGACAGCGCAGGGCGCGCCGTCCGAGGCGCGGGAGCGGCACGCCGAGCTCAGCGAGCTGCTCGAGGACGCCAACTGGCGCTACTACGTGCTCGACTCTCCCACGGTGAGCGACGCCGAGTACGACGGCTGGATGCGGGAGATCCGCGCGCTGGAGGAGCGGTATCCCGACCTGAGGACGCCCGACTCGCCGACCCAGAGGGTCGGCGCACCCATCTCCGCGGAGTTTCCCGAGGTCGAGCACCTGCAGCGGATGGAGAGCCTCGACAACGCGTTCAGCGAGGAAGACCTGGCCGCCTGGCAGGCGCGGGCGCAGCGGCTGATCGAGGCCGACCCCGGCCCCTATCTGTGCGAGCTCAAGATCGACGGGCTCGCCGTCGCGCTCGTCTACGAGAAGGGCCGCCTGGTGCGGGGGGCCACCCGCGGCAACGGCCGTACGGGTGAGGACGTCACGCCCAACGTCCGGACCCTGCGCGACGTGCCGCAGCGTCTCACCGGGAGCGACGTGCCCGACCTGATCGAGGTGCGTGGCGAGGTCTTCCTGCCCGTGAAGGGCTTCGAGCAGCTGAACGAGCAGCTCATGGACGCGGGCAAGGCACCGTTCGCGAATCCGCGCAACTCGGCGGCCGGTTCCCTGCGGATGAAGGACCCGCGCATCACCGCGCAGCGGCCGCTGCGGATGATCGTCCATGGCGTCGGCAAGTGGGAGGGGACCACGCCGCCCGCCACCCAGTCGGAGATGTACGAGCGGCTCGCGTCGTTCGGCCTGCCGGTGAGCGACCGCTACAAGGTCGTGGCATCGCTCGACGAGGTGTGCGAGTTCGTCGAGTACTACAACGACCACCGCCACGATCCGGAGTACGAGATCGACGGCGTGGTTGTGAAGGTCGACCGGGTCCCCGTCCAGCGGCAGCTCGGGTCCACGAGCCGGGCGCCACGCTGGGCGATCGCGTTCAAGTATCCGCCGCAGGAGGTCAACACCCGCTTGCTCGACATCCAGGTCGGCGTGGGCAGGACGGGCCGGGTCACGCCGTTCGGCGTGATGAAACCGGTGGTGGTGGCGGGGTCCACCGTGGAGCGCGCGACGCTGCACAACGCCTCCGAAGTGGCGCGCAAGGGCGTGCTCATCGGCGACACCGTCGTGCTGCGCAAGGCCGGAGACGTCATCCCCGAGATCGTCGGGCCCGTCGTGGACCTGAGGGACGGCACCGAGCGGGAGTTCGTGATGCCCACGCACTGCCCCGAGTGCGGCACCGAGCTGGCCTACGAGCGTGCGGGCGACGCCGACCTGCGCTGCCCGAACGCCCGTTCCTGCCCCGCGCAACTGCGTGAGCGGATCTACTTCGCGGCCGGGCGCAACGCGTTCGACATCGACGGGCTCGGCTACGTCGCGGCGACCGCGCTGACCCAGCCGCTGCCGCCGCAGGAGCCGCCGGTCCGCACGGAAGCCGATCTGTTCGACCTGACCATCGAGAAGCTGCTGCCGATCAAGTCCGTGGTCCGCGACCCGGACAGCGGCCTGCCGAAGACCGATCCGAAGACCGGCGAGCCGAAGGTGGTCTCCTTCTTCGCCAACATCTCCGGCGAACCCAGCGCGAACGCCGAGCTGATCCTCGATCAGCTCAAGAAGAAGAAGGACCAGCCGCTGTGGCGGGTGCTGGTGGCGCTGACGATCCGGCACATCGGGCCGCCCACGGCCCGCGCGCTCGCCGCGGAGTTCCGCTCGATCGACGCCATCGCCAGGGCGTCCGAGGAGGAGCTCGCGGCCGTGGAGGGCATCGGCCCGCGGGTCGCCGCGACCATCAAGGAGTGGTTCGCGGTCGACTGGCACCAGGAGATCATCGAGAAGTGGCGGGCCGCCGGCGTCCGCATGGCCGACGAGTCGCCCGAGGACGAGGGGCCGCGCCCGCTGGAGGGCCTGACCTTCGTCGTCACCGGGACGCTGGCCGACTTCAGCCGCGACGAGGCGAGCGAGGCCATCGGCGCCAGAGGCGGCAAGGTGACCTCGTCGGTGTCCAAGAAGACGAGCTTCCTGGTGGTGGGAGACAACCCCGGTTCGAAGTACGACAAGGCGGTCAAGGCCGGCGTTCCAATCCTCGACGAGGCAGGTTTCCGCGTCCTCCTCGACAAGGGCCCCGACGCCGCCCGCGCCGTCGCCGTCACCCCCGAGGAGTGACCCGCACCCTGACAACTGCCGGCGCCCGAGCTGAGGCGGCGGTCCAGCGGACGCAGCCGGGGCCTCCCTTCCGCCTCCTCACACGTGACGGCTCTGGGGCGGATCAGCGAGTCCGGCCGTCAACGCCGCTGGTCACCCCGACGCCGTCACTGCCAGGCGGCCAGCAGGTCTTCGGGGCCCCAGTGCGCGGCCAGCGGCAGGGCGTCATCGACACCGGAGCGGGAAACGGCTACCAGCGGAGTCGTGGGCTCGGTGCCCGGGACGGCGAGCATGCCGCGCACCAGGCTCTCGTACTCATGTCGTCCGAACGACGCGTTCTCCAGCCACTTGATCGATCCGAGGAAGTGGACGCGCCGCGCCACCGGCTCGCGGTCCGCACCCACAAGGTCGATCTCGGGGTTGTTCTGGCGGTTCCACCATCCGCCGACGGCCTCTGTCTCGGGCCACCGGTCGTCGGGCAACAGCCGTAGCAGTGCCTCGCGGACGACGGGTTCGACGGCGTGGCCCCGCCAGGAGGTCCAGGAGCGTTCGATGGCGGCCAGGACGCGTTCCCCCTGGCCGCGCTCGACCAGCGGAATGCCACGGTCGAGGAAGGCCAGCCAGAATCGCAGATACGAGTCGGCGATGCGATAGCGCTTGTTCTTCGTGTCCGGCTTGGTCGACAGCGGGCTGTCGACGGCCAGCACCCGCTTGCCGATCAGGGTGGACAGCAGCGGGGAAAGCGTGCCGGAGGCCAGGGGAGCGGCACCACCCGCCTCGGTGGCGATGGCGGTGAACGTGCGCTCACCGCTCCCGACTGCCGACAGAACCGCACGAGAGTGGGAGGTCTCGGGAAATTCCCCCAGCAACGACAGCTCGCCGGCCATCAGCAGCGCTGACAGTGGATTGGCCAGCGACTCCCGTAGGTAGTCGACGCGGTTCATGCCCGGCTGCCAGGCTTGGGCCACCTCTGGGAACCCGCCGGTGATCAGGAAGGCGTCGATCGCGTCAGCGGCGCCCAGTCCGGTCATGACGGCCACATCCGCCGGGTGGAGAGGCTGGACGGTCATCTTCGCGGCGCGGCCGAAGAAGGGACGGCCATAGGACTGCAGCGCCTCCATCACCGACAGGTCACTGCCGACCAGGATGAGCAGCACCGGCTTGGCGGACAAGTGCCGATCCCAGACCGTCTGCAACGCCCCTTCGAACTCGCGGTCCTGCTCCACCAGCCACGGCACCTCGTCGATGACCGCGATGCTCGGAGTCTGGTCGGGCACAGCCACGGCCAGGGCGCGTAGTGCCTGGTTCCAGTCTCCGGCCCGCACACCGGCGATCAACTCTGCACCCGGCAGTGCGGACTGCCCGAGCATGTCGACGAAGTCGGCGCGCTCGGCCACCGGGTTACGGCCCCTGGTGGCCTGGAAGACCACGTACGGCACGCCGGCGCGGTCGCAGAACTCCTGAACCAGTCGCGACTTCCCCACCCGGCGTCGGCCGGTCATGATCATGGCGCGCCCGCGAGTGCCGCCCGATCCCTCTGCCACCTGCCGCAACTGCCCGCCGAGTAGCTCAAGATCTGCGGCTCTGCCCTTGAACTCCATTAGTCGGCTCGCTCATACGTAGATGCAATATAACGTAGATGCGATCTTACATTGTGGAGAGGGTCGGGAACGGAAGCGCGGACCGTTCACCGCCTGAACGCTCGTGACGGAGCCTCGCGCCTCGGGAACAGGAGCATGTGCTCTTCTGTTCTTCCGAACAGTCGACTTCTGCTGATCCGATACCCGAAGTTCTGCATTACGCGGCCTTCACCACCGATCCCGCTGGCGGCAACATGGCCGGGGTGGTGCTCGACGCCGCCGGGCTGGATGAGGCGACCATGCTCGCCATCGCCGCCGAAGTGGGACATTCGGAGACAGCCTTCCTCAGGGAGGCTCCGGCGCAGCTCGCCGGGACGGGCCGGACGTTCGCCGTCCGTTATTTCAGCCCGAAGATGGAGGTGCCGTTCTGCGGGCATGCCACGGTGGCGGCGGCGGTCGCGCTCGCCGAACGGATCGGCCCGGGTGGCCTGGTTTTCGAGACGCGGGCCGGAACCGTACCAGTCGAGGTGGTGGCGGATGACGGCGGCGTGCTGTGGGCGACGCTGACCAGCGTGGAGCCGTACGTCGAGCCGGTCGGCGAGCTCGATGTGGCGCAGGCGCTCGACGCGCTGAAGTGGCGGATCGACGAGCTCGATCCCGCACAGCCCCCGCGGATCGCCTTCGCGGGATCGCGCCACCTGGTCCTTGCCGCTGCCACACGTGAGCGCCTGGCCGATCTGGACTACGACTTCTCAGGGCTGGCGCGGTACATGACCGATCGGGATCTCATCACCCTGCAACTGGTGTGGCGGGAGTCGGCGGACACCTTCCAGGTGCGTGATCCGTTCCCCGTGGGCGGAGTCGTGGAGGATCCGGCCACCGGGGCCGCCGCGGCCGCTTTCGGGGCGTATTTGCGGGACCTCGGCGAGGCCGGCCCCGCTGCGAGGCTGACCCTGCACCAGGGGGTCGACATGGGGCGGCCCGGTCTGCTGCGGGTGGAACTGCGAGACGGGGACATCACGGTCCGGGTCTCCGGCGCTGCGGTACCTGTGTCGGCCGGAGGCCGGTCAGGCTCGCGTTGACCCGACCCTCGTGCGAGCTTGGCATCGGGACCCGGCACTCGGCGGGCGGTGGAAGGCGCGGATACCGCTCACCGCTATCCGGATGGCGTTGTCCATCGCCAACACGCCCGGCCTGTGTGATCGGGTCGCCGCGGGCGGCGTCAGCAGTTGACCAACTGTGCCATGGCGTTCTTGGTTTCGCTCGCGATGTCGAGGCCGGTCGTGAGCTGGTCGAACACTGCTTTCAGCAGCCCCAGGCGCTTGACCGCCTCGTCCTCGACGGGGGTGCCTGACCGCAGCCGGGCGTTGATGGCGAGGGCTGCCATGAGGCGCTTGCCGGTGAAAGCTCGATCGAACAGGCGAGTGAAGTCGTCGCCCTCGGCTTCCTGGATTGTCCGCGCCTCGGCCGCGTCAACATGTGCATACACCCATACGTTGCCTTCCATCAGGTGTCCCTCGACGCAGTCGAACACGAAGAGCCTGTCATCCTGCTTGATCAAGCCGGCCGTGGGCATGTTGTAGCGGTCGAAGACCTCAACCGTCTCGGAGCTGGGCGTAGGAAGCCAGGGACGCTCTCCGATCCCCAGCCTGATCAGGTCGCTCATAGGATGCCTTCCTTCCAGTTTGCCGACTCGAAGCAGGCGTCGAACCTGTCCGTGTCATCGTCGGTCCATAACCGCTCGCCGTCCACCGGTGCCACGGAGACATGCCCCGGTATGCTCTGCTCGCCTGCCGGGGGAATGAGTGCATGAGTTCACTCATTGTACATGAATGAATGCGTACCGTTGTCAATCCTCGGCCGCGTAGGTAATGCGATCCTCGTTGGCGGAGGCGTCAGCGGCTCAGCCAGGAGTCGAGCCGGCTGAGCAGAGCGGGCTCGGCCCTCAGCCCGGCGGCGGTGCCGCTGAACACGGCCCGGCAGGGGGCACGCCAGATCCGCATCTCGGCGACGGCTCCGGTCGTGTCGGCCGCCCACACGACGTCGAGCCGGGTGATCGGCGTCGCGGCCCGTGTCCGGTCAGGCCTGCCGCAGCCCACCCCGTTGACGTAGTAGGTGGTGACTCCTTGGCCGTCGGCCACGCTCTGAACGGTGGCCGCGGTGTTGAGGAGTTCCCGGACGGGTTCGAGATCGTCTCGCAGGACCCGGTGAGAGCGCAGCCGCAGGTCGTCTCCGTCCGCCCGGTAGCGGCAGGCGGTGACCGCGGCGAGCGGGCTGGGCAGGAACCCGTCCTCGCGGCCTCGGTTGCGGGCCATGCCGTCCTCGGGAAACTCCAGGTCAGGCCGGTTGTCGACCTCCGCAACCGCCACCTTGGCCGGGCATCTCGGCGGCGGGACCGCCGTCGGGTCCCTCGCGATCTGTTCCCGATAGAGGAAGAGGAAACGGTCGACCGGCTCCCCGCGCAGAAAGCGGGTCCGGCCCGCGTGGTGGACCACTCCGCAGTTGCGATCGAGCAGGAGCAGCGCGGATGGCCGATCGCGGTAGCGCACCGCGAACGACAACTGGGTGCGATACCCGATGTCCGTACAGACCTCGCCGATGTGCAGGTCCCCGGGCGGCGCGTGGCCCTCGGCCGCCATCTCGGCCCGCGCCGCCGCCTCCACCTCGTCTCGTGCCGGCAACGCGTTGAGCACGGCGATCATCTCGGCGACATGAGTGGCGAGGGTGCGGTCCTGTCCGGGCCGTGGCGACGGCAGCGGCCCGGGGCCCTCCCTCGGCGGCGTGATCAACTCGCACAGCGTCACCGAGACGGCGTCCTCGGCGGGCACCAGCGGCCCCGGCCTGTCGGCGGTTCCCCGCACCTCCATCACCGCGGTGGGGCAGCCGTCCGCCTTCAGAAACCGCGCGTCCGGCATCTCGACGGGATAGGAGGCGGACCCGGCGAGAAGCAGGACGATCACGGCCCCGCCGGCCAAGCCGCGTCCGGCCCAGTCCCGCCACGAGATCATGAACCGACTGTACGGCAGGCATGTCCGGCAGGTCCCCGGATACGGGACAGGCGTGCCGTACGGGTGGGGAGGCCCGTACGGCACGCCTGGACTATGCGGGGGTCAGGAGACGGTGCAGACGAGCGGGGACGGGGTGGAGGGGGTCCCGCTGGAGCTGCCGAGGAAGCCGAACGTGGTGCTCGCGCCGGGGGCGAGGTTGCCGTTCCAGTTCAGGTTCGTGGCCGTGACGCTGCTGCTGCCGGTGAGGTTGGCGTTCCACGCCTGGGTGATGGACTGCCCGCCGGGCATCGTCCACTTCACGGTCCAGTTGCTGATCGCCGAGGAGCCCGCGCTGGTCACCGTCACCTCGCCCTGGAAGCCGCCGCCCCACGAGTTGACGACCTTGTAGACCGCCGTACAGCCGCGGTCTCCGGTGAACGTCGGCGAGGCCGACGGGGACGGCGAGGGCGACGGGGACTGAGGTGCCGAGGGCGAGGGAGACGGCGACGGCGACGGCGACGGCGAGGGCGACGGCGAGGGCGACGGGGACACCGGCGGCGGGGTGTACGGGGCCGCGATCGCCAGGTCGTAGGCCCGCTGCGGCACGAACTGGCCGGCGGGGGCGATGCAGCCGTCGGACTCGCCCGGAGGCTTGACCCACAGGTACGCGGCGATCGCCGAGTCGCCGGTGTTGGTGGTGCTCCAGGCGCCCGTGGCGCGGCCGGCCGGGTCGCACCACTCGGTGCCGACCGGGCCGTTGCCGTTGCGGCTGGTGTCGATCACGGCCTTCAGCCAGGACACACCGGTGGCCGCGATGACGTTCTTGGCGTAGGAGACCGCGCCGGAGGTGAACCGGTAGTTGGAGACGTTGAGCGAGATGCCGTCCGCGCTGTTGGCGATGTCGGCGCCCCGCAGGCGGTTGGCCATGTCGGAGGCGCCCACCCAGGCGTCGTTGCCGGCGTCGAAGAAGACCTTGACGTTCGGGGAGGTGGCCTTGAACTTCTTCCCGGCGTACGCCATGGAGGCCTGGACCTCGGCCTGCTGCGAGGAGTTCATGCAGTTCGGCATGATCGCCAGGGCGTCGGGCTCCAGGATGATGTAGGCGGGCCGCCCGCCGAGGCCCGCGGCGACCTGGTCGATCCAGGCGCGGTAGGAGGCGTGGTCGGGAGCACCGCCCGCGCTCGCGCCGCCGCAGTCGCGGTTCGGCATCTCGTACACGACCATGATCGGGATCTTGCCCGCCGACGCGGCCGCGCCGACGTAGGCGTCGACCTGGCTGCGTACGGCCGAGGGGTTGTAGCTGGCGAACCAGCGGCCCTGTGGGACGGCGGCGATGCGGTCCCTGATCACCTGGGCTTTGCTGTCGCCGGGGTTGGCGGCCACCCACTTGGCCGCGTTGGTCGTGGGGTCCACGTAGAAGGCGGAGTCGGCGGCCTGCGCGGCGGAGGAGGAGAGCACGGACGCCCCCACCGCGGCCGTGGCGACCGCTGTGAGCACAGCCGCCGTCAATCTGCGAGACATGGAATACTCCGTCCGGTAATGTGGGAGCGCTCCCACAGGTATCTCGGATGGTAGGGAGCCGACGGCGTGTCCAAGAAGGGCCGCTCGGGTTTTGTTTGGACGGCCAACCTAAAAGCCGCAGGCGGGCGGGGGAACGGACTCGTGGAGCAGTTGAAACTTTCACCCCAAGCTCGGGCAGACCGTGATATCTCCAGAAATCATGGTGACGCAGTGTGCCCAAGCGGTTTCGCGAAGTGGCCCAGAGGTCGTACCCTCCCATAGTGACCTCTTGGGGGGTTTCTTACCGATGACGCTTTCACGCGGTCTCACGCCGCTCACCGGGGTGCCACGCGTCCTTCTGCCCGCCGTCGACCTGGGCGAGATATCCACGCCCGTCGACACCCGGGACACCGGACCGCGCCCCGGCTCGCCGCTGTGGGCCTACCTCACCGTGGTCACCGCCGTCGGCGTCACCGCACTGGTGATCGCGCAGGTGCGGCTCGGCTTCGGCGAGCTGGGCGAGGTGGCCCGCACTCCGTTGTTCTGGATGCTGACCGTCCTGGTGGTGCTGGGGGAGCTGCGCCCGGTCATGTTCAGCTCCTCGACGCTGGTCGGGGGCACGCCGACTTCCACGATGTTCGCCTTCGCCGTGCTGATCTACCAGGGCCTGCCGACGGCGGCGCTGATGCAGGCGGTCGCCGTGGTGGTCAGCGGCCTGGTGCGCCGCAGGGCCTGGCACCGGGTGCTGTTCAACCTCGCCCAGGTGACCCTGGCCTGCACGGCGGCGGCGGCCGCCTTCGCCGCGTTCGGCGCGCATCCGGCGCCCGCGACCCCCTGGATGCCCGACGGCCGGGACATCCCCGCCCTGGTGGTGGCCGCGGCGGCGTACTTCGCGGTCCGCGCCATCCTGGTCTGCCAGGCGGTGGCGCTGCACGAGCGCCGGCCGCTGACCCGGGTGATGAAGGCGTCCATCGGCCCGCAGGCCCTCGTCTACGGGGCGCTGCTCGGGCTCGCGCCGCTGGTCGTGGTCGTGATGGCGCACTCCACGGCCCTGGTCCCCCTGTTCGTCGCGCCGCTGACCGCGGTCTACTTCACCGCGACGCTCTCGCTGCGCCGGGACCACCAGGCGACCCACGACGGGCTCACCGGTCTGCCCAACCGCAAGATGCTCATTCTGCGCACCGAGGAGGCGCTGGCCGAGGCGCGGGCGCACGAGCGGGTGGGCCTGCTGCTGCTCGACCTCGACCGTTTCAAGGAGGTCAACGACACGCTCGGCCATCCGGTCGGCGACCGGCTGCTGCAGATCGTGGCCCACCGGCTCACCCACAGCGTGCGGCCAGGCGACGTGGTGGCCCGCCTCGGCGGTGACGAGTTCGCGGTGCTGCTCCCGTCGATCAGGGACGCCCACGCGGCCAAGGAGGTCGCCTCACGGTTGCGGGTCGCGCTGACCGAGCCGGTACGCCTCGAGGGCATGACCTTCGACCTCGACGCGTCGATCGGCATCGCGCTCTATCCCGACCACGCGCCGGACTTCGAGCTGCTCATGCAGCGTTCCGACGTGGCGATGTATCTGGCGAAGGAGAGCCGCACCGGTGTCGAGTTCTACCTGCCGGGCAAGGACCGCAACTCGCCGGAGCGGTTGAGCCTGCTCGGCGACCTGCGCCGGGCGATCGACGCCGACGAGCTGGAGCTCCACTATCAGCCCAAGGTGAGCCTGGAGGACGGCAGGGTCGAGAGCGTCGAGGCGCTGCTGCGCTGGTGGCACCCGGTGCGCGGGCCGATCTCGCCCGCCGAGTTCATCCCGCTGGCCGAGCAGTCCTACCTGATGCGCGAGCTCACCCAGCACGTCATCGGTCACGCGTTGCGGCAGGCGGCCCGGTGGTGGCACTCGGGCGTCGACGTGCCGGTCTCGGTCAACGTGTCGGCCCGCGACCTGCTGGATTCGAGCCTGCCCGAGCAACTGGAGTCCGGCCTGGAGAAGCTGGACCTGCCTCCCGAGGCCATCCGGCTGGAGGTCACCGAGCGCATTCTGATGACCGACCAGGCCTACAGCGCCGAAACGATCCGCACGCTCGCCGGGCTCGGCATCCAGCTCGCACTGGACGACTTCGGCACCGGCTACTCCTCCCTGGTCCGTCTTCAGCGGCTCCCGGTCTCCGAGGTGAAGATCGACGCGTCGTTCATACGGCGGCTCGGGGAGTCCGCGGACGACGAGCGGATCGTCCGCTCGATCATCGACCTCGTGCGGTCTCTCGGGCTGAGGTCGGTGGCCGAGGGGGTCGAGTCACCGGAGGTCGCGGCGCTGCTGCGCGAGATGGGCTGCCACGCGGGCCAGGGATGGTGGCTGGCCAAGCCCATGCCCGCGAGCGAGGCGACCACGTGGTTGCGCGGCCGGCTCGGCGCCGCGTTAAGAGAGCACGAGAGCGGCGACGCCGTCGCCGGCGCGAGCTCGTTCTGACGGATTTCGCGACATTTGTTGACTGGCAGCGTGGGGACGCCGATCCTGCCTGTGTGAACTCCGCCCCACGACGCGCCCGATGAGGATCACGCGGCGTTGATCGAGTTGCGCAGTGAGGATTTGCCCACCGCGGAGCGGTTCCCGTGGTGGTGCGAGCTGACCGCGCGGCAGATGTACCCCACGCTGCTCAGCAGTGACCACGCCGACGATTACCGGGCAGCGGTGAAAGTGCTGGAACTCGGGCGGGTGACGGTGGCGGTGCCGGAGTTCGACTGCATGAGAGCGGTCCGTACGCAGCGGCTCATCCGGCGTTCCGACCCGGAGGTGTGGACGCTCACGCTCATCTGCGGCGGGTCGCTCTGGATCGAGCAGGATCGTGAACGCCATGAGCTGCGGATCGGCGATCTGGTGCTGCAGGATCCCTCACGGCCCTTCCGGTCCGAGGCGCTGGAAGCCGGAGGCGTGGCCCGTACCGTGCAGTTGGACCTGCCCCGCAGGTCGTTGCCGGTGCCCGAACAACTGCTGCGCGGCCACGCGTCACGTCCGCTGCCGTCGCGGCGGGGTGTGGGAGTCCTGCTCGCCCGGATGCTGGAAGAGCTCGTCTGCCAAGGGGACGATCTGTCTCCCGTCCAGTGCGTCCTTCTCGGCGACGCGTTGATCGAACTGGCCACCGCCTTCCTCGCCGGTGTGGTCGACCGGGCCCGCGTGGTACCGGTGGAGACGCGGCAGCGCGTGCTCATGCGGGAGATCAAGGCGTTCGTGCAGCGGCATCTCGGCCGGGCGGATCTGTCACCGTCGTCGATCGCCGCGGCCCACCACATCTCTGTCCGCTACCTGCATCGCCTTTTCCAGCAGGAAGGGATCACCGTGGGCGGGCACATCCGGCGGCAGCGACTGGAGCGCTGCCGCGCCGATCTCGCCGACGGCCGGCTGTCGCGGCAGAGCGTCGAGCGGATCGCGGCGCGGTGGGGTTTCCGCGACGCCGCGTCATTCAGCCGCGTTTTCAAGACGGCGTACGGCATGCCCCCCGGCGCGTACAGACGGTCCGCCGCCGGCGCGATTTAGACGCCCAGAGTTAGACGCTCAGGGTCAAGAAGACTGCGCTGCGGTCCAACGACAGGCGCCCGCGGGCACCCGATGCTGATGACACGAGCCGGCGCCGTCCGTCTCGATCACCACAGCACGCAACCCGTTCCCCGACGCAGCAGGAGGGCATGACGTGACGAACGTGACGCGACGAGAGGCAGGTCTGATCGTGGCGGCTCTGGGAATCGCGGCGGTGTGCATCCCCGCGCCCGCGTACGCCGCTTCCGGCGGACTCGCCGGGCCCACCTGCCGCCACACGTCCAGCTCCCTTTCCGGTGCGAGCGCCCGCGGCACGCTGTGCTGGCAGAAGCTGTCGGGGGAGATACGGTTCACCGTCGACGGGAGCCTCAAGGACAGCGCGGGCGACGGCAGATACGCCGTGTTCCGGGTCCATTACCGCTCGCGCACGGCCGTCGGGTGGAGCACGCACACGAAGGACATCCGGACCACCAAGGGCCACAACGCGCCGGTGAGCCTCTACGTCGACTGGCGCGGTTCCGCGAGCCGGGGTCTCAAGGACTTCTGGATGCAGGTGTGCAAGCAGGGCGGCGGCAAGCGGACCTGCGACAGTCACTGGCACTGAGCGCCCGTCAGGGGAGCCCGGCCCTGAAGGAGAGCGGCGACGTCCGTCTCGCGCCGCACTGAGCGAGGCGTGAGTTAAGACCATGTGACGCGGCCTCGTCGGGTCGGCCGCGCTCGGCGGCGAGCCCTAGGATGGGTAGGTCCAATCTCCATCATGAAACGGGTTCGACGACTCATGTCCGCCATAACCCGCGATGAGGTCGCTCACCTCGCCCGGCTGTCCCGGCTGGCACTGGCCGACGACGAGCTCGACCACTTCGCCGCCCAGCTCGACCAGATCGTCGGCGCCGTCGCCCGCGTCGCGGAGGTGGCGGCCGACGACATCCCGCCGTCCTCGCACGCGCTTCCGCTGACCAACGTGTTCCGGCCCGACGACGTACGGCCCGGCCTCTCACCCGAGGACGCGCTGTCCGGCGCGCCCGCCGTGGAGGACGACCGCTTCCGCGTGCCGCGGATCCTCGGGGAGGAAGAATGAGCTTGATTCGCAAGACCGCCGCCGAGCTCGGCGCGCTGGTCGCCTCCCGTGAGGTCACCGCCGTCGAGGTCGCCCAGGCGCACCTCGACCGGATCGCCGAGGTCGACGGCAGGGTCAACGCCTTCCTGCACGTCGACGCGGAGTCCGCGCTGGCGCAGGCCCGCGCGGTCGACGAGCGCATCGCCGGCGGGGAGACGCTCGGCCCGCTCGCCGGGGTGCCGATCGCGCACAAGGACGTGTTCACCACGACCGACATGCCGACGACCGCCGGGTCGAAGATCCTCGAAGGCTGGCGCCCCCCGTACGACGCGACCGTGACCCGCCGCCTGCGCGAGGCCGGCCTGGTGATTCTCGGCAAGACGAACCTGGACGAGTTCGCCATGGGATCGTCCACGGAGAACTCGGCGTACGGCGCCACGCACAACCCCTGGGACCTGTCCCGGATCCCCGGCGGCTCCTCGGGCGGCTCGTCGGCCGCGGTGTCCGCCTACGAGGCGCCGCTGTCCACCGGCACCGACACCGGCGGCTCGATCCGGCAGCCCGCCGCGGTGACCGGCATCGTCGGCATGAAGCCGACGTACGGCGGCTCGTCCCGCTACGGGCTGATCGCGTTCGCGTCCTCTCTCGACACGCCCGGGCCTTTCGCCCGCAACGTGCTCGACGCGGCGCTGCTGCACGAGGCGTTCTCCGGCCACGACCCGCTCGACTCGACCTCGGTCGACGCGCCGGTCCCGCCGGTCGTCGAGGCCGCGCGGCAGGCCGACGTGGCGGGCATGCGGGTCGGCGTGGTCAAGGAGTTCGGCGGGGAGGGCTACCAGCCCGGCGTCCTCGCCCGGTTCAACGAGGCCGTCGAACTGCTGGAGTCGCTCGGGGCCAAGGTCGTCGAGGTCTCCTGCCCGGCCTTCTCCTACGCGCTGCCCGCGTACTACCTGATCGCGCCGTCGGAGTGCTCGTCCAACCTGGCCCGCTTCGACGCGATGCGGTACGGCCTGCGCGTCGGAGACGACGGCACCCGCAGCGCCGAGGAGGTCATGGCCCTGACCCGGGCGGCCGGCTTCGGTCCCGAGGTCAAGCGGCGCATCATGCTCGGCACGTACGCCCTGTCGTCCGGCTACTACGACGCCTACTACGGGCAGGCCCAGAAGGTCCGCACGCTGATCATGCGGGACTTCGAGGCGGCCTTCCATCAGGTGGACGTGCTGGTCTCGCCGACCACGCCGACCACGGCGTTCCCGATCGGGGAGCGGGCCGACGACCCGATGGCGATGTACCTCGCCGACCTGTGCACCATCCCGACCAACCTCGCCGGCAACGCGGCGATCTCGGTGCCGTGCGGCCTCGCCGACGAGGACGGCCTGCCGGTCGGGCTGCAGGTCATGGCCCCGGTTTTGGCCGACGACCGCTGCTACCGGATCGGCGCCGCCGTGGAGAAGGCGTTCGAGAGCCGGTGGGGCGGCCCGCTGCTGTCCCGCGCGCCCGCGCTCTAGTCGCCGAGAGGAGGGGAACGGCGGCATGATCACCCGCATCGAGATCGACGGCTTCAAGTCCTTCGCGGACTTCAAGCTCGATTTGCCGCCGTTCCTCGCCGTCATCGGCAGTAACGCCAGCGGCAAGTCGAACCTGTTCGACGCTCTTCGCTTCATCTCCGCGCAGGCGCGTGGTGACCTATACGACGGGATAGACGCCGTTCGCGGGGACGCCGTGGGGTTGTTCCGGCAGCGGGGAGACGGCTCGCGAGCAAAAGAGATCAAATTCGGCGTCGAACTGATCGTGGACCCGGATCGGGGATGGGGCCGGTCGGTGCCCGAGGAGTGGCGCAGGAGCCTTGGTTCCCGCTGGCGCTACGAGCTGTGGGTGACCCTCAAGAAGAGGGGTCCCGAATCCACGCAATTCTTCATTCCGCTGGTCGAGGAGGACGACTCCTGGCCGGACGAGGTGAACGCGGATCCGGAGTGGCGCGCGAAGTACGTCACCTATCTCGACGAAGACGACGACGCCGCCTGTGCGCTCTTGGGAGAAGACGGTTTCCTCCACCTCTTCACGCTTCCGGACGGCCACCCGATGGCTGACATGGGCGACGGAGACGTTGACACGAGCGTGGAAGGGCAGATGTATGACGCCGTCGTCAACGCCATCTTGAAAACGCTTGCCCAGATTTCCGCTTTTCAGCTCGAAGATGCCGCTCTCAGGAAACCGAGTGCCCTGCCCGCGCGTCCCATGCTGCGGCCTAATGGCGAGGGCCTGCCCGGATACCTCAGTCATCTTCGCCAGATGAGCGCGGACCAGGGCGACGAGGCGGGAGTTCTCGCGGAGATTCGCGCGGATCTCGCCCGAATCGTGCGGGAGGTGACGTCGTTCGACGTGGTAGAAGACCATGAGCGCCGGGATGTTCGAGTGGTCTTCGACGGACGCTATGTTCCCCGCTTCGGTGCGGATGTGGCCTCTGACGGCACACTCCGGATCCTGGCGTTGCTGGCGATGCTCAACGATTCGGACCGCGGAGGCCTGGTGGCTGTTGAGGAGCCGGAAAACGGCGTGTTTCCCGAACGCCTCCGAGACCTCCTCGCAACCATGCGTCGCCTGGTCAGTGACCCATCCGCGGACGACCCGATCTGGCCCCTCAAGCAGGTTCTCGTTACGAGTCACTCGCCGGTCGTCCTCGACGCGGTGCCACGCCGGGACATCGTCTTCCTGGAGAACCTGACGAGGATCCAGGAAGGGGTCCCCTCGCGGGTCACGGTGGCCCGTCGCCTCGTCGAGCCCGGCCAGCCGAATCGCTTGCCGGGTGAGGACATTCCCCGGGTCACCGAGAGCGAGATCGAGCGGTTCCGCGCGGGCCGGGAACCCGCGATCTCATGAGGTGTCTACAGGCGGTCCTGGTTTGTGAGGGACCCTCCGACGAGTGGCTCCTTCCGGTCTTGCTCCAGCGCGCCACGCATCTGCTCTGCCTGGAGAGTTTTCCGGGCGACGTAGACGTGAGAGACGTCCGGGTGCTCGGCGCGGACCACCAGCGGCCCGAGGAGATCGCGAAGGCGGCGATTCGTGAACGCGATGCGTTCGACGTGCTCCTCTATCATCACGACGGGTCGCCGCATCGGAAGGCCGCTGAGAAACTCGATGAGGTGCGGCAGGCGCTGAATGACGCCGGGAGCGGGGAACCTCTGGTGCCGGTCGTCCCGGTGGTGGAGACCGAGGCATGGATTCTCGCCGACCCCGAGGCGCTCGCCGCGGTCCTCTCCGTACCGATCGCGAAGGTCCGCGAGTTGCTCCCGCAGCAGCCGAAGCAGGTCGAACAGCAGGCCGACCCGAAGGAACTGCTTCGGCTGGTGATGCGCTCGCTGGTGAGACGTCACAGGAGGGCCAGGCCGGACGGAGACAGCATGGAACGCTATTTCAGCGAACTGGCTGAGCTCATCGACGTGTCCCGACTGCGGGAGGTGCCCGCGTTCGCGGACTGGTGGACCTCGATGGGGAATGCCCTGGAACGGTTGGGTTTCCGTTATGGGTAACAACGTGACGGATCTGTGCCCCTTGCCGCGGCTGCTCTGTGGAATTCGACGCAAGGCTGAACATGCGCGTTTGCCCGACACCAAGCGGGCTGCCGATGGCCGGGGAACACACACTCTGCGAATCGAAGGGAGGGGGACGGCAGATTGATCACCCGAATCGAGATCGACGGGTTCAAGTCGTTCGAGAGGTTCGCGCTCGATCTGCCGCCGTTCCTCGTGCTCATCGGCACCAACGCCAGTGGCAAGTCGAACCTGCTTGACGCTTTGACGTTCGTCGCTACCGCGGCCACCGAAGGGCTGAACTCCGCGGTCGCGCGGGTGCGGGGCGACGCCCGCGGACTGTTTCGCAGGCGCGGGGACGGCACGCGCGTGGACTTGATGAGCTTTGCCCTGGAGTTCTTTTTCATGGGTTCCGCTTTCCACGCCGGTAATCGGTGGCGGTACGAACTCGATCTCAGCTGGAAGGTTCCGGAAGACACGATCGAGGGCCTCGTCGTCCGGGCGCAGCGCCTCGTTTCGATACCGTTCAGTACCGAGCGCTGGGATCCACTCCTGAGCGCGGCTCCTCAGTGGTACGAGGAAGTCGAGTGGGAGGGGAGCGAAGTCATCGAACTCCCCGCCGCAGAAGAGCTGCCCGACCTCCGGGGCGTGCTCGGTCTCCTGACCGCCGCCGTGGCCGGGATGGTGAGGCGTGACCGAGGCGAAAGCCTTCTTCTGATGCAACTGCAAGGGGAACTCGCGAACACACGTTTTCTGCATCTCGAAGCCGGTTCGCTTCGCCGGCCCAGTGAGATGGGCGGCCCTCAGCGGATGGACTCCACCGGGCGAGACCTGCCCAACTACCTCCGCTTCCTGGCGAAGGAGGGGGCTTCGGACAACCGGCCGCTCGGTCAGATCGGCGAGATAAAGATGCATCTCGTGGGGCTGGTTCGGGAAATCAGCGACTTCACGATCGTCGAGGACGAGCACCGCAGGGACGTCCGGCTGGAGTTCTCCTCGCCATACGAGCACGAGCTTGGGGCGGAGTTCGCCTCAGATGGCACCTTGCGAATGCTGGCGATCCTGGCGGCCCTGCACGATCACGGGACCACGGCTGTGGAGGAGCCCGAAAACGGGGTCTTCCCGGAGCGGTTGCGGCAACTGCTCAGCCTGGCCGGAGCTCTCGTCACCGACTTCCGCGAGCCGCCGGAACGAGATCGGTCGGATGCCCGGCTGCCGCATCGGCAAGCGATCTTCACGAGCCACTCGCCCGTGGTGCTGGACGCGGTGCCGTACGAGAACATCGCGTTCCTCGACATGACGACGATCATCGAGGATGGGGTTCCCAGCCGGGTGACCCGGGTGCGACGGCTGAGGGAGAACGCCGGCCCGGTCCGCGTGGAGGGTGAGCGGTGGCCGCGGGTCACCGACTCCGAGCTCGACAGGTTCCGCGCCGGGGTGGAGGAACCGGTCTGATGCGGAGCTTGAGCTGCGTTCTCATCAGGGAGGGGCCGTCGGACGACTGGTTCCTGCCGATCCTGCTGCGCCGGGCCTTGGAGGAGCTCGTCATCGAGTCCTTCCCGGCCTGCCGGGAGGTGCAGGAGGTGCGCAGTCTGCCGAAGGCCGGCAACCAGAGCCCCGAGCCCGTGCTCACGGCTCTGAAGCAGGAGCGGGGCAGCTTCGACGTGGTCCTGTACCACCATGACGGAGCTCCACCGGCGAAGTCGGGTCCCGTGCTGGAGCGGATGCGGCAAACTTGGAGGACCAGCGACTTCGAGGAACCCTTGGTGGCCGTCGTCCCGATGAGGGAGACGGAGGCCTGGTTGCTCGCGGACCATGCGGCTCTCGTCAGGGCGCTCAACGTGCGGAAGCTCGGCCGGACGCCCGTGTCGGGACCGGAGGTCGAGTCCTGCCTGGATCCGAAGACGGTGGTCGAGGCCCTGCTGCGGGACGAGGCCGGGATGAACCCCAAGAAGAACGGCGTGCTCCGGAACTTCTATGTGTCGGTGGCGGAGACCGCCGGCATCGCTGAACTGCGGAAGGTGCCAGCCTTCCAGCAATGGTGGAATGACATGATCGAAGCATTGGAAGGACTGGGTTACCAGCATGGCTGATACCGCGACGCTCATGCCGTACGACGAGGCGCTGGAGCGCTTCGAGCCGGTGCTGGGGCTGGAGACGCACGTCGAGCTGGGCACCGCCTCGAAGATGTTCTGCGGCTGCCCCACGGTGTTCGGCGCGCCGCCGAACACGCAGGTCTGCCCGGTGTGCCTGGCACTGCCCGGCTCGCTGCCGACGGCCAACGAGAAGGCGATCGAATCGACGATCCGGATCGGCCTCGCGCTGAACTGCACCATCGCGAAGTGGTGCAGGATGGCCCGGAAGAATTACTTCTATCCGGACATGCCGAAGAACTACCAGATCAGCCAGTACGACGAGCCGCTGTGCACGGACGGCTACCTGGACGTGGAGGTCGACGGGAAGACCGTCCGCGTGGAGATCGAGCGGGTGCACCTGGAGGAGGACACCGGCAAGTCCACCCACGTCGGCGGCGCGACCGGGCGGATCCACGGCGCCGACTACTCGATCGTCGACTACAACCGGGCCGGCATCCCGCTCGTCGAGATCGTCACCAAGCCGATCGAGGGCACCGACCGGCTCGCCCCCGAGGTCGCCCGCGCGTACGTCACCGAACTGCGCGAGGTGATGCGCTCGCTCGGCGTCTCCGACGTGCGGATGGAGCAGGGCTCGCTGCGCTGCGACGTGAACGTGTCGCTGATGCCGCGGGGCTCGGCCGAGTGGGGCACCCGTACGGAGACCAAGAACGTCAACTCGCTGCGCAGCGTCGAGCGCGCGGTGCGGGGTGAGATCGAGCGCCAGGCGGCCATCCTCGCCGAGGGCGGCCGCATCGTGCAGGAGACCCGGCACTTCCACGAGGACACCGGGCAGACGACCTCGGGCCGGTCGAAGGAGGAGGCGCAGGACTACCGCTACTTCCCCGAGCCCGACCTGCTGCCGATCGCGCCCGACCCCGCCTGGGTCGAGTCGCTGAAGGCCGCGCTGCCCGAGCTGCCGTCGGCGCGGCGCAACCGGCTCCAGCAGGAGTGGGGCGTGTCCGACCTCGACATGGCCGCCATGCACAACGCCGACGCGATCGACCTGGTCGAGGCGACGGTGGCCGCGGGCGCTCCCGCCGCGGACGCCCGCAAGTGGTGGATGGGCGAGCTGGCCCGGCGGGCCAACGAGGCCGGTACGGCTCTCGCCGACCTGCCGATCACCCCGGCGCAGGTCGCCCGGGTGGCCGAGCTGGTCGCCTCCGGCGCGCTCAACGACAAGCTGGCCCGCCAGGTGCTGGAGGGCGTGCTCGCCGGCGAGGGAGGCCCGGACGAGGTCGTGGAGAAGCGCGGCCTCCAGGTCGTCAGCGACGAGGGCGAGCTGTCGGCGATCATCGACCAGGTGCTGGCGGACAACGCCGACGCCGCGGACAAGGTCCGCGGCGGGAAGATCGCGGCCGTGGGCGCGCTGGTCGGCGGCGTGATGAAGGCCAGCCGGGGCAAGGCGGACGCGGGCCGGGCCCGTGAGCTCATCCTGGAGAAGCTCGGCGTCCAGGGCTGAGACGACCGGAACGGCCGGCCACGGTAGACATGGCCGGCCGTTGCGCGTAAAAGACAGCCGCGGGCCGACGCGTGCAAAGGGAAAGCGCGCAAGCTGTGGCTTCGGGACATATCCAGCAGAGGGTGCTTTAGGGTTAACTGATCGGAGTTGACCTTGAGCTGGAGGAGACCGAGGCGTGCGCAACGCCGGAGCGTCCGTCGACCCGCCCACGGATCCGTCCGGGGCGGAGCCCACGCCTCCGCGCAAACACCCGGTGCGCCGCGTCACCTCGCTGCCCCGCGGGGTCTCGGCCCTTCCTCCCGGGGTCTCGGCGGACATCTTCGCCGAACCTCCCGCTCCAGCCGTCCCGGCCGCGGCCAAGCCGTCCGGCAACGCGACCATCCCGCCGCCGGCTCCGCCGGTCGAGCCGTGGCGGGTCCCGGAGCGCCCGGTGCGCGAGGAGCCCGCGGTCGTCCCGCCGCCGGACCTCGAACCGCTGGACGCCGCCCCTCGGGGCCGTACGCTCCGCCGGGCGCTGATCGGGCTGGTGGTGCTGGTCCTGACGATCTACGTCCTGCCGGCCATCCCGATGGCGGGGAAGATCCTGCCCGGCACCACGGTGCTCGGCGTGGACATCGGCGGGCAGAGCAGGACCGAGGCCGCCGTCACGCTGCGCGAACGGCTGTATGCCCTGGCCAGGACGCCGTTGATCGTACGGCAGGGCACGCGGCGGCTGACCCTGGACCCGGTGCGCGCCGGTCTGGCCCTCGACGCGGAGGCCACGGCGCGCGTCGCGCCGGGGGGTTTCCCGAGCCCGACGGAGGTGTGGAGCGCGCTGACCGGCAGCCGTGAGGTGCAGCCCGTCGTGTCGGTGGACCGGCGGAAGCTCGACGAGGCGGTGGCCAGGGAGATCGCCGCGCCGCTGGAGATCCCGCGGCGCGAGGGCGACGTGTCGTTCGACGGGGTCACCCCGGTTCCGACCTTTCCGCGCGTGGGCCGCGTCATCGACAGGAAGGCGACGGCCGACCAGATCGTCAGGGGATACCTCCACCCGGAGAGCATCGTCGTGGTGCCCACGATGCGGGATCTGCCGCACATCACCCGCGCCGAGGTGCGGCGCGCCCTGAGTTGGGCGAGGCGATCGACGGCCGCGCCGCTCACGCTGACCAACGGGGACGTCTCCGTCAGCCTGTCGCCGGCCACACTCGCACGGCACCTGACGTTCGCTCCCGACGGCGCGGTTCTGCGGCCGCGCTTCGACGCCGAGGCGGCGATCGCCGCTGTGGAGGCCACGCTGGTCGGCCCCGCGCGGGTGGCCCGCGACGCCGCCTTCACGATCGCGGACGGCCGGCCGGTCCTGGTGCCCGGCAGGCCGGGTGACCGGGTGGACACCGACCGCCTCGCCGCGGACGTGCTGGCCGCTCTCGACGGCGGCGGCCGTACGGTGGCCGTGCCGGTCGTGAACGGCCCGCCGCGGATCACCGACGACGTGGCGGAGCGCATGGGGATCCGCGAGGAGGTCGGCCGCTTCGCCACCTCCTACGCCTGCTGCCCGTCGAGCGCGGGCAACATCCGCAGGGCCGCCGCGCTTGTCGACGGCCACCTGGTGAGACCGGGGGAGACGTTCTCGTTCAACGAGGTCGTCGGCCCGCGCACCGCGGCGGCGGGCTTCGACGGCGTCGCCCCCACCATGATCCATGGCCGGGCGGGCACGGACGCGGCGGGGATGACCCAGGTGGCCACCACGATGATGAACGCGGTGCTCCGCGCGGGCCTACGGGTCACCGAGCACACCCCACCCGAGGTCCACGCCGCCCACCTGCCGGTCGGCACCGAGGCCGCGGTGTCCCTCCCCGGCCCGGACCTGCGTTGGAGGAACGACTCGCCGTACGGCGTGCTCGTCCAGGCCTCCGCCACCGGCACCTCGCTGACCGTGACGCTGTGGAGCACCAAGCGATACGACGTGGACCTGGAGGAGCCGGTTGTCGGGCAGCGGGTCTCCGTGCCCGCCGTGACCGGTCACGGGTCCGGCTGCGTGGCGACGCCGGGGCAGCCCGGTTTCACCGCGACGGTGACGCGGGTGCTGCGGGAGAACGGCGAGGTGGTCTCCCGGCGGACCTTCCGCACCTCCTACCGGGCCCAGGCCGAGGTCGTCTGCTCAGGCTGACCGCGTACGCCTCCGCGCCCCCCGGGCCGGAATCCGGAGTGCGGCGGCCGGGCCGTCAGGCCGAGGGCCGCACCACCAGGATCCGGTCGTCGCCGTCCCTGGGGGTTCCGCGCCCGTCCCGGTTGCTGGTGCCCACCCACAGCGTGCCGTCGGGCGCGGCGGCCACCGCGCGCAGCCTGCCGTACTCGCCCGTGTACAGCGCGACGGGACGGCCGGCGCGGCCCGAGGCGTCCACCGGCACGCGCCACAGCCGCTCGCCGCGCAACGCGGCGGCCCACAGCGCCCCCCGCGCGTACGCGAGGCCGGACGGCGACGCCTCGGCGGGCGCCCAGGTGAGCAGCGGATCGGTGTACCCGGGCCGGTGGCCCACGCCCTCGACCTCGGGCCAGCCGTAGTTGCGGCCCTTCTCGATGAGGTTGATCTCGTCGTAGGTGTCCTGGCCGAACTCGGTGGCGTACATGTGCCCCCGGTCGTCCCAGGCCAGGCCCTGCACGTTGCGGTGCCCGTAGGACCACACGAGCGTGCCGAAGGGGTTGCCGGGGGCGGGCCGGCCCTCCGCCGTCATGCGCAGGATCTTGCCGCCCAGCGAGCTCTTGTCCTGCGCGATGCCGTCCCTGCCGGTCTCGCCGGTCGAGGCGTAGAGGTGGCCGTCGGGGCCGAAGGCGAGGCGGCCCCCGTTGTGGATGGGCCCCTTCGGGATGCCGCTGACGATCACCCGGCGGTCCGAGAGCCGCCCGTCGTAGCGGTAGCGGACGATACGGTTGTCGTCCCCGGCGGTGAAGTAGACGAAGATGAGGTGATCGGTGGCGTAGCGGGGCGAAACGGCCACCCCCAGGAGCCCGCCCTCGCCGCTCGCCGACACGCCCTCGATCACGCCGATCTCGCGGACCTCGCCGCGCGGCGTGACCCGCAGCAGCCGCGCCGACTCGCGCTCGGTCACCAGTGCGTCGCCGCCGGGCAGGAACGCGATCGCCCAGGGCACCGACAGACCGGTGACCAGTGTGCGCGGCGCGGCCGGGGTGACGGTCGTCTCACCGGCACCTCCATTGGCACCCTCTCCGACTTCCCGGGCGTCGCCGTCCGCGGCGGCACCCCCGGCCGCGCCGGTGACCTCGCTCGTGGCGGGCGACGGAGTCCTGCCCCCGCCCGCTCCGCCGGGCGCGCACGCCGTGACCGTCAGAAGGACCGCCAGAAGGGCCGTCAGAACGGCCGCCGACGAAAGGGCCGCCGCCAGGCGCGCGGTGCCCGTGCCGTGTCTGTCCGCCATCCCCGATGACCTCCTCGTGTACCCATACTCGCGGGCCGGTGCGATGGTTCCCTAGGTTGGTGCCCGTGAAGATCTGGGTCGCCTCACAGGACATCGCCGACGCCCTCGCCGTGCTGCCCGAAGGGCTTCCTGCCCTCGACTGCGCGGTGTACGACGGAAGGACGCCGCCGCCCGGCCCCCCTGAGGAGGTGGAGATCTGGGTGCCTCCGCTGGTCCCGGTGCCGGACACCGCCGGTCTGCTGGGCCGGATGACCGGCCTCCGCCTGCTGCAGACCGTGACGGCGGGGGTCGAGCCGTACCTGCCGCACGTGCCGCCGAAGGCGGTCCTGTGCAACGCCCGCGGGGTCCACGACGCGGGCACGGCCGAGTGGGCGGTGGGTGCGATGATCGCGATGCTGCGGGAGTTCCCCGGCTTCGCCGCCGCCCAGGCCAGACGCGAGTGGACCTACCACCACACCGGCGTCCTCGCCGACTCCACCGTGCTGATCGTCGGATACGGCTCGATCGGCGAGGCGCTCGAACGGCGTCTGGCCGGGTTCGAGGTGGAGATCGTCCGGGTGGCGCGCACGGCCCGGGACGGCGTCCACGGCCAGGACGAACTGCCCGCGCTGCTGCCCGCGGCCGACGTGGTCGTGCTGCTGGTGCCCGCCACGGCAGGGACGGCCGGTCTGGTGGACGCCCGGTTCCTCGCCCGGATGAAGGACGGCGCGCTGCTGGTGAACGCCGCGCGCGGGTCGGTCGTGGACGCCGGCGCGCTGCTGGCCGAGCTGCGGTCGGGCAGGCTTCGGGCGGCGCTCGACGTCACCCCCGTCGAGCCGTTGCCGTCCGATCACCCGCTCTGGACCGCCCCGGGGGTCTTCATCACCCCGCACGTAGCCGGCAGCACGCCCGCGTCCGTACGCCGTACCCGGAACCTGGTGCGGGAACAGGTCATCCGTCATCTGACGGGCCGCCCGCTCGCTAACATGATCACCGGGCATTACTGACCGCTCCATTAAGGATTCCGGAACGTGGCTGCCTCGTGACCTGGGGTGCGTACGGTGATGCTCAGCGTGCACGGCTGGTTATCAGATCGGTGACGACTCGCTCGTTGTCCCCCTCTCGATCAGCGGCTGCGCGCACACTGGCCATGTGACAGGGAGAGTAAAGCCGAGTCGAGAACGGGAGGGGCAGTGACCGCACACCCCACCGGACCCGGCGACGCCGAAACGACTCCGGCCTCCGCCGAAACCGTGGAGGACACGACGGCCGGTGGGCAATCGGCGACAGGTGCAGAGGCGACGCGCGTGAACGTCAGGCGTGACCCCCGGGTCCCAGTCACCACCGCGGCCGGGCTCGGCGCGGTGGCCGTCGTCGTGGCCCTGATCACCGGGGGCTCGGCGCCGGTCGTGACCGCTATCGCGGGGGTCGTCACCGGCCTGTTCGCGGCCGTCTCGCTGATCATGGCCGCCTCCCGCGTCACCCCCTCCCACCGGCGGCAGGCCGGCGCCTGGAGGTGGATGGCCGCCGGGTCGCTGACCTGGCTCCTCGGCGTCGGCGTACGTCCCATGGCGGACGGTACGCCGTTCGTTCTCACCTTCGCCGACCTGCTCATGCTCGTCGGATCGGTGCTGCTCGCCATCGGCTGCGGCATGTCGGTGAAACCACCCGCGTTCACCCGCGGGGTGATACGCCAGGCCGCCGACGCCTACCTGGGCGCGGCGTCGGTCTTCGCCATGACCTGGGTCGCCGTGCTCGGCCCGGCGTTCAGGAAGGCGGAGGACACCGGCGCGTTCTTCGTCGCGCTCGCGCTGCCCGTGGTCTGCCTGCTCGCGACCTGCGCGGTGACACCGGCCGTGGCGGCGTCGCGGTCGGGCAACCGGGCGGTCGGGCTCACCGGCGTCGGGGTGCTCACCGCGATAACGGTCGCGGAGATGGCCACGGCCCTCGCCCGTCTCGACGGCGACACCCCGCCGCTCGCGGCCGGGCTCGTCGTCCCGGCCATGCTGCTCGTTCTGGCCGTCACCCCGTGGGTGCAGGACGTACGGCCGGTCAGGCCGCTGCCCGCCGCGCTGACGGCCGCCACTCCGCTGGTGCTCGTCGCCGCCGCCACGGTGATCGCCACCCTGTACGTCATCAGAGGCAGCCGCGACGCCGCCCTGGCGGTCGTGGCGGCCTCGGTCGTCCTGGTCCTGCTCGGCCGGCTGTTCGTGCTCCTGGTCGAGACCGCGGGCATGCGCCGCCTCGTGGACGTGGGCGAGCAGCAACTGCGCAGGCTCGCCGAGAACACCGGCGACGTCGTGCTCGTGTGCGACACCGTCGGCGTCATCCAGGAGGTGGGCCCCGGGCTGGAGGCCACCTATGGCTACCGCCCGGACGACCTCGCCTTCCGGCCGATCTTCGACTACATCCACCCCGAGGACCTGCCGGCCGTGCAGGCCCTGCTCGACCGCATGACCGACGAGGACGACGGGCCGGAGCAGGAGGGCGGGCCGGAGCAGGAGGGCGGGTCGGCGCAGGAGGGCGGCACCCGCATCTCCTGCCGGTTCCGCGCCTCCGACGGCACCTGGCGGCCCACCGAGTCCGTCGCCGCCCGGCACGTACGCGACGACGACCTCGTCCTGGTCACGATCCGCGACCTCAGTGACCAGGTGGCCCTGCGCAACCAGGTCACCCACCTGACCTTCCACGACGGGGTCACCGGGCTGCCCAACCGGGCCTACTTCGAGGAACGCGCCCGCGACGTGCTCACCCGCCGCGGCGCCGGCGGAACCGCCGTGATCTTCCTGGACCTCGACGGCTTCACCTCCGTCAACGACTCCGTCGGCCACGCCAGTGGCGACCACCTGCTCGGCCAGGCCGCCCGCCGCCTCCGCTCGGCCGTACGCGCCGACGACACCCTCGCCCGGTGGGGCGGGGACGAGTTCGCGGTGCTGCTGGAGGGCGGGGGGTCCGGCGGCACCGACGCGCAGACCGCCATCGACCTGGCCGAGCGGCTCGTCCGCGCGGTATCCAACGAGCCGTTCCGCGTCGCGGACCGGGACGTCGCGCTGACGGCCAGCGTCGGCGTGGCGTTCGCCGAGGAGGATCTGCCTCCCGGAGACCTGCTGCGCAACGCCGACGTCGCGATGTCGCGGGCCAAGGAGCTCGGCGGGCGCCGGGTGGAGGTCTTCGCCACCCACATGCACGCCGACGTCCTGCGCCGCCTGGAGATCGCCTCCGACCTGCAGCGGGCGCTGCTCGAAAACCAGTTCGCGATCGAGTATCAGCCGGTGGTCGACCTGGCCACGTCGCGGGTGACCGCCGTGGAGGCGCTGGTGCGCTGGTGGCGGGGCGGCACGTTCGTGCCGCCGGAGCAGTTCCTCGGGCCCGCCGAGGACACCGGGATCATCGTGCCGCTCAGCGAGTGGATCCTGCGCGAGGCGTGCCGTGAGGTCGCGGCCTGGCGTGCGTCGTCCTGGGACATCGGGCTGGCGCTGAACCTGTCCGCGCGGCAGATCATGGCTCCGCGCTTCGTGGAGACCGTGGCGGACGCGCTGAGCGAGAGCGGGCTGCCCGCCAGTGCGCTGACGCTCGAGGTCATCGAGGAGATGCTGGTCGAGGACGCCGGAGAGATGATCAGCAGGCTGTCGGAGCTGAGGACCCTCGGCGTACGGCTGGCCATCGACGACTTCGGCACCGGCTACGCGTCCCTCGCGTTCCTGCGCCAGCTGCCGGTGGACATGATCAAGATCGACCCGTCGTTCGTCTCCGGGCTGGGCCGCGACGACACGCTGACCCTGCTGACGAGGACGATCGTGCAGCTCGGCAACGACCTCGGCCTGATCGTCGTGGCCGAGGGCATCGAGCGTCCCGAGCAGCTCGACCTGCTGCGCAAGATGGGCTGCACGCGCGGCCAGGGCTATCTGGTGGCCCGCCCCATGACCGCACGCGGCGTCGACTCCCTGATGCCCACCTCCACCCTGCAGAACACGGCGTAGGGGCGTTTCCCACCCGTCTCGGAGGATGCCGGACGGGTGCCGATGGCATAACCTGGGAGTCCGTTGTGGGTGTCTTGGATGGCGAGACGGGCGTCCCAGATGATTTGACGTGGAGGCGGTCCATCGGACATCGTGTAGCCATGCATCGCGGTGGGATTCTCGTAGTACTTCGCAGGCGCGCAGCCTGACGAAGCACTCGTTCCTGCGCGCGCCCCAGCTCCGCTCAGCGGATGGGGCATTTTTTATGCCAGAAGTCACGCCAAGCAGCCCAGCCACAGCAAGCTCAGCCACAAGGAACGAGCCGATGACCGAGAAAATGACAGGTGCCCAGGCCCTCGTGCGGGCGCTGGAGCAGGTCGGGGTCGACACGGTGTTCGGGATCCCGGGCGGGGCCATCCTCCCCGCGTACGATCCCCTCTACGACTCGACCAAGGTCCGGCACGTGCTTGTACGGCACGAGCAGGGCGCCGGCCACGCGGCCGAGGGCTACGCGCAGGCGACCGGCAAGGTCGGGGTGTGCATGGCCACCAGTGGCCCGGGAGCGACCAACCTGGTCACCCCGATCGCCGACGCCTACATGGACTCGGTGCCGATCGTGGCGATCACGGGGCAGGTGGCGTCACCGCTGATCGGGACCGACGCCTTCCAGGAGGCCGACATCTCCGGCATCACGATGCCGATCACCAAGCACAACTTCCTGGTCACCAAGGCCGAGGACATCCCGCGGACCATCGCCGAGGCGTTCCACGTCGCCGGGACCGGCCGCCCCGGGCCGGTGCTGGTGGACATCTCCAAGGACGCGCTGGAGGCCACGACCACCTTCTCCTGGCCGCCGGTCATGCAACTGCCGGGCTACCGCCCGGTGACCCGGCCGCACTCCAAGCAGATCCGCGAGGCGGCCCGGCTGATGAGCGAGGCCAGCCGGCCGGTGTTCTACGTCGGCGGGGGCGTGCACAAGGCGCGGGCCGCGGCCGAGCTGCTCGAGCTGGCCGAGCTGACCGGCATCCCGGTGGTCACCACGCTGATGGCGCGGGGCACCTTCCCCGACAGCCACCCCCAGCACATGGGCATGCCCGGCATGCACGGCAGCGTCTCGGCGGTGGGCGCCCTGCAGCGCTCCGATCTGTTGATCGCGCTGGGCACCCGCTTCGACGACCGCGTCACCGGCCGGCTGTCCAGCTTCGCGCCGCACGCCAAGGTGATCCACGCGGACATCGATCCCGCGGAGATCTCCAAGAACCGGCATGCCGACGTGCCGATCGTGGGCGACTGCCGTGAGGTGATCAACGACCTGATCGCGGCGGTGCGGGCCGAGCACGCCGAGGGCCGCAAGGGTGACTACGCCGACTGGTGGAAGATCCTCAACGGCTACAAGGAGACCTACCCTCTGGGGTACGAGGAGTTCGCCGACGGCTCGCTCGCCCCGCAGTACGTCATCGAGCGGCTCAGCGCGCTCGCGGGGCCGGACGCGATCTACACCGCGGGTGTGGGCCAGCACCAGATGTGGGCCGCGCAGTTCGTCAAGTACGAGAAGCCCGGAACGTTCATCAACTCCGGCGGGGCGGGCACGATGGGCTTCTCCGTTCCGGCCGCCATGGGCGCCAAGATGGGCTGCCCGGACACCGTCGTCTGGGCGATCGACGGCGACGGCTGCTTCCAGATGACCAACCAGGAGCTGGCGACCTGCGCGATCGAGGGTGTGCCGATCAAGGTGGCCGTCATCAACAACGGCAACCTCGGCATGGTCCGCCAGTGGCAGACCCTGTTCTATGACGAGCGGTATTCGAACACCGACCTGCAGCGGGTGAAGCGGATTCCCGACTTCGTGAAGCTCGCGGAGGCGTACGGTTGTGTCGGCCTGCGGTGTGAGCGCCCCGAGGACGTGGACGCGACCATCCTCAAGGCCATGGAGATCAACGACGTGCCGGTCGTGGTGGATTTCGTCGTGCACCAGGACGCGATGGTCTGGCCGATGGTCGCCGCCGGCACCAGCAACGACGACATCAAGTACGCCCGCGACATGGCGCCGAACTGGGAGGGCGGAGAATGAGCCCGGCCCCGGCCCGACCCGATCACGACCAGCAGTGCGAGGAGATGGCATGAGCGAGCGCAGCGAGCGAATCAGCGAGCACAGTGTCCGGCGAATGCCACTCCGAGCCGAAGGCGAGGAGATGGCATGAGTCGCCACACGCTGTCCGTCCTGGTGGAGAACAAGCCGGGCGTGCTGGCCCGGGTCGCCGCGCTGTTCAGCCGTCGCGGCTTCAACATCGACTCGCTGGCCGTGGGGCCGACCGAGCACGACGACATCTCGCGGATGACCATCGTCGTCAACGTGGAGGACCTCCCGCTGGAGCAGGTCACCAAGCAGCTCAACAAGCTGGTCAACGTCATCAAGATCGTCGAGCTCGACAACAACCAGTCGGTGCAGCGCGAGCTGATGTTGATCAAGGTGCGGACCGACTCCGAGAGCCGGTCGCACGTCCTCGAACTCGTGAACCTCTTCCGGGCGCGCTGCGTGGACGTGGCCCCGGACGCGGTCACAATCGAGGTCACCGGGACGACCGACAAGCTGGAGGCGTTCGTCCGGGTCCTTGAGCCGTACGGCATCAAGGAGCTCGTGCAGTCGGGCATGGTGGCCATCGGCCGCGGCGCCCGTTCCATCACCGACCGCTCGCTTCGCGCCCTCGACCGCAGCGCATAGCTCCTATCCAGGCACGTCGCGACGGACAACCCGTGAAAGGCAATCAAGTGACTGAGATCTTCTACGACGACGACGCCGACCTGTCGATCATCCAGGGCCGCCACGTCGCGGTGCTGGGCTACGGCAGCCAGGGCCACGCGCACGCGCTGAGCCTGCGCGACTCCGGCGTGGACGTCCGGGTGGGCCTGCCCGAGGGTTCCAAGAGCCGGGAGAAGGCCGAGGCCGACGGGCTGCGCGTGCTGTCGCCGGGCGAGGCCGTCGAAGAGGCCGACCTCACGATGATCCTCGCGCCGGACCACATCCAGCGGCACCTGTACGCCGAGCACGTCGCGCCGAACCTCGTCGAGGGCGACGCGCTGTTCTTCGGTCACGGCCTCAACATCCGCTACGGCCTCATCGAGGCCCCGGAGGGCGTCGACGTCGCGATGGTGGCGCCGAAGGGCCCGGGTCACCTGGTTCGCCGTCAGTACTCCGCCGGCCGCGGCGTGCCCTGCCTGGTCGCGGTCGAGCGCGACGCCACCGGCAACGCCTGGCCGCTCGTGCTGTCGTACGCCAAGGGCATCGGCGGCACCCGCGCCGGCGCGCTGAAGACGACCTTCACCGAGGAGACCGAGACCGACCTGTTCGGTGAGCAGGCCGTGCTGTGCGGCGGCGTCTCCGAGCTGATCAAGGCCGGGTTCGAGACGCTGATCGAGGCCGGCTACCAGCCGGAGGTCGCCTACTTCGAGTGCCTCCACGAGATGAAGCTGATCGTGGACCTGATGTACGAGGGCGGCGTCTCCAAGATGTACTGGTCGGTGTCCGACACCGCCGAGTACGGCGGCTACACCCGCGGCCCGCGCGTGGTGAACGCCGAGACCAAGAAGGAGATGCGCCGCATCCTGGACGAGATCCAGGACGGCCGCTTCGCCCGCGAGCTGGTCGAGGAGTTCGACTCCGGCCAGACCAACTTCAAGCGCTACCGCGAGGAGCTGGCGGGCCACCCGATCGAGGAGACCGGCGGCAAGCTCCGCCCGATGATGAGCTGGCTCAAGGGCGAGCAGGCCTGACGCTCACCGACGCGTCCGTGACCGCGGCGCCGCGCCCCGCCCATGAGGTGGGGAGCGGCGCCGCGTCGCGTCTCACGGACCCGGTCGGCTACCGGTGGCCGGACGGGCTCAGTACCGGACGGGCTCAGCACCGGACGGGCTTGAGCCAGGAGCACTCGAGGTCGTCGGCCGACCGCTGCGGGGACGTCGGAGCGGCGTCCCGCGGCGACGACCCGGGAGCCACGCCGCGCGCCGCCGTCTCGTCCACCGTCTCGTCTACAGGGGCCTTCCTGCTGAACTGGGCCAGCCTGACGGCGATCCGGTCCTCCAGATCCCTCGGCGGGCCGGACAGGTAGCCGTTGCTGATGATCGAGAAGACCAGCGGTTCGCCGTCCGCACTGGTCACGTAGCCCGACAGCGCGGTCACGCCGGTGAGCGAGCCGGTCTTGGCGTGCACGTTCCCGGCCGCCACCGTGCCGCCCATCCTGCTGCGCAGCGTGCCGCCGACCATCCGCTCCGCCTCTCCCGCGATCGGCAGGGCGGCATACCAGGTGGGGAACCAGGGCTTGCCGCGCACCGCCGCGAGCAGGGCCGTGATGCCGGCGGGCGTCAGGGCGTCCACCCTGGACAGGCCCGAGCCGTCCCGCAGCCGCAGCGTCTTCACGCCGTTCGTCTGCGCGAACGCGGTCGTGACGGCGAGTCCGGCCGCCCACGTCCCCGTGCCGGAGACCTTGCGTCCCATCGTCTTGGTGAGGATCTCCGCGTGCATGTTGTTGCTCAGCTTCAGGAACGGCACGAGCAGGTCGCCGAGGGGCATCGATCGGCGTGAGGCGACCGTGGCCGCCTTGGCCGGCGCGGTCCCGCGTACGGTCGGCCCGAGGACCTTCACGCCGTGCCGGGTCAGCCCCTCACGGAACAGGGTGGCCGCGTAGAGCGTGGGGTCCCACACCGCGACCCACTCGTCGTACGGCTCGGAGACCGTGCCGCTGACGACGACGGTGTTGGTGCCGTGCTGCCGCTCGACGAGCACGTCGGTCTCGTCGCCGGTGACGGCCCGGTTCACGATCTTCACGTAGTCGGTCGCCGGCGTGGTCGACACCTTGGCGGCCTTGCCGGGGCCGTCCCCGGGCGCGACAGAGACGATCACCGAACCCGCGTCATAGTCGGTGTCGGGCGCCGCGGTCAGCGCGGAGATCTGCCCGGCGTAGTAGTACGGCTCGTCGTCCCAGGTCCAGTCGGTGCCGAGCCGTACGTCGTCGAACCAGGTGTCGTCGGCGACCAGCCGTCCCGTGACGACCTTCACCCCGGCGGCCGCGACCTTGGCGGCGAGCGCGTCGTAGTCGGCGGCGAGCATGGTGGGGTCGCCCGTGCCCCGCAGCGTGAGGTCCCCGGCGACCGTGCGGCCCACGTTGGCCGCGGCGAGCACGTCGGTCGTGAACCTGAAGTCCGTGCCGAGCGTGTCGAGGGCGGCGGCCGAGGTGAGCAGCTTGGTGTTGGAGGCGGGGGCGAACAGCTTGTCCGCGTCGAGGGAGTAGAGGTCCTCACCGGTCGCCGCGGCGCGCACGGCGACGCCCGCCCGCGCGGGGGCCAGCCGGGAGTCGGCGAGGATCTGGTCGAGGTCGCGGGTCAGATCCGCGACGCCGGGGGCAGGGTCCCGCGCCACGGCGGGGGCGCCGGAGCCGGCGATCCCGGTGGCCAGGACGGCACCGGCCAGCATGATCGTGATACGTCGTGACAACCGCACAGTCCGCTCCCGGGTGAGTGGCTTTCCGCGATCATCGGTGAGCGGTGCCGGGGCGGCAATACGGAAATGTACGTATAGCGGTCAGGCCTGGAGCGAGACCAGGAACACACAGTCGCCGAAGGCCACCTCGTCACCGGCACGCACCGGCGCCGGGCCGACCAGGCGCCAGCCGTTCAGCCGGGTGCCGTTCATCGAGCCGAGGTCGACGAGCAGCCAGGAGTCGAGCTCCCGCCGCAGCTCGGCGTGGACCCGCGAGACGGTCAGGTCGGCGAGGACGAGGTCGCAGGAGGAGCCGCGGCCGACCAGGTAGCGTGCCCGGCCGTCGGTGGGCAGGGCGAGCCGGGGCAGCCGGGGACGCCGCCAGGCGGACTCGATCCGGCTGCTCAGCTCCGACACCGAGGCGACGGCGTCGGTGATCCGTCTGCGCCAGCGCCCGCGGTGCGGAAGGTCGGCGACCAGCTCGTCCAGCTCGGTGCGGTTGCGAGCGCGAAGCGCCAGGTCCACCCGGCCGACGAAGGTCTCCATCGACAGGCGTCCTTCGGCGACCCGGTCGCGGAGCTCGCTGAGTGCGCGCTCGCGGTCCCCGTCCGAGGCGCGAACCGGGGGAGAGCTCATGATTGGAAGTATCCGCCGCAGTGGTCCGAGGTGTCCAGAAGACCGCCGTAATCCCCTTCGATCCCGGCACGGGAGCGGGGCCGCCGGGCGTGGCGTCCCCGCTCCCGCGCCGAACCGGTGGAGGCTCTACTGCCGGCCGAAGTCCTGGGTCCAGTACGCGCCCGCGGCGGCGTAGCCGACCCCGATGTCGGTGTAGGTGCAGTTGAGGATGTTCTGCCGGTGCCCGGGGCTGTTCATCCAGCCCTGCACCACGGACGCGGCCGTGGGATAGCCCTGCGCGATGTTCTCCCCGTACGCCCGCCAGGTGTAGCCGGCGGCCGTGATGCGCTGCCCAGGGTCACGGCCGTCCAATACGTGATCCATCTTGTTCTGCGCGGACATGTTGGCCGAGTGGTTGTACGCGGCGGTGCGCAGCCGCGCGTCGTGCTTCAGCGGGCCGCAGCCCGCCTTGGCCCGCTCGATGTTGGTGAGGCGCACGACCTCGTTCTCGACGGCGGTGCCCACGGCCGAGCCACTCGTGGGAGAGGCGCTGGGAGCCGTGGAGGCGGGGGCGCTCGCGGCGGGACTGGTGGCGGGAACGGCGGAGGGGCTCGCCGTGGGGGCGGTGGTGGGGCTCGGGGAGGAGGTGGAGGAGGGAATCGGGGTGGGGACGTCGCAGTCGAGGCGCACCTGCCTCGACCGCGACATGTGGCCGCGGTAGTCGGTGACGACGCTGTAGTAGGCGCCGTCCGCGCAGACCAGGGAGACGAGGACGCGCGCGTTCCTGACCACCTTGGAGCCGCTCTTGACCACGCGGTCGGGGCCCGGCCTGTCCTTCAGGATCCGGACCCGGAAACGGGCGTTGTCGACGCAACCGGCCCGCGAGCCCGCCGCGCGGATCTTGCCGTCCGCGGTGACGTAGGGCTTCGCGGCGGCGACCCGGCAGCCCGCGTGCTGGGCCTCGGCCTGAGCGGGTCCGGCCGCCAGGCCGACGGCCGCGACGCTTCCGAGGCACAGGACCGCTCCGAGCGCTCTGTTCACGATCAGTCCTCCAGTGGGGGTTAGACGCTGGGGAAGTCGTCATTATGGTGCGCTACAGACCGACATGTGGTGATAAATCGGTCAAAAGCCTAAAATATCTACCTTCTCTTAAACCTTTCTTATCCCGGGCACGCCTCATCAGGTCGGATAATTCGCAGGTCAGGGGCATGATTCGCGAAGCGGCGCCCTTGAGGGGTGCTTAAGGTGGCCCACGATCATCTGCGCCGCGGCCGTACGCGGTGCCGGAGCGCTCGCGCGCGGCGGCTCCGCACACGGCGGCGACGTCGGTCAGCGGGAGTGAGCGCCGCGATCGGCAGGGGCGCCGGCCGCTCCCGGAACGCCGGGACCACGGTGGGCGGCCTCCCGGGCCACGCGTTCCAATTCCTCGCGGTATTCCTGCCACCACGACAGATCGCCGGCCGTCACCAGGTCGTCGCCGTCCCGGTACCCGGCGCCGCCGTCGATCGACTCGCGGACGATGTCGGCGTGGCCGGCGTGCCGGTGTGTTTCGGCGATCACGTGGACCAGCACGCGGTGCAGGGTCGCCCGCCGGTGCTCCTCGGGCCACCACACGATGTGGGCGGCCGACTCGAGCGGCAGCGCCGCGATCGTGGCGTCCGCGTGTCCCCAAACGCGCCGGTACACACCGGTGACGTAATCGCGGGACTCCTCGGCGGTGGCCCACATGTCCGTGTTCCGCGGGACGGCCGGCCCCAGGTCGGGACGGAACCAGGGCACGGGCTCGTCGAAGTGACGGCCGAACACGAACCCCAGATACAGCAGTTCGACGCCGGCCAGATGCTTGACCAGCCCCAGCAGGTTGGTGCCCGTCGGCGTAAACGGGCGGCGGACGTCGTATTCCGGGAGCCCGTCCAGCTTCCACAGCAGGGCATCGCGAGCCTCCTGCAGATAGCGGCGCAGGTCGGCCTTCAGATCCGCCTCGGTGATCATGGCGTGTCTCCTGTTCGGGAGGAACGGTCGGGAGCCGGTCGTGCTCCCCGGGAGGGAAGACTCCCGATGTGAGGCAGAATCGTCGCTCGTGGGCGAGGTTTTTTCCCCGGCGGCGGACGGCGACCTGGCGCGGGCGCGGGACGGGGACGAGGCCGCGTTCACCAGGCTGGTCCGGCCGCTGCGCCCGGAGCTGCACGCCCACTGCTACCGCATGCTCGGCTCGGTCCATGACGCCGACGACGCGCTCCAGGACGCCCTGCTGCGGGCCTGGCGGGGCCTCGCCCGCTTCGAGGGCCGCTCCTCGCTGCGCTCGTGGATGTACGCAACCAGCGTGCGGCGCTGCTGCTCTTCGAGGTGCTCGGCTTCTCCGCCGCCGAGATCGCCGCGATGATGAAGACCTCGGCCGCCTCCGTGAACTCGGCTCTGGCGCGGGCCCGCAGAATCCTCGCGGAGAAGGCGCCCTCCCTCACCCGGGAGCGGGCGCCGCGCACGATCGGCGACCCCGGGGCGCGGGAGATCGCCATCGGATTCGCGTCCGCCCTCGAACGCGGGGACGCCGACGCCCTGATCGCGCTGCTCACCGACGACGTCACCTGGTCGATGCCGCCGCTGCCGCACTGGTATCGCGGCATCGCGGCGGTCGCCGACTTCGCCGTGCAGGTGCCGCTCACCCGCTGCCCGAGCTGGCGGTATGTCCTGACCGGCGCGAACTGCCAGCCGGCCGTGGCCTTCTACGTCGGCGAAGGCGCCGCCCGCCCGCACACCGCCTGGTCGATCACCGTGCTGACCCTGCGCGACGAGCGGATCTCCGAGATCACGTCATTCCTCGGCGCGGAGCACTTCGCCGGTTTCGGGTTGCCCGCCGTCCTGCCCGGCGTCGTCAGCGGCGGCGGCCGCTGAGGCCGTGGCCCCGGCCCCGGCGGTGGCGGCGTCGATGCGCTCGGCGGTCAGTTCGTACTTGAGGGTCATCAGCACGCCCGCGAACGTGATGAGGGCGGGGACCAGGGTCACGCCGACCATCACCGCGACGTGGGCGCTGTCCGGCTGGGTCACCGGGTGCTCCGGGTCGGAGGACAGGAAGCCTCCCGCGCTCAGCACCCAGCCGTAGAGCGTCGCCCCGAGCGCCTGCACCGCGTTCTCGACCGCCGTCCACAGGCCGGTGAAGACGCCGCCCCTGCGCTTGCCGCTCACCACGCCGTCGTAGGCGATGACGTCGGCGAGCATGGAGTACTGGAGCAGTTGCAGGCCGGCGTAGCCGATGCCGACGAGCATCACGCACAGGTGCGCGTACAGCGAGCCGAGCGCGGGCGTCGCCAGGATCAGCAGCCCGCCGACGCCGAACATCGCACCGGACAGGATCATCGCCCCGCGCTTGTCGAGCCTGCGGGCGAGCCACACCCACAGCGGCATCGTGACCAGCATCGGGCCGACGAGCGCGGCGAAGAGCGTGGTGGTGGCGGAGGGGTCGTCCAGGATGTAGGCGGCGAAGTAGGGCGAGCCCGCGAGCATGACGCCGACGGCCAGGGTCTGCGCCGAGCTGAGCCCGAGCAGCCACATGAACGGCCTGCTCGTGCGGGCGGCAGACAACTGCTCACGCAGTGTCCCCTCGGACCTCTGCTGGCCGGTGAAGGGCGCGCGGGCGGTGCCGAAGAACGAGGCCAGCATCGCGACGAGCAGGATCACGCCGAAGACGACGCCCATGGTGCGGTACCCGCCGGCCGTCTTACCGGCGATCAGGGGGGCGAGGATGCCGCTCATCGCGATCCCGACCGAGATGAGGACCATGCGCCACTGCAGCAGCGAGGTTCGCTCGTGGTAGTCGGTCGTCATCTCCGCGGGCATCGCCTTGTACGGCACCTCGTACAGGGCGTATCCGGTGGCGGCGAGCAGGAACGTGAGGCCGACGTAGACGCCGGCGGGCGCGCCGGTGAGCGGCGGCCCGGCGAACATGAGGGCGAACGACACCGGCAGCACGAGGGCGCCGGCCAGCAGCCAGGGCCGGCGTGGTCCCCAGCGTGAGACCGTGCGGTCCGACCACCGGCCGACCAGGGTGTTGGCGATCAGGTCCCAGGCTTTGGGCAGGAAGAGCACGACCCCCGCGAACGCGGCCGGCACCGCGAGCACGTTCGTCATGTAGAAGAGCAGCAGCAGCCCGGGGATGGTGGCGAAGTTGGCGGTGCAGAACGAGCCGACGGCATACCCGAGGCGAACACCGAGGGAGACCTTCGAGGGGGAGGGCGTCGCGGCCGTGGAGACCATGGCGTCATTCAAGCCGAGCAAGCGCCCGTCCGGAAGGACTGTCCCGCAACGGTTCGGCTGCTGCGCGATCTCCTCTCGATCTCCACCGCGCCCCCGATCCCCGCCGGGCCCCCCGATCCCCGCCGGGCCCTCCGATCCCCGCCGGGCCCTCCGATCCCCGCCGGGCCCTCCGATCCCCGCCGGGCCCTCCGATCCCCGCCGGGCCCTCCGATCCCCGCCGGGCCCTCCGATCCCCGCCGGGCCCTCCGGTCTCCACCGCACCCCCGGATCTCCGCCGGCGGCGCCGGCGGAGATCGGCCAGGGGGCCGGCGTTCAGTCGCGCGCGTCGGGACAGACGACGTGCGCGCCGATCTCGATCAGACGGCGCTCGGTGTGGGCGTCGGCGACGCGGGCCATGAGCACCGGGGCCTCGCTGGCCGCGAGCTGCGGCAGCCGGGAGCGCACCCGCCGGTGCAACTCCTTGACGACGTCCTCGGCGGCGAGGGTGTGCACCTTGACGTGCAGCATGAGCCCCCACAGCCCCGCGGCCGTCCGCGACTCGGAGATCCAGACGTGGTGGACGTAGGGATACTCCGGCAGCAGTTCGGCGATCGCCACCCGCAGCGCGGGCAGGATCGGATGACGCGTCCTGCGGTAGCCGGGGTCCACGACCTGCATGGCCCCCGACAGGTGCTGGCGGGGCGCGGGGATCCACTGCGAGGGCAGCGCCGCGGGTGTCTCCGGGACCGGGGCGGGCACGGGCGCAGGGGGAGCCTGCCGCGCGACCTGCGCGCGGGTCACGGTCGCCATCGCGCCCGTGGCGTACGCCGTCGGGGCGGCCTGGTTCATCGCCGACAGCGCGGGAGCGGGACCCGTGCGGGTCGCCTCCAGATGGCGCCGCAGATCGTCGATCGGCACGGCGGCGGCCGCGGGACCGGCCGCGTCGATCACGATTTCGCGCACGCCCGTGACGCGCTGGATGTCGAGGATGGTGTCGGCGTCGCACGCCGACAGCGAGTGGCTGCCACGGTGCCGGGCGTAGGTCGCCGGTCCCGTGTAGCCCAGCAGAACACGTTCGCCGTTCTGCGTCGTGCCGAGCACCACGGAGCGGTCGGGGCGGACCGCCACCAGGATGCCCCACTCCGCGAGGGCCGCCAGGAGTTGCCGGGGGCTGCCATGCCGCGCGAGAACGTCGCCCAGGGAGGGGTTCCCGATGCTCATAGCCTGAACGATAGGGACTGGACCATGGCGAATCAGGCTAATCCCGAAGATTAGGTGCGATCAATACCAAGTTGGCGACAGTCCGTATGGATCATGGTCGCCGGGGTACACAGATCGGCTTGGCCCGCACGTGAGTGGGGCGCATGAATCTCGAGAGTCCCGGCAGTTCCCGCGCCGCGTCATGCGTGCCGGGGACGCCGTTCCACGTCCGGTCCTCCCGAGCCCGCGCCGTCCGTTCGCGGACCTCGTGTGCCGCGTCCGCGGGGTGGACGCACGTGCGGACGTGATCTGAGACCGGGTCGAGGTGCCGCCGCGATGCCTCCGTGACGTTGGTTGTCTCGTATGCCGGGCGCTCGTGAGGGCTTTCACAAGGCCCCGATAGACTCACGTCGTCCGCGCTGTCGCACTTCACGAAGGACTCAACCCAGTGAACAAGCCCGTCGTACTTGTCGCAGAAGAGCTCTCAGAAGCGGGTCTCGCCGTGCTCGGCGCGGATTTCGAGGTCCGGCACACCGACGGCGCCGACCGGTCGCAGCTGCTGCCCGCCCTCGCCGACGTGGACGCCCTGATCGTACGCAGCGCCACCAAGGTGGACGCGGAGGCCATCGCGGCCGCCCCCAAGCTGCGTGTCGTCGCCCGCGCCGGTGTGGGCCTGGACAACGTCGACGTCGAGGCCGCGACCAAGGCCGGCGTCATGGTCGTCAACGCCCCGACCTCCAACATCACCAGCGCCGCCGAGCACACGGTCGCACTGATCCTCGCCAGCGCCCGCAACGTCGCCCAGGCGCACTCCGCGCTCAAGGGCGGCGAGTGGAAGCGCTCGAAGTACACCGGCGTCGAGCTCGACGAGAAGGTCATCGGCATCCTCGGCCTCGGCAAGATCGGCCAGCTCGTCGCGCAGCGCCTGCAGCCGTTCGGCGTCGAGATCATCGCGTACGACCCCTATCTCCAGCCGGCCCGCGCGGCGGCGATGGGCGTGCGGCTCGCGTCGCTGGAGGAGGTGCTCCAGCAGGCCGACTTCATCACGGTCCACCTGCCGAAGTCGAAGGAGACCATCGGTCTCATCGGTGACCGTGAGCTCCACATGGTCAAGCCGACCGTCCGGATCGTCAACGTCGCCCGCGGCGGGATCATCGACGAGAACGCCCTCTACTCCGCCCTCAAGGAGGGACGCGTCGCCGGCGCCGGCGTCGACGTCTTCGCCAAGGAGCCCTGCACCGACAGCCCGCTGTTCGAGTTCGACCAGGTCGTGGTGACGCCGCACCTCGGCGCCTCCACCCACGAGGCCCAGGAGAAGGCCGGCACGCAGGTCGCCCGCAGCGTCAAGCTGGCGCTCGCCGGCGAGTTCGTGCCCGACGCCGTGAACGTCCAGGGCGGTGCGGTCGCCGAGGACGTCAAGCCGGGCCTGCCGCTCACCGAGAAGCTCGGCCGCATCTTCACCGCGCTCGCGGGCGAGGTGGCCACCCGCCTCGACGTCGAGGTGCGCGGTGAGATCTCCTCGCAGGACGTCCGGGTTCTGGAGCTGGCCGCGCTCAAGGGCGTCTTCACCGACGTCGTCGAGGACGCGGTGACCTACGTCAACGCGCCGCTGCACGCCAAGGACCGCGGTGTCGTGGTCGAGCTGGTCACCAGCGCGGAGAGCCCCGACTGGCGCAACGTCGTCACCGTCCGCGGCGTGCTCGCCGACGGCCGCACGGTCTCCGTCTCCGGCACCCTGTCCGGCCCCCGGCAGATCACCAAGATCGTCGAGGTCAACGGCTACGCGATGGAGATCGAGCCCACCGACCACCTGGCGTTCTTCACCTACGCCGACCGCCCCGGCATCGTCGGCATCGTCGGCCGCCTGCTCGGTGAGCACGGCGTGAACATCGCCTCCATGCAGGTCTCCCGGGACGTGAAGGGCGGCAAGGCGCTCATCGCGCTGACCGTCGACACGGCGATCCCGTCCGAGGTCGTCGAGCAGATCGCGGGAGAGATCGGCGCCGACAGCGGCCGCACGGTCGACCTGGAGGACTGACACCCCGGCACCCGCTCAGCGAACGGCCCGGCGCACACGCGCCGGGCCGTTCGCCGTTTCCGCGTTCGCCGTTTCCGCGTTCGCCGTTTCCGCGTTCGCCGTTTCCGCGTTCGCCGTTTCCGCGTTCGCCTCTTCCGCAGCCGCCATATCGCGGACCGCGTCTCACGAAGTGAGATAGTAGGTCGTCCTACGAGATTGTGGGGTAGTCTTTCGATGACGAGGCGCCCCGCACATCACCTGCCGCGACGGGGCCTGATCAGGGCAGGCCGGCCCGTCGCGGAGCGCGGTGCCGCCGGCCTTCGGTTCGCCCGTGACGCGTGACCCGCGTTCCATCGGTGGCCGACGTTCCGGGATCCGCGACCGGCGGGTCCGCTCTCAGCATCCCTCCGTCGAAGTGAGAATCGTCATGTACGACATGTATCCCTGGGGCCGTTCCGAGGACGCTGAGGACGAGGCGGCCGCGGCCCTGCAGATCGCGCTCGACCGCCGCGACAACGGGGGCGTACCGCAGCGCTGACCTGGCCTATGCCGATTTCGGATGTGTTGCGGGCATCGGCGGTGGGGCCGCGAACCCGACCGGCCTGCTCCGGCTGATCGACCGGCGGGCGGTGTTCACCGAGATCTTCCTCCTCGGCGGGGCCTCGCGTCCCGAGCCCGCCCAGGTGACCGGACCGTCGAAGCCGGCGATCTCGACGGCGCCGGCCGACCTGGAGCGTGCCAGGGTCGTCCCGTCCGGTCGGACTGCGCACCGGCGGCGCCGGGCGCGCCGTGGCCGCGGGATCCGTCTGACGGGCGCATTCGCCCGGGTATGGCCGAATGGTGAGATCGGTGTTTCGATCTCCGAGACAACCGGTAAGGTACACGCATGGAGTCGAGCAACATCCGCCTGGCAGTCATCCCCGGTGACGGTATCGGCACCGAGGTGGTCGCCGAAGGCCTCAAGGTCCTCAACGCCGTCGGTGTCAAGTCCGAGACCACGGAGTACGATCTCGGCGCCAGGCGCTACCACGCGACCGGGCAGACGCTTCCCGACGAGGTGCTCGACGAGCTGCGCGGCTACGACGCGATCCTGCTGGGCGCCGTCGGCGACCCGAGCGTGCCGCCCGGCGTGCTGGAGCGCGAGCTGCTGCTGCGTCTGCGCTTCGAGCTCGACCACTACGTGAACCTCCGCCCGGTCAAGCTGTTCCCCGGCGTGACGACCCCGCTCGGACAGGCCCGCCCCGAGGACATCGACATGATCGTCGTGCGGGAGGGCACCGAGGGCCCGTACGCCGGCGCCGGTGGCGCGATGCGCCGCGGGACGCCGCACGAGATCGCCACCCAGGAGTCCCTGAACACCGCCTACGGCGTCGAGCGCGTCGTGCGCTACGCCTTCGAGAAGGCCCTGAGCCGGCCGCGCCGCAAGCTGACCCTGGTTCACAAGACCAACGTGCTGACGTACGCGGGCGACCTGTGGGCGCGCACCGTCGACCGGCTCAGCCTGGAGTTCCCCGAGGTCGAGACCGACTACTGCCACGTCGACGCCGCCTCCATGTTCTTCATCACCCAGCCGCAGCGGTTCGACGTGATCGTCACCGACAACCTGTTCGGCGACATCCTGACCGACATCGGCGCGGCGGTCGCCGGTGGCATCGGCCTCGCGGCCAGCGGCAACGTCAACCCGGCCCGCACGGCGCCGTCCATGTTCGAGCCCGTCCACGGCAGCGCGCCGGACATCGCGGGTCAGGGCAAGGCCGACCCGACCGCCACGATCCTGTCGGTCGCCATGCTCCTCGACCACCTCGGCCACGCCGGGGCGGCGGCCCGTGTCGAGCAGGCCGTGGCCGACGACCTGATCGAGCGCCAGAGCGCGTGGACGGCGCGCTCCACCCGCGAGATCGGCGACGACATCGCCGCCCGAGTAGCCGGCTGATCCCGGCCGCTCATCCTGACCTCACGCGCATGGCGGCCCGGTATGGGCCGCCATGCGCTTTTTCATACCTGCCGAATGCCCTAGTTTTCCCTTAGCCGACTCGTCGCACAATTACTACGACGACGAAGAGAGAAGGACCTCGCCATGACCACCCACCTAAGGTTCGACGTGCAGCTCAACCCGCAGGCCCGCAGTGCGGCCGAGCGTGAGCAGGTGCTGGCGAGCCCTGGCTTCGGTCAGGTCTTCACCGACCACATGATCTCGATCGACTGGACCGAGGGGGAGGGCTGGCACGACGCCAAGCTCCAGCCGTACGGCCCGCTTGTGCTCGACCCCGCCACGGCGGTGTTCCACTACGGCCAGGAGCTGTTCGAGGGGCTCAAGGCCTACCGGCAGTCGAACGGCTCGATCGTCACCTTCCGACCGTACGCGAACGCGGCGCGGTTCAACCAGTCCGCGCTGCGGATGGCGATGCCGGAGATCCCCGAGGAGACGTTCGTCGAGTCGCTCGAACTCCTCGTGCAGACCGATCGCGACTGGGTGCCGACCACCGAGGGCCACAGCCTCTACCTCCGCCCCTTCATGATCGCCACGCAGCCCGCCCTCGGGGTGAACCACCCCTCCCAGAGCTACAAGTACATGGTGATCGCCTCGCCCGCCGCGTCGTACTTCACCGGCGGCCTCAAGCCGGTCTCGGTGTGGCTGTCCACCGAATACACCCGCGCGGCCCCCGGCGGCACCGGGTTCGCCAAGTGCGGCGGCAACTACGCGGCGGCGTTCGTGGCACAGCGGCAGGCCGTCGCGGAGGGGTGCGACCAGGTCGTCTGGCTCGACGCGTTCGAGCACCGGTGGGTCGAGGAGATGGGCGGGATGAACCTGTTCTTCGTCTTCGGCGACCGTCTCGTCACCCCGGCGCTCACCGGGACGCTGCTGCCCGGCATCACCCGCGACTCGATCCTCAGCTTCGCCGGCGAGCTGGGATACACGGTCGAAGAGGGCAAGATCTCCGTCGAGGACTGGCAGGCGGGCTGCGAGTCCGGTGAGCTCACCGAGGTCTTCGCCTGCGGCACCGCCGCCGTCGTCACCCCCGTCGGCTCGGTCAAGGGTGTCGACCGGAGCTGGACCGTCGGTGACGGCACCCCCGGCCCGGTCACGATGAAGATCCGCGAGGAGCTCGTGGGCGTCCAGTACGGCAGCCGCCCCGACTCCCACCACTGGATCCACAAGATCTGCTGACAGCCGCGGCGTCGTAGGGCGCTCGCCGCACCGCCTCCCCTTCCGAGCGGCGCGCCCCGGCGTCACCTCACGCGGGGGGCGTACCCTGTGGCGAACCTCTGCGACCAGCCCGTACGGGGGATCGGCGCGATCGCCGGAAGCCGCGCCCTGGCCCGCCTCGGCACCAGGGCCGGACCTACCCCCGGGCCCGGATCAGCCGGACGCGCCGGGGCAGGCCGCGCCCCTTCCGAGGACGGGCAGCGGCAGCAGCCCTTCGAGCAGGCCGCTGCCCCCTCCGGTGCCCGCGCCGGCTCCGGCGTCGACCCCGGCCTCGACCCTGGCGTCGATCCCTGCGTCGATCCCCGCGCCGACCCTGAGCAGGGGGCGCGGAGCCGGGCACGGCGCCGGTTCGTCCGCCACGACAGGGGGAGCCACGACGGGCGACGGCGTCGCCGTCACCGTGACGGTGACCGTGGGCATCGGCGTGGGGCTCGCGGTCACGCGTGGTCCGGCGATCGTCACGTGCTGGGTGATGTTGCAGACCCGGGCGCGCCGGCACAGCGCGTTCTGCACGTTCGACGAGCCGCCGGCGGTGTTGGCGGAGGTGTGCTGGTAGCCGTGGTTGTGCGTCGCTCCGGCCACCGACAGTTTGTCCCCGGGCCGGTCCCGCGGCTCCTGCCCAGGCAGGGTCGCGACGTTGCGCGAGGCGCGATCGGCGCGGCCGTGCCCGTTGTCCGCGGCGGCCCCGAGCGGAACGACACCGGTGATGAACGCGGTCGAAGCCGAAGTGCCGGCGAGAAGGAAACCGGCGATCCTGCCGGTGAGAAACGCCCCGCCGCCGCGCCGACAAGTCATCCGTCGCCCCCTGGTTGAACTGAACGTTGATCTGAACGCTGAACCGAGCCCTGTTCGAACCGGGCGCCTGGTCACATCTGACGCTCACGTGCATCAGGCGCGTGATCGGTTGGACGCCGCTGGGCGAACACGAGCCCGGGCGGAGCGGCCCGTCGATGCGAACCGCTTCGCGAGCGTACTCACTGAGGGTGGGCCGATCGTGTGTCCCGCGCCTCTATGGCGGGTTATTACCGGATCATTGCCCCAGGGATTGTCAGACCCGGCCTACGTCCGCCGGGGCTGAGACACCGACATGGGAGTGGTGGGCGGCTTTCCGCCCGCCCGGCGTGACCACCCGTACCCGCCGGCCGTTCATCTCGGCGCCGCCGATGCCGGCCCCCTTTGACCTGCGCGAACACTCCCCAATATCTCGTACTATGAGATCGATGTGCCAGAGGGTGACCGGCTGTGGCAAACTGCTCAGCACCATGTACTACGGTCTGCTCATTATCGGCAGGCGCGCCGGCTGAAGGACACTCGCCGGCGCGCAGACCTCTCACGTCCGTGAGGGGTCTTTTTGTTTGGGGCCGATGGTGGCAGGGGCCCGTGCGCGCGGCGAGACACAACCCCGCGAAGGAGACACAGAGATGGCCGACGATCGTTTCCACGTGTACGACACGACGCTCCGTGACGGCGCCCAGCAGGAGGGGCTGAACCTCACGGTCGCCGACAAGCTGGCCATCGCACGGCACCTGGACGGCCTCGGCGTCGGCTTCATCGAAGGCGGCTGGCCGGGCGCCAACCCCAAGGACACCGAGTTCTTCCGGCGGGCTCAGACCGAGCTCGACCTCAAGCACGCGCAGCTCGCCGCGTTCGGCGCGACCCGCCGGGCGGGCGTGAAGGCCGCCGACGACCCCTTGGTGGCCGCGCTGCGCGAATCCGGCGCGCCGATCGTGACGCTCGTGGCCAAGAGCCACGACCGCCACGTGGAACTGGCCCTCCGCACCACGCTGGAGGAGAACCTCGCGATGATCCGCGACACGGTCTCCCACCTGACGGCGGAGGGCCGGCGCGTCTTCCTCGACGCCGAGCACTTCTTCGACGGCTACCGGTCCAACCCGGCGTACGCGCTGGAGGTGCTGCGCACGGCCGCGGAGGCCGGGGCGTCGGTGATCGCGTTGTGCGACACCAACGGCGGCATGCTTCCCGACGAGCTGGCCGACGTGGTGCACGAGGCGGCGGGCACCGGGGCCCGCATCGGCATCCACTGCCACGACGACACCGGTTGCGCGGTCGCCAACACGCTGGCCGCGGTCAAGGCCGGCGCCACGCACGTGCAGGGCTGCGCCAACGGGTACGGCGAGCGCTCCGGCAACGCCAACCTGTTCACCGTGGTCGCGAACCTCCAGCTCAAGCGGGGATTCGACCTCGTGCCGCCGCAGTCGCTGCGCGAGATGGCCCGCATCGCCCACGCGATCACCGAGGTCACCAACGTCACGCCGAACTCGCATCAGCCGTACGTCGGGACCTCGGCCTTCGCGCACAAGGCGGGCCTGCACGCGTCGGCGATCAAGGTGGACCCGAACCTCTACCAGCACATCGACCCCGCCGAGGTCGGCAACGACATGCGCATGCTGGTCTCCGACATGGCCGGCCGCGCGTCGGTCGAGCTGAAGGGCCGCGAGCTGGGCTACGAGCTCACCGGCGAGCAGTCCAGGCAGCTGGTCGACCGGGTCAAGGAGCTGGAGGCCAAGGGGCACACCTTCGAGGCGGCCGACGCGTCGTTCGAGCTGTTGCTGCGCGACACGGTCGGCGAGCGCCGGCGCTACTTCACTGTCGAGTCGTGGCGGGTGATCGTCGAGCGCCGCCCCGGCGGCGACGTGGTCAGCGAGGCGACCGTGAAGCTCCACGCGAAGGACGAGCGGATCGTCGCGACCGGCGAGGGGAACGGCCCGGTCAACGCGCTCGACAGGGCGGTGCGGCTGGCGCTGGAGAAGCTCTACCCCGAGCTGGCCGAGGTCGAGCTGATCGACTTCAAGGTCCGCATCCTGGAGGGCACGCACGGCACGGACGCGGTGACCCGGGTGCTGATCACCTCAAGCGACGCGACCGGCGAGTGGGCCACGGTCGGGGTCGCCGAGAACGTCATCGAGGCGTCCTGGCAGGCGTTGGAGCAGGCGGTGACGTACGGCCTGCTGCGGGCGGGCCACAGCGCCTGACCTGCGAGCGGGCCCTTCCACCCGGGTGGAGTGAGTGGTGCTCACGTTCCGCAGGTGATTGCTGTGGTTTTAGTGACATTTAGTCTAGTTGGTGCTTAGATAGGCAAAGCCCTGAGGCGGTCATCGCCACGATCGGCGACGCCGGCCGCGGTTCCAGCCTCAGCGCCAATGCTCTGGCTCAACGGAGGGTGACGGCAAGAAGCATCTGTGCACGCAACCCCTGTAGGCCCGCGGCGTCCGCGCCCGTCTTCTGATCTGTCCATCGGAGGCGGCCGGGGTTGCGGGAGCCGAGCCACGTCTGTCACCATGACCAGCCGCGTGACTGTCCCGAGTATGGAAATCTTCGGACAGCAGTCATCCCCCTCGCTGGTGCACCCGATATGGGAGGGTCTGTGAACACCTCGTCCTATTACGACCAAATCGGCGGCGCACCGGTCGTGCGCGACGTCGTCGACCGCTTCTACGAGCGCGTGCTCGGCGACGACGATCTGAAGCCGTACTTCGCCGGCATCGACATGCCCAGGCTGAAGCGGCACATGGTCATGCTGCTGTGCTCGGTCCTGGGAGGCCCGGAGCCGTACGAGGGACGAGACCTGGGCGAGGCGCACGCCGGCATGGGCGTCACCTCCGCGCACTACGACAAGGTAGGCGAGCACCTCTTCGCGGTCCTGCAGGAGAGCGGCGTCGGCGAGGACATCCTGCGCGACGTCGGCCTCGTCCTCGGCAAGGTGAAGTCGTCCATCGTGGCCGAACCCGTGGAAACGGCCGACTGAGTGGATACGCAGGCTCTCAAGGACAGCTGGCACCTTGTCTCCCGGTCGGGCGACCAGGTGCCGCTGTACTTCTATTCGGTTCTTTTCCTGATGAACCCGGACGTACGGGACATGTTCCCGGTGTCGATGGCACGCCAGCGCGACAAGCTCGTGACCGCGCTCGGGCAGGTCGTCAGCAACGTCGACCGGGTGGAGGAAGTCGTCCCGTTCCTCCAGCAGCTCGGCCGCGACCATCGCAAGTTCGGGGTCACCGCCACGCACTACCCGGCCGTCGGCCAGGCACTGCTCGCCACGCTCGAGCACTTCCTCTCCGATCGGTGGACTCCCGCGCTCGCGCACGACTGGACCCAGGCGTACAACCTGGTCGCCCAGGTGATGGTCGAGGCCGCCAACGAGTCGTCGAAGGTCTCCCCGCCCTGGTGGGAGGCCGAGATCATCGGCCACGAGATGCGCACCCTCGGCATCGCCGTCATCCGCGCGCGGCTGAACTACCAGTACCCCTTCCGGCCGGGCCAGTCGGCGTCGATCTCCTACGCCATGCGCCCGCGCGTCTGGCGGTACTACTCGTTCGCCAACGCGCCCCGCCAGGACAACACCATCGACCTGCACGTACGCATGGTCGACGGTGGCGTGCTCAGCTCCGCGCTCGTCATGGGCGCGCGGCGGGGCGACATGCTGCGCGTGGGCGCGGCCGTGGGGGAACGGCTGACGCTCCCCCCGGACGCCCAGGGCGACCTGCTCATGATCGCGGGCGGCACCGGCCTCGCGCCGCTCAAGGCGCTCGTGGAGCAGATCGCCTACGAGGGTCCGACGCGCAGGGTGGACCTCGTCGTCGGCGCCCGGAACTCCAGGGAGCTGTACGACTACGAGTCGCTGGCCAAGATGGCCGCCGAACACCCCTGGCTGAACGTCGTGCCGGTCGTCTCCCACGATCCCTTCTACCGGGGCACCCGCGGTTACGCGGTGGACGTGGCGCTGCAGGGATGGCGTGGCCAGCACGTCTACGTCTGCGGCTCGGAGGAGATGGCGCAGGCGACCGTCGGACGGCTGCTGGACGCCGGCGTGCCCTCCGAGCAGATCCACTTCGACGAGTTCACGAGCGACAAAGGTCGGGAGTCATGACGGCAGAGATGCCTTGGGGAAGCCCGGCGGGCGAGCGCCAGCCCCTCACCCCGGATCGGGTCCGCAAGCAGGAGTTCACGCGCACATCGCTCGGGCGCCGCGGCTACAGCGAGGACGAGGTGCGGGCGTTCCTCTACCGCGTGGCGGAGGACATGGCCGCCAGCGACAAGGAGAAGGCGGACCTGCGGGCGTACATCGACCGCATGAAGCAGTGGTACAAGGAACACGGCCTCAACCCGGAACAGGGTGCCGCTCCGCAGTCGCTCAACGTCGACGCCATCAACATCCTGTCCCGCGCGCAGCAGACCGCCGACGCCCAGATCGCGGAGGCCGAGGACTACGCGCGGCGCATCGTGGGCCAGGCCCGCCAGCAGTACGAGGAACTCCTGATGGAGGCGCAGCGGCAGGCGGAGGAGGCCGCCAACCAGGCGGTCGGCGCCTACCGCGAGGCGGGCCACGGGCTGCAGAGCGCGGAGGCCGAGGAACTCGAGCGCAGGATCGCCTACCTGCGCACGTTCGCGGACGTCACGCAGGTGCAGCTGCGTGCGGTCCTGGAGGGACTGGCGCACGAGGTCGACAAGCTCGGCCACGTTCCCGACCATGCCCAGCAGCTGGCGGGCGGCTCACCGACGCCGTCCGTGTACGGATAGCCGCCCGCAGGCCTCCTGGGGGAGGAGGCCTGGTCGTGACTACGACAGAGTGCCGGACGAGCTCGCGCGCAGCGTGACCGAACCGGCCGGGGTGTGAACGATCAGAGTGCGCGCTGAGCAGGTGACCTCCGGCCGGTCGGTCCCGGGCACCACCACGGTCAGCAACGACTTCGCCACGGGCGAGACGATCACCGGAGCCGGTTCCTTGCGCATGTAACCCGGCGAGACCCAGCCCTGGTAGGGCGAGGTCTGCCCGCGCACCACCCGCTGCCCGCCGACGGGCTTGCACGACGGCATCGCGAGCTGGACGATGGACGCCTTCCACCCGCCGTCGCCCACCACGATCTGCCCGCCCTCGTTGGACACGACCTTCAGCCCGGGGTCGAGGTGCCACAGGTTCCGGAGCTTCCCGCCGCCGCTGTCGAGCACCGCCATCACGTCCTCGCGGTGGTTGACCAGCACCGACCGCTTACGCGGCACGCCGTACGCCTTGTCGGTGACCGTGAACGTCTGCCGGTCCTTGCGCACGGACTTGGCCACGAGCGGGGTGGGCGTGTGCCCGCGGAACTTCCTGCCCACGAGGATCGGCACGTTGTGCGCCTCCGGGCTCAGCGTCCACCGCCGGTACGGAGTGTTCTCGTACGAGACGAAGCCCGCCTCCGTGAGGATCGAGCGGCCCTGGGCGTAGTAGGTCACGCCCATGTGGTCCTCGTGGCCGTGGAACTTCAGCGCCGGCCCGAAGCGGATCGAGTAGTAGGCCGACTTGGGGTCGTTCCAGGCGGTGCGGCCGAAGACGTACCCGGCGTCGAAGACCTGCACGGTCGACTTGGCGTGGTCGAAGGCGGCCGGCTGGACGTCGGCGGGCCCGTCGCCGATCGGCACCATGTAGCCGTTGGGCTGGGTGGCGGCGCTGATGTGCCGCGGCAGGCTCTCCCACCGGGTGGCCAGCGCCGCCGGGACCTTCATCTCGCAGTCCTTGATGGTGTCGACCGCCACCCTGAGCCGGTCGTGCACGTAGATGGCATAGCGCGGCGCCTGCTCGCGCAACGCGCCCTGCCCGTCGATGTCGAGCTTCATCGACTTCACCATGCGGCTCACCGCGAGGTTCTTCCACTTCGGGTTCCCGTAGCGGCAGCCGATGCGCAGCAGGCCGATGTCCTGGTCGAGCCCGTGGTTGTGGCCGAGCTCGTAGTTCTTGGGGTTCGACAGCAGCTTGGCGTGCAGGGCGAGGCTGTTCTTCAGCCAGCCGGCCTTCACGTACCTGCTCAGGCATACCAGGGCCGGGGCGCGCAGCGCGATCGGGTGCTCGGCCCAGGCGTACGGGCTGGTCGTGCGCCCGCCGTACGGGTTGTCCGTGACCCAGTCCTTGGCGATCTCCGTGGCCCGGCCGAGGTAGGTCTCCTCGCCGGTCGACTCGTAGTCGGCCACGAGCCGGCCCATCCACCGCAGCGACTGGAACACCATCTGCCAGGACCGGTTCTTGTACGGGTCCACGCGCCAGTCGACGTCCTTGCCCACCGTGACCGCGGGCAGGCCGAGGAAGGACAGCTTGCCGTTCATGACGTCGCCGGAGGTGGGGGTGGCGGGCAGCCAGTCCCCCTGGCACTCGGGCGTGCGGTGCGGGGCCTCCGCCCGGGCGGGCGCGGCCCCCGTGAGCACGGTGAGCCCGGTGAGCCCGGTGAGCCCGGTGAGCGCGGTCAGCGGGAGGACGGCCGACAGGGAGAGGACTGAGAGGCGGCGGAGCACGCCGGTTTCCCTTCCGAGATCGAATTGGGGAGCCGCTCATGCTGTCCGGATTCTGGCGATCTGGTCAAGTCGCTTGGGTTACAAGTGCACAACTGCTCACGACCGCCACCCGGTGGAACGTCTGGCCGGAATGCTATGGCGCGCGCCCATGGGTTCTGGCCCGGATCGTGTGGGAAGTGGCATGGCCGCTCGCGCCCGGCCGGCCCGCTCTGCCAGCCTGGGGGCCATGCCGGTTCCGTTCTCAGAGACGTTCCCCGAAACACCCGCCGCGGCGGCCGCGCTCGCCGTCGCCACCCGCTTCTGCTCGCCCGCGCTGCTCAACCACTCGATCAGGTCATACCTGTGGGGCGCCGGGTACGCCCGGGCGCACGGGATCGGCTTCGACGACGAGCTGTACTACGTGTCCTCCCTGCTCCACGACATCGGGCTGACCGAGACCTTCGACAGTCACGAGGTGCCGTTCGAGGAGGCGGGGGGACGGCTCGCCTGGGTCTTCGGCACGTCCGCCGGATGGCCGCCGGAGAGGGCGGCGCACGCCGAGAAGATCATCGTCGTGCACATGCGCGACGCGGTCGCCGCGTCCGAGGACCCCGAGTCGCACCTGCTGCAGGTGGCGACGTCGTGGGACGTGTCGGGACGGCGGCCCGAGGAGTTCCCGGCGGACGTCCGGGCCGCCGTGCTCGCGCGCCATCCCCGGCTCGGGTTCGGCGCGGAGTTCCTCGCCGCCTTCGAGGGGCAGGCCCGGCGCAAGCCGGGTTGCGCGGCGGCCGGCTCCGTCGCGGGCGGGGTCAGCGCCCGGATCGCCGCCAACCCGCTCGACGCGTGAACCTCCCCCGCACGCCGTGTAAGCCCCCCGGACGTCGTGAACGCGGCCCGCTCGACGCCTGAACGCCCCTGGTCACACATGACCAGGGGCGTTCGAACGTCGACGGACGTGGCTCAGCCCTCCTGCTTGGGGCCGGTGCTCTCCACGACCTCGAACGTCCACAGCTCGGAGTCGGTCGCGGCCGGGCCGCCCTGCCCGTGACCGTGACCGTGACCGTGACCGTGGCCCTGCTCCTGCCCGTGTCCGTGTCCGTGGCTCTGGCCCTGGGCGGAGGCCTCGGCGGCGGCCTGCGCGTGCCCCGCCTGGAACGCCCGGCTCTCCTGCCAGCGCCGGAAGTCCTCCTCGCTGCGCCAGCGCGTGTAGACGAGGTAGCGGTCGCTGCCCTCCACCGGCCGCAGCAGCTCGAACCACTCGAACCCGTCGGCGGACTCCACCATCCCGGCCCGGCCGGCGAACCGCTTCTCCAGCTCGCGCCGCATATCCTCGGGCACGGTCAGCACGTTGATCTTCACGACCGAAGGCACATCGACTCCCGTACGCTCGACAACCCACCTGGTACGTGACCACCTTACGTACGCCCGGCAGCCGGGCGGCACTAGGCTCGTGACGTGCGTATCGCGAGGTTCTCCATGGGCGACCAGGTCGCCTTCGGCGTGGTGGAAGAGGGCGAACAGGTGATCGCCCGCATCGGCGGGCACCCCTTCGGCGGGGTGGAGTTCACCGGCGAGAGGTTCCCGGTGGCCGAGGTCCGCCTGGTCGCGCCCATGCTGCCCAGCAAGATCATCGCTATCGGCAAGAACTACGCCGACCACGCCAGGGAGATGGGCGGCGAGCCCCCGGCGGAGCCGGTCGTGTTCCTCAAGCCCAACACGACCGTGATCGGCCCGTCGGAGGCGATCGCCTATCCGGGCAAGCTGTCGGAGCGGGTCGACTACGAGGGCGAGCTGGCCGTGGTGATCGGCCGGTTGTGCCGTGACGTGCCCGCCGAGCGCGCGAGCGAAGTGATCTTCGGCTACACCTGCGCCAACGACGTGACCGCGCGTGACCTGCAGTCCAGGGACGGTCAGTGGGCCAGGGCCAAGGGCTTCGACACGTTCTGCCCGCTCGGGCCCTGGATCGAGACCGAACTCGACCCGGCCGACCTGGCGATCACCACGACGCTCAACGGCGAGGTCAGGCAGAGCGCCCGCACCTCCCTTCTGCTGCACGACATCCCCGCGCTCGTCGCGTACGTGAGCGCGGTCATGACCCTGCTGCCCGGCGACGTCATCCTGACCGGCACGCCCGCCGGGGTGGGCCCGATGTCCGTGGGCGACGAGGTCGGCGTCTCCATCGAAGGAATCGGAACTCTCACTAACCGGGTGATCTCACGTGACTAGGGTCCGCTTCGCCCCTTCGCCCACCGGCATGTTCCACGTTGGCGGCGCGCGCTCCGCGCTGTTCAACTGGGCGGTCGCCGAGCAGTCCGGCGGCACGTTCGTGCTGCGCATCGAGGACACGGACGCGGCGCGCAACAGGCCCGAGTGGACCGAGGGCATCATCTCGGCCCTCGCCTGGATCGGCATCAACGGCGACTCGCCGCACTTCGAGGGGCCGTACTTCCAGTCCGCCTACGAGCAGCAGCACCGTGAGGCCGCGGCCAAGCTGCTCAAGGACGGCAAGGCCTATCACTGCACCTGCACGCGCGACGATGTGAAGGCCAGGACCGGCTCCGAGCACCAGGGCTACGACGGCCACTGCCGCGACCGCGGCCTGACCGAGGGCGCCGTGCGGTTCCGCACGCCCGACGAGGGCGTGACGGTCGTGGACGACAAGGTCCGCGGGCGGGTGGAGTTCCCCAACTCGGCGATGGAGGACTTCGTCATCGTCCGCGGGGACGGCTCGCCGCTGTTCATCCTCGCCAACGTCGTGGACGACATGGAGATGCGGATCGATCACGTGATCCGCGCCGAGGAGCACCTGTCCAACACGCCCAAGCAGCAGCTGCTGTGGAAGGCGCTCGGCGCGGAGCCGCCGGTGTGGTCGCACGTGCCGGTGATCGTGAACGAGAAGCGGCAGAAGCTGTCCAAGCGCCGCGACAAGGTCGCCCTGGAGTCCTACCGCGACGAGGGCTACCTCGCCGAGGCGATGGTCAACTACCTCATGCTGCTCGGCTGGGGGCCCGGCGACGACCGCGAGATCATGCCGTGGGCGGAGATGATGCCGCTGTTCCGGCTGGAGGACGTGAACCAGGCGCCGGCGTTCTTCGACGAGAAGAAGCTGCGGGCCTTCAACGGCGAGTACATCAGGGCGCTGCCCCGCGAGGTGTTCATCGCCCGGTGCGAGCCATGGCTCGACCCGTCCTGGGACCGCTCGGTGTTCGCCCGCGTGGCCGAGCTGGTGCAGACCCGGGTCGCCGTGCTCTCGGAGGTCACCGCCAACGTCGACTTCCTGTTCCTCGACGAGCCCGTCTTCGACCAGGCGTCGTGGGACAAGGCGATGAAGGCGGGGGCGGCCGGCATCCTGGCCGGGTATGCCGAGCGGCTGGAGACGGTCAGCTGGGATCCCGAGTCGCTCAAGACCGCCCTGGAGGAGGTCGGCCTCGCTCACGGGCTCAAGCTCGGCAAGGCGCAGGCCCCCGTCCGCGTGGCGATCACCGGCAGGACCGTGGGCCTGCCGCTGTTCGAGTCGATCGAGGTGCTGGGCCGCGAGCGCTCACTCGACCGGGTCCGCGCCGCCCTCACCCGCCTCCCCGAAGCCACACCGTGATCTCGTAGTTTGCCGCAACGGTGGCCGCTGACCAGGGCGAACCCGCCGCGTGATCGTGCGGTGGCGGCCGCGCTCGTGGTCCTGCCCGCGGCCATGCCGTTCGTGACCTCGCGACTGCGAGGTCACGAACGGCGTCTGCGCTGCTCGGCGGTGTGAGCGGCACGAACGGACGTGACGCGGGCCGGGTGGCCTGCCTGCGACAACCGCACGATCACGGACGGTGGGCGGGTGGTGGTCAGCGGAGGCCGCGGCGGTCCAGCAGGGGAGTGATCTCCGGGTCTCGGCCGCGGAAGTCGCGGAACGCCGTCATGGAGTCGAGGCTGCCACCCCGGGACAGCAGGGACCGGCGGAAGGTGTCGCCGTTCTCCCGGCGCAGCCCCCCGTTCTCGTCGAACCACTCCACGGTGTCGGCGTCGAGCACCTCGCTCCAGATGTAGGAGTAGTAGCCGGCGCTGTAGCCGCCCGCCCAGATGTGGGCGAAATACGTGCTCCGATACCGCGGCGGCACGGTCGGCAGGTCCACTCCGGCCTCCCTGAGCGCCTGCCGCTCGAACTCCTCGACGTCCTGCTCGCCGTCGTACGCCGTGTGCCAGGCCCAGTCGAGCAGGGTCGCGGCCAGATACTCCAGCGTCGCGAAGCCCTGGTTGAACTTCTGCGTCTCCAGCATCCGGTCGACGAGGTCCTGCGGCATCGGCTCGCCCGTCTCATGGTGCCTGGCGTACTCGGCGAGGATCTCCGGACGGGTCGCCCACATCTCGTTCACCTGGGAGGGGTACTCGACGAAGTCGCGCGGCACGGCCGTGCCCGAGAACCGGGGGTAGCGCACGTCGGAGAACAACCCGTGCAGCGCGTGCCCGAACTCGTGGAACATCGTGTTGACCTCGTCGAACGTCAGCAGCGTCGGCTCGCCCTTGACGATGTTGAGGTTGTTGACCACGACCGGCCTGGTGCCCTCCAGGCCCGACTGCTTCACCAGGCTGTTCATCCACGCCCCGCCCCGCTTGGAGGCCCTGGCGTGGAAGTCGCCGAGGAACAGGCCCAGCGGGGAGTCGTCCTCGTCGCGCACCTCGAAGACCCGCACCTCCGGGTGGTAGCCGTACAGGTCGGGGCGCTCGTGGAAAGTGACGCCGTACAGGCGGTTCGCCGCGTTGAAGACGCCTCTCTCCAGCACCGTGTTCAGCTCGAAGTAGGGCCGCATGCGCCGGCTGTCGATGTCGTAGCGGGCCTTGCGCACCTTCTCGGAGTAGAACGCCCAGTCCCACGGCTGAATCGGGTGCCCTGCGATCTCCTCCAGGTCCGCCTGCTCCTTGCGCGCGTTGGCCACGGCCGGCGGCACGAGCCGCTCGAGCATCTCGGTGACGGCCTGAGTCGTGCCCGCCGTCTGGTCGGCCAGCACGTACTCCGCGTGGTTCTCGTAACCCAGCAGCCGCGCGCGCTCCCGGCGCAGGACCGCCATCTCCTTGATCAGCTCGGCGTTCGCCGCGCCCCGTCCGACCGAGGCCCGGTGGATCCGCTCACGCAACGACCGGTTGGTCAGCTCGGCCAGGGCGGGCTGACCGGTGGGCAGGACAAGAGAGATCAGATACTTGCCGTCCAGCCCGCGCTCGCCGGCCTGGTCGGCGAGCGCCTGGATCGCATCCTGCGACAACCCGTCGAGCTCGGCCGCGTCCTCGACCACCACCGCCCGCTCGTTGGTGTCAGCGAGCAGGTTCTGCTGGAACGCCGTCCCCAGGGCCGACAGCCGCTCGTTGATCTCCCTGAGCCTGGACTGGTCCTGCGGGCCCAGCGTCGCCCCCGCACGCGTGAAATCGGTGACGTAGCGCTTCAGCAGCCACCGCTGCTCCTCGTCGGCCGCCTCCACCGCCTGGATACGCGCGAACAGCTTCGCGTTGAGGTGGATTGCGTCGGCGTGCTTGGCGAGCTTCGGCGTGACGTCCTTCTGGATCTCCTGGACGCCGGGCGTCGAATCGGAGGACGCCTGATTGAAGAACACCGCGGAGACCCGGTCGAGCAGAGCGCCGGACTTCTCCAGCGCCTCGATGGTGTTCTCGAACGTCGGGGACTCCGGGTTCTCCGCGATCGCCTCGACCTCCGCGAGGTGCTCGGCCATGCCCTGCTCGAACGCCGGCGCGTAGTGCTCCTCCCTGATCTCCTGGAAGGGGGGCAGCCCGTACGGCAGGGCGCTCGGGCTGAGGAAGGGGTTCGCGGCCGAGGTCATGGCTGGCGGCTCCTCACGTGGTGCTGACGTTTGTCCCAGCCTCGCACAGGAGGACCCGACCCCTCACCGAGAGGACCGGACCCCTCACCCGGAAGGACCGGACGCCCCTCGTGGAGGAGGATCGGATCACGAGATCGCGAGGCGCGCCGCAATCGTTTTGGTAGTGCGCCGCAAGCTGGGCTATTCTTTCGGAGTCGCAAGCGGGAGCCGCGAGGCCCCCGCAAGCAGATGGGGTATGGGGTAATTGGCAGCCCGACGGATTCTGGCTCCGTTAGTCTAGGTTCGAGTCCTGGTACCCCAGCTGGATCCCCCCAAGGGATTCTGCTGGAAACAGCGCAGTGTGCAAGGTCCCGTCGTCTAGTGGCCTAGGACGCCGCCCTCTCAAGGCGGTAACGGCGGTTCGAATCCGCTCGGGACTACTTCACTGCACTCGGCTCCGTCGTCTAGTGGCCTAGGACGCCGCCCTCTCAAGGCGGTAGCGCCGGTTCGAATCCGGTCGGGGCTACATCTCGAGAACCCTCGGCGCTTCCCCGTGCCGGGGGTTTTCGCCGTTCGGGGTGCTGCCGGGACGCCGCGCCCCGCTCATGGCCCGCTGCGCGGGCGTGAATCCGGTCGGGGCGCTACATCCACCGAAGAGCCCTCGGTACGTCTCTGTGCCGGGGGTTTTCGCCGTTACGGGACGCCGCGCCCCGCTCATGGCCCGCTGCGCGGGCGTGAATCCGGTCGGGGCGCTACATCCACCGAAGAGCCCTCGGTACGTCTCTGTGCCGGGGGTTTTCGCCGTTACGGGACGCCGCGCCCCGCTCATGGCCCGCTGCGCGGGCGTGAATCCGGTCGGGGCGCTACATCCACCGAAGAGCCCTCGGTACGTCTCTGTGCCGGGGGTTCTCGCCGTTACGGGACGCCGCGCCCCGCTCATGGCCCGCTGCGCGGGCGTGAATCCGGTCGGGGCGCTACATCCACCGAAGAGCCCTCGGTACGTCTCTGTGCCGGGGGTTCTCGCCGTTACGGGACGCCGCGCGGCTGGGTGGCCTTCGCGACTCTGACCATGCCCCGGCCGCCCGCGGTCTTCCGGTCCCCGGTGGGGCGGCTGCTGCGGGTGGAACTGCCCGCGTTCGTCGAGGAGTACGAACCCGACCTGTCCGCCCTGCGCGGGGCCACCGTGCCCTGGTGCCTGGCCACCGGACGGGACAGCGTGGGACGCCCCTACCATCGTCCCGCGCACGTCCTCGGCGAACTGGTGGGCGTATGCACGGCGGAGGGCAGGCCGGTGCGGCCGACCCTGAGCCACGCCTACATCGTCGCCGTCGCGCTCGCCCTCGTCGATCGGGCGGGCCTGGACAAGTTCTCGATGCGCAAACTCGGTGCCGAGCTGGGCGTCGACCCGATGGCCGTCTACCGCTACTTCTCCGACCAGGAAGCGCTGTTCGACGGCGTCGCCGAGGCGCTGTTCGGCGAGCTCGACGTGGACTCCCTGCCGTGGGAGGCGTCGTGGCGCGAACTGGCCGAGGAGACGGCCCGCCGGATGCGGCGCACCCTGCTGCGGCACCCGCACGCCGTCACGATCTTCGCGACCCGTCCCGTACGGTCGGCGGCGGCCATATCCTGCGGCGACCGGGCCGTCGCCGTCCTGTGCGACGCCGGCTTCACGCCGCCGCTCGCGCTCCAGGCGATCCGCTGCGTCCAGGAGTTCACCGTGGGGCACGTGCTGGCTCTCACCGCCGCACAGCTGGGCGGGCTGCGCCGCAGCAGAAAGCCCGCTCCCGGCGCTCCCGGCTACAACCTGCTCGCGCGGGGCGCCGACGGGTCCGGGCGCGGCGACCACTTCGACGTGGGACTGACGGCCCTGCTGGACGGCTTCGAACGCCTCGTACGCTGACGGGCTGTGCGTCGTTTCGCCCCTCCTGCCGTGGAGGGGCCTGTCGCACCGCGGCCTACGCTGGGAGGTGAAAGTAGCGGAGGTGATGGACGCGGTGACACGGGCACGGGAGGTCATGGACCAGATGGGCCGTCTGTTTCGACGCCCATGACACGGACGCGCGATGCTGCTGTTCGATCCGGGGTGCGCGCTCGTCAGCCCCGAGGGCACGGCCGACGGACGTGAGGAGATCGCGTCGGTTGTGATGCGGTTCTTCACCGCCTTCCCGGACTACCGCCGGTCGGTCTGGCGCACGATCGACGTCGGCGACTGCGCGGTGAACGAGGTCACACTCACCGGCACCCACAAGGGCCCGCTTCTGCTGCCGGACGGCGAGGAGGCGCAGGCGACCGGGCGTCGCATCTATGTACGCTGCTGCGAGGTCATCACGCTCGAGAACGGGCTGGTGGTCGGCTATCAGGTCTATTTCGACCAGCTGGAGCTGCTCGCGCAGCTCGGGCTCTACCCGCCGCCCGCCGACTAGAAGTGCTGGGCGTTGGCGTCGTCGCAGGACACGACGAGCACGCCCTCGATCTCGGCGAGCCTGCTCGTGAGGTCCCCGACCGAGCCAGGGCCGTGGATCAGCAGGGTGACGGTGACCGCGCCGCCGTCCCGGCCCTGGCCGGGCTGCTCCAGCGACAGTTCGTCGATCACGAATCGGCGGCTCGTGCACTCGGCCAGAGCCTGCCGCAGCACGCCCCGGCCGTCCACGTACGACAGCCGCAGCCGCGACTGGGCATGCCTGGAGCGGGGGAGCCGGGCGGCCAGCGGGGTGAGTCCCAGCATCACGACGAAGTTCCCCACCGTGGCCATGACGGCCAGCGGCCACAGGCCCGCCCCCGCGGCCATGCCGACTCCGGCGGTGAGCCAGACGGCGGCGGCGGTGGTCAGCCCCTTGACCGCGTCGCGGCGTACGAAGATCAGGCCGCCGCCGATGAAGCCGATGCCGGAGACGATCTGCGCCGCCACCCGGGACGGGTCGAGCACCACGGAGTCGCCGAGGACGTCGGAGAAGCCGTGCTTGGACACGAGCATGAACAGCGCGGCGCCGAACCCCACGAGCGTGTGGGTGCGCAGCCCGGCGCTCTTCTGCCGGATCTCCCGCTCGACCCCGATGGCCGCTGACAACACGAGCGCGATGGCGAGGTCCACGGCCTGCTGCCACCCCGCCATCGGGCTCACCATCAGTGTGATCGGCGTCACGCACCCAGACTAAGTCCGGGCGCTGCGTCGAAGCGGGTCATTCCGGCAGGCGGAAACGACGGCCGGCCTGAATGCCCTTCACTGCGAAGGAAGGCCGCCCTGCGTGAGGCAGGGCGGCCTTGAGAGTCGTGCGGACGGGGCGGCTACCGCCCCGAGCGCGCCTTGAACAGCGCCCGCTTGGCGGCCTTCACCACCTGCTTGTCCGGATGGGTCTCGCCGATGAGCTCCAGCAGCTCCTCGAGGTGAGGGTGGCGGACCTTCCAGATCACGTCGAGCAGCCCGATGAGCGTCTGGGCGGGGCCGATGTCGTGCAGGCTGGACACGAACTCCGGCCGGCCGAGCCCGGCGGAGATCGTCCACATGTCGAGGATCAGCCAGTGGGTGTCCGCCTGGGTCGGCTCCGGGGCGTCCTCGACGTCCATCTGGGTCAGGTGCGTCGCGGCGTACGGCCGCAACGAGGGCTCCTCCAGCGCCTCCTGCCAGGCCGGGATGGCGGCCTCGCCCAGCGAGCCCACCAGGCTGGCCGCCTGGACCCGCACGAGGGCGTCCGACTCCTCCTCGGCGGCGGCCTCGAGCAACTCGGAGGCGGCCCGCGCGGGGTCGCGCAGCGCGAGCCAGGCGGCGAACTCCTCGTCGGCCTCCTCCTCGGACATGTCGGCGCTGAACGACAGCAGGTCGAGGGCGGTCATGGCGTCGATCGCGGGCCGCGCGTCGATCTCGATGTCCTCGTCGTCCAGCAGGTGGACGAGCCCCTCGGTGCCGAGCGGCGTCAAGGTCACCGCGTCCCCCTCGACGGTGACCATGCCGTACCCGGTGAGCCAGGCGAGCACGGAGGCGAGCGGGTCGCCGGCCGCGGCCCAGGCGTCGGCGCCCAGGTCGTCGTACTCCGCCGCGGCCTCGGCCAGCTCCTCGCGCAGGGAGGACACCGGCCGCGTGCCGCCGGCCAGCAGCACGCGGATCAGCAGCGCCCGGGTCAGGCCGGACAGGGCCAGAGTGAGGTCGTCGTCGTCCAGTTCCGGGTCGCCGTAGTCGAGCGAGTGCAGGCCAAGCATCCAGGCGTCCAGGACGTCGTCGTCGTCCTCGAAGGGCCAGGCGGCGGTGTCGGAGTCCACGCTGACCGTGTCGTCGCCGTCAGGGGCGAGGAACTCCAGGTCGATCGCGAGGTTCCACAGATTCCAGATGTTGCGCGCGTCCGGCAGGCCGAGCGTGCGCACGGCCTCGTCCACCTCGGATTCGGTGAGCAGGGTCTCCTCGCCCACCTTGCGCCCGGTGCCGACCCACAGCGCCAGGTCGCGGGCCTGCGCGATGAGCGTCACCCCGCGGGCCGCCTCGGCGAGTTCGGTGTCGGGACGCAGCCGGATCGTGGGCAGGGCCCCGATCTCGTCGGTGAACGGCTCGAAGTCGCCGAGGCCCTCGTCGGCCTCGTCCTCGTCGAGCTCGTCCTCCTCCTCGTCCCAGTCACGCTCGGCTATGGCGTCCTCCATCGCGTCCACGAAGTCGTCCTCGACCTCGTCCAGCTCCGCGAGCAGGCTCTCCAGAGACGCCGAGCCCGGCGAGAGCCGTCCGGTGCCCGACAGGAACGTCAGGTACGCCCGGACGGCCGGGATCATGCCGTCGGCGGCGGCGTCGGGGTCCTCGACCACCTGGGGCATGCGCTCGAGCAGGACCGCGCGCAGGTCACCGCGTTTCCACAGCCCCACGTCGGTGCGGGCGATCAGGCGGTGCCACAGGGCGACGGCGCCCACGAGATCGGGGTCGCTGCCGGGTGCGTTCTCCGGCGCCCAGAGGATGAATTCTTGGAGCAGGGGACGCAGTTCAGCGGCGGCTGCCTCGATGCGGTCTGTCACTCCGCCAGCCTAGTGCCGCGACCGCCAGGATTTGCCCGGAAGGAGCGGTGTCCAGAGTGGTGCATCGCAAGGCGGAGGAGGGAGCTCGTAGCGGAGCCTACGAGCGATCTTCCCCGGGCCCCGCGGAGATTCTGAGCCTGCGAGGAATCTTCGTGGTGGGGCGAGAACGCGGCGAGGTGCCGTGACGGGGCGAAGGTCGGCGGGAGGGGCGCCAGGGCTTTCGGGACACCGCTCTCCGATCAGTTCGCGCGCCGCATGGCTTCGGTTATCCGCTCGGCGGCGGCGACGACGGGGGCGGCGTGCATCCGGCCGGGCGTACGGGTCAGCCGCTCTATCGGGCCGGACACGGAGACCGCCGCGATCACCTTGCCGCCGGCGCCGCGGATGGGCGCGGAGACGCTCGCCACGCCCTGCTCGCGCTCGCCGACGCTGTGCGCCCAGCCCCTCCTGCGTACGCTCGCGAGGGTGGCGGCGGTGAACTTGGCGCCGCGCAGGCCGCGGTGCAGCCGGTCGGGTTCCTCCCAGGCGAGCAGGATCTGCGCGGCGGACCCCGCGGTCATGGGCAACGCGGAGCCGACCGGCACGGTGTCGCGCAGTCCGCTGGCGCGCTCGGCGGCGGCCACGCAGACCCGCTCGTCGCCCTGGCGGCGGTAAAGTTGAGCGCTCTCCCCGGTGAGGTCGCGAAGCTGGGTGAGCACCGGCCCGGCGACGGCCAGCAGCCGGTCCTCGCCCGCGGCGGTGGACAGCTCAGAAAGACGGGGCCCGAGGATGAACCGGCCCTGCGTGTCGCGGGAGACGATGCGGTGGTGCTCCAGCGCGACGGCCAGCCGGTGGGCCGTCGGCCTGGCCAGGCCGGTCGCCTGGACGAGCTGTGCCAGGGAAGCGGGGCCCGCCTCCAGGGCGTTGAGTACGAGAACCGCCTTGTCGAGTACTCCGACCCCGCTAGAGTTGTCCATACCCCGATACTGCCGTCTCGCCATACGAGATGCAAACGCAATGTTGGGAATCAGCAGATACAGTGTCCATATCCCGATATTCCCGTCTCACGATGAGAGACACGACCGGGGGTCTGAACGCGAGGAGGCGTCACAACCATGGGTCGCACACTGGCTGAGAAAGTCTGGGAGCAGCACGTCGTACGCCGTGCCGAAGGCGAGCCCGACCTGCTCTACATCGACCTGCACCTCATTCACGAGGTGACCAGCCCGCAGGCCTTCGACGGCCTGCGCATGGCCGGCCGCGCCGTACGCCGCCCGGACCTCACGATCGCCACCGAGGACCACAACGTCCCGACCGTGCTCGGGCCCATCTCCGACCCGGTGTCCCGCACGCAGGTCGAGACGCTGCGCAAGAACGCCGCGGAGTTCGGCATCCGCCTGCACCCGATGGGCGACGCCGGCCAGGGCGTGGTGCACATCATCGGCCCGCAGTTCGGACTCACCCAGCCCGGCATGACGATCGTCTGCGGCGACTCGCACACCTCGACCCACGGGGCGTTCGGCGCCATCGCGTTCGGCATCGGGACCTCCGAGGTCGAGCACGTGCTGGCCACCCAGACGCTGCCGGCCTACCGGCCCAAGACGATGGCCATCGAGGTCAAGGGCGAGCTGCCGGTCGGCGTGACCGCCAAGGACCTGATCCTGGCGATCATCGCGAAGATCGGCACCGGCGGCGGCCAGGGCTACATCGTCGAGTACCGGGGCGAGGCCGTGCGCAAGCTCTCCATGGAGGGCCGCATGACCGTCTGCAACATGTCGATCGAGGCCGGCGCCCGGGCGGGCATGATCGCCCCCGACGAGACCACGTTCGAGTACCTGCGCGGCCGTGCTCACGCCCCCACGGGCGAGGCCTGGGACCGGGCGGTGGAGTACTGGAAGACGCTGCGCACCGACGACGACGCCGAGTTCGACAGGGTCGTGGAGATCGACGCCTCCACCCTCACGCCGTTCGTCACGTGGGGCACCAACCCGGGCCAGGGCGCGCCGCTCGGCTCCGCGGTGCCGTCGCCCGAGCAGTTCGCCGACCCGGTCGAGCGGTCCGCCGCCGAGCGGGCGCTGGAGTACATGGGCCTGACCGCGGGCACGCCGCTGCGTGACATCCAGGTGGACACCGTCTTCGTCGGCTCCTGCACCAACGGCCGCATCGAGGACCTGCGCGCGGCCGCCGAGATCCTGCGCGGCCGCACGGTCGTCACCCGCACGCTGATCGTCCCGGGCTCCATGGGCGTCAAGAAGGCGGCCGAGGAGGAGGGCCTGCACGAGGTCTTCAAGGCGGCCGGGGCCGAGTGGCGCGAGGCCGGCTGCTCGATGTGCCTGGGAATGAACCCCGACACCCTGAAGCCGGGTGAGCGCAGCGCCTCGACCTCCAACCGCAACTTCGAGGGCCGCCAGGGCAAGGGCGGGCGCACCCACCTCGTGTCGCCGCAGGTGGCGGCCGCGACCGCCGTCACCGGCCGGCTGACCGCCCCCGCCGACCTCTAGTCCGCCCCACGTCGCAGGAAGAGATCATCATGGATGCCTTCACCACACACACCGGCCGGGCCGTGCCGCTGCGCCGCAGCAACGTGGACACCGACCAGATCATCCCGGCGGTCTGGCTGAAGCAGGTCAGCCGTACGGGCTTCGAGAAGGGCCTGTTCGCCGCCTGGCGCGAGGACCCGTCGTTCGTGCTGAACGACCCCGCTTACGAGGGCGCGTCGATCCTGGTCTCCGGGCCCGACTTCGGCACCGGCTCCTCCCGGGAGCACGCCGTCTGGGCCCTGCAGCAGTACGGCTTCCGCGTCGTGATCGCCTCGCGGTTCGGCGACATCTTCCGGAACAACTCCACGAAGATGGGCCTGCTGCCGGTCATCCTGCCCGAGGACGTGGTCGAGCGCCTGCAGGACGCGGCCGAGGCCGACCCGAAGACGGAGATCACCGTCGACCTGGTCGAACGCCAGGTGCGCTCGGGCGACCTGGTGGCCTCGTTCGAGATCGACGACTACACCCGCTGGCGGCTGATGGAGGGCCTCGACGACATCGGCCTGACCCTGCGTCACGCGGACACCATCGAGGAGTACGAGAATGGACGGCAGCCATGGCTGCCGACGACCGTCTGAACGAACCTCAGACCGCTGATGAGCTGCTGGCGCGGCGACTGCGTGATGCGCATCGCCGCGTCAGAGCGTTAGCCTTACCACAGGAGGAGCAGGCCCGCCTGGCGCGACGGCTGCTTGCTATCTGTGACGTGGCAAAGCGGGACATAGCCCGTGCGGCCGCCCGGCTGGACGCCTTCATCGCCTGTCTGGACGGCACATTCGACACGCCGAGCAGGCGAAACATGCCCCCCGGTGATTGAAGTCCCGCGACCTCGTCCCCTAATTTCAAGCGCGTAAGGGGGAGGAAACCGAAATGAACAAGAAAGAACTCGTCGACGCGATCACGGATCGTGTCGGCGACAAGAAGACGGCGACCGAGGCCGTCAACGCCGTTCTCGACGCCATCCAGGGCGCTGTCGCGAGCGGTGACAAGGTCTCGATCACCGGGTTCGGCGCATTCGAGATGGTGCACAAGCCGGCGCGTACGGCCCGCAACCCTTCCACCGGCGATCCGATCAAGGTGGAGGAGAGCTGGGCGCCGAGGTTCCGTCCCGGCGCGGACTTCAAGGAGCAGGTCAACGCGGGTGGCAAGGCTGCCAAGAAGAAGTAGCCGGCCCCACCGGTACCAGTGGACGGCGCTCGGAGCCCCCGGGCGCCGTTCGTCGTTGTATGCCCCGGCGCCCTCGGCCGCGGGAGGGCGCCGACCCTACCCTTGACCTGTGCAAACGTGTGTAGTCTGCAGGTAAGCGAGTCGAGGGGCGCATATGCGGGGGACCCACCGATCGCGTGCATACGGTTCGACCGGGGGAAAAAGTAGTGCAAGTCGGCCAAAAGCCTGAGTCCAGCCGGGTGGCGCTGGACGTGTTCGACCGTGCACCGGTCGGAGTCCTGGTTACCCGGGGGAAGGATCATCGGCTCCTTTACATCAACGACGCCTTCCGCGCGATGGCCGGGAACCGGCCGATCGGCGCGCCGGCCTGGAAGGCCCTGCGCGACATCCTCGGACCGGACTTCCCCGGGGTGCTCGGCGACGTCCTGACAACCGGGGAGACCGTGTGCGTCGACGAGGTCTCCGCGACCGTGGCCGACCCTGGCGGCGGACCACGCGAGCGCCTCTTCCGGGTGAGCCTTTCCGGGATCCCCCTGCCCGGCGGCGAGAGCGGGCTGCTGGCGGTGGCGCAGGAGGCCACGGCGCAGGAGGTCACGGCGCAGGAGGTCACGGGGCGGGCCGACGCCATGCCGCGGACCCGCGACCTGGAGAAGGAGCTGCGCCGCCTTCAGCGCCGTTACCGGAGCATGGCGTGGGCGGGCGCGCACATGGTGTGGGTGACCGGTCCCGACGGCGAGGTCAGGGAGGTGAGCCGGGGCTGGCAGCGCATCTCGGGGCAGACACTGGAGGAGAGCCGCGGTTACGGCTGGCTGCGGGCCCTGCATCCCGAGGACCGCGAGCGGGCTCTGGACGCCTGGACGCGGGCCGTCGAGCTGGCGAACCCGGTCTGGGAGCAGGTCTTCCGCGTCGCGGCCTCGGACGGCGCATACCGGCACATCCGGTTCCGGGCCGTGCCGGTGTACGAGGACGGCGCCGTGGTGGAGTGGGTGGGCGCCTCCGCCGACGTCGAGCAGGAGTGGCAGGAGGAGCGGCGCCGCCGTCTGCTGGACCTCGCCGCGGCCGCGGCCACCGACATCACCAACCTGGAGGAGATGTGCCAGGCGATCGCCGGCGTGATCGTGCCGGAGCTCGCCGACGCGTGCCACATCTACCTGCTCCCCGAGTCGAGCGGTAGCCTCCCCCACACGCCGATCGTCACCGAGTGTGCCGCCGCCGCCGTGCGCCCGGGCCTGCCGACGCTGCCCCCGCGGCGCAAGGAGTATCACCCCGTCGACAGCGGGTTCGTACGCGCGGTGCGGCGGCGCGGCCCCGTCCACGTGTCCTTTCCTCCCGGACGTCCCCCGTTCCCCTGCGCCGACAAGGTCACGAAGTGGCTGGCCGAGGCCCGATCGCACAGCATGGCCCTCCTGCCGATCGTCGTCGAGGGCGAGGTGGCGGCCGTGGTCGCGACCGCCGTCTGCGGGGAGCGCCCGCCCATCGCGCCGGACGACGTTCACCTGATGCGGGAGATGCTCGACCACGCGCACGACGCGATCAGCAAGGCTCTGCGCTTCCGCCGCACCCAGCGGGTGGCGCTGGCCCTGCAGCACAGCCTGCTGGCCGAGCCGCCCCACATCTCCGGCCTGGAGCTCGCCGCCCGCTACCAGGCGAGCCCGACCGCCGCGGAGATCGGCGGAGACTGGTACGACGCGTTCCAGCTGTCCTGCGGCGCCCTCAACGTGGTCATCGGGGACGTGGCCGGGCACGATCTCGCCGCCGCCGTGTCGATGAGCCAGGTGCGGAACATGCTGCGAGCGCTCGCCGTCGACCGCGAACTCGAGCCCCCGGCTGACGTCCTGCGGCGGTTGAACAGAGCCCTGGAGACCCTGAACGGCGAGAGCACGGCGACCTGCGTGCTGACCCGCCTGGAAAGGGACCGCGACGGCGTGTGGCAGCTGGCGTACTCGGTGGCCGGGCATCCGCCGCCGTTGCTGGTGACCGGCGACGGACAGGGCCGCTTCCTCGAGGACGCGGGCAACCCCCTCCTCGGCCTGTACCACGGCCGCCCGTGGACCAGTGCCGTGGCGCCGTTGCCGCCGCACAGCACCCTGCTGCTCTACACCGACGGCCTCATCGAGCGGCGGGGAGAGGACCTCGGTGAGGGCCTCGAACGGTTGCGGCGGTGCGCGGAGCCGCTCGCCCGCGAACCTCTGGGCCGGTTCTGTGACGAGCTGCTCACCGAAATGCCGGTGACGGGGGAGGACGACGTCGCCATGATCGCGCTGCGCGTGCCGTCGCCCGCCTGAGCGCGTCGATCGCGACGAGCAATGCCGGCAGCGCCAGGACGGCCAGTCCCAACCATGCCCGGTTGACTCGCATATGCGGAAACTCCCTGTTCTCTCGACGTCGGCCCGGCGGGGGCTCGCGACCCACGAGGAGAACGAGATGAAGTTCCTGATCAGCATGCACATCAACCCGGCCGTGCTGGACGCGCTGACCGACGAGGAGAGGGCGGCGATCGGCGAGGGCCACGGCAGGTTCATGGAGGAGCTGAAGCGGTCCGGCGAGCTGATCACCACGCAGGCCCTGGCCGACCCGTCGCAGGCCGCCGTGGTGTCCGTGCGCGACGGCCGGCCGGTGGTCACCGACGGCCCCTTTCTGGAGTCGAAGGAGTATCTGGGCGGCTTCTATCTGATCGACTGCGAGAACAAGGAGCGGGCGATCGAGCTGGCGGCGCGGATCCCGGACGCCGCGATCGAGGGTCTCGGGATCGAGGTGCGGCAGGTCATGTTCGCCGACGGACAATTGGAGGCATGACGGCACCGGTCATCGAGGACCTGCTGCGTGAGCTCACGCCGCAGGTCCTCGGCGCGTTGGTACGCCGGCACGGCCGGTTCGAAGGGTGTGAGGACGCCGTGCAGGAGGCCGTCCTCGCCGCCGCCGTGCAGTGGCCGGCCGAGGGCGTGCCGGACAACCCGCGCGGCTGGCTGTCGACCGTCGCGTCCCGGCGGCTCATCGACCAGATGCGCAGCGATCACGCGCGGCGCGAGCGGGAGTCGGCGACGGCCGCCGTCGAGGTGCCGCCGGAGGACGTGCCGGACACCGACGACACGCTCGTCCTGCTGTTCCTGTGCTGCCATCCGGCACTGACGGCGGCCTCCCAGATCGCCCTGACGCTGCGGGCGGTCGGCGGCCTGACCACCGCCGAGATCGCCCGCGCGTTCCTGGTGCCCGAGGCCACCATGGCGGCCAGGATCAGCCGGGCCAAGCAACGCATCAAGGCCGCCGGCAGCTCGTTCGGCCTGCCGGACGGCGCGGAGCTCCAGGAGCGGCTCCGGGTCGTCCTCCACGTGCTCTATCTGATCTTCAATGAGGGGTACACCGCCTCCTCGGGCAGCGAGCTGCACCGCGCCGACCTCGCGTACGAGGCGATCCGGCTGACCCGGATGGTGCACGCCCAGCTGCCCGAGGACGGCGAGGTGACCGGGCTGCTCGTGCTGATGCTGCTGACCCACGCCCGCCGGGATGCCCGTACGACCCCGGCCGGCGACCTGGTGCCGCTGGACGAGCAGGACCGCACGAGGTGGGATCGCGAGCTGATCGACGAGGGCGTCGAGCTGGTCAAGGCGTCGCTGGCCGGCCCGGCGCTGGGGCCTTACCAGCTGCAGGCCGCCATCGCCGCCACGCACGCCGGCGCGGCCACGGCCGGGGAGACCGACTGGACGCAGGTGCACGCCCTCTACCTGATCCTGGAGCGGATCGCGCCCAACCCGATGGTCACCCTCAACCGGGCCATCGCGCTCGCCGAGGTCGAGGGCCCACGGGCCGGGCTGGCCCTGCTGTCCGGCCTGGACGGTGACGAGCGGATGGCCGGGCATCACCGGCTGCTGTCCGTACGGGCGCATCTGCTGGAGAAGACCGGCGACATGGCCGGGGCGTACGAGCACTACCGGCGCGCCGCGAAGGCCACCGCCAGCATCGCCGAGCAGCGCTATCTGGAGTCCCGGGCCGGCCGGGTGAGGGCATAGACCCCGCCCTGCCCTGGACCCCGCCGGACGCTCGCCACGACATCGCCGCAGGCGGGCGCCCGGAGCCCGGTTCTTCTCACATCCCCAGCAGGTGCCGGAGGACCAGCAGCCCGATGTCCAGCCCCACCTGCAGGCCGATTCCCACCTCGGCGGAACCCACCAGCGCGAGGGCGAGAGGCATCAGGACGGGGAACAGGACACGGGCCGTCCGGGCCAGGATCTGCGGCAGCGTGTTCGGAACGGAAATCGTGATCGTCATGACGGACCTCCTGTCTCATGCCGGACGTGCGGCACGGATGAGAACCCGTCACCTTGCCTGACAGCGGGCGGCGACCGCCTCGACGACGCCGGAGCCCCGCGTCGTGCCGGGGAGGGTGACGGGATGGGACGGTTGCGGACTACTGCCGGAAGTCATCCCGACCACCTCCTCACGGTCGTGACGCCCCTGGTGCGGCGGATGGCCGCCGGCGGCGTCTGACGATCTCTCGCCCCTTCACGCAGGAGCCCCTCCAGTAGAACCCCGGCCGGGTCACCGGGTCAAACCCGCCCTGGTCAGGGGAGCCTCACGGGATGACCGGCGGGGCGGGGGAGCCGAATCCGCGCAGCAGGGTGCCCACGCGCGGGTCGCGAGCGAGGAGCTGCAAGCTCGGTCGTTCACGGCCGAGAAGCCGACTGGCGATTCAGGGCGTCGGGAACGTGGAGAGCGTCACGTAGGTGACGCGGCCGTCCGCCATGACGAGGGCGACCCGCTGGCCGGGGCGCAGGTGCCGCAGCGGCCCGGCGTCGAACGCCTCGCCGTCGAAGGGGATCCGGGTGCCGTCGTCGAGGAAGGCCCAGCCCGAACGGGTCGCTGGGTCGAAGCTCTGCACCGTCGCCTGCACGCCGCCAGCCTACTCGCGCGGGGCCCGGCAATTGGTTTGACCATCTAACTATCGTGGTGTCAGCATCGTCCGCATGTCTGCGGTGGCGAGCGGAAGCCTGTGGCGCGTCAGGGACTTCCGGCGATACGCCGGGGCCGACGCGATCAGCAAGCTCGGCAGCGAGGTCTCCCTGGTCGCCCTGCCGCTCACGGCGGCGCTCACCCTCCACGCGAGCCCGTTCCAGGTGGGGCTGCTCACCGCCGCCGAGATGGTGGCGTTCCTGCTGGTCGGCCTGCCCGCGGGAGCCTGGGTGGACCGGATGCGGCGCCGTCCCGTGCTGGTCGCCGCCGACGTGGTCCGCGCGCTGGCGCTGCTGTCGATCCCGGCCGCGGGCGTGCTCGGCGTGCTCGGCCTGCCCCAGATGTACGCCGTGGCCCTGCTGAACGGGCTGTGCACGGTCTTCTTCGACGTCGCCCACCAGAGCTACCTCCCGGCCATCGTCGGCAGGGAGGACCTAGCCCGCGGGCACGGCACGCTCGCCGCGAACCAGTCGCTCGCCCAGCTCGCGGGCCCGGGGATCGGCGGCTGGCTGGTGCAGGCGCTCACCGCCCCGATCGCGGTGGTCGCAGACGCGCTGAGCTACGCCGGGTCCGCGCTGCTGCTCCTCGGCGTACGCGCGGACGAGAAGCCCGACGATAGGGACGCCCGGGGCGGAGGCCGGCTGTGGACGGAGATCGCCGAGGGGCTCTCGTTCGTCGCGGGGCAACCCGTCCTGCGCCGGGTCGCCGCCGTCGGAGCGCTAATGATGCTGTCGTTCGGCCTGTGGTCGGCCACGGTGCCGCTCTACCTCGTCCGCGAGGTCGGCACCAGCCCCGGCACGTACGGCATGCTGCTGTCGGCCGGTGCGGTGGGCGGGGTGGCCGGCGCCTGGCTCGCCCCGCGGATCGCGGGCCGCCTGGGAAGGGGGCGGGCCATGTACGCCTCGGCGTGGGCGGCCACGGTGTGCACCGCTCCGCTCGCACTGACGGCGGCGGGGCCCCGGCTGCTGATCCTTCCGGTGGCCCTGGCCGCGAGCGGGGTGGCGACCACCGTCTTCAGCGTGGCGCAGGGGGCCTACCGTCAGTCGATCTGCCCGCCGCATCTGCTCGGCCGGCTGAGCGCCACCATGCGCTTCCTGATGTGGGGCGCGATGCCGCTCGGCGGCCTGCTGGCGGGCACGCTCGGCCAGCTCGCCGGGGTGCGCGTCGCGTTCTGGGCCGCCTGTGGGTTTTACACGCTCGCCCACCTGCCGGTCCTGATCGCGCCCCGGATCCGCGAGGTCGCTTAGGCCTCCTCGCTCTCCTTGCCCTCCTCGCCGGGGTCCGGCTCGCCGATGTAGGAGGCGAGGCCACGCAGGATGATCTCCAGGCCGAGCTCGAACCGGTAGTCGTTCGACTCGTCGATCATGATGTCGGCGAGCGCGACCAGGTTCGGGAACCGGTCGGGCGGCAGGGAGGCGAAATAGTCGTTGATCTCGTCGCGCAGCTTGTGCCACGAGCTGTGGGTCTCGCGGTAGCGCTGCTGCCAGAGGCTCTCCTCCAGCGCGAACCCGTTGATGTACGTGGACAGCATGTCGCCGGAGATGGCCAGGACCCGCCGCGGCATCCCGGAGGCGCCGAGGACGGCCATCAGCCGCTCCACGTAGGGGAGCAGCTCCGGCGTGAACGGGACGTGCCCCATCGCGAGCTTCGTCAGGTCGCGACGGCTGAGCAGCCGCTCACGCGCCTGGCGGGCGAAATCCTTGACCTGCTCCCGCCAGTGCTCGGGGTCCGGCTCCGGAATCTCGTAGCCCTCGAACATGCGGGTGTACATGAGCTGCAGCAGTTCGTCCTTGTCGCGTACGTGCACGTACAGCGCCGAGACGGCGACACCGAGCTCGGCGGCGACCTGCCGCATGCTCAGCCGGTCGTAGCCCTCGCGGTCGAGGACCGTGTAGGCGGCGTCGACGATCCGCTCACGGGTGAGGGGCACCCTGGCCGGCGTACGTCGCTTGGGCGGACGCTCCCACGGCGGTGTGGGCATGTCCGGCTGCGTCATGAAGGACCTCCCGCTGTTCCGCCCATGCTAATGAACACCGCTCCGCGTTCACGAACACCGATCTGTGAACGAGATATATCTTGTGTCCTCCGCAATCGAGATATATCGTGGCGAACATCGAACTTTGCGCTGAACACTGATCGGTGCTAGAACAGCGCTCACTTTACTATGAACACTGTTCAGTCCCTAAGGGAGGGATGATGTCGGAACCCGTCACGGCGACCGCGCCGCCGGCGTCGGCGGCTGGAGCGCCGTACCGCTGGCGCTGGGCCGCTCTCTTCGTGATCCTCGCCGGCGAGGTCATGGACATGCTCGACGCGATGGTCACCAACATCGCGGCGCCCAACATGCGCGCCGACCTCGGCGGTTCCGAGGCCGTCATCCAGTGGCTGGGCGCCGCCTACACGCTCGCGATGGCCGTGGGGCTCATCACCGGCGGCCGACTCGGGGACATCTTCGGCCGCAGGCGTATGTTCCTGATCGGAGCCGCCGGGTTCACCGTGGGGTCCCTGCTGTGCGCCGTCGCCCAGTCGCCCGAGATGCTGGTCGGCGCCCGGGTGATCCAGGGCCTGTTCGGGTCCGTCATGCTGCCGCAGGGCCTCGGCATGATCAAGGAGATGTTCCCGCCCGAGGACGTGGCCAAGGCGTTCGGCATGTTCGGGCCGGTCATGGGCCTGTCGGCGGTCGGCGGCCCGCTCCTCGCCGGCTGGCTCGTAACGGCCGACTTCTGGGGCACCGGCTGGCGGATGATCTTCTTCATCAACCTGCCGCTCGGCCTGGCCGCGCTCCTCGCCGGGCTGCGTTTCCTGCCCGAGTCGAGGTCGCCGCGGCCGCCGCGACTCGACCTGGCCGGGGTCGCGCTCGCGTCCGTGGGCGCCTTCCTGGTGATCTACCCGCTGGTGCAGGGCCGCGAGCACGACTGGCCCGCGTGGGCGTTCGTGATGCTCGCCGCCTCGGTGCTCGTGTTCGCCGTCTTCGGCTGGTTCCAGTCCCGCCGCAGCCGCACGGGCGGCGACCCGCTGATCGTGCCGAGCCTGTTCCGCAAGCGTGCGTTCACCGGCGGTCTGTTCACCGGCATGGTGTTCTTCTCCGGCATGGCCGGGTTCATGCTGGCCTTCAACCTCTACTGCCAGCTGGGGCTCGGCTACTCGCCGCTCAAGGCGGGGCTCGCGACGGTTCCCTCGTCGATCGGCACGCTTCTCGGATTCGGCGCCGCGATGGGGCTGCAGAAGTTCGGGCGCAAGCTGCTCCAGGGCGGCACCCTGGTCATGACGCTGGGCGTGATCGGCGTCGTGATCACGCTGAACATCGCGGGCATGCACGTCAGCCCGTGGCAGCTCGCTCCCGCGCTGGCCGTCAGCGGTTTCGGCATGGGCATGCTGATGGCGCCGTTCTTCGACATCGTGCTCGCCGGCGTGGAGGAGCACGAGACGGGCTCGGCGTCCGGCACACTGACGGCGGTGCAGCAGCTGGGCAACGCGTTCGGCGTGGCCCTGCTCGGCACGGTCTTCTTCGACCTGCTCGGCGACGTGCCCACCGCCGGGAGCTTCGACCAGGCCATGAAGGTCACCCTCTGGGTGGTCGCCGGAATGCTCCTGCTCACCTTCGCCGTGGCCTTCCTGCTGCCCAAGCAGGCCCGGGAGAACGCGGAGGCGGCCCACTGACACGACGACACGGGCGACCACGCCGGAGCGGGGGCTCGGCGTGGCCGCCTTTCGTGTGTCCGCCCTTCGCGCGTCCGGCTTTCGTGTGTCCGGCTTTCGTGTGTCCGGCTTTCGTGTGTCCGGCGCCGCCTCCGCCCCGGGGCCGGCCGGACGGTCAGCAGGGCGGGCGGCTCACCGGCCGAACGACTCTCCTCTCTACGGCCGGGGAGCCGTGCCGCGGAGGATTCGGGCGGCGACCTCGGCGGTGGCGGGGCCGACGCCCAGGGTCAGGGCGTCGCGCAGGTCCTCCACGGTGTCCACGTCCCTGCGTACGGAGGCGATCCCGGGCAGGGTCAGCTCCTTCGCCCCCCGCGACAGGTGCCTGGCCCTCGACTCGCCGCCGAACCCCGGCCGGAAGGACACGCCCGGTCGTACGCCGTAGAAGGTCGTGCCCACCTCGGCCGTGTCGGGAACGAACGCCTGGTCGAACTCCGCCGCCGCCGCGAGTGCCGTCTCCAGCTCGGCGGGCCGCAGGGCGGGCAGATCGGCCTGCAGAGCGCCGACGGCGTCGCCGGGCGCGAGCCGTACCGCCTCCTCCGCGCCCGCACGCAGAGCGGTGTTCAGCCCCCGGTCCGGATCGGCCACGACGTGGGCCCCGAGCGCGGCCAGCCGCCGCGCGGGCAACGGGTCGGCCGTGACGACCACCACGCGCGCCACCAGCGGGCACCGCAGCGCCGCCACCACGGTGTCGGAGGCCACCGCGACCGCCAGATCGGTCCGGTACGGCCCGGCCGCCGCGGCGAGCCGCGTCTTGGCCCGGATCAGGGTCTTCACCGGGACCACTATTGACCATTGCGCGAGGTGCATGCCTGTAGCATCCCGCCTCGACATCGCGCATGGCCAACCGGGAGACTTGTCCCGGATCCCGGTGATTTTGGAGACCCTGTGAGCCACCCCAGCGAGCCCTCGTCCGACCCGACCAGCCCCCAGGCCACACCCCCGGCCACACCCGTCCCCGCCAGGGTGAGCCGCCGTGCCGGCCGGCCGCCGCGCTTCTGGGAGGCGCTCGCGGTCGTCGTCGTCAAGCCGCTCTCACGGCTGTTCGTGAAGCGGCGGTGGCGCGGCGGGGAGAACATCCCCCGAACCGGCGGACTGATCATCGCGGTCAACCACCTGTCGTGGTCGGACCCCGTGCTGCTCTCGCACTACCTGTACAACAACGGGCGGTGGCCGACGATCCTGGCCAAGGCGGGTCTCTTCCGGATCCGCGGACTCGGTCACGCCATCGCGCAGCTCCAGGCCATCCCGGTCGAGCGCAACAGCACCGAGGCAACCAAGTCGCTCAAGATCGCCGAGGAGCGGCTGCGGAGCGGCGCCTGCATCCTCTTCTATCCCGAGGGCACCATCACCCGCGATCCCGACCAGTGGCCCATGGTGGGCAAGACCGGCGTCGCCCGGCTGGCCCTCGCGACCGGCGTGCCGGTCGTCCCGATCGCCCACTGGGGCGCCCAGGAGTTGCTGCCGTACGGGGCGAAGAAGCCGCGCCTGCTGCCCCGCACGACCTTCCACGTGCTGGCCGGGCCGCCGGTCGACCTGTCCAGGTACGCCGGGCAGCCCATGCGCGGCTCGGTTCTGCGCGACGCGACCGCCGACATCACGGCCGCCATCACCGAACTGCTGGCCGAGATCCGGGACGAGAAGGCGCCAGAGGTCCCCTTTGACCCCAAGAACGCGGCTAACGGCTGAGCGGAGCGTACGGTGAGGGGGGAGCGCGCGGAGCAAGAGGAGTGGTGCGGCCAGTGAGCAGGGCGGCTGTTTTCGGAACGGGCTCGTGGGGCACCACGTTCGCGATGATCCTCGCCGAGGCCGGCACCGCCACGACCCTGTGGGGCAGGCGGGCGGAGATCGTCGACGCGATCAACGAGACCCGGGAGAACCCCGAATACCTGCCGGGGATGCGGCTGCCCGACACCATCCGCGCCACGACGGACCCCGCCGAGGCCATGGAGGGCGCCGATTTCGTGGTCCTCGCGGTGCCGTCCCAGACGCTGCGCGCCAACCTCCAGGTGTGGAAGCCCCACATCCCGCCGGAGGCCGTGCTGGTCAGCCTGATGAAGGGCGTCGAGCTCGGCACGTGCAAGCGGATGAGCGAGGTCGTCTGCGAGGTGGCCGAGGTGCCGGAGCGCCGGGTGGCCGTGGTTTCCGGGCCCAACCTGGTGCCCGAGCTGGCCCAGCGGCAGCCCGCCGCGGCCGTCGTCGCCTGCTCCGACGAGGAGGTGGCCGCCCGGCTCCAGGAGGCGTGTCACCTGCCGTGGTTCCGGACCTACACCAACCCGGACGTGGTGGGCGTCGAGCTCGGCGGCGCGGTCAAGAACGTGATCGCGCTGGCCGTCGGGGTCGCGGCCGGCATGGGCCTGGGCGACAACGTGCGGGCGACGCTCATGACGCGCGGGCTGGCCGAGATCGCCCGGCTGGGCGCGGCGCTCGGGGCGGACCAGCACACCTTCGCGGGCCTCGCGGGCATGGGCGACCTCGTCGCGACCTGCACCTCGCCGCTGTCGCGCAACCGCACGTTCGGCGAGAACCTGGGCCGCGGCATGACGATGGCCGAGGTCGTCGCGGCCACGAAGCAGACGGCCGAGGGCGTCAAGTCGTGCGAGTCGGTGCTCGAACTGGCCAGGAAACACGACGTGGAGATGCCCATCACCGAGGTGGTCGTCGGCGTCGTCCACGACGGCATGACCCCCGGTGAGGCCGCGGTGCTGCTGATGTCGCGCACGCCCAAGCCGGAGCGCTACGGCGTCTGATCAGGTCTGATCGGGGATAACGGACCTCCGCGACGCGCGCGGCTGACAAGCCGTTTTGCGCCTCGAACACGGTAGATTCGGGCATCATGAATGAGGATCGCGAGTCCCCGTCACGCGTGCGCGTGGCAGTCGTCTTCGGCGGCCGCAACTCCGAGCACGCCGTTTCCCTGATGGGCGCCGGCAGCGTGCTGGAGGCCATCGACCGGTCGAAGTACGAGGTCATCCCCATCGGCATCGCCCCGGACGGGCGCTGGGTGCTGGCGTCGGGCACCCAGTCCTACGCGATCGAGTCCGGCCGCCTGCCCGTCGTGGACGACTCCGGCACGGCGCTCGCGCTCCCCGGGGACTCCGGCACTCTCGTGGCCCTCGAATCCGGTGAGATCCCGCGCGCGCTCGGCCGGGTGGACGTCGTGTTCCCCATGCTGCACGGCCCGTTCGGCGAGGACGGGACGATCCAGGGTCTGCTGGAGATGGCCGGCGTCCGCTACGTGGGCTCCGGCGTGCTGGCCAGCGCGGTCGGCATGGACAAGGCGTACATGAAGCTCGTGCTGCGCGCCGCGGGGCTGCCGGTCGGCCCGTTCGTGGTCGTCCGCGACCGCGACTGGCGGCTCGACCGCGGCCGGGTGCTCAAGGAGATCGAGGAACTGGGCTGGCCGGTGTTCGTCAAGCCCTCCCGGGCCGGGTCGTCGCAGGGCATCTCCAAGGCGCACGACCCCGAGTCGCTGGAGGCGGCGATCGAACTCGCCCGCGAGCACGACCCGAAGGTGCTGGTCGAGGCCGCCATCGCCGGTCGGGAGGTCGAGTGCGCGGTGCTGGAGTCGCTCGACGACGCCGCTCCCGCGGCGAGCGTCCCCGGCGAGGTGCTCGTCCGGGGCGACCGCGAGTTCTTCGACTTCGAGGCCAAGTACTACCCCGACCAGATGGCGCTCCAGGCGCCGGCCGACATTCCGGCCGAGGTGGCGGAGACGGTGCGGTCCATGGCCGTGCGCGCGTTCGAGGCGCTCGGCTGCGAGGGTCTGTCGCGGGTCGACTTCTTCTACACGCCGTCCGGAGAGCTGATCGTCAACGAGATCAACACCATGCCGGGCTTCACGTCGCTGTCGGTCGCGCCGCAGCTGTGGGCCGCCACAGGCCTGCCGTACGACGGCCTGGTCGAGCGGCTGATCCAGCTCGCGCTGCGCCGGCCCGCGGGCCTGCGCTAGCTACTCGGGGATGCTGGACTTGATCGGCTCGGCGAGGTCGACCAGCACGGCCCCGGGCTGGTGGCCCTTGCCGATCGTCACCTCGACGTACGCGACCCGGTTGGTGGACGTGAACAGCGTCGGCCGGCGCGGGTCCTGGAACCAGCCGACGCCGTTGATGTCGGAGACCTCCGCCGTCGGCTCCATCGCGGCCGGCCGGGGCACCCCGCAGCGCAGGGCGATCTGGCCGTCGCCCCACACGGCGACGTACGGCGAGGGAGGCTCGGAGGCGGCCCGGCCGAGCCCGTCGAGCGTCTTCGGCAGTGCCGTGCCGAGCGTGCGGCAGGCCGCCGCCGCCTCGCCGGTCGGCGTGGGCGGCTCCACGTGCACCGTGGACGAGCAGCCGGCGAGCAGGGCGAGCGCCGCCACGACCGTGGTCGGCAGCGTCGTTCGTGCGGGCCCCTTCGCCTCTCGCATCGTCTCCCCGGCTCGTCTTCCGCTCAGATGTGAACGATCGGGCACGTCAGTGTACGGGTGATGCCCTGCACCGCCTGGATCTTGGCCACCACGAGCTTGCCGAGCTCGTCCACGTTGTTGGCCTGGGCCCGGACGATCACGTCGTAGGGGCCGGTGACATCCTCGGCCTGGGTGACCCCGGGGATGGTGGAGATCTCCTCGGCCACGTTGGCGGCCCTGCCGACCTCGGTCTGGATAAGGATGTAGGCCTGCACCATGACGCCCTCCGGATAGAGATCAGTGCCGGAGCGTAACCGTACCTCGAATGCACTAGGGGTGTGCTATCACAGTCGGAGATCTCGGCGAATTCGGAGTAATTCAACGTATATCGGGACGCCTTCCGCGGACCGCCGCCGTACTGCTGGGCCCCGGCGACGACGCCGCGGTCCTGAAGGCCCCCGACGGCCGGGTTGTCGTGAGCACGGACCTACTGATCGAGGGTAGGCACTTCCGTCGCGACTGGTCGAGTGGCTATGACATCGGCCGTAAGGCGGCGGCACAGAACCTTTCCGACATCGTTGCCATGGGGGCCGATCCCACCGCCCTCGTGGTCGGCCTGGGGCTGCCCGCCGACGTCGCCGCCGACTGGCTGGACGCCCTGACCGACGGCTTCCGCGACGAGTGCGACCTGGTGGGGGCGACGGTGGCGGGGGGCGACATCGCGCGCTCCGAGACCGTCGTGCTCGGCGTGACCGCGCTCGGCGATCTCGGCGGCCGGTCTCCGGTGACCCGGTCCGGCGCGCGTCCCGGCGACGTGGTCGCCGTGGCGGGCCGTCTCGGACACGCCGCGGCCGGTCTGGCCCTGCTCGGGGCGGGGGTGACCGGCGGCGCCCCGGATCTCGTGGCACTGCTGGAGGCGCACCGCCGTCCCCGGCCGCCGTATCCCTGTGGTCCGCGGGCCGCGCTGCTCGGCGCGACGGCGATGCTCGACGTCAGCGACGGCCTGCTGCAGGACCTCGGTCACGTCGCCGACGCGAGCGGCGTGGCCGTCGAGCTGGACGCCGCCGCCCTGCCCGTGCCCGAGGCGCTGTCCGCGGCGGCGCGCGATCTCGGCGCCGACCCCCTGGAGTGGGTGCTGACCGGCGGTGACGACCACGCTCTGGCCGCGACGTTCCCTTCCGGGGTACGGCTGCCGCCCGAGTGGACGCCCGTAGGGGCGGTCACGCAGGGGAGCGGAGTGCGCGTCGACGGTCAGACCTGGACCACGGGGGGATGGGACCACTTCCGAGGATGATGTGAAATTTGTGACATAGGCGTATTAGATCTGTTATTAAGTATGGCGGTCGGCAACAGGAAGGACCTCGATGGGCCGTCATACGGCAGGACGCAAAGCACGAGAGGGGCAGCCCTCTCCGGCTCCCGGCGACCCGCGGGAGACGGGCTCCGGCCCGGACCACCTGGCCTTCCGTCCGCCGGCGGCACCGGGTGGCGCCCCGGCGACCCTTCCCGCAAGCGGCTACGCCCGGCCGGGGACGGGCGGCGGGGACGCGCCCTGGCCGGCGCCCCCCGCCGGCGGTGGTGTGCCGTGGCCCGTGCCGCCGGAGGAGGCGGCCGGTGGCCGTGCGCCGTGGCCGGCGCCGCCCTCCGAGGCGACGACCCGGATGTTCGCCGCACTGTCGCCCGAGAGCCTGGAGTCCGAGAGCCGGAAGTCCGAGAGCCGGGAGCCTGAGAGCCTCGCGTCGTCCCGGCGTCCGATGTCGCCGGGGAGATCCGAGGGCGGAGGCGTCACCGGCCGGGACGACCGCGTGGAGCGGCCGAGACGCCTGCGGCGGCTGGCGCTCGTGTCGGGGCTGTCGGTGTTGGTCGCCGTGGGCGTCACGACCGGCGGTGCCCGCCTCATCGCCGGGCGGGCTTCCCTGAGCATGGACCAGACGACGACGGCCTGCCCGGCTTCCGCGGACTGCGCCGCCGCGGGGGCGTCTCACGCAGAGCCGGGCTCCGGCGAGTCCCTCGGCGGGACACCCGTCCAGAGCGACTCGACCGGCGATCCGACCGGCGACCCGGTAAGGAACGGCCAGGAGGATTCCGGCGAGACCGGCGCCGATGAGAGGGAGAAGGGCCAGAAGGACGCGGGGAAGAGCACGGCAGGGCAGGACAAGCCGGCGAGGCCCCGGTCCACCCCGGCCCCCACGGCGAAAGGCCGGGATCGCGACCACACGGCCGCCCGTACGCGCACTCCGTCCACCGCCGCCCCACGGGCGTCGGCCCAGGCGTCCGCGCAGGACGGCGACGCTCCCGTCGCCGTCGCGCCCGCCGGAGACGGCACGGAGAACACCGCGCCCGGCGGAGACGCCCGGCCCGGTGAGGACGCCCCCGGCGACAGCGGAAGCACCGAGGACGCCGCGGGCACGGACGCGGCCGGCACAGGCACGGACACGGCGCGGACGGAGTTCGCTTTCGCCGGCGGTCCTGCGGTGCGGGTGGGGTTCACGGTGACACGCCGTGCCGGGAGCGGCTACACGGCACGGCTCGCCGTACGCAACGAGGGGCCGGCCCTGCCCGCCTGGACCATCAGGCTGGCCGTCGGCGGACAGGTGACCGCGGTCGAGGGGGCGGACTGGCGGCAGCAGGGGAACACCCTGATCCTGAGCTCGCAGACCGCGCTGGGCGAAGGCGGCACGCTGACGTTGACCGTCCGCGCCGACGGAGCGTCCGCCGCACCCGCCGACTGCGTGCTCTCCGAAGGACGGTGCGAGGTGAGCGGCCCCGGTCCGTCCAGGCGCCGCGGCTGACCCGCTCCGTTCCGCCCCGTTCCGCCCCGCCCCGGCCGCCCCGCTCCACCCCGGCCCGCCCCGTTCCGGCCCGCCCCGGCCCGCCCGGCCGGGGCGGCCATCCGGGGAACGAGGCGCTTCGGGGGAGCGGCGGGCGTTTTGGTTGGATGGTCGCATGACCACCCCACCACGTGTCCTGACGATCGCGGGCTCCGACTCCGGCGGCGGCGCCGGCATCCAGGCCGACCTGAAGACCATGCTGGCCCTCGGCACGCACGGCATGAGCGTCATCGCGGCCGTGACGGCGCAGAACTCGCTCGGCGTGCAGGGCTATTGGGAACTGCCTCCAGAGGCGGTGCGGGCGCAGCTCGACTCGGTCCTCGGCGACATCGGAGCCCAGGCGATCAAGACGGGCATGCTGGCGTCGTCCGTGCTGGTGGAGACCGTCGCGGAGGTGCTCGCGGGCGTGACCGCGCCCGTCGTGGTGGACCCGGTCGGCGTGTCCAAGCACGGCGACAGCCTGCTCGCGCCGGAGGCCGTGGAGACCGTCAAGAGCGTGCTGCTGCCGGTCGCGACCGTGGTCACCCCCAACCTGTGGGAGGTCGAGCAGCTCACGGGCGTCAAGGTCGAGGATGAGGGCGACATGCCCCGCGCCGCCGAGGCCGTGCTGGCCCTCGGCCCGAAGTGGGCGCTGATCAAGGGTGGCCACCTGCCCGGGGAGCCCGTGGACCTGCTCACCGACGGGTCGAGCGAGCACCGCTTCACCGCCGAGCGGCACGACAACCGGCACACCCACGGCACCGGCTGCACGCTGGCCTCCGCCATCGCGTCGTACCTCGCTCTCGGCGAGGACGTGCCCGGAGCCGTACGGCGGGCCAAGGAGTATGTCACGGGCGCGATCGCGCACGGCTTCCCGCTGGGTGCGGGCATCGGTCCCGTGGACCACGGGTGGCGTCTGCGCCGCGCCCTCTGAGCAGCCGGCGGCCGATGGGGGCAGGCGCCGCGGCGCCCCGACGGCAGCCGCACCGTTCACCTGGTCATGCGCCCCGCGGCGTCCGGGCAGGGGCCGCGCCGCCGAGAGTCACAGCAGGCGGCCGAGGGGATCGTGGGCGAGGCGGCGCAGGACGGTCGCCACCTCGGTGCCCTCCGGCTCGGGCCGCGTCCCGGACTCCACCGCGTCGGCGAGCGCCGTGAGTTCTCGCGGAGGAAGCAACGCGCCGTCCAGGTCGCGCAGGCGGAGCTTGATCCGGCGTCCCGAGGGGTTCTGGGCGACCAGCATGGCCAGCACAAGGGCGCCCGGATCCCCATCGCCGGGGAATCCGGTGTCCGGGCATGCGAAAGCCCGCCACCGGAACCGGTGGCGGGCTTCGCGGATGTCAGACGGTCAGCGCGTGACCTTGCCCGCCTTGATGCAGGAGGTGCAGACGTTCATCCGCTTCGGCGTCCCGTTGACCACCGCGCGCACAGTCTGGATGTTGGGGTTCCAGCGGCGGCGGGTGCGGCGGTGCGAGTGGGAGATGTTGTTGCCGAAAATCGGCTTCTTGGCGCAGACGTCGCAGACGGAAGCCACGGTAATCGCTCCTTTGAATCAGTCGATCGGCCCGGCGCCGGTGCAGCGGCTCGTCCGAGCAATGCCGGGACAACCGGCTGGCCACACGAGGATATCCGATGTTCGCCGGTGCACGCCAAACGGGACTCCGGCGGACGGGGATAGTCTCGTACCCGCCAACGGTAGCGCATCGAGGGGCCGGAGCGGGTAGCGCATCGAGGGCAAGAGCGCGCGGAAGGAAGGTCGGCCGGATGCTCAAGGTGCTCGATCCCCCCGCGGTGCGCCGGTGGTCCCGCCACTGCGCGGCGGCCCTCGGCCGGGCCAGGGCGGACATCGACGCGCTCAACGTGTTCCCCGTCCCGGACGGGGACACCGGCACCAACCTGCACCTCACGATCCTGTCGGCGGCCGAGGCGCTGGACGCGCTGCCCGGCGACGCGGACGGGGGCGCGACGTGGGAGGCACTGACGCGCGGCGCCCTGCTCGGCGCGCGGGGCAACTCCGGTGTGATCGTCAGCCAGGCGCTGCGAGGCATGGGCCAGGTGCTGGGGCGCGCGCCGGGAGGCGGCGCCGACCTGCGTGAGGGCCTGACGAGGGCGGCCGAAATGGCCAGGGCGGCGGTGATGCGGCCCGTGGAGGGCACGGTGCTCAGCGTGCTGTCGGCCGCGGCGCACGCCGTACGCGACGCGCCGGACGACCTGAACGAGGTGGCCCGCCGGGCGGCGGACGAGGCACGTCGGGCCCTGCGCCGGACGACCGGGCAGCTCGGCGTGCTGTCCCGCAACGGCGTGGTGGACGCGGGCGCGGCCGGGCTGGTGATCCTCCTGGAGAGCCTGGCGGAGGTGGTGGCCGAGGCGTACAGCGAGCGGCACGAGGTGCCCGCCCCGGCCGCGCGGATCGCACCGGAGGAGCTCGGGCGGCAGGACGCGGACGGCCCCGGATACGAGGTCATGTACCTCCTGGACGCGGGCGCGGACGAGGCGGACCGGCTGAGGGACGAACTCGACGCGCTCGGGGACAGCCTCGTGATCGTCGGGGGAGAGGGCCTGTGGAACGTCCATGTCCACGTGGACGACGCCGGCGCGGCGATCGAGGCCGGGCTGCGGGCCGGGCGCCCGCACCGGATCAAGGTGACCTACCTCGGGGGACGGCCGCATGAGCCGGGCCCGGCCCGGGGCGTCGTCGCGGTCGCCGCGGGGGACGGCCTGGCGGCGCTGTTCCGTGAGGCGGGAGCGGTCGTCGTGCGGCGCGAGCCGGGCTCGGCGCCGCCGGCGGCGGCCCTGCTGCGGGCCGTCCGCGAGGCCGGGACCGAGGTCGCCGTGCTGCCCAACGACGCGGCCGTGCACGACGTCGCCGTGGCCGCCGCGGAGATCGCCAGGGAGGAGGGCGTGACGGTCAGCGTCCTGCCCACCCGGGCGTCGGTGCAGGGCCTGGCCGCGCTGGCCGTGCATGACCCGCTGCGCCGCTTCGACGACGACATCGTGGCGATGACCGACGCCGCCGGGCACACCCGCCACGGGCACGTGTGGGTGGCCGACCGCGCCGCGATGACCAGCGTCGGGCTGTGCCGGATCGGTGACGTGCTCGGCGTGGTGGACGGCGAGGTCGCGCTGATCGGCGCGGACCTGGCCGAAGCCGCGGTCGAGGTCGCCCGGCGCCTGGTGTCCGGGGGCAGTGAGATGGTCACGCTCGTCACCGGCGCCGGCGCGCCCGAGGGCCTCCTCCGCGCCGTACGCGATCATCTGGAGCGCGTCCGCCCGGATCTGGAGATCGTCGTGTACGAGGGCGGGCAGGGCGGCTATCCCCTCCTGATCGGCGTCGAGTAGCCGGATTGTCGGCCCACAGGGGTAGTAATTGGTGTCGTGACGAGCTTCGACGAGCCGCTCAAGAAGGTGGTCGGCAGGTCGGCCGCCCCCCTGGAGAGCGCGCTGGGCATCAGCACGGTCGGTGAACTGCTGCGCCACTATCCGCGGCGGTACGCGCAGCGGGGGGAGCTGACGCCGATCGCGTCGCTGGAGCACGACGAGCACGTCACCGTGGTCGCCAAGGTGTCGTCCGCCGTGCGCAGGCCGATGAAGAACCGGCAGGGCACCTGGCTCGACATCGAGGTGACCGACGGCAAGGAGAAGCTGCACCTGGCCTTCTTCGGCAAGGGCGCCTACGTGGCCGAGCAGCGGCTCACCCCGGGCACCGAGGCGATGTTCTCCGGCAAGGTGAGCGTCTTCGCCGGCGGGAGGACCAGGCGCGTCTCGCTCACCCATCCCGAGTACGAGTCGTTCGACGAGACGGAGGAGACGGCCGAGGAGTTCGCCTCCGCGCTGGTGCCGATCTACCCCTCCGGGCAGGGGCTGCCGAGCTGGAAGATCCGCCGGGCCGTGCGCACGGTGCTCGACGTGCTGAGTCTGGACGACCCCGTGCCCGGCGAGATACGGGAGCGGCTGGGGCTGCTGCCGATCGAGGAGGCGCTGCGGCGCGTCCACCGGCCCCGCAGCCAGGCGGACGTCGGCCGCTCGCACGATCGGCTGAAATTCGACGAGGCGTTCGTCCTGCAGGCCGTTCTGGTGCGGCGGCGCATCGCCGCCTCCGCCTGGCTCGCCAGGGCCCGCCCCGGGCGCGACGACGGGCTGCTGCGGGAGTTCGACAAGCGGCTGCCGTTCCAGCTCACCGACGGGCAACGGCAGGTCGGCGAGGAGATCGCCGCCGACCTCGCCCGCGAGCACCCCATGCACCGGCTCCTGCAGGGTGAGGTCGGCGCGGGCAAGACCGTGGTCGCGCTGCGCGCGATGCTGCAGGTGGTGGACTCCGGCGGCCAGGCCGTGCTGCTCGCCCCCACCGAGGTCCTCGCCCAGCAGCACCACCGCTCGATCGTGAACATGCTGGGCGATCTCGCGGCCGGCGGGATGTTCGGCGGGACGTCGGTCGCGCTGCTCACCGGCTCGATGGGGGCCGCCGCGCGGCGCAGCGCGCTGCTCGACGCGGCCTCCGGCGCGGCCGGCATCGTGATCGGCACCCACGCCGTGCTGCAGGAGCACGTCCAGTTCGCCGACCTCGGCCTGGTCGTGGTGGACGAGCAGCACAGGTTCGGCGTCGAGCAGCGTGACGCGCTGCGTGAGAAGGGCGGCGGCGGGCGTCCCCACGTGCTGGTCATGACGGCGACGCCGATCCCGCGCACGGTCGCGATGACCGTGTTCGGCGACCTGGAGGTCTCCACGCTGTCCCAGCTCCCCTCGGGCCGGGCCCCGATCACCACCCACGTGGTGCCCGCCGCCGAGAAGCCGCACTTCCTCGACCGCGCCTGGCAGCGGATCCGGGAGGAGGTCGGCCTGGGCCGCCAGGCGTACGTGGTGTGCCCCCGCATCGGCGATCAGGAGGGCGACGAGGGCGACCTGGCGAAGGACGACGACGAGCGCAGGCCGCCCCTGGCGGTGCTCGACGTCGCGCGCATGCTCGTGGAGGGGCCGCTCGCCGGCCTGCGGGTCGAGGCGCTGCACGGCAAGCTCGCGCCCGAGGACAAGGACGCGGTGATGCGCGCCTTCGCCAGGGGCGAGATCGACGTCCTGGTCGCGACCACGGTCATCGAGGTCGGCGTCGACGTACCCAACTCGTCGGTGATGGTCATCATGGACGCCGACCGTTTCGGCGTCTCCCAGCTTCACCAGCTGCGCGGCCGGGTGGGCCGGGGAGGCCTGCCCGGGCTGTGCCTGCTCGTGAGCGAGGCCCCGGAGGGCACCCAGGCGCGCCGCAGGCTCGACGCGGTGGCCACGACCCTCGACGGCTTCGAGCTGTCCCGTGTCGACCTGGAGCAGCGCAGGGAGGGCGACGTGCTCGGCGCGGCCCAGTCGGGGCGCAAGTCGTCACTCAAGCTGCTGCAGCTTCTTCGCGACGAGGACGTGATCGAGACCGCCAGGACCGAGGCGACCGCCCTGTTGTCCGCCGATCCCGAGCTGTCGGCCCATCCGGGCCTGCGCGCCGAGATCGACACCATGGTCGCCGACGAACGCGCCGAGTTCCTCGAGAAGGCCTGAACGCCGTCCCCGCCACGGCGCCCCGCGGGCGGGGGCGCCCGCGGCCCGCGCCCGCGGGTGCCGCGGTATGCGCCCGGAAAGTGAAACGGGCGCCGTGTGAAACACGACGCCCGTTGAATGACCCAGGGCCCAGCCTTGGGACGGCCTCCCCCCGAATGCCGTCCCCGGCTGGGCCCACCCTCGGGTCAGGTGCCGAGGGCGCCGACGTGCGGAAGGGCTCACGACCACGCCGGCCGGCCTTCCCCTGGGTCACCGTGAAGGCCGCAGAACTCATGATGCGCATGTGACGGAGCCCGCGATACGGCTCTTACTCATTCGTCGCCGCCGCTTGCCCACTCTTGACCTGCGCGATCTTTCGGGCCCTCCGCCCGCCGTACGGAAAGGGCGTCGGGGGCGGGACAATGAGGGCGTGACGCGGGTGATCGCAGGGACGGCGGGGGGACGCAGACTGGCCGTGCCGCCGGGGAAGTCGACCAGGCCGACGAGCGACCGCACCCGGGAGGGCCTGTTCGCCACCGTCGGTTCCGTGCTCGGCTCGCTGGAGGGGGCCCGGGTCCTCGATCTGTACGCCGGGTCCGGCGCCGTGGGGCTGGAGGCGCTGAGCAGGGGGGCCGCCCACGCGCTGCTGGTCGAGTCGGAGGCCAAGGCCGTACGCACGATCAGGGAGAACATCGCGTCCCTGGGGCTGCCGGGGGCGTCCCTGCGGGCCGAGAAGGTCGAGCGGGTGGTGGGCCGGCCGTGCGAGAAGCCGTACGACTTCGTCTTCGCCGATCCGCCGTACGCCGTCTCGGACGAGGCGGTCTCGCGGGTGCTGCTGGCGCTGCACGACAACGGCTGGCTGGCCGAGGGCGCGCTGGTGGCCGTCGAGCGGGAGTCGAGGGGTAAGGACCTGATGTGGCCCGTGGGCTTCACGGAAGACAGGGTCCGTCGGTACGGTGAGGCGGCCGTTTGGTACGGTCACGCAGCCGGGAACCCGTAGATCATGGGGGTGCGCCTTGCGTCGCGTCGTCTGCCCGGGGTCGTTCGATCCCGTCACCAACGGACATCTGGACATCATCGGCCGGACGTCACGGCTGTACGACGAGGTCGTCGTGGCCGTGCTCATCAACGTCGAGAAGCACAGCCTGTTCACCGTCGACGAGCGCATCGAGATGCTGCAGGCGGTGACGAAGGAGTACGGCAACGTCCGCGTCGAGAAGTTCCACGGCCTGCTGGTCGACTTCTGCAGGCAGCAGGGCATCCCGGCCATCGTGAAGGGTCTGCGGGCGGTCAGCGACTTCGACTACGAGCTGCAGATGGCCCAGCTCAACTATCGGATGTCGGGCGTCGAGACGCTGTTCATGTCCACCAACCCGGAATACTCGTTCCTGTCGTCCAGCAGGCTCAAGGAGATAGCCCGGTACGGCGGGGACGTCTCCGGCCTGGTCCCCGACCTCGTTCGCCAGCTGCTCGTGGAGCGGCTCAGAGGCTGAACCGGGGCTGGTATTCTTGCCTTTCAGCCTTGCACGACGGCGGTGATTCGCCATGCCTAACGAGAGCAGGATGAGTCTGCACAGCCTCGATCCCCGAGCCCCCTGGGTGATCTCCACCCATGACCTGGGGCGCCGACCGGGATCGATGCGCACGCTCAGCCCGGTCCTCCCGGCACCGGCGGACCTCGCGGTCGGAATGATCGGCGTTCCCAAGGACGCCGACGTCGAGCTGGACATCCGGCTCGAGGCGGTGATGGAGGGTGTGCTCGTCACGGGCACGGCGCAGGCTCCCCTGACGGGGGAGTGCTCGCGCTGCCTGGACCCGTTGACCTCGGAGATCGAGGTCGACTTCCAGGAGCTCTACTTCTACTCGGCGGAGGACGCCGGAGAGGACGATCTGCTCCTCGACGGCGAACTGCTCGATCTCGAGCCGGTATTCCGTGACGCGGTGGTGCTCGCACTGCCGCTGAGCCCGGTGTGCGGTGAGGACTGCCCCGGTCTCTGTGCGGAGTGCGGGATCAGGCTGGCGGAGGCCGGCCCTGACCACCGGCACGAAACCGTCGACGCCCGCTGGGCGGCGCTGCAGGGTTTGGTTGTGGAACAGGAAGACGATCAGGAGGGTTGACGTGGCCGTCCCCAAGCGGAAGATGTCGCGGAGCAACACCCGCGCCCGCAGGTCCCAGTGGAAGGCGGCGGCGGTCGCACTCGTGAGCTGCCCGCAGTGCCGCTCGCCCAAGCGCCCGCACGTGGCGTGCCCGACCTGCGGCACCTACAACCGCCGTCAGGTCGTCGAGCCGTCGGCCTGATCGCGCGTAGAGCGTTGCCTCACGCAGCAATCGGAAACGCCGGCCGGATCGTCAAGGCGAGCCGGTCGGCGTTACCGTGCTCTTAAGGAACGTGCGGCTTTCAGGGAACGTGCGGTGGCGGTTGGACGGTACGCACCGACATGCACGCCCGCGGCCGTGGTGGACGCCGGGGCCATCGGCTCCCGGCGGACCGGCGTCCACCACGCCTTCGGGCCTTCGGCCGGTCCACCTGCCTCCCGTGCACGGCCTTGCCTGCACATAGGAGTTGGGAGGATTTCATGGCCGCGCCGTCTGTAAAGCCCGTGCCCGTCGAGGTCGCCAGAGACGAGCTGTTCCAGACTCTGGACGTCCGGCTCAGCACCGGCATCCTTGAGCGGGCGCTGACGCACCGCTCGTACGCCTACGAGAACGGCGGGCTGCCGACGAACGAGCGCCTGGAGTTCCTGGGCGACTCGGTGCTGGGTCTCGTGGTGACGGACACGCTGTTCCGCAACCACCCGGACCTGCCGGAGGGCCAGCTCGCCAAGCTGCGCGCCGCCGTGGTCAACATGCGGGCGCTCGCGGACGTCGCCAGGACGCTCGACCTCGGCAAGTACCTGCGGCTCGGCCGCGGCGAGGAGGGCACGGGCGGCCGGGACAAGTCGTCCATCCTGGCCGACACGCTGGAGGCCCTGATCGGCACCGTGTACGTCGACAAGGGCCTCGACGAGGCGTTCCGGGTCGTCCACCTGCTGTTCGACCCGCTCATCACGCGCTCGGCGTCGCTCGGCGCCGGGCTCGACTGGAAGACGTCCCTGCAGGAGCTCACCGCCGCCGAGATGCTCGGCGTGCCGGAGTATCACGTGGACGAGAGCGGGCCCGACCACGCCAAGTCGTTCTCCGCGATCGTGCGCGTCGGCGGCAAGGAGTACGGCAAGGGCGCGGGGCGCAGCAAGAAGGAGGCCGAGCAGCAGGCGGCGGAGGCGGCCTGGACCGCGATCCGCGCGCTGCGCGACGCCCGCGACGGCGCCGGGCCCGTACGGGCCTGACCCGGGAGACGGCGCATGCCCGAGCTGCCCGAGGTAGAGGTCGTCCGCAGGGGCCTGGAGAGCTGGGTCGCCGGCCGTACGGTGGCCGCGGCCGAGGTTCTGCACCCCAGGGCGGTCCGCCGCAACGCCGGCGACCTGCCCGCCCAGCTCAAGGGCCGCACGCCGGTGTCGGCGGAGCGGCGCGGCAAGTACCTGTGGCTGCCCCTGCGGGACGGCGCCCAGGAGGAGCCGGATGAGGCCCTGATCGCCCACCTCGGCATGAGCGGCCAGCTTCTCGTCGTCGACCCGCTGTCGCCCATCGAGAAGCACCTGCGCGTGCGCATGGGCTTCACCGACGGCGGCCCGGAGTTACGGTTCGTCGACCAGCGCACCTTCGGGCATCTCCTGGTGGCCCCGATGACCTCCGGTCCCGCCCGGCCGGTGCCCGAGCCGATCGCGCACATCGCCGCCGACCCGCTGGAGGACGCCTTCGACGACGAGGAGTTCGCCGTGCGGCTGCGGCTGCGCCGTACGGGGGTCAAGCGGGCGTTGCTCGACCAGTCGCTGATCAGCGGGGTGGGCAACATCTACGCGGACGAGGCGTTGTGGCGGGCACGCCTGCACTGGGCGCGGCCGACCGAGACGCTGACCCGGCCGAAGATCGCCGAACTGCTGGCGGCGATCCGCGCGGTCATGGGCGAGGCGCTGGAGCAGGGCGGCACCTCCTTCGACAGCCTGTACGTGAACGTGAACGGCGAGAGCGGCTACTTCGACCGCTCGCTCGCGGTGTACGGCAGGCGGGACGAGCCCTGCCGCCGCTGCGGGACGCCGGTCCGCCGGGAGGCGTTCATGAACCGGTCCTCCTACAGCTGTCCGAAATGCCAGCCCCGCCCCAGGAACGCACGTCCCTGAGTAGGCACCCCGGCCTGTCGCGGCCGAAATCGATCTGGATACTTGTAGGCGTGGTTCGGATGACGGCATGGGTCCGGGGACGGGTGCAGGGCGTGGGTTTCCGCTGGTGGACCCGGGCCCGCGCACTGGAGCTCGGGCTCGTCGGGTGGGCCTCGAACCTGGCCGACGGGAGGGTCGAGGTCGTCGCCGAGGGCCCGAGGGAGTCGTGCGAGCGGCTCCTGTCGTTGTTACGCGCCGGCGACACGCCCGGCCACGTTGAGGGGGTGGTTGAGCGCTGGAGTGATGCGAAGAGAGGTATCGCCGGGTTTGTAGAGAGGTAGGGCTTCCCTCAAACCCCTCAAATCCGGTATATTTATCTAGCGAGAGTGCCCACCGGCACGTCTGTGCGGAGCGTTCAGCTTGACCGTCTCCAATGCCGGTGCGACTCTTGAGAGGAACCACGCGCACCCCTCCCGCGGCATGAAGTGCGCGAACCAGTCTGGTCACTCAGCGTGGAGGACCCTTTACTATGGCGAAGGCTCTACTCGGCCACGTCGGCGGTCCTGATCCTCGTATGATCTCGGAAATGCGCCGTCTCCAGCAGCGCGTCCGCGACCTCGAGGCAGAACTCACCCGGCTTCAGGCCCAGAACGACGCGCTCACGGCGCAGACTCGTGATGAGGACCTGGTCCGGCTGCAGGATCGCGAGCCGGCTCTCACCTGAGAACCGGCCGGAAGAGAAGGATTGTAGGGACGCCCCGCAAAGGCGTCCCTTGCCATTTCCGCCGCCGTTCCCGGGGAATCGATTCACCGGCTGACCGATCTCAAGGATCGTTCGCCCGCGGAATGAGCGGACTGCCCGGCTTGTCTTATCCCGCTTTCGGTCCAGGCCCCGCCGCGTGGGCCGCCGGTGCCCATCCCCGCGTACCCGGCCTGCCGGAGCTGTAGTCTTTCCCCCCAAACGCCAGGCGGCATCGAGGGGGGCGGACGTGTATCTGAAAACGCTCACCTTACGCGGCTTCAAGTCCTTCGCCTCGGCCACCACCCTCCGATTCGAGCCGGGCATCACCGCCGTGGTGGGCCCCAACGGCTCCGGCAAGTCCAACGTCGTCGACGCGCTCGCGTGGGTCATGGGCGAGCACAGCGCCAAGTCGCTGCGCGGCGGCAAGATGGAGGACGTCATCTTCGCGGGCACCTCCAGCCGCCCGCCGCTCGGCCGCGCCGAGGTCACGCTGACGATCGACAACACCGACGGCGCGCTCCCGATCGACTACACCGAGGTCACGATCAGCCGGCTGATGTTCCGGTCCGGCCAGAGCGAGTACGCCATCAACGGCGACACCTGCCGCCTGCTCGACATCCAGGAGCTGCTGTCCGACTCCGGCATCGGCCGGGAGATGCACGTCATCGTCGGCCAGGGCCAGCTCGACCAGGTGCTGCACGCGGGCCCCGAGGAGCGCAGGGCGTTCATCGAGGAGGCCGCGGGCGTGCTCAAGCACCGCAAGCGCAAGGAGAAGGCGCTCCGCAAGCTCGACGCGATGCAGGCCAACCTCACCCGCGTGCAGGACCTCGTGACCGAGCTGCGCCGCCAGCTCAAACCATTGGGCCGCCAGGCCGAGATCGCCCGCAAGGCGGCCGTCATCCAGGCCGACCTGCGTGACGCGCGGCTTCGCCTGCTCGCCGACGACGTGATCACCCTCCGCGACACGCTGCAGCGGGAGGAGGCCGACGAGGCGGCCGTACAGGCGCGGCGCGCCCGGGTGGAGGCGGAGCTGACCGAGGGCCAGCGGCGGGAGGCCGAGCTGGAGGCGGCCGAGAACGAGGCGCAGCCGCGGCTCAAGGCCGCCCAGGAGACCTTCTACCGTCTCTCCGCCCTGCGGGAGCGGCTGCGCGGCGTGGAGAGCCTCGCGGCAGAACGCCGGCGTCACGCCGCCGACGCCGCGTCGATCGAGCGGCGCGGGCGCGACCCGGAGGACCTGGAACGCGAGGCCGCCGAGGTGCGGGAGCAGGAGCGGGTGCTGGCGGAGGAGCTGGACGAGGCGCGCGAGCGGCTCGCGGCCGCCGTCGAGGTCCGGGCCGAGGCCGAGGAGGCGCTGGCCGCCGAGGAGCGGCGCCTCACCGCCGCCGCCCGCGCCGCGGCCGACCGCCGTGAGGCCCTCGCCCGTCTCCGGGGCCAGGTCGAGTCGGCCAGGAGCCGGGCCAGGGCCGCCGGAGACGAGATCGGCAGGCTCACCAAGGCCGTCGAGGACGCCACCCGGCGCGCGGAGCAGGCCCAGGACGAGCTCGACGCGCAGGCGCTCGACGAACAGCCGGCCGACCCCGAGCTCGCGGCCGAGCTGGAGGCCGCGCAGGAGGGCGTGGACCTCGCTCGCGCCGCGGTGGAGGAGGCCAGGGCCGTGGCCGAGCAGGCCGAGGCCGTGGTGGAGCGGGCGCGGGCCGACCTGGCCGCCCCCAGGGACGCGCTGGCAGCCGCCAGGGCCGCCGTGGGCACGGCCCGCGCCGCCGACCAGGAGTCACAGCGTGCCGTCGCCGCTCTCCAGGCGCGGTGCGAAGCCCTGGAGATGAGCCTCGCCGGGGGAGCGGACGGGGCCGCCGCGCTGCTCGGCGCGGGTCTGCCCGGCGTGCTCGGCCCGATCGCCACACTGCTGGCAGTACGCCCGGGGGCGGAGGCGGCCGTCGCGGCCGTGCTGACCGTGGACGGGGTCGCCGTCGCCTCGCTCACCGCCGCCGTGGCGGCCGTCGAGCACCTGCGCGAGGCCGACGCCGGCCGCGCCGCCCTGTTGATCGCCGGCGACAGGAACGGTGACGGCGGGAGGCCGGAGGTGCCCGTCGCGGGCGCCGAATGGGCCGCCGATCTGGTGACCGTGCCGGACGAGCTGCGCCCCGCCGTGGAGGCGCTGCTGGCCGGCGTGGTCGTGGTGCCCGACCTGCTCACCGCGCGCAAGGTGGTGGACGCCCACCCGGAGCTGCGGGCCGTCACGACGTCGGGCGACCTGCTCGGGGTACACGCCGCGCACGGCGGCTCCGGTGGCGGGGTCTCGCTGCTGCAGATGCGTACGGCCCTGGACGAGGCCGCGGCCGATCTCGCCACCGCCCGGGCCGGGGCCGAACGGCATGCGGAGGCGCTGGCCGAGGCCGTGGCCGCCGAGCGGGAGTGCCAGCTCGCGCTGGAGGCGGCGCAGGCGCGGGTCGCGGAGGCGCAGAGCGGCGTGAGTGCCGCCCAGAGCGGCGTCAACGCCGCGCAGAACGGGCTGAACACGGCGCAGGCCGGGCTCGACCGCCTGCGCGGCAGGCAGCGGGAGGCCGACCAGCGGGCCGCGGCGGCGGCCAGGCAGCTCGCCCGGCTGGAGGCCGCCGTCAAGGCCGCCCAGGACGAGGCGGCCCGGCTGAGCCGGTCGGTGCTCGACGCCCAGGAGGCGCGCGAGCAGGCTCAGGCCATGGTCGTGGAGCTGGAGGAGCAGCTCGCCGAGGCCGAGTACGCCGCCGAGCTGGAGGCGGAGCCGACCACCGACACCCGGGACGAGCTGGCCGCGGCCTGCGGCGTCACCCGGCAGGCCGAGATGGAGGCCCGGCTGACCGTCCGTACGGCCGAGGAGCGGGTGCGGGGCATCGCGGGCCGCGCCGACGCCCTGCTGCGCGCGGCCCAGCGCGAGCGGCAGGACCGGGCCCGGGCCGCGGCCGACCGGGAACGTCGCCGCAGGCAGGCGGAGATCGCCGCGGCGGTGGCCGAGGGCGCCCGGGCCGCTCTGAACGCCCTGGAAGGCTCACTCGCCCGGGCCGCCGGGGAACGTGACGAGGCGGAGCGGGCGCGCGGGCAGATCGACGCCGAGCTCAAGCAGGTGCGCCTGCGCGTACGGGAGCTCAGCTCCGAGCTGGACGCCCTGGTCAACCGCGTCCACGGCAGCGAGATGGCCAGGACGGAGCGCCGGCTGCGCCTGGAGCAGATGGAGCAGCGCGCCCTGGAGGAGTACGGAATCGAGCTCGAACCGCTCATCGCCGAGTATGGGCCGGGCGTGCCGGTGCCCGGCGACCCGCCGGTGCCGTACGTCCGGGAGGAGCAGGAGAAGCGGGCCAGGACGGCCGAGCGGCAGATGACCCAGCTCGGCAAGGTCAACCCGCTGGCGCTTGAGGAGTTCGCCGCGCTCGAGGAGCGGCACGCCTTCCTCACCTCGCAGCTCGAAGACCTCAAGAAGACCCGGCGCGACCTGCTGCTCGTGGTCAAGGAGGTCGACGACCGGGTCGAGCAGGTCTTCGCGGCGGCGTTCGAGGACGTGGCGCGCGAGTTCGGGGAGATCTTCCAGCGGGTCTTCCCCGGCGGGGAGGGCCGCCTGCTGCTGACCGACCCGGAGGACATGCTGACGACGGGCGTCGAGGTCGAGGCCCGGCCGCCCGGCAAGAAGGTCAAGCGCCTGTCGCTGCTGTCCGGCGGCGAGCGGTCGCTCACGGCGGTCGCGTTCCTCGTCTCGATCTTCAAGGCGCGCCCGTCGCCGTTCTACGTGATGGACGAGGTCGAGGCGGCGCTCGACGACACCAACACGCAGCGGCTGCTCACCCTCTTCGAGGAATTGAGACAGACCTCACAGCTCATCGTGATCACGCATCAGAAGCGCACGATGGAGATCGCCGACGCGTTGTACGGCGTGTCCATGCGCGGAGACGGCGTCACGCAGGTCGTCAGCCAGCGCCTCCGGGAGAAAGTCTAGATAGAGCCGCCCTGGCCGGAGTAATGCGGGTGATCTGGGAAACTGCATGGTGTGGACGGTTACCTCGGCATCATCGTGATCGTGGCCATCGTCGCCATATTGGCGGTGGGTGGCCTGTGGCTGCTGTTCCGGCCGAAGGCGAAGGACCTGCCGCCCGCGCCGCCGGCCCCGCCGGAGCCGAAGGCTCCCGTTGTGGAGGAGCCCGCGAAGACGGGGCTCGGTGAGGAAGACGGCGGCACGACGACCACGCTGCCTCCTCCCGCGCCTCCGATCGAAGAGCTGATCAAGGCTCCCGAGATCGAGGTCCCGCCGCCCTCGGCCGGCCGGATGGTGCGGCTGCGCAGCAGACTCGCCCGCTCGCAGAACGTCCTCGGGCGCGGCCTGCTCGAACTGCTGTCGCGCGACCATCTCGACGACGACGTCTGGGACGAGATCGAGGAGACCCTGATCACCGCCGACGTCGGCGTGGCCCCCACCCGCGCCATGGTGGAGGAACTGCGGACGAAGGTGAAGGTGCTCGGCACCCGCACCCCGACCGAGGTGCGCAAGCTGCTGCGCGAGGAGCTGCTCACGCAGATCGCGCCGGACCTCGACCGCACCCTGCACACTACGCCGCACGGGGAGCGGCCCGCGGTCGTCCTCGTCGTCGGCGTCAACGGCACCGGCAAGACCACGACCACGGGCAAGCTCGCCCGGGTCCTGGTCGGCGACGGCGGCAAGGTCGTCCTGGGCGCCGCGGACACCTTCCGCGCGGCGGCCACCGACCAGCTCCAGACGTGGGGTGACCGCGTCGGGGCGGGCGTGGTGCGAGGCCCGGAGGGCGGTGACCCGGCGTCCGTGGCGTTCGACGCCGTGGCCAAGGGCATCGAGGACAAGGCGGACACCGTCATCATCGACACCGCGGGACGCCTGCACACCAAGACCGGCCTGATGGACGAGCTGGGCAAGGTCAAGCGGGTCATCGAGAAGAAGGCGGCGGTGGACGAGGTGCTCCTCGTCCTCGACGCGACCACCGGGCAGAACGGCATGCGCCAGGCGCAGGTCTTCGCCGAGGTGGTCAACGTCACCGGCATCGCCCTCACCAAGCTGGACGGCACCGCCAAGGGCGGCATCGTGATCTCGGTCCAGCGTGAGCTGGGCGTGCCCGTGAAGCTGGTCGGCCTCGGCGAGGGGCCCGACGACCTCGCGCCGTTCGACCCCGAGGTCTTCGTCGACGCCCTGCTCGGCGACTGACGCGAGAAACAAGGAACCACGAGAAAACAAGGAGCACGGTGGCGGGCCGGGACTCCCCGGCTCGCCACTCGTCAGCTCCGGAGGAAGGCGCGTAGTTCCTCCAGGTGAGGGGCGATGTCGATGCCCTGCTCGGACAGCCAGCGCGGGTCGCCGTAGGTGTCGCGGTAACGCTCGGCGCCGTCGCAGATCAGCGTGACCACGCTGCCGCGCTCGCCCCGCTCGCGCATCTCGCGGATGATCTGCACCGCCGCCGCGATGTTGGTGCCGGTCGATCCGCCGACCTCCCGGCGGGCGACCTCCCTGACCCAGTGCATGGCCGCGATCGACATGGCGTCCGGAACCTGGGTCATCCGGTCGATGACCGTCGGCAGGAACGACGGCTCGACCCGTGGCCGGCCGATGCCCTCGATGCGCGATCCGGCGCCGCCGTGCTCCTTGCCCGACACCCAGGACGGGTAGAAGGCCGAGCCCTCGGGATCCGCCACGCACAGCCGGGTCTGGGCGCGGCGGTAGCGGATGTAGCGGCCGATCGTCGCCGAGGTCCCTCCGGTGCCCGCGCCGACCACGATCCACGCGGGTTCCGGGTGCCGTTCGAGCGTCATCTGCTGGAAGACGCTCTCGGCGATGTTGTTGTTGCCCCGCCAGTCCGTCGCCCGTTCGGCGTAGGTGAACTGGTCCATGTAGTGCCCGCCGGTCTCGGCGGCGAGCCGGTGCGACTCGTCGTAGATCGCCCTCGGGTCGTCCACCAGGTGGCACTTGCCGCCGTGGAACTCGATGATCTCCCGCTTCTCCGGTGAGGTGCTCGCCGGCATCACGGCGATGAACGGCAGGCCGAGCAGGCGGGCGAAGTACGCCTCGCTCACCGCGGTGGACCCGCTGGACGCCTCGATGATCGTGGTGGTGGGCCCGATCCAGCCGTTCGCCAGGCCGTACAGGAAGAGGGACCGGGCGAGACGGTGCTTGAGTGAACCGGTCGGGTGCACCGACTCGTCTTTCAGATAGAGGTCGACATCCCAGTGTGAGGGGAGCGGGAAGGCGTGCAGGTGAGTGTCGCAGCTTCGGTTGGCGTCGGCCTCGACGGCCTGGATGGCGTCGGCCACCCAGGCTCTCGTGACCGGATCGTGCCGATCCAGGTGGTTCATCCCGCTACTGTGGCACGCCCTCGGGCATGAACACCAAAGGCTGAGCCGCCGGGGCACGACCGCCGACCGCGTCGGCGGCCAGTGAAATCTGCCACATTTTACTCCGGATTGAGGCTTCAGTGTTACGCTAATGAGACTTGTTCGGCTTGCGCGTGACCTGGCCGCGCGGGCCTGGTCCGGGAGAACGACGGTGCTGACCAGGCCGGACGAATTAACAGCGTGCTTAGGCCCCAAACGGCACGATGTCCTTGGCACAACGATGAACGAGCCACCTCGCATGTGTTCCGGCCGGACGGGTAACGGGGGAGAAGTTCCGTAGGGGGAAGAGATGATCTCGACCGACGAGCAGCGGCAGGCATGGTTCGAGCGTGAGGTCGTGCCGGTGACGAGCCAGCTCTACGCGTCCGCCATGCGTCTGACGCGCAACCCCGCAGACGCCGAGGACCTGGTCCAGGAGACCGTGGCCAAGGCGTTCACGTCATACCACCAGTTCCGTGAGGGCACGAACCTCAAGGCGTGGCTGCACCGCATCCTCACCAACAACTTCATCAACGACTACCGCAAGAAGCAGCGCTCGCCCAAGCTGTCGGCCGCCGAGGAGATCGAGGACTGGCAGCTGGCCGCGGCGGAGTCGCACATGTCGAGCGGGCTGCGCTCGGCCGAGACCGAGGCGCTCGACCAGATCCCGGACAGTGTCGTGATGAACGCCCTGCGCGCGCTGCCGGAGGACTTCCGGGTGGCCGTCTACCTCGCCGACGTCGAGGGCTTCGCGTACAAGGAGATCGCCGACCGGATGGGCACTCCGATCGGCACCGTCATGTCCAGGTTGCACCGGGGCCGCCGGCAGCTCCGGGGCATGCTGGAGGACTACGCCCGCGAGGAGGGCGTCGTACGCGTCCCCGAGCAGGCCTGCGCCGCCTGATCGGCCCGTGAGGAGCCGTGACCGGTCGCCCCTGCCCGGCCGCGCCGGGAACTCAGGGCGGCTCACCTGGATGCCGAGTGCTGCGGCCGGGTTTGTACGGCCATCGCCACCCCGAGGGCGAGGGCGGCGTACGCGCAGGCGACGGTCAGGCCTGCCCATGGCGGGAGCGGGTAGTAGCCTGCGAGCAGTGACGGGCCCACGTCGACGTGCGCGAACGTGGGGATGCTCTGCGTGATCGCGAACCCGGCGGCAGGGGTGATCATCAGCAGCCGTGGCGCCAGACCCGCGGTCGCCAGCAGGTAGGGCACGACGACCAGCGCGATGGCCAGCCCTATCGCGATACCGGCCCGCCTGACCAGCGCGGCGAGGCCCAGGGCCAGCACGGCGGCGGCCGCGGTCAGCGCCGCGTAGCCGACGATCATACGGAGCTCGGTGCTCGAGGTGATCGGCTGAACCTGGTTGTGATTGGCACGCAGTATCGCCAGGCCGACGGGGACCACGACCCCCGAGGACACCAGCGCCGCCACGAACGCGACCGCGCCGACCACCATGGCCTTGGCCGCCAGCAGCCGCACCGGACGCGGCTGCGCCGGTGGGCCGGTCCCGATCAGCCGGCGCCGGTGTTCCGTCATGAAGAACGTGGCCGCCGCCACGAGCACCGGGATCAGCCCCACGGCCCCGCCGATCAGCATGAGGTCGGCGCGTATACCGCCCAGCATCACGGCGGGCCCGATGTCACCACCTCCGGTCACGATGAGCTTGTCGCCGGACTCGACGACCCCGCCCGGGTGATGCGGGGTCTTGCCGTCGGACTCGTAACCGACGCCCACGTCGTCGCGGTGCCACGGACCGTTCGCGCCCTGCAGATCGATCCGGTCGAAAGTGGCGGTGACCTGGGAGAAGGCTACGGCCATGTCCCACAAGGCGCCTGGCGAGGTGGCGAACAGCCCGACTTCGGCCGTCTCGGGCAGCCCGGTCAGCGTGACCGTGCCGACCTCGGTCCACGTCGTGCCGTCGTCCGACTCATCGCCGTGGCGGCCACCGACCGCGCCGCGGATCCAGGCGGAGGACCGGGTGCGGCTCAGGCCGCGGCGATGAGGGCGATCGCGCCGAGCGCGAAGCCGACGCCGGTGATCTGCACCGGGCTCAGCCGCTCGCCCAGGACATACCGGGCGAGCAGCAGGGTGCTCGCCGGATACAGCGACACCAGGACGGCGACCAGGGTGAGCATCCCCCGCTGCGCCGCGAAGAGATAGAGCACGTTGGCGGCCATATCGAGCACCCCGGCCGCGATCGTCACCGTGAGGCTGCCGGGCACAGGGCGCAGGCTCCTGCGCGTGACCAGGGCCAGCAGCACGACCAGGGTGATCGACGCGATCCGCGCCCCCAGCAGAGGCCAGGTGCCGGAGTCGGCGGGGGCCACCTTGAGCAGCACGAAGAATCCGCCGAACCCCGCGCCCGACACCAGGGCGGCGAGGATCGGCCCCGCCTTCGGGCCGCTCGCGCCGCCGCCCGGCTCGCGGCTGACCAGCAGAACGGCGAACAGGCCGAGCGCCACGCCCACGAGTGCCAGAGCGGACGGCCGGTCGCCGGTGAGAAGTCCGAAGAGCACGGGGACGGCCATCGCGGTGGTGGCCGTGGTGGGGGCGATCACGGACATCATCCCGGTGGCCAGGCCACGGTAGAACAGCACGATGCCGAAGGCGCCGGCGACTCCGGAGGCCATCCCCCAGGCCAGCGCGGCCGTGCTCACATGGCCGGGCAGGACCGGGAGCAGTGCGCCGACCAGCAGCAGGCCGCCGAGCTGGGAGAGCACGACGACGGCCAGCACCTTCGAGCGCCTGGTGGCGAGCCCGCCGAAGAAGTCGGCCGTACCGAAGATCACCGCGCATGCCGTCGCGAGCGCCACCGCCGTCACGGATCCCCCAAGAGAACTCATCGATAGTGCAATGAATTGTAGTAGGAGATCACTAGGCTGTACTCATGGCCGATCCTGCGACGATCACCGCGGCCATCGCCGCGAACGTACGGGGCCAGCGGGCCCACCGGGGGCTGACCCTCGACGAGCTCGCGGCCCGGTCGAACGTGAGCCGCGGCATGCTCATCCAGATCGAGCAGGGCCGCACCAACCCGAGCGTCAACACGCTCACCCGGATCGCCGACGCGCTGGGCGTGACCCTCGCGCGGCTGGTGGAGGTCGCCGACACCCCGGTCGTCCGGGTCGTGCACGAGTCCGAGATGGTGACGTTTCGGCACCCCGGGAGGGGCTCGGCCCGCCTGCTCGTGGGCACCGACGCGCCCGCCATTCTGGAGCTGTGGGACTGGTGCCTCGGGCCCGGCGAGCACCACGACGGCGACGCGCACCCCGCCGGCACCCGCGAGATGCTCACCGTCCTGGAGGGGCGGCTCACGCTGACCGTGTACGGCAGGAGCCACGTCGTGGCGTCCGGCGACGCCGTCGTGTTCGGCGCCGACCGTCCGCACCGGTACGCCAACGAGCACGACGAACCGCTGCGGTTCGTGATGGTGGTCACCGAGCCTCCCGTGCCTCCCGACCGGCCCGCGGTCGGAGAACCTGGAGATGACTGACCAGTAAGGGCTGCGTGGTGACGCTTAGTAGTCGATGATTACAGAATGAATCCGCAAGCCCCGCTCCAAGGTTGGGTACATCCCTTTTTGTGCGTGTCTGCTGTGCAGGGGGCGGTGGCCGGTGAGTGAATCGCGAGTCGCGGTGGAAAAACTTCGCGCGGAACTCGCCGCGCTCGGGGTGGCCGACGCCTACGAGATCGGTGACGAGGCTACTCTCTCCGTCTGGATAGGCCTGGTCGTGACCTTTCGTGAGGGCTTTTACCGTTGGCGCGAGGGTGCCGTGAAGTGCCGGCACCTGGGTACGGACCCGGCAGGATGCGCCATCCGGGTGGCTCGCAGATACGCCGAACTCAAGGCGGACGTGCCGCCCTGGTGGGAGGAGCTGGAAAAGGTTCTGCGTGGGGGAGCGGCCGGAGGCTATCCGTAGCGTTCGTGGCCCCCCGCCTGCTCCGGGGGGTCGTATGCGGATCGGATCCGTTCTGCTGTCGTTGCTGTTGCTCGGCGGGTGCGCCCAGGTCCGGTCCGTACCGGCGGGGGAGAACCGGCCGGGGCCGGCGGCCCAGCATCCGCGCTTCGGCACACCGCGGCGGTTCGACGCCGACCTGCTGCGCTGGCGGCTCGCGGGGGCGCAGCGGGGAGTGCCGGGCCCGCGCCTGCCCGCGATCCCGCCGCCGCGGCGTGTCGACTGCCGAACGCACAAATGCGTGGCACTGACGTTCGACGACGGGCCGGCCGAATACACCGGGCACGTCCTCGACCTGCTCGCGGCCCACCACGCCCGGGCCACGTTCTTCCTGCTCGGCCAGATGATCACGAACGAGACGCGCGACTTCGTGTGGCGGATGGCCGCCGAGGGCCACGAGATCGGCAACCACTCCTGGGACCACGCATCCCTGGCGGGGCTGTCGCCCGATGCCCTGCGCCACGAGCTCGACCGGACCCAGGACGCCGTGCGGAAGGTGACCGGCGTGCGGATGCGGCTCATGCGCCCGCCGTACGGTGCGACGAACCAGACGGTGGACAACGAGACGAAGCAGACGGGGCTCGCGCAGATCCTGTGGGCCGTCGACACCCTCGACTGGCTCAACCGCAACCCCACGGTGATCGCCCAGCGCAGCGCCGCCGCCAAACCCGGTGACATCGTGCTCATGCATGACATCCACCCGACCACCGTGCAGGCGCTGCCCCGGCTGCTGGACGAACTCGACCACAAGGGCTTCACGTACGTGACCGTCTCGGAGCTGCTCGGCGACACCGCTCCCGGGAAGAAGTACACGAACAAGTGAATCCGTGACCTCGGTGCGACAACGGCGGCGCCGAGGGCGGCCGAGCCGTCCCGGTCCCGTGACTGTCGGTGGGGCGTGCGAAGGTGGGTGGCATGGGTTTCAGCGGGTTCCCCGATGAGGCGCTCATCTTCTACGAGGGCCTCGTCGCCGACAATTCGAAGGCGTACTGGACGGCCCACAAGGAGTTGTACGAGACCGGGGTCCGGACGCCGATGCTCGCGCTCATGGACGAGCTGGAGCCGGAGTTCGGACCCGCCCACCTGTTCCGGCCGCACCGCGATGTCCGGTTCGCCAGGGACAAGTCGCCGTACAAGACGCATCAGGGGGCCTACTGCGGGGTGGGCGTGGAGGGCGTCGGCTATTACGTGCAGGTGGACGCCGACGGTCTCTACGTGGCGGCGGGCTGGTGGATGCCGGGCGACCAGGTGTCGCGCTACCGCGAGGCCTTGGACGACGACACCGCCGGGCCCCTGCTGGAGGAGATCCTCGCGGCCCTGCCCGGCGATCTCACGGTCGGCGGCGAGCGGCTCAAGACCCGCCCTCGCGGCACGCTGGAGGACCACCCCCGGCTCGAACTCCTGCGGCACAAGACGCTGCACGCCGGGCGGCGGTTCGAGCCGGAGCCGTGGCTGCACACCCCCGAAACCCTCGACCGGGTCCGCTCGACCTGGCGGGCGCTGGTCCCGCTGGTCGACTGGCTGCGCCGCCACCTCTCCTGACACCGCCTCTCCTGACACCGCGTCCCCGCCCCGCCGTGAGTCGTCCGTACGGCGAGGCGGGCAGGCCGCGTACCCCGAAACGGCCCCACGAGCCGTCCGTGCGGTGCGGCGGCGCGTAGTCCGGAACGGCCCCGCACGCGAGGGATCAGGCGTGGAGTTTGACGACGCCGCAGCCGATCCGCGCACCGGCGTCGCCGGTCTTGCGCGTGGTCGCGTCCGGGCCCGTGGCGCCTGCGGCGTCCGGACGATGGAAGTACCTGTCCGGGATGTGCGCGAAGTTGTCCGGCCCGGCGTGCACCACGAACGCGCTTCCGTTGGCGTCGCCGAGTCGCTCCAGGGTGAACCTGTCGGTCACGAAGGACGCGGCGGCGGTGCCGTCCGCGGCCGCGAGCAGCGGCGGCATGTCCCCGGCTCCGTCGCCGTGCTCTCCTGGGCCGAGGTGGCTCCCGGCGCTGGAGAACGCGCTGCCCGTCGCCTTGTCGACCGAACGGGCGTCGCACACGCCGACGGCGTGCACGTGGAAGCCGTGGAACCCGGGAGTGAGCCCCTGCACGCTGACGCTGACCCTCGACTTCTTCGCGTCGTACCGCTCGATCCTCACGGTGCCGAGGACGCGCCCGGCCGCGGTCCTGATGACGGCGGTCGCCGACTCTCCGGCGCGGGCCGGGGTCGCGGCGGCCGCCAGGGTGGCGGTGGCGGTCGCCCCCAACGCCGACAGAGAAGACGGCGCCGACGACGCGGACGGGGCCGCCGGGGCGATCAAGCCGATCGGGGCGGCCGGCACGGCCGCCGCGGCCAGTCCCAGGGTGAGCCCGGCGGCCAGGGCGAAATGGGTTGTGCGGGGCATGATCGCTCCTCCTCAGACACTGCACTGCCTGCGACAGCAGAGCACGGCCGGATAGGGCGAGGAGCGCGGACGACGCCATCTGTGCCCGCCGTTTACCCGCTCTTGCCGCTCCGGGGCCACCTACCGGGCCGTGGCACCCGGGCGCCGGTGATCATGAGCTCGCCGGGGTCGGTGCCCGCCAGCAGCTTCTCGCCCGGGACGTGACCGGCATAGAGATCGCGCAGGCGTGCCGGCCACTCCGCGGCGGGCACGCGGACGACCTCGGCGTAGGTGAGGGGCTCGGTGTGGCCCTGCCCAAACAGGAGTTCCCGCAGTTCCCCGCGGCTCTGTCACACCTGATGATGATCCCGCCGCACGACGCACTGCGGCTGCTGGAACGCCGCGCCGAGCGGCTGGCGGAGACGAGGGCGGGGCTGGAGGCATCCCTGGCGGCGCAGACGGGCGACCTGCCCAGGGTCACCGCCATCGAGAGCGAGTACCTGCTCGCGCTCACCGCGACGGAGGAGCGCTGGCTGCGGTCGGTCGTGGACGACCTGCGCGAGGGGCGGCTGACCTGGCCTGCGAGCGACTCCTGAACGGGGCCGGCGGACGGGGAAAGCCGAAGCCCCCGCCGATCGTCCGGCGGGGGCTTCGGCGCCCGGTCCCCGTACGGGACCGGGGCGGTGGTCAGCTGCGCTTGGCGCGGGCGGCGGCGCGGCCACGGCTGGCCGCGTCGAGGACGACCTTGCGGATGCGCACGGTCTGCGAAGTGATCTCCACGCACTCGTCGTCGCGGATGAACTCCAGGGCCTGCTCCAGGGACAGGACGCGCGGCGGGATCACCTTCTCGGTCTCCTCGCTGGTGGAGGAGCGCATGTTGGTGAGCTTCTTCTCCTTGGTGATGTTCACGTCCATGTCGTCGGAGCGGGAGTTCTCTCCGATGACCATGCCCTCGTACACCTCGGTGCCCGGGGAGACGAACAGCGTGCCACGCTCCTGCAGGTTGAGCATGGCGAACGCGGTGACCTGGCCCGCGCGGTCGGCGACCAGCGAGCCGTTGTTGCGGGTGCGCAGCTCGCCGAACCACGGCTCGTACGTCTCGAACACGTGGTGCACGAGGCCCGTGCCGCGGGTCTCGGTGAGGAACTCGGTGCGGAAGCCGATCAGGCCGCGCGCCGGCACCAGGAACTCCATCCGGATCCAGCCGGTGCCGTGGTTGGTCATGTGCTCCATGCGGCCCTTGCGTACGGCCAGGAGTTGCGTGACCGCGCCCAGGTACTCCTCAGGGCAGTCGACGGTGAGCCGCTCGACCGGCTCGTGCACCTTGCCGTCGACGACCTTGGTCACGACCTGCGGCTTGCCGACCGTGAGCTCGTAGCCCTCGCGGCGCATCTGCTCCACGAGGATCGCCAGGGCCAGCTCGCCACGGCCCTGCACCTCCCAGGCGTCCGGCGTCTCGGTGGGCAGCACGCGCAGCGAGACGTTGCCGACCAGCTCCTTTTCGAGGCGGTCCTTCACGAGGCGGGCGGTGACCTTGGCGCCCTTGACCTTGCCGACCAGCGGGCTGGTGTTGGTGCCGATCGTCATGGAGATCGCCGGCTCGTCGACCGTGATCAGCGGCAGCGGGCGCGGGTCCTCGGGGTCGGCCAGCGTCTCACCGATCATGATGTCCGGGATGCCGGCGATGGCGATGATGTCGCCCGGGCCGGCCTCCTCGGCGGGCTTGCGCTCCAGCGCCTCGGTCATCAGCAGTTCGGAGATCTTGACGCGCTGCACGGTGCCGTCGGTGCGGCACCACGCCACCTGCTGGCCCTTGCGGATCGTGCCCTGGTGGACACGGCACAGCGCGATACGGCCCAGGTAGCTGGACGCGTCGAGGTTGGTGACGTGAGCCTGGAGCGGCGCGGTCGGGTCGTACACCGGCGCCGGGATCGTGTTCTTGATCGTCTCGAACAGCGGCTCCAGGTCGGGGGAGTCCGGCATGCCGCCGTCGGCGGGGCGCTCCAGCGAGGCACGCCCGGCCTTGGCCGAGGCGTACACGATCGGGAAGTCGATCTGGTCCTCGGTGGCGTCGAGGTCCATGAACAGCTCGTACACCTCGTCGACGACCTCGGCGATGCGGGCGTCCGGCCGGTCCACCTTGTTGATGCACAGGATCACCGGCATCTTCGCGGCGAGCGCCTTGCGCAGCACGAAGCGGGTCTGCGGCAGCGGGCCCTCGGAGGCGTCCACGAGCAGCACGACGCCGTCCACCATCGACAGGCCGCGCTCGACCTCGCCGCCGAAGTCGGCGTGGCCGGGGGTGTCGATGATGTTGAGGGTCATGCCGTCGTGCCGGACCGCCGTGTTCTTCGCGAGAATGGTGATCCCCTTCTCGCGCTCCAGGTCGTTGGAGTCCATGACGCGCTCGTCGACGTCCTGGTTGGCACGGAACGCGCCGGACTGCCACAGCATCGCGTCGACCAGCGTGGTCTTGCCGTGGTCGACGTGCGCGATGATCGCGATGTTCCGCAGGTCGTCGCGGGTGTTCATAGGCATAGTGAAGTCTCGCTCTGGTTGGTCGGGGTCTCGTCCGCGTCCCGGGACTGAAGCGAGACGCACATCCGCCGCGTGCACGGCCTACCCATTTTAGTTGATCCCGATCGCCGGCACGTGCCGCCCGCGTAGGGGACCCTCGATGGCAACGCCCCCGCCGCGAGCCGCATTCCTTACCGTCTTGTGGGCCGTATAAAGGCTTTCCGTTAGGGCAGATGAACCGGCTGTGACGGATGAAGGTCTCGTGCTGCTCATCGCCTGGGCGGAGTTTCTCGTGCCGCTCCTCGTCCTCGCCTATCTCCTGCTGCGGCGGCGCACATGACTCCGCCGGCTCGGCTGGCGCCGCTCGCCCTCCTGACGGCACTTGTGCTGTCCGCCTGCGTGAGCCCCGCCTGGGACGACCACGACTACGCGCTCAAGGCGGGGAAGACCGCCGCCTCGGCCGCCTCGGCCGTGCGGTTCGCCCGTTCGGCCGTCGCCTACCGGGACCGGATGACCGGGCCGTACGCCGAGGGGCTGCTGACCGAGGCGGTGCAGGACCTGAGCAGCGTGAACGACCAGTTCGGCGGCGTGCAGCCGCCCTCGGACGCATCCGACGGGATCAGGGACGAGGTGCTGCGCCTCACCGAGAAGGCCGAGAGCGAGGTGGAGGAGCTGCTCATCCAGACGCGCCGCGACGGGGTGAAGGACCCGGTGGCGGCCGCACGAGAGCTGGACGGGCTCGCGAGCGAGCTGAACGACTTCGCGGAGAAGCACAAGTGAAGAAACTGGTCGCGGTCACGCTCGGCATCCTGACGGCCTTCGGCGGCTTCGTGGACATCGGCGACCTCGTCGCCAACGCCGTCGTGGGGTCGAGGTTCGGGATGTCCCTCGCGTGGGTGGTGATCGTCGGCATCGTCGGGATCTGCGTCTTCGCCGAAATGTCCGGAAGGATCGCGGCGGTGTCGCAGCGGCCGGTCTTCGACCTCGTCCGCGAGCGCATGGGCCCCCGCGCCGGGCTGGTCAACCTCGGGGCGTCGTTCTTCATCAACGTGCTCACGCTCGCGGCCGAGATCGGCGGCTCCGCGCTCGCGCTGGAGCTGGTGACAGGGCTCAACTACCTGCTGTGGGTGCCGCCGGTGGCCCTGGTCGCCTGGCTGGTCATGTGGCGGGTGAAGTTCGAGACCATGGAGCGCGTCTTCGGGCTGGCCGGGCTCGCGCTCGTCGTGTTCATCGTCGCGCTGTGGCAGCTCGGGCCCGACTGGGGCGAGCTGACCACGCAGCTCGTCCGGCCGCCGCAGGACGAGGGCGTGCCGACGTACCTCTACTACGCGGTCGCGCTGCTCGGCGGGGCGATGACGCCGTACGAGGTCTTCTTCTTCTCCTCCGGCGGCGTCGAGGAGAAGTGGACGCGCAAGGATCTGGTGACGGCCCGGGCCAACGTGTTCGTCGGTTTCCCCCTCGGCGGCGCGCTGTCGCTGGCGATCGCGGCGTGCGCGGCGACCGTGTTCATGCCCGTCGCGGCCGAGCCCGACTCGCTCGGGCAGATGGTGCTCCCGGTCGCCCAGGGGCTGGGCAAGGTCGGTCTCGGAGTGGTGATCCTGGGGGTGTTCGCGGCGACCTTCGGCGCGACGCTGGAGACCGCCCTGTCGTCGGGCTACTCGCTGAGCCAGTACTTCGGCTGGCAGTGGGGCAAGTACGTGGTGCCTGGCCGCGCCGCCCGGTTCCACGTGACCGTGCTGGCCTCGGTGATCGTCGCGACCGCGCTGATACTCACCACCATCGACCCGATCAAGGTGACCGAGTATTCGCTGGTCTTCTCGGCCGCGGCCCTTCCGCTCACCTACCTGCCGGTCCTCATGATCGCCAACGATCCCGACTACATGGGGGAGAAGGTCAACGGCAGATTCAGCAACGTGCTGGGAAGTTTCTACATGGTGCTGCTTATCGTCGTGGCGCTCGCGGCCATCCCCCTGATGCTCGCGACGAAGGCGGGACAGTGACGGCCCGGCACGAGGAGGTGAGGCATCGATGAGTGAGCGAAGCGAGCGAATCAATGAGCACAGCACAATCTCGCGACGTGCCGACCTGCGCACCTTCGGCACGACGCACGCCCGAGCCGCCAGGCGAGGGGTGGCATGAGTGAGACGGCGCGGGTGCTGCACGCCCGCCTGCACCTGCTCGACCGGCAGGTCGTCAGGGAGAGCGACGACCGCCTGCTCTGCAAGGTGGACGACCTCGAGGTGCGACCGGGCGACCGGCCGTACGTCACCGCGATCCTGTCCGGGCCGCTGGCGCTCGGTCCGCGACTCGGCGGCCTCCCGGGCTGGCTGATGACGCAGACCGACCGGCTCTTCCGGGAAGAGGAGCGGCCGGGGCCGTACCGCATCGAGATGAGTCTGGTGACCGAGATCGGCAGTGCCGTACGGGTGGCCGGCCACCGGCAGGACCTTGCGCTGGAGCGCTGGCTGACCAGGAACGTCGTCGGCCGGATCCCCGGCGCGGTGGGTACGCCCGAGCAAGATGCTCCCGAAAGTACGGCGCAGGAGGCGCCGGAGAAGACCCTCCAGGTGCGGGAGAGGTGGGAGGACAGGCCTGACACCATGCGGCTCGGCGGGCTGCTCGGCCGTGCGGTGCTCGGTCCGTCGGGGGAGGCCGCCGGCGACACGGTGGACGTCCGTCTCGTCCAGGACGGGCCGCTGCTGGCCGAGGTCCATCAGGCGTTCCGGCTCGCCGGCCTGCTGATCGCCCGGCGCCGTGCCGGGCGGCTCTTCGGGTACGAGCGCGGCCCCGGACTGTGGCGGCCGTCGCTGCTCGGCGCCCTCGTTCGGCGCATGCACGGCGAGATCCGGTACGCCGAGTGGGACCAGATCGAGTCGCTCGACGACGGGGAGGTCAGGCTGAAGGCCGCCTGGGACCGGCTGCCTTCGACTGCCGACCTGTGACGGTTCCCGTAGTGCGCGGGGGGCACCTGGGAGTTATGTGACATGGGGGGAAATAAGGTCGGGGGCATGGCTCTCGCTGCTGCTTTCGGAGCGATGCTGCGCACGGCGGACGGTGTCCGCATCGACGCGGCGCACACGCCCAACGGTTCGCTCGGCCCTGCTCGTCTCGATTTGGGGATTGTGGTCGCGCACGGCTTCACCGGCACGTGGAGGGGGCCGGACACGCGGCGCATCGTGCACGTTCTGTCGAAGTTCGGTGGCGTGGTGTCGTTCGACTTCCGGGGGCACGGACACTCCGGCGGCCGGTCCACCGTGGGCGACCTCGAGGTTCTCGACGTGGACGCGGCGGTCAAGTATGCCCGCGCCATCGGCTACCGGCGCATCGCCACGGTCGGCTTCTCGATGGGCGCAGCCGTGGTCGTACGGCACGCCGCGCTGCACCGGGGCGTGGACGGGGTGGTGTCGGTGAGCGGCCCGGCCCGCTGGTACTACCGGGACACCAAACCCATGCGCCAGGTCCACTGGGCCATCGAACGCTGGCACGGGCGGCTCGCGGCCCGGCTGGTCAAACGGACCAGGATCGCGGGCGGCGGCTGGGACCCGGTCCCGCTTCCGCCGTACAAGGCCGCGGCGCTGGTCGCGCCCACGCCCCTGCTGATCGTGCACGGCGACAGCGACCCGTTCTTCCCCACCGAGCACGCCCACCAGTTGTACGAGTGCGCCGCCGAGCCGAAGGAGTTGTGGATCGAGCCCGGGTACGGCCACGCGGAGGCGGCTGCCACCCCTGACCTGGTCCGCAAAATCGGTCACTGGATTTCGCGAACCAAATCCCCGTAAGTGTCGTCTACAAGGGGTGTGCGGAGCTGCTCCTTCCCGCACCGCCGATTGGGGGATCGGCGCACACCCTCACACGGTGTGGCCCAGCGTCGCGGGGGCGCGCTGGGCGGTTTCACCGGCCCGGTACGGCACACAGGCCGTACCGGGCCGGAGGGACGCGTTCAGCCAGGCGTTCAAAGCAGGCGTTCAGGGCACGCGTTCAGCCCAGGCGGGCGATCGACTTGTACTCCAGGTAGGCCGACAGGCCCTCGGGTCCGAGCTCCCGGCCGAGGCCGCTGGCCTTGAAGCCGCCGAACGGCGCGTTCGCGTCAAGCGTGTGCATCATGTTGACGCCGTAGGTGCCGGTGCGCACCCGGCGCGCGACGTCCACTCCGTGATCGGTGTCGGCGGTCCAGACCGAGCCCGACAGGCCGTAGTCGCTGTCGTTGGCGATCCGCACCGCGTCCTCCTCGTCCTCGTACGGGATCACCGTCAGCACCGGGCCGAAGATCTCCTCACGGGCGATGCGCATGTCGTTGGTGGCCCCGGCGAAGACGGTCGGGGCGACGTACCAGCCCCGGTCGTACGGCCGGTCGAGGCCGCCGACGACCGGCTTGGCGCCCTCCTCGATGCCCGACCTGATGTAGCCCTCGACCCGCTCCTGCTGGCGCTTGGCCACCAACGGTCCGATGCCGGTGGCCGGGTCGGCGGGGTCGCCCACCCGCTGGCTCGTCACCATCTCGGCGACGGCCTGGACGACCTCGTCGTACCGGTTGCGGGAGGCGAGGATGCGGGTCTGGGCGACGCACGCCTGGCCGTTGTTCATGAGCGAGGCCATCGACAGGAAGCCCATGGCCGAGGGCAGATCGCAGTCGTCCAGGATGATCGCCGCCGATTTGCCGCCGAGTTCGAGCGTGCAGCGCTTGAGCTGTTCGCCGCAGATCGCCGCGATCCTGCGCCCGGCGGCGGTCGAGCCGGTGAACGCGACCTTGTCGACGTCCGGGTGGGAGACCAGGTGCTCGCCCGCCTCACGGCCGGCCGCGACGATGTTCACGACCCCGGAGGGGATGCCGGCCTCCTGGATCATCTCGGCCAGCAGGTAGGAGTCGAGAGGCGTCTCGGGGGCCGGCTTGACCACCAGGGTGCAGCCCGCGACGAGCGCCGGGGCCAGCTTGGTCATGAGGACGAACTGGGGGACGTTCCAGGGGACGACGGCCGCCACCACGCCGACCGGCTCGCGGCGGACGATCATTGGGCCGAACAGGCCGGGCCGTTCCTCCTCGACGGGGAACGTCGTGCCGAGAGCGGCGAAGTACTTGAGCATGCCCAGCGGCTGCGGCGCCTGGGCGAGCTGGGAGAACGTGATCGGAGAGCCCATCTCCGCCGTGATGATCTCGGCCATCTCGGCCTGGCGCGTCTCGTAGATCTCCGCCAGCCGTCCCACGATCGCCGCGCGCTCGGCCATCGTCATCCGCGGCCAGGGCCCGTTGTCGAAGGCGTCCCTGGCGGCCGCGACGGCCCGGTCCATGTCGGCGGCGGTGCCGTCCGGCACCCGGCCGACGACCTCCTCGCTGTGGGGGGAGATCACCTCGATCGTGCCCGTGCCCGCGGGGGCCACCCAGTCGCCCCCGATGAACAGCGTGTCGTGCTGCAGCATGCCTGCCTCCTGATCGGGCGCGCCTTCGCGCACACAGAGAGACCGAATCACTTTCTGCTCTGCCTTGGCAAGAGCCGCCGGCCGTGGGACGAGCCGGAGGCCGGATGGCTGTCCCCCACATCGCGCGGACCCGCACCGAGGGCCGGCGGCCCGGCGCAGCCGGTGTCCGCTCACCGCACAACCAGCCAGGACAGAGGGCCCGCCGCCATCAGGGTGACCAGGACGGTGAACCCGATGAGCAGCCCGAGGCTCCAAGGTACGGCGGAACAGGGTCGCCTCCCGGACGGCCGTTCCCGCCACCGCCGCCGCCATGGCGAGGTTCTGCGGGCTGATCGGCTTTCCCAGGACGCCCGCCTCGCCGTTGGTCGCCGCGAGCAGTATCGGACTGACCCCGATCTTGCCCGCCCCCGTCACCTGTATGGCGCCGAAGAGCGCGTTCGACGAGGTGTCGGACCCGGTCAGCGCCACCCCGAGCCGGCCGAGCAGCGGAGACAGCAGGATGATGAACGCGCCGCCGGCACCGGCCAGCCAGGTGCCGATGGTCACGACTGGCCCGAATAGTTCATCAGGTAGGCGAGCCCCATCAGCAGGGTGACAGTGACCGCGGCACGGCGGATTCCCGCCAGGGCCATGCCGTACTCGCGCAGGGCGACGCGGCGGGTAGCCGCAGGGCCGCCGTCGAGATGAGCCCGGCCACCAGCACGACCGTTCCGGTGGCGGTGAGCCAGTTGAACTGGAAGACGGCCGGCTTCAGCGGCCTGCCGTCGACGCCGAGAACCTCCACGCCGGGCCAGGGGAACGTGACCGCGAGGCCGTTGGCGAAACGGGCGACGGGATTGTCGATCGCGACCAGGGCAAGGAGCACGATAAGCGTCAGGTAGGGGGAGAACGCGCGCAGTGTGGTCGCCGCCGAACCCGGTGAAGGGTCGAAATCGTGCGATGAACCCCGCGCCGTCCGTCCAGCACCAGCAGGATGACGAAGGGCACGAAGAGCGCCACGACGGCGGACTGGCGCCCGGTCATCCGGCCCAGCTCCTCCGCCGGCAGGCTCGCCGCCTTCGCAAGAGCCGCGATCGGAGTCCCCATCGAGCCGAAGGCGGCGCCTCCGGCGTCGGCGAACATCGCCACGGTCGCGGCGCGGATCGGGGCCAGGCCGAGCGCGAGGAGGATCGCGGCCACCACGACCACGGGCGCGCCGAAACCCGCCGTCGCCTCCAACAGGGCGCCGAAGTAGAACGCCACCACGAGCGCCTGGACCCGCCGGTCGTCTGACAGGCTCGTGAACGTGCGCCGGACGACGGACAGGAGCCCGGAGGCGTCGAGCAGGCGGTTCACCCATACCGCGTTGACCATGATCCAGGCGATGGGGAAGATGCCGAACGCCGCGCCCTGCGCAATACCGCTGAGGAGCGGCGTCGCCGGCAGGCGGTAGGCGAACGCGGCGATCAGCACGGCGGCGAGCAGCCCGCAGGCCGCCGCGACGTCGGCCCGTAGGCGGAGAACGCCGAGCGACACGAGCAGGACGATCAGGGGAGACGACGCCACCGCGGCGGACAGCGCCAAGGAGCCGCCGATCGGGGCGAGGATCTGCTGGTACATCGGCCATCCCCCACGTCGCTGTGATACCCCGCGCCGTTCAGGGGGCGACAACGACCTTCAACGGGTCCCCCTCGCGCTCGCGCAGGGTCCGGAACGCTTCGTTGATCTCCTCCAGGGGATAGCGATGGGTGACCAGTGCACGGCCCTGGACCATGCCCGCGGCCGCCAAGGCGACGGCGCGCCGGACGCTGTCGCCCCCCTCGCCCCGCGAGGTGTACATGGTGATGCCCCTGCGGACCACCGCGCTCAGGTCGAGCCGGACGGCCTCCGGGTAGAACGCGACGAACAGGATCTTGCCGCCGCGCTTGGTCACCTGGGCACACTGCTGGGGCACACCGGGGGACCCGGAGGCGTCGATCGCGAGGTCGACGCCCAGCTCGCCGGTGTGGTCGAGCACCGCCGCGACCGGGTCGGCCTCGGTGGCGTTCACCGTGTGGTCTGCCCCCAGCTCGCGGCCGAGTCGCAGCCGGGACTCCCGAGTGCCGATGAGGATCACCTGGGCAGCGCCCATGCGCTTGCATATCTGCGCCGTCATCAGCCCGACGGGGCCGGGGCCGAAGACCGCGACGTCCTGCCCGACGATGTAGCCGCCGGCGGTGTCCAGGCCGTACAGTCCGGTGCCGGCCGTGGTGGCGAGAACGGCGTCCTCGGCCGTGAGGTGGGCGGGCAGCCGGTAGAGCGCGCTGACGTGGTGGACGGCGTACTCCGCGAAGCCGCCGTTCGTCGTAATCCCGCTCGCCCGGTGCCCCTTGGCGCGGTCGCCGTAGTTGAGGCAGGCGGTGTACTTGCCGGTCAGGCAGTTGCCGCACCGCCCGCATCCGTGGTGTGCCTCGATGCACACCCGGTCACCGGGCGCGAACTCGTCCACCGTCGCACCGCAGGCCGCGACGGTGCCGGTCCACTCGTGGCCCGGGATGTACTCACCGTACGGAGGGGTCTGCGGGAAGTGCCCGTCGAGGATCTTCAGGTCGGTGCCGCAGATCCCGCACATGGCCACCCGGACGAGCACCTCCTCGGCCCGGGGCTCGGGGACGGGACGGTCGACGACCCGCAGGTCCCCCGGCCCGAACAGGACCGCCGCGTGCATCGTGTGCGGGAGAACCGTGGTGAGTCGGCTCATCGCTGAACCTCCCGAGCCGGGGTGCGCCCTCCCGGCTCACGTACCCGTGGACCCGGCGGGCTACGTGGCGCGTCGCGACACATCGGACCGTGATAGTCCGCGGACGCCCGGCGTGATGGCCGACGACCGTTGGGCCGTACGCTTCAGGCTGTTGTCCGCTTTGGGACCAAGCGCTTCACCTGTTCCGGTAGCAGTCCGTAAAGATCCTCTTCTATAGTTTCGAGCCGAATCCGAGTGGAGGTCACGTGCGGCGCTGGGCCAGGCTGGCGGTGGTCACCACCGCGCTGCTCGTCGCACCGTCCGTCTCGGGCGCGATCACCGCCGAGGCCGAGCCGGACCGGCAGGCGAAACTCCGCAAGCTCACCCAGGAGGCCGCCACGCTCCAGAAGGAGTACCGCGGCGAGATCCTCAGCCTGGAGGACGCGAAGCTGGCCGCGCAGAAGGCGTCCGGCAGGGTCAAGAAGCTGAAGGTGGACCTGATCGCGGCTCAGCGGCAGGTGGTGGCGTTCGCCCAGACCTCGTACATGACCGGAGGCATGGACGTGTCCCGGCTCCTATCCCTGTCGGCCGACCCGAGCTCGCTGGCGACGCTGGCCTATCTGGGCACCGCCAGGACCGAGCGGCTCAACAGCATCAAGGACCTGGTCGCCAGGCAGAAGAAGGCGGCCCGCGCGGCCGACGACGAGATCGACAAGCTGCAGGCCCACATCAAGGAACTCAAGGCCAGGCGCGGCGAGATCGAGCGGCTCATGGCGAAGTTCGGCTTCCAGACGCCCGACGCCGGCAGCGGCCTGACCCAGCGGATGATCTCGACCCGCAACGTCATCATGCAGAACTTCCCGATGCCCTTCGGGGTCGGCTGCCTGCGAGCCGGTGACCCGGGTGAGCACGGCAAGGGCCGGGCCTGCGACTTCATGATGAGCAGCGGCGGCCGCATGCCCGACGCCGTGGCCAAGGAGCGCGGCGACGCCCTCGCGCAGTGGTGCATCCAGCACGCGAGCGAGTACGGGATCATGTACATCATCTGGCAGCAGCGCTACTACGACATGCGTACGCGCACCGGGTGGAAGATGATGTCCGACCGCGGCGGCATCACCGCCAACCACTACGACCACGTTCACGTGTCGGTGCTCTGACCTCCGAGGAACGCGCGCAGCCAGTGGTAGGACGCCTTGGGGGTGCGCTCCTGGGTCTCGAAGTCGACATGGACCAGCCCGAACCGCTGGTGGTAGCCCTCGGCCCACTCGAAGTTGTCCAGCAGCGACCAGACGAAGTAGCCCCGCACGTCCGCCTTCGCCTGCTTCATCGCCTGGATGTGGCCGTCGAGGTAGGCGATCCGCTCCTGGTCGTCCAGGCCGTCGTACGAGCAGCCGTTCTCGGTGATGTAGACGGGCGGCAGGGCGTCGCCGTACCGGGCCTCGAGTCCGTCGAGCAGCTCGCGCAGGCCGTCGGGGACGACGGGCCAGCCGAAGGCGGTGAGGGGAACGCCGGTGATCTCCTCGATCCGGAACGGCAGGCCGTCCTCGCCGGGGCCGCCGATCCGGGTGGGGTTGTAGTAGTTGATCCCCAGCCCGTCGAGGGGCTGGGCGATGGTCTCCAGGTCGCCGGACTCAATGGGGATGTCGACGCCGAACGCCGTGATGTCGGGGTAGGCGCCGGTGAGGACCGGCTCGTTGAACAGCCGGTTGTGCAGCATGTCGTACGTCTCGGCCGCGGCGAGATCCTCCGGGGAGTCGGAGGCGGGCCGGACCGGGGTGCAGTTGTTCGTGATCAATACCTGCTCCGCGCCGGCCGCCCGTAGCGCCTGCGTGGCCAGGCCGTGCCCGAGCAACTGATGGTGGGCCGCCGGCAGCGCGTCGAACATGAGCCGCCTGCCCGGGGCGTGCACGCCCAGCCCGTATCCGTACGCCACGTGGACGAAGGGCTCGTTGAGTGTGATCCACATGCGCACGCGGTCGGCCAGCCGCTCGGCCACGACGGAGGCGTATTCCGCGAAATATCGTGAGGTGTCCCGGTTGAGCCAGCCGCCCTCGTCCTCCAGCGCCTGCGGCAGGTCCCAATGGAAGAGCGTCGGCACCGGAGCGATGCCCTTCTCGCAGAGCGTGTCCACCAGGCGGTCGTAGAAGTCGAGCCCGGCCCGGTTGACCGGGCCGCGGCCCGTGGGCAGCACCCGCGGCCAGGCGATGGAGAAGCGGTAGGCGTTGACGCCCAGCCCGGTCATGAGGGCGATGTCCTCGGTGTGACGGTGGTAGTGGTCGCAGGCGACGTCGCCGGTGTGCCCGTCGCGGACCTTGCCGGGCGTGTGGGAGAAGGTGTCCCAGATCGAGAGTCCTCTGCCGTCCTCGGTGACCGCTCCTTCGATCTGGTAGGACGCGGTGGCCGTACCCCAGAGGAACATGATGCCGCCTCTCTCAAAATATGAGGAGAACTCATGTTAACTCGATTGTCCGGGAAGCGGGAGAGAATGGCGGAATGACCACAGGGGGAGCGTTGCGCCGGCGGCCCGCACAGCGGCGCAGCCAGGAGCGGGTCGAGCGCATGCTGGACGAGTGCGCCCGGCTGCTCGACGAGGTGGGGTACGCCGCCCTGACCACCAAGGAGGTCGCTCGCCGGGCCGAGGTGCCGATCGGCACCTTCTATCAGTTCTTCACCGACAAGCAGAGCCTGGTCCGCGCGCTCGCGCTGCGGAACCTGGAGGCGTACCTGGACCGGATCTCCTCCCGGCTGGCCGCCGCGCCGCCATCGGACTGGACCGACGCCGTGGACCTCGTCATCGACGAGTTCGTCCTGATGAAGCGGACCACGCCGGGCTTCGGCGTGGTGGACTTCGGCGAGGTGTACGCCGCTCCCGGCGGCCCCGCCCTGCCCGGCACCCAGCGGATGCTCGACGAGGCGCTGGAGAACAACGTGATCGTGGCCGACCGGCTGCGCTCGCTCGTCGTGGAGTTGCTCGGCGTCGCGCCGGGCGACGGCATGTCACGCGCCTTCGTGGTCGCCGTCGAGGCCGCCGACGCCGTGCTCAAACTGGCCTTCCGTGCCCACCCCGAGGGTGACCCCGACCTCATCGCCGAATGCAAACGCCTCGTCCGCCGCTACCTTTCGGACCATTTGGCCTAGGTACGCGAAAGCCGGGCCACCACCTGCGGAGGTCGGCCCGGCTCCACTTCGTGAGCCCGAGTGGGCCACGCACGTCCGATCGAACAGCCTGCTCAGAGGTCGTCGCTCAGGAGGGCGTCCGCGGACTGGACCGTGGCGGCGGCGCGGATCCACGCGTCCAGCTGATCGAGATCACGACACTTTCTGATTTTGTCGTTGAGCTCGTCGGGCACCTCGATGCCGCGGGCGGCCAGCACGGTCAGGATCGCCTCGGTCTTGCCCTTGGCCTTGCCCTCGGCCATGCCCTTGGCCTGGCCCTCAGCCATGCCCTTGGCGATGTTCTCGCGGGCCCAGTCGCTGAGGTACTCGTAACTCTCTGTCTTCATGTGCCTCTCCAAGTGATCCCAGATCTCTCGGGGGAGCGCCACCTCGCTGAACCTCCACGATCACGGCTATCACCGGCTCGGGGTCGGCACCGGGACGTTTGCGCCGGAACACGATGACCGAGTCGGCGTGATGAGAGGCGGGCGTGACCTCGGTGAGGTCGGCCGACTCCACCGCGGCGTAGTCGAACTCCGGGAGCTGTACATCAAGGGAACGGGCCAGGAGCCCGGCGGCAAGATCGGGCCGTTCCTGGAACAGCCGTATCACCGCTTCGTGTTCAACCGTAATCACGGAGTGACCGTAAAAGTCGAGGCAATCGGATGCCGCTTGTTGTCACTCTTCGTTATATCACTGTGACTCTGAGTAGGTGGTGTGGCACGAGCGCAGAGGCAAACGAACGGGCGGGGCCGGTGACTGTGGGAGGCGAGCCCGGCGGCGGGCGCACGCGCCACCGCCGCCGGGATGCCGGAGGTCAGGCGGGAGCGTCGAGGCGGGCGACCAGCTCGTCGTCGAGCTTGACGTCGACCAGGAGCTCTTCGAGCTGGGCCATCGAGCTGACACCGACGATCGGGATGATGCCCTGCGCCCGCAGCCAGGCCAGCACGACCTGGTTGCGCGTCGCGCCGAGCTCGCCGGCCACCTCGTCCAGCACCGCCAGCCGCCTCGTGGTGCCCGGGTGGTCGTAGTACTCGGGCAGCGGCTTGCTGGTGTACGCGCCCGCCAGCAGCGAGGAGTAGACCCACAGCGTCAGGTCGCCCTCGGAACGCACGTAGTCCAGCATCTCGTCGGAGACCTGAGTGTGACCGCCTTCTGGCAGGTGCACCCAGGGCCGGGGGCGGAGGTAGGAGTGGCGCAGTTGCACGTGGCGATAGCTTGTGCCGCCGCGCGCCGCCGCCAGCGACCGGGCGCGCTCCAGCCGCCACACCGCGTGGTTGCTCGCGCCGACCTCCTTGGCCTTGCCGGCGAGCACCAGTTCGTCGAAGGCGGCGACCGTCTCCTCCAGCGGCGTCGACCTGTCGTCGATGTGGGCCCAGTAGACGTCGACGTGATCGGTGCCGAGACGGCGCAGGCTGCCCTCGATCGCGGCCCGGACCACACCCGCCGACAGGCCCTCCGCGGCGTCGAGCGTACGGGCGCCGGGCACGGACGGGCGGGCGCCGCACTTGGTGCTGATCACCAGCTTGTCCCGGTTACGCCGGGAGGTGAGCCACCGGCCGATGGTGGCCTCGCTTTCGTCGCCGGTCGCGCCGTCCATCCAGAACGGATAGTTGTTGGCCGTGTCGAGCATCGTTCCGCCGCCTTCGACGAAGCGGTCGAGAATGGCGAACGAGGTCGCCTCGTCCACGGTGGTCCCGAAGGGGATCGTTCCCAGAGCGATTCTCATGCCGACCACCTTGCCGCCTGGAGCGCACTCCAGCACAAGCGGCCGTCATCGGCGGTGTGTCAGGGCCGCGCGGCCGCGCGCCACGATGGTCTCCACGTCCTTCAGATCGTCCATGTCGTGGGCCGTCGCCAGCGCCTCCTTCGCCGCGTCGTAGGCGTCCAGGACCGCGTTCCAGTCGACACCGCCGGTTCTGTGCGTCAGGTTGTCGATCTCCTCGCCCAGCCGTGTCACGTTCTCCTCCTGGACGGCCTTGGCGTCTTCGAACCGGACCGCTCTGGCGGCGGCCTGCTCCCTGGCGGCTCTCCTTCGCCGCGCCCTGGCCGTGATCAGTCCGACGGCGATGAAGAGAACGACGAAACCGGCGATGCCGAAGAAGATCAGCCAACCGGCGGACATCCGGCTGGAGGACCCCGTCAGGTCGATGTCCTCGGCGAAGTCCTGCTGAAGCCCGGTGACCTCGGCGTCCTCGAACGTCGCGCCCCGCAGTTGCGCGGAGGACACGTCGGCGTCGGTCAAGGTGGCCTTACGGAAGATCGCGTCCCGATACTTGCCGCTGCGGAGATACGCCCGATCCAGCCTCGCGCCGGTGAAGTCGGCCTGGTCGGCCGTGGCGCTGATCAGCTCCGCATCGCGAAGGTCGGCGCCGAGCAGCTTCGCCTGCGTCAGGTTGGCGCTGCCGAGGGCCGCGCCCGAAAGGTCCGCCCGCGACAGGTTCGCCCCCACGAGGTCGGCGCTGCCGAGCTTGGCCCGCCGCAGCCGTGCACCGCGCAGGTCCGCGCCCTTCGCCGAGCGAAGACTCGCCCCGACGGCGGAGACGTCGCGGAGGATCGCGCGGTTCAGCTTGGTCCCGGTCAGGTCGACGCCGTCCAGTTTGGCGCCGGTCAGATCGGCGCAGCTCAGATCGTCGGGGAAGTCCGTGACCACGGTCAGGTCCCGTTCCCGGTAGTCCTGGCCGCTGCCGGGCTCGCACGACGGATCGGGCGCGGGCAGGAACCTGGGCACGCCCGTGCTCCCGGCCAGCCGGGCGTCCCTGACGTCACGCAGGTCGGCCCCGGCGAGGTCGGCTCCTGTGAAGTCCGCGCCGGTCATCACCGACTCGTACAGTTGCGCGCCGCTGAGATCCGCCTGCCGGAGCACGGTCCTGACCAGGGTGGCGCCGTAGAGTCTGGCCTTCGCCGCCTTGACCCGGCTGAGGTCGGCCCGGCGCATGTCCGCGCCGTAGGCGAAGGCGTCGGTCAGATCGACGCCGACCAGCTTCGCGTCGTCGAACTGCGCGCCGTACGTCTTGGCCCGCGTCATCGTGGCCCCGCTGAGGTCGGCCCCCTCGAAGTGCGCGTAGTACGGCGCGGAGTCGTCCATGGTCGCCCGGCGCAGGTCGCTGCCGCGCAGGTCGGCGTAGTACAGCTCGGCCTCGGAAAGGTCGGCCTCGCGGAGTCTGGCCCCGGCCATCTGGGCGTACCCGAGGTGGGCCCCCTTGAGCGAGGCCCCGGTCAGATCGGCACCGATGAGCACGCTCCGCACGGTCAGGCCGTCCAGTTTGGCGCCGCGGAGGTCCGCACAGGACAGGTCGGCGGGCAGGGGCGACCGGGTGAGGTCCCTGCCGGCGAGATGCGGGCCGCTGCCGGGGCGGCACGGGAGGCGGTCGCCCGGCGTCGCGGCGCCGGCCGGGGTCATCGGGATCGACAGCACGATCGCGGCGGAGAGGGTCACCACACCGGCGATTGAGCGGGGGAAGCCGGGCATTTCTGTCTCACTGTCTATATAAGGGACGCCGCCCAGACGCTCCTTTGGAGCGCGGGCAGATCGTACGTGTCAGGACCCGTTATAAGGCGGCGAGTTGCGCCCCGCTTGCGAGACACCTACAGCTCGTCAGCGCGCCTGCGCCCGAGATCCGATGTGACAGGATCAATGGCGTGGCCGTGTACACACCTGGACAAGTCGTCGAGGAGACCGGGTTCAGCCTCGACACCCTGCGGTACTACGAACGGATCGGGCTGCTGGAGCCGGTCGGCCGTAACGCGGCGGGCCAGCGTCGGTTCACAGAGGACGACGTGAGCTGGCTCGGCATGGTCCGCTGCCTGCGGGACACCGGCATGCCGATCGCGGAGATGCTGCGCTTCGCCCAGCTCGTACGGCAGGGCGAGCACACCATCGAGGCCCGGATCGCCCTGCTGGACGAGCACGACCGGAAGGTCGAGGCCCAGATCGCCGACCTGCGCCAGAAGCAGGGGGCGATCCAGCGGAAGATCCAGTACTACAAGGACGTGCGCACCATGCGCGACATGCTCCCCGAGCAGGCCTCCTGACGGGTCGAGTGCAAGATCAAGGACCGTGAGTGCCGAAGTGGGCACGCCTGGCGTTCAGGTCGTCCGGTATGCCTCCGCCTGGAGGTTGTAGAGCTCGGCGTAGACGCCGTCGAGGGCGATCAGCTCGTCGTGCGTGCCGTGCTCACGGACCTTTCCGTGGTCGAGCACGTAGATGCGGTCGGCGTAACGGACGCTGGCGAGGCGATGGGTGATGAGCAGCACGGTCCGGCCGTCGGCGTGCCGCCGGATCCGCTCGAACAACGCGTGCTCGGCCCTGGCGTCGAGGGCCGCCGTGGGCTCGTCGCAGATCAGCAACGGCGCGTCCCGGTAGAATCCGCGGGCCACCGCGATTCGCTGCCACTGCCCGCCCGACAGCTCGTGGCCGTTCTTGAACCTGCGGTCGAGCAATGTGCGGTAGCCGTACGGGAGTTCGGCGATGACCTGGTCGGCGCCGGCGACCTCGGCGGCGCGGGCCACCTCGGTCTCGCCCTTCTCCATGCCCATCGTGATGTTGTGGCGGGCGGTCAGCGGCCAGCGGGTGTGGTCCTGGGCGATGACCGCGATCCTGCGGCGGAGGCTGCCGGGGTCGACCTCGGCCAGGTCGACGTCGTCCCACAGGACGCGGCCTCCGTCCGGCTCGTACAGCCCGGCGAGGATCTTGGAGAGGGTGGTCTTGCCCGACCCGTTCTCCCCGACGAGGGCCACGACCTCGCCGCGCTCGATGCGAACCGACACCCCGCGCAGGGCCGGGGCCGGCGCGGCGGGATAGGAGAAAGTGACGTCCTCGACCGTGATGCGGCCGAACCCGTCGGGGGCCTGTCGTTCCCGGGCGGCCGGGATGCGGCCCTCGGCGTGCGCGACGAAGTCCAGGAAGTCGGTGAAGTAGAGACCCTCCTCGTAGAGATGGTTCGTCGCGAACATCACATTGGCCAGTGACGTCTGGCCGGAGCGGATCGCCAGCACCGCGGTGCCGGCCACCGCGAGCGGCACGGCACCCGCCGCGAGCAGCAGGCCGAGCGCGACGTAGACCACGCCCTGCCCCAGGCCGCTGAGCGCCTCGCCGAGGACGCGGGCGACCGTCTGCCGCCGCGCGAGGTCGAGCATGACCCGCTGCTCGCTCCGGGCCACCGCGTCGAACATCCGCAGCAGGAAGCCGCGCATGGTGAACGTGCGGACCTCGGCCGCGGTGTCCTTGTCGGCGAGCAACTCCTCGATGATCCACTTGCGGCGCCGGGCCGGGACGAGCACGAGAGACGTCGTGTAGCGCATCCTGGCCGCCCGCACGGCCGCCCAGGCGTCGGGGACGACCGCGAGCAGGAGCAGCGGCAGCAGCACGGGGTGCAGCACGCCCAGCACGCCCGCCGCGGCCACGATGCCGACCAGGCCCGTCAACGTGTCGATGGTCGTGCTCACGACCGCCTCGGCCATCTGCATGCCGCGCATGCGGGCCCGCTGCAGCGCGTCGTGAAACTCGGGATCGTCGAAGCAGACGAGCTCGACCCGGCTGGTCAGCGTGTAAAGACGCTCCTCGGTGATTCGGCTGACCTGGGGTTCGAGCCGGGACTGCGCCCAGTTCGCCCCGGCCTGCAGGGCCGTGCGCGCGGTGGCGGCCAGGCCCACCAGCAGCAGGCTGGGCAGCGCGGCCCGGACCCGATCGGGGGTGGGCCCCGCCTGGAACAGCGCGGTCAGCACGCCCGTGGTGGCGAGCAGGCCGAAGGCGGTGAAGACGCCGCCGAGCATGCTCAGCGTGACCGTGGCCACGGTGTCGCGGCGGCTTGCCTCCCAGGCGATGCCCAGTGCCTGCCGGACCAGCCGGGGCAGCCGTCGCGCGACCGTGAGGAAGCCCAGCCCCGCCATCGTGCCGTAGTGTCGCGCCCATTGCGGAGACTCGACGTCCGCCATGTCCGGCAGGTCGTCCTCCGACAGATGATCAGGTCCCCCCTGTTGTGCGACCGTCATACCTGCAGTGTGAGCGCGTGTGCCGACGATTTCCCGGGGGCGTGTCGCGGCGTTCCTTTTGACGCTTGCCCTTAACGCGTGGCCAGAGTCGGTATGCAGAGACGTTATCGGCCCAAACTTGACGACATACCGGTGGAAGTGGGTTGATGGGGCCAGTCTGACAACGTTGTCAGTCACATCTGTCTTCGGGGGCCCGAAATCCTCCTGAGATGCCTGAAGGGAATGTTGCGATGAGACGACGGTGGATGGCGGCCGTCGCGGTCTCTGTTGCAGGTCTGCTCACTCTTTCCGCCTGTGGCGGCGGTGACAAGCAGGAGAGCGGAGGCGGTCAGGCCGCGAAGAAGGTCGAGGTCTTCTCGTGGTGGACGGGTCCCGGTGAGGCCGACGGCCTCAAGGCGATGCGTGAGATCTTCGCCAAGCAGAACCCGGACTTCGAGTTCTTCGACGCCGCGGTCGCCGGCGGCTCGGGCGACCAGGCCCGCGCGCTGCTGTCGAGCAAGCTGCAGGCCAACCAGCCCCCGGACACCTTCCAGGGCCACGCCGGAGCCGAGCTCCAGGGCTACATCAAGAGCGGCAAGCTGGAGGCGCTGAACTTCCTGTACGACGAGCTGAAGCTCAAGGAAGTCTTCCCGCAGCAGCTCATCGACCAGATCTCGGTGCAGGGCCAGCTGTACTCCGTGCCGGTGAACATCCACCGGTCGAACGTCCTGTGGTTCAACCCCTCGGTCCTGAAGAAGGCCGGCATCGACGGCGCGCCGAAGACCGTCGAGGAGTTCGTCACCGACCTCGAGAAGGTCAAGAAGACCGGGAAGATCCCGCTGTCGATCGGCTCGCAGTGGACCCTGGTGCACCTGCTCGAGTCCGTGCTGCTCGGCTCGCTCGGCACCGACGCCTACAACGCCCTGTGGACGGCCAACGCCGACTGGTCCAACGCCAATGTGACCAAGGCGCTGGAGAACTTCAAGACCATCCTGTCGTACGCGGGCAGCCCGCAGGACGACTGGCAGCCGGCGGCCAAGCAGGTCGCCGACGGCGAGGCGGCCTTCAACATCATGGGCGACTGGGCCTACGGCTACTTCCACAACCCGCCGCAGGGCGGCCTCGGCAAGGAGTCGCACAAGGACTTCGACTGGGCCGCGTCGCCGGGCACGGACGGCACCTTCATGTGGCTGTCGGACAGCTTCACGCTGCCGAAGGGCGCACCCAACCGCGACGGCGCGATCGCGTGGCTGAAGGTGGCCGCCAGCAAGGAGGGCCAGGACGCGTTCAACCCGCTGAAGGGCTCGATCCCGGCCCGCAAGGACGCCGACCAGTCCCTCTACAAGGACTACCTGTCCTGGGACCTGGAGCAGTGGGCGAGCGACAAGCTGGCCGGCTCGATCCAGCACGGCGTGGTCGCCAACGACCAGTGGCGTCAGGCGATCACCGACGCGGTCGGCCTGTTCCAGCAGGACAAGGACGTCGCCAAGTTGCAGCAGGCGCTGGTCGCGGCGGCCAAGAACAGCGGCCAGTGAGCTGATCTCCTCGTACGGCCCACGCCGGAGACCCAACGGCGTGGGCCGTACTTGATCTCCTGAGAGGTACAAGTGACGCGGGTGCGAAGATGGCTGCCCGGGCTACTCCTGGTGTCGCCGTCGATCATCCTCATCGCGGTCTTCGTGTACGGCCTGCTGGGCTGGAACTTCAAGCTCGCCATGACCGACAAGCACGACGAGATCGCGGAGATCCCCGGCAACTTCGTCGGGCTGGAGAACTTCACCTCCATCTGGAGCGAGGAGCGCTGGGGCCTGTCGGTCCGGCACGCGATCGTCTTCACCGTGGTCTTCGTCGGCGGCGCGCTCGTCCTCGGCTGGCTGCTGGCCTTCCTGATGGAGAAGGGCATCCGGGCGGAGAGCGGCTTCCGCGCCGTCTACCTGTTCCCGATGGCCGTCTCCTTCATCGCCACCGGCGTGGTGTGGCGATGGCTGATGAACAGCGCGACGGGTGATCAGGCGGTCGGGCTCAACCGGCTCTTCCACTATGTGGGGCTCGACTTCCTGCAGTGGCAGTGGTTCCGCGATCCCGGGTGGGGCATGGCCGCCATGGCGATCCCGGCGATCTGGCAGATGTCCGGATACATCATGGCGCTGTTCCTCGCCGGGTTCCGGGGCGTGCCCGAGGAACTGCGCGAGGCCGCCCGGGTGGACGGCTGCAGTGAGTGGGGGGTCTACCGGCACGTGGTGCTGCCGATGCTGCGCCCGGTGACGCTGTCCGCTCTGATCATCCTCGGCCACATCTCGCTGAAGGTCTTCGACCTCGTCGTCGCGGTGTCGGGCAAGCAGATCATCACCGACGTGCCCGCGACCTTCATGTGGACGGCGGTCTACGATTCGCACGACCCGGCGAAGGGCGCGACGATCGCCTCCTACATCGTGCTGTCCGTCGCCGTCTTCGTCGTTCCCTACCTGATCTGGGACGCCCGTAAGGGGAAGCGTTCATGACCGCGCACGTCGCCGAGAAGGCCCCGGCCGCCGCGCCCGCCGCCCCGGGCCGCGGGCGGGGCAGGGCCGCCGCGTGGGTGCGGCTCGTCCTGCTGCTGCTGTTCGTCCTGGTCTTCCTGATCCCGGTCTACGTCCTGCTGGTCACGAGCTTCAAGCCGCTCAGCGAGGCCGACCCCACGCAGGCGTGGAACCTCCCGAAGGTGTGGACGACCGAGGCGTGGAGCGTCGCCTGGGAGAAGCTCGAGCCCGGCATCGTCAACAGCTTCCTGCTCGCGATCCCCGGGTCGCTGATCTCCGCCGCCCTCGGATCGCTTAACGGGTACGTGCTGTCCAAATGGCGCTTCCCCGGCGCCGACGTGCTGTTCACGCTGTTCCTTTTCGGCATGTTCATCCCGTACCAGGGCGTGATGATCCCGCTGGTGCAGCTCATGGTGAACGTGGGCGACACGCTCGGCGTGCAGTTGTACGGCGGCATCCCCGGCCTGGTCCTCGCCCACGTGGTGTACGGCATCCCGATCTGCACGCTGATCTTCCGCAACTACTACGTCACGATCCCCGACGAGCTCATCGAGGCGTCCCGCGTCGACGGCGCGGGGATGCTGCGGACGCTCTGGTCGATCGTGCTGCCGGTCTCCGGCCCGGCGTTCGCCGTGGTGATCATCTGGCAGTTCACCTCGATGTGGAACGACTTCCTCTTCGCGGTCTTCCTCACCGGGCCGAGCTCGTGGCCGACGACGGTCATGCTCAACAACATCGCGGGCGCGGTGACGACGCCGTACAGCCAGCAGATGGCGGCGGCGATCCTGGCGTCCATTCCCACGATGGTCGTCTACGTGCTGCTCGGCAGGTTCTTCATGCGCGGTCTCATGGCGGGCGCCCTCAAGGGCTGAGGCCGGGAGCCGAGGCGAATCAGCCCGCCGTACGGTCCCGGAGAGGCAGAGGAGGGCGTTCGCCCGAGCCCCGCGGAACCAGCCGCGTGGTGAGCTCGATCCTGCTGGTCGGCCCGTCGTCCCCGGACAGGCGCATGAACAGCAGGTCGGCTGCCGTACGGCCGAGCCGGGCGGGATCCTGCGCCACAACGGTGATGCCCAGCAGGTCGGCCAGTTCGAAGTCGTCGAACCCCACCAGGGCGAGGCCGCCCGCGGCGCCCGCGTCGGCGGCGTCGGTGAGCGACGCCAGCGCCCGCAGGGTCTCCACGGTGGTGCGGCCGTTGCCGGTCAGCACCGCGGTCGGCGGGTCGAACGCCGTGAGCAGCCGGGTCAGATCAGCCCGCATCCGCGCCGGGTCCGGCGGCCCCATGACCACCAGGCCCTCGTCGTACGGCAGGCCGGCGGCGGCCAGCGCCTGCCGGTAGCCGCGCAGCCGTTCCGAGGCGGTGAATATGTCGGGGGAATCGCCGAGGAAGGCGATGCGGCGGTGGCCGTGCGTGATCAGGTGGGCGGTTCCCGTCCTGGCCCCGCCCACGTTGTCGCACAGGACGGTGTCCGCCTCGCATCCCGCCCCGGGCGGCCGGTCGGCGAAGACCGCCTTGATCCCGGCATCGAACTCGGGTGCCAGGTAGTCGTGGTCTCCCCCGGCCGGCACAATGATCAGCCCGTCCACACGGCGGGCGCAGAAGGCGAGCACGACGTCGCGCTCGCGGGCCGAGTCCTCCCGGGACGACCCGGTGAACAGCAGGTAGCCGTGGTGCAGTGCGGCGTCCTCCACGGCCCGGCTGAGGCTGGAGTAGAAGGCGTCGGCGACGTCCTCGATGACCAGGCCGATGCTCGCCGTACGGCCCCGCCGCAGGATGCGCGCGCTGTCGTTGCGGCGGTAGCCGAGCCGTTCTATGGCCGCCTGCACGCGTTCCGCGGTCGCGGCGTTGACGCCGGCTTCGTTGTTGACGACGCGGGAGACGGTCTTGAGCGCCACACCGGCCGCGGCGGCCACGTCGTTCATGGTCGGACGGCCGCGTCTCATCTCTCCCACGCTGAGATCATCCCCCATTTCACGACGATAGACAACGTTGTCAATTCCATGGTGAGGGATGGTCGCTTCTGTGGAGACGCGGGGGTGCCTGCTCAAGGGCGGCCCGCGCCTCCGGTGGCGGGAAGAACACGGCCCGCGCCTCCGGTGGCACGGAGGTCGGTCTCGATCCTGGCGGCGGTGGCGAGCAGCGGGGGAAGCAGGTCGCGACGGGCCGACTCCACGGTGGTGCGGCTGGCGTGCGAGGAGATGTTGACCGCGGCCGCCACCCGGCCGTCGCGGTCCCTGATCGGCGCCGCGATCGACCGCAGGCCCTCCTCCAGTTCCTGGTCCACCATCGCCCAGCCCTGGGACCGTACGCGGTCGAGCGCGGTGCGCAGGGCGACCGGCGAGGTGGTCGTGTGCGGGGTCAGCCGCTCCAGGCCGGCGCGGGTGAGGTAGGCGTCGAGGTCCTCCGGGGGGAGCCCCGCGAGCAGCACCCGGCCCATGGAGGTGCAGTACGCCGGGAAGCGGGTGCCGATCGCTATCGTCACGCGCATGATCCGGGCCGTCGGTACGCGGGCCACGTAGACGATGTCGGTGTCGTCGAGCACGGAGACCGACGCCGACTCGTGCACCTCGGCGGCGAGCCGTTCCAGGTGCGGCAGCGCGACCTCGGGCAGGGAGAGGCTCGAAAGGTAGGCGTAGCCCAGCTCCAGCACCCGGGGCGACAGGGAGAACAGACGCCCGTCGGTCCGCACGTAACCCAGCTCGGCGAGCGTCAGCAGGAACCTGCGCGCCGCGGCGCGGGTGAGACCGGTCTTGCGGGCCACCTCGCTCAGCGTCAGCTCCGGGCTCGCCGCGTCGAACGCCCGGATCACGGCCAGACCCCGGGCCAGTGACTGGACGTGCTCCTCCGCCATGGCCACCTCCCGACCGAACCCTAGCGCCTGACCTGACGTTCACCGATTCGTACGGCCCCGCACCCGCTCACCCCACCCCGGCCCCCGCCCGTCAGGCGATGGGGACCCAGGCGAAGCGGCCGTCGGGACGGCGTTCGGCGCGTCCGAAGACCACATCGGCGAAGTGGCCGCCGTAGCCCACCGTGCCGGGGCGGCTCAGCTCCTCGACCAGGCGGCGGCGGTGCTCGGCGGACTCGGCGGGGTCGTGGTCGATCCCGCAGGACCATTCGGGGCGGGTGACCTGGACCGGGGAGTGGAGCGCGTCGCCGAACGCGATGAGCCGCCGGTCGCCGGCGCTGATCACATAGGTGGTGTGGCCGACGGTGTGCCCGGCCGCGAACCGGGCACGGACGCCCGGGAAGATCTCCTCGCCGTCCGCGGCGGGGTGGACTCGGGAGGCGAAGGCGGCAAGACGCTCCGCGGTGGCCCCGCCTTCGGCGGCCAGGTCGCGCCGCTCCCACTCGGGCGCCGCGACGAAGTGGGTGGCATGCGCGAACGGCGGGGTGTCCGTGCCGGGCGCGGGGGTCCACGCCCAGCCGAGGTGGCCGGTGTGCAGATGGGTGATGGCGACGGCCTCGATGTGCCGCGGCTCGCGGCCCAGCCGTCGTAGGTTGTCCGGCAGTTCGCCGCCGTACAAGCGGCCGCGCCGCCACGCGGCGTGCGCGCCGCCACGCGGCGTGCGCGCCGCCACCCTCGGCCTGACCGCCGCGCAGGGTGTCGCGCTGCGCGAGCTGACCCGCCCCATGACCCTGCGCGAGCTCGCCGAACGGATGAGCTGCGAGCCGTCCAACGCCACATTCGTCGCCGACCGCCTGGAAGAGCAGGGCTATCTCGAACGCCACCCGCACCCCGGCAACCGCCGTGCCAAGCAGCTCGTCCTGACCCCCGAGGGCGCCGAACTCCGCGAACGCCTCCTCGGCCTGCTCTCCGAGAACTCCCCCCTGGGCTCCCTGGCCCCAGAGGAGCAGGACGTTCTGCGGCGGCTCCTCGCCCGCGCCCTCATCCACTAAGCAGCTCCGACGGGCGCCGAAAGAGACCGGCCGGTAGGGTTTGGCGGGTGATGAGGGGGATTGCGAAACATCGGGGAACCGTGCTGCTGGTGGCCGGGTTCGTCCTGGCGGCGCTGAACCTGAGGCCCGCTCTCGCGGGCGTCTCACCGCTCCTCCCGGCCATCATGCGAGACCTCGGTCTCGGCCCCGCCGGGGGCGGCGCCATCACCACGGTCATGGTGGCGTGCCTCGGCCTGCTCGCCCCGGTCGCGCCCGTGCTGGCCACCCGGGTCGGGCTGGACCGCACGCTGCTGGCCGGCCTGCTCGTCCTGGCCGCCGGTGTCGCGCTGCGCAGCGCGGACGGCGTGCCCGCGCTGTACTGCGGCGCCGCCCTGGCGGGCACGGCCATCGCCGTCATGAACGTCGTCATGCCGGGCCTCGTGAAGCAGCACTTCCCCGGCCGGATCGGGCTCTTCACCGGTCTGTACGTCTCGGTCATGGTGGGCGGGGCCGCCCTGGCCTCGGCGACGATGGTCCCGCTGGCGGGCCGCGTCGGCTGGCGGGTGGCGGCGGGGTCGCCGGCCCTGCTCGCGCTGCTGGCGGCGGTCCTGTGGTGGGCGTCGACATCGATGCGGACGGCGCCGATCGCCGGGCGGTCCGGCGGCGTCCCCGGCCACCGGCCCTATGGAACCCTGCTCCGCACGCCGACGACATGGGCGGTCATGGCGTTCATGGGCCTGCAGTCGCTGACTTTCTATGTCTTGCTGGCCTGGCTGCCCACCGTGTTCCAGGCCGCCGGCCTGCCCGCGGACGAGGCGGGTTACCTGTTGGGCCTGACGAACCTCGTGCAGATCGCCGCGGCGCTGGCCGTTCCCCTGCACGCGGGCCGGGCCCGGTCCCAGGTGCCGCACGTGGTGGTGGCCGCGCTGCTGACCGTCGGTGGATACCTGGGGGTGCTGCTCGCGCCCGCCACCGTGCCGTGGCTGTGGATGATCGTCCTCGGGCTCGGCCAGGGCGCCTCGATCGCGCTCGCCCTGCTGATCATCACGCTGCGGGCGCCCGACCCGGCCTCGGTGACCGCGCTGTCGGCGGTCGCTCAGTCGAGCGGCTATGTGCTGGCCGCGCTCGGGCCGCTCGCGTTCGGCCTGCTCCACGAGCTGTCCGGCGGCTGGACCGTGCCCCTGCTCGCCGGGCTGGGGGCCTGCGCGATCCAACTGGCGTCGGGTGTCCTCGCCGCCCGCCCGACGCCCGGCTGGTCGCCGCGCCGATAGTCAGCGCGGCAGCCGTACGAGATCGATGTCGATGGGAAAGGGGGTGTCCACCGCGAGACGGGTGTGGTGGACGCCGGTCACCTGGTATCCGGCGCCGTCGGCGTCGAGTTCGAAGGAGTAGACGAACGGCCGGCAGTCGCTGCTCTCCACCCGCCAGAAGTGGGGGATGCCGGCCGCCGCGTAGTGCCGCGGCCGCACGTCGCGGTCCGTGACGCCCGCGTCGGGGCCGACGACCTCGATGACCAGCCGCACCTCTTCGGCGAGATAGCAGATCCTCTCGTCGTCGGCGGCGGCGAGGTCGTCCACCAGCGAGACGTCGGGACGGGCGCGCCGCTCCGGCCCCAGCAGGACGTCCATCCGGCTCACCGCCACCAGGTCGCCCGGGACCTGCGCGTTCAGGGCCGTGCGCAGGCCGTAGGTCACACGTTCGTGGAACCGCGTCTGGGGGCCCGTGGGGATGAGGGCGGCGGCGGGGTGATCGGCATCGGGGTGATCGGCGTCGGGGTGGTCGGCATCGGGGTGGTCGGCGCGGTCCTCGCCGTCCCGCCGCTCGCCGGCGGCGGGACGGAGCCGGGAAAGCCGATCGGAGACGCCTCCGGCCCCGCCTCCCGCACGGGGCTGGAGCCAGTCATCGAGCACGCTGGTCATGAGATCAGCCTAGCGTCACCCAACGTGATGGCCGAACTACTCGAATCGCTCTAAGCGGGGTCGACCGGGCGCAATTCGTCCGCGTACCCGACCGAAAGACGGCGCATGGTCCCGTCCTCAGTGATGGAGTACTGCCCCATGCGCCACAGCGGCGGCGAGTACGCGTGGATCGAGACCGAGCCCGGCGCCTCGCCGGTCAGCCGGTGGATGTGGTCGGGCCCGAACGAGAACGCCTCACCCTCCACGACCGACGTCTCCAGGTGGGCGCCTCCGATGCGCGGGTTGCACTCCTTCAGCTCGCCGGCCACCACCTTCACCGCACCCGAGGAGACGTCGTGGTCGTGCCAGCCGGTGTCGTCCCCGGGGCGCCAGCACAGCAGCCACACGTCCACGTACGCGTCGCGGTGCAGCGAGACGTAGTGGCGGCCCCCGTCCTGCGTGCCGTCGAAGTTGAGGTGGTGACGCCACAGGCCGGGCCGCGTGGCCAGGTCCTCCACGAGGGCGAGCAGCTCGCGCCGGTCGAGGGCGCGGGCGGGCAGGCCGCCGAAGGGAGCCGGGTCGGTCAAGGAGGCCGGGTCGGCTGAAGAGGTCAGGTCGGTTGAGGAGGCACAGAGCGCGCCTTCCTGGATCGTGGGCGTGCTCATTGGTGCGACTCCTTCCGGGACAGCAGGCGGCCGGGATTGGCCACGCGGACGGCGTGATCGATGGCTCGTTGTGCGGGGTCGCCGGGGTCGGGCCACACCGACTCGGCGTACGGCTGGTCGCTTCCGGCGACGAGGACGTCGATTCCGAGTTCGCGGATCACCGCGTCGGCGGCCCGGGGGCCGTAGGACGACGTCTCCAGGAACAGGCCGGGGTCCACCAGGCCGCGCCCGGCGGCGCCCCGGCTCAACTGGCGCTCCCTGTGCAGCGGGGCCAGCCCGGCCAGCAGCGCGAAGCACACCTTCAGACGGGGATGCCGGGGCCGGCCGAACGCCTCGAAGGCGTACCAGGCCGCGTGCATCTGCTGCACGTACGGCACGACGGCGGCCCACCACGCCGGGCCCGCCGCCGCGGCGGGGCCCGGGTGGACGAACAGCGGCAGGCCGCGGTCCTCCAGCACGTCGAGCAGCGGGGCGGCCAGGGCCAGCCCCCGGGCGTCCCCGAGTGCGGTCGCCGGAAGCTGCAGTCCGGCCAGCCCGTGATCGAGAGTGCGCGCGAGCCGTACGGGATCGGGATCGGTCACCGGGGCGGCGGCCCAGGCGCCGAACGGCGCGGGCAGCGCGCTCGCGTCGGCGTGGTAGGCGTCGATGAGCGGCCACGCCTCCTCCGGCGGCAGGTGCTCGATCCCGAGTGGACTCGACAGGGAGACGAGGGCGAGGTCGAGGTGGGCGTTGCGCTTGCGCCGGATCTCCACGTCGTGGTCGGCCGGATCCGCGTCGTACGGCGGCTCGCCGTCGAGAACGAGCGTCCACCCGTCCAGGTGAGGCGGGCGGGTGCGCCGGCGGAGCGCGTCGACGAGCGACGGCGTCCACAGGTGCTGATGCACGTCCACACGCATCGTCCGCCCCTTCCAGGAAGCAGGAAGCCCTAATTCCCTACTAACAATACATGCTTTAAGCGCGGGTGTGACCCCGGAGCGCGCATGACGCGCCCCGGGATCGCTCAGTCGTCGTCTCCGAGGATCATGTTGAGGAGCCAGCTGATCACGCCGACGACGATGGCGCCCCAGAAGGCGGCCATGAACCCGTCGACGTGGAAGGGGAGGTTGAGCTGCTCGGCGAGCCAGCTCGTGAGCAGCAGCAGGGCGGCGTTCACCACCAGGGCGAACAACCCGAGCGTGAGCACGTAGAACGCGCAGCCGATCGTCTTGATGACCGGCTTGATGACCGCGTTCACGAGGCCGAAGATCAGCGCGACCGCTAGGAGGGTGCCGATCTGCTTGGCGGTGGAACCGGCGCTGACGGTGATGCCGTCCACCAGCTTGGTGGACGCCCACAGGGCCGCGGCCACCACGATGATCTTGAGTATGACCTTCACTTCTAGGATCCTTCCACGGGACGGCAAAGAGCGCGCGGTTCCCGGATGGCCGTTGAGCGGGCCCGAACCGGCGGCAGTGGAGGAGCGGCAAACAAGCCGTTCGCTTTCGGCGGTCTTTTCTCCGCCTCGGGGGTATAAGGGGCAAACCCGGGGGAAACCCACGAGTTGGGGGTGAGATCGGATGGACGTCAAGGAGCTCGAGTCGCTCCCCGCGAAGGAGCTGCACGACCGCGCCGTGCGCTACGCCGTACGGCACGGCGACCTGGGATTCCTGTGGGATCTGCTCAAGGTCATTCCAGCGGCCGAGGCCGCCAGCGGCAACAGCGACGAGACCGCGAACGACCTCAGCAGGGTCTCGGCGCTGCTCAGCGATGCGATCGGGGCTGGCCACGGCGAGCTCGGCGACGCGCTCCGGCCGGTCTACGTCGACTATCTGTCCAAACACCCCGACGCCTGAACGCGGGGAGCGCGCTCAGCAACCTCTCATCTCCGCACGCCACAATGGCGGCGTGGTCAAGACACAGGTGCTCGTCGTCGACGACGAACCCGAGGTACGCGACGCGATCGCGCGGGCACTGCGCGTCGAGGGGTACGGCGTGGCGACCGCCGGCGACGGCCTGGACGCCCTCGACGTCATCGACGGCGCGGCGCCCGACCTCGTGGTGCTCGACGTGCTCATGCCGGGCATGGACGGCATCGAGGTCTGCCGGGCGTTGCGCGGCGACGGCAACCGCCTGCCGGTGCTCATGCTGACGGCACTGGACGGCATCACCGACAAGGTCGCGGGCCTCGACGCGGGCGCCGACGACTACCTGGTGAAGCCGTTCGCGCTCGAGGAGCTGTTCGCCCGGGTCCGTGCCCTGTTACGGCGCGCCGCGCCGCCTCCGGAAGCAGGCTTCGCCGACCTGGTCCTGCTGCCCGACAGCAGGCAGGCCCGGCGCGGCAGGCGGCTCATCGATCTGACCAGGACCGAGTACGCCCTGCTGGACCTGCTGATCCGCAACGGCGGCCAGGTGCTGACCAGGCAGGTCATCCTCGAGCGGATCTGGGGCTACGGCTTCCGGCCGGGGTCGAACCCCCTGGAGGTCTACATCGGTTACCTGCGCAAGAAGACCGAGTCGGCGGGCGAGCCGCGGCTGATCCACACCGTCCACGGCCTCGGGTACGCGCTCAGGGAGCCCACGGCTTCCCCCACCGCCGGGGAGGAGCGGTGAAGCTGCGCTGGCGGCTCGCGATGGCCTCCGCGCTGGCCGCCGCGGTGAGTGTGATCGTCGTGATCGTGGCCGCCTACGTCATCACCTGCCGCCGGGTGGAGTGGGCGATGAACCACTACGGGACGTACGAGAGGTACGGCGATCGGCCCCCCAACGGCGTGCTGGCCGCCCTCTCCGACGTGGAGGACCTGGGCTGGCCGTTCGTCGCCGTGGCGCTCGGCGGCCTGGTGCTGTCGGGCGCCCTGGGCTGGCTGGCCGCCCGCGCCGCGCTGCGGCCGGTCAACGCGCTCAAGGACGCCGCCGGCCGGGTCGCCACGACCCGGGACCTGACCACCCGGATCGAGGTGGCGGGCGACGACGAGCTGAGCAGCCTGGCACGGAGCTTCAACGCGATGCTCGACGCGCTGGAACGCTCCGCGAAGTCGCAAAAGCGCCTCGTCGCCGACGCCTCCCACGAGCTGCGCACCCCGCTCACCGCCCTGCGGACCAACGTCGAACTGCTGATGCGCGGCGACCTGCCGCAGGAGGTCCACGACGAGGTGAGCCGGGCCGTGGTGAGCGGCCTGGAGGAGCTCACGGCGCTCGTCTCCGACGTGGTGGAGCTGGCCCGCGACGAGGAGCCCGCCGTGCTCGTGGAGAGCGTGCGCCTCGACGAGCTGGTGGAGCGGGAGGTCGCCCGGGCGGCCAGGCACTGGCCGTCGACGGCGTACTCCCTTTCGGTCGAGCCCGCGGTGGTGCGAGGCGTGCCCGACCGGCTCGCGCGGGCCGTCGCCAACCTGCTCGACAACGCGGCCAAGTACAGCCCCGCCGGCGGCCTGGTCGAGGTGTCGCTGCGGGGCGGTGTGCTGACGGTGCGCGACCACGGCCCCGGCATCTCGCAGGCCGATCTGCCGCACGTCTTCGACCGCTTCTACCGCGCGCCCTCTGCGCGGGCCCTGCCCGGCTCGGGGCTGGGCCTGGCCATCGTCGGCCAGGTCGTGGACAGCCACGGCGGCAGTGTGTCGGCCGCGTCCGCTCCCGGCGGAGGCACACTCGTGCGGCTGGCGTTGCCAGTAGGGTGAGGTCATGGGCTCTGTACGCGTCGAGCGGACCGAGGACGGGTTCGTCGCCCGCAACGACCGCGGCGCCGAGATCGCGATGGGCGCCGGTGACGGCCTGTTCAGCCCGGTGGAGCTGCTGCTGGCCGCCGTCGGCGGGTGCAACGTCATGACCGTCGAGCCGCTGACCGCCAAGCGCGGTCACCGGCTCCTCCGGCTGGCCGTCGAGGTCTCCGCCGAGAAGGAGAGCCCGACCCTGCTGCGCTCGGTCACGGTGACGTACGACGTGGAGTTGCCCCCGGAGGACTCCGGCGAGGTGTTCGAGGCCGTCGCCGAGCGGGTCCACGAGCGTCACTGCACGGTGAGCCGGTCGCTGCAGAAGGGCACCGAGGTCAGGCTGGATCTCGGGCGGTAGCACGGGCGGAGTGGGGCCCGTTCGGATGTAGGCCGGAAATCAACCTGCCTTGACGACTTCATGACAGGGCCCCTTGTAGTGTTGAAGCAGGTCCTCAGGAGGGGCCGACAGACCTTCTTGATAAAGGACGCGGATGGGGGAACCGCGTCCGGAAAGCGGGGGACCCGCCGGTGCCTTTGGGGAGGGCATTCCTGGCGGAACCGCTTTGATCCGGAGCCGGGCAGTTGGGGGACTGCCCGGCTCCGGCATTTCCAGGGTCCTGTACCCGTTCTCCCCGTTCTGTTCTCCTCCTGTCCTGCTCTTCCGGTCCGGCGGGTCCCACCGGGGGCAGCAGACGGCCCGGAGACTTGGTGCGGACGACGCGCTTCCCGGGGCCGCGTCCGCGTCGGCGGCGGATGCCGTCACCGTGCTCGGGCCGATCGCGACCGGCGTGATCGAGGGTGCCTGCCGACGACAGACCGCCGGAAGATTCGGACCTCGCCGGGGCAGGCTCGGGCCTTGCCGGGACCGAAGCGGTGTTTGAACTCGGGGCGTTGACCGCCGACGGTCATCTCGACGCTTACCGACGTTGCCGCCCCGCCCGACAACACGAATCGCGTAATTCCGAATAACGAAGCACCCGTTGAGCTGGTGAGATGCGGTAAGTGCACCGAGGCGCCCGTCTCTCCAAGCGCATGACTCGACAGCCGGCGCGCGGGTCGGACGTTCAATCCGCTCAACCAGATGATCCGGAGCAGGTCTTGATTTTTGGTCTCACCCCTGGGCAGAATCCATGTTAAGGGATGGAGGCGCTCCTAGAGAAACGGCGGCCTCCTGGATTCGGTCTTCGTCCGGCTCGGCGCTCCGGCGAAGCTGAATTATTCGGAACGCCGGCCCGGCCGCTCCAGTCGTCGAGGACGGGCTATCTCCGACTAACTGCGTAATCGGCATAAAGGATCGTGGAAGTGCACCGTCCATTTTGCATCCAGTCTGACACACACAAATGCGACGGCAGTATGCGTACCGGGCGGATCATGTTAGGCTGACAAACATGGTTCGCTGGGAGAGCGCGCCGCCGGGCAGGGACGCGGGAATTCTGCCTGACAGCACAAATCGGCGGCCGAGTATCGACCAAACCGTGGGTTCGTCCACAGCATCATTCCGGCGTGGTGCAGTGCCTACCGCAGGGTGCCGGGCTACGTGTCCGCACCTGCCGCCCGGAGGGCGCGGCGCATCCCCGGCAGTCCTTTCGCCGGCGCCCCTCCCGTGGAACCGCCTCTTCTGAGATCCGACGGTTGGATCGCATAGCAGTGGCTCGGTTTTTCTGGGCCCTCTGTGGTGGCCCGAACAATCATTACCCCGGAGGCGAACCATGTCCGGCATTTTCGAGGATGTTGATTCACGCTATTTTGTCCTGGTCAACAGTGAAGAACAGTACTCGCTCTGGCCGTCATCCCTGGAGGTCCCGGTTGGCTGGGCCGTCACGTATGGTGCCGCGATCAGGGAGGAGTGCCTGGAGTTCGTTGAAGAACAGTGGATCGACATGCGTCCTCGGAGCCTGCGTGATGCCATGTCGGCCTCGGATAATGTCTCGACGTGATGACGTTACCGAGTGAAACAACCTCCGGTACGTGCGCGCCCAAGTTCCATGCGTATTCCAGCTCGGGTGTAATGATGGTCCAGGCTCGGCTGTCGACGTCTCACGCCGGCGAGGCAATCACGTCCGATGCTGCGGCGCATGACGATTAAAGGAGAGAATTCATTTTTCCGTTGTCGTTTGCTCAGCGTCGCCTGTGGTTCATGTGGCAGCTTGAGGGGCCGAGCGCGATTTATAACGAGCCGGTGCTGCTGCGATTATCGGGGAAGCTCGACGCGGAGGCTCTGCAGGCGGCGCTCGGTGATCTCGTGGCGCGCCATGAGAGTCTGCGGACGGTGTTCCCGTCGGTGAGCGGGGAGCCTTATCAGCGGGTTCTGCCGGCCGGTGAGGTGAGGGTCCTTGTAGAGCACGTCGAGGTGGCGCCGGGGGAGGCGGGTGCCCTGGCGGCCGAGGCGGCGAGTCACGCGTTCGATCTGGCGCAGGAGATTCCTCTCAGAGCACATCTGTACCGCACTGCTCCTGACGAGCATGTGCTGCTTCTGCTGATGCATCACATCGCCGGTGACGGATGGTCACTGGGTCCGATGCGCCGTGATCTGGCGGAGGCCTACAACGCCCGGCTTGGTGGAGCGGCTCCGCAGTGGGCGCCGCTGCCGGTCCAGTACTCTGACTACACTCTGTGGCAGCGCGAGCTGCTGGGCGACAGGGGTGACGCCGGCAGCGTCGGGGCGCAGCAGTTCGAGTACTGGCGTGCGCAGCTTGCCGGTCTTCCTGAGGAGCTTCCGCTGCCGACGGACCGGCCGCGTCCGGCGGTGGCCAGCCACGCCGGGGGCATTCACGAATTCCGTCTTTCCGCGGACCTGCATGTGCGTCTGGCGCATCTGGCGAATGAGAGCCGGTCGACCATGTTCATGGTGATGCAGGCGGCTTTTGCCGCACTGCTGACCCGGCTGGGCGGCGGCACGGACATCCCGCTCGGGTCCGTGATCGCCGGTCGTACCGACGAGGCCCTGGAAGATCTGATCGGTTTTTTCGTCAACACTCTTGTGCTGCGGACCGATACCTCTGGAGACCCGACCTTCCGCCAACTGCTGGAGCGTGTCCGGTCCACCGATCTGGAGGCCTACGCCAACCAGGACATCCCCTTCGAGCGGCTGGTCGAGGAGCTCAATCCGACCCGCACCACGGCCCGTCACCCCCTCTGCCAAGTCATGTTCACGTTCCAGAACGGCGAAGAGGAGGATCCCGGCTTCGACAATCTCCGCACCACCTGGCAGGACCTCGGTACCGGTACAACGAAGTTCGATCTCGAACTGAGTATGGCCGAGATTTTCACCTCGGACCGGCAGCCGGCCGGTATCAGCGCCCACATCCAATACAGCTCGGATCTTTTCGATCACCCGACGGCGGTGGCTGTCGCGGAGCGGCTGGTTCGCTTTCTGGAGGGGGTCGCCGCCGGTCCGGATCTGGCGATCAGCCGGATTGACGTCCTCGCTCCCGCGGAGCGTGAGCTGCTGTTGCGGGTGTGGAACGACACCGCGGTTGTTCGTGCGGATGAGTTGACGGTGCATGAGCTGGTGGAGCGGCAGGCGGGGCGGACGCCGGATGCGGTTGCGGTGGTGTGTGGGGGGAGCCGGCTGACGTATCGGGTGTTGAACGGCCGGGCGAATCAGCTGGCTCGTCATCTGGTGGCGCGGGGGGTGGGTGCGGGGGATCTGGTCGGGGTGTGTCTGGAGCGCGGGCCGGACATGATCGTCGCGTTGCTCGGTGTTTTGAAGGCGGGTGCGGCCTATGTGCCGATGGATCCTGACTATCCCGGGCAGCGTTTGGAGTTCATGCTGGGCGATACCGGGGCGTCGTTGCTGGTGACGCAGGAGTCGTTGGCGGGGCGTTTCGCGGGCGTGGCTGTCGAGTGTGTGCTGGTGGATCGGGATCGGCCGGTTCTGGATGCCTTGGCGGATGCGGATCTTCGGCTGCGGGTGGGGCCTGATTGTCTGGCTTATGTCATTTACACCTCTGGTTCCACCGGGGTTCCCAAGGGCGTGATGATCGAGCACCGCTCGATGAGTGACCGCCTCCAGGAGATGCGGTGCCGGTACGCCCTGGACGGCAGCGACCGGATCCTCCAGTTCGCCTCGATCAGCTTCGATGCCGCCGCCGAACAGATCTTCCCCGCCCTCATGTCCGGCGGCCGTATCGTCCTGCGTGACAACGACAAGTGGACACCGGCCCGCATCGTCCGGGAAATCCGGGACAACGGCATCACCATCGCTGATCTCACGCCGTCGCTCTGGCAGCAGATCATCCCCCGCATCGAGGCCGGCCGCGGACTGGGCTCAGCTTTCCGCCTCATGGTCCTCGGGGGTGAACAAGTACCGGAAAACCTCCTCGACCAGTGGTTCAAACACACGGCCACCCCCATCCACAACACGTATGGACCGACCGAGACCACTATCACCTCTACCTCTCACCTCATCACCCGGGAAGCGCCTCTATCGCTCATCGGGCGTCCGGTCGCGAACACCGAGGTGTACGTGATGGACGAGTACGGGCAGCTCGCGCCGGTCGGGGTGCCGGGGGAGCTGTGGATCGGCGGGGTCGGTCTCGCTCGTGGTTATCTGAACCGGCCGGAGCTCACCCGGGAGAAGTTCGTCCCGCATCCCTTCTCCGGCGATCCCGATGCCCGCGTGTATCGCACGGGTGATCGGGTTCGCTGGCTTGCCGACGGCACCCTGGAGTTCCTCGGGCGTGTGGATCATCAGGTCAAGGTCCGCGGTCTGCGTATCGAGCTGGGGGAGATCGAGGCGGTGCTGGCCTCTCATGATCAGATCACCGCGGCTGTCGTGGTGGTCCGTGAGGACGGTCCGGGTGACAAGCGTCTGGTGGCCTACGTCGCGCCCGCCGCCGGTGCCGACCCCGGCGCGGCCGCGCTGCGGGAATGGTGCAGGCGTGCTCTTCCCGACTACATGGTCCCGGGGTGGATCGTCAGCCTGCCGGCTCTTCCCCTCACTCCCAACGGCAAGATCGACCGTGATGCCCTGCCCGAGCCTCCCAGCGACCGGCCCGACCTCGCCGACGCCTACACCGCACCCCGCGACGAGATCGAAACCGCCATCGCCGGCATCTGGTCCGACGTCCTCGGCATCGACCGCGTCGGCATCCACGACAACTTCTTCGACCTCGGCGGACACTCACTCCTCGCGACACGAGTCATCAACCAGATCGAGCTCCTCACAGGCCTGAACATTTCCCTGAAGGAGTTTTTCCTGGCTCCGACCGTGGCCTCGCTGATAGGAAAGCTTCTGGAGCTCGTTTCGGATGGTGAAGCAGACGGCGTCAGCAATGACGACGCATCCGAGACCTATTGATGACTGCGGGAGGAGCGGATATGGACAAGGTGACCGCCGAGTCACTCCTACTGTCTCGTATGAAGCGTCACGGCAAGAGTTCGGTCATTTCTCCTCGAGAAGAGTCCGGGCCTGCTCCGCTGTCCTTCGCGCAGCAGCGACTTTGGTTCCTGGATCAACTCAACCCGGGGCGTGCCGACTATGCCATGGCGTTCGCATTCACGCTTCGTGGACAGCTTGCGGTGTCGACCCTCAAAAGCGCTTTTCGGGACCTCGTAGAGCGGCATGAAGCACTGAGAACGCGATTCGAGGTATCCGAGGACGGAACTCCGGTCCAAATCGTGAACATCGCGCCGGACTTTGAGTTCAGCGTGATCGACATGGACTCATCAAAGGATCACGCGTCCCCCGGGGAGGCTTTGGAGCTGGTCCAGGGCGAAGCGCTTCGACCTTTCGACCTGTCTTCCGGGAATCTGTTGCGTGTCAAGGTGGTGCGGATGGCGCCCGATGAGCACCTGCTACTGATGTCGCTGCACCACATCGTTGCCGACGGATGGTCAATCGATGTCCTGCTGAGGGATCTGCGCGCCTTCTATTCTGCCCGTATCCATCGGACCGATAGCGCACTCCCCGATCTCAAAATCCAGTACACGGACTTCGCGGCCTGGCAGCGGCAGTGGCTCTCCGGGGGGGTACGAGAGCACCAGTTGGCCTATTGGCGGGAGAAGCTCGCGAACCTCGAGCCCGTAGAGCTCCAAACGGACCGGCCTCGACCCGCGGTACCTTCCGGAGCAGGCGACAGTGTGTCATTCGCGGTGCCGGCAGAGGTGGTTTCATGCCTGCGCGACATCGCTACCCGAAGTGGCTCCTCACTTTTCATGGTGACATTGGCGGCCTTCAAGGTCGTACTGCAACGGTGGACCGGGTGCCATGACATATCTGTGGGCACCCCCATAGCCGGGCGGAACAGGTTCGAGGTGGAAGACCTGATCGGCTTCTTCGTCAACACCCTCGTGATCCGCTCCGACCTGCATGGGGATCCGACCTTCGAAGATCTGCTGGGGCAGGTCAAGGAGACAATGCTGGAAGCCTACTCCCATCAGGACCTGGCGTTCGATTTGCTGGTCGAAGACTTGGCTCCAGAGCGGGATCCAAGCCGCATGCCGCTCGTTGGCTGCACCTTCTCCTTCGATGATTCGAACGACGGAGGCTGGGACCTTCCCGGTCTGACCGTGGATCCGGTCGAACTTCCTTACAAGACCACGAAGTTCGACCTCTCGGTCTTCCTCGCCGAAGACGACAACGGTGGATTCCGTGGCGATTTCGTCTTCTCCACCGAGCTGTTCGACAAGGAAACCATCAGGAATCTCGCGGACCGATACGCAAGGGTTCTGGAGGGGGTCGCCGCCGGTCCGGATCTGGCGATCAGCCGGATTGATGTCCTTGCTCCCGCGGAGCGTGAGCTGCTGTTGCGGGTGTGGAACGACACCGCGGTTGTTCGTGCGGATGAGTTGACGGTGCATGAGCTGGTGGAGCGGCAGGCGGGGCGGACGCCGGATGCGGTCGCGGTGGTGTGTGGGGGGAGCCGGCTGACGTATCGGGTGTTGAACGGCCGGGCTAATCAGCTGGCTCGTCATCTGGTGGCGCGGGGGGTGGGTGCGGGGGATCTGGTCGGGGTGTGTCTGGAGCGCGGTCCGGACATGATCGTCGCGTTGCTCGGTGTTTTGAAGGCGGGTGCGGCCTATGTGCCGATGGATCCTGACTATCCGGGGCAGCGTTTGGAGTTCATGCTGGGTGATACCGGGGCGTCGTTGCTGGTGACGCAGGAGTCGTTGGCGGGGCGTTTCGCGGGTGTGGCTGTCGAGTGTGTGCTGGTGGATCGGGATCGGCCGGTTCTGGATGCTTTGGCGGATGCGGATCTTCGGCTGCGGGTGGGGCCTGATTGTCTGGCTTATGTCATTTACACCTCTGGTTCCACCGGGGTTCCCAAGGGCGTGATGATCGAGCATCGCTCGATCTGCCGGTTGGTGGAGGACAACTGGTTTGCTCCGCTGAGTTCGGAAGACGTGGTGGCTCAGGCGGCGAGTGCTTCTTTTGACGCCTTCACGTTCGAGTGCTGGGCTCCTTTGGTGTGGGGAGGCTCGATCGTTGTCCTGGACAAGGACACGGTTCTCAGTGCCACGGCGTTACGGGCCGCTTTGCGGGAGCATCGTGTTTCGGTGTTGTTCTTGACGTCCGCGCTGTTCAACCAGCACGGACGGGATTGTCCTGACGTGTTCGCGGGCGTCGGGAGGATTCTTTACGGCGGTGAGCTTGTCGATCAATCCGTGGCGTCGGAACTGGCCGCGGGTGAGCATCGCCCGGAGCGGCTGGTTCACCTCTACGGACCGGCGGAGGCCACTGTCATCGCGACGTCGTTTGTGGTGGGGGAGAGGCATCCGAGCAGCCTGACGATGCCGATCGGGCGTCCGGTCGCGAACACCGAGGTGTACGTGATGGACGAGTACGGGCAGCTCGCGCCGGTCGGGGTGCCCGGGGAGCTGTGGATCGGCGGGGCCGGTCTCGCTCGTGGTTATCTGAACCGGCCGGAGCTCACCCGGGAGAAGTTCGTCCCGCATCCCTTCTCCGGCGATCCCGATGCCCGCGTGTATCGCACGGGTGATCGGGTTCGCTGGCTTGCCGACGGCACCCTGGAGTTCCTCGGGCGTGTGGATCACCAGGTCAAAGTCCGCGGTCTGCGTATCGAGCTGGGGGAGATCGAGGCGGTGCTGGCCTCTCATGATCAGATCACCGCGGCTGTCGTGGTGGTCCGTGAGGACGGTCCGGGTGACAAGCGTCTGGTCGCCTACGTCGCGCCCGCCGCCGGTGCCGACCCCGGCGCGGCCGCGCTGCGGGAATGGTGCAGGCGTGCTCTTCCCGACTACATGGTCCCGGGGTGGATCGTCAGCCTGCCGGCTCTTCCCCTCACTCCCAACGGCAAGATCGACCGTGATGCCCTGCCCGAGCCTCCCAGCGACCGGCCCGACCTCGCCGACGCCTACACCGCACCCCGCGACGAGATCGAAACCGCCATCGCCGGCATCTGGTCCGACGTCCTCGGCATCGACCGCGTCGGCATCCACGACAACTTCTTCGACCTCGGCGGACACTCACTCCTCGCGACACGAGTCATCAACCAGATTTCGAAGTCGTTGAATTCGAATGTCTCGGTCCGTGACCTGTTCAGATTTCCGACGATTTCGGGGTTGGCCGCTGAGGTCTCGGCTGCCGTAGAGAGCTCCGCTCCGCCCGCCATCCAGCGGGTGGTCTCCGAGGAACATGCGCTGTCATTCGCACAGCGCCGCCTTTGGTTCTTGAACCAGCTGGAGCCGGGAAGCCCGGAGTACAACATCCCGATGGGCTTCAGGATCAGAGGAAATCTCGACATCGGCGCGCTCGAAGAAGCGCTCGCCGACCTGGTCGCCAGACACGAGACGTTGAGAACCAGGTTTGTGCTGCGCGGTGACGGAGAGCCGATCCAGGTTGTCGACGCCCCGTGGCACGTCGAGATCGGCCTGCTGGACCTCTCGGCGGTGCCCGACGACAGGAGCCGGGAAACCGCGGCTCGGGCGGCGGTCGACGCCGAGGCGTCCAAGCCCTTCGATCTGACATCAGGCCGACTGCTGCGCGCCATGGCTGTCCGCCTGACCGACAGCGAGTGGTGGCTCCTCATATCGCTCCACCACATCGTCGCGGACGGCTGGTCTGTGGGTGTGTTGACCCGCGAGCTCCAAGCACTGTACGAGGAGGCGCTCACCGGCGCACCGGCAAGGCTCGCGGAATTGCCCATCCAGTACAAAGACTTCGCCGCTTGGCAGCACGAGTGGTTGTCCGGATCGACGCTGGAACGGCAGCTGGCCTACTGGCAGGAGCAGCTGACCGGTTTAGAACCGCTGGAACTCCCCACTGATCGGATTCGTACTCCAACGCGGTCGAACGCTGGGGGCGAGGTCTCGTTCGTGGTTCCGGCAACCGTCGCCGCGGGGCTGCGTACCGTTGCCATCGAGCGTGGCGCATCGTTGTTCATGGTCTCTCTCGCAGCCCTCCAGGTCGTGCTTTCCCGCTGGAGCGGACAGCATGACATCTCGATCGGCACCCCTATTTCCGGCCGGAACAAGGCGGAGGTTGAGGATCTGGTCGGTTTCTTCGTCAACACATTGGTGATTCGCGCCGATTTGAGTGGGAACCCGACGTTCAGAGAGTTCCTCGAGCAGGTCAAGGAAACGACTCTGCAGGCATACACACATCAGGATCTTCCGTACCAGCAACTGGTCGAGGTCCTGGCTCCTGACCGGGATCTCACGCGTGCGCCGCTCGTTCAAACCACCTTCGCGCTGCAGAACGCGAATCAGGGGAAGCTGGTTCTCGGTGACCTCGATATCTCACCTCTCGCGCTGACGACGCACACCTCCAAGTTCGATCTCTCCGTCTTTCTCACAGAACGGGAAGACGGAGAACTCGTGGGCGAGGTGGAGTATTCAACGGATCTTTTCGATCCGGCCACGATCGAAAGGCTGACCAAGAATTTCGTGGCCACGCTGCGGTGTGTGGCGGACGATCCGACGCTGCCTCTGGGGAGCATCGACATGCTCTCGGCGACGGAGCGTGAGCTGCTGTTGCGGGTGTGGAACGACACCGCGGTCGTTCGTGCGGATGAGTTGACGGTGCATGAGCTGGTGGAGCGGCAGGCGGGGCGGACGCCGGATGCGGTTGCGGTGGTGTGTGGGGGGAGCCGGCTGACGTATCGGGTGTTGAACGGCCGGGCTAATCAGTTGGCTCGTCATCTGGTGGCGCGGGGGGTGGGTGCGGGGGATCTGGTCGGGGTGTGTCTGGAGCGCGGTCCGGACATGATCGTCGCGTTGCTCGGTGTTTTGAAGGCGGGTGCGGCCTATGTGCCGATGGATCCTGACTATCCGGGGCAGCGTTTGGAGTTCATGCTGGGTGATACCGGGGCGTCGTTGCTGGTGACGCAGGAGTCGTTGGCGGGGCGTTTCGCGGGTGTGGCTGTCGAGTGTGTGCTGGTGGATCGGGATCGGCCGGTTCTGGATGCTTTGGCGGATGCGGATCTTCGGCTGCGGGTGGGGCCTGATTGTCTGGCTTATGTCATTTACACCTCTGGTTCCACCGGGGTTCCCAAGGGCGTGATGATCGAGCATCGCTCGATCTGTCGGTTGGTGGAGGACAACTGGTTTGCTCCGCTGAGTTCGGAAGACGTGGTGGCTCAGGCGGCGAGTGCTTCTTTTGACGCCTTCACGTTCGAGTGCTGGGCTCCTTTGGTGTGGGGAGGCTCGATCGTTGTCCTGGACAAGGACACGGTTCTCAGTGCCACGGCGTTACGGGCCGCTTTGCGGGAGCATCGTGTTTCGGTGTTGTTCTTGACGTCCGCGCTGTTCAACCAGCACGTACGGGATTGTCCTGACGTGTTCGCGGGCGTCGGGAGGATTCTTTACGGCGGTGAGCTTGTCGATCAATCCGTGGCGTCGGAACTGGCCGCGGGTGAGTATCGCCCGGAGCGGCTGGTCCACCTCTACGGACCGACAGAGACGACCACCTTCGCTACGTCGTATCCGGTCGGGGAGGGGGAGAGACATCCGAGCAGCCTGACGATGCCGATCGGGCGTCCGGTCGCGAACACCGAGGTGTACGTGATGGACGAGTACGGGCAGCTCGCGCCGGTCGGGGTGCCCGGGGAGCTGTGGATCGGCGGGGCCGGTCTCGCTCGTGGTTACCTGAACCGGCCGGAGCTCACCCGGGAGAAGTTCGTCCCGCATCCCTTCTCCGGCGATCCCGATGCCCGCGTGTATCGCACGGGTGATCGGGTTCGCTGGCTTGCCGACGGCACCCTGGAGTTCCTCGGGCGTGTGGATCACCAGGTCAAAGTCCGCGGTCTGCGTATCGAGCTGGGGGAGATCGAGGCGGTGCTCGCCTCTCATGATCAGATCACCGCGGCTGTCGTGGTGGTCCGTGAGGACGGTCCGGGTGACAAGCGTCTGGTCGCCTACGTCGCGCCCGCCGCCGGTGCCGACCCCGGCGCGGCCGCGCTGCGGGAATGGTGCAGGCGTGCTCTTCCCGACTACATGGTCCCGGGGTGGATCGTCAGCCTGCCGGCTCTTCCCCTCACTCCCAACGGCAAGATCGACCGTGATGCCCTGCCCGAGCCTCCCAGCGACCGGCCCGACCTCGCCGACGCCTACACCGCACCCCGCGACGAGATCGAAACCGCCATCGCCGGCATCTGGTCCGACGTCCTCGGCATCGACCGCGTCGGCATCCACGACAACTTCTTCGACCTCGGCGGACACTCACTACGAGCAGTGGCGGTGGCGACTCGTCTACAGGATGTCGGCATCGACGTTTCGGTACGCCAGGTCATGCAGCACAGGTCCATCGCGGAGATCGCGGAGGCCGTCACGGGGCAACCCCGCTCGTCGCTGCGGGCCCTGACCCTTGAGTTCGCGTCCGAGGGATCGGCGCGCACCGACGACCTGGTCTTGTTCTGCATCCATCCCAGCGGCGGAAGCGCGCACTGGTATGAAGCGCTCGCCCAGAAGCTCACAGGCTCCTGCCGGACGTACGGAATCCAGGCTGCGGGAATGGATCCCGGTGAGGTTCCGTACAGAAGCGTCCCGGAAATGGCGAGCCGCTATTGGGAGGAGATCAGAAGGGTCCAGCCGAGGGGCCCTTACCGTGTGCTGGGATGGTCGTTCGGAGGGCTGGTCGCCCACGAGATCGGGCAACAGCATCCGGATGAGGTGGACGCGGTCTATCTATTGGAGCCTCCGACGGTGCAGCCCGGTATTCGGCGCCGGATGCTTGATTATGCCGATGTCTACCGTAAGGCCGGCGAGATCTGGCTCGAGGGGCGCGCGGCCGACGGCGCCAGGCGCGTTGAGATCGAAACAAAATTTCGAGACTTCGTGGATTCCCTTGAATTCACCACAGAATCTCCCGGGTTGGACGACTGGCTCCCGTTCGGCGCATTGGGCGGAATCATGGAGGCCGCCGGAAACTACATGCCCGGCGTCTCCCGGGCCAACGCCACCCTGATGATCAGCGAAGACAGCCGCAGTATGTCTGCTGAATCCAAGTACAGAGAGGGGGGACTCGCAAAATACCTCGAATTCTGGAAGTCGCTCTATCGAGATGACATCCGAGTGGTCGATGTCTCCGGAGATCATATCGATATGATGACCAAGGACTCTTCGATCGCGGAGGTCTCCCAGCAGATCAGGACGGCATCTTCCGGTTTTCGTGACCGGTCCTGACCGCTCTCGGCCTGTCATGCGGTTTCCGGCGTAGGTGTCCGGGCCGCCGAGTGATGTGACTCTTCCGACCGTCCTCTGAAAACAGCTCCATTCACTGTTGGGCCGTAGAACCAGGAGATCCAGTCCAGATGACGCATGTTTCGCCCACCGAGCCGATCGGGAGCCCGGCGCGGGAAGCCAGGATGCTGTCCGAACGGGAACGGCACCAGGTGCTGGTGGAGTGGAACCGCACCCGGCACGAGGTCGAGCCGGCCACGCTGCCGGACCTGTTCGAGGCCCGGGTGGAGGCCACTCCCGACGCGGTCGCCGTCGAGTTCGAAGACCACACCCTCACATACGGCCAACTCAACGCCCGGGCCAATCAGCTGGCCTGGCATCTGATCGGCCAGGGCATCGGCCCTGAGGACGTCGTCGCCCTGGCCATCCCACGTTCGCATGAGCTGATCATCGCGGTTCTCGCAACCATGAAAGCCGGCGCCGCCTACCTTCCCCTGGACCCCGAATACCCCGCGGAACGCATCGCGTTCATGCTTCGGGACGCAGCGCCCGGCTTGCTCCTGACCGCCGAAGCCGTCACGCTCGAACACCCGGCCGGCACCCGCCTGCTGATCACCGATCCCGCCATCGCCCAGCGACCCGCCACAAACCCGACCAACGGCGATCGCGTCCAACCTCTGCACCACCAGAACGCCGCGTACCTCATTTACACCTCAGGATCCACCGGCCTGCCCAAAGCCGTTCTCGTCCCTCACACCGGGATCAGCAGCCTCATCAGAGACCACATCTCCTGTCTCGATCTCGGTGAAGAAACCCGTCTGCTGAATCATGTGTCGCCCAACTTCGACGCGTGGAGCGCAGAAATCTTCTTCGGACTGGTCAGCGGCGCCACTGTGATTGTGGCTGGCGCGGACAAGCTGCTGGGAGAGGACCTGCTTCTGGCCGTGGAAAGCAAGAGGGTCACCCACCTCAGTGCCCCCGCTCCGGTCCTGGCCACCGTCCCAGCGCGCGACCTGCCCGAGCTGCGGACTCTGCTCGTAGGCGGTGATGTCTGCTCGGTCGCTCTGGTCAACGACTGGGCTCCGGGCTGTCGGATGCTGAACGGTTACGGTCCGACGGAGTCGACCGTTGCCGCGACACTGAGTTTCCCGTTGGTGGCCGGCGAGACGCCTCCCATCGGCGCACCGGTGTCGAACACGCGGGTGTTCGTGCTGGACGCGGAGCTGCGTCCGGTGGCACCGGGCGTCGCGGGTGAGCTGTACGTGAGCGGGGCAGGGCTGGCCCGCGGGTACGTCAACCATCCGCGCCTGACCGCGGAGCGGTTCGTCGCCTGCCCGTTCGGCACTGGGGAGCGGATGTACCGCACGGGTGACATCGTGCGGTGGCGTCACGACGGACAGCTCGAGTTCCTTTCCCGGGCGGATGAGCAGGTGAAGATCCGCGGTTTCCGGGTCGAGCCCGGTGAGATCGAATCCGTCCTGACCGGCCATCCGGGGGTCGCCCGGGCCGTGGTCCTGGTTCACGAGAACCAGCCCGGCGACAAACGCCTCGTCGCCTACTTCGTCCCCCAGCGGAACGCGTCCGGCGGACATCGTTCTCAGCACCACGTCGACGAGTGGCGGCAGTTGCACGAGGAGCATTTCGAAACATCGAGGATGGCTCCCTTCGGTAGAGATTTCGAAGGCTGGGCGAACAGCTCGGACGGCTCCAGGATTCCCGTCGAGGAAATGCGGGAGTGGCGAGACGAGATCGTGCGGAGGATCGTCTCGCTGAAGCCGCGGCGCGTACTCGAGATCGGCGCCGGATCCGGAGCCATCGTGGAGAAGCTGGCTCCGCACTGTGTGGAATATTGGGCGACAGACTTCTCGGCGGCGGCGATGGAGAAGCTCTCGGAAGACGTTGCGGGTGTCCCGGAGTTACGCTCCAAGGTTCACGCGAGAGTCATGGCTGCGGACGATTTTTCTGGAATCCCTCAAGCGTATTTTGACACCATCGTCATAAATTCGGTCATCCAGTACTTTCCCTCTGGATCGTACCTGGAGGATGTACTCGCGCAGGCGTCCCAGGCTCTGCGGCCTGGAGGAAGGATATTCGTAGGGGACGTCCGCAATCTTCGTCTCCTGGACGAGTTCCATACTGCGGTGGCACGGAGTAAGGTCGGCGGCGACATGGGCAGGATTGCTCTGTGGAAGTCGGCGAGCTTGGCGCGGGAGAAGGAGCTTCTCGTCGACCCGGCATTCTTCACCGCACTGGGCGACCGTATTCCCGCTTTCTCGAACGTCGATATCAGAATCAAAAGTGGCAGGGCGGTCAACGAGCTGACCCGATATCGATACGATGTGATTCTGCACACCGAAACGGTGGACCGGGAGGCATCTGGGACGAGGTTCCGGGACTACCGCTGGGGTGAGGGGGTCGGCAGCCTCTCGGAGGTCAGGGGGCTGCTGGGTGAGTTGAGGGGCGAAGCACTCCGGGTGCTCGGCATTCCGAACTCCCGCCTCACAAGCGGAATCTCCGGCCCTGGTCCGGGCTCGGAAAGCCCGCACGCCCTCTGCGCACTCGGTGACGATTTAGGAATCGACGCTGTACCGACCTGGTCCGAGCATCCCCACATGTTCGACGTGATCTTCACGGACAAGAGCATGGCGTCAGGCGGCCGTGTCAATTGGCGACCAATGGCCGGTGGCGTCGGCCGTGAAGGTCTCACGAACACTCCATTCAGTGGTCACGCCGAGACTCCAAGCAGTCTGGAGCTGGCCTCATTCGTCAACTCCCGGCTTCCGTCGCACATGGTCCCTGCCTCGTTCGTTCCGTTGGAGGAATTTCCTCTGACGCACAACGGAAAGCTGGACCGAAGCCGGCTGTCCGAGCTGGGAGCCCTGGCGGTGACCAATGATCGCCGGCCGCATGGCCCCACATCTCACAGCCCCGCAGTGGAAACTCTCTGCTCACTCTTCGCGGAGGCCCTCGGGCTTGACGGGTTTCGGGCCACAGACAACTTCTTCACGTCCGGAGGGCACTCGTTGATTGCCACGCGTCTGGTGAGCCGCATCCGCACCTGCTTCGACGTCGAGATCTCTCTGCGGGTCCTCTTCGAGGCTCCGACGCCAGAAGAGATCGCTTCGAGGATCGCCGGTGCCGGGAAGCGGCGCCGGCCGGCACTCCGCCGGAAGCCGCCAACGTGAGTCCACTCCTGTACGTGACTCAGCCGGAGCGACCCATCACATGCACTTCATGGGCCCCAGCCAATACTGGTCAGACTTATTACGAATGCCAGGCAGAGGAGAGAATATGCGGCATCCGCTCGTCACCGAGACGTACGTGAAACCTGTCGAGGATTTCTATCTCCGCCGCGACCCCGCAGGTGGCACCGTCTTCGACGTCTGGGAGCGCGGCGAGGCCGTCGGGGACTCGATCACACCGTCAACGTACGACAACGGCTACCGGGCATGGATGGGTTTCCTGCTCCACTCCCAGCTCGGGCGGCCGGGCGAGCACACGCTGATCAGCGTCGGCTGCGGCAACGCGATGATCGAATCGGAGCTGGTCCGTCGTGGGCACGGGGTCACGGCGGTGGACGTGCTGCCACAGGCCGTCAGCTTGGCGCAGGCCAAGGGCGTCCCCGCCGTGTGTGCCGATGTGATGACCTGGACGCCGTCCGCACCGGGACCGCTCATCGTGTACGCCGACGGTCTGCTGGGGCATCTCTACTCCACCGAAAATCACAGCCTGCCGATCCTCGACGTCATCCACCGGTGGCTCGCCGAGCGGCCGGGCAGCGCCTTGATCATCTCGAACGACGAGAGCCACGACGAGCTGCCGGTCGAGCCGGCGCGCGGGGTGCCCGGGTTCCACTGGTTTTCCGCCGGCTACCTCCAGGAACAGTGCGGACGCGCCGGATTCACCGACGTGGATCACATCCGGTACACCTACCAGCGACCGCTGTCCGGACCGCGCCACCGCGTCGTCCTGATGGCGCGCGGCTGATCCGCCATGCCCGTCTCCGACGACTTCCGGCAACGCCTCGATGCCTGCCTGCCTGCCGTGGCCGAGCATTTCGGCACGCCGTTCTACCTCTACGATGAGCAGGGCATCGTCGACACGATGGCTCAGCTGCGGGACGCCTTCGCTCCACTCGACTTCCGCGAGTTCTACGCCGTCAAGGCCGTGTCCAACCCACGCATTCTGCGCCTGCTGCGGGAGCACGGCGCGGGCTTCGACTGCGGCTCGGTGCCCGACCTCGGCGTCGCCCGCCGGGCCGGTGCGACCGCCGGCGATCTGATCTTCACGTCCAACAACACGACCGCCGCGGAGTTCGCGGCCGCCCGCGCGACCGGAGCCCTGCTCACCATCGACGACCTGGCCGCGTTCGGCAAGCTGCCGGACCTACCCGAGCGGGTCGGGCTCCGGCTCAACCCCGGCACCCTGCCCTACGGCGGCGAGGCGGAGCTGGTGACCAGCGGGCAGAAGTTCGGCCTGCGCCCTGACCAGCTTCTCGCCGCCGAGCGGGCGGCCCGGGCGCGCGGGGCCCGCTCGTTCGGCCTGCATGCCATGGTGGCGTCGGGGCTCACCAGCACCGACGTCATTCGCGCGACGCTCGAGTTCCTGCTCACCATGGCCGGGCGATGGCATTCGGACACCGGCACAGTCGTCGACTTCATCGACGTGGGCGGCGGCCTGGGGATCCCGTTCCGGCCGGGCGAGCCCGCCTTCGACCTACGCGGGTTCGCCGCCGACGCCAACCGTCTCCTCACCGGCTGGGCCGAGCGCGAGGGTATTCCGCGTCCGCGTCTGTTCCTGGAGTCCGGTCGTTACGTGACCGGACCGCACGGCGTGCTGGTGACCCGCGTGGTCAATCGGATGGAGAAATGGCGGACCTTCGTCGGCGTGGACACCGGGGTCTCCGCGATGATCCGGCCGGCGCTCTATGACACGGCGTACCACCACATCTCGGTGCACGACGCCGACGACCGGCCCGAAGAGGTGGTCGACGTCGTCGGCAGCATGTGCGAGAACAACGACAAGCTCGCCACCGCCCGCCGGCTGCCCCGCGCCGAGGAGGGCGACCTGATGTACGTGCACGACGTGGGCGCGCACGGATATTCGATGAGCTTTCCGTACAACCACCGTTTGCGCCCGCAGGAACTCCTGCTGCACGCCGACGGCGACGTGGAGCTGATCCGGCGCGCGGAGACGGAGGCGGACTTCCTCGCCACCCTCGAGTGCGAGCGGCGAGTGCTGCACACGCGCGCCGGCGGCCGACGGGTGACCACGTGAGCTTCTGGGATCGCCTGGACTGCCTGCGCGCGGTCGCCGCCCGGCATCCGGACGGCATGGTGGACCTCACCAAAGGGGAACCGGTCGACCCGGTCCCGATGATCATCCAGCGGGCCCTCGGAGGCGCCGCGAACGCGCCCGGCTACCCCCTGACCCGCGGCACCGCGGCACTGCGCGAGTCCGCCGCGGTGTGGCTCGCGCGCTGCCACGGTGTGTCCGTGCCGTCCGGCCAGGTGCTGCCCACCATCGGGTCGAAGGAGTTCATCGGCCTGCTCCCGCTGATGCTCGGGCTCGGACCGGAGGACGCCGTCGCGTATCCGGAGCTCGCCTATCCCAGCTACGCGGCCGGCGCCCGCCTGGCCGGCGCCGAGACCGTCGCCTCCGACGACGTGACCGCCCGTGATCCGGTGCTGCCGAGCGGGCGCCGCATCCGGCTGATCTGGCTGAACTCACCAGCCAACCCCACGGGGAGGGTATGGCCGGCCGAGAGCATGCGCCGTATCGTCGGATGGGCCCGGAAACACGACGTCGTGGTGGCCTCCGACGAGTGTTACCTCGACTACGGCTGGGATGCCGCGCCGGTCTCACTGCTGACCCCGGCCGTGGCGGGCGAGTCCCACACGGGGCTGGTGAGCGTGTACTCGCTCTCAAAACGCAGCAACCTGGCCGGCTACCGGGCGGGTGTGGCTGCGGGCGACCCGGAACTGATGGACAGGATGTGGCAGCGGCGTCGTGAGATCGGCCTGATCACCCCCGCCCCCGTGCAGCGCGCCATGATCGCAGCCCTCGACGATGACGCCCACGTCAAGCGGCAACGCGAGCGGTATGCCCATCGGCGTGCCCTCTTGCGGGCCACCCTCTCGGCGGCTGGATGGACGATCGACCACTCCGAGGCCGGTCTGTTCCTTTGGGCACGCTGCCCGGCACTGCCCGGCTGGGCGGCGTGCGAGCGGCTCGCCGAGGCCGGCATCCTGGCCACCCCGGGCGACATGTACGGCGACGCAGGCCGCCGGCATGTGCGCTTCGCCGTAACCGCCTCCGATGTGGCGATCGAGATCGCATGCCGCCGCCTCCACACCGCTGTTCGGCCCTGACCGGACAGGTTCTCCCTTTCACACCACGGTGATCGGCGCCGGCATCCCCGGTGCTACCTCAATGAGCAGGGATTCTGCGTCGCGCGACGCCCACGCCGTACGCCTCGGACGACAGATAGATCGACACGCCGGGACTGGGCGGCCCGATCCGCAGCGACACGTGCGCGACCAGGCCGACGCCATCCTCGAGCGGGCGGCTTGTGACCGCGGCGACAGCCGCCTCCAGCCTGTCCGTGTCGAAGCCGTACCGGCCGAGCAGCGTATGGACGCGGTCGTACGCCTGCCGATCGTCGGCGACGTAGCTGCGGATCGGTACGTAAACGCTGTATCCGACCGGCCGTGCCGCCTGTGCCACGAAGGTGTAGCTGCTGATGATGGGACGCCTGTCGTAGGGACCGGCGAAACCGGCGGCCGACTCACAGAAGGCGACCACCTCAGCGGGATCTGCGCCTGGCACCACCGCCGCCGCCCGTGCCAGGTCGGCCGGCTCTGCGTCGTGCTGTGACACGTAGAGCTTGATCCTGGCCGTGTCGGTGTCCCGCAGATCCAGGGCGAAGAAGGTCAGGCGGTCGCCCCGGCCGATCTCGCCCGGCCGCAGCGCCTGCTCACACACCGCCCGGTAGGCCGCACCGGCGCCGAGCCGGCCGAGCCCCTCCTGGACCAGTGGGACGGACCGGGCCACCCCGTGAATCTCGGGGTTCAGGTACACCTTGAACTCGGGCGTCGTACGCAGGATCAGCGAGTGCCACATGCCGAAGGTCCCCTGCGGCCGGTCAGTGGTGAACAGATCTCGGACCCGTTCGAGGCGCGACATGCTCACCGCATGCCGGGCAGCCTGGCGACGGAGGAACGCGAGGGCAGGCGTGAGATCGGCCGGGGACGCCGGATCGGTGACCGCGGCCTCGCCGAGAATTCGCAGCACGGGTGGTCCGGCCGGATCGAACGCCAAGGAGAACTCCACCGGGGTGTGGTCGTCCGAGACGTCGGAATCCCACGCGGGTCCGGCCGCGAGGGGCCGCTGCCCCGCGGAACCCAACAGATCGGTTACCAATTCGACGGCTGTGGCGACATCGGCGTGCGTGACCTGGCTTAACCGCACCAGCTGATCCGTGATACGCGTGACGAGCGACTCGACAGACACTTAGCCTCCGCTCAGGACGCGATCACGATTCACTGATCATCTAACTTGGTGTATATCGATTAGTCCAGACCCGCGTTGTTCCGGCCATGTGTGGAAACGGACCCCCTGGTGCCGGGCCACCCGGTGCCGCCCGGCCCTTCGCGCGCCTCCTGACCTGGCCATGGTCCGTCCGGCGACGCCTGTGATCGTCACGGGCGACTGCCGTCCGCGCTTCCCTGAAAAGGACCTTTGCCTTCGTAAACCGGTGATCTTCCTCTGGCTCTGCGGCTCCGCTTTTACGGCGAGTTGCTTTGTCGCGCCGTCACCGGTGATTTCCTTTGCGGTCTCTTGCCGTACGGCCTCCGGTCTTTGCCCTGCGCGCGACAGAGTCTCAGTCACGCACCGTCAACAGCGCCTCGGGCAGAGGGGCGAAGCCCGGTCCGCTTTGGGGTAAACAGTCCCACTGGTAGATCTTCTGGGGTCTGTGCGGCTTTTACTTTGCTCCATCCTGACTCGTCCTGTAGTGTCCTGTTTGCCGCCAACCGGTGGCTGGATTGGACTTGGAGAGGAGATCACCGTGGGTGACCCCACATCGACCTCTGAACCAAGGCTTTTCGGATCACACGTCTGACTCACGACGGCCTTCCGGCCGATCGCCATAGCTTCAGCGCACACGCCTCCGGGTGAACGACTTTTCCGCGCCCGGACACGTGGCCCGTCTTCGCGGTCTGCCGTACGCAGGTCCCTAGATGACGCATGGCCATCCACTGTCGTCTCACGAAAGATCCCCAGCCCTCATGAAGACTCTGTTTGACCTGCGTGGCAATCGACGCCTCACCGCCGTGGCCACGTTGGCCGGGGTGGCGGCCCTCACCACTTCCCTCGTGGCCGCCGCGCCCGCGCCTGTCGAGCAGCCGGTCAACGAGGCCGCCAACGTTTCCTCCACGGTCCCGACGCAGGACCTTTCCCTCGCCATGCCGGCGCACGAGGAGGCCCTGCTCCAGGGCAGCACCACCGGCTCGTACTTCTGGGACGACTCCTCCGGCCGCCAGGGCGACACGGGCCTGCCCGCGATCGGCAAGCCCATGCAGAAGGGCCTTTTCGCCAGCCCGAGCTGGCCGCTGGGCACCGAGGGCTACGTCTTCTACAAGGGCAAGAAGGCCAAGTTCTTCATCGGCGACCGCGGCCCGGGCATCCCGTCGAACAACGGCGTCATGCTCGACATCGACGGCAAGACCTTCGCCGAACTCACCGGCACCACCTGGAACGAGAACACGCTGACCGTCACCGGGGACCTCGGCCACATCCCGATTCAGTACGTCGTCACCAAGTGGGGCGACGGACCGGGCCTGCGCGGCGAGCCCGTGCCTTTCTCCAGCGGCGCCTGGCGGGGCTGACCCCCGAGATCTCGATGCATGAGCGATGTGCGCGACCTTCGGGAGACTGCTAAGGTTACGGACATCGCAGGCGCCGCTAGCTCAGTTGGTTAGAGCAGCTGACTCTTAATCAGCGGGTCCGGGGTTCGAGTCCCTGGCGGCGCACAGAAGTACGAAAGCCCAGGTCGGCATAGTCGGCCTGGGCTTTCGTCGTCGAATGACCGTCTCCGCGGCCTCCCGGGTCCTGCCACCCTGTTGACGGCTCGCAGCACACTCAAGTGGGCTCCTTCAAGGCCCGGGGGGACGAAAGGTGCAGTGGGCAAGGATCTGGGCGAATGCCCATAAGATGGGGTCGGGGTGCCGGGAAGTCTGGTCGGCGGTCGTCGAACCGAGCCCGGAAACGGAGCGCCCATGGCCCCTTCCCAGCGACTGTCCCTCCTCGGTCCCGGATCCCGGGCCGAGGCCCGCCGCGTCGCCGACATCCTCCGCAAGGAGACGATCGGCGGCGCCCTGCTCCTGATCGCCGCCGTCGCGGCCCTCATCTGGGCGAATTCCCCCTGGTCGGAGGCGTACGCGGGGCTGCGCTCGGTGACGGTCGGGCCGGCTGGGTGGCACCTGGACCTCAGCCTCGCCAAATGGGCCTCGGACGGGTTACTGGCGATCTTCTTCTTCGTCGCCGGCCTGGAACTGAAGCGCGAGTTCGTGGCGGGGGACCTACGCGACCCCCGGCGGGCCGTCGTTCCGATCGCGGCGGCCGTCGGCGGCGTGATCGTACCGGCGCTTCTCTACCTGCTGGTCAACGTGCTGATGGACGGTGCGGTGCGGGGATGGGCGACCCCGACGGCCACCGACATCGCGTTCGCGCTCGCGGTGCTCGCCGTGGTGGGGCGGCGGCTGCCCCCCGCGCTGCGTACGTTCCTGCTCACCCTGGCCGTCGTGGACGACCTGCTGGCCATCGTGATCATCGCGGTGTTCTACACGTCGCATCTGTCGGTGCTGCCGTTGCTGGCGGCACTGGTGCCGCTCGGCGTCTTCACTGCGCTGGTGCGGCGGCGGGTGCGCTCGTGGTGGCTGCTGCTCCCCCTGGCCGTCGTGGCCTGGGGGCTGGTCCACGCCTCGGGTGTGCACGCCACCGTGGCCGGGGTGCTGCTCGGCTTCGCCGTACCCGTCCTGCGGAGCGAGAAGGCGGGTGGTCCGGAGGCGGGGCCGGGGCTCGCCGAGCACTTCGAGCACCGGTTCCGCCCGATTTCGGCCGGGGTCGCCGTGCCGCTGTTCGCGTTCCTGTCCGCGGGTGTGCCGTTCGGCGGGCTGGGGGGCGTGACGAACCTGCTCGCCGATCCGGTGTCGCTCGGCGTCATCGTCGGGCTCGTCGTGGGCAAGCCGCTGGGGATCATGGCGGCCACCTGGCTGACCGCTCGCTTCACCCGTGCCGACATCGACGAGGGACTGGCGTGGGTGGACATCGGCGGGCTGGCGATCCTGTCCGGCATCGGGTTCACGGTGTCCCTGCTCATCGGCGAGCTGGCGTTCGGTCTGGGCACGGCCCGCGACGCCCAGGTCAAGCTGGCGGTCCTGGCCGGCTCGCTGGTCGCGGCGCTGCTGGCGACGGTGGTGCTGCGACTGCGTAACCGCGCGTACCGGCGGCTCGCCGATGCCGAAACCGCCGATACCGCCGATACCGCAACAGCCGATGCGGAAACCGCCGACGATTCGACCGTGGGCGGACAGGGCCCCGGGCAGGCTCCCTTACGGGCGCCCGTACAGGCTCCCCACGGTGAGAGGCAGTGGACGACCGGCGCGCGCGGGCCGGGCCGCGAGGCGGAGACATGACCGGTCTCGAGCACATCGGCCTGCTCTACGGAAGCGAGGACGAGTACGTCACCGGATGCGTCGCTTTCCTCCGGCAGGCACTCAAGGCGGGGGAGCCCGCGCTCGTCGCGGTTCCCGGGGGTGGCGGCGAGCTGGTGCGGGCGGACCTCGGGCACGACGCCGAGAGGGTGACCTTCCGGGACATGAGCGTCGTCGGCCGCAATCCCGGCCGGATCATCCCCTCGGTCCTGCTCGCCTTCCAACGGGCGCACCCGGGCCGGCGCGTGTGGATCATCGGCGAGTCGATGTGGAACGGCCGCAGCGGCCTCGAACACCCCGCCTGCGTGCAGGACGAGGCCCTGGTCAACGTCGTCTTCGCCGACAGTGAGGCCGCCATCCTCTGCCCGTACGACACGGTGGGGCTCGGGGCGAAGGCGATCCGCGACGCGCATCGCACGCATCCGGTCGTGCGGGACCGGAACGGCACCTTTCCGAGCCCCGCCTACGCCGACCCGCTCGCGACCGCCGCCGCCTGCGATCTGCCGTTGCCCGCGCCTCCGGCGCACGCGGCCGTCTTCCGGTTCACCGGGCTTCGAGCGCTTCCCGAGTTGCGCGCGTTCGCCTCAGCCGGAGCCGAGGCCGCCGGGCTCGAACCACGCCGCCTCGCCGACATGGTCATCGCGGTCAACGAGCTGGCCACCAACACGGGCGAGCACACCGACGGGCCCGGCACGCTGGCGCTGTGGGCCGAGCGCGGCACGCTGGTGTGCCAGGTCGACGACGGCGGCCGGCTCGATCCGCTGGCCGGGCGGGTGCCGCCGCCCGATCACGCCGCCCACGGGCGCGGCCTGCTCGTCGTGCACGAGCTGGCGGACCTGGTGCGGATTCACCGGCACGAGCGGGGAACGAGCATCCGCATTCACTTCGACCTGCCCGGGAGGCGCGCCGCGTGCACCTCCCGGCCTCCGGTCACCAGGTGACGGGCAGCGCGTCGAACCCTCCTGCCAGCCTGTCGGTGTGCGTCCTCAGCTCCTCGTACGGCATCGCGAGCGCCAGCGTGGGGAAGCGGGTGAAGAGAGAGCCGAAGACCGCGCGCAGCTCGACCCGTGCCAGGGACGCCCCGAGACAGTGGTGCGGCCCGTGACCGAACCCGACGTGCGGTTGGGGATCGCGCCGCCGGATGTCGAACCTTTCGGGGTCGGTATAGACGCGCTCGTCCCTGTTGGCCGCCGAGGTGGACAGCATGAGCAGGTCGCCCGCGCGGATCGGCACCCCGGCGACCTCGACGTCCTCGTGCGCGTAGCGCACCAGCCCGTGTTCGCTCGGCGAGGCGACCCGCATGATCTCCTCGACCGCGCCGTCCAGGAGAGAGGGGTCGCTCAGCAGGGCGTCGCGCTGGGCGGGGTTGCGCAGGAACAGCAGCACGCCGTAGTCGATCTGGTTGACCGTCGTCTCGTGGCCGGCGAACAGCAGGCCGCCCGCGATCCTGGCGACGTCGTCCTCGGGCAGTGAGGCGTTCGCCAGGTCGGAGTAGACGTCCTCGCCCGGGTCGTCCCGCTTGGCCTTCACGATCTCGTAGGTGTAGGTGTTGATCTCCATTTGAGCCGCGGCGGACCGCTCGGGGTCGCTGAGGTCGGTCATCGCCTCGGCCATCGCGCGGAACCTGCCCCTGTCCTCGTACGGCACGCCGAGGAGCTCGCAGATCACCTGGATCGGCAGCGGGAGCGACAGGCCGGCGTGCAGGTCCGCGGGCGGGCCCTGCTCGGCGAGCCCGTCGAGCAGGTTCCCGACCAGCGAGCCGATCCGGTCCGACAGGTTCCGCATGCGCCGGGCCGAGAACGCGGGAGCGAGCAGACGTCTCATCTCCTTGTGGACGGACCGCTCTGTGGCGTACTGGCCGGTCGGGCCGCCGAGCAGGGCGTTGTTCGACAGGCGGGCCGCGGTCTCGGGGGCGGGATGAGAGCGGCCGAACCTGTCGTCGGTGAACACCTGCCGTATCTCCTCGTAGCCCGTGACCAGCCACGCTTCGTCGCCCATCGCGGTCGTGACCTTGGTGATCGGCGCCCTGGCCCGCAGTTCGCCGAAGCCGGGGGATAGCCCCAGGGCGTCCGGCCGGTCGAACGGCAGCCGTGGCAGTCCGGGCATGGTGAATTTCCCTTCGCTCGATGTCGGGCCCTTACGAATCTCTCCCCTGACTTCCAGTCCGGCAAGGTAGTAAAACCATGTCCGGTGTGACCGAAGACGGGACGTTTGCCGCGCCCGCCGCCCGGTATGCGGCCATGCCGCCCCCCCGCGAACACCAGCGTCGTTCCGCGGCCCGGCATGAGACGGGTGGTACGGGAGGAACGGGGATCAAGTCGTGGTGAAGTCACCGCAGCCAATGGAAGATCTTCATCGGCGCGGCGGTGGCCGTGCCACCGGAGAGGGGAGACCGCTTCTCACTACCAATCGTGTCCGGACGAGCACATCGTTGTCTCCCGGCACAGAGCCTGGAGGTGGTGACGAGTGCGGTTCTCAGCCGAGGACGCTGCCTGGAGACAACTGAGCAGCGAGTACGCCGGTCGCTGGTCGATCTGGAGAAGCGACGCCGGCCGCTGGTACGCGACCCGGCTGATCAGGTCGCTGTCCCGGATCGAGATGGACCGGGGACTGATCATGACCGCATGCGGCGAGAGCGCGGAGGAACTGCGCGCGCTGCTCACCGCGCAGGAGGGCCTGACGGGCCAGGCGCTCTCCTGACACCCAGGACGTGGGCCCGGCCCGCCATGCCGTGGGACGGATGGGAAAATCCCTCTCATGACAGAACCAGCGGTTGCCGAACCCGTTCACCCGACCGGCACGCAGCGCACCATCGCCGCGCACGGATACGTGGCGACCGTCACCGAGGTGGGCGGGGGCCTGCGCGCCCTGACGTACCGTGAACGGCCGCTGGTCATGTCGTACCCCGCCGACGCGCAGCCCGTGGGCGGCGCCGGGCAGTTGCTGTTGCCCTGGCCGAACCGGGTGCGCGACGGCAGGTATGACTTCGGCGGCGAGACCAGGCAGCTCGCGATCAGCGAGCCCAGGACCGGCAACGCCGCGCACGGCTTCGCGCGCCTGATGCCCTGGACGGTGCTGGACCGGGATCCCGCCTCGGTCCGGCTCGGGCTGCGGTTGTTCCCCCAACTGGGCTACCCCCACGTGCTCGATTTGACGGTGTTCTACGCCCTGGGCGAGGCGGGCCTGGAGGTCGAGGTGTCGGCCGTGAACGTGGGAGACGGCGTCGCGCCGTACGGCATGGGTGCGCACCCCTACCTCACCCTCGGCGAGGAGACGGTGGACGACGCCGTGCTGGAGGTCCCCGCGGCCGAGTGGGCTCCGGTGGACGAGCAGAAGATCCCGGTCGGCCGCCGCCCGGTCGAGGGCACGGAGTACGACTTCCGCGAGGGGCGCCGCATCGGCGGCACGGTGCTCGACACTCCCTGTACGGCCCTGCGGCGCGACGACGACGGGCTGGTGCGGGCCCGGCTCATGACGGCCGACGGCTCCCGGGGCGTGGAGCTGTGGGCCGCGCCCGGTGTCGAATGGCTCCAGATCTTCACCGGAGACACGCTGACCGAGCCGTACCGGCGGGCCGGCGTCGCGGTGGAGCCGATGAGCTGTCCGCCGAACGCCTTCGCGACCGGCGAGTGCCTGGTGCGCCTGGCTCCGGGAGAGCGGGTCACCCACCGGTGGGGGATCACCGCGCTGCGGAGGGCGTGAAAGCGACACGGACGGGCGCGCGGGAAGCAACCGCGAACGGGTCGTTGCGGGTCATGAGGGAGATAGGGGACGATTCGGTCTGCCGCATTGAAGCGCTGGGATGGGCTGATTTCAGTTATTTTCACGACAGCGTTGACCGGGCGAAGGCGTGGCGGCACCGGGGACCCGCGGCCGGTGGTGCCAAGTGCGGCGTCGTTGACGTGCGCACACGAGGCGCGGGAGACGAGCCTTCCGGCGATATCCTCTGTCGGCCCATCACAAATCGGGCATTGACCGGAAACAATCTTGTTTCTTTGAATTCACATGACTGCGTTGCGTGCCGTATCTTGAGCCGTGGGAGCGCTCCCATGAGCCTAAGGAGGCGCGCGTGACTCTCCCCTTCGGTACGGCGCCGGTCAACCCGGCCCCCGTATGGACCACCGAATGCCTCCTGCCCGCCGTCGGCGCGAGTGTGGCGGAGGCGCGCGCCCTCGTTCGCCGTGAACTGTGCCGGTGGGGCCTGGACGAGCTCGTCGACGACTGCTCCCTCATCGTGAGCGAACTCGCCTCCAACGTCGTACGGCACGGCGGCAACGTCTTCACCCTCCGGCTCGGCAGCAACGGCACCTGGGTGTACGGCGAGGTCTTCGACCAGGGGGAGGGCGTGCCGCAGCAGCGTGACGCGGATGTCGACTCCATCGGCGGCCGGGGGCTGCTCATCGTGGACGAACTCGCCGACGACTGGGGAGTGGCCAGTTCGGGTCCGAGCGGCAAGACCGTCTGGTTCCTCGCCGGTGCGGGCAGCCCGTCGCTGTTGCCCGTCGTCCCGCACCAGTCCCGTATCGCCGTCGGCTGACCGCGCCCGGGGGACAGGACCGCGCCCGTCCCCGCCGGCGACGCGGGGCGGTCGTCCGTTCAGCCGTTCCCGCGGGTCTGCGCACCGTCGAGGCGGGCGAGCACGGTGGCCGCGATCTCCTCGGGCCATTGTGTGGAGGGGTCGGCGACGAGGTCCGCCACCTCGCGGAACCCCGGCAGCCGCAGGTCGCGCTGCTCGGTCAGCATCCGTATGAGGTCGGGCTTGAAATGCGGGCGATGAGGACTCGACTTCATGCGTTCGGCGAGCACTTCGGGCGGGCCGTCGAGAAACACCACGAAGGCGGGGGCCAGCGCGCGGCGCGTCTCGGGGTCCTCCACGGTGCTGGCCGCGGCCGCGATGACCGGGGAGGGCCGGGCCGCAAGTGCGTCCCGCAGCACCAGCGCCTCGCGTGCGTGCAACTCGTCGGCGCCCACGTCGGCGGCCATCGCGGCGGCGGTGGTGCCGTACTTCGCCTCCAGGTCGGCGTCGCTGTCGCGCATGGGACGGCCGAGCGCGTCGGCGAGCAGCCGGGCGACGGTGCTTTTCCCGGCGCCCATGAGGCCCATCACCACAATGGGGGTATCGGTCATGATTCGCATGGTGCCCTACGCGGGCACCCGCATGCGACGTTTGGAATCCGTGACAGGGATAGAGCAGAAGGCGAAGGAGGAAACGCCATGACCATCGCCGGAAGCATCATCCTCATCATGCTGGGGGCCATCCTCACCTGGGCGGTCGACTTCGACATCGCGGGCCTCGACATCCAGGTGATCGGGGTGATCCTCATGGTGGGCGGCCTGGCCGGGCTGCTCTTCGGCATCTGGCGCCTGACGACGGTCCGCCGCAGGACCACCGTCACCGCCGCCGCCCCCGTGGACGCGACCGCCACCCGCCGCCACGTGTACGAGGAGCGGCGCTACGACGACCCCACCATCTGACCCCCTCCAACGGACTTCCGACGGTCTGAAGGGAGGCATGGACAATGCCAGGACGTAAGGAACTGCCCTCGACCCTGGAGCGCTCGCCCAAGGAGGCCCAGGAGACGTGGATCAAGGCGCACGACTCCGCCGTCGGCACGTACGGCGAGGGCCAGCGCGCCCACCGTACGGCGTTCGCCGCGCTCAAGCACTCCTTCGAGAAGGTGGGCGACCACTGGGAGAAGAAGGAAGGGCGCGGACCGTCGGACGAGCAGGCGAAGAAGGGCACGCCGAAGCAGGGCAAGACGGCCGAGGGTGTCGACGCGAACGCCTCCAAGCAGCACCTTTACGACGTCGCCAGCCGCCTCGGCATCCCGGGCCGGTCGAAGATGACCAAGGACGAGCTCGTGGACGCGATCAAGAAGGCCAACCGCAAGGCGACCGCCAAGGCCCGCTGACCCCTCCCACGCGCCGTCGGCCGCTCGAGGAAGAGCGGTCGGCGGCGCCTACGGCCCCGCGGCCGCATGACGCGTCCCCGCCGCGCGACGTGTCCCCGCCGCATGACGCGTCCCCGTCGTTCAGGGCGCCGGTCTCGTCGGCGCCGGTCTCGTCGTCGCCGCACCGGAGGCGGCGAGCAGACGGCGGGCGAAGGCGGCGAGGGCGGCCCGGAAGTCCTCGGGCTCGACGACGGTGAAGTCGGCGTCGAGGTGGGCGAGGCAGGGGATGAGCCATCTCCAGGAGTCGAGCCGGACGGTGACCTGGATCTCCCCGTCGCCGGGCCCCGGATGTATCTCGGCGTCCTCGAACTTCACCGCGTCGGCGACCTGGCCGGGCCGTGCGCGCACGACGAGCCGTACGCGCCGCCGGTCCGTGTTGAGGCCCTGACGGAGGTACTCCAGGGCGGCGTCGGCGGGCAGGGCGCGGGGAGCGTGCCGGACACCGGTGCGCACCAGGTCGCCGACACGGTCGAGGCGGAACACCCGCCAGTCGTCCCTGCCCAGGTCCCAGCCCAGGAGATACCAGCGCTGAAGCAGGTGGACCTGCCGGTGCGGCTCCACCCGCCGACGGCTCCGCTCGCCGTGCCTGTCGCTGTAGTCGAACCGCACGACCTCCCGGTCGTCGATAGCCTCGGCGAGATCGGCCAGGAGCGCCGCGTTCACCGCGGGCGCGACGTGCCGGCCGGTCTCCAGACTGGCCCGCAGCGCTGCCGCACGCGGACGCAGCCGCGCGGGCAGAAACTGGTCGAGCTTGCCGTACGCCCGGGTGGCCGCGTCGTCGAGCGCCCCGTCCTCGCCGGAACCGGAGGAGGCGAGAGTGGCGAGGCCGAGCAACGCGGCGACCGCCTCGTCGTCGTCGAGGACGAGCGGTGGCATGGTCCGGCCCGCCACGAGCCGGTAGTAGCCGCCCGGTCCCGGCTGGGTCTCGACGGGATAGCCGTACTCCCTGAGCCGGTCCACGTCGCGGCGTACGGTGCGGGGGCTGACGTCCAGGCGCGAGGCGAGCTCGTCCCCGCTGAACGGCCGTCCCGTCTGGAGGAGCGACAGCAGAGCCAGCATGCGTCGGGTCACGTCGGCCACCCGCCCATCATGCCCACAATTGCGGTCAGATTCCGGCCACAACTGTTCGTACGGTCGGGAGCATGGCTTCACCACGCATCTCCATAAGAAAGGCCCGTACGAACAACCTCCGCGGTCTCGACGTGGACATCCCGCGGGGCCGTATCGTCGTCTTCGCCGGCGTCTCGGGCTCCGGCAAGTCGTCGCTGGTCTTCGACACGATCGCGGCGGAGGCCGGTCACCAGCTGAACGAGACCTTCCCGCCGTTCACGCGGAACCGGCTGCCGAAGTGGACGCGTCCCGACGTGGAGCACATCGACGGGCTGTCGCCCGTGGTGGTGATCGACCAGCGGCGCCTCGGCGGCAACGCCCGGTCCACGGTCGGCACGATCACCGACACCTGGACCTACCTGCGGCTGCTGTTCTCCCGCCTCGGCGAGCCGCACGTGGGCGAGTCGAACCACTTCTCGTTCAACGATCCGGCCGGAATGTGCCTCACGTGCTCGGGCCTCGGCGACGTCGTCGTCACGGCCGTGGACCGCATCCTCGACCCGGACAGATCGCTGCGGGAGGGCGCGATCCGGCTTCCGGGGTTCGGCGAGGGCAACTACTGGTACTCCCAGTACGCCGGCATCGGCGTGTTCAGCCCGGAGACACCGCTGCGGGACTGGAGCGACGACGAGCGGAACGCCCTGCTGCACGGCGGCGAGGCGGCCGCCCGGCTGGAGCGGCGGCTGGGGCGCCGGCTGCCGAAGGACTACGAGGGAGTCGTCGAGCGGTTCGAGCGCATCTACCTCAACACCTCCGACAACCTGTCCGAGCGCAAGCAGGAGACGATCCGCCGGTTCACCCGGTCGCAGATCTGCCCGGACTGCGGGGGAGACCGGCTCAACGAGGCGTCGCGCGCCGCCACCGTGCTCGGGCACACCATCGGCGCGCTGTCCCGGCTGGAGGTCGCCGAGCTCGCCGGACTCGTCCGCCGTATCGACACGCCGAGCGTCGCTCCCGTCGTCGCCGCGCTGACCGCGCGGCTGGACGCCATGGTGACCATCGGACTGGGCTACCTCAGCCTGGCCCGCGCGACCACGACGCTGTCGGGCGGCGAGTCGCAGCGCATCAAGATCGTGAAGCATCTCGGGTCGAGCCTCACCGAGATGCTCTACGTGTTCGACGAGCCCACGGCCGGGCTGCACCCCACCGATGTGGAATCTATGACGAGACTGCTGGAGCGGCTGCGCGACAGGGGCAACACCGTCCTCGTCGTCGAGCACGACCCCGCGGTCATGGCGGTCGCCGACGAGATCGTCGAGATCGGTCCCGGGGCGGGGGCGGACGGAGGCCGGCTCGTCTTCCAGGGCACGTTCTCCGAGCTCCGGCGGGCCGGCACCCCCACAGGACGCGCGCTCTCCCGGCCCGCGCCGCTCAAGACGACCCCGCGTACGGCCCCGTTCAGGGCAGGGGCGGCGATCACCGTGACCGAGGCGACGCGCAACAACCTGCGGCGCGTCACCGTGGACGTCCCCGCCGGCGTGATGACGGTCCTCACGGGCGTCGCCGGCTCGGGCAAGTCCAGCCTGGCCGCCGAACTCGTCGAGCAGCACGGCGCCGTCGTGATCGACCAGAGGCCGGTCGGCGTCAACCGCCGGTCCACACCGATCACCTACACCGGCATCGCGCCGGCCATCCGGAGGCTGTTCGCCCGGCGGAGCGGCGTGCCCGCCGCGTTGTTCAGCGCGAACTCCGAAGGCGCCTGCCCCGCGTGCGACGGGCTCGGGATCATCTACACCGATCTGGCCTTCATGGACGGCCAGGAGGTCGTCTGCGAGGCATGCGAGGGGCGGCGCTTCACCCCCGAGGTGCTCGCCTACACCGTCGACGGCCTGTCCATCGCCGACGTCGACGCCCTGTCCGTCGACGAGGCCAGGCACCGGCTGCCCGACAAGGCCGTCGACCGGGCGCTGCGGCACCTGTCGCAGGCCGGTCTCGGCTATCTCCGGCTGGGCCAGTCGCTCACCACACTGTCCGGAGGGGAGTGCCAGCGGCTCAAAATCGCCAAGGAGTTGCGCGACGCCGAGCACCCCTCCACGTACGTGCTCGACGAACCCACCACGGGCCTGCACATGAGCGACATCGACGGGCTGCTCCACGTCCTGGACGCGCTCGTCGACCGGGGTCACACGGTCGTGGTCGTCGAGCACAACCTGGACGTCATCCGGCAGGCCGACTGGCTGATCGATCTCGGGCCCGGCCCCGGCAGGCACGGCGGGAGGGTCGTCTTCGAGGGGCACGTCGCGGACTATCCGGCGGACGCCGGAACGCCGACGGCCCGCGCCCTCGCCGCCGGCCGGTAGACCGTCTCAGCGAATCAGGGACAGGACGGCGTCGCGGATCGCGCCCCTGTCGACGCCGGCGTCCTCCAGCTGCTCTTGTGAGGTCGCGCTGCCGGGCATGCCCGCGACGCCCAGCTTGCGCACCTGCACCGGCGTCCCCGCCAGCGCCGAGAGCACCGCGTCGCCCAGCCCGCCCTCCGGCCAGTGGTCCTCCACCGTGACCACCTTCCCCGTCGCCTCGGCCATCGCGACCAGTTCGGGCGAGTCGAGCGGCTTGATCGAGTAGGCGTCGACCACGGTGACGGAGACGCCGTCCTCGGCGAGCAGGTCGGCGGCGGCCAGGGCCTCGTGCACGGTGACGCCCGCGGCGACCACGGTCGCCTGACCGCCGGTGCGCAGGATCTTGCAGCCGCCCACGGGGAACTCCTCGTCCGGGCCGTAGATCACCGGTGTCTCGCCCCGCGTCGTCCGCAGGTAGCGCACGCCCTCCAGGTCGGCCATGTCCGCGACCAGCCGCGCCGTCTGGTTCGCGTCGCAGGGATACAGCACCGTGCTGCCGTGCACCGCGCGGAACGCCGCGAGGTCCTCCAGGCCCATCTGGGAGGGCCCGTCCTCGCCGATCGACACCCCGCCGTGCGACCCCACCAGGCAGATCCCGGCCCGGCTCACCGCCGCCATCCGGACGAAGTCGTACGCCCGGGTGAGGAAGGCGGCGAACGTCGCGGCGTACGGGGTCCAGCCGCGGGCGGCCATGCCGATCGCGGCGGCGACCATCTGCTGCTCGGCGATGTAGCACTCGAAGAACCGCTCCGGGTGCGCCTTGGCGAACGTCTCCAGCTTGGTCGAGTCGGCCACCTCGCCGTCGAGCGCGACGACGTCGCCGCGCGCCGTGCCGAGCGCGGCCAGCGCCTCGCCGAAGGCGGTCCGGGTGGCCACACGCTCGCCCACCCCGTATCGCGGCAGGTCGAGCGGGCCGCCGGCGTACCGGTAGGGCGTGGCGGGGGCGTCGGGCGGGGTGATCTCGACGGTGAGCGTGCGGGGTCCGCCGAGCTCGCCGAGCGCCTGGTCGGCGTCCTCCAGCGGCTTGCCGTGTTTGCCCTCGCGGTTCTCCACGGCCGACACGCCGCGGCCCTTGCAGGTCCTGGCGATGATCGCCGTCGGGCGGCGCCGGGTGGCCCGGGCGTCGGCGAGCGCGTAGTCGATCTGGCCGGGGTCATGGCCGTCGATCTCGATGGTGTGCCAGCCGAAGGCGCCGAGCCTGGCGGCGTACGCGCCGAGGTCCCAGCCGTGCCGGGTCGGGCCGCGCTGGCCGAGCCGGTTGACGTCGACGATCGCCGTGAGGTTGTTCAGCCCCTCGTGCCCGGCGTGCTCGAACGCCTCCCACATCGATCCCTCGGCGAGCTCGCTGTCGCCGCACAACACCCAGACGTGGTAGGGCAGGCGGTCCAGCCTGCGCGCGGTCAGCGCCAGCCCCACCCCCACGGGCAGGCCGAAGCCCAGGGATCCCGTGGCCACGTCGACGAACGGCACCTGTGGGGTGGGGTGACCCTCCAGGCGGCTGCCGCGCCTGCGGAAGGTCAGCAGCTCCTCGTCGGTGACGACCCCGGCCGCCTTGAGCATCGCGTACAGGAGGGGGGAGGCGTGACCCTTCGAGAAGACGAGGTGGTCGTTGGCCGGGTTGGCCGGATCCGCGACGTCGACGCGCAGGTGACGCGCGAGCAGTACGGCCATCAGCTCGGCCGCCGACATCGAGGACGTGGGATGTCCCGAGCCGGCGGCCGCGGCGGCCCGCACCGAGTCCGCCCGGAGCTGGGCCGCGAGTTCGCACAGGAAGCGGTAGTCAAGCTCGTCCATCGCCATCGACTACCCCGGTACGCCCCCTCGTATCGCCACAAAAGGTGCGTACCCCGATATATAGGGGTTTGAATTCGTCAGCGGCGGCGCAGGCCCAGACCAGCGACGGCGGCGAGCCCGAGACCCGCGGCGGTGACCAGGCGGCGGTGCTGCGACATCCACAACTGCACGCTGCGGCCGTGCGACCGCCGGTCGAAGCCGCCGTGCGCGCCGTAGTCCTTGTCCTCGTCCGCGGGCTCCCACAGGTTGGACACCCCGGTCGGCGCCTTTTCCCCGGTGAGCTGCGACTTCACCCCGGTTCTCGCGAGGTAGCGGTCGAGCAGGGCGGGCACCGCCCGCTGGCCGATGATCGTGGCCGCGGTCATCCCGCCGACCCAGTATTCCTTGCGCTCCGGGTGCTCGGCGGCGTAGACGAGCGCGTCGGCGGCCACCTCCGGCTGGTAGATCGGCGGCACCGGCTGCGCGTGCCGCCGCATCCGGTTCAGCCCCCAGTCGAACTGCGGGGTGTTGAGCGCCGGGAGCTGCACCACCGTGATCTTCACGCCCGAGTCCTCGGCGAGCAGCTCCGTCCGCACCGACTCGGTGAACCCGACGATCGCGTGCTTGGCGCCGCAGTACGCCGACTGCAGGGGTATCGACCGATAGGCCAGGGCCGAGCCCGCCTGCACGATGACGCCCTTGTCGCGCGGCTTCATCAGCTCCAGGGCCACCCGGGTGCCCCAGACGTAGCCGAGGTAGGTCACCTTGGTCTCGCGCTCGTACTCCTCGGGAGTGATGTCCAGGAACGGCGCGAAGACCGTCGTGAACGCTATGTTGATCCACACGTCGATCGGGCCGAGCTCGGCCTCGGCCCGCTGGGCGGCCTGGCGGACCTGGTCGTAGTCGGAGACGTCCGCGGCGAAGACCTTCGCGGTCCCGCCCTCGGCCCCGACGTCCACGGCGGCGCCTGCGAGGCCCGCCTCCCCACGTGCGATGAGCGCGACCTTGGCGCCCTCCGCGCCGAGCTGCCGGACCACCGCGCGGCCCACCCCGCCGCTCGCGCCGGTCACCACGACGACCTTGTCCTTCAGGCTCACCTCGTTGTCATCCTCTCGATCGCGGCCCGCCGCCGAGCCTCTTCTGCCTGCGTATGGCGACCGCCATGTAGATCGCGATAATCGCCATGATCGCCACGACGACCCCGGTCAGCACCCAGATGCGTCCGACGAAGGAGAGCACCAGAACGGCGAAACAGAAGACCAGGGCGAACGACGCGATACGGACGTGGATCACGTCCATCGGCGTCGCCTCCACCATCGGCTTGCCGGTCGACGAGCGTTGTTCTTCGGTCATGCAGCCCCCTCTACCCTCGAATCCGGTTCACTATCGCCGTGGTGGAGCGGTCCGGAACGTAACCGAGCACCCGGACCTCGCCACCCAGCTCCTTGACCAGCTCCCCCTCGGGCAGCAGGTCGGGGTGGTAGTCGCCGCCCTTGACGTACACGTCCGGCCGGACGAGCCGCAGCAGCTCGGCCGGGCTGTCCTCGTCGAAGACGGTGATGTAGTCCACGCAGCCCAGCGCCGCGAGCACCGCGACCCGGTCCTCGCACCTGTTGATCGGGCGTTGCGGTCCCTTCAGCCGGGCCACGCCGTCGTCGCCGTTCACCGCGACGACCAGCACGTCGCCGAGCCGGGCGGCCTCCTCCAGGCATGCGACGTGACCGCGGTGGAGCACGTCGAAGCAGCCGTTGGTGAAGACGATCCGCTTGCCCTCGGCGCGGTCGCGCTCCAGGCACGCCGCCAGCCGCTCGGGCGGCAGCGCGGTGCCGGGACGCAGCGCCTGCAGCAGGTCCTCGTGAGAGCAGGCCGCCGTCCCCTGACGGCGTACGACCACGCTCGCCGCGGCCTGGCCGATGTCGGCGGCGCGCTCGGGCTCCGCGCCCGCCGCCAGCGCGAGCGCGAACGCCGCCGTGAAGGTGTCGCCCGCGCCGATGCTCATGGTGTCGGGCGCGGGAGTCGCGTACGTGCGATGCGGCTGCCTGCCGCGCCGGTGCAGCAGCGTGCCCTCGCCGTCCAGCGTGGTGACCACGAGGCCGGCGCCGGTGGCCTCGATGAGCTCCTCCGACCGCGCGGACAGGAACGCGACCCTGTCGTGGTCGCCGCCCTCGCCCAGCAGCCGGCGCACCTCGGCGTAGTTGGGCAGCACGGCCGTCGGGCGGCAGTCCCGCCAGGCCGCCACGTCGTGGGCGTCCACCACGAGGATCGGCGCGCCGCGCGATCCCTCGCTCCGGTCGATGCTCAGGTCGCACAGCACCCGGCGGACGTCCGGGGTGCACACCCCGCCGCCGTAGTCGCAGGCGATGATGACGTCCGCGTCCGCCGCGAGCCGGATGATCTGCTCGATGAGCTCGCGCTCGGCCGCCTCGGGCAGCGGTGCGTCGTCCTCCTCGTCGTACCGCGCCACGATCTGGCCGTCGGTCAGCACCCGGCGCTTGACCGAGGTCCGCCAGCTGCGCACGATGACCAGGCCTTCGACGTCGAGCCGTCCCAGGGCCGCGTTGAGCGTCGCCCCGGCGGGATCGGCGCCCGTGACCCCCACCATGTGGACCCGCGCGCCCAGGGCGGCCAGGTTCACGGCCGTGTTGGCGGCGCCGCCCGGCTGGTCCTCGATCTGCTCGACGGTCACCACCGGCACCGGGGCCTCCTGCGCCATGCGCTTGGTGTGGCCCCGCAACCACGAGTCGAGCATCACGTCCCCGACGACGACGGCTGTGACTTCACCGAAACGGTTGAGCGTCTCTTCCGTCATATCCGGCGGCTACCCCGGCAGACGCAGGGGAAACAACAGGCACGGCAGACCCGGCGGGCCGGTTTGGGGCGGTCGCACCGGGGTAACCGGGATCAGACGTCGCTCCACACAGCGCTCCACACAGCGCTCCGCCGGAGGTCAGCCGGCGGGCCGGACGAATGGGGGTGTCCGATGGACGAGGGGACGAAGCGGGTGACCGTCCGTTCGCGTGGCGGCTTGTGCCCATGAGCGAGCGAAGCGAGCGAATCAATAAGCACAGTGCGATTCGAGAAGTGCTGACCTGCGCGCCTCCGGCACGACGCGACTCCGAGCCGTCAGGCGAGGAGGTGGCATGAGCGAGCGAATCGGTAGGCACAGCGCGCTTCGAGAAGTGCTGACCTGCGCGCCTCCGGCACGACGCGACCCCGAGCCGCCAGGCGAGGGGGAGACATGAGTGCGCTGCTCGTCGAAGGGGTGGAGCGCATCGCCGTGCTGAGGGCCAACGCCCTCGGCGACCTGCTGCTGGCTCTGCCCGCCATCGGGGCGCTCAGACGGGCGTATCCCGCCGCCAAGATCACCCTGCTTGGCCGTGAGTGGCACGCGCGGTTCCTGCGGGGCCGCCCCGGCCCGGTGGACGAGGTGGTGGCGTTGCCGCCCATCTCCGGCGTCTCCTCACCGCCGGACGGGCCCACCGCGCCCGAGGAGCTCTACGAGGACCTGCGTGAGCGCAGGTTCGACCTGGCCGTCCAGATGCACGGCGGCGGGCGCAACTCCAACCCGTTCATCCGCCGCCTCGGCGCGCGGGTGACGGCCGGCCTGCGCACCCCCGACGCCGCACCGCTCGATCGCTGGGTGCCGTACGTCCACTACCAGCACGAAACCCTGCGCTATCTCGAGGTGGCCGGGCTGCTCGGCGCCGCCACCAGCGAGATCGAGCCGAGGGTCGCCGTCGTCAGGGAGGACTGGGCGGAGCTGAACCGCACCCTCGGCAAGGTGCCGCGGGGCCTGGTGGCGATCCACCCGGGCGCGGGGGACCGCCGCAGGAGATGGCCGCCGGAACGCTTCGCCGAGGTCGCCGACCGCCTCGGGCGGCCGGTGGTGGTGACCGGCGTCGAGGAGGAGCGGGAGGTCGTCGAGAAGGTCGTCGCGCAGATGCAGACCCCGGCGAGGGCCGTCGTCGGAGAGCTGTCCCTCGGCGGGCTCACCGCGCTGTACGCCGCCTGCGATCTGCTCGTCTCCAACGACACCGGGCCGCGCCACCTGGCGGCGGCGACCGGCACGCCCACCGTCGGCGTCTACTGGTGCGGCAACATGATCAACTGGGGTCCGCTGAGCAGGGGCCATCAGCGGCCGCTGATCTCCTGGACGTCCGGCTGCCCGGTCTGCGGAACACCGGCCGACCCCAGGCTGGGCATGCGGGAGTGCGGCCACCGCGACGTCTCGTGGGTGGGTGACGTGAGCGTGGACGACGTGCTCGAACAGGCGTGGGACCTGCTGCGATGAGCACCGCCGCGGAGGTCTTCGCGACCCCGCCCGTCGAACTGCGGCCGAGCGACCCGAGCGAGCCGGGCATCCGGCGCCGGCGCCGCGGCCGCGGGTTCAGCTACACGTGGGCCTCCGGCCGGCCCGTGAAGGACCGCTCCACCCTGCGCCGGATCAAGAGCCTCGCGATCCCGCCGGCCTGGACCGACGTGTGGATCTGCGCCCATCCGAACGGCCACCTCCAGGCCGTGGGCACCGACTCCGCGGGCCGCCGGCAGTACCGCTACCACGACGAATGGCGCAGGCAGCAGGACGAGGCCAAGTTCGACCACGTGCTGGAGATCGCTCAGCGGCTCCCCGCGTTCCGCGAGCGGATCGCGCGCGACCTGCGCGGCGACGAGCTGGGCCGCGAGCGCGTGCTGGCCACCGCCGCCCGCATGCTCGACATCGGCTTCTTCCGCGTCGGCGGGGAGGAGTACACCGACTCCTACGGCCTGGCCACGCTCAAGACGTCGCACGTGAAGTGCGGCGACGGCAAGGTCGTGTGCCACTACCTGGCCAAGGGCCGCAAGGAGCGGGAGCAGGTGCTGGCCGACGCCGACGTGTGCGAGGTGCTGACCGCGCTGTCCAAGGGGCACCGGGGCGAACTGCTGCGCTACCGCACGGACGACGGCTGGGTGGACGTGCGCAGCGCCGACATCAACGCCTACCTCAAGGAGGCGTTCGGCACCGACGTCTCCGCCAAGGACTTCCGCACCTGGCACGCCACCGTCCTGGCGGCGGTCGGGCTCGCCGTCTCCCGCCCCGTACGCAGCGGCGCCGGGCGCAAGCGCGCGGTCTCACGGGTGATGAAGGAGGTGTCGGAGTATCTCGGCAACACCCCGTCGGTGTGCCGCGCCTCCTACGTCGACCCGCGCCTCGTCGCGTTGTACGAGAAGGGGCGGACGATCCCCCTCGAACGGCTGGGCGAGGACACCGGCGAAGGCGGCCTCGCCACGCATGGGCCGGTCGAGGAGGCCGTCATCGAACTCCTGCGCCGAGCGCCCGCACGGCGGCGCTGACCACCTGGGCGGCCGGGACCGCCGCGTCCAGACGCTCGGCGGCGTCCGTCTCGTGCAGGATCGGGTGCCGTCCGTCCGCGGTGGAGACGAGCACCGAGGGCGTCCGGTACGCCTCGGCGAGCCGTGTCATCGCGACGTCGCCGCTGATGACCAGGCGCGCCCCCGCGACCAGTGCGCACAGCTCCCGCAGCGAGGTGCGGCCCGCCAGCACGATCTGCGGCGGCAGCACCGCCCGGGTCGCCACGAGCAGGGCCATCGGCCGTTCCCGCAGGCTGCCGGTGATCACGACGGGCAGGCCCTCGTCGGTCAGCGCGCGCGCCACCTCGGCGAACCGCTCGGCGGGCCAGCGCAGCGACGTGCCGCCCGCGCCGGGGTGGATCACGACGGCTCCCGGCGCGGGGCTGGCGGTGAGGGGAGTGGGCAACGCCAGGTCCTCGGGGTCGGCCGGCACGCCGTGCCACCGGAGCAGCCGGCACCACCGCAGCACCTCGTGCTCGCCCGGGTCCCACCACGGTCCCCTGATCCACGGGACGTCCGGGTTGGCGTACGCCCACAGGCGCCTCGTCCCCACACCGAGCAGGACGCGGTGGCTGCGCGGCCCCCGGTCCTGCAGGTTGACGGCGAGGTCCGGCAGGAGCGGCGGGTGGTCGGCGCTCTCCTCGCCGGGTCCGGGCCACGACAGCGGCGCGAGCCCGTACGCGGGCAGGATCCGGTCGACCGCGCCGGTGAGCGCGGCGAGCTCGCTCAGCTCCGGCGGGCAGGCGAGGACGACGCGCAGCCCGTGGCGGCGCAGGGCGCGCAGCGCGGGCACCACGGCGAGCAGGCCTCCGATGCCGTCCGAGCGCAGCACCAGGGCCGTCGACGTCACCGGCTCACCTCGCGGGACGGCGGGATCATGAGGCGCTCCTTTCCAGCTCCCGGGCGGACAGGGCCCGCTCATAGGCGGCCAGGGTCTCGCCGGCGATGCGGCTCCAGGCGTACCTCGCGCGGGCCCGGTCGGCACCCGCGATGCCGTACGCGGTGCGCCGCACCCGATCGTCGAGCAGCTTGCGCAGCGCCCTGGCCAGCACGGCGGGCTGGCGGGGCGGCACGAGGAGACCGGTCACGTTGTTGACCACGGTCTCCTTCTGGCCGCCCACCGCCGAGGCGACGACCGGGACGCCGCAGGCCATCGCCTCGAGGGCCACCATGCCGAACGGCTCATACCAGGGCACGGACACGACGGCGGTGGCCGAGCGCATCAGCGAGGGCAGCGTGTCACGCTCGACCCGGCCGAGGAATCGGACCCTGTCGGAGACGCCCGCCTGGGTCGCGAGCCAGCGCAGCCGGGTGACCTCGGGGTCGTGGTGCAGCTCCGCCGCCGGAGGACCGCCCGCGACGACCAGCTCGGCGTCCCGCAGGTACTGCAGCGCCCTGATGGTGGTCTCCAGGCCCTTGCGCGGCACGAGCCGGCCGACCGACAGCAGGCGCGGGCGCTCCGGCCGCTCCAGCGGCTCGACGTGCGGGTGGAAGGCGGTGACGTCCACTCCGCAGGGGACGACCCGGGCCGCGCGGCGGGGCACGCGCATGCGGATGAGTTCGTCGATCTCGTCGGTGCAGGTCGCGATGATGCCGTCGACGCGCCGTCCGATGTCGGCCTCGGCCTCGATGCGCTCCCGCGGGCTGGTGTCGGCCGTGCCCTGGTGGCGCCGCTTGACGCTGCCGAGCGCGTGATAGGTGTGGACGACCGGGATGCGCAGCTTCTCCGCCGCTGGGAGGGCGGCCAGCCCGCTCATCCAGAAGTGGCTGTGCACGATGTCCGGCCGGTCGAACAGCCACCGGTCGTGCAGCCACTTCCCGAAGTGGGGAATCCAGGGAAGGATCTCGTCCTTGGGGATCTCGGAGGCGGGACCGGCGGGAACGTGGACGACGTTCACGCCCCGGCCGAAGGCGACGGTTTCCGGCAGGTCCTCGCGGTCCTTGCGCGTGTAGACGGTGACCTCGTGGCCTGCTCGGGCGAGCTCCCGGGCGAGGGCGGCGACGTGCACGTTCTGACCGCCGGCGTCGACACCGCCGAGGGTGGCGAGCGGACTGGCGTGCTCCGAGACCATGGCGATCTTCACTGGGGGTTCCTCCAAGAGCGGCAGTGGCGGGTACCCGGCTCGGGGGTCAGGGAGTCCAGGTGAGCAGTCCCGGCGACGGCGGCGCACGCATGGCGGGCCGCGGCGGGCGGACGGTGGAGGGCGGGCACGCGGCCCGCGAGGAGGGCGGCGCACGCGTGGCGGCGGGCGGCGCCGGAGGCGGCCGGAAGGGAATGGGCCGCGATGTGGGGGCCGGAGGGGAGAGTGCCCGTGGAAGAGGCGCGTGAAGAGATGCGGCCGACCCACCCGGCATGCCGGTCGGGGCGAGGTGAAGGCCGATCAAAGGTTCCCAAGACGCTCCTCCGTCGCGGCATGCTCACGCCAAGGAGGTACCTGCGTCTTAGGCACCAGGAATACCGACAACCATATCCACCCACGCGCCAGTCAAACCACTGGTTTCGCTTGGAAAGGGCCGGGCAGCGCTAACCATACGGAACCGAGGGGGACACGAGGGGAAGAGATGGAGACGCCGCACTATGTCGCGGCCCGCGTGCAGCGGGCTCTCGCGGAGGACGAACGGACCACCGAGCTGGGCATTCGGGTGGATGTGCGAGGAGAAGAGGTCTACCTGCGCGGGCAGGTCTCCTGTGACGAGCGGCGACACCAGATCGAGAACGTCGCCAGGGAGGCGGCTCCGGGCCTGCGGGTGCACAACGAGATCACCTTGGTGGAGGTGCGGGAGCCGGGAGAGGAGGAACATCTGTGAGGGAGCTGCGGATCGCCGCCGTCGCGGACATCCATCTGGGCGAGGACCTGCGCGGCCACTATCGCAAGAAGATCGAGGGCATCGAGCGTCGTGCGGACGTGTTGCTGGTGGGAGGCGATCTGACCAGGCACGGCACGATCCCCGAAGCGCGGGTGGTCGCCGACGAGCTGCGCGGCCTGCCCATCCCCGTCGTCGCCGTGCTGGGCAACCACGACTACCACTCCGACCGCAACCAGGAGATCGTCGATCTCCTCCGTGACGCAGGCATCGTCGTCCTGGACGACGAGGGCACGGTCGTCCCCATCGACGGCGTACGGCTCGGAGTCGCCGGCGGCAAGGGCTTCGGCGGTGGTTTCGCCGGGAAATGCGCGAGCGAGTTCGGCGAACCGGAGACCAAGGCGTTCGTCCGGCACACCAAGGAGATCGCCGAGCGGTGGCGGCGGGCGCTCAAGGAGCTGGACGCCGACCACAAGATCGTGCTCAGTCATTATTCGCCCGTGAAGGACACGCTGATGGGCGAGCCCCCGGAAATCTATCCGTTCCTCGGCAGTTACATGCTGGCGGAGGCCGCCGACGCCGAGGGCGCGGATCTCTTCATTCACGGTCACGCGCACGCGGGAACGGAAAAGGGTGTCACTCCCGGAGGTATTCGCGTGCGAAACGTCGCCCTTCCGGTGATCAAGCACGCGTACACCGTCTACTGCCTGAACGGCGACCATTGCTGATCCGCCGGTCTCCACGCCGTGCGGCTTCGAGTTGCGGGACGGCGGCCGGCCTTGTGGCCAGCCGCCGTCCCGATGTCCGCGAGCAGGGTGGGCGAGGTGCGACTATGGATTGAAGATGCTGACGCCACCGGGGCCGACGAGGAATCCGATGACGATGAGGACGATCCCCCAGAGGATGTCCCGACGGGCCAGGATCACGTAGATCCCGGCGATTACCAGTACCACGGCGATGATCCAAAGCAGAGTAGCCATGGCCCTCCACTGCCCGTACAAGGGGCCTCGTAACATCAATCGGCCCCGGGTCCTGTCCCATGATCTTTCTCGCCTGCCGCGGCCGCCCGCCGAGATCCCGCCCCGCGTCCATCAGGTCGAACTCCGCCGCGGCGGACGATCGAGGGACACTCCCGAGGCCGATTACATTGCCCCTTAAGGGATCATTACTACGTTTGCTTGACCGTATTGGGGCATGTGGTGATACATGACCACTTTCGGATATTTCCTGTCCAGCGAGGAGCATGACCCCAAGGAACTGGTCCGCCAGGCGAAACTCGCCGAGGAAGCCGGCTTCGAGGCATTGTGGATCTCCGACCACTATCACCCGTGGCTGGACGAGCAGGGCGAGAGCTCGTTCGTGTGGTCCGTCATCGGGGCCATCTCGCAGGCCACGTCGCTACCGGTGACCACGGCGGTCACCTGCCCCATCATCCGGATACACCCAGCGATCATCGCCCAGGCCGCGGCGACCGCCCAGATCCTGCTGGGCGGCGGGTTCCGCCTGGGGGTCGGCACCGGCGAGGCTCTGAACGAGCACATCCTGGGCGACCAGTGGCCTCCCGCCGAGGAGCGCCAGCGCATGCTGGAGGAGGCCCTCGACGTCATCAGGGAGCTGTGGACCGGCGAGCTCGTGACGTATCACGGCGAGTTCTACGAGGTGGACACGGCGCGGCTGTACTCGCTGCCCGACCGGCCCCCGCCGATCTACATCTCGGGCTTCGGACCCAAGTCCGTCGAGCTGGCGGGCAGGCTCGGCGACGGGTACATCCACACCGCGCCGGCGGCCGACATGGTGGAGGCGTTCCACAAGGCGGGCGGCGAGGGCAAACCGTGCGCGGCGGGGCTGAAGGTGTGCTGGTCGGACGACGAGGCCGAGGCGCGCAGGACGGTGCACAGGCTCTGGCCCAACCAGGGGATCCCGGGTGAGGCGGCACAGCTCCTGCCGCTGCCGCGGCACTTCGAGCAGCTCTCGCAGCTCGTCACGGAGGAGGCCGCCACCCGGTCCACGCCCTGCGGTCCCTCTCCGGAGACGCACCTCGGCGCGATCCGCGAGTATGTGGACGCCGGCTTCGACGAGGTCTACATCTCGCAGATCGGCCCGGATCAGGACGGGTTCTTCGAGTTCTACGCGACGCGGATTCTGCCGAGCCTGAGGGAGGCGGGCTGACCGCGCTCTTTCTCAGGCGTCGTTCCTGACCGTGCGCAGCGACAGGAGCGGCTGGATGAACCACAGCCAGCCGGACAACAACGCCACACCCGCGCCGATCAGCACCGTCGGCCACCTGCCGGTCAGCGCGTCCATGACCAGGGCGGTGGAGCAGGCCATCGACACGGCCAGGGCGAGCCCGCCGGCCACACCGAGCCGGTTCGCCCGGTGCAGCAGCAGCTCCTTGAGCCCCGATCGGAACAGGATCCGGTGCTGGGTGGCCGGAGCGATGAGGCAGATCGACGCGACCGCGGCGGTCACGACCGCGATGTAGAACAGCCAGTTCCCGGTCGCGTCGACCTTCTCGAAACCGGCGGAGAACGGGAGCGTCAGCAGGAAGGCGAACAGCACCTGCACGCCCGTCGCCGCCACCCGCAGACCCTGGAGCAGCTCGCCGAGCTCGCGGTCGACGCGCTCCTTCGGGTGCTCGCCGGTGTTCTCGAGGGGCTCCAGCACCTCGCTCATTCGGCGGCCTTCATCAGGCGCGCGTAGGCCAGCTGGAGCCAGTCGGAGATCGCCACGGCCGCCATGGTGGCCCCGGCCAGCCGGGTCACCCTGGGGAAGAACACGGTGCCCGCCGCATACCCCGTCGCGACCCACTGAGACAGGCAGAACGGGCAGGTCAGCAGCTCGCCCACGGCGTGCTGCAGACCGTGACCGCGGACCTCCTCCTTGAGCTCGGCCGGGCCCGAGACGCCCTCGTATCTGGTGAAGGGGGCGCGAATGGGACTGGTCACCGGGTCCTTCGCGAGCGTGCGCGAGAGCCGGTGCGTGAAGAGCCCCATGAGTGCGATGTCCATCACCTTGATCTTCTCTGGGCCCTTGCGGCCCGTCAGTTTCGCGGCGGCGAGCAGCGTCGCCACGGCCCCGCCGTACACCGCGAGAACCCGTGTGTACGAGGCGAGGGGACGGTCGTCCTCCCCCTCGTATTCGCGCTTGATCTCCTGGAGGGTCTCGGTCATGAGCGCGCCCTACCCGGGATTGTTTGCGGCGAACATGGCTGGGCAAGCGACGTGAGTGGGTAGTCACAGTCACGAAGTCACCGACGCGATCCTTGAAACGCTCAAGCGCGCCGGGGCCGGCCTCAAGGAGGCCGGGGTGCGGTTCGCCCTGGCCGGAGGCTGCGCCGGTTACGCGAGGGGCGCCGCGCCATCGCTGCACGACGTCGACTTCGCTCTGATCGAGGAAGACGTCCCGCTCGCGCTGAAAACCCTGGAGAGCCTGGGTTTCCGGACCGCGAGACCACCGGAGGACTGGCTGGTCAAGGCGTTCGACGAGGAAGGTGTGCTCGTCGACCTGATCTTCTCGCTCGCCGACAGGCCCGTGACCGAGGCCATGATCGGCCGAGCCGAGATGATCAATACCGCCGCGCTGAGTTTGCCCGTCCTCGAAGCCACCGACCTTGTGATCTCCTGGATACTGCCGCTGTCGGAACACGCCTGCGACTACGGTTCGCTGCTGCCCATGGTCCGCGCCATGCGGGAGCAGGTGGACTGGGACCGGGTCGCCTCGGTCGCCGCCCCGTCGCCGTACGCGTCGACGTTCGTCACGCTTCTGGAGCGGCTGCACATCATCGCCCCTACGACACCTCGGCCTGACAGCACCTGGCCCTGAGGGCCGGTAATCATGCGGAGGAGGGCCGGGCGAAGGAAAGGGGCCGCGCCGTCACGGCGCGGCCCCCTTTTCGGAAATCACTCTCACATGGACGACGAAGTGCGGGGGAAACGCCCGTAGTACTCCCCGACGCGGTCCCGGTAGCCCGGATCGCTCATCGCCGTCTCGTTGAACTCCGGCGCGTTCTTGATCTCTTGTTTCGTCCGGCTGACGAAGACCTTGCGGTCCTGGAAGTCGATCCTCGTCACCACACTCGCGGGGAGCATGACCTTCTTACCGAAGATCCACGGGCCCGTGTCGACGACGATGTAGCTCTGGCCCGCCTCATAGGTGGCCTCGTCCACGGAACCGATCTTTCCATCCACGGCCTGCACGTCGTATCCGGCGATGTCCATCTGCTGTCCGGTGCCGGAGACGGTGTCGGAATACGACCAGAGATCCGGTGTCATGGTGCTCACTCCCTTCGTCGTCACTCCACGTACCCGAAGGGAAGAAGGGGAACATCCCGGACACGTAAGGGCAGGACATGATCTGGCCGTGTCGTTTTCCGGGGCGGGGCGCGCCATGGCGCGAGAAGCCTCCGGATGCCGCTACTCTTGTGGTGCGGGCGCCGCTAGCTCAGTTGGTTAGAGCAGCTGACTCTTAATCAGCGGGTCCGGGGTTCGAGTCCCTGGCGGCGCACCACAATAGACGGGCATTCGCGATCTCGCGGATGCCCGTCGTCGTTTCCGGGCCCGAGATCGGGCCGTCGCAACTTCTGACCCACCGTCGTGGGTACGCACAGGCGTCCCTCGCCCGCATCGCGAAGCTGGCGAAGATCAGCACCGGGGTGATCTCGTATCACTTCGGCAGCAAGGACGAGCTGATCCGGGCCGTGGTCGCCGAGGTGGCCCGGATCGCGACCGAGATGGTGGAGCCGCGCATCGTCGCCCAGGCCAACGCCACCGACGCCCTGCGGGTCTACATCGAGGCGAACCTGGAGTTCATGCGCGCGCACCCCAAGCCGTTGCTCGCGTTCGTGGAGATCATCACGCACGGCCGTGACCCCGAGGGCGGCCCGTCCCCCTACGCGCCGCAGCACGAGATCGCGCTCGAGGACCTGCAGAAGGTGCTGGCGTGGGGGCGGGCCACCGGGGAGTTCCGCGACTTCGACCCGCGCACGATGGCGATCGCGATCCGCGGAGCCATCGACGCGGTGCCGGCGCAGATGCTCGTCCGCCCGGATCTGGACTTCGATCTTCTCGCCCGCGAACTGACCACTCTCTTCACGCTCGCGACAAGGAGCACCGCATGACGGCGGCGCTGGAGATCTCAGGCTTACGCAAGACCTTCGGGGAGAAGACGGCGGTCGACGACGTCGACCTGACCGTTCCCGGGGGTTCCCTTCTACGGCCTCGTCGGCCAGAACGGTGCGGGGAAGACGACGACCCTGCTCCACGCGCCGAGACTCCTCGTGCTGGACGAGCCGTTCGAGGCGGTCGACCCGGTCTCGGCCGCGACGATCAAGACCATCCTGCGCGGGTCCGTCGCCGGGGGCGGCTCCATCGTCTTCTCCAGCCACGTCATGGCCCTGGTCGAGCAGCTCTGCGACCACGTCGCCGTGATCGACAAGGGCAGGGTGGCGGCGGCGGGCCCGCTGGCGCAGGTGCGCGGCTCCGGCACGCTCGAGGACGCCTTCGTCGGCCTGGTCGGCGCCGTCGACGGCGGTGTGAGGGAGCTGTCGTGGCTGTCGCACTGATCATGGTCCGTATGAGGCTGGCCGTGCTCCGCAACTCGATGAGCGGGCAGCGCGGCGGCATGATGGCCCTGGGCGCCGTGGCCGGTCTGGTCCTGGCGGCCGGCACGGTCGCGCTGGCCCTTTCCGACACGGCACTGCTCGCGCCGGCGTACACCGTCTGGCTGCTCGGCCGGATCTTCGGCCCGGTCTTCAGCGGGGGCGGCGACGAGACACTGCGGCCCGAGTACTTCGCCTCCCTGGGCCTGCCCGCCCGCCGCCTCGCCGTGGGTCTCCTCGTCTCGGCCTTCGCCGGGGTGACGCCCGCCGTGAGCGCGCTCTCCCTGACCGGTCTCGTGGTCGCCGGCGTACGGCAGGGCCCCGCCGCCGCGCTCGCCGCGATTCCCGCGCTGCTCCTGCAGCTCGTGGTGTTCGTGCTGGCGTCCAAGGTCGCGGTCGCCCTGTTCGGTCTGGTCCTGCGCTCACGGGTGGGCGCGGTCGGCGCCGGGATGGTCAACGGCGCGATCCTCGCGGTGCTCGGGCAGATCTGGGTCGTCTTCGTGGCTTTCGGCGAGGTGGGCGGGGTGCCGCCCGAGGTGACGGAGCCGGCCGCGTACCTGCCCGGCGCCTGGGGACTGGCGGCCGTCGAGGCCGTGGGGGCCGCCGACTGGTGGCGGGCCGCGGCCGCTTTGCTCGGGCTCGCGGTGCTCGGGCTCGCGGTGCTCGGGCTCGCGGTGCTCGGGCTCGCGGTGCTCGGGCTCGCGGTGCTCGCCGTCCTGCTGCTCGCCGTCCTGCTGCTCGCCGCGTGGGCCGCGCTGCTCGCCCGGCGCGCGGGCTCCGTCAGGGCCGCGACCCGGGGGCGCAGGCCGATCCGGGCGGCCACCGCCGAGGGCGCCGTCCTCGCGAAGGAGCTGCGTACGTGGTCGCGCGATCTCGTGCGCACCCACTACATGACGTTCAGCCTCGTCTATGGGGTGTTCTTCGCGGGAGTGCCGCTGCTGACGGGACGGACCTGGATGCTGCCCTGGGCGGGCCCGATCTTCATCCTGATGGCCGCCGCGATGTCGGCCAACCTCTACGGCACCGACGGCACCGCGCTGTGGCTGACGCTGATGACGCCGCGGGCGAGTGACGTCCGCGGCCGGCAGTACGCCTGGCTGCTGACCGTCGCCCCGGTCGCGGTCGCGCTGACTCTCGGCCTCACCGCGGTCGCCGGAGGGCCCTGGCCGCTCGTGCTCGCCGTCCTCCTCGCGCTGCTGGGCGGAGGCGCCGGGATGGTGACGCTCGTCTCTGTGTACGCGCCCGTCCCCGGCGTCGATCCTCACCGGCGCGGCGGCAACCCCCTGCGCACGACGGAGGACGACGGCGCGGCCACCGGCATGGTGTACGCCGTGCTGGCGCTGGTCGCCCTCACCGCGGCCCCCGCCGCCGTCGCCGCCCTGCTGTGGGGCTGGGCGGGCGTGGCCGCCGGAGCGATCACGGGTGCCTTCTTCTGTTGGGGTCTCGGCCTGCTCGCGGAGCGCCGGCTGTCCTCCCGGGGTCCCGAACTGCTCCACCTGCTGCGCACCGGCCGCCCGGACACGCCCCCCCGCCGGCCGGACCGGCATGGAGGACATGCCACGCCGGGCGCGACTCGTGGTCGGGCTCTGCTTCTCCACCGGTGCGATCCCGCTGGTTCCGCAGGGAGTGGTGGCCGGTGATCGTCCTCATGGCACTGCTGGGGGTGGCGATCTACGCGACCGGCGTCGTCGTCCTCCTCCGCCACCGCGGGCGGAGGGCGTGACGCCGCGCCGGGGGCGCCGGGTCTCAGCGGGAGGTCTCGTACCAGAGGTAGGGGATCGACCAGTCCCAGTGCTCGGCCTCCTCCAACTGATCGAGTGCGAGGTGGGCCGCGTCATCGGGAGCCCATGCCGGCATGCAGATGACGCCGAACTGGGCGGCCCAGTACCGTCCGAGTCGTACGAACCCCCCTCCGATAGCACAGACCATTCGCTTCACCAGCGAGAACACCATCGGGCACCACTCCTCGCACGATCAGGCACGGCACCAATGTGGCCCAGATCACTCTGCATCTGGAAATAAAGATTTAATCTGGTCGAATCCTCCATGTAAATGCCCAGAGGGTACGTGACGCACTCGCGGTGATTTTCGGTGGTACGCGTGACCACCGGGCGGGAGGATGCCGGGCATGTCACCCTTCGAAATCGGTGAGACCGCCCTGGTGGTGGAGGTCCCGTCGGCGGAGCCCCTGGTCCGGGGCCTGCGCGAACGCTACGACTCCTCCGCGGCGTACGGCATGCCCGCGCACGCCACCGTCCTGTATCCGTTCCTGCCCCGTGAGCGCCTCGACGACGGCGTGCTCGCCGCCCTGCGGGAGCTGTTCGCGGCACGGCGGCCGTTCGAGGTCGCGTTCCGGGGCGTCGGCCGCTTCCCTGGCGTGGTCTACCTCGCTCCGGAGCCGGACGGCCCGTTGCGCGAGCTCACCGAGACGGTGGCGGGCCGCTGGCCGGAGGCGCCGCCGTACGGAGGCCGGTTCGACGCCGTCGTGCCCCATCTCACGGTCGCCGAGGGCCTCGCCGGCGAGGACCTCGCGAGGATCGCGGCGGGCCTGGCGGCCGGGCTTCCCGTGACGACGCTCGTCGGCGGCGTGACGCTGCGGGTCTTCGACGGCGAGGGCTGGCGTGCGGAGGCGTTCTTCCCCCTGGGTGAGCCGCCGGTGGCCGAGTTCGCCTTCCCCGGGCCGCTGCGCGAGCGCCTGGTCGCGGCGATTCTGAGCGGGGCAAAGACGGCCTCCGCGGGCTTGCTGGCGGATTACGAGCACTGCGGTGACCCCCTTCCTGCCGCCGGCCGGTGGGCCGCGCTGATCGACTCCGCCGGACGGCGTCTGGCGCTGCTGGAGACGACGCAGGTGCGGGTCGTGCCGATCCGGGAAATCGACGAGGCGTTCGCCCGCGACGAGGGCGAGGGGTTCGACACCGTCGCACAGTGGCGTGCCGCGCACGAGCGCTTCTGGACCGGCCCGGAGATGTCCGCCCTCCTGGGCGGACCACCGGTGATCGACGACGACACGTTGATCGTGGCCGAACGCTTCCGCCTGCTCGGTCCCCTCTGACCGCCGTCCCGCACGGTCGTGCGCCTGGCCTGTGGATAACGTCACGGAGCCGGTGACGGGGGCTGACAGAATCGCTCGCACGACCGACCGGGGGCCGCCGAGGGCCACCCGGAGGGGACGCCGATCGGGGGAGGGCGAGCGGATGAGCGGGGCGAACCGGCACGGTCATACCCAGGACACGCAGGAGCGTCGCGCCGGAGGCGCGCGGGGGGAGGGTGCGCGGAGGGACGGCGCGCGGGAGGACGCTGTGCAGGGGGATGGCGCGCGGCGGCGGTGGAGCCTCGGGCCGGCGGGCGGAGCCGACTGGAGCTTCCCCTGGTCGTCGTCGGGAGCTCCGCACCAGGCCGCCGAGGAACTGGTGGCCGAGTTGCTGTCGGCGGCGCTGCAGGCGCGGCGCCGCCGCGACGAGACCGAGTTCGGGCGGTGCATGAAGGTCCTGGCGCGGGGACAGGGATTGCGCGAAGCCGTGGACCGCGCCCTGCTGGACGCCCTGAACCGGCACGTGACGCTCGCCTGGCAACGCGGCTGGCAGCCCGCCGACCTCGTCCGGCTGGTGGACCGGCGGCTGGAGGCCCGGCACGTCCGCCTCGTGACCGACGCCGTCGCGGCCGAGATGAGGGCCTACGCCGCGCCGACGGTGGACGACCGATGGCTGGACCAGCTCACGGCCGTCGGCGCGACGGTGTGGTGGCGCCGCGACGAGGAGTACCTGCGGGACGACGGCGACCGCACCGCGTTGGTCGCCTGCGTGCTGCGGGTGGTCCATCTGCTGGCCACGCTGCCGCCGCTGGAACGGCTGTGCCCGGTGCCGGGAACGGCCCGCCGTACGGGTGGCCCCCGCGGCGGCGCGGTGGACGAACGCGTGCTCGCCCGGGTGCGGGCCCTGCTGGCCAAGGCCGAGTCGACCGAGTTCGAGGCGGAGGCCGAGACGTTCACCGCCGCGGCCCAGTCACTGATGGCCCGCCACAGCATCGACGCCGCGCTGCTGGCCGCCCGGACGGCCGGTCAGAGAGGGGGCGGCCAGGGAGGAGCCGGCCGGCCGGAGGGACGCCGGCTGGGCGTCGACGCGCCCTACGAGGGCCCGAAGGCGATGCTGCTGGACGTCATCGCGTCGGCCAACCGCTGCCGCTCGGTTTGGAGCCGGCATTTCGGTTTCGCCACCGTGCTCGGGTTTCCCGCGGACCTGGCCGCGGTGGAGATGCTGTTCACCTCCCTGCTGGTGCAGGCCACGACCGCGATGAGGCTGGCCGGGGCCCGCCGGGACGGCTCCGGCCGGTCCCGCACGAGGTCGTTCAGGCAGTCGTTCCTCGCGGCGTACGCCCAGCGCATCGGGGAGCGGCTTCGGGAGGCGACGGGGCAGGCGGTGCGGGAGGCCGCCGCCGACACCGGGCGCGACCTGCTGCCGGTGCTGGCGGCCCGGGAGGCCGCGGTCGAGGCGAGGGTCGAGGAGCTCTTCCCCACGCTGACCATGGTCGGCGCGGGCGCGATCAGCAACCGGGAGGGCTGGATTTCCGGCCGGGCCGCCGCTGACCGGGCCATTCTCGACGTATACGGCAAAATCACCCAGGGAGGCCGGTGATCGACTCGGTGCCGGCGGCCCACAACGCGGTCCGAGCGCTCGGTCGCCACGGGACCACGAGGGCTGCCGGACGGCGGGGTTCACACATCGAGCAACTCGTGCGGCCCCCAGCCGTCGGCGTCCTCCACCACCCGCAGGGCCAGCTCCGCGCGGCCGGCCATGTCGAGTGGGGCGACGCCCGAGACCGCGTGACCGTGCGCGAGCCGATCCAGCGCGGCGCCGACGAGCGACCCGGCCGTCCGTACGGTCGAGGGCAGCGCGATCGAACGCGTCGAACCGCCGTGCAGCACGATGTTGCGCTGGCGGTAGAGGCGCCGGAAGCAACCGCGCAGATAGCGCTCCACCCGGCCGAGGGTCACGGACGGCGCGGCGACCAGCTCGCGCATCCGCCCGAGCGCGGCGGTGGCCACCGGGTCGTCCACGCGCACGATCGGCTCCGCGGCCAGCCACCGGGCCATCCGCCGCGCTCGTTCGCGGTTGTTGGCGCCGGCCGCGTCGAGGTCGCGGCACAGGCGCGCGTCCTCCTCGCGGATCCGGGCGTCGTAGCTGAGCGCGAGCAGGCCCCCGCTCGCGCGGACCCCGGTGACGTGCGGAAACCCGACGACCAGATCGACGGCGTCGGCGGAGGTCCCGAGCCGTGACTTGATCTCACGTCGGAGGAAATCCTGAGGAAGCCCTCGTCCAGCAGGTGAGCGGCGATGCATCGGGAGGAACGTTCCACATGCACGTGGCCGGAGGCGAGGAGATCGCGCCACCGGCGAAGATAACCGTCCGTCACCAGGTCCGACAGGAGCGCCAGGGTGCGCCGGCTGCGGGCGCCCGGTTTGATCGGCCTGACGCAGATCTGGTGCAGGTGCCGGCGGATCAGCCCGTCGCCGAGCGCGCTGTCGGTCTTCAGCCTGGGCAGCAGCGACTCCCGGGCGTACCACGCGAGAGAGGCCTGCGAGAGGACGTGGCGCCCCACCCAGTCGGCCGCCTCCACCGCCTCGCGCAGGGCGAGGACGGTGCCCACGTCCCACAGGCGGCGATGCCAGGGACGCCAGGACTCCAGCAACTCCTGGACCCGGGCGGTGACCAAGGCGCCGGTTCAAGGTCTGCTGCTGACTCCCATCGGCGAGGTGCCTCCTTCGGCTGAGTGACTGCGTCGTCAACGCTTGCCCCGGTCCGGCGGCCAGCCGTCGCGCCCGGTGCGGGGCTTGGGGAAGGCGGCCCGCACCCCTTCGACCTCGAGTGTCCCCCGTGCGTCGTCCCCGGGCCTGCCGTAACCGAATCTTTTTCTGCCGTCACGGTGGCTTCGGTCCTGCCCGACAGGGCAGTGAAGGCCGGCCGAATCCGCGTAAGGTGCATGCAGCGTGAGAGACGGGAGGTACCGATGCGGCTGGAGGCGGTCTTCTTCGACGTCGGAGAGACCCTGGTGGACGAGACCCGCGAGTACGGCACCTGGGCCGACTGGCTGGGCGTCCCGCGGCACACCTTCTCCGCCGTGTTCGGCGCCGTGATCGCACGCGGGGGCGACTACCGGGACACCTTCCAGCACTTCCGGCCCGGATTCGACCTCCATGCGGAGCGGGAGCGCAGGGCCAGGGAAGGCCAGGCCGAGACGTTCGGCGAGGAGAACCTCTATCCGGACGCCCGGCCCTGCCTGGCGGAGTTGCGGGAGATGGGACTGCGCGTCGGCCTCGCCGGCAACCAGACCGCCCGCGCCGAGACCATCCTGCGCGCCCTCGACCTGCCCGTGGACGTGATCGGCACCTCCGACGGCTGGGGTGTGGAGAAGCCCGACGCGTCCTTCTTCGACCGTGTGGTGGCGGAGGCCGGATGCCCGGCGGAGTCCGTCCTCTACGTGGGCGACCGCCTCGACAACGACATCCGGCCCGCCCAGAAGGCCGGGCTGCGCACCGCCCTCGTACGGCGGGGTCCCTGGGGGCACATCCTCCGGCACGAGCCGGCCGCCCGGGCGTGCCTGTTCCACGTCGACTCACTGGCCGAGCTGCCCGCCCTGATCCGCAAGCACAACGGCGACTGATCGCTCAACCGGCCGCGGTGAGATCGATCGAGGCGGCCAGTTCCGCCGCGACGGCGAGCAGGTTCCGTACGGCCTGCCGGTCGCGCGCGGGGTGCCAGGCCATGACGGTCTCGGCCCGGTCGCCGGAGAGCGGCACGAAGACGACACCGCTGCGCCGGAGGCTGTGCGAGGACCGGGCGAGCCGCGTCACGCCGACACCGGCGGCGACCAGACCGAGCAGGCTCGGCACACCGTCGGCCCGCTGTACCACCCGCGGCTCGAAGCCCGCAGCACGGAAGTCCTCGTCGTACTTGCGATGCCAGGGTGGCCACGAGCCGCGCGGGGTGAGGACCCACGGCTCGCCGGCCAGATCGGCGAGCGACAGCTCGGCCCGTCCGGCGAGCGGGTGACCCGCCGGCAGGACCGCGCAGACGGGCTCGGCGACCAGCGTCGCGGTCGCAAGGTCGCCGACCAGCGGCGGCCGGGTGAACGCCGCGTCGTATCGGTCCTCGCGCAGCCCGGCTACGAGCTCGGCGATGCCGACGGCCTCGGCGAGCAGCTCGACATCCGGGTACCGCTCCCGGAACGCGCGGACGACCGGGGGCATCATGTAGTTCGCGGTTGAGACGAGGAAGGCCACCCGAAGCCGGCCGATCTTGCCGCGCACCGCCCTGTGGGCGGTTTCCAGGGCCGCGTCCGCCCGAGCCGGGACGGCCCGCGCCTCGGGCAGGAACACCCGGCCGACCTCGGTCAGTCGCGTGCCCCGGGTGTCGCGGTCGAACAACCGTGCGCCGAGAGTGCGCTCGAGTGCTGCGATCTGCTGTGACAGCGACTGCTGGGCGATGTGCGGCTCCCGCGCGGCGACGGTGAAGCTCAGATGCTCGGCCACGGCGGCGAAATACCGCAGATGACGCAGCTCGGGGGTCACAGGCCCTGACTGTAACCCCTGCAGGGAGCGAGTGTTGGCCGGGAGGGTCTCGCCCGGCGCAGCTGCGCGGGCTGATGGAGGTCATGTTCTCCGGGGCAGCTCAGCATGCCGGGGTTCGGCGCCTACTGCGCCGCCAAGTTCGCCCTGGAAGGGCTGTCGGAAGCGCTCGCCGCCGAGGTCGCGCCCTTCGGCGTACGGGTGCTCATCGTGGAGCCGGGCGCGTTCCGCACCGAGTTCGGCGGCCGTCGCATGCACCGCTCTGAGCCGATCGACGCCTACCGGGTGTCCACGGGTACGACCAGGTCCTTCGTGGACGGCATGGACGGCACCCAGCCGGGGGACCCGGCCAAGGCCGCGCAGGCGATCCTCCGGGTCCTCGACGACGAGCCGCCGCTGCGGCTCGCCCTGGGCGACGACGCCAAGGAGGCCATCCGCGCCCACCACGAGACTCTCCGTGAGGACCTGGACCGCTGGGAGAAGCTCAGCAGGACGACGAATCTCTAGAGTGGTCGGATGCGATCCGATCACGATCCGGATGTCATGCCATGGCTCGGCCGTGACTGGGGGGCGGTGAACCACCGGGACGCGCTGGCCGACCTCGTCAGGCTCGGCTGGACACCCTGTGGAGTGGGCGACTGGGCCGTCGGGCTGCGCTCACCACGCGGCCTGCTCGCGGCGCGGATCTGCCCGTTCGACCCGGCCTATCCGGCCTTCCTGGAGCTGTGCCGCCGCTGCCCCGGCAACCCGTACCTGCCGGGGGTGGCGCTCGCCGAGGGCCTCGACGGCGGCGGCTCGCTCACGGTCCTGGAGTTCCTGACCCCTGCCGAGGAGGCCGAGGCGGCCGAGGTCGCCCGGCGGTGGCGCGAGGGGGCGGGCGACGAGGCCTTCGACGCCGTACGGCGGACCGCCCTCGCGGTGGACGAGGAGTGGCGGGCGCGGATGCCGTGGTGGGACGGGCTCGACCTCAACCACGGCAACGTGCGCCGGGCGGTGGACGGAAGAACCGTGCTCGTCGACGTCTTCTGCATGGACGGGGCGTCGCTGTACGGCCAGGTGCTCGACGACTCCGCCGTCGTGCGTGAGCGCCTGTCGGCCGACGCGACGCGACACCTGCTGGACATCCCGTACATCGCCCGCGCGAGCTCCCCGGCGGAGATCGAGGCGCTGCGCGCGGCGTGGCGGGCGGGGGCCGCCGTCACATCGTGAGCTCGGGGTGTCTGGCGCGGCCGAGTTCGGTGAGCCGTTCGTCCAGCGCCCGCGTCGCCGCCGCGGGCGGCAGGACCTTCAGCACGCCGCGGACGCGGTCGTGCCCGATCGCGTACCACTGGTCCTCCAGCGCGTCGACCGCCCGCCTGAGATGCTCGGCGGCCTGGTCGCCGTCCCCCGGGGCGTGCGCGGCGGCGAGGTCGGCGAGCAGCACCGAACGCTGCTTGCCGCCGTTCGGGCCCAGGTCGTCCAGCGCCTTGACCAGGCGGCGGGCCGCTTCTTCGTGGTTGCCCGCCGTCAGCGCGCTGTAGCCGGCGAAGCCGTCGAGCCTGGCCCGCTCGAAGAAGTCCAGCCAGGCCGGGTCGTCGCCGCCCGCGTCCACCATGTGGTCGGCGCGGTCGATGTGGCGCATGCACTCCTTCGGTTCGCCGCAGCGGGCCGAGATCTCCGACGCCACGCAGTGCAACCACGCCCTGGTCAGCGGGCCGACGCCGTGCCAGGCGTGCGCGAACGCCGCGTCCAGCAGGCCCAGAGCGTCCGTACGGTGGCCCTCGAACCCCGGCACGAACGCCGCGTGGGCGAGCACGGCGGCGGCGAGCGGATGGTCTCCGCACTCCCGGGTGGCCGACAGGGCCATCCGGTACAGCCGCGCCGCGGTGGGGCCGTCGTTCAGGTCGAAGAAGGCGACCCTGCCCGACAGCAGGGCCGAGCGTGCGGCGGCCTCGGCCAGTGTCTGCCGGACCGGTCCCTCCGGCGCCCCTCGCAACAGGCTCATGCCGAGCCGTGTGTGCGCGACCGACGCCTGGAAGATGTCGTCGGGCGGCGAGGTCCAGTAGAGGGCGGCCTGCTTGTCGACGACCCGGGCGAACGCCTCGGCCGACTCGGCGTCGACACCGCGCCCGCGTTCGACCGCCGCGGGAAGACGCTCGCCGCCCTCGCCGAGGAGCGGAGCGAGCACGCCCGCGCCGAGAAGCCCCCGCAGGAACGTGTAGCGGTCGATGCCTTCTGCGACGATCATGCTCAGCAGCCTCCGTATCTCGTCCACCACCTCCGTGACCGGCCGCATGGCCATCTCGTCGGGGGTGAGCAGTCCCAGTTCGCTCGCGGGCTTGTCGAAAATCGTCACGAGATGCTTGCGGTAGCGCGGATCCGGCCACCGCTCGCCGGTCTCCCACCGTCGCACCGTGTTGGCCGTCAGGCCGGTGTCCTTCTCACCGCACGCCCGCATGGACGCACGGATGCGTTCGCACAGCTCCTCGTAGGACCACCCGCGCTGCAGGCGTTCCCACGCGAGCCGGCGATTCGGCGGATGGCGGTGGTTGGCCGGCATGTCGCACCCCCAGCACACTGCGTCAGCGTGACACGCTGACACTACGGGAGATTCTGTGTTCGCGTGGCTACTGGCTGTGATTGGACGTCCTCTGGCTGATACTCCAACCGCTTCAAAAGCGCTTAGCTTGGCCCACTTCCGCGAGCAGCCGTTGGAGATGGGTGACATGACCACGTTGGAGGACATCGCACGGGTCCATACCGGCTGGATCATCTGGCGGTCGGACGTCGGCCGCTGGTGGGCGACCAGGCGCGGGACGGTGGACCTCGACGCGATCCGCTTGGGATGCGCGATGACGCTCGACGCCGACGACCCCGAGGCCCTCGCCGTCGCGCTGGCCGCTCAGGCCGAGATCACCGCCGCTGTCGTCGCCGACCCCGCCGCGGCCGGGTGAGCGGGGCCTCGGGCGCGGTCATCGGCCGTGCCGCAGACGGTCCCTGATGTAGCCGGCGACGTGAACCGCGCAGGCGCCGTTGTTCGCGCCTGCGCGATCCGTGGAACTTGATCTGCGGCAGATCAAGCAAGGAGGCGTTCAAGCGTCGGCCTTCCCGCTCATCCCCCCTTCGTCGAGGAGGTCGACCTTCAGGGTCAGGTCGACGACGACCGGGAGACCGCCGGTGAGGTGGTAGACCTGCCACACCTGCCCGTTCGTCAGCACCGTCCATTCGACGCCCTCGTTCACCGCGTACATCTGCACCTGCCGCATGCGCGAGGCCGGGGTGGTGCGCCGCCGCCCGTGCGCGTTGGCGCACGGGGGTTCCCTGTTGCATTGCGTCTCGCTATAGTGCGGAGTGCAATAAGCCAATGGGGGAGTGATGAGGCGGGCGGACAGGGATCTGGTCGGGCTGACGGTGCTCGCCCTGCTGTCCGTACGGCCCGCCCACCCCTACGAGCTGCACCGGTTCGTCGTCGACACGCACAAGGACTACATCGGGGGCCTGCCGCGCAGCCTCTACCACGCGGTCGACCGGCTGGCCCGCGAGGAACTCATCGTTCCCGTGGAAACCAGCAGGGAGGGCCGCCGGCCGGAGCGCACGGTCTACCGGGTGACCGAGGAGGGGCGGGCCGAGCTGAGCACCCGGCTGCGCCGTCTCCTGGAACAGCCGGACGGCGACACCAAGGTCTTCCTGGCCGCGGTGTCGCTGATGGGATGCCTTCCGGTTCCCGAGGTGGAGCGGGCGCTGGGCACCCGCGCCGCCACGCTGGAGGGCGCGATCGTCTCCGCCGACGCGCACATCGAGGGGCTGGCCGGTTCCGGTCTGCCGCGCGTGCTGGTCCTCGAAGTGGAGTACGACCGGGCGATGAAGGCCGCGGAACTCGAGTGGGTCCGCAGGACCCTCGCGGAGATCCGGTCCGGCCGGATCGCCTGGAGTGCCGACTCGAACGCCGGACAGCTCGACCGACAGTGACGCGCCGGCCGGATGCGTCAACATCCGGCCGGCGCCGGACCCGACCACCGCGAAGCGGCCGATCAGGACTCGCACTCGAAGGATAGGCGGCTTCGCGGTCACCCGAGAGGAGCCGCCACCATGTCCGACGACATCCGCCGACTGCTGGACGCGCTGACCGCAGCCTGGAACGACGGAGACGCCGCCGCGTTCGCCGGGCTGTTCACCGAGGACGCCGACTATGTGACGTTCTTCGGCCTTCACATGGAGGGCCGCCGGGCCATCGAGGACAGCCACCGGGCGTTGTTCGAGGGCCCGCTGAAGGGGGCCCAGCGCTTCGCGTCGTTCCAGAACACGCGGATCGGCGCGCCGTGACGTCCGCGGGGACCCTCCTGTGCGAGGTGCGCGGCGTCGTCGAGGCGCCGGTCGAGCGTGTGGCCGGCCTGCTCCTGCGCGTACGGCCGGGGCCGGTGGGACGCGACAACTGCTTCCCGTTCGCCGACCACGGCGGAACGCTCACGGGCGGGCCGGACCGCTTCGTTCTGGCCGCGCCCGGCCACGCGATGACGGTCGAGGTGGGCCCGGACCGGCTGGCCGCGCAGGGCGGCTGGTGGTGGCGGGGCGAGTATCGCCTCGCGCCCGATCCCGCCGGCACCCTGCTGATGCACCGGGTCCGCAACGTGGCCGAGCGCATGCGCTGGGGGGTGCCCCTGGCCAACCGGTTCTTCCTCGGGTTCCGGCCGGCCACGCGTGCGGGCTTCGCCGTCCTGCTCGACCGGGTCGGCGCCGAGCTGCACTGCCAGGTCCGTTTGCTGGACGGCCCCTGAATCATCGTGGCGAGCACGGGCGTGCCCGGCACCGGCATGATCGAATGCGTGTTTGAATATGCTGGTGGGCATGAGGACTTTCCAGGCTTCGCTCCTCGACTGGGACGAGGATGTTCACGTCGGCCCGCTCGGCTCGTCGGTGCGGCGCACCCCGCTCGACCGGGGCGCCTGGATCGACGTCAGGCCGCACTGGATCGAGGGGGCCGACGCGCTCTTCGAACGCCTTCTCGAGGTGGTGCCGTGGCACGCCGAGCGCAGGCACATGTACGACCGGGTCGTGGACGTGCCCCGTCTGCTGAAGTTCTACGAGGAGGACGAGGAGCTTCCCGACCCGGTGCTGGTCCAGGCGCGGGACGCGCTCGACGCCCACTACGAGGAGGAGCTCGGCGAGCCGTTCCGCACGGCCGGGATGTGCCTCTACCGGGACGGCCGGGACAGCGTGGCCTGGCACGGTGACACGATCGGGCGCGGCAGCACGCAGGACACCATGGTCGCGATCGTGTCGGTCGGCACGCCGCGCCCGCTGCTGCTGCGTCCGCGCGGCGGGGGCGGCCCGACGGTGCGGCACGAGCTGGGCCACGGCGACCTCATCGTCATGGGCGGGAGCTGCCAGCGCACCTGGGAGCACGCGATCCCGAAGTCCGCCACCGTGGCCGGCGCCCGCATCAGCGTTCAGTTCCGCCCCAGAGGCGTGCGCTGAGGGGCGGCGACAGGCCGGCCCCGCCGGTCCGGGTTCGGGGTGTCGCCCCACCTGCCGGGCCGTTGACACGTGCGGTTTCCTGGTAGTCCTGGAGCAAGGCCCCGGCTAAGCACGGGCCACGGCCGCACGAAGAAAGGTCACGGATGATCCCGAACCCTTACGCCCCCGTCCCCACCCGGTACGACGACATGCGGTACCGGCGCAGCGGGAGGAGCGGGGTGCTGCTTCCCGAGATCTCCCTCGGCCTGTGGCACAACTTCGGCGACGGGCACCCGTTCGACGTGCAGCGCGCCGTTCTGCGCCGGGCCTTCGACCTCGGCGTCACCCACTTCGACCTGGCCAACAACTACGGCCCCCCGTACGGCTCCGCGGAGGAGAACTTCGGCCGTCACCTGGCCGCGGACTTCCGGCCCTACCGGGACGAGTTGTTCATCTCGACGAAGGCGGGCTACGACATGTGGCCCGGGCCGTACGGCGAGTGGGGGTCGCGCAAGTATCTGCTGGCCAGCCTCGACCGGTCGCTGAGCCGGATGGGCCTCGACTACGTCGACGTCTTCTACTCCCACCGGCCCGACCCGGACACCCCGATCGAGGAGACCATGGGCGCCCTCGACACGGCGGTGCGCTCCGGCAAGGCGCTCTACGTGGGCATCTCCAACTACTCCGCCGAGCAGACCGAGCGGGCCGCCGCCGTGCTGCGCGAGCTGGGCACCCCGCTCCTGATCCACCAGCCGCGCTACTCCATGCTCGACCGCTGGGTGGAGGACGGGCTGCTCGACACGCTGGAGCAGGCAGGAGCGGGCTGCATCGCGTACTCGCCGCTGGCGCAGGGCCTGCTCACCGGGCGCTACCTCGACGGCGACGTGCCGGCCGACTCCCGGATGGCGATCGGCCATTTCCTCACGCGCGACCGGCTCACCCCCGAACTGCTGGAGACCCTGCGCGGGCTCAACAAGATCGCACAGGAGCGCGGCCAGTCGCTCGCCCAGCTCGCCCTGTCGTGGATCCTGCGCGACCCGCGGGTCACGTCCGTGCTGATCGGGGCGAGCTCGGTCGGGCAGCTCGAACAGAACATCGCGGCCCTCGACGCGCCCCCGCTCACCGCAGGGGAACTGGCCGAGATCGAGAACCTGCTGTAGGCCACACGGACGCGGTCCCCGGGGCCGGCGCGCACGCGCCGCCCCGGCCGGCCGCGTCAGGAGGCTGTCCGTGTCAGGAGGCTGTCCGTGTCAGGAGAACGCGTCGACGCCGGTGAGCTCGGACGACAGATCCCAGAGCCGCGACGCCTCCCCGGGGTCGATCGCCCACGGCTTGACCCCTCCGGTGTCCATGTCGTCGCCCGTGGCGAGCTCGGCGACGTCGCAGTCCTGGCAGTAGACCCCGCCCCGATCCGCGAGCATGGGAGAGGTCGCCGCCCAGACCGTCGTGGCCGCGCCCTGCTCCGGAGTCTTGAAGCCCTCCGCCGCCGTGCCGTCCGGAGAGATCCAGCCGAGGGCGATCTGCTCCTCGCGGGGGATGTGCCGCTGGAGGGGAGTGAGAATCTCGCCCGGATGCAGGGAGAAGGCCCGTACGCCGGCGGCGGCCCCGAGCGCGTCGAGGCGCACGGCGAACAGGATGTTCGCCGTCTTCGACTGGCCGTAGGCCAGCCACCTGTCGTACCCGTCGCGGAAGTGGATGTCGTTCCATCGGATCCCGGTCGCGAAGTGGCCGGCGGAGGACACCGACACCACCCGCGATCCTCCGCCGGCCAGGGCGGGGCGGAGGCGGTTCACGAGGGCGAAGTGACCGAGGTGGTTGACCGCGAACTGGGCCTCCCACCCGGGGCCGACGCGGGTCTCCGGGCAGGCCATGACGCCGGCGTTGGCGACGAGGATGTCGATGGTCCTGCCGGTCTCGACGAGCGTTTCCGCGAACACGCGCACGCTGTGCAGGTCCGCCAGGTCGAGCTCGCGGGTCTCCGTGCCCGGGATGTCGCGCAGCGCCTCCTTCGCCGCCGCCGGCCTGCGCGCGGGGACGATCACCTGAGCCCCCGCCGTGCTCAGCGCCCGCGTCGTCTCCAGGCCGAGCCCGGAGTACCCCCCGGTGACCAGGGCCGTCCGCCCGGACAGATCGATGCCCGCGAGCACCTCGCGCGCGGTGCTGCGGGCACCGAAACCACTGCCGATCCTGTGCTGTGTCGTCATGAGAAGGACGGTAGAAACTAGAGTGTGCTCCAGGTCAAGCTGTACGATCCGCCGCATGACCAGGCGTACGGAAGCTCTGTCCATCGGGCAGGTCTCGGAGGCGACCGGGCTGAGCGTGCACGCGCTGCGGTTCTTCGAACGCGAGGGGCTCTTCCTCCGCCCGATCCCCCGATCGGCCGGAAGGCAGCGGGTGTACGACCCGGCGGACGTGCAGTGGCTGGTCCTGTGCAACCGGCTGCGCGACTCCGGCATGTCCATCGCCACCCTGCGCAGGTTCGCCGAGCTCGTACGGTCGGGGCCGGGCAACGAGCACGAGCGCCTCGCTTTGCTTGAGGAGCACGAGCGCACCGTCAGGGCACGGATCGCCGAGCTCGACGCGAGCCTCGCGGTCATCCACGACAAGGTGGTCACCTACCGCGGGCACCTGCGCGACGGGACCGCGACGGGACTGTGGGCGCCCACGCCGTCCCCCTGATCGGCCCTTGAGGCCGGCTCAGTCGATCTCGGCGCTGCCGTTCACGCGGAGCTTGCGCCGGGCCCGCTCGTAGAAGGTGGTCGTCCCGAGCCGCACCACGCGGGCGGCGGCGCGCAACGCGGTCACGGTGAGCCGGTCGCCTGGGCACAGGTGGCCGCCGATGGTGCCGTCGACCTCCAGCGCGAGCTGTCCGCTGGTGGGGAGCACGTCGAGCGTCACCTCCTCGTCGGCCGACAGGACCAGCGCCCGGTTGAACGCCGAGTGGGCGGCGGCGGGGACGACGAGGAAGCCCTCGACGGTGGGGGAGACGATCGGGCCGCCGGCCGAGAAGCTGTACGCGGTGGACCCGGTGGAGGTGGAGACGATCACGGCGTCGGCGGCGTACCGCACGAACGGCTCGCCGTAGACCGAGACGGAGACGGCCGCGAGCCCGTCGCCGGGGATGCGGACGAGGGCGATGTCGTTGAACGCGGTCACCATCCGGCCGTCGTGGCTGGTCGCGCGGACCGCCATCCGTGGCTCGACCGTGTATCTGTGCTCGTCGATCGCGGACAACGCGGGCGCTAGCTCGTCCACGTCGATCTCGGCGAGGAAGCCGAGCCGTCCCAGGTTGACGCCGAGGACGGGGGTCGGCCGCCCGGCGATCAGGCGCATCGTGCGCAGCATGGTGCCGTCGCCGCCGAGGCTGACGAGGAGGTCGGACCGTCTCACCAGGGCCGGGGCGTCCACCGCGACCGCGCTGCAGTCGATGCGCCCGACCTCGTCGGGCAGCCCGAGCACCGTGCAGTCCCGCTTGCGCGCCCACTCGACGATCGTGTCGATCGCCTCCTTGGAGTCGCGTTGCGGATGCAGGACGAGACCCACGGTGCTGACCATGCCCACGCCCTCACTGTACGGCCACCGGCCCGTGCGTCTGTCCCCGCCGGGTTCCCTACGGCCGGTCCTCTCGGGGCGCCTGCACGAGGGGCAGGTAGACCCGGAACCGGGTGTCCCCGGGCGCCGACTCCACCCGGATGTCCCCGTGGTGCTTGTTGACCACGATCCGGTAGGAGATGTCCAGGCCCAGGCCGGTGCCCTCGCCGACGGGCTTGGTGGTGAAGAACGGCTCGAAGATGCGGGGCCGGATCTCGGGCGGGATGCCGGGACCGGTGTCGCCGACCTCGACGATCAGGTGGCCGTCCTTCCGCCGCGTGCGGAGGGTCAGCGTGCCCGTGCCGTCCATCGCGCCGAGCGCGTTGTCGATGAGGTTGGTCCACACCTGGTTCAGCTCCGCGGCGTACGCCGGGATGGGCGGCAGCGACCGGTCGTACTCCTTGACCGTGCACACGCCCTCGGGGATCTTGCCGTGCAGCATGGTCAGCGTGGCGTCGAGCAGGTCGTGCACGTCGACCGTCTGGTGCGGGGCGCGGTCGAGCTGGGAGTACTGCTTGGCGGCCGCGACCAGGCCGGAGATCCGGTTGACCGTGTCGTCGATCTCGCACATCAGCAGCTCGGTGTCCACCGTGTAGGTGAGCCACCGGACCGCGGCCTCCAGGTTCTCCTCGCCCACCGCCCCGGCGATCTGGTCGAGCCAGGCCGCGTCGAGGCCGCCGGCCACCAGCGTCGCCGCCAGGTCCCAGCCGCCGACGATGTCGTGGTCGTCCAGCCAGTCGGCGACCGCGTCCTCGGCGTCGGAGCGCGTCAGCGGCGTGAGGTCGGGGGCGGAGGCCGACCGCTTGACCGCGTCCTCCTGCAGCTCCACCAGGTCGTGCAGCTGACTGCCGTCCAGCCGCCCGTCGGCGATCATGGCGAGCTTGTGCCGCATGCCCGCCACCCGCTCGCGCAGCGCCGACGTCGCCCGTACGGCGGCGGCCGCCGGGTTGTTCAGCTCGTGCGTCAGGCCGGCCGACAGCGAGCCGAGCGCGAGCAGCCGCTCCCGCTCGCCGACGATCGTCTGGGTGGCGCGCATGCCGAGGAACAACCCCTCCAGCAGGTGCATCGCCATCGGGAACCACTCGCGCACGCAGGCACCGATCACCTCGGCCGGCAGAACGAAGAACTCGGCGTCGGTGAGCGCGGTGAGCGTGTTCAGGTAGAGCTGGGAGAACTCACCGGTGATGTACGCCTGGGTGGCGCCGCCGTACACGCCGCGCTGGCCGGTGCGGCTCACCTCGACCTCGTCGCCCTGCACCCGCCTGCTCATCGCGACCGTGCCGCTCAGCAGCACGAAGAAGCAGGTCGCGGGATCGCCCTCCTGGTAGACGAGGGTGCCGGCGAGCCGCTGCTCCACCCGGCCCGCCTCCGACAGCCGGACGAGCTGCGCGTCGTCCAGCGACTCGAACAGGAAGAGCGTGCGCAGTTCGTCGGGTGACAGGGTCGGCTCACTCGGATGGTCGGTCATCTGGCCTCCAGGTAACGGTGCACGAGCGAGACCGCCATCGCGCCCTCGCCCACGGCCGAGGCGACGCGCTTGACCGACCCGGCCCGTACGTCGCCCGCCGCGAAGACGCCGGGCATGCTCGACTCCAGGTGATAGGGGTCCCTGGACGGCGTCCACCCTGCCGGGCGGTTGCCGTCCGCGAGCAGGTCGGAGCCGGTCAGCACGTAGCCGCTCGCGTCGCGGGCGACCACGTCGCCGAGCCAGTCGGTGCGCGGTTCCGCCCCGATGAAGACGAACAGCCACGACGCCGGCACGGTCGTCGTCCGGCCGGTCCGCCCGTCGCACAGCGTCAGGCGCTCGAGGTGGTCGCGGCCCTGGCCGCCGACCACCTGCGTGCGCGGGTGGACCTCGATCGACGCGATGGCCTCGATCTGGTCGATCAGATAACGCGACATCGACCGGGTGAGGTCATCACCCCGGATGAGGATGTGCACTTTGCTGGCGAACCGGGAGAAGTACACCGCCGCCTGGCCGGCCGAGTTCGCCCCGCCCACGATGTAGACCTCTTCTCCGGCGCAGCTCGGGGCCTCGGTCGCGGCCGCGCCGTAGAAGACGCCGCGGCCGGTGAACTCGGCCAGGCCGGGCGCGTCCAGCAGCCGGTACGACACGCCGGTCGCCAGCACGATGGTGTGCGCCGTCACGGCGGTGCCGTCGACGAAGCGCAGCACCGTGGCCGAACCGCTGCGTTCGAGGCCGACGACCTCCCGGGTGGTGAGCAGTTCGGTGTTGAACTTGAGCGCCTGCCTGCGGGCGCGGTCGGTGAGCTGGGCGCCGGACACGCCGTCGGGGAAGCCGAGGTAGTTCTCGATGCGGCTGCTCTGCCCGGCCTGGCCGCCGGTGGCGCGCTGCTCCACGAGCAGGGTGCGCAGCCCCTCGGACGCGCCGTACACCGCGGCGCCGAGACCCGCGGGGCCCGCGCCGATCACGGCGAGGTCGTACAGATCCGCGGCCGGGGTGGTGGCCATGCCGACATGCGCGGCGAGGTCGGCCTCCGTGGGCCGCGCCAGGGCCTTGCCGTCCGTGGTGATCACCACCGGCACGTCCGTCTCGCTCATCCCGGCGGCGGTCAGCAGGCGCACGCCCTCGGCCTCGTCGGCCCGCAGCCAGCGGTACGGCACGAGGTTGCGGGCCAGGAAGTCGCGCACCGTGAACGAGTGCGCGGACCAGCGATGACCCACGATCTTGGTCTCGGGCATCGTCACGGCGGGGGTGGCGAGCCAGGCGTCGAGCAGCGCGTCAAGCACCGGGTAGAGCTTCTCTTCCGGCGGGTTCCACGGCTTGAGCAGGTAGTGGTCGAGGTCGACGATGTTGATCGCGTTGATGGCCGCGTCGGTGTCCGCGTAGGCGGTCAGCAGCACCCTGCGCGCCAGCGGGAAGACGTCCATGGCCGCCTCGAGGAATTCGAGGCCGTTCATCTGGGGCATCCTGTAGTCGGCCAGGATGACGGCGACCTGCTCGCCGCGCAGCTTGATCTCACGCAGCGCCTCGAGCGCGCTGGGGCCGGACTCGGCTCGGATCACCCGGTAACGGTCGCCATATCGGCGGCGTACGTCACGAGCCACAGCCCGGGAGACGGAAGGGTCGTCGTCGACGGTGAGGATCGCGGCATTCTGCACAACACACAAGGTACTGGCGGATATTCGCTTAATGGGACCCCCGGGACATAGGTCCCACGGTAGGGGGACGTTCGCCGGTCGCCCCGCCGCCGCTTGTGGCCAAGGCTGGGGAGAACGAGGGAGGGTGTCATGCCGATGACCGTCCGCGACGTCATGAACAGGTTCGTGGTGGCCGTCGAGGCGACTGCCTCGTTCACCGACGTGGTCACCGCGATGTGCCGGTTCCATGTCGGGGCCGTCCCCGTCGTCGACGCCGACAGGCGGGTGGTCGGCATGGTGAGCGACGAGGACCTGCTGCTCAAGGACCTGGACAGGCGGCTCGGCGATCTGCTCTTCGAGGGGCCGTCCCGGCACAGGGAGCGCAGGAAAGCGCACGGCCGCACCGTCTCCGAGATCATGAGCAGCCCCGCGATCACGGTCACCGAGGACACCCCGCTGAGGCGGGCGGCCATGCTGATGCACCGCAACAGGATCAAGGATCTGCCGGTGGTGGACGGGCAGACCGGGCGGATCACCGGAGTGGTCAAACAGTCCGACCTCATCAGGGCGTTCTGCCGGCCCGCCGAGGACCTTCGCGACGACGTCCTGGAGGTGGTGGCCCGCCACTCCCGGGACTGCGCCGTACGGATTGAGGGCGGGGTCGTCCACCTCGACGGCGGAGTGGAACGGCGGTCCCAGCTCTGCGCTCTGATCGGAGAGGTCTGGCGGGTGGACGGGGTGGTGGACGTCGAGTCCTCCATGACGTACGAGACGGACGACGTGGGCCGGGACGTCTCCGCGGGCGCGCCCCCGGGGACCGGCCCGGCGGAAGGCGGGAAAGTTCGATGAGCGTCGAGACCATGACCGCGTCAGAGGTGATGAGCCGGACGCTCGTCACGGTGGAGCCGGAGGAGTCGCCGCTCATGGCCTGGGAACTGATGTGGCGGGCAGGCGTCCACCACCTCCCGGTCGTGGACGCCTGCTCGCGGCTCGTCGGCGTGCTCACGCGTGAGGACGTCGCCGCGCACTGGTCGGGCGGCCCCGCCGAGCAGTCCCTGGCGGCGGTGCGCACGCTCGTGCGGGGGCGGTGCTGTCCCCGCGTCGCCCCGGACGCCCCGCTCCGCGAGATCGCCGCGCTGATGACCGACGCCGACTGCGGCGCGGTCCCCGTGCTCGGGCCTGACGACGTTCTTCGGGGCCTGGTCACCACCACCGACGTGCTGATGGCGCTCGCCGGGAGGACGGCGCGACCGGCCGGCGGCCCCACGGACGTGAAGGGCGGCCTGTTCCGCCTGGAGCCGGTGCCGCCCGTCACCGGTCCATGAGCAGGACGGCCGCCCCCTCGACGCGGTCGGCGGCCAGGTCGGCCAGGGCCCGGTCGGCGGCGTCGAAGGAGTAGGGCGTCGTCGCGACCCGCGGGTGGTGGCGGGCCGCGAGCCCCAGGAACTCGTGCCCGTCGGCGCGGGTGTTGGCCGTGACGCTGCGCAGCGTCCGCTCCTGGAACAGGTGGCGCCGGTAGTTCAGCACCGGGATGTCGGTGAGGTGGATCCCCGCCACGGAGAGCGTGCCGCCCCGGTCGAGCGCGGCCAGCGCGACCGGCACGAGGTCGCCCACCGGGGCGAACAGGATGGCCGCGTCCAGGGGCTCGGGCGGCGGGTCGGCGCTGCCCGCGGCGGAGGCCGCGCCCAGCCGGAGCGCGAGCTCCCTCGCCGCCGCCGACCTCGTCATCACGTGCACGGTCGCGCCCTCGGCGATCGCGATCTGGGCGGTCAGGTGCGCGGACGCGCCGAAACCGTAGATCCCCAGCCGCCCGCCCGGGGGCAGGCCGGCGCGGACCAGCGCGCGGTATCCGATGATCCCCGCGCACAGCAGCGGCGCGAGCGTCTCCGCCGGGGGGTCCTCCGGCAGCGGGTAGACGTACGCCGCGGGGGCGGTCAGCAGCTCCGCGTACCCGCCGTCGGCGTCCCAGCCGGTGTAGGCGGACGCGGGGCACAGGTTCTCCGCGCCGCGCAGGCAGTAGCGGCACCGGCCGCAGGTCGAGCGCAGCCAGGCCACCCCCACGCGGGCGCCGGGCGGCGGCCCCGCCGTGTCCGGGCCGAGCCCCGCCACCCGTCCCACGACCTCGTGGCCGGGCACCGTACGAGGGCGTCTCGGGGGGAGGTCGCCCTCGGCGAGATGCAGGTCGGTGCGGCAGACCGCGCACGCCTCGACGCGGACCAGCAGTTCCCCGGGCCCGGGCACGGGATCCGGCAGCGCGGACCGCTCCAGCGGCCGCGTCGAGACGGGCCCCGGCCGGGCCACGACCCAGGCGTCCATGACCCGGCTATCCGTGCTGGATGCGCCGGCCGCTGATCTCGACGGGCACGATCCGGATGTAGAGCTCCCGCTCGCCGCCCGCCCACGTCTCGACCTTCTTGTTCACGTCGCCGGTCACGTGGTGCGCCCCGCCGCGGACGAGCACGCTCCAGCCTTCCCGGGTGCTCTCGTCGATGTGGTCGACCTCGAAGGCCACCATGAAATCGGCCCCCTCGACCCCGGTGCGCAAATCGGCGTCCATCGGGCCGCCGAGTGCCGTCCGGAACAGCACGGCGCCCTGCTCGACCGTGTAGTTGACCGGCAGGATCACCGGCCCGCTGGGGTTGTTGAAGGCGATCCTGCCCACCCCGCCGGGCGAGATCAGCCGCAGGCACTCCTCGCGGTCGAGCTTGTCCAGGCGCGGCATGCCCGCGGGTGCGGTGTCTTCAGTCATGCGGACCTCCACAGTGATCTCATGGGCCGTCGGCACACTAACGTCCGGTACCCCTCGTGGCGGCAGGGCCGTCCGTCGTCCGCCGGAGGGACGAAGGGCCCGGAAGGCTTGGCCGCCGCTTGCCGTAATCCATCCTTAACCGCATGCCCCAGATGGGCACGACCGTCACGTGGAAGTGCTGAGCAGCCGCATACTCCTGCGACCGGCCGACGGTGTCGAGAGCCGCCGTTTCTACCGTGACGTCCTGGGCCTGGCCGTCAGCCGGGAATTCGGGCCGGCCGAGGACCCCGGGGTGGTGTTCTTCCTGGGGCAGGGGCTCCTCGAGATCTCCCCGCACGGCTCCGGCGCCGGACAGGAGGGCACGGCGATCTGGTTGCAGGTTCGCGACGTCCAGAAGGAGTACGACCGGCTGCTGGAGGCCGGCGTACGGGTGTCCAGGCCGCCCCGGCTGGAACCGTGGGGGCTGGTGGAGATGTGGATCGAGGACCCCGACGGCCTGCCGATCGTGCTGGTCGAGGTCCCCGAGGGCCATCCGCTGCGGCGCGATCACCGTTCCTTCGCGCCGTTCCCCGCCTGAGCCCCTCCGCCTCCCCGAGTGGGCCGAGTGGACTGCGGTGCTGCTGAATTGAAGAATTCTTCATATTGTGAATATGCTGGGCCTCGCCGACGAAGGAGAGGACGACATGCACGAGTTCACGGCGGAGCTGCGTGCCCGGCTCGCGGAGGCGCGCGAGGAACTGCGGCGGGCGCGGGAGAGCGGCGACGAGCACGGCATCCAGATCGCCTTGGGTCGACTGGACAACCTGAACCGCCTGGCCGCCGACCACGGGATCGGCCCGGAGGCGGCGGGAGGGGCGGAGTGAGCCCGATGCCCGTCCCGCTCTACCAGGCCAAGGCCGACTTCTTCCGCACCCTGGGACATCCGGTGCGCATCCGCGTGCTCGAACTCCTGCGGGACGGCCCCCGCCCGGTCCGCGAACTGCTGGGCGAGATCGAGGTGGAGGCGTCGAACCTGTCCCAGCAGCTCGCCGTGCTGCGCCGTACCGGCCTGGTGAGTGCGGTCAGGGAGGGCGGCACGGTGGTCTACTCGCTGGCCACCCCCGACGTCGTGGACCTGCTCGCGGCGGCCCGGCGGATCCTCACCGAGATGATCACCGGCCAGGGTGAGCTGCTGGCCGAGCTCCAGGCGGAGGCGGCCGAGTGACCGGCACGGCCAGGCGGTTGTACGGGCGGGTCGCGCGGCTGCTTCCCTCGCCCGCCGATTGGCGGCCGGCCCGTCGCAGCCCCGGCCGCGACCTGATCGCCGGGCTCACGGTCGCCGTGGTGGCCCTGCCGCTCGCGCTCGCCTTCGGGGTCGGCTCCGGGCTGGGCGCGCAGGCCGGCCTCGCGACCGCGGTCGTCGCGGGCGCGGTCGCCGCCGTCTTCGGCGGCAGCAACCTCCAGGTGTCGGGCCCGACGGGCGCCATGACCGTCGTCCTCGTCCCGATCGTGCACGGTCACGGCCCGGGCGGAGTGCTCGCGGTCGGCCTGCTCGCCGGACTCGTGCTCGTCGTGCTCGCGCTGGCCCGCGTCGGCAGGTACGCCCGTTACATGCCGGCACCGGTGATCGAGGGCTTCACCGCGGGCATCGCCGTCGTGATCGCGCTCCAGCAGGTGCCCGCGGCGCTCGGGGTGACCGGCCGGGGGGAGCGGGTGTGGCAGGCGGCGGGCGACGCGCTCGCGAACTTCGCCCGCGATCCGCGCCCGGCGCCGGTCGCGATGGCGCTCGCGGTCGCCGGGGTCATGCTGCTGGGGGCGCGGTGGCGGCCCGCGGTGCCGTTCTCCTTCCTCACGGTCGTGGCCGCCACGGTCGTGGCCGAGATCGGCGGACTGGACGTCGCCCGCATCGGGACTTTGCCTGCCGGGCTGCCCGCGCCGTCGGCGGGTTTCCTCGACCCCTTCCTCGACCCCGGCGCCATCACCGCGCTGCTTCCGGCGGCCTTCGCCGTGGCCGCCCTCGGCGCGCTGGAGAGCCTGTTGTGCGCCTCGGTCGCCGACGGGATGAGCGTGGGGGAGCGGCACGACCCCGACCGCGAGCTGTTCGGGCAGGGCCTGGCGAACGTCGTCTCCCCGCTGTTCGGCGGCATCCCCGCCACCGCCGCGATCGCTCGTACGGCGGTCAACGTGCGGTCGGGCGCCCGCTCGCGCCTGGCCTCCCTCACGCACGCCGTCGTGCTGGCCGTCATCGTGTTCAGCGCGGGCGGCCTCGTCGGGCGCATCCCACTCGCCGCGCTGGCCGGGGTGCTGCTGGCCACGACGGTCCGCATGGTCGAGGTCGGCTCCCTGCGCGCCATCGCCAGGTCCACCCGGGGCGACGCCGCGGTCATGGTCCTCACCTTCGCCGTGACCGTCGTCTTCGACCTCGTCACCGCGGTCGCGACCGGCGTCGGCGTCGCGGTCGTGCTCGCCCTGCGGGCCGTCGCGCGCAGCGCCCAGATCGAGCAGGTCCCGCTGGAGACCGGCGACCACGGCGACGAGGAACGGCGCCTGCTGACCGAGCACATCGTGGCCTACCGGTTCGACGGGCCGCTGTTCTTCGGCGCGGCCCACCGCTTCCTGCTGGAGTTGTCGGAGGTCGCCGACGTGCGGGTGGTCATCCTGCGCATGTCGCGCGTGTCCACGATCGACGCCACCGGCGCGGGCGTTCTCGGCGACGTGATCACGCGGCTGGAGGGCAGGGGGATCACCGTGCTGCTGTCGGGAATCCGGCCGGGTCACGACGAGGTCCTCAGCCGGCTCGGGGTGGCCGGGCATCTGCGCCGCGACGGGCTCGTCTTCCCGGACACGCCGGCCGCGATCACCCACGCGAGGACGCTGCTCGTCCTCCCGTCCCGGCCGCCCGGATCCCCGGTTGCCGTCGCACGTCACCCGAACGTTTCCGCGCCGACGGTGTGATCGGTGCGCCACTGCCCGTAGGCTGCGGAGTGGAAGAGTTATAGCCTTAATTTCCTACCAGCTTTGTGGGAGACTGGGGTGATGAGCGCCTGGCCCCGTGAGACCCCTGTCACCGCCGCCGTCACGGCCGCGCGCTGGGTGCGGTCGGCGGCGGTCGACGACGACCTGGGACGGCGATGGCGGGCCAACCCCGATCCCCGGGGGCGGTCCGCCGCGGCCGGTGACGACGCGTCCCTCTACTCCGGCGCGGCCGGTGTCGTGCTGTTCTTCCTCGAGCTCGCCGCGGCGACCGGCCACGAGGCGTACCTGGAGGACGCGCTCGCGGGGGCCCGCCGGCTCGCCGTCGTCTGGCGCGAGCGGCGCGACCCGACCTTCTACCACGGGCTCGCCGGTGTGCTCTTCGCGCTGGCGGAGACCGGATGGGCGACGGGCGACGAGGAGGTCTTCGGGGCGGCCCGCGCCGCCGCCGCCCGTCTCGCCCGCGACGCCCGCTCGTTCGGCGACGGCGTCGGCTGGACGGGGGACCCGGCGCAGCGCGGCGACGGGGGGATCGTGCTCGCCCTGCTGCACGCGGCGGGCATCCTCGGCGTCCCCGAGTACGAGGAGGTGGCGATCGAGGCGGGCAGGCGCATCGCCGGCCTCGCCGTCCCCGGGCACCGCTTCGGCGGCGACGCCTGTCCCGACCTGCCGGTGGACGCCGTCACCCCCGGATTCCTGTCCGGCACGGCGGGCACGGCGTTCCTGCTCGCCCGCCTGTACGGCGTGACCCGCGACGAGCGGTTCCTCGCGGCGGCCCGCCGGGGCGCCGACTTCGTCCGGACGGTCAGCGTGGTCACCGATAGGTGCGCGCTCGTGCCGCATCACCTCCCGCAGGGGCGCCGGCTCCACTACCTCGGCTTCTGCTCGGGGTCCGCGGGGGTCGCCCGGATGTTCTTCGAGCTGCACCGGGTGACCGGCGACCCGGGCGATCTCGACTGGGTGGAACGGCTCGCGCACGGGATCGTGCAGAGCGGGGTGCCCGGGTCCCGGCCCGCGGGTCACTGGGACGTGGCCTGCCTGTGCTGCGGCACGGCCGGGCTGATCGAATGCTTCGTCGGCCTGTACGCGGCCACGGGCCGCGAGCGGCACCTCGACTTCGCGCGCGCGCTCGCCAAGGACCTGATCGGGCGCGCGACCGCGGGCGACGAGGCCGGCTTCCGCTGGTACCAGGCGTACCGGCGGCTGCGCCCTGGGGAGGTCACGGCCGACACCGGATACATGGTGGGAGCCGCCGGCATCGGGACCGCCCTGCTGCATCTGGACGCCGCGGAGCAGGCCGCGCCGCGCCGGTTGATCCTCCTGCCGGACAACCCGTTCCCGGCCATCCCGATCCCCGCCGCCGTCCTGCGCGGCGACCAAGCCTAGTTCTGGCCGGGTCGTGTCTTCTCGCGTTCTCTCGCGGCTCCCCCGGTGCCGGCCGTGCCCCGCGCGGGAGTGGTCACGGTTGTCCAAGGGGTCGGAACGCAGGATGTGAGGCAAACGGCCGGTCATCGCTCTCACTTCAGCCATGCGGACGGCGGCGTCCGTTACGGTCCGAAGGCAGTGCCGATCGATCCGAGAATGTGGTGACGACCCGTGAAAGCAGTGGTAATTCAGGCGTTCGGAAGTCCCGAAGGCCTGGCCATCGTCGACCTTCCCGCCCCGGCTCCCACCGCCGGGCAGGTGCTGGTCGCGACCGAGGCGATCGGCGTCGGCGGCGCGGACGTCGTGATCCGAAGCGGTGCTCTGGCCGCCTACGGTTTCGAGGAGGGCCTCATCCCCGGCAGCGAGGTGGCGGGCACCGTGGTCGCCGTGGGCGACGACGTCGACACCTCATGGATCGGGCAGCGGGTGTGGGCGTTCACCGGCGTGGGCGGCGGCTACGTCGAACAGGCGATCGCTCCGGTCGAGGAGATCCTTCCCCTCCCCGCGAACCTGTCCTCCGTCGACGCGGTGACGCTCGGGAGCTCCGGTGTGGTGGCCCACTTCGGCCTTGCCCATGCCCACTTCGCTCCCGGCGAGTCGGTGCTGGTGCGTGGCGCGGCCGGCAGCATCGGGATCATGACGGTCCAGCTCGCGGCCCGTGACGGCGCCGGCGCGGTCGCGGTCACGACGTCGTCGGCCGAGCGCGGCGAGCGCCTGCGCACGCTCGGCGCGACCCACGTGCTGGACCGCTCCGGCGAGGGGGGCTCCGACGCTCCCGCGGGATACGACGTCATCATCGACGTCGTCGCCGGCGCGGACCTGCCTTCCTTCTTCGGCAAGCTCAATCCGAACGGCCGCCTGGTGGTCGTCGGTGCGGTCGGAGGCCAGCCGCCGGCGGATTTCGGCACGACGATGATGGCGGCGTTCCGGAAGTCGATGTCGTTCGCCACCTTCAGCGCCGACACGGTCGCCGGGCCCGCTCGGCGTGCCGTGAGGACCGAGCAGTTCGCGGCCGCGAGTCGCGGCGAGTTGCACATGGTGGTGCACGAGGTGCTGCCGTTGGAGGAAGCCGTGTCGGCGCATCGGAAGATGGACGCCGGCGAGGTGTTCGGCAGGATCGTGCTGACGCCGTAGCCCTCGCGGTTCACGCCACTCGCCGGTCACACGCGCTGCTGCCCATCCAGCGAGCCAGATTTTCCCGGCGGGCTGAAAATTTCACCTGTCCGCGTCCCGTACGCCCAGTTCAGCGGGGGCGGCTGCCCTGACGCCGTTGACTTAACCGGTCTAGTTCACGACGCTTCGCTCCGGTCTTCCATGGAAGGACGGAGCATGCGACGGAGAGGCGCGATCCTCACCGCACTGGGGCTGATCGCCGCGGGCGGACTCGCTCTGGGCAACACGCCGGCGGCCCAGGCCGCCGTGGCGTGCAAGGTCGCCTACACGGCCAGTGAGTGGCAGGGCGGCATGTCCGCCAACCTGAGCATCCAGAACCTGGGCGACGCCCTCAACGGCTGGACGCTCACGTTCACGTTCCCCACAGCGGTCAGAAGGTCACCCAGGGCTGGTCGGCCACCTGGAGCCAGTCGGGCGGCACCGTGACCGCGACGGCCATGGACTGGAACAAGTCCCTGCCCGCCGGCGGCTCGACGAGCATCGGCTTCAACGGAGCCTGGTCGGGGAGCAACCCGGCGCCGGCCGGCTTCACGCTGAACGGCGTCGCCTGCGACGGCGGCACGCCGCCCCAGTCCCCGTCGCCCTCGCCTTCCCGCTCACCGAGCCCCTCGCCCAGCCCTTCGCCCAGTTCGTCGCCCAGTTCGTCGCCCTCGACGTCGCCCAGCCCGTCGACCGGGGCGGCGCCGAAGCTGAAGGTGTCGGGCAACAGGATCGTGAACGCCGCGACCGGCACGCCGTACCGGCTGCTGGGGGTCAACCGGTCGGGCGGCGAGTTCATGTGCGTCCAGGGCCGCGGCATCTGGGACGGCCCGGTCGACAACGCGGCGATCGACGCGATGAGGGCGTGGAACGTCCGGGCTGTCCGCGTCCCGCTGAACGAGGAGTGCTGGCTCGGCCTGAGCAACATCCCGTCCTCGTACGGCGGCGCCGCCTACCAGAGCGAGGTCAAGGCGTACGTCGACCGGCTGGTCGCCAAGGGCATCACGCCGATCGTCGAGATGCACTGGAACTACGGCCAGTACACCGGCAACTCCTCGGGCTGCTCCGACGTCCACGCCTCCTGTCAGAAGCCGATGCCGGACGCGCAGTACGCCCCGCAGTTCTGGACGGGGGTGGCGAACGCGTTCAAGGGCCGCGACGAGGTCGTGTTCGACCTGTTCAACGAGCCCTACCCGGAGCGCGCGACCGGCAGCGCCGCCTCGGGGTGGGCCTGCTGGCGCGACGGCGGCACCTGCTCCGGCATCCCCTACCAGGTGGCGGGCTTCCAGTCGCTGGTGAACGCGGTGCGGGCCGCCGGCGCGACCAACATCATCATGCTGGGCGGCCTGGCCTACTCCAACGACCTGTCGCAGTGGCTGCAGTACAAGCCCACGGACTCGCGGAACAACCTGGCCGCCGCGTGGCACGTGTACAACTTCAACTCCTGCGTCAGCACCTCGTGCTGGGACAGCCGGCTCGCGCCCGTGGCCGCCCAGGTCCCGCTGGTGGCCGGCGAGATCGGTGAGAACACCTGCTCGCACGGGTTCATCGACCAGGTCGTGAACTGGTTCGACGCGAAGGGCGCGTCCTACCTCGGCTGGACCTGGAACGCCTGGGACTGCTCCACCGGCCCGTCTCTGATCAGCGACTACAACGGCACCCCGACCGCCTTCGGGGCCGGGCTGCGGGCTCGCCTGCTGTCGTCCTGATCCCGATACGTGGCGTGCCCTCCTTCCCTCCAGCCCCCCGGGAAGGGGGGCGCGTCCACTCCAGACTTTGCCACTTCATGGGAATTTCGTCCAGAAAGTAAAGTTTTCATCCGAGATGTCGAGATTTGGGGTGTTCTTGGCTTAGTGTCCGGTTACCCAGCCGTGACCAGTCAGGAGATCCCCCATTTCCAGCTACGCGGACCCCCACACCGACGCCCTCCGGGAGCAGACGAGCCCGGCGAAGGGCGAGACGCACCACGCGACCGCCGTGCCTCCGCACCGGCAGGACGCCTCCGCCCGCCCCGCCCCGGCGGGCTCCCCGCACATGCCCGCCGACGTCACACTCGTCGCCACCGGATGGTTCCCGGACGCGGACGACGCGACGGACCCGCAGCCGCGGGAGGCCGTTCCCGAGGCGGCGATCCCGGACGCGGCCACCGCGCCCGCCATTCCGAAGGTCGGCTGCCCGACGGCCGACGGCCAGACCGTCCTGCACGCCGGCAAGACGACCGCGTCGTACTTCTGGGACGACGGGTCGGGCATCAACGGCGACACCGGGGCCCCCGCGTCTGGCGAGCCGATGCAGAAGGGCCTGGCCGCCAGCCCGAGCTGGCCGATGGGCACCAAGGGCTACGTGGTCTACAAGGGGAAGAAGGCCGACTTCTTCGTCGGCGACCGCGGTCCCGGCGTTCCCTCCAGCAGCGGGGTCATGCTCGACCTCGACGGCAAGACGTTCGCCGAACTCACCGGCGGCACCTGGAACAAGCACTCGCTCACCGTCGAGGACGCGGGCGGTCTCGGCCACATCCCGGTGCAGTACGTGATCACCCAGTGGGGCAGGGGCCTCGGCAAGACGGGCGCGCCCAAGCCCTTCTCGACGGGCGCCTACGGGGTGAAGGACCACCCGGAGCCCCCGCCTCCCTGCCCCACGGCGAATCCCGCCCCATCACAGGACTCGGCTTCACAGGGCTCGGCATCACAGGGCTCGGCTTCACAGGACGCCGCTCCGGCTCCCGCGTCCACGCCGTCCACGCCATCCACGCCGGGGGCGGAGGAGAGTCCCGCCTCCGTGGCCTCCCCGTCGGTGGCTCCCGCCGCCACCACCGAACCCGCCACCGCCACCACCGCAGCGGCCGCGCAGGCCGAGGCAGCGGCCACCACCACCGCCGCCACCGCGGCACCGGGCACGCAGGCCGAGGCGGCCGCCGTAGGGATGACCCCCCTTTCCGGTACGGCAGGGGCGAGGAGCGTCGCGTCCCCCGCGCCCGCCGCGGCGAAGGCCCCCGCGAAGGCCCCCGCGAAGACCGTCGAGAGGGACGTGAAGGGAGCCGCGAAGGGGACGAGGACCGGCGAGACGACGGCCTCCCCGGCGTTCACTCCCGCGTCGGCGGTGGACGGACAGCTCGAAAACGCCGCCGTTCCCGCCTTCTCGGTCGCGATCGTCGTGTGCGCCCTCGTCGCCGTGGGCGCCAAGGCCCTGCTGAGCCGCCCCGCCCACGCTCACGGCGCCTCCCACCAGCCAGGCCGTCACCGCAAGCGGTAGGAAGACGGCCGCCTTCCCGGGCCGGGGGACGTCTACCGTTTGCGGCCCTTGAGCGCTCCGGCCACGCGCTTGAGCACGCGGTCCCACTCCGAGCCGAACGGGTTGTCCTGCACCAGGTAGGTCCAGGTGGCCGTGGGCCGCTTCAGGCCCTGCTCCGCGAGGTCGCGGGTGACGTCGGCCTTCTCGAAGGTCTCCCGGGCGCGCCGCTCGACCTCGTCGAGCATCGCCCGGTAGGCCGGAACGGCCTCGCGGTTGAACTCGTCGAGCGGATTCAGCCGCCCGAGGGCCCGCAGGTGGATGCCCTCGCGCAGGTCGGCGAGGAAGCCGAGATGCTCGGTCCAGCAGCGGTCGAGGTGATACAGCACGATCTGCCGGGCGGCCCGCTCGACCGTCTCCTCGCCCGCCGTCTCGCACAGCTCGCCGTAGCGCTCCGGGCAGGCACGCTCCAGGGCCCGCGCCCCGGCGTCGCCGTGCAGGACGCGGTCGCGCTGCTCCAGGACCTCCGCCCGCTGGCGCTCCTGCAGTCGCGTGTAGCGCCAGGTGTTGCGGTGGATCTCCAGGTTGACGCCCTCGGCGACGCGCTGGGCGTGCGCCACCAGCCCGGCGGCGTCGGCGCCGGTCACGACGCCGTCGCGGCCGGCCGGGGGCAGCGACTGGTCCGGCGCGTACGCGGTGAGGAGCGTGTCCTCGCCACTGACGAAGAACACCGAGCCGCCGGGGTCGCCCTGCCGTCCGGCCCGGCCCCGAAGCTGGTCGTCCAGCCTGCTGCTCTCGTGCCTGCCGGTGCCGACGACGTAGAGCCCGCCGAGCCCGGCGACCTCCTGCTCCTCGTCGGGGTCGCCGGCGCCGAGCCGGATGTCGGTGCCGCGACCGGCCATCTGTGTGGAGACCGTGATCGCGCCGCGCCGGCCGGCCTTGGCGATGATCTGCGCCTCCTCGGCGTCGTTCTTCGCGTTGAGCACGGCCGCGCTCAGCCCCCTGGCTTGCAGGGCCTCGGCCAGGCGCTCGGACTCGGCCACGTCGAGCGTGCCGACGAGGACCGGCTGCCCGGTGGCGTGCCGGGTCTCGATCTCCTCCAGCAGCGCCCGCTCCTTGTCCTCCAGCGTGGCGAAGATCCGGTCGGGCTCGTCCACCCGTACGCACGGCTTGTTCGGCGGAATGACCGCGACGCTGAGGTCGTAGAACTCCCGCAGCTGCTCGTGCACGGCGATCGCGGTGCCGGTCATGCCGCACACGCGCGGGTAGCGGCGGATGAGGCTCTGCACGGTCATCGAGTCGAGGATCTCGCCCGTCTCCGACGCCGGCAGGTGCTCTTTGGCCTCCACGGCCGCCTGGAGCCCGTCCGGCCAGCGCTGCAGCACCGCGACCCGGCCGCGGGAGGTGTTGATCAGGTGGACCCTGCCGTCCCTGACGATGTAGTCGACGTCCCTGGTGAGCAGCGCGTGGGCGTGCAGGGCGAGGTTGACCTGGGTGACCACGCCGGGATGCTCGTAGAGGTCGATTCCGAGGGCCTTCTCGACCGTGTCGGTGCCCTTGGGGGTGAGGAAGACGCTGCGCCCCTCCTCGTCGATCGTGTAGTGGTAGCCGCGCGACAACCGCCGTACGAGGGCCGCCATCTCGGGCAGCGCCGTGCCCGGGTCGGCCGTGCCGGCCAGCACGAGCGGCACGCGGGCCTCGTCCACCAGGACCGAGTCGGCCTCGTCCACCAGCGCGACCTCGGGGGCGGGCACGACCAGCTCTGCCGGGTCCGTGCCCAGGCGGTCGCGCAGCACGTCGAACCCCAGCTCGCTGACGGCTCCGTATGTGACGTCGCAGGCGTACGCCGCCCGGCGATCCTCGGGGGTGGAGGTCTCGGCGATCCATCCGGCGGTGAGGCCGAGCGTCTCGTACAACGGTCCCATCCACTCGGCGTCACGGCGGGCCAGGTAGTCGTTCACCGAGACCGCGTGGACCCGGGCGCCGCGCAACGCGTACCCGGCCGCCGTCAGGGCGCCGACGAGCGTCTTGCCCTCGCCGGTGGCCATCTGCACGACATTGCCCTCCAGCATGGCGAGCATGCCGACGAGCTGCACGTCGTACGGCCGCTGGCCGAGCGCCCGGCGGGCGGCCTCCCGCATCGCGGCGCAGAAGTCGGCGGAGCCGACCCACGCGGGATCGACCTCCGCGGGGCGAAGGGCGGCCCGCCGGGCCACCTCGCCCTCCAGTTCGCCCGCCTCGGCCACGATCCGCTGGAAGGGAGCCAGGTCGACACTTCCCGGCTTGTCCAGGAATCGCCTGATCCATGCACCTACCCGCGCCACACCCGCTCCAACGACTCGCCTGCCGGACTGGTTCCACATGCCCGGTTCATGGTCCCACTATCGGTGAGGATTTCAGTGGTGGGGCGTACCTGACACTCCCTGACAGGTACGGGCGGCAGGATGGCGGCATGACAACGATCGCCAAGCTCATCGCCGTGACCATCGACTGCGCCGAGCCGAAGAAGCTCGCCGAGTTCTACTCTCAGATCACCGGATTCGCCGTGCAGTACGCCGAGGACGAGTACGCCGGGATCGGCGACGGCACGACGAGCATCTACTTCCAGCGCGTGCCCGAGCGGAAGGCGCCCTCCTGGCCGGGCGGGGACAAGCAGTTCCACCTCGACTTCCGGGTGCCCGACGTGGCCAAGGCGGTTGAGGAGTACATCGCGCTGGGGGCGTCCAAGCCGGAGTTCCAGCCGGGCGACTGGGTGGTGCTCGCCGACCCGGAGGGCCACCTTTTCTGCGTGTGTCCGGAGAGGTCATGAAGTGGCCTCGGTGGTCCTCGATGGGCACAGTGTGGCTGACTCTCCTGACGATGCAGGAAGCGTGATTACATCGCGTGAGTGAATCTAGTCTCTCCGTGATCGATTTCGGCGGGCAGGGGGCCCGCCTGATGCGATGCGGAGGCACTCATGACGACTCGATCGGCGACCCGTCCCGGCCTGGTTCTCCTCGGGGCGGGACTCGCCTGCGCGGCGGGCCTGCTGCCGGCCGGATTGGGCGCGACCGCGGCGAGCGCCCAGCCGAGTACCCAGTCGGGTACACCGTCGCAGGCACGGGGGCCCGCGCAGGCGGCCGTCGCCCTGCCCCGGATCGGCGTGCTCAAGGCCGGGGGCGACGCCCTGGTCAAGGAGGGCGGTCTTTCGGCGAGCTGGGTGCTGGAGCACGACGGGGTCGTCCAGGTCGCGCTCGCGGGCGACCGTATCGGCGTCCTCACCGGGGACGGCCGCGCCTGGGTGAAGGAGGGCGGCCTGTCCACGAACTGGGTCCTGGAGCACGACGGCGTCAAGCAGCTCGCGCTGTCGGGTAACCGGATCGGGGTGCTGACGGCCGACGGCAGGGCGTGGGTGAAGGAGGGCGGCCTGTCCACGAACTGGGTCCTGGAGCACGACGGCGTCAAGCAGCTCGCGCTGTCGGGTAACCGGATCGGGGTGCTGACGGCCGACGGCAGGGCGTGGGTGAAGGAGGGCGGCCTGTCCGCCACCTGGGTCCTGGAGCACGACAGCGCCATGCAGCTCGCGCTGGCCGGCGACCGCATCGGCGTGGTCCGGGCGGACGGCGTCGCGCTGGTCAAGGAGGGCGGGCTGTCCGCCACCTGGGTGACCGAGAACACGGTCGTGAAGCAGCTCGTCCTGGCCGGCGACCGCATCGGGGTCGTCCGGGGAGGCGGGGCGGCATTCGTCAAGGAGGGTGGTCTGTCGGCTCCCTGGGTGACGGAGAACCTGAACGTCCTCGAGCTCGCGCTCGCGGGCAAGCGGATCGGCGTGCTCAAGGTCAACGGCGAGGCCCTGGTGAAGGAGGGCGGCCTGTCCGCCACCTGGGTGACCGAGAACACCGGGGTCATCGACATCGCCCTGTCCAGCGGCGTCGACTGAGCCGCACACACCGCTCGTTCCGGGAAGGTGGCCTGCCCGGAAAGCCCTACTTGTGTCGCAGGCTCCCGTGGCGCGTGCCGGGTCCCACTAAGCTTGCGTGGTGATTTCTCGACACACCGGCGGGCGCGCATGACCTGGGTGGGAGTGGCCATCGCCCTCGTCGGCGCGCTGGGATACGCCCTGGGTGCAGCGCTGCAGCAGTTCGAAGCGGTGAGCGAGGGGGCCACCCTCGCTCTCGTCAGAAGGCCCCGCTGGTGGATCGGCGGGGTCATCGGTTTCACCGGGGCGTCCCTGCACGCGGTGGCGCTCAGCCTGGCTCCGCTGGTCGTCGTCCAGCCCGTGAGCGTGGCGACCCTCGTCTTCGCGGTGCCGCTCGCCGCGACGCTGCACGGCAGACGCCCGCGCCGGGCCGAGATCGCCGGGTCGGTCGCGGTGGCGGTGGGCCTGCTCGGCCTGATGCTGCTGGTTCCGGCGCACAACGTGACCCCGGTCCTGTCCGACGCGCACGCCCTTGAGCTGATCGGCTGCATCGCCCTGGTGGTCGCCGTCACGTTCACCGTGGCCCGCCGGCTGAGGGGCCCGGCGAAGGCGCTGCTGATGGCGATCGGAGCCGGTGCGGTGACCGCGACCGTGTCCACGTTCGTCCGGGTCGTCGGCGGCGGGCTCGAAGGCGACCTCGGCCGCCTGATCCACTGGTTCACCCTGGCCATCCCGGTGCTGCTGGTCTGCGCCGTGGTGCTGCTGCAGAAGTCGTACGCCGTGGGCTACTTCGGCATCGCCTACGCGGGGGTTCAGGTCGTCGATCCCATCACCTCGGTCACCGCCGGAGCCGTATTGCTCGGGGAGTCGCTGCCCACCGACCTGGACAAGGCGATCCCCGCACTGCTCGCGGCCGGCCTGCTGATCGCCGGGACGATCACGCTGGGCCGGCTCGCACCCGACCATGCCAAACCCGCCGCCGGACCTGCGGGGCCGGACAGGATAGGTGCCCCGGTGGGCGCGTCCGAGGCGGCCTGACCTCCTCGCCGCGTCTCTCGGCCGTCAGGGCGACCAGGTGAAGATCTGGTCGCCCTGTCGCAGAGCGACGTTCGGCCCGAGTGCGCCCGCCGCGCGCATCGCGCCGTCGCGCAGGGCCACCGCCACCGGGTTGTGCCAGGCGGTGAGCCGGCCGACGGCCCGCGAGCGCCGCACGATCGGGGTCGTCCGCGCCAGCCGTTCCCGGCTGTAGACGGCCAGGCCGGCGGCCGGATCGCCGTCAGGTGAGACGCGCTCGGCGAGCACGACGGCGTCCTCCATGGCCTGGCAGGCTCCCTGTCCGAGGTTGGGCGTCATGGGATGCGCCGCGTCGCCCAGCAGCGCGACCCGGCCCGCGTGGAAGGCGGGCAGCGGGGTGTCGAGGCAGTGAATGTCGTGGCGGAGCACGGCCGCCGGGTCCGCGGCCTCCAGCAGCGCCGGGATCGGATCGTGCCAGCGGCCGAACAGCCGGAGCAGCTCGTCCCTCTCGTCCGCCGCCCGCAGGCCTGCGGGGACCTTCGCGGTGGCGTAGCAGTAGACCTGACCGCCGGCGAGCGGCATGACCCCGAAGACCAGCCCGGGGCCCCAGGTCTCTGAGGCCAACACAGTCTCCGAGGCGCCGGTTACACCGGGAAGCGGCACGATCGCCCGCCAGCTCGTCACGCCCGCGTAGACCGGAGCGGGATGCCCGGGGAACAGGGCCTCGCGGGTCCGGGACCGGATCCCGTCGGCCGCCACGACGAGGTCGGCATCGATCGTCTCCCTCGTCCCCGCCACGGTGACGCGGCCGGTCGCGGGCTCGACGGACTCGACGCGGGTGTTCACCCGCAGGGCGCCCCGTGGCAGGCGCCCGGCGAGGATGCCGACCAGCACCGACCGGGTGAGCAGCACGATCGGGTCGCCGTATCGGGCGGCGGCGTCCCCGGCCGTGGTCCACGACAGCCAGCCGCCGCCCGGCACGCGGATGCCGCTGCGGCCCTGAATGGCGGCGAGCCTCCTGACCTCGTCCCCGGCCCCGATCACGTCGAGCGCCCGCAGCGCGTTGGGTGCGACCGCCAGCCCGGCGCCCACCGGCTCGATCGACGCCGCCCGTTCCAGGACGGTCACCGACCAGCCCTTCCGCGCGAGGGCGAGCGCCGCCGTCAGTCCGCCGATGCCCGCCCCGATCACCACCGCGTGCGCCATGCCCGCCTCCTCGTCACTACATCTGTAGTGAGCGTACTACAAGCGTAGTGCGCCTCTACGATGTGGGGGTGAGCAGTCAGCGGGAGGTCCTCGTCGCGGACGCGGCCATCGCGATCCTGGCCGAGCGGGGGATGCGCGGCCTCACTCACCGGGCGGTCGACGAGGCCGCGAAGCTGCCGCCGGGCTCCACCTCGAACCACGCGCGCACGCGCGCGGCGTTGCTGGAGCTCACGCTGGCCCGGCTCGCCGAGCGCGAGGAGGCCGTCTTCGCCGCCGCGGTGACACCCGATGGCCGGATGCCCGAGGGCGAGGCGGCGGCGCACCTCCTGGCGAAAATGACGTACGCGGCGGTCACCGTGCACCGGGAGACCACGATCGCGCGATACGAACTGGCGCTGGAGGCGACCCGCCGTCCCGAACTGCGCAAGACGTACGACGAGATGGGGCGCCGCTTCCGCGAGCACGCGGCCGCGATGCTGGCCGCCGCCGGCTCGCCCGACCCCGTACGGCACGGCCGTCAGATGGTCGCGTACGTCGAGGGGCTGCTGTTCGACGCGGTCGTGGGAGCGGGGGGCGTGCCGCCCGTCGAGGAGCTGGACGCAGCCTTCCGGGAACTGCTCCGCATCTTCGCCGGGATGTGATCTATCGGAGGGTCAGGGAGCGTCTGACAAATGCTGCCCGTCACGAGCCTGGGCCATGGGCGGCAGGGCCATGATTTGTCAGACACGATCCAGCAGGCGGGCGCGGTGGGCGGGCCACTCGTCGTCGAGGATGGAGTAGACGGGGCTGTCCCTCCAGGTGCCGTCGGGGCGGCGTCGCTGGCGCCGGAGCACGCCCTCCCGCACGCCGCCGATGCGCTCGATCGCGGCCTGCGACCGGAGGTTGAGGACGTCGGTCTTCAGCATCACCCGGACGAACCCAGGGCGAAGGCGTGGTCGAGCAACGCGATCTTGCAGTCGGTGTTGACGGCCGTACGCCAATAGGCTCTCGCGTACCAGGTGGACCCCACCTCCACGTTCTCGTCGCAGCGGCAGACGTCCCAGTAACCCGTCGAGCCGACCGCCCGTCCGGTCGCCTTGAGAATCACGGCGAACTGGGTGGTCTGGCGATCGGCGAGGAGGCCGGCCACGTGGCGGTGCATCTCCTCAGGTGAGGCGGGGAACGGCCTCGGCTCGAACCGCCACACCTCCTCGTCGCCCCGGCCGGCCGCGTACAGGTCGGCGACGTGGTCGAGGGTCAGCGGCTCCAGCCGTACGACGCGGCCGTCCAGCACGACGGGCGCGGGCATCGTCGCGGTCATGCGGCAGACGCTACCGAGGCCACGCCGCGGGGGACGGCCACTTGGGGCGGAACGGCGGCGACGACACCGCCATCCGTGCCGGCCGGTCCATCGACACCTGCTTCTCTCAGCCGGGAAGTCCCGGCTGATGGGCGGCCAGCAGGCGGGCGCGGTGGGCGGGCCACTCGTCGTCGAGGATCGAGTAGAGGGGGCTGTCGCGCCAGGTGCCGTCCGGGCGGCGGTACTGCCGCCGGAGCACGCCCTCCCGCACGCCGCCGATGCGCTCGATGGCCGCCTGCGACCGCAGGTTGCGGATGTCGGTCTTCAGCACCACACGGACGAACCCCAGGGTGAAGGCGTGGTCGAGCAGCAGGACCTTGCACTCGGTGTTGACGGCGGTGCGCCAGTAGGCCCTGCCATACCACGTGGAGCCGATCTCCACGCTCTCGTCGAAGCCGCCGACGTCCCAGTAGCCGGTCGAGCCGATCGCCCGGCCGGTCTTCTTGAGAATCACGGCGAACTGCGTGGTGCGGGGATCAGCGAGCAGTTTGTCCACCAGCCGGCGCGTGTCGTCCTCGATCTGAGGCACGGGCTCCGGCCGGTGACGCCAGATCTCCTCGTCCTGCGCTGCGAGGAACAGGTCGGGCACGTGGCCGGGAGTGAGCGGCTCAAGGCGTACGACGTGGCCGTCGAGCACGGCCGGTGAGGGCATCTTCGCGGTCATGCGCCCGACGTTATCGGGGACGTACGGTGCGAGCGGATGGCCACTACGACCCGATCGGCGGCGACCACTTCGCCTGTCGACACACATACCGTCTGGTCGGTACGCTGACGGAGTGAACGCTGACCCACCCGGCCTCGACCTCACCCGCCTCGCCGAGCACCTGCGGCGTGAGGGCCTGACCGAAGGGCCGCTCACCGCCGAGCTGATCGTGGGCGGCAAGTCCAATCTGACGTACGTCGTCAGGGACGGCACGAGCACGTACGTCGTCCGCAGGCCGCCCCTGGGGCACGTCCTCGCGACGGCGCACGACATGGGCCGCGAATACCGGGTCATGAGCGCGCTCCAGGACACGGGCGTTCCGGTGCCGCGCACCTATCACCTGTGTCAGGACCCCGACGTCGTCGGCGCGCCCTTCTACGTGATGGAGTACGTCGAGGGCGGGCAGCCGCCGCTCACCCCGGCCCTCGCCCACGGGCTGGTGGACGTGCTGGCCGCGCTCCACTCGATCACTCCCGAGCGCGTGGGCCTCGGTGACTTCGGCAGGCCCGACGGCTTCCTGCAGCGGCAGGTCGCCCGGTGGAAGCGGCAGCTCGACGCCTCGCGCAGCCGCCAGGTGCCCGGCATCGACGATCTTTACGAGCGGCTCGCCCGCGACGTGCCCGTCTCCGGTGCACCGGCCATCGTCCACGGCGACTTCAAGCTCGGCAACACGCTGATCGCCGGCGGCGAGGTGCGCGCCGTGCTCGACTGGGAGATGTCCACGCTCGGCGACCCGCTGACCGACCTGGCGCTGTTCCTCCTGTACGGCGAGGTCGCCTCGCTCGACCGGGGCGAGGCTGGGGAGGCGCCGCCCGGCTCGGAGCTGGCCGCCCACTACGGCGAGGCGTCCGGCCGTGACCTGTCCCGGCTCGGCTGGTACGTCGGCCTCGCCTGCTTCAAGCTCGCGGTGATCGCCGAGGGCATCCATTTCCGTTTCACGAAGGGGCTCACGGTGGGGGAGGGCTTCGCCGAGGTCGGCGACCAGGTCGCCTCTATCGTCGCCCGCGGGCTGATGGAGGTCTGATGGACTTCGGGTTCGACGCGACCACGAACCGTTACCGGGAACGGCTGCTGGCCTTCATGGACGAGTGCGTCCACCCCGTCGAGCACGCCTTCCACGAACAGGCGGCCGGCAGCGGCTGGAGCCCGCCGCCGCTGCTGGAGGACCTCAAGGCCGAGGCCCGCTCGCGCGGCCTGTGGAACCTTTTCCTTCCCGGAGAGCAGGGCGCGGGGCTGACCAACCTGCAGTACGCCCCGCTCGCCGAGATCATGGGCAGGTCGCCCGCCATCGCGCCGCCCGCCACCAACTGCGCCGCTCCGGACACCGGCAACATGGAGGTGCTCGCGGAGTTCGGCAGCGAGTGGCAGCGCAAGGAATACCTGGAGCCCCTGCTGGCCGGCGAGATCAGGTCGGCCTTCGCGATGACCGAGCCCGATGTCGCCTCCTCCGACGCGACGAACATCGCGACCTCCATCAGGAGGGACGGCGGGGAGTACGTCATCAACGGCCGCAAGTGGTTCATCACCGGCGCGATGAACCCCAACTGCAAGATCTTCATCGTGATGGGCAAGACCGACCCGGAGGCGCCCAGACACCGGCAGCAGAGCATGGTGCTCGTCCCGCGTGACACCCCCGGCCTGACCGTACGGCGCGGCATGACGGTCTTCGGCTACGACGACGCCGACCACGGGGGCCACGCGGAGGTGGTGTTCGAGGACGTACGGGTGCCGGTGGACAACCTCATCGGCGAGGAGGGCGGCGGCTTCGCCATCGCCCAGGCACGGCTGGGGCCCGGGCGTATCCACCACTGCATGCGGCTCATCGGCATGGCCGAGCGGGCGGTCGAGCTGATGTGCCGCCGGGTGCTGACGCGGGAGGCGTTCGGCAAGCCGCTGGCCCGGCAGGGGGTGATCCAGGACTGGATCGCCGAGTCGCGGGTGCGCATCGAGCAACTGCGCCTGCTGGTGCTGAAGACGGCCTGGCTGATGGACACGGCCGGCAACAAGGGCGCGCACACCGAGATCCAGGCCATCAAGATCGCCGGCCCGGCGACGGTGGAGTGGATCCTGGACAAGGCCATCCAGGCGCACGGCGCCGGCGGGATCAGCCAGGACTTCCCGCTGGCGGCGCTGTGGGCGGGCGCGCGGTCGCTGCGCTTCGCCGACGGTCCCGACGAGGTGCACAAGCGGTCGCTGGCCTACCGCGAACTCAAGAAATACATGGGGTGATGTGTCGTGGCATGGGATGAGGCGTCGGTCGCCGAGCGCGCCAGAGCCTTCCTCGAGGAGCACGATCCGGCGGCCACGGACCGTCTGGAGTTCCTGCGCGCCCGGTTCGACGCCGGCCTGGCCTGGGTGCACTTCCCCGAGGGCCTCGGCGGGCTCGGCGCGCCCCGGGAGCTGCAGGCCGTGGCCGACCGGGAGCTGAAGGGCACGCCCGACAACCGGCCCGGCCGGATCGGCATCGGCCTCGGCATGGCTGCCCCGACGATCCTCGCGTTCGGCACCGAGGAGCAGAAGAGGCGCTTCCTGCGGCCGCTGTGGACGGGGGAGGAGGTGTGGTGCCAGCTGTTCAGCGAGCCGGGCGCCGGTTCCGACCTCGCCACGCTGGCCACCCGCGCCGTACGCGAGGGCGACGAGTGGGTGGTGGACGGCCAGAAGGTGTGGACGTCGAGCGCGCACACCGCCCGCTGGGGCATCCTCGTGGCCCGCACCGACCCGGGCGTCCCCAAGCACCGCGGGCTGACCTACTTCGTCTGCGACATGCACGCCCCCGGCGTCGAGGTGCGACCGTTGCGCCAGATCACCGGTGAGGCCGAGTTCAACGAGGTCTTCCTGACCGAGGTGCGGCTGCCCGACGCGCTGCGGCTGGGCGAGGTGGGCGACGGCTGGCGGGTCGCGCAGACCACCCTCATGAACGAGCGGGTGGCGATCGGCGGCACCCCCGCGCGGCGCACGATGATGGGCGTCGTCGCCGAGACCTGGCGTTCCCGGCCCGAGCTGCGCACCCACGACCTGCACCAGCGGCTGCTCAGGCTCTGGGTCGACTCGGAGGTCATGCGCCTGACGGCCGTACGGCTGCGCGAGCAGCTCGCCGCCGGGCATCCGGGGCCGGAGGGGTCGGGCATGAAACTGGCCTTCGCCCGGCTCCACCAGGAGCTGTCCGGCATCGAGGTCGAGATGCTGCGCGAGGACGGCCTGGCCTACGACGACTGGACGTTCCGCCGCCCCGACACGGTCGACTTCGTCGGCCGCGAGGCGGGCTACCGCTACCTGCGCGCCAAGGGCAACTCGATCGAGGGCGGCACGTCCGAGATCCTGCGAAACATCATCGCCGAACGCGTCCTCGGCCTGCCCGCCGAGCCGCGCGCCGACAAGGACGTCGCATGGAAGGACCTCCCCCGATGACGCTGCTGTACACGGAGGTGGAGGAGGAGCTGCGGGCCGCCGTGCGCGACCTGCTCACCGACATGTGCTCCCCGTCCGCCGTGCTCGACCGCGTGGAGTCCGGCACGCCGTACGACACGGAGCTGTGGAAGGCGCTGGCCCGCGACATCGGCGTCGCCGGGCTGCTGATCCCCGAGGACCTCGGAGGTGCGGGCGCCTCGGCCCGCGAGGCCGCCGTCGTGCTGGAGGAGCTGGGCCGGGCCGTGGCTCCGGCGCCGTTCCTCGCCAGCGCCGTCCTCGCGACCCAGGCGCTCCTGGCGGCGGGGGGAGAGGGGGCCGGCGAGCTGCTGGGACGGCTGGCCGCGGGGGAGGCGACGGCCGCGCTCGCGGTGTCGTTCGCCGCCTCGCCGTACGCGCCGCCGGCTCCGGTGGCGACCTTGGGCGAGGACGGCACCGTGTCCGGCTCGATCACCGCGGTGATCGGCGCGGAGGCCGCCGACGTCCTGCTCGTGCCGGTACGGCTCGCCGGCGGCGTGGGGCTGTGCGCGGTGGAGGCGTCTCCAGCCGCCGAAGAGGCCGTCCGGGTGACGCCGGTGACCTCGCTCGACCTGACCCGGCCGATCGCGACGGTGTCGTTCGACTCGGCGCCGGCGCGGATCGTCGCGAGGGCGGACGGGCCGGAGGCGCCCTGGGCCCGGGAGGCACTGGTGCGCGGCGCCGGACTGCTCGCCTCCGAGCAGCTCGGCGTCGCCGAGTGGTGCCTCACCACGACGGTCGCGTACGTGAAGGAACGCAGGCAGTTCGCCCGGCCGGTGGGGTCGTTCCAGGCGGTCAAGCACCGGCTGGCCGACCTCTGGCTGGAGGTCGTGGGGGCCAGGGCGGCGGCACGCAACGCGGCCGCCCGGCTGGCGGAGGCGCCCGCGCCGGGACCGCTTGGCGACGACGCGGTGGTGGCCGTCGCGGTCGCGCAGGCCCACTGCGGAGCTGTGGCGGTGCACGCCGCCGAGGAGTGCGTGCAGCTCCACGGCGGTATCGGGATGACCTGGGAGCACCCGGCGCACCTCTACCTCAAGCGGGCCAAGGCCGATCAGATCGCGCTGGGCACGCCGGGCGACCACCGCGAGGCGCTGGCCGGCCCCGCGGACCTCCCCGCGCCCGCGTGAGCGGTGTTTCCGGGCCCGCTCAGGGTCGCAGCGAGTTGAGCAGGAGGTCGGCGAAGTGGCGGCCGACCTCCTGGCCGGTCAGCGGGCCCTCGGGGTGATACCAGGTGCCGAGGTGGTGGACCGAGCCGAAGAAGAAGTCGACCACCATCTCGGCGAGGATGTCGCCGCGGAAGACGCCGTCGCGCTGCCCCTCGACGACGAGGTCGCGGAACCGCTCGTGGTAGCGCCGCCGCTCGGCCCGCACGCTCTTGTACGTCTCCGGCGCGAGCTGGTGCATCGACCTGAAGAAAATCTTGGAGTCGTCCAGGTTGTCGACCGTGGTCACCACCACGTCCGTCGCCGCCGCGTGCAGCCGCTCGGTCACCGGGCCCTCCGCGTCGGCGAACCGGTTGAGGCGCTCCATCTGCAGGCGCAGCACCCGGGCGTAGATCTCGTGGAGCAGGTCGTCCTTGGAATCGAAGTAGTGGTACATGGCGCCCTTGGTGACGCCGGCCGCCGCGACGATCTCCTGTACCGACGTGCTCTCGAAACCCCGCTCGGCGAACAACCGGGTCGCCTCGGCGAGCAGGCGTTGCCGTACCGGCTCCTCCAGGGAGCCGTTCACGGGACGCTCCCCGTTCGCGCGATCCCCCGTAACGCGGCGGGCCATGCCGACCTCCTTCGTCTCTCGGGTAAAGCGTACCGACTGGTCGGTCAATGGGCGGCACTGGCGTAACTGCGCTACTTCCCTCACCTTAGGAGGGTTGGGATTCCCGCTCGGGTATCCCGGAGAAAGCCGCATGCCTAGTGTGGGGGGTTCGCGTGCCTAGTGGGTCCATCTATGTCCCGAGGGACGAGAAGTTCACCGGCGCCTCGCCGCAGAACCTGTACGAGACGTTCTGGTTCGCCGGACGCAAGAACCGGATCCGGGTGCGGGCCGTCATCACCGCCGCGGGGTTCGTCGTCGGCAATCTGGTGGGTCCGCGGCTCGGTCTCAACATGCTCGCCGCCGGCATCGGGCTGGCCCTTCTCGCGGGCGGCACCGACCTGTTCATCGCCTGGCGCCTGCACGAGCGTACGGCGGTGTGGCGGGGCAAGCGCCGAGGCGAGGTGCGCACCGGGCGCCTGCTGCGCCTCGGCCTGCGCCGGCACGGCTACCGGGTCATGGACGGCCGGGCCGTGCCCGGCGAGGCGTCGATCGACCACCTCGTCATCGGGCCGGGCGGCGTGTGGATCGTGGACAACGAGGCGTGGTCGCCCGACACCCTGATCGCGCGGTACGGCGAGCGCCTGTTCTTCGACGAGAAGTTCGGCACCTCGGTCGCCAAGGGGCTCATCTCCGCCGCCGGGTCGCTGGCCGCGCTGCTGACCAAGGAGACCGGCATCGAGGTCTCGATCGCCCCCGTGCTCGCCGTGCACGGCGGGAAGATCAAGGCCAGGGGCGGCGTGCTGCACGGCGAGGGGCTGACCGTCGCCTATCCGCGCAGGATCGCCCGCTGGGTCCGAACCCACGGCTCCGCGGAGTTCACCGAGGACCAGATCGAGCTGCTGGCCCGTACGGCGGCCCGCATCCTGCGCCGCATGAGCTGAGCACTTCCGGCCGTGTCGATTCGGGCGAAGGGAACCGACTCAGGCCAGAGTCTCGACGAAGGCGGCGAGCTGGGCGACGTTGCGGCACTCGTGCATGGGGACGACCGAGCCGTACGACGTGGCGAGGGAGTCCCCGGTGTCCCACTGGGCGCGAGGCTCGGGGTTGAGCCAGTAGGCGTGCCTGGCCTGCCCGGCCAGCCGCTTCAGCGTGCCCAGCGCGGGCGCCTGATAGTTGGACCGGGCGTCGCCCAGGATCAGCAGCGACGTCCGGGGACCGACCGCGTCGGGGAACCGTTCGGCGAAGCGCTCGAAGACGTGGCCGTAGTCGGTGCGGCCGAACCTGACGATGTCGGCCTCGTCGGTGAGGCGTCCGATGGCGTCGAGCACGTCCGCGCCCGGGGCGAACAGGCGGGTGATCTCGTCCACGGTGTCCACGAACGCGAACGCCCGCACCTTGGTGAACTGCTCCCGCAGTGCGAACGTCAGCAACAGCGTGAAGTGCGAGAACGTCGAGACCGAGTCGCTGGCGTCGCACAACACGACCAGCTCGGGCCGGTGCGGGCGGGGCGGGCGCAGATGGGTGGTGAGCGGCACCCCGCCCGTGGACAGCGAGGCCCGCACGGTGCGCCGGAAGTCGAGCCGTCCGCGCCGTCCGCGCCTGTGCCGGATCGACAGCCGGGTGGCCAGGCGGCGGGCGAGGGGATGCACCTCCCGCCGGAGCCGGGCCAGCTCGTCCTTGGTCGCGCGCAGGAAGTCGACCCGGTCGATCGGCGGCCGGACCGCCGACCTGGCGATCTTCTCGACGCCCGACTCCTCGGCGATCCTGCGGCGTACGTCGGCGGCGACGGCCTCGGTGAACGCCCCGACGGTCCGCTCGACGTGCCGCCGGGCGACCTTCTCCGGCAGGCCGCCGCGCTCGTCGAGCATGGCGTTCAGCATCCGGGCCACCAGCGTCTCGGGCGACAGCGCGCGCAGCACCGGGAAGGAGAACCACGACTGCCTGCCCGGCGCCGCCCGCACCTGCCCGAACCGGCCGACCATCGCCCGGGCGAACTCCCGGAACGCGGGATCGGCCGGATCGCCCATCAGCAGCTCCGCCAGCCGCTCGCGAAGCTCGGGCAGCTCGGCGTCCGCGGCGACGGCGGTGCCTTCGGCGCCGGTGATCACCGGTGGGAACCACAGGTCGAAGAGCGTGTCGAACCCCGGCCGGTGCGCGGGCCGCTTCACCAGCGTCGCGGCGTACGCCTCCCGGAGCGTCTCCCGCTGAGCCAGGTCGACGACCATGAGCGCGCGGGCCGCGTCCAGCCCCTCGGCCGGGGAGACCGGCAGCCCGGCCGCCCGCAGGGCGTGGACGAACCCGACGTGCCGGTCCACGAGGGACTCCGGGGAAGTCACGACCGTGTCGGCAGGCCGAGCTCCTTGGCGGCCCGCACCTGGTCGGAGTTGTGCTTGAGCACCACGCCCAGTGTCTCGCCGATCAGCGCCTCGTCCAGCTCCGTACGGCCGAGGGCGAGCAGGGTGTGCGCCCAGTCGACGGTCTCGGCGATCGACGGCGACTTCTTCAGCTCCAGCCCGCGCAGCGTGGCCACCGTACGGGCGAGCTGCTCGGCGATGCCCGCGGGCAGCTCGGGCACCTGCGCGAGCAGGATGTCGCGCTCCCGTTCCGGCGTGGGGTAGTCGAGGTGGAGATAGAGGCAGCGCCGCTTGAGCGCCTCCGACAGCTCGCGGGTCGCGTTCGAGGTCAGCACGACGTAGGGCCGGCGCACGGCGGTGATCGTGCCCAGCTCGGGAATCGTGACCTGGTAGTCGGACAGGATCTCCAGCAGCAGACCCTCGACCTCGACGTCGGCCTTGTCGGTCTCGTCGATGAGCAGCACGGTGGGCTCCTCGCTCCTGATCGCCTTCAGGAGGGGACGCTCCAGCAGGAACTCCTCGGAGAAGATGTCGTCCCAGGCGCCGTCGTCGGCCTGGATGCGCAGCAGCTGCTTCTTGTAGTTCCACTCGTACAGCGCCCGCGCCTCGTCCAGGCCCTCGTAGCACTGCAGGCGGGTGAACCGGGCGCCGGTGGCCTCGGCGACGGCCTTGGCGAGCTGGGTCTTGCCCACTCCCGCGGGTCCCTCCGCCAGCAGCGGCTTGCCCAGCGCCCCGGCGAGGAACACCGATGTCGCGATGCCGTCGTCGGCAAGGTAGTCGACGGCCGCCAGCCGCCCGCGGACCTCGTCAGGCGAGGCGAACCACATGTGCGCTCCCAACCGCTGATAACCGAATGTTGTTCTACTCTAGCCCGATTTTGACCGCTCTGAGGTGTGCGATAACCTCTAAGAGCTCTGCGCCGCTAGCTCAGTTGGTTAGAGCAGCTGACTCTTAATCAGCGGGTCCGGGGTTCGAGTCCCTGGCGGCGCACCAGCGAGAAACCCCAGGCAGGTGTCACCGGCCTGGGGTTTTTCATTCAGTTTTCCCAATCAGGACGGCAGTAACATGGGCGCCATGCATCCGCCGGTGCCACCCGCCCCATGGAGCCAGCCGCCCCCACCCGCTCCTCCGGGGGCGCAGGGGCACCTCATTCTCGACGTGCAGCGGCACTGGCTGAGCTTCATGCTGGCCATCCTCACGCCGAAGATCGTCATCAACGGGCATCAGGTGCCGGGCCGGTGGGGACGCAACACGATCCCGCTTCCTCCCGGCCAATACCATCTTCACGTCCATCTGCCCTATCTCCTCCCCCCACAGGTCGGTCCGGCGGATCTGACGATCTGGCTCCAGCCCGGCATGGCGCTCGAACTCGAATACCGCGCCCCCATGTGGACCTTCTTCAGAGGCGCCCTCGGCCCCGCCCCCCAGCCGTGGAACGGAAAGGGCTGCGCGATCACGTCCCTGGCGCTCGCGGGCGGCATGCTGCTGCTTCTGCTGGTGCTGATCGTCGTCGCGGTGCTCTCGATCGGCTGACGCCGGGGAGGGCCTCGTCACGGAGAACCGTGCGCCGAGGCCCCGGTCCGTCTCCGGCGCACCACGTCGGAGAGCCCAGGTCGTCCTCCGGCCTGGGCTTCCCGCGGCGCCCGGGTGGCGTACAGGGACGCGAGCAGTTGCAGGCGTTCGGCGTCCGCGGTGCCGGGCTCGGCCGTGTAGACGAGCAGGACCGGACCGGGATTGCCGGGCAGGGGATAGACGTCCCAGTCGAGGGTGATGTCGCCGGCCTGAGGGTGCCGGAACAGCTTCGTCCCGTGAACCGTCTCGCGCACCTCGTGCCGGGCCCAGAGCCGGCGGAAGTCCGCGCTGCGGATGCTCAGCTCGCCGATGATCGTGGTCGCGCGCGGATGGGTCGGATCGGTCGCGACGGCGGCCCGCAGCATGCCGATGTACTCCAGGGCGGTGGTCTCCCAGTCGGGGCAGCGCGCCCGGGTTCCGGGGTCCTCGAACAGCACCATGAGCATGTTCCGCCGCCCCGGCGGCAGGGGCTCCGGATCGCCGAGCAGCGCCTCGGCGAGTGTGTTCCACGCGAGCACGTCGAGGTGCCGGCCGAGCACGACCGCGGGGGTGTGCATCACGTGCAGCAGGCGCCGGGTGCTGTCCGGCACGCGTTCCGGGGCCCGGCGGGTGCGAACGGCCGCCGGCCGGCGTGCCGCCCGCGCGAGGGTGAACAGATGCCGGCGTTCCTCGTCGTCGAGGTCGAGCGCGGAGGCGAGGCCGTCGAGCACCTCGTCGGAGGGCCGCACCTCACGGCCCTGCTCCATGCGCTGGTAGTAATCGGTGCTCAGCCCGGCCAGCAGCGCGACCTCCTCGCGCCGCAGGCCGGCCACCTTGCGCCGGGGCCCCGGCTCGAGGCCGACGTCCTGCGGGCGCAACCGGCCGCGCCGGGCACGCAGGAAGTCGCCGAGTTCGCGGGCGTACGGGTGGTTGACGGCCATGACGCCAGTCTGCCGCTGCGGTCCGCGCCCAAGGTAGGTCTGGCGTTCCCAGGCAAACGCGTGCGACCGAACTCCGGTGACTCCGTCCTAGCGTCGTCGCATGACCGAATGGAACGCCAGTCACATCCCCGACCAGCACGGCCGGGTCGCCGTCGTCACCGGCGCGAACTCGGGGCTCGGCCTGGTCACCGCGACCGAACTCGCCCGGCACGGGGCACACGTCGTGATGGCCGTGCGCGACACCGCCGCCGGCGAGCGAGAGGCCGAGGCGATCCGGCGCTCCGCGCCACGGGCCGAGATCGAGGTGCGTGAGCTCGACCTGGCCTCTCTCGCGTCGGTGCACGCGTTCGCGCAGGACCTGACCGCCGATCTCCCGGCGATCGACCTGCTGGTCAACAACGCCGGCGTGGTCCTCCTCGGCCCCGCCCGCACGACGGCCGACGGGTTCGAGCTGCAGCTCGGCACCAACATGCTCGGCCACTTCGCCCTCACCGGCCTGCTGCTCGACACCCTCGGGCGAGCGGACGCCGCACGGGTGGTCAGCCTCAGCTCGATCACCCACAAGAACGCCCACCTCGACTTCGACGACCTGATGTCGCGGCGCGACTTCAAGGCCGGCCGGGCGTACGGCCGATCCAAGCTCGCCACCACCGTCTTCGGCCTCGAACTCGACCGCCGGCTGCGCGCCGCGGGCTCACCGGTCGTCAGCGTCATCGCCCACCCCGGACTGTCCAGGAGCAATCTCACCCCCAGGGCCTGGGAGCACCGCGGCCGGATCGGGCGTGTCTTCGCCCGGGGCGGGCTGCTGATGACGCAGCCGGCCGAGCGGGGGGCGCTGCCCCAGCTCTTCGCCGCGACCGCGCCCGATGTGCGCGGCGGCCAGTTCTTCGGACCGTCCGGCTTCATGGAGACGCGCGGCCGGGTCGTGGAGGTCCGCCCCAGCACGGAGGCGGCCGACCCGGGTGTCGGGCGGCGCCTGTGGACCGCGGCCGAGGCGCTGACCGGCGTCACCTACCTCTGATCCCGGCCGGGACTGTCCCTGCACCGCCCCGGATTGTCGGTGCGCCGTGAGAGGCTCCCGCTCACCGAGCGAACGATCTTCGAAAGGGGCGGCATGGCGCGGATGATCCGGGCGATCGACGACGAGGTCTACGTCGAGGACGACGCCTTCGGGCTCTACGACACCGATGTCTCCATCGACAGCGCGGGAAGCGATCACTGGGCCGCCGTCCGTCTGGAGGCCTGGGACGGCGAGCCGCCACCCGCGGACGAGTCCTGGGAGACGGCCGACCGGCTGACGTTCGAGGCCGAGACCGGGATCGTCGCGCTGGTCATGCCGGAAGGGACGGGTCATGACTTCCTGATCGGCCCGCCGTACTTCGAGTACGCCGTCGCGGTGTACAGCAAGGGCGGAGGCGACCTGGAGGAGGCTCAGGAGCGCTGGTATGAGGCGTTCGAGGAGGGCGTCGAAGAGCCCGTACGCGGAGTGGAGAGGTGGCTGCTGCGCTTCTGGCCCCTTCGTGACGTCTTCGACCCCCTCCGGCACATGCGGGCGTTTCCGTACAGTGAGTCAAGGCAGATGGAGCAGGTCACCCGGCAGACCGAGCCCGTCGAGGTGCCGGTGCCGCTGTCGGAGGCGTCGCAGTGGCCGGCCTCGCAGCCGAACGAGATGCGGCCCACCTTCGAGGAGTGGCTGCGGCGCCAGGAGACGCTGCTCCTGAGCACGGACGGCGTCACCGTCCACCAGTGGCTGCGCGACCACGGCGTGCCAGTCGAGGACGGAGCCGAGATCACTCCGGAGATCATGTGGTCGCGGACCCGCCCGGGACGCTACCGGGACCTCCTCGTCGACCGGCGGTACGCACGGGAGTCCGAGACGGACGGGCTTCCCAAGGGTTTCGACGAGTGGGAGGAGCACGAGCAGGTCGAGCACCTGCGCCGGCTGGAGGACGACGAGCGGATCGCGGATGAGCTGAACCCCCACCAGCGGCCGACCTTCTACGTCTACTACGGCGACCCGATGGCGCTGCCGGGGGCGGTTCGCGGCCTGACCTGCCGAATGTGGCGCTGGGAGCCCGAGATCCCGTGGAAGCCGGTCAGGGACGGCGAGATGACCTGCCACCGCGAGGTCCTCGCTCGCGACATCCTGCGGCGCAGGATCCTCGTCACCGCGATCGTCACCATCGTGCGGGTGGAGGAGATCGGCGGCCTCATCAGCCCGCGCTACGTGGTTCGCGACGCCGAGCCCGTGGAGGCCGCGCGCGTCCTGTGCGCCGAGGCGACCTGGCGCGACGACCGCGACCCCGCCTGACCCCGTGGTGTGAGGAGCCTGCGGAGGACGCCGCGTCCGGCCCGCGGGCCGGGCTAGGCCGCCGGGTCGAGGGTGCGGATCACGCCGAACTCGCCGTCGTAGCCGGGGTCCTTCGACACCTCTCCCCGGCGCAGACGGCCGACCGCCTCGGCGAGGCGCGGCGACTGGGCGGCGATGTCGTCGAGAGGGAGGTCGCCGAGGATCGCGAGCTCCGGTCCGAGCGCGGCCACGAGCCTGTCGGTCTCGGTGCTCACCTTCTTGCTCTTCGCCCCCACGCCGAGGATTTCGGCCAGGAGATCCGGCAACGGGACGAGGTTGCGGAAGCCCGCCGCGTGGCGGGGAGGGCCGCCTCCCGGGCGGTCGGCCAGGTCCTCGACCCTGCTGAGCACGCCGACCGTGAGCGTGCGGCCGCACACGGGGCAGAGCCCGCCGAGCTCGCGGGTCTCCTCCGGATCGAGGCGCACGCCGCACTTGCGGTGGCCGTCGACGTGGTACTTGCCCGCCTCGGGAAAGAACTCGGTCGTGCCGCACAGGCCGGAGCCGGTGCGCAGTGCGCGCTCGATCGCGAAGTAGTCGAGCTCGGTCTCGAACACCGTGGTCTCACGGCCGACGATCGGCGGCGAGTGCGCGTCGGAGTAGCTGACCAGCCGATACCCGTCGAGGCCGGAGACGCGCCACATCATGGCCGGATCGGCCGACAGCCCGGTCTCCAGCGCGAAGATCTGGCCGGTGAGGTCGCCGAAACACTCCTCGAGGTCGTCGAACCCCGATTTCGAGCCGAGCAGGCCGAACCACGGCGTCCAGACGTGCGCGGGCACCAGGTAGGCGCCCTCGCCGCAGGCCAGGACGGCCTCCAGCAGGTCACGGGAGCTCATGCGCACGGTGGGCCGGCCGTCCACGGAAAGGTCGGCGACTTTCGCGAGGCCGCGGTTGAACTCCTCGGCCTGGTCGAATCCGGGCAGGTAGACGAGATGGTGGATCTTCCTGGAGCGGCCGCCCCTGGAGTAGACGGTGGAGATCTCCACCGACAGCATGTACCGCACGGGGGAGCGGGCCACGCTTTCCGGCAGCGCCGCGGCGACGTCGCGATCGAGGTCGTCGCGCAGCCGGAACAGCCCCGGCTCGGCCGGCACCAGAGCCGTGCGCAGCCGGTCCAGCCAGGCCGGATGGGTGAAGTCGCCGGTGCCCATCAGCGTGACGCCCTTGCGCCGGGCCCACCAGGTCAGCTGCTCCAGGTCGCTGTTCTTGCTGCACGCGTAGGCGTACCTGGAGTGCATGTGCAGGTCGGCGTGGAAACGCACGGTGACCTCTCCCGATCGGCTTGACTCTGGATCTACCAGGTTGCCGGTCAGGGAAGGGCCAAACGTGCCCTTGCTCTGAGATGACGCGACAGGGGGCCGCTCGTCACGTGCCGGGCAGCCATCGCTCGATCGCCTCGCGCGGCAGGTCGGCGTCGACATGCCACAGTTTCCGCTCCCGATCCCAGCCCGGTGTGCCGCCCGCGTTCCGTACGGCCTGCTTGAACTCGTCCTTCTCCTCCCGCGGGACCTTGATGTAGAGCTTGCCGCCGGCCGCACCGGCCGGTCCGGCGCCGTCGTCCGGCGACGTGCGGGGCCTCGCCCAGTCCGGCCTGCCCCGCGCCGGGCGCTCCATCCGCGCGCGGTCGACGATGTGCCGGACGCGGCGGCAGGAGGCCGGATCGGTGATCCGCATCATCAGGTCGGTGGGACCGACGTTCGCCAGCAGGTTGAGCGACCCGTGCCACAACACCGTGTCGTCGATGATGAGCACCTTCTCGTGCATGCGCTCGCGGACGGCGACCCGGCACCCCGCCGCCTCCAGCTCGCGGACGAGGGCGTCCCGGCGCGGGTCGTCGGACTGGTCGCGGGTGTGCACGGTGATCCGCACGCCCGCCCGCGCCCGCGGGCCGAGATGACGGAGCCATCTGCGCACCGGAGCCGGGTCGAGGAAGGCGCAGTAGACGTCGATGCCGGTCTGTGCGCGGGCCACGTCCCATTCGATCGCGCGGGGAACCTCGTCCGCGGGAAAGAAGGCCGGACGCGCGAGTTCCTCGTCGGGGAGCCCGGCGAGGTCGGCCGCGCAGCGGAACGGGACGAGATCGTCCACGGACAGCGCACGCGCGTGCCGTTCCAGGTGCGCGAGCATGCGGGCCGCCTCGCTGCCGGGCGGGAGCCGTTCGTGGAGGAATCGGGTGTCGGCGACGACGACGAGATGGTCCTGGGCGCGGCTGAGCGCCACGTTGAGCAGGCGACAGGTCGACGAGGCCAGCCCGGTGTGCTCGTAGAAGTAGCCGACCCTGTCCCCGGCCCCCGCGACGGTGTCGATGACCACGAGCGGGCGCTGGCTGCCCTGGAAACGGTGAACCGTGTCGACCAGACCCTCGTATTCCTGACCGAATCGGTAGGTCAGACTGTCGCGGAGCGCCTTCACCTGGTCCCTGTACGGGGCGATGACGGCCATCCGATCGCTCGGCCGTGTGCCGGCCGGCACTCCCGTCCACTTCCTGGCCGGGAGGACCTCGTCGTACTGCAGGCCACGGACGAGCTCGTGGATGACGGCCTCGTGCACGGGGTTGGTCTTGTGCCCGCCCGTCCGGCCGCCGCCGTGCGGCAGGCGGCGTGGAGCCGTGTCGACGAGGACCAGCGGAGCGTCGATCAGCGGGGACGCGGGGAGCCGGCCGAGGTCGTTCCGGCCGGTCCGCAGCGGCGCGTCGGGATAGGCCACCGCGTTGACCAACTCGCAGATCACCGGACGCATCCGGTATTGGGTGTCGAGGCACACCAGGCGCGGGTCGGTCCGCCGGACCGTGCCCGCCGCGTCCAGCAGACCGGCGGTGGAGAAGGGATCGCGGTCCATCCAGAGCTCGGCATGCGCCCGGTCCGCGGGCGAGGCCTGACGGTCGCCGGAAGCCTTCGTCACCGCGGGCAGCTGCCGGAAGTCGCCCGCGACGACGACCCTGCGGCCGGCGAGGCCGGCGGCCCACCAGGCCGACGGGGTGTTCACCATGCCGGCCTCGTCGAGGATCACGACGTCGATCGCGTCGAGGAGCCTGCGCGACTGGACCGCCCTGGCCACGGTGGCCCCCATCACCCGGCAGTTCGCCCGGACGAGGTCGGCGGTCTTGCCCAGTTCCTGTTCGAGGGCCGTCAGCCGCTCGCGCAGCGCGTCCGCGGCCTGCTGAAGGGGGGCGCGCGCGGGAACCCGGCGAAGCCGCTCACGCAGACTCTCCACGCGGGACTGCGCCGAGCTCACCTCATCCGCGTGGAGCCGCTGAGTCGTGAGGGCGTCGTGCAGGCGCCGGTCGAGGACGATCAGCGCGTCGCCGTGCTCCCAGCGGGCCTGGCCGAGCTGATCCAACCTCGCCTGCTTCCTGCGCGCGAACAGTCCGGACGGCGTGCCGATCTCCCGTGTCTCCTGGTCGATCCCGGCGAGGGCGGCCTGCCGTTCGCGGATCTCGTTTCCCAGGGACGTCACCTCGTCCGCCGCCTGGCCGAGCCGGGCGCGCAGGTCCCGCAGGTGACGCTCCGCCTCCTCCGCCTCTCCGTAGAGTGCGAGGTCGCGCACCGCCGCCTCCAGCCGCTCGCGTACGTCGGCGATCTGGGCGGTCAGCGCGGCGGCCAGCCGGGGTGCGATCCTCCTGGGATCGATGTGCTCACCGAATTTGGCGGCGAGAGAGGCGAGTTCGATGTCTCCCGCCCGCTGCACGAGCCCGGCGCCGAAGCTCTCCTCCCCCGACAGCAGGTCGCAGACGCGCTCGAGCGCCTGGTCCACCGCCACCTTCGTGGGCGCGACGAAGAGCACCCGAAGGCCCTGCCGGCAGCAGCCCTCGGCGATGGAGGCCACCACGTCGGTCTTACCGGTGCCAGGCGGACCCCAGATGAAGGTGATCTCGCTGCCGAGCGCCTGCTCGATGGCGCGGCGCTGTGCGGCGTTGAGCGCACGCTCCCGGTAGCCGCGGATGAAGCGCTCCGGGGTGGCGCAGCGGTCGAGACGGGGCCGGCCCATGCCGACCATCCATCCCGCCGTTGTGAGGTTCACCGCGTCGTCGCCCGCCCCTACGGATGCCAGGCGATCGGCGAGGCTCTCCCAGCCGGCCGAGTCGTCGAGGCGCACCTGCGCGTTGCCCGGCCGGCCGCCCAGGTCCGCATCGGTGCAAACTTTTATCGTGCCGTCGGGCATCCGCGTCGCCTCGGCCCTCGACCACACGCCACGTGAGCGTGACAGCCGGACGAGGAGCTTCGCTCCCGAGAACGCGTCCTTCCACCGCTTGCAGTGGAAGAGGTACTCCCGCGTTTCGCCCGTATCGGCAATTTTCTGTCCGGATGTCAACGACACCTTTTCACCGTCGCCCTCGCTGCGCAGCTCGGCGGCGATCTCCAGTCGCACCGCTCGCAGCAGCTCATCGGCCGGAAAAGGGACGTTCCGCGAACCTGTCATCGATCTCCCGGAGGAAGCAGGGCAGGATGCCGGCGCAGATCTCGAACATACCCGTGCGGCGCGCGGTGGGCAGGGCCAATCGTCATCCCGGCGTCAGGCGGGCCGTCACCCGGACGTGGTGCTCTCCCAGTCCAGCTCGCCCTTGGCGACCTTCGGCCGCCAGCCGCGGATCGGCCTGCCGGTCTCCAGCGACCTCGTGGTCGCCTTCAGCAGCGCCAGGTAGGACGGCCACACGACGTCGCCCTCCACGGTGAGGCCCTCCTCGTTGAAGAACTCGCCGGTCTTCCCCGTACGGGTGTCGACGAACAGGTTCCCGCCGTCGATGGCGTACGCGAAGGGGATCAGGCGGCCGTGCCACCAGTAATCGTCGGAGCCTCCGCCGATGTCGCAGAGCATCTTCCACTCGCTGCGGATGTGCCTGGCGGACATCAGCTCGTAGAACGGGGCGGGGCCGAACCCCAACGAGCCCGCGCCGTCGTGCCGCAGCAGCGACGCCCGCAGGTCGTCGGGGAAACGCAGCCCCATCGCCGCCTCCGACCTGGCGATGTCCAGAGGCCGGGCCGGCGGCCGCAGCCGTTTGAACGTGACGGGCGCCTTCCGGGCCAGCCACCGCTCGACGCGCCGCCACACCGCGTTCACCTCGGCGGTGACGCGCGGCCCCGGCATACGCACCCGGGGCGTACGGCGGGGCGGCAGGCACCCCCCGGCCCGCAGCTCCTCGGCCGTCGGCTTCTCCGGGGTCGGTTCCACGGTGGGCGTGGGGCTGGGGGACGGCCGGGGGCCGCCGGCGCAACCCGGCCGCGCAGGGGCGGGCTCCCCGGCCCAGCGCAGCTCGCAGCTCCCGGTGACGACCGGATACCAGTCCCGCAGCGCCTCACCCCGCTCCAGGGCGCCCGCCAGCGCCTCCAGCATCGCCAGATGCGACGGCCAGCCCATCGGGCCGTCGTACCTCAGCTTCTCCTGCGACCTGGCCTCACCCACCCGGCCGGTACGCGGCTCGACGAACAACTCCCGGCCGCGGGCGTCGCTGCCGATGGCGAGGAGGCTGCCGTGCCACGTCCCGTCCTCGGGGTCGGCCGCGTCCAGGTCGCCCTCCATCACCAGGTCCTCGCAGTTGCCCCAGTTGATGTAGTCGATGTCGGACAGACCGAGCAGGCCGTACGACGAGGGGAGCTGGAACCCGGCCCCCAGGTTGCCGCCGGCGCCGTCGTGCCGCAGATAGGAGGCATACAGGTCGTCGGGCAGGCGGCGGCCGTGATCGGCCTCCCACCCGGCGAGGCGCTGGGGGCCGGCGCCGAACTCGAGCGCGCGCAGCGTGGCCGAGGCGTGCGCACCGAGCCAGCGTTCGATGCGATCCCACGCCTGGTTCACCCGCGCCGTCACGGCGGGGTCGAGCGGACGCGGGGTGTACGTGGGCTCGTCGTCCACGAAGACCGGCTCCTGCGCCTGGCCGGGCCCGGCCGCGCTCTCCTCGTCCTCCCACTGGATCGGCGGGCAGCCGACGGCCTTCGCCTCCTCCGCGGTGAGCGCGCCGGCCTTCATGTCGGCTTCGAACGCGGGGTCGTCGCAGGACAGCGACACGGTGCCGCCCATGGACATGGAGGAGCACATCACCGTCTCCTCCAGGAGATCCGGCTCGCCGGCCGCCCCCGCCAGGAGGAGCACGGCCACGAGCACCGGCCGTACGACGCGTGCCCACCGCGGTGCGATCACCCGCGCACTTTATCGATCTTGTGACTCTCGTACCGGGAAAATCGCCTATAACCGCAGATGCCAGCGCAACAGGTGCGCGGTCTGCTCACCCAGCGCGTCGTACGCCCGCTCGACCAGCGCCGCAAGCTCGCGGCGGAGCGGCTCGGATGGTTCCGCGTACGCGGTGGCCGCCCAGCGGGCGAGCCAGTCGTCCACGCCCACCCGGGCCCGTTCGCGGAGTGGCTCGTCCGATCCGGACAGGAGGATCAGGTCGGTCTTGAGCCTGTTCCACGTGCCCGTCCCGGCGAGCAGCCGGCGGGCCGCCCGTCGTACGTGCGGGGGACGGCCGTCGCCGAGCAACGGCCACAACCGGTCGGCCGGCGGAGGCGTGTCGCGCAGCGCCTCGGCGACGTGACGGACGACGACCGGCGCGGGATCGACGAGCATCGCGGCGAGGTCGATCCGCGCCCCCAGACGGACCGTGGCGCGTACGGCCTCCGCCCGGACGCGGGGGCTCTCGTCGGCCAGGTACGGCAGGACGATCGGGGCGTCGGCGGAAGTGCCGCACTCACCCAGCCCGGCGACCAGGCGCCGCAGCCCGTGACCCGGTCGCTCGCCGAGCAGGCGGCGGTAGAACTCCGCGGGGTCGCCGCCCGCGCGCCGGACCGCCCACTGCGCGGTCAGTCGCACCACCGGGGAGTTGTCGCCGAGCATCCGCTCCCCGTGTTCCGGCGCGCCGAGCCGCACCAGGGCGGCCAGCGCGGTGGCACGCACCCGGGCCGCCCGGTTCGCCAGCAGTCCCCGCAGCAGGTCGGGGCGGTCCAGCCCGGCGACCGCCTCCGCGCACAGCGTTCGGCAGACGATGTCCTCCTCGTGTCGCGCCGCGTGGACCAGGCCCGCCTCGCTCAGACGACCGGCGTCGAGGCAGGCCCGGTAGGCGAACCGGCGCGTGGGGATGTCGGGGCTGCCGCGCAGGGTCGTGAGGATCTCGTCGCCCGCCCGCGTGATCGCGTCACGCACCATGCGGACGGCCGCTTCGCCGCGTCGCCGTTTCCGGAGCCGTACGGCGACCGGCGCGACGGCCGCCAAGACGGTCGCGGTGGGCTCCACGAGCACCTGTTCCAGGGCGCCCGCAGCCGCCGACCGCACCTCGGGCACCCAGTCGGCGGTCCGGATCGCCAGGATCGGCAGCAGCCGCGAGTCGTGACGCATGGCGGGATGCCGGACGGCGCGCTCCCGCTCGTGACCGTCGTGAGCGCAGGCCGCGGCCAGCACCGCGAGCGGGGTGTCCGGTGCGGGGGGCCTGCGGCGGAGGCGCCACAGGCCGCGCGGCTCAGGCACTGGAGCGACCGTGGGCGCCGAGTACCACATCGCACGCCGCGCGAGATCGAGCTCGAGCCACAGCCAGGGTGGGGCCGCCGCGAGGGCGTCGAGAGCGCGTTCGGCGTGCTCGCGATCGGCCGCCGCCAGGAACAGGCCCTTCCACAGGTCCCACAGCACGTACCGATGGCCCGGCGCGGCCCTGGCGACGAGCGTCTCGAGGGAATTCATCACCTCACCATGGTCCAGGCTGTGGAGGTCCTCGCCGGCCGGGCTCGAACCGGCGCCCACCCGGTCCCAGAGCCGGGCGCTCTACCGCTGAGCTACGACGAGGACGCTCCATCATGGGCACCGCCGGCCGGGCTCGAACCGGCGCCCACCCGGATGAAGAGCCGGGCGTTCTACCCCTGAACTACGGCGGGACCGGGGTCCAGTCTGCTCGACCGCCCCCGGCCACGCCACGGATTAATCCGTCTCCAGGGCGGAGGGCAGGTCGCCGATCACGACGCCGCTCTGAAGTCCGTGCAGGGCGTCCGGAGCCGTGTCGGGCCTGACGGGACGGCCGCTGAACACCCCTGCCCGGCGCAGCAGTGCCGCCCACACCGGATCGGCGACGGCGACCCCGTGCACCAGCTCGGGCGTCGGCCGGAACACCGCGACACGGCGCTTGGGCGCGGGCGCGGTCCAGCCCGACTTCTCCGGGTCCAGCCCCGCCGTACGGCAGGCCGCCTCGACGTCCGCTCGGGTGCAGGACGCCGTGCCGTCCAGCACCGCCCAAGGCGGCGGCAGAGCGGCCCAGACCCGGGTGGCGGGATCGACGTCGCCGCCGGTCGAGCGGTGCCAGGCCGTCAGGTCCGCGGCCATCAGCCGCATCGCCTTTCCCGGACAGGACGCGTCCAGCAGCTCAAGCGCGTTCAGGGAGGCGAGGCACGCGAGCCACCCGGCGCGGGCCGCGTTGTAGGCCCCCGCCAGGGAGTTCCACGTGCTGGAGTCGTCGCCGGGCCGGACGACCATCGTCGCCCGGTCCGTGGCCGGCCGCCACCGGTCGCCCAGCAGCCGGGCGGCGTGCCGCATGACCGCCGACCACTGACCGAGCAGCCGTCCGCGCTCCCCGTCGTCGAGACGGTCCAGCACATCGGGTGTGGGCCGGACCTGCGCGATCAGCCACCAGTCCGCGTCGTCACCACATCGGTTGAGAAGGACCTCAGCGATCTCGTCGAAGGGATTGTCCCGCCCCGAGAGGCTGAACTCGCGGCGCAGCTTGCGGCGTGCGGTGTAGTACGCCACGAAGCAGGCGGCGTCCGGGTCCGCGACGAACCTCTCCAGCGAAATGTCCGCGCCGAAGCCGGTGACGCCGATCAGCAGCAGCCGTCGCTTGTCCTGCTCGGTCTCAAGCGTGCCCGCCTTCGCGGCGATGCGGCGCAGCATCCGGAACCTGCGGTTGTACTGGCGCTTCGACAGGTCCATCCCGGCGGCCTCCCGGGCCTCGCGGTTGAGCCGGTCGGCCAGGAAGTCACTTCGGCCGGGTGTCCATCCGATCGAGTGCCCGACCGCGCTCGCGTACTCCAGCAGGGACCCGGGGTCGTCGGGGTCGACCTCCGCCGGTCCGTCGAACAGCCGGGCCGCCACCGCCACCTGGCGCGCTCCGCCCACGGGACGGGCGTAGTCGCTCGGCATCGAGGTGAACCACGCGGCGCCGCGCGAGGAGTGCCGCGCGGCACGGGCGAGTACGTTGCGCTCGCGGCCCGACAGCCGTCCTGCCAGCGCCCGGAGGACCAGCTCGGCGACGTCCTCGGGCCGGTAGCGGCGGTCCAGCGAGCCGTGCAGCTCGGCCAGTGCCTCCTCGCGGGAGCGCTCGGAAGCCTTGCGGTGCTTCATGCCCGCCATGATGTCCACAGTGCCCGCCGGGAAGCGATCGGTTATCCGCGCATGGAAAACCGCTGGGCGTACGGCCCGCGGACGGGGGAGACTTCGGCGCATGCACGACACCATCGCGGCGGACCGGCTCACGTTGCGGCCACTGACCGTGCAGGACGCGGACGAGATGGCGGAGGTGCTGACGGGAGAGGAGCTGTACGCCTTCATCGGCGGGGCCGCGCCGACCGTGCCCGAACTACGCGCCCGGTACGCCAGGCTGGAGACCGGCCGGTCCCCGGACGGACGGCAGGAGTGGCTCAACTGGATCATCCGCCGCGACACGGACGGGCGGGCGCTCGGCTATGTCCAGGCGACCGTGACGGACGAGGGGCGGAGGGCCGAGGTCGCGTGGGTCGTGGGGACCCCCTGGCAGGGCCGTGGGTACGCCTCCGAGGCCGCGGCGGCCCTGGCCGGATGGCTGCGTGCACGCGGCGTCGCCCGCATCGAGGCCCACATCCATCCCGACAACCACGCGTCCATGACGGTGGCAGGCCGGATCGGTTTGCTGCCCACCGACCACATCGAGGACGGCGAGCGCCTGTGGGCCTGGGACCGACCGGCCTGACATGTCCTCGAACAGCCTCAATAAGCCCGGTGTCATAGCCGCGTGTGCTGCCTTGCTGTTGTTCGCGGCGCTTGCCATGACGGCGAATGTTCGCAAAGCGCACTGGCATACGATCGCCTGGGTGACGCCGTCACCCGATGAGCGGACGCTGACAGCGACGTTCACCGTCTACGGGCCCAAGGACGGCGACGGCCGCTTCTGCTGGGAAGTGACGGACACGGAAGTGCAGGAGTCGCTCTCCCAGGTGACGATCGGCGTTCAGATGAGCAATCCGTGTGCGCCCCTGCTGTCCTGGGGGACGATAAAACTGCCGGACAATGGACGCCGCTTCGATGTGCAGCTGCATCTTCGTGCTCCTTTGAGGGGACGGACTGTCATCGAGAAAGAAAGCAGGCAGGAGATCGAGGTCGTCCGGCCGGACGAGGGTTAGCGGCAGGGCGGTTGCCGGCGATATGGCTCGCGGCAGTAGCCCGGAAACGCCACCGGGACCGATACCCCGGCGCGGACCGGGCTCGGACTGATTCGATGGGGGCTGCGGCGTTTCTCGGGGAGGCGGGCATGGAGACGGCGGAGTGGTATCGGTACTTCGCGGAGCGGGAGGTCAGGGGGCACAGCCCGGCGTACGAGTCGCTGGCCCTCGGGATCGCCGCCGACCCCGGGCTGCTCGAACTGGTCGACGGCCTGCCTGAGCCGAAGCGGCAGCCGAACCTGCTGCTGGCGGCGGTGCGTTTCCTCGGCGGGCCGTACGACGAGTTCGGCCGTTTCCGGCAGTGGACCGTGAGCCACTGGGCCGAGGTGCGGGAGACGATGCTCGCCCGGCGGACGCAGACCAACGAGGCGGGCCGGTGCGCGAGCCTGCTGCCGGTGCTGGCGGCGCTGCCGCAGCCGCTGGCCCTGATCGAGGTGGGGGCGTCGGCGGGCCTGTGCCTCTGTCCGGACCGCTACCGCTACCGCTACGACGACGGGCCCGAGATCGGGCCGGCCGAAAGCCCGGTCCTGCTCACCTGCCGGACGAACGGCAAGGTGCCGGTGCCGGAGCGCCTGCCCGAGGTCGTGTGGCGGGCCGGGCTGGATCTCGACCCCGTCGACGTACGCGACGACGAGGCGGTGCGCTGGCTGGAGTGCCTGGTGTGGCCGGAGCAGGAGAACCGGCTCACGCGGCTGCGCGGAGCGGTGCGGATGGCGAGGCGCGACCCGCCGCGCCTGGTGCGCGGGGACGCCCTGGCGGCCCTGCCCGGTCTTGTCGCCGCCGCGCCCGCGGGGGCGACGACCGTGGTCTTCCACAGCGCGGTCATGCCCTACCTGGACGCCGAGGCGCGGGACCGCTTCGTCACGCTCGTACGCGGCCTCCCCGTGCGGTGGATCTCCAACGAGGGCTCGCCCCGGCTGCCCGCACTGCTCGCGAAGCTGACGGCCGAGCTGCCGGACGGGCGGCTGGCGTTCCTGCCCGCGCTCGACGGGGAACCGCTCGCGATGGCGGGACCGCACGGCGAGTGGCTCGACTGGCTCGCCTGAGGAGTCTCACCAGGTGAGCCACAGCTCCTCCGGCCCCCTGTGGATGAGCGTGGGGGCCATGACGACCGGCCGGTCCGCCGCGAGCCGCAGCCCGGGCAGCCGCCGGGTCAGGATCTCCAGGGTGATCAGCACCTGTTCGCGGGCGAGCTGAGCCCCCGGACAGGAGTGCACGCCGTGCCCGAAGGTGCAGCACCGCGGTGCAGAGCGGTAGCCGACCTCCACCGCCATCGGCACGTGCTCGGGGTCGAGACCCAGCAGGTGCCCGATGACCTCCCCGGGCAGCCTCCTGGCGTACGCGCCTACCAGCTCGACCGGAGAGGCGAAGGCGTCGACGAGCGACTCGGCGCGTTCCCGGATGAACGGTACGACCGAGGCGACCCGGGCGGGTGACAGCCCCCGGACGAGCGGGACCTGGTAGCGCTGGTGCGCCGCCCCGTCGGAGGTGACCACCACGGGCGCGCCGCCGACGCCCTTGCCGAGTTCGGCGAGCACGGACGGCTCGGCGACGAAGTCTCCGCGCAGCGCGTTGGCCGAGGAGAAGACCTCCGGACTGCGCAGCACCTCCCGCACGTCGGCGTCCCTGGCGACCAGCCAGGCGTTCATCTCGGGGAGAAAGGTCAGCCCGGGGGTCTCACGGGCCTTCGCGTAGACCGGGTAGGGGTCGCGGAGCAGCGCGTCGGACATGCGGGGGCCTCCCGTGATCGGACTCCGGTTCCTCCCGCCATACTGATCGGCTCCGGCCGGTACGTGAACGGTCCGCGCGGACACCGAGGATCAAGGCAAGGTACTCAGACCAAGATGGCGCCTCCGTCGACCGTGATGACGGTGCCGGTGGCGAACGGCTGGGTCATGGCGAACAGGTAGGCCTGGGCGACCTCGTCGGTCTCGCCGACGCGGCCGGCGGGGACGGCGGCGGCGGTCTCCTGGTACATCCGCTCGCGGTCGGCCTCGTCCATCCGGCCCCACAGCGGGGAGCGCACCACGCCGGGTGAGATCGCGTTGACCCGGATCGGGGCGAGTTCGACGGCGAGCGCCCTGGTGAGGGACTCCATCGCGCCGCAGACCGCGGCCGCGACCGCCCAGCCGGGGCCCGGCCGGTCCTTGGCGATCCCGGTGGTCAACGTCACCGAGCCGCCCGGGCGCAGGTGCGGGGCCGCCGCCCGCACGGCCGCGAGCGCGCCGAAGAAGCGCACGGTGAAGAACGACTTCGCCTGCTCGGGGTCGAGCGTCGCGAGAGGGGTCAGCTCCAGCGGTTCGCCCGCCGTGTAGACGAGGTGGTGGATCTCGCCGAGGTCCTCGAACAGGGAGCGGACGCGTTCGGTCCGGGAGAGGTCGGCGACCCGGCCCTGGGCGCCGGCCGGCAGTGCCGCCAGGGCGCGGTCGACGCCCGCCGAAGTGCTGGAGGCCACGAGGACCTCGGCCCCCTCCTCGGCCGCGGCGCGTGCCGTGGCCAGTCCGATGCCCGAGGTGCCGCCGAGGACGACGACGCGCTGCCCGTGAAGCTTCATGGTGGTGACCTTTCAACAGAATCGGAGGTGTCTCCACTTTGCGATCGCACATGGGCGGGCGTCCAAGACCTGTCCGGGCGCCTGTAATACCCTCAGGGCATCAGTCCTGCGAGGAGGCGCCGGTGGACGTGGACCTGCGCAAGCTGCGTTACTTCATGGCGGTCGCGGAGCGGCTGCACTTCGGGCGGGCGGCCGAGGCGCTGCACATCGCGCAGCCCGTGCTGTCCCGGCAGATCAGGGCGTTGGAGGGCGAGCTCAGGGCCCAGCTGTTCGTCCGCACCAGGCGGGGCACCGAGCTGACGCCCGCCGGCGAGCAACTCCTGGAGGACGCCCGGCCGCTGCTCGCCGCCGCCGAGGCGTTGCGGCGGCGGGTCGGCCGGGCCGCCCGCGGCCCCCGGACCTTCACCGTGGCCTTCATGCCCGGCCTGATCGTCACCCCGGCCGTGCGCGCCCTGTCCGCCCGGCATCCCGAACTCACCGTCGAGGTGCTCCGCACGAGCTGGGACGACCAGATCGACGTCATCCGGGACGGGCGGGCCGACGTCGGCTACGTCCGGCTGCCGGTGGACCGGCGCGGGCTGCGGCTGCGGCCGCTGTTCGCCGAGCCGCGCGTCGTGGTCCTGCCGGCCGGCCATCCGCTGGCCGCCAAGGACGCCGTCGACGTCGCCGACCTGGCGGGCGAGTGCCTGCTGCAGAACCCCGCCACGGTGCCGGAGTGGCCCGGTGACGCTCCCCGGACGGAACCCGCTGTGCGAACGGTCGAGGAGAAGCTGGAGCACGTGGCGGCGGAGCGTGGCGTCGTGATCCTTCCGCTGTCCGCCGCGACGTTCTACACCCGTTCCGATGTGGCGCACGTGCCCGTCCGGGACCTCCCGCCCAACGAGGTCTGCATCGCGTGGGACGCCGGCCGCCGCGGCCGGCTCATCCAGGAGTTCGTCGACCTCGCCGCCGATCTGCAAGGGGAAGGGCCGTGAGGGCGTGGGATCGGCACCGCGGGGGGTAAGGACAGACCGGAAGGAGAAGGGCATGCCTGATCCTGCGGAAACGGAGCGGCTGCGCCAGGTCGTGGACGAGGTCTTCCACGACCGTCCCCGCGTGACGCGCCGCGACCTCTACTCCGCCGCCGCCGCGGACATCCGCGTGCCGGCCGAGACCCTCGCCCTTCTGCATGAGATCCCCGAGGCCTCCTACAGCCGGCAGGAGATGCTGGAGGCCATCGAGGGGGCCGTACGAGACCGGGACGAGGCGGGGCGGGCGGCACGGCGACCGGAACAGATCAGCGCGCTGGAGGACACGGCCGAGGCCGAGCACGCCATCGCCGACGACACCACGTTGAGCGCGCTGATGCAGGAGTCCTCCGGCCCTCCGCCGGACGCGCCGCTGTTCCGGGAGCCGGGCGAGTGAGAGTCCCGGCGGCGCACGAGAAGGCGCACGAGGAGGAGGGTGACGCGATGCGAACCGGCCGCCGACGGGCGTACGGTGACCGGGCAGGCGCCGGTCCCCTCGTCGGCCAAGGCCGGCACGCCCGTGCGGATCTGGCTGGACCGCGACGGCAGGCCGGGCGAGGGCCCGCGGAGCCGGATCGACACGGTCGCCGACGGCGTCGCGTCCGGAACGGCCGCGGCGGCGCTGTCGCTGACGGCCCTGCTGGCGTGCCTCGCCCTGGCCCGGCGCCGTCTCGATCACCGCAGGTACGCCGCCTGGGACGCCGGATGGACCGCGATGAACCGGCGGCGCAAGCCCGAGGACGCGTGAGCAGACACACAGGAGGCGCGTCGTGCTGACAGTCACCGACCACGCCGTTCAGGCGATCCGCGATCTGATGGTGGGGGAGTACCTCCCCGAGGAGGCGGGCCTGCGCATCGCGGCCAAGCCGGGCGAGCCCGCCTCACTGGAGCTCTCGCTGGTGAGCGCGCCCTTCTCGGGCGACGAGGTGATCGAGAGAGCGGACGTGCGCGTTTTCCTCGAACCGGAGGTCGCGCAGGCCGTCGGCGGCAAGACGCTCGACGCCGAGACCGGTCCCGGCGGCCGCCCGACCTTCCGCCTGAGCTGAAACCTGTCCGAGCTGAAACCTACTGGTCGCCCTCGTCCTCCTCGTCGTCGGGCGGCAGGCCGGTGCCAGCGACCGTGTCGGCGAGCTGGTCGTCGTCGAGCCGTCCGGTCGGCGGCTGCCCGAAGGTCCCTCCTCCGGAGGCGCCGCCGCCCGAGATCCCCTTGCCGCCGACGATGCCGGCGGCGTCCTGGTCGGCCTGCTCCACCGATCCCTGCCGGGTGGCCCGGATGCCGGGCGTCCGGTTCTTGAACCGGGGATCGTCCTGCGCGTTCGTCGCCAGCTCCTCGGCGAGCTGCTTCGGGTTCATCTTCTTCTCGTCCATACGGGCCGCCGTACCCGGCGGCCCGCAGGCCATTCAGACCCCGGCGTGCCGGTTGCGCAGCGTCTCAAGGCCGACCAGGTCGTCCGGCTCGGCGTCCGGGGTCTCCTGGTCGAACCTCGCCAGGGCCGGGTGCCGCAGGGCGAGCGTGATCGTGAGCGCGATGGCGACGCCGCAGACGATGTACAGCAGGCCGATGCCGCGGCCCTCGCCGACCCCGATCACCCGGCCGACCGTGCCGGCCAGCGGGCCGTCCGCCCGCATCAGCGGCTCGAAGACCAGCCCCACCAGCCAGGCCTGTACGGCCAGGCCGACCGGCTGGGTCGACAGCGCGAGCATCCGGTTGATCGCGATCACCCGGGCGTGATAGCGCTGGGGCACCTTCGAGTGGATGATCGTCAGCCAGATGCCGTCGCTGATCGTCATCATCAGCGACATGCCGAAGGCGCCGACCGTGATGAGGATCAGCGACGGGCGCAGACCGGCGATCGCGCAGAAGACCCCGAGCACCCCGGCGGCCGCCAGCATGCCGAACATCCGCCGGTCGCGCGGGCCGCCCCACAGCGTGATGATCAGACCGCCGCAGACCGCGCCGATGCCCGCGAGCAGCGCCACCCGCCCGGTGTCGGCCAGCTCGCCGACCGACAGCACCAGCGGCGAGATCATGATGAAGCCGGTGAACAGGAAGAAGTTCACGATGAACATCGTGAAGGCCATGGCCCGAAGGCCCCGCCGCCGCAGCAGGTAGCGGAAGCCGTTGCGGATCTCGGCGGAGACCGTCTCCCTGCGCCGCCAGGCCATCGTGGCCGGGAAGCGGACGAGCAGGGTCACGACGAACGCGATCGCGTAGCAGACCACATTGGCGGTCAGGATGCCCTCGATGCCGATCAGCGCCAGCACGGCGACGGAGAACAGCGGCACCATGAGCTGGGCCACGGCGTTGCCGAGCTGGACGACGCCGCCGACGTGGTGCAGGTAGGCCTTGGGCGCGAGCTGTGGCCCGGCCGACTGCCAGGCCACCCGTTGCAGGGTCACCGAGATCGACAGCACCACCAGCAGGCCGTACAGCAGGGGCATGCTCAGCACGTCGCCCGCCATCAGCGCGAGCAGCGCCGCCTGCACGGCCAGCGACATGCCGTCGGCCGCCAGCATCGCCCGTTTTCGGTCGTACCTGTCGACGAGCGCGCCGATCAGCGGCGCGAGCACGAGCCCCGGCACCAGCCCGATGATGGCGAACAGGCCGAACTGCACCAGCGAGCCGCTCTTCAGGTACGCCCAGATCGGCACGGCGAACTCGGTCATCACGGCGCCGATCATGGAGACGATCTGACCGGTCGCCACCGTGAAGAACCGGCCGAGGCCGGGCTGCGGCCCGTCCGTGTCGGCCTTCCGGTCGGTGGACACGCGCTCCCGCCACCAGGTGGCCGTGTCGCCGGGCGCCGGGACGTGCCATTCCTCGGGGCGGTCCACGGAGGTGTGCGCGGTGGTGACGATCGCGGCCAGCTCCTCCGTGCGGTACCGCAGGAAGTAGTGACCGGCCTCGGCCATCACGACCAGCGCGGTGGTCTCCGAGACGCAGTGCCAGTCGCGGTAGCGCTCCTGGTAGAAGTCGGTCAGCGCGTCGCGGTCGCCGACGATCGAGATCACCGGGGCGCGCAACTGCGGGCTCTGCCGCTCCACGAGCTCGCTGAAGTAGTCCTCGCCGGCCCGGGCGTCCACCCGCATGGTGCCGATGATGTGGTCGACCTGCTCGGGGGCGAGGTCCTGTAGGTCGGCGCCCATCGCGCGCAGCCAGTTGGCGTGCGCGTTGGCGTTGTCCAGCGCCTTGCTGCGGAAGATCCGGCCGAGCAGGCCGTTGAAACCCTTGCTCGGGGTGGCGAACGGGAAGCTGCCACCGGTGTAGACGGCCTCGACCCGGCGCCCGGCCGCCTCCAGCCGCCGCGCGATCTCGGCGGTGAGCGCGCTGCCGACGCAGTGGCCGTACAACGCGACCGGGCCGCGCACCCGCTCGACGACCTCGTCGCACACGCGCTGGGCGGCCTCGTGGAACGGGATCGTGCTCTCCTCGACGCCCAGCTCGTGGCCGGGCAGGGCGACCGCGAACAGCGAGTGGCCGTCCGGCAGCGCGTCGGCCAGCGGCTGGTAGACCATCGCGCTGGCCCCGCCGTACGGGATGCAGACCAGCGACAGCGTGGGCGCCTTGACCGGCCGCGTGAGCTCGACCAGCAGGCCGCGCGGGCCGTCCTCGGCGGCGCCCTCCGGCGTCCCGTTGGCGGCGTCGATCAGCGCGGCCAGCTCGCGGACGGTGCGGTTGGCGATCGCGTCGAGCACGGTCACCTGGTAGCCGTCGGCGGGCAGCACCTGGCGCAGCTTGGCGACCATGCGGATGAGCAGCAGGGAGTGACCGCCGAGCGCGTTGAAGTCGCTGTCGATCGAGATCGCCTCGACGCCGAGGACCTCACACCAGACCCCGGCCACGGCGATCTCGGTCTCGGTCTCCGGCTCGGCCAGGTCCTCGCCCACCCGCACGACAGGATCGGGCAGCGCCTTGCGGTCCACCTTGCCGTTGGCGTTGAGCGGGATGGTCTCCAGCGGCACGAACACCGACGGGACCATGTATTCCGGCAGCCGCGCCGCGCAGTGGTCCGCCAGATCGTCCGGTTCGGACGCGGCGGGCACGTAGTAGGCGACCAGCCGCTTGTCCTCGGGCGTGAACGCGTGCACGGTGACGACCGCGTCCCGCACGCCGGGGTGGTCGAGGACGGCAGCCCTGACCTCGTCCAGCTCGATGCGGTAGCCGCGGATCTTCACCTGGTCGTCGAACCGGCCGAGGAAGGCGACGTCGCCGTCGCGCGTCCAGGCCACCCGGTCGCCGGTGCGGTACATCCGGCCATCCGGGGTGAAGGGATCCGGCAGGAACCGCTCCTCGGTCAGGTCCGGCCGGTTCATGTAGCCGCGGGTGACTCCCACGCCGCCGACGTACAGCTCGCCCGGCACGCCGACCGGCTGCAGCCTCCGGCCGGCGTCCAGCACGTACATCCGCATGTTGGGCAGCGGACGGCCGATCGGGACGACCTCCACCAGCTGGGCGTCCCGCACCGGGTAGACGCAGGTGCCGACCGACGCCTCGGTGGGGCCGTACTCGTTCACCAACCGGCCGGGACCGAGCATCTCCAGCCACCGGTTGGCCATCGAGCCGGGCAGCGCCTCGCCCGCCACGACGATCTTCCCGGCGAGCGCGGCGGCCTGCCCGGCGTCGATCTGGTGACCGAGCACCTCCAGGTGGCCGGGCGTGCACTTGATGAAGCTGTACGGCCCGCCGGCCGCCAGCAGCGCGCCCAGCTCGCCCATGTCGAAGTCCTGCGGCAGCACGGTGACGCGCTGACCCACGACGAGCGGCGCCCACAGGTTGGGCACCACGAGGTCGAACGCCACCGAGCCGAACAGCGGGGCGCCGCCGTCGCCCTGGGAGGCCAGGTCCTCCACGGCCCACCACACGTGGTTCACCAGCCCGCGGTGGGTGACCTGCACGCCCTTCGGCTTCCCGGTGGAGCCCGACGTGAAGATCACATACGCCATCCGGTCGATGTCGTAAGGCACGCCCACCGGCTCCGTGGGCAGGCCGTCGAAGACCCCGCTCTCCACGTCCACGACCTCGACGCCCTCGAACAGGTGCGCGTAACCCGCCGAGGTCAGGACCAGCGGGGTCGCGGCGATCGACAGCATGTCGCGGACGCGCTGCGCGGGAAACTTCGGGTCCATCGGCAGGTAGGCCGCGCCCGCCTTCCACACGCCCAGCAGGCAGGCGATGAGGTCCGGGCTCCGGTCGAGCAGCACGCCCACCGTGTCCTCCGGGCCGACGCCACGCTCGCGCAGCAGGTGGGCGACCTGGTTGGCGCGGGCGTGCAGCTCGGCGTACGTGGTCGTGCGGCCCTCGAAGGCCACCGCCACCGCGTCCGAATCCGCGTGCCGCTCCAGCAGCTCGGGCAGCGCCACGTCCGGGTACGGCCGGGCCGAGTCGTTCCACACGCCGAGCACCCGCTCGCGTTCGGCGTCGGTGAGCAGCTCCAGGCCGGCCAGCGGGGTGTCGGGGGCGGCGGCGATCCGCTCGGCCAGCGCCCGGTAGTGCCCGGCCAGCCGGGCGACGGAGTCCGCGTCGAAGCGGTCCTTCTGGTAGGTCAGGTAGAGCTCGGGGTCGCCCGTGCCGTTCAGGTGCACCAGCAGCGCGAGGTCGTAGGTGAAGTCGTCGACCTCGTGCTCCCAGACCGACGCCGTCAGCCCCGGCCAGCGCCCGCGCTGGTCACGGAAGACACGCAGCGAGAAGCCGACGGTCGACAGCGAGAAGTTGCGCGCGTCCCGGTCGCTGAGCGCCCCGGTCAGCTCGGAGAACGGCAGGTGGTTGGCGAGAGCCTCGCCCAGCCTGCGCCGCACCCCGGCCGCCGCCTCCCGGAACGAGGGGTCCCCCGACAGGTCGGCGCGCAGCGGCAGGGCGTTGACGAAGCAGCCCACGAGGGGCTCCAGCTCCACCCGGCGCCGGCCGCCGTTCACCGTGGCGATCGTCAGGTCGTCCTGTCCCGTGTAGCGCGCCAGCAGCATCGAGAAGACCGTGAGCAGCGCCACGAACGGGGTGGTCCCGGGGCCGCCGGCCTCCCGCAGCGCCGCCAGGACCTCGTCCGGCAGCGTGAACAGGTGACAGTCGCTCCGGTTGCCCTCGGCGACGGCCTGGCCGTCCCGCGCGATGGGGAGCTCCACCGCGCCGGCGCCGTCCAGCCGGTCGCGCCAGTACGCGAGCCGCCGCTCGCGCTGCTCGCCGCTCAGCTCGCGCCGGGACCAGGCCGCGTAGTCGGCGTACTGCAGCGGGGGCGGGGCCACCTCGGCGGGACGGCCCTCGTGAGCGGTCGCGTAGACGCCGGTCAGCTCGTCCACGATGATGCCGACCGACCACCCGTCGCACGCGATGTGGTGGCAGACGAACATCAGCACGTGGTCCTCGTCGGCGAGCCGGACCAGCGTCGTACGGTGGACCGGCCCGGTCTCCAGGTCGAAGCGCTCGACGGCGGCCCTGGAGGTGATCTCCCGGGCCCGGCGCTCCCGCTCGGCCTCCGGCAGTTCCCGCAGATCGACGACGTCGAGCGGCGCCGGCCCCGGGTCGAGGACGATCTGGCGGGGCTCGTGCCCGTCGCCCTCATAGACCGTACGTAGGATCTCGTGGCGTTCGACCAGGCTGTCCAGGGCGACGGTGAGGGCCCGGGTGTCGAGCGGGCCGGTGAGCCGCAGGCCGATCGTGGCGTTCGGCGCCGGTGCGCCCTCGGCGAAGCGGGCCCCGAGCCACATCTGGGTCTGCTCGTGGGAGCAGGGGGCGGGTCCCTCGCCGCGCGGGGCGATCGCGTCCGCGGCGGCGGCCCTGGCGGCCCTGGCGGCCCTGGCGGCGAGCAGCCGGCGCAGCGCCTCCTGCCTGCGGGGGGAAAGCGACGCTATTAGATGCTCGTTATCAGTCGTCGGCGATATCGTCACCGAGCGTTCTCCTCTCTGCGCAGTAATGCGCAGGACCAACTGACCACGCAGAAAAGTGGTTGAACGAGAAAACGCTTTATCGTCGATTCCGCAGGACCTCGCCGCGTATCCCGCCGCGTTCCGGGCCGAGATATGTGGGAGCGCTCCCACGAGAGTGATTGTTTCACGATACGGGATACACGTTGGGTAACGCAAGCCTCACTTCTACCTGCGGTCCGGAACGAAGAGTAAGGGGAAATCGACCTTCCGTCACTAATTGCGAGCGGCGGAACATGGGCTCTCGCCGGGGCTGTCGGCGGACACAGGTACATGTCGGATAATTTGACTTCTAGAGTCGGTGTACCGGATGAAACATGTTTCTTGCGCATGGCCCGATTCTGGTTCTATGTTGGCCGCCGGAATCTTTTCTTCGCAGGGGCGCCGCCTATTCGAGGGCCCGCCTGCCTCCTTGATTCGACTTTTCCCCGTGCTCGGCCGCGGCCGGATCCCGCGCAGAAGGAGGACGCATGGACGAGTTCTGGAAGCCCCTGGAAATAACCCCGGACGGCTCCGCCGCCACCCCCGAAGGGCTGATGGAACGGCTGCGCGAAATCAACCTGGGCGACCTGCTGGTCCGCGAGAAGGCGCTCGTCTTCCGCGGGTTCGGTGTCACGCCAGGGACCCTCGACCCCGTGATGGACATGCTGCTGCCCAACCGGCTGGCGTACGTCCACGGCAACTCGCCCCGCACCAAGGTGGGCGGCAACGTCTACACCTCGACGGAGTATCCGCCCGAGTACACGATCTCCATGCACAACGAGCTGTCGTACTCCGCCACCTGGCCCTCCCGGCTGCTGTTCTACTGCGAGAAGGCCGCCGAGAGCGGCGGGGCGACTCCCGTCGTGGACGGCGTGCGCTGGCTGGAGTCGCTCGACGACGAGGTCAGGGAGGCCTTCGCCAAGGGCGTGCGCTACACCCAGAACCTGCACGCCGGCCGGGGGCTCGGCAAGAGCTGGCAGGAGACGTTCGAGACCGAGGACCGCGACGAGGTCACCGAGTTCCTCGACCGCATCGAGGCGGACTGGCAGTGGCGGCCCGACGGCGGCGTGCGGATCTCGCAGATCAGGCCCGCCACCACCCGGCATCCCGTGACCGGTGCGGAGGTGTGGTTCAACCAGGCCGACCAGTGGCATCCCGCCTCGCTGGGGGACGAGACCGCCGCCATGCTCGCCGAGCTCATGCCGCCGGAGGAACTGCCGCAGTCGGTGACGTTCCCGGACGGTTCCGCGATCCCCGGCGACTACGTCGTCCAGGCCCGCGACCGCGGCCTGGACAACGCGGTGGACGTCGACTGGCGGGAGGGCGACCTGCTGCTCATCGACAACGTGCTGGTCGGGCACGGCCGCCGGCCCTTCACCGGCTCCCGCCGCATCCTCGTGGCCATGTCCGACTGATCACGCTCTCGAAAGGGAAACCACAGTGGACAAGATCGGGCTTGGGGTCGCCGCGACCTTCACCGCCGAGCCGCTCGGGGACGCCCTGCGGTTCTGGCTCGCCGAGCTGGACATCGAGGGAGGCGTCGGCTTCGCTCCGTACGACCAGGTGTTCCCCTCGCTCCTCGACCCGGGCAGCGTGCTCGGCCGGGCCGGTGCCGTGGCCGTCCTCGTCCGCGCGGAAGACCTGCACGGGAAGCTGAACGGGGACGCGCAGGGCGGGACCGGCGAGCTGGACGCCGTGGCCACCGACCTCGCCGCCGCACTGCGGACCTCGGCCCGCGCGTCCGGCACGCCCCACGTGCTCGTCGTCTGTCCTCCTTCGCCCGAGCACGGCTCGCCCGAGGCCCACGCGCGCCTCGCGGCCGGCCTGGTCCGGGAGTTCGAGGGCGACCGGACCGTCTCCGTGCTCACCTCGGCCGAGCCGTACGAGCCGGGGCCGGAGGCCGTCCACGACGCCTTCGCCGACCGGACCGGCAACGTCCCCTACACCGAGCGCTACTTCGCCGCGCTGGCCGCCGCGGTGGTGCGCCGCCTGCACGCCATGACCACCCCGCGTCCCAAGGTCGTCGCCGTGGACTGCGACGGCACGCTCTGGGACGGCGTGGTGGGCGAGGACGGCCCCGGCGGTGTGGTCATCGGCCCGCAGCGGTTGGAGATCTGGCGGGAGCTGGCCCGCCAGGTCGCCGCGGGCAGACTGCTGTGCCTGTGCAGCAAGAACGAGGAGAAGGACGTCCGCGAGGTGTTCGCCCGGCATCCGGAGCTGCCGGTCGGCCTGGACGACGTCGCCGCACTGCGCATCGGGTGGGAGGCCAAGTCGCGGGCGCTGCGCTCGCTCGCCGCCGAGCTCGGCCTCGGGCTCGACTCCTTCGTCTTCCTCGACGACAGCCCCGTCGAGTGCGCCGAGGTCCGGGCCGGCTGCCCCGAGGCGCTGACCCTCCGGCTCCCGGCCGACGCCGCCGGGGCGGCGGACTTCCTGCGGCACTGCTGGCCGCTCGACCTGACCGGGGTCACCGAGGCCGACCGCGAGCGCACCCGGCGCTACCAGGAGGAACGGCGGCGTGAGCAGGCCAGGAACGAGATGTCCCTCGCGGACTTCTTCGCCGCGCTCGACCTGCGGGTGACCATCACCCCGGCCGGCCCCGAGCACGAGGGCCGTGCCGCTCAGCTCGCGGAGCGGACCAACCAGTTCAACCTCTCGGGGACGCGACTCCCGGACGGCGGCGAGAAGTTCGTCGTGGACGTGCGGGACCGCTTCGGGGACTACGGGATCGTCGGCCTCACCGGCGTACGGGTGGACGGGGACACGCTGCGCGTAGGCGCGTTCCTGCTGAGCTGCCGGGCGCTCGGGCGCGGGGTGGAGCACCGCATGCTCGCGCACCTGGGGGCGCTGGCGCGGGAGCGCGGGCTGGCCTGGGTGGCCCTGGCCTTCCGGCCGACCGAGCGCAACCAGCCGGCCAGGGACTTCCTCGCCACACTGCCGGCGACGGTGGATCCGGACGGCGAGGCCGCGGCCTGGTACGTCCTCGACGCGGGCGCCGCGGCGGCCGTCGTCCACTCGCCGGTCCCTGTTGAGGAGAGGGCAGCGGGGCCCGCCGAAATCACCGGGGCCACACCGGCGGCCGTGCCCGCGGGCTGGGCGTCCGTCGAACGGATCGCCACCCGGCTGACCGGCGCGGACGCGATCCTGGACGCCATGCGGGCCACCCGCACCGTGACGGAGGTGGCCGGAGCGAGCCCCGTCGAGGCGGCCGTCATGCGGATGTGGGCCGAGCTGCTCGACGTGGCGCCGGCCTCGGTGGGCGACGGCTTCTTCCAACTGGGCGGGCACTCGCTGCGGCTGGTGCAGTTCATGGCGCGGGTGCGTGCCGAGTTCGGCGTCGAGCTGCCCTTCGACACGCTCTACACCACCTCGTTCACGGTGGCCGAGGTCGCCAAGGTGATCGAGGAGCGGCAGCTCGCCGACACCGGCGACGAGGAGCTGGCCGGCCTGCTCGACGAGCTCGCGGGCCTGTCGGACGAGGAGATCGACGCCCTGCTCGACTCCGGGAACGGCTGATCCGCATGGCCACGATGCTGCTGAGCACCCACGGCACCAACGGCGACGTGCTCCCGTTCGTACGGATCGGGCGCGAGCTCGCGGAGCGCGGCCACGAGGTCATCGTGATGACGCACTCCTGGTTCGCCGACCGGATCGCCGCCGCGGGCCTGCGGCACCTGCCCATCGACACGGCGGAGGGCTACGACCGGCATCTGGACGACGCCCGGCGATACATGCTCGATCCGCTGAAGGACCCCGACGGGGTGCTCGCGCTCTACCGGCGCAACGGCCTGTTCGAGTTGCTCGCCGACGAGGTCCGCATGATCGAGGCGCACTACCGGCCGGGGGACACCGTGGTGGTCGCCCGGCACACCTCGGGCATCGCCGCGCTGATGGCGGCCGAGCTGCGCGGGGTCCCGGTGGCGCTGGTGTCCGTCACGCCTCACCAGTACGTCTCGCTGCCGGTGCTCGCGGACCTCTTCCGGCGCGTGCTCGGGGAGGGATACGACGAGGTCTTCCGGGCGTTCGGCCTGCGCCCGGTCCGCGACTGGACCGCCTATCTGACGGGCGTCAGGACCCAGCTCGCGCTGTGGCCCGAATGGTTCGACGCCGCGGGCCAGCCGGCGCCGGAGGGCGTCGTCCGCTGCGGGTTCGTGCTCGGCGACACGGCGGAGGGGCCGGTCCCCGGCTGGGCCGAGCCGCCCGTGCTGATCACCGGCGGCACCGGGCAGGTGCTGCACGATCGCTTCTACGAGGTGGCGGCGCGGGCGTGCCGGCGGATCGGCAGGAAGGCCCTGCTGGTGAACCGGCACCCGACGTTCCAGCCCGAGTCGCTGCCCGACGGGGTGGAGTGGGTGCCGTCGGCGCCGTTCGCCACGGTCATGCCCCATGTCGCCGCGGTCGTCCACCACGGAGGGATCGGCACGCTCGCCAGGGCCTTGTCGTCGGCGACCCCGCAGGTGCTGCTCGCGCACGGTGTCGACCGCCCGGACAACGCCGAGCGGCTGGACCGCGCACGCGTCGCGGAGTGGCTGCCGGTGTCGCGCTGGGACGAGGAACGGACGGCCGCCCTGCTGGCGCGGGCCCTCGACTCCGCGGCCGACGGCGGCTACCGGGAGCGGATCGCGCCGCTCGCGGCCGACGCCGCGTCGGAGGACTCCGTGCGCGTCGTGGCCGAGCACGCCGAGGCGCTGATCGGCGCCGACGCGCTCCTGACGCGGCCGGATCCGCGTGAGCGGCTGGCGCGTCTCACCCCGGAGCAGCGCACGCGCCTGGCCGCCATGGCGCGCGCCCGCCGGGGCGTGTGAAGGAGGACCTCCCGGGTACGCCGGGCCCATGGTGGACACGACGGCGCCGATTTCACGCTTCGACTACGACAGGGTGGCGATCGTCACCGGGGCCGACTCGGGGATCGGGCGGGCGACCGCGGTGGCGCTCGCCGCCCATGGCTTCGACGTGGGCGTCACCTATCACCAGGACGAGAAGGGCGCGCTAAAGACGGCGGAACAGGTCGCGGAGCAGGGACGCCGCGCCGCGATCCGGCGGCACGACCTGATCGACCCGGTGGCGGCGGCGGCCGTGATCGACGAGCTCGCCGACGAGCTGGATGGCCTCGGAGTGCTGGTGAACAACGCCGGCACCGGCACGGCCGAGCCGCTGCTGGAGATCGACTACGACCGGTGGCGGTCGGTTCTCGCGGTCGACCTCGACGGGCCGTTCCTGTGCTCGCAGCGGGCCGCCCGCCGGATGATCGAACGCGGCGCGGGCGGCCGGATCGTCAACGTGACCAGCGTCCACGAGGACTACCCCCGCCTCGGAGCCGGGCCGTACTGCGCGGCCAAGGGTGGTCTGCGCATGCTCAGCCGCACGCTCGCCCTGGAGCTGGCCAGGCACGGCATCACGGTCAACACCGTCGCACCGGGAGAGATCGCGACTCCGATGACCGGGCAGGAGGACCGGCCGCCGCGGCCGGACACCCGGCCCGGCTACCCGCTCGGCCGCCCCGGCGACGCCCGCGAGGTCGCCGAGGTGATCGCCTTCCTGGCCGGACCGGCCGCGTCGTACGTCACCGGCGCGTCGCTGTTCGTGGACGGCGGGCTCGGCCTGATGGGCCCCCAGGCCGCCGGCGACATCGACAAGGACCTCTGGGCCTCCGCCTGACGGGCCCTTGTCGCGCGCCCCGGGCGTGGGTGACGATGGCGCCTGAAGACGCGGAGAGTGAGGGCGCCGTGACCAATCCATGGCTCGCGCTTGAGCCCGGGGCCGACGCGGCGGAACGCACCGGCGAGCTGCGCCGTGCCCACGAACGCTTCCTGTCGGCCGGCGCGATCGACGGGCCCGTGCGCGCGGTGGTGGCCGATTCGTGGCGGCGCTCCGCCCGGGCGGTGGATCCGGACGCGCTCGCGCCGCTGGAGCTCACCGACGCCGAACTGGAGGAGTATCGCGACGCGCATCCGCTGGCCCGGGTGCTGCCGCTGTTCCGCGACCTGCTGGGCGGGATCGCCGACGACGGACGGCACCTGCTCGCGGTGTGCGACGCGGCCGGCCGGCTGTTGTGGGTCGAGGGCCATCGGGGAGCGCGGGCCCGGGCCGAGCGGATGAACTTCGTCGCCGGGGCCCGGTGGGACGAGTCCCACGCCGGCACCAACGCCCCCGGCGTCGCCCTCACGGTCGGCCATCCGGTGCAGATCTTCGCGGCCGAGCATTTCGCCCTGCCGGTGCAGCCGTGGACCTGCGCCGCCGCACCCATCCACGATCCGCACACCGGCCGCCTGCTGGGCGCGGTCGACGTCACCGGCGGCGACAACCTGGCCAGTCCGTACAGCCTGGCCCTCGTGCAGGCGGCGGCCCGCGCCGCCGAGGCTCATCTGGCTACAATCCCGGCTCCGGCGGTGGCGCCCGCCGTGACGCTCACGGCCCTGGGCCGGGACGACGCCGTGCTCGCCGAAGGGGCGCGCCGCATCAGGCTCGGTCCCCGGCACAGCGAGATCGTCGTGCTGCTGGCCTGCCATCCGGAGGGGCTGAGCAGCGACCAGCTCAGTGCCGAGCTGTACGGCGGCCGCATGCTGAATCCCGTCACGCTCCGCGCGGAGCTGTCGCGGCTGCGCCACCGGCTCGGGCCGCTGCTCGACTCCCGTCCGTACCGGCTGCGGGTGCCGGTGCGGGCCGACTTCCAGGCGCTCGCCGAGCACCTGGCCGCCGCGGACGCCGGCGCCGCGCTGCGGGCCTACCGGGGGCCGCTCCTGCCCGGCTCGGACGCGCCCGGCGTCGTCTGGCAGCGCCGCCTGCTCGACGACGGCGTACGCGACCTGCTGGTGGCCCGGCGCGACCCCGGCCTGCTCGAACGGTGGACGCGCGCGCCGTGGGGGAGGGACGACATCGTCGCCTGGCAGGCGCTGCTGGCCGCACTGCCCGCCGGATCCCCGGCCCGGGCGCGGGCCGCCCGGCGGGTGCGCGACCTCGACGCGGAGTACGGCCTGCCGTTCAGGTGAGATTCCCGAGCCAGCGGAGGGCGACCGCCGCCGCCAGGCGGGGTGGCACGGTGCCCGCCCCGAGCCCGACGTCCACGAGCAGGTCGAACACCTCGGTCCGCCGGGCCGCGACGGCGATCGCCGCGTCGATGAAGCCGGGGGAGCGGGCGGCCAGTGCGAGCACGTCGGTGGTACGCAGATGCCGCCCGAGCGCCCGGCGCAGCCCACGCCGGTAGGCCCGCAGCGGATCGCCGGGCGAACCGACCGCGGACTCGGCGGCCAGCCGCCCCGACAGCAGCGCGTAGTAGATTCCCTCGCCGGTCAGCGGGTTGACGAGGCTCGCCGCGTCGCCCGCCAGCAGCACCCGGCCCGCTCCCGGCACCGGCCGCCCGCTGGACAACGGCAGATGATGGGCCCGCAGATCGCGGACGGGTGAGCCGATCTCACCCAGCTGAGGCAGGAGCCGGCGCAGCCGACCGTGCAGGATCTCGCGGCCAGGCCGGTCGTCGTCGCGCAAAGCCGGCAGCAGCAGGCCGTAGCCGACGTTGGCCGTGCCGTCGCCCACCGGGAACGACCAGGCGTAGGCCGGCCAGGCTTCCCCCTGCATGACGATGACCTGCACGTCGTCGTCCGGCGGCACGTCGGCGTATCCGCGCACCGCGATGGCGGTGTGCCGGTCCGGGCTCGGCGGGACGCCGATCAGCCGCCGTACGGCCGAGTTGGCGCCGTCGGCGGCGACGACCGTGCGGGCGACCAGGTGGCCGTCGAGCACGACGTGCTCGCCGAGGGTGGTCAGCGTACGCACCCGGTGGCGGCGGACCTCCACGCCGCGCGCCCGCGCCGCCTCGACCAGCCGGGCGTCGAAGACCCGGCGGGGCACCACGTGGTTGGGCCGCGCGACGACGGCCGAGACGTGGGCTCCACCGGGCGACGTCACCGACAGACGCGGCGCCGGGCGGTGGTCGTCGAGCAGGCCGGGCAGCCCGAGCAGCGCGAGCTCCTGCCGTGCGTGCGCCGCGATGCCGTCGCCGCAGGCCTTGTCACGTGGGAAGGCCGCCCGGTCGAGCAGCAGCACGCGGCAGTCCGGATCGAGCTGCCTGGCCCGCAACGCGGCGGCGGAACCCGCCGGGCCCGCACCGATGACCACCAGATCCCAGACGTCGTCCACGCCGTCCAGCCTGCCACCGTCCGCCGGAATCCGGCCGGTGATCTTAGGCGAGATTTGGCAGTAGGACGGCGGGGAACGGGGACGCAACATCTTGGCAACGTGCCCGCGACTAACGTCCGGGGCGTCCGACCCACACCCTGTCCGGGAGGTCCTCTCATGACCCGTTACGCCGCGCCGGGACAGCCGGACGCCCTCATGGCGTACGAGCAGCGTTACGACCACTGGATCGGCGGTGAGTACGTCCCGCCGCAGCGGGGGCGGTACTTCGAGAACCCCACGCCGGTGACCGGTCAGACCTTCACCGAGGTCGCGCGCGGCACGGCCGAGGACGTCGAGCGCGCGCTGGACGCCGCGCACGGCGCCGCCCCCGCCTGGGGCCGTACGTCCACGACCGAGCGGGCGAACGTCCTCAACCGGATCGCCGACCGCATGGAGCAGAACCTGGAGCGGCTCGCCGTCGCCGAGACCTGGGAGAACGGCAAGCCGATCCGGGAGACGCTGGCCGCCGACATCCCGCTGGCGATCGACCACTTCCGCTATTTCGCGGGGGCGATCAGGGCCCAGGAGGGCAGCCTGTCGGAGATCGACGCGGACACCGTGGCCTACCACTTCCACGAGCCGCTCGGCGTCGTCGCACAGATCATCCCGTGGAACTTCCCGATCCTGATGGCCGCCTGGAAGCTCGCGCCGGCGCTGGCCGCCGGCAACGCCGTGGTCCTGAAGCCGGCCGAGCAGACCCCGGCGTCGATCCACTACTGGATGAGCCTGGTCGCCGATCTCCTTCCGCCGGGCGTCCTCAACATCGTCAACGGGTTCGGCGTCGAGGCGGGCAAGCCGCTGGCCTCCAGCCCGCGGGTCGCGAAGGTGGCGTTCACCGGGGAGACCACCACCGGGCGGCTGATCATGCAGTACGCCAGCGAGAACATCAAGCCCGTCACGCTGGAGCTCGGCGGCAAGAGCCCCAACGTCTTCTTCGACGACGTGTCGTCCGCCGACGACGAGTTCTTCGACAAGGCGCTGGAGGGCTTCACGATGTTCGCGCTCAACCAGGGGGAGGTGTGCACCTGTCCCTCACGGGCACTCATTCAGCAGGGCCACTACCGGCGGTTCCTGGAGGCCGCGGTCGAGCGTACGGAGAAGATCGTCCGCGGTCACCCGCTGGACCAGGCCACCATGGTCGGCGCCCAGGCGTCCAACGACCAGCTGGAGAAGATCCTCTCGTACCTCGACATCGGCCGGCAGGAGGGCGCCAAGGTGCTCACCGGCGGGCACCGCGCCGACCTCGGCGGCGAGCTGTCGGGCGGCTACTACGTCGAGCCGACGATCTTCGAGGGCGCCAACCACATGCGGGTGTTCCAGGAGGAGATCTTCGGGCCGGTCGTCTCGGTGACCTCGTTCACCGACTTCGACGACGCCATCAAGATCGCCAACGACACGTTGTACGGCCTCGGGGCGGGCGTGTGGACCAGGGACGTCAACAAGGCGTACCGCGCCGGCCGGGCCATCCAGGCCGGGCGGGTCTGGACGAACTGCTACCACGCCTATCCCGCCCACGCCGCCTTCGGCGGATACAAGCAGTCGGGCATCGGCAGGGAGACGCACAAGATGATGCTCGACCACTACCAGCAGACCAAGAACCTGCTGGTCAGCTACTCGCCCTCGAAGCTCGGCCTCTTCTGATGCCCGAGGTGTCCCGCGTGGACCTCACCCCCGCGGCCGCCGGCCTCATCCGGCGGCTGCGGGCGGCCCACGGCCCGCTGATGTTCCACCAGTCCGGCGGCTGCTGCGACGGCAGCGCCCCGATGTGCTATCTGGAGGGCGAGTTCCGCACCGGCTCCTCGGACGTGCTGCTCGCCTCGCTGACCGTCGAGGGCGTCGACGAGCCGGTCACGTTCTGGATGTCGGCGAGCCAGTTCGAGCGCTGGCGGCACACCCACCTGACCGTGGACGTCGTCCCCGGCCGGGGCAGCGGCTTCTCCCTCGAGGCGCCCGAGGGCGTGCGCTTCTTGATCCGTTCCCGCCTGCTCACCGACGCCGAACGCGCCGCCCTCGACGGCTGACCGGCCTTGCGAGAAGAGCTCCTCCCGGTATCGGTCGTCCTGATCACAGCGTGACGTGACAATGTCATGCTGAGTAGTGTCTCCGCTGTGTTCGCGTACCTCGGTCTCGTCGACTGACAGGCGAAAGGAGGCCGCGGCGGGGTGACCGCGGCCTCCGGGGCTGCACAGGGACGTGCCGATACCCGTGGGACTGGGACTAGATCTTGCCGGTGCCCGCGTTGGCGAGGACGTTCGCCTTGACGCCGCTGGGGTTGTCCACCGTGTACGCGTACGGGATGGAGGCGACGCTGCCGGAGGTCTGCGGCGTGCCCGAGTTCACGAAGTAGTTGTTGCGGGCGACGATCGACCCGCCCGGCGACGAGCCTTCGGAGGTGTGGGTGGGCTCGGCGATGTTCTCGAAGTAGTTGCCCTCGACGAGCACCCCGGCGCCGCAGGTCGAGGCGATGCCGTAGCTGTAGTCGGTGTAGGACGGGTTCTTGTAGTAGTAGTTGTTGAACACGTGGACCGGGTTGCCGAAGCGCACCCTCGGGTTGCGCTGGGCGCAGGTCTGGAACGCGTTGTGGTGGTAGGTCACGCGCAGGTGTCCGGTGTCCTCGGAGCCGTTGTTGTCGCTGTGGCCGACGAGCGAGCACTTGACGTGGTCGTGCAGCGTGTTCCAGGAGACGGTGACGTAGTCGGAGCCGTGCGTGATGTCCAGCAGGCCGTCGTAGTAGTCCGTGCCGTGGCCGGTGTCGCTCGACAGGTCGTTGTGGTCGAGCCACACGCGCTTGGCGTTGTCGAGGTGGATCGCGTCGCCGTTGCCGTTGCCCGCCTGCACCTTCGAGATCTTCAGGTTGCGCACGACGACGTTGGAGACGTCGCGGATGTTGACGCCGCAGCCGGTCAGCCCGGAGCTTGAGCCGACGCCGACGAGGGTGGTGTTGCCGCCCACCCGCACGTCCTCGGAGCAGGTGAAGTTGCCGTTTATCTGGACGGTCTTCGCGGCGTCGCCCTTCACGGCCGTGGTGAGCGCGGTCAGGGAGGTGACCGTCGTCGTGCCGCCGCCCGCGCCGCCGGTCGTGCCGCCGCCCTGCGTCGCCCAGCCGATCAGCCCGGTGGTGGGCGGAGTGGTCGGGCCGCCCGTCGGTGTGGCGCTCGGCGAGGCCGTCGGGCTGCTCGTCGGCGTGGTAGTGGGCGTCTGCGAGGGGGTGGATCCGGCCGGCTGGAGGGTCCACTGCTTGGTGGCGGCCGAGTCGCAGGAGTTCTGCTGTGCCAGGGCGCCTGAAGACGTGGAGTTGTCCTTGGTGTTCAGGCACTTGTCGCTGTTGGCGTTGACCACCCGATAGGCCGAGCCCGAGGCGGTGAGTTCCCAGGTCTGCGACGAGGAGCCGGTGCACGACTCCTGCTGGACGGCCTTGCCCGCGGAGGTGGAGGCCCCGGCGACCCCGGCGCACTTGCCGCTGTTGCCGGCGGCCATGCGGAAGCCGCTGCCCTGGGTGGACAGGTTCCAGGTCTGGTTGCTCGCGCCGTTGCAGCCGGAGACCGTGAGCTGCACGCCGTCGGAGCCGCTGCTGCCCGGAACCGTGAGGCACAGGCCGCTCGCGCCGTTCACGATCCGGTAGGCGCCCGCGCTCGGCGCCGCGTTGGAGACGCCGGTGAAGACGCCTCCGACCAGGGCGGCGACCCCGACAAGGGTGCCGACCACCCCGACTCCGGTTCTGGTTGTGGTTCTCAAAGCCGAGCTCCTTGCATGTCGTGCAGGACCCCTGACCGAGGGGGTTACTCCTGGTCCCGCGAGGGCGGGTTCATGAATGAGAACAGCATTCATGAGGAGGAACAACACGCATTAAATTACGGACCTGTTAAGTGCCGGTCAACGGATTCGTCCGGGTGGGTTTCCCTCTGCCCCGAGCGCTCAGCACGGTTCGGCAGGTGGAGGCGGGCGGCGGGTTTTGAGATCATTGTGAAACGTTCACGCCGGGACACGGGGAGAGATGGCGGATGACCGAGGGATCGAGTACGCCGTTCAGCGCATGGCTGCGGTCGGAGAGCGAGCCGGACTGGACCGCGGTGGTCACGCACCCCTTCGCGGCCGCGATCCACAGCGGCACCGCGGACATGCGCCGCTACCTGGAGCAGGACTTCCAGTTCGTGGACGCCTTCACGGCGCTGCTCGGCGCCGCGGTCGCCGCGGCCGACACCTTCGAGTCGCGGGTGGCCGTGGGCCGCTTCCTCGGGCAGACCGTCGCCGACACCGAGCGCGGCTACTTCCACCGCGCGCTCGACGCGCTCGGCGGCGAGCTCACTCCGCCCGCACTGGAGCCGGTGACGATCGAGTTCCGGGCCCTGATGGACGAGGTGCGCCTGAGCCAGGACTACCCGCTGATCCTGGCGGTGCTGTGCGTGGCCGAGTGGACCTACCTCGGCTGGGCCTCGCGGACCATCGGGTCCGCCGAGAGTTTCGTCCACCGGGAGTGGATCGACCTGCACAGCGGGCCGGAGTTCGAGGCGTGGGTGGGCTTCCTGCGTCGTGAGCTTGACCGGCTCGGCCCTGGCCTCGACGAGGACGGCCGGGCCGGAGTGCTCGACGTCTTCCGCCGGGCGACCGCCCTCGAACGCCGCTTCTTCGACATGGCGCTCGATTAGGCACGCAGGGCGAGGGCGGCGAGGCGGCGCAGGGACAGACGCAGGAAGAACGCGCTCACCGGCCCGGCGGCCCGCCAGCCGATCCGCCCGGCCAGGCCGAAGGGGACGTGGAGCTGTTCCTCCCAGACGATCCTGCTCCCGCCGCCGGGACGGGGCAGCACGTGGAACCGGCCGATGCCGCGCACGACACGGCCCGTGTGGCGGACCTCCACCTCGTGCGGCGGACGCCAGCCGGTGACGTCCATCGTGTCCACGAACGACAGCGGGCCGACTCCGGTGGCCGCCGCGAGTCTGCTTCCCCTGCTGTGGCCGTCTCCGGCGACCACCCACGCCCGGGTCAGCACCATCCACTCATGGTGCCGGGGCCAGTCCGTCAGCACGGCGAAGACCCGCTCCGGGCTCGCCTGCGCGTCCACCGCCACTGAGAGGGTCTCCACGCCATAGGTCCTACCCCGGAAAGCGCCCATCCCGGAGAGGGTTCTATTCCAGGAAGCGGATGTCGCGCGCGGTGGCGTCGCCGGCCACGAAGCCCAGCAGGCGCTCGCCCTCGGCCGCGAGGGCGTCGCGCGTGGCGGCGCCGAGCGGCGCGAACGGCTCGATCTCCAGCACCGCGGTCTCCCCGGCCTGCCCGCGCCCCCGTTCGACGCGCCCCCGTTCAATACGCCACAGGCCCGCCACGAAACCGTCGACCAGGATCGTCGCGCGGATGATCCCGTTGATCGTGAAGACCCGAGGGCGGTGCTCCTCGGCCATCACGCGTGTCCGGTCGGCGTGCGAGAGCAGCAGGTTGTCGAACTCCCCAAGGAACCGCACCGGCGCCTCGGCGTCCGCGCCGGGCAGCGGCGCCCCGGGCAGGTCGAACAGCTCCACCCCGTTCTCGTCCCGGTACGTGACCAGGTCGAGGCCCTTCATCACCGAGCGCAGCCCGGTCAGGCCCGACCAGGCCTGCACGTCCTTCACCGACGCCGGCCCGAAGGCGGCCAGATAACGCAGCACCATGTCGCCGGCGGCCGAGCCGTCGCCGAGCGGGCGGCCCAGCCATGACTCGGCGGGGACGTGCCGGGCCTGGCCCGAGGCACCCCACACCCCGCGCGGCGGGACCTGCACCAGCGGCACGACCGCGCGCACGGCCTGGGCCAGCGCGTCGCGGCCCGGCCACCGCTCGCCGAGCAGCTCCTCCAGCTCCGCGAAGCTGAGCGGCCGCTCCTCCATCAGCTCACGGGCGACGCGCGCCACCTCGCCGAGATCCACCCCGTCCAGCAGCCGGCCGCGCGACGTGCGCAGCAGCCGGTCGAGGAGCGGCTGCAGGACCGGGCGCAGGGCGAGGCAGTCGTCGGCGCTGACAAGGTGGATGGTGCCGCGCATCAACGCGATCCGTACGGCGGTGCGCTCGGTGAGCAGTTCGGCCAGGTCCTCGTGCCGGAAGTTCCGCAGGCGGGTCCACAGGCCGACGTAGGCTGAGAGAGGAGCCTGCGACTGCATGCCCACCAGGTGCTCGATCGCGGCCAGGGCCTTGACGTCGCTGGGGCGCAGCAGCATCTGGCGGTCGAGCAGGGCGCGGTTGAGCTCGCGTCGGGTCAGCACGCCGCAAACGTACTGCTCGGCACCGACAGAACCGGGGGTGCCGCCAATGATCGCCATTGACGTCCCGCTGTGGGCCGCACGGCTGAGGGCACTTCGCCGCGGCCGGCTGTGGAGCCGCCGGGACCTGGAAGAACGGCTGATCGAAGCCGCGGGGGAGACCGAGCCCGGGCTACCCTCGGACGCGGTGCGCGCGTGGGAGGCGGGGGAGCGGCGGCCGGACGCCGGCCACGCCGAGCTGCTGTGCCGGGTGTTGGGCATGGACGAGGCGGACCTGTTCGTCGGCGCGTCCTCCGGCACGACCCTGTGGCACCACGTCACAGGGATCCCGCTGGTGCCCGGGCTCTTTCCCGAAGAGGAGGAGGAACGCGTCGGGCGGGCGATCGAGCGTCCGGCCCGCGCCGACACCGGCACGATCCGCTACTTCGAGCGGCTGACCGGCGCCTGCGCCGCGCCGGACAGCAGACCGGCCGACGTCGCCGCCGCGCTGGGGCCGGTCCTGGCGGGCGTCGAGACGTTCCGCAGGGACGCCGCGCCCCTGGTACGGCGGGCACTGCCGGCGCTCGCGACGCGGGACGCGGAGCTGATCAGCCGCATGGAGCACGAGGCGGGCGACGTGTCCGGCGCGCGGGCCTGGTCGGACCGCGCGATCCGGGAGTCTCGGGAGTCGGAGGACCCGCTCGCCGAGATGTTCGCGCTCCTGCAGCGGGCGGGCCTGGTCGACGCGGCCGGCCCGGGCGAGGTCGTCGCGGCGGCCGTCGCCGCCCGTGAGCGTACGGGCGTCCCGGCGGAGGTCGAGAGGCTGTCCCGGCGGTACGAGGCACGGGCGCACGCTCTGAGGGGTGAGGTGGAGCTGTGCCACCGTTGCCTGGAGGAGTGCCTGGAGGAGCCGGAGGAGCCGGAGGAGCCGGAGGACCCGGACAGGACGGGGGAGCCCACCGGCCGCGAGGCGCCCGTCGAGACGCCGGCGGAGCTGTGCGCGGGGTGCCTGGTCGATCTCGGCCGGCCGGGCGGCGCCATCGCGATCCTGGAAGGCGAGCCGGCCCCGGCCGCGCCCGGCTACCTCACGGCGTACGTGCTGGCCCGCACGGCGCACGCGTACGCCGAGGCGCACGAGCGGGACCGGGCGGCCGACCTCGCCCGGCGGTCCCTCACCCTGGCCCGCCGCGCCGGGGCCGCCCGCGCGCTGCGCGAGCTGGGCCGCGTCCACCTGCCGCCGCCCGCCGAGGCGCGCCGGCGCGTACTCGTGTGAAAAGGGGCCGCTGTTAGGTTGTGGGCGTTTCGCGTGATTCCTGATGAAGGGGCGCCCATGCCGGCCGGATCCTCTCTGCCGCCTTCCCTGCTCCGGGCGCTGGCCCGGCCGGTCCCCCCGGGGAGCCTGTCCGACGTCGAACACGTCGTCTTCGTCATGCTGGAGAACCGCTCGTTCGACCATTACTTCGGCCGGATGCGCGGGGTGCGGGGATTCGGGGACCGCAACGCGGTGTCCACCCGGGCCCGGCGGCCGATCTTCGAGCAGGACGGCGTGCTGCCCTTCTCCGTACGGGAGGCGGCCGAGCGGGCGGGGGCGGACCCGATGCTGCTCGACACGCACGACCACACCTGGCTCGGCACCCAGAACGCCTGGGCCATGGGCTGGAACGACGCCTGGGTGCCCAGCAAGGGGCCCGGCTCGATGGCCTACTACGACCGGCGCGACCTGCCCTTCCACTACGAGCTCGCCGACACGTTCACGATCTGCGACGCCTACCACTGCTCGCTGCTGACCTCGACGACGCCCAACCGCAACTACCACATGTCGGGTTACACGGGCTACGAGCCGGGCACCCGGCAGCGCGCGCTGGACAACGTCGCGTCCGAGGGCGCGGAGGGGCATCCGGGCTACGACTGGGTCACCGTGCCCGAACTGCTGACGCGGGCCGGGCACACCTGGCAGGTGTACCAGGAGTGGGACAACTACGAGTGCAACAACCTCGAGTTCTTCCGGCCGTTCATGGCCGTGGCGGACCGGATCGGGCTGGGGAGCATGCGCTCCTTCTACGAGAAGGTCCGGGCGGCGGAGAACCCCGCGCCGCTGCTCGCGGAGCTGGCGGAGCGGGTGGCCGCCCTGGAACCGGCCGACCGCGACCTCTACGACCGGGCGCTGCGCCGCGCGCCCGCGGGCGGTCTGGGGGACTGGTTCGCGGCCGACGTGGCGGCCGGGCGCCTGCCCGCGGTGTCGTACGTCGTGCCCTCGCTCGCCGACTCCGAGCACCCAGAGGGGTCGTCGGCCGTGGAGGGCGGACGGGTCGTCCACAAGCTGCTCGACGCGCTGGGGTCGCATCCCGAGGTCTGGGCGCGGACCGCCCTGTTCGTCACCTATGACGAGAACGACGGCTTCTTCGACCACGTGCCGCCGCCGGTCCCGCCCGACGGCACCTCGGAGGAGTTCGTCGGCGGGCGTCCGATGGGTCTCGGCGTCCGCGTCCCCATGATCGTCGTTTCGCCGTGGAGCGTGGGCGGCCACGTCTGCTCCGAGACGTTCGACCACACCTCGACCGTGCGGTTCCTGGAGCGCCGGTTCGGGATCACGGCGCCCATCGCGGCATGGCGGCGCCGGGTGGCGGGCGACCTCACCTCAGCGTTCGACTTCACCTCCCCCTTCGATCTCACAGCCCCCATGGCCCCGCCTTCCGTGGAGACCGCGGCCACTCCGCGGCCGGCCGGGAACCGGTGGTATCCGCAGGTGCCCGCCGAGCAGCGGATGCCGGTGCAGGAGCCCGGAGTCAAGCCCGCACGCGCGCTGCCGTACCAGCCGGACGCCGACGCGGTCGTACGGGCGCGGTCCGTGGAGATCACGATGCGCAACTCCGGTGCCGCCTCGGCCCACTTCATCCTGTACGGCCACCTGGGCGAGCTCGCCAGGCCGGCGCACTTCGACGTGCTCGGCACGGCCGAGGAGGCGGTCTACTTCCCCTGCCCGTCGTACGACCTGGTGCTCGTCGGGCCGAACGGATTCCGCCGGGAGTTCCGCGGCGGGACGTCCGACCCGGTTGAGGTCACCAGCGCGGTCGACGCCGGCGCCCGCACCCTCGTGATCGCCGTGGCGAACCCCGTATCCCTGCCCGGCGCCTTCCCCGTCGAGGTGTCGGTCACCCCGCTGGCCTATGACGGCGTCGCGCGTGCGGTCCGGATCGCGCCGGGAGACACCGCCCGCGTCGGGTGGCACGCGCCCGCCGGGTGGTACGACCTCGTGATCGGCGTGGCGGGGCACGACGGGTTCGCCCGGCGGCTGATGGGACACATCGAGAACGGCCGCCCGAGCGTCACCGGGTGACGCTCGGGCGACGTGGGAAAGTCAGGTGCGGACGAGCGGTGTGTCCACGAGGTGCTCGGCGAGGAACCACGCCTGCAGCTCGCCCGTGCGGATGACCTCGGAGACCAGCAGGTCGTTGGTGCCGTCGTCGCCCATCTCGTCCGCCCGGGAGGCGGCGTCGTGCGCGGCGACCAGGATGGTCTCGTGCGCTTCCAGGAGCCGGGAGAGCATGGCGGGCACCTCCTCCACGCCGTCCGGCGGCCGCGGGATCACGGTCATCTCCGCCACCTGACGCGGATCGCCGACCGCGACGCCGCCGAGGGTCTGGATGCGTTCGGCGATCGCGTCGATGATCGGCAGCTGCTCGCTCGCGTGCTTGTCCAGGAGCAGGTGCAGCTGGTAGAAGGTCGGCCCCCGCATGAGCCAGTGGTGCTTCTTGTACAGGCTGTAGAGGATCTGCGTGTCGGCGAGGATCTGGTTGAGGCGCTGACAGGAGTATTCGCGCGTTTCCCTCGGCAGCCCGACCGGGAAGTCGCGCACGGTCCCGAACCCCTGTATCTCGGTGCCCCTCTGATGAAGCCAGGGCTGACTGCTCTCACGCATTCTGGAGGAAGGGTTGACGCTCAAGATGTCTCTCCTCACTCGGGCGGTTTATGTCCAATAGGGAGTCTTTCGCCAGGCATGACCTCTAAACGCCTTCTTAGGGCATATATCCCAAGGTGAACCATGTCACACCGCCCCTGGCGCTCGCGCTGCTGCTGCTCGCCCTGACCGGCTGCGGGGGTGGCGGTGGAAGGCAGACGCTCACCGTGTTCGCCGACACCTCGCTCACCGGGACGTTCGGCTCGCTCGGCAAGGCGTTCGAGGCCGCCCACCCCGGCGTCGCCGTCCGGTTCGACTTCGGCGGCAGCCCCGCGCTGGCGCGGCGCATCGTCCGGGGAGCCCCGGCCGATCTGTTCGCCGCGGCCGGTCCTGCGGCCATGCGCGGGTCGGGGGCGCCCGCCCCGCGGGTCTTCGCGCGCGACAGCCTTCGGATCGCCGTGCCGGTCGGCAACCCTGCCCACGTCACGGGCCTGAAGGACCTGGCCGCTCCCGGCGTCAGGGTGGCCCTGTGCGCGTCGCCGGCGCCATGCGGGGAGGGCGCCCGCACCGCGCTCGCCGCCGCCGCAGTGACCGTAACGCCGGTCGCCCGGGAGCAGGACGCCGCCAAGGCGCTGGCCAGGGTGCGGCGCGGCGAGGCGGACGCGGCGCTGGTCTACCGTACGGACATCAAGGCGGCGGCGGGAACGGTGGAGGGCGTGGACTTCCCCGAGGCGGCCAAGGCGGTCGAGGACTATCTCATCGCGACCGTCCCCGGGACCGAGCGGCTCGCCCTGACCCGGGAGTTCGTCGACCTCGTCCTGTCCAACGAGGGCCGCAGGGTCCTCGCAGACGCGGGATTCACCCCCGTGACAGGGTGACCTGCGGGCTTTCCGAGAGCCTGGCCGCCGTACGCTCGGCCGTGGCCCTGGCCCAGCGGCCCGTGGTCAGGAGGGCGACCGCCAGCACGATCAGGCCGTACAGGGCGTTGACGCGGAAGGCCGAGTGCGCGGCCGGGACGAAGGCGCCGTTCGCGGCGGCGCCCGAGACCACGGCGTTCGAGACCACGGAGCCCGAGACCACGGAGCCCGAGACCACGGAGCCCGCGATGGCCACGCCGAGAGACTGGCCGACCTGCCTGCTGGTCGAGGCGACCGCGGCGGCCACGCCCGCCTGCGCGAGCGGCATCCCGGAGACGGCGGTGTTGGTGATCGGGGGGTTGAGCATGCCGAACCCGACGCCGAAGACCAGGTAGATCCCGAGTAGCAGGGGGAGCGGGGTGGTGAGCGTCACCTGGGACAGCAGCGCCCCGGCGGAGGTCAGGCACACGCCCGCGACGATCAGGGGCACGCGCGGGCCGCGGGTGCCGACGAGCCGGCCAGAAAGCGGCCCCACGATCGTCGTGGTCACCGCGACCGGCAGCGTGCACAGCCCGGCGGCGAGGGCGGACAGTCCGCGATTGCTCTGCAGATAGAGCGTGTTGAGGAACAGGAAGGCCCCCAGGCCGGCGAACCCCGCCACCGCCATGACGGCCGCGCCCGAGAACGGCGCGCTGCGGAAGAACCGCATGTCGATGAGCGGTTCCGGTCTGCGCAGTTCGCAGACGACCAGCGCGACCAGGGCCGCCGCCGCGACGGCGAAGCAGACGGCGCTCACCGCGGGGCCGGCGGCCGGACCCTCGATGATCCCGTACGTGAGCGTGCCGAGCAGGACGATGACCAGGATCTGCCCGGCGGGGTCGATCCCGCGGGCCGACGGCGCCTTGGACTCGGGGACGTAGCGCCAGGTCAGGAACAGTGCGAGCAACCCGATGGGCACGTTGATCCAGAAGATGGCCCGCCAGTTCACCGCGTCGGTGAGCAGCCCGCCGACGACCGGTCCGAGCGCCATGCTGACGCCGACCACGCCGCCCCACACGCCGATCGCCTGAGCCCGCTCCCTGCGGTCGGTGAACGTGTTCGTGATGATCGACATGGCCACCGGGTTGAGCATCGACCCGCCGACGGCCTGGACGATCCGGGCGGCCACCAGCCAGCCCAGGCTCGGGGCGAGGCTGCACAGCAGCGACCCGGCGGTGAAGATCACAAGGCCGGTCTGGAACGTGCGGCGGCGGCCCACGCGGTCGGCCGTCGAGCCGGCCAGCATGAGCAGGCTCGCGAGCGTCAGCGTGTAGGCGTCCACCGTCCACTGGAGGCCGGAGACCGGCGCGTGCAGGTCGTGCCCGAGCGACGGCAGGGCGACGTTGACGATCGTGTTGTCGAGAGACACGATCAACAGGCTCATGCAGCAGATGAGAAGAACGAGTATCCGCCGTCGGCGGGTCATTTGCGACACCACACCACACAACCGTACAGATCCGGTCATGACCCGCTTGCGGCAGGGCAAACCGAATGTAATTCTGCTCGCATGCGTGCGACGGCGAACGGCATCGAGATCTGTTACGAGGTGTTCGGCGAGCCCGGGGGACGTCCCGTCGTCCTCATCATGGGGCTCGGAGCACAGATGATCAGCTGGCCAGAGGAGCTGATCGGGCTGCTGGTCGAGTCCGGCCACCGGGTCGTCCGGTTCGACAACCGGGACGCCGGCCTGTCCACCCACTTCACCCCGGCGGACGGCCAGGCGCCGGTCACGTCGTACCTGCTGGACGACATGGCCGACGACACGGCCGGCCTGATGGACGTGCTGGGCTGGGAGAGCGCCCACGTGGTGGGCGCGTCGATGGGCGGCATGATCGCCCAGGCCCTCGCCATCCGCCACCCCGCCCGGGTGCGTACGCTGACCTCGATCATGTCCACGCCGGGGCCCCGGGTGGGACAGGCGACCGAGGCGGCCATGACCGCGCTGACGGCGCCCGCCCCGCAGGACCGCGACGAGGCGCTCGCCCGCGCCGTCGAGACCGCGCGGGTCATCGGCTCTCCCGGCTACGAGATGGACGTCGAGCGCGTCACCCGGGTGGCCGCGGAGGCCTACGACCGGGCCTTCGACCCCGCGGGCACCGCCCGGCAGTTCATCGCCATCCGGAGGTCGGGCGACCGTACGGAGGGACTGCGCGGGCTCTCGGTGCCCGCGCTGGTGATCCACGGCGAGGACGACCCGCTGGTCACCCTCGAAGGCGGGATCGCGACCGCGGACGCCATCCCCGGCGCGAAGCTGCTGACCTTCCCGGGGATGGGCCACGACCTGCCCCAACCGCTCTGGCCGGTCATCGCGGAGGCGATCACGGAACTCACCGGCCGGAGCTGAGCGCGGGCTCAGACCTCGAGCTTGTCCTCGATCGCGCGGAGCTGGTGCCGGGCCATCGCGAGGTTGGCCCGGTTGCGGTCGAGGGCGAGGTAGAGGAACAGCCCCTTGCCGCCGCGGCCGGCCAGCGGCCGGATGATGTGATACTGCGTGCCCAGCGTGATGAGGATGTCCTCGATCCCGTCGTTGAGCTTGAGCGCGTCCATCGCGCGGAGCTTGGCCTTGACCACCTCGGTGTTGGCCGCGGCGGCCACCTGGAGGTCGAGGTCCTTGGAGCCGCCGAGCGTGCCCAGCGCCATCCCGCTCCCGTAGTCGGCGACCGCCGCGCCGATCGCGCCGTCGATGGTGAGCATCTCCTTCAGGGAGACGTCCATGTTCGCCATGTCTCTTCTCCTGTCTCGGTTGTCATCCGCGTTCGACGATTGCGGCGATCTTGTTCGCCGCCCTGCGTCCCTCGATCCGGAGCAGGCCGAGGTTGGCGCCCTGGCCTGCGAGAACGGTGAGGACGAGCGTGGGGCCCGCGGCGTAGCACGCGGTGTGCCCCTGGGCGCCGGAGATCAGCGTCTCCTCCAGCCGCCCGATTCCGGCGAGATCGGTCATCTTCCGGCTCAGCGACAGCAGCGCCGACGTGAGCGCCGCGGTCTGCTCGGTGCCGGCGGCCAGGTCCGTCGTCACGAGCATGCCGTCGACCGTGCAGGTGAGCGCTCCGGTGATCTCGGGCGCCCGCTCGCGCAGGACGATCAGCTCCTCGTGTATGTCGTGGCGCAGGTCCACAGAGACACCCCTTCCGGCCCGCTTGAGCCACCCGATCACTACAGCGCCTCCAGCGCGTCACGCAGCCTGAGCAGCAGGTTCACGTCGGCCGCGTCGCCGTTGACCTGCGGCAGTCCCCCCGAGCCGGCCCGCTGGGGCGCCGGCGGCGCGGACGGCTTGGACGTGCGCTTCGGCAACGCCGCCGTCCCGCCCGCCATCCCGCCCGCCGTCCCGCCCGTCGCCACCAGCCCGGCCGCCGCGAGCTCCCGTACGGCCAGCAGCGTGGAATAGGCGGGACGCCCGAGGCGCCGGGCCAGGTCGGCCGGTGTGGCGGTGGAGTCCGCGGCGAGCAGCAGCTCCCACTGCAGCCGGGTGAGCAGCGCGTGCGTGCCCGGGATCCGCCGCAGGGGCGTCACCGGACGCGCGTCCAGCTCGGCCGAGGGCCAGGCCCGTTCCAGCCGGGCCCGGCGCCTCGCGCATTCGCGCAGCAGCCCCGGCACGTCGAAGAACCAGTGGACCCCGAGCCAGTGAGCGTCGCCCTCCTTGAACCTGGTCCTGATCGTTCTCGGCGCGAGCAGGAAGAACGCCGCGTCGAGCGTGGCGGACAGCACGCAGAACTCCAGCTCGCCCCGGCTGAGCACCCCTCTGTCCACGAGCAGGGCGCCGCCGCCGCCGGGGCCGGCCTCCTGCCGCGTGCGCCGCATCCCGTTCGCGCTGATCCGGCCCGACGCGCCGATCAACTCCTCCACACCGGGCGTGGCCGCACACTCCACGTACGCCACCCGGCCGCGGGCGTAGTAGACCGTGCCCTCCTTGCCCACGCGCAGCGAGCCGGTGGCCTCATCCTGGGCGAGGCCCGTGAGCACGGCGTCGAGAGTCGGGGCGGCCACCGGTCAGACTCCCATCAGGACGCGACCAGCTCGTCCGTGATGGTGCGCAGCCGCCGGCGTGCCAGGGCGAGGTTCGACCGCTCCACGTCCAGGCGCAGGCACAGCAGCAGCGGGCCGTCGAACATCATCTCCATGGGCCGCACCAGGTGATAGGCCGTGCCCGTGGTGACGATCACGTCCTCGATCCGGAAACCCGTCTCCTGGGACGCCATCGCGATCCCGTCGAGCGTGGCGCGGTACGCCTCGCTGAGCCCCGCGGCCGCCCTCCCGGGATCGGGAACCCCCTTCCCCGCGACGGCCATGCCACTGGTGTGGTCCACGAGAATGGCCCCGAGCGCCCCCGGGATCGACATGGCCTCGGAGAGGCAGTCCTCTATCCCGATCAACCCGCAACTCCTCGCCTCGCCTCGCCGATACAGCGCGGCCAACATTAGAGGAGCAGGTGGATGGCCACCCCGAGTCGAAAACGGCTCGGATAAATGGATTAGTCCGGCAGAATAAGAATTGTTCCTCTCGGAATGGTAATCCCGATTTTCGTGAAATTTCTTCATCTCGGGGGCGGGCGCGCCCACCCACCGTACGGCGGCCAGAATGGGGGCGTGGAACGGATTCTGGTCAGCGCCTGCCTGCTCGGCAGCCGGGTGCGGTACGACGGCGGGGCCAAGACGAGCGACGACGAGCTGCTGGCCCGTTGGCGTGCGGAGGGGCGGCTGGTGCGGTTCTGCCCCGAGGTCGAGGGAGGGCTGCCCGTTCCCCGTCCGCCCGCCGAGATCGAAAGCGGCGCGGGCGGCGCGGCCGTCCTCGCGGGCGCGGCCCGGATCCTGACGCCGGAGGGCGACGACGTGACCGCCCCGTTCCTGTCCGGCGCGCGGCAGGCCCTCGCCGTCGCCCGCTCCTTCGGCGTACGGGTCGCGATCCTCAAGGAGGGCAGCCCGTCGTGCGGATCGCTGCGGATCTACGACGGCGGCCACCGGGGGAGGACCACCCCCGGGCAGGGCGTGACGACCGCGCTGCTGGAGCTGAACGGCATACGCGTCTTCGGCGAGGACCGGATCGCGGAGGCCGCAGCCTATCTGGAATCTCTCACGGAGACGGCTTCTACGGAGACGGCTTCTACGGAGACAGGGGATCGGCCGTGACGATGACTGCCTTCTCGTCCGGCTTGTGCACCAGGACGTTGTCCACGTAGGACCGCACCGCCGCCTCCAAGCCGACGTCCTTGCCCGCGGCCTCCGACATGTACCAGCGGTGGTCGAGCACCTCGTGGAAGAGCTGGGCCGGCTCCAGCTTGCGCCGCAGGTCGGCCGGGATCGCGTTCACCACCGGCTGGAACACCTCGGCCAGCCAGCGATGGGCCACGATCGCCTCGTCCTCGTGCCGCAGGCCGGTGGACACCCGGAACGAGTCGAGGTCGTTGAGCAGCCGCCTGGCCTGGTTCTCCTCCACGTCGAGGCCGGTCAGGCGCAGCAGGCGGCGCTGGTGGTGCCCGGCGTCCACGACCTTCGGCCGGACGATGAGGCGGGAGGTGCCGGCCTTGCGGCGCACCATCATCTCGGCGACGTCGAAGCCGAGGGAGTTGAGGCGGCGCACCCGCTGGTCCACGCGGTGCCAGTCGACCTCCTCGATGATCTCGTCCTCGGTCAGCTCGTCCCACAGCCGGTGGTAGCGCTCGACGAGTTGCTCGGCGAAGGCCAGCGGGTCGATGGTCGGGTGCAGCAGCCCGCCCGCCTCCAGGTCGAGCATCTCGCCGTAGATGTTGACGTGCGCCACATCGATGTCGTGGGCCCGCTGGCCCTCGCTGATCGCCGCATGGAGCTCACCGGTCTCGGCGTCCACCAGGTAGGCCGCGAACGCCCCGGCGTCCCGCCGGAACAAGGTGTTCGACAGCGAGCAGTCGCCCCAGTAGAAGCCGGTCAGGTGGAGCCGTACGAGCAGGACGGCGAGCGCGTCGAGCAGGCGGATCAGCGTGTCGGGCCGCACCGAGCCCGACAGCACGGCGCGGTACGGCAGAGAGAACTGCAGGTGCCGGGTGATCAGGGCGGAGTCCAGTTCGGAGCCGTCCGGGGCGGTCCTGCCGGTGACGACGGCGACCGGCTCGACGGCGGGGGCGTCGTGCCGCGCCAGGTCCCACAGCAGCTGATACTCCCGCTTGGCGTACCGCGTGCTGATCTCCTTGATCGCGTACACCCGGCCGCTGAGCCGGGCGAAGCGCACCACGTGCCGGGAGATGCCGCGGGGCAGCGTCACCAGGTGGTGGACGGGCCACTCCTCCAGGGGAACGTCCCACGGCAGGCGGATCAGGTCGGGGTCGCTGGGGGCGCCGGTGATCTGCAGGGGCACCAATCGCTCCTTTTCTGGGGGCTTCCACACAAGTGTCGCGGATAGAGTCGGGCGCTATGACGCTGGTGGACGAGTTCATCGACTGGTACCTGGCCGAGAACCCGGTCAGGGCGGCCCTCCTCGGGGCCGACGGATACGACCGCACGCTGGGCGACCTCAGCGAGGCCGCCTTCGTCGCGCGGGAGCGGGCGGCGGAGGAGTGGCTGCGCAAGCTGTCGGAGGCGACGCCGGAAAGCCCGGAAGACGAAATCGACAGGGACCTGGTCGCCGCGCACCTGCGCGGGCAGATCGCGCAGGCCCGCTGGCCGGAATGGCGGCGCGAACCGGCCGCCTACCTCGGGGTGATCTTCGGGTCGATGTTCACGCCGTTCCAGCAGCGCCTCAAGCCGGAGGCCGAGCTGGTCGACGCCGCCGTCGCGCGGCTGGCCGAGGTGCCCGCCGTGCTCGCCGCCTGTCAGGCCAACCTGGACCCCGAGCTCGCCGCCGACCTGCTGGTCAAGCGCGGCCTCGACCAGGCCCGTACGGGACGCCGCTTCCTGACCGAGACGCTGCCCGCGCTGGTCGGCGACCCGGATCTGCGGGCGCGGCTGGCGGGGGCCGCCGAGCCGGCCGCCGACGCGTTCGACGCGCTGGTCCGCTTCCTGGAGGGATTCGAGGCCCGGGGCACCTGGCGGATGGGCGAGGAGCTCTACTCCGCGCTGCTGCGCGAGCAGGAGATGCTCGGATATGGCGCCGCCGAGCTGCACGAGAAGGGCCGTCAGGCCTGGGCCGAGCTGGACGCGCGGATGACGGAGGTCGCCGCCCGCCTCGGTTCCGGCAGCTGGCGGGAGGCGATGGAGTCGCTCATGGACGACCATCCGCCGACTCTGGAGGCCATGCGCGCCGAGTATGAGGCCGAGACGCAGCGGGCGCGCGAGTTCGTTCGCGAGCGCGGGCTGGTGACCTTCCCCGAGGGGGAGCTGTGCCGGGTCGAGCCCTCGCCGGAGTTCCAGCGGCCCATCATCGCCGTCGCCAGCTACCTCGCTCCGCCGCCGCTGTCGTCCTCGCGCGACGGCGTCTTCTTCGTGCCGTACACCCCCGACGGCTTCACCGAGGAGCAGGTGCGGCAGCGGCTGCGGACCAACTCGCGCGCCCAGATGCCCTCGATCAGCGTGCACGAGGCCTACCCCGGCCATCACTGGCACCTGTCCTGGATGGCCGGCAACCCGCACCGCGCCCGCAAGATCTTCCGTACGCCCTACTTCGTTGAGGGCTGGGGGCTCTACGTCGAGAAGCTCATGCACGAGCAGGGCTACTTCGACACGCCCCAGACCGAGCTCGCCCACCTCGACTGCCGCATCTGGCGGGCCGCCCGGATCGTGGTGGACACCGCGCTGCACTGCGACGACATGTCGATCGAGCAGGCGGAGGAGTTCCTGACCACGAAGGCGTCGCTGTCGCCGGGCACCGCGGCCGGTGAGGTCAGCCGCTACTGCGCCTGGCCCACGCAGGCGCCCTCCTACCTCACGGGCGCCCTCGAGATCGAGCGGATCAGGGCCGAGTACGCGGGCGACCTGCGGACCTTCCACGACACGATCGCGGGCTCCGGCGGGCTTCCGCTCGGCCTCGCCAGGAAGGTCGTGCTGGGCTGACCGGTTTCGTCAGCCGGCGAGGGCGCGCTCGATGACGGCGGTGAGCTGGTCCTCGGTGAGCACCGAGGGCCGGCCCACGCCGAGGGCGCGGACGTAGACCTCACACAACCACTCCAGCAGGCGCGTCGCCTCGAACGCCTGCTCCAGGCTTTCCACGCCGTTCATGCCGCCCCCGATGGTCACCGCGCCGTGGCTGGCCATCAGGGCGGCCTGCCTGCCCTCGATCGCGGCGATGACGTTGCCCGCCAGCTCGGGCGTGCCGTACGTCGCGTACGGGGCCACCCGGACCGTGCCGCCGAGCAGCAGGGCGTTGTAGTGGATCGGCGGCAGCTCGGCCATGGTCGAGGCGACCACGGTCGCGAAGACCGAGTGGGTGTGCACGACCGCACCGGCGCCGGTCGCCTCGTACAGCGCGAGATGCATGGGCGTCTCCGAGGAGGGCTTGCGCTCCCCGTCGACGACCCGTCCTCCGAGGTCGACCACGGGGCAGTCCTCCGGGCGCAGCCGGTCCAGCGCCACACCCGAGGGCGTGACGACGACCAGGTCGTCCCGCCTGGCGCTCAGGTTTCCGGAGGTCCCGATCACCAGCCCGAGGGCCGCCGCCCGCCGGCCGTACTCGCACAGCTCACGCCGAAGATCGTCCAGCTGCTCGTCCACCTGCTCATCCACGCGGGCGAATCTACACAATGGCCGGTGTTTCGTGATGTCCTGATCCCATGTACGAGGCTTCCGACTGGCGCCGCGAGGGGGACACGATCCGCAGGACCGTGGTCGCCCGGGATTTCCGTACGGCCATCGCGATCGTGAACGACATCGCCGAGCAGGCCGAGGCACTGAACCACCATCCCGACATCGACATCCGGTGGCGCACCCTCCACCTGGCGCTGACCACCCACGACGCCGGTGGCCTGACCGACCTCGACTACAGGCTCGCGGCCCGCATCGACGCCATCGTGGCCGACCACGAGGCGGGGCCGCCCGCGTCCTGAACCGTGTCCGGCCCGCAGCGCCGTCTCCGGATCACGACGGGCCGGTCTGGCGGGCGTACCTGTACCCCTGGTGAGCCCGTCCCGCGCCGTGGCCGTCGCGGGGCGCCCGCGCGCTGCTGATCTGAGCGTGCGGGGTCTCGGCGTGCGGGGTCTCAGCGCTCAGGGTCCTGGCGATAGAGGGCGACGACGGGGATGACGCGGGACGTACGCGCCTGGTAGTCGGCGAAGACCGGGACCAGCTCGGCCTGGCGGGCGTACATGCGATCGCGCTCGTCGCCCGTCAGCGGCACGGCCGTGGCGGTGAACGTCTCGATCGCCGCTCCGTCGCCGGCCTCGACGGTCACCGTGGGATTGGCCAGCAGGTTGTGATACCAGTCCGGGTGGCGTGGCGCACCCGCGTAGGAGGCGAAGATGAGAAGCCTGTCTTCGTCGGGCAGGCAGGCGACCGGGTTCGTCCGGGCGATACCCGTTTTGGCGCCCGTGGTCGTCAGCAGGATCAGCGATTTTCCCTCGAACGCCCCGCCGACCTTGCCGCCGTTCGCCCGGAACTCCTCGATGATCTTGTCATTCCATTCGGACATGCTGCGATGACTCCTGAACCTCGATGTATCCGCCCCGATGGCGAAACTATTCAAAGATCAACATAGCCAACGGATCACGACCTGAGCCCGGACGAGTGGGTCCAGGCCATCCTGCTGCCGATGCCACGTCTCGCGGACGCCCCGGCCTGGCGCCATCTCATGCCTCTTGTTCGACCGGCCGCTCATGCGGAACCGGGGCGCTGTAAAGCGGCACATGGGCGCAATTAGCGCCAGTGCCGGTACCGGTATGAATCGTGCATAAAGCTCACGCCTGGCAATTCTGTCTTCTATTCGCGGGCCTGTGATTCCACCTTATTGGCTCGTCGACTTGCCGTGCTCTTGTGGGTGCTGGAAGAATTAATACAGGTTTTCGAAATATCGCGAGGAGGTGTGATGAATCTGTCCGACGGTGATCTCGTTCCTCCTCATCGTTCGAATAATGGTGATGACGGCTGGTGGGATCGGCTGACTGCCGATTCTCCTTTGTGGTCGACGGAGGGTTCGCTCGCCCGCGACGACACTGTGGAAAACGACGCGCCGATTGGCGTCGGGACCATGGGCGGTCAGGCCGCCGATGGCTGTGCCGCGAGCGCCGGACCCGGTGGTGCCGGTAGCGCCAGTAGTGCCGCCGATGATGGCGGGCAGGGTTTTGGCGGGCAGGGTTTTGGCGGGCAGGGTTTTGGCGGGCAGGGTTTTGGCGGGCAGGGTTCTGCCGGGCCGGGCGGGGCCGGCGCAGGCGATCGCCGGAGTCGGTCGTCGTGGGTGTTGGTGGCCTCGTTGCGGGAGTCGGCGCAGGCGTTGGCGCTGGCGCCGGTTGCGGACGATGCCGGTGTCTGCCTGGCCGAGGCCGAGGGCTTGATGTTCGCCCGGGATCGGATTACCTCGGCGTTGGCGGATCGGGTGGGGCGGGTGCATCGGGCGGGGCAGGCTAGGCAGCATGGGCATGCCTCGACCCGCAGTTGGTTGCGCACGGTGGGTGGGTTGAGTGTGGCGGGGGCGGGCCGGCTGCTGACGTTGGGCGTGCAGTTGGCGCGGTTGCCGCGGGTGCGGGAGGCGTTTGCGGGCGGTGAGCTGTCGGCGGGGGTGGTGGAGGCCATCTGTATGGCCACCGAGCATCTGACCGGTGAGCAGGTGGGGCTGGCCGAGCCGATTTTGTTGGAGTTGGCGGGCCGGGCGGGGCCGGCGGAGGTGGCCAGGGCGGGCCGGTATCTGCGGGCGGTGCTGGACCCTGATGGGGACGAGCGTGATGAGCGGGCCGATTACGGGCGGCGGTTTCTGCGGGTCCGCCCGGGTAAGGGGGGTGGGCTGGAGGGGGAGTTTTATCTGCCGCGTGAGGCGGCCGCCCGGTTGCGGGCGTTGCTGGACGCCTATGCCCGGCCCCGGGCGGAGGGTGATGACCGGCCGCTGCGGGTACGTCAGGCCGATGCGTTGATCGCGTTGCTGGAGCAGAAGATCGTCGCCGAGCTTCTGGTACTGGTCAACGCCGAGTCCCTCCCCACCGACCCCGCCACCGACCCCGCAGTCCCTGACCCGGTCGACGATCCCGTCCCCGACACCGTCCACGACCAGGGCGACCAGGGCGACGACGTCAACCACCCCGGGGGCGCCACCGACGCCGGTGACACGGAGGACGTCGGCGCCAGCGACACCGAGGACATTGAGAACCCCGAGGACATTGAGAACCCCGAGGACATTGAGAACCCCGAGGACACCGGCACCAGCGACGCCGCTGGCTCGGATGACGTGAGTGACGTGGATGATGCGGGTGGCGTGGACGTTGTTGACGCTGACGGCCGGGGTGATGACCTGTGCGATCGCACGGAGACCACCGAGCCTGCCGCCCCCGAGCTTGCAGAGCCCGAGCCCGCCGCCCCGGAGTCGGCCGCCCCCGAGCTCATCGAGCCAGTCGAGTCCTTCGGTCCTGCCGAGGTGGTCGAGCCCGCGCTCGGTGCGCCCGGCGAAGCCGAAGGGAGGGACCCGATCGCTCCTGGCGCCGATGCTGCGGACCTCGGTGACGCCGTCGGGCTCGGACAGGCGAAGGGCGACGAGGCGGAGAGCAAGCAGCAGGAAGGGACGCGGTCCGAGGAGACGCGGTCGGAGGAAGCTCGGTCGGAGGAGGCTCGGCCGGAGAAGGCGCGGTCGAGCGAGTTCCAGCAGAGCAAGCCACGACAGCACACCCCACAGCAGAGCGAGCCACAGCGGAGCGCGTCGCAGCAGAGCGCGTCACGGTCGGATAGGTCGCGCTGGGATGAGTGGCAACCGCCGGATCCTCCTTCCGGGGGCACCTCTGCCCGTCACGCCCACGCCGGGCCTCGGCCCGCGGGGGAATCCCGGCATGGGCTGAGCACACCTGACGCCCACGGCGGCGTGCGCGGCCGGCAGCGCCGGCATGGCCTGGGCACGTGCGAGGACCACGGTTGTGAGGACCACGGCCACGGGCGCCGGGGGCACGGCGAGAGCGCGTGCGGGTGCGGTGGTGGGGCACGACGCTCGTCGAGCGAGCCGCCGGGGACACCACCGGGACCACCGGAAGGAGCACCGCAGACGCCGCCCGCAGGGCCGGATCCAAAGCAGGGGTCAGCCCCGGTGACAGGGCTGGGTCCAGACCCGGCGACAGAGCCGGGGGCAGATTCGGGGCAAGGGCCGGTGCCAGGGCCGGGAGCAGATCCAGGGGCAGACCCGATGACAGGGCCGGGAACATGGCCGGGAACATGGCCGGGGGCCGTGGTGGGGGCGTTGCCGGGCAGGGCGCCGGGGTTGCTGCTGGCCACAGGGCAGGTGCTGCCCGTCTCCGGCGTGCACCGCCTGGCCCGCACCTCCACCCTGGTACGCCTGGTCATGAACGCCGACGGACAGGTGCTCGACATGGGCCGAAAAGTCAGGCTGGCCACCCCGGCCCAGCGACGGGCGGTCTTCGCCCGCTACGCCACCTGCTGGATCGACGGCTGCCCCCTGCCCGCCACCATGTGCCAGATCGACCACGCCGACAACTGGAGCACCGGCGGGCTCACGGACCTGAAACTGCTCGGCCCGGCCTGCCAGTTCCACAACCGCGACCGCTACCAGCACCCCGAGCGCTACACCCGCCACACAACCGGCAAAGACCGCTGGACCTTCACCTACCACCACCCCACCCGAGCCCGGAGGCCACGGGAATGACGACCACGACGCGAGGGGGTGGATGCCGTGACCACAGCGATCCCTCCGGGATGGAGTCAGCGGTAGCCGGTCAGGCCGTCCGCCAGTTGCGTGTCGTCGCCGTCCCGTTGCGCGGACAGGGCCTGCTGCAGGGCGAAGGTGGCGCGAATAGTGGCGATGCGGGTGGTCATGGCGCTGTCCGACCAGCCGCCCAGTGCGAGCACCCGATGCAGGAAGCGTGCGCCATAGCTGGCGTGAACGGCTGCCAGATCCTCGGCGGGATCCCCGATCGTGACCTCATCCCAGTCGATCACCGCGGTGAGCACCGGCAGCCCGTCGTGGCACTCCCACAGGACGTTCTCGGCGCCGAGATCACCGTGCACCAGCGCGTGGGCGACATGAGGAAGGCGGTCGAGTGCCGCGAGTTCCTGCTCGGCTCGTTGGCGCCCCTTGCCGGACATGAGCCCGAACAGTTCGGAGCGGACGTCCGCTGCGAACCGTCGCCACCGATCTTCCTGTGGTGCCGGCAGGGCCGCACGCACCTTCTTTCCCGCGCCGCCTGCCCCAGCGCCGATCCTGGCCAGTCCGGTCAGGAGCGTGACGTACTGCGCCGCCGCGGCCTCGGCCACCTGGGGATTGTCGAGTGCGGCGGCCGCGAGCGGGGCTCCGGGCACGCGGCTGAGGAGGAGAAACGGCGGTTCGTCGCTGCCGTGCTCGCCGCCCTCCGCCAGCGGCCGAGGCGTGGCGAAGCCGAGGCCGAGCCCGGCGAGCAGGCGCAGGACAGCGGCCCTGTGCGGCAGTCGGGCGGCCGCCGCTGCCGTGCGAGGCAGGCACACGACACGGTCTGCGCCGATCACCACCTGGTGAAACTGCCCGTGGCGGACGCTGAGATCGTCCGGTTCGACGCCCGGCAGCAGTCGGCTCAGCAGCGCGCGATGCGCCTGGGCGATCTCCATCGGTGCCGGCTACTCGAACAGGCCGGGTGGGGGGACGGGGGCGAGCACGGCGTCACCGTCGCAGATGGGGGCGGCCCCGGCGACCAGCCGGGTCAGGTCCGTGTCGGCCACGCATCGGGCCTGGGTGAGGCCGCCCGCCGCCTTCCTGGTGAGCGCCTCGACCGGCAGGTCGCCGGGCGAGGCCGCCAGGATGACGTTGCCGAACCTGCGCCCGCGCAGGATGCCGGGCTCGGCCAGCAGCGCGACGTGCGGGAAGACGCGGCTCGCCGTGGCGGCGACCCGCTTGACGAAGGGCAGGCCCTTGCCGTCCGCCACGTTGATCAGCGCGGTGCCGGAGGGGCGCAGGACACGGGCGATCTCGGCCATGTACTGGACGGTCGCCAGCTCGACCGGCATCGTCGCGCCCGTGAACGCGTCGAGCACGAACAGGTCGGCCGAGTCGTCCCCGAGGTCAGCGGTGGCCGCGCGGCCGTCCACCACCCGGACCTTGAGCCGGGGCACCGACTTGAGGCTGAGCTGGTCGCGTACGAGCTGGACCAGCGCGGCGTCCGGTTCCACGACGATGTGCCGGGAGCCGGGGCGCCGCGCGGAGACGTAGCGCGGGATCGTGCAGGCTCCGCCGCCGATGTGGACGGCGTCGAGCGGGCCTTCGGGCAGGCAGTCGATCACGCTGGCCATGAGCTGGGTGTACGAGAAGTCCAGATAGGTGGGATCGGTCAGGTCCACGTACGACTGGGGGACGCCGTCCCTGATCAGCATCCACCCGTCCGGCCGGTCGAGGTCGCGCAGGAGCTCCACCTCGCCGAAGGTCACCGGGTAGCGGCCTGGCAACGGTTCTCTGCTCCTTGCCACCTATGGCTCCTTTCGCGTGATATGAGAACCGTATGCGGAACAGGGCCCTGCTCGCCCTCGTCATGGTCGCCGCGGCCATCTTCGTCTTCGGCGTTGCCGGACTCATTGTGTCCGGCAGGCAGGAACCGATCGCGGACTTCGTCGCCGCGCCGCGGGGGACGCCCGCACCCGCCGGCCCGCAGACGCTCCAACTTCGCCCTCCGGAGCCATCCCCCGTGAGTTCCCCGGAAGGCTCTCCGGGCGAAACGGCCGCCGCCTATTTCCAGGCCTGGGTCAAGAGCGACTACGACGCCATGCGAGATCTGGTCGAGGACCCTCCCGACGACTTCGCGGATCAGCACCGCGCGTTCGAGGATGCCGCCCTGTCCAAGTCGTTGCGGATCACGGTCGGCAATTTCGTACGCACCGGGGACGAGACCGCCGACGTTCCCTTCACCCAGGAGCGCAACGAGCAGGAGGCCGGCACCTGGCGCTTCGAATCCCGCCTGCATCTGGCCGTACGCGACCTCACCTGGAAGGTCCTCTGGACGCCGGCCGTCCTGCATCCGGAGATCCAGCCCGGCGGCGGTCTCGTCAGGACGGAGCCGGAGCCGGGGCCGGGGCCGCTGCGGCCGGTGACGAGGGGAGGGCGGGAGTTCCCGCAGAACTCGGGCGCCGAGGCGTACCTCGACAACCTGATGAACCAGGGGGTCGCGCCCGCGACGGGCGTGGCCGTTGGGTGGGCGCTGGAGATCGACAATCCGGGCATGCCGGCGAAGACCGTCCTGTCCTACAAGCCCGAGAAGCGGCCGGTCGGCGTACGGACCACGATCGACTATGAGGTGCAGGCCGCGGCGGCCCGAGCGCTCGACGGCGTGCAACGGGCCGCCATCGTGGCCGTACGGCCGTCCACGGGGGAGGTTCTCGCGGTCGCCGACCGGCTGGGCGGTCTTGGGGCGTTCGAGAACAAGTATCCCCCTGGCTCGACGTTCAAGACGATCACGGCGGCGGCGCTGCTCACCAACGGGCTGTCGCCCGACAGCACGGTGGAGTGCCCGGCGTCCTACCAGATCCCGTTCAATCGGTCGATCTCCAACTATCAGAACGAGAACCACGGGGCGGTGACGCTGCGGCAGGCGTTCGCCTTGTCGTGCAACACCACGTTCGCCCGGCTGACCGTCGAACGGCTGAACGGTGACACGCTGGTCGACCAGGCCAGGGCGTTCGGCTTCGTGCAGGGGGAGAGCGCCGGCACGAGCACGTGCGGCAGCCTGCAGCGGCCGGAGAACCAGGACGCGCTCGCCGAGGACTCCTTCGGACAGGGCACGGTGGAGGCGACCCCGTTGTGCATGGCGCTGGTCGCCGCCGCGGTGGAGAGCGGCGAGTGGCGGCCGGCCCGGCCGCTGGCGGACGAGGCGCCGCAGGGGGAGCTGCCGCAGAGCGTGCCCCTGCCGTCCACCGTGGCGGAGGGACTGCGCTCGCTGATGAGCGCGGTCACGATCGACGGGACCGCCGCCGGTGCCGGCCTTCCGCAGGGGGTCGCGGGAAAGACCGGCACCGCCGAGGACGGGAAGGGCGGGCAGGACCACGCCTGGTTCATCGGCTACCGGGGTGACCTCGCCTTCGCCGTCTTCGTCGAGCACGGCGGCACCGGCCGTGGCGCCGCCGTGCCCATCGCCGCCCGCTTCCTCAAAGCCCTTTAGGACGTTCAGACGCCGGGCCAGGCGAACCGGTGGGTGTGAATGCCGAAGTAGGTGAACGCCTCGGCCCGGGTGACGCCGGGCACCCGCTTGACGTGGTCGTTGAGCACGGTGAGCAGCTCGGCCGGCTCCCGGCACACCACCTCGGCGAACAGGTCGAACGAACCCGCCGTGAGCACCACGTAGATCACGCCGGACAGTTCACTGATTCGGTCGGCGACCTCGTGCACATCGCTGTCGACGCGGACGCCGATCAGCGCCATGACCGGCAGGCCCAGCGCCATCGGGTCGGTGACGCCGACGATCTGCACGACGCCCTCGTCACGCAGCCGCTGCACCCGTTGCCGTACGGCGGGCGCCGACAGGCCGGTGGCCTCGGCGAGCGCGGTGTAGGAGGCCCGGCCGTCGCGCTGCAGCTCACGCAGCAGGACCCGGTCGATCTCGTCCACGTTCACGCGGCGGGGCTCATGCGACCAGGTCCGCCACAGCCGCGGCGAACACCTCGTGGTGCAGGTCGACGTCGGCCTCGGTGGTGGCGGGGGACATCAGGGCCATGTTGTGGAACGGTGTGAGCAGCACGCCCCGGTTGGCCAGGTAGACGTGCAGGTAGTCGTCCAGGTCGGGGTCGCCGGCCGCGTTCGACTCGCCGCCGTTGCGGGGGGCCGGGCTGGCGAAGCGATACTCGGCGCGCGCCCCGAGCTGCGTCACCGACCAGGGCAGCCCGTGCGCGTCGATCACCTCCTGGACGCCCTTGGCGAAGCGGGTCGCCAGCTCGGTCATGGCGGCGAACGCGTCGTCGGTGAGCACGTGCTCCAGCGTGGCGCGCATCGCGGAGACCGACAGGGCGTTGCCGGCCAGCGTGCCGCCGACTCCGCCCATGTCGACCAGGTCGAGGCCCTCCATCGCCTCGATCCGCGTCGCGACCTCGGCGGACAGGCCGTATCCGCCGCTGGGGATGCCGCCGCCGATCGCCTTGCCGATCGTCACGATGTCGGGGTGCAGGTCCCACGCCTTCGTGCAGCCGCCCGGGCCCGCCGAGAGGGTGTGCGTCTCGTCGTTGATCAGCAGGCTGCCGTATCGCCGCGTCAGCTCCCGTACGCCCTCCAGGTAGCCCGGCTCGGGCAGCACGATCCCGATGTTGGTGAGGGCGGGCTCCATGAGGACCGCCGCGACGTCGCCGTACGCCAGTTCGCGCTCCAGCGAGGGCAGGTCGTTGAACTCGACGACGCGCGAGGTGACGGTGGGGTCGACCGGCGCGCCGACGTTGCCCTCGCGGGAGACCTGCTCGCCGTCCGGGCCGACCACGAGCAGCACCTCGTCGACGCTGCCGTGATAGCAGTAGCTGTTCACGAGGATCTTGGGTCTGCCGGTGATCGCCCTGGCCAGCCGGATCGCCCACCGGTTGGCGTCCGTGGCCGTCAGCGAGAAGCTCCAGTACGGCAGGCCGAACCGGCGGCCCAGCTCCGCGCCGACCCAGGCGGCGTCCTCGGTCGGCATCATCACGGTGGCGCCGCCCAGGCGGCCGAACCGGTCGGCCACCGCCTCGACGGTCGCGCGGGGGGAGTGGCCCGCCATCGCGCCGGTGTCGCCGAGGCAGAGGTCGACGTACTCGTGGCCGTCCACATCGGTGACGCGGGCGCCGTGAGCCTCGGCCAGGTACAGCGGGAAGCCCGCGGCCGTCTTGTTCATCCACGTCATCGGCACGCCGCCGAACAGGTGGGCTCTCGCCTGCTCGTACGCGGCGGCCGAGCGCGGGTTGCGCTCCCGGAACGCGGCGCGCTCGCGGTCGAGCAGCCGGGCCAGGCGACTACGGTCGATCATCATCCCTGCCTCAGAAAAGATCGCTGCAATCCGTGTAGAACCACGAAATCTAAAGCAAAGGTACACAAATGGTTCTGAATCGTCATCCAGCCGGATGGCGGTGGACGCTGGACCTACCTCTGTGGACTGAAAAACGTTCTCTCCAGGTGCGATTTGAGCGAAAACTATTCACATAGGCGGCCGGATGTGAGGGAATAATCTCGTTTCCAGCCTGACGCGGAGGCGACATGGACCCCACCGCTGTGCACGACGCCCTCGCACGGCACCTGCTCGTCGACGGCTACCGCCTGGTGCTCGACCTGGACAGGAGCGCGGGCTCCTGGCTGGTCGACGCCCGTGACGGGCGAAGATACCTGGACTTCTACACGTTCTTCGCCTCGTCGCCCCTCGGAGTGAACCCGTTCGCCGACGACCCGGAGTTCGTCGCACTGCTCGGCCGGGTGGCCGCCAACAAGCCGGCCAACTCCGACATGTACACCGTCCATCTCGCCGAGTTCGTGGAGACGTTCCGGCGGGTGCTCGGCGACCCCGAACTGCCGCACCTGTTCTTCGTCGAGGGCGGGTCGGCGGCCGTGGAGAACGCGCTCAAGTGCGCCTTCGACTGGAAGAGCCGCTGGAATGAGGCCCACGGCCGTCACCCCGGCCTCGGCACCCGCGTCCTCCACCTCACCCGGGCCTTCCACGGCCGCGGCGGCTACACGCTCTCGCTCACCAACACCGACCCCGTCAAGACCGACAGGTTTCCCCGGTTCTGCTGGCCGCGCGTCGACGTCCCCGCCATCCATCTCGGGGACGTCGAGCGGGCGGAGAAGCGGGCGCTGCGGCAGGCCAGGGAGGCGTTCGAGCGGTTTCGCCACGACATCGCCTGTTTCATCGCCGAGCCGATCCAGGGCGAGGGCGGCGACAACCACATGCGCCCCGAGTTCCTGCAGGCGATGCAGGCCCTCTGCCACGAGTACGAGGCCCTGTTCGTCCTGGACGAAGTGCAGACCGGCGTCGGGCTGACCGGCACTCCCTGGGCGTACCAGCAGCTCGGCCTGGCCCCCGACATCGTGGCCTTCGCGAAGAAGGTCCAGGTCGGCGGCATCATGGCGGGCCGCAGGGTGGGTCTCGTGCCCGACAACGTGTTCCGGGTCAGCGGCAGGATCAACTCCACCTGGGGCGGCGGCCTGGCCGACATGGTGCGCTCCCGCCGCATGCTGGAGATCATCGAGCGCGACGGTCTGATCCCGAGGGCGGCCATCCTGGGCGAGAAGCTGCTGGGCGCCCTGCGGGGCCTGGAGGCCGACGGTCTGGTGACCAACGCCCGCGGACGTGGGCTCATGTGCGCCTTCGACGTCCCTGCCGGCCGCGGGGACCCCGGCGGGCTGGTCGCCCGGCTCCGGGAAGACCGCGCCATCCTGGTGCTGCGCTGCGGCGAGCGGTCCGTACGGCTACGCCCTGCCCTGTCCGTCCAGCCCGACGAGCTTGAGTACGGCCTGGCCGGCCTGCGGGCCGCTCTTACCGAGGGGTGACCGGCGCCGATGGCGCGGGTTCGCCGCGCCACCGGCAGATGGCCGCCATCCTCGAGTCCACGCCCAGCTTCGCGTAGATGCGGTTGACGTGGTTTTTCACGGTCTTCTCGCTCAGGAACAGCAGTCGCGCGATCTCGCCGTTGGAGCGACCGGTCGCGATGAGCTCCATGACCTCGGTCTCCCGCTTGCTCAGCCCCGGGTCGTGCCCCGGGGTGGTGCGGTCGTCGATTCTCATCCGGCCTCCGGAAGACGATCAGAGATCGCCGAGGCCCCCGCACGGCGGTTGTGAGGCAGCATAACCCGCAACGTCCACCTTTGGGGAAAAGTGCACTGACTTGACCGGGTCAGCGCCCCCCGTGGACCGCGACGGTCTGGAGATGCGGATCGGCGGCGATCTCCGCCGCGGTGAAGCGTTCGGTGACCCATCCGCCGCGCGAGAACAGGGCCGTCTGGTCGGTGTGGTGGGGCGAGTCGGGGTTGGCGGACAGGGAGTAGGTGAGGACGGTCCGCGTGCGCGGGCCGCTTCCGGTGAGCTCAACGGCCATCATGAAGCTGGATCCGGTGTCCACCTCCGGGTAGCGTCCGTTCGCGCCCAGCGGGCCGCGCATGCGTACGCGGTCGAAACAGCCCTCCCCTTCGGTGCAGCCGGGGATCGGGATCGAGGAGTAGCTCTGCGCCTGCCCGGGGGTGAGCGTCAGCGGGATCCGGTTGGACCGGAAGTAGCGCACGGCGTCGGCGAGGGCCTGCCGTACGCCCGGGTCGTCGCTCTTGAGACCGCTCGGGGTGGTCAGCGGACGCGCGGGGTCGAACGGCACCCGCCAGGGGCTGAAGACCGGGTCTCCCGGCTTGGTGGGACGGCCCAGCCGGGTGAAGAACTCGCGCCACAGGACGGCGCCCTCGCCGTCGAGGGTCGCCCGCCCGTCCCACTTCTCGAGCACTCGGCAGGCCTCATGGAGCTCGGGGCGGGAGCGGCACATTGTGCGCAGGTCGTCGCGCATGAGCTCGAAGGTGAGGTTGCGCTTGCCGTGCACGGTCGCCTGCAACGTCTGCAGGGTGAAGCCGGGCGCGCCGAGCCCGTCGGTCCCGGACAGCCGCCGGCCGATCATGTCGAGGCTGACCCGGGGACGGGGCTCCAGATCGGTGCCCGTCTCGCCGTACGCCTTGGGATAGCCGGTGAGCGGCTTGGCCGGGTTGGCCATCCAGTAGGTGTTGTTGGAGTTGGCGACGTAGTCGGCGCGGACCAGCTTCGGCTGGTTGCCGGGCCCGAAGACGCCCGGCACGACGGCGTCGCCGTCCCTGCCCCACAGGCACGCGGAGGTCGAGCCGTCCAGGACGTACGCGTCGAGGCCCGGCATCGGCGAGGACGCGGCGCAGCGCTTGGCCTGGGCGTCGGTGACGTGGGGGACGACCGAGGTGTCGGCGAAGTAGGCGGTTCCGCTCGCGTCGGTGGCGAGGGTGTGGACGAACGGCATCCCCTGATAGGTCCGCTGGGCCTCGCGCAGCTCGTCGAGGCTGCCCGCCCTGGCCATCGCCAGCCACTCGTCGGCCGCCCGCAGGTTGGCGGCGTTGGCGTCGGCCAGCGCGTACGCGGCCTCGCCGGTCTGCCCGACCGCGAGCACCGGGCCGTAGCGGGAGGTGCGGAGCCTGTGGCCGGAGACGGTGCCGTCCGGCAGGGTGACCTCCACCTCCTGCTCGCCCATCGGCTCCGCCCGGCCGTCCACAAGGTAGCTGCGGTCGTCCGCGAGCTTCAGCCGGTAGACCGTGAAGCGCTGGGCGTGGGAGACGGTGTGGGCCCAGGCGACCGTGGCGTTGTGGCCGATCTGCACGACCGGGGTGCCGTACAGGCTGCCGCCGGAGACGTCGAGCACGCCGGGGATGGTGAGCTGGACCTGGTAGAAGCGGCGGATCCCCTGCCAGGGGAAGTGCGGATCGGCCAGCACCATCCCGCCGCCCCCGCGGGTGGCCTGACGGCCCAGGGCCCAGGCGTTGCTGCCCGCCGCCGGCCTGGGCTCCGGCGCCCCGGCCTCGTCCTCAGGTTCCGCGATCCCGGTGATGGCCTCCTTGAACGAGGAGCTCGACACCATGCGGCTGAGGTCGAGCAGGTTGTTCCACATGTCGGTGGCGGTGATCGGGCCGACCCACGCCTTGCCCCGGCATCTGGGGTCGGGCAGGTTCGCCACGCCGGTGTCCGCGAGGTAGCGGTTGTATCCGGCGACGTAGCCGTCGACCAGGCGCCGCAGCTCGTCGCTCGGGCCGATCGGCGCGGGCCGGGTCAGCAGCCGCCGTACGACGCCCGAGCCGGCGACGCTCCTGTAGTAGACGTCGCTGGCGAGGTTGGCGACCGGCTTGACCGGGTCGTCGGACTCGGCGTCCGGGCCGAAATAGCGGGAGCGTTCGCCGCGCAGCGTCACCACCCAGGAGGCCAGCGTGCACAGGTTGTCCTGGGCGAAGGCGTAGCCGTACCCGAATCCGAGGCCGCCGTAGTCCTTGGCGGTGACGTGCGGGATGCCGTACTCGGTGCGCCGGATCGTGGCCGAGTAACTCCCGTCGGCCGCCGTGGCAGGCGCCGCCGCGACGGCGGGGGCGAGTAAGGCCAGCGTGATCACCAGTGGCCTGAGCTTCATCGGTCTCCTATTCGAAACGCGCGTTGTCGGGCGTGGTCATGCGCCGCAGCAGCGGCAGCGTCGTGAGGATCACCAGGAGGGAGGCGGCCAGGCCGCCGCCGAGAGAGGCGAAATAAACCGGCCCCGGCAGTGCGATCGACGCGCTCTTCATCGCGAGGGCGTCGATGAGAGGCTCGGCCACGCCGAAGCCGGCGCCGGCGGCGAGCGCGGCGGCCAGCACGAGCGGCAGCGCGGACTCGAGCAGCACCACGGCTGCCAGGGTGCGTGTGGGCGTTCCCGCCAGCCGCAGCAGGGTGAACGGCTGCCTGCGCTCCACCAGCCCGCCGCCGGCCGCCACCATGAGGCCGCAGGCGCCCGCGACCAGGGTGAGCCCGACCATGGCCAGCGCGATGTTCTCCGCCCGGGTGTACAGATCGGCCCTGACCCGGGCGACCTCGGCGAAGGTCATCGGCGCTTCGACCGTGTAACCGGCCAGCAGGGTGCGCAGCCGCTCCAGCGACGCCGGGTCGTGGGTGCCGACCATGACGGCCGCCAGGTCGAGCCCGTCGGCGGAGGCGGGCGGGCTGTCCGGGCCCGCCAGCGGAAGGAGCCTGTCGACGGTGAGGGGGTTGTCGGCGCCGACGATGCGGGCGAAGTTGCCCGCCACGGCCCGGGCGCCCCCGCCGTCGATGTTCCCCCTGCCGTCGATGTGCCCCCTGCCGTCGATGTGCACAGGGCAGCGGCCGAGCACGGGGAAGCGGCCCAGGTCGGCGCACTCGACGACGTACGGCGCGGGCGGCGGGCCGTCGGGCCGTGGGGGGACCTTCTCCATGTCCGCCCGCGCATAGATCGGCAGCACCTCCACGCCCTGATGGGCGCGCAACCGGTCGAGCAGCTCCGTCCCCGCCCGCGGTGACAGGCCGGAAACGCCCGGCCGGTCGAACCTGGCGCCCAGGACGTCGTTGAGCGTGCCCCCGGCCACCTTCTGCTGGCCGGCGACCACCGTCGGCACGAGGGCCGCGATCGTCGTCCCGATGAAGACCGCCAGCACCAGCCCGCTCACCGACCTGAAGGCGGTCTTCGGATCGGCGGCCAGGCGCCGCGCGGCCAGCAGCGTCGCCCCGCCCCGGGTCAGCCGGGCGGCCAGGCGCGCGGCGACCATGGTCAGCCAGGGCCCGGCCAGCATCAGCCCGATCATGATCGACGCGAGCGCGACGACGGCGAGCAGCTCGTCGGGCTTGCCGTTCCGGTATACCGGGCCCGCGAACATCCCCAGCCCCACCAGCAGCGGGATCACCCGCCACGCTCGCGGCGGGGACGCGACGGTCCTCCTCGCCACGCCGAGCGGCGAGATCCGCACCCGGCGCAGCGACCACAGGGCGGCGAAGGCCGCCACGACCGGCACGCCGCCGAGCACGGCCGCGTACTGCCAGGCGTGCGGGGCGACCAGCTCGGGGAAGAACCGGGCACCGGTGATCCGCACCCCGGCCACGGCAGGCCGTACGAGCTGGAAGATCGCGAGGCCGGCCAGCGCGCCGGCCAGCGCGCCCAGCGCGGCGTCCACCGCCGCGAGCGCGTTGATCTGCCGCGTGGTGGCGCCGACCAGGCGGATCGCGGCGAAGCGGGTCTCGCGGCGAGCCGCGGCCAGCCGGGTGGCGGTGCCCACGAGCACCAGCAGCGGGACGATCAGCCCGACGGCGGCGACGGCGAAGCCGAACCGGTAGACGTCCGCGCTGTCGTCGGCCGCGGGCTGGGCATCGATCACGTCGACCTGCCTTGCGCCGGGCAGGGCGGCGACCTGATCCGGCGTCCGCCCCACCACGACGACCAGCTCGTCGGGCCCGGACAGTGCCGCGTCGCCGATCAGCCCGGCACGCGTGCCGGGGAAGCGTGCGGCCAGCTCCTCACGCGGCGCCGAGTCCAGCAGCGCGGCCAGCGCGGGCGAGGCGTAGTACTGCCCCGGGCCGGGCATGCGGGTCAGTCCGGGGATGACCGGCGCCCGCGTGCCCAGCGCGGCGGCGTCGAGCCTCTTGATCGTCCGGCCCTTGTAGAAGTCCTCGTGGTAGTTCCACAGGGCGCCGTCGGCCGTCGAGTCGAGGGCCCAGCCGCTGGGCGCCGAGCCGTTCGTGCACTCCCAGCAGGGACGGCCGCCCGTGGCCTGGAAGGCGTTGAACAGCGACAGCGTGGCCAGCAGCACCACGACGCCGGCCGCCACCCCGGCGACGATCAGCGCCAGCCTGGCCGCCGCCTCCCTGCCGCTGCTCAGTGACAGCCGCAGGCCCAGCCGGATCATCGGACCAGTCCGCTCGTGTACGGGTCGGTGACCCGGCCGTCGCGCACCACGACCTCCCGGTCGGCGCAGGCGGCCACCCGGGCGTCGTGGGTCACCACGATCACGGTGGCGCCCTCCTCGCGGGCCAGGCCCACCAGCAGGTCCATCACGTGCTCGCCCGTGAGCGTGTCCAGCGCGCCGGTCGGCTCGTCGGCGAACACGATTCGCGGCCGGGTGACCAGCGCTCTGGCGATCGCCACACGCTGCGCCTGACCGCCGGACAGCTCCCCGGTGCGCCGGTCGCCCAAATCGGCCAGCTCCAGCCGCTCCAGCCATTCGGCCGCCCGCCGCTCGGCGTGCTTCCTCCTCGTACGGCCCAGCAGCAGCGGCAGCATCACGTTGTCGGCCGCGGTCAGCTCCGGCACGAGCTGGCCGAACTGGAAGACGAAGCCGAAGGCGGTGCGGCGGAGTTCGCTCCGGCGTCCGTCGTCGAGGGTGTCCAGGCGGCGTCCGTCGAACCAGACCTCGCCGCTGTCCGGCGTGAAGATGCCGGCCAGGCAGTGCAGAAGCGTCGACTTGCCGGAGCCGCTGGGCCCCATGACGGCCAGCACCTCGCCCGCGGTCACCGACAGATCCGCCTCCCGCACCGCGGGCGTGCTGCCGTAGGAGCGGCTGACCTTCCGAGCCTCGATGATCACGTTGCACGCACCATCTCGGCCAGCGCCCCCAGCCGCGCCTGGGTGACGTCGATCCACCGCAGGTCCGCCTCGATGTGGAACATGGCGTGGTCGGCCAGCAGGGCGTCGGTCAGGGCGCCGCCGCGCTTGACCTCCGCCAGTTCCCGCATGCGCCGCATGTGGGTGGCGCGCTGCGCGTCCAGGTAGCCGGCCGCGTCACGGCCGAGCATCAGCGCCAGCACGACCTTGGTGAACAGCACCGTCTGCAGGTACGGTTCGGCCGCGACCGGTTCGGCCAGCCAGGTGGCGACCTCCTGCCTGCCCATGGGGGTGATGGCGTACCGCTTGCGGTCCGGCCCGTCGCCCGGCTCGCTCTGGCCGGCGACCTTGCCGTCCCTGGCCAGGCGGCCGAGCGTGGAGTACAGCTGCCCGAAGGGCAGCGGTTTGCCCCGGCCGAAGAACGTGTCGTAGTCGCGTTTCAGGTCGTATCCGTGGCTCGGCTCCCGCTCAAGCAGGCCGAGTAACGCGAGGGGAACGGTCATGCCGATGACTATACCTCGAGTGTATATACGGAGGTGATAATTGCCCAGGAAAAAACGAACGGCCGGTCCGTCGGGACCGGCCGTTCGTCATATGGGGTGAGTGATGGGACTTGAACCCACGACATCCAGGACCACAACCTGGCGCTCTGCCAGCTGAGCTACACCCACCATGTCCGCCGTTCGCGGCGTACGAAGAAAGTGTAGCGGCTTTCGGGAGTCCTCCGCGCCCCCAATGCCGCGCACCTCCGTCTCACGATCCGGAGACGGCCTCCGCGACCTCGCGGGCCGTGGCGGAGTCGGGCCCGGGCTGCGGCACGAAGACCGCCGCGCGGTAGTAGCGCAGCTCCCGGATGCTCTCGGTGATGTCGGCCAGCGCGCGGTGCCCGCCCTGCTTCTCCGGCGAGGCGAAGTAGACCCGGGGATACCAGCGGCGGGCCAGCTCCTTGATCGACGAGACGTCGACCATCCGATAGTGCAGGAACGTGTCCACCAGCGGCATGTCCCGGGCGATGAAGGCGCGGTCGGTCGCGATGGAGTTGCCGCACAGCGGCGCCTTCTTCGCCTCGGGCACGTGGGAGCGGATGTAGTCGAGCACGACGGCCTCGGCCTCCGCCAGGGTCACCCCCGTCGCGAGCGCACGCAACAGACCCGAGGCCGTGTGCATCTCCCGCACGACCTCGGACATCTGCTCCAGCGTCTCCGCGGGAGGCTTGATGACGACGTCCACGCCCTCATCCAGCTGGTTCAGCTCGCCGTCGGTGACGATGCAGGCCACCTCGATGAGCGCGTCGCGGCCGAGGTCGAGCCCGGTCATCTCACAGTCGATCCAGACCAGCGGGTCAGTCATGGCTTCAAGGGTAATGCTCATGCCTGATGGGACGTCACTGAGATCGGAGCGAGTCCTCCACACGCTTGATGACCGACTGGTCCAGGTTGTCCGGCACCGAGATGTACAGCATCGCGGGACGGGCGTTCTGGCCGCGGTCCACGAGGATGATCTCGCCCTTCTCCTTCTTCCACTTCAGGCCGTTGGCCTCGGCGACCTTGGTGAAGTCCATCTCGAATTCGATGACCCAGCCCTGCTTGCCGCTCACGGTCAGCGCCTCGTTGCGGAGGATCTTGCGCTCGTGCGGGATGCCGTAGAAGACCGGGTCGTAGGTGAGCAGCAGCGCCTGCGACAGCTGCCCGAAGCTCTGCGCGCCGCTGTAGGGGAAGATCTGGGGCACCTCGGCGGTGTACAGGCTGCCGACCCACTCACTGCCTCTGCCGTCGTAGTTCGACTGGGACGTCACGTGGCAGGCGCTCGTCCACAGCGGCATCCTCTGGTCGGCCGGGTTGTTGACGTCCTTCGACTCCGGCACCTGCCACTTGCCGCCCGGGAACGCGTACGACAGGCCGGTCACCGGGTCCTGGATACGGTCGCCGGACGGCTGGGGGAGCTGGGGCAGCGGCGGGGCAGACTGCTGCGGTTCCGGCTGGGGCGGCACGGTCTGGTCGAGCTGCGGCGGAGCCGTCGTGGTCTCCGGCCGGGCGATGGCCGAGTCGGCGCGATCGCGCAGGACGATGACCGCGCCGCCGATGACGAGCGCGAGCATGACCACCGCCGCGATGCCGCCCACGACCCAGGGCCAGACCGGTGTCGTACGCCGCGGCGGGCCGAACTCGGGCACCGGCAGCTGCGCCGTCTGGTTCGGAGGTCCCCACGGTCCGCCCGGCTGCTGGAACTGGGGCTGCGGCTGCGCCCACTGAGGACCCTGCTGAGGACCCTGCTGAGGACCCTGCTGGGGGGCCGGTTGAGGAGCCGGCTGCGGGGCCTGCTGAGGAGCCTGGGGCGGTGCCCCTGCCTCCTGCCCGGGCGCGTGGGTGGCGTCGGTCCACTGGGTGCCGTCCCACCAACGGAGGAGAGGGGAGCCGTACGGGTCCGGATACCAGCCGGCGGGGGTCGTCGTCATGCGCGCCACACTAATGAAGTCAGCATTTATAGGTGAAACTTGCCTTGTCCTGGATCGGCTTCCCGGTCGTCGTGGGGGACAGGACACGGAGCGTGGCCGTGCCCTTGAACGATCCCGATCCGGCCACCTTCCAGTGGAGAGGGAGATTCACGGACGTGTCTCCCGGGGAGATCCGCTGCTCCTGCTCGATCGGCTCGCGGTCGTCGCTCCGGATCCACACGTAGCGAATCGACCCCGCCTCGCCGTTGGTCGTGACGACGCCCACGAAATCGGCCCTGCCGTCGCAGCGCACCGTCTTCTTGGGCGCCTTGACGTCGACGTCGCTCACCGCGAGCGGCGCGGCGGACGTCTGCCGCAGCCAGAGGATCACCGCGGCGATCAGGATCGCCAGCAGCAACGTCCCCGCCCACGCCGCCCTACGCCTGCGGGGCCGCCGGGGAGCCGCCACGCCGGCCTGCTGCGTGGTCGTGATGGCGGCGGAGGTCTGCCCGGACCGCCAGATCTGCGCCGCCGTCGTCTCGGTCGGCACCCCCGGCCCGAACCGCATCATCACGTCGCCGGGATCGTCCACCGCGTCCGGCAGGTCGAGCAGGGTCACGGCCTCCCCGCCGGAGGAAGCGACGGGGGGCGGCCCAGAAGACGGCCCAGAAGACGGCCCAGAAGACGGCACAGAAGACGGGGGTGCGTGGAAGCCGCGTGCGGCATGGGCCAGCCCGTCCCGGCCCATGCCGGGGAAAGCGGCGCGCTCGGCGATCAGAGCGTCTCGCACGGAGGCCAGGCCCTGGCCCACGGCGGCGGAGGCCGCCCACTGCAGCACCGCCGCGGCATGCCCCCGCGCGCAGTTCGCGGCCAGTGTTCCGGCGAGCGCGGCCCACGCCGCGACGTCCTGCTCCGCCGGCGCGTGCTCTCCCCTCAGCGCCCGCAGCAGGCCGCGCTCGGCCAGCAGCACCGAGCCGTCCTCCCCGATCACGATCGTGCCGGGATGCAGCGCGCCGTGGGCCAGCCCGGCGGCGTGCACGGCGAGCAGCGTCTGTGCGGCCTCCAGCAGAACGGTCGCCGCACCGCCCGCGTCCAGCGCGCCGGCGGCCGTCAGATCGGCGACGGCCGGCGTCGCCCGGGCGGTGATCAGCCAGACCTCGTCACGCGCGGCCACCAGGTCGATCACGGGCAGCAGGCCGATGGGTCCGCCCCCCTGGAGACGGATGTCGGCGCCGGCCGCGGCGGCGAGCCGTTCGCGCGCCTGGGGCGAGGCGACGGCCTGGGGATCGAACCGCAGCACACCGGACGGCCTCCCGTCGGGGGCGACGGCGTCCGCCCAGGTGCCGATCTCGCTGAGCCGGGTGCGGCCGGTGAGCCGGTGCCCCGCGACCGTCACGCCTTCTCGCATCTACCGCCGCCTTCGGTGCCGTCCGCGCCTGCGTCCCATGGCCAGTGTGGCGGGAAGGAAGCCGGTCGTCACCACCCCGGCGGCGAGAGCGGCCATCGGCACCGCCGAGGGATCCTGACCCGGGGCGGTGGGCCCGAGCGTCAGCACGGGCGGCTCGATGATGGTCGCGGTCGGCGGCGTGGGCTGCCTGGTGGAGGGCTGGGTCGACGGCTGGGTCGACGGTTGCCTGGTGGGCTGGGTGGGGGGTTGCCTGGTGGGCTGCCTGCTGGTCGGGGTGGGGTCGGGCTGCCTGGTCGTCTGCGGGTTGCGGGGCGGGTCCACCGTGACCGACTCGTCCGAGGGAACGGGCTCGGGCGAGGGCTTCGGCTGCCGCGTCGGCTTGGCGGTCCGCGTGGGCTTGGCCGTCCGTGTGGGCTTGGCCGTCCGTGTGGGCGTCGGCCTCGTGACCGGCGAGGGGCTGGGCCTGCGGGTCGGCCGCGTGGTCGCGGTGGGCCGCACGGCCGGCGTCGGCGGCGCGCTCGTCTCCGGGCTGGTGGCCTCCGGGGTCGGGGTGGCTTCCTCCGGCTCCTCGGTGGGGACGTCGGCGGAGTCGTCCTCGCTCTCGTCCTCGACCTCGATGGACGAGGGATCGGCCGCGGGCGTGCCGGGCGTCTCGATCGTCGTTCCGGCCTGCAGGGTCGTTCCGCTCATGCTCTGGACCAGCGCCACCGTTCCGCCCGCGATCACGACCATCCCGGCCAGGGTCAAGCCGATCTTCATGCGGGTACGGCTCAGCAGGCCGCCGAGCCTCGTCTCGGCCAGCGCGCTGCCGGCCTCGGAGGCCTTCTCCTTCTTCAGGGGGAAGAACGCCACGAGCAGCCCGGCGAGCGCCGAGAGCCGCCGCCGTCCGCGGTCCTCCCACCCCGGGCCGTACGCACCGGCGGCGACGATTTCGAGCTCCCGCAGGAACTCCTCGGCCGACGTGTACCGGTCCTGCGGCCGCTTGGCCATGCCGCGCTCCACGAGCTCGCGCAGCGGGGGCGGCACCTCGTCGACCGGGGGAGGGGTCGCCTGGTGCTGGCGGGCCAGCGCGGCCATGTTCTGCGCCCGGAACGGACGGCTGCCGGTGAGGCACTCGAAGAAGACGACGGTGGCGGCGTAGACGTCGCTCGCCGGTCCGGCCTTGCCGCCCGACCACTGCTCCGGAGCCATGTACGGCGGCGTACCGGCCGCCCTGACCCCCTCGCCGGCCTGTGCGGCGATGCCGAAGTCGACGAGCTTGCTGCTGCCGTCGGCCTCGACCATGACGTTCTCGGGCTTGTAGTCGCGGTGGACCACGCCGATGGAGTGCGCCGCCGCCAGGCCGAGCAGCGAGCCCTTGAGCACGGTGAGCGCCGCCTCGGGACCGGTGGGGCCCTCCGAGCGGAGCATCGCGCGCAGCGAGACGCCGTCGATGAGTTCCATGACGATGGCGGCGCCGCGCGCGGTCTCGACGTACTCGTAGAAGCGCGCCGCGTGGGGGTTGGGGTCCATGGCGGCGAGGAGGCGGGCCTCGTGCCGGAACCGGGCGACGAAGTGGAGGTCCGTCATCATTTCGTCGGACAGGTACTTGATCGCCACGGGCAGGCCGTCGGCGTCGTGCCGTGCGAGCACCACCCGCCCCGCGCCCCCCGTGCCGAGTTCGCGGATTTCCGTATAGCCGGGGACGCGCCAGGCGTCCGTCTGGCCGTACATAACGGTCTGTCTCCTCATCGCCTGGGCCCCCGCCGAATGACGAGACCGTAGCTTAGTGACGACCTTGCGCTTGCGATGAAAAGTCATGATTTAGTCAGATCGATGTGTCAGCGAGCCGCGTCATTTGACGCAGAGCTCCGCCTTCTGGGTGAGGGTGGAAGCACCGCCCGCCGCGGCCGGGGAGGTCGACGCCGTCACCCCGTAGGAGTCGCAGACCCAACCGGAGTAGGTGTACGTGGCCGTGACGGTGTAGGCGGTCTTGCCCGACAGGGTCAAGGTCCGGGTGGCCTCCGTGGCGCCGGCGGTCGCCCACGCGAGGTTCAGTCGCACCGGCGAGGTGTTGCCGGCGGTGACGGCGACGGTGGCCGTCGCGGTCCTGCCGTCGAGCGTCAGGCGCTGCACGCGTACCTGACCGACCGAGGCGGGGCAGGTCACCTTCACCGAGCCGGACGCCGCGCCGCCCGCGGCCGCGGGAGCGGTCGAGGCGCTGAGCGTGACGGTCTCGCCGCACGGGCGGCGCGAGAAGGTGTACGACAACGTCCGCGTGTAGGTCCTCGCTCCGGACAGGTGGACCGTCTGCGTGCCGCCGCCCGCGGAGGGGGCGGAGAACCGGCCGGTCAGGTCCACCGGGCCGGTGCCGTCGGTGGTCACCGTCACGGTGGCTGTCACGGTGGCTGTCGCGGCCCCGGCCGACGCCGAGGACACGGCCGGTGTGCCGACCTTCACCGCGGTGACGGAGGTCGGGCACGACGGCGCCTTCGCCGTGGCGGTCTGGGCGCCGCCCGGCGCGGCCGGGCCGGTGGTCACGCTCATGCCCCAGGTGCCCGAGCAGACGCGGCCGAGGTCGCCGGAGACGGTGCGGGTGTAGGACGTCGCGCCGCTGAGGGTGAGCGTGCGGGTGGCGGTCACCGTGCCGTTCGCGGTGAAGCGCACGGTCAGGGTCACCTTGCCCGGCCCGCTGGTCCTGACGGTGACCGTTCCGGTGCCGGTCGCGCCGTCCGTACCGGCTCCGGCCCGGTACGACAGCCCGCCGACACCGACGTCGGCGACCTTGAGGACCGAGGCGGAGGGCGACGGCGTCGGCGAGGGTGTGGGAGAAGGCGTGGCCCTGGGAGTCGAGGGGGGCGTCGGAGGGGGCGTCGGCGCGGACTCCGGGGTCGACGCCGCCGGGGACGGGCTCCGCACGGGCGCCTTCGCGGACGCCCGCGTGGGGGACGCCGTGGGTGATGCCGCAGGGGATGCCGCGGGAGATGCCGCAGGGGATGCCGCGGGAGATGCCGCGGGGGACGCGTGCGGGCTCTCCTGCCGCGTCTCCTCCGGTGCCGCGGAGGGAGCTTCGGCAGGGCTCTCCTCCGGGCCGGCCGGCGCCGCCGACGCGGCGGCGGGCACACCCGTGTTGCCGGGTCCCGTGTTCCCCGGGCCCGTGTCCTGCGACGCCGCGACGGTGCGGGTCCCGGCCGAGCCGAGGGCGTAGGCGCCGATGCCGCCGCCCGCGACCACCACGAGCACGGCCCCGGCGGTGAGCAGGACACCCCTGCTTCGCACCGACCGCAGCGCCGTGCCGAACAGCGAGGTGCCGGTCTCGACGGGACGCACCCGGCCCAGCGGGAACGTCGCGGCCAGGGTGGCGGCGAGCGCGGCCAGCCTGCGGCGGCCCCGCTCCTCCCACGCCGGGCCGTACGCCGCCACGGCGGCCCGCTCCAGTTCGGAGACGAACGCGGCGGCGCTCGCCGGCCTCAGCGCGGGGTCCTTCGCCATGCCGCGCGCGACCAGGTGCCGCAGCGGCTCGGGGACCTCCTCGACCGGTACGGGCGCCGTCATGTGCATGTGCCGCAGCACGGTGTGCCGGGTCGCCCGATACGGCCGGCGCCCGGTCAGGCACTCGAAGAAGACCGTGGTCGCGGCGTACACGTCGGACGCCGGCGTGGCGGCCGTGCCCGTCCACTGCTCGGGGGCCATGTACGGCGGGGTGCCGGCGGGGGCGCCGGGGGCTCCGCCGGCCCGCACGGCGATGCCGAAGTCGGCGAGCTTGCTCGTCCCGTCGGCGGCGACCAGCACGTTCTCGGGCTTGTAGTCGCGGTGGACGACGCCGGTGGCGTGCGCCGCCGCCAGGCCGAGCAGGGAGCCCTTCAGGACGGCGAGCGCGGCCTCGGGACCCGTCGGGCCCTGCTCGCGCAGCAGCGCCCGCAGGGTGGGGCCTTCGACCAGTTCCATGACGATCGCGGCGTACCGCCCGGTCTCCAGGTACTCGTAGAGCCGCACCACGTGCGGGTCGTCCAGCTCGACGAGCAGGCGGGCCTCCTGCCGGAAACGGGCGACGAACGCCTCGTCCCGGCGGAGATCCTCCGACAGGTACTTGATCGCGACCGTGGCGCCGGACTGCTCGTGAACGGCGAGGACGACGCGGCCGCCGCCTCCCGCACCCAGTTCACGCGTCACCGTGTAACCGGGCACATTCCAGTGCTCGGCGGAACTCATGAGGCCTCCCAGATCGAATAGGTCGGCCGCAGTGTCCGTGAAACCGCTTGCAATCCGCTTACACCAGCGCGTTCATGAGAGCGGCTGACGGTCCCTGACGTGGGCGGGGACCGGGATGCCGGGCGTGAGGCGAGGGTCGGGCTCCGGGGCGCCCCATGCCACGGTGAGCGGCAGCACGCCCGCCCAGACGGGCAGGTCGTAGTCCTCCTCGTCGTCCTTCGGCGGCCCCTGCCTGACCTTCACCGACGCCTCCTCCAAAGACAGGGCGACCACGGCGGTGGCGGCCGTCTCCTTGCGGTCCGGCGGGCGTACGACGTCCCACTGCCCGGGGGCGAGCTGCTCGGTGATCGCCCGCAGCCCGGCGAGCCTTTCGCCGGGGTCGTCCACCGTCCGCGCGAGGCCGTAGACCATGGCGGACCGGTAGTTCACCGAGTGGTGGAACGCCGAGCGCGCCAGCACGACGCCGTCGAGGTGGGTCACGGTGACGCAGACCGGGCCGCCGAGTGCCGCCCGGAGCGAGGTCGCGCCGGTGGAGCCGTGCAGGTAGAGCGTGTCACCGATCCGCCCGTAGCCGGTGGGGATCACCATGGGAGACCCGCCGGCCAGCACGCCGAGGTGACAGACGAGACCGGCGTCCAGGATCGCGTACAGGTCGGCGCGGTCGGTGCGAGCCCGTTCCTTCGAGCGATTCAGGGTGGTGCGGGCGGTTGTGGAGAGCATGTCCGTTACGTTAGGTCGAAGTGGACCGGTGGAACACGTCCACTCAGGACCCGTACCGGGAGACCACTTGCGTCCGACTGTCGATGTGCCGCTCACGGTGAACCGCGAATGCGCGGTGCCGCTCGCCGTCCAGGTGGCCGGCCAGTTGCGGGACGCCATGCGCGCCGGCGGGCTCAGGGCGGGGGAGCGGCTGCCGTCCACGCGGGGACTCGCCGCCCTGCTGGGGGTCAGCAGGACCGTCGTGACCGACGCCTACCAGCAGTTGTACGCCGAGGGGTGGCTGGACGGGCGGCACGGTTCCGGCACCTACGTGGCGGACGGCACGCTGCCGCACGAGAACGGACAGGCGCGGGCCGTCGGCGCTCCCGTCAGCGTTCCCGCCGGCGCTCCCTTCAGCGCACCCCTCAGCGCTCCCCGGCGCGCGCACCGGGAGGCGGCGCCCCGCGGAGTGGTGGACCTGCGGCCCGGCCGCCCGTGGGTGTCCGGGTATGACGAGACGGCCTGGCGGCGGGCCTGGCGCTCGGCCGGCGACCTCCCGCTGAACGCGTTCCCCGACCCCTACGGCCACCCGGAGCTGCGCGAACTGCTGGCCGAGCACCTGCGCAGGGCCAGGGCCGTGCCGGTGGGCGCGGGGAACGTCATGGTCACCCGGGGCACCGGCAACGGCCTCGACCTGATCGCGGCCACGCTGCTGCGCCCGGGAGACCGGGCCGGGGTGGAGGAGCCCGGCTGGCGGGCCGCCCGGCGGATCTTCGCCTCCCGGGGGGCGGAGGTCGTGCCCTGTCCGGTGGACGAGCAGGGTGTGATCGTCGAGGCGCTCCCCGACGACCTGCGGGTGCTCTACACCACGCCCGCGCACCAGTTCCCGGTCGGCGGCAGGCTGCCGATCCCGCGCAGGGAGCGGCTGCTCGCCTGGGCGCGCAGGACCGGCGCGATCGTCGTCGAGGACGACTACGACGCCGAGTTCCGCTACGACGTCGCGCCGCTGCCCGCGCTCTACGGGCTCGACCCCGGGCGGGTGGTGCTGCTCGGCACACTGTCGAAGTCGCTCGGCCCCGACGTCGGGCTCGGCTGGCTGGTCGCCCCCGCCGACCTGCTCGACGCCGTCGCCGAACGCCGGATGTACGTCGCCGACCGCACGTCGGGGCCGGTCCAGCGGGCCGTGACGACCCTGCTCGAACGCGGCGACCTCGACCGGCACCTGCGCAGGATGCGGCTGGAGTACGCCCGCAGGAGGGCGGCCATCGTCGAGGCGCTCGGGCCGTACGTGCGGGGCGACACGGCCGGGCTCCACGTCATGGTCACCCTGCCCGCCGGCGTGGTCCCCGGCCTCGTACGGCGGGCCGGGGAACGCGGCGTGCTCCTGGACACCACCGAGGCCCACCATCACGGGCCGACTCGGGTGCACGGCCTCGTGCTGGGTTACGGCTCGGCCTCCCGGGCCGACGTGCGGCGCGGGTGCGCGGTGATCCGGGAGCTCATGCCTGCTGAAGGAGCCTGAGCTCGCTCCTCGGCAGGGGAACCTCCAGGTTGAGCGCCTCCTCGCCGATGATGCGGGCGATGTCGATCGACCCCGGGTCGCCCTCCCTGGTGCCGGGCACCTGGGAGTGGCCGAAGTGCCCGCCCCGTGCCCACAGCCGTTTGCTGCGCTCGGCGGTCAGGGAGTGCGGATAGGGCAGCGGAGGCCCGGCCGGCCAGCGGCGCGGCACCTCCCAGGAGTCGAGCCAGGCCAGGATGTCGTCCAGGCCGTCGAGTTTGGTGTCGGTGAACGGTTCCCTCGCCGAGCCGATGACTTGGATCTGCACGCAGACCCGTCCGTTCCTGCCCCGATCCGCGGCGAGCCCGCCGCCCGCCCGGGTGGGCGGAAGCAACTGAACGATCTCCCCGGTCACCGGGTTCCACACCAGGTGGGAGGGCCGGCGGAGCTGGATCAGCCGCTGGGCGACGGACCTGGCCGAGACCCCTTGGGGATCGGCGGGCCAGATGAACCAGACGGTCCTCGGGGCTCCTCCGAGCATCGTTCCGGAGTCCCCGGGGGAGGGAAGTCGGCTTGCGCCGGGCAGCCATGCTTGGGCCACAATGCCCCCTCAAATCCTCGGTCGCGTGGTTTATCTCCTTTCGAGCTTTCGCTGACACCTGACGACGCCTGATTGTTACTCCTCGGTGCCGATCATCCAACGACCGTGTAACAAACGGTGGTTCTGTGACAGGTGCGTCAGGGAGAGGGAGCGGCCGCGGCGTCCGCGGCAGTAGGCGGGCCGTCGGACCCGCGCGGATGATCGGGACTGGGCGGCTCCGTGGCGTCCGAGGTGGCGTCCGAGGTGGGCTCGGGCGCCGGGTCGGCGTCGCCGTCCCCCTCCCGGCCGTCCCAGGCGACCCGGCACGAGGGCCGGCCGGCCGAGGACCGGAAGGTCACCACGCCCGTGCCCGGGACCCCGGGGTCGACGACGGAGAGCGTGACCCGGCCGCTCGCTCCCGCGCGGAGTCGGCCGTGCCGGGGGGAGACCGCGATCCCGCCCGAGGTGACGGCCGTCCACTCGATCACGGCGTTGCGCGCGGCCAGCGTGACCGACGAGGCCGTGGCCCCGCCCAGATCTCCGGGGCACAGCGCCGTCAGCGCCGGCCTGGGCGCGGGTCGCGTACGGGGGGGAGACGGCCGCGACCGCCCTGAGGGTGCGGGGGTGTGGGGCGGGGCGGTCGCGGCCGTTTGGGGGGAATCGTCCTGTGGGGCTGTCGTGTCGTCGGCGGGCGTCGGGGTGGCCTGGTCGCTCTCCTCCGGACCGAGCACGGGATCGCCGAGCACCGGATCGCCGGGGACCGGGTCCGCGGGCGTGGCCGTCGGGGATACGCGGATCGCCTTCAGAGGCTCGGCCTGGTCCTGCCCGGAGACCAGCGCGAGCCCGCCTGCCGTGGCGAACACGCAGGTGGCGGCGAGCATCACGGGGGCGGCCCGCAGCGGCCGGGAGCGGGCCCGACCGCGCCGCGCCCGCCTTCCGGCGGTCTTTCCGGTGGTCCCCCTTCCGGCGGTTCCCCTTCCAGCGGTCACAGGGAAGCCGCGCCGGTCGAGGAGGGCGGTGGCGCCGTCGCGCCGGTCGGCGTGGAGCGCGGCCTCGATCACCCGGCGGCGCAGTGAGAGCGGGGGGAAGGCGACAGGGATCATGTCGAGCAACCGCTCCGCCGACACGTGCCTGCCCCGGCCCTCGCGGCAGACCTCACAGGCCGCGATGTGCCCGCTGAGCCGCTTGCGCAGGGCGGAACCGAGAGGGCCGTCCCGCCAGGTGGAGCCCATGCCGTGGTCGACCAGCGCCGACAGCCCGGGGCAGTGGGCCCGGGCGACCCTGGCCAGCACGAGGGCCGAGGCGGCGTTCTCCAGGTGGTCGCGGGCCCGGGTGAGCCGCGCCGACACCTGCCGGGAGGTGAGGCCGAGGACCGATCCGACCTCGGCCGCCGTCAGCCCGTGCCGTACGGCGAGTTCGAGCACCTCGCGCTCGTGGCCGCCGAGTTCGCCCAGCGCCTCTCCCACCAGTGCGGCGAGCGGGGGGTCGGCGGACTCCTCCACCGCGATGACCGGCCCCGATCCCTCCTGAGCAGCCCTTTCTTGAGCGGCACTGTGGAACCGGGTCAGCGCGTACACCCAGGCCCGCAGCCGCGCTGGCTCCTTCAAGCGGTCCGCGCAGCAGGACGCGGCGACGAGCGCGCCGTGCACCGCCCGCGCCGCGGCGTCGAGGTCGCCCAGCAGCGAGTACGCGTAGTCGCTCAGCCTGTCGGCGTAGGCGTCGTACAGCGCGGCCGGGGCCTGGGCGTCGGTGCCGCCCCCGCGCCGCAGCGCCTCCAGCAGTCGATGGTCGTCGGCTCGCCCGACGCCGGGCCATGCGGGCAACGAACATTCCTCCCCGTGTGACGGAACCTGGTCTCGCCGGTCCCCACACGAGTGGGACGCCGTCCCCTCTGGCGTCGTTTACGGGTCGCACCGTCCTGCCCGGCAGCCATGCCCAACCGGCATGACCTGGGAAAACAGTTACTCCTGTTACTGCAGTCGACGCGCGATGCCCTTGAGGAAGATGTTGCGGATCTCCAGGACCGTCTGCGGGAAGTAGGCGGCGCCGCCGGTCGCCTTGGCGATGGAGGTCATCTGCGCCCGGTCCTCGTCCTTCTGGGTGTTGAACGAGATGATCAGAATGCTCACGGGCCGCTTCGGGTCGTAGGCGTCCTTGAGCTTGCGCAGGATGTCGGTGTTGGAGATGCCGCCGTTCGGGTCGTCGTTGCCGACGCCGTCGGTGAACAGCAGGATCGTGTTGACCTTGTCGGACTCGTACTCCTTGGTCATCTTCTGGTAGGCGGCCCAGAGGCTGTCGTTCAGGCCGGTGTTGCCCGTGGGGATGGCCTTCGCCCGGCTCAGCGCCCGAGAGATCAGTTCGCGACGGGTCACCCCGTTGACCTGCTGGGCCAGCGGCCCGATCTGCACGACGGGCTTCCAGTCGACGCCTTCGCCGCGCAGGTTGTCGGAGAAGGCCCACAGGCCCATCTCGGCCTTGTCCGGGAAGAGCTTCAGGCCCTCGACGGTGAGGTCGCTGATCGCGCGCATCCGGGTGACGCCGGTCTTGTCGGCGGGCAGCGCCATGGTCCCCGAGATGTCGATGAGGGAGAGCAGCCTGGTGCCGAGCTTGATCTGGTGCCACGCCTGGGAGAGGCGGGCGACGGTCGCCGCGTCCGGCAGCGGGATCGCGTCCGGCTTCCCGGCGTTCACGCCGTTGTCGGGCTTCAGCAGGCTGCCGCCCTTGCCATCGGGCGTGCGGAAACCGAAGTCCTGGACGGTCTTCCTGCCGTTCGGCGAGGTCATCTCGGTCGCGAGGGCCTGGGCGGCCTTGCGTGCCGCGGCGTCCTTCGCCGTGACGACGATCGGGTAGTCGAGGCTCACCGTGCCCTCGGCGGGATAGAGCGCGACCGCCGGGTTCGAGGGGGTCGTCGTCGTGTTGTACGACCACACGGCCTGCTCGGACGTCACGCCGACCGGGATGCGGGCGGCGGCCTTGGTCAGCGTGGCGAACATGCTGTCGGGGGTCGACACGGTGGATTCCGACAACTGGCGCAGCACGCCGACGAGCGTCTCCTCGCTGCCGCCTCCCTGCTTCAGCACGGCGGCCCCGGCCAGCAGCGCGCCGAGGCCGGCGGCGTTCTGCGTGGGGTCGAGCGCGAGCACGCGCACCTTCCGCGCCAGGCCGTCGGGATTGGCGGCGTTCGCCGCGCTCATCAGGCCGGTCCAGCTCGGGCTGAAGGCCGACTGGAGCTTGTCCGCGCCGGTCCTGGAGGCGGCCAGCACGACCGGGCTGCTGGCGGCGCTTCCGGCGGGCTCCGGCGCGTTCTTGACGCCGCTCAGCCACAGGCTGGAGTCGGGGATCCACAGGTCGGGATCCAGCTTGCCGCGGGTGGGGCCGGTGCCCGCCATCGCGTTCGCGACGTCGGCCGACTCGGCGGCCTTGACCGTGACGGCGACGCACTTGCCGTCGACGGCCCTGCCCGACTTGCCGAACCTGGTGGCGATCTTCTGCACGGCCGGGTGGATGTCGGGTGAGGCGACGACCGAGAGCTTGACCTTCTCGCCGGCGCAGCCCGGGCTCTTGTTCACCACGACGTACGCCGCCACGCCGAGGAGCACGGCCAGGGCGACCGCTCCGGCCAGCGGGACGAGCACCGTCCCCCGCCCGGCCCGCCGCCGCGGCGGCGGCGGCTGGTACTGAGGCTGGTGCTGAGGGTCGAAGCCGCCATCGAGTTCGTCTGTGCGGTGCCGTCCGCCCACGGTGCCCTCTCCGATGTCGACTGTCCGTAACAACTGCATAAAACAGGTTTACGGAACCATACTGGCAAGTCAGAGCAGGGTAAAACGCCGGTTTTGGTGCGGTTATGACGAGAAGTCATGGCTTGCCACTGACATGCGCGGGCGTCCCGCGCAGGCCGTACCCTTGGCCCCGTGGTCATTCCGGTCGAGGACGCCGCCGATCCGCGCCTGTCGGATTACGTGCGGCTGCGCGACGTCGATCTGCGCAAGAGCGTCGAGAGCGAACGCGGGCTGTTCGTGGCCGAGGGCGAGAAGGTCATCAGGCGGGCGATCGGCGCCGGTCACCCGGTGCGGTCGGTGCTGACCACGGCCAAGTGGCTCGACGTGCTCTCCGACGTCGTCGGGGAGGCCACCGTCTACCTGGTGTCCGACGAGGTGATGGAGGGCATCACCGGCTTCCAGGTGCACCGGGGCGCGCTCGCGGCGATGGAGCGCACCCCGCTTCCCGCGGTCGGCGAACTCCTCACGGCCGCGGGGCCGCGGATCCTGGTCCTGGAGGACCTGGTCGACCACGGCAACGTGGGGGCGATCTTCCGCTGTGCGGCGGCGCTCGGCGTCGGTGCGATCGTCCTGTCGCCGCGCTGCGCCGACCCCCTCTACCGCAGGGCCGTCAAGGTGTCGATGGGGGCGGTGTTCGCGATCCCGTACGCCCGGATGACCGACTGGCACGGCGGCCTGGCGGAGCTCAGGGCGGCCGGGTTCCGCCTGCTGGCGCTCACGCCGGACCAGTCGGCCGTGCCGCTGGACAAGGCCCCGTTGTCCGGCCGGGTCGCGCTGATGCTCGGCTCGGAGGGCGACGGGCTGTCGTCCCACTGGCTGCACGAGGCCGACCAGCCCGTCTGCATTCCGATGAGCTCCCGGGCGATGGATCTCGGCGTCGACTCCCTGAACGTGGTGGCCGCGGCCGCGATCGCCTGCCACGGCCTGCTCAGGGGAGTGTGACCTCCGCGCCGGCGCTCGCGCCGGTGTCCTGACCGGCCCAGTCGAGCAGCTTGCGCGCGGTGGCGAACCTGGCCTTGTCGCTGCGCTCGCCCAGCACGACCCCCACGTACGTGCGCCCGCCCCGAGGGGCGGCGAACGACAGGCAGTAGCCGGCCTGCTTGGTGAAGCCGGTCTTCAGCCCCACCGCCCCGTCGTCCAGCAGATCGTTGGTGTTGCGCCACACGTGGCCCCGGTGGAGGGCCGACTTCCGGACCACTCGTGTGGGCGTCCCCGCGATCGTCGCGATCACGGGGTCGCGCAGCGCGGCCACGGCCAGCGTCGCCTGGTCGCGGGCGGTCGAGTAGGCCTTCGACGGCAGCCCGTCGGGATTGGCGTAGCGGGTGTCGCGCAGGCCGAGAGCCCGCGCCGCGTCGTTCATCTTGCCGACGAACTTCGCCGTCCCCGGGCCGTACCGCTCGGCCAGGGCGTGGGCGGCGTCGGCTCCCGAGGGGAGCATGAGCCCGTAGAGCAGGTCGCGCACCGTGACGCGCTCGCCCGCCCGCAGGCCCGCCGTCGTGGCCCCGCCGGCCGCGGCGTGCCGTACGTCGGCCTTGGTCACGGTCAGCACGTCGTCCAGCCGGGCCTGCCGCCGGACCACGTAGGCGGTCATGATTTTGGTCAGGCTCGCGATCGGCACCCGGCGCGTCTCACGCTTGGCGAACTGGACCGTTCCGTCCGCGGCGTCCACCAGGTAGGCCTCACGGGCCGTGACCGACGGTGTTTCGGCGGCCCCAGACACGGCCTGAGCGGGCGCGGCCGCGGTCCCTGCCGTCACGAGGGCGGCGGCCAGCGCGATGAGTACCCCGTTACGCATCCCGCCATGATCGCACGGCTTCGGACGCGGCCGGTGCGCCCTTGTCCCGGCCCCTGTTCCGGCGGCGCCGTACGAGGAGGGCGACGGCCAGGGCCACGGCGACGGCGACGGCGACGGCCAGCGCGGGGGACCGGGCCGCCAGCGACAGCCAGGCCCACAGGAGCGAGTAGAGGCCGAAGGAGGCCACCGGCACCCAGGTCAGGCAGCCGAGCGCGCTGGCCACCAGATACCAGCGGTAGTTCACCCGCAGCGCTCCGGCGACCCAGGGCAGCGTGTGCCGCAGGCCCGGCACCCAGAAGCAGCCGTACACGGCGAGCGCCCCCCACCGGCGCACCACGTTCTCCACGCGCTCGATCCGCTCCCGGCCGATCTTGCGGCCCATCCGCGAGCGGTAGAGCGCCTCGCCGAGCCTGCGGCCGACCCAGTAGTAGACCTGGAACGCGCCGAACAGGGCGACCGCGCCGACCGCGACGACCAGCCACAGAGGGAGGCCGAAGACGGAGGCGGCCGTAGGGTCGGGGATCCGCACGCGCTCTCACCTCCGGGGCGGTCATGGGTGCGATCTTTAGGTAAGCCTCACCTCACCCTAGCGCCCCCGATCGCGCGGATTGCAAGCGAATGTCAACCAGTGGTCAATCCGTCCCTCGTATACCTGAGGGACGTGAGGCGAGGGGTTCGCGATGAAGACAGGGGCCTTCGCGAACCTTGCCTCTCCGTTCGCCTCCGGCAAACCCCATCTCCGTTCGCCTCCGGCAAACCCTGCCTCCCTCCGCCTCCGGCGGGCGCGGCCTCCTTCACCCGCCTGCGAGGGTCTCGCGGGCCTCAGCGATCCAGCGGGGCACGCCCACCCGCTCGGCCACGGCCAGCGCCTTCTCGTAGTGCTCCCCCGCCGGCAGGCCGAGCCGTACGGCGAGGTCGCCGAGCGTCTTCGCCACCGGCCACAGGGCGACCACGCCGGTGCCGGCCCCGGCGATGCGGTCGTGGAACGGCGCCAGCTTCTCGTACGCCTCCCGCATCCGGCCCTCGTCCTCCAGCAGGATCCCCGCGAGGGCCCGCCAGATGAGGGCGAGCTCGTAGAGGAAGTCCGTGCGGACCGGCTCCCGGGTCGCGGCCACCACCCGGGCGTCCCCGAGGTGACCGGCCGAGGCGAGCGCCACGGCGTAGGCGTCCGGCGTCCACTTCGCGCCGCGCTGGTGGGCCTCGCCCAGCGGCTCGGCCATCTCGGCGGCCCGCCCGTCCACGAGGTGCAGGCAGAACGTGGCGATCAGCGGCAGGTCCTGCCGGCCTTCGAGCATGCCGGCCCGCGCGGTCAGCCGCGCCGCGTTCCGGTAGGCCCGCTCGGCCCCCGCGTAGTCACCGGTGATCATCAACCGCTGCCCGGCGTACCACGCGCCCACGGCGGCGGGGGCGGGCAGGTCGTACCGCCGTCCGAGGCGCTCGGCCTGCGCCAGGTGCTCGTCGGCCTCGGCGAAGTCGCCGCGGGCCGCCGCGCACTCCAGCAGCACGAGGTGCGCCAGCGTCTGCACCGCGATCTGGCCGGACTCGGCGCCGACCCGCAGCAGCTCACGGCCGATGGTCTCGCGCTCGTCGACCTGCGTCAGCGTGTACGACTGCCGCAGCCGGCCGCTCAGCGCCATCGCCAGCAGCGCGGGGTCGCCGCTCGACCTGGCCAGTTCCTCGGCCTCCAGCGACGCCTGGTAGCCGCGCTCGGTGGCCGATCCCTCCAGCTCCAGGGCCAGCGTCGCGAGCAGGCTGGCCCGCAGGGACTGCTCGCCCTCCGGCAGCTCGACCAGCGCCTTCTCCGTGACGTCGACGATCTCCCACGCCGTGCGCGTGAAGTCGCGGGCGATGCCCTTGTGCGGCACCGCGAGCGCCGCCGCGACCCGGGCGGTCAGCTCCAGGTCGCCGAGCGGCAGCGCGACCGACATCGCCTCCCCCCGGTGCGCGCGGGCGGCGGTCATGTCCCCGCCCAGTGCCAGCGCCCTGATCATTCGCAGCTGCAGCTCCAGCCGGTCGCGTACCGGTCCCCGGCCCCCGTGCGCACGGCCTGTCTGCGCCCGGTCGAAGGCGGCGATGGCCTTCTGCCAGAGCGTCGCGGCCTCCCGGTGGGCGAACCTGCGCTCGGCCTGCTCGGCCGCCAGCCCGGCGTACCGTACGGCTTTCGCGGCGGTCTCCACCGTGCCCGCCGCGTCGTAGTGGTGCGCCAGCGCGGCCACGTCGTTCGGGCTGCGCTGCTCGATCACCGAGGCGACCGCGCCGTGCAGGCGCGAGCGGCGCAGCCGGGAGGCGTCGGAGTAGAGCGTGTCCCTGACCAGGTCGTGGTCGAACCTGAGCATGCCGGGGCCCGGCTCGGTCACCAGCCCGGCGAGCAGCGCCGCCTCGACCGCGTCCACCACGGCGTCCTCGTCGCCGGACACGTCGAGCAGGACGTCCACGTCCACGTCGCGGCCGATCACTGCGGCCTGCAGCAGCACCTGCTGGGCCCGCTCAGGCAGCCGGGCGATCCGCCGCCGCAACACCTCGCGCACGCCCGAGGGCACCTCGGAGATGTCCGCCTCGGCCTCGACCAGCCTCGCCGTCTCCTTGACGAAGAACGGGTTGCCCCCGGCCCGCTCGACGATCGTGCTGACGACCTCGTCGTCCACCTCGCGCACACAGGTCGCCCGGACGAGTTCGGCCACCGCCGCGTCGTCGAGGCCGCCGAGCCCGACGCGTACGGGGTCGAGCCGGGCCAGCGCGGCCAGCACGTCCTGCTGCTGGTCGTTCAGCTCGCCGTCGCGGCAGGTCACCACCACCAGCACGCGACTGGCCGCGAGCAGGCTGGGCAGCGCGCGCAGCAGGGCCAGCGTCTGGTCGTCGGCCCAGTGCAGGTCCTCCAGGAGGATCAGCAGCGGGGCCTCGCGTGCCACGGCCGACAGGTAGCCGCCGACGGCCCGATGCAGCCGGAAGCCGCCGGACGCGTCGTCGTCGGCGGTGTCGGGCGCGGTGTCGTCGAGCAGCGGCGCGAGCAGCGCGGCGTACTCGCCCGCGCCGCCCCGGGCGACGAGGGCGCGCAACACCTCCACCCAGGCCCAGCCGGGCGGGGTCGCCGTGCTGTCGGGGCAGCCTCCGGTCGCCCCTATCCAGCCCTCGCGCTCCAGCCGGTCGAACAGCCGGCGCACCAGCGTCGTCTTCCCCGCGCCGGGATCGCCGCTGACCACGGCGACGGTGAACCGGCCCGCCTGGGCGCGCGGCACCGCGGCGGCGAGCGTGGACAACTCGGCGTCGCGGCCGACGAACGGCTCGGGCTCCAGCGGCGGCGCGTCGCCGGTGGCGACCGGCCGCGGCGGCCACGACGCGGTGATCTCGGCGGGCCTGCGGGCCGGGAGCACGAGGTCGAGCCCGGGGTCCTGGGCGAGGATGTCCGACTCCAGCTTGCGCAGCGCGGGACCGGGGTCGATGCCCAGCTCGTCGGACAGGATCGTGCGGGCCCGGCGCAGCGCGGCCAGGGCGTCGCCCTGCCGTCCGCACCGGTACAGGCCGAGCGCGAGCAGCCGCCAGCCCTCCTCGCGAAGGGCGTGCTCGGTGGTCAGCGCCTCCAGGTCGGGCACGGTCTCGGCGTGCAGGCCCATCCGCAGCCCGGCGTCGGCGTGCCGCTCCCTGGCCACGAGGCGCAGCTCGCTCAGCCGCGCCACCTCCGCCTCCGCCCAGGGCTGGTCGGCGAAGTCCGAGTACGGCGTGCCGTGCCACAGCGCGAGGGCCGCGTCCAGCCGGGCCCGGGCGGCCTGCGGGCTGTCCTCCAGCCGTTCCCCGGCCGAGCGGACCATCGCCTCGAAGCGCAGCGCGTCCACCTGTTCGGGAGCGGCGCGCAGCGCGTACCCCGACGCGACGGTCACGAGCAGGCGGTTGGGCCCGCCACGCGGGCGGTTCGGCTCCAGCACCCGGCGCAGACGTGAGATGTAGACCTGTAACCCCGACTGGGCGCCCTTGGCCGTGTCGTCGTCCCACAGGTCGAACAACAGCGTGTCCACGGGCACGACCTGACCACGCGCCACGAGCAGACGGGCCAGCACCGCCCGCTGCCGCAGCCCGCCGAGGTCGAGCTCGTCGGTGTCGCCGTGCGCCCCCACCGGCCCGAGGACCCGGAACGTCACCGGGCTCATCGGGGAGCTCATCGGATGCTCCTTCGTTTCCGATCGCCGTGCCTGCCGGCCACCACTTGCCGATCCATTTCAGGCGCAACCGTATGCGCGCCCGCGAAGGGGCACAAGGCATTCATGAACCCGGACACCCTCACCTTCTCGCTCCGCGAGTGTAGGAGATCAGCGGGGCGACCCGCAGTCGATCAGCGGACGCGGGTGCGGTGCGGGGAGGCGGCCGATCCCGGGGCGGCGGCCGCGGCGCGGGTCTCCCGCCTGCGCAGCAGGGCCCATCCGCCGAGTGCGAGCCCGCCCCACGGGATCTCGATGGTGTACGTCCAGAAGCCGAACAGGACGGCCGCCGCGGTCGCGCCGCCCGCGGGCATGCCGAACGCCCCGATCAGCAGCGTGGCGACGCCGCCCTCCATGATCCCCGCTCCGCTGGGCGTGACGAGGGCGGTGGTGAGGACGCGGCTGAGCGCGAAGACGGCGACGGTCTCGGCCGGTCCCGGGTACGAGCCGGTGGCGACCAGGCAGGCGGCCATGATCAGGCACTGCAGGACGAGGAAGGCGACCATCCCGAGCGACAGGCCCGCCCATCGGCTGTGGATGATGTCGGCCGTGTCCCTGCGCAGTCGTTCGATCGCCGCCGACGCCGCGTGCTCGGCCGGGCGGAACCGCCGGGGCGCGAGCCGTGCGAGCCCGTCGAGAGCACGGCCGAGGGCGGCGGCGGCGCGGTCCCAGTACAGCGCCGTGGCGACGACGGCGACGAGGACGAGGATCGAGACAGCTCCGACCCAGCCCGCCTTGGCGACCGTGGGGTTGGTGGCCTTGCCCGCGATCAGCAGCCCCAGGATCCCCACGGCGGGCAGGATGAATCGGAACAGCGAGTTCCAGATGCCGGTGACCAGGGTGTAGACGACGATCGGCCGGTTGGCGAAGCCCCAGCCGCGGGTCATGCCGAACGTCAGGGCCACGCCCGCCGCCCCGCCGAACGGCAGCAGGTTGCTGACCGCGCTTCCCGCCGCGTTGAGCGTGAGAGCCTGCATGTGAGTGAGGCCGGGCAGCGCCGAGGTCATCACGAACGTGTACGCCCACAGGCTCGCCAGCCACAGGACGGTCATCAGCGCGATCATCTGCCACCCGAGACCGCCGAACTGGTGGCCGATCTCCGTCCAGCTCACGGTGGCGCCGGTCAGCGTGTGCACGATCTGCGGCAGGTAGAGCACCAGTGCCGCGGCCAGTCCGAGCGACACCGCGGACAGCGTGATCTGCAGCCACTTCCTGTTCACCCGCGCATGCCCCCAGTCCGGTGTCGGTCCCCTCCAGTCTGCCGTGCCGCGGGGACCCCGGACTCCTCCTGACGGAGGATCACGCCCCTTAGGGGTTGTCGAACGGATGCCGCAGGCGCGCGCCGCGGGGCAGGCCGCGGCGCACGAACCATTCGGTGCCGAAGACGAAGCGGTAGGCGAAACCGGGGATCTTCAGCATCGCGCCGAGCGTGCGGTCGCCGTCGCCGCCGGTGGCCTGGGTGGCGTGGGCCGCCATCGCCGCCCGCTTGGCCTTGGCGTACTTGCGCACGTTGACCCGATGGGTGATCGCGTCCCGGGGCGAGTAGGCGCGCTCGAAGCTGCGCACGTCGATGGCCGGGTAGAACCGGGAGGCCAGCCGTACGCCCTTGAGCAGCAGGTCGCGGTCGACCGTCGCCTCCAGCACGATGGGTGTCCCGGCGATCTCGGCGGCCCGGCCGCCGACCCGGTAGACCTGCACGTGATCGGGGTGGCCGTAGCCGCCGGCCGGGTCGTAGATCGTGAGCAGGTCGGCCGTCTCCTCCTTGAGCACCGAGGCCAGCCGCTGGGCCGCCTCCTCGATGTCGGCGTCGATGAAGGCGTCGTCCGGCCGGTCGTCGGCCACACCGCCGTCGATCGCCAGGCCGGAGTCGCCGTAGCCGAGCAGCACGACCCGGGCGCAGCCCAGGGCCGCGGCCGAGCGGTGCAGCTCGTCCATCCGGGCTCTGGCCAGCTCCTCGCCGTGGGGGAGGTCGGCGAGGCCGCGCTCACCGGCGGTCGCGACGACGAGCACGACGCGGTGCCCCTCGTCCGCCAGCATGGCCATGGTCCCGGCGGTCAGCAGCGCCTCGTCGTCGGGATGGGCGTGGAAGAACACCGCCGTCCTCATCGCGCCCCACGGAACGTCGTCATCGCGTGCTCCACTCGTCTGCGCCACCGCGGCTGCCATGGCGCCGGTCCCCGACATGATCCCACGTGGTCCGTGCCGGACCGCGCCGCCCTCCCCGTGAGCGGTTTGATGGGCGTGGCGCACTCTGTCAGGCTGACCCGGTGAGGATTCTTCACGTCAGCGACTGCTATCTGCCGCGGCTCGGGGGAATCGAGGTGCAGGTCGCCGACCTCGTCAGGGCGCAGCGCGAAGCGGGCCACGCGGTCGAGGTGGTGACGGCGACGCCGGGGGAGCGGCTGCCCGGCGTGCACCGGGTGGTGGCGAACCTCCCGTTCGACCTGCCGGTCCACCCGCGCGGCACGGCCCATCTGCTCCGGATCATGACGAGCGGGCGGTTCGACGTGGTGCACGTCCACACGGGGGCGGTCTCGCCGTTCGCGTGGATGGGGGTGCGCGCGGCGGTCCGGGCCGGGCTGCCGGTGGTCGCGACCGTGCACAGCATGTGGGATCCGGTCACCCGGGGCGTCTACCGGGCGCTGCAGGGGGCGTTCGAGTGGCGGCGCTGGGGCCTGGTCCTCACCGCGGTCAGCGAGGCCGCCGCGCGTCCCATCCGCGCCGTGGCCGGGCCGCGCGTGCCCGTCCAGGTGGTGTCGAACGGCCTCGACGTGACCTCGTGGCGGCCCGAGCCCGATTCGGTACGGCACGGTTCGGTACGGCACGGTTCGGTACGGCACGGTTCCGGGCGGGACGCCGTCCACGTGGTGGCGGTCGGCAGGCTGGCACCGCGCAAGCAGCCGTTTCGGCTGCTCAAACTGCTGGAGGCGGCGCGCGAACGGGTGCCGGGCGACATACCGATGCGCGCGACGATCGTGGGCGACGGTCCGGCCCGCGGGCGGATGGAGCGTCACCTGCGGGCGCACCGGATGGGCTGGGTCTCACTCCCCGGCAGGTACAGCCGGGAGCAGATCAAGGACCTGCTGGCCGAGGCCGACGTGTTCGTGGCGCCGGCCCCGCGCGAGTCGTTCGGCCTGGCCGCGCTGGAGGCCCGCGCGGCCGGCGTGCCGGTGGTCGCGCGGGCGCAGAGCGGCGTGGCCGACTTCGTCAGGCCGGGCAAGGAGGGCCTGCTGGGCCGCACGTTCGACGACCTCGTCGCCTCGGTCGTGCGGCTGGCCCGCGACTCCGCCCTGCGGGAGTCGATCGCCGAGCACAACCGGGAGACCGAGCCGGTCCGGTGCTCCTGGCCCGCCGTGCTCGAGGGCTTCGCCCGCTGCTACGAGCTGGCCAAGCACTAGCTCGGCTAGTAGGGGAGGACCCTTCCCGAGGGGGTGCGCAGGTCGATCGGTGCGGGAACTCTCGGCGGCCGCGGTCGCGGCACGATCTGCACCTTCTTCATCGGGGCCCTCCTTTCGGCGGTGTCCGTCAGCTGGTGCCGTCATGATTCCCATGAATCGGCCAGAATTATCCTCCGTGCGTCAGTTCTTGTTCTTGTAACATGCGCTCCTCCGTCACCCGGGTGTCGCGGCCGGCGCCGGCCCCGGCGGAGGTGTGAGCGTTCACGCGGGCCGGGCGATCAAGATCTATCTGATAAGCGCGGCGTGCTCGATTTGGCGCCGTTTCGCGAGCGCGATCTCGATGTGCCGCTCCATGATCCGTGCGCGTTCGTGATCCCCCTGCCTGGCGCTGACAGCGGCGAGATTACGCACGACCCGGAGTACGGCCCCCGCGACTTCCTGCAGTTGTGTTTCCCGCTGCCAGGTATCGCTGAGCGGATCGAGGCCGAGGACATTCAGCATGGCCCGGGCAGACCGGCATTTCCCGGCCGCCCGCTCGCGGTCTCCGGACGCCAGTGCGGCGTTGCCCTCGGCCACCGCGCCGTGGACGGCCGACAGGGCCTGCGGCACGTTCAGGTCGTTGTCCATGGCCGCGCTGAACTGCGGAGGAAGGGGCGCGGCGGAGTCGGAGGCCACCCGCAGCACGAACCTCTCGACCCGCCGATACGCCGCCGCCGCCTCGTCCAGGGCGGCGGGGCTGAATTCCATCGGCGACCGGTAATGAGCCGCCGTCAGGTAATAGCGGAGTTCGGCCGGTCGTACGCGGTCGAGCAGGGCCGGGACGGCGAGCGGGTTGCGCGGATGTTTACGTATCTTCTCGCCGCGGTGCGTGACCGGCCCGTTGTGCAGCCAGAAGCGTGCGAAGGAATCTCCGGCGGCCCGCGACTGGGCCATCTCGTTCTCATGGTGGGGAAATATGAGATTCGCCCCGCCGCCGTGGATGTCGAATTCCGTGCCCAGATATCTGCGTGCCATCGCGGAACATTCCAGGTGCCATCCCGGGCGCCCCTCGCCCCAGGGCGAGTGCCACACCGGCTCGCCGGGTTTCGCGCTCTTCCACAATGCGAAATCGCGCGGATCGCGTTTGCCGCGCTCGTTTTCCTCGGTCGCCCGCAGGCGCCCGGCCTGCTGCCGTGAAAGGGATCCGTAATTCGGGTAGGAGCCGACCGAGAAATAGACGTCGCCGTCGGACTCGTAGGCGTGCCCGGAGGCGACGAGCTGCTCCACCATCTCGATCATCTCCGGGATGTGTCCCGTCGCGCGGGGCTCCACGCTGGGCGGAAGGCAGCCCAGGGCGGTGTAGGTGCGCACGAAGGCACGGTGGACGGGATCGGTGATCCGCCACCAGGGAATCCCCTCGGACACGGACCTGTGAATTATCTTGTCCTCGATGTCGGTGACGTTCCGGCAGAGCACGACTTCGTATCCGCTGCTTTTCAGCCAGCGGTGCAGAATGTCGAAATTGACCTGCGATCTGAGCTGCCCCACATGTGGCGGCACGACGACGGTGGGACCGCAGAGATAAATCGACACCATTCCGGGAATTCGGGGGACGAAATCGCGGACGGCGCGGCGATGCGTATCGTAAAGGCGAAGACCCACCTAGCCGAGGGTAAGCGACTTATCCGCTCGCTGTCGATAGCACGGGCCGACTCGGCGTCGCACACCGGGAAAAGGCGAATGTGAGGCCGGGGAATAAGGACGATCCGCCCGCCGGTTGGCGCAGGCATGGAGCCGACGAAACGGGGCCGCGTCCGGGTGGAGACGACGGCCAGGCGCGTGCGTGTCTATGCCGAGGGCCGGGCGGTGGCCGACACCACCCGGGCCCTGCTGGTCTGGGAGGGTCCCTACTATCCGACGTACTACTTCCCGCTCGACGACGTGCGTGTGGAGGAGCTGAAGGCCACCGGGCAGAAGCGGCACTCGCCCAGCAGGGGCGACGCGGAGGTCCACGACGTGGCGGGCCGGCCGGGCGCCGCCCTGGTCTACGGGGACGACGCGCCGCTGGAGGAGATCCGGGGCCACGTCCGCTTCGACTGGGACGCGATGGACAACTGGTTCGAGGAGGACGAGGAGGTCGTCGTGCACGCCCGCGACCCGTACACGCGGGTGGACATCCTGGCCAGCTCGCGCCACGTCCGGGTGGAGGTGGACGGCGTCACGGTCGCCGACTCGCGCAACCCGCGCATGCTGTTCGAGACCGGTCTGCCCCCGCGGTACTACCTGCCCAAGACCGACGTACGGCTGGACCTGTTGCGCCCGTCCGACACCGTGACCCACTGCCCGTACAAGGGCACCGCGGTGTACTGGTCGGTGGGCGACGACGAGTCCGGCAAGGACCTCGTCTGGTCCTATCCCATGCCGCTTCCGGAGTCGCAGAAGATCGCCGGGTTGGTCGCCTTCTACGACGAGAAGGTGGACGTGTACGTCGACGGCGTCCTCCAGGACCGCCCGAAGTCGAAGTTCGCCTGACCCTCGCCGCACCGGTCAGAGGGCGACCTCGAACGGATTGAGCACGGACACACCCGTCCCCTCGAAATCCTTGACGTTCCGGCTGACCAGGGTCCAGCCGTGCACCCTGGCCGTCGCGGCGATCAAACCGTCCGCCGTCGGCAGGGTCCGTACGGCGTTCAGCCGCCCCCACTCCTCGGCGACCGCGGAGGTGACGGGGACGATGCGATCGCCGAACTGCCGCTGTAGCGCGTGCAGCCAGCGTTCCAGCACCGCCGCCTGCGCGGGGTCGCTGTGCCTGCGTAGCTCGAGGCCGCAACGGATCTCGCCCACGGTCAAGCTGCTCAGGTAGAGCGTGGGTCCGTGGGCCGCGCCGATCCAGTCCCTGACCGAGACGCTTCCGTTCCGCTTGCGCGCCTCCGACACCACGTTCGTGTCGAGCAGGTAGCCGATGGTCATCAGCCGAGATCCACCTCTCGCGGCAGGTCCTGGTTCCGAGGGAACTCGATGTCGTCGTCCCAGTCGGGGTCCGCGAGGAGGAAACGGGCGAAGTCGGGGGCGTCTCCTTTGAGGCGGCGGTATTCGGCGATGTCGATGACCACCGCGACCTCTTCTCCATGCCGTGTGACGACCTGGGGGCCTTCGTCCAGTGCGCGGCGGACGACCTCGCTGAACCGCTGCTTCGCCTCTTGTACCTGCCAGGCGGTCATAGCGATGCTCCTGTCTAGTCTGTCTAGATAGGACTATAACCGCCTGGCGCGTGATTCAGCGGCGGATGACGTGGAGGACGCTGGCGATGCGCTCGGCCGCGGTGACCACGTCGGAGGCGTGCCCGATCCGGCCGGCCCAGGACAGCCAGTACCACCATTCGCCGTCACCGGCGCTGGATGCCAGGACGTCCTCGGCCATCGTGGGCGCCATGGGGTTGATCACGCGCAGACGCGGGTAAAGGCCGGCCGGCGCCGTCACGCGTACCTGGAAGGAGTGGGCCTCCAGCTGGGCGGCGAGCCGCTCCAGGTGGTCCATCGCCTCGCTGCGGTCTGCCGTCGTCGTCATCGTCAGCCTCCGGGGGAACGTCACGACCTATCACCGGAAAGGGTGAACCCGCAACGACCCACCGGCAATGATGAGGAATTCCCGAAACCGTGCAACAGGCAGGGAACTCACCCGGATTCCGTGGAACAGACACGAGTTCGCGGACACGAAGGCATAACAGTCGCGGGAGGTTGTGTGCCTGCGTGTTTACCGTGGGGAAACAACCGTAAACGGGGACCGCTTCACCAGTGGAGGGCGTGCACATGGCCCGCGGAGAGCACTCACCCGCTTGCGCGCGTCGCTGGCGCGAACAGGCACAGGTCCGGCAGTGGACGCTCTGGCAGACCGTCCAGGCGATTCACGGGTGCTGCGGCGTCAGCCTGCTGAAGGCCCACCGGCTCGGCCGGGGGTGGTCGGCGCGACAGGCGATCGAGGAGCTGGAGCACCTGTGCGAGCAGCAGAACCTCGGTCATCCGCGGGCGAGCATCGATCTGCTGAACGCCTGGGAGAACAACCGGGCGCGCCCGCGCCCGCAGACGATCGACCTGCTGGCCCGGCTCTACCGGGCCAACGCCGTACGGCTCGGCCTGGCCGCCGACTACTGCGAGGACCCGGGCGGGCAGAAGATCGTGGTGGTGGGGCCGGGGCAGACCGGTGAGCAGGCCCGGACCGAGGACCCCGCCGCCGACGACGCGGAGCGCAGGGCGCTGTTCCACCAGGCGATGCTGATGGGCCCGCCGAGCGGCCGGTTCTTCGCGGAGGTCGAGGGCGTGCGCCACGACCTCGACCGCACGCTGGCCGCGGGCACGGTGAGCGAGGACCAGCTCGACCGGCTGGACGAGCAGGTGCTGCGCTACCGCAGGGAGTACATGACGACCCCGCCGACGCCGATGCTCTGCCGGGTCATGCTGGAGATCTCCGACGTGCGCCGGCTGAGCGCCGCCCGTCAGCCGGCGTCGGTGCAGCGCCGCCTGCTCACCGCGACCACGATGCTCACGCTGCTCGCCGCCGACGCGCTGATGAAGCTGGGCGACACCCGCCAGGCGCACGCCTGGTACGGCACCGCCCGCGCCGCCTCCGACGATGTCGGCGACCTGCGGTTGCGGGCGCTGGTGCGGGCCCAGCAGACCATGCTTCTGTACTACTACGGCGACCTCAACGAGACCGTGCGGCTGGCCCGCGAGGCGCGGATGCTGGCAGGCTCGGCACCCAGTTCGCCGGCGGCGCTGGCGGCGGCGGCCGAGGCCCGGGCACTGGCCAGGATGGGAGACGGCAAGGCCGCGAGGATCGCCCTCGCCGAGGCCGAGCAGATCTTCGCCCGCATGCGCGGCATGAGCCAGGACGACCTGGCTTTCGTCTTCACGGAAAAGCGGATGAAGTTCTACCGCACCGGCACGCTCATCGAGCTGGGGGACGCCCAGCAGGTGCAGGGCATCGACGGGTTCCCTCCGGGCTTCCACACCATCGACCCGGCGCTGATCCTGCTCGACCAGGCGAGCCACCTGGCCAGGAACGGCGATCACGAGGGGGCCTGCCGGCTCGCCGCGGACGCGCTGGGGCAGGTGCCCGCCGAGCACCGCACCTCGATCGTCGTCACCCGGGCCAGGGCCCTGCTGGCCGACGCCGACCCCGCGCTGCCCGCCGTACGGCGTCTGCGGCGGGTGTTGTCGGAGTCGTCGCCCACGCTCGCCCTCAGCGGGCTGTTCCCCGCCGCGGACCTGTCCGCCACCCAGAACGCCTGAAACCGCCATGAAGACCATGGAAGCGGCGTCGCTGGCCGAGGAGGCGTTCGGGATCCTGCGTGAGGTCTGCGCGAAGATCGGGCTGGACGCGCGGGGCGCGCGGCTCCTTCGATTGCGCAGCAACGCCGTCTTCAAGCTGCGGGGGGACACGGCGCGCGGGGAGACGGTGGTGCGGATCGCGACCGCGCCGGACGCGCTGACCCGGCTGCCGGTGGTCGTGGCGGTCGCCCGGTGGCTCGCCGACCGGGGCTTTCCGACCGTGCGGCCAGCCGACGAGATCGCCGATCAGCCGATGGTGCACGACGGCCGGGTGATCACCTTCTGGCGGTACGTCCCCTCCCGGGGCCGCCCGACGACCCGGCAGCTCGGCCGGGTGCTGCGCAGCCTGCATCGTGAGCCGGTGCCGCCGGTGGGGCTGCGGACGCTCACCGACCCGCTCGCCGAGGTGCGGCACGCGGTGGAGCATCGGGCCGAGGTGCTGACCGCCGGCCAGCGGTCCTGGCTGAGCGACCGCATCGAGGAGCTCACCGGGCGCTGGCGCGACCTGGACACCGGCTCGCCGGTGCTGCTGCACGGCGACGCCTGGATCGACAACCTGCTGCGCTGCCAGGACGGGCACGTGGTGCTGTGCGACTGGGACGGCGTGGCCGTCGGGCCGCGCGAGTGGGACCTGGTGCACACCTACCACGGGCAGCGCCGCTTCGGCCTGTCGGCGGCCGACGTGGACGAGTTCGCCCGCGCGTACGGCTCGGACCTGCGGCTGTGGCCCGGCTACGGCACGCTCATGGAGGTGCGGGACATGTACGCCGTGGGCATCCACATCCGTAACGCCTCCGGTGACCCGTTCTCCCGGCAGGAGCTGCCGCGGCGGCTCGACTCGCTCACGCGCGGTGACGGACATGCTCGCTGGTATATGGCGGCACCGGCATAGCCTCGGGTAATCGCGGGTACTCTCCGTACAGGCTGCGGGTGTCGCAGTGGACAATTCCTGAAAACATGGTTTGTAAAAAGCGCACCCGGGTCATCCCGGCGGCGGATATGCGCGCACTTCCAGCGTCTCACGCGGTCGCGCGACCGATCCGCTACGCAGCCTCATGCTCTCGACCTGGGAACATGGTGGGGCTTTCCAAGAAGGAGAAGCAGTTGTCTGAAGGCACTGTCAAGTGGTTCAACGCCGAAAAGGGCTTCGGTTTCATCGCTCCGGACGACGGCACCGCTGACGTGTTCGTTCATTATTCGGCGATCACCTCGAACGGTTACCGGACGCTGGACCAGAACCAGAGAGTCAGCTACGTGACCGTTCAGGGCAACAAGGGACCGCAGGCCGAACAGGTCACGCCGCTGTAGGACGTGACTCACGGTGACGTCGCGGCCGTGACGGGCCGCGCGAGCGGTACCGCGCCGGCCCGCGCCGCTCCGGCGGCGCGGGCCGGATGTTTTGCCGTTCCTTTGCCGGGCAGCGGGAACGGTCATGAGATTGAGCATGACCTCCGATCTGTGGTGGAAGAACGCGGTCGTGTACTGCCTCGACATCGAGACATTCGCCGACGGCAACGGCGACGGGATCGGCGACTTCAGGGGGGCGATCCAGCGCATCGACCACCTGGACCGGATGGGCGTGACGTGCATCTGGCTGATGCCGTTCTTCCCGACGCCGGACAAGGACGACGGCTACGACATCACCGACTTCTACAACGTCGACCCGCGACTGGGCACGCTCGGCGACTTCGTCGAGTTCATGCGGGTGGCCAGGGACCGCGGCATCAGGGTCATCGCCGATCTCGTGGTCAATCACACCTCCGACCAGCATCCCTGGTTCAAGGAGGCGCGCTCCAGCCGGGACTCCCGCTATCGCGACTGGTACATCTGGTCCGACAAGCCGGAGCCCGACGATCCCAAGGGCGTCGTGTTCCCCGACAAGGAGGACAGCCTCTGGGAGTACGACGAGAAGACCGAGCAGTACTACTACCACCGGTTCTACCGGTTCCAGCCCGACCTGAACACCGCCAACCCCGAGGTGCAGGACGAGATCTCCCGGATCCTCGGATTCTGGATGGAGCTGGGCCTTTCCGGCTTCCGGGTGGACGCCGTGCCGTTCCTCGTCGAGCAGGTCACCGACAGCGGCGACCTGCCCGATCCGCACGAGTTCTTCGCCTGCCTGCGGGCCTTCCTCAGCCGCCGCGACGGCAGCGCCATCCTCCTCGGCGAGGTCAACCTGCCGTACGACGACCTGGTGCGCTACTTCGGAAACGATCTCGGTGACGAGATCACCATGTGCTTCGACTTCATCACCATGCAGCGGACGTACCTGTCGCTGGCCCGCGAGGACGCCGGCCCGCTGGCCGCCGCCCTGCGGGAGCGCCCCAAGGCGCCCAAGGACTCCCAGTGGGCGACGTTCATCCGCAACCACGACGAGCTCACGCTCGACAAGCTGAACGACGCCGAGCGCGAGGAGATCTTCCAGGCCTTCGGCCCGGACAAGAACATGCAGCTGTTCGGCCGGGGCCTGCGCCGGCGCCTGCCCACGATGCTGGGCGGCGACATCGAGCGGATCAAGATGGTCTACAGCCTGCTGTTCTCCCTGCCGGGCACCCCGGTGCTCTTCTACGGCGAGGAGATCGGCATGGGGGAGAACCTGGAGCTGGAGGGCCGCCAGGCCGTCCGCACGCCCATGCAGTGGACCCCGCACCGCAACGGCGGCTTCAGCGACGCCGACCCCTCGAAGGTGCGGATCCCCATGCCCACCGGGGACTACGGCCCCGAGAAGATCAACGTCAGCGCGCAGGAACGCGACCCCGACTCGCTGCTGTCGTGGATCACCCGGCTGATCCGGCACTACCGCGACTGCCCGGAGTTCGCGTGGGGCGAGTACACCGTGCTCGACACCGGCGTGGACGCCGTGTTCGCCCACCGGGCCGACTGCGACGGCGAGACGGTCGTGGCCGTGCACAACCTTGGCGAGACCGAGGCCGAGGTGGAGATCACGCTGGACGGGCTCGACTCGTCCAAGGTGCTGACCGACCTGCTGGTGGACGGCACGGTCGAGATCTCCGACTCCGGCCGGGCGCGCTTCCCCATGGGCAGGTACGGCTGCCGCTGGTTCCGCGCCTCCACCCCCGAGACGGCCCCGGCCGATTCCGCCGACGCCTCCTGAGATCCCTAGGGGTTCCCTCAGGGGCGGCTCGGGTGGATCTCCGATGGGCCGCCGCCCTCCCCGCGGCCACAGTGATGAGTCATGGGGATGGTCTTGGGATACGCGCTGGTGGCGACCGGCGCCGCCGCGATGCTCGCGTTACATCTGGTGGCGGGGCTCGACCCGCTCACGGCGACGATCAGTCAGTATTTCTACACGCCGCACGGCTGGCTGCTGCCGGTCTCGCTGACGTCGATCGCCGTGGGCTCGGCCGTGCTGGCCATGCGGCTGGACCGGATGAACCGGCTGGACCGGCGTGCGGCGCTGTTGGTGGGCATGTGGAGCGCCTGCCTGCTGCTGGTGGCCGGGTTCCCGACCGACCCGCAGGGGCTGCCGCTGTCGCTCTCCGGCAACATTCACCGCTATGCGGCCTTCGCGGCCTTCGCCAGCCTGCCGTTGGCCGGGCTGCTCGTCGCCCGGGCCACCCGCTCGCGCCTGGTGCGCGTGCTGTGCACCGTCGCACTCGGCTCGCTGCTCCTCGTGGTCCTGCCGTACGCCTTCCGGATGCTGAATCTCGACCCCGGGACGGTGCCGGCCGGGCTCACCCAGCGCCTCACCGTCGTCTCCGAGGTGGCGGCGCTGGTGGCCATGTCCGTAGCGGCGGCAGGGTCGATGGCAGGGGTGACGGTGAGGTCGGTGGCAGGATCAGCCGCCGCAGCTCTGGTAGGTGAAGGTGCCGGCCCGGACCTTGTAGGAGTCACGCACCCGGGTTCCGCCCGTGCGGGTGTCGACCCTGAGGATGGTCACGCGGTCGACCTTCGCCGAGCGGATGAGGTGGAGCGTCACCTCGTGTTCCCCGGTCCAGTCGATCATCTCCACCGAGGCGTCCGACGGCAGGGAGAAGCGGACGGAGCCTCCCGTCTGGTCGGTCGTGGCGTCGTAGAAGCGCAGCCGCGCCTTCTTGCCGGCCGCGGTGACGAACGCGACCGTGCGGCCGTCGGAGGACAGCCCCCACGGGAGGTTGACGGCGACCGTCTCGGGCGGGACGACGCGGGCCAGCTCGCCGCCCGTGGTGTCGTAGACGGCCAGTTCGGTGGTGTTCTCGTCGGTGCCCTGGTCCACGAGGACGGCTGAGCCGTCGCCGCTGAAGCCCCTGAACGTGCCGAACGGCGCAAGCGCGCCGGTTTCGCGCGCCCCCGGGACGTCGAAGATCCGGGCCCGGCTGCTGCCGTCCTTCACGCCGTAGCCGAGGATCAGGCGGGCGCCGTCCTGGGAGAGCCGTATCCACGCCTCGTTCATGCCGACGCCGCGCGGGAGAAGCTTCTTCGGCATGACGTGCACAGGACCCATGGCGTGCGCAGAGCCGTGGAACTCGCGCACCACCAGGCGGTGGTCGGACTTACGGAAGTAGGCCACGGACTCGCCGTCGCCGCTGACCGAGAGCGGTGCCTGCATCTCCTTGACCGGCTTGCCCTTGGCGTTCAGCGGCGCCACCATCGCGTCCTTCAGCGCCACCCGCTCGCCGTCGAGCAGGTCCAGCCGCCAGGTGTGGCAGGGGATGGAGCCCAAGTCCTTGACCGTGCAGGCGTCGACCGAGGCGTACCGGATCGAGTGGTGGGCCGAGTGCCGCGCGGTGCCCGCCTGGGAGGCCGCGGCGGGCACGGCCGCGGCGGAGATCGTGAGCGCGGGCAGGGCGAGACCGATCAGCACCGATGAGATCGGCCAGGTGGGGTGCCGCATGACTTTCCCCTTTCTAGGAGGTCATGCATTGGACCCGCCCGGGGCGTCACCGGTTCGTCACAACTCCATTGCGTACGCCGCTCCGTCGAGCGTCTCGAGCGCGTCCTCGATCGCCCGGTGGAAGGTCGGGTAGGCGAACATCGTGTGCCGCAGCCGCCCCGTCGGTATCTCGTTCTGCACCGCCACCACGAGTGCGCCGAGCACCTCCCCGCCGGCCGGGCCGGCGCTCGTGGCGCCGACCAGCACGCCGCGCCGCGCGTCCTCCACCAGCTTGACGAAGCCCTCGTGCCCGGCCCCGTGGATCCAGCCGCGGGCCGACTCGTCGACGGAGGCGAAGCCGACCCGCACGTCGAGCCCGGCCTCCCGGGCCTCCCGCTCCGTCAGGCCGACCGAGCCCACCTCGGGGTCGGTGAACGTGACCCGGGGCACCGCCCGGTAGTCGGCGGCCGGGCCGCCCTCGCCGAGGATGTCGCGGGCCGCGATCCTGCCCTGGTAGACGGCGACGTGGGTGTAGGCGCCCCGGCCGGTCACGTCGCCGACCGCCCACACGCCGTCGGCGGCCCGCATCCGGTCGTCCACGGTGACGAACCCGGCGCTCTCGTCGAGGCCGGCGTCGCCGGCGCCGATCGCGGCCAGGTCGGCTCTGCGCCCGGTGGCGACCAGCAGTCGCGTGGCGCGGAGGGTCCGGCCGTCCTCCAGCCCGAGGGTGAAGCCGCCGTCGTCGTGCCGCACCCGCTCGGCCGCGACGCCGGTGTACGTCTCGAGGCCCTCGCCGGCGAACACCCGCGCCAGAAGCACGCCCGCCTCGGGCTCCTCCTGCGGCAGCAGGCGGTCGGCGGTCTCCACGACCGACACCCGCGTGCCGAACCGGGCGAACACCTGGGCGAGTTCGCAGCCGACGGCTCCGCCGCCGAGCACGATCAGCGACTCGGGCACCTGCCGCGCCGCGACCGCGTCGCGGTTCGTCCAGTACGGCGTGCCCTCCAGCCCGTCGATCGGGGGGACGGCGGGGCTGGTCCCGGTGGCGAGGACGATCCCGCGCCGGGCCCGCAGCACCCGGCCGCCCACGGTCACCTCCCGCGGCCCGGTGATCCGTCCGCGGCCGCGGACGAGGTCGACGCCGGCACTCTCGAAGTGCTCCGCCCTGGCGTCGTCGCTCCAGTCGTCGGTGCCCTCGCCGGTGATCCGGTCGATCACCGGGGCCCATCGCGGGGACACCCGGACCGAGCCCGCCATGCCGGGCACCCGCCGCGCCTCGGCCAGCAGTCCCGCGGCACGCACCATCATCTTGGAGGGGACGCAGCCCCAGTAGGCGCACTCGCCCCCGATCAGCCCGGCCTCCACCGCGGCGACGCTGAGTCCGGCCTCCGCGAGCCGTCCCGCGACGTCCTCTCCGCCGGGTCCCAGGCCGAGCACCACCACGTCGTACATCGCGTCCATGCCCGTCAACTGCCCAGGCAGGCGAGGCCGTACCGTACGGGCGGAAGCCCGGGAAAACGCGAGGGGCGGGCCGGTGACCGGCCCGCCCCTCGCGCGAGAGCTCTCAGATGAGACCGAGCGCGCGTACGGCGTCCCGCTCCTCGACCAGCTCGTTCACCGAGGCGTCGATGCGCTCCCGCGAGAACGCGTCGATCTCCAGGCCCTGGACGATCTCCCAGCGGCCGTTCCTGGACACCACCGGGAAGGACGAGATGAGGCCCTCCGGCACGCCGTAGGAGCCGTCGGACGGGATGGCGGCCGAGGTCCAGTCGCCCTCGGGCGTGCCGTTCACCCAGTCGTACACGTGGTCGATCGCCGCGTTGGCCGCGGACGCCGCCGACGACGCGCCGCGCGCCTCGATGATGGCGGCGCCGCGCTTGGCGACGGTCGGGATGAAGGTGTCGCGCAGCCACTCCTGCTCGACCTGCTCGGCCGCGATCTTGCCACCGACCTCGGCGTGGAAGAGGTCCGGGTACTGCGTGGCGGAGTGGTTGCCCCAGATCGTCATCTTCTTGATCTCGGTCACCGGCACGTTCAGCTTGTTCGCGAGCTGCGAGAGCGCGCGGTTGTGGTCGAGACGGGTCATCGCGGTGAACCGCTCGGCCGGCACGTCGGGAGCCGAGGCCTGCGCGATGAGCGCGTTGGTGTTGGCCGGGTTGCCCACGACGAGCACGCGGATGTCGTCGGCCGCGTGGTCGTTGATGGCCTTGCCCTGCGGGCCGAAGATGCCGCCGTTGGCCTCCAGCAGATCGCCGCGCTCCATGCCCTTCGTACGCGGGCGGGCGCCGACGAGCAGCGCGACGTTGGCGCCGTCGAAGGCCTTGGCCGGGTCGTCGGAGATCTCGATGCCCCGCAGCAGCGGGAACGCACAGTCGTCGAGCTCCATCGCGGTGCCCTCGGCCGCCTTCACGGCCTGCGGGATCTCCAGAAGGCTGAGCTTCACCGGGGTGTCCGCCCCGAGGAGCTGGCCCGAGGCGATGCGGAAGAGCAGCGCGTAACCGATCTGGCCGGCCGCGCCGGTGACGGTCACTTTGACGGTCATGACGATCCCCATTCGCGATTTGTGTGACTCACGGATGCTACCCGCCGGGCCGTATCCCCTCGTGAGCAGGTAGGGGTGGTGTCGTCGCGCGTCGCTCGGCGGGGGAGTGGTTCAGATCCGACATCCGGGCCCTGGCCACGCTTTTCACCTATGAATGGGTGAAACTTTCAAGTAACAGGCAGGCGACTTCGGTCGTAACACGGCGATGGATGCCCTGATGGGACGGCGGGTGCACGCCGGCCGGTCCCGCCGCGGCGGTGCGGCCCTTGACGGGTCCCTGTACGGCGCCGGGGGTGGTGCCTATGGTTCGTGGGAGCGCTCCCAAGCGCAGGTATTCATCGCCAGGAGGACCTTCCCAATGAGATCCACCCCCCGACCGGGAGCCGTGGGCTCCACGGTGCGCCGCGGCCTGGTCGCGGCGGCCGTGCTCGCCCTCGGCGCCACGGCGGCCGTCGCCACCGCCACATCGGCGAGTGCCGCGGTCGCCTGCAAGGTCAACTACAGTGCCAGCGAATGGCAGGGCGGCATGTCCGCCAACCTGACCATTCAGAACCTGGGTGACGCCCTCAACAACTGGACGCTCACCTTCACCTTCCCCAACAGCAGCCAGAAGGTCAGCCAGGGCTGGTCGGGCAACTGGAGCCAGTCCGGCAGCAACGTGACCGTGACGGCCATGGACTGGAACAAGTCCCTGGCCAACGGCGGCTCGACGAGCATCGGCTTCAACGGATCCTGGAGCGGCAGCAACCCCGCGCCGACCGACTTCAAGATCAACGGCGTGGCCTGCAACGGCACGACCCCGGTGTCGCCGTCTCCGCCGATCTCCCCGTCTCCTCAGGTCTCCCCTTCCTCGCAGGTCTCCCCGTCGCCGGGAACCTCTCCGTCGGCGTCCCCGTCGCCGGCTGTTTCTCCGTCGTCCTCGCCGCCGCCGCCCGGTGAGCACGTGGACAACCCGTACGTCGGCGCCACGGGCTACGTGAACCCGGACTGGTCGGCCAGCGCGAAGTCCGAGCCGGGCGGCTCGCGGGTGGCCAACATCTCCACGGCGGTCTGGCTGGACCGCATCGCCGCGATCACCTCCGGCTCGGCCGGCAACAACAGCAAGGGCCTGCGTGACCACCTCGATGAGGCGGTCAAGCAGGACGCGGCCAATGGCGACACGCCTCTCACGATCCAGGTCGTCATCTACGACCTGCCGAACCGCGACTGCTCGGCGCTCGCCTCCAACGGTGAGCTGAAGATCGCGCAGAACGGCCTCGCGCGGTACAAGTCCGAGTACATCGACGTGATCGCCGGGATCATGGCGGACTCGAAGTACTCCAACCTCCGCATCGTGACGATCATCGAGCCCGACTCGCTGCCGAACCTGATCACCAACGTGAACGCGTTCCAGGCGTGCCAGGAGGCCCAGTCCTCGGGCGCCTACGTCCAGGGTGTCCAGTACGCGCTGAACAAGCTGCACGCGATCAAGAACGTCTACACCTACGTGGACGCGGCCCACCACGCCTGGCTCGGCTGGGACAACAACTTCCAGCCGATGGTGAACCTCTTCCACCAGGTCGCGACCGGCACCACCGCGGGCGTGAACAGCATCGACGGTTTCATCGTGAACACCGCCAACTTCGGCGCGACGGTCGAGCCGTACTTCACCATCAACAGCACGCCGGGCGGCCAGTCGGTGCGCCAGTCCAAGTGGGTCGACTGGAACTGGTACGTGGACGAGCAGTCCTTCGCGGTCGGTCTGCGCAACGCCCTGGTGGCGAAGGGCTTCCCGAACACCATCGGCATGCTGATCGACACCTCCCGCAACGGCTGGGGCGGCTCGGCCCGTCCGACCAAGGCGAGCACGGCGACCAACCCGGACACCTTCGTCAACGAGTCCCGCATCGACCGCCGGATCCACGCCGGCAACTGGTGCAACCAGTCCGGTGCCGGTATGGGTGAGCGCCCGAAGGCGAACCCCACCGCCGGTCTCGACGCCTACGTCTGGATCAAGCCTCCGGGTGAGTCCGACGGCTCCAGCTCCGCCATCGACAACGACGAGGGCAAGGGCTTCGACCGGATGTGTGACCCGACCTACACGGGTAACTCGCTGAACGGCAACAACATGTCCGGTGCTCTCGGCGGCGCCCCGGTCTCGGGCCACTGGTTCTCCGCCCAGTTCCAGCAGCTCATGCAGAACGCCTACCCGCCGCTCTCGTAACCCGAGGAACCGCGTAGGCGCACAAGAAGGCGGGCCCCGTCGCGATCGCGACGGGGCCCGCCCCTTTTCGTCCCCTTCGTGTGCACAGGCCGGTCAGGTGTAGTGACCCGACCTGCTGCTCCGCGTGAGCTTGAGCACGACCGACACGATCAGTGCGATCGCGCCGATGATCAGAACCCACTTCAGCGCGCCGAAGATGAGCCCGATGACGGAACCGAGAAGGAAGAACCCGACGATGACGGCTGCGGCGATGAGGAGAATGCGTCCCATACCTTCACCGTACGGGCCGCCCTACCGCCGTTCACAGGGCCGAAGGCCAAGTTCAGGGCAGACTCAGGGTCATCTCAGGGTCTGGCGTCTCCAGTGCCCCTCCCGCCAATCTTTGCCCCGTCGCGTCGCCCAGAGCGGCACCTCGCTGCGTTGTCGTCGTCGGCCGTAGGCTCCGCTACGACCTCCTCCTCCGCCTTGCGATGCACCACTCTGGACACCGCTCCTTCCGGGCAAACCTTGTCGGTCACGGCACTAGTCGTTGGAGTGCAGCTCCGCGTTGAGCTCGATGCCCCTGCCGTCTCGGGAGACCGCCTCGACCGCCCCGGTCGTCGAGTTGCGGCGCAGCAGCAGACCCGACTTGCCCGACAGTTCCTTCGCCTTAACGACCGTCCCGTCCGGCAGCGTGACCTTGGTGCCCGCCGTGACGTACAGCCCGGCCTCCACCACGCAGTCGTCGCCGAGCGAGATGCCGACGCCGGAGTTGGCTCCGAGCAGGCACCGCTCGCCGATCGAGATGACCTCCTTGCCGCCGCCGGACAGCGTGCCCATGATCGAGGCGCCGCCGCCCACGTCGGACCCGTCGCCCACGACGACCCCTGCGGAGATGCGGCCCTCCACCATCGAGGCGCCGAGCGTGCCGGCGTTGTAGTTGATGAAGCCCTCGTGCATGACCGTGGTGCCGCTCGCCAGGTGGGCGCCGAGCCGTACGCGGTCGGCGTCGGCGACCCGCACCCCGGAGGGCAGCACGTAGTCGACCATGCGCGGGAACTTGTCCACGCCGTAGACGGTCACCGGGCCACGGGCCCGCAGGCGCAGCCGCACCTCTTCGAAGCCCTCCACCTTGCACGGGCCGTGGCTGGTCCACACCACGTTGGCCAGCAGCCCGAAGATCCCGTCGAGGTTGACCGTACGCGGCCGGACCAGGCGGTGGGACAGCAGGTGCAGGCGCAGGTACACGTCGTGCGCGTCGGCCGGCGGGGCCGACAGGTCGGCGATGCCGGTGCGCACGGCCACGACCTCGACGCCCCTGGCGGGGTCGGGGCCCACCAGTTCCGCCATGCCCTCGCCGAGGTCCTCGCCCGCGATCGGCTCGGTGCCCACGGCCGGGGGCTCGCCCAGTGCGGGGAAGGGGAACCAGGTGTCCAGCACGGTGCCGTCGGCGGCGATCGTGGCGAGGCCGATCCCGTACGCACCCGAGGTGGTGGAGTCGATAGCTGTCATGTGCACCTACGGTACCGGCTCAGGACGAGGGATCCCCGGGGCGGATCATGCCCGACTCGTAGGCGTACCGGACGGCCTGAGCGCGGTCGCGTAGGCCGAGCTTGGCCAGCAGGCGGTTCATGTGCGTGCTCACCGTCGCCTCGCCGATCGACAGCGTGCTCGCGATCTCGCCGTTCGACAGTCCCCGCGCCACCAGGCGCAGCACCTGCTCCTCCCGCGCGGTGAGGTCCCTCTCCGGCGGCGGCGCGGCGGGCTGGGCGCGGCGGTAGGCGTCGACGACCCGGCCGGTTACGGCGGGGTCGAGCAGCACCTCGCCACGGGCGGCGCTGCGGATCGCGGCGAACAGGTGCTCGGGCGGCGAGACCTTGAGCAGGAAGCCGCCGACCCCGGTGCGCAGGGCGTGATCGAGGTTCTCGTCGGTGTCGTAGGTCGTCAGCATGATCACGCGCGGCGGTGCGGGCGCGGACAGGATCCGCCGGGCCGCCTCCAGGCCGTCGAGCCGCGGCATCGCGATGTCGAGCAGCACGACGTCGGGCCGCAGGCTCCGGGCCAGCTCCACGGCGCGCTCGCCGTCGGACGCCTCGCCCAGCACGTCGAGATCCGGCTGGGTGCCGATCACCAGCCGTAGCCCGGCCCGGACCATCGCCTGGTCGTCGGCGATCAGGATGCCGATCTGATGGCCGTTCACAGCGTCTCTCACAGCGTCTTTCACAGGGGGAGCACCGCCCGGACGCCGAAACCGCCCGAGGCGAGCGGTCCCGCGGTGAGCGTGCCGTGGAACAGCGCGGCCCGCTCCCGCATGCCGATGAGCCCGTGCCCGCCTCCGGCGCCGCGCGCCCGCGTCCTGCCCTGGCGCGGGCCGTCGTCGACGATCTCCAGGTGGAGCTCCCCGGGGCGGTGCTCCACGGTGACCGTCGCCCGCGTCGGGCCGGCGTGCTTGAGCGCGTTGGTCAGCGCCTCCTGCACGATGCGGTAGGCCGACAGGTCGAGTCCGGCGGGCAGCGGCACCGGATCCCCGCGCACTTCCAGGGTCACGTCGAGCCCCGCCGCCCTGACCTGGTCGAGCAGGTCGTCCAGCCGGTCGAGGCCGGCCTGCGGGCCCGAGTCGGCGCTCGGGCCGCGCAGCAGGCCGAGCATCCGGCGCAACTCGTCCACGGCGCCGCGGCCCGTCTCCTCGATCGACGCGAGCACCTGCCGCTCGCGTTCCTGGTCCTCGCGCAGCATGAGCCGTACGCCGCCGGTCTGCATGGTCATCACGCTGACGCTGTGGGCGACGATGTCGTGCAGTTCGCGGGCGATGCGGGCGCGCTCCTCCGACACCGCCTCGCGGGCCAGCAGTTCGCCGCGTTCGGCGGCCTGCGCGGCGATCACGCGGTGCCGCCGTACGGCCAGGCCGGCTCCGGCCGCGATCGCGGACATCACCACCGCCACGGCGATGTCGCCCCACCCGGCCGGCGGGGACGAGGCCGCCAGCATGGAGACGACGTACGCACCGCTCGCGACCATGCCGGTCACGGCCTTCACACTGCCCGGCCGTACCTCCGACAGCAGGGTGAACAGCAGCACGAGCTCGGTGTAGAACTGCCAGGCCGCCGCCATCTGGGGGGCCAGGACGAACAGCAGGACGTTGAGGGCGGAGTAGACGCACAGGATCGCGAAGGGGGCGTGTCGCCGGAACAGCACCCCGACGGCGGTGACGACCCCGGCGGCGATCCAGAGGGGAAGGTGTTCGCGGGACGGACCCATCGAGCGCCCGCCGATCTCCTCGGCGATCGCGAACAGGCCCACGGCCACCGCGACGAGCCAGTCGACGAGAGTGGGGGAACGGCGGTGGAGCATGACGCAGACAGTAGCCGCCATCCGGTCAGTTATTGACGCCCATTATGTGACAAAAGGGGCACACCACTCCCGGTGCGGCCCGGTCGCCGAGGGCGACGGGTCCCGGGGTGCCTGCGCGATCAGTCGTCGAACTCGCCGTTCTTCACGCCCGCGATGAAGGCGCTCCATTCGCTCGGGGTGAAGGCCAGGACCGGGCCCGAGCGGTCCTTGCTGTCCCGCACGGCCACCAGCCCCGGCACGTTCGTCGCCACCTCGACGCAATTGTTCCCGCTGCCGCTGAAGCTGCTTTTACGCCAGATAGCCATCGACAGGTCAGTCATGAGACAGATTGTCCTTGGCGTCGGAGATCAGCTTCAAGCTCTCTTCCGTCGGCAAGGCTGCATCGCATATCTGCTCGAAGGCTGACCTGTAGCGGTCCACGTGATCGGTGCTCTCGACGTAGACATCACCTGCGGTGCCCTCGACGTAGGCGACGTCCGGATCTTCTTCCTCGGCGAAGGAGAGCACGGTGAACGCGCCCTCCAGGCCCGCGTGTTCTCCGGCGGAGTAGGGCAGGATCCGGATCGTCACATTAGGCCGACGTGCACTGGTCGAGCGTCCGCGTCGGTCGTGTCCGCCCTGGTGCATGGAGGCGCACGTCGACGAGCCTCCCGGTGAGCGCATCCACAACGCCTGGCTGCAGTCCATCGAGTTGCGGCCCGGCACTCCATCGGCTTCCGTCACAGATCGTGACCCAAGGCCAAGGGAGGCATCTCCTTCCTGACGCGCAGGATGGCGGCACTTCCTCTTCGCGCGAGGACGTGGGCAGGACGAATTGGTACCGCCAAGCGATCCCTCTCGCCGAAGACCGGTACGCGACCTATCTGAAGGAAAAGACGGAGCCATGAGCAGCACACACAGTTACGATCGCGAAGGCTTCCTCTCGGCATTCTTTCCTGACGCGGCTGACCGCGCGGAGGTCGAGGAGGGCGCTCAGGCCCTCGTCAACGTCAGCCGAGCCCACCGCTTGGCCGAGATGCGCAAGCGCCTGGGACTGACGCAGGCCGAGGTCGCCGAGCGGATGAACGTGCGCCAGGAGCGTGTCTCGGCCATCGAACGCGCCAAGGTCGACGCCAGTGAGCTGAGAACCCTGGCCGCCTACATCAGAGCTTTGGGTGGGCGAATGGAGATCGTCGCCGACTTCGGCGGCGAACGTCTCGTGGTCGGCTGAAGTTTGGCCACGTCGGGACCTCCTCGCTGCCCGCTCGCATGTACGGGTCTTGCGACCGGGTGAACTATCCCCGGCAACGTCGGCGGGGGATGCCGGGAGCGGGAAATCCGCCTGTAGGTGGACAAGGGGTCAAAGCGCGCTTTGACGACCGCGCGGGGGACCGCTTCGTACGGTCCTCCGCATGCTTACCAACGCGAACACCTTCCGCCGCGTCGCGGCGGGCACGAGCCTCATCCTCGCCCCGCTGTGCCTGCTCCTCGGCATGGCCGCCGATCCGTCCGAGCCCGGGGTCGACGACCCCCTGGCGTACGCGCACAACCCGGGCGCCGTGGGCGTCAGCGCGACGCTCCTCCACTACGCGTGGATCCTGTGGGTGCCCGGCGTCATCGGCCTCGTCCACCTCGTACGCAGGAAGGGCGTGGTGCTCGCCAACATCGCGGGCGTGGTCGCGGTCCTCGGCCTCATCAACTTCTCGGCGCTGATGATCTCGGACTTCTTCGACATCGTGGCGTTCCGGATGCTGCCGGTCGACCAGGCGGAGAAGCTCATGCAGGACGCGGCGCAGCCCGCGATGACCATCGCCTGGCAGATGCCCGGCATGATCGGGTCGTTCCTCGGCCTCATCCTCGTGGCCGTCGCGTACGCCTGGGGTGGCCAGGCCGGGTGGTGGTTCCCGGCCGGCGTGCTCGTCGGCATCCTCGTCTGGCTGTTCGGCGCGAGCGCGTGGAACCTCGTGCTGGGCCTCGGCGGCCCGGTCATCCTGCTGGTGGTCTTCGGCATCGTCGGCGTCTCCATGATCCGCATGCGCGACGAGGAATGGGCGACCTCCGCCTCCGCGTGACCTGTGTTAACGCACTGTTTCAGTGGGTTTCAGGTTGAAAGGGGACATTGCGGGGAAAGTTGACTCGGCACGACCGAGTCACGTAAACCTCGGCCTGATGGGGGGCGAATGACCGACGTGCACGGGTACGCCCGGAACTGCTTCCGCGGGGTCACCTCCGACCGGCTGGGCGTCGAGCTGGAGTTCCTGGTCTTCGACGCGGAGGACCCGGCGCTGCACGTCCCCATCGCCCGGACCGCCGAAGCGCTCCCCGTGCTCCCCGGGGGCAGCCGGGTGACGTTCGAACCGGGCGGGCAGCTCGAACTGTCCGCCCCGCCGGACGTCCTGCCCGCCGCCATCGCCAAGCTCACCGCCGACGTCGACGCCGTACGGCTCGCGCTCGCCCGGGCCGGGCTGCGGCTGGGCGGCCGCGGGCTGGACGTGCTGCGCCCGCCCCTGCGGCAGTTACGAGAGCCCAGATATGAGGCGATGGACGCCTTCCTGGGCCGTCCGCACGGGCAGGCGATGATGTGCTCGACCGCGTCGATCCAGGTCAACCTGGACTTCGGCGGTGACCCCCGGGCCCGCTGGGAACGCGCCCATGTGCTCGGCCCGGTGCTGCTGGCGGCCTTCGCCAACTCACCCGCCGGTGGGTGGGCCTCCGGCCGGCAGGCCGTGTGGAGCAGGCTCGACCCGAGCAGGACCGCGCCGGTCGCACAGAACGGCGACCCGGTGAACGACTGGGCGCGCTATCTTCTCGACGCCCGTCTCATGCTGGTCCGGAAGGACGGCCGTTTCCTGCCGGTCCTGGACGGCTCGGCGTTCCGCGACTTCGCCCGCGTGGCCGGGCGTCCCCCCGCCGAGGACGACCTCGCCTACCACGCCACCACGCTCTTCCCGCCCGTACGGCCCCGGGGCTGGCTGGAGGTGCGCTACCTCGACGCGCAGGGCGCCGGGGAGTGGCCCGTGTGCGCGGCCGTCGTCCACGCGCTCGTCACCGACGACCGGGCCGCCGGGATCGCTATCGAGGCGGCCCGGCCGGTCGCCCACCGGTGGGCGGACGCCGCGCGCCTCGGCCTCGCCGACCCCGGCCTGCGCCGGTCCGCCTCCGCCTGCTTCCGCGCCGCCGCCGAGGCACTGCCCCGCCTCGGGGCCGAACCCTGGCTGGTGGCCCGGGTTCGCGCGTTCGCCTCCCGGCACATCGAATCCGGCCGATCGCCGGCCGCCGACCAGATGGAGGAGATGTACGCGTGACCGATCTCGACGCCGTCCTGGGCAACGCCGGCCCGACCGGCCTGAAGGAGCGGATCGCGGCCGAACTCGAGGCCGTGCGCGCGCGGTCGCTCACCTACACCGACGCCGACGACGACGTGCTCGTGCGCCAGCACTCGCCCCTGATGTCGCCGCTGGTGTGGGACCTCGCGCACGTGGGGAACTACGAGGAGCTGTGGGTGCTGCGCGAGGTGGGCGGCATCGAGCCGCTGCGCCCGGAGATCGACGACCTCTACGACGCGTTCAAGTATCCGCGCAAGGACAGGCCCTCGTTGCCGCTGCTCGGCCCGGCCGAGGCCAGGAAGTACATCTCCGGCGTACGCGGGCGGGTGCTCGACGTCCTCGACCTGGCGGATCTGACCGATCCCGATCCGCTGCGGTCCGGGGGCTACGTCTTCGGGCTGGTGCTGCAGCACGAGCACCAGCACGACGAGACCATGCTCGCCACGCTGCAACTGTCCCGGCGGCCCGGCCTGGTCCGCGACGGCGCGCTGCCGCAGGGCCGGCCCGCCGGTGACTCGGAGGTCCACATTCCCGCCGGCGTCTTCACGATGGGCACCGACACCGTGGCCTGGGCGTACGACAACGAGCGGCCGGCGCACCGGTTGTACCTGCCCGGCTACTGGATCGACCGCCATCCCGTCACGAACGCGGCGTACATGGAGTTCGTCGAGGACGGCGGCTACCGCGACCCGCGCTGGTGGCTGCCGCAGGGCCGGGAGTGGGCCGAGCGCAACGGCGTCGAGGCCCCGCTGTTCTGGACGCGCGACGGCGACACCTGGTGGCGGGTCCGCTTCGGCCGGGAGGAGCCCGTGCCGCCGGACGAGCCGGTGCAGCACGTCTCGTGGTACGAGGCCGACGCGTACGCCCGGTGGGCGGGCAAGCGCCTGCCGACCGAGGCCGAGTGGGAGAAGGCGTGCGGGGGCCGCGGATATCCCTGGGGCGACGCGGATCCGGGCCCCGGTCAGGCCAACCTCGGCCACCGGGCCGCCCGGCCGGCGCCCGTGGGGGCGTACCCGGACGGAGCGAGCCCCTACGGCGTCGAGCAGCTCATCGGGGACGTGTGGGAGTGGACCGACTCCTGGTTCCAGCCCTATCCCGGCTACCGGTGCTTCCCTTACGAGGAGTACAGCAAGGTCTTCTTCGGGGAGACCTACCGGGTGCTGCGCGGCGGGTCGTGGGCCACGCATCCCTCCGCCGTCCGCACGACCTTCCGCAACTGGGACTATCCGATCCGGCGGCAGATCTTCGCCGGGTTCCGCTGCGCCCGCTCGGAGGAGTAGGCCGTGTGCCGTCACGCGGCGTGGCTGGGCCCGGTGCGGCCGGCGGCCTCGCTCATCGACGACCCGGAGCACGGGCTGCTGCGCCAGTCGTACGCGCCGCGCATGCAGAAGTACGGCACCGTGAACGCCGACGGGTTCGGCTTCGGCTGGTACGACGGCTCCAGGCCCGTGCGCTACCGCCGTACGGTGCCGATCTGGGCGGACGCCAACATGCCCGGCCTCGCCGCGGTGGCGCGGTCGTCGTGCCTGATCGCCGCGGTCAGGTCGGCCACGGTCGGCATGCCGATCGAGGAGACGGCCACGGCTCCGTTCGCCGACGGCCGGTGGCTGCTCAGCCACAACGGCCGGGTCAGGCGCGAGGCGCTGCGCCCGCTCGCGGCCGATCCGGAGAGCATGTGCGACTCGGCCTGGCTCGCGTCGGCGGTGTTCGCCCGGCTCCGTGACGGGGTGCCGCTCACCGACACCCTGCCGGCCGTCGTCCGCGCGGCCGCCGAGGGGGACCCGCAGGCCCGGCTCAACCTGCTGGTCACGGGCGGCACGGAGGTGGCCGCCGTCGCCTGGGGCGACACCCTGTTCACGCACCTGGAGGAGGGAGTGCTGGTCGCGAGCGAGCCGCTGGACGACCGGCCCGGCTGGCGGGCCGTGCCCGACCGCAGCCTGCTGCTCGCGTCCCCCGACGGCGTTTCCGTGACATCCATCGACTGAAAGAGGCGACCATGGTTACCGACCATCTCGGCGGCGACTACCTGCGCCAGGCTCTCGAGGACGACGTACGCGCCGGGCTCACCTCGTCACCCAAACGGCTGCCCCCGAAATGGTTCTACGACGAGGCGGGCAGCGAGCTGTTCTCCCGGATCACCCGGCTGACCGAGTATTACCCGACCCGGCGCGAGCTGGAGATCCTGCGCCGCCGCGCCGTCGACGTGGCGGGCCTCACCCGCGCCGACACGCTCGTCGAGCTGGGCTCGGGCACCAGCGAGAAGACCGTGCTCCTGCTCGACGCGCTGGCCAACGCCGGGACGCTGCGGGCCTACACGCCGGTCGACGTGGACGCCGTCACGCTGGCCGCCGCGGCGGAGCGGCTCGCCGTGCGGTATCCCGGCCTGGACGTGCGCCCGGTGCGCGCCGACTTCGAGCGGCACCTGGCGCTGCTGCCGAGGAACGGCAGGCGGCTGGTGGCCTTCCTCGGGGGCACGATCGGCAACCTTCCGCCCGCCGCGCGTGAGATGTTCTTCAAGGAACTGCGTGCCACCCTGCGGCCCGGGGACACCCTGCTGCTCGGCGCCGACCTGGTGAAGGAACCCTCCCGCCTGGTCAGGGCGTACGACGACGCGCAGGGCGTGACGGCCGCCTTCAACCGCAACGTGCTGCACGTGCTCAACCGGGAGCTCGACGCCGGCTTCGAGCCGGAGGCGTTCGAGCACGTCGCGCTGTGGGACGAGGACAACGAGTGGATCGAGATGCGGCTGCGGGCGACCCGGCCCATGGAGGTCCCGATCAGGGCGCTCGGTCTCACGGCCTCCTTCGCCGAGGGCGAGGAGATGCGCACCGAGATCAGCGCGAAGTTCCGCAGGCAGGGCGTGCTCGACGAGCTGTCCCGGGCCGGGTTCGCGGTCTGCCGTTGGTACACCGACAGCGCCGGAGACTTCGCGCTGACCCTGGCCACCGTCGTCAGTGGCTGAGGACCTGCCCGCCGCCCACGAGTGAGATGTCCGCGGGCAGCGGCAGGCGCAGGACGAAGCGGGCGCCGCGCGGGGAGTCCTCGACCTTGAGCGTTCCGTGGTGCGCGTCCGCCGTGACGCGGCACAGGGCGAGGCCGAGCCCGGTGCCCTTGGGGTCGCGGCGGCGCCCGTCCTTCAGCCGGACGAACGGCTCGAAGACCCGCTCGCGGTCCTCCGGCGCGATGCCGTCGCCGTCGTCGAGCACGGTCACGACCGCCTCGTCCCCGGCCCGCCCCACCGTGACGTCGACCCTGCTGTACGCGTGGCGCTGGGCGTTGACCAGCAGGTTGGTCAGCACGCCGCACAACTGGACCCGATTGCCGAGGACGGTCACGTCGTCCTCGACCTCGACGTGCACGGGCACGCCGTCCGTGCGGGCGGCGGCCTCCTCCCGCGCGAGCGTCCCCAGGCCGACCGGCTCGGGCTCGGCCGTCGCCGCGGTGCGGACGCGGGCGACCGTGAGCATCTCGTCGATGATCGCCTGGCACCGCTCGGTGGTGCGCACCGCCGTACGGATCGTCTCGTAGGGATCGGTGTCCTCGCGGTAGAGCAGGGCCTCCTCCAGTTGTGTGCGCAGCCCGGCGAGCGGGGTCCGCAGCTCGTGGGAGACCATCGAGGCGAAGTGCCGCTGCTGGCGCACCGAGGTGTCGAGGCGTTCGAGGAAGCCGTTGGAGGCCCGCGCGAGCTCGGCGATCTCGTCGCGCCCTGGCGGCTGGGGAACGCGCAGGCTCAGGTCGCGCACGGTGATCTCGGTCACCCTCTCGCGAATCTCCCTGACCGGACGCAGCGTGCGGCCCGCGGCGCGCCAGCTCGCCCAGGTCCATCCGGCGGTCATCAGCAGCACTCCGATCGCGATGAACAGTTCCAGCCGCCGCGAGGCCAGCAGGCCGGGCTCGGTCCTTCCCGCGTACACGGCGTGCGGCTCGCCGCCCCAGAACAGCCGGGACTGCACCGGCAGGACCCGTACGGCGGTGAGCACGACGCACCGGCCCTCGTCCGGGCATTCGATCCGGTATTGCAGGCGGTCCTGGCCCGTGGGGAAGGGGGAGGTCAGCGGGGCCCGGCCGCTCGCAGCCCGGCTGGCGGTGATCACCCGGTTGCGGGAGTCGACGAGCTGCACCAGGTCCTCGTGCGCGGCCGGTGGCTGCGGGATGCCGTTGGGGCCCATCGAGGCGATCCAGTCGGTGGCCACCCGCTGGGTGTCCATGAAGAGATGACTGTGGATGCGGTTGCGGACGGCGATGTCCAGACCGAACCCGAACACCGTGAGGACGACGAGGGAGACGACCGCGCTCATCAGGGCGGTCCGCGCCTGGATCGAGCGCGGGCGTAAAAAGGAAGGCACGAGCCGGCCCACCATGACCCCTCCCTTCGTGTCCGTTATGCAATGCTCAGGAAAAAAATGTTAATAAGGGCAATCCGGGATCCGGGCCGCCTGGGCGGGTTGGATCACAACCCTTGCGATAAGCAGGCGGAGGGTTGAACGTTTCTTTGCCTGATCATGCATCCGCCCTGGTAGACGGCCAATTTCTGGATCTTTTACCCCCTTGTACGCGTTTTACGGGAGCGCATTGAGAGAAATGGGCTCAACGTGAAAATAGTGCTGGGTGTGGTGGCGATGATGAGACAGGCGGCGACGACGGCCGCCACGGCCGGCCAGGGGATGACCAGAGGAACGGCGTCACCGGCCATCTGCGCCAGCCCGGCGCGCATCCCCAGCAGCGAGGGAACGGCGACCGCGAAGCCGAGCACGGCACCGGTCCCGGCGACGAGAGCCGCCTCCGCCGCGGTCGCCGCGATCGCCTGCCGTGGCGTCGCGCCGGTCAGGCGCAGGACCGCGACGTCGCGTACCCGCGCCGACGCCGCCATCACCTGCGTGTTGACGATGGCGAGACCGGCGTAGCCGGCCGAAACCCCGACCAGCAGAAGCGTGAACAGCCAGACGAGCCGGTCCTCCTCCGCCTGCTCGCCGGCCGCGCGGTCGGCGACGCTCACCGTCTTCGCCCCCGGGAAGACCATCCCGGCCGGCCGGGACACGTACGCCTCGGGGGTAAGCGCCGACGGGTCGTGCGCCCGGACCGTGTCCCTGGCGATCACCACCTCGGCGGGCGCGTCGCGCAGGACCGCCCCGATCCGCAGGCGCACCGTCCTGCCGTCCTCGAAGGCGAGGGGCACGACGTCCCCCTTCCGCCAGCCGTGGTCCCGGGCGGCCCACTCCGCGACCGTCATCTCGTCCCCGGCAAGGTGACCGTCGCCGAGCGCGGCGAGCGGCCTGCCGCCGTGCGCGCTGTCGTACACGGTGGTGGGCAGCGGAGCCGAGCCGGCCGCCGCCGCGAGCGCCGCGTCGGACAGGCCGGGGGCGCCGTCGGGCACGAGCACCGCCGCCGCGCCGCCGCCCGCCGCCCCCTTCACGGTGTACGCCGCGGCGGTCGTGCGCACCATTCCGGTGACGAGCACGGTGAAGCCGACCGCCAGCAGCACCGGGGCCGCCGTGGCGGCGGTGCGCCGCACGGCCGTCATCGCGCTCCGCCCGGCCAGCATGCCCACGGCCGGCCGGGAGATCGGCCACGCGAAGGCACGGACGAGCGGCGGCAGGACGACCGGCGCGAGCAGGGTGAGCCCGGCGATCAGCGCCATCGCGGCGAGCAGGACGTCGTTCACCAGGGAGTCCTCCCGGGCGGAACCGCTCGCCACCGCCAGGGCCAGACCGCCCGCGACCGCCACGACGCCCGCGATCCATCTCACCCTGGTCATCGGCGTGCCGCCCGCCGCCTGGTCGCGCAGGGCCTCCAGCGGGCGGACCCGGGCGGCGCGGCCCGAGGCGGCCAGCGCGCCGAGCAGGCCCGCCGCGATCCCGGCCGCCACGGCTCCGGCCACGGGCAGCGGGGTGAACCGCACGCCGAACGACGCGGGCTCGAAGCCCGCCGTGACGAGCACCCCGCCCACGGCGGGCGCGACGGCCACGCCCAGCAGGGCCCCGGCCGTGGCCGCGACCGCGCCGACGGCGAGCGCCTCGCCGTACACGATCAGCCGGACCTGGCGCGGGGTCGCGCCGGCCGCCCGCAACAGGCCGAACTCCCGGCGCCGCTGGTTGACCCGGAACGCGAAGGTGGACGCCACCAGGAACACCGACACGAAGCCGCCGAGCAGCGCCATCGCGGTCAGCACCTGCACGCCGATCCAGCGGGTCCGCGCGTCCGCGGCGGGTTCGGCCGCCGCCCGGTCCGGCCCCGCGAGCACCTGCCCGGCCCCTGCGCCGGGCCCGGCCCCGCGTACGGCACGCCCCACCGCGGCCCGGACGTCGGCGAGATCCGCCCGCGGTCCGACGAGCACCCCGATGACCCGCACGCCACCCCCCAGCCGGGCGGCCTCGCCGTCCGACACGTACGGGCCCGGGCCGTCGGTGAGACCGGTGACCCTGTACGGCGCCGGCCCACGCGCCGTCAGCAGCATGACGGGCGAGCCCGGCGCGAGCCCGAGCGTCCGGCCGAGCACCACCTCTCCGGCACGGACCGGCGGCCGGCCCGCCACCAGCCGGTACGGCGCCAGCGCCGCGGTGCTCCAGCCCCGGGCCTCGTGCGCGCCCGCCGGCCTGCCCCCGACGACGGCCTGGGCGTAGAAGGCGCGGTCGGGGACGGCCGCCGTGACGCCGGGCACGGATGTCAGCGCGCGGACCAGCGAGTCGACGGTTTCGGGGGACCAGGGCCGGTTCTCGGCGAATAGGCCCTCGCCCGCGGGCGCCGTCCCCGGGCTCCGGACGAGGAGAGGCGTGGCGGCGTACCGCTCGGGCACGCGCGGGCCGGCGGAGGTCAGCAGCAGCGCGGTCGCCGAGAGGATCACGGTGCCGAGGCACAGCGCGACGAGACTGCCCACGAGCCCCGTCAACCGGCCCCGAAGCAGGGGACGCAGCAGTGGGAGGGTGCTCAGCATCGCTCCTCCAGCAGGGCCATGCGGGAGGCGATCTCGGCGGCGGTCGACCGGCCCAGCTCCCCGGCGGGCCGGCCGTCCGCCAGCAGCACGACCCGGTCCGCGTACGCAGCGGCGGCGGGGTCGTGCGTGACCATGACGACGGTCTGCCCGCGAGTGTCCACGAGTCCGCGCAGGAGTTCCATGACCGCGCGGGACGCGACGCTGTCGAGCGCGCCGGTCGGCTCGTCGGCGAAGAGCACGGCGGGCCTGCTGATGAGCGAGCGGGCGATCGCGACCCGCTGACGCTCGCCGCCGGACAGCTCGGCGGGCCGGTGACCGGCCCGGTGGGCCAGACCGACCTCGGCGAGGGCGTCGCGCACCTCGGCCGGGTCGGGGCGGCGGCCGGCCAGGCGCAGGGGCAGCGCCACGTTCTCCTCGGCGGTGAGCGCGTCGATCAGGTTGTACTCCTGGAAGACGAAGCCGACGCGTTCCCGCCGCAGCAGGGTGAGCGCCTTCTCGTTCAGCGGGCCGAGGTCGGCGCCGTCGATCAGGACGGTCCCGGTCGTCGGCCGGTCGAGCCCGGCGGCGCAGTGCAGCAGTGTGGACTTGCCGGAGCCCGAGGGCCCCATCACGGCCGTGAAGGTCCCCGTGCGGAAGCCGAGGGTCACGTCGTCGAGAGCGGTCACCGCACCGGGGCCGGTGCCGTACACCACGCGGACCGCGTCGAGCAGCACCGCCTGCCCGGTCGCCTGTGTCGTGCCCTGTGTCATGTCGGTTGGGGTCGTGCCGGTCTGTGTCATGTCGGTTGGGGTCATGTCGCAAAGCCAACCGGCGGCGGCCCCGCGTGGCATTGGCGCTGGGGCGAGAACGAGAGGTATTCCCAGCACTACCGACACCGGCGCGTTCAGCGGTTAGCGTCGGTGCCGTGGCCGTCCCCCTCCGCGTCCCCGCAGCCCCCAGAGATCCCAGAGACCCCAGAGACGACGCAGCCCCCGCGGTTCCGGCGCCCCGGACCGCGCTGGACGCGCTCGCCGGGCCGCCGGGGCGCTTTCTGACCTCCGCCTGGCCCTGGCGCTCGCTGGCGTACCTGCTGGCGGGGGCCGTTCCCGGTTTCGCGTTCGCGACCGTGCTGTCGTCGGCGCGCGTGATGGGCGGCGCGACGGGTGCGATCGCCGCCGTGCTCGTGGCCGCCCTGGTGACCGCCGCCCTGCTGGCGCCCGTGGCCTGGTTCGAGCGGCGGCGGCTGCGGCTCGCGGACCGGCAGCCGGTGCGCGGACTGCCGGACGGCCGGGTGCCGGGGTGGCGGGAGGCGGGGCACGCCCTCGTGGCGCTGGTCGCGCTCGGATGGGTGGACCTGCTGGTCGCGGCGGCCGCGATCGGCGGGCCGACGGTGCTGATCCTGTCCCCGGTCGTGCAGCCGACCGGCCCCGGGAGTGAGGCCACGCTGGGGGAGACCTTCATCGGCTCGGCGGTAGGGCTGCTGCTGGTGCCCGTCGCCGCGTACACGATCACCGCGTGGGCGGGCGCCAGGGCGGCGATGGCCCGGGCGATGCTCGTGCCGCAGGAGGCCGAGATGCGCGAGATCGCGCGGTCCCGGGCGCGGCTGGTGGACGCCTTCGAGGCCGAGCGCCGCCGAATCGAGCGCGACCTGCACGACGGCGCGCAGCAGCGGCTGGTGGCCCTGTCGATGAAGCTGGGCCTGGCCGGGCTCGACCTTCCGCCGGGCTCGCCCGCGGCCCTGCGGCTGGAGGAGGCCCGCGAGCTGGCCGGGCAGGCGCTCGCGGAGTTGCGCGAGCTGATCCGCGGGGTCCACCCGCAGGTGCTCGCCGACCGCGGGCTGCCCGCCGCCGTACGCGACGTCGCAGGGAGGTCGCCGGTGCCCGCGCGGGTGGACATCGCGCTGGACCGGCGGCTTCCCGAGCGGGTGGAGGCGGCGGCCTACTACGTCGTGTGCGAGGCGCTGGCGAACGTGGCCAAGCACAGCGGGGCCGGCTCGTGCGCGGTGCGCGGCCGGTCGCGTCACGGGACGTTGGCGCTGGAGATCGCCGACGACGGGCGCGGGGGAGCGGACCCGGCACGCGGGACCGGCCTGACCGGGCTCGCCGACCGGGTGGCGGCCGTCGGCGGCACGCTCACCGTCGAGAGCCCGCACGGCGGCCCGACCACGGTCAGGGCGGAGATCCCGTGCGCGTGGTGATCGCCGAAGACTCGGTGCTGCTCCGGGAGGGCCTGGCCGGCCTGCTGGAACGGTTCGGGCACAGCGTCGCGGCCGCCGTGGGCGACGCGCCCGCGCTGATCGCGGCGGTCGCCGAGCAGGATCCGGACGTCGTCGTCGCCGACGTGCGCATGCCGCCCGGCTTCAGCGACGAGGGGCTGCGGGCCGTGCTGGAGCTGCGCGCGGTGCGGCCGTCCCTCGCGGTGCTGGTGCTCAGTCAGTACGTGGAGCAGACCTACGCGGCCGAACTGCTCGACCAGGCGGGCGCCGGGGGCGTCGGCTACCTGCTGAAGGACCGCATCGGCGACGTCACGCAGTTCGCGGGCGCGGTGACGACGGTCGCGGGCGGCGGCACGGTGATCGACGCCGAGGTCGTCAGGCAACTGCTGCACGGGCGCCGTGACCCGCTGACCCGGCTCACGCCGCGCGAGCGGGAGGTGCTCGCCCTGGTCGCGGAGGGCCGGTCCAACGCCGCGATCGCCCGCGCGTTGTTCGTCTCCGAGGCGGCCGTCGCCAAGCACATCGCGAGCATCCTGGCCAAGCTCGACCTGCCCCCGGACGCCGACGACCACCGCCGGGTGCTCGCCGTGCTCGCCTACCTGCGCAGCGCCGTGTGAGCGGGTTCGAGGGCCGGAAGGTGCGGTGGTCCCGGGCGCGGGTGGGGGCGTGAGGGAAGGTGTGCCGGGCGGCTCCGCGCGCGCTCGCCCGGCGGACGCCCCGTCCGTCAGCGGCCGGCGCTGGAGATGACCTTCTCGGGAACGACGCGCACGGTGATGCGCTGCTCTCCCGGCTGCCGGTAGGGGTAGGTGTCCACCCCGAGGTACTTCTTCGCCAGGCCGTCGATGACCGCGTCCGCGCCGTCGAGCTCCAGCTCGGCGGTGCCCGAGACGCTGACGAAGCGGAAGGCGTTCTCCGGGTCGAGCACGCTTACCGACACCCGGGGGTCGTTGCGCAGGTGCCGCTCCTTCGCCCGGCCCACGGCGGTGTTGAAGATCACTTCGTCTCCGTCGACGTCGACCCACACGACGGTGTTGTGCAGCGATCCGTCCGGCCGGATGGTCGTCACCCAGGCGTGGACCGGTTCCTTCAGCAGAGCTACGGCGTTCTCATCGAGCTTGCTCATCTGCTCCTCCTCGGTTCGTCAGCGCTGCCCCAGATCGGCGACAGACACGAGATCACATTCTTCCTCGGAGGACGAGGTGGGAAGATTCTCGGGGGAGAGCCGGGTGGCGCGTCGTTTCCGGAGCCATCTCGCGAGCTCGACGATCACGGCGACCGACAGCGCGATGCCGAGGCCGAGGAACAGGCCCTTGATCGGGTCGTTCTCGAACGCCATCCCGCCGAAGAAGCCGATCAGCCCGGAGTACACGGCCCATGAGGCCGCCGCGATCGCGTCGAAGAACGTGAACGAGCGCAGCGGATGCCGTACGGCGCCCATGGTGAGCGTGGTCGCGGTGCGCCCACCGGGGATGTACCTGGCCACGACCAGGACGAGCCCGCCCCGCTCGGCCAGCGCGTTCCGCGCCCAGGCGAACGGCCTCTTCTCCCGCAGCCTGCCCGCCGACCTGCTGCCGATCAGATAAGAGATATGGTCACCCGCGCATGCGCCGAGAGCCGCGACCACGATGACCAGGGCCAGGTTGGTCTCGCCCGACGCCGCGAACACCGCGGCGGTGATCACCGAGGTCTCGGCCGGCACGACCGGGAAGAACCCGTCGAGTAGCGCCAGGGCGAACAGCGCCACGTATAACCAGGGCGATGACATCATCTGCTGGACCAGGTCGAGGATGGCGTGCGACATCAGCGTTACTCCGATCGTCAGGGCACGGGTACACCGTGTCGCAGAAGAGCGTCGGGGACATCCGGGAGATCCCGGATCGGACGCGGGCCCATCCCTCACAGGGGTCAGGGCCGACACGCCACGAAGCTGGACGCCCAGCAGGTCACGGCGCATCGGACGATCAGCGGGTGTCACCCCCTACTTTCGTACGTGGGAGCGACGGCGTCAGGTGAGGTCGGCGTCGTGGACGCGGATCGCGGCGAGCCGCTCGCGCGCGACCTCGGCACGTGCGGGCGCTTGTGGACGAACGAGCCGAGGAGCCTCTTCAGGAGGGCGGGGGAGAGCATCGCGTTCCCCGCGGCGACCGTGCGGACCGCGGCGATCAGCTCACGCGGCGGCGTGTCCCCACCCGGGACTACGTCACCGCCTTCCTCGACGCGCATCTGAAGGGCAAGCGGCGGCCTCTGCTCGACGGGCCGTCGGCGAAGTATCCGGAAGTCAGGTTCTGGTAGCGGCGACGGGCTCGGGAGTGGGGATGACGCGCCGGACCTGCTCACGCACGCGGGGAGCGAGTTCGGCGGTCAGGGGCGCCTTCTCGGTGCGCAGCCGGTTCAGCGCGACGGCGAGCGCGGTGCCCCACATCAGATGCCCCGCGAGCAGTGCGGCCTGGCGGCCCACGCGGTCCTTCGGGACGGGCGGGTACGCGCCGATGCTCGGCGCGAGGCCCTGGTAGCCGAAGTACCACACCAGCAACCCGTACGCCGTGCCGATCGGGACGGGCACCCGCTGCCCGGCCGACAGCAGGCCGAGCACAGAGCCGCAGGTGGAGCCGAACGCGAAGTGCGCGATCGTCCCCAGCACGTTCTCGCCCTTCTTGGGCTTGTCCGCCCCGCGAAGGGTCATCCGCGCGAACCGCCGCGGCGGCGGCTCCTCCAGCAGGCCGGCCCTGTCCGCGGCCATCAGCATCGCGCTGTACACGGCCGTCGCGAGCGCGCCGCCGACGGCGCCGTTCACCAGGTTGCGCATCATGAGGACCCTTTTCCCACCCGGACCGGATCACCTGCCCTCGCGGTGCCCCGTTCTCGGTAAACAATCAAGACCCTCGCGGTGGCCTGCCCGCGGCAGCTCCGCAAATCGACAGCCCGGTGGACGTCCCCGCCCTTCTTCTCCCACGCGAGCCCATCGTGATCACCTGGTCACGATCGGCTCGAATCGTCGGAGCGGCGGCTGACGGGTGAGCCGCAGAACTCGCGGTATGCCGCGCGTAGTCCGGTCGCTTGCGGGGCCTGCCGCGCCTCCAGCGTTCTGATCACCTCGGCGGCCCGCCAGTGATGGGAAGGCACGAAGTGCGGGTCGGTGAGGGCGGCGAGCGTCATGTGCCCGGCCTCCTCGGGCTGTTCAGCGGACACGAGCGCGAGAGCCAGGTCGAGCCGTGCGGCCAAAGCCCGGCGCGGTCGTCGCGGACCGGCGGACTCCAGCCGGTCGAGCACCCCGCGCGCGTAGCGCTCGGCCGCGGGGTCGCCGATCCAGGACAAGGTCGTGGCGATGTAGGCGTCGGACTTGGCGGGGTCATAGCGGTAGTGGTGTTCGGGCCGGTCCGGGACCGGGAGCGGCGCGACGAGCCGCGCCACCCGGTTCAGCGCGTCGCGAGTCTCGCGGGCGGCGCCCAGACGCGCCCAGGCCCGGCCCTCCTGCGCGGTCGCCTGGATGTACGCCGCCGGCGACCAGAAGCCGCCGATGCTCACTGAGCGTCTTCTTGGCATCCAGAAGCCGGGAGACGTAACCGAGATGACGGCGCAGTTCGACCATCGTGAGCACCTCGCTGCCAGATCTGGGGGGCGTGGCGGCCTTCCTCAGTGTCTCCTGAACAGATCTGTGACCGAAGGATTACGCACTGCGAGAAAAGTGCGGGCGTGGCTCGTGAGGGCGGTCACCGGCCGGAGAGCCTGCGGAGGAGCCGGCGGATGGAGCCGGATCCCGTCTCGGCTCGGGCCTCCTGGTCCGGCGAGCCGGCGGCGGGCGCGGGCCCGGCCTCCCGATCGGGCACGACCATGTGGACGGGAGCGGCCGCGGAGCCGGGCTCGGTCCGTACGAGCCGGCAGCCCAGCGACATGTACGCACCCAACTGGTCGTAGTAGATGCGGCCGGTGACGAACCTGTCGTCTTCCACCGTCCACATCCCGCACCCCGTCCAGCGGACGTGGTGGCCGGTGCCGGGGATCTCGGTGCCGTCCGGGAGCGGCATTCCTCCCGCCTGGCTCCCCGACGTGACCCATTCGACGGCGATGGAGTCACCGTGCACCAGCATCGTGGTGACCTCGGTCGTCAGGTCGGGCACGATGGAGAAGAACTGGCCGAAATACCACTCGATCTGTTCGTGCCCTTCGACAATGCCGACCGGGGTCACGACGACGGCGCCCGGGTGAAAGCAGCCCAGCAGACGCCTGCTGTCGTGCGCGCACAGTGCCGCCGCGAAAACGTCATGGAGATCCCGGGGATCGGGCATGGCTCCCCCTCACCACCTGCAGCAGGGTTACCCGCAGGGATGCCGGTCGGTCTCATCGAGGGGCAAGGTTCTCCCCAGGAAACGCCGGCAACGCGACCTCATGACGTCTGATTCGCCGCGGGCATCGGGCCCCGATCGGATCGGGACCCGGCGAACGGGTCATCCCCGGACGATCGAGGTGAGCAGCGTGTCCCAGTCGGCGAGGAAACGGTCGAGGTTGTAGTGGGCCAGCGCCGCCGCGCGGGCCGCCTTGCCCGCCTGGACGGCGAGCTCGGGCTCGTTGGCGAACCGGTCGAGGGCGCGCAGCAGCGTGGGCAGTTTGGTCGAGACGACCCCGGCCTCCGGCGGCACCGCCTCCACGGCCTCGGTGGTGGCGAGCGCGACGATCGGCATGCCGATCATCATGGCCTCGATCAGCGACAGTCCGAGCGAGGTCCAGCGGTAGGGATGCAGGTACACCCGCCGCTTGGCCAGCTCGGCGTGCATGGCGGTCTGCGGCAGGTCCTCGAACGCCTCCATCTGGCCGTCCAGGCCGAGCTTGGACGGCAGGTTCGTCACCTTCATGCCGAACACGTCGAGCGGGGCCGCCGCGGCGAACGTGGGCAGCAGGTCGGTGCCCGCCACCCGCCAGCGCCTGATCGGCTCGTTGACGACCACTCCCGCGCGGGCCAGTTCGCCGGTGTAGAGGTAGCCGGGGTCGACGACCCCGTGCTCGATCACGTGGGTGGGGGCGCGGCCCGAGTCCCAGAACAGGTCGTTGAAGTGGGTGACGTGGACGATCGGGATGTCGTCCCGGTCGGCCAGCGGGTGCCGGCTCTTGGGCACGTCCCCCGCCGGGGTGTTGTGCTCGACGTAGACGCCGGGCACGTCGCGCCCCAGCCACTCGCGGGCCAGGTCGAGCTCGTGCGGCCGCTGGTAGACGACCACGTCGACGTCCTCGCCCGCCAGCCGGTCGTACGGGACCTCGCGGGCGCTGACGGGCCAGGGATAGGTGTCGGCCCGGCCCCGTCCGTCGGGACCGCGGTCGGGGGTGAGCGGCACCAGATACTCGTGCTCCCCGTGCACGAAGGACGTGGTCCACGAACCGTGGACATGCCAGACCATGATCCTCATCGCATCGCTCCCCGTCCGTCGTCCTGCAGACCTCGGAACACCGTGCCTCCTGTCACGCCTCCCCCGTCGTGGCGCGTCACCCCACTGCCCTGGTCGTGCCCGCTTCATCCTCAGCTGTCAGCTGAATTCCCGGAAGCACCAGGTCGATCGCCTCGGCGAGGTCGGACGCCACCTCGGGGGCCGCCGCGATCTCCTCGAGCAGCGTCTCCGGGGTCGGCACGAGAACGCCCCGGGCGCCGGCGGCGCGGGCCGCCTCCACGTCGCGGCCGATGTCGCCGATCACGACGCACTCATCCGGAGGAACGCCGAGCCGCCGGGCCGCGCGCAGCACGAGGCCGGGCGCGGGTTTGCGGCAGTCGCAGCCGTCGCCGTCGTCGTGCGGGCAGATCTCCCACACGTCGAACGGGCCGAGCAGGGCCTCCACCCGGTCGTTCACGGCCCGCAGGGCCTCCGGGGCGATCAGGCCCTTGGCCACCCCCGACTGGTTGGTCACGACTCCGATCGGGACGCCCTCCGCGCGGAGCCGGTCCAGAGCCTCCCGGGCTCCTGCGACGGGTTCGACGCGATCAGGATCGGAGTTGTATGGGACGTCGTAAACGAGTGTTCCGTCACGGTCGAAGAGCACCGCGGCGGGCCTGCGAGCGGAATCTTGCACGGGCGACCTCCTGTGCGAATCGCCCGCCGGGCTGCCCTCGGGACAAAGCGGCAAACACCGGCCGATGACTACGCAGAGTAGCAGTAATTGAGTGCATCCCCCACTCACGTCGACTTCTCTACAAAGGAGTGTTTAGAAGCGCTTCTCTCGGTAACCAGACCTCCACTGTGCCACGGAGGGAAACCGATGCGGTTCTTGGGGATAAATGCGATTTTTCATGATCCAGCCGCTGCGCTGGTCGTGGATGGTGAGGTGATCGCCGCAGCCGAGGAAGAGCGCTTCAGCCGCCGCAAGCACGGCAAGCGCCCGGTCCCGTTCTCCGCCTGGGAGCTGCCCGAGCTGGCCGCCGCGTGGTGCCTCGAACAGGCCGGTCTGCGGCCGGAGGACCTCGACGGAGTCGCCTACTCCTACGACCCCGAGCTCGTGGTGCCCGCGGGGCCCGGGCAGGACGGGCACTGGGAGGACCTGCGCACCACCTACGCGCGCCGCGCCCCCAACTTCCTCGCTACCGTGCTGCCCGGTCTCGACCCCGCGCAGGTGCGCTTCGTTCCCCACCACATCGCGCACGCGGCGTCCGCCGGGCTGGCCGCGCCCTACCGCGAGTCGGCGGTGCTGGTCTGCGACGGCCGGGGCGAGGCCGTCTCGCACCTGGCGGGGCACTACCGGGACGGCGAGCTGACCGTCCTCGCGAGCCAGGCGCTGCCGCACTCCCTCGGGCTGATGTACGAGGACCTCACCCAGCACCTCGGCTTCCTCCGGTCGAGCGACGAGTACAAGGTGATGGCCCTCGCCTCCTACGGCGAGCCGCGCTTCCTGCACGAGATGCGCGAGCTGATCTACGCCACGGGTGACGGCGGCTTCCGCGTCGAGCCGATCGACTGGAGCGTCTACGCCAAGGCGCTCGGCAAGGACGAGAAGTGGACGGCCGACCACGCCGACCTCGCGGCGAGCGTGCAGGTCCGGCTGGAGGAGGTGCTGCTCGACCTCGCCAGGTGGCTGCACGAGCGCACCGGCGCCCGCTGTCTCACGATGGCCGGGGGAGTGGCGCTCAACTGCGTGGCCAACAGCCGGCTCTTCGCCGAGGGCCCGTTCGAGGACGTGTGGGTGCAGCCCGCGGCGGGCGACTCCGGCACCGCGCTCGGGGGAGCGCTGCACCTCGCGCAGGCGGGCGGCGACCCCGTCGCGCCGATGCCCGGCGCCGACCTCGGGCGGGGCTGGACCGACGAGGAGCTGGGCGCCTGGCTCGACGTGGCGCGCGTGCCGTACGAGCGCCCGGCCGACCTCGCCGCGACCGTCGCCGCCGAGCTCGCGGCCGACCGTGTGATCGCCTGGTTCCAGGGACGCGCCGAGTACGGCCCCCGCGCGCTCGGCCGCCGGTCGCTGCTCGCCCACCCCGGCAGCCCACGCAACACCGAGCGGCTCAACGACGTGAAGGGCCGCGAGCAGTTCCGCCCCATCGCCCCGATGGTGCTGGCCGAACGCGCCCCCATGATCTTCGGCAGGGGCCCGACGTCGAGCCCGTACATGCTGTTCGTCCACGACGTGCGGCCGGAGTGGCGCGACCGGATCCCCGCGGTCGTGCACGTCGACGGCACGGCCAGGATCCAGACCGTCGAGCGCGGCCGAGATCCGCTGCTGGCCCGGCTGCTGGAGGAGTTCGAGGCGCGCACCGGGCTGCCCGTGGTGGTCAACACGAGCCTCAACACGGCCGGCCGCCCGATGGTGGACGATCCCCGCGACGCCCTGGAGTGCTTCGGCTCCGCCCCGGTGGACGTGCTCGTCCTCGGTCCGTACGTCGTGCGCAGGGGGGCGGTGTTCGCCGGATGACGACTGAGATGACCCGGGAGACGAACACGGCGTCCACGGGCGAGCCGTACAGACAGACGGGGCCGGCCGTCACGGTCGTCGTCCCGACGATCGGGCGGCCGAGCCTCGCCGCCACGCTCGCCGCCGTCGGGGCCGGTCATGGTCACGGTCCCGAGGTGATCGTGGTGGACGACCGGCCGGGGGAGGACCGGGAAGCGCTCACAGTGCCGCCGCGCGTACGCGTGCTCAGGTCGGGCGGGCGCGGCCCGGCCGCCGCCCGCAACGCCGGATGGCGGGCCGCGACGACGCCGTGGGTGGTGTTCCTCGACGACGACGTGGTGCCGGGCCCGGGCTGGGTCCGCGCGCTGACGGAGGACCTCGCCCGCCTGCCCGAGAACGTCGGCGGAAGCCAGGGACGCCTGGAGGTGCCGCTGCCCGGTTCCGCCGAGGGCCGCCGCCCGACCGACGCCGAGCGCAACACCGCCGGGCTGGCCGGCGCCGACTGGATCACCGCCGACATGGCCTACCGCAGGACGGCCCTGGAGGCGACCGGCGGGTTCGACGAGCGATTCCCCGGGGCGTACCGGGAGGACGCCGACCTCGCGCTGCGGGTCGAGCAGGCCGGGTTCTCGCTCGTGAAGGGGGAGCGCCTGACCCGCCATCCGGTGCGCGACGACGGCTTCTGGTCCAGCGTGCGCTTCCAGCGCGGCAACGCGTCCGACGCGCTCATGCGCCACGTGCACGGCCGCGACTGGCGGGCGGCCATCGGCGGTCACCCGGGCAGGCTCAAGCGGCACGCCGTCACCACCGGCGCGGGCCTGCTCGCGCTCGCACTGGCCGGGGCCGCCGCCTTCCGGCGCGGAAACGCCCGCGGCGGGACCGGGTGGGCCACGGCGGCCCGGATCCTGCGCGGATCGCGGCTGCCGGCGAAGCGGCGCGACGCGCGCCTGGCCGCCGCCGCGGGCGTCGCCGGGCTCGCCTGGCTCGGGCTCACCGCCGAGTTCGCCTGGGCGCGCGTCGCCCCCGGGCCGCGCACGCCGGAGGAGATCGCCCGCATGGCCGTGACCAGCGTGGTCATCCCTCCGGCCGCCTGCGCGCATCGGCTGAGGGGTGAGGTGCGGGTGCGGACGGGGAGGCGCTCGTGATCGGGACCGCTCTGGTGGTGCGGCCCGACAACGCGGGCGACGTGCTGCTCGCGGGGCCGGCCGTGCGCGCCGTCGCCGCCGGGGCGCGGGAGGTCGTCATGCTCGCCGGCCCGTACGGCAGGGCGGCGGCCGAACTGCTGCCCGGCGTCGACCGCGTCCTGGAGTGGCGCGCGCCGTGGATCGACCCCGACCCGGTGCCGATGACCTCCGAGCACGCGGCCCGCCTGGTGGAGCGGGTCCGCGCCATCGGACCCGACGTGGCTGTGATCTTCACGTCCTTCCACCAGTCGGCGTTGCCGACGGCCTTGCTGCTGCGTCTGGCCGGAGTGCCGCGGATCGCCGCGATCAGCGAGGACTTCCCCGGCTCCCTGCTCGACGTGCGTCACGTCGTGGACGAGAGCGTGGACGTCCCCGAGCCGGAGCGGATGCTCGGCCTGGCCCGCGCGGCCGGCTTCGACCTGCCGCCGGGCGACGACGGGCGGCTCGCCGTACGCGGGCCGCTGCCGGACGTGGAGCACCTCACCGGCCCGCCCGGTTATTTGGTGGTGCATCCCGGCACGACCGCGCCGGCCAGGGCCTGGCCCGCCGAGCGCTGGGCGGAGGCGGTCGAGGCGCTGCTGGCCGCCGGTGAGCGGGTCGTCGTCACCGGCAGCCCGGGGGAGCGGGCGCTGACCGCGATCGTCTCCGGCCCCGCCCTCGGCTCCGGTTTCGGGCTCGATCTGGGCGGGGCGACCACGTTCGCCGAGCTCGCCGCGGTGCTGGCCGGGGCGTCGGCCGTGGTCGCCGCCAACACCGGCCCCGCCCACCTCGCGGCGGCCGTCGGCACGCCCGTGGTCAGCCTGTTCGCACCGGTCGTGCCCGCCGCCCGCTGGGCCCCGTACGGCGTGCCGGCGGTGGTCCTCGGCGACCAGGGCTCCCCCTGCCGGGGAAGCAGGGCGCGGATCTGCCCGATACCCGGTCATCCGTGCCTGTCCTCGATCAGCGGCGAGCAGGTCGTGGACGCCGTACGGCGCCTGGCCGCGCTGACACGGACGGCGGAGGCGACGTGGGGCGATGCGGTGAAGGAGGGGGTGTCATGAGGATCGCCCTGGTGTCGGAGCACGCGAGCCCGCTGGCGACCCTCGGCGGCGTGGACGCCGGCGGGCAGAACGTGCACGTCGCGGCGCTGGCACTGGCCCTGGCCGAGCGGGGCAACGAGGTCGTCGTACACACGCGCCGCACCTCCCCGGGCCAGCCGGACGCCGTGCCCATGGCGCCCGGCGTCACCGTCGAGCACGTGCCCGCGGGGCCGCCGGAGCCGCTGCCCAAGGACGAGCTGCTGCCGTACATGCCGGAGTTCGGGGCGCACCTGGCCCGCCGGTGGAAGGCCGAGCCGCCGGACGTGGCGCACGCGCACTTCTGGATGAGCGGGCTGGCCACGCTGACGGCGGCCGAGGACCTGGACGTGCCGGTCGTGCAGACCTACCACGCGCTCGGGACGGTGAAGCGGCGCTGGCAGGGCGAGGCCGACACCAGCCCGCCGAACCGGATCGCGATCGAGCGCGACATCGGCAGCCGGGCGGTCGCGGTCATCGCCACCTGCTCGGACGAGGTCCGGGAGCTCGTCGCGATGGGCGTGCCGCGCGACCGGATCACGGTCGTGCCGTGCGGCGTCGACCTGGACCTGTTCCGCCCCGCGGGCCCGGCCGCCCCGCGCGGCGACGGGCCCCGCGTGCTGAGCATCGGCCGCATGGTGCCGCGCAAGGGAGTGGACACCGTCGTCCGCGCCATGCGTCAGGTGCCCGGCGCCGAACTGGTCATCGCGGGCGGCGAACCGGGCGACGAGGAGAGCACACGGCTGCGCGCGCTGGCCGACGGCCTCGGTCTCGGCGACCGGGTCCGGCTGATCGGCAGCGTGAGCCGGGCCGAGGTGCCCGCCCTCATGCGCTCCGCCGACGTCCTGGTGACCGTCCCGTGGTACGAGCCGTTCGGCATGGTGCCCCTGGAGGCCCTGGCCTGCGGGGTGCCGGTGATCGCCTCGGCGGTCGGCGGTCACCTCGACACCGTCGCGGGATGCGGCGTGCTCGTGCCGCCCCGGCGGCCGCGTGCGCTGTCCCGCGCGCTCGGCGACCTGCTGGCCCGGCCCGGCCTGCGGGCGGCGCTGTCGGCCGCCGGAGGCCGGCGGGCCCGTGCCCGCTACGGCTGGCCCAGGATCGCCGAGCAGACCGAGTCCGTCTACCGAAACCTGGCCGGCGGGTGCCTTCGCACCCTCGCCGCCGCGGGAGGCTGAGCGATGCATCCTCATCTGGCCCGGCTGAGCACCGCGCTGACGGCGGTGGACCCGGAAACACCCAAGATCTACGCCTGGGGTTACAAGCTCGCGGCCGTGCTACACGGCGGCGGGCGGCTGCTCGCGTGCGGCAACGGCGGCTCCGCCGCCGAGGCGCAGCATCTGACCGCCGAACTGGTCGGCCGCTACCGCGCCGACCGGCGGCCGTACGCCGCGATCCCGCTGCACGGCGACACCTCGTCCCTGACCGCGATCTGCAACGACTTCGGCCTGACCGAGCTGTACGCGCGGCAGGTGCGGGCGCACGGCCGCCCCGGCGACGTGCTGATCTGCCTGTCCACCAGCGGGAAGAGCCGCAACGTGACCGAGGCGGCCGAGGCGGGGCGCGAGTGCGGCCTGACGACCTGGGCGCTGACCGGCCCCGGGCCGAACCCGCTCGCCGAGCTGTGCGACGAGGCCCTGACCGTGCCCGCGGACGACACCGCGACCATCCAGGAGGTGCACCTCACGGTGATCCACATGCTCTGTGACGTGATCGAGAAGGCTGTCGCGTGAGCGGACCACTCGTCATCGTCGGAGACTCCCTGCTCGACGCCGACGTCGAGGGCACGGCCGACCGGCTCGCCCCCGACGCGCCCGTCCCGGTCGTGGACGGGCAGGCGGAGCACCACCGGCCGGGCGGCGCGGGCCTCGCGGCGCTGCTGGCCGCCCGCGACGGCACGCGGGTGGTGCTGATCACCGCCATGGGGGACGACCCCTCCGGCCGCTGCCTGGAGGGTCTGCTGTCGCCCACGGTGGAGATCGTGCGGCTGCCGCTACGCGGCACGACCGTGCGCAAGACGCGGGTGCGCGCCCGCGGGCAGACGCTGGTCAGGATCGACACCGGCGACGGCCGGGCGATGGGACGGCCAGGCCAGGTGGCCTCCGCCTCGGCCTTCGCCCGCGCGGCCGACGCCCTCGCCTCGGCGAGCGCGGTCCTGGTCGCCGACTACGGCCGGGGCGTGAGCGATCTGCTGCGCGAATCGCTGCGCGGCCTCGACGTGCCGCTGGTCTGGGACCCCCATCCCCGCGGTTCGCTGCCCGTGCCGGGATGCGCGCTGGTCACGCCGAGCGAGGCGGAGGCCCGAAGCATGTGCGAGGAGCCGTACGTCTCGCCCGAGCGCACCGCCCGCAGGCTGGTGCGCGACCTCGACGCCGAGGCCGTCGCGATCACGCTGGGCGAGCGCGGGGCGGTGCTGGCCCGCCGCGGCGGCAGGTTCGGGCCGGTCCCCGTCCCGCACGTCGCGGCCGGTACGGACGCGTGCGGCGCGGGCGACCGCTTCGCCGCGGCGGCGGCGCTCGCCCTGGCGGACGGCGCGTCCACCGAGGACGCCGTCGCCCGCGCGGTCGGCGAGGCCACCCGGTTCGTTGAGGAGGGCGGGGCCGCCGCGCTGCGCCTGCATCATTCCGGCCGGCACTGTCCCGCCGCCGAGTCGCCGGTGCCGTTCGCGCCCGGCGCCTCCGCCTTCGAGGTGGCCGCCGCCGTACGGGCCGCAGGGGGCCGCCTGATCGCGACCGGCGGGTGCTTCGACCTGCTGCACGCCGGGCACGTGAGTTTGCTGCGGCGGGCCCGGGCCTTAGGCGACGCTCTGGTGGTCTGCGTGAACTCCGACGACTCGATCCGGCGGCTCAAGGGACCGAGCAGGCCGCTGGTGAGCGAGCGCGACCGGGTCGAGGTGCTGCGCGCGCTCGGCTGCGTGGACGCCGTGACGGTCTTCGACGAGCACACGCCGTCGCAGGTCATCGAACGGCTGTGCCCGGACGTGTGGGTGAAGGGCGGCGACTACGACGCGCGGTCGATGCCCGAGGCCGAGGCCGTGCGCCGGGCCGGCGGGGAGGTCGTCATCCTGCCGACCGTGCCCGGTTACTCCACCACCGGCCTGATCGCCGCCGCGCAGGCCGCTTCGTGACGTCCGCCGCGGGTAGCGGTCCCGCTGTCGAAAGGGAAACCACAATGGTGGGAAACGTACTGATCACCGGCGGCGCGTCCGGCCTCGGCCGGGCCACGGCCATGGCGGTCGCCAAGGCCGGCGGACGGCCGCTGGTCGTCGACGTCGACGAGCCGGACGGCGGGTTCGACTGGGTACGGGCCGACCTGGCCGATCGTGAGCAGGCCGAGCGGGCCGTGCGCGAGCTGGCCGAGCGCGCGGGCGGGCTCGACGGCGTCGTGACGGCGGCGGGCATCGACGCCTGCGGACGGCTGGAGGACGTGGCCGCCGAGCAGTGGGAACGGGTGATCGCGGTCAACCTGCTCGGGACCGCCGCGGTGGTCCGGGCGGCTCTGCCGCACCTGCGTTCGTCCGGCGGCAAGGTCGTCACCGTCGCCTCCACGCTCGGGGTGCGGGCGCTCAGCGACGCGACGGCGTACTGCGCCTCGAAGTTCGGCGTCGTGGGCTTCACCCGGGCGCTGGCGGCCGAGCTGGCCGGGCAGGTGGGGGTGACGCTGCTGATTCCCGGCGGCATGCGGACGAACTTCTTCAACGACCGTCCCGACCAGTACAAGCCCGGTCCCGACGCCCGGCTGAACCAGCCGGAGGACGTCGCCTCGGCGATCCTGTTCGCGCTCGGCCAGCCGCAGGGCTGCGAGGTCAGGGAGCTGGTCGTCGCCGCCTCCACGGAGACGTCATGGCCGTAGAAGATTCGCAAAGACCGGTCCTGCTCGCCCTGCGCGGGCTCGGGCTCGGCGACCTGCTCGCCTCGGTGCCCGCGCTGCGGGCGCTGCGGCGGGCGTATCCCGGGCACCGTTTCGTGCTGGCCACTCCGGCCTATCTCGGCGGGCTGCTGCCGTTGATCGGCGGCGTCGACGAGGTGCTCGACGTGTCCGGCCCCGGGCCGGTGCCGTACGAGTCGCCGGACGTCGCGGTCAACCTGCACGGCAGCGGCCCGGAGAGCATCCAGGCGCTGCGCCGCACCCGGCCGGGCCGCCTGCTCACCCACGCGCACCCCAACGTGCCGGGCTCCGACGGCCCGGCCTGGGAGCCGGAGACGCACGAGCGGCGGCGGTGGTGCTCACTGCTGGAGTGGTACGGCATCCCGGCCGACCCCGACGATCTCGCGCTGGGCGACCCGGGGCCGAGCCCGCTGTCCGGCGGAGAGGTGATCATCCATCCGGGGGCGGCCTTCCAGGCGCGGCAGTGGCCGCCGGACCGCTTCGCCCAGGTGGCGGCCGAACTGGCCCGCCAGGGCCGCCGGGTCGTCGTCACCGGCGGCGTGACCGAGATCGCGCTCGCCCGGCACGTCGCCGCGCTCGCCGGCCTGCCGGAGGAGTCGGTTCTGGCCGGCCGTACGAACCTGCCCGAGCTGGCCGCGCTGACCGCGCACGCGGCGCTGGTCGTCTGCGGAGACACGGGCATGTCGCACCTGGCCGTCGCCGTCGGCGCGCCCTCGGTCATCTTGTACGGCCCGGTGCCGCCCGCGCTGTGGGGGCCGCCGCCGGGCCGCCCGCACATCGCGTTGTGGGCGGGGCGCAGGGGCGATCCGCACGGCGACCGGCCCTCGGAGGGCCTGCTCGAAATCGGCGTGCCGGAGGTTCTCGACGCGGTCAGAAGGTTGCGAGGAGTGGGAGTGCGGTGAAGGGATCCCGTGTCGTGGTCACCGGAGGAGCCGGGTTCCTCGGCTCCTACCTGTGCGAGCGGTTGGTGGAGCGCGGTGCGGCGGTCGTCTGCCTGGACAACTTCCTCACCGGGTCGCCGCGCAACGTGGAGCACCTGATCGGGAGGCCGGCGTTCCGGCTCGTGGACTGCGACCTCACCGGGTTCGTCCACGTGCCGGGCCAGGTCGACCTGGTGCTGCACTTCGCCTCGGCCGCGTCTCCCGCCGACTATCTGCGCCATCCGATCGAGACGCTGAAGGTCGGCAGCATGGGCACGCTGCACGCGCTCGGGCTCGCCGCGGAGAAGGGTGCGCGGCTCGTCCTCGCCTCCACCAGTGAGGTGTACGGCGACCCGCTGGAGCACCCGCAGAAGGAGACGTACTGGGGCAACGTCAACCCGGTCGGCCCGCGCAGCGTGTACGACGAGGCCAAGCGCTTCGCCGAGTCACTGACCACGGCCTACCGCAACTCGCGCGGGACCGACACCGCGATCGTGCGGATCTTCAACACGTACGGCCCGCGGATGCGGCCCCACGACGGCCGGGCGATCCCCACCTTCATCCGTCAGGCGCTGCTCGGCGAGCCGATCACCGTGACCGGCGACGGCAGCCAGACGCGGTCGATCTGCTACGTGGACGACACGATCGACGGCGTGCTCGCGCTCGCCGAGAGCGACTTCGCCGGGCCGGTGAACATCGGCAATCCCGCCGAGATGTCGATGGCCGAGCTGGCGGAGACGATCCGCGACCTGGCGGGCTCGTCCTCCCCGATCCGGTTCGTCGAGCGGCCGGTCGACGACCCCGCCGTCCGCCGTCCCGACACCTCGCTCGCCGGGGAGCGGCTCGGCTGGCGTCCCCGCGTCGACCCGGTCACCGGCCTGCGCCGCACGATCGACTGGTTCGACAAGGAGCTGAACAGCTCTTATTCGGCCGCCTCCTGACCCCGCCGCCCCGGACTCCCGGGGCGGCGATGGGCGCCGTGGGTGCGCAGTTCATCCCCGTCTCCCTCGGGACGTCGCCACCGGCGTGCCGAGACGGAATGTGGTGCGAATCACTTCTGATTACGCTCCCACGGATAGGGGACAGTGTTTGAGATCGGCGATGCGTGTTCTGGCGGCTTCACTGCGTGGCCGTAAATCCGCGGACGGGACCGGATAGAATACGCCAGACCGGCTCTGTCAGAACACCGAAAGCATGACCTGCTCGACGCAGTCGCGCTCCCGGAAACCCGCGGCCATCATTGAGAGGGCAACCAGTGACCGGGTTAAGTCGGGGATGAGACGCTTCCGCCCGTTTTTCTTGGCGACGTCATCGCGTGCGGTGCTTGCATCGTCGGCACCGAGGAAGGTCTGCGGGCGGGCCCTGATGCCCAGTTCGGACAGCAGTGTGGCGAGGACTCCTGCCTGCTCCCACCGCTGGAAGTGCCAATAAACCGTCTGCCAGGGCGGCAGGTCCGTGGGCAGGTATCGCCAGGGGCAGCCGGATCGCACCAGGTAGAGGATCGCGTTCACGATCTCACGGCGGGGATGCTTCTCTGGGCGCCCGTCCGTGCTGGGTGCCGGCAGCAAGGGCTGGATCTGTTCCCACTGCGCATCTGTGAGGTCGGAGGGGTAACGACGAGGGGACACACGCGCATTATGACGACAAATCGGACCAGTGAGAAGATTGCGTCGCTGCACTCAGGTAGTTGACGACCTTCTCAAACATGTCCCGTGAGAGTGACGCGCCGTAGTGACTGCCCGTGTTGTGCAGATGATCACAGGGCGATGGGTCACCCACTTTCAACGGGCCTTTTCCTTATTCTTGTCGTCCTGTCGCCCCGGCTGTTGATCACGCTCCGTCGATCTTGACGTGCGTTTCTGACGTCTGGCTAAATCCACCTAATCCGGCGACGAACGCCGGCACCTACCCACCGTATCGTCCAGGAGATACAACCGATGGGCGGGTGAAGAGCCGTCCGCCCGTCAAGGGACCGCTGGGCAACGAACTGTCGAAAGTCATCCCAGGCAACTATGCCGCCTCCCCGAACACCCCGGAGGGGGCGCCTCTCTGGAGAGCGGCCAAGGGCGTCTACAAAAAGAATCGGGCGGTATTCTCTGGAACTCCGTTCTCGGTCCCGGAGGACAACTACGAGTTGCCTTACGGGGGAACCTATTGTAGGTACTACAGCAGAGAGGTGTACCAGCAATACGGTTACAGAAACGTGCAGTGCGACGAGTATCCCTTCGCGTCCACGGAACAGGGAGCCCTGAAGGATAAAATCAACTACTCGATTCTTGGGGTTCGGGAGGCTCATAATCAGGCACACGGAGATGCGCTCAAAGCCTTCTACGGTCACTATCGCCTCCTTGACTACGACCCCGTCAACACCATCACAAAGGTTAGCGACAGCCCATTCTGGGTGAAAATCGAGAACTAAGAGTTCGTAGAAAGATCATGGGGTTGCCGAAGATGCCGATTCTCGGCAACCCCATGATCCAACAAGTGCAACTCGGCACCGCGAGGACGCGTAGCATGATGAACCATGAACAGGCACTCCCGGCGGAGAATCAATGGGACTTGCTGGTCGAGTACGGGCACGGGCTCCAGCTCGGCTTCCATGCCCTGTGGGTGGAGAGCGACGATCCCGACGAACTGTCCCGACGATTCCGGGTAGACTCGGACTCGCGTCTGGAGTGCGATCTGCAGACGCTAGCGGGAACATATAAAGGCCCACCGGAGAAGGCTATTTGGATTGGGCCGCACGCGCCCGGCTGGACACACGTCTTCATCTTCGGCATGCGTTCGAGCCACCCTGCGATTCCCAATCTGGGAAAGCGGCGCGTCTTCCAAATCAAGTTCGTAGGTGAAGTGGGCGAGGGAATTTCTCCGCTGTACATGTACTACGACGGGGAGCCAGCCGGTGATGTCACACCACCGCATGAGCAAGGCGGATACATGAGCCTCCCCGATTACCGGCCTTACACGCAGGGGCTGGAGCTCGGTTACGACAGTGACCTTGAGTGGGAGGTGCACCTCATGCTCTGCATGATGGGTCGCATCACGGGGCGCTTCGCCGACCGGGATTGGTGGATGGCGACTCGCACCTTCTACCGCGTACCCGACAGGTCATGGGAGACATGATGTCGGTCCCGAGTGTCACGAGGGCAGGTGACCTTCCTGACATGCCGTCATCGCGAGACAGGGTCAGCAGCACCGTGTACCAGGCAATGGTCAGCCCGTAGCAGCGCAGTACTCCCTCGTGGTGGCGGTCTACGGCGACTCGCGGGGGACCGACACGGCGATCGTGCGGATCTTCAACACGTACGGCCCGCGGATGCGGCCCCACGACGGCCGGGCGATCCCCACGTTCATCCGTCAGGCGCTGCTCGGTGAGCCGATCACCGTGACCGGCGACGGCAGCCAGACGCGGTCGATCTGCTACGTGGACGACACGATCGACGGCGTGCTCGCGCTCGCCGAGAGCGACTTCGCCGGGCCGGTGAACATCGGCAACCCGGCCGAGATGTCGATGGCCGAGCTGGCGGAGACGATCCGCGACCTGGCGGGCTCGTCCTCCCAGATCCGGTTCGTCGAACGGCCCGTCGACGACCCCGCCGTCCGCCGTCCCGACACCTCGCTCGCCGAGGAGCGGCTCGGCTGGCGTCCCCGCGTTGATCCCGTCACCGGCCTGCGCCGCACCATCGACTGGTTCGAAAAGGAGCTGACCTCCTACTCCGTCGCCTCCTGACGTCCGCCGTCCATCGGGCCGGGTTCGCCGGGCGGGAGGAGCCGCAGCGCCTCGGCGGGCGTCAGGCGCCGGCCCTGGTCGTGAGCGCGGGCGAAGGACTCGGCGCCCAGGGCCCGTACGAGGGCGTCGCGCAGCTCCCGGCGGGGCGGCCGGACGGGCCGCATGTGCGCTCCGGCCGCCTCGCGCACGCCGTGCGCGGTGCCGAGAAGCACGGCCGCGCTCCGGGGACGGTCCTGCGCGGCGTACACCGCCGCCAGGGCTTCCAGTGCCGACACGAGAACCGACGACTGACCCGCGAGCGCGACGGCCTCGACGCCGGCGCGTAGCAGCTCCTCGGCGCGGGCCCGCTCCCGCTTCTCGTACGCCCGCTCACCGAGGAAGTACAGCGCCCGGCCGGTGCAGCGGCGGTCGCCCAGGCGGCGCAGGGTGGGCAGGCACTCGCCCATGAGTCCGGCGGCGCGCTCGTGGTCGCCGCGCAGCCACGCCAGTTGCCCGAAGCCGACGGTCGCGTGCGCCAGGTCCGCCTCGCTGCCGGCGGTCTCGGCGAGGGCGTGGCTCTCGGTGAGCCACCCGTGCACCTCGTCGTCGGCGACACCGGTGGACATCGACCGTTGCGCCATGATGAACAGGGTGTTGGCGGCGTACATGTGATCGCCGGCCGCGCGGAACGACGCGACGCTCTGCCGCCCCCACCGGAGCGCCCGGGACAGGTCGCCGGTGCCGGTCGTGAGCCCCTGCATCGTCAGCGCGCTGTCCCACGGGTGCTCGTCGCCGAACCCCGGCCAGCGCCTCCTCCAGCGCCGGCACGGCCAGCTCCGGCCGCACCCACATCGCGGTCGTCCCCACCGCGCGCGCCGCCCTGGCGCGGGTGAGACCGTCGAGGCCGGCCGCCAGTCTCGCCGCCTCGCGGGCGAGGCCGAACGCGGCCCGGGAGTCCCGGGAATCCAGGATCGCGACGGCCTCGGTGAGCCCGGCGACGACGGCGGGTGTGGCGGGCGGGTCGGCGACGACCAGCGCCTGCCGGATCCACCGGTGCGCCTCGCGGCGCCGGCCGGTGACATCCCAGAACCGCCGCAGCGCGGCGATCATCCGCCAGGCGGACTCGACGTCGCCGGTGCCGGTGCTGTGGGCCAGCGCGGCCCGCAGGTTCGGCTGCTCCGCGGTCATGCGGTCGAGCCAGACGCGCTGGTGGGAGGTGCGCAGCCGCTCGGCCGCCTCTTCCGCGAGGGCGAGATAGTGGGCGGCGTGGCGGCGCCTGGCGGCGGCCTCGCCGCCGGAGTCCGCCAGCCGCAGAGCGGCGTAGGCCCGGATCGTCTCGAGCAGCCGGTAACGCCGGGTGCCGTGCCCGATGGGGGAGACGAGCGACTTGTCCACCAGCCTGGGCAGCAGCGTCGTCACGGCGTCGGCACCGAGGTCCGCGCAAGCCGACGCCACGGCCGTCAGGTCGAAGTCGGCGGGGAACACGCCGAGCCGCTCGAACAGGGCCCGCTCGTCGTCGTCCAGCAGCCGGTAGCTCCAGTCGATGGTGCTGCGCAGGGTGCGATGCCGCGGCGGGGCGGTACGGGCTCCGGCGGACAGCAGCTCGAAGCGACGGTCGAGGTGCTCCACGAGCTCGACCGGCCCGAAGGTGCGCAGCCGGGACGCGGCCAGTTCGATGGCCAGGGGCAGCCCGTCGAGGCGCCGGCACAACGCCGCGACGGCCGGGGCGACCGCGTCGTCGAGGGTGAAGCCGGGCGACGCTGCCGTCGCCCGGTCGACGAACAGGCGTACGGCGTCGTAGGGCGCGATGCTCTCGGCGCGCTCGGGCGCGTGCGGGGCGGGGAGGTCCAGCGTCCGCACCTCGTAGGCGACCTCGCCGGGGACGCCGAGCGGTTCGCGGCTCGTGGCGAGCACCCGCAGCGGGCCGCCGGCGCCGAGCAGATCGGCCACGGTTTCGGCGGCCTCCGCGACGACGTGCTCACAGTTGTCCGCGAGCAGCAGGCAGCCCGTCTCCGCGGCGACCTCCCGCAGGATGTCGCGTAACGGCCAGCCCGGCTCCGGCACCATGCCCAAGGCCCGCGCGAAGGTGTCGCCGACCGACTCCGGCTCCACCGGAGCGAGATCGGCGAGCCGGACGCCGCCGGGGAACCGCTCGGCGTGGGCCGTGGCCACATGCAGCGCGAGCCGGGTCTTGCCCACGCCGCCCGGGCCGATGAGCGTGACCAGGCGATGGGAGCCGAGCAGCGCGACGAGCTCGCTCGTCTCGCCGGTCCGGCCGACGAGGCTGGTCAGGGGCGCGGGAAGAGCGGTGCCCGCGCGGTCGGCACGTCGCAGTCGCATACCGGTCTCCGCCAGCGCCGCCCGGTCCGGGGCGCCGAGCTTGCGCAGCAGGGCGGCGATGTGACTCTCCACGGTGCGCACCGAGATGTGCAGCCGCTCGGCGATCTCGCGGTTGCGCAACCGCTCGGCGACCGCCCAGAGAATCTCGGCCTCGCGCTCGGTGACACCGGCGCGGGCCAGCCGATCGGGCAGGCCGCCCCCATGGTGCCTCATGCAGGCATTGTCCTTCGGCAGGGGCGCTCGGCGATACGACGCGGCACGGAGACCGCGTCCGTGGAAGGATCCGTGCATCGCACGGATGACCCGGCGCCGGCGGACGGCGACGCTGGTGGCGTGAACGAGCCGGCGATCGATGAAGTGAAGACCACGGACAGGATCGGTTTCCTTGGTGTCCCCGACGTCACCGCCGAGGCCCGGCGGCTCTTCGACGAGGACATCGCCGATGTGGGGTACGTGATGGGCGTCTCACGCCTGTGGGCCTATCAGCCGGCGACGGTGACCGGGCTGTTCGCCCTGCTGCGGCAGGTGAACGATGGGGACCGCCTCAGCCTGCGTCAGCGGTCCGTCCTCGTGACCGCGTGCGCGTCGGCGTTCGGCGACTCCTACTGCTCACTCGTGTGGGGAGGCAGGCTGGCCGAGGCGAGCGACGCGCGGACCGCCGCCGGGGTGCTCGCAGGCGTCGACGACCGCCTGAGCGACAGCGAGCGGGCCATGGCCGCGTGGGCCCGTAAGGTGGCGCGCGACCCCAACGGCACCACCGCGGCGGATGTGCAGGAGCTGCGCGACGCCGGTTTCGACGATGCCCAGATCTTCGCGATCACCGTGTTCGTGGCGCTCCGCGTGGCGTTCTCGACGGTCAACGACGCGCTCGGCCTGCGCCCCGATGCGCCTCTTCGCTCCACCGTGCCGGCGGCCGTACGCGACGCGGTCACGTTCGGCCGCCCGATCGACGACGCCGACGACGACGCGTAGCCACGGACGGCACCGTTAGGCGACCGCGCCGGACAGGATCGCACGGACGGTCTCGCGGACCGCCGGCCAGTCGTCGCCCAGGGCCAGACCGGCGTGGTGGTAGGCGTCGAACACCATGAGCGGGTCGAACGCCGGGGTGGTGCCCTCCGGACCGCGTGCGGCGATCTGCAGGGCGATCCCCGCCTGCATCCGCTGCCACGCCGGGTCCTGCTCGAACGACATGTCGTCCGCGTCGTCATCGCTGTCATCGCCGTCGTGGAACTCCCGGGCCAGCGGCGCCACGAGCCGCTCACGCAGTTCCACGACCCGCTGCTCCCCCGCGCACCGCCCGGATGCGAGGTCGGCTAGGACGTCCCGTACGACGGGGAACTCGCCCAGGCGGAACCGGTCGGCGAGCAGCTCTGCCACGTGCGCGAGAGCGGCGAACTGCCGCGACTGCGGCGCGGCCCGCACCGCGTCCCTCAGCTTCACCTCCGGGTCGTTCCGGTATTCGGCGAGTTCCTCGGGCGAGGGCGGCTCCGTCGCCACGGGCCACTGGAAGGTGAGGTAGGGATGCGCCCCGGCGAGCCATTCGGCGGTGAGCCGCACACCCGTCACCAACTCGACCACGGTCATCGCGCCGGCCTGCCAGTCCTCCTCGTCCCCGGCCAGCAGTTCGGTCATGACGCGCAGCTCCGGCTCCAGTCCTGCGAAGTCGTCGTCGTCCCACTCCTCGCTGAACATCGCGTCGAGGGAGACCAGCACCCGTCCGTCGGCCGCGTAACTGAGCTTGTTGTTCCCCTCCACGTTCCAGTAGACGCCGCACACCCGGCCGTCACGACTGAGCCGGCGCAGGACCTCGGGCAGGCTGCCCAGGAAGCCGTTGTTCTCGAACAGCATCACAGCCGAGCCCGCGGGCGCCGCCGACATCGGACTGCCCCCGTCGTAGTAGGGGAGCGCCTCCAGCGGTGCGGCCCCGTGCGCGCCGTGCGGGCTTCCGCCGCTCACCCGGGCTCCGATGTCGGCGACGGAGAACGGCCGGTGGTCGTGCGGGACGACGACCGTCCAGCACACGGCCGTCTCCAGCCACGGCTCTTCGCTCAGCAGCTCCCGATAGTGGGAGAACACCTCAGCGGGGGCTGAGCGGCCAGCGGTCATGGCGGACACTCCGGAGCACGCGGGGGCAAGTCGAAGTGATCTTTGCAGAAGGGGCCGGGGCGCGTCTCACGAAGCGTGAGCGCGCACGGCGTCGGCGAACCAGGCGAGGGCGGGGGTGGGGTCGTCCGGGGGCGGCCAGCCGTTGACCACCGCGAGAAGCCGGACGTACGTCTGGCGGCGCGGGTCGCGGGCGGTCTCCAGCAGGGTCAGCAGCCGGCGTCGGAGGGCGGCGTCGTCCGGCCGGCCGCAGAGGTCGGCGTATCGCGCGGTGACGGCGGCGACGATCGTGCCGGCCCGCGGGGAGGCGCTGCCGACGCCCGCGGCGAGGGCGGGGGTGACCTGGTCGCGGACGATCGCGACCGCGTGGGGGCGCGGGACGCTGCGAGGAGCGCGGTCGGCCAGATGCTGCTCCGCGACGCGCCGCATGAACGCGCCGAACTCCGGATCGGCGGCCAGCTCGGCCAGTTCGATCCACGCGTCGATCTGCTCGTCCGCGGGGTCGTCCGGCAGTTCGGGGGTCATCGTGCGCCTGATTCCCGCGAGGTCGGCGTCCAGTCCGCCGAAGGCCGTGTCGAGAAAGCCGTCGATCAGGCGTCGTCGCTCGTCCTCGGACAGCCGGGCAAGTCTGTGCATGAGATCCATCTCCTTCGTGGTGGAGCCGCGCCGCGCCACCGCCGTCGCCACCGCGCGCCGCAGGCGCAGCACCCGGATCTGCACCGCGAGCGCCTCGGCGTGCGCCGCCGCGACCTGGGTCAGCGAGAGCTCCTCGTTCACGACCTTCCGGATGGCGGGAAGGCCGACGCCCAGGTCGCGCAGCGTCCGTACGAGGTCCAGCCGGGCGACGGCGCCGGTGTCGTAGAGGCGGTAGCCGGCCGGGCTGCGGCCGGTCGGCGGCACGATCCCGCGGTCGGAGTAGAACCGGATCGCCTTGACCGTCAATCCGGTACGCCGGGCCAGTTCGCCGATCGAGTAGAGCGTGCCGTCCATGCCCCCACCCTCTCGTCTCCCCTTGGAGGAGACTCAACCGGCGAGCGAGATGAACGAGAGGGCGCGGTCGACGACGGCGGACAGGTTGCCGCCGTGGGCGCCGTGCCAGTAGATCCGGCCGCAGGCGAGGCAGCGGGCGAACTCGTCGTAGCTGCGCCGGGTGCCGGGCTCCAGCGAATCCTCCACCTCGGCCTTGCCGACCGGCGCGAGCCGCCCGTTGCAGGCCGTGCAGCGGGTCCAGGGGGCGAGCGGCGGCCGGAAGCGGTCGAGCACGTCGAGGAACTGGTCGTCGGGCCGGGCGCCGCGCACGTACGCGCCGAGCCGCAGCGATCGGCGCCGCAGGATGCCGCGGTCCTGGGTGAGCAGCACCCGGTCCTCGGCGTTGGCCTGCTCGATCAGGGCGTCGTCGTCCATGTCGTTGTGATAAGCCGTGTCCAGCCCGACCAGGCGCAGCCGCCGTGCCAGCGTGCCCAGGTGGACGTCGAGGACGAACCGGCAGTCCGCCACCGTCTGCGGCCTGCGCACCGGCCGCACCTCCACCACCTCGTCCGGGCCCGGCCGGTACGCCGGCACGACCGGACGGCCCCCGGCGGTCAGGTCGCCGGCCTCGGTCAGCGGAACGCCGGCCGACTCGATCACGTGGCCGAGCGAGGACGTCCCGTCGTACGGCAGGCGCACCTCGGGCCGCCGGTTGCGCGGCGCAAGGAAGATCCACAGCTCGGGCGCGAAGCGCACGGACACCTCCATGCCCCCAGCATGCTCCCCGCACCGGGTCATCGGCCCCGCGCCGTCAACGCGTCCAGCGCCGTGGTGAGGAAGAGCCGCACGGCGGCCGTCTGCCGTTCGTCGAAACCGGACAGAACCCCGACCGTCCTGTCGATGAGCGGGCCGAAATGGCTCCACCCCAGCTCTTTGGCGCGATCCTCGACTTTGAGCAGGACCCGGCGCCGGTCCTTTGCGTCGCGGACCCGGCTGACCAGGCCGAGCCGTTCGAGGCGGTCGATCACCGCCGTGGTGCCGGCCGAGTTCAGGCCGAGGCCCGCGCCGAGGAACCCCGCGGTGGCGCCGGTGCCGGCCCGCTCCGCGTCCAGCAGGCAGATGAGCGCCCGCACGTCGGTGACGTGCATGCCGTGCCCGGCCGCGAAGTCGGCCTGGCGCAGGCCGTACTCCACCGCGACCGCCCGCAGCAGATGGAAGATCTCCATCTCCGGGCCTTCGTGTCCGCGGATCGACATGGAACCTCCTATTATCTCGTTCAACGAGATTATCGCTCAGCGAGTTTATTTTGGAGGCGGTCGTGGAGAGCACCGACGACGCGTTTCTCTCGGCCTACGACGCGGTTCTGGCGGCGCGCTGGCCCGCCGCAACAGAGCAGGCCGAGATCCGCACGCCCTACGGCACGACCCACGTCAACTCCGTCGGGCCCGCGGACGCGCCGCCGGTCGTCCTCCTGCACGGCGGCGGGACCACCTCGACCGTCTGGTCCGCCACGGCGACGGCGCTCGGCGCGGCATACCGGGTGCACGCGGTCGACACCGTCGGCGAGGCGGGTCGCAGCGTCGCGGGCGAGCGCGCGATCCGCGCGCTCGACGACATGACGGCCTGGCTCGACGCCGTGCTCGACGGGCTCGGCGCCTCGTCGGTTTCCCTGTGCGGCCACTCCTACGGGGCGTGGAGCGCGCTGCACTACGCGGCGCACGCGCCCGGCAGGGTGAGGGCGCTGGTGCTGGCCGACCCGACCAACTGCTTCACCGGCTTCTCCCGCCGCTACCTGCTGCGCGCCCTGCCGATGCTGCTACGCCCGACCGTACGGCGACGCCGCGCGTTCCTCGACTGGGAGACCCGGGGCGCGGCGCTGGACGAGACGTGGCTCCGCCTCTACGACCGTGCCGCGGACTTCCCGGCCGCCCGGCCACTGACCGGGCCGCGCCCCGGCCCGGAGACGCTGCGCGCGCTGCGGCTCCCGGTGCTGCTCCTCCTGGCCGAGCACAGCAGAGCGCACGACATCGGCCGGGTGGCCGCCTCCGCCGCGGCGCTCCTGCCCCGCGTGGAGACGGCCGTGCTGCCCGGGGCCACCCATCACACCCTTCCCCTCGCGGCACCCCCCGAGATGGACGTGCGCATCGGGAAGTTCCTCGCCGCGTACGGGCGGGACGCCTGATTCAGGGGCGGAACCAGTGCTGCGGGCGGGGATCGGTGTTCTGCCAGACGTGCTTGATCTCGCGGTACTCGTTGAGACCGGTCGGGCCGAGCTCCCGCCCGACGCCGGACTGCTTGAACCCGCCCCACTCCGCCTGCGGCACATACGGGTGGTAGTCGTTGATCCACACCGTGCCGTGCCGTAGCCGCGCGGCCACCCGCTGCGCCTTGCCCGCGTCCGTCGTCCACACCGCGCCGGCCAGGCCGAAGTCGGTGTCGTTGCCCAGCGCGACGGCCTCGTCCTCGCCCGAGAACCGCTCGACCGTCAGCACCGGCCCGAACGACTCCTCGCGGACCACCCGCATCTCCCGGTGGCAGTCGTCCAGCACGGTCGGCCGGTAGAAGTGGCCCTTGCCGTCCACCCGCTGGCCGCCGCAGCGCAGTTTCGCGCCCTCGGCGACGCCCGCCTCGACGTACGCCTCGACCTTGGCCAGGTGGCCGGCGGAGATCAGCGGGCCGGTCTCGGCCTCGGGGTCGAACGGCCCGCCCAGCCTGATGCGCTCGGCCCGCCGTACGACCTCGTCCACGAACGCGTCGTGGACGGAGTCCTCCACCAGCAGCCGGGCGCCGGCCGAGCAGACCTGGCCCGAATGCAGGAAGACGGCCGTCAGCGCGAAGTCGACCGCGGTGTCGACGTCGGCGTCGGCGAACACGATGTTCGGGTTCTTGCCGCCCAGCTCCAGGGCGACGCGCTTGACCGTCCGCGCGGCGGCGGCCATGATCCACCGTCCGGTCGCCAGGCCGCCGGTGAACGACACCAGGTCCACCCCGGGGTGCTCGGCCAGCGGCGCCCCCGCCTCCGCGCCGGCCCCGAGCACCAGATTGCCCACGCCCTGCGGCAGCCCCGCCTCCTCCAGCAGCCGCATCAGCATGATCGCCGTGGACGGCGTCAGCTCGCTCGGCTTGAGCACGAAGGTGTTCCCGGCCACCAGCGCGGGCGCCACCTTCCACGCGGCCTGCAGCAGCGGGTAGTTCCACGGCGTGATCAGACCGCAGACCCCGACCGGCTCGTAGACCACGCGGCTGATCGCGTCGGCGCGGCCGGTGTCGACCACCCGTCCGGCGTCGGTCCCGGCGATGCCGCCGAAATAGCGGAAACAGGCGACCACGTCGTCGACGTCGTACTCGCTCTCCACCAGGCGTTTGCCGGTGTCCAGAGACTCCGCCCGCGCGATCTCGGCCTTGTCCCGCTGCAGCAGAGCGGCCACGCGCAGCAGCAGCGCGCCGCGCTCGCGCTCGGGCGTGCGCGGCCAGGGGCCCTCGTCGAAGGCGCGGCGGGCCGCCGCGATCGCCGCCTCCGTGTCGGCGCGGCCGGCCTCCGCCACGGTGGCCACGTGCTCCTCGTCGGCCGGGCAGCGGATCTCCCGCCGGCCGCCCTCGGCCGCGTCGCGCCACTGCCCGCCGATGTACAGGTCCTTCATGTCACCCCTACTTGCTCGCCGTGTGGCGGTAGAACTCCACGTGCTCGGCAGGCAGGGGAGTGTTGCCGAGGATCAGGTCGGCCGCCTTCTCCGCGACCATCATCACCGGGGCGTAGATGTTGCCGTTGGTGACGTACGGCATGACCGAGGCGTCGACGACCCGCAGGCCCTCCAGGCCGTGCACCCCCATGGTCAGCGGGTCGACCACGGACATCTCGTCCACGCCCATCTTCGCCGTGCAGGAGGGGTGCAGGGCGGTCTCGCCGTCCCTGGCCACCCAGTCGAGGATCTGCTCGTCGGTCTCGACCTCCCGGCCCGGGGACAGCTCGCCGCCGTTGAACGCGTCCAGCGCGGGCTGGTTGAGGATCTCGCGGGCCACCCGTACGGCCTCGACCCACTCGCGGCGGTCCTGCTCGGTGGACAGGTAGTTGAACCGCAGCGCGGGCTTCACCCGGGGGTCGGCACTCTTGATCTTCACCGTGCCGCGGGCGTCGGAGTACATCGGCCCGATGTGCACCTGGTAGCCGTGCCCGCCGGCCGGGGCCGAGCCGTCGTACCGCACGGCGACGGGCAGGAAGTGGAACATCAGGTTGGGGTAATCGACGTCGTCGTTGCCGCGCACGAAGCCGCCGGCCTCGAAGTGGTTGGTCGCACCGGGGCCCTTGCGCAGGAACAGCCACTGGGCGCCGACGATCGGCCGGTTGCGCCACTTCATCGCGGGCTGCATCGAGACCGGCTGCTTGCAGGCGTACTGGACGTAGACCTCCAGATGGTCCTGGAGGTTCGCGCCGACGCCGGGCAGGTCGTGGACCACGTCGACGCCGTGCGCCTTCAGGTGGTCGGCGTCGCCCACGCCGGACAGTTGCAGGAGCTGCGGGGAGTTGATGGCGCCGCCGCAGAGGATGACCTCGCCGGCCCGCACCCGCTTGCCGTCGAACTCGACGCCGACCGCGCGCTTGCCCTCGAACAGGATCTTCGTGACGAACACGCGGGTCTTGACGGTCAGGTTCGGGCGGTCCATGACCGGGTGGAGGTACGCCCGGGCGGCCGACAGGCGCCGCCCGCGCCGCACGTTGCGATCGAACGGCGCGAAGCCCTCCTGGCGGTAGCCGTTCACGTCGTCGGTCAGCGGGTAGCCCGCCTGCTGCACGGCCTTGAAGAAGGCCCCGAACAGCGGATTCCTGGCCGGGCCGCGCTCCAGCACCAGCGGCCCGTCGTGCCCGCGCATGCGGTCGGCGTCGTCGGCCGCCAGGCAGTTCTCCATCCGCTTGAAGTACGGCAGGCAGTGCGCGAAGTCCCAGGTCTCCATGCCCGGATCGGCGCCCCAGCGCTCGTAGTCCATGGGGTTGCCGCGCTGGAAGATCATGCCGTTGATGCTGCTCGACCCGCCGAGCACCTTCCCCCGGGCGTGGTAGATCCGCCGCCCGTGCATGTGCGGCTCGGGCTCGGACTCGTACTTCCAGTCGTAGAACCGGCTCCCGATCGGGAACATCAGCGCGGCCGGCATGTGGATGAACACGTCCCACAGGTAGTCGGGACGGCCCGCCTCCAGCACGAGCACGCGGTTCGCGGGGTCGGCCGACAGCCGGTTCGCGAGAGCGCTCCCCGCGGATCCACCACCGACGATGACAAAGTCATACATGTCCGCCTCCCGGGCAGGATGATATTGATATGCGCAATCGAGTGCGGCATCCGCAACGTCATGGATCGGACCCCGAGCCCGCGGGGGCCGACGAGACCGCCGCACGGCCCGAAGGCAGCGGCGGCGTCCAGTCGGTGGACCGGGCCGTGACGATCCTGGAGATCCTCTCCCAGCGGGGCGAGGCCGGTGTGAGCGAGGTCGCCGCGGAGATCGGCGTCCACAAGTCCACCGCGTTCCGGCTGCTCGGCGCCCTGGAGGCGCGCGGCCTCGCGGAGCAGGCGGAGGACCGCGGCAAGTATCGCCTCGGCTTCGGCGTCGTCCGGCTGGCCGCCGGAGTGGCCGCGCGGCTCGACCTCGTCCAGCAGAGCCGCCCGGTGTGCCGGCGTCTCGCCGAGGAGATCGGCGAGACCGTCAACATCGCCGTTGCACGGTCCCACTACGCGATCAACCTCGACCAGGTGCGCGGCCGGGCGGCCGTGACCGCGCACAACTGGGTCGGCCAGCCCACCCCCTGCACGCCACGTCCAGCGGCAAGGTGCTCCTCGCCCATCTCGACGAGCGGCACAGGGAACGGCTCATCGCCGCCGCCGGGCTGGAGCGGTTCACGCCCGCCACCGTGACCGACGCCGATGAACTGCGCAGGCAGCTCGACGAGGCGGCGCGACGGGGCTTCGCGGTCACGGTGGAGGAGTACGAGATCGGGCTGAACGCCATCGCCGCGCCCATCCGCTCGTACGAGGGCGAGGTGGTGGCCGCCGTCAGCGCCTCCGGACCGGCCTACCGATTCAGTGAGGAGCGCATGCGCGAGCTCGCGCCCGTGCTCGTCGCGGGCGCCGACGACATCAGTCACCGTCTCGGCCACGCGGGATGACCGGGGCCACGGGACGCGACGGCGCTCATCGCGCGCCGGCGGGCTCGTTCACGCGGCGGCGCCACCGGGTGAACGAGCGCGGCTGATCGATACCGAGCACCGCGACCGTCCGGCCCTCCCGGCGATAGACGGCCAGGAAGCGGCGGGACGCGAGGTCGCCCTCCTCGACGCTCACCTCGTCTCCCGGCAGCGTGTGCCCGGCGAACTGCACGCGCATGCCGTACTGGTCGGACCACAGGTAGGGCGGTGCGAGGCCGTCCGGCACGGCGGCGCCGCCGGACAGCAGCGTCCGCGCGGCCGTCGCCGGACGCCGGGCCGCGCCCGTCCAGTGCTCCACGCGCAGGTGGACGCCGAGGGCGGGGTCGAACCAGGCGGCGCAGTCGCCGACCGCGACGACTCCCGGCACGCTCGTCGCACCGCCGCTGTCGCAGACGACGCTGTCGCCGATCTTCACCCCGCTGCCGTCGAGCCAGTCCACCGCCGGCCGCGCGCCGATGCCGACGAGCACCACGTCGGCGTCCAGGCGGCGCTCGTCCTCCAGCAGCACCCCGTCGATGCGGCCGTCTCCGGTCAGGGCGTGTACGGCGGCGCCGCAGATCAGGCGCACCCCGTGGTCCTCGTGGAGCCCGGCGAGCGCGGCGCCCATCTCGGGCCCGAGCGCGCGGGCGAACGGCGCGGGCGCCGCCTCGACGATCGTCACGTCGAGGCCGAGCGTGCGGGCGACGCAGGCGACCTCGGCGCCGATGAAGCCCGCCCCGATCACCACGAGCCGCCGCGCGGCGTCGAGATCGGCCCGTAGGGCCGACGCGTCCTCGATCGTGCGCACCGTGTGGACCCCGGCGAGGCTGTCCCCGATACCGGTCCCGAGGGTGCGGGCGATCGCACCGGTGGCGATCACCACGCCGTCGGCCTCGACCACGGAGCCGTCGGCGAGCGTGATCCGCAGCGGTTCGCCCTGTTCCAGTGCGGTGGCGGCGACGCCCAGGCGCCACTCGGCGTCGAGGTCCTCGCCGTCGGCCTCCAGCGCGAGGTCGGCCGTCGTCATCTGGCCCGCGAGGAACTCCTTCGACAGCGGGGGCCGGTCGTAGGGGCGGTGCGCTTCCGTCCCGACGATCATCAGGCGCCCGCCGAACCCCTGGGCGCGCAGCGCGCGGGCCGCCGACAGCCCGGCGAGCGACGCGCCGACGATGGCGACGGATTTCACGGCACCCTCACGACGTCTAGGCCGACCCGGTGCGGACGCCGGGCGGGAGGTTCGGCGGCAGCTCCGACGGCACGACGTAGACGGTCTCGTCCTGGACCACCACCTGGTGGGTCCGCACCGGCAGCTTCGCGGGGGGAGCGTCCACCCGGCCCGTGCGCAGGTCGAAGCGCGACGCGTGCAGGGGGCACTCCACCTCGCATCCTTCCAGCCACCCGTCCGCCAGCGACGCGTCCTGGTGCGTACAGGTGTCGTCCACCGCGTACAGTTCGCCGTCCTCGGTGTGGAAGACGGCGATCGGGGGATCTGTCTCGATTCGGAGGGCCTCGCCCCTGGGCAGGGCGGCGAGGGGACACGCAGGAATCATCCGAAGGTTCCAGTTTCGTAAAGTGGAACAGGAAGCGCTATGCGCAACAGATTGAGCGGAGATCGCGCCAAAGTCAAGGGGCGACATATCGCCTAAGGGGTGATAGGCGCGACTCTGGTCCGGGCGCAGGCGAGGCCCCCTGTCCACGCCCTGTTGACCAGGAAGGGCCGGAAACGCGTGCGGCCCCGCCGCCGGTCGCCGGGAGAGGCGACGGGCGGCGGGGCCGCACGGGGTAGGTGGGGCGCGGGTCGGAGCGGGTGGCCGAGGGCCGGTGGGGTCAGGTGGCGACAGTCGTCCGGCCGCGCACCTGCAGGACGGTCAGCAGGCCGACGACGACGGTGACGGCGCCGGTGATCCAGGCGGTCCACGCCGAGGCGGCGTCGCCGTCGAAGCCGAACGCCCAGGGAGAGACGAACAGCAGGGCGCCGAACGCCGCGGTCACCCACGAGCTGGCGCCGCCCGCACCCAGGATGGACCACAGGGCGGATACGACGAGCAGGGCGCCGAGGACGAGCAGTGGCTGCGTGGCCCCCTGGGCGTCGGCCCAGAAGAACGGCGCGAGCACCGCGACCAGACCGGCGACGAGGGCGACGATGTCGGACAACGATCTCGTGAGATCCATCCGTGCCTCCGTACGGGAGAGGTGACCTATGACCCGACGGTCTGCCTGATTGACCGCCCGGTCAACGATCCGCTAAGTCAGGATTTCCTAACCCTGAGTCACCTTGTCCGGTACGCGGCACGAATACGTTCTGGACCCGCATCCGGCCGGAGACCATGCCCGCGGCGCGGTGACCGCCGCGGGATCGAGACCTCACGGGAACGACGGAGGTGGCTCCGGCGGCGACGCCGGACCGTGGGCCGGATACGCACACGGTCCGGACGTTCACAGCGGTGGTGTCCCGCCTTCGGGTCAGGTCTGGTTGAACAGCGAGAGGGTCAGGGTGGAGTGGTACTCGCCGGCGGCGACGTCGACCGGGGTGCGCAGGGCGAGGTCGGCGTTGACCTTCGAGGTGCCGATCTCGTCGGAGGAGTTGGCGGTCGACACCAGCAGCTCCTGACCCTGCAGACCCACCTCGGGGGCTCCGGTGCCGTCGGAGATGACACTGGAGACCGGCTCACCGGCCGACACCGCCCCGGTGGAGGAGTCGCTCAGCAGACGCGGCTTCCATCCCAGGTACTGCGGGCCGATGGTCTTGGCCGGGTCGTCGGTCGCGACGAACTGGCTCGACTGGCCCACGACCGCCCAGAACTCACCGGCGGGGATGTCCTCGGGGTTGCGGGTGTCGGACACCGTGACCGTCGGCAGCGTGCCGGTGAACTGACGGGCGGCGGCGTCGGAACCGTTCTCGGTGAGGGACACCCCGTTGTTGTCGGCCACCGTCATCGACAGCTGACCGGGCGTGGTGATGGGCTCGATCTTCACCGACACGTCGATGCCGCTGCCGGGGTTGTCGTCGGCCAGCGCGGGACCGGCCAGCGCGGCCCCGGAGAGCGCGAGGCCGAGCACGGCCGCGGCGAGCAGCTGGGTGGTCCTGTTGATTTTCATGTTCGCTCCATTTATGGGGGGCGGGGCCGCCCGCCGTTCGGCGGGCCGGCCCCGGTTGTGCCAAATCGGCGGCTGACCGCGGTGTAAGCCGCTCAGCGGCAGCCGGCCGCGGTGTAGGCGGCGTCGTAGGACGTGGTGACCTGCTTGCCGCCGATCGTCCCGGTGCCGGTCACGGTGACCTTGCCGGCGTCGACCTGGGCGGCCCGGGTGTTGAAGGACTGGTAGGCCTGCTTGCCCGGAGCCACGTCGGCCACCGTCTTGGTGCCGTACGGGGTGTTCAGCGTCACGGTCGCCGGCGCGTCCGAGTCGTTGACGGCCGTCACCGCGACGTACGCCGAGGTGCCGATGCAACGGGACGAGGCGGTCACGGTCAGCGGGAGCACCGGAGCCTCGCGGACCGTGACGGTCTGCGTGTTGTACTTCTTGCCGTTGCCGTCCGGCTTGTAGCCGTTCTCGGTGTTGCCCGCGAGGTCCATGGCGAACCAGTGCACCTCGGTGGTCTTGTCGACCGAGATCTTCGCGGCGCCCTCACGCATGCCCGAAGAGGTCAGCTTGGGCGAGCTCAGCGTCGGCCGGCTGCCGTCGAGGGTGTAGTACACGTTCGCCGGCTCGTCCACGGTGAAGGTGAACGTCGTCGAGCCGTCGGTCTCGCCCGCCACCACGAGTTTCGACTCGGGCTTCTGCTTGTCCTTCTGGTACATCTGGGCGACCTCGAGGATGCCGATCTGGCCGTTGGAGAACTCCATCGCCTCCTCGTGGCCCTCCTCGAACGGAGGCTGGAAGCCGACCGCGCGGTACTGCTTGGCCGCCGGGTCGTAGACGTCCGCGCCGACCTCGAAGTCCCAGCCGATGATGCCCTTGTTGTACCAGAACTCGTCGGCGCTGTTGCCGGCCGCGGAGTAGAGCACGTCGATCACCGGGCCGGTGCGTCCCGGCCAGATCGCCGTGCCACGCCGGCCCTGGACGGCGGACAGGATGTGGTTGGAGGCGTTCCAGAAGTATTGCTCGGTGCCGAGGTCCGGCCGCGGCAGCGCCTCCCGCCCGGCGGTCTTGTACGCCCCGGGAGGCCACATGAAGTAGCCGCCGTAGGAGTGGGTGTTCATCGCGAACTTGATGTTCGGGAACTTCTCCGTGAGCCACACCTCGTTGCGCGTCTCCGGCTCCGACAGCTCGGCAGGCCCGGCGTAGGTGTCGCTGGTGCAGGTGGTCGAGCCGCCGTTGTATCCGTCGTAGACGCTGCCCACCGAGAAGTTGCGGTTGAGGTCGACGCCCCAGGAGTTGCGCCGCCCCGGGTCCGACCCGTCGGCAGCGCAGTAGTTGACCATGTTCCTGCGCTGCATGTTGTAGTCGTACATCGAGTAGTGGGCGCCGTCGGGGTTCATCGTCGGCACGATGAAGATGTCGAGGTTGTTCACCAGTTTCTTGGTGTCCGCGTCGAGCGCGTAGTTGCGCAGCAGCCGCTCGGCGGTCTCCACACAGGTGAGCGGGGTCACCCACTCGCGGGCGTGCTCCTGGCAGTAGAGGAACACTCCCGTCTTCGAGCCGTCCCGGCTCTTGCCGATGCGCAGCGCCTTCATCTGGAACGGCTGACGCGAGACGCTCGCCGGCGCCTTCAGGTTGTCGGTCAGCTTCGTCGCCGGAGCCGCGGCCACCACTCCGGTGCCCGTGCCGGTCCGGTAGAGGGCGGCGGTCAGCAGCGCCGAGGCGGCGGAGTCGCCGTTCAGCGCGGCGACCACCTGGGCGGCCGTGCTGCCGACCGCGCCGGAGGCGTCCGTGGCCAGGTTGACCACGACGTCCTTGCCGTTGACGGCGACCGAGAGCGGGGCCGAAGCGGTCCCGGGGTTCACCAGCGCGACGCTGACGTCGTTGCCGCCCTCGCTTCCGTACGCCTTGGACGTCACGTAGAACGTGCTCGCCAGCGCGCTCCCCGAGCCCGTGCCGAACTGCGCCTGCGCCTGGCGGCGGTAGCCGTTCGTCTTGTACGGGAGGTCGATGACCTCCGAGATCTTAGGGAACTGCTTGGACAGCCACACGATCCGGCTGGTGACCTCGGTGGGGTCCATGTAGTGGTCGACGAAGTCCTGCACGTAGTGCTTGGTCGGCGTCTTACGCGGCTCGCCCAGCCACTTGGTCACCGGCACGGTGATCGAGCCGCCCCGGTTGCTGGTGATCGTGACCTGGGTGGGGGCCTCCGTGATCGGCAGCGGCGAGCTGAACCGGTGGTACATGTACTGCCCGGCGTCGGTGAAGCGGGACATCGTCGCCGTGCCGCCGGAGTCGGGGGCGGTGCCGGAGCCGCTGTCCCAGGTGGCGGTGAGGACGGTCTGAGCGTCCGTCGCGCTCGTCTTCACCTCGACCGACAGGAACCGCTGGTTGTCGAGGCTGGTGAACCACTCGGCGCGCAGCGGCGTGAGCGTGTCGGTCTCCGCCGCGTCGGCGGCCGCGGCGGCGAGCGCCTGCCGCCGTTCGGCCACGTTCGCCGCGTAGTCGCTCTGGTCCGATATGGAGTCGCGGACGTCGAAGCCCTGGTCGCGCAGGCCTCGGGCCTCCTCGGGGCTGAGCACGGCGTGCACCTCGATGCCGCCGTCCACCGGCTTGCTGTATTCGGCCAGGTCGACGCCCATGGAGGACAGCCTGTCCACCGCCGACTGGTCAGGGACGACGATGCGCATCAGCGCGACGCCGTTCTGTGCGGTGCTGGACGCCCGGTCGGGCGGGGCCGGATCAGGAGAGGGATCGGCGAGCGCCGGGAGGGCGTTCAGGGTGAGCGCCAAGGGGAGTGCGAGCGCGGCGGCGTAGCGTCGCGCCCTGCGGGGAGAGCTCCTCATCGGGTTTCCTCCATCTGGCGTGCCTTCCGGGCGAGGGGGGCCGGCCCGGAGTGGATCACGCGAGGTCGAAGGAAGTCTTCGTCACCCCCAAATGGGCGTCAAGGTCTGCAACCCCCGTTTTCGGGATTTTTCCGTAACGAGATGACTTAGTGCCCGATTGGGTATTTAGACCCTCTTGCCGTAGCGGACGGCGAGGATAATGGTCTCACGCGGATCCCGCTCGTCACCGCATCAGCACGAGGCGTACGGCCTCGGCGACGGGCACGGCCCCGCCGATGAGTTCGAGGACGCGATGCCGCGTCTCCGGCGCGTCGATCAGCGCGGCGATCACGGCGGCGACGTCGTCGCGCGGCACCGCCCCGGAGGGAAGCGGTGGGTCGGCCAGCGTCACCAGGCCGGTCCCCGGCTCGTCCGTGAGCCGCCCCGGCCGCAGGATCGTCCAGTCGAGCGGGCGGGCGCGCAGGTCCTCCTCGGCCGCCGTCTTGGCGGTGATGTAGGCCGCCCAGACCTCGTCGCGCCCCGGCGCGGGCGGCGATCCCGCGCCCATTGAGGAGATCTGGATGAAGCGGGACACCCCGGCTCGTTCCGCCGCTTCGGCGAGCAGCACCGAGGCGCCCTGATCCACCGTGAACTTGCGCGCGGCGCCGCTGCCGGGTCCCGCTCCGGCGGCGAAGACGACGGCTCCGGCTCCCAGCAGGATCTCGGCCACATCCTCCGGTGTGGTCCGCTCCAGATCGCACGGCACCGCCTCGGCGCCGGTCGCCTCCACGTCCGCGACCTGGTCCGGGTTGCGGATCAGCCCCACCGGGGCGTCGCCCCGATCGCTCAGCAGGCGTGCCAGCCGAAGGGCGATCTTCCCGTGTCCACCCGCGATCACGACGCGCATGCGCTCACCTCCGCGCCGATCCTGCCACGGCCCGTTGCCGCTCGTGGGGCAGGCCGCGCCGTCATTTGCCCGTCTTCGCTGGTCAATGATTACTTGTTGTGATAGTCATGTCACCACAAGTAATCAGCAAAGTGTCTGTGGAGATGCCATGCTCTTAGGCGTACTCGCGGTCGCAGCGGCCGTCGGGCTGGTGGCCGTGGCGGCCCTTCTGTTCCGTGCGCTGGGCCGGGGCACCGACGATCGCGATCCCGGCGGCGCGTCCGCCGGGCACGCCGGGTCGATGCTCTCCTCGCTGTTCCTGCTCGTGTTCGCCATCGCGATCGTCGTGCCGTGGACCTCGGCCGACTCCGCCCGGCAGAACACCTACGCGGAGACCCAGGCCCTCGTGGAGGCCTACTGGGCCGCCGCGCCGCTCCCCGCCCCCGACGCCGCCCAGGTGCGCGAGGGACTGCGGGAGTACGCGAGATACGTGATCGACGACGAGTGGCCGCAGATGGCGGCCGGACATCTCGGCGCCGAGGGCACGGCGCGACTGGAGTCGCTGCGTGCCCGCGTGAGCGAACTGCCGGTCACGACCGACGAGGCCCGCGACGCCAGGGACGCCGTGCAGGAGCGGATGGCGGACCTGTTCGCCGCCCACCGGCAGCGCGCGGCCGACGCGGAGACCACGCTGCCTCCCGGCGTCTTCCTGCTGACGATCCTCACGGGCGTCATCGTCGTCGTCTTCCCGTTCCTGGCCGGGGCCCGGCCCCGGGGGCTCACGCTCGTGCCGATGATGGCGATGGCGGTCCTGCTCGGCGTCGGCGTCTACCTCGTCTGGAACATCTCCCACCCCTTCAGCGGTGGCCTGGCGGTGAAGCCCGACGCGTTCGTGGGCGCCCTGCACGAGTTCCAGCGGATCCCCGAGGGCCGCTGACATGGGCAGGACGGCGAGCCCGCGCGTGGCCGTCGCGGTCGTCTCCACCTGCGCCGCGCTGACCTGCGTCATGCCGGCCGCCGCGTTCTCCGCGCCGGTGCGGCCCGAGCGCCCCGCGATCGCCGGTGCCCGTACGGCCGCCCTCGTCCGGCAGGGCGCGGCCACGGCGGGCGACACGGCGGGCGACACGGCGGCGTCGAAGCGGCCGGAAGCCGGAGGGATGGTGCGGACGACCGCCAAGGCGGCCGTCAAGGTAGGCGATCCTGACGGGCCGGGCCTGCGGGTGGGTGTCTGCGTCGACGTGAACGTGATCGTCGGCCTGCACGCCGAGGTCGGCGTCGGAGGGCCCGCCTGCACGCCGCCGACGCCCGTGCCGCCGCCCGTGCCGCAGCCCGCTCCCTCCCCGAAGCCGCCGCCGTCCCCCGAGCCGCCACCACCGCCACGGGTGCCCGAAAGGCCGGCACCTCGGCACTCTCCTCATCGGGTGGCGGCCGCGCCCAGGCCGCCCGCCGCGATGCCGTCCCCCCGGCCTCGCGCGACGCCACGGCCCACCCCGTCGCCGTCGAAGCCGGCGGTCCACCGCGTGCCGGCCATGCGCGCGATCGCGCCCGTACGGCACCGCAACCCTCTGGGGGCGCTGACGGTCGTCGTGGTGCTGTCCGTGGCGATCGCCGCGGCCGGCGCCGCCGCCTTCCGCCGGTAGGAGAATCCGTGCGCGCTCCCGGAGATCGGGAGGAGCGACAGGCTGACCCGGACGCCGGCGCCTGACCGTGCCGAAGGCGGGACCGGCGAGTGCGGCGCGGCGCCGGCCCCCAGGTGCCTCGGGAAGCGGAGCCGGCGCCGCACGATCGACGGTCTCAGGACCGGTTCGCCCGGGCCACGACCTCCTCGCTCGTCAGGGGGCTGGCCGGGTGGTGGCTCAGGCACAGGGGCGTACGGACCTTCGTGAAGGACCCGCCCTCGAACGCCGCGTAGAACTGGCCGGAGCGCAGCCGCGACACGTCGGGGACGTCGCCGCCCTTGGCCCTCGCCAGCTCCCGCGCCGCCGTGATCTGGGCCGGCGCGTTGAGCAGCCCGAAGAACTGGGTGGCGGCGTTGCCGGTGATCCGGTTGTGCAGGCCCTTGGGCGCCTGGGTGGCGAACACCAGCCCGAGGCCGTACTTGCGGGCCTGGGCGGCGAGGGCGAGCGTGCTCTGGGTGCACACGGTCGCCGCCCCGGAAGGCGCGAACGTCTGGGCCTCGTCCATCACGAACAGCCCGCCGAGCGGCCGGTCTCCGGCCGGATGCCGCTTGATCCAGGAGAACAGCGCCATCTGCAGCTGGTTGACGAAGCCCTGCCGCTGAGCGTCGGAGGCCATGCCGGTGAGGCTGATCACCGAAACGCGGGCCCGCTTTCTATCCGGCGGCGTCAGCAGGACGCCGGGATCGACGGGCGTCCCGGTCCCCGCGAACAGCGGATCGCTGATCGTCTCCGCCCTCAGATGCTGCGCCATCTCGGTCGCGAGCCTCGCCGCGCCTTCGAGACTGCTCACGCCGTCCGGCAGGTCGTCGAGCAGGGCGATCAGGCCGCCCAGCCCCGTGCCGCCGCGCCGTCCGTAGTGGGCGACGGCCTCGCGGAGCACCGCCTGGCCCAGATGGGCCTTGGCCGTCTTGGCCTCCAGCTTAGCCCGGGGCACGAGCGCGGCGAGCGCGGCGTCCACCGCCTCGTTGAACTCGTCCGCGTCGTCGGCGACGCCGGCGAAGTCGGGCAGCGGCTGGAAGCTCAGCGGGCGTCCCGACTCCTTGCGCGGCGTCCAGATCATCACGTCGGTGTTCGCGAGATAGTCGTCGGCCTTCGCCGCGTCGTCCTCGCCCCACTCGGCGGGGGGTTCCGGCCACCGGTCGCCGAGCAACGCGAGGTCGTTGTTCGCGTCGAGGACGATGGCCGAGACTCCTTGAAGGGCGCACTCCTCCACGAGACGGCGGATCAGCACCGTCTTGCCGGAGCCCGAACCGGCGAAGATCGCCGCGTGCTTGCGCAGGGCCTCCAACGGAATCCGTACCGGCCGGCCGTCCGAGGCCGCCGCCCCGATCGTCAGGTACGGATGCGCGGCAGCCTCGTCCGCCGGCAGCAGCCCGCGCGGGCTATTGCCGGCCGGCTCCCCGATGTACGGCACCTCAAGAGTCGGAACCTCGAGGTACGGCATCTCCGCGACCGGTTCCTCGAGGTACGGCATCTCCGCGACCGGTTCCTCGAAGGTCGGTGCCTCCGCTGCAGGTTCCTCCACAGGCCGGATCTCCGGGAACGGCATCTCCCAGACCGCCGTCTCCGTGGACGGTGTCTCCAGGGACAGCATCTCCGGGAACGGCATCTCCGGGGACGGCGTCTCGATCGGCGGTGCCTGCGTGGAGAGCACCGCAGGGGTCAGGGTCTCGGCTGACGGTGCGTCCGAGGGCAGCATCTCCGGGAACGGTGTCTCGATCGGCGGTGTCTGCGTGGAGAGCACCTCGGAGGGCAGCACCTCCGAGAACGGCGTCTCGACCGGTGGTGCCTGCACGGATGGTGCCTCCGAGGGCAGCATCTCCGGGAACGGCATCTCCGGGGACGGCGTCTCGATCGGCGGTGCCTGCGTGGAGAGCACCGCAGGGGTCAGGGTCTCGGCTGACGGCTCCTCCACGGGCGATGCCTCGGGGAGGGGGAGCGGTGGCCAGACCTGCACATCGGCATTGGCCGGGCCGAGGTCAACGCCGTAGGCAAGCGTCACACTCGCACCGGCCGGCTCCGGGATGCTGTCAAGCGACGGGGACGGAGCACTGCCGAAGGCCGGGGCGGGCACGTCGCCGGCAGCGGGGGCCGGCGCATCGCCGGGCACCGGAGACGGCGCTTCTACGGGCGGCAGCGGCTCGAGTCGTGGCACGGTCTGCCGCTGGAGCAGGTGCCGGCCGGGATTGGCGGTGTGCCGGGGACGATCCGGAGACCGGGTCGTCCGCGAGGACCTTCCACTCCCGACGGCGGGCACATGCGGAACGATCGCGTCGCTCAGTGCCTCGGCGAACAGCTTCACCTCGCTCGTCGGCTTGCGAGCGACGAGCCATGCCTGGAGGTCCGGCGGGTTGTCGGCGATCAGGGCACGGAGTGCGGCGAAGATCTGGAGGTCGTCCTCCTCGATCCGCAGCACACGGCCTCCCGCCTGCTCGAAGGCGGCCAGGGTCTCCTGGGTGACAGGTCCCTTGGCCCAGCTCTGGTTCCTGAGCACGAACAGTTTTCGCGCGGGTATCCGCTCGTCGAGCCCGGCCGCCGTGGACGCGGCCTTCAGCCGGTTGAGCGCGGCGATGTGATGGGACGCCGAGATGGCCCGGAAGCACCAGTGGGCCTCGTTTTCCGTCGCCTCGTCCAGTGTCCGCCGCAGGCGGGCGTGCAGGGGCGGCTTCGTGCTCGGAGGCGGGTCCTGGGTGAACAGGCGCCCGTCCTCGCCCTGCTCGGAGATCCAGGCGGACAGCCCGGCCGACAGCAGCCCCGGCATCACGACGTCCTCCGTGATCGGGTCCAGCGCCTCCATCACGTCCGCCAGCCTTCGCAACTCCGCGAACCGCTTGTCGAGCGCGCTGAAGTCCGGTCCCGGTCGAGGTCCCGGGTTCGTTTTCGTTTCCGGGTCCGGGAGTCGTTTGACGGGGACGATCTCGCCGGGCCGGGAGTCGGTCAGCTGTTCCAGTTCCGTGACCTGCCCGGTGGCCAGGCACGACCGGACGTGCTTGTCGATCCGGATCAGCAACTGGCGAGGGGTGTACTGGTACGCCTCCTCGAACGCCTCCGGCTTCACCGGCCACGTCGGGTACGGGGGCGTGAACCCGATCGCGCCGTACTGCGCGCTGAACCGCTTCTCCACCAGCGCGATGCCGGTCGCCGCATCCGGGATCGTCCTCAGCGGCAGGGTCGTCCGGAAGCGGTCCTGGACGGTGTCGGTGGCATGCTCTCCGATCAACGTCCATGTCTGCGGGAGGCAGGACAGGACCGTCAGGGTGCGGCGGGTCACCTCACGAAGGGTCATCAGGCCCCCCGCGACGCGTTCGATCGTTCTCCGGTGCTCAGCGTCCTCCGTCGACCCTCCCTCGGTGCGGGTCGACGACTGGGCGATCAGCGTGTCGACCTGGTCCACGGCGATGACGGAGGGACCGGTCAGCGCGAGAAGGCCGGACAGGTCGTGGACGATCTCCTGCGGTGTCTTCTCGACGGTCCGGAAGCCCCATCCCGCGCGTTCGCCGGGCTCCCCCTGCGGCGCAGAGATGAGGTAGGCGTCACCGATGTCCTGCGCCGCCAGGTCATGCGAGGCCCGCAGCGTGAGGGCCCGTGCGGTGTCCTGCACGTCCCGGCCGACATGCTGGTCGTAGCGGCGCAGGGCATGGATGAAGGCGTCCAGGTCCGCCCGGGACAGGGGGGCGTCGCCGATGATCGGGCCGCGAGCCGTCTGCGGCACCTCGGCGAGCACGCAGAGGCGCCACAGGAGTTCTCTCAGCTGGCTCCCGTCTCCCGCCATCGGCCGGGAGAGGCTGTCGAGCATGGAGAGGAGCACACTCTCCCAGAAGTCCTTCGCGTCGAGCAGGCTCACCAGGAAGAAGTAGGCGTCCTCCTCGTGCACCTTCTGACGGACCCAGCCGAGCAGGTGGGTCTTGCCCGTTCCCCGCTGGCCCTGTATCACGACGCCGATGGGACTCGCGGCGTCGCTTTCCTCCGCCTCCATCAGGCCGTTGAGGATGACCTGCGAGGTGTCCCGGTGCAGTCCCTCGACATGGAACGGCAACGGGCGCCACACGTCGTCGGCGACCCGCGTGTAGTTGAACCGCAGGGCCCGAAGGGCGTTGAGTTCGTCGCTCGTCATCATGCCCCGATCAAAATGAGGTGCTTGGCCTGGTCCCCGATCACGACAGCCGCGCTCCTGTCCTCGTCGGTGAGCATCTTCTGGTTGGACTCGGGCACCAGACGCACGTCCGGCAGACCGATCATCCGGCGCAGGGTGGCGTCGACCTCGTCCCGGGGGGCGTCGGCCAGCAGCGGACGCAGGTGGGTCAGGCTGACCCATGCGTTCGGCTTGCCGGCGAGCTGCGCGTACGCCTTCCTGATCCTCGTCTCGACGTCGGCACCGGAGGCGACGGCGGTGCCTGCGGCGGCTGAGGTGACGGTGGTGCCTGAGGTGAGGGTGGTGCCTGAGGTGACGGTGGTGGGCGTCCCGGCAAGGCTCACGACAGGCGGCACCGCGCCACGCATGGGCGTCGGTTCCTGTACGGCCGCGGCCTCACGCTTGGGCGCCGGCTCGTCCACGGGCTCGTCCACGGATGTCGTCAGGCCTGCCGGGGTGAGGTCCTCCTCCCGTCCGAAGATCTCGGCGAGAGGGCTCCCGGTCCGCTCCATGTGCCGCAGAAGTCCGGAGACCATGGCCCGGACGACCGCTTCGAGTGCCCGTGCGGCGAGACGGCTGGACCTGGGGACGCCGTTGCGGAAGATCTCGGCTGCGGTGGCCCAGCCGTCCTCGCTCAGTGTGTACGTGAACGCCTGCCCCCTCTTGCCGACATCGATCAGCTTGAGTCGGTGCAGGTGCTCGCGTTCGCCTTTCTCGATCTTCAGGCCGAACTGCTCGTCGAGCTCGGGGTTCGTGAACTCGCGGGCCTCGGCCATGAGGAGCAACAAAATGGCGGTCTCACGCTGAGATAGCGGCTTTTCAGGCATGGAGTGACCCTTCGAGCGTTCCATTGCGGCACTGGTGGAGGAAGCGCTCCAACTCGGCGAGCACGGTGCCGAGGCGTTCCAGCACCTGCTCGTTGGTGAAGCGGCGTACGGCGTAGCCGTCCCGGAGGAGGCGCAGGTCGCGCTGCCTGTCCGCGGCGAGGCGGAGCGGCCGGAGATGCTCCGGGCCGTCGATCTCGATCACGCACCGCTCGGCACGCCACAGCAGGTCGACGCGGATCGGGGGGCTGAGCGGCCCGGAGGCGTGGAGCTGGTTCCACTCGCGGCCCGCCGCCCAGGCGCACGGCGTCAGAGCCGCCTCCAGCCGCCGCTCGGCGGTGCTGGCCGGATGCGGCAACCCTGCGAGGGGCGGATAGGTGAGCGGCGGCGGCGTCGGCCGCCGGTCCCGGCCGCCGGAGCCGTCACCGCCGGATTCGGGACCGCCGGAAGCGGTGGACGTCGAGTGGACGAGCGCCGCGACCTCCTCGGGAATCGGAGCGGCCACGGTCTCGATCCGGTCGACGGAGCGCGGGGGAGGCCCGGTGAGCCAGACGCCGAACCCGCCGTGGTGGGCCAGCCATTCGCCCGCCGCCACCAGCACCTGCTCCGCGGACATGGGGAGCTCGGGCGGCATCCGCACGAGGATCGCGGCCTCCGGCCGCCGGTAGCCCGCGCGGAGCACCCGGGCCAGCCCGGCGGCGCGGATCTCGGGCGGGAATCTCCGGGCCCGGCCGGCCCTACCGGCACCGGCCCTGGCCCCGCTCGCCGCGACTCCGCTCGCGGCGTCCCGATCGCGCAGGGCGCGCTCCGCGAGGTGGGCGAGGAAGGGAGTGAAGTGGCCGCTCGCGGAGCCCGCACGCAGGGCGAGGACACGGACGGCGGGGACGGCCGCGCCGCCGGGCCCGGTGATGCCGTCCGCCTCGGGCAGCCAGGCGGGAAACATCGCCAGCGCGGCGGACTCCAGCTCCCCCAGCACATCGGCGACCACGTCCGCGGGCGTCCTGGCCGGGCGGGGGACGTACGTCACGAGCGCGGGCGCGTCATCGGGCAGCGGTTCGGCCGCCAGTGCGACGGCGTCCGGGTCGCCGTTCAGGTGCACGACCCGGCCGGTGGGAAGCTCCCTCCACGAGCGCGCCACGCCGTCCCCACCCTGTCATTGAAGATCCAACAATCTCGACCCGGCAGGAGGGTATCGGGCAGTGGCAGGACCGTCCACAAAATCGGGATTATCCGGTTCGGGATGCGGAGGCTCAGGCGGTCTCGAAGCAGACGGGGGGTGGCCGGCGACGCCGGCCACCCCCCGTCGCGGTGCTCAGGAGAAGACGGGAACCCCGTCGCGGACGAGCCTCCAGTTCGCCTCGGCGAACGTGGCCGGGTCGATGGTGCCGGTCGCGGCGGCATACTCGATCAGCGCCTGGCGGATCTCCACCTGCGCGTTGTAGACCACCGGGGCGGTCGAGACGTGCGGGAAGCCGCCGCCGCCCGACTGGCGGTAGTTGTTGATGGCCACCACGAACTGCTGGTCGTCTGTGACCGGCTTGCCCTGGTACGACAGGCCGACGATGCGCTGGCCTACCGGCTTGGAGATGTCGATGTCGTACGACACGCCGGAGAGCTGGTCGTAGTTGTAGTCGGGCGTGCCGCCGGCGTTGGTGAGCGTGGCGAGGTCGATCGGGGCGCCCGGGGCGACCTGGGCGAAGTACTTCGCCGAGTACTCCAGGAAGTCCTTGACCTGGGCGCCGGTCAGCTTGATGCCGAGCAGCGTGTTGTCGTAGACGTACAGCCCGGCCATGTCGCGGACGCTGACCGGCCCGGCGGGGAAGACGGCGGTGCGGCTGAACGGCGCGGCGATCGACAGCACCGGCAGCGAGGCGTCGGCGCCGCCGGCGATGGCCTTGCTCACCAGGTCGGTCTGGACCTTCTGGATGTAGTCGAGGATCGGCGTGTCCTTGTACGGCGACTCGGCCGCCGACAACTGCTGGGTGGACTGCGCGATGACCTTGTTGACGTAGCCGACGGTCTTGTCGTGCTGCTCCTTCATCAGCGCGACGATCTTCGGGTCCTCGGCCACCGTGTTGGTGTTGAGCGTGGTGGACGACTTGCCGGTCACCGTCCACTTCCCGCGCTGCTTGGCGAGGGTGAAGTCGACGACGCTGAGGCGCTGGCCCCACTTGGCGGGCTCGGTCAGCAGCACCTGCTGTCCGGTCACCTTGTTGGTGACGAAGCGCTGCGGCACGTCGTTGTGCGCGTGGCCGAACAGGACGGCGTCGACGCCGGGCACCTGCTCGGCGACCATGGCCGCGGCGTTCTCCACCGGCAGGTCGGAGCCGTAGGACGACATGCCGTCGTCCCCCGCGTGGGCGGTGACCAGGACCACGTCGGCGCCGAGGCCGCGGATGACCGGCACCCACTTCTTGGCGGTCGCGACGAGGTCGAGGAACTTGAGCTTCCCGTCGACGTTCGCCTTGTCCCAGATCGCGACGCCGGGATTGGTGAGGCCGAGCACGCCCACCTTGATCGGCTTTTCGCCCTTCACCTTCATGGTCTTGATGACGTACGGCTGGTAGGCCGGCAGGCCGGTCTTGGCGGAGACGGCGTTCGCGCCGAGGACCGGCGCCTTCATCTGCTTGACCCACGCGCCGAGCAGCGGCAGGCCGTAGTTGAACTCGTGGTTGCCCAAGGTCACGGCGTCGTACCCGATGGCGTTCATGGCCTTGGCCATGGGGTGGACCTCGCCGGTCGAGGTGATCGGCTCGACCTTGGCGTAGTAGTAGTCCAGCGGCGTGCCCTGGAGGGTGTCACCGGAGTCGAACAGCAGGGTGTGGTCGGCGCCGCGGTCGGCCCTGATCTTCGACACCATCGTCGAGATCTTCGCCAGGCCCACGTCGTTGTGCGCGCTGTCGTCGTACTCCGCGTTCTTGTAGTAGTCCCAGTTGAGCGCGTTTCCGTGGGTGTCGGAGCTGGCCATCACGGTGATCGTGACCGGGTGGCTCGGGGCCGCTGAGGCGGGGGCGCCGGGCAGGAGGAGACCGAGGGCCACGGTGGTGGCGCCGGCGGTCAACCTGATCGCTGAACTCATGGTGGGTGACGATAGTAAGGCGCCATTACCAAAGGGTCACGAAGTCCTTAACCGGACATGGCGCTACAAGGTGACACGCTTGTCACCCACGGCGAGCCGCACCCTGGGTAGGACGAGTGGGGTGGCGGACAGACTCGAGACCTACCGGGCCAAGCGCGACGCGACGCGCACCAGCGAGCCGATCCCCGCCGAAGGGCCGCTGCCGCGGGGCGAGGACGACACGTTCGTCATCCAGGAGCACCACGCCCGGTCCCTGCACTGGGACCTGCGCCTGGAGCGGGGCGGGGTGCTGGTCTCCTGGGCGATCCCCAAGGGGCTGCCGCCCGGCCCCGGGACCAACCACCTCGCCGTCCACACCGAGGACCACCCTGTGGAGTACGCCCGGTTCGAGGGCGAGATCCCCAAGGGCGAGTACGGCGGCGGCACGATGACGATCTGGGACCGCGGCCACTACGCGACCGAGAAGTGGAACGACCGCGAGGTCAAGATCGTGCTGAGTGGCTCACGGGTCGCCGGCCGGTACGTGCTGTTCCAGACCCGCGGCCGCAACTGGATGATCCACCGGATGGACCCGCCCAGCGGGCAGTGGGAACCGCCGCCCGCGCTCGCGCCGATGACGCCGGTGCCCCGCGCCCGCGTGCCGCGCGATCCCGAGGCGTACGCCTGGGAGTTCTGGTGGGGCGGTGCGCGGGCGCTCGCGTACGTGGAGGGCGGCAGGCTCACCCTGCGTGACCCGGGTGGCACGGACGTCACCGCGGAGCACCGCTGGTTGCGCCCGCTGGCCGAGTCGTTCGGCAGCAGGGCCGCCGTGCTCGACGGCGAGGTCGTCACGGTCGGCGGCACCTCCGTCTACGTCGCCTACGACCTGCTGTACGACGACGGCCGCTCGTTGCTGGACGAGCCGTTCGAGTGTCGCCGTACGGGCCTGGAGAGCCTCGCGGTGAACGGGCCGCGCTGGCAGACGGCGCCGTCCTGGCCGGGGGAGGTCCACGCGGTGAGGCGGGCGGCGGCCGAGCAGGACCTGCCCGGCGTGGTGGGCAAGCGCCTCGACTCGGCGTACGCCCCGGGGGAGGAGTCCGCCGCCTGGATCCGGCTGAAGGGGAAGGCCGCAGGGTGAGGCGGCAGGGTAAGGCGGGTGGCGCCGGGTAGGGAGGACGAGGGGGAGGTGTCGACATGTCCGAGCAGCACCACCCGGTCACCGGCGAGCACAAGTACGAGCAGGAGATTTCCTCCGCGGACGAGCATGAGGAGCGTCCTGGGCGCAGCCTGATCACGACCGACCACGAGGTGATCAGGCGATGGGCCGAGGAACGGGACGCCACACCCGCGACCGTCCCCGGCACCGAGCACGAGGGCCGTCCCGGGGTCCTCCGGTTCGACTTCCCGGGCTACGGCGGCGGCGACCTGAAGAAGATCTCCTGGGACGAGTGGTTCACGACGTTCGAGGAGCGCAATCTCAACTTCATCTATCAGGAGCACCGCAAGGACGGCAGCCCGAGCAACTTCTTCCGGTTGGAGAACCCCGAGCGCGAGGACGCCTGAGCTCTTTTCGCCCAGGTTGTCCATCAACGTTCACCGGGGTCGAGGGAGCGGAGCGGAAGGGAGACGAGGACCGGAGGTTCTCTCCGGCGCAGTGACCGACCCGGCCAAGGCTCGTGGACAGCGCACCAGGTTTACTCGCCGGCCCGCGCGGCGGCGCTCGCCGACCGGAGCAGCCCGAGCTCGGCGGCGTAGTCCTCCAGCTTGGCCCGCAGCTGCCGGCGTCCCCGGTGCAGCCGCGACATGACCGTGCCGATGGGGACGTCCATGATCTGCGCGATCTCCTTGTAGGCGAAGCCCTCCACGTCGGCGAGGTAGACCGCCAGGCGGAAGTCCTCGGGCAGTTCCTGCAGTGCCTGCTTCACCCGGGAGTCGGGCAGCCCCTCCAGCGCCTCCACCTCGGCGGACTTGAGCCCGGACGAGGTGTGCGACGCCGCCTCGGCGAGCTGCCAGTCCTCCACGTCCTCGGTCGCGGCCCGCTGCGGCTGCCGCTGCTGCCTGCGATAGGTGTTGATGTAGGTGTTGGTCAGGATGCGGTACAGCCAGGCCCGCAGGTTCGTGCCCTCGCGGAACTGGTGGAAGTTGCTGAAGGCCCGCATGTACACGTCCTGCACCAGGTCTTCGGCGTCGGTGGGGTTCCGGGCGAGCCGTAGGGCGCCGGCATAGATCTGGTCGATGTACGGCAGCGCGTCCCGCTCGAACCGCAGCCGCCGTCGTTCGACCGCCGTGTCGTCGACGATCGTCATATCCCCACCTCCTTGAGAGCCTGCCACTAGCAGTTACGGCCGCTTTGTCCGATCCGGCCGCACCGTTCGCCTACCCCTGGTCTCCCTTTCAACACGGCTCGCGGGTCTGTTTTCGGCTCCCACGACCGTCTTGCGGTGTGACCGAATGCCCGCGCCGCAGGGGGGTACGCGGAGACGGAGAGGCGCGGCCCGAGGAGGACGCCATGCCGAAGGAGAACGCGGGGCCGGAAGACCTGATCCCGGACCGGCTGCCGCCGCTGGCGCAGTCACCCGACGCGGAGCCCGGGGCGGAGCCCGGGGGAGGGTCCGGCGACTGGCACGCCCCCGGCGCCGACTCGCCCGACGACGTCGAGGAGCCGGCCGACGAGTGACCCGGCCCGCACGAGCCGCCGACGAGCCCGGATGAGCCGCGATGAGCCCGGATGAGCAGGGCCGGGCGCTCAGGCGGCGTCGCGGCGGCCGGACGGCGGGGCCGTACCACCGGGGCCCCCGGTGGTAGGGCCCTGGGTGGGGCCTCCGGGCGTCGGCGGTGCGAGATCCGCGCCGCGCGGCGTGCGGTACGGCTCGTGCGCCCGCAGGTCCACGGTCTGGATGGTCCGGCTGATGTCGGTCGGGGTGACCAGGCCGACGAGGTGGCCGTCGTCGAGCACCACGGCCCGGCCGTCCGTGCTGCCGCTCATCCGCTGGAGCAACTCGGTGAGCTGGTCGTCGGGCCGCGCGGCGGGCACGTCCGGCGGCGGGCAGGCGATGTCGCGCAACCTGGTGATCGCCCGGTCCTCGGGTGGGACGCGCCGGATGCGGCCCAGTGTCACCAGTCCCGCGAACCGGCCGTCGTCGTCCTGCAGCGGATAGGTGGACAGATGATGGCGCAGCACGAGCCGGTCGACCAGACCGGCCACCGTCTCGCCGGGATGGGCGACAACGGGGTCGCGCGACATCACCTCGCCCACCGTGATCCCGTGGAGGGCGGCGGCGATCTGCGTCTGTTGCTCCTCGGCGCTGGCCGCGTTCACCAGGAACAGGCCGATCAGGGCCAGCCAGAATCCCTGGAGGCCGAGGCCGGAGACGAGGTTGAGGAAGCCGACGGCGATCAGGACGTAGCCGAAGACCCGGCCGGCCCTGGCGGCGGCCACGGCGGCCCGCATGCGGTCGTGCCAGCGGGCCCACAGGAAGGCCCGCAGCACCCGGCCGCCGTCCAGCGGGGCGGCGGGCACCAGGTTGAACACGGCCAGCAGCACGTTCACCGCGGCCAGGTAGCCGAACATCCCGCTGGCCAGCGGTGGTGCGCCGATGACGGAAACCCCCCACGACACGAGGGCGAAGACGCCGCCGAGCACGACGCTGGTCAGCGGCCCCACTCCCGCGATCTTGAGGTCGGCGCCGGGGGAGCGGGGCTCCCCGCGCAGCTCGGCCACCCCGCCGAGCAGCCAGAGCGTGATGCCCGTCACCTCGATGCCGTGCCGCTTGGCGACGATCGCGTGGGCGAGCTCGTGCGCGAGCAGCGAGGCGAGGAAGAGCGCGGCCGACACCAGGGCGGCCAGCACGTAGGCCGCCGTCGGCAGGCCGGGAAAGGCGATGGGGAAGCGCCCGTAGGCCAGTCCGATCACCAGGATCACGACGATCACCAGGACGCTGATGTTGAGCCCGACCGGGACCCCGCCCACGCGGCCGAGACTGATCGACGATCGCATCCTGCCACCCCCTCGGCCCTCCGCTGAGACTGGCCTACCCGAAAAGGCGCAGGTCACGCGGCATCCGCCGACTGGGTGAAGACGTCCGTGGGGCGCCGCCGGGGATCACCCCGGACGGCTGCCGGGCCCCGGCATCGAGGGATGCCGGGGCCCGGGATCGGCGCGACCGCCGGTGACGGCCGGTGGATCAGCGCAGGTAGACCTTGGGCTGGGGCGGGGTGGCCATGCCGTCGCCGATGAAGAAGCTCGGGTGGGGCGGCTGGTTGTAGGCGGTGTTCTGCCAGGCCAGGGCGACGCGGTACTGCGGGTCGTGCAGCAGGGTGTGGATCTTGGCCGTGGTGACGGCGGAGGTGGAGTAGATCCGCAGGGCCCGGTTGTCGGTGGTGGGCCAGACGACCTCCTCCCGCCAGTCGCCGAGGATGTCGCCCGACAGCGAAGGGGTGGACTTGGTGCCGTTGTTGGAGTGCACGCCACTGGCGGTCAGCAGGCGGGTGTCGCCGCCCGTGCCGTACTTGTCGATGTGGGTGCCGTCGAGCAGTTCCCTGACGGGGTCGGCGTCCCACCAGGCGAGGAAGTTCATCGAGCCCGGCTTGCGGCCCAGGGCGGCGCCGCGGGGGCTGCGCAGGGAGCCGTCCCGGGCCGACCAGGACTCGGCGCCGGGGCTGCCGGCCCAGATGTCGGCCGACACGCCGCGGCCGTTGTCACCGCCGGAGGCGGTGGACCACAGCACCTGGCCGGTGCGGGCGTCGGCGAACCAGGAGCCGGGCTTGCTGCTGTCCTCGTCGACCTTGAACTCCTCCAGGCCGGGGCGGGAGGGGTCGAGGTCGCCGACGTGCATGGCGTCACCGTGGCCGTTGCGGGTGTTCCACAGCGGGCGGCCGTTGTCGTCGATCGCCATGGAACCGAAGACGATCTCGTCCTTGCCGTCGGCGTCGACATCCGCGATCGACAGGTTGTGGTTGCCCTGTCCGGCATAGGCGGTGTTGGAGTTGGAGTCGAACGTCCATCGCTTGGTCAGTGAGCCGTCGCGGAAGTCCCACGCGGCGATGACCGTACGGGTGTAGTAGCCCCGCGACATGATCAGGCTGGGCCGCTGCCCGTCGAGGTAGGCGGTGGCGGCGAGGAACCGGTCGACCCGGTTGCCGTAGCTGTCGCCCCAGGAGGAGACCGTGCCGCGCGGCGGGTCGTAGTTGACGGTGGACATCGCGGCGCCGGTGCGGCCGTTGAACATGGTCAGGTATTCGGGACCGGACAGGACGTAGCCGTCAGAGTTGCGGTAGTCGGCGGAGGCGTTGCCGATGGTCTTGCCGGTGCCGTCGACGGTGCCGTCGGCGGTCTTCATCGCCACCTCGGCCCTGCCGTCGCCGTCGTAGTCGTAGACCTGGAACTGGGTGTAGTGGGCGCCGGCGCGGATGTTGCGGCCCAGGTTGATGCGCCACAACCGGGTGCCGTCCAGTTTGACGCCGTCGACGTACACCGGGTCGGTGACCCCGGCCTGGGAGTTGTCCTTGGCGTTGGACGGGTCCCACTTGAGCACCAGGTCCAGCCTGCCGTCGCCGTCCAGATCGCCGACACTGGCGTCGTTGGCGCTGTAGGAGCCGCCCGGCGGGCTGATCGGCACGTCCAGGTAGCCGTTGGCGAAGCGCAGCGAGGTCTCCGAGGCCGCTCCCTCGGTGCCGCCGTCGACCGGGCGCACCGTGTACGCGGCGTCGGCCGGGGCGGCGGAGTCGAGGTAGTTGGTGGAGTTGGTGACGGTGGCGACGCGGGTGCCGCCCCGGTAGACGTTGAAGGAGGTGTCACGCGACTCGGTGCCCCACAGCCGCCAGGACACCAGATTGCCGCTGCCGGAGCGCACGCTGATCAGACCGCGGTCCAGCTTCTCGGCCTGCTTGGCGCCGCCGGGGACGGGGGAGGGGCTGGCGCTCGGGCTCGCCGAGGGTGAGGCGCCGGTCGACGGACTCGGGCTCGCCGGCCGGCTGGGGCTCGCGCTGGGCGAGGGCGAGGAGTGGGTGCCGTCGCACACCGTCCCATTGAGGGAGAAGGACGCGGGGACCGGGTTGGAGCCGTTCCAGGAGCCGTTGAACCCGAAGGCGGCGCTGCCTCCCGAGCCGATGGCGGCGTTGTAGCCGGCGTCGGTGACGGTGACGTTCGCGCCGCTTTGGCTGACGGTGCCGTTCCAGAGCTGGGTGATCTGCTGGCCGGCGCCGAAGCTCCAGGTCAGCCGCCAGCCGTTGACGGCGTCACCCAGGTTCTCGATCGTCACGCCGGCGCCGAAGCCGCCCTGCCACTGGTTGGTGATCTCGTAGCTGACTCTGCAGGCCACTGCGGCGGAGGCGGGAGTCTGCGCGGCGACGACGCCTGTGATCGCCACGCAGACGGTGCCGGCGGCCACCGCGAGGCGGGCCGACGGCCAGATTAAACGTTTCATGAATCGTCCAATCTGATGAAGAGTCGCGGTCGGTGGTGGATGTCACGAGACGCTAGGAATGCGGACGTGAAGGCGTCAAACATGCCCTGACGCAGTGTCGGAGCGGGGTCGGAGAAGGGGTTGTTTCGTTTCAGGTCAGCCCGGGGAAGGCGCTCAGCGGAGCGTGATTCCCCCTCTGAAACTTTCGGAATCCGAGGGGGGCCGGGCCGCTCGCCATCGTGGCCTCGGCCCGGTCACGGACAGGGGGGTGCCGTCGAGGCGCGTACGACCAGCCGCGGCCGGTAGACCAGGCTCTGGTGCCGGTGGCCGGGTCGTGACTCGTCCAGCAGCATCGCGGCGGCGGTCCGCCCCAGCTCCCGCTTGGGCTGCCACACGGTGGTGAGCGGCGGAGCGAGCTGCGGGGCGAACACCACGTCGTCGTACCCCACCACCGACATCTGCTCGGGGACCGCGATCCCCCGGTCGCGCAGGCCGCTGATCACGCCCAGCGCCGCGAGGTCGTTGAGACAGATGATCGCGGTCGGCCGGTCGGGCAGCCGCAGGATGTGCTCCAGGGCGGCCTCGGCGGTCGCGGCCACGTCCGGCGGAGGTATCCGCACCTCCACCACCGCCCGGTCGGGATCCAGCCCCGCATCCCGGAACGCCTTGCGCACCCCCGCGTGCCGGTCGGCGGTCTGCTGCACCTCCACCGAGCCGGTGAGCATGACGACCCGCCGGTGCCCCAGGGAGATCAGGTGGGCGGCGGCCTGCTCGCCGCCCGCGACGTTGTCGACCGATACCGAGCACAACCGTCCGTCGCCTCGATGATCGAGCAGCACCACCGGGACGCCGCGCCCGGACAGGGCGACCAGCGGTTCCACACCGGTCGCGACCGGCGTGATCAGCACGCCGCGCACTCCCTGCTTCTCCAGCTCCCTCAGGTAGTGCTGCTCACGGCCCGGCTGCACGTCGGTGCTGCAGGTCATCAGCATGCACCCGTCCTGCAGCAGCCGGTCCTCCACACCCCGGCACACTTCGGTGAAGAACGCGTTGGCCAGGTCGAGCACCACCGCGCCGACCAGCGGGCTCGGGACGCCGCGCAGCCGCCTGGCCACGTTGTTGGGCACGTACCCGACCTGCTCCATCGCCGCCAGGACGCGCCGGCGGGTCTCCTCGGCGACCAGCTCGGGATTGTTCAGGACGTTGCTCACCGTCGACGGCGAGACGCCGGCCAGCTCCGCGACGGAACGCATGCCGCGGCGGCGAGGCGCGGAGATTTCCGAGGTACCCCCATCCACAAAAGCACCATATCCAGCCGGGCTCACTGAAAGATCGCGACACCGAGCCCGTGAACCCGACGGGGACGGTGTGCCGCGGCGGCCGCGGACGCTCGCCAGGTACGTCCGCGGCCGCCGGGGAGATCACCTCACATAGATGTTCGGCCTGGAGGGCGTCGCCATGCCGTCCCCGAGGAAGAATCCCGTGTGAGGCGGCTGGTTGTAGGCGGTGTTCTGCCAGGCGACCGCCATCCGGTAGGTCGGATCGTGCATCAGCGTGTGGATCTGACGGCTCGCCGCCGTGGTCGTGCTGTAGATCCGCAGGGCGGTGTTGTCGCTCGTCGGCCAGACGACCTCCTCACGCCAGTCGCCGAACAGGTCGGCGGACAAAGACGGAGTCGACTTGGTGCCGTTGTTGGAGTGGACGCCGTTCGCCGTCAGCAGGCGGGTGTCGCCGCCCGTGCCGTACTTGTCGATGTGGGTGCCGTCGAGCAGTTCCCGGACCGGGTCGGCGTCCCACCAGGCGAGGAAGTTCGCCGAGCCCGGCTTGCGCCCGACGTTCTGCCCCTTGGTGTTGAAGATCCCGCTGACGGCGGACGACCACGACTCGGCGCCCGGGCTGCCGGCCCAGACGTCGCCGGAGACGCCGCGCCCGTTGTCACAGCCGCAGGAGGCGTTGCTCCAGATGATCGAGCCGGTGCGGGCGTCGGCCATCCACGCCGCGGGCTTGCTGGTGTCCTCGTCCACCTTGAACACCTCCAGTCCGGCGCGCGACGGGTCGAGGTCGCCCACGTGCAGCGCGTCGCCATGGCCGTTGCGGGTGTTCCACAGCGCGGAGCCGTTGTCGTTGATCGCCATCGCGCCGAAGACGATCTCGTCCTTGCCGTCGGCGTCCACGTCGGCGACGGCGAGGTTGTGGTTGCCCTGGCCGGTGTACTGGCTGCCGGCCGAGTTGGAGTCGAACGTCCATCGCTTGGTGAGCGAGCCGTTGCGGAAGTCCCACGCGGCGATGACCGTACGGGTGTAGTAGCCGCGCGACATGATCAGGCTGGGCCGCTGCCCGTCGAGGTAGGCGGTGGCGGCGAGGAACCGGTCGACCCGGTTGCCGTAGTTGTCGCCCCAGGAGGAGACCGTGCCGCGCGGCGGGTCGTAGTTGACCGTGGACATCGCCTTGCCGGTCTGGCCGTTGAACATGGTCAGGTATTCGGAACCGGACAGGACGTAGCCGGAGGAGTTGCGGTAGTCGGCCGAGGAGTTGCCGATGACGACGCCGGTGCCGTCCTTGGTGCCGTCGGCGGTCTTCATCGCCACCTCGGCCCTGCCGTCGCCGTCGTAGTCGTAGACCTGGAACTGGGTGTAGTGGGCGCCGGCGCGGATGTTGCGGCCGAGGTCGATCCGCCACATGCGGGTGCCGTTGAGCTTGTACGCGTCGACGAACACGTTGCCGGTGTAGCCGGACTGGGAGTTGTCCTTGGCGTTGGACGGGTCCCACTTCAGCACGAACTCGTACTGTCCGTCGCCGTCCAGGTCGCCCACGCTCGCGTCGTTGGCGCTGTAGGTGTAGGCGACCCCGTCGGGCGTGGTGCCGCCGGACGGCGGCTGGATGGGCACGTCGAGGTGGTCGCCGCCGGTGAAGCGCAGCGACGTCTCCGACGCCGCCTGCTCGGCGCCGTTCACCACGGCCCGCACGGTGTAGGTGGCGTCGGCGGCGGCCCCGGAGTCGAGGTAGTTCGTGGAGGTGGTGATCGGCGAGGAGTTCAGCTTGGTCGAACCCCGGTAGACGTTGAACCCGGTGCCGATGCTCTCGGTGCCGAGCAGCCGCCAGGAGACCAGGTTGCCGCTGCCGGCCCGTACGCTGATCAGCCCGCGGTTCAGGTCCTCCATCTGCCGCGCGCCCGCCGGGATGCTCGTCGGGCTCGCGGAGGGGCTCGGCGTGGGGCTCGGCGTGGGGCTTGCCGAGGGCGACTGGGTCGGACTCGCACTGGGACTGCTCGTGACCCCGCCGGTGCAGGTGGTGCCGTTGAGCGCGAAACTCGCGGGCACGGGGTTGGAGGAGTTGTTCCACGAGCCGTTGAAGCCGAACGACGCCGTGCCGCCGGTGGGGATCGACGCGTTGTAGCCGGCGTCCTTGGCGCTGACCTGCGTGCCGCTCTGGCTGACCGTGGCGTTCCACGCCTGCGTGACGGTCTGGCCCGCGGCGTACGACCAGGTGAGCGTCCAGCCGTTGACCGCGTCGCCGAGATTGGTGATCGTGACGGCGGCTCCGAAGCCGTCCTGCCACTGGTTGGTCACCTGGTAGTCCACCCGGCAGCCCGCCGCCGCCGCGGCCGGCAGGGCGGGCAGAACTCCGGCCCCCGCGAGTGCGGCGGCCGTGGCCACGGCGGCGAACAGCGCGGATCTTCGTCGTGTGGTCATCCAAACTCCAAGGGGGTGCCGATGGGGGCGGCGGCAGAGCCCTGACGGCGCCCGGAACGCGCCGGGCGCGTGATCGGGTTTCCGGTGCGGGACCTCCGGAGGTCGGGCCGAGCCCCGGGTGCGGGGTGCCGGGTGCGCCATCACAACGCGAAACCGGCGGTGCGGTCAATCGCCTACGGTTCGCTGATGTGAACGCAATCATCGGACGCGTAGGGACATACGGATCTCCGGCTGGTAGGAGCCATGACAGGCCGGGAACCCGCGTTCCGCCTGCGCGGGGGCACCACCCGCCGATCACTGAAACTTTCACCTCCGGCCCGCCCCGCCGATCTGTGAACGAGCACAGATCTGATCTCTCCCCGATCTCTGCCCGATCTCTGCCCGGGGCGCGGCCGGGCGGCCCTCGACGCGCGAGGCGGGGAGGCCCTCGATACGCGGCGCCGGAGCGGGTACGCCTGAAGGGCGGGCCGCGGCGCCGCTGCATCCGCCGGTCCCGGCCGGTGCGAATTCCCTGAAGGAGCCGTCGCCGTACGGTGGCGACAGGGGAAGGGGGACCCGATGCCACAGCCTGCCACGGTGATCGTCGTCGGAGCGGGACTCGCGGGCCTGGCCTGCGCCTGGCACCTGCACAGGGCGGGTGTGGCGGTCCGGGTGCTGGAGGCGTCCGACGGTGTGGGCGGCCGGGTCCGCACCGATCTGGTGGACGGCTTCCGCGTCGATCGGGGCTTCCAGATCTTCAACACGAGCTATCCGGAGGCCGCCCGGGTCCTCGACATCGGCGCGCTGGACCTGCGGCGGTTCACCAACGGAGCGATGATCTTCCGGGACGGCCGGCGCGAGCGGGTGGCGCTGCCGTGGCGGCATCCACGACACGCGCTCAGCGGCCTGCTCGCTCCCGTGGGCACGCCGTTCGACAAGGCCGTGCTGGTCGCGGTGACCGGCCGCGACCTGCTGCTGCCCGGTTCCCTCGTACGGCGGCGCGGCGGCACCGAGCGCACCACCCTGGCCGAGCTGCGGCGCTGGGGCGCGTCCCCGGAGATCGTCGAGAGGCTCTTCCGTCCCCTTCTCGCGGGAGTCGTGCTGGAACGGGAGCTGGAGACCTCCGGCCGGATCTTCCACCTGCTGTGGAGGTCGTTCTCGCGGGGGAGGATCGGCGTGCCGGCTCTCGGCATGGAGCGGATCCCCGCGCAGCTCGCCGACCGCCTGCCGCGGGACGCGATCTCGCTGGAGACGCCGGTGAGCGCGCTGACCCCCGAGGGCGTGGCGCTCGCCGGTGGAGGCGAGGCGGAGGCGCGTGCCGTGGTGGTCGCCGTCGATCCGCCCACGGCCGGACGGCTGGTGCCCGGCCTGCCGGTGCCGGCGATGCGGCCGGTCACGACGTTCTACCACGCCGCTCCGTCCTCGCCCCTGGGTGAGCCCACGCTGATCGTGGACGCGCACGGGGTGATCACCGACACGATCGTGCTCACCGACGCCGCGCCCGAGTACTCCGCCGACGGCCGCGCCCTGATCTCCACGTCGGTCCTCGGCGTCCACACCGCCGTGGACGAGCCCCGGGTGCGGGCCAGGCTGACCGAGATCTACGGCGACACCTCCGCGTGGGAGCACGTCGCCACCTACGCGATCGAGGCGGCCCTGCCCGCGATGCCGCCTCCGATGCCGCTGCGCCGCCCGGTCCGGCTGGAAGAGGTGGGCCTGGGCGCCCGGCGCTACGTGTGCGGCGACCACCGGGACACCGGTTCCCACCAGGGCGCGCTCGTCTCCGGACGGCGGGCCGCCCGGGCGGTCCTTGCGGACCTGCACCGGGACCTGAACCGGGACCTGAACCGGGGGGCGCCGGCCCGGGGCCGCCGCGCCGCCCCGGCGTCGGCTCGTCAGCGCTGAGGGCCCGGACTACCTGTCGCCGGGCAGGTCCAGCCAGCGCTGCATGCACAGCATGAGCTCCTCGGCGTCGACCGGCTTGGTCACGTAGTCGCTCGCGCCCGACGACAGCGTCTTCTCCCGGTCGCCGTGCATGGCCTTGGCGGTGACCGCGATGATCGGCAGCTGGGCGAAGCGCGGCATCGACCGGATGGCGGTGGTGGCGGCGTAGCCGTCCATCTCCGGCATCATGATGTCCATCAGCACCAGGTCGACGTCGTCGTTGCGCATCAGCACCTCGAGGCCCTTGCGGCCGTTCTCCGCGTACAGCACCTGCATGCCGTGCAGTTCCAGGATCGTGGTGAGCGCGAAGACGTTGCGCACGTCGTCGTCGACGACCAGCACCTTGCGGCCGACCAGCGCGCTGTCGACCTTCCCGACATCCTGCGCCCCCTCGTCCGAGGCGGCCTGCACGAGCGGCAGGACGTCGCCGGGCTCCTCCGCGGACAGGTGCAGGGTGATCCGCTCACGCAGCTCGTCGAGGCTGGGCAGGCGCTCCAGCGGCTGGTTGCGGGAGCGCACCTGCAGCAGATCCTCCTGCGGGCGTGACAACTTGCGCGAGTGGTGCGCGAGCACCGGCAGCGCGCGCAGCACGGGATCGGAGTCGAGCCCTTTCAGGAAGTCGACCGCGGCGTCGTGGGGCATGCCGAGGTCGAGCACGACGCAGTGGACGCTCTCCTGCCGCAGCATCGACAGCGCCGAGTGGGCGTCGTTCGCGGTCGACACCTGCACCGGCCCGTGGGTGTCGCGCAGGTCGGCCGCGACGCTCTGCGCCAGCATGGACAGCAGGCCGCCGGCCCTGGCCTCGACGACCAGGAGACGGCGCCGCGCCCCGCTGTCGTCCCTGCCATCCCTGCCGTACGGGGCCCGCGCCGCGGCGGGCGCCGGCTGCGGGGCGAGCACCGGCGGCTCTGCTTCGGCCCTTCCGGCGTCGTCGAAGTGGGCCTGCGGGAGGTAGAGCGTGAACGTGCTGCCCTCGCCCAGTGTGCTGGTGGCGCGGATCTCGCCGCCGAGCAGGGTCGCGATCTCGCGGCTGATCGACAGGCCGAGACCGGTCCCGCCGTACTTGCGGCTGGTCGTGCCGTCGGCCTGCTGGAAGGCGTCGAAGATTTGCGAGAGGTTCTCGGCGGCGATGCCGATGCCGGTGTCCACCACGTGGAAGGCCAGGATGTCCTGGCCGCCGGCGTCCGGCAGGTCCACGCCGGCCGCCCGTTCGATCCGCAGCTCGACCGAGCCCTCCTCGGTGAACTTGACCGCGTTCGACAGCAGGTTGCGCAGCACCTGCCGCAGTCGCTGCTCGTCGGTGAGCAGCCGGGCCGGCACGTCGGAGGCCACGGTGACCCCGAACCGCAGGCCCTTCTGGGTGGTCAGCGGGCGGAAGTTGGCGTCCACGTAGTCGAGGAGCTGACGCAGGCTGACCGGCTCCGGCGTGATGTCCATCTTGCCGGCCTCGATCTTGGACAGGTCGAGGATGTCGTTGATGAGCTGGAGCAGGTCGGTGCCGGCCGAGTGGATGACGTTGGCGTACTCCACCTGCTTGGGCGTCAGGTTGCGGGTGGGGTTCTGAGCGAGCAGCTGCGCCAGGATGAGCAGCGAGTTGAGCGGGGTGCGCAGCTCGTGGCTCATGTTGGCGAGGAACTCGCTCTTGTACTTCGAGGCCAGCGCGAGCTGCTGGGCCCGGTCCTCCAGCTCCTGGCGGGCCTGCTCGATCTCGCTGTTCTTGGTCTCGATGTCGCGGTTCTGCTGGGCCAGCAGCTCCGCCTTCTCCTCCAGCTCGGCGTTCGAGCGCTGCAACTCCTCCTGCCGCACCTGGAGCTCGGTGGCGAGCCGCTGCGACTCGGCCAGCAGCGCGTCGGTGCGGGCGTTGGCCACGATCGTGTTGACGTTGACGCCGATCGTCTCGACGAGCTGCTCCAGGAAGTGCCGGTGGATCGTGGTGAAGCGCCCGAGGCTGGCCAGCTCGATCACGCCGAGCACCTGGTCCTCGACCACGATGGGCAGCACGATGAGGCCGACGGGCCCCGCCTGGCCGAGGCTGGACGACACCGTCAGGTACCCCGGCGGGATGTCCTCCACCAGGATCGTCCGCCTGGCCTGTGCGGCCTGGCCGACCAGCGAGTCGCCGAAGGCGTACCGGCGCGAGGTCTCGCGGTGGCCGTAGCAGCCGACCACCCGCAGCTCCGCGCCCGCCGGGGTCTCCTCGGCCAGCAGGAACGTGCCGTACTGCGCGTCGACCAGCGGGGCCAGCTCGTTCATGACCAGCTCGGCGACCGTGGACAGGTCGCGGTGGCCCTGCATGAGCCCCGAGATGCGGGCGAGGTTGGTCTTGAGCCAGTCCTGCTCCTGGTTGGCCCTGGTCGACTCGCGCAGCGACTCCACCATGGAGTTGACGTTGTCCTTGAGGTCGGCCAGCTCGCCCTCGGCGTCCACGGTGATGGAGCGGGTCAGGTCGCCCGAGGTGACCGCGCTGGTCACCTCGGCGATCGCACGGACCTGGCGGGTGAGGTTGCCGGCCAGCTCGTTGACGTTCTCGGTCAGCCGCTTCCAGGTGCCCGACACGCCCTCGACCTCGGCCTGCCCGCCCAGCCGCCCCTCACTGCCGACTTCGCGGGCGACGCGGGTCACCTCGGCGGCGAACGAGGACAGCTGGTCGACCATCGTGTTGATGGTCGTCTTCAGCGCGAGGATCTCGCCCCGGGCGACGACGTCGATCTTCTTGGTCAGGTCGCCCTGGGCGACGGCCGTCGTGACCTCGGCGATCGAGCGCACCTGGTTGGTGAGGTTGTCGGCCATCGAGTTGACGTTGTCGGTGAGGTCCTTCCAGGTGCCCGCGACGTTGGGCACCCGGGCCTGGCCGCCGAGCTGGCCCTCGGTGCCGACCTCGCGGGCGACGCGGGTGACCTCGTCGGCGAACGCGCTCAGCGTGTCGACCATGGTGTTGATGGTCTGGGCGAGCGCGGCGACCTCGCCCTTGGCCTCGACCGTGATCTTCTGCGACAGGTCGCCCTTGGCGACGGCCGTGGCGACCTGGGCGATGGAGCGGACCTGGCTGGTGAGGTTGGACGCCATCACGTTGACGGAGTCGGTGAGGTCCTTCCAGGTGCCCGACACCCCGCGTACGGTTGCCTGGCCGCCAAGCCGCCCCTCGGTGCCGACCTCGCGGGCGACGCGGGTGACCTCGTCGGCGAAGGACGAGAGCTGGTCGACCATCGTGTTGATGGTCTCCTTCAGCTCCAGGATCTCGCCCCGGGCGTCGACGCGGATCTTCTGCGACAGGTCGCCCTTGGCGACCGCGGTGGTCACCTCGGCGATGCTGCGCACCTGGTCGGTGAGGTTGTCGGCCATGACGTTCACCGACTCGGTCAGCGCCTTCCAGGTGCCGGAGACGCCCTTGACGTCGGCCTGGCCGCCCAGCCGTCCTTCGGTGCCGACTTCGCGGGCGACGCGGGTGACCTCGTCGGCGAACGCGCTCAGCGTGTCGACCATGGTGTTGATGGTCTGGGCGAGCGCGGCGACCTCGCCCTTGGCCTCGACCGTGATCTTCTGCGACAGGTCGCCGCGGGCCACCGCCGTGGCGACCTGGGAGATGTTGCGGACCTGGCTGGTGAGGTTGCCGGCCATGAAGTTCACCGAGTCGGTGAGGTCGCGCCAGGTGCCGGAGACGCCCTTGACGTCGGCCTGGCCGCCGAGCTGGCCCTCGGTGCCGACTTCGCGGGCGACGCGGGTGACCTCGTCGGCGAAGGACGAGAGCTGGTCGACCATGGTGTTGACGGTGTTCTTGAGTTCGAGGATCTCGCCGCGGGCGTCGACGGTGATCTTCTGGGAGAGGTCGCCCTTGGCGACGGCGGTGGTGACCTCGGCGATGGAGCGGACCTGGCTGGTGAGGTTGCCGGCCATCGAGTTGACGGAGTCGGTGAGGTCGCGCCAGGTTCCGGCGACGCCGGGCACCTGCGCCTGGCCGCCGAGCTGGCCCTCGGTGCCGACTTCGCGGGCGACGCGGGTGACCTCGTCGGCGAAGGACGAGAGCTGGTCGACCATGGTGTTGACGGTGTTCTTGAGTTCGAGGATCTCGCCGCGGGCGTCGACGGTGATCTTCTGGGAGAGGTCGCCCTTGGCGACGGCGGTGGTGACCTCGGCGATGGAGCGGACCTGGCTGGTGAGGTTGCCGGCCATCGCGTTCACCGAGTCGGTGAGGTCCTTCCAGGTGCCCGAGACTCCCGGCACCTCGGCCTGGCCGCCGAGCTGGCCCTCGGTGCCCACCTCCCGTGCCACGCGCGTCACCTCGGAGGTGAACAGGGACAGCTGGTCGACCATCCCGTTGAAGACGGTGGCGATCTCCTTCAGCAGGCCGTCTCCCTCGTCCGGCAGCCGGGTGCCGAAGTCGCCGTCCCGTACGGCGGTGAGGCCGGCCAGGAGCTGCCGCAGATCCAACTCGGGATCATCGCCCGCGGCACGCGTGGATCTCGCGCGCTTCACCGTGCCTGCTCTTTCGACCATGTCCACCCTCGCGATCGCCCTCTGACAAGGCAGAAAGAAGCATATAAAGCACCGCTGAACGCGTCGCGCCCTGCGAGCGACCGGAGCGGGCACACCGGCCTGAAGATTACCCGTCGAACGATCTCCGCGCTGATCGGAGGACTTGGGGCGGATGGCCGCGCCCCCCGGATCTCAGCCGGTGGAGTCGCGGCCTGCGTCGAACACCTTCTCGTAGTGCTCGCGCGCCTGCTCGACCACGGAGTCGTCGAGCCACGCGACCGGCTCGACCCGGTCGATGAGCGGCTCGTGGTCGGGGCCGCGAGCCACGACACGTCCGGTCAGCACCCACGCGTGCCGCTCCTCGTCCTTCTCGGCCAGGTGGGTGTACTTGCAGATCTGTCGCGCCAGCCAGTCACGCAGCGGGAGGGTCCACCACTGCTCGGCGTCGAGCACGGTCACCGACAGGCCGGGTAGTTCCAGACGGCTCTCGTAGTCGACGCTCGGCTTGCCGGCGTCGGCGTCGGGACCCTTGGAATACCGCAGGTACAGGCTTGGCCGGTTTTCGACGAGCTCGGTCAGCTCGTCCAGGCTCTTGATGGTCGGTATCTCGCTCACCCGCGCTCCCGATTGCCTCCATCCGTCCGGGCGGAGACCGGGCGCGGTGTCCCCTCCGCGTCCCGGCCCGTCCCGATCGCACGTCGTGTCACTCGTGCCGCGAGCTCATGCGGGGTACGGAGGCCGCTGGTCCGGCGGAACGCCGCCGCCCTCGCCGCCGCCCTTGTTCCCCTTGTCGGTGCCGTGCGGGTGCCCGTCCGACTTCGTGGTGCTCGCCGATTCGGGAATGACGTCGACGTTCTCGTCGTTGGCGCCGCCCCCGCCGGAACGCCGGAGCTCGGGCTGCTGAGGCTCGGTCATCGTTCCTCCTTTCCGGACCACCGTGAAGGCCGAAACAGGCTGTCCGCAACCATCCCCCGGCGGTGCTGTCCTCCCCTCCCCACCTGCCTGAAGGGCAAACCCGGGAAGGACGCGAGCCGCCGTCGGCCGGCGTCGTCCGGGGCGGAAGCCGAACCGGGCCGGCTCCGCGCCGATCGTCAGGGGCGCTGGTCGCGCTCGGCGAGGAGGCGGGCGGTCTCGTCGGAGACCTCGCTCGCGAGGACCGCCGCGACCACGTCGATCAGATGGCTGGTGAACAGCCGGTCGTCGCGGCCCGGAGGGCCGCCCGCCCGGCGGGCGAGCTCCACGTACGTCATGCGGATCGCCATGAAGCGCTGGTGCAGGCGCACGGCGGCCCCGGGCAGCAGGGGGGCGACCAGTTCACGCCAGCGGCCGATGCTGCCGCCGCCGTCCTCGGGGAGGCTGGGCGGCACGCGGTGGACCAGTTGCTCCATGACGCGCAGATAGTCACGCCCGCCGTCCGGGTCGGCCAGCTTCGCGGCGGCCGGGCGGACGAGCGCGGCGGCGAGCGAACGCAGGGCGTCGGCCTGAGGCAGCGGGCCGCGTGCCTCGTACTCGTCCAGGAGCTGGTGGCGTCGTGCCTCGATCTCCGGCCGGTGCTTGGCGAGCACCGCCTTCAGCAACCCGGCGCGGTCGCCGAAGTGGTACTGCAGCGCGGTGGAGTTGCGCTGCCCGGCGGCGGCGTTGATCTCGCGCAGCGAGACCGCGTCGATGCCGCGCTCGGCGAACAGGTGCTCGGCCGCGTCCACGAGCCTCCGGACCGTGGTCTCCGACGGCATCGCGCCTCCCTTGTCGCTCGTACGGCCGAAGGATACGGTATTTCAGGCGATTGCATTATTTGACACGTCAGTCGCATTAGCGGGCCCGCAGGAGGATCATGGCCATCGATTTCACGCTCGCCCCCGAGCACGAGGAGATACGCGCGCGGGTGCGGACGTTCGTCCAGGAGGTCGTGATCCCGGCGGTCAGGCCGTTCGAGGACTCGGAGGACAAGGTCCTCAGCCGTGAGGAGTACCTGCGCACGATCGTCGGCCTGCGCCGCAGGGCGAAGGCGGAAGGGCTCTGGCTGCCGCACATGCCCGAGGAGTGGGGCGGCATGGGCCTCGGCCACGTCGAACTGGCGATGGTGCAGGCCGAGGCGGCCAAGACCAGGCTCGGCCCCTGGGTGCTCAACTGCGCGGCCCCCGACGAGGGGAACATGCACACGTTGCTGCACTGGGGCACCGGCGAGCAGAAGGAGCGTTACCTGCGGCCGCTGCTCGACGGGGTGAAGATGTCGTGCTTCGCGATGACCGAGCCCGAGGTGGCCGGCTCCGACCCGACCCTTATCCGTACGCACGCCGTCAAGGACGGCGACGAATGGGTGATCAACGGGCACAAGTGGTTCATCTCGAACGCCCGCCGGGCGAGTTTCGCCATCCTGATCGCGAAGACCGAGTTCGACCTGCCCGAGGGCGCCCGGGGCGCCAACACGGCCTTCCTCGTGGACCTGCCCGCCGACGGCTGGAACGACGTACGCGAGATCGAGACCATGCACGGCTCGACCGGCCACAGCGAGATCGTCATCACCGACCTGCGCGTGCCGGATGCCGCCGTGCTCGGCGGGCGGGGCAACGGTCATCGGCTGGGCCAGCACCGTCTCGGCCCGGCCCGGCTGGCGCACTGCATGCGGTGGATATCGCAGGCGGAGACGGCGCTCGACATGATGGTGGGCAGGGCGCTGGACAGGTTCAGCCACGGGTCCCTGCTCGCCGACAAGCAGGGCGTGCAGTGGATGATCGCCGACTCGGCCATGGAGCTCTACCAGTGCAAGCTCATGGTGCTGCACGCCGCATCGAAGATCGACAAGGGTGAGGACTTCCGCACCGAGGTCTCGATGGCCAAGCACTTCGTCGCGAACAGTCTGAACCGGATCGTCGACCGGGCCATCCAGGTCCACGGAGCGCTCGGCTACTCCACCGACACCCCGCTGGCGCACATGTTCCAGCACGCGCGATGGGCCCGTTTCGCCGACGGCGCCGACGAGATTCACCAGATGCGTATCGCGGAACGAACAATCGAGGCATATCGGGCCACCGGCTCCACCAGGGCCGCGACGGGAGGGCTGCCCCTGTGAACACCGACGACATCGCCGGCAAGGTCGTGCTCGTCACCGGAGGCGCGGGCGGCATCGGCGCGGGCGTGGCCCGCCGCCTGGCCGCCCGCGGCGCGCACGTCGTGCTGGCCGACGTCGACGCCGAGGCCGGTGCGCGCACCGCCGAGGAGATCGGCGCCGCCTTCGTCCGCACGGACGTGTCGCGACTGGAGGACAACCAGGCCGCCGTCGCGCTCGCCGTCGAGCGGCACGGGCGGCTCGACCTCGCCTTCCTCAACGCCGGCGTCGCCTCGGGATTCGGGCTCGGCGAGGATTTCGATCTCGCCCGCTACCGGCGCGTGATGGGGGTCAACCTCGACGGCGTCGTCTTCGGCGTGCACGCCGCGCTGCCGGCGATGCGGACCGGAGGCGTGATCGTGGTCACCGCCAGCATGGCGGGGATCGTGGGCATTGCGCAGGATCCCGTCTACGCGGCCAACAAGCACGCGGTCGTCGGCCTCGTCCGCTCGCTCGGCCCGCAGCTGGAGCCCCTCGGCATCCGGGTGCAGGCGCTGTGCCCGTCGTTCGCGGACACCGCGATCCTGGACACCGACATCAAGGCGCTGCTGGACGAGATGAAGTTCCCCATCCTCGACGTCGGGACGGTCGTCGACGCGTTCTTCTCGCTGCTGGCGAGCGAGGGCACCGGCGAGTGCTGGTTCGTCGTGCCGGGCCGGGAGAGCCGGCCGTTCCTCTTCCGTCACGCCCCCGGCCCCCGCTGATCGGTCGGCGGCCGAAGTCGTGGTGGGGAACGGCGCGCGAGGCCCGGTGATCGGTTCCCGATAATGTGTTCGCCAGGAGCCGCCGGGGCTGTGGCCGGGTGGAAGCGGAGCGAGGGCGAGCGCGATGAGCTGGGCGGACTTCCAGTACGAGATCTATCTCAACGGCATGACGGGGACCGTGCCCCGGCTGCCGACCGACCTGACCCGGCTTGAGGAGATGGCCGAGCGGAGGCTCGGCCCGGGCGCGGTGGGCTACGTCGCCGGGAGCGCGGGCAGCGGGCGCACCGAGCGCGCCAACCGTGAGGCGCTCGACCGCTGGCGGATCGTGCCGCGCATGCTCCGCGACGTGCGCGAACGTGACATGTCGGTGACCGTGCTCGGCAGAAGGCTGCCCGCGCCGCTGGCGCTGGCGCCGATCGGCGTGTTGTCGATCATGCATCCCGAGGCCGAGCGGGCCGCCGCCCGCGCGGCCGCCGGGATCGGCGTGCCCTTCATCCTGTCGTCGGCCTCCAGCACGCCGATGGAGGACGTGGCGGCGGCGATGGGGGACGGCGAGCGGTGGTTCCAGCTCTACTGGGGCAAGGACCGCGAGGTCACCCTCAGCTTCCTCGCCCGGGCCAAGGCGGCGGGGTTCACCGTGCTGGTCGTCACCCTCGACACGCCGCTGCTGGCCTGGCGGCCCCGCGACCTCGACCAGGCCTACCTGCCGTTCCTGCGCGGTGTCGGCACCGCCAACTACTTCACCGACCCGGCGTTCCAGGCAGGGCTCGCCCGGCCCGTGCACGAGGACCCGAACGCCGCCGTCCTGCACTTCGTGGGGATGTTCGGCGACCCGGGCAAGACGTGGCCCGACCTCGCGCTGCTGCGCGAGCACTGGGACGGCCCGATCGTGCTGAAGGGCGTCCTGCACCCCGACGACGCCCGCCTGGCCGCCGACGCGGGAATGGACGGCGTCGTCGTCTCCAACCACGGCGGACGCCAGGTCAACGGCTCGATCGGGGCGGCCGACGCCCTGCCGGCCGTCGCCGACGCCGTGGCCGACCGGCTGACCGTGCTGTTCGACGGCGGCGTCCGCACCGGGGACGACGTCGTCAAGGCGCTCGCGCTCGGCGCGAGGACCGTGCTGCTCGGGCGTCCGTACGCGTACGGACTGGGCCTGGACGGCCAGGCGGGGGTGGAGCACGTGATCCGCTGCCTCCTGGCGGAAACCGATCTCACCCTGGCGCTGTCCGGGTGCGCCGGCGTCGCCGCGCTCACCCCCGACCTGCTCACCAGGCTCTGACGAGGCCTCGCGCAACCGAGCCCCAAGGTGCCCGGAAATTCCGCTGCCCCGGCGCTGGTCTCGAGCAGGCCGACGATCTCCAGGATTCTGCGGGCCATGCGGCCCGGCTCGACCACCGTGAGCCGGCATCCCACCTTGGCCGCGGCAGCCCGGCTTTTGAGCAGCTCGCGTACGCCGGACGCGTCGAGGAAGGTGACTCCCGCGAGGTCGATCTCGATGCGGCCCGGCCGCTGCCGCCGCAGGACGTCGAGAACGCCTCCGTGGAGGCGGCCGGCCGTGCACATGTCGATCTCACCGCACGCGGTGATCCGCGTCAGTCCGGTCCACGGGCTCGCGGCGGCTCCGCCGTGGGGTGCTTCCTGCCGGGGTGGCTCGTGCCCGGACGCGAAAGCGGGGGGAACTTCGGGACCCATTCGGTACTCCCGTCGTTGCGGCCGACCGCATCCCCTCACTTCTGAAGGCCACGACCAGCCGAGACATGAGTAACCACAACCGGGCGGGCCAAGCCATTCCCGCGCCGGCGGCAAACATCGGGAGATCCGCACGGGTGGTGCCCGCGTGCCGGGAGCGGCGACGGGGGCCGCCGCCGCTTCCGCGTCCGGCGCGTCGATCAGGTGGCCGAGCCGACGTCCTCGGCCATGGCCTCCTCCTCCAGTTCCTCCCGCCGCGCCGTGGCCGGGTCGGCGGCGGCCATCTCGGCCGCCTGCGCGCGCTCGGCCTCGCCGAGCTGCCGGTGCGCGGCGGTGAGGATCACCGCGCCGAGGAGCACGGCGGCGGCGCCCATGTAGAAAGGCGCGTGCTGACTGTCGAAGTGCTCGGCAAGCTTGCCCGCGACGAAGGGCGCGAGGCCGCCGCCGATGAAGCGGATGAAGCCGTACGCCGCGGAGGCGACCGGCCGCTCCACGGGGGAGACGGTCATGACCGCCTGAGTGGTGACGGTGTTGTTGACGCCGATGAAGACCCCGGCCACGATCACGCCGCAGATCACGACGACCCGGTTGCCGGTGAACAACGCGATCATCAGGATGTCGAGGCTGAACAGCACCAGGTTGGCGTACAGCGTGCGGGCGATGCCGAAGCGGGCCTGCAACTGCGGGGCACCGAAGACCGAGAAGATCGCGACGAGGATTCCCCAGGCGGTGAAGACGAGGCCGAGCTGGTGCTCGTCGAGCTCCATCGGGTACGGCGCGTAGCCCAGCACCGTGAAGAAGCCCCAGTTGTAGCAGAGCGCGGTCAGGCCCAGGATGAGCAGACCGCGGTGGCGCAGGGCCTTGATCGGGTCGGCGACGCCGGTCCTCCTCGCCGGCGTGGGCAGGGGACGGACCAGGACCACGGTGGCGATCAGGGCGATCGCCATCAGGACGGCCACGCCGTAGAACGGGCCGCGCCAGCTGATGCCGCCGAGGGTGCCGCCGAGCAGCGGGCCGACCGCGATGCCGACGCCGAGCGCGGTCTCGTACAGGATGATCGCCCCGGCGAAGCCGCCGCTGCTGGACGCGACGATGACGGCGAGTGAGGTGGCGATGAACAGGGCGTTGCCGAGGCCCCAGCCGGCGCGGAAGCCGACGATGCCGCCGATCCCGCCGGACGCGCCGGCCAGCGCGGCGAACACCACGATCAGGGCGAGACCCGCGATGAGCGTGCGCTTGGCGCCGATCCGGCTGGAGACCCACCCGGTGATCAGCATGGCCACCGCGGTGACGACCAGGTAGCTCGTGAACAGCAGCGACACCTGGCTGGGCGTGGCGTGCAGCTTCTCGCTGAGGGCCGGCAGGATCGGGTCCACCAGCCCGATCCCCATGAAGGAGATCACGCAGGCGAAGGCGACGGCCCAGACCGCCTTCGGCTGCTTGAAGGGATTGGAGACGGGGGCATGAGCAGAGCTCACCGGACCTCCTGGTAGTAGCGAGGGGGAGCCGACCGGCCCCTACTCCTGGGGCGCGCTCTGGAGGAGACGCCGGAGCAGGGGGAGGAACTCGCCGGCGACCCGCGTCAGCTCGCGCAGTTCGCCGGGGGGCAGCGTGCCGAGCATCTCGTCGAGCCGCTCTCTGCGCCGGCGGCGCCGTTCGGCCAGCAGCGCGCGGCCCGCGTCGGTGACGCCGACCAGCACCGCCCGGCCGTCCTGAGCGTCGACGCCGCGGCTCACCAGTCCTTCGCGTTCCAGGCGCTGCACGAGCTGGGTCATCGACGGCTGGGTGACGCCCTGCTCCGCGGCGAGCGCGCTGAGCCGTGCCGGGCCGTTCCGGTCCAGGTACGACAGGGTCGTCGCGGCCGTGAGGCTGATCTCACGCGTGGACAGCCGTCTTACGGCGAGCACCGCGAGGTCGTCCAGGACGGCCGAGACCGCGTGCGAATCCTCGGAGTGATCGGCGCTCGGGGTGACGGACACAGGTGTTCCTCCGGACGGGACCGAATTTACATAGGAAGCCTATACAACTTCCCGGAACGCGGTACATCGCCCCCCTCGAACGTGACGAGTGCCCCCGGGGACGCCGCCCGCCCGCCCGGCGCGGGCGGGGGTCCTCACCACCGAACCGGTGAACGGCCCTCGGCGTCAGCCGCGCGTGGCCTGCGGCCAGCCGTGGCCCCAGCCGCCCTGTGCCATCGTCTGGAACGCCCACCCCTCCGGGGTGCGTACCAGTAGATCGCCGTAGTGCATGCTCTCCCTCCGGCCCTCGACCGTCATCGTCGCCACGGTCTCCACGAACACGAGGTTGGGGCTGAGAAAGTGCGGCGTCCGCACCGATTCCATGCCGAGCCCCGCCGTGCCGCCGCCCATGGCCTCCCGCATCGCCTCGACGTACTCCTCGCGCGTCCACTGCCGAACGGCGGCGAAGCCGCCCGGCACGTCGGTGGCGAGGTTCATCGGGAAGACCGCGAGGCCGGCCAGCTTCTCGATCTCGCCCCGCTCGGCGAGCGCGTCGTACTGGGCGAACCAGTCCTCGACGCTCTTCAGTTCCTCGTCGCTCGGCTTGTACACGAATACGCCCCTCTCGTTGTCGTATTGCGTACCGTACACCATACGGAAGTCGCGTGATCCGGATTCGTTCTCGGGGGCATGGGGCGTGGATCACCGGGTAGCCGTGGGTCCTGTACGTCGTGGAAGGCTCTGAACAGGAGGACCCATGGCCGCTCCGGTCGACTGGGGAAGAGGAGTGGCTGACGCCTGGTCGTCGGTCGCCACGTTCGTCCCCAAATTCCTCGCATTCGTCGTCGTCCTCGCGGTGGGCTGGCTGGTCGCCAAGGCGCTGCGCAAGGCGGTCGACGCCGTGCTCGACCGCGTCGGGTTCGACCGATGGGCCGAGCGCGGCTGGGCGGGGCGGGCGCTGGCACGCGGCAAGTACGACGCGTCCGGCCTGCTCGCGACACTGGTCTACTACGGGATCCTGCTGATCACGCTGCAGATCGCCTTCTCCGTCTTCGGGCCCAACCCCGTCAGCGACCTGCTCGCCGGAGTGGTGGCGTGGCTGCCCAAGGCCGCCGTGGCGATCGTCATCATCGTGGTCGCCACCGCCATCGCCAGGGCCGTCAAGGACATCGTCACCGCGGCCCTGGGCTCCCTGTCGTACGGCCGGGCGCTGGCCACGATCGCGTCGGTGTTCATCGTCGGCCTCGGCGTCATCGCCGCGCTCAACCAGATCGAGGTCGCGACCACCGTCACCACTCCGGTGCTGATCGCGATCCTGGCCACCCTGGCCGGCATCCTCATCGTGGGCGTCGGCGGCGGCCTGGTCCGGCCGATGCAGCAGCGCTGGGAGCACTGGCTGAATCGGGCGGAGGCCGAGACCGACACCATCCGCACCCAGGCCGCGGCCTACAGCAGGGGCCGCGCCGACGCGATGGAGACGGTCGACGTACGGCGTGCCGAGCAGCCCCGGCAGCAGCGGGTGGGAGCCTTCGCCCAGCCGCCCTCCACGGCGTACCCGCAGGGCGCCGCCCAGCCGCACAACGCCGGGGGCGCACAGAACATCGCAGGCGAGCAGAACATCGGGAGCGAGCCGGTGGCCCGGCCCGCGTATCCCGAGAGCACCCCGCCGGCCGCTCCGGGCGCCCCGACGACCCCCGTACCTCCGGCAAGCGCGGTCCCTCCGGCAAGCGCGGTCCCTCCGGCGGGAGCGGGTGACCGGATGCCGCAGGACGCGCCGGATGAGGTGGCGCGGCCCACCTCCTCCCGGCCGAATCCCCCGGAGGAGCCTCCGTCGCCGCGCCGGTGAGTCCGCCGCTGTTCGTCACAGTTCGCCGCGGGGCGTCCCTCTCTCGGGAGGGGCGCCCCGCCGCTGTGCCGGAAGGCAAACGGCGCGGAGGTCAGGCGGCTTCGGCGACGTCGAGCATCAGGCAGACGGCGCTCATGCGCAGGGCGGCGAAGTCGAGCGGCTGGTCCGGCCCGGGCGCCCGCCAGCCCTTCTCGCGGGCGCCGTCCCAGTAGCCGATCAGGTAGGCGAGCAGGGAGGCGGGCCCGACACGCTCGCCCAGCTCCGCGATGGCGTGCTTGACGGCGGTCATGTGCTGGTCCAGCGAGGCGAGAACCCCGGGATGCTGGTGCCGCAGGTCCAGCACGCGCTGCGCGAAGTCGGCGCGAATGCGGACAGGCCAGGACTGCTCGGACACAGAAGTCCCCCGGGGGATCAAGGGTGATGGGTGCCCCATCACGATAAGCGCCTCCGGGAGCACGGCGCTCCACATTCTTCGGCTGCCGGTTCCTGGCCGCACGCCAGCCCGTCCCTGTGAGAGCGGGAAATTGCAGAGCTCTCTCCACCGCGCTCGCGGGACGGCTTCGCCTCATGTTCCGCTGATTTCCGCTTCTGGTGAAGGCCTGTCGCATCGCTGTCGCGGTATCGCACCGCCCCGATTCGGGGAGCGCGAGCCTGCGGCGGCTACCCGAACGGCGCTCGCATCCGATCAGAGTTCGGGTGACGTGGTGCTGGAGCCGCGGACGACGAGCGTGGTCGGCAGGATCCGGGGCGGCGGGGCGTCCGCGCCGTCGATCATGGAGACCACCGCCTCCGCGGCGGCGGTGCCGAACCCGGCCATGTCCTGGGCGACGGTGGTCAGCCCCGGCGGCACGAGCGCGGCCACCTCGATGTCGTCGAACCCGACCAGGGCGATGTCCTCGGGCACCTTGAGGCCGGCCTCGCCGATCGCGCGCAGCGCGCCGACGGCCATCTCGTCGCCCGCGACGAACACGGCGTCGGGCCGCTCGTCCGCCTCCAGCAGGCGGCGCATGGCGGCGTGGCCGCCCGACAGGTAGAAGTCGCCCTCGACCACGAACTCGGGCCGGTACGGCAGCCCCAGCCGGGTCAGTTCGTCCTGGTAGCCCTGCAGGCGCTCGGCGCCCGGCCGCGTGTGCGCCGGGCCGGTGATCGTGGCGATCGCCCGCCGTCCCCGCTCGTGCAGGTGCCGTACGGCCAGGCGGGCGCCGCCGACGTTGTCCGAGGTCACGTAGGTGGTGCGGGGGCCCTGTACGGGACGGTCGAGGCTGACGCAGGGGACGCCCGATTCGGCCAGCCGGCGCAGGGAGGGATCCCAGGTGCCACTGTCGATCATGACGACGCCGTCGAGGTTGTGCCTGCGCACGGCGCGCACGTGGGCGTCGTCGGTCCCCTCTCCGCTCGTGGCCAGCATGAGCAGGTGATATCCGCGCCCGCTGAGCGCCGTCTTCAGGCCGATGAGGATCTCCTGGAAGAACGGGTGCCGCCAGCCGGGACGGCGGTGGTCGGTGTCCCACACCAGGCCGACCATGAAGGACTTCTTGGTGGCCAGTGTGCGGGCGGACTCGTTGGGCAGGTAGCCGATCTGGCGCGCCGTCCGCAGGACCTGCTCCCTGGTCTTCGCGTTCACAACCTCCGGGTTGTTGAACGCGCGGGAGACGGTCGCGGGAGACACGCCGCACAGGCGCGCCAGCTCTCTGATCGTTGCCACGGATCAAACGCTATCGCATCTCGCTGTAACCGGTTTCATGTAACCGGTTTCTCCAAAATAGGCAACCCCTATCGGTGTCGTCAACCAATAATCGGAATTTCCTCCGGTGACGTTTCCGTGACTTGACAACAACCCGTCTCCTTCTGTGTGATTACGGGCACCGGCCGGCGCTTTCTCGTTGCCACGGGCTCGGCCGCCGTCGTGTCTCGCAGCCGCTTCCCTTTTCTCCTGCGAGGGAGTTCAGGTGTCCGCTGCGGAACTCCGTCTGCCCGCGTGTGTGCCCGCCGTACGGCTCGGCGGGTCCCGCGGCTGCCGGGGGACGGCCCATCGCCCGTACGGCCTGCCGCCGTGTCCGGGCTGTTCATCCGAGCGGGCACGGAACCTGGAGTGAACAGGGAATGACGGCGACCGACGAACGCCTCGCGATGCCGCGGACCTTCCCCGCCGGCTTCGTGTGGGGCACGGCCACCGCGGCGTACCAGATCGAGGGGGCCGTCGACATCGACGGCCGGGGGCCCTCGATTTGGGACACCTTCTGCCGGGTGCCCGGCGCGGTGGCACGGGGCGAGTCGGGCGAGTTCGCCTGCGACCACTATCACCGCTGGCAAGGGGATGTCGATCTCATGAAGGACCTGGGGGCGGGGGCCTACCGATTCTCTGTGGCATGGCCCAGGGTGCTGCCCGACGGCCGCGGACCGGTGAACCGGCGCGGGCTGGACTTCTACCGGCGGCTCGTGGACGCCCTGCGCGAGGGCGGCATAGAGCCCTATGTGACCCTCTATCACTGGGACCTGCCCCAGGCGCTGGAGGACCGCGGGGGCTGGCGGGTCCGCGACACCGCCGAGCGCTTCGCCGACTACGCCGAGGTGATGTACGACGCCCTCGGCGAGTCGGTCTCGAACTGGATCACGCTGAACGAGCCGTACTGCTCGGCCATCGTCGGCTACGGCGAGGGCCGGCACGCGCCGGGCGCCACGGAGGGGCACGGCGCGCTGGCCGCGGCGCACCACCTGCTGCTCGGTCACGGCCTGGCCGTCGCGCGTCTGCGCGAGATGGCCAGGCCGGGTCAGCAGGTCGGGGTGACGCTCAACATGTCGCCGACGGTGCCGGTGACCGCCGTGCCTCAGGACGTCCAGGCCGCGCGCCGGATGGACCTGCTGGTCAACCGGCAGTTCACCGAGCCGCTCTTCGGCGGGGGCTACGCCGCCGACATGGCCGAGACGTTCGGCCGGATCACCGACTTCTCCTTCCGCCGGGACGGAGACCTGGAGATCATCGGCACGCCGGTGGACTTCCTCGGGGTGAACTACTACTACCGCCTGCACGTGGAGGCTGCGCCGTACGACGAGCCCGACCCGGCCCGGCGCTCGGCGTTCGACCTGGGCGCGCGGACCGTGACGCCGGAGCACGCGCGCACCAGCGGGCTGGGCTGGGTGGTGGAGCCCGAGGGGCTGTACGAGACCCTGGTCGGGCTGACCTCCCGCTATCCGGACCTGCCGCCCGTCTACATCACGGAGAACGGGTACGGCGACGACGGCGCGCTCGAGGACGCCGGGCGCGTCGACTACCTGCGCGACCACCTGGCCGCGACCCACGACGCGATGACGGCGGGCGCGGACGTGCGGGGCTACTTCTGCTGGTCGCTGATGGACAACTTCGAGTGGGCGCGGGGCTACTCCGCCAGGTTCGGCCTGGTGCACGTGGACTACGCCACCCAGGAGCGCACGCCGAAGGCCAGCTTCCACTGGATGCGCGACTTCATCGCCGATCCGGTCGTCACGGCCCCTGTCACCGCCAGTCCCGTCACCACCGAGCCGGTCGACATCCTGGTCGCCGGCACTCCCAGGGGTGATCGTCCGGCGGGAGACTGAGGGCCGGAACCGACGCGGTGACCGAGTTGACCGGTGTGCGTGGAGTATGCCGGTCAATTCCCCCTTTGGTGCGCCGAATCCCGATTAATCAGCTACGTTGTGATCAACGTACGAGCGCACCAGGGCAGGACAGATGAACATGGAGCAGGGTCCGCCGGGAATCGATGTGACGGTTCCGAGCGTCGCCCGGATCTACGACTACCTCCTCGGCGGCAAGGACAACTTCGCCGTCGACCGGGCGGCGGCCGAGAAGCTCATCGAGCTGACTCCGAACGCGCGAGAGGGTGTGCAGACCAACAGGCGCTTCATCCGCCGGGCGGTCACCCTCATGGCCCGGGAGGGCATCCGCCAGTTCCTCGACATCGGCGCCGGGCTGCCGACGCAGGAGAACGTCCACCAGGTCGCGCTCCGCGAAGCTCCGGACTCGCGGGTCGTCTACGTCGACAACGACCCGATCGTGCTCGCCCACGGCAGGGCCCTGCTGGCCGACAACGGGCAGACGATCGTCGTGGACGGCGACCTGCGCGAGCCCGAGGCGATCCTCGACGACCCCCGGATCAACGAGCACATCGACTTCGGCAAGCCGGTGGGCCTGCTCATGGTGGCCGTGCTGCACTTCGTCCCCGGCACCGAGGACGCCGAGCGCGTCGTCGCCGCGCTGCGCGACCGGCTGGCCCCCGGCAGCGCGATGGCCATCAGCCACCTGTCGTACGGCGACCTCGACGAGGAGAAGATCCGCGAGGGACGCGAGCTGTACAAGAACACCTCCGCCGGGGCGGTCACCCCGCGGACCCACGCCGAACTGCTGCGGTTCTTCGACGGGTTCGAGCTGGTGAAGCCGGGCCTTGTCGTGACCGAGGAGTGGCGTCCCGAGCCCGACGAGCCGAAGCTGCCGAGGATTCCCGGCGTGGACGGCTACGCCGGCGTCGGCCTGCTGCGCTGACCGGGCCGCGCCGGGCGGCGGAGACGGCCCGCCGCGGGCGAGCGGCGGGCCGGTCGCCCGATCAGGCGGCCGCGATCCACAGGTCCGGGCCGAACACCTCGTAGTGGACGCCGGAGGCGGGCACACCGCGCTCGACCAGCTGCGCGCGTACGGCCCGCATGAACGGCAGCGGCCCGCAGAGGCAGGCCACGACGTCGCCGGGCAGGTCACCGGGCAGGTCGATCGCCGACAGGTCGGCCCGGCCCGCGGCGACGGCCGGGTCGTCAGCGAGCCGCGCGGGCAGCTCCTCGTACCACTGGTGCAGGGTGGCGCCGGGCAGCGCCGCGACCAGGTCCGCGAGTTCCTCGCGGTGCACGTGGGCCTCGGGGGAGCGATCGGCGTGCACGACCACCACTCGCCGGTCCGACCCGGTGGCGGCGAGATGATCGAGCATCGACAGCACCGGGGTGACCCCGATCCCCGCCGAGGCGAGCAGCAGCGGGCCGTCGCCTCCGGGCAGGGTCAGGTCGCCGAAGGGCGCGGAGACCGCGAGCACGTCACCGGCCCGGACATGGTCGTGCAGCCAGGCGGAGACCTCGCCCTCGGGGGCGCCCTCGCCGCGCACCCGCTTCACCGTGATCCGCCAGTCGCCGCGCTCGGGGGCATTCGACAGGCTGTACTGCCGGATCTGCCGCGCCCCGTCGGGCAGCGTCACCTGGACGCTGACGTACTGCCCCGGCAGGAAGGACATCGGGGTGTACGGGCGCAGGAGTAGGGAGACCACGTCCGCCGTCTCGTCGCGCCGCTCGATCACCGTGGCGTGGATCCAGCCCTGGCCCGCCTCGCGGTAGAGGTCGCGCTCCAGGCCGATCAGCGTCTCGGCCATGAGCCAGTAGACCTCGTCCCACGCCTGGCCGACCTCGGGCGTGACGGCGTCGCCCAGCACCTCGCCGATCGCGCCGAACAGATACTTGTGCACCACGGCGTACTGCTCCTCGGTGACGCCGAGGGAGGCGTGCTTGTTGGCGATCCTGGACAGCATCGTGCCGGGCAGCTCGCCGGGGCGCTCCACCAGCGCGGTCGCGAACGCGGCGATCGAGCCCGCCAGCGCCACGCGCTGCTCGCCGTTGGCCTGGTTGCCCCGGTTGAACAGGTCGCGCAGCAGCTCGGGGTTGTCGGCGAACAACGTGTCGTAGAAGCGGGCGGTGATTTCCGTGATCGCGCCCGCGATCACGGGCAGGGTGGCGCGGACGGTCGTGGCCGACTGCGGGGAGAGCACAGGATCCTCCAAATCGGTATCTATAATGCAAATTTAACGCCGTGGACGTGGGGTCTCTTCCTGTTTGCGAAGTTCAGGTGAGAGTGAGCAGCACCGGCCTCGACGGCGAGGAGACCAGCTGGTCCACGGTGATCGGGTCGAGGGAGGCGTAGAAGGCCTGCTGCGCCGCACGCAGCGCGCCGCGAAGGCTGCAGGCGGCCCGCAACGGGCAGGGGGTCTCCCCCTCGCAGGTCACGACCTCCTCCTCTCCTTCCAGCTCGCGGACCAGCCAGCCGATCGAGGCCGTACGGCCGAACCCGGTCAGCTCCAGGCCGCCCCCGCGCCCCCGGCGGGCCTCCACGACGCCGAGATGCTGCAGGCGGGCGATGGCCTTGGCGGTGTGGTTGTAGGGGATCGCCATCGCCTCGGCCACCTGGCGGGTGGTGAGCGACGCCCCCGGTTCCAGGACCGCCAGGCGCATGGTGACACGGAGGGCCAGGTCCGTGAACTTCGTCAACCGCACACATCGACGCTAGCAAATCGGTATTTATCACTCCAATTTGGGGTGCTCGTACGCGGGCCGAAGTTTGTCGGTGGGCGGTTCTAGGGTGGGGCGGCACAGGATCCGCGACGAGAACGGGAACCCGATGACGACCCTTACCGATCGCCCGAACACCGCCCTGCTGGTCATCGATGTCCAGAACGGAGTGGTGGCAGGCGCCCCCGCTCGCGACACGGTGATCGCGAACATCGGCACCCTGGTCGGCAAGGCGCGCGCGGAGGACGTGCCGGTGATCTGGGTGCAGCACTCCAACGACCACGAGCTCCAGTGGGGCAGTGAGAACTGGCGCTACGTGGCGGAGCTGGTCCGCCGTGACGAGGAGCCGCTCGTCCACAAGAGGTACGGCGACTCGTTCGAGGACACCGGCCTGGAGGCGCTGCTCGCCGAGCGCGGGGTGGGCAGGCTCGTCGTCACCGGCGCCCAGACGGACGCGTGCGTTCGCTCGACCCTCCACGGAGCCTTCGTCCGGGGGTACGACGTGACGCTGGTCGGCGACGCGCACACCACCGAGGACCTCACCGCATACGGAGCGCCGGCCCCGGAACAGGTGATCGCGCACACGAACCTCTACTGGCAGTGGCAGAGCGCCCCCGGCCGCCGTGCGGGGACCGTCCCCACGGCCGAGGTGACCTTCGCGGCCGACGCGGACTGAGCCGTCGCCGAGGTTCCGGCGCGGCTGAGGGGGCATCACCCGGGGTGAGCGGGCCGCCTGCGGGGGACGGCGCCGCCGTCGAACGTGAGTGTGGTGAACGTGACCGCAGCCGCCTGTCCCGAGGACCTCGTCCGGGCCGTCCGGGCGGCGGGCGTCCGCGACGAGCGCCTGGTCCAGGCCGTGCGCTCGACTCCGCGGGCCGGTTTCGTCCCCGTCGAGCACGTCGCCCACGCGTACGAGGACGTGCCGATCCCCATCGCGCACGGGCAGGTGACCACCCAGCCGTCGCTGTCGGCGACGATGATCGAGGGACTGGGACTCACCGGCCGGGAACACGTGCTGGAGGTCGGCAGCGGCCTCGGGTACCAGACCGCGCTGCTCGCCCGCATGGCCGCCGACGTGGTCAGCGTCGAGCTGTGGCCCGACCTCGTGCGGGGGGCCCGGCGCAACCTCGCCAGGCAGGGCATCCGCAACGCCGAGGTGCTCGTCGGCGACGGCGGCCAGGGGGTGGCCGAGCACGCGCCCTACGACGCCGTCATCGTCTCGGCCGCCTTTCCCACGGTTCCCGCGCCCCTGGTCGAGCAGTTGCGGCTCGGCGGCCGTCTCGTGCAGCCGATCGGCAGCGGCGGGCGGGAGGAGGTCGTGCTGTTCGAGCGCACCGTCATCGGACTCGAACCGCGCCAGGTCCTCACGCTGGCCCGCTTCGTCCGCCTCCACGGCCGCTACGGCTACCCCTCCTGACCGTACGGCCGATCTCCCGCGACGGTTTCACAGGGCCCGTTCACAGAGCCCGTTCACAGGGCCTGTTCACAGGGCGCGACGGCTCAGCGGGTGCCGGGGATGCGGTCGGCGAGGGCGGCGTGGCGGTCCCGGAGCTCACGCTTGAGGATCTTGCCGCTCGGGTTCTTCGGCAGCGCGTCCACGAACGCGACGGCCTTGGGCACCTTGAACGCGGCGAGCCGCGCCCGGACGTGGGCCCGCAGCTCCTCCTCGGTGACGCTCACGCCCGGCTTGGTCACCACGATCGCGACGACGGCCTCGATCCAGCTCGGGTGGCGGACCCCGACGACGGCCACCTCCGCGACCGCGGGGTGCTCGTAGACGACCTCCTCCACCTCGCGGCTGGCGACGTTCTCCCCGCCGGTTTTGATCATGTCCTTGATCCGGTCGACGACCGTCAGGTAGCCCTCCTCGTCCATCACCCCGAGGTCGCCGGAGTGGAACCAGCCGCCGCGGAACGCCTCGGCGGTCTTCCCGGGGTCGTCCAGATAGCCGAGGATCGCGTGCGGGCTGCGATGCACGATCTCGCCGATCTCCCCGGCAGGGACGTCGTCGCCGTCGGCGTCCACGACCCGGGTCTCGACGTTCAGGGCGGCCCGGCCTGCCGAGCCCGCCTTGCGGATCTGGTCCTCCGGCTGGAGCATCACCGCGACCGGCGCCATCTCGGTCTGGCCGTAGAAGTTCCACAGGCGCACGTCCGGCAGCCGCTCGCCGATCTCCCTCAGCACCTCGACCGGCATGATCGCCGCGCCGTAGTAGCCCTTGCGCAGCGAGGACAGGTCGCGCCGGTCGAAGTCCGGGTGGCGCAGCAGCGAGATCCAGACCGTGGGCGGCGCGAAGAACTTGGTCACCCCGTGGCGCTCGATCGCCTCCAGCACGGCGGCGGGGTCGGCCCCGGGGAGGATGTGGCTGGAGGCGCCGAGCTGGATGTCCGGCACCAGGAAGCAGTGCTGCTGGGCGCAGTGGAACAACGGCATCGCGTGCAGCTCGACGTCGTCGCGGGTCATGCCGCCGTCGATGACGCAGCTCGCGTACTGCGCGATCAGTGCGGCGTGGGACAGCACCGCGCCCTTCGGGCGGAACTCCGTTCCCGAGGTGTAGAGGATCTGCGCGGGATCGTCGGGCCCGATCGGCACGACCGGCTCGGCCACGTCCTCCTGAAGCAGGGCGTCGAACGGCTCCCAGCCCTCGCCCGGCGCCGTGCCGTACACCATGCGCAGCCGCAGCCCGCCGGTCTGCTCGGCCGCGTCCCGCGCCACGGGCAGCAGCGCGTCCTGAGCGATCAGCGCGACCGCGCCGGAGTGGGACAGCACGTAGGCGATCTCGTCGGCCCCGAGCATGAAGTTGACCGGCACGAGGACGGCCCCGGCGCGGGCCACGCCGAAGATGGTCCGCACGTAGTCCACGCTGTTGCGCGACAGCACCGCCACGCGGTCTCCGGGACGCACTCCGCGGGCGGCCAGCGCGCCCGCCACCCGTGTCACGTCCTCGTCGAGCTCGCCGTACGTACGGGACCGGGCCGTTCGGGAGTGGGCGGTTCGGGATTGGGCGGTTCGGGATTGGGCCGCGTCCGCCACGGCCAGGCGGCCGGGGTGGCGCCGGGCCGAGCGCCGGAGCAGGTCCGCGAGTGAGTGACGGCGGGCGAGGGCGACATCCGGCGAGGCGGGGGACATGAGCGGCTCCAGCACCAGAACAGAGGAAACTTCTGGATCAGCCTAGTCGGGGGCGTGATAGTCCTGTTCGCATGTCGATCACGGACGAGGAACTGGCCCTGACGGCGGCGCAGGCCGGAGCCGCCGTCGTGCGCGCCATGTACGGAGCGTCGCTGACCCGCGTCGCGAAGTCCGCGGGCGACTTCGCCACGGCCGCGGACATCGAAGCGGAGAAGGCCATCCTCGACGTCATCCGCGCGGCGCGTCCGGACGACGCCGTGACGGGGGAGGAGAGCGGACGCACCGGGCGGGACGGCGCGGAGCGGATGTGGCTGGTCGATCCCCTGTGCGGCACGCTGAACTACGCCGCCCGCAGCATGCTCGTCGCGGTGAACGTCGCCCTGCGCATCGGCCCGGCGGTCACGGCGGCGGCCTGCGCCGATCCGTTCGCCGGTGAGGTGTTCTGGACGGACGGCGTTCACACGTACGTCCGCCGCGAAGGCGTGGACGAACGGCTCACGCCGTCGGCGGACTCGCGACTGGTGGACGTCAACCTCGATCCGCCGTTCCCGAACGCGCCGGCTTTCCGGGCCGCCCGCCTCCTCGCCGACCCGGGTTTCGCCGAGCGCTTCCGCCCGCGAGTCGTCTCCACCACTCTCGCGGTGACGTGGGTCGCCGCCGGACGCCGCGCCGCCTACGTCACCGACGGTCATCTGCGCGACAGCGTGCACTTCGCGAGCGGGATCGCGCTGTGCGAGGCCGCCGGGTGTGTGGTGACCGGCATCCGGGGCGAGCCGCTGCACACCGGCGCGGGCGGACTGGTCGTGGCGGCCGACCGGCGGACGCACACCGCTTTGCTGGAAAGCATCGCCCGCGGCGGTCGGTGAGCACGCCTTTCAAGCGGTCATCGTCCGCGGTGGTCGGTGAGCACGCCTTCAGGCGGTCATCGCCGGCGCTGGTCGGTGTGAAGCGGAACATCGGCACGGCCACCCGGGTCAGTGCCATGACCGCGCCCGCCGGCAGCGCCGCCCAGACGGGGAAGCTTCGGGGTCCGAGCCGCCCGTGTCCCCGAGCAGCCCGGATGCGGGCGGCCGGTGTTCCGGTGGGTCAGATGCTCTCGGGCTCGCCCTCGTCCACCCGGTAGGTCGTCTCCCAGGAGGCGCCGCAGTGGCAGCTGCTCAGCTCCAGCAGCTGCCCGTCCTCGCTGACGGCGTAACCGTCGTTGAGGCGGACGTGGACGTGAACGCTCATGGGGCCGCCTTTGCCGTCGATGGTTTCCGAGTAGCCCGGGCACCAGAGGGCCGATAGGGCGTACAGAGAACTATGTAATGATTTGACTGATTTGGGCAAGACGAAGACGCCCTGGGTTCGTAGCGGCCGGGCTGGAGGGGCCGCGGCATCCCGCACGGCGCGATCCTCTGTTGGACGGCATGATGTCGGGCCCGCAGGATAGGACAAAGACTCTGATCTGTGTACTCGAAGGAGGACTTTCCATGCGGACTCGCCGCATCGGCGACGTGCAGGTCGGCGCGATCGGTCTCGGGGGCATGCCGATGTCCATCGAGGGGCGGCCCGACGAGCAGCGCTCCATCGCGACCATCCACGCGGCGCTGGACGCCGGGGTGACGCTGATCGACACGGCCGACGCCTATCACCTGCACGCTGACGAGGTGGGCCACAACGAGTCGCTGATCGCCAAGGCCCTGGCGAGCTACGGCGGGGACGCCTCGGACGTGCTGGTCGCCACCAAGGGCGGGCACCTGCGCCCGGGTGACGGCTCGTGGACGCTCGACGGCTCGCCCCACCACCTCAAGCAGGCCTGCGAGGCCTCGCTCAAGCGGCTCGGCGTCGACGCGATCGGCCTCTACCAGTTCCACCGGCCCGACCCGCGGGTGCCGTACGAGGACTCGGTCGGGGCGATCCGCGACCTGCTGGACGCGGGCAAGATCCGCTACGCCGGCATCTCGAACGCGAACCCCGAGCAGATCCGCCAGGCGGGCGACATCCTCGGCGGCCGTCTGGTCAGCGTGCAGAACCAGTTCTCCCCGGCCTTCCGCTCCAGCGAGCCGGAGCTCGAGCTGTGCGCGGAGCTGGGCATCGCGTTCCTGCCCTGGAGCCCGCTCGGCGGCATCTCCAGAGCAGGTGAACTGGGCTCGCGCTTCGCGCCCTTCGCGGAGGTGGCGCGGGCCCACAACGTGAGCCCGCAGCAGGTGTGCCTGGCCTGGATGCTGGCCAAGGCGCCGGTGGTCATCCCCATCCCCGGCTCGTCGCGGCCGGAGACGATCCTCGACTCGGTCAAGGCGGTCGACCTGGAGCTGTCGCCCGAGGAGCTCACCCGGCTGGAGACCGCGGGCTGAGGATCGATCAGTCGTCCGCCCACTGCCGATGCCGGGCCGCCGCCGCCAGGGCGGCGGCCCGGGCCGTCTCGGTCGGCGTGAACGGCAGGCCGGGCCGCCGCGCCACCAGGACACCCCCGGTGTCCACGGCAACGGTCATCACGGTCGGTCCTCCCTCGGGGTCCGGCTCGCCGGGGCCGCGCCACCGGACCTCGGCCGTGCGCAGCAGCTCGGTCATGGCGGCGACCAGCTCGCCCGGGTCGTCGCGTACGCGCTGAGCCAGCAGCAGCGCCTGGATGCCGGGATCGATGAGGTCCCTGACCTGGGCGGGGACGATCACGGCGTCCGCTCCGCCCGCCCGGTCGACCGCGCGCCACAAATCGAGGGGCGTGAGCGTGGCCGGGGCCTCGACGATGAACTCGTCCAGGGCGTCGGAGCCTCCCGGTGTCATCGCCGCACTGCCCGCGGGCGCGATCTGCAGGGCGAGGATGTTGCAGCGCAGCCGGGCGAAGGCCCCCGCGAGCGCGGCGAGGCGGCCGGGGCGCTCGGCGACCCTGGCCCGCACCCGCCACAGGCTCGTGGGCTGCCCGGCCCCGGCGTGGACGCGCGGCCTCAGGCCTCCCGACGACGACAGCCGCCTGTGCGCGGCCGAGCCGAGGATCAGCGCCAGGCCGAGGCCGACGAGGACCACCGGGCCGGGGTCCCGGTGGCCGAGCAGGGTGGTGAGCACGTGGGCGAGGCCGACGGCGAGGAAGAGCGCGGCCAGCTCCGCGATCTCCCGCCGCCACGATCGAACGCCGTGGTGGTGCGGATGTGGGTGGCCGGGATGCGGGTGACGGGGATCCGGGTGCCGGGAATCCGGCCGGCGGGGACGCGGGCCGGGAGACGCGTGTCCGCCCCCGTCGGCGGCATTTCTCGGTTCGCTCATACCCGGAAGTCTGACCAGACGTTGTTACGTGGTCACCGTCCGTGGAATGTCGCCCGCATTAATCCGCTTTCACATGGCCGCCGTTTTCACCGCCAGATCATCAGCGTGCCGGTCAGCCCGTTCTGACCCATAGGCAGAACGGGTGCCCCGCCGGGTCGAGGTAGACCCGCACGTCGTCCTGCGGCTGGTAGCCGGCGAGGGTCGCGCCCGCCTCGACGGCGTGGGCTCCGGCCGTGTTGAGGTCGTCCACCTCGATGTCCAGGTGGAGCATCATCTGCTGCTCCCCGGGCTTCGCGGGCCATGCGGGCCGCTCATACAGCTTCTGGTCTGGAACGACAGGCCCGTGCCGCCACCGGGTTCACGCAACGTCACCCAGCCGGGCTCGTCGTCGTCGATCGGCCAGCCCATCAGCCGCTGGTAGAAGAGCGCCAGCTCGCGTGCGTCGGGTGCGTTGAGCACCGCCGCTGTCAGGGTCATGCTTGGCTTCCTCCGCCGTGCCGTACGGCACCTGGCCCGGTCGGGCGTCACCCAGTTCATCGACATCGGCGCCGGGCTGCCCACGCAGGAGAACGTCCATCAGGTCGCGCAGCGGCACGCCCCGGGATCGCGGGTGGTGTACGTCGACAACGATCCCGCCGTCCTCGTCCACGCGCGGGCGTGGCGGCCCGACGTCCCCTGGGACGTGCCGACGGACCCGGGCGACTCCGGCATCCTGGGAGCCGTCGGCCGCAGGCCCTGACCGGGCGCCGGATCCGCCGCCTATCGACGCCGCGGACGATCAGGCGCTGATCGCCTTCTTGTAGAGGCGGGTCGCCAGCGGGATGAACACGACCAGGATGACGGTGATCCAGAGCAGCGATGCCGGGATGGCGTGCTGGAGAGGCCAGGCGTCCGAGGTCTTCATGGCGGTGCTGGTGTTGCCGAAGAGCTCGCGTGCGGCCTGGGTGATGGTGGAGACCGGGTTCCACTCGGCGACGACGCGGAGCGGCGTGGGCAGCGCGGAGCTGTCGAGGAAGGCGTTGGAGACGAACATCAGCGGAAAGGAGACCGTGGACGCGATGTTGTTGAAGCTCTCCGGGGTGCGCAGGGTCAGCGCGACGGCCGCGGTGAACCAGGAGAACGCGTAGGCGAACAGCAGCAGCAGCCCGAAACCGAGGACGGCCTCGTAGGGCGGGGTGTGCACCCGCCAGCCGACGATCAGTCCCATCACCGCCATGACGACCAGGCTGGCGAGGTTCGTCAGCAGGTCGCTGACGGTCTGGCCGATCAGCACCGCGGACGGGGCCATGGGCAGCGAGCGGAACCGGTCGAAGATGCCCTTCTGCAGGTCCAGGGTCAGCGTGTAGCCGGTGATCTGCGCGCTCACGATCACGGCCTGGACGAAGATGCCGGGGAGCAGGAACTCCCGATACGACATTCCCGGAACGTCGATGACGCTGCCGAAGACGTAGGCGAACAGCAGCACGAGCACGATCGGAAGCGTGATGACGCTACCGAGCAGGTCCGGCGAGCGCCTGATCTTCAGGGTGTTGCGCCTGGCGATGGTCCAGCCGTCGGCGAAGGACATGGTGAGCGCGTTCATCGGATGGCCTCCCGGGCCTGGGGGTCGGTGCCGGACGCCTGGTGCCCGGTCAGGGTGAGGTAGACGTCGTCGAGGGTGGGCCGTCGCAGGCCGGCGTCGCGGACTCGGACCCCGGCGTCGGCGAGCCGGCCGAGGACCTGGCGGAGCGACTCGGGGCCGTCGGCGACCGGGGCGGTGATCTGGAGCGATTCCGGCACGGTCCGCACGGCGCCCACGGCGAACGGGGCGAGGGTCCGCCGGGCGGTCTCCAGCTCGGCGGCGTCGGTCACGGTCAGTTCGATGCGGTTGCCGCCGACCTGGTCTTTGAGTTCGTCGGCGGTGCCGCGGGCGATGGCGCGGCCGTGGTCCACCACCATGATCTGGTCGGCGAGGTGGTCGGCCTCCTCCATGTACTGGGTGGTGAGCAGCAGCGTGCTGCCGCCCGCGACGAGTTCGGAGATGGTGTCCCACAGCGCGGCGCGGGCGCGGGGGTCGAGGCCCGTGGTGGGCTCGTCCAGGAACAGCACCGGCGGGTCGGCGACCAGGGCGCCGGCGAGGTCGATGCGGCGGCGCATGCCGCCCGAGTAGCCCTTCACCGGACGGTCCGCGGCGTCGGTGAGATCGAAGCGTTCGAGCAGCTCACGGGCGCGGGCCTTGCTGCGCCTCGCGCCCAGGTGGTAGAGCCGTCCGATCATCTCGAGGTTCTCGGCGCCGGTGAGGTGCTCGTCGACGGCGGCGTACTGGCCGGACAGCCCGATCGACGAGCGCAGGCGCCGGGCGTCGCCGACGACGTCGCATCCGGCGACGGTGGCGCGGCCGCCGTCGGGGCGCAGCAGCGTGGTCAGGACCCGCACCGTCGTGGTCTTGCCGGCGCCGTTCGGGCCGAGCAGGGCGAGCACCGTCCCTCGCGGGACGGAGAAGCTCAGCCCGTCGAGAGCGGTCAGCTCGCCGTATCTCTTGACCAGTCCTTCGGCGGTGATCGCGTCGCTCATGGGGGGCTCCTTGTCGGTTGTTCGGTGGTCAGGACCGGTGGATCTCGATGTCGCCCCAGTTGGTGTTCACGTGCACCTCGACGACCGTGTCGGTGGTCTCGGGGCCCTCGGCGGCGTCCAGGCTGTTGCGCACCACGCCGTTCTTGGAATGCACGTCCAGCCAGGCGGCCGTGCCCTCGGCGATGCCGACGCCGATCTTGCCGTAGCCGGTCTCCAGGTGGATGGTCCCGTTCACCGCTGCCTCGATCCGGATCGCGCCGTGCGCGGTCTTGGCGGTGAGGCCGGCCAGCACGCGGGCGACGGTGATGTCGCCGTGGGCGGTCTTCAGTTGCACGTCGCCGGTCGCCTCGCCGAGGGTGATGGCGCCGTTGGAGGTCTTGAGCGTGGCGGGACCGTCGATGGTTCCGATCCGGATCGCCCCGTTGGAGGTGGTCGCCTCGGCGGGTCCGGTCACCCGGTCGACGGAGAGGTCGCCGTTGGACGTCCTGGCGTCCAGGAGGCTGGTCTCCTCCAGGCGCACGTCGCCGTACGAACTCTGCAGGACGGTCTGGCCGAGCGGTCCGGTGGCGATGAGCTCCGCGGCGCCCTGGGTCTCGACGCGGGACCCGGCCGGCAACTCGATGGTCACGTCGACGGAGCCGCGCCAGGGCAGCAGATACCTCAGGGCCTTGGGCTTGGGGTCCTTGACCAGCAGCCGTCCGCCGGAGAACTCGACGATCGTCCGCGCGGCGGCCTGCACGCTCGCCTCGCTGGAGGGGTCGCTGGGGCGCACCTCCACCACGGTGTCGGCGCGGTCGCTCGCATGGATGCGGACCTGGCCGAGGTAGATCTGGATGTCGGCGACGATCGGCTCGGGGGTCTCGAAAGCAGGCATGGCGGAGCCCTCCTCATGGGTCCGGTGCACTGTCCCGGCCTCGGGGCCGGGCGATGGGGTGGTGACGAGTGGATGGGGCCGGCCGGGGGCCGCTAACGCACCCAGCCGGTGTAGCTGCGCCCGCTGCGGGGCTGCTGCGGCCGGTCGGCGGGACCGCTCCCGGCCCCCGGTTCGCATGCGGCGGAGACGGCGCGGACCAGCCAGGCGTTGACCGAGATCCCCTGCCGGGCGGCCGCCTCCTCCACACGCGCCTTGAGGGGCTCGGGCAGCCGCAGGGTCACCCGCGCGGTGCCGCCCTCCTCGCCGTACGGCGGCCCGGCGGGCGGGAGGGCCTCCGGCGCTGTCGGTGGCGCTGTCGGCGGTGCGGTCTCCGGTCCGCCGGCAGCGCCCCCCGGAGACGGCGCCGGCTGCGGTGGCGTCACCACGAACGCCGGGTCGCCGCCGCGGAGCCGCACGTCGACAGAACCCGGTGCGAGATCACGGGTGATCTCGTCCGCCGCCGCCGACAGCGCCTCCAGCAGGGTGAGCCTGGTGGCCGATTCGAGGGCTCCGGTGAGCCGCTCGGCCAGCGCGCGAGCATCCGGGCCGCCCGCCTCGGCGGCGACGGCGAGCTGACGGCGAAGGTTCTCGACGTACGGCATCAGATCCATGACTCAACTATGACGTCACTTTGGCGTCACGTCAATCGATGGTGACGTCATCCTGCGTCGGGCTGATGTCATGTGTGAGGGGCGGTGCGCGAAGAACGACGAGCCGGGCGGCGACGACGCCGGCGATCGGCTCGACTCCGGCCTTGTGCGCCGGGCCGGCGCTCACGTCCGCCGGCGATGCGCGGCGAGAAGGGCGCCTCAGCGCAGGGCGCGGGTGAGCACGTCGAGGGTGACCTCGATGATCTCGTCCGGGTCCGCCGTCACCGCCGCCACATCCTGCGCCGCCGCGTCCTGTGCCGCCCCGTCCGGCATGAGACGGCGGGCCCCCGCCCGCAGCACTCCCCACGCCAGCTCGGCCCGCAGCGCGGGATGGTCGGCGCCGGCCTCGCGCAGCGCGTCGGCGAGCGGTGCGATCAGCTCGCCGTGCAGCTCGTCCACCCGGACCCGGCACTCGCCCGGCAGCCCGATCGCCTGCAGCGCCGGGATCAGCGCGTAGTCGGGGCTGCCGACGAAGTCGAGCGCGGCCCTGCCGTACGCCCGGATCCTGCCGGGGAGCGAGCCGTCGGCGTCGGGTGCGATGGCGGCGCGCAGACGGGCCGACCAGCGGGGAAATGCGTCCTCCACGAGCTGGGCCAGGATGTCCGCCGTGGAGGCGAAATAGCGGTACACGCTGGAGCGGGCCAGGCCGATCCGGGCGCCGACGGCCGCCGGGGTGAGCGCGTGCACGCCCTCGGCGGCCAGGATCTCCCGCGCCGCCTCCAGCAGGGCGGCGTGCTGGTTGGCCCGGTGATCCGCGACGGTCGCCGCGCTGATCCTCGGCATTACCCCCTCCAGGGTCGCTACATGTCCAGGTCGCGACCTCCAGTATCCGGCCCGCCCGCCGCGACCCGCTCCGGTGACTCCTCCCGCACGACCGGCGTACGGGGGAGCAGGAGGGTGGCGCCGACTCCGGCCAGCAGCGCCAGCGCCGTGATGAAGGTGACTCTGCGGGTCGCCTCGGCCGCGGACTCCACCGCGACCGCGTGGATCGCCGGGTCGCGGAGCCCGGGGATGGCGGCGCCGGCGCTCTCCTCGACGGCGCGCGCCACGCTCGTGCGGACCTGTGCGGGCCGGTCGGCGAGCCCACGCTCGACGGCCGAGCCGAGCCCGGCCACCAGCACCCCGCCCAGGACCGCGACTCCCAGCGCCGCCCCGAGCTGGCGGATCGTGCTCTGGAGCGCGGACGCGCCGCCCGACAGACGCTCCGGCACGTCGGCCATGAGGACGCCGGTGAGCTGCGCGGTGGCGAAGCCGATGCCCGCGCCGTAGAGGAGCAGCCACGGCACGGGCCGCCAGGCGCCCATGTCCGGCGCGAGGGACAGGCCGATGCCGGTCGCGCCGACGGCCTCCATGCCGAGGCCGATCCGCACGATGGTCCGCGGGGACAACGTCTTCGACAGCGGGGGGACCAGCCCGCCCGCGACGAAGGTGCCGAGGGCCAGCGCGGCGATGACGAGGCCGGCCCGGAAGGCGGTGTAGCCGAGCGCGGACTGCAGGAAGAGCGGCAGCACGAGGATCATGCCGAACTCGCCGAGCGCCACGATCACCGCCGCGATCGCGCCGTAGCGGAAGCTCGGCAGCTCGAACAGCGTCAGGTCGACGAGCACGGGCCGTCCGGCGCGCCCGCGCCGCCGTTCGCGCACGACGAGGGCGACCAGCGCGAGGATGCCGATGCCGAAGGCGAACGGCACGGGGGAGACGCTCTCGAACCGCAGGCCGAACAGGTCCGCGGTGCGCCGCGGCTCCAGCCAGCCGTACTTCTGGCCCTCGATGAGCGCGAAGACGACGCCGGTCGTGCCGAGTACGGCGAGGACGAGTCCGGACAGGTCGCCGCCCGTCGCGTGGCCGTCCCGCGACTCGGGCACCCGCAGCGAGCCGAGCAGGAGCAACGCCCCGATGGGCAGGTTGACCCAGAACGCGGCCCGCCAGCCGTACTCGGTGACGAGCCAGCCCCCGGCCAGCGGGCCGACGGCGGCCATGCCGCCGATGATGGAGCCCCACACCGCGAAGGCGATCACCCGCTGACGGCCCACGTAGACGCGGTTGATGATCGCGAGGGTCATCGGCACGGCCATCGCCGCCCCCACGCCCTGCACGGCCCGGACGCCGATGAGCATGGGCCCGTTCACCGACGTCGCCGCCAGCACGCTCGCCAGCAGGAAGACCGCGACGCCCAGGGCGAACAGGCGGCGCCTGCCGTAGAGGTCGCCGACCCGGCCGAACGGGACGAGCAGCGCCGCGAACATCAGCGAGTAGATCGAGTTGATCCACTCCACGTCGGTGGCGCCGAGACGCAGGTCGGCGAGGATCGCCGGCACCGCCACGTTCACGATCGTGGCGTCGATGACGACCATCGACACGCCGGTGGCGAGCACGACGAGGGGGAGCCAGCTTTGACGCGATGATGGCGACGGCATGTCGCGAACTATAGCAACAGGCTGTCGCCAACATGCCCGGCCGTCAGGGGGTGCGGCGCGGTGTGCGTGCCGTCACGAGGTGGATCGGCGGGCGCGGGCGCGGCGCTTGCCCTCGTGCATGGCCTGGACGCGGGCGACCGGGATCGTGTGACCCTCCTCGATCAGGTCGCGGGGGAGCCGCTGGGGCTTCGGCATGAGCGCGGCCCACGGGTCGTCGTTCCGCAGCAGGTCCGCCGCCGTGCGCACGGTGAAGTCGCCGGGGGTGATCCGGTCCAGGTCGTCCCACGCCACCGGGAACGACACGGGGACGCCGGGCCGTACGCGCGGGCTGTAGGCCGCGACGACGGTCGCCCCGCCCGACCGGGTCGAGTCGATGAACACCCTGTCTCCGCGGTCCTCCCGGATGAACGCCGTCGTGGCGAGGGCGGGGTCGAGGCGTTCGGCGTGTACGCCGAGCGCGCGGGTCGCCGCGGCGACGTCCTCCGTCGTGTGCGCCTCCAGCGGCACGAACACGTGCAGGCCCTTGGCGCCGCTGGTCTTCACCGCCCCCGACAGGCCGGTGTCGGCAAGCGCCCGGCCGACCAGCCGGGCGGCGGCCACGGCCTGCGGGAACGCCTCGGCGGACGGCGGATCGATGTCGAGCACGAGATGGGTGGGGCGGTCCCACTCGCCGGCGTGAACGAGGGCGGGGTGATACTCCACCGCCCTCTGGTTGGCGAGCCACAACAGCGTGCGCCGGTCGTCGCACAGGGCGTACGACACCCGCCGCTGTGACGACTCGGCCCAGACGGTGACCGTCCGCACGAAGTCCGGGGCGTAGGAGGGCACGTTCTTCTGCATGAACGGCGCCTGGCCCTGCCGCACCCGCACGACGGACAGCGGGCGCTCACGCAGCACCGGGAGGACGCGGTCGCGGACCGCGTCGAGATAGTCGACCAGGTCGCGCTTGGTCGCGCCCGAGCCGTCGAACAACGGCTGGCCGAGGTTGGTCAGCGTGACTCCGTCGCGAACCTCATCGCTGGTCATGTGATCACCATGCCCGCGACCGGCCCCCGGAATCAACGTCCCCGGTCGGCGGCCCGCTGTGTATATCAATATTCGAGACAAATTTGCTCAAATCGCGAGACTCATGGGATCGTAACCGGCATGGCGAACGAAACGGCCGTCTACACACACGGCTTTCACGAGTCCGTTCTGCGCTCCCACCGCTGGCGTACGGCGGCCAACTCGGCGGCGTACCTGCTGGGCGCGCTGAAGCCGCACATGCGGATCCTGGACGTCGGCTGCGGCCCGGGCACGATCACCGCGGACCTGGCCGAACGGGTGCCGCAGGGCGAGGTCATCGGTCTCGACACCGAGACCGGCGTCCTGGAGCAGGCGCGCCGCGAGGCGGAGGGACGCGGCCTGGGCAACGTGAGCTTCACGACGGGCGACGTGCACGCGCTCGATCACCCCGACGCCTCCTTCTGCGTGGTGCACGCCCACCAGGTGCTGCAGCACGTCGGCGACCCGGTGGGCGCGCTGCGCGAGATGCGGCGAGTGACCAAGCCGGGCGGGATCGTCGCGGCGCGCGACTCCGACTACGCCGCCTTCGCGTGGTATCCGCAGATCCCGGCCCTGGACGACTGGCTGGATCTCTACCGCCGGGTGGCCCGCGCGAACGGCGGCGAGCCCGACGCCGGACGCCGCCTGCACGCCTGGGCCAGGGAGGCCGGCTTCACCGACATCACCTCGTCGTCGTCCACCTGGTGCTACTCGACCCGGGAGGAGCGGGAGTGGTGGGGCGGTCTGTGGGCCGACCGCACGGTCCAGTCCTCCTACGCCGGGCGCGCCGTGGAGGGTGGTCACGCCACCGAGGACGACCTGCGGCGCATCGCCGACGGCTGGCGGGAGTGGGCCGCGAGCGAGGACGCCTGGTTCAGTGTCCTGCACGGCGAGATCCTCTGCCGCGTGACCTGATCGATCCCACTGAGGGACGAGCCGGTCTCCGCCATGGCGAGGTCAGGTGTTCTCGCTTCGCCGCGGGCCGACCAACCCGGGCGCGTTCGACGCGGCGCCGGCCGGCGGCGCATCCCACCGGCACTCGTGGAACCCGTCGCGGTCCTGCGGCGTGCCGATGCGCGCCCTAAAGACGGGGCTGAGGCGGATCTGCCGGCGTGCCCGTGTAGACGGGGTCGGACGGGTCGTCGATGATCGCCTTGATTCGGTCTGAGGCGTCGATGGTTTTGACGGCCGCGATCATGATCTCGGTCACGGAGGTGCGGAACGAGTCGGCGTCCGTGCGATCGACGGCCTGGACGCACTTCGGGCCCGCGCTCAGGACGGCCACTGCGAACTGGTGCCAGGATGACTGCGCGACGGGGTCGGGGACCTGGAAGTAGACGGGTTCCCAGGTGGCGATGTTCATCATGTTCTGGCACATGGGTCGCACCCTGGTCATGAGATCGGGGGTGACCTCCAGCCGGCCGTCGCGCATCGCCGGACGGAGCAGTCTCGCCAGCGAACCGCCGGCGCCGGTGGCGTGGTCGAGCAGAGATCGGCCACCGAGCCGGTACCAGGCGTGGACCTGCTGCCGGCGCAGGTCCTGCGACACGGGCAGGACCGGCAGGCCCGCCGTCTGGCGAAAGGCGTTCTGCGCGCCGACTGTCACTGAGTGCGCCTTCGTCGCGAACTGCGCTTCGGCGTCGCCCGCGGTCAGCACGCCCGCGGTCGCGAGGGCCGCACCGGGTATGGCGGCTGCTGTCAGCATCGCGCCGGCATACCGTCTTCCGGCCCCGGAGTGCGCGGAGGTCGCGCCCGCCTGGGGCGCCGCAGTGCCGTCCTCGGTGCGGACGGCCCGCCGGACGAGGCGGAACACGGCCGCCGGCGCCGTGGCCGCCACGGCGGTGACCGGGGCCATGAGCAGCGTGACGTGCGCGACGAGGCTGAACGTGTTGCCGCCCTGCAACTGACGCCAGGCGGGACGCCAGGAGCAGGTGTCGTTGAGGACGTTCAGCGGTTCGACGCATCCGTCGACAGAGATCAGCGCGGTCGCGGCGCCCAGGCCGAGCAGCGCGCCCATCCCCGCGGCGATGAGCGCGGACGGCAGCCGGAACCGGGCCGAGGCCGCCGCGACCAGGGCGGCCGCGCAAGTGCCGGCGGCGATCGCCCCCAACGACCAGATCGCGTAGCTGAAGGCGTACATGCCGCCGCGTTGTCCCGGTGCGGCGTGCAGGGTGTGCAGCCATGCCTGAATCCCGGCGACGCCGACGGCCGCGATCGCCGCTCCGGTCAGCGCGGGTGCGGTGGCCTGCCGCAGTGCGGGGGCCGGCCATGCCACGGGAGCAGCGGTGTCCGCCGCCGCGCGGTCTCCACCGGCGGCGATTCGCGAGTGGAGCCAGCCGGGTCTGCCTCCGGCGGTGCCCGCGGCCCACAGGGCGAAGGGCGTGACCCACGCCGCGACGGCGGCGGCAGGGGTCAGTGGCTGGTACGCCACATATCGCAGCACGTTGAGCGTCGGGGCCATGACGGCTGTCGTGTCCGGGTGGGCGGTGCCCACACCGGGAAACCAGCTGACGATGGTCCACCGCAGGCCCGCCGGGTCGTACCAGAAACCGGCGGCGTACATCGCCCCGTGGTAGTTCCACCAGGCGAACCACGCCGAGAGGATCAGCCAGCCTGCGATCAGGCACAGCGCCAGCGGCCATCGCAGCGACCGGCCCGGCCAGGCTGCGGCGGCGAGACGAGCGCACTGAGAAGTCCAGCACGTGAAGGCGACCGCGACGGGCACGACCAGCACCAGCACCCACCATCTGCCGGGCAGCCACCCATCTCCGGTGGTCTGGCCGCTGACCAGTGACCCGGCGATCAGTCCCAGACCCAGCCACAGCCCGGCTCGGACACCGGGAGGGGCCGGTTCGCGCAGTACGGCGGCGCGGACCACCGACCGCCACAGCACCGTTGTGGTGGCCGCCCCGACCACGGCGGCCGGAACGGCGGCGAGGGCCTGCCCAAGCCAGTCGCTCAAAAGGCCGACATGAGGCGAGACGTGCCCCATCAGGTGGAAGTTCATCAGCGTGGCGCTGGCGCCGGTCAGAAACATCAACAGCGGACTCACCGCGAAGAGCGGTGCCGGATCGTCGAGGGTGTCACGGCGGATCTCCCACCTCGGGTGGGTGCGCACCTGGTCCAGCAGAATGCTCGCCGATCGATACGGGCTCCGGCGCCCGGCAGGCGTGTTCATCGCGGCCCACACGTGCTCCAGTGGCGCGCCCCACCGGCCGGCCGTCAGGTCGGCGTACAGCTCCCTGCTGCGCAGCACGTCCGCACGGGCGAAGTACATCACGAGAGCGGTGACCACGGGAAGGACGAGATAACGCATGCTCACGGCGGTGAGCGCCGGGCGGGCGCCGGCCGCGATGCCGAACACCCCGAGTCCCGACCACCACAGCAGGAACGGGGTGACGACCAGCACGATGAACGTCCGCCACAGGGCGACGGTGGCATGTGTGATCGTGAGGTCCCTGTTGGCGATATGGCCCAGCTCGTGCAGGACGACCGCGTCGAAGGTCTGCGGGTCCCTGGCACGGGAGGCGACCAGTCCGCCGTTGAGAAGCAGCCGGGGGCGGCCGTTGGTGCCGAATACCGAGGCGCTCATTGTGGTCACGGCCGGCGCCATGAACAGTTCCGGCATTCGCGCGACGCGGCCGGCGGCCAGTTCCTCGACTCGTGCGGCGATCTCGGAGCCACCGGAAACGAGGTTCAGGCGAACGCAGCGGCCACGGCGCTGCTTCCACAGCGGCAGCAGGATCGTGGCCGCGGCCGCGACGGCGACGACCACCGCCGGCCCGGCCAGGATCTGCCACAACGGTGGAGGCGGTGCGTACCGGGCCACGCATGGCAGAAAAGCCAGCGCCTGCCCGACCATGCGCGTTGCCCCCGCTACCGCGTGAGCGGCGTCGAAGTCGAGGCCGGCCGCAAGCTCACACCCTCTGTAGTCGCCGGGGTGAAGCGCGGACAACACCGGCACCAGCAGGTAACCGCCGGCGGCCACGAGCAGGAGCAGCAGCAGAGCGAAGCGGGAGTTCGTGCCGGCGCCGATCACCCGTTCGTCGAGCCTGGCGCGGCCAGGCTCGACGACGGTCACTGTGTCTGCCCCCCATCGGCTTCACCCGGCTCACCCAGCTCAATCGGCTCGCTCAGCACCAGAGCGGCGCTGACGTTGTCGGCGAGCTGCTTGGCCCGACGCGCCGGCAGCCCGGCCTCCGCGGCCGCGTCGAGGACCATCTGCCTGACCATCGCCAGCTGCTCGCGCGTGAGGGGAGGGATGATCTCGGGCTTCGCCTTCCGGCGCCGAATGCGCCGCCACAGTGACACCGAGCCGCGCGCCGCTTGCTTGACGGCCGCGTCGGCCAGCTTCTGGCGGGCGCTTTCCAGCGTCAGCCACAGCAGCGGGGCCACCAGCGGAACGATGTCGTTGAGTCCGAAGCCGAGCGGGTCACGTGTGTGCCTGCGCCGGCGCAGCCGGGACAGCACCTCGGCGTCGCTGTAGCGCAGCAGCCCCTCGACCACGACCGTTTCCTCCGGCGCGCAGTCGGCCACGACCCTCCGTACGACGTCACGGACCAGAACCGCGGCGGAGCATTCGGGCTGTGTGTCCAACGTCCCATCCCCTGGTGGAAGTTCGCTGACTCGGAATCGGCCCCCTGGGCGCGATGCTACAAGCGCTGATCGACGCGCACGCGGTGTTCGGGGCGTGAGACCGGAGGAACTGTGATCACCGCCCCAGGAGAACCCGGACGCCCTGCCGTCCCACACCTGACGCCGCCGGGTGGCGGCGGGCGGGCAGGGGGGAGGATGGGAGTGTGACGTCCGGAACGCGGAGCCGTACGGCGGCGGACAGGGACCCGACCCGCCTGCCGGACCGCGCGTGCCGTCTCGTCGAGACCCTGGGCGGCCGGTTGTCCCGCGACACGGGCATCGACGTCGACCGGGGGGATCGCGAGGCCGAGCCGCGCCGGCTGCACGGCGCTCGCCGGGGAGGCTGAGATGCGGTCGGCGGCGGGGGACCCGGTGACGCTGTTCCTGTGCGGCGACGTCATGCTGGGCCGGGGCGTCGACCAGATCCTCCCGCACCCCGGCGACGCGGCGCTGGAGGAGTCATGCGTCCGGGACGCCCGGGAGTACGTCGAACTGGCGGAGGCGGCCAACGGCCCGATTCCCCGCCCGGCCGGCTACTCGTGGCCCTGGGGCGACGCCCTGGAGGTGCTCGACGAGGCCGCCCCCGACGTACGCGTGCTGAACCTGGAGACGAGCGTCACCGGCAGCCGCGACTTCGCGCCGGGCAAGGCCGTGCACTACCGGATGAACCCGGCCAACCTCCCCGCTCTGGCCGTGGCCCGGCCCGATGTGTGCGTGCTGGCGAACAACCACGTGCTGGACTTCGGCGTACGCGGGCTGACGGAGACGCTGCACGCGCTGGCGGGAGCGGGGCTGGACGAGGCGGGAGCGGGGCTGGACGAGGAGGAGGCGCGGCGGGCCGCGGTCGTGGCCCTTCCGGGCGGCGGGCGGGTGCTGGTGTTCGCGGCCGGGATGCCGTCCGGCGGCGTCCCCGATGGCTGGGCGGCGGCCCGGGACCGGCCCGGCGTGGCCTTCCTGCCCGGGCCGTCCCGCGACGCCGCGGCGGAGACGGTCCGGCGCGTACGGCGGGTCAAGCGGCCGGGGGACATCGCGATCGTCTCCGTCCACTGGGGGTCGAACTGGGGCTACGAGGTCGGGGACGACCAGGTCGAGTTCGCGCACGCGCTGGTCGAGGGCGGCGTCGATCTCGTGCACGGCCATTCCTCCCACCATCCCCGTCCGATCGAGGTGTACCGGGACCGGCTCATCCTCTACGGCTGTGGTGACTTCATCGACGACTACGAGGGCATCACCGGTTACGAGGAGTACCGCGACGACCTGCGGCTGCTGTACTTCGTCACCGTCGAGGCGACGGCCGAGGCCGAGTCGGGGCGGCTGCTGGAGCTGCGGATGGCGCCGATGCGGGCCGTACGCATGCGGCTGCGGCACGCCCGCGGTGAGGACCTCGAGTGGCTGCGGGCGACGCTCGACCGCATCAGCCGGGAGTTCGGCGCGCGAATCGGACCGGCGCCCGGCGGCACGCTCGCCCTCGCGCCGGCCGCGTAGGAGGTGGTCACATGCTGGTCCACGAGATCATGACGACGCCGGTGGTGACGGTCCGGCGTACGGCGACGATCAAGCAGGCCGTCCGCCTGCTGTACGAGCAGGACATCACGGCCGCGCCGGTGGTCGACGCGGCGGGGCGGATGGTCGGCATCGTCAGCGAGATGGACCTGTTGCGCGGCGAGTTCGGAGCCAGTCCCCGGGCCTTCCTGCGCCCCGAGGCCCCGCGCGCCGGAAGGCCCACCGCGCTCGTCGAGGAGGTCATGACGCCGCGCGTGGCCACGGTCGGGGACGGCGCCGACACCATGGACCTGATCGAGCTGATGATCACGACGGGCGTGAAGAGCGTTCCCGTCGTGCGCGACGACGAACTCGTGGGCATCGTCAGCCGGCGCGATCTGATGGGACTGCTCGCCCAGGGGGACGAGCGCATCCGCGACGACGTGCTCGCGGCGCTGCGCGACTGCGCCGACACGGCGTCGTTCTGCGCGGCGGTGCGGGACGGCGTCGTCGAACTGTACGGCCCGGGCGACGAGCGGTCGGCCCGCATCGCCGAGCTGGTCGCCCGTACCGTTCCCGGGGTCGCCGACGTCGTCTTTCCCGAAGGGCTGCTCAGCTAGGGCGCGTATCGGGTTGTGATCAATGATCGGGATTCGCCCTCGCGGCAGGGTCTGATCCGGTAGGTCGTCATGGGTGACCCGGACCCAGTTGACAGACGAAGAGTGGGAGTTCATCAAGCCTTACCTGCCGATCGGCAGGTTCGGTCCATACCCCGAGCGGCTGCGGCAGCAGTTCGAGGGCGTGATCTGGCGGTTCAAGACGGGCGGGCAGTGGCGGGAGATGCCCGAGGAGTTCGGCGCCTGGCCGACCGTCCACAACCGCTTCCGGCAGTGGAGGGACGCCGGCGTCTTCGAAGCCCTGCTGGAAGGGGCGATCGCGGAAGCCGCCAAATGCGGCGAGGTGGACTTATCCCTGGTCAGCGTGGACTCCACCACTGCCCGGGCTCATCACGATGCCGCCGGGATGCACCTCGGCCGCGACCTTGTCGCCGTCCTGGAGAAGGCCACCGAAGAGCAAAAGGGGGCGAGTCGGAAGGACGACAGGAGCAGAACGCCGCAAACGACGCCGGGGCAGAACAACGGCAACGCGTCCGGCGCCAGCGTAAGCTCCGGCTGAAAGCTGCCCTGCTCGGACGCTCCAGGGGCGGGCAGACCAGCAAGATTCACCTTGCCGCCGACCGCAAGTGCCGCCCGCTGGCGTTCGTCTTGACCGCGGGACAGGCCGCCGACAGTCCGCAGTTCATCCCGGTGCTGAAGAAGGTACGCGTCCGGGTGCCCGTCGGCCGTCCCCGCACCCGGCCCGGCGCGGTCGCCGCCGACAAGGCCTATTCCTCCCGCGGCAACCGCGCCTACTTGCGAAGACGTCGGATCCAAATAGTCATCCCGGAAAAGAGGGACCAGGCCGCCAACCGGAAGAAGAAGGGCAGCAAGGGCGGCCGGCCCGTCAGCCACGACACCGAGCTCTACAAGGAGCGCAACACCGTCGAACGCCTGATCAACAAGCTGAAGGCCTGGCGAGGCATCGCCACCCGCTACGACAAGACCCCTGGCAGCTACCTCGCCGGCCTCCACCTCCGCGCTGCGATGATCTGGATCAAAGACCTCACTCGGACCACCCCTTGATCACAACCAAATACACGGCCTAGTGCCCCTCCCGCCGATCTTCGCCCCAACCTTGTCGGCCACGGCATCAGGTCGTGGACGCCGGCCCGCCCGCCGGACGCCACGGCCCGCCGGCGAGTTCCCGGCCCCGGCGCGCCGGCGTCCGGGCCCGGTCAGACCATGTACTGGTCGTGGCGACGGTAGAGGTCGGTCCATTCCTCCTCGGTGAGCTGCCGTCCGCTCGCCACGATCTCCGCCAGCTCCTCGAAGTAGGCCTCACGCGGGGCGCCGGGGGCGAACAGGACCAGCATCGAGGCGGGCCCCTCCGGGTTGTTGAACGCGTGGATCCCGCCCGGCGGGACGAAGAGGTAGTCGCCGGGAGTGGCGTTGACCAGCCGGTCGCCGTCGTAGAGCCCGACCGTGCCGGACAGGACGAAGAACGACTCCGACATCGTCTTGTGGAAGTGCGCGCCCAGGCCGCTGGACGGCCCTCGCATGTCCCACAGGTAGAGCCCGTACTGCCCGCCGGTGGACTCGCCCGTGGCGAGGTAGTGCACGTGCGTGGGGCGGCCGCCGATCACCAGGTCGGGCGTGGAGCCGCCCTTCCGGAATCTGCCGCTGATCTCTCCCTTGTCCCCGTGGAAGAGCTCCTTCGGGTACGACATGCCGACCTCCTCGTCACTCGCTCCTACCGGCTCGCGCCCCCGGCGACGCGCCGTCGGGTGGACCCCTGCCGATCATGGTCTCAGGTGGACGGCTCTCGCATCCACCGGCCAGGCCGGGGGGGCGTGGCACCCCATCAGCCGAGGCGGCCGAGCACGTCCGTGGCGAGCCGTTCGAGCGCGGCGACCTGGTCGGGGGTGAGCCCGTCGAAGAACAGGCGCCGCACGGTCTCCACATGTCCCGGGGCCGCGGCGGTGATGGCCCGGCGGCCCTCCTCCGTGATCACGACGAACGCGCCGCGGCCGTCGTCCGCGCACTCCTCCCGCCTGACGAGCCCCCGGCGCTGCATCCGGGTCAGATGGTGGGACAGGCGGCTCTGCTCCCACTGGAGATCGCGCTGCAGCTCGTACGGCCGCAGCCGCCCCTCCTGCCTGTCGGTGAGGTGCACCAGGACCTCGTAGTCCGCCAGCGAAAGGCCCGAGTCGGCCTGCAGCTGCCGGTTGAGCCGGGCCGTGAGGCGGCCCTGCATGCGCAGGTACGCCCGCCAGGCGCGCTGCTCGTCCGCGTCGAGCCAGCGTGGGCTGTTCATGCTCCAAGGCTAGCCGGAATGAATGACTCGTCATGTATGTTGAGGGGCACCAGTAGATGACGCATCATCTACATGGCGACGAGGAAAGGGCACTCATGAGCACGACCAGGCTGACCCCTCGCGTGGACGTCCGCCGGGCGGCCGAGCGTTTCGCCACCCGCATCTCCTGGCTGGATTCCAAGCACTCGTTCTCGTTCGGCGGTCACTACGACGCCGGCAACACCCATCACGGGCTGCTGCTGGTCAACAACGACGACGTCGTGCACCCGGGCACCGGGTTCGAGACCCACCCGCACCGCGACATGGAGATCGTCACCTGGGTGCTGCAGGGCTCCCTGGTCCATCAGGACTCCGAGGGCCATTCCGGCGTCATCTACCCGGGCCTGGCGCAGCGCATGAGCGCCGGCACCGGCATCCTGCACTCGGAGAAGAACGACTCCTGGCGGATGACCGGCGGCGACACCCATGACAAGCCCGTGCACTTCGTCCAGATGTGGGTGGTCCCCGACGAGCCCGGCATCACGCCCGGCTACGAGCAGCTCGAAATCGAGAACGAGCTGCTGGCCGGCGGTCTGGTGCCGGTCGCCAGCGGCATGGACAAGCACGCGGGCGAGGCCGCCATCCGCATCAAGAACCGGTACGCCGCGCTGTACGCCGCCCGACTTCAGCCGGGCCAGAGCGTCGAGCTGCCCGAGGCGCCGTTCCTGCACCTGTTCGTGCCCCGGGGGACCGTCACGCTGGAGGGGGCGGGCACCCTGGAGACCGGCGACGCGGTACGGTTCACCGCCACCGGCGGGCAGAAGGTCACCGCGACGGAGCCCGCCGAGATCCTCGTGTGGGAGATGCACGCGACGATCGCCGCCTGACGATCGGAAAGGACAGCCTCATGGAACAGACGGAAGTCCGGGTCGCCGACGACCCGGCCGCGAGCCGCTTCGAGATCACCGTCGACGGCGCCCTCGCCGGCTTCGCCGAATACCGGCTCAAGGGGCCGGAGATCTCCTTCACCCACACCGTGATCGACCCGGCCTTCGAAGGCCGGGGCCTCGGCTCGACGCTGGTCCGCGCGGCGCTCGACGCCGCCAGGGACGCCGGGCTGTCGGTCCTGCCGTTCTGCCCGTTCGTGCAGCGGTACATCCAACGGCACCAGGAATACCTCGACCTGGTGCCGGTTGATCGGCGGGCCCGGTTCTCCCTCGACGGCGGGGAGGCGGCCGAGTGACCGGCCGGCCGCTCAGCCACGGCGAGCCCGCGCTGCACGGCCGCACGGATCTGTACGGCCACGCGGTCGCCGGCGAAGCGGTGCCGGAGAGCGTGCTTCTGCCCGGCCACGACGTGCCGCTCGGCCGGTACACGACCGTGCGCCGGCTGCTCCCGCAGCGCCCGCGCCGGATGGTCGGCGCGTGGTGCTTCGTCGACCACTTCGGACCCGACGACGTGACCGGCAGGCCGGGCATGCGGGTGCCGCCCCACCCGCACACCGGCCTGCAGACGGTCACGTGGCTCGCCGAAGGGGAGATCGTGCACCGTGACAGCCTCGGCAACGTCCAGCCGATCGTGCCGGGGCAGCTCAACCTGATGACCGCCGCCCACGGCATCGCCCATTCCGAGCAGTCGCCGCCGGAGCACCCGCCGGGCATGCACGGGCTGCAGCTGTGGGTCGCGCTGCCTGAGGAGGCCCGGCACCGCGAGGCGCGGTTCGAGCACCACGCCGCGCTGCCCGTGCTGCGCGACGGGAACGTCACGGTGACGGTCGTGGTGGGCGAGTCGGGGCCGCTGCGCTCGCCCGCCCGCACGCACACCCCGCTGCTCGGCGCCGAGGTGCTCTTCTCCGGCCCCGGGCGGCACCGGCTGCCGCTCGACCCGTCGTACGAGACGGCCGTGCTGGTCATGTCGGGCACGGCTGACGTGGCCGGGGTCGCGCTGACGCCGGGCTCGCTGCTCTACCTCGGCCAGGGCCGTACGGAGGTGCCGATGACGGCGGCCGAGCCGGCCCGGCTGTTCGTGCTGGGCGGCACGCCGTTCGAGGAGCCCCTGGTGATGTGGTGGAACTTCGTCGGCCGTTCCCACGAGGAGATCGCGCGGGCCCGCGACGACTGGATGCGGGGCGACCGCTTCGGCGTCGTCCCCGGCGGGGAGCGCCCGCTGCCCGCGCCCGAGATGCCCACCGTGCGGCTGAAGGCCCGCGACCGCCACGGCCGCGTCCTCGCCTGACGACCGCTCGCCGGTGAGCGGATACGCGAAATGCGGGAACCGCCGGTCTTCCGTCGACTGGAGCGCTGTCGCCCGTGGACACGACGGTGTTCAATCGCGTTGCGGTGAGCGAGCCGGTTCAGAACTGCAGAGCAGCGCGTGCTCGGCACGGAGACGTTCGCCCCGCTCGCGGTCCAGGCACCGGTAGAGCGCGACGTCGGGCCTGCGGTTGAGCAGAGGCAGGTCTCCCAGGCGCAGATCCACGTCGTTGTCGACCGTGAGGCACCCATGCCCCTCGCTCATCGCGGCGCGGGCACACCGCTCCAGCAGGTTGGCCAGTCGCCTGCCGGCGGTTAGGTGATCAGGCGTGGGAGCCGCGCAGTAGACGACGTTGCCGTCGACGATCTGATGGCTCTGGCGATCTCCTCGGGCAGCGCGTCGTACTCCTCGGCGGTGACGAGGGCGGGCTGCGGACGGATGCTGAGCAGCCAGCTGTCATCCGGCAGAGCGGTCATCCGGCGTCCTCCTCACCGTCCACGGTCGAGCAAAGCCCACGGTCTGTCTCACGGAAGCGCCGGACTGACGGAGCCGGAGTTCCGCCTCCCGGTGGGCAGGTGAGGAGAAGTCAGGCGGGCGGGTAGCCGCTCAGGCCCGTGCCGAGCAGGCCGAAGACCCGTTCGACGTCCGCGTGATGGGCGCGCTCGATCTCCTCGTCGGGCCCGCCCTCCCGGACCCGCTGCCGCAGCCGCCGGTACAGCGCCCGCTGCGCGCCGACCAGCGTCGAGGCGACGATGCGGGGCAGCGGATCGCCGGGCTCCGCGCCCGCCTCGGCCGCCAGCGCGTCGGCGAGCACCCGGACGATCCGCTCGTTGACCTCGTGCATCTTCCGCTGCAGGGAGGGGTTGCCGCTGACGAGGTCGAAGAAGCTGCGCGGATGGACGAGGTCGCGCCGCATGTTCGGGACGAACCTGGTCTGCGCCAGGCACAGCGTGCGGAAGGAGTCGAGGATGGAGACCCCGGCAGGACGGTCGGTGACCGCCGCCAGCGACACGGCCTCCCGGTCCTCGGCCCGGTAGAAGACCAGGTCTTCCTTGGTCGGGAAGTGGTTGAACACCGTCTTCTTCGACACCTGGGCGGCCGTCGCGATCTCGTCCACCGTGACCTCGTCGAACCCCCGGGCCCGGAAGAGCGCGTTCGCGGTGTCGGCGATGAGCTGCCGGGTCCGGTTCTTCTTCAGCTCCCGCAGTCCGCCCGCACTCATGGGCACAGCGTATCGGCCTCCTTGCTTACACTTGGTGTACTGTTACACCAAGTGTAACCAGTTGAGGAGGCGGGATGGCGGATGCGGCGGTGGTCACCACCGGCCTGGCCAAGAGCTATGGCGACGTCGAGGCCGTACGCGGCATCGACCTGACCGTGCGCAGGGGGGAGATCTTCGGCTTCCTCGGCCCGAACGGCGCGGGCAAGTCCACGACGATCGGCATGCTCTGCACCCTGACGACGCCCACGGGCGGCGAGGCGCGCGTGGCCGGGTACGACGTGGTGCGCGAACGCGACGACGTAAGGCGCTCGATCGGGCTGGTGTTCCAGGACCCGACGCTGGACGGCTACCTGACGGCCGAGCGCAACCTGCGCTTCCACGCCGAGCTGTACGGCGTGCCCCGCGCGGACATCGGTCCGCGGCTGCGGGGAGTGCTCGAGATGGTGGGGCTGTGGGACAGACGGGCAGCCAAGGTCGGCACGTTCTCCGGAGGCATGAGACGACGACTGGAGATCGCCCGCGGCCTGCTGCACTCGCCGCGGGTGCTGTTCCTCGACGAGCCCACTGTGGGCCTGGACCCGCAGACCAGGAGCTCGATCTGGTCCTACATACGGGAACTGAAGGAGGCCGAGGACATCACGGTCTTCCTCACCACGCACTACATGGACGAGGCCGAGCACTGCGACCGCATCGCCATCATGGACGGCGGCCGGATCATCGCGCTCGACACCCCCGCCGCGCTGAAGGCCGGCGTCGGCAAGGACCGCGTCCAGATCCTGACCGGCGACGGCGAGGCGGCCGTCGCCGCCCTGGACGAGCGGTTCGGCATCCGGGCCGTCGCGTCCGGGGACGAGGTCGTCTTCCACGTGGACGAGGGGGAGCGGTTCGTGCCGGAGCTGTTCTCCCGGTCGGGGCTGTCGATCCGGGCCGTCAGCGTGGCCCGGCCCAGTCTCGACGACGTTTTCATGTCGTACACCGGCCGGTCCATCCGCGACGCGCGGACGGCCGGCGCGCGCGGCCCGGGCGCGCTCGCGGTGGCGCGGGGAGGCCGGCGATGACGACGAGGGCCCTGCCCGTAACCGCGGTCCGCGTGCCGGGACGCAGCGTGGCGAGCGAACTGCGGGCCGTCAAGGTGGTCTGGCAGCGTGAGCTCATCCGGTTCTTCAACGGCCCGCTGCGCATCCTCACCTCGCTCGTGCAACCGTTCCTCTTCCTGTTCGTGCTCGGCACCGGCCTGTCCCAGCTCACCTCGGGCGGCACCGGCGGGCTCGGCCTGCGCACCTTCCTCTATCCGGGCATCCTCGCCATGGCCGTCCTGTTCACCGCAATGTCCTCGGCCGCCTCCATCGTCTGGGACCGCGAGTTCGGCTTCCTGCGCGAGATGCTGGTCGCGCCGGTGTCGCGCGGGTCCATCGTCCTCGGCAAATGCCTGGGCGGGGCCACCGTGGCGGCCTTCCAGGGCCTCGTCGTCATCTGCATCGCCGGGCCCGCGGGCGTGCCGTACGCGCCGGACCTGATGCTCGGCGTGTTCGGCATCCAGGTGCTGCTGGCCTTCACCATCACGGCCTTCGGGGTCGCGATGTCCGTACGGGTCAGGCAGATGCAGTCGTTCATGGCGCTCAACCAGCTGCTGATCATGCCGCTGTACTTCATGTCGGGCGCGATGTTCCCCGCGTCGAACCTCCCCGCGTGGCTGACCGTGCTCAACCGGATCGATCCGTTGTCGTACGCCGTGGATCCCATCCGGCGACTGGTCTTCGCCCATCTGGACCTGGCTCCGGCCGTACGGGCCCGGCTCGCGCCGGGACTGACGTGGGGTGGCTGGCACGTGCCCATCTCCGTCGAGGTGGCCGTGCTCGCGGTCCTCGGGCTCGCCCTGCTCGCGACCGCGATCGCACAATTCGGCAGAGCCGATTGAGAGAGCAGTTCGGCAGAGCGGACTGAGCGCTCGACGGCACGGTCCGGCGTGAAACCGGTGGACGTCGACGGGCATCGGTCGGATATCGTGTGGGCCATGTCGAGCCCTGAGGCATCCACGAAGGGGGCTTTCGGTCACGCCGTCAGCCCCCTGAACCACTGAGTCCCTGACTTCGTCGTCCCGCCGCGCTCCGCGGCCGGACGAGCGCGCTCCCGGGTGCTGACCGCGGTGACGAGACGTCCCCTTCTCGTGCTTCTCATCGCCTCGGAGCCACTCGATGCCTCTTCCTCTGTACTCGCTTGCCGTGGCGGTCTTCGCCATGGGTACCTCGGAGTTCATGCTCGCCGGCCTTCTGCCGGACATCGCCTCGGACCTCGGCGTGACCGTCGGAACAGCGGGCACGCTCACCTCGGCCTTCGCGATCGGAATGATCGCCGGCGCTCCGCTCATGGCCGCGCTCGCCCGCACCCGGCCTCCCCGGTCCAGCCTCCTCGGCTTCGTCCTCGTCTTCGTGGCGGCCCACATCGCGGGTGCGGCCACATCGAGCTTCCCCGTCCTGTTCGCGACCCGGATCGTCGCCGCGTTCGCGAACGCGGGGTTCCTCGCGGTGGCCATGACGACGGCCGCCACGCTCGTCCCCGCGAGCCGTAAGGGGCGGGCTCTCGCCGTGCTGCTGTCCGGAACGACGGTGGCGACCGTCGCCGGGGTCCCGGGAGGAGCGGTCCTCGGCACACTGTCCGGGTGGCGGGTCACGTTCTGGGCCGTCGCCGTCCTCTGCGTGCCCGCGGCCGCCGGCATCCTCCGCGGAATCCCGGCGCGTTCCGCGGGCGAGACCGGCGTGCGGGTCCTGCGATCGGAACTCGCCCAGCTCAGGAACCGGCGCCTGATCCTGGTCATGCTGCTCGGCGCACTGGTGAACGCGGCGACCTTCGCGAGCCTCACCTTCCTCGCCCCCGTCGTGACCGGCGCCGCGGGGCTGGATCCGCTGTGGGTCCCGGTCGTCCTGGTGCTCTTCGGTGTGGGCTCGTTCGCGGGTGTCACCGTCGCAGGGCGGCTGTCCGACCAGCACCCCGGGCTGGTTCTCACCGTCGGCGGTCCGCTGCTGCTCGCCGGCTGGCCCGCGCTGGCCGTTCTGGCCGGAAATCCGGTCGTTCTGCTCCTCCTGGTGTTCGTCCAGGGCGCGCTGTCGTTCGCCCTGGGCGGCACCCTGATCACGCGGGTCCTCTACGAGGCGGCGGGGGCGCCGACCATGGCCGGCTCGTACGCGACCGCGGCGCTCAACGTCGGCGCCGCCGCCGGGCCGCTCGCCGCCGCGGCCACCCTCGGGACGGCCACCCCCGGCACGGGGGCCCGAGACCTCGGCCCGTTGTGGGTGAGCGGCCTTCTCGTCGCGATCGCCCTGCTCGTCGCCTTTTCCTCCGCCGTGTTCCGGCGTCCCGGCCCTCATGGACGCGGTCCGGTGCGGCGGGCCGAACCGAACTGAGCCGCGCGGATCGGCGAGAAGTTCCGATTATCGGAACGAGTGGTTCTACTTTGCGTGTTCATTAAGTAACTTTCCGCAAGGGATACCGGCGCGCCGAGCGAGGAGACCGACCATGACGGCGGGAATCGTGGACACGTCCATCACCGGCATGACCGGCCGGGTACGGAGACGGGTCGACGAGCTGCTTGGCGGTTTCCTCGACGCGCAGCGTCCACCGGTCGGCGATCCCGACGTCGCCGAGGGCTACCGGCTGCTGCGGGAGTTCGTCGTCGGGGGCGGCAAGCGCATCCGGCCGCTGCTGTGCTACTGGGGCTGGCGGGGCGCCGGCGGCCAGGCGCCGCACGAGGATCGGGCCGTCACCACCGGCGCGGCGCTGGAGCTCTACCACGCCGGCCTGCTGATCCACGACGACGTCATGGACGGCAGCGAGCTGCGGCGTGGGCGTCCGACCATCCACAGGGGACTCGCCCGGGCCCCGCGATGGGCGGGCGCGGAGACCTTCGGCCGGTCCGCCGCCATCCTGCTCGGAGTGCTCGCGCAGGCATGGGCGGACGAACTTCTCGCGGACGCCGTCGCCGGCGACGTGCGCGGGCGGGCCGCGCGTGAACTGTTCAACCGCATGCGCACGGAGGTCGTCACCGGTCAGTACCTCGACATCCTGGCGCACACGCGCGCGGACGCGGACGTCGACCAGGCATTGACGGTGATCCGCTACAAGACCGCCCGCTACACCGTCGAGCGGCCGCTCCAGATCGGCGGCGCGCTCGCCGGGGCCCCACCCGCCCTGCTGGAGGCGTACTCCCGGTTCGGTCTGCCGCTGGGGGAGGCGTTCCAGCTGCGCGACGACGTCCTCGGCGTCTTCGGCGATCCCGCCGTCACCGGCAAGCCGGTCCTCGACGACCTGCGTGAGGGAAAGCGGACCGTGCTCATGGCCTACGCGTACGCGCGGGCGCGGGGACCGGAACGGGACCTGCTGCGAACCTGGCACGGCGCCCCTGGCCTGGACGAGCGGCGGGCCGCCGAGCTCCGGCAGATCATCGTGGACACCGGCGCTCTCAGCGAGGTCGAGAACCTCATCGCGCTGCGGGCCGGGCAGGCGCTCGAGGCGCTGGGCGAGTGCGCGATCGCCCCGGAGGCGGCACGGGCGCTCGCGGTGCTCACCGAGCGGCTCACCCGCCGCGTCCGGTGAGGCGCGCGATCGGTCCGCCCACCTCTTCCACGAGCGCCCGGCCGGAACCACTCCGGCCGGGTCCACGCCCGCCCGTATACGCCCGCGGAGTACCCGTCGCGGCCCTGACCGCCCGGGCACGATCCTGACCGTCCGGGTGCGATTCCGACCCTTTTCTCCCCCCCCCTCCGCCGCTCGGCGACGAGCGTGACCAGTCACCGAAAAACCGGCCGCCGTGCCGATCACAGATGGGGTGATGTGCTGTGACCGAAAACACCATGCCGACCGACAACAACAGGCTCAGCCTCAGCACCAGGGCCGCGCGCAACCTGGCCACGACGACCAAGACGCCGCCGCAGATGCAGGAGATCACCTCCCGCCATCTGCTGCGCGTGCTGCCCTGGGTCGAGGCGGTGGGCGGCGCCTACCGGGTCAACCGGCGGCTGACCTACCAGATGGCCGACGGGCGGGTGACGTTCGTCTCGACCGGGGCCGACGTACGGGTCATCTCCGCCGAGTTGTGCGAGCTTCCCGCGCTGCGCGGCTTCGGCGACGCCGACGTGCTGGCCGCCATGGCGGACCTGTTCACGCAGCGGGAGTACGAGGCCGGCCAGGTCATCGCCCAGGCCGGCGCCCCGATGGACGAGGTCGTGCTGCTGGCCCACGGCAAGGTCGACAGGCTGGGCGAGGGCGCGTACGGCAACGAGACGCGGCTCGGAGTGCTGGCCGACGGCGAGTACGTCGGCGAGCAGATGCTGGTGAACGCGGACGCGCGATGGGAGTGGACGGTCAAGGCCGTGACGTCGTGCACCGTGCTCACCCTCGGCAGGGAGGAGTTCGAGCGGCTGCTCGCCCTGTCGGACAGCCTGCGTGAGCACGTGCAGGCCTACCGCGAGAACCCGGACCGGCCGGTGAACCGGTACGGCGAGGCGGAGATCGCGTTGGCGGCGGGGCATGAGGGTGAGGCGACGCTGCCGGGGACGTTCGTGGACTACGAGCTGGGGCCGCGTGAGTACGAGCTGAGTGTGGCGCAGACGATTTTGCGGGTGCATTCGCGGGTGGCCGATCTGTACAACGAGCCGATGAACCAGACCGAGCAGCAGTTGCGGCTGACGATCGAGGCGTTGCGGGAGCGTCAGGAGCACGAGCTGGTCAACAACCGCGACTTCGGGCTGTTGCACAACGCCGATCTCAAGCAGCGCCTCCACACCCGGTCGGGCCCGCCCACCCCCGACGACCTCGACGAGCTGCTCGCCACGGTCTGGAAGAACCCGAACGTCATGTTCGCCCACCCCAAGGCGATCGCGGCCTTCGCCCGTCAGTGCAACGCCCGGGGCATCTACCCCCAGACCGTGGAGTTCAACGGCCAGAAGGCCCCGGCCTGGCGCGGGGTGCCGATGCTGCCGTGCAACAAGATCCCGGTGAACGACAAGGGCATCAGCTCGATCATGGTGATGCGCCTGGGGGAGAAGGACCAGGGCGTCGTCGGCCTGCGCCGCACCGGCCTGGTGGACGAGTACGAGCCCGGTCTGTCGGTGCGCTTCATGAGCATCGACGACAAGGCGATCATCTCCTACCTGGTCACCACCTACTACTCGGCGGCCGTCCTGGTCCCCGACGCCCTCGGCATCCTGGAGAGCGTCGAGGTCCTGTGATGTCCTCCTACCGGCTGCCGGACTTCTACCTCCCCTATCCGCCCCGGCTGAACCCGCATGTGGAGACCGCCCGGGCGCACACGCGGGGGTGGGCGGCGGACATGGGCATGCTCGACGACCCGGACATCTGGACCGAGGAGTCGCTCGAGGCCATGGACTACGGCCTGATGTGCGCCTACACCCATCCCGACTGCTCCGCCCCCGAGCTGGACCTGGTCACGGACTGGTACGTGTGGGTCTTCTTCTTCGACGACCACTTCCTGGAGACCTTCAAACGCGGCAGGGACCTGGACGGAGCCCAGGACTACCTGGACCGGCTCGACGCGTTCATGACGGACGACCCGCCCGAGCCGACGAACCCGGTCGAGCGGGGCCTCGCCGACCTGTGGCCCAGGACCGTGCCCGCCATGTCGGAGGCGTGGCGGCGCCGGTTCGTCCGGGTCACCCGCGACCTCCTGCAGGAGTCGATGTGGGAGCTGTTCCACATCGAGCGGGAGGCCGTCTCCAACCCGATCGAGTACATCGAGGAACGCAGGAAGGTCGGCGGCGCCCCGTGGTCGGCCGCGCTGGTGGAGCACGCGGCCGGCGCGGAGCTGCCGGCCAGGCTCGCCGAATCCCGGCCGATCCGGGTGCTGACGGAGTCGTTCGCCGACGCCGTGCACCTGCGCAACGACCTGTTCTCCTACCAGCGGGAGGTGCTGCAGGAGGGTGAGCTGTCCAACTGCGTCCTGGTCTGCGAGCGTTTCTTCGACTGCGACACCAAGCGGGCCGTGGAGATCACGAATGACCTGCTCACCTCCCGGCTGCACCAGTTCGAGCACACCGCGCTGACCGAGCTGCCGGCGCTGTTCGCCGACGAAGGGGTCCTGCCGCCCGAACAGGCCCCGGTCCTGAGCTACGTCAAGGGACTGCAGGACTGGCAGGCGGGCGGGCACGCCTGGCACACCGCCTCCAGCCGCTACACCAAATCCGGCGATCTCCCCGGACCGCTGGGCATGAACGTCTCCCGCGCCCACCTCACGGGCGCGGGCGGCCTGCGCAACCACACCCATCGGCCCTTCTCGGAGGCGGCGGTGCGGCTGCCGCAGCCGTACATGCCGTTCGAGGTGCGCGACAACCCGCACCTGGACACGGCGCGAGCGGCGGACGTCGAGTGGTGTGCCGCCATGGGCTTCTTCGACGGGGTCCCCGGCCTCCCGGCGACCGCCGTGTGGAGCGAACCGCTACTCGTCGGCTTCGACCTCGCCCTGTGTGCGTCCGGCATCAACCCGGACGCCACGGCCGGTGAACTGATCCTGGCCACCAACTGGCTGGCCTGGGGGACGTACGGCGACGACTACTATCCCCGGGTCTACGGGGCGGCGCGCGACCTGGTCGGCGCGAAGCTCGGCAACCGGCGGCTCAAGGAGTTCATGCCGCTGGACCTCGTCCCGCGGCTGACCCCGATGACGGGGCTGGAACGCGGGCTGGCCGACCTGTGGCCGCGCACCGCGGGGCCGCTGCCGGAGGAATCCCGCCGGGCCTTCCGCGCCGCCGTCGAGGAGATGATCGACAGCTGGGTGTGGGAGCTGGCCAACCAGGCCCAGCACCGCGTGCCCGACCCGATCGACTACCTCGAGATGCGGCGCAGGACGTTCGGCTCGCAGATGACGATGAGCCTGGCCAGGCTGACGCCGGGCCGGGTCATCCCCGTGGAGATCCACCGCACCCGCGAGTTCCTCGGCATGACCGACGCCGCGCAGGACTACGCGTGTCTGCTGAACGACCTGTTCTCCTACCAGAAGGAGATCCAGTTCGAAGGGGAACTGCACAACGCCGTCGTGGTGCTGGGAACCTTCCTCGACTGCGCGCCCGACGAGGCGGTGACCGTGGTGGACGGGCTCATGACCAGCAGGATGAGGCAGTTCGAGCACATCACCACCGTCGACCTGCCCGCCCTGCTCGATCGCATCGAGGCGGGGGAGGACGTGCGGGAGTCGGTCGGGGGATACGTGTCCGACCTGCGCAACTGGATGGCGGCGATCCTGCGCTGGCACCAGCGGTCCCGGCGCTACTTCGAGGAGGAGCTGCGCAGGGGTCCGGCGGCCCGGTGGTCCCAGGGACCGACGGGCCTCGGCACGGCCACCGCACGCATCCTCTCCCTGGCGCCGCCGGCGGCCCACGGGTCGCCGGTGTCCACGGCGTCGTCCGTGACGGCGTCCGCTCTGCCGCCGTTCGATGTGGCACCGTCTAGTGTGGCGCCGTCCGCTCTCGCGGCACCGGCTCATCCGCTTCCGGTGGGGGCGCCATGACCGCGTCGCGCGAGCTTCCGGGCGCGTCGCGCCTGACCCTGAGCACGGCCGCCGCGCGGAATCTGGCGACCACCACCAAGACGCCGCCGCAGATGCGGGAGATCACCCCGCGGCACCTGCTGCGGGTGCTCCCGTGGACGGAGGTCCAGGGCGGCGTCTACCGGGTCAACCGCCGGCTCACCTGCACGGTGGGGGACGGGCGGGTGAGCTTCGTCTCCACCGGGGCGAGAGTCCGGGTCATCCCGGCCGAGCTGTGCGAGTTGCCGTCCCTGCACGGCTACGGCGACCCGGACAGCCTCGGGGCGCTGGCGGACCGGTTCGTCCAGCACGACCTGCGCCCGGGCGAGCCGGTGCCGCCGGGCCAGGTGGTGCTCGTCGCCCACGGCAAGATCGCACGCGTCGGCGCCGGCGCGTACGGCGGCGAGGCCCTGCTCCAGGTCCTGGCCGACGGAGACCACCTGGGGGACTTGACCGGTCCGGGGGCGGCGCCCGCCAAGGCCATCACCTCCTGCATCGTCCTCGTCCTCGACCGGCCGGCGCTGGACAACCTGACCGCGCTCGCCGGCGGCCTGCGCGAGCATCTCGACCGTCCCCCCACGGCGCGGCCGGTGAACCGGTACGGCGAGGCGGAGATCGCGTTGGCGGCGGGGCATGAGGGTGAGGCGACGCTGCCGGGGACGTTCGTGGACTACGAGCTGGGGCCGCGTGAGTACGAGCTGAGTGTGGCGCAGACGATTTTGCGGGTGCATTCGCGGGTGGCCGATCTGTACAACGAGCCGATGAACCAGACCGAGCAGCAGTTGCGGCTGACGATCGAGGCGTTGCGGGAGCGTCAGGAGCACGAGCTGGTCAACAACCGCGACTTCGGGCTGTTGCACAACGCCGACTTCAAGCAGCGCGTCCACACCCGGTCGGGCCCGCCCACCCCCGACGACCTCGACGAGCTGCTCGCCCGCCGGCGCAGCTCGCACTACTTCCTCGCGCATCCCCATGCCATCGCCGCCTTCGGGCGGCAGTGCACCAGACGCAAGCTGTATCCGGACGTCACCGAGGTGAACGGCGCGACGGTCATGGCGTGGCGGGGCGTGCCGATCCTGCCCTGCGACAAGATCCCGATCACGGGAGACGGTCTCAGCTCGATCCTGGTGATGCGTACCGGCGCCGAGAAACAGGGCGTCGTCGGCCTGCGCCGCACCGGGCTGGCGGACGAGTACGAGCCCGGCCTGTCGGTGCGCTTCATGAGCGTCGACGACAAGGCGATCATCTCCTACCTGGTCACCACCTACTACTCGGCGGCCGTCCTGGTCCCCGACGCCCTCGGCGTGCTGGAGAGCGTCGAGGTGAACTGAGTCCGCGTCCGATCGGCCGGGATGCTCGGGGAGCGCCCCGGCCGCCGGATCCCGTCCCCGGCGTTCGCCCGTCATACGCGGCGCGGCGCGGCTAGGGTGACCGCTGGCCGGTCAGCATCTGGTTCACGAGCGTCGCGGGGTGAGGGTGTTCGTACCGTTGGATCGCGCCCGCCGGGCGGAGGTGGATCGCGCCCGCCGGGCGGAGGTGGATCGCGCTCGTCGGGCGGAGGTGGATCGCGCTCGTCGGGCGGAGGTGGATCGCGCTCGTCGGGCGGAGGCGGCCTCCGCGGCGGCCTCCGCCCTGGGCAGCCTGGAGCGCGGGATAGAGATCCTCTTGTGCCTGGCCGCCGGCATGAGGCCGATGAACCTCACCCAGGTGCACCGGTCCACCGGGTTCTCCAAGACCACCACCCACCGCCTGCTGGGGACCCTGCAGCGGCGGGGCCTGGTCACCCGCACGGGCGGCGACTACACGGTCGGCGGGCGCCTCGCCGACCTCGTGGCGCCACGCGGCTGGGTGGTCCAGGGCCGCCGGCTCCCCGGCTCCCGCAGGGCGGTCCTGCCGCACCTGCTCCAGCTGTACGAGGCCACCCGGCAGACGGTCAACCTGGCCGTGGCGGACGGGTTCGAGGTCGCGTACATCGAGCGGTTGTACGGGCACAACCGGGTCAGGTCGCCGTCGGACGGCGTGGACCGGGCACCGCTGCACTGCACGGCCACCGGGAAGGTGCTGCTCGCCTACGACGCCGGTCTGCGCGCCGCGTTCCTCGCCTCCCCGGCCCTGCGGCGGATGACCGGCCGTACGGTGACCGCGCCGGCCGCGCTGGAACGCGAACTCGCCGCCATCCGCGTCGAGGGCGTCGCGTACGCGCGGGAGGAGTTCGCCGAGGGGGTGTGTTGCGCCGCCGCGCCGGTCTTCGGCCCGGACGGCGGGGCGTGCATGGCCGTCGCGGTCGCCGCGCCGGTGGGGGCCGCGGCGCTGCCGCGCCTGAGCGGGGCCGTGCGCAGGACCGCCCATCAGATCACCGGCGCCCTTCTCCTGTGACCCCCGTTCATCGGGTTGGGGCCGCCGGGGCCGGGGAAGGCTCGAACGAGTCGAGCGGCGGGGGCCTGGCCGCTCCGGCCGCCGGTGCCGTGAACCGGTGCAGCCGTCGTGGTCCCGGGGGAGAGTCATGCGTCGAGGACCGTACGCGTCCCGCTTGATCGGCCGGGCCGTTCTCGTCGCCGTACCGGTGACCGTGCTGCTCACGGCGTGCGGGACCCCGGAGCCGCAGATACGGCCGCGGACCGTGGCCACGGGCGGCCCGGTGTCCACCTCGATCCCCGCATCCACGGTCCCCGCGTCGCCCTCGCCCAGCCCGTCGGTCGTCTCGGCCGCGGACCATCCGGAGGCGTGCCTGGACGGCGGCTGCGAGGTGGCGGTCCGACCGGGGGACCGGTTGCGGCTCGGCCGGAAGACCGGCCTCGACGCGATCACGATCGTCTCGCTCGACCGGGGCGAGCTGCGGCTGCGCTTCGAAGCGGGCGGGGGCGCCTTCCACGTCGAGGGCATGAACACCGGCGTCAGCCAGGACTGCGTCAACGGCCGCTGCCGGACGGTGGGCGAGCTGACACTGGCCCCGGGACGGCCCGGCAGGATCGGCGACATCCGCCTGCGGCTCGTGAACATGGCGCCCGACCACGCGGTCCTGGTCCTGTCGCCGCGGTGAGCGTGCTCCCCGCGGGGCCCGATGTCCGCAGTCTTCCGCGGCCATCACCGTTGTCCATTGACCACGAGGCCGCGGCCGCCTGGCGCTACCGCTGATTCCTCGTCACCAGTGGAACCAGTGGATGCGACGGCAGCTGCTGCACACGAAGCAGGTGGCGTCGCGGTTGGCCCAGTCGAGGTTCATGAACGTCATGCCGGTGGTCTGGAGTTTCCACCGGCGCTGCTCGAACAGCTCGTTCTCGCACGTGTCGCATTTCAGGGTGCGGCCGTTGGGGAGAGCGACCGGCTGGGGCTCGTCCATCATCCGATGCTAATTCGCGGATCGTTTCCCGGTCTGGCGGACGGACGTCGGATGAGGGGGGAGGCCAGTTACGGTGACCGTCGTGGACATCTATGGCGCGATCGCCTCGTTCGCCGTCATCGTGGCGTTTCTCACGCTCACACCCGGCCTGGACACCGCGCTGACCCTGCGCACGTCGCTGCTCGCCGGTCGGCGATCGGCGTGGGCCGTGGTGCTCGGCATCCAGCTCGGCATCCAGCTCGGCACCCTGCTGTGGGGCCTGCTCACGGCCGCCGGTCTGTCCGCTCTCCTCACCGCCTCCCAGGTCGCGTACGAGGTGCTGCGGTGGGCCGGTGTCGCGTACCTGCTCTGGATGGGCGGCAGGATGCTCTGGCACAGCCGCACGAGCCAGGCGGACGACGCGGCGCCGCCAGGCCCGCCGGACGCGGGATGGGGCCGGGCGTTCCGGCGGGGCCTGCTGACCAACCTGCTCAACCCGAAGGTGGGCGCCTTCTACGTCGCCGTGCTTCCGCAGTTCATGCCCGAAGGCGTGCCGCACGCGGTCATGGGCGTCCTGCTGGCGGGCGTCCACGTGTGCGAGGGGCTGGTGTGGAGCGCCCTGCTCATCGGGTTCACCGGCATGATGCGCGGCTGGCTGCGCAGGCCGCCGGTCAAACGCGTCCTCGACCGGCTCACCGGTCTCGTCGTCATCGGCTTCGGCCTGCGCCTGGCCGTGCAGCGATCATGAGGCATGGAACGCGCCGAGGCCGCAGATCCGGGGGACGGCGGCCATCGGGACGTCCTCGGTGAGCGCGCGGACCAGCAGGGCCTCGACCCCGCGCAGCATGGCCTCCGCGGTGTCCCTGGGCAGGTAGGCGGTGTCGACGATGAGGCTGAGCTTCCCGGTGTCGGGGGCCGAGACGACCGTGAAGAACGCCTTGAACCGGACGCCGGGCCAGGCGTTCGTGACGTACGTCCGAGTCTTCTCGGTGAGGCGGGCCACCTCCTCGTCGGTGCCGACGGGAGGAAGGCCCGGCCAGGTGCCGACGGTCCGCCTGTCGTTGAAGAACGCGTCGAGGTCCGGCTCCCGGCCGCGGCGGCGGCCGATCTCCTCCCGCATGGCCTGCATCTCGAACGGGTCGTAGTGCGCGTTGCGGTACGCCCGCAGCGCCCCGCGGTGCGCCGCCCGGCAGGCGGCCGCGAAGTCCGTGGCGGGCAGGTCGAGCACGAACAGGCCGTCCTGTTCCACGGTGCCGACCATCGCGCGGGCGCGCGCGTCGCGGCGGTTGCTGTGCACGAGCTGCATGACCGCGCGCGGGCGGCCGCTCACCGTGGCCAGCACGGTGGCGCACGCGGCGAGCAGCACGCTGGTCGTGCTCATCGTCCAGCGCTCCGCCAGGCGTTGCGCCGCGGCGGCGAGCGCCGTCGACTCCATGCCGACCTCGATGAACCGCGGGTCGTCCGCCTCACGCGGCGGATGGTCGAACACGTCGAGCGGCCCGTCCGCCAGCACCGAGTGCCAGAACCGGACGGACTTGGCCGAGCGGGCGGGGTAGGGCTCCTCGCGCTCCGCGGCTGCCTGGTCCATCGGCTGCCAATCGGCGGGCGGCAGTTTCTCACCGCGCAGCAGGACCTTCCACTCCTCCGAGAGTGTGTTCAGTGCCTGGAAGTCCACCGCCAGGTGGGAGAAGGCGATCGCCAGTGCCATCGGGCGGCCGCCTTTGACGACGAGGGCGCAGCGCAGCGGCAGGTCCCGGTCGTGGGCGAAGGCCGTCCGGCCCAGCTCGCCCGCGACCCGCTCGGCGACCCGCAGCGCCCGGTCCTGCCCCGCCTCCACCACGTCCACGGTCAGCTCGCCACCCCGTGCGACCCGCTGCACCGGCCCCTCCGGGGTGAGGGCGAAGGTCGTACGCAGGCTCTCGTGGCGTTCGAGCAGCACGCGCAGCGCGTCCATGACGCTGCCGAGGTCACGTCTGCCGTACACCGGGAGCACCCACGGGCAGCTCAGGAACGTCTGGCTGTCGCCCATCAGGTGGACCGCCCGCCAGATCAGCCGCTGCCCCCAGGTCAGGGGCGCCTCGCCGTCCCGCGTGCCGCTGAACGCCACCGTCACCATGCGCGCGTCGTCCCTCGAACGGGCGTGGCCCGGGCCACCACGGCGGACACCCTGGGGGCACGGGCCACCAAGGCGGACACCCTGGGGGCACGGGCCACCAAGGTGGACAGCGTGCCGACGTCCTCGAAGGAGGCCGGCTCGTCGCTCAGGTCCATCTCGACGCCGAAGGCGTCCTCGATCGCGTCGATGAGCCGGATCCGCGCGAGCGAGGTGAGGCCGAGCGCCGACAGCGAGTGACCGGCGGCGAGCACCTCCTCGACGGTGATCTCGTCGTCCGACACCTCTGAGATCAACTGCGCCAGCCGGCGCGTGTACTCCTCGGCCGTCACGCCGCACCCTCCTCCCGTACGAGCCCGCCCTGGCGCAGCCGAACGCTGCGAGGCCGCATGTCCGTCCAGACCGCCTCGATGTGGTCGAGGCACTCCTGCCGCGTGCCGGCGGACCCGGCCGCCCGCCAGCCGTCCGGGGGACGCCGGTCGGCCGGCCACAGCGAGTACTGTTCCTCGCCGTTGACGACCACCTGCTGAGGTGTCTCGATCACGTCATCGCCTCCGTCGTCGTGCTGGGGGTGGTTCTGCGCAGGGCTTGGAGGCCGATCGGGTCGTCGGCCTCCGGCGTCTTCCGGTGGAAGCGGGCCGAGGAGCTCGATCTCGCCGTCGGGACGGTGGCGGGCCAGGTCGCCCGTGCGGTGGAGCCGGGACCCCGGCGGGCCGTACGGGTCGGGGACGAAGCGCTCGGCCGTGCGGCCCGGCCTGCCCCGGTAACCGCGCGCCACTCCGGCTCCGCCGACGCACAGCTCGCCCGCGGCGCCCACCGGCACCGGCCGCATCGCCGCGTCGAGCAGGTAGACCTTCGTGTTCGGGAGGGGACGGCCTATCGTGACCGTGTCGTCCGCCTCGCTCACGTCGCCCAAGGTGCTCAAGACGGTCGTCTCGGCCGGGCCGTACACGCTGACGACGCGGTCGAAGCGGGCGCGCAGCTCGGCCGCGAGCATGGGCGGGAGGGCCTCGCCTCCCGTCAAAGCGGTCGCCCCGGTGATGCCGCCCGGCAACAGCAGCCGCCATACCGACGGGGTGGCCCGCACGTGTGTGACCCCCTGCTCGGCGGCGAGCCGGGCCAGCGTCTCGGGCCGTCGTACGGCGCCGTGCGGGGCGACGACGACCCGGCCGCCCGTGACCAGGGGCAGGCAGAGCTCCAGAACATCGATGCCGAACGCCGGCGAGGTCAAGGCGAGCCAGGTGTCGCCGGGACCGGCGCCGAGCCGGTCGCGCATGCCGAGCAGCAGGGTGGCCACGGTGCGGTGCTCGACCTCGACCCCCTCGGGACGGCCGGTGGACCCCGAGCTGTAGACCACGTACGCGACCTCGCCCGGATCGGGCGGCTCCACCGGTTCGGACGGCACGGGCTCGGGATCGGGGGTGTCCACCAGCAGCACCGGTCCCGGCAGGCCCTCGGGCAGGGCGGTCTCCGTCAGCAGCAGACGGGGTGCGGCGTCGGCCACGATGACGGCGAGCCGCTCCTCCGGGTGGTCCGGGTCGAGCGGCAGGCAGGCGGCCCCGGCCCGGTGCACGGCGAGCAGGGCGGCGAGCAGCGTGTCCGATCCGCGCAGACGGACGGCGACCAGATCACCACGCCGGACGCCGGCCCCGCGCAGCCGGCCCGCGAGCCGCCCGGCCGCCGCGTCCAGCTCCGCGAAGGTGAGCGAGCGGCCCTCGAACGTCACGGCGACGGTGTCCGGGCGCTGCCGTACCTGCTCGGCGAACAGGCCGGGCAGCGTCGCCTCCGCGGGGTACGCGGCCGCGGTGTCGTTCCACTCGACGAGCACGCGCCGCCGCTCGGCCGGGGGCATGACGTCGAGGTCGGCGAGGCGTACGCCGGGCTCGGCGGCGGCGTGCCGCAGCAGGGTGCGCAGGCCGTCGGCGAACCGGGCGGCGCCGTCCCGGCCGATCGCCGCAGGGTCGAACCTGACGCACATCGCCGGCCCTGCCGGGCCCTCGACCAGTTGAAGGTGCAGCGCGTTGCGCACGCCGCCGCCGAACATCATCCGGTCGACGGTGAGCCGCAGGCCAGGGACGACCGGGTCGTCCTCCCGCCTGCGGTAGCTGATCGACACCGGAGTCGCGGGCGGCAGGCCCCGTGCCTGGGTGAAGGGCACCTCCCGGAACCGGTACAGCTCGCGCAGCTCGGCCCGGACGGCCTGTACGAACTCGCGGAACGGAAGTTCGGGCGCCGGTCGGGACGCCACGGGGAGTTCGTTGACGAACGGGCCGATGTGGTCGCGGGTTCCCGGTCCGCGCGTCGTCACGCCGATCGCCACCGCGGGGGTCCGCACGCCGTACCGGAACAGCAGCGCGTGCACGGCGGCGAGCAGCGCCTCGAACGTGGTCGTCCCGGCCGCCCGCGCCACCCTGGCGGCATCCCAGCCCAGCCCGTGGTCGACGCCGGCGTCGATCTGTTCACCCGGGCCGTACCGCCGGTTGGTGCGCCGCGCGCCGGGCAGGACCTGCTTGCCGAGATCCGTCCGCCGCTCCGCCCAGAACTCCCGGGCGGCGGGCAGAGCGGCGATGATCCGCTCGTGCTCGGCGCGTGCCGCCTCCGCGAACGACAGCGGCCGCACCGGTTCCCGGGGCCCGCCTCCGGTCCGCCCGGCGTAGAAGCGGGCGAGGTCGCGTACGAGGATGTCCTTGGAGACGCCGTCGAAGACCAGGTGGTGGGCGACGAACAGCAGCAGGTGCCGCCCCGGCCCCGCGGGGGCGACGGTGAACCTGGCCAGCGGCCCTCTGTCCAGGTCGAAGGCGCGGGCGGTCTCGTCCCGGATCAGCCGGTCGAGGCCGGCGGAGGAGTAACCGGAGGAGCGGCCGACGGGGTGGCCGGGGGAGTGGCCGGGCGGATCGGCGAGGGTCACGGACGGCTCCGCCGCCGGGACCAGCCGGAGACGGTCGCCGCTCTCCCGCACAGTGGTGGACAGCACCGGGTGCCGGACGATCACGTCGCCGCACGCGGCGAGCAGGGCGTTCACGTCGAGGTCGCCGTCGAGCCACAGCGCGAGCGGCAGGTGGTACGCCGGACCGGCGCCCATGCGCTCGCCGATCCACAGGCCCTGCTGGGCGAACGAGGCCGGGACGTCTTCCTGGCGGTGCGTCATGTCCGTTTTTCCTGGTTCCTCGGCGTTTCCGCGCCCGGGTGCCCGAGCAGGTCGGGCAGGGTGATCCGGCCTCCTGTCCCTCCGCGTCACCGAAAAGTTTCGATGCGATGCCCGCCCCGCGATCGGCATAAAAATGCCAGTTCGTCCGGTTTTGGGTCACTCCGGAAATCCCATGCAACGGAAGAATAGGGAACAGGGGCAGGAAGGCAACAGTGAAAAATGAAAGTCCCCTTCCGAAAACTATCGGAAGGGGGTCTCGTGAGGCCCCGGCCACCCGGGCCGGCTGGGGTTCTCCGGCTGAGGTCTCAGGCCGGAGAGCGCCTCACCTCTTGTCCGGGACGACGATCGTGATCGTGTTGCGGACCGGGTCGATGCGGTTGGCGGGCGGTGCGCCGTCCGTCTCGTCGTCGCGGAGCATCGACTCGCTCTGGCGCTGCTCCAGCTGCACCCGCTTGCTGGCCAGGAACGCCGCCGTGAACTCGTCGAATCCGACGGCCGAGATCGACCGGCCGGAGTCGCGGACCTTGGCCGCCCACCTCCACAGACGTTCGAGCAGGGCGAAGAGGATCAGTGCGCACGCGACCATCTCCATGATCAGAGCGTACCTCCCGGTTCTTGCCGGTGTCCTCGCTATCGCGGTGCCGGTCCGGCCGGAGGACGGCGGTCACGCCGGCAGGCAAGATCGTCTGTCTGTCCGGCCTCGTACGATGAGGGCCATGACCAGGCACGGTTTCACGCTCACGGCGCAGGGCCCGTTCGACTTCGCCGCCACGTTGCGCTTCGTGGAGGACTGGCCGGCGACCAGCGCGCTGCCCTCTGACGGGCGGGCGCTGCGCTTCGCCTACTGCGCGGAGTCCGACTGGCTGCCGATCGGCGTGACCGTGACGGCCGCCCCGGACGGGGTCGCCGCGGCCACGACACGGGCCGCCGGGCCGGGGATCCGCGACGAGGTGGCGCGGATCCTCTCGCTCGACGTGGACGGCTCCGGATTCGCGAAGGCCGGCGAGGCCGATCCGGTGCTCGGCGACCTGCAGCGCAAAAGCCCCGGCCTGCGGCCGCTGTGCTTCTGGAGCCCCTGGGAGGCGGCCTGCTGGGCGGTCATCGTGCAACGCTCGTCGATGCTCGCCGCCGCCCGGATCAAGCAGCGCATCGCCGAGAGGTACGGCGCGAAGGTCGTCGTGGACGGGGAGACGTACGCCGCCTTCCCTCCGCCGATGACGCTGCTGGATGCCGGCGGCCTCGGCGTGCCCGCGCAGAAGGAGGAGTGGCTGCGCGGGCTGGCCCGCTCGGCGCTCGACGGCGTGCTCACCACCGAGCACCTGCGCGCGCTCGACCCCCGGGAGGCGCTGGCCGAGTTACGTGCCCTGCCCGGCGTGGGGCCGTTCTCCGCGGGCCTGATCCTGATCCGTGGCGCGGGCGCGCCGGACGCGTTCCCCGGTGACGAGCCCCGCCTGTTCGCGATTCTGCGCGCGGCGTACGGCCTGCCGGAGGACGCCCCGCCCACCGCGTACCGGAAGGTCGCCGAGGCGTGGCGGCCCTACCGTTCCTGGGCTTCCTTCCTGTTCCGCGCGGCCGGCTACGGCGCCATCGACGAACAGCGGCCGCCGAGCCGGCCGGTGCGAGGCCGCTGAACACACGCCTACGCGGGCCGGCGGGGAGCCGCCGGTGGCGGTGTCGTCGGTCACCACTGTTTTCGGGGCCGGTCGTTTGGTGCGGTGTCTGAGAAGACGACCTGATCTCCGGCCGCTCGGGCCTGGCTGCCCAGACCGTCGCCGTCTACTTCCGCAAGGCCGGCTCCGCCCGCTACCGGATTCGTCCGCAGTGCTCCGGCCTTCAGGCCGGGGGTGAAGCGGACTGTCCCGCGTAGCGGGGCAGGGAAAGCCGGTTCGCCGTCAGGCGGATCGGCGTCTTAGCGGATCAGACGGGACGGTTGTGGTGCTCGGTGTACCGGCGCAGGACGCTGATCGGTGCGCCGCCCACGCTCCCGGCGAAGTGGGAGCCCGACCACAGCGTGTTCGCCCGGTAGTAGTGGCGGGCCAGTTCGGGGAACTCGGTCCGCAAACGCCGTCCCTGCGTGCCCTGACTCCCCGTACGCGCCCATCAACGGATGGTAAAACCTTGGTGTGCGGCTTCGGTACAACTTCCGCCTCTCCCCGGCCCCCGCCCAGCAGGTCGCGCTGGCCCGGGCGTTCGGGTGCGCGCGGGTGGTGTTCAACGACGGGCTGCGCCTGCGGCGGGAAGGCCACGCCGCCGGGTTGCCGTACATCTGCGACGGGGAGTTGTCCACGCGGGTCATCACGCAGGCGAAGAAGACCTCGGAACGCTCGTGGCTGGGCGAGGTGCCGGCTGTGGTGTTGCAGCAGGCGCTGGCGGACCTGAACACCGCCTACCGGAACTTCTTCGCCTCGATCGGGGGGAAGCGGAGGGGGCCGAAGGTCGCCCCGCCCCGGTTCCGGTCCCGCAAGGACACTCGGCAGGCGATCCGCTTTACCCGCAACGCCCGGTCTTGCATCACCACGGGCGGGAGGCTGCGCCTGCCGAAGATCGGCGAGGTGCCGGTTCGCTGGTCCAGGTGCCTGCCCGCCGAACCATCCGTCGGTGACGGTGATCAAGGACGCCGCCGGGCGGTACTTCGCCTCGTTCGTGGTCGAGGTCGCCGAGCGGCCCCTGCCGCCGGTCGAGTCCGAGACGGGGATCGACCTGGGGCTGTCGGCCTTCGCCGTCCTGTCGGACGGGCGGAAGATCGACTCGCCGCGTTTCCTGCGCCGGGCCGACAAGAAGCTCAAGCGGCTCCAGCGGGCGCTGTCGCGCACGGCCAAGGGGTCGAACAACCGGGCCAAGGCACGCCTGGCGGTGGCCCGCCAGCACGCGAAGGTCGCCGACGCGCGCCGACAGTTCCACCACCAGCTGTCCACACAGATCATCCGTGAGAACCAAACGGTGATCGTGGAAGACCTGGCCGTGGCGGGGCCGGCGCGCACCAGGTTGGCCAAGAGCGTGCATGACGCGGGCTGGTCGCAGTTCGTGACCATGCTGGAATACAAGGCCGTGCTGTACGGGCGGTTCTTCCACCGGATCGACCGGTGGTTTCCCTCCTCCAAGCGGTGCTCACAGTGCGGGACCGTCCAGCAGTCCATGCCACTGAACGTCCCGGTCGTGGACCTGCCCCTGCGGGGCGGTCCACGACCGGGACGTCAACGCGGCGAAGAACATCCTGGCCGCTGGACGGGCGGACAGGCTCAACGCCTGTGGAGCGCGGGTAAGACCAGGCCCCGGCCTGGCACAGCGCGAGGAAGCAGGAAGCATCAGAGGTGCCGCATGATGCGGCACGGGCTGAATCCCCGGCCTTCAGGCCGGGGAGCGCGTCAAACGTACGTCACCTCGACGAGCACGGGGTCGCGCGGGCAGTACAGCGTGAAGGTGAACAACGGCGGGACGGGCACCTGGAAGGCCGCCTTCACCGGCACGTCGGCCACGCAGCAGAGCTCGGCCACGGTGAACGTCGCCTGACATAGACGCCATGACCGGGGGCGCGTTTCCGAGGAGCGGGAACGCGCCCCCTCGTCCGCTCTTTTCCGCTCTTTCCGCCGGGCGTGGCGGCCGCCTCCCGGATCGCGGGCCCGGCCGTCTCCACCGGCATGGTTCGCCTTGACCCTGACGCAGCAGGAGGCTCGACGATCGGGGCATGAGCGAATACATCAGTCCCGTTCCCATGCCCGCGCTCGACGCGACCGCCCCCGAGATCTATCGGGATTACTACGGCATGCCGATGTTCGTCACCATTCCCACCCCTGACCTCGCGGCGTCGAAGGACTTCTGGATCCGCGGGCTCGGATTCGTCGACCTGTTCTCCATAGCGGACCGGCTGATCCACCTGCGACGCTGGGCCTTCCAGGATGTCCTGCTCGTGCCCGCGGAACGCGTGGGCGAGGTCCCGGCGATGAGCGTCAGCTTCGCCTGCGTCCTCGGTCAGCTCGACCAGATCACCGCACGCTGCGAGGAACTCGTGCCGGGATGCACCAGCGGCCCGAGGGAGATGCCGTGGAACTCCGTCGAGCTGGCGGTCGTCACGCCGGAGAACGCCCGGGTCGTGATGACGGCCGCTCAGCCGCTTGACCCGCACAGTGCGCGGGCGGACGACCTGCGGGCGATAGGCATCGAGATCCCAGGCGATTGATCACTCCGTACGGTCACCGGGCCTTGGGCGGGGTCGGCGATACTGGGCCGGTGACGAGCGACGCCCGCGAATGGGAACCGGTCATCACCGGCCCGGACGGTTCCGGCGGCCTCACCGTCGGCCGGGCGGCCGCGCTCGTCGGGGTCAGCGTGAAGACGCTGCACCACTGGGACGCGATCGGTCTCGTACGCCCGAACGGGCGCACCTGGGCCGGATACCGGGTGTACTCCGGCGACGACGTCGCACGGATCCACCGTGTCCTCGTCTACAGGGAGCTCGGGCTTCCGCTCGCCGAGATCGGCCGGATCATCGACGACCAGGGTGTCGACGCGCGCGACCACCTGCGCCGGCAGCGGGCACTGCTCGTGGAGCGCATCTCCCGCCTTCGGAAGATGGTCGGCGCGGTCGACCGCATGCTGGGGGCGTCGAGCACCGGCATGTCCCTGACCCCTGAGGAGCAGGTCGAGATCTTCGGCGACGACTGGCAGCCCGCCTGGGTCGGCGAGGCCGAGGACCGCTGGGGCGACAGCGCGCAGTGGACGCAGTACGTCGAGCGATCCGGCGAGATGAGCCCGGAGGACTGGAAGACGATCGCGGCCGAGACCGGCGCCCTGAACGCCGATTCCGCGGCGGCGCAACGCGCGGGCGTCATGCCCGGATCCGCCGAGGCGAACGTCCTCGCGGAGCGGCACCGCGCGTTGATGTCGAGATATTTCGACTGCACGCACTCGATGCACGCCTGCATCGGGCGGATGTTCGTCGCCGATCCCCGCTTCGCGGCCCACTACGACGCGGTCGAGCCGGGACTGGCCGTCTGGCTGCGCGACACGATCTACGCGAACGCCCAGGCCCACGGTGTCGACCCGGAAACCGCGAGCTGGCGGTAGCGGGACCTTCGTCCGGATGCCGCAGGCGCTGCACGCTCAGGCCAACGCCCGCGGCGACATCGACCGGCTCGTCGCGGCCGGCCCCGCCCACCAGCACCACCCGTGACGCTGCCGCCGTCGGCGAACCAGGCGCGCACCCGCTCGCCCTCGTGCTCGTAGTGCGTGAACTCGGCGCCATACCTGACCACGTCGTCCAGCCCGGCCAGGAGAACCTGGCGCAGCACCATCCGGTCGACCGGGGCGCTGAAGGTCGCGGGATCGCTCCTCGCCGGCACGCCGCCGAACGTCACGCCGTGCAGCTCCCGCAGGCGTTCATCGACGACGTCACCCGACTGCTGGGCGGCCCGGCCGTGGCGATGAGCAGCTCGTACAGGTGGGGCGGCAGGCACTGGCGCAGCGCGCCCGCGCCCCGCGAGTCGAGGTGGAGACGGTAACCCTGCGGCCGGTGGCCGGGTGAGGGGTCGCGCTCGTGTACCGTCACGCCGATCCCGGCCATGCGCAGGCCGTGGGCCGCGCGCAGCCCGCCAAGTCCTCCTCCGATGATGACGACCTGTGGTGCTTCCGGCATCGGCACACACTCCTGTCAGGCGGCGCGGACCGCCGAATCCGTGTCCCCTTCCATCCTGTGCGATCCGCCGTCGCGGCAGTCTCTCCTGCCGCGCCGGATCGGGAACCTCGCGCACCACCGCCCGGGGCGGCTGCCCGTGGAAAGGGCTCCCGGTTCACCGGCGCCGCGCCGGTCTGTAACACGAGTTACGGGGTTGACGAAATCCACGCTCTGAAGGAACACTCGATCTTGGACGAACCGCCTGTTTCTGCGGGGCCCCTGTCGTCACCCCGGAAGACGTGCCCTTCGTGCCCACCCTGTCGTCATTCAGGCTGTCGCAACACACGGTCGTGACACCGGCGCCGCGGACATCGGCCGGTGGTCGCACCGGGAGCCGGGGCGCAGGGCCATCTGACTCGAAATCCTTGCGCGTACGGCGGAGAAGCAGTCAACGGTTCGCCTCCTTGCCATCAGCTACGGGGGGAAAACGATGTTCCGTCCTTGGCAGCGGTTCCTGCTCGTCTACCTGCCTGGCGGGGTCTATCTGGCGGTGCTACTGGCCGTATGGCTCCTGCGCGACCGCCTCCCGGACCCGGCCGCCTCGCACTTCACCTCGGGGACGCCCGACGCGTCGCGCTCCCTGTGGGAACTGGTCCTCATCTCTCTGGGCCCGCCCGTCCTGACGTGGCTCTTCCTCGCGGTCATCGTGCGGATGCGGGTGCCGGGCAGCATCGGCCGCCGCGTGGGCGCGGGCGTCATCGTCGGGGAGGCGTTCCTGTACGGCACGGCCACCGTGCTCGGCATCGTCTACGCCAACCTGGACGCTCCCACCTGGCAGGAGGCTCACTCCGAGGCCCACCATCCGCTCATCGCCGCCCTCGCGGGACTGGCCGGTGTCGCGATAGGAGCCGCGATGGTGGATCCCTGGCGGGCCGCGGAGCCGCCCGCGCTGCCGATGCCCGAGCTCCGCGACGATCCGGACGGCGACGAGACGGACGGCACGGTACGCCGCCGGCTGTGGATCGGGCACGCGCGCAACCGGTTCCTCCTGTGGTATTCGGCGGCGGGCCTGGCGATGTTCGTCTTCGTCCTGCCCTGGACGTTGTGGTCCCTGGCCGGAGCCGCCTACACGTTGTTCACCCTGCACCTGGCCGGTGGGGCGACCGCGGCGTTCGACGGCCGTACGCTCCGCGTGTACGGATTCCCCGCGATGTTCCCGCTGCGGCGCATCCGCCTGGCGCGGGTGGAGACCGCGGAGGCGGTCGAGCTGGATCCGCTGGCCTGGGGCGGCTGGGGATGGCGCGCGTTGTCGCTGCGGCGGCACGCCTTCGTGATCCGTGGCGGGGAGGCGCTGCACGTCGCGCTGCTCGGAGGCGGCGAGTTCCTGGTGACGGTGTCGGACGCGGCGGCGGGGGCCGCGCTGATCCGCCGGTCCCTGCGACAGCGGGCCAAGTCGGGATCGGTGCCGAGGTCGGCGGACATCCCACTGAAGCAGGGCGGCGAATGACGGCGGGCGGCGGCCCGCGTACGGCCCGCCGCCCCTCCGTTCACCGCTCACCGTTCACCGGTCACCGTCAGGCGGCCACCTCGTCGGCGAGGAGCTGTGTCGCCGCCAGCGTCCGGTACAGCTCGTCGGAGCCGACCAGTTCGGCGTGCGTGCCGAGCGCGCGCACCCGGCCCGACTCCAGCAGGAGGATCCGGTCGGCGCCGGTGACCGTCGACAACCGGTGCGCGATGACGATGACGTTCGTCGTGCGCGCCACCTCGGCGATGACGTCGCGCAGCGCCAGTTCGTTCACCGCGTCGAGCTGCGAGGTCGCCTCGTCCAGCAGCAGGATCTTCGGGCGGCGCAGCAGCGCCCGGGCGATGGCGATGCGCTGCCGCTCGCCGCCCGACAGGGTCATGCCGCGGTGCCCGACCTGGCTGTCCAGCCCCTCCGGCAGCTTGTCGATCAGCGGCTTCAGCCGGGCCAGCGCGATCACCTCGCGCAGCTCCTCCTCCGTCGCGGCAGGCGCGGCGAGCAGCAGGTTGTCCCGCAGCGTCCCCGCGAGCACCGGTGCGTCCTGCTCGACGTACCCGATGACCGAGCGCAGCTCCGGCAGCGGCCAGTCACGCACGTCCCTGCCGCCGACCTCGACGCGCCCGGCCTGCGGCTCGTAGAAGAGTTCGAGCAGGGAGAACATCGTCGTCTTGCCCGTCCCCGACGGTCCCACCACCGCGCTCAGACCCGTGGCCGGCACGTCGAAGGTGAGATCCCGCAGCAGCGGCTCATCGGTGTAACCGAACGAGACGTTCCTGAACGAGACCGGCAGGCCTCCCGGAGCGGGGGCGGGGGAGGCGCCGCCGCCGGCCACCGGCTCGACGGGAAGCTCGTCCACCTCCTTGATGCGCCGGGCCGCGCCGATGCCCACCTGCAGACCGCTTGCCCCGCTCGTGAGCTGGGTGATCGGGCCGGTCAGGTAGAACAGGCAGAGCAGGAAGGCGATCAGCGAGGAGATCGGCAGCCCTCCGGCGGCGACTCGCGCGCCCCCGACGCCCAGCACGAGAAGGAACGACACCTGCACGACCAGGCCGGTCGAGATGCCCGCCACCGACATCCAGCGCGCGGCGCTCAGCCCGCGGCGCCAGGCCTCCGTGGCTGCGGCGTCGACAACCGAGGCCTCCCTGTCCTCGGCGCCGCTGGCCTTGACCGTACGGAAGGCGCCGAGCGCCCGCTCCAGGATCGAGCCCATCACGCCCAGCGCCTCCTGGGCCTGCAGGCTGGCGCGCCGGATGCGCGGCAGCAGCGTGGCCGCCGCGCCGCCGATGACGATCAGCACGCCGAGGACCACGCCCAGCAGCGCCAGGTCGAGATAGGCCATGATCACGACCATGCCGAGCAGCTGGAACGTCCCGATGAACAGGTCGACGAGGTTGCTCGTCGCCGCGGAACGCAGTTGCGCGCTGTCGGCCGTGACGCGGGAGAGCAGGTCGCCGGGGGGAACGCGGTCGACGACGTCGAGACGCAGTCGCAGCAGCCGGGACACCATGCGGCGCCGTGCGGTGAGGACGATGGTCTCGGCGCAGCGCTCGACGACGTACATGCCGGCCGCGCCCAGCGCGGCCCCGCCGACGAGGAGCCCGGCCAGCAGCACGAGCAGCCCGGCCACCGTACGGCCCGACGCCAGGGCGTCCAGGAACATCTTGGCGACGAGCGGCTGGGCGAGCGCGAGCAGCGCCCCGGCGAAGGTGATCAGCGCGCCGCCGGCCACGGCCCATCTGTGCGGCCGGAGATGGGCGTACAACAGTGCCCAGGTGGACGGTGCGGCGCCCTCGGTCTTGGCAGTCATGGTCAACTCCAGGGTGTCGGAACGGTGTCGAAGGTGAGCGGGTGCACGAGTGCGCCGGGGTCGGCGGCGACGAGCCCGGAGAAGCGGCGGGGGGCGAAGAACTCGTCTGCCGCCTCCACCACCTGCCGCGGCGAGACGGCCCGCAGGCGGTGGGGGAAGTCGAGCAGCCAGAGCGGATCGACGTCGCAGGCGGCGAGGTCGGCGAGCGCCGAGGCCAGCGCCGCTCTCGGCGCGAGCCGGGTGGCCATCGAGCCGAGGGCGTACGTCCTGGCGGCGGCGATCTCGGCGTCCGTCGGCGGCTCGGCCCGCATGCGCTCCAGTTCCGAGGTCAGCTCCGCGTGTGCGGCCCCGGTCGTGGCCGCGGCCGTGTCGGCGTCGATCCCGAGATAGGCGGTGCCCGGGTAGGCGTCGAAAAACGATGAGACGCCGTAGACGTAGCCCTTCTCCTCGCGCAGGTTGCGGGAGAGCCTGGAGGAGAGGTATCCGCCGAGCACGTTCGAGGCGAGAAACAGCGCGGGATAGCGCGGGTCGTCGGTGGCCACGGCCTGCGCCCGCAGCCGGATCAGCGACTGCGGCGCGTCCGGACGCGGCAGCACGGCCATCCGTCCTCCGGCGATCGCCGGCATGTCCGGCACTCCCACCGGCACTCCCGCCGGCTCCGCCGGCCGCCAGCCGCTGAGCGCCTTCTCGGCGAGGTCGGCGGCATGCTCGGGATCCGTCGCCGCGACGACCACGAGGGTGGCGCGCCGGGGATCGAACGCACCGGCGGGCAGGGCGTTGACCTCGGCCGCGCTCACCCGGTGCAGCTCCTCCTCCTCGGCCACCTGGTACGTCACCGGATGGCCGGGGAACAGGTGCCGGTGCAGCGCCGCCGCGACCTCCACCTCCGGGTAGGAGCGCAGGACGCGCAGCCGCGCGGCGAGCTGCCTCCTCTCCCACGACAGCTCGTCCTCCTGGACCGCCGGGTCCGTCACCACGGCGGCGAGCGTCCGCAGCAGCGCGTCGAGGTGCTCCACCGGGCACGAGCCGGAGACGGCGACCTGGCGGAAGTCGGCGGACACGGTCAGGTCGACGGCCTCGCCCTTGTCGCTGTGCCGCGCGGACACGCAGGCGGCGAGCAGCGCCGTGACGGCGAGCGCGTGCGGTGTGCGGGCGGAAGCGGGCACGTGCAGCCGCACCTCGGCCATCGGGGTCACGCCCCGGCGCAGGGCGAGCACGCGTGGCCCGGCGGGCAGCACGCGGTCGGCGAGGCCGGTGCTCATCGCGGTCCGCCTTCCTGCCGGGTCCCGGGGGTGAGGGTCAGCACGGCGCGGGAGCCGGCGCGCAGGCCGAGCGCCGCCCGTGCGACCTCCTCCGCGGTCGTCTCGTCGAACAGGGCGGGAAGTCGCGTGGCCAGGCCTGGATCGCCGTACAACAGCTCGAACCTGCCGAGCATGCGGACGCGGTTCGCGAGGTGGTCCAGGGACCGGTGGTGGGACGTCCGCTGCCGGAGCCGGGCGCGGAGCAGTTCCCCGGGCGCCGGTCCCGCGGCGGCGATCGACCGCATCTCGGCGTCCAGGGCGTCGAGGACATGGCCGCGATCCAGTTCGCCCGGATGCACCGCTGTGAGAATCCACATGTCGGGATCGCGGGCGTCGAGGAGGTCGAACAGCCCGGCCCGCGCCGTGACCGTGACGGCCTGCCCGTGATCGCGCCTGATCCGCTCCGGAAGCCGGGACGCGGCGTTCGCGGCGAGGATCGAGGCCAGCACGGACAGCGCGATGTGGGCACGCGGCGCCGTCGCCGGGTCGGGCACGCGGTGGCCGACCGCGACCGCGGGGAGCGGCGCCAGCGGGTCGGCGTACCCGCCCTCGGCCACGCCGCGCGGCTCCGGCTCCCAGAACGAGACGGCGGCGGGCGCGGGCCGGGCGGGGATCGAGCCGAAGAGGCGCTCGACGGCGTCGAGCGTCCGCTGCGCGTCCACGTCCCCCGCGACGGTCAGCACCGCGTTCGACGGGCTGTAGCGGCGGTCGAAGAACTCGGCGCACTCGGCGACCGTGACGCCCTCCAACGCGGCGTGGTCGCCGTACCCGTCGTGGGCGTTGGCGAAGGTCCGGAACAGCACCGGCGACAGCCTCGGCCAGGGGAAACCGCCGTAGGGCCTGCGGAGCTTGCCGAGGACCTCCTCCCTGACGACGGACGCCTGCGCGCGTACGGCCCGCTGGGTGATCTTCGGCTCCCGCATCCGGGCGGCCTCCAGCGCGAGGACGTGTTCCAGGGCCTCGGCGGGGACGACGTCGTAGAAGTCCGTGTAGTCCTGCCGGGTGGAGGCGTTGCAGAAGCCGCCCGCGCCCTCCACCTGGCGGAAGTGGTCGTCCCGGGTTCCGGCGCCGCCCTGGAACATCAGGTGCTCGAACAGGTGGGCGAACCCGGACCGGCCTTCGGCCTCCGAGCGGAACCCGACGCCGTAGTGGACGGCGACTCCGGCCACGGGCGCGGACCGCTCCTCGGCGATCACCACCCGAAGCCCGTTGCCCAGCGTGTGGCGCAGCACGGCCTCCTCGGCCACGGCGGCCCTCATGCCGCACCCGCCCGGGCCGTCCCGTACGGCACCATGGCCCGCGAGATCGGCTCGCCGGCCCGCACCGCGTCGATCACGTCGGCGAGGATCTCCAGGTAGCCGAGCAGGAAGTCGTGCCATCCCACATAGGCGGCGAAGTCGTGGGTGTGGGTGAAGAACCTCAGCACCGCCGATCTGCCCACGACCGCGAGGTCGAGCGGGGCGCCGTACCCCTCGACCATGTGGCCGATCAGGCCGTCGTAGTCGATCTCCCGCAGTGGTCCGTGGCCGAGCCGCCGCGCGGCCTCCCGGAACTCGACGAGCTCCCCGGCCAGCCAGCCCACGTCGAACTCCGGCAGGCCGGCGGCGAGATCCTCCCCGGTCAGCAGGGCGCCGCCGCGCCCGCCCACCGGCGGGACGAGGATGCCGTGCCCCGGCGCCCCGTGCAGCAGCACGCGCCGCTCCCGCCCCGCCGCCACGCACCACGCCTCGACCGCGGTCATCCGGTCCCGGCCGAGCATCCGGGCCGCCTGCGGGTGCAGGTGGGAGCCGGCGCGCGGGGCCCGCCCGGTGCGCAGCCAGCCGAGCAGCCGGCTCGGCCCTCCGGGCCCGGGCAGCTCCACGGCCGGCGGCGCCGCGGCGTGCAGGCGGGCGAGCGCCTTCGCCGCCTCGGTGAGGGTGGCGGCGGCGACGGCCTCCATGTCGCCCGGGGCCCGGTCACCGGTGCCTCCCGCGCCGAGGAACATGCCCGCGACCGCGTACGGCAGCGCCGTGCGGTACGTCACGGCGGAGGCGTCGTCGCCGTCGGCGGGCTCGGGGAGGGTGAGCTCCACCTCGCCGGGAGACACCGCCCGCACCGCCCGTTCGACGAGCGGGTGCGGCCGGCGGACGCCGCCGTCCCGGTCCGGGCCGGGGCGCCGCGTCCAGAGGTAGCGCCCTGCGCCGTCCTCGGCGATCGTCGTGTGGACGAACCCCGTCCCGAACTCCTCCACGACCCTCGTCATGGTGTGTCTCCTCCCGTTCTCCCGGCGATGGCGAGGGACCCGTGCAGCGCCTCCACCTCTCTCAGCAGCTCCGGCAGCGGCGCGGCGACCAGGGCGTCCTGTCTCCTGGTGTGCGCGCTGATGCCGGGGACCGGCTCGACGAGGACCACGTTGGGCCGCTCCCGCAGCGCGGCGAGGTTCCTGCGGTAGCCGTACGACCGGTCGGCGCCCGGCGGCAGCGCGGGGGCCACGCCGACGATCGCGGAGGTGCACTGGAGCGCCAGCAGCATCGGCGTGTCGCCGAACCCGCCCGCGAACCTGCTGAGGAAGTGGTAGGTCGCCGGATAGACGAGGACGACGTCGGGCCAGGAGGCGTAGCGGATGTGCGGCGATCCCGGTTCGGGGGCGTCCGGCCACACGTCGAGGGGAACGTCCCTGCCGAGGATGGAGGCGATCGACTGACGGCTCACGAACCGCGCGGCGCTGCGGGTGACGACGACCTCGGTCTCCAGGGCGGGGTAGCCGAGCCGCAGCCAGTTGAGCCAGTAGGGCAGGAACGTCACCCCGAGCGATCCGGTGGCGAACACCAGCAGCCGCTCGGCGCGGAACTCGGGCAGGACCCCGGCCGCCTCCCGGTCACTCATGGCCGCCCTCGCCCGCTTCCCGGTTCTCTTCCAGTTCGAGGTCCTCGCAGGCCGCGAGGATCTCGGTAAGGTCGGCGAGGGCCGCCTTCCAGCCTTCGGTGAACACCACGCCGGCGGGGTTGAGTACGACCTCGTCCACTCCCGCGTCCCGGTAGCCGCGCAGCCTCTCGGCGACCTCGGCCGCCGTCCCGTAGACGTACACGCCCTCCTCGACCAGCGCGGCGGCCCCCGCCACGGGGTCCCCGGGATCGGCCGCGACACCGGCCCGCCGCAGCATGTCGGTGTAGTGGGGGGTGCCGAGGTGGACCTTCGCGCCGGCGTGGGCCAGTTTGCGGGGGTCGCGTCCCGGGTTGGCGAGGGCGACGTGCACGACGGTGACGACCCGGGGCGGGGACGGCCGACCGGCCGCGCCCGCGGCCAGGGCCGGGATCAGCGTGTCCCTGACGTAGGCGGGCGGGGTCATCCAGGTGATGGCGACGTCCGCCACCGCGCCCGCGGCCCGCGCCATGCCCGGGCGGATGACCCCCAGCCCGACCTCGATCGGCGGGTGCTTCATGGGGTAGAGCCCGGCGGTGCCGACGCACGCCTCGCACTCGTGGCCCTCGATGCCGCCGCCCAGGATTCCCCGTACGGCCGCGGCGTATCCGGCGGCGGCGGTGGCGGGCCTGCCGTACGGCGCGCCCCGAAGGGCCGCCACCAGTTCGGGGGTGGCCGCGCCGTGGCCGGAGACCACCGGATGCCCGGTGAGGACGGCGAGGCTGCGCGCCTGGGCCGCCGCTTCCAGCGGATGCCGCATCGGCATCAGGGTCACGCTCGTGCCGACCGGCACCTTGATGCCCCGGCCCGCGAGGTAGGCGAACGTCTGGTGCGTCTCGGCCATGACCGACTGCCCCAGCCAGAGCCGCCGGGCGGGCCCGTTCATCACGAGCTCGCCGAACGGCACGACCAGGTCCGGGTGCATGGGCTGGAGCGGGAACAGCAGGGCGGGTGGCTGATAGCTCGACGAGGCCATGAGGGCTCCTCCGAAGGGTCAGGTCGTTGTACGCGCGGGCGCGAGGGCCCGCAGGCCGCGCGGCGCCCGCCTCCGGCGGCCGGGGCGGCTTGGGCGCCGGGCCCCGAGGACGGGCCAGGCCGGCGTGAAGCGATACAGAGGTCAGCGGTAGCGCGCGGCGGCCTTCTCGCGGCGGCGGGCCAGGTCCGATCCGGACGCCTGGAGGGTCATCCGCCGCAGCAGCGGCACCGCGACGAGGGCGCCCGCACCGGCCCAGGCAGCCAGCACCGCGAACGCCAGGGGACGCTGCCAGCCCCCCACGGTCTCCAGCGCGGCCATCGCGTCGGGCATCAGCGCCGACCGGAGCCCGCGGGCCGTCCAGTTGAAGGGCAGGACGTCCAGCAGCCGGTTCGCCCACTCGGGGAGTCGGTCGCCCACATTCATGCCCGAGACCAGGACCAGCACGAAGACGGGCAGGACGCTGTAGCCGAGGCTCTCTCTCGCGTCGGGGAGCACGGCGCCGAGCAACGCGCCGATGACGGCCGTCGTGGCCAGGCCGAGGGCGGCGACTCCCAGCAGCGTCACCCACCTGCCCGGGGAGGCGGGCAGCGCCAGGTCGGTGAACGCCACCCCGCAGACGGTCAGCACCCCCAGCACCGCGACGCCGACGGCGACCACGTAGGCCACCTTCTCCACGACGAAGACCCGCAGGCCTCCGGGGGTGCACCGGAGCCGCAGCAGCGTGCCGTCCTCTCTGCTCACGATCACGGCCTGGGCCACCGAGACCACGCCGAGCTGGGCGATCGAGATCAGCATGAACGTGACGGTCAGCGCCGCCACCTGGGACACGCCGCCGGGCGCCAGCGGCGCCCTGTCCCTGAGCAGTACGGCCAGCAGGACGAACAGCGCGATGTTGACGAGGTGGAACTCGATGAACAGCCGGTTGACGTCCCGGATCACGGCGCGCAGCTCCAGCCGCGTGCGTTCGATCCCGAGCCGCAGCGTCCGGGACTTGAAGATCTTGGTCATCTGCCCGCTCCCATCGATGCGGTGACGGCGAGGTAGATCTCCTCAAGCGTCTGCCTGCGGACCTCCAGCCCGGGGACGCGGCCGCCGAGCCGGGTGTGCAGTTCCACGACGAAACCGGCCGCGTCGTCCACCTCGCGCTCGCGGACGACGCCGTCCTCGATCCACCGCACGAGGGCGGTGCGGGCACGCGCGGCGAACTCGCTCATCGCGCCGATCGCCGCGATCCCGCCTCCGGCGAGGATGGCGACCCGGTCGGCGAGCCGCTCGGCCTCCGCCAGGTCGTGCGTGGTGATCAGGACGGTGACGCCCCGCCCGGACAGCCCGGCGACCAGGTCGTGGAACTGCCGGCGCGCCGCGGGGTCGAGGCCCGACGTCGGCTCGTCGAGGAAGACGAGCTCGGGGTCGCCCACCAGCGCCAGCGCCAGGTCGAGACGCCGCCGCTGACCGCCGGAGAGCGTGCGCACCTCGCGCCCGGCGAGGGAGGCGAGGCCGAGATCCGACATGACCTCCTCCGGATCCCTCGGCTGGTCGTGGTAGCCGGCCATGTGCCGGACCAGCTCCCCCGCCCGCCAGCGGGAGTGGTCGCGCCACGACTGCAGGACGATGCCGATCCGGCCGCGCCAGCGGTCGTCCGCGCGCTCGGGGTCGGTGCCGAGCACGGTGACGGAGCCGCCCGATCTCCTGCGCAGCCCCTCCATGATCTCCATGGTGGTCGTCTTGCCGGCTCCGTTCGGACCGAGCAGGGCCAGCACCTCGCCCCGCTCGGCCTGCAGGGTCACGCCGCGCAGGACCTCGACGTCGCCGTACGCCATCCGGAGGCCGTCCACCTCTATGACGGGATCCCGGCCGTCCCTGCCCGCCATCCGGTTCTCGCTTTCTGAGTCGTTCGTGCTCTTTTCGTGGCGGCGCCGGGGCACCCCGGCGCCGCCACGAACGGTCATTCCGTCATTCGATCAGCAGCCGCTCTTGACCGTCAGCCAGCTCAGGTTGAAGCTCGCGACGGCCGAGGCGACCACGGTCGGCGTGGCCTCGGGGGCGTCGATCTGCGGGGTGTTGGCGACCTGCGCCAGCGAGGAGTACGCGCCGGCGCCGCTCATCAGGTTCTCGGTGGTCATATCCGTGTCTCCTTGGTGTCTCGGGTGGGCTGGTCAGCAGCCGTTCTTGACCGTGTTCCAGCTGGTGATGAAGCTGGAGATGGCGCTGGCGGTGATGATGACCGGGCTCGCCTCGGGGGTCTGCGCGTCCGGGCCGGCGACGACCTCGGCCAGCGAGGAGTACGCGTCCGCGCCGCTCATCAGGTTCTCGGCGTCCATGACTAGCAGCCTCCCTTGACGGTGTTGAAGCTCAGGACGAAGCTGCCGATGGCCGAGCTGACGATGGTCGGCGTCGCCTCGGGGACGTCGTTGTCGGGCGCGGTCACGACCTCGGCCGGGGTGGTGTAGGCGTCGGCGCCGCTGAGCAGCGACTCGGTGGACATGGGGATTCCTTTCGTGGGTGTGTGGTGTGGTAGGTGAGGGGTCAGCAGCCGAGCCAGGCGCTGAGGGCGCCGCCGCCCGCGCTGATAACGGCCGCGGAGATGACCGGGGTCGCCTCGGGGGTGTCGATCTGGGGGACGGTCATGACCTCGGCCGGGGTGGTGTAGGCGTCGGCGCCGCTGAGCAGGGTCTCGATGGGCATGTCGGTTTCCTTTCTGTCGTTGGTGTGGTTGTGTGCAGGGGGTCAGCAGCCGAGCCAGGCGCTGAGGGCGCCGCCGCCCGCGCTGATGACGGCCGCGGAGATGACCGGGGTCGCCTCGGGGGTGTCGATCTGGGGGACGGTCATGACCTCGGCCGGGGTGGTGTAGGCGTCGGCGCCGCTGAGCAGGGTCTCGATGGGCATGTCGGTTTCCTTTCTGTCGTTGGTCTGAATCGGATGTGCCGATCGGTTGTCGTCGATCGGTCGTGTGGAAAAGGGCTTCGGGGAAGGCGGGGCCGCCGTCGCGGGCGGTGCCCGTGAACGGGGCGCGTGCCTCACCTCCTTCCGGTCTCGTGGTCGTCCGGGCGCGGGATCGCGCCCGGTGGCTTGGCGGCGGCTCAGGCGGGGCAGGCGGCCGTCTCGGCCGGATCCTCGAACGGGAGGCCCGGCGAGCCTGAGTTGCGGTGCGGCTGCCCGGGGACCACGCCCGCGGCGCGGAGCGCGTCCGCCACGGCGGCGTCCCGGTCGCCCGGGCTCTGTCCCTCGGCGTGCGCCAGCAGGCCGGTGGCGACCGCGTGCGACCGGTGCTCGCCGAAGCTCATGTCGCGCATCTCCGGCCGCGGGTCCTCCGGCTCCCAGGCCCAGCCGATCCCCTCGCCGAGCCGGGCCACGTACGCGGACACGTCCGGGCGGAGCCCGCCCGCCGCGACGGCCGCCCGCGCGATCTCCGGTACGACGTGCCACGCCTGCGGGCCGAGGTACACCACGATCGCGTCGCGGCGGGGGTACAGGTCGCGAGCCGACAGGACCTTGGCGCGGTACGGGACCGCGAGCTCCTCCAGCCGTCCGAGCGCCGCTCCCCACAGGCCCGCCACCGACGGCGGCTCGGTCACCCCGAGGTACAGCCGCAGGCAGTGATCCTGGCCGAGCCCGGTGCCCAGCGAGCCGTTGACGAGGAGAAAGCCGGGCGACAGCGCCGGCAGGACGGCGGGCAGGCGGACCCACCTCGCGCGGCCCCCGGCTGTCTCCACCTCCTCGGCGAGCCGTTCCTCGGGCACCCGGACGCGGACGCCGCTCAGCGTCACGACCGTGGGCGAGTCCGGGTGCACCGGAGCGAGGACGCGCGACATCCGGTGCGGCACCATCTCGCGCAGCGCGGTCTCGAACTCCGGATCGCGCACCGACTTGCGGCGGCGGCCGTCCCGGTGGGGCCGGCCGGCGTGGAGCAGGTCGTACAGGGCTCCGGCGAGAACACCGCGGAAGGTCCTGACGTTGTCGGCCGTGACCTCGCGGTCTGCCACCGTGGCCGATCTCAGGTCGGCCCCGACCTCCACGCGGTCGAGCGCCTCGGCGAGTTCCCGGGGGAGCTCGCTCATCCTTCACCTCCGAGTCCGAGGGTCGTCGTGAACGCGGCGGGGCTGAGCAGGGCCTTGCGGCCGACGCCCGCGGCCGCGCGCTCCAGTGGCGTCAGGCGGGCCCGCTGGAAACCGGCGGCGAAGAGCCGGTCGAACATGTGCCAGCCCGCGAAGGCCGCCGCCCTGGCTGGCAGCTCGAGGTCGGCCCGCGCCTGCGGCCGGGCGAGCGAGTAGCCCTGCCAGAACGCCTCGATGAACGGTCTGAGCTGCTCGAACCGGCGGGCTCCGCCGGCGATGACGTCACGGTCGTCGACGGGGCCCCGCACGATGTCCTCGCCGGAGGCCATCCCGAGCACGCCGCGGAAGAGCCACTCGCCCACGAACGCGCCCACGTCTCTCGCGGGGTCGGCGAGCCGCGCCTCCTCCCAGTCGACGAGGTGCAGCCTGCCCTCGTGGTAGAGGAACTGGTCGAGCCGGAGATCGCCGTGGACCAGCGCCCGGGGGCTCTCGCGCTCCCATTCGGACAGGTGCTTGATCGCCTCGACGAGCTCGGCGTCGTTGTGCACGATGCGCCAGGCCTCCAGCTCCGCGCCGCTGGCCAGTACGTAGGACTCCAGCGGGATGGCCGTCAGGTTCGGAACGGGCGGCAGCGGCGGCGTCGAGGTGTCGGCCGCCACCGCCGCGGGAGCGGGGAGGGTGTGCAGCGTCCCCACCTGGACGCCGGCCTCGTGGGCGAGCTCCCGGGTGAACTCCTCAGCGCCCAGGTCGGCGCCGTTGCGCGCCTGCTCGAGCAGGAGGAAGGCCACCAGTCCTGACCGCTCGTCGGCCCCGAGGAAGCGGGGACCGCGCACCACCGGGTGCGCGCCCAGCAGTTCCCCCATCGCCCTGATCCGGGCGATCCGCCGTACGACGTCCTCCGGTGCGCCGCCCACCCGCTTGACGAACACGGGGATGCCCAGGCTCGTCACCCCGGCCCAGCTGTCGTTGCGCCCGAAGAAGGTGGAGACGTCGTCCTCGCGGAACACGCCGAGGTCCAGCCGGGTGAGGAACTCCGTCACGTCCGGGACCTGGGCGAGCGGAATCGACGCGAACTGAGGCGGCTTATTCGCCGCCATTGTCCACCTCGAATACCGAAATGTGGCGCAGGGCGTCCTCGCGGACCGGCCCGCCGTCCCAGTCGGAGTATCGCGCGCGCAGCCGCAGGCCGGCGATTCTCGCCATCAAATCCAGTTCCGAGGGCCAGGCATAGCGGGAAATCTCGACGAGCTTTTCCGGAGTGCCGCCGGCGACCGTCGTGTGCACGATGTAAACCGTCTGCGTCGACCGGCTCACGTACGACGTGTCGATCATTATTTCTTTTTCGCCGATGTGGTGGACGTCGACCCGCGGATCGGTGAGCCGGTGGTAGTACCACGGGTCGTAGGTCTCGACGATCGCCACCCCGCCCTCGCCGAGCCGGGATCGCATGAGCCGCAGGGTCTCGATCTGCTGCTCCCTGTCGGGCACCATGAACAGCGTGTTGAGGCCGATCAGGGCGATGTCGAAGGGGCCTTCCGGCAGGTCGGCGGTGAAGTCGCCGAGGGTCGCGGTGATCTTTCCCTCGGGGTCGCGCTCCTTCAGCTTGTCCAGGATCTGGGCCGAGGCGTCCACACCGTGGACCCGCATGCCCAGCCCGGCCAGGGGGAGCGCGAGCCGGCCGGTGCCGACTCCGAGTTCGAGCAGCCGCCCGCCGGGTGCGTGACCGGCGATGAACTGCGCCGCCTTGTCCGCCTCGGGGGTGTGCGGATAAAGCCTGTCGTAAACGGATGCCAGGCCGTCTCCGTAAGCACTGGGATCGAACATTGTTCCTCCTGCCTCCCGCCGGGCTGTTCCCGGCGGCCGAGGAAAACGTTAGGCATCCCGGGAAAGCCGTGTGTGCTCCGGAAGTAGCGCTTTCCCGTACTCCACTCGGAGTACACGCCGGCACGATCGCGGCGGTTATCGTGCGGTCGATCACCGTGCGGTCAATTCCAGTGCGGCGTGAGCCGCCCGGCAGGAGGAAGAGGAAATGATTCCGCAGATTGTCACCGCGACCTACGCGCTCGGCGCGCTGGCGTTCCTGGGCCCGGCCGCGCACACCGGCCCGCACACCGGCTCATACACCGGGGCCGCGCCCGCGCGGGAGGCCGCGGCCACCCTTCCGGAAGGGGCGGGGCAGGAGACGAACGGGCGGCGGACGGTCCGGCGGGACGCCGTCATCCCGACGTTGCCGCTGACCAGGCCGCGCTGCCCCGAACGCGCGCCGGAGGGATGGGAGTTCGTCGGCGCGGGCGTGCCGAACTTCGGGCTGCCCTACGACGTCTACCGCCGCCTGCGCGCGGACGGCACGTACGAGTACCGCCAGGTCTACTGCCTGTAGCCGGGCCCCCGCAGGTCGCGGGCAAGGCGTCGGAGGCCGGTGGCGACGCGCCGCCGGCCTTCGGCGTTCACAGCCAGCCTTTCTCCTGGGCGGCGCGGATCGCGGTGATCCGGTTGGTCGCGCCGAGCTTGGCGATGGCACTGGACAGGTAGTTGCGCACGGTGCCCTCGGTCAGGTGGAGGGTCGTGGCGATCTGTTTGACCGAGGAGCCCTCGGCCGCAAGCGACAGCGCGTCGCGCTCGCGGTCGGTCAGCGGGCTGTCGCCCGCCATCATCGCCGAAGCGGCCATCTCCGGGTCGAGGTAACGCCCTCCGGCGTGCACCTTGCGGATCGCGGTGGCCAGCTCGTCGGCCGAGGCGTCCTTGGGGATGAACCCGCGCACCCCGGCGGCGAGCGCCCGCCGCAGGTATCCCGGCCGCCCGAAGCTGCTCAAAATGATCATCGCCTGCCCCGGGAGCCCCTCCGCGACGGTGAGGCCGTCCATCCCGGGCATCTCGATGTCCAGCACCACGACGTCGGGATGATGCTCCCGAACGGCGGGAGCCACCTCGTCGCCCCGGCTGACCTGGGCGACGACCTCCAGGTCGGACTCCAGCCCGAGCAGGGTGGCGATCGCGCCGCGGATGAGATGCTCGTCGTCGGCGAGCAGGATGCGGATCATCAGGCCACCGCCTCGGTGAGGACGTGCTCGTGGGTGGTCGTCGGCACGACCGCCCTCAGGATGAACTCCCCCGACCCGGTCGGCCGGGCGGTCAGGCTGCCGCCCGCGGCGGCGAGCCGCTCGCTCAGGCCGATGAGGCCGGTGCCGCCGTCGCCGCCGCTCTGGCCGCCGACCCCGTCGTTCACCATCTCCAGCACCGCCGTCGTGCCGGTCAGCCTCAGCGTGATGCGGGACCGGGTCGCGGCGCTGTGCCGCAGCGTGTTGGTGGTGCCCTCCCTGATCACCCAGGCGAGCAGCGTGGCGGGCTCGCCCGGCGGAGTCCGCTCGGGCAGGTCGAGGGTGCAGCGGATGCCCGCCGCCTCCAGCACGGCACGCACGCTGCCGAGCTCGGCGGACAGGTCGATGGCGCGGTAGCCCCGCACGGCCTCCCGGATCTCCCGCAGGGCGTCCTTGGCCAGCCCCCGCACCGCCGTCATCTCCCCGGCCGCCTGCTCGGGGGCGGCGCGGGCGAGCTTGACCGCGAGCTCGCACTTGACCGCGATGGCCGACAGGCTGTGGCCGACCAGATCGTGCAGGTCCCGGGCGAATCGGAGGCGTTCCTCCGTCACGGCGAGCTTGGCCTGCGCATCCCTGCCCTCGTGCACCTGGATGATGAGCCGGTAGATCCACAGCCAGACCCGGTTGCTGTAGGGCAGCAAGGCCACCATCGACAGGTAGTAGAAGAGCTCGGCGCGATGCTCGCCCAGGCCGGGAACCAGCAGGAAGGCGAGGGCGACGTACACGGCGGCGGCGCCGGCCGTCAGCGCCACGGCGGCCCGGGAGCCCACTGCGAGCACCGCGACCCCGGCCCACGTGGCGGCGAGCATGGCCCAGCCGAACGGCAGCACCCGCGACGCGGTCTCGGGCAGCTCCGGTGTGCCGATCCCGCCAAGGGCGATCATCGCCACGGCGAGCGCGCCCGCGGCGGCGACCTCGCGTACGGCGGCCCGGCCGTCGACCGCGGCGTGGACGACGCGGAGGAACAGCCAGGTGAAGATCGGAAGGCCGACGGCCGCGAGGGCGAGACGGCCCCAGCCGACCTCGCCCTCGGTCCTGATCTCCACCACGATCTGGATCGCCGGGCCGAGCCACGCGAACACCAACTCGACGACCAAGGTCCAGAAGGTGATGCGACGCGCCCGCTTGATTCCGGCGTTCATGACCTCAACCTTACTGTCAGCCCCGGCGGGGATCCCAGCGAAAGAACGCCCGGGCCAGCAGGGCGGCGACCGCGATCCACGCGGCGAGGATGCCCAGTGAGGGCAGGGCGGCGGCCCAGCGATCCAGGAGGCCGAGCGGCTCGTGGCCGGCGCCGATGTAGTCCAGCCCGAGATAGGCGGTGCGCATGATCTCCACGATGGGCGTCATCGGCAGGAACTCGATCACGGTGCGCAGCGCCTGCGGCAGGATCTCCTGCGGCACCATCACCGGCGAGCCGCCGACCAGGAGCAGCACGACCGGCAGCGTCGCGATCTGCGCCATCTCCCCGGTGGAGGACAGGCCGGAGACGGCCATGGCGAGCAGGGAGAAGAAGGCCGCCCCGAGAAGCGCGCCGAGCAGCAGCAGCGGGATGTCGGCCGGCGCCCCGGTGCCCATGACCGCGGCCATGAGCGCGCACAGGATCACCACCTGGCCGACGTACACGACGGTCGCGCCGAGGGCGCTGCCGCCGAGGATGGCCGCCTTGGACGTCGGTCCGCCGAGCAGGCGCTTGAGCACCAGCTCCTCGCGACGGCCGGCGTAGAAGCCCGCCAGGTTCATGAACGTCGCGAAGATCAGGATGAAGGCCATCATCCCGGTCATCAGGTACTGCGTCGCCGGGATCCCGGCGGTCCCGCCGCCGATGTCGGTGGAGGCCAGCGCCCCGGCGATCAGCAGCGGCAGCAGCACGGCGTTCACCAGGGCCGTGCGGTTGCGGAAGACGAGGGTGAGGTCGACGCGGGCCAGCCGCACCGCCTGCGCCATGTCGGTCATGCGCTCTCCTTCACCACGGAGTGGAAGACGTCCTCGAGCGAGGCGGTCCTGACGGCGAGCCGTTCGAGCGCGACGCCGCGCTCTTCGGCCCAGGCCAGCAGCGGAACGAGCGCGGTGTGTGCCCGGGTCGCCTGGTCGCCGCCGGTGACGGTGTACGTGACGACCGGCGCCCCGCCCGCCAGGGCGATGCCGGGAGCGTGGCCGCCGATCGGCGGAAGGGCGTCGAGGGGGATCTGCGGCGGCAGCCGGAAGGAGACGCGGTCGCCCTGCCTGCCGATGACCTCCTCCAGCGTCCCCTCCACCTGGATCTCGCCCTGGTGCATGATGGCGAGCCGGCTCGCGAGGTGCTCGGCCTCCTCCAGGTAGTGCGTGGTGAGCAGCACGGTCGTGCCCTCCTCCACCAGGTCGCGGATCAGGTCCCAGGTCGTCCGGCGCGCCTCGGGGTCCATGCCGGTCGTCGGCTCGTCCAGGAACAGCACCTCGGGACGGCCGATCACCGACAGCACGAGGTCGAGCCTGCGCTTCTGGCCGCCGGACAGCTGGCGGATCCGGACGTCCGCCTTATCGGTCAGCCCGGCCATCTCCAGCGACTCGTCCAGCGCGCGCGGGTTCGCGTGCAGGTCGCGCCACAGCCCGATGGTCTCGGCCACCGTCAGGTCGGGGAGGAAGCCGTTCTCCTGCAACATGATCCCGACCCGTGCGCGCAGCGCCCCGCGCCCGCGGTACGGATCCGTCCCCAGCACCTGCACGGTGCCGGAGGTGGCCGGGCGGTAGCCCTCCAGGACCTCCATCGTCGTGGTCTTCCCGGCGCCGTTGGTGCCGAGCAGGGCGAACAGCTCACCCCTTCGGACGGTCAACGAGACGCCCTTGACGGCTTCGAAGTCGCCGTACCTCTGCCTGAGCCCGGTCGCCGCGATCGCCAGGTCCAGGGCGACCGCCGTTTCCATCACGTCCGTTGTCATGGCACAAGAGTGCGTTTTCCGCCCGTCGCCGCTGTAGTCGTCGATGCCATGAGATCGGCATGCGGCTCGAGGATCATCGCGATGACAAATGTCAGGAACGGCGGGCGTGGAAACGCGGCGACGGGAGGGGAGGGTCAGAAGGCGCGACGGACCAGCTCGGCGGCGTCGTCCGGGCCGAGACCGAGCCGGCGCGCCTCGACCACGACCTGGCCGATCGCCTCGTCCAGTCGGCGGGAGGTGCCCCGGCCGGCGTCGACCACGACGCTCCCGCGCCCGCGTCGTACCTCGATGAGGCCTTCGTCCCGGAGGATCGCGTAGGCGCGCAGCACCGTGTGGAGGTTGACCCGCAGCGCCGAGGCGACGGCCTTCGCCGGCGGCAGATGGTCGCCGGGCTTCAGCTCGCCGCCGTTGAGTGCTTTGCGCAGCTCGGAGGCGATCTGGTCGAACAACGGGTCGGGTGAGGATGGGTCGATTTCGAGATGCATGTCGTCGCCGATTCACGTCGGCCCGCCTGCGTACACGGGCTTTCCGGCTCGGTCTCCCTTCTCTGTATCAGGAACAAGGGTACACCGGTTGACTAGAATTACTAGAAGTTCTATAACTTTGCCGAGGTGATGAAGACATGTACTCGCGTGTCCGATCCATAGCTTTGGCGACAAGTCTGATCTTGATGCTGGGGGCGGCCTCAAGTCACGCGGCGAGTGGGACAACCGCCGCTCCGCCCACCCGAGACGGTGAGAGCCTGTTCAGAGGCGTTTTCTTCGGCGAGGGCGAGATCGCCCGATCCCTGCACGGCACGAGCTGGGCGACCCCCCGGAGCCTGGCCGTCGGCGACCAGGTCCTCGCGTCCATCCGCACCGCGTCTCCCCAGTTCTTCCCCTCCTTCCTCGCGGAGATGACCAGCGGCGACCGGCTGCGCATCAGCGCCGCGCTCGCCGACGGCAAGCAGCAACTGTCCAGTGCGGCGGCGAGCCTCGGCGGCGCCGCCACCACCCGGGCGGCGGGCAGCATCGTCATCACCGGCTCGGGCATCTTCGTCGGCACCGGCACCTTCTGGGCACCGGCCGAGGACGACGGACGGCTCGGCGAGGAGCGGCTCGTCGACCACATCGCCGAGGAACTCCGTTCGTGACCGGGCGAGTGCCGGACACCAGGCTGGGACTGGCGGCCCTGTGCATCGGGGCCGTCTGGGTCCTCGTGATCGCGTACGTGGTCCATTCGCAGCTACCGGCGCACGCCCTCCGGCTGCCCGGCGAGCAGGAGCTGCGCGCCGACATCCGGCAGGTGGCGCCGCAGGGCTGGGCCTTCTTCACCCGCTCGGCGCGCGAGCCGCGGCTGGAGGTCTGGACGGCGACCGGCGCCGGAGCGCCCCGGACGTTCGCCGCCTCCCCGCCCGAGACGCGCGCCGCCGCGGGCTGGGACCGGGGGTCCCGGGCGAGGATGAGGGAGATGGACCTGCTGGCGGGGTCGGTTCCCGGGGACCGGTGGCGGGCCTGCGACGGCGCGGTGGCCATCTGCCTGAGCAGGGCGGACGCGGTGACGGTCGCCAGCCCGGTGGCGCGGCCCACGCTCTGCGGAACCGTCGGCCTGAGCCGGCGCGTGCCGCTGCCCTGGGCCTGGGCGGGCTCCGCGCAGAAGGTCATGCCCTCCACCGTGACGGTGGTGAACGTGACGTGCTGACCTTCGCGCGGATCGGCGCCCCGCCCCTCGCCCGGATCGGCGCCGCGGCCCGCCTGCGGGCCGAGCTGCCGCCCTGGACGAATGTGTACGGCCTGGCGCGCACGCTGCTGGCGCTCGCGACCGCCGGCACCCTGACGGCGAGTCCCGTGGACGCGCTGTTCGACCCGTACGGCCCCGCGTGCCAGGGCGTGAGCTCACTGGGACTGTTCTGCCTCGTGCCCGAGGAACAGCTGGGGCTCACGCGGGGGGCGGCCGTGGCAGTGCTCGTGGTCGTCGCCTCCGGGTGGCGGCCCCGCCTCACGGCGCTGCCCCACTGGTGGCTCACCTTCGGCTTCCAGGTCTCGACCGTCGTCCCCGACGGCGGGGACCAGATCGCCTCGGTGGTCACGCTGCTCCTGCTGCCGGTGGCGCTGAACGACCGGAGGCGCTGGCACTGGCACGCGTCCGCCCCCTCCGGCGAGGCTCCGGGGCCCGTCGCGTCGCTGGTCGCCTGGTCTGCCGTGCTCGTCATCCGGCTCCAGGTGGCGGGGCTGTACTTTCAGGCGTCGGTGTCGAAACTCGGCCGTGAGGAATGGGCCGACGGGACCGCGCTCTACTACTGGCTGTCGGACCCGATGTTCGGCGCTCCCTCCTGGATGTCGGGCATCCTGGGCCCGGTCCTGCGTGATCCGCTGGGCGTGACCGTGCTCACCTGGGGGCCGCTGGTCGTCGAGTTCGCCGTCGCCATGGGCCTCATCGTCCGGCGGCGGGCGTGGCCGTACCTCCTGGCCTCCGGTGTGGTCCTGCACTGCTGCATCGCGGCGCTCATGGGCTTGACCAGCTTCGCCGTGACCATGATCGCCTGCTTGATCCTTCATCTGCGGCCCGTCGAGCTCCCGTTCGCGGCGCCGTACCGGCCGGCCGCCTGGCGTCCGCGCGGATCCTGGGGCGCGATGGGCCCCAAGGCCGCGGGTGTTTCTTGAGGAGACCCGCACGTGATAAAGATCCTGCTCATCGGAGAACACGCTTCGATGCGCTCCGCCCTCCGGCTCGTGCTGGACGCGGAACCCGATATGGAAGTGGTCGGCGAGTCGCCGATCGGTGAGGCCGGCACGAGGATCGCCGTCACCACGCGGCCGGACGTCGTCCTCCTGGACACCGACGCGCGGATCGAGCACGGCATCGAGGCCGTCCGGCGGCTGACGGGGGACCACCGCCTCCGCGACGCCGTACTGGTCTTCACCTCGGCGACCGGCGACGAGCACCTCTGGCGGGCCCTGCACGCCGGGGCGAAGGGGTTTCTGCACAAGGACAGGCCCTGCCGGGAGCTGCTGGAGGCGATCAGGGACGTCGCCGCCGGGGGAGTGGTGCTCAGCCCGGGGCACACGCGCCACCTTGTGGAGGAGCTGACGAGCCGCAGCGAGTATCTGACCGACGCCCTCGACCGCAAGCTCGGCATCGCCGGGCTCAGCGACAGGGAGCGTGAGGTGCTCACGCTGGTTGGCCTCGGCCTCACCAACGCGGAGATCGGCGCGAGACTGCACATCAGCGAGCTGACCGCGAAGACCCACGTCAGCCGGATCCGTTCCAAGCTCGACGCCCGTGACAGGGTCGAACTCGTCATCGACGCCTTCTCCGCGGGCCTGGTCACCATGCCGGCGACCCGCCGCCACGCCGCGGGCGTATGAGAGAGCACGTGCCAGGGCGGTGCGCCGGTCACGCACCGCCCTGGCCAAGTCCGCCGGGCGACGCGATCGCGCTTCGCGGCCGGGCGGACGCTCGTCAGCGTGCGTCCGGTGGAACGTAGCCGAAGGTGGGACCGGCCACGGTGCCGTCCGCGTCGGGCATCAGCAACAGGGCGTCGGCCTGGGCCTTGAGGGCGTACATGGTGCCGACGGCGGCGCCGAGCAGCTTCGGGTCGCCGTTGAACGCCTGCTCCAGCTGGTTCAACAGGGTGCAATAGGTGCGGTTGAACTCTTCCTGCGCGGTACGGATCGCGCTGCCCGGGGCGTGATCGGACAGCCGCGGGTTGGGCCGCATCGGGTGGACGGCGGCCGGGTTCACCGAGATCGGCTCTCCGGTGGGCCCGGACCGCGGGGTGTCGCCGCGCCGGTAGCGCCGGCCGAGTTTGAGTTCCTGTAAGCGGTAGTAGTGGCCGACCTCGTCCCGATCGGGGTGGAAGACGTCCCTGTCCCCGTCCCAGACCTCGCCCCGGGCCGTGCCCTCGCCCTGTTCGACGATCTCCTCAAGCGCCCCCAGCGCCGACTCCAGATCCTCCACCGCGAACAGCATGCCGGTGGTGTGCCGGAAATGGCCGCCGTTCACCTGGCGGGCGGGGTCGCCGCAGAAGACCTCCCGCTCGCCGAGCCGCTCGCACAGGTGGCGCAGTCCCTGCTCGATCGCGTCGTAGAACTGCCCGATCGTCTCGTAGCCGTCGCCTTCCGCCGGGGCGCCGGGCGGGGCCGGCCGTTCCAGGCGCAGGAACATCTCCAGGGCCTCCGGGCCGAACGGGAGCAGCGACAGCTCCAGGTCGCTGTGGGGCAGCCGCCGCGGATACGGCGGCAGCATCTCCGGCACGTCGAGGCGCGGCCTGCCGCCAACGGCGTTGAGCAGATTGGCGGCCAGCGCCAGGTGCAGCATCTCCTCGGCGAAGACGCCGCCCACCACCTCCACGGCCTCCGGGTTGCTCTCGGCCTTCAGGGAGTACAGCGCGCACAGGTACGGCGGCAAGGTGGCGTGTTCCAGCTCCACCGCCCACTGCAGGTGCTCACGCAAACTGTCGAGAGAGTCGATCGGTGCAGGTCCGGGGACAGCGAGGGTTCCCCGTGGTTCCAGGTCGTTCGTCACAGTCCTACCTCACGTGTTCGTGCGTCCGTGTTAAGACCGGACAGCCGTCGGACCTGTGACAGCCGCTGACAGGGCACCGGTCCCGGAGCGGCCGACGGCGGAGCCGCCGGTCGTGCCGTCGCCGTGCTGCACGCGCGCACCCTGGGATCCGTCCCGGTGGACGCGGAGCACCTCCATCAGGGCTGCTCCTCCTGTTGACGGGCGGTGCGACATTTCGTACGTTCCGCTTGGGCCGTCCAGGGGAGGGGTTGCGGTGACCACCGAACCGGATGCGAACGGGACCGCTCCTACCAGTGGGCCTGCGAGTGGGCCTGATGCCTGGCCGGATATCGTGCCGGGTCCCCTCGCCACGCCGTCACCGGAGTTCGCCCGCAGACGTGAGTCGGGGCCGCTGGAGCCGGCGACCATGCCCAGTGGCGACCGTGTCCCGATGGCCGTCCGCTACGAGGACGTCCGCGCCCTGCTGGCCTCGCCCGCATCCAGCCGCAATCTCCGCCTTCCCGGGTTGCCGCGGTTCGTGAGCGGCGTCGGCATCGACGACGACCCGGACGCGCTGATCAATCAGGATCCGCCGGAGCACACGCGCTACCGCCGGATCATGCAGGGCACCTTCACCCCCCGCCGGATCGAACCATGGCGTCCCCGGATCGCGAGGATCGCCGAGGAGCTCCTCGACGGCCTGGGCGACCGCTTCGACCTCGTACGGGGGTACGCGCTGCCGCTACCGGGCCGCGTCATCTGCGAGATGCTCGGCGTGCCGACGGACCACTACGAGCAGTTCGTCCGGTGGACGGACATGTTCCTGACCACCTCCACGGCCAACGAGCAGGCGCGTTACGAGGGCTACACCGACTTCATGGCCTATGCCGCCGAACTCGTCGCCCGGCATCGCCGCTCGCCCGGCGGGGACCTCATCGACCTGCTCATCGAGGCCAGGGACGCCGGAGACCGGCTGTCGGAGGGCGAGCTCGTCAACACCGTCTTCTCTTTGATCACGGCCGGTTACGAGACGACGGCCTCGATGATCGCCCGTGGGGTGTTCCGGTTGCTCCTCCACCCGGGCCAGTGGGACGAGCTGGTCGCGGATCCGGCCCTGACGGCCACCGCCGCCGAGGAGGTCCTGCGCTTCGACGGGCCGCCCGCCAATGCCTTCATGCGCCGGATCACCGAGGACACCGACCTGCCCGGCGGCTCGCTGAGCGCGGGGACGGTCGTCATGCCGAACCTGAACGCGGCCAACCACGACCCGCGGGCCTTTCCCGAGCCCGGCCGGTTCGACATCCACCGTTTCACCGGCCATCCCCCCAACCCCCATGTGGCGTTCGGTTACGGCCCGCACCGCTGCCTGGCCGCCAGTCTCGGCAGGGTCGAGCTCACCGAGGCGATCAGAGCCCTGGTCACCCGCCGGCCCGCCCTCCGCCTGACCACCTCGCCCGAGTCGGTGACCTGGACCGACGGCCTGGTCCTGCGGCCGGTCGCCCTGCACGTCACCTCGGCGGCGGCGACCGCCTGACCAGGGACGCCGCAGTCACGGACGCGGCAGTCGCCGCACCCGTGCGGCCTCCCGGGTGAGGTGGTCGCGCTCCGGCACGCTGGTGGCGGCGCGGGCGGCCTCGGCGTAAAGCTCGGCGGCGTGCTCGAGGTCACCGGCGCGTTCACGCAGATATGCCGTGACCGCGGCGTAGCGGGGCAGGGCGGGGTCCACGCCGGCCAGCGCCGCCAGGCCGGCCCGCGGCCCGTCGGCCTCGCCGACCGCCACCGCGCGGTTGAGGCGCACCACCGGGTTGCCGGTGAGGAGCAGCAGTTCGTCGTACCACTCCACGATCTGCACCCAGTCGGTCTCGGCGGCGCAGCGGGCGTCCGCGTGCAGGGCGGCGATCGCGGCCTGCGCCTGGTATTCGCCCAGCCGGTCGCGGGCCAGCGCGGCCTGCAGGATCGCCACTCCCTCGGTGATCAGGCCGGTGTCCCAGCGTGATCGGTCCTGCTCGGCGAGCGGCACCAGGCGGCCTCCCGGGCCCGTGCGGGACGCGCGGCGCGCATGGTGCAGCAGCATGAGCGCGAGCAGCCCAGCGACCTCGGGCTCGTCGGTCAACGCGACGAGCTGGCGGGTGAGGCGGATCGCCTCGGCCGCCAGGTCGACGTTTCCGCCGTACCCCTCGTTGAAGACGAGGTAGAGCACGCGCAGCACCGTCCCGAGATCGCCGGGCTGGTCGAGCGGCAGCCCGGAGATCCGCCGCTTGGCCCGGCTGATCCGCTGCGCCATGGTGGCCTCGGGAACGAGGTACGCCGTCGCGATCTGCCGCGTGGTCAGGCCGCCGACCGCGCGCAGTGTCAGCGCGACGGCCGAGCTCTGCGGCAGGGCGGGGTGCGCGCACAGGAAGTAGAGCCGCAGGGTGTCGTCCGCGACGGGCGCCGGACCGGCGGGGGGCTCGGCCTCCACGGCGAGCTCCCGCCCCCGCCGCGACGCCTCGGCACGGGCGGCGTCGAGGAACCTGCGCCACGCCACCGCGACGAGCCACGCCTTCGGGTCGCGCGGCGGATCGTCCGGCCAGGTGTCCAGCGCCCGGATCAGGGCCTCCTGCACGGCGTCCTCGGCCGACGCGAAGTCGGCTCCGCGCCGGGCGAGGACAGCGATGACCGCGGGCACGAGCTCCCGCAGCAGCGACTCGTTCACTCGGTGACCGTGGGCGGCTCGGTGAGGAACGGCCGGACCTCGAGCCACTCGTGGATCGGCTCGCCGCCGGGCCCGGGAGCCGAGGACAGCTCCCCGGCCAGCTCGAGCGCGCGATCCCACGAGTCCACGTCGATGATCATCCACCCCGCGATGAGGTCCTTGGTCTCGGCGAACGGACCGTCGGTCACCGGAGGGCGGCCCTCGCCGTCATACCGTACGAACGTGCCCTCGGGCGCGAGCGCCTGTTCGCCGACGAACTCCCCCGTCTCCTCCAGACGGGCCGCGAAGTCGCGCATGAACTGGATGTGCGCGTCGACCTCCTCCGGCGTCCACTGGTCCAACGACCCGTAGTCGACGACGGGGGCCGGGCCGCCTCGGTAGTGCTTCAGCAGCAGGTACTTCATGCTGGTTCTCCCTTTCGTCGCGCGGCCCGTGGTGGCCGCTCATGTCCCTGGGACGGAGCCGGCTCCGCGTTCTCGACACCCGCGACGAACTTTCTCAGGCGATTTTCGGCGGGATCGCCGTAGGGGAGGCCGCCGAGTCTCAGGCCGTGACCCCCGTGCCCGCGAGCAGCGCGGTGCTGATCTGCCTGCGGGACCCGATGCCGAGCTTTGTGAAGACCTTGCGCAGGTGCCACTCGACGGTGTGCGGGCTGATGAAGAGCTGAGCGCCGATCTCGGGGTTCGTCAGCCCGTCACCGGCCAAACGCGCTATTTGTGCCTCCTGAGCGGTAAGAGTGGCACGTGCCTCGACGCTGCGCTTGCGTACCGTCTCGCCGGTGGCCTGAAGCTCTCGCCGGGCGCGTTCCGCGAACGCCTCGATCCCCATCTGGCTGAGCGCCTCGTACGCGACGCCCAGGTGCTCGCGCGCGTCGACGCGGCGGTTCTCCCGGCGCAGCCACTCGCCGTAGAGCAGCCGGGCGCGGGCGTACGTCACCCGGACCCTGGTGCGGCCGAGCCGCTCGATCGCCTCGCGGTACCCGGCTTCGGCGGCGGGTCCGTCGCTCACCTGGGCACGCACGGCCGCCGACATGCCGAGGGCGTAGTCGGTGCCACTGGCCTGTGCGAGCTCGTCGAGTCGCCGGGCCATTTCGGCGGCGCGTGCCCGCCTTCCGCTCCGGGCGGCGGCCTCGGCGAGCTCGACCATGGACCTGATGGACAGTCCGAGTTCCTGAGGGTTCTCATAGCCTTGCTCGGCCGCGACGTACGCCTCCTCGTAACGGCCGAGGCCGTTGTACAGCACCGCGCGCGCCCACTGGGTGGCGGTCAGCACCTTTCCCTCGCCCTGGAGGACCGTGTCGCGGATGACCGCGTCGATGGCCTGGCGTGCCGCGGCCTCCCGTCCCCTCCACGGCTCGATCACCATGGCCACGTACTGGGGGATGAAGCGGCTGCCCGTCGCCTCACCGATCGCCGCGGCCTCGGCGGCCAGCGAATCCGCGACGGCCAGCTCGCCGGCCAGCACCCGAGCCGACACGTGCAGCAAGATGGCCGACGGCAGCACCGACAGCGCCCCCGTCTCGCGGGCCAGGTCGACCAGCCTCGCCGAGAGCGCCAGGTAGCTGTCGAACTCCCAGATGTTGAAGGCCATGCGGCTGGCGAGCGGGAGCCAGCCCAGGCCCTCTTCCCGGGAGACGTCTTCGGCGCGGAACGCGTCCAGGGCCTGCCGCACCATCGGCACGCCTGCCGCGAAACCCTCAGCGGTCATCAGGGCCAAGCCGTTCACGAGCAGATCGTTGCGCGCCGGCGGGGGTCCCGGCGGTGCGGCGAGCGCCGCCTTGGCGACATCCGGTAACTGAGCGCCGCTCGGCAGGCGTCCGGCGGTCATGGCCGCGTACAGCGCGTCGCGATAGGTCTCGCGAGCCAGCCCGGCGTCCAGCGGCTCAAGCCGCTTGGCGGCTCTGAGCAGCAGGGGCAGGGCGGGGCCGGCGCTTCTGGCCGCGAACACGATCTGACCGCGCAGCAGGTCGGCCTGGGCGCGTTCGCGTGGGTTCAGGGGGCTGAGCTCCGCGGCGTCCAGCAGTTCGAGCGCGGCGTCGAACCCACCGGCCTGATGCTTGGCCCGTGCCGCCGCCAGCGCCCTGGCGCCGCGGCGGGCGGGATCGGGGGTCAGCTCGGCCGCCCGTTCCAGGAACGCGGCCGCCGCGGCGACTCCGCCGCGTGCCTGCGCCCGGTCGGCGCAGCGCTCCAGCTCGGCGGCCACCGTCTCGTCAGGGACGGTCGTGGCGTTGGCGAAATGCCACGCTCGACGATCGGGATCCGTGTGAGGATCTGTCGCGTCGGCCAGCGCGCGGTGCACGTTCTGCCGATCCTCCGGGGCCAGGCGGTAGGCCGCCGAGCGCATGAGCGGATGGCGAAAACGCACCCGGGTCCCGATGGTGATCAGTCCCGCCGCTTCGGCCGGCGATGCGGCGGACGCCTGGATTCCCAGCAGCTCCGCCGCTCGCGTCAGCAACGTCACATCGCCGACCGGCTCGGCCGCCGCGATGAGCAGCAGCTGCTGCGCCTCGACCGGCAACGACTGCATCCGCCGCAGGAAGCTCTGCTCGATCCGGCTCGCCAGCGGTCGCGCGTCGGGCCGCCCGAACCCACCCGCCAGCTCCGCCGCCGTCAACCCCCTCGGCAGCTCGAGCAGGGCCAGCGGGTTTCCCTGCGTTTCGGCGACGATCCGGTCGCGGACCCGCTCGTCGAGACGCCCGGGGATCACGGAGTCCAGCAGGGCGCGGGCGTCGCTGTCGCTCAACCGTCCCACTTCGAGGTGCGGCAGACCTCTCAGCTCTCGTTCGAGGTGGTGCTCGCGCACCGCGAGCACCAGCCCGATCGGCTCCGCGAGCAGGCGTCGTGCGACGAAGGCGAGGGTCTGCGCGGAGACTTCGTCCAGCCACTGCGCGTCATCGACGAGGCAGACCAGTGGCCCTTTCCCGGCCACGTCGGCGAGCAGGTTGAGCAGCGCGAGCCCGACCAGGAAGCGATCGGGCGGAGGCCCCGCGCTCAGGCCGAACACCGTACCGAGCGCGTCGCGTTGCGGGCCCGGAAGGTGACCGAGGTGATCGAGGAACGGGGCGCACAGCTGGTGCAGGCCGCCGAAGGCCAGCTCCATCTCGGACTCGACGCCCACCGCTCTGACCGTCCGGCAGCCGGACGCGCTGCCTCGCGCGTACTCGAGCAGGGCCGTCTTGCCGATGCCTGCCTCGCCGCGCAGGACCAGGACCGAGCTGTGGCCGGCCTGCACCGTCGCCACGAGCTGGTCCAGCGTCTCGCACTCGATCTGCCGCCCGCGAAGCGGCGACTCGGAACCTCTGCTAGCCATGGGCACCGCCCCGCCGACCCTTCACCCGTTGACCGTCGACTGCCGAACGTCGGAGGCCACCGGCGCTACACCTCGGATCGCCGCGCGGCCTACCTTTCCCCTGTCAACCCGGCAATCAACGCCGGTCTGGTCATTATCGGCGGTAAGGGTGATCTTGCCTATAACGATCAGCGCCACGATCCCGGTGCGAAGCCGCGCCCCCGGCACCCGGGGCACCCCCTGACATCCGGGGCCAGGGTATGGACCACGCTCTTTCCGGGGCGCGATGAGGGGGTCTCGGAGGCGACCGTGATCACAGCGGCATCACCGGATGCCGTGAGTGAACGGAGCCGAGATCGTGACCATGAACCTGTTGGAGTCGCAGGGAGACCACGCGAACCCGATCGATGACGGGCCGATCAAAAGAGGGGACGGAGCCGCGTCGGCGTTCGCCGGCGTCGCGCCCCGGCTGTTCGCGATCGGCCTGCGCGTCCTGCACGACGTGGGCGAGGCCGAGGACGTGGTGCAGGAGACGTGGCTGCGGTGGGCCCGCACCGACCGCTCGATCGTCGCCGACCCTCCCGCGTTCCTCGCGCTGACCACCACCAGGCTCGCCATCAACATCGCCCAGTCCGCCCGCAGGCGCCGCGAGACCTCCGCGGGTTCCTGGCTGCCCGAGACGAGGGACCCCTCCGCGGGCCCCGAGACGGCAGCCGAACGGCACGAGGCGGTCGACACCGCGATCCGGATGCTTCTGGAGAGGCTGACCCCCGCCGAACGAGCGGTCTACCTGCTGCGCATGGCCTTCGACTACCCCTACCGCAGGATCTCCGAGGTCCTGCACCTGAGCGAAGACCACGCGCGGCAACTCGTGCGACGCGCCCGCGACCACCTCGCCACCGAGCGGCGCAACCCGGTCAGCGCCGTCGGGCACCGGCGCCTCGTACGGACGTTCCTCGCCGCCGCGCAGACCGGCGACCTCGCCGAACTGGAAGAACTGCTCGCCGCCGCGACCGCGGCAACGGAGCGTCGAGGGCGCGGCCGACGATGACGCCCGCGGCCGGGCATGCGGCCCGGCGCGCGACGGGGGCCCTCTACTGGGCGGGATCGCCGGACCGGGGGCCGTCTTCCAGCACCTCGACCGCGTCGAGCAGGCCTCGCAGGCCGATCGCTTCGCGCTCGACGTCCGTCGGATCGAACAGCCAGTCGGTGACCGGCAGGCCGACGCCCTCCTCCGGGTGGCTGGACTCGACCCGGATCACCTCCGCCTCGATGTCGATCTCGAGCTCGTGCAGGAATTCGTTGTCGTTGCCCGGAGCGGTCATCGTTCCTCTCTCCGTGTCTCGTGGATCACTCGGCGTCGTGTGGAGCACTCGGCGTCGTGTGGCCGGCTCGGCCGGGGCGGGGCGCGATGACCGAGGCGGCCTGCTCGGTGTGCGACCAGGACGGCGGCGCGGCGGCGGCCCGGGCGGTCCGCTCGAGGGACCCGCCCGGGTGCCGCCTGCCGCGCCGCTACTTCGTGGTCACGGTCGTCGCGGCGCACCTATGAACGGCGTCGGTCTACTTGCCGCCGCCGGCGCGGCCGAGCCAGTCGTGGTAGCGGATCGTGCCGAGGGTGGCGTCGTCGTCGATCGGAACCAGCGACCGCTCGCTCAGCTCACTGCCGAAGTAACGCGCGTGCGGGTCGGTGACCACCTCGCGCGGGTCGCCCCAGGCGGCCAGCGCCTGCCGGAAGAACTCGTCCATCCGGAGCTGCTCGGGCCCGGCGATCTCGACCCTGCCGTTCAGCGGCGACCCCACCGCGGCCCGGCCGACCGCCTGGGCGACGTCGTCACCCGCGATGGGCTGGAAGAGCACCGGCGCCATGTGCACCTTGCCGTCCACCGTGGCATCGTCGGCGATGCCGCGGGCGAACTCGAAGAACTGGGTCGAGTGCACGAGCGAGAACGGGATCCCCGACTTCTCGATCAGCTGCTCCTGGGCGATCTTCGCGGCGAAGTAGCCGTTGTCCGGCATCCGCTCCGTTCCCACGATCGACACCGCGACGTGGTGACCCACGCCCGCCGCCGCCTCCGCCGCGAGCAGGTTGCCCGTGGAGGTCTCGAAGAACCTCAGCACCGCGGCCCTCTCGAACGACGGCGAGTTCGACACGTCGACCACCACCTGCGCACCGGCCAGCACCTCGGCCAGTCCCTCGCCGGTCAGCGTGTTGACGCCGGTGTTCGGCGACGCCGCCACCGCCTCGTGGCCATGCTCGCCCAGCTTCGTCACCAGCTTCGACCCGATCAGGCCGGTTCCGCCGATCACCACGATCTTCATCGCGTTCCCTTTCCGTCCGCCGGGCCACCTCGCTGCCACCCGGTCGTCAGCTAAGACCGGACAGCCTCCCGGCGTGTGACGGGTGCCGCGGCGTTCTTCTCAATTCGGGTCATGGCCACGCGTTCCAGAGCGGACCCCGGTGGCCGCCGTCCAGATGGTGACGGCGACCAGCAGGACGCAGACGGCCGCGATCGCGCCGACCACGGCGGCCACGCCGATCCAGGGCGCCGCGAGCGGCAGCATCAGGACGATGAGCACGCACGCCGGCACCGCGGCGGGCGACATGACCGACTCCGCGATGACGAGCACGTGCACCGCCCACAGCAGGGCCAGATACGCCGCCACCGGAACGGCGACCGCGTAGCCGAGCGCCGTCGGCGACGCCACGACGTCGTGCCCGCTCTTCTCCACCGCCACCTCGAGCCCGGCGCCGAGGGCAGCGAGAGCGGCGAAAATGCCGTAGTGGCCGTATCCCCACAGATAGGACCGATGGCGGCGGTCGGTGAGACCGTCCCCCGCAGGTCCGAGGAAGTACAGCCACCAAAGAGCGAACAGCAGGATGAGACCGGCGGCGGCGATCACGACGAAGCGGCCGCCGACGGCGTCCGCAACGAGTGCTCTTCCGACCCCCCTGCTCGCGGCCAGCACGCTCTCGCCGAGCAGGATGATCGTGAACAGGCCGTAGCGCTCGGCGATGTGATGCGGGTGCCAGTTGGTGGCCATGGCCCGCTCCGCCCACCACGGCACCGCGAGCTCCAGGGCGGCCAGGCAGACGAAGAACGGCAGGCCGAAGGAGGAGGGCAGGATTTTCGTCTCCACCAGGGCGAGCCGCGACAGCCAGCCCATCTGCAGAAGGGTGATGCCCCCGGCGTAGCGGAGCGCGGTGTGGCGCCTCACCGGGTCTTCGAGACCGGCCCGCAGCCATTGGGCGACGAGGCCGAGCCTCATGACGAGGTAGCCCAGGGTGATGATCCGATAGTAGGAGTGGCTCGCCGCGGCGGGGACGCCGGCGGCGAGGACCAGCACACCGGCCATCTGCACCATGGTCAGCAGCCGGTAGGCGACATCGTCGGTGTCGTAGGACGAGGCGAACCACGTGAAGTTCATCCACGCCCACCAGATCGCGAAGAACACCTGGAGGAACGGCACCAGCCCGGCCAGGCCGTGACCGTCGGCGATGTCGTGCGCTAACTGCGCGGTGACGGCCGCGACCGCGACCACGAAGGTGAGGTCGAACAGAAGTTCGAGCTGGCTCGACACGCGGTGCGGCTCGTCGATGGCGCGTGCGTTCATCCGGATTCGGATCCGGATCGTGGTGCCTGCTGGGGGCAAGGTCTGCTCCTGTCACCTCGCGACGTACGGTCGTCTCGAAGACAGGGCGACGTGCCGAACTGTGACACCTCCTGTGACACCTCGGCGCGGACCGCGCGCCGCTCGGGGGCGGCGCCGTTCGTGCGGCCGGGGCGCTGTTCCGTCAGCGCGCGAGCCACTCCCGATAGGTGGTTTCGGCGATGACCTCGGGGCCGGCGATGTCCAGGGTGCCGCGCAGCGGGACGCCCACGCTGACATCGGCCACGGCCCGGGCGACGTCGGCCGCGGCGATGGGCTGCATGAGGGTGGCGGGCAGGCGGACCGTGTCCTCGCCGGAGGTCCAGGACAACACCGTGTCGATGAACTCGAAGAACTGGGTGGAACGCACGATCGAGTACGGAACGGGGCCGGCCTTGAGGATGTCCTCCTGCAGCACCTTCGCCCGGTAGTGGACCGACCCGGGCACCAGGTCGGCGCCCACGATCGACAAGATGACCGCATGGCCGACGCCGGCCGCCTCGGCGCCGGTCAGCAGGTTGTCCATCGTCTCCCGGAAGAAGGCGGGCGAGGCCTCGTCGAAGGTCCGCGGTTTCGTCACGTTGACGACGACGTCGGCCCCCGTCAGCGCCTCGGGCAGGCCCCTGCCGCTGAGCAGGTCCAGGCCGGTGGACGTCGAGTGCGGCACCGCCTCGTGCCCGCGGGTGCTCAAGATCTTGACGACCCGGGATCCGATGAGGCCGGTCCCGCCGATGACAGCGATCTTCATCTTCTGACCTTCCTGGTCGCCACGGCGATACGCGCCGGCCCCTCCTCCGGACCCGGCGCTATCGGCACTTCATCCAGGCCACGATGGGCAGGCTCACTCCATCCGGTGTCCTGACCCATCGGTAGCCCGCCTCGACCCTGGCACCCGCGGGTCGTGGGCTGTTCGTCCGGTCGTCCCAGAGACACGAGGGGCGGCCGCCCACCGTGGGCTGACCGGCGTCCGTCCACACCACGTTGTCATAAAAGCTTGCGCTTATTCCGTTGTCTGCCTGGAAAGCTCCCTTCCTGCCCTCTGCCATGAGGAACGCGTGACCCTCGGCCACGCGGAGCGGCACGGCGCCGAAAGGCAGGCGGGTCGCGATGAAACCGCCGACGAAGAGGGCGGCGAGAACGACAACGGCAAGCCACGCTCGGCTCAGCGAGACGGATTTTGCCAGCGGGGGGAGGGACACGGCCGGACTGTATCGCGGCAATCACCCCGATATGTCTGCGCTTCTGTGCGCGGCGGCTATGAGTGAGGCGCCGGACTGCGCCGGCGCGGAGTCCCGCGGCCGGGAAGTCGACGGCCGCTTCCATCTCGGATCCCACGGATGCCGCCGTCGCCGCGCCCCAAGTCGCGGCGCGCAACAGGACGCGGACGCCTGGTAATTGATTGATGACAGTGAGTGATGCCATGGTGCTTCCGTCTCGATCAACTCTCTCGGAGGCAAACCATGCTTGCTCACCGTCTGCTCGCCGTCGCCGTCATCTCCGCCGCGGTGGGTGCGGTCACCACCGTGCCCGCCATGGCCTCCGCCGGCCGGCACACCGGCGACCCCGCCCGGGTCGGCCCCCCGGCGTGCGTCGACGTCAGCAACAATCGTGGCAACGGTACGCAGATGTACCTGTGGGAGTGCCAGAACAACAACGCCAACCAGAAGTTCGTCTTCCAGGACGGCCTCATCAAGGTGGAAGACACCATCGGTAAGGCCCAGGAGATGTGTCTGGACGCCTCCAACGGCCGCGCCAACGGCACCCGCGTGTACCAGTGGCAGTGCCTGGGGAACGCCAACCAGCTCTGGGTCCTCCAGAGGGGGCAGATCATCCTCAAGTCCACCCTCAACACGGGCAACCGCATCTGTCTGGACGTCACCAACAGCCGCGCCAACCTCGCGCCGGTGTACCTGTGGCAGTGCGTGCCCAACAACAACCAGAAATTCGTGATCGACGACGGCCAGATCGTGGTCAAGGACACCCTCTCCTGACCTGGCCGCACCCGGCGCCCTCCGGCATGCCGCAGGGCGCCGGCGGCGGGCGGGATGGCGTCCGCCCGGCCGGAGAACGTGCCGGCCTGCCGGGTGACGCCGTCCGGCCGCCTCAGCGGGCCGTGAGAGTCCAGAGGTGGTCGGCGGTGCCGTTGTCCTCCCACTGGAGGACCTGGGCACCGGAGGACTTGCTCATGCCGTTCACGCCGAGCAGCAGGCCACTGTTGTAGTTGCGGATCTTGTAGTGGCCGGCCCCGTCGGATGTGAACGACCACAGGTGATCGGCGGTGCCGCTGTCGCCCCAGATCAGGGCGGTCCCGCCGTTGCCGGTGCTCATGTTGGTGATGCCGAGGACCAGGCCGCTAGCCCTGTTGGCGATCTTGTAGAGGCCGGAGCCGGCGTCGACGAGGGTCCAGGTCTGGGTGTTGCCGGACGAGGGCGTGGCCTGGTCGACCAGGGTGCCCTGGGCGGTGCCGGAATTCTGCGTGTCCAGGGCGAGGCCGCTGTTCACGTTCTTGATCTGGTAGGACCCGGCCAGCGAGGTGCCGGGGTTGCCGCTGCCGCTGCCCGGCGTGACGACCAGGTGGTATCCGTAGGTGGCGTTCATCGCCGGGATGGGCACGGTGACGGAGCCGTTGTTCACGGTGTAGTTCGACTCGGCCAGTGTGCTGGGGCCTGAGACGGCCACCGTACGCCCGGGCGAGGGGGTGTACTCGACCTTCACGTGGACGGTTCCGCCGAAGGAGCCGAGCCCGTTGATCGCCACGGCGCTGTCGCCGGAGCCGCCTCCGACGATGACGCTGAGCTGGTTGCCCGCGCTGTTCATCGCCGCGGCGCCGTCGATGCCGGTCTGCGCGGGCGGGGTGGTCGTGACCATGTTGCCGCTCATGTCGCCGTACCACTTGTAGAGCCAGTAGGCGCCGTTGGGGGAGCCGCCCCGGCCGGTGAGCAGGTCGCCGAGCGTGCCGGACTGGTTCCAGAACGCCAGCTCCGCGTCGCGGACGCCCAGCCGCTCGAACTTGGCGATGTAACCGACGAGGGCGCCGGGGACGCCGACCTCGGACGGGGCGGCGTACTCCTCGATGGCGATCGGGCGCGGGCTGATGCCGTACTTCTTCTCGAGGTTGACGACCGTGGCGATGTCACCGGCGATCTTCGACGACCTGATCAGCTCGTGCCAGGCGATGATGTCGGGGACGGTGTTGGTCGCGACCGCGTTCCGCAGGAAGTTGTCCATGTCGCTGATGTTGTCCGAGAAGCTCGGCCCCTGGATCGGGGTCGTCGGGTCCTTGGCCCGCACCTCTCGGTAGGTCCTGGTCCAGAAGTCCTCGTACGTGCCGTTGGACGACTTCCAGGTGTTGTCCGACTCGTTCCACAGCTCGTAGGCGGCCAGGTTGGTGATGCCTGACGCCTTCGTCTGCGCGATCTGCTGGTCGACCAGGCTGAACCAGTTGCTCCAGCTGAACTGGTACGGCCAGCCCGCGTAGACGTCGGACAGCCGGTTCACGACCTTCGCGCCGGCCCTGGCCGCCTTCGGGGCGACGGTCAGGATGTCGCCCGTCGGCTGCTGCTTGCCGCCCTGCGGCTTCTGGACGAAGGTGTTCGGCTTAATGGCCTGGGCCAGGTTGTCCGCCGGATTCGTCGCGTCCGCAAGGCCGTACAGCGAGCCGCTGGCCACATGCGTCACCGGGCGGAAAGGCTGGTTCGCGCTGACCACCAGGGTGGTCGAGGCACTCGCGGCGGCGTGGGCGGGAGCGGCGGCGATGGTGGCGCCGGCTGCGGTCACCGCGAGCGAGGTGAGCAGGGCGGCGGCCTGCCCGGCTCTGGTTTTGGTCGTCTTCACTGCGCTCTCCTGAGGAGTGGTTGGGGGGTGGTCGTGTGGGGAGCGGACCACGGGGGTCGTCGGCCGGTGACGAGGGTGGCTCGACGCCGACCGCCGATCGCCGGCGGCCGCGTCCACGGGTACCGGCCGGGTAACCATGGCCTCAGTCCTCGACCGCGCCGGTCGCGGAGAGGACGGCAGATTCGCGGGACATGGAATTCCCCAGATCGGTGCCTGTGCGGCGGTCACGACGACGCAGCGCACAATCCGAGTTGAGCAACTATGCGCAAACGTTTTTCAAGCCGGAAACGTACGGTGAACCTGTCTGGGCGTCAAGACTGCCAGCCAGGTGAGTTCTCGTCCGCACATGATTGGCCAAGACGAGAAAGCGGTGGGATCATGGCCGCAGCGGGGATGAAGAGCAAAGGATTGCGTGTGTCGGAGTCGGGCCGTACGGTCACCAAGGCGAGGGCCACGCTCAGCGACGTCGCCGCACTGGCCGGCGTCAGCGTGGGCACGGCGTCGAAGGCCCTCAGCGGAACCGGGCGTATGCGTCCAGAAACGCGCCAGCGGGTCCTCGACGCCGTCCAGACCCTCGATTTCCGCCCCAACCAGCAGGCGCAGAGCCTGCAGACCGGCCGCAGCTGGACGGTGGGCCTGATGACCACCGACGGCATCGGCCGGTTCAGCATCCCGGTCCTGCTCGGCGCGGAGGACGCGCTGGGTGCCGGCAAGATCTCCGTGCTGCTGTGCGACACCCGTGGCGACCTGATCCGCGAGCAGCACCACCTGCGGAACCTGATGGACCGCCGCGTCGACGGGATCATCGTGACCGGCCGGCGGACGGACCCTCGCCCCCCGCTCGGCGGCGTCCACGACGGCGTGCCGGTGGTCTACGCCCTCTCTCCCTCGACCGACCCGGACGACATCTCGGTGGTGTCGGATGACGTGCAGGGGTGCCGGCTGGCCGTCGACCACCTGCTGGCCACCGGGCACACCCGCATCGCGCACGTCACGGGACCGGCCCACCACGCCGCCGCCACCGATCGGGCGCGCATCACCGAGCAGTTCCTCGCGGACGCCTCACTTCGGCTGGTCACCGGCAAGCCCCACTTCGGCGACTGGAGCGAGGCCTGGGGACGGCGTGTCGCGGAGATGGTGCTGCGTATGGCGCCGGACACCGATGCCTTCTTCTGCGGCAACGATCAGATCGCCCGCGGCGTCACCGACACGCTGCGCGAACGCGGCGTTCCGGTCCCCGAGCAGGTCGCCGTCATCGGCTACGACAACTGGGACACCATGACCCTCGCCGCCCGTCCCCCCCTCACCACGATCGACAGCAACCTGACCGAGATCGGCCGCGTCGCCGCCCTGCGCCTCCTGGAGGCCATCGACGACAACCCCGCACCCGGTGTCCACAGGGTCCCCTGCAGGCTGGTCATCCGTGACTCCGCCTGAGCCCGCAAAGGACCTGCGGCGGATTCCGCTGGCGGAAGCGGGGGTGAGAGCTCCACGAAACCCGCGTTCCGGCACAACTGCCACGGAGGAGTGTCTTACCGCAGACCCGACGCCGGCGAGTCGGCCTGGGGGTCGCATCGGACTCCGTACGGCCGCACCCGCGATCACGGCGTGATCGATCGAGGAGTCCAGCACCGGAGTCGTGCGTATGGACCGGCGACTGGGTGACCGTCTCCTTCTCGATCCCCCAATCCGGTCAAGCACAGTCGGGTCAGGCACAGTCCGGCCAGGCCCCACGGCACGCGGTCCGCTGATGGGCGTCACGAGTCGGCGAGGCGCGAGGCTCCGGCCGCCGCACCGGGGCGGGGCGAAGTTTTTTCAGAGAGCAGGGGCGACGCGTTTGAGGTAGGCGGTGACGGGGCTGGTTTCGGCGCGTTCGACGCCGTCCAAAGAGCCGATCCGGTCACTGAGGTAGGCGTAGAGGGCGTCCTCGTCCCGGCACACGGCGATGGCGATCAGGTTGTGCGGGCCGGTGATGGCGCCCACGAACGCCGCCTCGGCGTCCCGGGACAGGTCCCGGGCGACGGCGGCGAGCCGGGCGGGTGTGACGGTCAGCCAGAGCAGGCATTGCACGGTGTAGCCGAACAGCGCGGGGTCCGTCTCGACGGTGAACCGGACCGCTCCGGACCGGCACAGTTCGTCCAGGCGGCGCCGGACGGCGGACTCGGACCAGCCGACGTGGCGGGCGAGCCGTGGATAGGCGGCCCGGCCGTCGACGGCCAGAGCGGGCAGCAGGAGACGGTCGAGGTCGTGCGGGCCGACCGGAGCGGCGCCATCGGCAGGTGCGGGCGGCCGTAGCGCGACGATCTGTTCCGCGGTGAGAGCCGAGGTCCGGCCGCGCCAGCAGTCGTCCATCAGGTGGCGCAGCAGCCGATAAGCCGCCACATCACGGATGCGCGGGTGGCGGGTCAACTCCTGGAGCGGTGCCGGCCCGGGAGTGCGGAGGATGAACACGATCTCGGTCCCGCTCGACACAACGGTCACCCAGGCGGTCTCCGGACGACGTGCCAATGCCTGGGCGAGGTCCGCGGAGTCGGACGGCACGACACGAAGGCGCACCAGCCACTCGCCATGACCGGTCCTGCTGCCGGCGACGACCCCGGAGACCCGGGCGGCACCGGTAGCGCGCAGCCGCGCGAAGCGCCGGGCCACGGTGCGGTCGGAGACTTCGAGGACTTCGGCGATCTTGCTGAACGAAGCGCGTCCGTCGAGTTGGAGTGCATGGAGCAGTTTCAGGTCGAGCGAATCGAGCGTGACCGAATCCACCTGTTCAGGGTATCCCGGTGTCGGATCGCGGCGTCGGGTTCGTTCCTGAGGGACGGCAGACAGCGGCCGACGCAGGATGGCCGCATGAAAGGTGACATCCACGGTTTCCACCACGTCGGAATTCTGACCCGCGACCTGGAGCGGCTGGAGCAGGCCTACATTTCGTGTGGCTTCACCCTGAGCCCGCGTTCCCGGCACCTGCTGAGTGAGCGTCCCGGTGACGAGCCGGTGCCCGGGTGCACGGCCAACCGGTGCGTCCTGTTCGGCGGAGGTTACATCGAACTGCTGGGCATCGTGGACGAGACCGCGCCCGACCCCTGGCATACCAGGGAGATCGCCGACCAGTACGAGGGGTTCCGGCTCCTGAACTTCGATACGGACGACGCCGAGATTGCCGACCTGCGGCTGACTGGCACCGGATTGCGGACCTCAGGCGTCCTGGACCTGAAGCGCGAAGTCGACACCGAGGACGGCCCCCGCACCGTACGTGCCCGCGCCCTGCACCTCGATCCCCGTACGACCTCCGAGGGATATCTCGGCATCGCCCAGCACCTCACCCGTCAGTACGTGCACCAGCCGCGCTACCTCGTCCACCCCAACGGGGCCCGGAGCCTGGACGCGGTGCTGATCGTGGCCGGCGATTCTGAGTTCGATGTGATCAGGGACCGGTACGCATGCCTGCTCAGGGCCGAGCCCCGGCAGCAGGGCTTGATGACCGTGCTGGAACTGCCGGCCGGCCGGCTGGAGATCGTCCGGGCATCGGACGCGGGCGAGGTGCTACCCGGGGAGCCCGCACCGGCTCTGTCCTACCTGGCCGCCGTGACCGTCCGGGTCGAGGACGTCACCGCCGCCCGTAAGACCGTCGAAGACGGCGGTATCACGACCCGGACGACCGGCGGAGGGTTCCTCGTGTCCGTACATAACGCCTCCGGCGCCACCGTCTTTTTCACCGCCTAGCGATCGCCGCGACGGCCGCCGCCCCGTCGGCGGCCCATCACTCGCCCCCGTTCGGGTCCCGCCGAGCGGCCGGCTCTGCCAAGTCATCGGCTCGGTCACACGACGACTCACCGACAGAAAGCACGATCATGCTCGTAAGCCTCATGTTTCTCCTCGCCCCCTGGCTGGGGTTTCGTCTGTTGGGCCTGCTCGGCCTCACCCGTTTCGCCACTTGGCGGATCAGCGCGGCGCACGCGCTGGCTGTGATGCTCGTGCTCACCGGAAGCGCGCACTTCGTCCCCGACACCGTTACGGTGATGCCGAGTCATGCGGACCTGACAGCCATGGTTCCGCCCTTCGTGCCGTTCCCGGATTTGATGGTCTACGCGACCGGTGTGCTCGAATTGCTCGGCGCCCTGGGTCTGGTCGTCACCGCGACCCGCTCCGCCGCCGGCGTCTGCCTTGCGCTGCTGTTCGTCGTGCTTGTTCCGGCGAACGTCTACGCCGCGATCGAGGGCGTACCGCTGAACGGCGATCCGGCCACACCCTTGTGGCTCAGAATCCCGGAGCAGATTGTCTACATCACGATCGCTCTCTGGGCGACCAGGCCCGTCGGGACCACCGAGGATCACCGCGCGGTGACGCCGCCCCTGTGGCCCTCGCAGACGAGTGGCGAGTGAAAACGCCAGTGGCAAGTCGTGAGGCAAGCTGATGACGTGAGTGTCCATGTGCCCCCGGACGATGTCGGAGCCCCCCGGGCGCAGGCCGGTCCCAATCCGCAGCACCTGTTGACGACCTTGCTCGGCGAGTACCTCGACTCCTCGGATGCGGGTCTTCCCTCGATGGCGGTGGTCGCGATGCTCGGGGAGTTCGGCATCAGCGAGCCCAGCGCGCGGGCCGCGTTGTCCCGGCTGACCAAGCGTGGCCTGATCGCCGTGCGGGGATCCGGACGGCCGCCCGTGTATCACCTCACGCCTCAGGCGATCGCCAGGCATCGCTCCCGCATGGATCACTTCCTGAGCTTCGGCGCACGCCCACCGCAATGGACCGGCGACTGGGTGACCGTCTCCTTCTCGATCCCCCAATCCGGTCAAGCACAGTCGGGTCAGGCACAGTCCGGTCAGGCTCCACGGCACGCGGTCCGCAAGGCGCTGGGCTCGCTGGGTTTCGCGCGGCTGTACGACAGCGTGTGGATCCGGCCAGGAACCGACTCCGGCCCGGTGACCCAGGCGCTGCACGCCATCCTGGACGACGTCGACGGTGGTCGATGGTCGGTGATGCACACCCGGTTCGACGAGGAGGCCGGCCCGCACGGTCCGGCCGCCGCCTACGATCTGGCCGGTCTCGCCTCGGCCTACGAGGATTTCATCGCGCAGTACTCGGACCTGCGTACGGCCGTCCGCAACGGGCAGATCGACGCGACCGGGGCGCTGGTGGCCCGGACCTCCGTCATGGATTCCTGGCGGAAGTTTCCGGACGTCGACCCGAACCTTCCCGAGCATCTCCTGCCGGCACCGTGGCCCCGCCAGGCTGCCAGGGAGCTCATGCTGGAGATCCATTCCGCTCTCGGCTCGCTCGCCGAGGCGCGGCTCATCCAGGTTGTTACGCCGTACTGGCCGGACGCCGCCTCCTGGATCACCCACTTCCAGGCATCGGAGAATTCAATATCGGCCCCGGCCGGCGGGGACGGCTAAAAGAAACTTTCACGCCCCCGAACGGCTGCCCGGCCGACGGGGCGCGTTTCGTGACCGCCGTGACGTGCCGGCTTCCCGCCTGGCCGCCGTCCGCTGGGACTGCGCCGGAGCGTCGGCCGGCCAGGCGCTGTGACCTGCGCCGGAGCCGCCTGCACCGGTCCGTCCTCCCGGCGCCGGGCAGGGGAACGCCGACACCGGCCCGGAGGTTGACCGGCCACCCCCGGATTCGAGTGTGTCAGTGGCGTTTCCGGTCTGCGCGCGCACCACCTGACGTGCCGAGTGCGGTCGCTTGACACTTTGTATTACCGCAGTGATAGTAACTGCACGCTGTTCCCCATCGGCTCGTTCCGCCCGACACAGGCGCAAACTCGCGGTCGATGGTCCGCCATATCGATCTGCAAATCCGGTTGGCGCCGATGAGCCTGACCGCGGTGGACGTTGTCGCGCCATTGTCGGGATCCGTCGGCGTGCGCCGCGCATGCCACATCCGACATAGAGCGCCGTTGTGACACCTCGGAGGGCGAAATGAGAAAACGCTCGTTCATCAGCGCAGTGCTGGCGGCCGCGGTCGCCCCACTCTGCGCCGGAATAGTGGCGCTCACCATGACGCCGGCCGCCGCGGCGGTCGGTGGCTCGGGCCCCTATCCGGCCGATTACGAGACCTCCACCAGCCTGCCCAATCACACCATCTATCGGCCGGGGACCCTCCCGTCCGAGAAGCTCCCCATTTTCGTCTGGGGCAACGGAGGCTGCTCCGCCAACGGGACGGGGCAGTTGAACTTCCTCCGCGAGATCGCCTCGCACGGGTTCCTGGTCATCGCCAGCGGCAGCCCGAACGGCTCCGGTTCGACGACGTCCCAAATGCTCACGCAGTCCATGGACTGGGCGGTCGCGGAGAACAGCCGCCAGGGCAGCAAATACAACGGCAGGCTCGACACCAGCAAGATCGCCGTAGGGGGCTGGTCCTGCGGAGGGCTGGAGGCCTACGCCGTCTCCAACGACTCGCGTGTCACCACGACCACCATCTTCAGCAGCGGGTTGCTGAACGACTCCGACGACTACCAGCTCCGCCGGCTGACGAAGCCGATCGCCTACTTCATCGGTGGGCCCAGCGACATCGCCTACCCGAACGCCGTCGACGACTGGGGCAAGTTGCCGGCGGGGCTGCCCGCGTTCATGGGCAATCTGAACGTCGGACACGGCGGCACCTACGACCAGACCAACGGCGGCGAGTTCGGCCGCGTGGCGGTGCTGTACCTCAAGTGGCGGCTGAAGGGCGACACGACGGCCGGCGCCAACTTCGTCGGCCCCAACTGCGGCCTGTGCAACACCCAGTGGCAGGTGCAGCAGAAGAACCTCACGCTCGACGGCGGTACCTCGTCCCCGTCCCCCAGCCCGTCTCCCGGTGGCCCGTCACCCAGCCCGACCGTGACCCCGACCTCCGGTGGTGGCAGTGGGCCGATCAGGGGAACGGCCTCCGGCAGGTGCCTGGACGTGACCGGGGCGAGCACCGCGGACGGCACCCAGGTGCAGCTGTGGGACTGCAACGGCCAGACCAACCAGACCTGGACGTCCACCTCCGCCGGTGAGATCCGGGTGTACGGCAACAAGTGCCTGGACGCGGCCGGCACCGGCAACGGCGCCAAGGTCCAGGTTTACGGCTGCTGGGGCGGCGACAACCAGAAGTGGCGCGTCAACTCCGACGGCAGCATCCAGGGCGTCCAGTCGGGGCTGTGCCTCGACGCCGTCGGACAGGGCACCGGCAACGGCACCAAGATCCAGCTGTACTCCTGCCACGGCGGCACCAACCAGAAGTGGGCCTGGAACAGATAGCCCGCACCTATGGCCTGCGGTGCGGAACACCTCGCCGCACCGCAGGCCGACCCGGCCACGAGCGGCCCGTGTCAGCCGAACACCACCGGACCAAAAAGAGCCCCTGACTTGCGCTATCGCAGGTCAGAGGCTCTCTTGCGGTCGTCAGCCAGGGTGGGTCACAGGGCCTGAGCTGCTCGGCCGGATGACGGAGGACGGCCGATAGCAAAATCATCCCCTGAAAATCGCGTGAGCGACGATGCCGTGATAACTCTCGAGCCCTTCGGCTACCTGCGCGCCCCGTCTCAAAAGATCGCCCTCGGGCTGTTCCGGATGGTTCAATGCGGATCAGCGGATATGGGCGGTCCGTCCTGAACGGCTATGAACACTCCTGCATTGCAGGTCGTTTTCGCACGGCAGGCGTCCTGAGTTGCCGGCGGCCGGCCCCAGGCCGCTTGTCCGGCCGCCGAGCGTGATCAGTCGGAGGATGTGCTTGTGAAGAGACGACCGCAGATCCTGGCATGTTCGGGGGTGCTGTATCCCCCTGAAGGCTTCCGGCATCCAGGCGTTCAGATTTGGCAGGCGATGCAGTTGTCAGGCGTACGCAAGCCGCGAATGTGCCTCATCGCCACGGCTGTCGGGGACTCACGAGAGCACATTGATAGTTGGTACGTGCGGGGGAGTTCATTCGGAGACGCGGACCTGACTCATCTTCAGTTGTTCACTCAGCCGAACGTCCCCGACGTACGGTCCCATCTTCTGTCCCAAGATGTGATCTTCGTAGCCGGGGGCAGTGTGGTGAATCTGCTGGCGGTGTGGCGGGCTCACGGCCTCGATGCGATCCTGCGAGAGTGCTGGGAGGCGGGTGTGGTGCTGGCCGGTCAGAGCGCGGGCAGCCTGTGCTGGCACCTGGGCGGAGTGACCGACTCCTTCGGGGACGACCTGGATCCCATCGACGACGGTTTGGGCTTCCTGCCGTTCAGCAACGGCGTCCACGACGACTTAGGCGACCAGCCCAGGCGGTCTCGTTTCCGCCGGCTCATCGGCGAAGGCGTTCTCCCAGCCGGTTACGCAACTGAAGACGGCGTTGCTCTCCACTATGTGGGCACTCGACTTCATGAAGTCCTCAGCGTCCTTCCCGGTCGAAACGCATGGTTCGTCGAGGCCGATGGTGAAGGAAAGCACCGGGAGACAGCCATTCCCGCACGATGCTGGCTTCCCTGAACAGAGGGTGCGTCAAATCTGAGGCGTGCCTCACCGCGCGGACGGGTGGATAGGGCGAGGTCTGCGCACGGGACGGTCCGGGCCTCTGCCGGCCGGGGGCCGGCCCCCAGACATCCCATGCGCTTAGATGTCAAGCTGCAATCTCAGACGTCTTCTTCGGTTCGCCTCCCGCGCGATGCGACCACGCGGTTGCTTCGTCGTATTTGGCGCCTGTTTTCAGGCAACCGTGGAGGATTCCCACCAGCCGGTTGGCGAGTTGGCGGAGAGCCGCATGATGACCGACCTCGTGTGCGTGAGATGTATGCGTGGCCGGCCGTTCGCTCGGACACCTCAGCGCTCCTCTCCGGGTTCGCCGTCGCCCTGTTGCTAGCGGTCGCGAGATCGGTTCTTCTTGAGGTGGCGCCAGAAGATCTTGAAGTGATGCCACCAGATGTAGGCGGCGGCGGTGCCGCCGATTACTCCCCCTACGGAGTCGTCGCCGGCCAGGAGATCGTGAAGGCAAACGAACAAGACAACCGGGCCGCCGATGAGAATGAACCATCCCGTCCATGCGTCATCACAGCGGCCCTGCTTGTGCCCGGATTCGTCGGAGGGGTCGGCCACAACAGCAATCTAGCTGGCGCTGATTGACTGTGCACTGGCCGCCGAGCCGTCCAGGTCAGGCTGTCGGCATGTGGGCCGTGCTCAGGACGTCGGCACGCGAGGATGACCCGCGACGTCGCCTCTCAAGGTTGTACAGACTTTTCGTCGGACCCGCATGCCAGAATCCCCATGATCTGTCCCTAGAGAGAACGGGATTTTCATGAGCGGCTACGACTGGCTCGATGACGATGCGTTCTGCGCGACATTCGTCCGCGGCCTTACCCCGCACGAGGCGCTGGCCCGCCTTGGCATTGACGTATTCGACGGCGATGACGAGGAAGGCGACATCGAGGAGGGCCTCATCTCTGCCCGGTCAGCCGAGGGTGGCACCATTCTGAGCGAAGACAACGGCTACGCCGGCACGCTGGACGAGGTGCTGCGATCCTTGTCGGCCGGGACGGTTACGGCGAGCGTCTTCGTCAACGTGAACAGGCTCGCGTCCTTCGAGCATTACGCCGACGGCCGTAGGATCCTGTCCTTCGATCCGCTGTTTCCCGGCGACGAGGACGGCATCCCGGAGGACTACCTGGCCGACCGGGTCGAGTTCGGGCTGGTTGGTGACGAGTCGGAGGGCGGGCTTGCCGCTGCGCTGCTACTGGCCGAGCGCATCACCGATGTGCGGCCTAACGCGTCGAGTGACATCGTGGCCGCTCACGGCGTTCTCGAGTACTGAGCCGCTTCCGCCCTGTTTCCACGGCGAACACAAGGTGCACGATACGCCCGTGACCGGAGAATCTCGGTTGCCGCCGGGATCCTTCGCTGTGCTCGGGAGGGCTCGGAATCATTCCGGAAGCTGTCAGGATCCGCCTGGCGACCTGTGGGAAACGTGGCCATGATCATCCGGATATGTTCCGGGAGTGGTCGCCTGGGGCTGCATCCGGCGGCGTACGGCTGCACATGCGATCAGGGCGTGATCAGCAGAAGCCCAGCTCAGGGGGCATCTGGACTGGTGAGAGGAGCGCGCCCCGAGGGATTCGAACCCCGGACCGTCGGATTAGAAGTGGATGACTCGTCTCGCGGGTCACAGGGCCTTTGAGCTGCTATACCGGATGACGAAGGACTGCTGGTAGCGAAGATCATCCCGTAAATATCCCGTGAGCTAAGATGCCGCGATGACTGGTGATCCCTTCGGCTTCCTGCAACGGTGGTATGTCGCGCAGTGCGATGGCGAATGGGAGCACACCTATGGCGTAAAGATCGATACGCTCGACAACCCAGGGTGGAGCATTGCGGTGGACCTCGTCGGCACCGATCTTGAGGGCCACGCCTTCGACTGGCGATCCCTCGACCGGACTGAGGATGACTGGATCCACATCAGAAGCGACGGTCGGCTGTTCCAGGGCGCGTGTGGCCCCTTGAACCTGGCCGAGATGGTCGCTGAGTTTGAAGAGTTCGCGGCAACTCCGGCGAGCACGGGCTCCAGCTGATCGGACCGCAAGCGAGTCCGCGCTGTCAGCTTGGGAATTGAATGGATCACGGCCTGTACTGGCGCTGACCTGGGCATGGAGCCAGTCATGAGTGACCGTGGTTGCCCCCTCGTTCCCCTGGCTGAATGCACGCTAATTGCACGACGATCAGCCTGTGACCTGCCTCTTCCCGCGCGGCGCGCACGCCTCCGCCCCCTGATCACCCCGTCTGCCGTCGACCCGCCCGAAGGGGAAGCGGACCCGGCGGTCTTGGTCTGCTCGGCTTGTCCCGGGTCGATGGCGGGCGGGGCGATCAGGCACCTACCTCAGCCACCTACGGCCGCAGACGATGCGCGGGCCTTGGCGATCACCCCGGAGCCGGAGCGCCCCCGCCGGAGGCGTCGCGAGATTGAACCGTTGCGATTCACATCGCACCCCAGTTGTCGAGGACGACGACGGGCGCCTCTTCCACATCCAGCCATTCGCTCTCGACGCCCATGCCGGTGGATGCCTCGATGAAGGCGAATGCCGCACTTCGTTTGCCCCGGTAATCCTCCGGGTCGAGACTGTCGAGCATGGCGCGAAAACCGGCCAGAACGCTTGGGTCGCCCTCCTGTTTCGCGTGCTCTCTGAAGAGGAAGTCGCGCATCCGGGCCCTGATCTTGCCGTCGGCCGCATAGAGGATCGTGTATCCGCCCTTGAAGTGCCAGGTCGTCATCCACACGCGTGACTCCTTGCTGAGTTCGGTGAGGATGTGGTCTGGCGTAGCGAAGCCATAGGAAAACTCAAGGAAACCGTAGGCTCCTTCGCCCTCGTGGACGAAGAGCACGGGCAGATCCTCCGTGACGGCCTCTTCCGTGGGATACGCCATGGTGCGTTCCTCGGGATCACGGCCTCCGTTCAGCCGCCAGAGGAGATCGTCCACGGTGATCTGTTCGTCGAGGGGTTGTACTACGGTCCAGCAGAGTGCGTCCTCAAACCACTGCTGTCGGTGGAAGAGATTGCGGTAGTGATCAATCACAGGATTATTGTCGTGGAAGCCGTGGCGGCTAGGTCGCCGTGGTTGTAAGGGGATGCGTCTGTGCGCGGCGTGGCACCCTCGGCCGGAGCCATTAATCGATACGGCGGGGCAGGCGTGCGGTGGGCGGCCCGAGCTGCCGGCGGCCGGGAACGCGACCCACCACCAAGTGTGGTGGCCCTCGACCGACACCGTCCGGTTCGAGGGGGACCACCTGCCGGTCTGGGAGGACGGGGCCGGCTACCTCGACCCCGACACCGGCGAAGTGCTGCCGACCTGGGAACAGGCCCTCGACCGGCTCGACGCCGACGAGGACGCCGAACCCCTGCACGTGCTCCGCTTCGGCGACCAGCTCGACATACAGAGCGTGCTCGCCGGAACCCCGGACGCCGACCAGCTCATCCAGTACCTCTCGAAGTACCTGACCAAGTCCCTCGGCACCGACGACCCACGCCGCAAGGCTCACGCCGAACAGCTGCTGAAGGCGCTGCGATTCGAGCCCTGCTCGCCGACCTGCGTGAACTGGCTGCGGTACGGGCTGCAGCCCAAGGGCGCTAAATCGGGGATGGCCCCGGGGCGGTGCAAGGGCAAGGCGCACAAGCCCGACCACCTCGGCTACGCGGGGCGGCGGGTCCTGGTGTCCTGGAAGTGGTCCAACAAGACCCTTACCGAGCACAAGCAGGACCGCCGCACCTGGGTCCTGGAAGCCCTCGGCGTCGGAGACGAGCCGGTCGATCCCCACCGCTACATCTGGCGACCGGTCAAGCCCGGTGATCCCGACCTTGCCCCGATCGGCGTACGCCTGCTCCGCTCCGGAAACTGGCGGAACCCGGCTGCCGACCTGCGGAAATGCGGCCAAGATCATTCCGGACATGTTCCGGGACTGGCCGCCTGGGGCTGCATCCGGTGGCGTCCGGCTGCAGCCTCGGCGACAGCCCGATCATGTGAAGGGCCAGCTCAGAGGGCATCTGGGCTGGATGGAGGAGCGCGCCCTGAGGGATTCGAACCCCCGACCGTCGGATTAGAAGTCCGATGCTCTATCCAGCTGAGCTAAGGGCGCTCGTGCCTAATTCTGCATGATCCGGGGACCGGGTACACACCCGGTTTCCCCGACATGGGCCGGAGCGTGCCTCGTGTGGGCCTCCGAGCCTGGTGGCCGTGCCCGTCAGGGAGCCGCTCGGCCTGCGCCGATGCGCTCACACTCGTCGCGTGAGGAGCCGCTTCAGCGCCCGTCGCCGGCACTCGCCGGGCCTGAGCCCAGGTGGCGACGTCGCCCAGCCACATCACGCAGGTGGTGCTGGATCCGTGCACCAGGAGCGGCGGCGGGGCCGCCGGAGGGTCGGAGGCGATGATGAAGGTCTCGCCCTCCCGGGCCGGGATCCGCAGGCGCTCGCTCGGGACCGGCCAGCGGGTGAGGAGCTCCTGGCACCGCTCCCGCAGCTCGCGCTCGCCCTCGCTCGTGACGTAGATGCCGGTGGCAGTCACACCGCCGTTCCCTCCAGGACCAGGGGCGGTCGCAGAATCACGAAGAAGATTTCTCGCTATATGGACGATCGTCCGAGAGGCGAGATGTTTTGTCGTCGTTCACGCCTTCGGGCGGAAATCTGATCGCCCGCGGGACTAGACTCCAGCGCCATGTCCGTGCGCGAGATCCCCCTCATCGGAGACGTCTCCGAGGGGGTCGTGCGGGCGGGAGCGACCGTACGGCGGCCGATGCGTCCCACGTCGCCGTCGGTCCACGCGCTGCTGCGGCACCTGGAGGCCGCCGGGTTCGACCGGGCGCCGCGGTTCCTCGGGATCGACGAGCGGGGCAGGGCGATCCTCACGTACGTCGAGGGCGTGGTGCCCGCGCATCCCCTGCCGGCGTACGCGGTGAGCGACGAGGCGCTGACCGTGCTGGCCCGGCTGCTGCGGCGCTTCCATGACGCGGCGGCCTCCTTCACCCCGCCTCCGGGCGCCACCTGGGAGGACGGCTCGGCCCCCGAGGGCCCCGCCGAGCTCGTTGGCCACTGCGACGTCACCCCGGCCAACGTCGTCTTCCGGAGGACGACGCGGGAGCTCCTGCCGTACGCGCTGATCGACTTCGACCTGGCCAGGCCGACCACGCGGCTGTTCGACGTGGTCACCACGTTGCGGCACTGGGCCCCGTTCGCCGATCCGCTGGACCGCGACCCGCTGCAGCGGTCCCTGGACGCGGCGGCCCGCGTCCGGTTGTTCTGCGACGCGTACGGCCTGCCGGCGCGGGACCGGCTCATGCTGGTGGAGACGGCCAGGATGCGGTTCGGCCGCTCCTACGCGCTCATGCGAGACCGGGCCAGGACGCTCGGCGGCGGCTGGGCGCGCATGTGGGACGGCGGCGCGGGCGGGCGCATCAGGCGTGCCGCGGCCTGGCTCGACGCCAACGAGGACGCGATCCAGCGCCGTCTCCTCGGCGGCGATCCCGTCCCCTGACACAGGGCGACGATCCCGTCCCCTGACACAGGGCGGCGATCCCGTTCCCTGACACAGGGCGGCGATCCCGTTCCCTGACGAAGCGACAGAGCCCGTCCTTTGACGAAGCGGCGATCCCGGCTCATGCCGAGGCGACGAGCCCATCGCGTGACAAATGCGCATGTACGGCAGAATGCGTGCGTGACCCGGATCATGGACGGTGCCACGGCGGCGGGGCTGCTCGCCGGGGCCGCGATCGACGCCGCGGTGGGGGATCCCCGGCGGGGTCATCCCGTCGCGGTGTTCGGCGGCCGGGCCGCCGCCCTCGAGAAGCGCATATATCGAGACTCGCGGGTGGCGGGCGTCGCCTACACCACCGTCTGCGTCGGCGCGGCGACGGCCGTGGGAGTGCTCGCCGCGCGGATGACCCGGTCGAGCCCCGTCGCGCGGGCCGCGGTCACCGCCGCCGCCACCTGGGCGGTCCTCGGCGGCACGACGCTGGGCAGGGAGGGCACGCTGATGGCCCGGGCCCTGCGCGACGGCGACCTGGCCGCGGCCCGCGCACGCCTCCCGCACCTGTGCGGGCGCGACCCGTCCGGGCTGGACGCCGCGGAGCTCGCGCGGGGCACGGTCGAGTCGATCGCGGAGAACACCTCGGACGCCGTCGTCGCCCCGCTCGTGTGGGGCGCGCTCTTCGGCGTGCCCGGCCTGGTCGGCTACCGCGCGGTCAACACGCTCGACGCGATGGTGGGCCACCGGTCGCCGCGCTACGCGAGGTTCGGCTGGGCCTCGGCCCGGCTGGACGACGTGGCCAACTACGTGCCGGCCCGGCTGACGGCCCTGCTCACCGTGGGCCTCGCCGGTCTGGTGGGCGGTTCCCCGCGTCGCGCGGCGGCCGTCCTCGCACGTGACGGGCATCGCCACCCCAGCCCCAACTCCGGACGCTGTGAGGCGGCCTTCGCCGGTGCCCTCGGCGTACGCCTCGGCGGGGCCAACGACTACGGCGGCCGAGTGGAGCACCGCCCGGAGCTGGGCGAAGGGCCCCGTCCGGCAGTCTCCGACATCCCCAGGTCCGTACGGCTGGCGCGCGCGGTGTCGTACGCGTCGGTCGGCCTGGCCGTCGCCGCCCGGCTCGCCCTCACCCGGAACCGCCGAAGGGATCGATGATGACTGCACTCGTCCTGCTGCTGGCCGTCGCGGTCGTCTTCAGTCTCATGGTCGCGGTGATCCTGATCGTCGTGCTGGCGGTGCGCGCGTCACGGCGGGCCGCGCCGCCACCACGAGACCGGAATGATCCGTCCCAGGATTGGTAGGTTCGACGGCATGGGCGGAGAAAGCGGAAAGAACCGGGTCCTGCTGGTCTTCGACGGCGACTGCGCCTTCTGCCAGACGTGCGTGAACACCGGGCATCGACTCCTGCCGTACATGCCCGCCGTGCGGGCCTGGCAGGGCCTCGACCTCGGCGCGGTGGGCCTGACGCGCGAGGAGGTCGCGACGTCGGTGCAGCTGCTGGGCCCGGACGGGCTGCGCGCCCACGGCGCGCGCGCCGTCGCACTGCTCCTCGCCCTGCAGCCGCGCGCGGCCTGGCGCGCGGCCGGCCGGGTGATGCTGACCCCGCCGGTGAGCTGGCTCGCGCAGGCGGGCTACCGGCTGGTCTCCCGCTACCGCCACCTGCTGCCGGGCTCGACCACCTGCGGCACGTCTTGACCTCCGCTTTGCCGGGAGTGGGAACGAACACGACCGGCAAGTGTCCGGAAGCGGGCATACCCCGCGCCTGACGGGAGCGCCACCATTGCGGCATGACAGCAGTGGTGGAGACCGAAGGACTGACGAAGTTCTACGGTACGAGACGAGGCCTCGAGGACCTCACCCTCGAAATCCGGCCGGGCGAGGTCTTCGGCTATCTGGGCCCCAACGGCGCCGGCAAGACGACGACGATCCGGCTGCTCCTCGACGTGATCCGGCCGACGTCCGGCCGGGCGACCGTCCTCGGCGCCGGCACCCGCGACCCGCGCGTACGCGCCCGGATCGGCTACCTCCCGGGCGAGCTCGCGCTGGAGGGCAGGGAGCGGGCCCGCGACTACCTGCAGTTCCTCGCCGACGTACGCGGCGGGGTGAGCCGCGGCAGGATCGACGAACTGGCCGAGCGGCTCGACGCCGACCTGTCGGTCAGGATGGGCGAGTTGTCGAAGGGCAACAAGCAGAAGGTCGGGCTCATCCAGGCGTTCATGCACGAGCCCGAGCTGCTCATCCTGGACGAGCCGACGAGCGGGCTCGACCCGCTGGTGCAGCAGGAGTTCCTGGCCATGGTCCGGGAGGCGCGCACCGCCGGTCACACGATCCTGATGTCGTCGCACGTGCTCGCCGAGGTGGAGCACGTGGCCGACCGGGTGGGCATCGTGCGCGCGGGCCGCCTCGTCGCGGTCGAGGACATCGCCGCGCTGCGCGAGCGAGCCGTACGGCACGTGGAGCTCCACTTCGACGCGCCGATTCCGAAGGAGTCGTTCGAGGGGCTCCCGGGCGTACGCGACGTGGTCGTCCAGGGCGCGAGCCTGCGCTGCACGATCGACGGCAGGCCCGACGCGCTGATCAAGGCGGCGGCCCGCCACACCGTGGTCCACATGGTCAGCGCCGAGCCGGACCTCGAAGAGATCTTCCTGACCTACTACAGCGAGGAGGAGGGCCGTCATGCCCACGCTGGTGCGTAAGAGCCTCAGGGAATACCGCCGCGCCCTCGTCGGGTGGACGGTCGGGCTGTGCGCGTTCCTCGGGATGTACATCTCGATCTACGCGAGCATGATGAAGGACCCCGAGACGTTCAGTAAGCAGGCCATCGCCAAGTATCCCGGTGCGTTCAGGGACCTGATGGGCGGCATGTCCGACATCGCGACCGGGCGCGGCTATCTGCAGGCGGTCGCCTACCAGCTCCTCGGCCCGCTGCTGTTCACCATGTGCGCCGCGATCCTCGGCAACCGGGCCATCGCCGGCCCTGAGGAGGCCAAGACGCTGGAGCTCACGCTGACGCTGCCGATCGACCGCAGGCGGCTGCTGCTGGAGCGCTGGGCCGCGCTGGCGCTCGGCCTGCTCGCCGTGGCGCTGGTGACGCTGGCCGTCGCCACCGGGGCCTCGTCCGCCGCCCACATGGACGTGCCGTTCGGCGGCATCCTCGCCGCGCACACCGGGTTGTTCCTGCTCGTGCTGTTCTTCGGGACGCTGACGCTGTGCGTGGGCGCGGCGTTCGGGCGCAAGCAGATCGCGCTCGCCGTGGTCGGCGTCTGGGGCGTGGGCGGGTACATCGTGGAGACCATGGGCAGGAGCATCGACGCGATCTCCTGGCTGCGCTGGCTCTCGCCCGTCCACTACTACCTCGACGGCCGCCCGCTCTACCAGGGCTGGCCGTACGGCGACTACCTTGTGCTGCTGGGTGCGACGGCCGTCCTCCTCATGACGGCGCTGCTCGCCTTCGAACGGCGTGACGTAGGGGTCTGATGGACAGCGTTCTCGCTCGCGTGAGCGAGGCGACCGGGGTGCCCGCCGACTTACTCGGCGGGTTCCTGTCGGTCCTGGCCGCGTCGGCCGCCACCGGCAGGCTGCCCGGCCGCGCCGACATGGACGGCCTGCGCGAGTGCGGCGCCCTCGCCGCCGAGCGCGGCATCCCGCTGCGGGTGCTCGCCGACGCCTGCCTGCACGCCGCCGAGATCACCGCCGGTGGCGCCTTCGGCGCCGTACGCCGGGGCATGGCCGCCTACATCGAGGGATACGAGGAGGCCCAGCGCGCCGCTCTCCGGCAGGAGGAGGAGGCGCGCCGCCTGTTCGTCGACGACCTGTTGCAGGGCAGGGCGGACGCCGAGCGGGCCGAGCACTTCGGCCTGCGGCTCGCCGGGGCGTACGTCGTGACCGTGGTCAAACCCGGCAGCCCGCTCATGCCGGGCGACCCGCTGGCCGGAAGGATCGAACAGGCGCTGGTGGCGAGGTTCGGCTCGCACAACATCCTCGTCGCCGTCCGCGACGGCCTGCTCGTGTGCGCGTCCCCCGGAGAACTGACCGCCGCGAGCGGCGAGTTCACCCACCACGTACGCTCCGCGCTCACGGAGTGGCGGGCAGGGGTGGGCCGCCCCCACCAGGGCCCCGGCGGAATCGTCACCTCCTATCGGGAGGCGGCGGGCGCCATCGACCTCGGCGAGCGGCTGGGCCTGCGGGCCCAGGTGCTCAAAGCGGCCGACCTGCTGGTCTTCCCGGTGCTGCTGCGGGACAGGGAGGCGATCGTGGACCTGGTCTCCACCGTGCTCGGTCCGCTCACCTCCGCCCGCGGCGGGCCGGAGCCGCTGCTGGAGACGCTGGAGGCCGTCTTCGCCTCCCAGGGCAACCACACGGCGGCGGCGCGCAGGCTCGGCATCAGCACCCGGGCGATCACCTATCGGCTGGAGCGGATCCGCAGGCTCACCGGCTTCTCGCCGAGCGACCCGACCCAGCGGTTCACGCTGGAGACGGCCGTGCTCGGGGCCCGGCTCCTGGAGTGGCCGGCCCACCCTCTGGTCTGATCGAGAGCACCCCCGCCACCTTCAACGTACAGGGGACGGGGGGACTTGCGGCAAGACCCCGGTGACGGCGCACAATCGGGGGCCGTGAGCCGGGCCGGTCCACGGCGGACGCCGTACCGAGCCGCGAGCACGCTCACCTCATCCACGCCATTCCAGGGGCAAGACACAGGGGAGTGCACATGCGCGTGCTGTTGTCCACGATCGGGACGCGGGGGGAGGTCCAGCCGATGGTGGCGCTGGCCATGGAGCTGCGGGAACTCGGGCAGGAGGCCCGCCTGTGCGTGCCCCCCGACTTCCGCGACCGGATCGAGGGCCTCGGGTTCCCCGTCGTGCCCATCGGGCCCGAGCTGCGCCCGACCGCGTCGGCCGCCCCACGGGAGCAGGCCCCGCCCACGCCCGAGCAACGCCGGCGGATGATCGACGGCACGGTCGCCGTCCAGTTCGCCACCATCTCCGCGGCCGCGGAGGACTGCGACGTCATCGTGGGCGGCGGGGCCATGTCGATGGCGGCGCACTCGGTGGCGGAGCGGCTGGGGATCGGCTACGTGTACGTGAGCTACTGCCCCGTCACCCTGCCGTCGCCGCACCACGCACCCGTGCCCGTCTGGGGGCAGGGGCCGGTGGACGGCACGGCCGGCAACCGCGCGCTCTGGGCCGAGGACGCGCGGCGCTGGAACGGCACCGTCGGCGCCGCGCTCAACGCCCACCGGGCCGCGGCCGGCCTGGCTCCGGTGGCGGACACGCGAGGTCACATGGTCACCGACCGGCCCTGGCTGGCCGCCGACCCGACGCTGGCGCCCTGGCCCGAACCCGCCGAGCTCGGCGTGGTGCAGACGGGCGCCTGGATCCTGCCGGACCGGCGCCCGCTGCCGCCGGAACTGGAGAGGTTCCTCGACGACGGCGAGCCGCCCGTCTGCGTCGGCTTCGGCAGCGTCCGCGCTCCCCGGGACATCGCGCAGGTGACGGTCGAGGCGGCCCGCGCGCTCGGACGCCGCGTCATCGTGCTCCGCGGCTGGGCCGGCCTGTCCCCGGCGGACGACGGACCCGACTGCCTGGCGATCGACGAGGTCAACCAGCAGGCGCTCTTCCCCCGGGTCGCCGCCGTCGTCCACCACGGCGGCGCGGGCACCACGACCGCCGCCGGGCTGGCCGGGACGCCGCAGGTCGTCCTGCCGCAGCACTACGACCAGCACTACTGGGCGGGGCGGGTCGGCGACCTCGGGATCGGGGTCGCGCACCCGCCCGCCGCGCCGACGGCCGAGTCGCTGACCACGGCTCTCCGCCGGGTCCTCCACCCCGATGTGGCCGCCCGTGCCGGGGCCGTCGCGGGCGAGGTGCGCACCGACGGCGCCGCGGTCGCGGCGCGGCGTCTGATCGCCGCCGCGGACCGGCACCCGGCGTGAAGACGAGCCGTCCCGCGGCCGGCGCGGGCCGCAAGGCGCGTGGCGGGTGGACGCTCAGGGGATCAGCAGGAGCTTGCCGGTCGTCCGCCTGGCTTCCAGGTCGTCGTGGGCGCGGCGGGCCTCGGCGAGCGGGTAGCGCTGGGACACGTGCACCTTCACCGCGCCGGAGGCGACCCAGCCGAGCAGGTCGTTCGCCCGCGACAGCAACTCCTCACGGGTGGCCGTGTAGTGCCCGAGCGTGGGCCGGGTCAGGAACAGCGAGCCGCCCGAGTTGAGCCGCTGCGGGTCGAACGGCGGGACGGGCCCGCTGGCCGCGCCGTACAACGCCATCATGCCGCGCGGCCGCAGCGACGCGAGCGACCCGTCGAACGTGGCGGCGCCGACCCCGTCGTAGACGACGTGCACTCCGGCGCCGTCGGTGATCTCCTTGACGGCCTCGGCGAAGCCCTCGTAGGCGACGATCTCGTCGGCGCCCGCCTGCCGGGCGAGCTTCTCCTTCTCGGGGCTGGAAACCGTGCCGATCACGCGGGCGCCGCGGAGCTTGGCCATCTGGACGAGCAGCAGGCCCATGCCGCCTGCCGCCGCGTGCACGAGCACGTCGTCGCCCGACCGGACCGCGTACGTGGAGTGGGTCAGGTAGTGGGCGGTCAGCCCCTGCAGCAGCACCGCCGCCGCAAGGTCGGGTGACAGCCCGTCGGGCAGCCGGACCGTCTTCTCCGCCGGCACCACGACCTTGGTCGCGTACGAGCCCATGACGCTGGCCCAGGCCACCCGGTCGCCGGGCACGACGTCGGTCACGCCCGGTCCGACGGCCGTGACCGTGCCGGCCCCCTCGTTGCCGGGCACCAGCGGGAGCGGCATCGGGTAGCGGCCCTCGCGGTGGTAGACGTCGATGAAGTTGACGCCCGTCGCCGCCACCTCGACCAGCACCTCACCGGGACCGGGCTCGGGGTCGGGCCGCTCGGCGTACTCCAGCACCGAGGAATCACCGTAGGCGGGGATGACGATGGCATGCATGCGCGGCTCCTGTTGTCTTCGGGTCGGCTCCTGTCGTCCCCAACCGGCCGGGCCTTGTCCGTTGTTCCCGTCCATCCGCCCGGAAAGATCAGAAGCCCGTGAGAGTGATCTTGCCGATCGCGGTGCCCGATTCGAGGATCCGGTGCGCCTCGCGCAGGTTGGCGGCGTTGACCGGGCCGAGGTCCCGGGTGGCGGTGGTGGTCACGACCCCGGCGTCGACGAGCCGTGCGACCCGGTCGAGGATGCGGTGCTGGTTCACCTGGTCGCGGGTCCGGAACAGCGAGTGGGTGAACATGAGCTCCCAGTGGAAGGCGATGCTCTTCGACTTGAGCACGCCGATGTCGAGGGAGTCGTGGTCGTCGATGGCGACGATCCGGCCGAAGGGGGTGAGCGCCTCGGCGTAGGCCGCGAGGTTGCGGTCGGTGCCGGTCGTGCTGAAGACGTAGTCCACGCCGTCAGGCGCGACCTCGGCCAGCTGCTTGGCCAGCGGGGCGCGGTGGTCCACCACGTGGTGGGCGCCCATCCTGCGGGCGAACTCCACCGTCTCGGGGCGGGAGGCCGTGCCGATCACGGTGAGCCCGGTCAGGGCGCGTGCGAGCTGCACGACGATGGAGCCGACGCCGCCCGCGGCCGCGGTCACCAGCAGCGTCCCGGTCTGGCCGAGAGCGTCGCCGCGCAGGCCCAGGCGCTCGAACAGGCCCTCCCAGGCCGTGAGGGAGGTCAGCGGCAGCGCGGCGGCCTCGGTGAAGGACAGCGTGGCGGGCTTGTGGCCGACGATGCGCTCGTCGACGACGTGGAAGCGGGAGTTCGCGCCGGGCCGGTCGATCGCACCGGCGTAGTAGACCTCGTCGCCGACCTCGAACAGCTCCACCTCATCGCCCACGGCGACGACGGTGCCGGCCGCGTCCCAGCCGAGCACCTTGGGCTCGCCGCCCGGATCGCTGTTGCGCCGGACCTTGTAATCCACCGGGTTCACGGCGACGGCCTCGACGCGGACCAGCAGATCGCGCGGGCCGGGCTCGGGCACCGGCAGTTCCACGTCCAGGAGGCTCTCCGGGTCGTCGACGGCAAGGCTGCGCCGGTAGGCGACGGCGGGCATGACGGCGGGAATGTTCGTGCTCGGGTGCTCACTCATGACGGTCCTCTCGCGCAGTGGCGGCCGGTGTGGATCGCAGGCCGGCCGCGATGACGATCGGACGGTACCCGCTGGAGCCTGGTTACCCGCAAGGGATACGAGTACCCACCGGGAACCATCCAGGTCAATGCGTTAGTCGGCGTCGGGGAAGCGGTCGATGTTGCGCTCCACCCACGTCCGCAGGTGGGCGAGCGGGACGTTGGCGTCGCGGCCGAGCGGGGTGAGGCTGTATTCCACGCGCAGCGGGACCTCCGGATACACGTCGCGGTGGACGAGGCCGTGGTCCTCCAGGCGGCGCAGGGTCTGGGTCAGCACCTTGGGGCTGACGCCCTGGAGCCGGGCCCGCAGTGCGCCGAAACGCTGCGGCCCGTCCTCCAGGGCGCCCAGGGCCAGCGCGCTCCACTTGTTGGCCAGCAGATCGAGCATGTTGCGGCACGGGCAGGCGGCGGAGTAGACGTCCTTGGGGTCGTCGCAAACGGTGCTGATGGTGTTCATGCTGCGACGATACCCAGAAGAAACTTAGGTTCGCGGAGTGACCGCCGCGGGATCGGGGACGAGCCCGCGCAGCAGCGGCAGGTCGACGCTCTCCAGCGTCGGCACCGCCGTCACCCCGCTGACGGCGCCCGCGGGGCCGACCACGATGACGGCGCACCCGGCCGACCGGGCCGAGGCGACACCGGTCGGGCTGTCCTCGATCGCCACGCACGCGGCCGGGTCGACGCCGAGCCGCGCGGCGGCGGCCAGGTACGGATCGGGGGCGGGCTTGTTCCTGGCGCTGTCCCCGGCGGCCACCGACAGCCGGAAGCGGTGCCCGCCGACGGTCTCGAGCACCAGGTCCACGACCGGCCGGGGAGAGGCGCTGACCAGCCCGGCCGGGATCCCGGCCGCGCGCAGGGCCTCCAGCAGCGCGACCGCGCCGGGGAGCATGGTCACCCCGCTTTCGAGCCGGGTGGTGAACGCGTCCGTCAGCATGGCCTCGACGGGCCGCGCCCCTGAAGCCCCGGCGATGTGCAGGGCGTGGGTGATGTGCAGGGCGGCGTCCTCGACCGACAGGCCGAACAGCGCCTCCCGGTCGGCCTCCCCGAGAGAAAGGCCCAGGCCGTCCGCGACCTCCACGCAGGCGTCCCACCACAGGCCCTCGGTGTCCACCAGCGTGCCGTCCATGTCGAACAGGACCGCCGCCGGGCGGTCACCGGACGACATCGGGTCAGACGACATCGGGTTCGGGGACCGCCGCCGCGGCTCCGGCCTCCGAACGGGCCGACACGAGCACGGGCCGCTCGACCAGCCCGACCCGTACGGCGGTGCCCGGGGCGAAGCGCGCGGACTCGTGGCCCGGGACGTCCGCCAGCACCTCGGTGCCGTCGCCCAAACGGACCCGCAGCCGGGCGGTGGAGCCGCGGAACGACGACACCATGACGATCCCGTCGCCTTCGGGGGTGACCAGCACGGCCTCGGGCCGCACCAGCACGTCCACCTGCGCGGTGCCCGGCACCGGGCCGTCCACGGGCAGCGTCTGCCCGAGGACCGTCACGCGGTCGCCCGACACCAGGCCGGGCAGGTGGTTCATCGCCCCGACGAACTCGGCGACGAACGGGGTGGCCGGCCGGTCGTACAACGTGGCGGGGGCGGCGACCTGCTCCAGGCGGCCGTCGCGCAGCACGGCGACCCGGTCGGCCATCGACAGCGCCTCCTCCTGGTCGTGCGTCACGAAGATCGTCGTGATGCCGAGGGAGAGTTGCAGGCGGCGGATCTCCTCGCGCAGCGTGACCCGCACCTTGGCGTCGAGCGCCGACAGCGGCTCGTCGAGCAGCAGCACCCTGGGCTCCAGGGCGAGCGCGCGGGCCAGCGCCACGCGCTGCTGCTGACCGCCGGACAGCTGGTGGGGGTAGCGGTCGCCGACCGAGGGCAGGCCGACCAGCTCCAGCAGCTCCTGCGCGCGGGCGTGCCGCTTGGCGGCGGGCACCTTGCGCACCCGCATGCCGAAGCCCACGTTGTCGCGCGCGTCGAGGTTGGGGAAGAGGCTGTAGGACTGGAAGACCATGCCGGCGTCGCGCCGGTTGGCCGGCACGCGCGTGATGTCGGCGCCGTCCACCAGGACCTCGCCCTCGTCGGGCTGCTCGAAGCCGGCCAGGCAGCGCAGCGCGGTGGTCTTGCCGCACCCCGACGGGCCGAGCAGCGCGATCAGCTCGCCGGGCTCCACCGTGAGGTCGAGCCCGTCCAGCGCGACCGTGCTGCCGAACCGCCGCCGCAGGCCGCGGAACTCGACCCGGGCCCCGTTCATGATCCACTCCTTTGCCTCGCGCCGGCGGTCGACAGGGCGAGCAGCAGCAGCCAGGTGATCAGCAGGCTGAACACCGAGACGGCCACCGACACCTGCGCCTGTGAGCCGGAGATCCGGTAGATCCAGTTGGGGAAGGTCTCGAAGCTGAGCAGCCGCGCGATCGTGAATTCCCCGAGCACCAGCGCCAGCGTGAGGAACGACGCGCTCGCCATCGCCGACCGCATGTTCGGGATGATCACCCGCAGCAGCACGTGGGGCCACGACGCCCCGAGGTTCCTGGCCGCCTCCGACAGGGTGCGCACGTCGATCGCGCCCAGGCCCGCGTCGAGCGAGCGGTAGGCGAACGGCAGCGCCAGCACGACGTAGGCGAGCACGAGCACCACCGGGAATCCGGGGTTCTGCAGCGCGATGACCGTCTGGTAGAAGGGCGTGCTCGCCAGATAGTCGGGCCCCCACCGCAGCACCGTGCTGATCCCGGCCACGAACGTGATCGGCGGCACCACCAGCGGCAGCGTGCAGACCACCTCCAGCACCGGCCGCAGCCGCGGCGCGCCGAGCCGTACGGCCACGGCGGCGGGCAGCGTCAGCAGCAGCACGAGCACGATCGTGGCGACCCCGAGCCCGAGCGACAGCAGGAGGCTGGTGCCGAAGCCCTCCGCCGAGAAGATCTGGCCGTACGCGTCGAGCGAGAGGCCCTGATCGGGCACCTTCACCGTGAAGACGAACGACGCGATCAGCGGGACGAGGAAGTAGACGGCGGCGATCACGAGGACCACCCCGCGCCACACCCGGGGCCGCCTCGGCCGCCCGCCGCGCGCGGCGACCGGCCCGGGGACGAGCTGCGTGGACACCTGTGGGGTCAGCGGAGCCATCGGGCGCTCCTTCGCTGCAGCGGGAGGTAGACGGCCATGACCAGGCCCGCGACCACGATCATGTCGAGGCTGAGGGCCAGCGCGACGTTCTCGTGGCCGATCAGGACGTTGCCGGTGAGCGCGTCGGCGATCTTCAGCGTGACCAGCGGGACGGTGGACCCGACCATGGCCTGCGCCGTGGCGTAGGCCGAGAACGCGCCGCCGAACAGCAGCACGACCCCGCCGAGCAGCGCCGGGGTCAACACGGGGATCCCGACGTACCGCCAGAACTGCCAGGTGCTCGCGCCGTTGTTCTGCGCGGCCTCACGCCACTGCGGGCGCAGCCCGTCGAGCGCGGGCACGACCGTGAGCACCTGGAGGGGGATGGAGAAGTACAGGTAGACCAGGGTGAGACCCCAGAAGTTGTACAGGCTCCACCCGTGCTGGCCGAGGCCGAGCGTGGTGGTGACGACGCCCGAGTTGCCGAGCGTGGCGATCCAGGCGAAGGCCAGCGGCACGCCGCCGAAGTTGGCCAGCACACCGGAGGCGGTCAGCACCGCCTCGCGCAGCGCCAGGAACCTGGAGGTCACCACGGCCTGGGCGAGGAAGGTGCCGAGCACCCCGCCCAGCACCGCCACGAGCGCCGAGATCTTGACGCTCCCGAGCAGGGCGGTCAGGTACGCGCCCTGGAGCGACTCGGTGAGGTTCGCGGTGCTGAGCGTGCCCTCCTTGGTGAACGTGCCGCCGAGGAGGACCAGCATCGGCACGCCGAAGACGATGACGACGAAGACCAGCAGCGGCACGGCCGCCCACCGGCTCTTCGATCGCGTACGGCTGTCGCGCACGATCTCAGCCCGAGACCGCCGCGCCCCACCCGCTCGCCAGGACCTCCTTGGCCTTGTTGACCTGGTCGGGCGTGGGGAACGTGGGGGTGCCCTCGACCTTGGGGAGCTGGTCGACCATGGCGGCGTCCGCGCTGCCGTCCTGCTGCATGGAGGGCAGCAGGACCGGGCGGGCGTAGCCCTTCAGCCACAGGTTCTGGCCCTCGGCGCTGTAGAGGAACTCCTGCCAGAGGCGGGCGGCGGCGGGGTGCGGCGCCCACTTGTTGATCGCCTGGGCGTAGAAGTTGGCGTACTGCCCGTCCGCGGGGATGGCGATCTTCCAGTCCACGCCCTTCGACGCGAACTCCTTGGCGTAGCTGGCCTGCAGGTAGTCCCAGTCGAGGGTGATCGGGGTCTCGCCCTTCTCGACCGTGGCGGGGGTGGCCTCCACGGGGTTGAAGTTGCCGTTCTGCTTGAGCTTCTTGAAGAAGTCGATGCCGGGCTGGATGTCGTCGAATGAGCCCTTGTTGGCGAGCGAGGCGGCGTACACGCCCGCGAAGGCGGCGCCGGCCTTGGTCGGGTCGCCGTTCAGCGCGACCTGGCCCTTGTATTCGGGCTTGAGCAGGTCGGCGAACGTCTGCGGGCAGGTCTTGACCCGCTTGGCGTCGCAGCCGATGGAGATGTAGCCGCCGTAGTCGTAGTACCAGGCGCCGCCGGTCTCCTTCTGCCCGTCGGGGATCTTGTCCCAGCTCTGCACCTTGTAGGGCGCGAACAGGCCCTCCTGGGCGCCGCTGAGCGCGAAGGCGCTGCCGAGGTCGAGCACGTCGGGGGCGCGGCCCTGGCCCTTGAGGGTCTTGACCGCGTTGATCTCGTCCTGGCTGGAGCCGTCGGGGTTGTCATTGGTGATCTTGATGCCGTACTTGGCCTCGAACGCCTTGATGACCTCACCGTAGTTGGCCCAGTCCGGCGGCAGCGCGATGGTGTTGAGCTGCCCTTCCTTCTTGGCCGCCTCCACCAGCTTGTCCAGCCCGCCGAAGTCCTGGGCGGAGGTCGCGGAGGCCGCCGTGGAGTCGCCCGGCCCCGAGCCGCCGCCGGTGGTCGTGGGGGCGGCGCCGCACGCCGCGATCACTGAGGTGGTTATCGTGAGCGCGGCCACGAGGCCGGCGGTACGTGTGGACAACGGTCCCTCCCACTATGGTGCGTGGATCGAACGTAAGCGAACTTGTACAAACAAGCCATAGGTAGTAAGTCGCATATCGATGTCGGTCGCGTGAACGGAAGGGCTCAGCACGATGGCGCGCTACGAACAGATCGCGAGTGACCTGCGGGACGCCATCGTCAGGGGGGACTATCCGATAGGCGCTCAGCTCCCCTCCGAGGCTGAGCTGGCCATTCGGTACGCGGCCGCCCGCGGCACCGTCCGCCAGGCCGTCGCCCTGCTCGCCTCCGAAGGGCTGGTCGGGTCCCGGCAGGGCGCGCGGCGCATCGTGCTCGGCAGCGAGCGCAGCCAGAGCTTCGCGGAGTTGCACAGCTTCGCCCAGTGGGCGAGGTCGATGGGCTACCGCGCCAGCGGCTCCGTGCTGGCCTCCCGCCGCCGCCCGTGCTCGTCCTCCGAGGCCGTACGGCTGTCGTTGGAGCCGGGGGAGGAGGTGCTCGACGTGCTGCGGCTGCGGCGGCTCGACGGCGAGCCGGTGCTGGTCGAGCGCACCGTCTACGCCGGCTGGATCGCCCCCGCCGTCGAGAGGCTCGACCCCGACTGCGAGTCGGTGACCCAGGAGCTCTACGAGTCGGTCGGCCTCGTCTTCGCCTACGGCGAGCACCTGATCGACGCGGTGGCGGCCGGCAGCGAGGACGCCCGGCTGCTCGGCGTACGGCGGGGCAGCCCGCTGCTGCGCCAGCGCCGTGTCACCACCACCCAGGAGGGCCGTCCCGTCGAGTGTTCCGACGACCGTTACCGCGCCGGCAGCGTGACCTTCAGCATCCGCAACTCCACCGCCGCCAACCCCCTCGTCCGCCGCGCCGGAGACTGACCGGAGCGATCCGCGGGTGTTCGCCGGCCGGCCCGCGGGAGATGCCGCCGAGGGGGCCGTGACCGGCGGTCGCGGTCACTTCTGCGATCGCCGGCCGCCGGTCATTCGGAAACGGATCCGCTGCCCGGGGCGGGCCTGCGCCGCCCGGTCGACGTCGTCGTCGCGCAGCACCGCGATCACGGGGTACCCGCCGGTCACGGGGTGATCCGCGAGGAAGAGCGTCGGCTGGCCGGACGGCGGCACCTGCAGTGCGCCCGGAACCATGCCCTCGCTCGGCAGTTCGCCGTCGCGCGCGCGTTCCAGGCGCGGCCCGTGCAGCCGCATGCCCACCCGGTCGCTGCGCGCGGTGACCTCGTACGGCTCGGCGCACAGGGCGGCCAGCGCCCCGGGCGTGAACCAGTCGTGGCGCGGTCCCGCGATCACGCCCAGCAGGAGGACACCGGACTCGGGCACGGGCACCGGGGCGAGATCGGCGACGGGAAACTCCGCCGGCGCCGGCCCGACCGGCAGCACCGACCCGGGCGCCGGGCGCTCCGGGCCGAGCCCCGAGAGCAGGTCGGTGGCCCGTGACCCCAGCACCTTCGGGACGTCGATCCCGCCGCGGACCGCCAGGTAGGTCCGCAGCCCGCGGGACGGCTCGCCGAGCCGTAGCGTGGCTCCGTCCGGCAGGCGCTCGACCGACGCGTGCCCGATGCCGCGCGCGCGTCCCCCGGCGTCGGTGACGGTGGCGGGGCAGGGCGCGCCGGTGAGCGTCACGAGCAGGTCGCCGGTGGCGCGCACCCGCAGCCCGCCCAGGGTGACCTCCAGGCAGGCCGCGTCCTCGGGATTGGCCAGCAGGCGGTTGGCCAGCCGCAGCGCGCCGCGGTCCGCGGCGCCGGAACGGCCTACGCCGAGATGGCTGTGCCGGCGCCGCCCGAGATCCTGGACCGTGGTGAGCGGGCCGGGAGTCAGCACCAGCAGCGCCCGCCGGGACTCGCTCCCACCGGCGCTCACAGTCGCCTCACTCACCGGGCCTCCGTGAACCGCACCCGGACTCCCGGGCGCAGCAGGGCGGGCGGATCGGCCGCGATGTCCCACACCACGGTCTCGGTGCGCCCGATCAACTGCCACCCGCCCGGCGACTCGCGCGGGTAGACGCCGCTGAACTCCCCGGCGAGCGCCACGGCGCCGGCGGGCACGCGTACGCGCGCCTCCGGCCGCCGGGGCACGGCCAGCCGGGGGTCGCCGCCGATCAGATATCCGAAGCCGGGGGCGAACCCGCAGAAGGCGACCGTCCACGGCGTTCCGGTATGCGCCGCCACGACCTCGCGTACGGTCAGCCCGGTCAGCCCGGCCACATCGGCGAGGTCGTCGCCGTCGTACACGACGGGGATCATCACTTCCTCGCTCGTCGCGCCGTGTCCCCCGGCCGGTCGTACGGCCAGGACGGCGGACTCCACCGCGGCAAGGGACGCCGGCGGCTCGAACCGGACGAGCACGGTCCGTGCCGCGGGGACGACGTCGACCACCCCCGGCGGGGGCTCGGCCGCGAGGGCGTCGTAGAGGGCGACCACCTCCTCGAGGCGGTCGAGCTCGACCAGGACCGCGCGTTCGCCGCAGCGGCGCACCCGTGCGTTCATCCGTCGCCCTCGACGAACGACGCAACGCCGATGCCGTGCGCCTCGAGCGCGTCACGGACCTCGACGGCCATGGCGACGGCGCCGGGGCTGTCGCCGTGCACGCAGATCGAGTCCGCCGTGACGGTGATCTTCGTGCCGTCGAGGGCCTCGATCGGCTCGCCCCTGGCCATGCGCACGCTGCGCTCGGCGACCTGGGCCGGGTCGTGCAGGACGGCGCCGGACACGCCGCGCGGCACCAGCGTGCCCTCCCGGGTGTAGGCGCGGTCGGCGAAGCATTCCGCGATCGTGGTGAGACCGGCGCGGCCGGCCTGGCGCAGCCACGCCGAGCCGGGGAGGCCGAGCACGGGCAGCCCGGGATCATAGGCCCGCACGGCCGCGACCACCGCGCCGGCCTGCGCCTCGTGATGCACGATCGCGTTGTAGAGCGCGCCGTGCGGTTTGACGTACCTGACCCTGGCGCCCGCGACGCGCGCGAAGGCGTCCAGCGCTCCGATCTGGTAGATGACGTCGTCGGCGAGTTCGGCGGGCGGCACGTCGACGAAGCGCCGCCCGAAGCCCACCAGGTCGCGATAGCCGACCTGGGCGCCGATCACGACTCCGCGCGCGGCCGCGGTCTCGCAGGTGCGCCGCATGATCACCGGATCTCCCGCATGGAAACCGCAGGCGACGTTGGCGCTCGTAACGATCGACAGCAGCGCCTCGTCGTCGCCGAGCCTCCACTGACCGAACCCCTCGCCCAGGTCGGAGTTCAGGTCGATACGCATGGTTTGGTAGGGCAACGTCAGCTCCAGAGTGCGCTGATCCCGCTGGGGGAGTTCCAGCCCAGATAGATGGTAAGCGCCCATGCGAGCGCGGACGAAGGGTATGGACCGCAAAACGAAGCTCGTGGTGTTCCCGACATCATCAGCTGCGGCAATGTTTTCGGACAGGCGCGTCTCAACGGAGATGGTGGGCGAAGAACTGCACCGCGTCCGAGTTTGCTCATGCTGGAGCGGGATCTCGGACTGACCAAGCTCTACAACCTGGTGAACGACCCGGCCGAGACCGACCCCGAGATCCCGCTCTTCTGATCCGCTTCTCACCTTCCAGGGTGTCGACCCGGGGACGGGGAATCCGCGGGGTGACCGATGGCATCCTCTCGACAGGGATGTGCGCCGCGACCACCCGTAGCGACACCGTGAGATGAGGGAGCCGTTCCCAGAGACCTACGTGAGCAGGAGCTCCCGGAGCGTCTTGAGGCTCCTCCCGTCGGAGACCCGGTGCCAGGCGGCCCAGCCGTCGGTCTCCTGACCAGAGATCGCCTTGCACGCGGGCGAGGGCTTCTCGAAGATCTCGCCGCTGTCGAGACGGAGACATCCGCCGGGAAGCACCGTCGCGGAGTGGACCTGACCGAGACGGGGCCTGCGCCACTCAAGGCGCTCCCGGCCCGGAGCAGTCCCTTGGCGATCAGATGCTTGAGCACCCCTTCGCGCTCGTACTCCGCTCCTCCGCCGAACCCGGGCACGATGCCGGTCTCGGGCGTGCTCTCGGCCACCGGCGTCTCGCCCAGGTCGCCCTCGACGAGCAGTCGCCGGAGCACGGCGTTCGGTGTGGTCTCGACAAAGGGCCTGGCCAGCGTGTGAAGCGCCTTCAGGACATCCTCGTCCAGATACACATTGGGCTTCTCGGTCAATGCCGTCTCGTTCTATCAGCGGGTCATGCGTACCGTCGATGACTACCTGGTTGAACGGGGGTGACCTCCTCGATGGCTACCACACCAAAGCCTTGCGGGAGGGAGTGCGAGAACTTCGGGTCGTTCTAGGGGATATCTCCTGGAGGATCACCTACTGGTTGCCTTCACGGCGGGGAAGGACCGGGGAAGGACCATCGTGCTTCTCACGGTGTTGCGATCGGCAGCGGCATCGCGACAGAGGCGCCTTCGACAAGTGGAGGTCAGGCCAGGGAGTCGAACTCGCCGGCCTTGACGCCGCCGATGAAGGCCAGCCACTCGGTGGGGGTGAAGAGCAGCTTGGGTCTGTCCGGGTCCTTGCTGTCGCGTACGCCACCACCTCCGGCAGGTTGGCGGCCACCTCCACACACTGACGCCGTTACCGGAAGATCGCGACGGCTTCCGCCAGACGGCGGTGCTCAGGTCCATTCGCGTCTCGCTTCCTCGATCATGTTGAGGGATACGCGCTCAGGAGAGGCCCACAGTCGTATCGCCCTCGACTACCTGCTTCGCCTGCCCGGCGGGCCATGACCATCGGCCGTGAACTGCCCGGCGGCTCACCCAGAACAGCTTTGCCGGGCCGTGCTGACTTGCGTTCGATCTCCTGGGAACGTATGTTCGAAGCAGCGGCGATTTCTGCCCGAATCATCCGCCCGTCTTCCCCCGGGTGGCCAGGAAGCCACAGGGAGAAGGAGTCTTGAGCAGACTTTACGGCGATCCGATCGAGGTGTGGGTCCGGGACGGCCACCCTGCTCAGTTCGTCTGGCGTGACCGGCTCTACACCGTCCGCGAGGTCCAGGACCACTGGGTGGTCGCCAGAGAATGGTGGAAGACCTCGGACGCCGATCCCGGCGAGCGGCGGTTCTGGCGGCTGGGGGCCGCGGCCGGCAAGGAGGTCGGGACCTATGAACTGCGCTTCGACACCGCCAGCGGCGGCTGGCTCCTGCTGAGGGCCTGGGACTGATGGGAACGCTCCAGCCACCCACGACGACCGGGGGACGGGCCGCTGGAGGACGGGACGCCGTACGGGCCGGGGAACGGACGGGGGGACGCCGGTGACGGAACCCTTCGCTCACCTGCACGTGGCGTCCGCCTTCTCGCTGCGGTACGGCACCGCGTTCCCGGCCGCCCTCGTCCGGCGGGCCGCCGAGCACGGCATGGACACACTGGCGCTGACCGACCGCGACGGCCTCTACGGCGCGATCAAGCATGTCATCGCGTGCCACGGGAGGGGTGTCCGCCCGGTCGCCGGGGTCGATCTCGCCCTCGACGGCGCCTCTTCCGCACCGGGCTCTTCGACGCCGGACGACCTGTTCGGAGGCGGCCTGCCGTCCGGCCGCCGCACCGGGCACGGCCATGGGCGCGGGCACGGCCGGGGGACGGCGGCCGAGCCGGCGCGGATCGTCGTGCTCGCGCGCGCCGGCGGCTGGGCCGCGCTGTGCCGCCTGGTCACGGCCGCCCACCACGCGGGGGAGCGCGGCGAGCCGCACGTCACGCCGGGGATGGTGGCCGAGCACGCGTCCGGCCCGGACGGGGAGCCGCGGCTGACCGTGCTGCTCGGGCCCCGCTCCGGCGTCGGCCGCGCGGTGGCCGAGCGGCGCGACGACCAGGCCCGCGCCCTGCTTGCCGCCTGGCGCGCGGTGGTCCCCGACCTGGTCGTCGAGGTGTCCGACCTGTACGGCTACCGCGACGCGAACACCGCCGCCCGCATGATCGGGCTGGCCGACTCGATGGGCGTGCCGGTCGTGCTGACCAACGCGGTCCGCTACCTGGACGCCGCCGACCACCAGGTGGGCAACGTGCTCGACGCGGCGCGCAAGCTGGTGCCCCTCGACGGGCGGCATCTGGACGACCCCACGGCCCACGCGTACCTGAAGGACGGCGCCGAGATGGCACGGGTGGCCGCGCGGGTCTGCGGCGGCGACACCGGCCGGGCGGCGCGACTGCTGGCCGAGACCCGTCGCGTCGCCGAGCGTTGCGTGCTCGATCCCGTCGAGATCGTGCCCCTGCTCGACCCCGAGCGGCCCCGGCTCCACCTGCCGGAGGCCGGCGAGGACCCGGTGCCACTGCTGCGGCGCCGCTGCGAGGAGGGGCTGGCCCGGCGGGGGCTGGAACGCTCGGCCGAGGCTCGCGACCGGCTGGCCGCCGAGCTCCACGTCATCGAGAAGAAGCGGCTGTCGGGCTACTTCACGTCCGTCGTCGGCATCACGGACATGATCCGGGCGATGGGCGTGCGGTGCGCGATCCGCGGCTCGGGGGCGGGCAGCCTGGTCAACTACCTGATCGGCATCGGCGAGGTGAACCCGCTCGAACACGGCCTGCTGATGGAGCGCTTCCTGTCGGAGGGCCGCAAGGGCCTGCCCGACATCGACATCGACGTGGAGTCGGCCCGGCGCCTCGACTGCTACCGCGCGATCCTCGGCCGGTACGGCGAGGATCGGGTGGCCTGCGTGTCGATGATGGAGACCTACCGCGCCCGCAGCGCGATCAGGGACGTCGGCGCCGCCATGGGCCTGCCGCCGCACGAGGTCGACGTCATCGCCAAGGCGTTCCCGCAGGTGCGGGCCAGGCAGATCAGGGCCGCGCTGTCCGACCTGCCGGAGCTGCGCGACAGCGGGCTGAACGACCGGTCGCTGGAGACCGTGTTCCGCCTGGCCGAGCGGCTCGACGGGCTGCCCCGGCACATCGCGCTGCACCCCTGCGGCGTGCTGATCGGCAACTCCACGCTGCGCGACCGCACGCCGGTCGAGCGCAGCCTGCTGGAGTTCCCGATGTCGCAGTTCGACAAGGACGACGTCGAGGAGGCGGGCCTGCTCAAGCTCGACGTGCTCGGCGTGCGCATGCAGTCGGCGCTCGCCTACGCCCTCCAGGAGGTCGAACGGGTCGAGAACCGGAAGATCGACCTGGACGCCGTGCCACGCGACGACACCGAGACCTACGACATGATCCGCCTCAGCCGCACGATCGGCTGCTTCCAGATCGAGTCGCCGGGGCAGCGCGAGCTGGTCGCCAAGCTGGAGCCGCGCACGATGCACGACCTGATCGTGGACATCTCGCTGTTCCGCCCGGGACCGGTCAACTCCGACATGGTCACGCCTTACCTGGAGACCAGGCACGGCTTCCGCGAGACGCATTACCCGCACGAGTCGCTTCGCGAGGCGCTCAGGGAGACCAACGGGGTGGTCGTCTTCCACGAGCAGGTGATGAAGGTCATCGACATCATGACGGGGTCGGGGCTGTCGGAGGCCGACCGGGCCCGCCGCGCCCTCGGGACGCCGGAGGGCCGCGAGGCCGTGCGGGCCTGGTTCGTGCCGCTCGCCCGGGAGAACGGCTATGCCCCCGACGTCGTCGAGCGGGCGTGGAAGGTGCTCGACGCGTTCGGCGGGTTCGGGTTCTGCAAGGCGCACGCGGCGGCGTTCGCGCTGCCCACCTACCAGTCGGCCTGGCTCAAGCGGCACCACACGGCCGCGTTCCTCGCGGGCGTGCTCACCCACGACCCCGGCATGTACCCGAGCCGGGTCATCCTCGACGAGGCCCGGCAGTGCGGGGTGGACGTCCTGCCCCTCGACGTCAACCGTTCGGGGAAGACCTGGCTGGTCGAGCGTACGGGACCGGCGGAGGAAAACCGCCCCGGCGGATACGGCCGCGGATACGGCCTGCGGGTGCCGTTCTCGGCCGTCCGGGGGGTGAGCGAGGCCGAGGTGGACCGGATGGTCGCCAGCCGGCCGTACACCTCGCTGGCCGACTTCTGGGAGCGGGCCAGGCCCTCACGTCCGGTCGCCGAGCGGATCGTGGAGGTCGGCGGGTTCGACGCGCTGCACGGCCTGCGGCCGGGAGAGCCGCGCTGGCGGCCGGGACGACTGACCAGGCGCGACCTGATCGCCCAGGTCGGCGCGCTCGACCGAGGCTCTCCGGTGGGCGCGGCGGGGCAGCTCCCGATGGGGTTCACCGAGCGGGTCACGCCCGGCGAGCTGCCGGAGATGACCGAGGCCGAGGCCGTCGAGGCCGAGCTGGCGATCCTCGGCATGGACGTGAGCCGCCACGTCATGGACTTCTACAGCGGCCTGCTCGACGCGCTCGGCGTGACGCGGGCCAGGGACCTGCTCCGGCACCGCAACGGCGCGGAGATCCTGGTCGCGGGGGTCAAGGTCGCCACCCAGACGCCCGCCGTGCGGTCGGGGCAGCGGGTCGTCTTCACCACCATCGACGACTCCACCGGCCCGATCGACCTGACGTTCTTCGAGTCGGTGCAGGCGCACACGGCGGCGACCGTGTTCGGGTCGTGGCTGCTGGCCGCCAGGGGAGTGGTGCGGCGCACCGGGGTCAGGGCGGTCTCGCTGCGCGCCGTGCACTGCTGGAACCTCGCCGACCTCGACCGCGTGTGGCGCACGCAGGGGCTCGACGCCGTACGCGCCGTGATCAGCGAGGTGCCCGTGCCCGGCGCCGGAGTGGGCGGACGTCCCATCGAGTACGGCAACGGCTTCCGGGTGTCGCCCTACTCCGACAACGGCGCCCCGCCGGCCGTGCGCGAGGGGCGGTTCCTCGGCCATCCGGAGGAGCCCCAGCGGCGGCTCTGGCACGCCAGCTCCGGCAGCTCGGGCCCGCCGCCCGGCCGGTGATCCTCCCCGCCCTGCCGGTGTTGTCTTCCCGGCGCTTCCGGGTGCGGGACCGGACAGCGCTGTCCGGTCCCGCCGTGTGTTCAGCCGAAGTTGATCCAGGCCCGGGTGGAGCCGGTCTGGGGGTCGACGTCGAGGTAGTCGGCCCGGCCGTCGGCGTTGAGGTCGGCGAACTGGATCCGGGTGCCGTCGACGCCGACACCGCTGGCGATCTGCCCGCCGGGGAACCAGTACCAGTCGCCGCCGCTGGGCTTGGGGCCGCCGTTCTGCCAGACCTGAACGGAGCTGTCGTCGCCCATGAGGATGTAGTCGGCGGACCGGGTCCCGTAGAGCGGGGCGAAGCGGATACGGCTGCCGGGTGCGCCGACGCCACTGGCGATGGTGCCTTGCGGCCACCAGAGCCAGTCGCTGCCAGTGGGCTCCTTGGGGTTGGGGCCGCCGTTCAGCCAGGCCTGCACCGAGCTGTCGTCATTGACTTTCACGTAGTCGGCCTTGCCGTCGCCGTTGAGGTCGGCGAAGCGGATACGGCTGCCGGGTGCGCCGACGCCGCCGGCGATGGTGCCTTGCGGCCACCAGAGCCAGTCGCTGCCAGTGGGCTCCTTGGGGTTGGGGCCGCCGTTCAGCCAGGCCTGCACCGAGCTGTCGTCATTGACTTTCACGTAGTCGGCCTTGCCGTCGCCGTTGAGGTCGGCGAAGCGGATGTTGCCGCCGGGTGCGCCGACGCCGCCGGCGATGGTGCCCTGCGGCCACCAGTACCAGTCGCTGCCAGTGGGCTCCTTGGGGTTGGGGCCGCCGTTCAGCCAGGCCTGGACGGAGCCGTTGGAGTTGACCTGGAGGTAGTCGGCCTTATGGTCACCGTCGATGTCGGCGTAGACGACTCTGCCGGTGGCTCCGCCGAAGGTCCCGGACGCGATCGTGTTCTGGGGAAACCAGCCCCTGACGGGGCCGCCGGCCGGGGTCCCGCCGTCGGATGCCGCTATCCATCCGGCCCGCCCCACGTCCACCAGGCCGCGGTAGAACAATGCCGCCATCTTCAGGTAGCCGGAGTCGTTGGGGTGCAGGAGGTCGGCCAGATCGGTGAGCGTCACCGGGTTCATATTGACCATGTAGACGTGCTTGCCGGCGACCCACCGCGCCCCGATCTCCGACCGGAGCGCCTTGTTGAACCGCAGGATCCGCTCCTGGGTCGGCCCCCAGTTGGACGGGACGATGGTCGAGACCAGGAGGGTCACATTGGGGTCGGCCCGGAAGATCTGGTCGATGAGGCCGCCGAGCCTGGCCGGCGCGCCGTCCGGGTTGTCGTTGTTGTTCATGTCGTTGGTGCCGATGTGCAGCAGCACCACGTTGGGCCGATACGTGGCCATCGCCGAGTCCGTGATGCCGGCGATCTGGGAGATCGTCCAGCCGGAGTGCCCCTCGTGGGCGTCGGGCGCCGGGCCCGAGTGCTGTGAGCCGACGAACGTGACGGTGGCCCCGTCTTCTCTCAACATGGTGCTGAGAGCCGGCCGGTAACCGCCTCCGTTCGAACTGCCCGCGCCGTACGTGATCGAGTCGCCCAGCGCCATGATCCGCAGATTCCGCTGAAGGTTCGAGGAAACCCCGGCCCATGCCGCCGTCTCTTCGGCGATGAGGTCTTCCAGCTCCTGGAACCGCCAGCCGAGCTGCTCCACCCTCTGGGCGACCACGCCTCCGAACCAGGAGTCGACCCATGGCACCTGGGACCTGATCCAGGTGCCGGCCCTCTTGATGGCATCGGCGAGATTGGCCTTCGCCCACGGAGAGAGGTATCTCTCCCAGATGTAGCCCCCGGCCAGTCCGAGTATCCCGGCGATGATGATGTCCCTGGTCGCCTCAGGGGAGCCCAGGTCTCCCGCGAACGCGTGCGACACGAGCGCCGCCATGATGCCGGTGACGGTGGTTTGAAGGGGGGTGCAGATCAGCGGGATGGTCGCGGCGAGCACCCCGCTGGCTGTGAAGGACGCGATGCACAGCATCCTGAGCCCGTATCCGACGACCCAGGCGATCGCCGTGGTGGCGACCTGCTGCCAGAAGCTGGAGGTGGTTATCTCCGCGGCCGGGATGGTGAGGACCAGGCCGGCGCCGTCGGGAGTCACGTTCACCGTGCCGCCGAAATTCGGCCACACCGAGGTGTCGACGGTGGGACTCACGGGGGTCGGGCTGTCCGCGACCGCCTCCTTGAGCGTGTCGCCCAGTCCGCCGTGCTCTCTGATCTCCGCCTGCATCTCCGGGACCATGTCCCGAAGGACGGAAGGGGTCACCCCGAGGTCGGAGGCGTTGAGTGTGATGGTGAGGTCCCGGGCCGCCGCTCGCGCCGGAGTTACGGGAGCGAGGGACACCACCATCGCAGTGGCCACCACGATGGACAGCACGGAAATAAGGACACGACGGGACGATAATGCTAATCGGCGTGTGCGATACATATTCCACCTGAAAGATGAGCATTTTGCGGGTATGGATAACTGTGGTATATATCGGGACAATGGCTACCCGTGGAAAGGTATCGCTGTTCAACTGACGGCGATCATGCGTCGGATGACCACGATGTGAACCCTGTCTGACGTAAGAGATCTCGGCTCGTCAGCGGCACGACAAGCCGGCCCGGCCCGCGAGAGGCGCCATTCACCGAAAGGGCGATACCGAGGCTGGAAAGCCGAGGTCGGCCCACACCCCCCGGCCGGGTTGAGCTCGGGGCGTGGGCGGGCAGGCGGAAGACGGTCAGCCACGCGTGCGCCTCGACGAAAGGCACGCATGGTCGGCCCGACGTGCGCACCCTGGTTGTCCCACACCGCCGCGATCGGCCCGCCGGGCAGGTGTGCTCGCGCTTGGCGCGGCGGACGCGGGCAGCAGGGTCAGGCCGTCCCCGTCCGCGGCCAGGCGCGCGGCGACGGTCGCGTCGCGGCCCTGGTAGCGGATGCCGGGCCGCGGCCCATCGAGTACGGCAACCGCTGCCGAAATGTCGCCCTACTCCGACAACGGCGCCCCGCCGGCCTTGCGCGAGGGGCGGTTCCTGTGCCGTCCGTCCGAGCCCCAGCGGCGGCTCTGGCACGCCGGCTCCGGCAGCGCGGGACCGCCGCCCGGCCGGTGATTCCGCCCAGCGCCCGGGAGCCCCGCCGTCCGGCTTCCCGCCGCGGTGGGCACGCCGGAGGGCCGTTCGGCGTGACCGAGGCGAATCGGACGCGGAAGGGCGGATCCGTCCGTCCGCCCACGCCCGGCGCCGGTGTGCCGGGCCGTGATCTCGCGGACGGTCGAGGCGCACAGGAGCGCCGCGACGGCGACCGCGGCGGCCTGGGGCATCCCGAGGCCGGTCAGCCCGTCCCCGGCCGGGCCGGCGAACACCAGCCCGAGCGCCGCCAGCCAGCTCACCCACCAGCAGGCGAGGATCGCCAGCCACCGGGTGCGCTCGGCGGAGCCGTCGCCCGGCTCCCCCCGGTCGCGGCCCCGGGGCGCGGGCACGGTGATGCCGCCCGTGTCGTTGCCCGTGGTGTTGCCCGTGGTGCTCCTCGCGACGACCGAGCCGTTCTCCCGCCGCGTACCGTCCGCCGGGCGACCGTGCCGCGGCGCGGGAGCCGCACGCCAGGCCAGGTCGGCCAGGAACGGCGGGGCCACGAGATTCACCCCCGGCACGAGGCACGCCGCCGCGAGCACGGCGGGCGGCGTGGCCGGGCGCACCTGCCGCAGCCAGGACAGATAGGCGAGCGCGGCGGTCGCGGTGGCGATGAGAAGCGCCAGGACCAGCACGGCGAACGTCGTGGCCGCGCCGCTGACGGCCCGCGCGGCGGGAGAGGCGGGGTCGCCGCCGAAGGCGGCGATCTGCGAGGCCAACCGCCTGCCCCGGGCCTCTTCGAACACGGCGAGCGCGGCCACCGAGACGACCTGGGCGGCGAGGGCCGCGTACACGCCGGCGGCCGCCCGGCTCACCGCTGACGACGTGGACCGCATTCGTTCTCCCCCCGCGCCGGGTGCGTGACCTGTCTCACTCTTATCCCGTCCGCGATCTCGTTAATCCGGTCCGGCCCCGGGCAGCAGGACCGGTTCGCGCTCATCTCCGGAGAACGCCCGCCGGGACGTTTCGGCGGACATGAAAACACCGCGGCCCTAGCCTGCGCGAACAACCCCTCGCACTCCCGGAGGCCGCACATGACCGATGCCCCGCCGACCGACGACCGCGAGCCCACGCGGGTCGTGACCGAGATGATCGACCACGTGCTCCGCCTGGCGGCGACCTGGACCGCCTGGGACGGCCGTCCCGTGCCGTCGGGCGACCGGATCTACACCCCGCATAAGGCGATCAGGAGGGTGGCCGACCATCTCGTCGACCACCTGGCGGAGGTCGAGGACCGGCTGGCCGGTCGCGTGCCGCTGCCCGACCACTGGCACGGCTCAATGATCACCACTGCGGCCGACCTCGCCCCGTTCACCGGGCAGGACCTCGACGAGGCCCGCAGCAGGCTCACCCGGCTCGCCCGGATCTGGACGGCACGCCTGGAAACGCTGACCCCGGACCAGCTCGACCGCTCGCCCGGCGCGGGCTGGACGCTCCGCCAGATCGTCTTCCACCTCGGCGGGTCGGACTACTACGCCGACGCGGTGGGCGACCTGTCGCTCAGGACGTGAGCGCGCGGACGACCTCGGCGGCGGGGCCCGGCGGAAGGGCCGCGTGCACCAGCTCGACCCGGTGGACGATCCTCGGCGCTGCCAGCGGCACCGGCACCCCGCACGACGCGGCGGACGCGGGCAGCAGGGTCAGGCCGTGCCCGGCCGCGGCCAGGCGCGCCGCGACGGCCGGATCGTGGCCCTCGTAGCGGATGCCGGGCCGCAGCCCGTCGAGCCGTGCCACCGCGCGCAGGCGGTCGAGCGGCATCAGGCCTGCGCTTCACCGGGCACGACGACGAGGGCGAGGCGCGGGTGGCCGAGCTGCCCGGCCACCCCTTCTACCTCGTCACGCTGTTCCAGCCCGAGCTGGCCGAACGGCAGCCGCACCCGCTGGTGCTGGCCTTCGCCGCCGCTGCCGCCGAGCGGGCCGCGTTCAGCCGAGGACCAGATCCCGTACGGCTCTGAGCGTGGGCTCGTCGCGGGGGCCCATGACGAGCAGCGTGGTGACCGGGCTACGCCGCCACAGGTCAAGCCGCTCCCGGATGCGGCCGAGCGGCCCGAGCAGCGCGATGCCGTCCGCCAGCTCGTCGGGGATCGCGGCGAACGCCTCGTCGCGGCGGCCGCTCAGATACAGCTCCTGGATGCGGCGGGCCTGCTCGGCGTACCCCATGCGGCCGATGATGTCCGCGTGGAAGTTGCGGGTCTTCGCCCCCATGCCGCCGATGTAGAGCGTCAGCATCATCTTCACGCCGTCCAGCGCGGCCCGCAGGTCGTCGGTGACGACCACCATGACCATGGCGGCGACGTCGAAGCCGGGCTTCGCGCCGGCCAGCGCGTCGCCGTACATCGCCTCGATCTTCTCCGGGAAGGCGAACAGCGGCAGCCAGCCCTGCCCGATCTCGGCGGCGAGCGCGACGTTCTTCGGGCCCTCGGCGCCCAGGTAGACCGGGATGCCGGGCCGCAACGGATGAGTGATCAGCTTGAGCGGCTTGCCGAGGCCGCCGGGGAGTGGCAGCGGATAGTGCGGGCCCGGGTTCGTCACCGGCTCCTCCCGCCGCCACACCTTGCACATGATCTCGACGTACTCGCGGGTCCGGGCGAGCGGCGCGGTGAACGGCTGGCCGTACCAGCCCTCGACGACCTGCGGGCCCGAGGCGCCGACGCCGAGCAGCAGCCGCCCGCCGGTCAGGTGGTCGAGCGTCATCGCGGTCATCGCCGTGGTCACCGGGGGGCGGGCGGACAACTGGGCCACGCTGGTGCCGAGCCTGATGCGGCTGGTCCTCGCGCCGTACCAGGCCAGCGGGGTGAACGCGTCGCTGCCGTACGCCTCCGCGGTCCACACCGAGTCGTAGCCGAGCCGCTCGGCGGTCAGCACGAGATCGGTGGCGTCGGCGGGGTCTCGCTGCCAGTAACCAAGGTTGAGCCCGAGTCTCAGATCGTCGGCCACACGCGTGATTAGAACACGTTCTATGCGGACGGGCCAGAGCCGGGACAGCGCTCGGCCGTCCGAAGCGGACGAGGGGAACGAGGGCCGGCCGCCGGGAGGTCGCGGGCGGCGGGCCCCGCTATCGGGAGACGAGCGCCGTGCCGATCGCGATGACCAGGATGGCCTCGGCCAGCGTGAGCGCGGCGACCACACCGATCCAGATAGTCCCGAACAGGCGCCGTGACCGTCCGGGCCTGCGCCCGAAGCCGGTGTTCCTCGCCGACGAATACGCGGCGGCGACGACGATGACGCTCGCGAGCACGGGGCCGGGGAAGACCTGCCATTTCGAACCGGTCTCCGTGACCTGCCCTCCGCTGTCGAAGTGAGCCGGGACCGTGTCAGGGCTCGCCGTCAGGCCGTAGACCATGAGTGCCGCTTGCAGAGAGAGCAGGATGAGGCTGGTGACGAGGAGTCCGCGCAAGGGCCGCTCCGTCTCCTGCCGGGGCCGCCGTGCCGGACTCCCGCCGGACTCCCGCCGGACTCCCGTCGGCCGCCGCCGTCGTCCGCCGAAGTCACCGAGACGGCGAAGCGGTGAGCACGCCCGCCGGGACCGTGTCGGTGATGAGGATCCTCTGGTGCAGGGACGCCAGGTGGTGGCTCGGCTCGGCTCCGAGCGCCTCCGACAGGACGGCCCGGCACTGCGCGTACGCCATCAACGCGTCACCGCGGCGCCCCTCCTGGCAGAGCGCGACCATGAGGTCGCCCCACAGGCTCTCGTTGACCGGGTTGCCGGAGACCGCGACTCGAAGATGGTCGATCGCCTCGGGGCCGCGGCCGAGCCGCAGGAGCGTGGACGCCAGCGTTCTGACGACCGTGATCCGCCGCTCGTTCAGCAGCTCCGCCATGCTGCTCAGCACGTCCGAGCCCTCGACGATGTCCTGCAACGCGGATCCGCGCCACAGGCGTAAGGCGTCGCCCAGATGCCCGACCGCCGCCTCGTCGTCCCCGCCGGCGATGCTCATGGTCCCCAGTTCGCGAAGCGCGTCGAACGACGCGACGTCGAGATGCCCGGGGGAGAGGTCGAGCCGATAGCCGTTCGGCACGGTGACCAATGAGGCGCCGGTGCCGGCGAGTTTCTCCCGGAGCATCGAGACATATGTCTTCACGTTGCCCCTGGCGGAGACTGGCGGCAGGTCGCTCCACAGCATCGTCACAATGCGGTCGACTGTCAGGGCGACCCCCGAATTGAGCAGCATCAGGGCCAGAAGCTGACGTACTTTCAGCCGTGCGAGATGAACAGGAGTGCCGTCGTTCCGGTGAATCTCCATATGACCTAAGAGGAGAAATCTCACGATTCCCTTCCTGGCGTGCGTTCTGGTCTTCGCATTGCGAAGCTGGTTGTCGTGCCGGTCAAGGGGAGGTTTATATCCCCTTGACCGGGAGGGTAGCACCGGCGACTAGATAAAAACTATATGAATATATCGAGCGTAAATCGTGATTGCGGCGCCACGCTCGGTGGCTGTTTCCGTCGCCGGTCCCGGCCGCACTCGGCGGCTGCTTCCCGGTCCTCGTGTCGTCGCCTCGGCCCCCGCAATCGGAAGCAGGGGCGCAATCGGAAGCAGGGGCACGGCCGGTACGGCGCCGGCCTGGTCGCAGTCCGCGCGTTGCGGCGGAATCACGTGAGGAGACGTCGTCGCGCTCCGCCATTCATTCTCGCTTCTCGCATAAGCGATATATGCTGAATCTTCTGCGAAGAATGCCCATCCTCGTGGAAGGATCTCAGGAGCCGGCGCATTCTTGAAGGGAATGCCGGTGTGCGCCGCGACGGCGAACCGGCCACCGTTGCGGAGCCTGGCGGAGGGATTCGCGAAGAATCCGGGACCGCGATCCTTGACGGCTCCGCCCGTGCCTCATCGGCGACGAGCCGATGGGAACACGTTCTATGCGGGGAGGCCGGAATCCGGATAGGCGCGGGCCAGGTGCGCGGCGACCGCGGCCGCCGCGGCTCCGGCGTCGCCGTCCTCGATCGCCCGGTGGATGCGCCGATGGTCGTCCTGCAGACCGCCGGTGTCGCCGAGCCGTACGACGGCGTCCACGGCGTAGCGGCGCAGGACGTCGCGCAGCGCCCGCATGACCGCCACGGTCAGCCGGTTGCCCGACGCCTCGGCAAGGGCCAGGTGGAACGCGATGTCGTGCTCGACGAACTCGGCGGGCTCGCGGGCGGCGTCCATGGCCGCGATCGCCTCCGCCATCCGCGCCGTCGCCGTTCGCCTGTCCGGCCCGGAAGCCGCAGGCCCGGAAGCCGCAGGCCCGGAAGCCGCAGGCCCGGAAGTCACCGGCGCGGGAGCCGCCGCCGCCCGGGCCGCGGCCCACTGCTCGATCATCAGTCGGGTGTCGATCACCTCGCGCATCGAGAGCGTGGCGAGGCCGAGATGCAGCCGGAACAGGTCGGTGAGCGCGCTTCCCGGGCGGGAGGTGAGCACAGCCCCGGCGTCCGGGCCCCGGCCCGCCTGCGGCGTGACCACGCCGAGGGTCTCCAGCACGCGCAGCGCCTCCCGGACCGACGACCGGCCGACCCCGAGCTGCTCGGCGAGTTGCCGTTCGCCCGGCAGGCGGTCGCCCACGGTCAGGCCGTCGGCCGTGATCCGCTCCTCGATGCGGGCGAGCACCTCCTCGAAGGCGCGCGGGCGGGCGTCCGGACGCCGGCGTTCTTCGGTGGTCACCGCGGCTCCTCACGATGCCGATGTCGCCCGGGGCGAACCAGGATGTATGGTCTGACCATATTTGGTCTGACCATACACGCCGGGAGGGCACGTGCGGGTAGCCCTGTTCGTCACCTGCGTCAACGACACACTCTTCCCGGACACCGGGCGGGCGGTCGTGCGCCTGCTGCGCCGCCTCGGCGTCGAAGCCGACTTCCCCCGCGCCCAGACCTGCTGCGGGCAGATGCACGCCAACACCGGCTACCGGGACGAGGCCGTACGGCTGGCCCGGCGCAGCGTGGCGGCGTTGCGCGGCTACGACGCGGTCGTCGTCCCCTCGGGCTCGTGCGCGGCCATGATCCGCGAGCAGTACCCGAAGCTGGCCGGGTCGTCCGGTCCTTTCGCCGACGCGGTGGCGCGGGTCGTGCCCAGGACCTACGAGCTGACCGAGTTCCTGGCCGACGTGCTGGGGGTGACCGACGTGGGGGCCTACTTCCCGCACCGGGTCACCTACCACCCGACGTGCCACTCCCTGCGCGGCATCCATCTGGGCGACCGCCCGCTGACGCTGTTACGCCAGGTCAGGGGGATCGACCTGGTGCCGCTGCCGGGCGCGGAGGAGTGCTGCGGCTTCGGCGGCACCTTCGCGCTCAAGAACGCCGGCGTGTCGGCGGCGATGTGCGCCGACAAGGTGCGCGCCGTCCTCGACACCGGCGCCGAGGTGCTGTGCGCTGCCGACAACTCGTGCCTCATGCACATCGGCGGCATGCTCGGCCGGCAGAAGTCGGGCGTACGGGTGATGCACCTGGCCGAGATCCTCTGCTCGACCGAGACGGCGGGGGTCCGATGAGCGTCACCTTCCTCGGCATGCCGGCGACCCGGCCCTTCCCGCGCAACGCCGCGAGAGCCCTGCGGGACTCGCAGCTGCGGTTCAACCTGCGCAAGGCGACTCGGACCATCAGGGCCAGGCGGGCGAGCGTCGTCGCGGAGGCGCCCGACTGGGCCGGGCTGCGCGAGGCCGGCCGGGCGATCAAGGAGCACACGCTCCGCAACCTCGACAGATACCTGATCCAGCTGGAGGAGGCCGTCACGGCGGCCGGAGGCCACGTGCATTGGGCCGCAGACGCGGCGGAGGCCAACCGGATCGTCGCCGACCTGGTGAAGGCCACGGGCGAGACGGAGGTCGTCAAGGTCAAGTCGATGGCCACCCAGGAGATCGGCCTCAACGAGGCGCTGCTGGAGCAGGGCATCACCGCGTACGAGACCGACCTCGCCGAGCTCATCGTGCAGCTGGGCGACGACCGGCCCTCGCACATCCTCGTCCCGGCGATCCACCGCAACCGCGCGGAGATCCGGGAGGTCTTCGCCGAGCACATGGCCGACTGGGGCCGCCCCGCCCCCGACGATCTGACCGACGACCCCGCGGCGCTGGCCGAGGCGGCCCGGCTCCACCTGCGCGAGCGCTTCCTGAAGACGAAGGTGGCGATCTCCGGGGCCAACTTCGCGATCGCCGAGACCGGCACGCTGGTCGTGCTGGAGTCCGAGGGCAACGGCCGCATGTGCCTCACGCTGCCGCGCACGCTGATCAGCGTGGTCGGCATCGAGAAGGTGCTCCCGGCCTGGCGCGACCTGGAGGTCTTCCTCCAGCTCCTGCCGCGCAGCTCGACCGGGGAGCGGATGAACCCCTACACCTCGACGTGGACCGGCGCGACGGAGGGCCAGGAGTTCCACCTCGTGCTGCTCGACAACGGCCGCACCGGCGTCCTCGCCGACGAGGTCGGGCGGCAGGCGCTGCGCTGCATCCGCTGCTCGGCCTGCCTCAACGTCTGCCCCGTGTACGAACGGACGGGCGGCCACGCGTACGGGTCGGTCTATCCCGGGCCGATCGGGGCGATCCTGACGCCGCAGCTTCGCGGCATGGGCTCCGAGCTGGACCGCTCGCTGCCGTACGCCTCCTCGCTGTGCGGCGCCTGCTACGAGGTCTGCCCGGTGGCCATCGACATCCCGTCCGTGCTGGTTGAGCTGCGGGCCCGGGCCCACCACCCCTGGCCGGAGCGCGCCGGGATGGCGGCGGCCGGATGGGTGTTCGAACGGTCGGGACGGCTGGCGCGTCTGCAGCGGGCCGGGGGACGGCTGCGCCGGTTCGTGCCCCGGCGGCTGCCGGGGCCGCTCGCCGGGTGGACCGACACCAGGGACCTTCCCGAGGTGCCGGGAGAGTCGTTCCGCGAATGGTGGGACCGCACGGACGGAGGACGCCGATGAGCTCCCGCGACCTGATCCTCGCCCGGGTCCGCCGCGCCCTGGCGGGCGTGCCCGACGTCGAGATCACCCGCGCCTACCGCGGGCCTTCACCGGCGCCGGGCGACATCCGCCTGTTCGAGCAGCGGGTCCGCGACTACCGCGCCGTGGTCCACCTCGTGGACGAGGCGGGCGTGGCCGGGCGCGTCGCGCGGTCCCTCACGGAGCGCGGGGCGCGGCGGGTCGTCGTGCCCGCCGGGTTCCCCGCGTCGTGGCTCGCCGCCGCGGACGTGGAGACGGTCGCCGACGACCCGCCGCTGAGCGCCGCCGGCCTCGACGCCGTGGACGGCGTGCTCACCACCTGCGCGGTCGCCGTCGCGGAGACCGGCACGATCGTCCTCGACGCCGGGCCCGGCCAGGGCAGGCGGGCGCTCACACTCGTGCCCGACTATCACCTGTGCGTGGTGCGGGCCGCCCAGATCGTCGCCGGGGTGCCGGACGCCGTCGCCCGGCTCGACCCCGCGCGTCCCCTCACCTGGATCAGCGGCCCCTCGGCGACCAGCGACATCGAGCTCAACCGGGTCGAGGGCGTCCACGGGCCCCGCACGCTCCACGTGCTGATCGTGACCTGAGCCTCCGCCCGAGTCCGCCTGAATCCGCCCGAGTACCCGAGTACCCGAGTTCCCGGAGTCCGCCCGGAGCCGTCCGGATCCCGCCGGCGCCCCGCGAGTCAGAAGCGCAGCAGCGCGCCGATCCCGTCGGGTGATTCCAGGCGCGGGACGAACCACAGCTCGGCGTCGGTCGCGGCCACCGCCCGGGCGAGGGCGGAGTCCACGCGTTCCCGCACGGGCTCCTCGACGCCCCAGGCGGCCAGCTCCGCCGGGTCGGTGGACAACTGGGTGGGCTCGGGCCCGATCCACATCGTGGCCGTGGAGGACGGGTCGTCGTGCATCAGCACCGCCCCCACCCGCCGGTCGCGCAGCGCGCGGGCCGTCTCCGTCAGGCCGGTGACCGCGTTGCCCGCCGCGTAGGTGTTCAGCAGCTCCTCGCAGCGCCGGTCGGTCCAGGCCCGGCAGGCCCCTTCGACCTCCCGCCGGAAGTGTTCCAGGTCGGCGCCCGGGGCGCGGCTGCCGTGCTCGGCCACGGTCAGCCGTCGTACGACGTCCTTGCCGAGGTAGTCGGTCACGAGCGCGCGGGCCTTGGGATCACCGGCCAGCACCACGACCTGCGCGCCGATGCCGTGCGCCTCCTTCTCCACGACTTCGGCGACGGCCACGGCGTTGCGGCGCCAGGTCTCCTCGACCTCCCGCTCGAAGTTGCCCTGCGACCAGCCGCCCGCGCCGGTCTTCTGGATCGGCCCTTCCGCCGCCTCCACGGTCAGCTCGCGCCGCCGCCCGTCGGCCACGACGGCGACGTCGCCTCCGGCCCGGTCGGCCAGCACCTCGAGATGCGGGACGTGCTCGCCGCGTTGCGCGAGCAGCGGCACCACGTGGGGGAGCGGCGACCACCGCGCGGTCTGGCGGCGCGGCCGATGCGCGAGCGGCTCGGTGAGCACGATCTCGCCCTCCCGGGAGAACGCGGCCCGCCCGGGCGCGGCCCACACGGGATCGAGCATCAGCTCGCCGATGGGATCGAGGGCCGAGGGCGGCGCCCCCTCCTCGGCGAGCCGCTCCCTGAGATGGGCCCACCGGCGCTGGATCACGTTGGACGCGCCCTCCGACGACCGGTCGGTGTCCACGTATACCGAGGCGTACGGGCCGCTGCGCGCGTACAGCCCGCGGATGAAGTCCAGTCTCACGGGCCCTCCTCACCAGCGCTGGCGTTCCACTCCGAGTCCGAGTGCCTCGGCCACCTCCGCGATGTTGTGGAAGGTCATCTCGGGCAGCCGCCGTACGGCGTCGACCACGGCGTCGGGGGCGTTCTTGCGTTCGGCATGGGCGAGCAGCTTGGCCGGATCGGCGGGGAAGCCGGCGTCGCTGAGCCAGGTGGCGAGGTGGCTGCGGCGCTCCACATCGGCGGGGGTGATGCCGAGCGGCGTGCCGGGCTCGCGGCCGGGCGGGTGCCGGCGAGGCGGTGACATGTCCTCTTCGGGCTGTTGCGTCGGCTCGGGCTCGCGCCACTCCTCGACCCGGGTGCGTCCGGCGCCCTGCACGAGGCCTTGCGTCTCGTGCTTCTGCTCCTCGTCGAGCCGGCGGCCGTGCTTGTCGCTGCCGCGTTGGATACTCATGACCTCACCTCCCGATTAGGGTCACTGACGTGCCTCGTACCCGGACCGCCTGCCCCAAACATCGAGAGCGGTGAGGCCGATGTCCCACATAATCTGCGGCGGGCGACAAACTCGCTTGTGTGATGGAGTGACGCATTGTTCGACGAGCGGCTGACGATCAACACCGAACGGCTGATCCTGCGGCCGTTCGGCCCCGGGGACGCGGGCCAGGTACGCGCGATCATCGAGGACGGCGCGCACCTCACCGCGCTGCCGCCGGGCGCGCCCGGGCACGCGTCCGGCATCGCTCAGTGGCTGTCGTACGGCGTGCACGAGTTGTGGCGCTCGGGCCAGGGCATCCACCTCGCGATGCACGCGCGGCACGGCGTGGTCGGGTCGATCAGCGTCTTCAAGGCCCAGTGGGGCGCGGGCACCGCGGAGGTGGGGTACGGCGTGCATCCCGCCTACCGCCGCAGGGGATACGCGACCGAGGCGGTCCGCGGGCTCACCGGATGCCTGCTCGGGCAGGGCCCGCTGCGCCGGATCGAGCTGCGGGCCGACGCCGGCAACCTCGCGTCGATAAGGGTCGCGGAGAAGGCCGGCTTCACCCGCGAGGGACTGCTGCGCGGCGCCGGATTCGAGGACGACGGCCCGCGCGACCTGGTGGTCTTCGGCCGGCTGCGCGGTGACGAGAGGCTCGTGCCGCGCCGCAGGATCGAGAGCGAGCGGCTGGTCCTGCGGCCGTTCGCCCGCCAGGACGCGTTCGACGTCGTGGACGCGGTCAAGGGCGATCCCGAGATCGCCCGCTGGATGACGTGGGCCGAGGGCTACACGCTGGAGCGCGCCCTGGAGTGGTGCACCCGGCTCGCGCACGCCAACGGTCCCGGCTATGGTGGCAACTTCGCGATACAGCCGAAGGACGGGGAACGGCTCGCCGGAGCCATCGGCGTGCAGCGCGAGGACCACGAGCGCGGGGACGCCGAACTGGGCTACTGGATCGCGCCGTGGGCCCGCCGCAAGGGGTACGCGGTGGAGGCCGCGCGGCTGGCCACGGCCTACCTGTTCGACCTCGGTTTCCACCGGGTCCACCTGCTGGTCGCGACGGGCAACCGCGCAAGCCAGGCGGTCGCGAGGAAGGCCGGGTTCATCGAGGAGGGCATCATGCGGCAGGCGCTGCCGGTTCCGGGAGGCTGGGCCGATGCCGTCCTGTTCGGCATGCTCAACGGGGAAATTTCCTGGCAATAGGTAAAGAATCCCCCTAGTCGCTGGGCCCATCGGTCAAGTGGCCACCATGATTGAGGGCCGTAAGGCTATCCTCGCCAGCCGTGAGCCTCCCGCCGGCCGGTGAGCGCGCGTCCTCGATGCGGGAGACCCCTCCCCGGCATGCACGCGGGCGGCGCCGGCCCGACCGGGGCGAGGGATCGCGAACGACACGCAGGTCAACTGCAGGGAGATCAGCCAGATGAAACCGCCGCTGCTGCTCATCGGCCACGGCACCCACGATGAGACCGGCGTCGCCGAGTTCGGCAGGTTCGTTCACCGCCTCCGCTGCCGCCTCGACGGGCTTCCCGCCGAGGTGAGCGGTGGTTTCATCACGAACGCCCGCCCCCCGCTCGGCGACTCCATCGCCTCGCTCGTGGCCCGGGGGCACCATCACCTGATCGCGGTGCCGCTCAGCCTGACCGGCGACCGGCGCGCGCTCGGGGACATTCCCGGCACCATGGCTCTCGAGCAGGAGCGGCACCCGACGCTCGAATACGACCTCGGCCGCCCCCTCGGGCCCGACCCGCGCGTGCTCAAGCTCCTCGCGGAGCGGCTCGCCGACGCCCGCGCGGAGATGCCGCGGTTCGTGACCGACGAGCCGCCCGCAGAGATCTCGCCCGGCGAGACCGCGGTCGTCCTGGTCGGGCACGGCTCCACCGACCCCGCCGTCAACGCCGAGGTCCACCGGGTCTCGCGGCTGTTCTGGGAGACCCACGCCCCCGACCTGCTGACCGTGGAGACCGCCTACGTCTCGCACACCCGCCCCGGCGTGCCCGGCGGCCTGGAGCGCTGCCGCAGGCTCGGCGCCAAGCGCGTGATCGTCCTGCCGTACGTGCTGTTCGCGGGCGGGGTCCTCGAACGCATCTGGGCGCAGGCGCTGGCGTACGGCGCCAACCACGAGGGCCTCGACATCCGCTGCGCCGAGGTGATCGGCGACTGCGAGGGCCTCGCCGACGTGGTGATCGACAGATACGAGGAGGCGCTCGCCGGGGGCGGGCAGTCCTCGGCGCCGGCCGTGCACGAACCGTCCGCGGTGCTGACCGCGACCCGGCCGTTCCCCGCGGGGCGCGCGCCGGACGTGGCCGCGGCGGCGGGGACCGGCGCCGGGCTCGTGACCGCCGTCGCGCCCCGGCTGAACACGATCCGGGCCGTCCGCCCCGAGCCGCTGAGCTCCGATTCCCCGGAACTGGAGTCCCTCGACGTGGAGTCCCTGGATCTGGAGTCGCCGGAGCTGGAGGCGCTCGACGTGGAGGGCTTCGAACCGGAGACGGAAGGCGAGATCGAGGCCGATACCATGATCGGCATGACCGGCCGCGGCGAGGCGGGGGACAAACCCCGCGGCGATGCGCCGGACGGGCCGCTCGCTCAGCCCGGAGTCGCCAGCGTGGTGTAGGCCACCGCGCAGAAGGAGAGAACATGACGTCCCTCGGCGAGACGATCGGCGCCATCCGCCCGGTCGAGCCCGGCCCCATGGCGGAGGCAAGGGCCCACCAGGACAGGCTCACCAAGCCGAGCGGCTCGCTCGGGGTGCTCGAGGACGTCGCGGTTCGGCTCGCCGGCATCGCCGGGACGTGCCCGCCGCCGCTCCCGGCCCCGGCGGCCCTGGCGATCTTCGCCGCCGACCACGGCGTGCAGGCGCAGGGGGTGAGTCCCTGGCCGCAGGAGGTCACCGCGCAGATGGTGGCCAACTTCACGGCGGGAGGAGCCGTCGCCAACGCCTTCGCGGCGCAGGTGGGCGCGTCGGTCACCGTGGTGGACGTGGGCGTCGCGGCCGACCTGCCGCCCGCGCCCCTGCTGCTCGCCCGCAAGGTGGCGTACGGCACGGCCGACCTGTCGCAGGGCCCCGCGATGACGCGGGAGCAGGCCACCGCCGCCCTGACGGCGGGGATCGAGGTGGCCCGCGACCTGGTCGAGGCGGGCGGGCGCTGCCTGGTCACCGGCGACATGGGCATCGCGAACACCACCGCGTCGGCCGCCCTGATCTGCGCCTTCACCGGCAGGCCCGCCGCAGGGGTCACCGGGCGGGGGACCGGCGTCGACGACGCCACCTACGAGCGGAAGATCGAGATCGTACGGCGGGGGCTGCGGGCCAACGGGATCACCGAGGCGGAAGCCGTACCGGACGGGCCGGACGAGGCGCTGCGCGTGCTCGCGGCGGTCGGCGGGCTGGAGCACGCGGCGATCGCCGGTTTCGTGCTCGGCGCCGCCGCGGCCCGGGTGCCGGTCATCCTCGACGGGGTGATCGCCGGAGCGGCGGCCCTGGCGGCCGGCGCGCTCGCGCCCGACGCGATCGGCTACTGCCTGGCCGGGCACCGCTCGGCCGAGCCCGGCCACGCGGCCGCGCTGGCCCATCTGGGCCTCGAACCACTCGTCGACCTGCGGCTTCGCCTCGGAGAGGGAACCGGCGGGCTGCTCGCCCACCCTCTGGTCAGCGCGGCGGCACGGGTCATGCACGAGGTCGCCACCTTCGACTCCGCCGGTGTGGCGGACAAGAGGGAGTGACCTCCGGGGACCGGCCCGTGGACTCACAAGTCTCAACCGGTGAATGTCGCCCGAGCCCACCGGGTAGGTTTGCCTCCTAACAATGCACGTTTGACGCAATAGGGAGACTGGGGTCATGGCGCCCTACCTGCTCGGCCTTCGCCTCGATGGGCGGCGTGTGCTCGTGGTCGGCGGCGGACGCGTCGCTCAGCGACGGGTTCCCGCACTGCTCGACGCCGGAGCCTCTGTGACCCTGATCTCGCCCAGTGTCACCCCGGCGCTGGACGACCTCATCGCCGCCGGGCGGGTGATCTGGGAGCAGCGGCCGTACGAGGTCGGCGACTGCGACGGCGCCTGGCTGGTGCACGCCTGCACCGATCACCGCGACGTCAACACCGCGGTGGCCGCAGAGGCAGAGGCCAAGCGCATCTGGTGCGTGCGGGCGGACGACAAGGACGCCTCCGCGGCCTGGACCCCCGCCAGCGGACGGGTGGACGAGGTCGGCGTGGCGGTCACCGCGGGCGGCGACCCCCGCCGCGCGGCCGGCATCAGGGACGCCATCGTCGGCGCGCTGCGCGACGGCACCGTGGACGCCCGGCGGCACCGCACCAAGCCGGTCGGCGTCGCGCTCGTGGGCGGCGGCCCCGGCGATCCCGGCCTGATCACCGTCCGGGGACGTCAGCTCCTGGCCCAGGCCGACGTGGTCGTGGCCGACCGTCTCGCCCCGCGCGCGCTGCTGGACGAACTGTCCCCCGACGTCGAGCTGATCGACGCCGCGAAGGTGCCGTACGGCCGGTCGCTGTCCCAGGAGAAGATCAACGAACTGCTCATCGAGCACGCCCGCAAGGGCAGGTTCGTCGTACGGCTGAAGGGCGGCGACCCGTTCGTCTTCGGCCGCGGCGGCGAGGAGATGATCGCCTGTGCCCGGGCGGGGATCCCGGTGACCGTGGTGCCCGGCATCACCAGCGCGGTCGCGGTTCCGAGCGCCGCCGGAGTCCCGGTCACCCACCGCGGGGTGAGCCAGGAGTTCCACGTCATCTCCGTGCACGTCGCGCCCGGCGACCCCAGGTCCACCGTCGACTGGTCCGGATTGGCGCGATCGACGGGAACCCTGATACTCCTCATGGCCGTCGAACGGATCAAGGAGATCGCCGAAACGCTGGTTCGGGACGGACGTTCCCCGGAAACTCCCGTGATGGTGGTACAGGACGGTACTCTTCCGACCCAGCGAGCCGTTGCCGCCACGTTGTCGACCGTGGCGGAACGGATGACCGCGGCCGGAGTACGGCCTCCGGCGATCGTGATCGTCGGCGAGGTCGTCAAGGTCGGCCAGGAGATCGAGATGGTGCGAGCGGAGCGGGTCCCGTGAGATCGGCAGCCAGGAACACGCCCGACCACGGGACCGGTGCGGGTTCCGGCGACGCCGTGACCGAGGAGCCGGACGCCGAGGAGCCGGACGTCGGGGCTCCGCACATCGGGGGGCCGGGCCTCGGGGAGCACCCGGAGTCGCCCGGGGAGCAGACCATCGCGTTCCGCCCGATCCGCGACGACGAGCCCGCGCCGAGATCCGCACCGGAATCCGCCACGACACCGGCCCCGGAGTCCGCTTCGCGTCCATCGGGCCCGCGCGGGCCGCTGCCCGCCGCGACCGTTTCGGGAGGGACCGAGGACGACGTCGTACGGCCCGGTGGGGATCGCGAGGGCGAGGCGGCGGACGGCCACGGCGAACAGGACGCGGCAGGCGCCGAGGACGCGCAACGTGAGGACGCACGGGACCTTGAGGACATGCGGGACCTTGGGGACGACTCCGAGGGTCCGGAGGGCGCAGAAGACGCCGAAGGCGCCGCGGACGGCGACGACGCCGACGGCGCCGACGGCGCGGAGCACGCCGGGCTTGCCGAGGACGGCGGGAACCCCGATGACGCCGCGAACGGCGACGACGCCGACGTTGCTGAGGCTGCCGGGAACGCCGAGGACACCGAGGACGCCGCGAACGCCGACCGTGCCGAGCTTGATGACACGGACGACGCGGAGGACGGGGATCGGGTCCGCTCGTTCCCGATGCCGGAGCCGGTCTCGGCGGCGCTGACCGAAGCGCTCAACCAGCTCCGCACGGCCGTGAAGGGCCTGCACTTCGGTCTCGACGTGCCGGGCTCGGAGGAGGCGCGCAAGGCGCAGGCGGCGGTCCTGGCGCAGCTCGACGACTACGTCATCCCGCGCGTGCACATGAGCACCGCGCCCGCCCTGATCGTCGTGGCCGGTTCGACGGGGGCGGGCAAGTCCACCATCGTCAACTCGCTGGCCGGGCGGAAGGTCTCGGCCGCCGGCGTGCGCCGCCCGACCACGGCGACGCCGGTGCTCGCCTGCCATCCCGACGAGTACGAGTGGTACGCACGGGGCGATCTTCTCGGCGGCCTGAACAGGCTCGACGAAGCCACGCGGGACGCCCCGCCCGGCAGCGTGGTGCTGACGTCGAGCCCGTCCCTGCCCCGGGGGCTCGCGCTGCTCGACACGCCCGACATCGACTCCGTCGTGGAGGAGCACCACGAGATCGCGCACCGCATGCTGGACGCCGCCGACCTGTGGGTGTTCGTCACCACGGCGTCCCGGTACGCCGACGCACCGTCCTGGGGCCTGCTGCGCCGGGCCAAGGAACGCGGGGCCCGCCTGGTCATCGTGCTGTCCCGCGTGCCGCCGAAGTCCCGCGAGGTCGTCGTCAAGCACTTCGGCCGGATGTTGAAGGAGTACGGCCTAGGCGAGGTCGAGTGCTTCGTCATCAACGAGACGGTCGTACGGGACGGGCACCTGCCCGAGATCGAGATCGCCGATCTGCGCATGTGGCTGTCGACGCTGTCGGCCGACGACGAGCGGCGGGAGACGGCGGTCAAGGCGACGCTCAACGGCGTGCTGAACAGCTTCCGCACCCGGTTGCCCGCGCTCGCCCGGCATCTCGAGACCCAGGTCGCCCTGCGGGCCGACCTGCGCTCCGACGTCGACGCGGCCTACATGGGCGCTCTGACGCGGATCGACGAGGCGACCAGGGACGGCTCGCTGCTGCGGGGGGAGGTGCTCGCGCGGTGGCAGGACTTCGCCGGCTCGGGCGACCTCATGCGCACGCTCCGGTTGCGTCGCGGCGCCAAGGGGCACCAGCAGGGGCCCGAGCGGGTGGCGGGGCTGAAGGCCGCCCTGCGGGCGGGCCTCGAAGCGCTGGTCAATTCGGCCGTTCAGCAGGCCGCCGAGGAAGTCGTGGCGCGCTGGCGGCAGCGGGCCGGCGCGGGCGACCGGCTGGCCACGACACCGGGGCTCGGCCGCCCGTCGGAGGAGGTCGCCCGCAGGACCACCAGGACCGTCACCGCCTGGCAGGACCACGTCACCGAACTGATCCGCACCGAGGGCGTGACCAAGCGGTCGGTGGCCAAGCTGGTCTCCTTCGACGTGGAGTCGCTCTCGCTGATCTTCATGATCGCCCTGCTCGGGTACGGCGCCACGGACGCGCCGGCGGGCACGGGGGCCGGCGCACTGCCGCAGCGGCTGCTGCGCGGCCTGCTCGGCGCCGAGTCGCTGCGCAACATCAGCGCCAAGGCCCGCAGCGATCTGCGCGCCCGCGTCGGCCTGCTCTTCGACGAGGAGACCCTCCGGTACGTCGACGCGCTCGACAGCGCCGGAATCCCGGACGAGGCCGCGGCGACGCGGCTGTACCAGGCAACCTACAACCTGGAAATCGCACGATGACGGAGCCGATCCGGCAGACCCGCTCGGGTACGCCTCGGGCACCACGGTGAGGAATCCATGACGGCTGTCAGCACCGCCGAAACGCAGCACGGGCTCGGCTCCAGGCTCGCCGCCCTGGCCAAGATCGTCGAGTTGGGGCAGGGCCGCCTCGACCCGGCGCTGGTCACGGAGGCGGCCCAGCTCCTGCTGCGCGCGGGCGACCGGCTCAAGCTGTCGTCAGGCCACACGGTCGTCGCGCTCGCCGGTGGCACGGGCAGCGGGAAGTCGTCCCTGTTCAACGCCATCTCCGGGCTGGAGCTTTCGCCCATCGGGGTACGCAGGCCGACCACGGCGCGCACCCACGCCTGCGTCTGGGGGATCGACGGCGCGGGCCCGCTGCTCGACTGGCTGCAGATCCAGTGGCGGCACCGGTTCGCCCGCGCCAGCGCCCTCGACAAGGGCGAGAGCCAGTTGCACGGGCTGATCCTGCTCGACCTGCCCGACCACGACTCGATCCGCGCGCTCACCGACCACGAGGCCCACCGGCTGATCCAGGTGGCCGACCTCGTCGTGTGGGTGCTCGACCCGCAGAAGTACGCCGACGCCTCGGTGCATCGGCGCTACGTGGCCGAGCTGACCGGGCACGACGCGGTGACGGTCTTCGTGCTGAACCAGTCCGACCGGCTCTCCCCGGAGGAGCAGGCCGAATGCGTGACCGATCTGGAGGATCTCCTCCGGCGTGAGGGCATCGCCCATCCCCGGGTGGTCGCGACGTCCGCCACCACCGGCAAGGGCGTGGACGGCCTGAAGGCCGTCCTGGCCGAGTCCGTCGCCGCCAGGCGGGCGGCGTACCAGCGCCTCGAAGCCGACCTCGACCGGCTGGTGCTGCGCCTGGTGAAGGACATGCCGGAGTCGCTGCGGGTGGAGCCCGCGGTGGACGGCGCGCGGCGCTCCGGCCTGGTCGAGGCGCTGTGCGACGCGATCGGCGTGTCCGCTCTCGGAGAGGCCCTCGAGAACGTGTACGCCGTCCGCTCGGCCGACTGGGTCGGCTGGCCGTACGCGCGCTGGGCGGCCCGGCTGCGGCCAGATCCGCTCAAGAGCCTGCGCCTCGGGGCCGTGAAGGACGACATCCGCGGCCTCGTCGCGAGTTCGGTAACCGCTCAGCCCGCCGAGGTGGAAAACGCGGTACAGACGCTCGCCGACGGGCTCACGGCCGGCATGCCCGAGGTGTGGCGCAGCGGTGTGCGCGAGGCCGCCCGCTCCCGGGCGGACGAGCTTCCCGAGGCGCTGTCGGACGAGTTGTCGCAGGTCGCCCCGCCGCTCGACCGAGTGCCCGCCTGGTGGTGGCTGCTGAAGATCTGGCAGTACCTCCTGGTGGTCATGTTCGTGGCGAGCCTCGCCTGGGCGGGCGCCATCGTCGCGTACGGCGTGTTCAAGGCCGGCAGGCCGCCGGCCGCGGTCCTCGGCGACGTGGCCGTGCTGCCCTGGGTGGGACTGATGGTGATCAGCGTCCTCGGGCTCGGCCTGTTCTCGGCCATGGCGAGCAGGAATTTCGTGGTGCTCGCGGCGGGCAAGGAACGCGACCGGCTGGAGCATGACATGAGACGCCGGGTGGGCGTCCTGGCACAGGACATGGTCGTCCAGCCGGTCGAACGCGAGCTGAACCGCTACAACGAGTTCTTCGGCGCGATGGCGGCCACCCGGCGCTGAACGGCCTTCCTGCCCGTGCGCGGACGACCCGCGCCCGCGGCGGACCGCCGTTTCCGATGCGTCGGCCGGGAGCGTTGTCCACAGGCGCGGGTTCGTCCACAGAACGCGTTTCTGGGCCGTGCGAGGGTGCCGGCGGCGGCCAGGGTGTCACCCGGGCCCGGCGAGTGACCGGGCCGGGGAGGCACTTCCATGAACGACATCTACGTCACGCTGAGCGGGAACGTCACCGACGACCCCCGGCAGTACCAGTTCCGCGACGGGTCGCGTGTCACCTCGATGCGGATGGCCGTCAACAGGCGCGTCCTCGACCAGCAGACCAACACCTGGCAGACCAGGGACACCACTTACTACACCGTGCGCTGCTATCGGGGCCTGGCGGACAACGTGCAGCAGTCGATACGCAAGGGACACCCGATCGTGGTGTACGGCAAGCTGCGGATCAAGCAGTTCGAGCGCGACGGTGAGCAGCGGTTCTGGGCGGAGATCGAGGCCGGCTCCGTGGGCCATGACCTGAAGTGGGGCATCGCCACGTTCGAGAAGCCGATCCGGGCCTACTCGGCGGGCGCGCCGAGCGACGGCGAGCGCCGGGCGATGGAGGACGCGACGCGGGAGTGGGAGCTGACCGGCCCCTCCGACCTCGGCGCGGCGCCCATCGCCGACGGAGGCGCCGACGGTGGCGGTGATGGGGGCGGGGACGAGGCATTCGACACGCTCGTCGGCGTACGAGGCACGAACGACGCCGCCCTGCCGGCCGCCGGAGCGTGGGGATTCGCCGGCATCCGCCACGACGCCGACACCCGCCACGCCGGCAGTGCCCGGCAGGCCGGCGACGCGCGACGAGCCACGGGAACGAGCGAGACGGACACGGCGGACGCCCCGGAGGCGGCTGCTCTGGCCGACTCGGCCGGTCCGGCACACGCGACGGACGGGCCCGATCGGGGACACGCGGACGACGACGCCCAGGACGGCGGGGGCGCCTGGGTCCCGAGCACTGTGGCCGCCTGAACCATGCGGGCCCTTGAACCATGGCGACCGCCTGAAGCACCAGCGCTACCTGAACCACGCGCGCCGCTTGAACCACGGAGGCCGCCTGAACCATCAGGGCTGCATGAGCACTGCGGCTGCCTGAACCACTGTGGCCGCCTGATCACTTCCGCCGGCCGCTGCGCGCCGGGAGCGGTCCGCGGGCAAACCGCCGCAGACGCCCGCCAGCCCCTCAGATGCAGATGGCCAACGTGCCAAGGTAGTGGTTCCCGTCGCGCATGGCACACTCCGCAACTATTGTGTTACTCATCGTGAGAAGGAGCTGTGGCTACTGGGGGGCGCGATGACGGCAACCGGTCAGACCTCGGCCAGGCCGCGAAGCGCGATCTGCTCGCGAAGTCGCTGGCCACTGCTGGCCCAGCCGCCCGCTCTCGTGTCCTATGTGTGCGCGATCGTGGCGCTCGACGTGGTCCTGATCGCGGTGCTGGCGAGGTCGACCGCGTTTCACGCCCCCCACCTCGCCATGTTCGGCGCGCTCACGGTGTGCGGCGTGGTGTGCATCGAGGCGACCCGCCGCCTCGGCATGCCCGCCGGCGTGTCCCGCGACCTGCTGTCCGCCTGGTGGTTGCCGGTGGCGTTCCTGCTTCCGCCGGTCTTCGCCCTGCTGGCGCCCATCCCGATGCAGATCCTGCTGCAGCTCAGGGTCCGGGCGACCGTGCTGTACCGCCGCGTGTTCAGCGCGGCGGCGATCGGGCTCGCGGCGGCCTCCGCCTCGGCCGTCTTCCACCGCTGGGTCCCCGTCCCCACGCATCTGTCCTCGGGGGAGGGAGGGCCGATCGCCGTCGCGGCGGCCTGCGCGGTGCTGTTCACGGTGCTCAACACCGCGCTGATCGCGGTAGCGGCGCACGCGTCGGACCCGGAGGGCCGCTGGGGCGAGGTCCTGTGGGACCGCGAACGCGTCCTCCTCGACGCGGTCGAGCTCTGCCTCGGCGTGCTCGTCGCGGTCGTCTGCGGGCTCAACCTGGCGCTGCTGCTCCTCGTGTTGCCGCCCGTCGTCCTGCTCCAGCGGAGCCTGCTGCACGCCCAGCTCCAGGCCGCCGCCCGTACGGACCCGAAGACGGGCCTGCTGAACGCCGCCGCCTGGCAGCGGGAGGCGGACACGGAGATCGCCAGGGCGCAGCGGACCGGGGACGCCCTCGCGCTGGTCCTGGTGGACATCGACCACTTCAAGAAGGTCAACGACACCTACGGCCACCTGGTCGGCGACCAGGTCCTCGTCCAGGTGGCGGCCACCCTCCGCACCCAACTGCGCGAGTACGACGTGGTGGGGCGGTTCGGCGGCGAGGAGTTCGTCGTGCTGCTGCCGGGCGCCGACGTGCACGAGGCGCGGCGGGTGGCCGAGCGGCTGCGCGCCCGGGTGGGCCGCACGGTGGTCCCCGCCGAGCAGGCGACGGTCACGGTCACGGTCTCCGCCGGGGTGGCCATCATGAACGTGCACGGTGAGGATCTCATCGAGTTGCTGGCCGCCGCCGACCTCGCCCTCTATCGCGCCAAAGAGCTCGGGAGGGACAGGGTCTGCCTCCCCGCCGCCCCCGTGGCCCCGCCTCCCCGCAGCGCGGACGGCGCTGCCGGTGCTATCCCCTAGGCTTGAAGGTATGCCGGAGTACATCTACACGTTGCAGCGCGTGCGCAAAGCGCACGGTGACAAGGTGGTCCTCGACGACGTCACGCTGTCGTTCCTCCCGGGGGCCAAGATCGGTGTCCTGGGCCCGAACGGCACGGGCAAGTCGACGCTGCTCAAGATGATGGCGGGGCTGGAGCAGCCGTCCAACGGCGAGGCCCGGCTGATGCCCGGCTTCACGGTCGGCATCCTGCTGCAGGAGCCGTCGCTCAACGAGTCGAAGACCGTGCTCGGAAACGTCGAGGAGGGCGTCGCCGAGACCAAGGCGATGCTCGACCGGTTCAACGAGATCGCCGAGCAGATGGCCACCGACTACAGCGACGAGTTGCTGGAGGAGATGGGCCGCCTGCAGGACGCGCTCGACCACCGCAACGCGTGGGACCTCGACAGTCAGCTCGAGCAGGCCATGGACGCGCTGCGCTGCCCGCCGCCCGACGCCGAGGTGACCACGCTCAGCGGTGGCGAGCGGCGCCGGGTCGCGCTGTGCAAGCTGCTGCTGGAGCAGCCCGACCTGCTGCTGCTCGACGAGCCCACCAACCACCTCGACGCCGAGAGTGTCCAGTGGCTGGAGCAGCACCTGGAGAAGTACCCCGGCACCGTCCTGGCCGTCACCCACGACCGATACTTCCTCGACAACGTGGCCGGCTGGATCCTGGAGCTCGACCGCGGCCGGTGCTACGCCTACGAGGGCAACTACTCCACCTACCTTGAGGCCAAGGCCGCGCGTCTGAAGGTCGAGGGCCAGAAGGACGTCAAGCGCAAGAAGCGCCTGGAGGAGGAGCTGGAGTGGGTGCGCTCCAACGCGCGCGCCCGCCAGACCAAGAGCCGAGCCCGTCTCCAGCGCTACGAGGAGATGGCCGCCGAAGCCGACAAGTACCGCAAGCTCGACTTCGAGGAGATCCAGATCCCGCCGGGCCCGCGCCTGGGCACGACGGTCATCCGGGCCGAGAAGCTGAGCAAGGGCTTCAGCGACCGGCTGCTCATGGACGAGCTGTCCTTCGACCTGCCGCGCAACGGCATCGTCGGCATCATCGGCCCGAACGGCGTCGGCAAGACCACGCTGTTCCGGATGATCACGGGTTCCGAGACTCCGGACACCGGATCCATCACGGTCGGCGAGACCGTCAAGATCTCGTACGTGGACCAGGGCAGGGCCGGCATCGACCCGAGCAAGAACGTTTGGCAGGTCGTCTCCGACGGGCTCGACCACATCAAGGTCGGCAACGTTGAGATGCCCTCGCGGGCGTACGTCGCGGCGTTCGGCTTCAAGGGCCCCGACCAGCAGAAGCTCGCCGGTGTTCTGTCCGGTGGCGAGCGCAACCGGCTCAACCTGGCGCTCACCCTCAAGCAGGGCGGCAACGTGCTGCTCCTGGACGAGCCCACCAACGACCTCGACACCGAGACGCTGTCCAGCCTCGAGAACGCGCTGCTCGACTTCCCGGGCTGCGCCGTCATCACCTCGCACGACCGGTGGTTCCTCGACCGCATCGCCACCCACATCCTGGCGTGGGAGGAGGGCTCGAACTGGTTCTGGTTCGAGGGCAACTACGCCGACTACGAGAAGAACAAGGTCGAGCGCCTCGGCGCGGAGGCGGCCCGCCCGCACCGCGTCACCTACCGCAAGCTCACCCGCGACTGAGCAGCGTTCCCCTCCCTTCGTCCGCGGGCCTTCCGTCTGCGTCCCCCGCCGCCCGGCGGGGGACGGGCGCCCGTTAGGTTTGACCGGTGACCGAGCTACGCCGTTCCCCAGAGCAGCTGACCCGTTACGTCTTCGAACGCAAGGTGCGCTTCGCCGACATCGACAGCTTCGGCCACGTCAACAACGTCCGGTTTTTCGACTACCTCGAAGACGCGCGGGTGTCCATGCTGTGGGAGCGGCCGCGTGAGGTCGACGGCCGCCGTCAGGACCTGGTGGTCGCCCGGCATGAGATCGACTACCGGCGGCCGCTGACCTTCCGCGCCGACCCCGTACGCGTGGAGATGTGGGTGACCGAGATCTCCAGTGTTCGTTTCACTCTGGTGTACGAGATCCGCGACGATGAGACGCTCTACGTCGAGGCGCGCACCGTTCTGGTCGCCTACGACGCCGCGGCGGCCCGCCCCCGCAGGCTCGACGAGGAGGAGCTCGCCTTCCTCAGGCGCTTTTCCGCCGTCGCCGCGTGACCGGCCGCGACGGCCGGAGCCGGGGCCGGTCGGGGCACGGCGAGGTCAGGCGGTGAGCAGCCAGGCCGCGGTGTCGGCGGGAAGGGCGGTGCCGTCGAGCGGGCCACTGCTGATCAGCACCTTGTCGTGGGGCGGCAGCGCGACCGCGCCTTCACCGCAGTTGATCACGCAGATGAGCCGGCCTCGCTGGAAGAACAGCGTCTCCTCCGGCGACTCCAGCCAGGTGATCGCGTCCGGCAGCGTGCCGCGCAACTCCCGCCGCGTCTGCAGCGCCCGGCGATAGAACCACAGCGTCGAGGACGGGTCGGCCGCCTGCCGCTCGGCCGTGAGGTCCGCCCAGTCCCGCGGCTGCGGCAGCCAGGACCCGCCGGATCCGAAGCCGTACGGCGGCTCCGTGCCCGACCAGGGCAGCGGCACGCGGCAGCCGTCGCGGCCCGGCACCTCGCCGTTCGAGCGCGCGAAGATCGGGTCCTGCCGGGACTCGGGGGGGAGATCGGTGACCTCCGGCAGCCCGAGCTCCTCACCCTGGTACAGGTAGGCCGAGCCCGGCAGGGCGAGCATGGCGAGCAACGCCGCGCGGGCCCGGGCCAGACCGGCCCCCGGGTCGAGCGACCCCTGGCCGTAGCGGGTCACGTGCCGTACGACGTCGTGGTTGGACAGCACCCAGGTCGGCGAGGCGACGGCGACGAGGGTGTCGTCGATGACCTTCCGGAAGGCCGTGGCCGACCAGGGGGCCTCCAGCCAGGCGAAGTTGAAGCTCTGGTGCAGCTCGTCGGGCCGCACGTACAACGCGAGATCCTCGGCCGAGTCGGTCCAGACCTCGCCGACGGCGACGCGGACGCCGGGGTAGGAGTCGAGCACTCGCCGCCAGTCGCGGTAGATGTCGTGCACGCCCGGCTGGCTCCAGATCGGCGACTTCGCGGTGAAGCCCGGGTCGGTGTCGGGCAGCCCGTCCGCCTTGATCAGGCCCATCGCGACGTCGATGCGGAAACCGTCCACGCCCCGGTCGAGCCAGAACCGCAGGACGTCGAGGAACTCCTCGCGCACCTCCGGGTTGCGCCAGTTGAAGTCGGGCTGCTCGGGCGCGAACAGATGGAGGTACCACTGCCCGTCGGGCACCTGGGTCCACGCCGGGCCCCCGAACGTCGACAGCCAGTTGTTCGGCTCTCCGTGGCCGCTTCCGCCGTCCTCGGGGCCGCCGTCGCGGAACATGTACCGCTCACGCTCCTGCGAGCCCCTGGGGGACGCCAGGGCCTTCTGGAACCAGGGGTGGGCCGACGAGCTGTGGTTCGGCACGATGTCCACCATCAGCCGCAGGCCGTGCGCGTGCGCGTCGGCGACCAGGTCGTCGAAGTCGGCCAGCGACCCGAACAACGGATCGACGTCGCGGTAGTCGGCCACGTCGTAGCCGCCGTCGGCCATGGGGGAGGGGTAGAAGGGGGTCAGCCAGATCGCGTCGACGCCGAGCTCGGCGAGGTACGGCAGGCGGTCCCTGATTCCCGCCAGGTCGCCCGTACCGTCGCCGGAGGCGTCGGCGAAACTGCGAACGTAGATCTCATAGACAACGGCATCACGCCACCAGGGGGTTGTTTCCATGAGTCTTGGGCTGCCCGCTGTTTCCGTTACTTATGCGTTGACCATGCTGTGGGCGGCGTAGACGAGGTAGTCCCACAGCTGCTTCTCATGCTCGGCCGGCAGGTCCAGGGAACGCACGGCGTCGCCCATGTGCCTGAGCCAGGCGTCCCGGGCCGCCTCGTCGATCACGAACGGCACATGGCGCATCCGCAGCCGGGGATGGCCGCGCTGCTCGCTGTAGGTCTTCGGGCCGCCCCAGTACTGCATGAGGAACAGGCGCAGCCGCTCCTCCGCCCCGGTGAGGTCCTCCTCGGGGTACATCGGGCGCAGCAGGGGGTCCTCCGCGACGCCCTGGTAGAACCGGTGGACGAGCCGCTCGAAGGCCTCCTCGCCGCCGATCGCCTCGAAGAAGGAGAGGGTCTGCTCGCTGGTCACGTTTTCAGCCTAAGGCAGTTACCGATCGGTAAGGTCAGGCGGCGAAGGCGAGGCTCTTGTCGTCGAAGGCCCGCTTCACCCGCAGGCGCAGCTCACGGGCGACCTCCAGATGCCGCGCGGGCACGGTCTTGGCGCTGATCCGGAAGATGACGGACGAGCCCGACACCGATTCCAGGCCGAAGACCTGCGGCTCCTCGACGATGACGATGTCGCGGTACTCCGGGTCCTCCCACATGTCGCTAACGATGTCCGTCAGGAGCTCGCGGACCGTCGCCACGTCGCTGTCGTACGGCACCGGCACGTCCACCAGGGCCCTCGACCAGCCCTGCGACTCGTTGCCGATCCGGGTGATCGTGCCGTTGCGCACGTACCAGACCTTGCCGTCGGCGTCGCGCAGGCGGGTGATGCGGAGCGTGACGGCCTCCACCGTGCCGACCGCCACGCCGGTGTCGATCACGTCTCCCACGCCGTACTGGTCCTCGAGCAGCATGAACATGCCGGCGATGAAGTCCTTGACCAGCTCCTGGGCGCCGAAGCCGAGCGCCACGCCGATGATCCCGACGCTGGTGAGCAACGGCGTGATGGCGATTCCGAGCTTCGCGAAGACCATAAGCGCCGCGGTGCCAAGGATCAACACGGACGCGAGGCTCCGTAGCACCGAGCCCATCGTCTCGGCGCGTGCCCTGCGGCGCTCCGTCATGATCGCCGTCGCCGCCTCCGTGCTGGTCAGCACGGCCCTGCCGCGCAGCCGCTCCGGCAGCACGCCGACGCTGGCCCGTACGGTGAGCCGGGTGATCAGCCGGTGGACGACGTTCCTGATGATCAGCGCTCCGGCCAGGATCAGGATGATCAGGACCAGCACGTCCACGACGCCTGCCACGAGCTGCACCCAGGCGGGGAAGTCCCTGTCGGGGAAGACGCTGTTCAGCACCGTGCAGAAGACGCCCTCATTGTTCTCGCACGCCGCCGCCACCTTCGCGGCCACCACATCAGGGTCGGGCACGATGGTCGGGTCTGGGTCGGGCGTCGTGGGCGACAGCGGCAACACGAGGTGGATCCCCCCTGGATCGGTTCAACGGCAGGTCATGAACGTAGCCAATACTGCCGACTGATCCGGCTTCCGTCACATCGCCGGGGAAGACGGAAGCGCGTCCCGTCCGGGGCCGCGGAGGGCGGACCGGACACGCTTCAGTGACGGTGTGGCAGGGCGCGGGCGCGCACCCGGAAGCGCGCCCGGCGTCGTTCTCCACGTGGGGGATCCCCCTCGATCACCGTCCGGCCCCACCTGCTCGACGGGGCCGGACGGCGGTCCATGACGACCGGCGGGCCGAGGGCCGCCGGTCGCGCCACGGTGCGGACGAGGTCGGGGCGGACAGGGTCGGGGCGGGCGGGACGCCGCAGCGTCGCCGTCATGCCGGGGCGGCACGACGGCCACGCTCCGCACCGGGCGTCCAGCCCGCCCCCCGAGGCCGCGGTGGATGCGGCGGCCCGCGGCGAGAGCGCTTTCACCGTGCTTCGCCATGGGGCCCGCCGCCTTCCCCTACTCGCTCACCGCGGCAAGCACGCGGGCCACCTTCGTGGCCGCTCCGGCGGGGTCGTCCGCCCGGTGCATCCGCTCACCCCACGACCACCAGTAGTCGGACGCCTGGCAGACCACGTTCTCCGTGAGGCTCGTCGCGTCGGGGTTGATCACGCGCACGTAGGCGCGGCCCGACGGGGTGCGCACGACTCGCGCGAGCAATCCCCGCGCGTCGAGTTCGGCCACCAGATGTTCCAGGCGCCGGAAATCGTCCTCCCCCACCGTAGGTCCTCCTTCATTTCCATTGCGGGTGGAATGTGTACTTTGCGTTCCCGTCTGTTCACTGTGGTGCGCCCAAGATGGCTCACAGAAGTGCTCGGGTCAACGAGGGCGAGAAGCGGTCGCGGTGAAGGAAAACCCCTGTTGGTTGAAAGAAAACCCCTATCGGGAGACGATCCTTAGTCGGCACGTTCAAGTTGGGGACTTGGCCGCACCAACCTTGGTCCATCATTATGGTGAGGGCGGAGCGCGACGAGCAGATCACTCTCCGTCACCAGTTGAGGACCGGTCGAGACCACGGGCTGCGAGTGCGGCCGGCCACGAGAGAGGGGCCGGAATGTCCGGCAGGCAACACAGGGAGACGGAAATCGCGCGCCGCATCAGGGCGCGGGGCCTGGCCGCCGGGCGCGGCCTGGCCCAGATCGCCGAGGAGATTCACAACGACTGCGGGCCACAGTTCGGCACGACCCGGATCAAGGCACATCGCCTCTCGCACGGTGTGGCGCTCGCCGACGTGATCGAGCAGGTGCGCGCTCTCTTCGAGAGGGACGGAAAAGCCGTTCCCGGCATCGGCGAGACGCTACTGTCCGCGTACGAGTCGGGCATGAAAAGGCCCGGCCCGGAGTATCTCCACTACCTGTGTTCGGTCTACCGGGTAGAACCGCTGGCCCTCGGCTTCGAAAGCCCATGCATCTGCGGCCACGGACACCTAGCCGAATTAGGTGACGGGGCCTCAGAGAAGGACAGACCTGACACTTCACCCGTTCCGTGGGGTGCACCGGCACCCTGGGGCGGCGGCACCCCTTCGGTGGACGGGGGCGAGGAGGACGAAAACGTGCTAAGGAGGACGCTGTTGAGGCTCCTCGCCGGCGGCACCGTCGGGGCGGCTGGGCTCGAAGGGCTCAACGAAGAGGTGCTCGGCGCGGTGGAGAACCTTCGGCGGCGGATGGACGAAACCATGGTGACGGCCACCGTCTCGCCGGCGATGCTCGACCAGTGGGAGCAGGCCACGGCCGGCTTCGGGCGGCAGTACATGAACACCCCGCCCGTACGGCTGCTCTGCGACGTGATGCTGGAGTTCGGCGCCGTACGCAAGGCACTGGACCGCCGCCAGCCCATCGACGTGCAGGAGCGGCTGTGCCGGATGGCCGCCCAGCTCGCCGGGCTCTCCGGCATGATCATGATCGACCTGGGAGACCAGCGCATGGCGCGCTCGTTCTTCCGCACGGGCCGGCTGGCGGCGGACGAGACCGGCGACCGGGCTCTGCGTGCCTGGGTCACCGCCCGCGAGGCGCTGGTCCCGCTCTACTACGGCGACCCGCGCGAGGCGCTCACGCTGGCGAAGAAGAGTCGCGACCTGGCCGGCCATACCCCCTGCGCCGCGCGGACCATGGCGCCGGTCGTCGAGGCGAGGGCGCTGGCGAAGATCGCGGGCGTCAACGGTTCGCGGCACGAAGTGGTCGAACAGGCCAAACGGGCCCTGCATCGCGCCAGGGCGGCCTTCCAGCAGATGAGCGACAGCGACCGGGAGGACCCGGCCTTCGGCTACACGGAGCGGCAGCTGTACTTCTACCAGGGTGACGTGCTGGTGAAGCTGGGGCAGACGGTGGAGGCCGACGTGATCCTGGAGCAGGCGCTCGCCAAGTACTCCGACGAGGACCTGCTCGACCAGACGCTGATCCGGTTCGACCGGGCGCTGTGCCGGCTTATCGAGGGCGACGTGGATGCCGCGCTCAAGCTGGGACAGCAGGCCATCGAGATGGTCGACAAGGAATACCGGACCGACCTCATGCTCAAGCCCGCGTACGACCTGGAGAAGGCCGTCAGATCGAAATTCGGCGATTCACCCCAGCTCAAGGCCTTCCGCGAGGTGATCAAGCAGAGCCGGGTCGAGATTCCGCCCGGCCTGTTCCAGGACATCGGGTGACGTGGGGACCGAGGAGGACGTGTGGCAGGAGACGCGCCGGCGGGAGATCCCGAGCCGGGAGATCCCGTGAGAGGCGGGGAGAGCGGGGTCGCGCCGCTCCGGATCCGGCGCTACCGCTGGTCCGACCTCGACGCGGTGTGGTCCCTTCATCAGATCGGCCTGGCCCAGGTGGGCGTCGTTCCGGGTGACGGCGTTTACTACGACGACGACTTCCCCCGGATCACCGAGGTCTATCTGGCGGCCGGGGGGGACTTCCTGGTCGGGGAGGTGCCCGGGGCGGGGCTCGTCGCGATGGGCGGCCTGCGGCGCATCGACGCCGACACCGCCGAGATGTGCCGGCTCCGGGTCCACCCGGAGCACCAGCGGCGCGGCTACGGCGCGCGGATCACCCGTGAGCTCGAGGATCGTGCGCGCCGGCTCGGATACACGACGTTGCGCGGTGACACCACCCTGCGCCAGGTCGCCGCGCTGGAGCTCTACCGCAAATCCGGGTGGCGGGAGTTACGGCGCGAGGTTCGCGGCGACAATGTGGTGATTTATATCGAGAAGCAGCTAAATGCCGTGGTCTCCCCACTTTTCCCCCGATAGATAATGCTTCCATCCCTTGGCGGATAGCTGATCGCTGCCAATACTTGTGCCTTGTCCGCAAGAGTGGGGAAAGAGGCATGATGAAGAAGATCATTATCCGTAAGCCGGGAACTACCAAGCTCAGCGGCACCTCGAGCGTCATCCACAAGGGGTGAGGGACCACCCGAGCCACATCTGGGTCCGGGGAGGCCTCTCCCGGGACCGCGTGGCGGCCCTCCAAGCGCTTGCTCTGGAGGTGCCGCCTCCCGTGGCGCCCGTCGTCAACGGGCACCGCAGGCTACGCGGTCCGTACACGGTCGGTGGCGTGATCCTGCGCGCCCTCGTCCCGGTCGCCTTGGAGCGTTCCCCGGGCCTGGTGGCGGAACACGACATCGAGATCCGCGCCGTCGCTCCCAGCCTGCGTCCTCTGGTGCCGCCGCGGCGGCAGGCCATCGAGGCCCGCCTGCCGGAGGACGAGCGGATCCTGGTGCCCGCGCCGCGCCGGACGCTGCGGATCGCCAACGGGATCGCCGAGTTCGTCCGTGACTGCCTGGACGGGCCGCGGACGCTGCTGGCCGACAACGTGCACGAGGCGGATCCGGCCGATCGCGAACTGCTGCGCGTCCTCGCGCGCCGGGTGCCGGATCTGACCCTGGCCCTGGGATCCCCGCGATCCCCTTGGGAGGGGATGCGGCCGGTGGAGGCGCCGGCCCTGGGCGGCCCGCCCGACGACTACGTCGCCTCGGACTGCACCTCCGACGACTCGCGGGCCTACCGGGCGTACCTGTCGCTGCCGCCGGAGGAACGGGCGCGCCGGCACGACCGGCGCGCCGCCGAGTTGCGGGCCGACGCCGAGTCGGCGGAGCACGCTTTGGGCGCGGTGCCGTACCACCTGGAGCACGGCGCCGACCCGGACGCCGCGGCGCGGGCGCTGTGGGCGGCGGTGGACCACTGCGTCACCGAGGGGTTCCTGCACGCGGTCGTGGAGTTGGGCTCGCGCGGGCTGCGGCTGGTGAAGCCGGGTTCCGACCTGTGGTGGCGCTTCACGCAGCGCACCGCGACGGCCCTGGCCGGCCTGGGCCGCCGCGCGGACGCGCAGGAGCTGTACGACCAGGCCCGGAGGGTCAGCGTCGATCCGGCCGTCCACGCCGCCGCCGCGTACGGCACGGCGATGCTCGACGCGCGCGACCGCGATCCCGCCCGGCGTGACCTGGTCAGGGCCAGAGCCTGGATCAACGAGGCGATAGCCATCTCCACGCTGCTGCCCGACCGGCGGACGCGAGCCTTCAAGCTCGGGTTCGACCAGAACGGCCGTGCGTTGATCGAGCTGCGGGAGGGACGGGCCGACGAGGCGCTCGGCCTGGTGCAGTCGGCCATCGACCTGGCCGAACGCGACCTCGAGCCGGATGCCCACCCCGTGCACCGGATGGTGCTGTTCGCCAACCGCGCGCAGCTTCTCGCGCGCCTGGGCCGCGCGGAGGAGGCGCTGGCCGACTTCGACCGGGCCATCGCGATCGACCCGGGCTTTCCCGACCACTACCTCGACCGCGGCAACCTGCTGTTCGAGATGGGACGCGCGGACGAGGCGCTGGCCGACTACGAGACCGCGATGCGGGTGAGCCCGCCCCTGCCGGAGGCGTACTACAACCGGGCGGAGCTTCGCCTGGCCGCGGGGGACCTGGACGGCGCCCGGGCCGACCTCGACCACGTGCTCGACCTCGACCCCGGCTATCTCGACGCGTACGTCAACCGGGCCGGCGTGCTGGAGATGCTCGGCGAGCACGAGGCCGCCAGGCGTGATGTCGAGGCGGGGCTCGCCCTGGACCCCGGCAACGCGCACCTGCACGGCGTGCTGGGACAGCTGGAGACGGAGGCCGGCCGCTACACGGAGGCCGCCCTGGCCTTCGACGCCGCGCTGGCCGCCGACCCCCGCCTGGCCTCCGCCTGGGCGAATCGCGCGACCCTGCGGTTCGAGACCCGCGACGCGAGCGGCGCGGTCGACGACCTGACGAGGGCGCTCGAACTGGGCGAGGACGCGGCCCTGTACTTCAACCGGGCCACCGCCCTCGACGCGCTCGGCCGTGGCAGGGAGGCATTGGCCGACCTGCGTCGCGCGCTGGCCATGGCCCCCGGCGACCCCGACGTACGCGCGGCGTTGGAGCGGCACGAGAAGGAGGGGTGAGGGGAGCGCGGTGGACGCCGCCGCCTGCCCTCACCTTTCCACTCTCTGGCCCTACCCTTGAACCCGACACCGTCACCCGACGAGGATTCGAGCATGAGCGCTGAATTTGTGCTGACCCTGTCCTGCCCGGACCGGCCCGGAGTGGTCGCGGCCGTCTCCGGCCTGCTGGCCGGGAAGGGCTGCAACATCATTGAGAGCCAGCAGTTCGGCGACCCGGTCGAGGAACGGTTCTTCCTGCGCGTGCAGTTCTCCAGCGGGAGCGCCGCCGACGAGCTGCGGGCGGAGTTCGCCTCGCTCGCGGCGGAGTACGCCATGGACTTCCAGCTCTTCGACCTCGCGGTGCGGACCCGGGTGCTGGTGCTCGTCAGCCGGTTCGACCACTGTCTCAACGATCTGCTCTACCGGGTGCGCTCGGGGCTGCTGCCGATAGAGATCGTGGCCGTCGCGTCCAACCACCCCGACTTGCGCCCGCTCACCCAGTCGTATGGCGTGGACTACCATCACCTGCCGGTCACCGCGGAGACCAAGCCGCGGCAGGAGGCGGAGATCCTCACGCTGGTCGACCACTACCAGGCCGACCTCGTCGTGCTGGCGCGGTACATGCAGGTGCTCTCGGAGGAGATGTGCGCCAAGCTCGCCGGGCGCGTGATCAACATCCACCACTCGTTCCTGCCGTCGTTCAAGGGCGCCAAGCCGTACCACCAGGCGTACTCCCGGGGCGTGAAGCTGATCGGCGCGACGGCGCACTACGTGACGCCCGACCTCGACGAGGGGCCGATCATCGAGCAGGAGGTCGCGCGGGTGAACCACACCCACTCGCCGGAGGACCTCGCCGCGATCGGCCGTGACCTCGAATGCCAGGCGCTGGCCCGGGCCGTCCGCTGGCACGCCGAGCACCGCGTGCTGCTGGACGGCCACAAGACCGTCATCTTCCCGCGCTGATCTGTGCGCCTCGGCCGACTCTGTGCGCCTCAGCCGACCTTCAGACCGGTGTGCCGGGCCAGGAACGCGAGCTGGTCGGCCGAGAGCTCGACAGACCGGCTCACGGCCCGGGCGCCGTGCCCCACCTCACTCTCGTTGCGCAGCAGGATCGGGCGGTCGCCCGCCTGGGCGTGCTGCAGGGCCGCGGCCATCTTCCACGCGTGCAGCGGGTGGACGCGGGTGTCGGAGGCGAACACCGCGAACAGCGTGGCCGGGTACGACACCCCCTCACGGACGTGGTGGTACGGCGAGTAGCCCCACAGCCAGGCGAACTCCTCCGGCACGTCGGCGGAGCCGTATTCCACGTTCCACGTCGCGCCGAGACCGAACTTCTCGTACCTGACCATGTCGAGCAGCGGGGCCGAGCACACGACGGCCGCGTACAGGTCGGGACGCTGGGTGAGCGCCGCGCCGACGAGCAGGCCGCCGTTGGAGCCGCCGGAGATGGCGAGCCGGTCCGGGGTCGTGACGCCGGTGGCGATGAGGTGCTCGGCCGCGGCGTGCAGGTCGTCGAAGACGTTCTGCTTGTTCCCGAGCATGCCGGCCCGGTGCCACTGCTCGCCCTCCTCGCCGCCGCCGCGAAGCTGGGCGACCACGTAGACGCCGCCCGCCTCGACCCACGCCAGTGTGGTGGCGGAGAACCCTGGGTTCATCGGGACCCCGAAACCGCCGTAGCCGTACAGGATGGTGGGGCGGGGCCCGGAGCCGGGGCGCGAGGTGATCAGCATGCGCACCTCGGTGCCGTCCTTGGACCGGTAGACAACCTGCTCGGTCGTCGCCTCGGGCACTTCCACCGCGCCGGGGGGTGCCTCCCAGAGCGTGGTCTCACCGGTGAGCGCGTCGTAGTGGTACACCGCGGTCGGGGTGATGCCGTCGGTGTAGCTGAACCAGGCCTCGTGCCCGCCCTCCGGGCGCTCGAAGATCCCCCCGATCGAACCCAGCCCCGGCAGCGGGACCTCGCCGATCCGCTCGCCGGACTCCAGGGCGTGGACGGAGATCTCGCCGATCGCGTGCCGGGTCCAGCCGACGAGCAGGACCGGCTCGGCCATGCCGTCGAGGATCGCGAAATCGGACAGCACCGCCTCGGCGTCCTCGGGGATCAGATCGCGCCAGTGCTCCGGGCCGGGCGTCTCCGGGGTGGTGACGCAGACCCGCCCGCGCGAGGCGTCGAGGTCGGTGAAGACGTAGAGCCGCCCGTCGCGGCCGAAGTGGAGCCCGGTCTGGGCGTCGACGTCCTGCTGCACGGTGATCAGTTCCGGCGCCTCCGGCGACGAGGCGACCAGGTCGGCCACCCACAGGTCGTTGCGCGGGGCCGTTCCCCGTGAGGCGGAGACCGACAGCCACCTGCCGTCGAGGGAGACCGACACCCCGTAGTAGTTGGTCTTCTCCAGGCCCTCGCCGAAGATCAGCACGTCGTCGTCGGGAGAGGTGCCGAGACGGTGCAGGTAGACGCGACGGTGGAACTGCTCCTCGCCGGCCGGGAGCAGCGAGGGCGCCAGCCTGCGTACGTAGTAGAACGCCTCACCGCCGGGCAGCCAGGCCACGGGGGAGTAGCGGCAGCGGTCGATCGGCCCGTCGACGATCTCTCCGGTCGCCACGTCGACCACGTACAGGCGCGACTCCTCGTCGCCGCCGACGGAGATCTGGTACGCCAGCCGGTTGCCCTCCTTGTCCGGCTGGTAGGAGTCGAGCGTGGTCAAACCCGAGGGGTCCAGGGCGGTGGGGTCGAGCAGCACGCGCTCGCCGCCCCCGTCCGCGACGTACAGGACCGGGTGCTCCTGATCGGGCGCGCGACGGGTGAAGAACCGGCGCTCGCCGCGCCAGGAGGGCGTCCCGACCGAGCCGGAGCGCAGCAGTTCGGCGACGCGCTCGCGGAAGCGGTCGCGCCCCTCGAGTTCGGCGGACCTGAACAGGGTTTCCTGCGCGTCCAGCCACTCCTTCGTCGCCGGATCGTCCGGATCCTCCAGCCACCGGTAGGGGTCGGGGACGGGCGTTCCGTGGAGATCGTCGACGATGTCGTCACGGCGGGCTGGCGGGTACGGCACTCGGCTCATGCAGGCACTTTAAAGCAGCCGGGCGACTGCCACGGTCCATCGTCCGTACCCGGCCAAGACGGGAATAAAGGGATGATCGGCTGGGCATAGAAGCAGCAGGCGTTCCCGTCGTTCACCTCCACGACCCTTTTATAGGTGGCGGAGGGGGCGCCGAAAAGGCCACACTTTTGCTGGAGGGCGGTGCCGTGGTGACGATCCGCTGGGCCGTCCGGCGGAGGTCCCTGTGACGGAAGCACCAGGGTCCCAACAAACGGGGCCACAACCCAGGCGCACAGCCGAGACCGCTGTGGAGGCCGGCTGATGCGCCAAGTCCTGCTACTGAACGCCACATACGAGCCACTGACCACACTCTCCCTGCACCGGGCCGTCATCCTGGTGCTGAGAGAGAAGGCGGACGTCGTCCACCGGGACGGCCGGGGCGCGGTCCTGCGCTCGGCCACCCGCACGCTCGACGTCCCGTCGGTGATCAGGCTCCGGCGCTACGTCCGCATCCCCTACCGGACGCGCATCCCGCTCACCCGGGCGGCGCTGATGCGCCGGGACAACTTCCGCTGCGCCTACTGCGGCCAGCGGGCCGAGACCATCGACCACGTCATCCCGAGGTCCCGGGGAGGCCCTCACACCTGGGAGAACTGCGTCGCCTCGTGCATGCCGTGCAACCACCGCAAGGCCGACAGGCTGCTGGAGGAGCTGGGGTGGGCGCTGCCTGTGGCTCCCGCGGTGCCGCACGGCGCGCACTGGCGGCTCATCGGCGCGCAACTCGACGGTGATCCGCAGTGGGCCCCCTACCTGTCGGAGACCGCGGCGTGATCTGGTCGTTGACCGCCGACGCCGCGCAGTTCGCGGCGTCGGCGGAGTCCTGGCTGCTCCGCGATCCGGTACGCAACACGGTCATGCTGACCGTGCTGCGCGGGCTGCGGAGCGGCCAGTTCGCCGAGGACCCGCTGTTCGGCTGGGCGACCGGCGACGACGGTACGGTCGTGGGCGCGTTCTGCCACACTCCGCCGTACCCGCTGACCCTTGGCGAGGTCCCGCCCGGGGCGATCGCCCCGCTGGTCCGGGACCTCGTGGAGGCCGACCGGCGGCTGACGGCGGTGCGCGGACCGGTGAGCGCCGTCGAGGCCTTCGCCACCGCCTGGTGGCGGCCGGAGAGCGGGCGGCGCGCCGAGCGCCTCTACCTGCTCGACACGCTGCGGCCCGCTCCGGCGCCGGGAAAACCCCGGATCGCCGGGCCAGGCGACGTGGATCAGGCCGCTCGGTGGTTTCGGGAGTTCGAGGCGGAGGCGCACATCGAACGCGCCGTCGACGTCACTCCGCTCGTCTCCGCGCGGATCAACCGTGAGGAACTGGTCTGGTGGGAGGACGAGGGGCGGCCGGTGTCACTGGCCGGCGTCTCCGCGCCCATCAGCGGCATGTCGCGGATCGGCCCGGTTTACACCCCGCTCGCCCTCCGGGGGCGCGGGTACGGCAGCGCCGTCACGCACGCGGTCACCAGGAAGGCGCTCGACGACGGCGCCACCGAGGTGTTGCTGTTCACCGATCTGAGCAACCTCACGTCGAACTCCATCTACCAGCGGCTCGGCTACCGCCCCATCGCGGATCACGCCACGATTCATTTCGCCTGACCGCGTGTAACGCCCGCCCTCGGGGCGACGCGCGGCACGGCCATGATCTGCCGGACAGACCCAGGTCGCCCCGAAGTCGTAATCTGGACGCATGCCTCGCTATGACTACCGTTGCCGCGCATGCGGATCGACGTTCGAACTCAACCGTCCCATGGCCGAGGCCGGCGACCGGGCGGTGTGCCCCTCCGGCCACGACGACACCGTGAAGCTGCTGTCCACCGTGGCCGTCACGGGGAGGGCGTCCGGAGCTCCCGCCGCCCGTCCGTCGGGCGGCGCGGGCGGCGGTTGCTGCGGCGGTGGCTGCTGCGGCGGCTAGGCCGTGTATTTGGTTGTGATCAAGGGGTGGTCCGAGTGAGGTCTTTGATCCAGATCATCGCAGCGCGGAGGTGGAGGCCGGCGAGGTAGCTGCCAGGGGTCTTGTCGTAGCGGGTGGCGATGCCTCGCCAGGCCTTCAGCTTGTTGATCAGGCGTTCGACGGTGTTGCGCTCCTTGTAGAGCTCGGTGTCGTGGCTGACGGGCCGGCCGCCCTTGCTGCCCTTCTTCTTCCGGTTGGCGGCCTGGTCCCTCTTTTCCGGGATGACTATTTGGATCCGACGTCTTCGCAAGTAGGCGCGGTTGCCGCGGGAGGAATAGGCCTTGTCGGCGGCGACCGCGCCGGGCCGGGTGCGGGGACGGCCGACGGGCACCCGGACGCGTACCTTCTTCAGCACCGGGATGAACTGCGGACTGTCGGCGGCCTGTCCCGCGGTCAAGACGAACGCCAGCGGGCGGCACTTGCGGTCGGCGGCAAGGTGAATCTTGCTGGTCTGCCCGCCCCTGGAGCGTCCGAGCAGGGCAGCTTTCAGCCGGAGCTTACGCTGGCGCCGGACGCGTTGCCGTTGTTCTGCCCCGGCGTCGTTTGCGGCGTTCTGCTCCTGTCGTCCTTCCGACTCGCCCCCTTTTGCTCTTCGGTGGCCTTCTCCAGGACGGCGACAAGGTCGCGGCCGAGGTGCATCCCGGCGGCATCGTGATGAGCCCGGGCAGTGGTGGAGTCCACGCTGACCAGGGATAAGTCCACCTCGCCGCATTTGGCGGCTTCCGCGATCGCCCCTTCCAGCAGGGCTTCGAAGACGCCGGCGTCCCTCCACTGCCGGAAGCGGTTGTGGACGGTCGGCCAGGCGCCGAACTCCTCGGGCATCTCCCGCCACTGCCCGCCCGTCTTGAACCGCCAGATCACGCCCTCGAACTGCTGCCGCAGCCGCTCGGGGTATGGACCGAACCTGCCGATCGGCAGGTAAGGCTTGATGAACTCCCACTCTTCGTCTGTCAACTGGGTCCGGGTCACCCATGACGACCTACCGGATCAGACCCTGCCGCGAGGGCGAATCCCGATCATTGATCACAACCCGATACGCGCCCTAAGCCGATCTGATCGGTGTCCGGCCCCGGGCGGGCGTACGAACGAGGGCAGAGGTCAGGCGGCCGACGGACGCCTGACCCGGGACCGGCGCTGGAACGGCAGATAACGCTGCGGCAGGTGGGGACGGGCCGGCAGGTCGGTCGGCTCGACCGCCAGGATCCGGTCGAAGCGGAAGGCCCTGATCGACCGGCGCATTCGGCACCAGCCGACCAGGTACCAGAACTCGCCGTGGACCAGACAGGTCACCGGCTCGACGTCGCGGACGGTCACCCGGCCGGCGGCGTCGTGATACTGGATGCGGATCACCAGACGCGCGGTGATCGCGTTGGCCACCGCCCGCGCCCGGCGGGCGACGTCGGTGGGCAGCGGGGTGGTGAGGGTGGTCAGGGTCGTGGCGATGACGTCGTCGTCCAGATCGAGGTGCTCGAAAGCGTGGCGCAGGCCGCGCCGGGCGGTGACCGACTGAGGGCCGGCACCGAGGTGAGCGAGCGACAGGGCGAGGGCGGCGAGTTCCTCGGCGGTCAGCGAGTGCCGAATGACGTTGGCCATACCTCGACAATAACGACGAGGACTGACATTTTTCCGAACGCTCGCTCGGATGGTCAGCCTGATGTGGCTATCATGTCAGCCATCACTTCCCTGTTCGGTGGCCGCGGGCGGTTGCCGGGGCTTCGACGCGCCCGCTCGGTGACGCCTCAGCCTTTCGCCGTTTATGGCGAAAGTTCGGCGCATACAACACTATCTTTCGTCTGAGTTGGCAGTTAGTCTCTGCGGCAGAGACAGCGCGCTGATCCGGACGATTCCTCCCACCCCCCGGCCTTTCGCAGCGAGGTGAAGCTTGCCCGCCCTCCTTCCGTCTCTCCGGAATGTTCACAGAAAACTTGTCGCGTTCGGTCTCGCCGGCACGTTGACCGTTCCCCTCTGGCTCGCCGCTCCCGCGAACGCGTTCGGACCCGCCCGGGCCGAGGCCGCTCCCCGCCCGTCCACCGCGACCGGCGCCGGCGTCGCGAACCCCGCGCTCACGGGACCGATCGCCCGCACCACGCCCGTCGGGGACCCCGCGCACGGCTACCCGTTCCTCGCCACCGACGTCGACCTCAAGGCGGCGGGCTATGTCGAGCAGGAGTTCTTCATCTCCGGCACGGCGACGGGCTATGCGACCCGCGGCACGGACACCGCGGCGGTCGTGAGCACCGGCAGCCCGTACACCACGCGCATCGTCGTGCGCCGCCCGGTCTCGGCCCGCGCGTTCAACGGGGTCGTGATCGCCGAGTGGTACAACGTCAGCAACCAGTGGGACCAGGAGGTCGACTGGTTCCAGTCGCACGAGCACCTGATCCGCGAGGGGTACGCGTGGGTCGGCGTCTCCGCCCAGCGCGCCGGAGTGCACTCCGCGACCGGGCTCAAGGCGTGGAGCCCGGACCGCTACGGAGCCCTTGACGTGACCGCGGGCGGGACGATCAACGACGACAGCCTGTCCTACGACATCTTCAGTCAGGCGGTGAAGGCCGTCCGCGCTCCGGCGGGCAGCGATCCGCTCGGCGAGCTTCCCCCGCCCCGGTACGTGATCGCCACCGGCCACTCGCAGTCGGCCGGTCGCCTCGCGAACTACTACAACGGCGTCCAGCCGCTCGCGAACGTCCTCGACGCGGTCGTCCTGCACGGCGGCGGCGGTGTGCTGCGCACCGACCTGGCGACGCCGGTGTTCCGGATCAACTCCGAGGGCGACGTGAGCAACGGCATCCTCTCGGCGGCGGCTCGTGCTCAGGCCGACTCGGCGGTCCTGACCAGCTGGGAGGTCGCCGGCGCGTCACACGGCGACTGGAAACTCATCCGAGACTACGGTCCGTTGCGTAAGCGCGACATCGGCACGTACCCCGGAGGCTATCCGGGCGAGCCGCAGACGTGCACGCTGCCCTCCTTGTCCCACATTCCTCAGCACATGGTGCAGAACGCCGTCTACGACCACACTGTCGCCTGGGTCGCCTACGGTGTGCGTCCTCCGGCGGCTCCCAAGATCCGGATGACGGACACGACTCCGCCGCAGGTCGCGCGTGACGACCTCGGTGTGGCGCTCGGTGGCATCAGGCTCGCCCAACAGGAGGCGCCGCTGCGCGTCAACAGCGGCAGCAACACCGGCCCCGGCTTCTGCTTCCTCGACGGAAGCTCGGTGCCGCTGGCCGACGCGCAGCTCGCGAAGCTCTATCCGACCGTCCGCTCGTACGCGGACAAGGTCGTCGCGACGACGCTGGCCGATGCCGAGGCGGGGTACATCCCCCGGTCGTTCACCCGCGACCCCGCCTGGTACTCCGGCATCCGCGACCTCATCGGCGAATACGTCGCCGCCGGTCGTATCGCCGAACCTGTGGCGTCTGCCCTGGAGGACCGTCTTCAGCACGCCGAACGGTCCGGTCTCGCAGGAAACGAGCCTCCCGCGATCGCCCACCTGCGGCAACTCGCCGAGCGGGCGGACGGACGCATCCGGGACGATGCGGCCAGGGCCGGGGTGCTGCGGGTGACCCAGGCGCTCATCGCGCTCCTCACCGAGGCACAGAAGACGGAGCACAAGGGCCGCTAGGGGGTGTCCGCGAGACCGCGGGCGGGCCGGTCACCACGCCGGCCTTCCGCTCCCTCGACCCCGGTGAACATGAGCGGAACCGCAGGCGTGCCGCACGCGCCTGCGGTTTCGCGCACCCGTGCCGGGTGCTGAATCTTTCACCGAGCCGGTTCTGCTTTAAATCCCGCCGGGTTTCGCATTCGCGGTATTTCGGCGTAGCGCCGGCATGGACTTCGCGATTTCCGCTGCGTAGGGAACAGCGACGACCGGGCCCGGCCGTTTCCGGGTTTCCGGCCCCCGGTGGTGTGCGGTTTTCGCATGCCGGGAGGCCCGGCCTTCCGGTCCCGCCGAAAACGCCGGTCATTGACGGCGTCCTGGTGAGGTGATGCATTCGCTGTGGCTGGTGTCGGAGGCGGGAGAGGGGATACCCATGTTCGCGGTGAATTCAGTCAGGCGGGTGCTCGCGATCGGGGCGACGCTCGTTACGACCGGCGTGCTGAGCATGGCGCTCGCGCCCAGCCCCGCCGCGGCCGACGCCGTCACGCTGCACGCCACCGTGGATTGCTCCAACTACAACTCTTTCGGAGACACCAGGGACTGGTACCCCATCGGCCCGAGCGTCGGCGCCTCGCCGTACGGGGGAGGGGGAGCGGTGTCCTACGCCAACATGACCGCGGTCCCGGCCACGCACTCGTGGCAGTTCACGCAGACGCTCCCCAGCGGGACGACGTCCGTCAGCGTCTCCGCCAAGTGCAGCGAGGGCCATCAGTACGACCTCTCCGGCTCGGCCGGCGGCGTCACCGTCCCCGCGGGCACCACCACGGTGACGGCCACCTGGAGTTGCTATACGGCCCCGGTCTACCCCGGCCCGTGGATGACCGACTGCAGCGTGCAGTCGGTCTCGTACAGCTGATCGCTCCTCCGCCGGCGGTACGGGCATCGAGCGCATGAACGCGGAACCGCCACCGCCGGAGGCGGCTCCGCGCGGCCTGCTCCAGCGGACCGCGTGGCGGAGACGCCGGAACCGAGGTGAGCGAGCGGCGGTCCGTCCATCGGCGGGGAAAATCCGGGCGGCGCTGGACGGCTTCGCGGGCGGAGCGACAGGGCCGGGCGAGCGGGCGGCGACCGCGCCGTACACCCCCGGGGAGCCTCCGGGTCCGTCGGGCCGCGAAAACGCCTGACGGGCCGCCGCCCCGGGGGTGGCCGGGGCGGCGGCCCGTCATGAACCGATCATCGCGAGAGCTGGGAGAGATCCCGCGAGGCGCCGGTCGAGGCCGAGGTGGTCAGCGCGGCGTACGCCTGCAGGGCGGCCGACACCGGGCGGTGCCGGTCACGCGGCCGGTAGCCGCCGAGGTCGGCCAGCAACCGCTCGCGGCGGGCGGCCAGCACGTCCTCGGCCACCTTGAGCTCGATCGAGCGGCCCGGGATGTCGATCTCGATGATGTCGCCGTCCTCGATCAGGGCCATCGTGCCGCCCTCGGCGGCCTCGGGGGAGGCATGGCCGATGGACAGGCCCGACGTACCGCCCGAGAAGCGGCCGTCGGTGATCAGCGCGCACGCCTTGCCCAGGCCCTTGCCCTTGAGGAAGCTCGTCGGGTAGAGCATCTCCTGCATGCCCGGGCCGCCCTTGGGGCCCTCGTAGCGGATGACGACCACGTCGCCGGCCTTGACCTTGCCGCCGAGGATGCCCTTGGAGGCCTCCTCCTGCGACTCGAACACGACCGCCGGGCCGGAGAAGCGCCAGATCGACTCGTCCACGCCGGCCGTCTTGACCACGCAGCCGTCCTGCGCGATGTTCCCGTACAGCACGGCGAGGCCGCCGTCCTTCGTGTACGCGTGATCGAGGTCGCGGATGCAGCCCTCGGCGCGGTCGAGGTCGAGCGACTCCCAGCGCGCGTCCTGGGAGTACGCCTTGACGGTGCGCACGTTGCCGGGCGCCGCGTGCCACAGTTCGACGGCCTCGTCGGTGACCTCGGGCGACTTGGGGTCCCACTTGGCGATGTATTCGGCGATGGACGCGGAGTGAACGGTCGGCAGGTCGCGGTGGAGCAGGCCGGCCCGGTCCAGCTCACCGAGGATGCCGGGGATGCCGCCCGCCCGGTGCACGTCCTCGACGTGGTACTTCATCGTCGCGGGGGCGACCTTGCACAGGCACGGCACCCGCAGCGAGATCTCGTTGATCTCCTTGAGCCCGAAGTCGACGCCCGCCTCGCGCGCGGCGGCCAGGATGTGGAGGATCGTGTTGGTCGAGCCGCCCATCGCGACGTCGAGCGCCATCGCGTTCTCGAACGCCTCGCGGGTGGCGATGCTCCGGGGCAGGACGGACCCGTCGTCCTCCTCGTAGTAGCGCCGGGCGAGGTCGACGATCTGCCGTCCCGCGTCCTCGAACAGGGCCTTGCGGGCCTTGTGGGTCGCCAGCGTGGTGCCGTTGCCGGGCAGCGCCAGGCCGATCGCCTCGGCGAGGCAGTTCATGGAGTTGGCGGTGAACATCCCGCTGCACGAGCCGCAGGTCGGGCAGGCGTTCTCCTCCATCTCCAGGAGGTCGGCGTCCGACACGCTCGCGTCGGCGGAGGCGATCATCGGGTCGATCAGGTCGAGCTTGCGGCCCGGGATCTTGCCGGCCTCCATCGGCCCGCCGGACACGAAGATCGTGGGAATGTTGAGCCGCATCGCGGCGAGCAGCATGCCCGGTGTGATCTTGTCGCAGTTCGAGACGCAGACCAGCGCGTCCGCGCAGTGGGCGTTGACCATGTACTCGACCGCGTCGGCGATCAGTTCGCGGGACGGCAGCGAGTAGAGCATGCCGCCGTGGCCCATCGCGATGCCGTCGTCCACGGCGATAGTGTTGAACTCCCGCGGGATGGCCCCCGCTTCGCGGACGGCGCCGGCCACCACCTCGGCGACCTCGCGCAGGTGCACGTGGCCGGGCACGAACTGGGTGAAGCTGTTGGCGATGGCGACGATCGGCTTGCCGAAGTCGCTGCCCGCTACGCCCGTGGCCCGAAGCAGCGCACGGGCGCCGGCCATGTTTCTGCCGTGAGTGACAGTGCGGGACCTGAGAGCGGGCATCGAGGGACCCCCATCCGGAGACTACTGAGTCTTCAAATGGTACGGCCAGTGCCCGGCTGCCGAGACCCGCTGTCCACGTCTCGGGACGGCGCGTCGCTCTACTCGGGGTACCGCGCCGGCAGGACGCGTTCGGCGGCCCGGTAGATCGCGTCGATCTCGGCCGTGGTGAGCGACCTCTCCCGCTTGGTGATCCACTTGCGCACCAGCCCGCCGGAGAAGACGTCGACCTCGCGGATGTTGAGGATGCGCCAGGGGATCGGCGGGCCGTAGATGGCCAGGGACGGTACCACGGTGATCTCCCGGCCGAGCGCCTTGCTGATCAGGTCGCTGGCCTGCGCCGCCTCCCACCGGGCCTCGTCGAGCCGCGGCTTCTGGTTGAAGGGGCCGTGGAAGAGCTTGCGGTGCGACTGGACACGTACGGGCAGCCGCTTGTCCCACTTCTCCGAGTCCACCGCATACACGCCGGTGGGGCCGACCACCAGGTGGTCGATCTGGGCCTCGCTGCCGGGGATGGCCCGGGCGTGGAGCGTCTTGTAGCCGTTCCGCTCCAGCTTCTTGAGCTGGGCCTCCGTCTGGCGCTCCGCCGCGGAGGCGCGCCGCCACGCGGGGATGGCGGAGACCGTCCTCGCCCGGTAGACGGCGTCGGCGACGCATGCGAGGATCGCCGCGGTGAGCCCGAGCCGCCAGCTGCCGAAGACCACGCCGAACACCACGCCCGCGACGACCGCGATCACGGCCCGGCGGCGCAGGTGGCGGTATCGCGTGTCCTGCCACAGGCTGCTCAGCGACGTGCGCTGGACCGGAGCGTACGTGGGAGACGCCGGCGCCTCAGGGGGCGCCGAAGGGCGTTCCGCCTGCTCCGACGATTGGTCACCGACCCAGATGGGTGACGTATCGTGACCGTCTTCTGGCGCTAGACCGGTATCCACATCACTCACGGTAGTTGAGCCGTCAGCGGCTTGCCTAGTGTTGGATGGTTCATACTTTTGTGGCCTGCTTGCGCTGATTCGTTGCGCGGAAGTGGGGGTATCTTCTCTAGATATCCGCGGTCCGGGGGCCTACCGTTCGGTAGCGTGGCGCACATTCACGATCTTACCGCCCTCGAGCAGGCGGCAGCCGTACGTACGGGTGAACTTTCTCCCGTCGAGATCACCGAGCACTACCTGGAGCGCATCGAGCGGCTCGGCTCCGGCCTGGGGGCGTTCGTCACTGTGACGGCCGAGCGGGCACTCGGCCAGGCCCGCGAGCAGGAGGCCCGGATCGCCGCGGGCGACACGGAGGACCTGCCCCCGCTGCTGGGAGTGCCCGTCCCGATCAAGGATCTCAACCTCGTCAAGGACGTGCCGATCCACTTCGGCTCGGCCACGTACGAGGGGTTCGTCGCGCCCGCGGACGACAGCGTGGTCGAGCGGTTGCGGGACGCGGGCACGATCATGCTGGGCAAGACCTCGACCCCGGAGTTCGGCCTGCCCTGCTACACCGAGACATACCTGCACGAGCCGGCCCGTACGCCGTGGGACACCACGAGGTCGGCCGGCGGGTCGAGTGGGGGAGCGGCGGCCGCCGTCGCGGCCGGCCTCGCGCCGGTCGCGCAGGGCAGCGACGGCGCGGGCTCGATCCGCATCCCCTCATCCGTCTGTGGCCTGTACGGCATCAAGCCCAGCCGCGGCCGGATCTCGTTCGCCCCCATCGTCCCGGATCTGGCGGGTCTGTCGACCAACGGGCCGATCGCGCGGAACGTGGCGGACGCGGCGGCGCTGCTCGACGCGATGGCCCACAACAATCCCGGCGACATGTACTGGGCCCCGCCGCCCGCGCTCGGGTCGTTCTCGGCCTACGCCGGCCGGGAGCCCGGCCGCCTGCGGATCGCCAGGTTCGCCACGCCCGCCGTGCCCGGCGCGGAGGTCCACCCCGAGGTGCTCGCGGCGTACGAGAGCGCCTCAGCGGTGCTGGAGTCGCTCGGCCACGAGGTGGAGGAGATCGCGCCGCCCTTCGGCCCCGACGTCGTGCCCGAATTCGTCAAACTGTGGTTCAGCTTCGCCTGCATGCACCCGGTGGCCAAGGAACTCGAGCCGAAGATGCGCCCGCTCACCGCCTGGCTGCGTGAGCGGGGTCATGCCGTGTCGGCCCCCGAGTTCCTGCAGGCGCAGTCGGCGCTCCAGCTCGCCACGCGGTTCGCGCTCCTCGTCACCGACGCCTATGACGCGGTGCTGTCGCCGACCGTCACGCAGCCGCCGGTGCCGGTCGGCTGGTTCGAGGACGCCGAATCGCCCGAGGAGACGTTCGAGCGCATGATGCGTTTCGCACCCTTCGCGGCCATCTACAACGTGAGCGGCCAGCCCGCGGTGAACCTCCCGCTCCACTGGACGCCAGAAGGCCTGCCCATCGGAGTGATGCTGGCGGGCAGGTTCGGCGACGAGGGGACGCTCATCTCGCTGTCGTCCCAGGTGGAGGCGTCCGTCGGCGGCTTCTGGGGCGACCGCAGGCCGCCCGTGTGGTGACGCCTACCGCATCAGTTCCACGACGTGCGCGGCGACGTCGGCGAGCAGCGTGGCCGGTGCCAGCGGCGCCGCAGCCACGGCGGAGAACAGGGCGGGCAGGCCCGGCAACGGGAAGCCGTCGTCCGCGGTGATCGCGGAGGCCGCCTCGTGCTTGGACAGCGCGGCGCGGCTGCGGTCCCACGCCTCCAGCACCTCCTCGGGTGACGGCACGCCGAAGCCGTGCCCGACGGGAGCGGCGTGACGCAGCCGTACGAGCGGGGTCTCGGCGAACGCCAGCGCGATCCGGCAGCGGGCGGACAGGTCGTCGAGGTCCGGCACCCAGGCGAGGGCCTGGCAGGGGGTGCGGCACCGGCCCGCGCAGGTGGCGAGGGCCCCCGCCACCTGGCTGTGCTGCCGGTCGAAGTAGGCCCGCCAGCCCGGCGGCGGCTCCACGGCCACCCGCAGGGTCCGCTGGGCCGCCGACCGCTCCGCCCTCGTGTGGTCGCACTCCCTGTCGGGCATGATCCCGAACCGGCTGCCGGGGGCGCGCAGGCCCTCGGGCCAGCGGACCGGGTCGCCCGCGTGGCCGAGCGCGGGCTCGAAGGCCAGCAGCGGGAGATACTCGCTGCAGATGTGGACGGCCGCGATCATCGGGCTGAGCTCGCGCCGCCGCCAGCGAACCTCGATCACCTCGAGGAGCAGCGCGTACGCCGGCCGCAGTGTGTCGAGTGCCCCTCGCGGCTGCTCCTTGGGTGTCTGCGGCATGTGGCACGCGCGGGCCCGCCTGCGCAGGTCGCCGGGCACCGTCTGGGCGTCGATCTCGGCGGCGAAGTCCTCCGCGTCGAGCGTGAGCAGCCGCTGGCCGAACTCGCAGACCGACGCCACCCGCGCCGCGTGCGCGCCCTCCCCGAGCACGTCGGGCGCCAGCGCGCCGACGTCGCCGAACGAGTACCTCCGGGCCAGGGCGATCAACAGGTCTCGGGCTGAGTGCACCCGACGACCTTACTGACCCGGGCGGGCGGCGGTCGTGCGGGCGAGCTCGATCAGCGGGCGGGCGGCGACGGGCCCGGCGCCCGGGCACGATCCGTACCCCGCCGAGGTTCCGTGAACGCCGCGGGCTTCCGCGAAACGCCCGAGGGCCCCGGCGGTGTGCCGGGGCCCTCGGGATCGTGCGTGGTGCGGCCGGGAGGCGGATCAGGCGGAGGCGTCGCGGGCGCGGGCGCGCAGGGCCCGGCTGACACCGTCCGCGCCCTCCAGCAGCAGGCGCCGCAGCGCGTGCGGCGGCTGCCTGTCGCTGATGTGGTCCTGCGTGCGGGCCACGGTCTCCGGACGGATCAGCAGCGCGGGGTAGCAGCCGATGGCGAAGTTCTGCGCCATGTCGGAGGTCCACTCGCTCCAGATCCGCCCGACCTCCTCGAAGTACCGGTCGCCGTACGGCTCGAGCAGTTCGGGGTGGTGCGGGTCCACGAAGCCGAGGATCGTGGAGCGCAGGAGCGCGCCGCTGAGCTTTCCGCCCACGATCGTCGTCCAGGTCTCGGCCTTGGCCTCCGGAGTGGGGATCGCGGCCCGGCTGGTCGCGGCCGAGCGCTCGCCGGTCGCCGTGGCGTCCCTGGCCAGCTCCGCGTCGATGTCGGCGGCGCCGAGGACGCCACCGGAGACGAGCGCGTGGATGAGCGTCCAGCGCAGGTCGGTGTCGACGGCCAGGCCCCCGGGCGCCTCGGTGCCGTCGAGGATGCCCTTGAGGAACGCCAGGTCCTCGGCCGAGGTGGCGGTCGCGGCGAAGGCGTTGACGTAGGCGAGCTGGTGATCCGAGCCCGGCTCCGCCGCCGTGATGAGGCGGCGCAGGGCGCCGGCCAGCTCGGCCAGGCCGGTGACCCGCCACGTGGGGTCGGCGTACTGCTGCACGGCCTGGCGGGCCTGGCGCAGCACGGTCTGCAGAACGGTGATGTCGCGCACCGAGTCGATGCCGGAGACGACCAGCCTGACGTAGTCGCGGGTGGCCATCTCGGCGTCCCGCGTCATGTCCCAGGCGGCCGACCAGCACAGGGCACGGGGCAGGGACTCGGCGAACGCGGTGATCCCGCCGCCGACGAGGGTGCGAAGCGACCGGTCGTCGAGCCGGATCTTCGCGTAGGTGAGGTCGTCGTCGTTCACCAGCACGAGGTCGGGCTGCACCTCGCCGACCAGCTGGGGCACGGCCGTACGCGCCCCGACGACGTCGAGCTCGACCCGCTTGGTCCTGGTCAGCACGCCGTCGCGCAGGGAGTACAGACCGATGGCCACCCGGTGCGAGCGCAGCGTCGGGTGCTCCTGCGTGGCCTCCTGCAGCACGTCGAAGCTCGCGAACCGGCCCTCGTCGTCGACGGTGAACGACGGCCGCAGCGTGTTGACGCCGGAGGTCTCGAGCCACTCCTTCGACCAGGAGGACAGCTCGCGCCCGGAGGTGCGCTCCAGCGCCGACAGCAGGTCCTGGAGGGTGGTGTTCTTCCAGGCGTGCTCGTTGAAGTAGTCGCGCACCCCGGCGAGGAAGTTGTCGAGCCCCACGTACGCGACGAGCTGCTTGAGCACCGAGGCGCCCTTGGCGTACGTGATGCCGTCGAAGTTGACCTCGACGGCCTGCATGTCCGGGATGTCGGCGGCGATGGGGTGGGTGGAGGGCAGCTGGTCCTGCCGGTAGGCCCAGGCCTTCTCGACGTTGGCGAACGTCGTCCACGCGCCCTGGCCCCACCGGGTGGCCTCGGCCTGGCACAGGACGGACATGTAGGTGGCGAACGACTCGTTCAGCCACAGGTCGTCCCACCAGCGCATGGTGACCAGGTCACCGAACCACATGTGCGCCATCTCGTGCAGGATCGTCTCGGCCCGGCGCTCGATGATCGCGTCGGTGACGCGGGAGCGGAAGACGTAGTCCTCCAGGAACGTCACCGCGCCGGCGTTCTCCATGGCGCCCGCGTTGAACTCGGGCACGAACAGCTGGTCGTACTTGCCGAAGGGGTAGCGCAGGCCGAAGACGCGGTGGAAGAAGTCGAAGCCCTGCTTGGTGACCTCGAAGATGTTGTCGGCGTCGAGGTACTGCGCGAGCGAGCGCCGTACGTAGATGCCCAGCGGGATCCCGTCGTGCTCGTCCCGCACCACCGCGTACGGCCCCGCGATGAGCGCTGTGATGTACGTCGACATGACGGGGGTCGGCGGGAAGTGCCAGCGCCTGGCGGCCTGCAGCGTGCCGTGCCGCCCGCGGTGCTCCTCGAGCGCCTCGACCGCGTCGGGGGCGGCGTTGGACACCACCTCCCAGTCGGCGGGGGCGAGGACGGTCAGCTCGAAGGTCGCCTTGAGGTCCGGCTGGTCGAAGCAGGCGTACATGCGGTGCGCGTCGGCCGTCTCGAACTGGCTGTGCAGGTAGACCTGCTGGTCGACGGGGTCGACGAAGCGGTGCAGGCCCTCGCCGGTGCGCATGTAGGAGCAGTCGGCGTCCACGCGCAGCTCGTTCTGCTCGGCCAGCCCGTGCAGCGGGATGCGGCCCTTCTCGGCGTCATAGGTGCTGACGTCGAGCTCCCTGCCGTTGAGAACGACCTTCCGCACGTGCGCGCCGTGCAGGTCGATGAACGTGTCCGCCCCCTCGCGGTCCGATCTGAAATGGACCGTCGTGATGCTTTCGAACCGTTCCTCGCCCTCCGTCAGATCGAGCTCGACCTGGTAGGACTGGACGGAGAGCAGCCGAGCGCGCTCCCGAGCCTCGTCCCGTGTCAGATTCCCTGCCACACCCGCTCCTCATCGCATGATCAAGCCCCCGATCCCCGCCGCCCCTTCGCGTCAGGGATGCATGAATCCTGCCACGCCGCGACGACATGGCGGATTCGGGACCGCTCCTATCTGGAATAGCAGCTTTCCTGTCCGGGTTGAGGACCGAGGGAACCATAGTTCGTTCGAGAGGGTGCCACAGTGTCCGATCGCAAGCTTGTCGATTTCTGGTTCGACCCCGCCTGTCCGTGGGCGTGGATCACCTCACGCTGGATCCACGAGGTGGCGGCGCTCCGCCCGATCGACGTGCGCTGGCACATCATGAGCCTGGCGGTGCTGAACGAGGACAAGGACATCTCCGACGACTACCGCGAGCGGACGAGGCGCACCCTCGGCGCCGTACGGGTGCTGGCGGCCGCCTCGGCCAAGTACGGCGAAGAGGTCCTCGGCGACCTCTACACCGAGATCGGCAGGCGGTTCCACGACGAGGGGCGCGACCGCGACCAGGCCACCATCGCCGAGGCCCTCACCGCGGCCGGACTCGACCCCGCGCTGGTCGCCGCGCACGACTCGGACGAGTTCGACGAGGCGATCCGGCGCTCGCACGGCGAGGGCATCGAACTGGTCGGTCAGGAGGTCGGCACGCCGATCATCGCCGTCGAGGGCACCGCGTTCTTCGGCCCCGTCGTCTCGCCCATCCCCAGGGGCGAGGCCGCCGCGCGGCTGTGGGACGGAGTCCTGCTCGTCGCCGGCACCGACGGCTTCTTCGAGCTGAAGCGGTCCCGGACCCGCGATCCGATTTTCGGCTGACACTTCACAGGCTCCTTCACTCTCCCGCGAATTGAGCGGAAAGGTTTCGGCCGGAAGGGTCGCCATCTGACAGCCGAGACGCAAGGATGAGTGACATGCGTCACCTCTACGTGAACGGAGCCTGGGTCCCCTCCTCCTCCCGCGAAGCCGTCGACGTCGTCAATCCCGCGACGGAGGAGGTCGTCGACCGGGTGCCCGCCGGGTCGCCGGCCGACGTCGAGGCCGCCGTCGCCGCCGCCCGCGCCGCCTTCCCCTCCTGGGCGGCCCTGGAGCCGGCCGAACGCGCAGAGTTCCTTGGGGCGGCGGCCGGGCTGCTCAAGGAGCGCGCCCAGGACCTTGCGGCGACGATCGCCACCGACATGGGCGCGCCGCTCACGCTCGCGTTGAAGGTGCAGACGCTGATGCCCGCCGAGGTGCTGGCCTCCTACGCCGATCTCGCCAGGCGGTACGAGTTCGACGCCGGCCGCGTGGGCAACTCGCTCATCGTGCGGGAGCCCGTCGGCGTGGTCGGCGCGATCACGCCGTGGAACTACCCGCTCCACCAGGTCGTGTGCAAGGTGGCCCCGGCCCTGGCGGCCGGTTGCACGGTCGTGCTCAAGCCGAGCGAGGTCGCGCCGCTCGCCGCGTACGCGCTGGCCGGCATCCTGCACGAGGTCGGCCTTCCGCCCGGCGTGTTCAACATGGTCAGCGGCCACGGGCCGGTGGTCGGCGAGGCCGTCGCCGCCCATCCGGGCGTGGACCTGGTCTCGTTCACCGGCTCCACGAGGGCCGGGCGCCGGGTCGCCGCGCTCGCCGCCGAGACGGTCAAGCGGGTGGCCCTGGAGCTGGGCGGCAAGTCGGCGAACATCATCCTGCCGGACGCCGACCTGGAGGCGGCGGTGAAGAACGGCGTGGCCGGCGCCTACCTCAACTCGGGACAGACCTGCTCGGCGCTGACGCGGATGCTCGTCCACTGGGACCAGTACGACGACGCGGTACGGCTCGCCGTGAAGGCCGCGGAGAAGTACGTCCCCGGCGATCCGTTCGCCGAGGGCACGAGGCTCGGGCCGCTGGTGTCCGCCGCCCAGCGCGACCGGGTCGTGAGATACATCAACCGCGGTCAGGAAGAGGGCGCCCGCCTCGTGCTCGGCGGAACCGACAACCCCATGGATCGGGGCTACTACGTCGAGCCCGCGATCTTCGCCGGTGTCTCGCCCGGCATGTCCATCGAGCAGGAGGAGATCTTCGGCCCGGTTCTGTCGATCATCCCGTTCGCGTCGGAGAACGAGGCCGTCGAGATCGCCAACGGCACGCCGTACGGGCTTTCGGGGGCGGTGTGGGCGGGCACCGAGGACAAGGCGCTCGCGGTGGCACGCCGCCTGCGCACCGGGCAGGTGGCCGTCAACGGCGGCCGATTCAACATGATGGCGCCGTTCGGCGGCTACAAGCACTCCGGGGTCGGCCGCGAGCTCGGTGAATTCGGCCTGGAGGAGTTTCTGGAGGTCAAGGCCATCCAGCTGTGAACGGGGTCAGGGCGCCTGCAGGAGGATCCTGCGGCGCTCGTCCTTGCCCAGCCGGTCGACGTACAGCGTGCCGTCGAGGTGATCGAACTCGTGCTGGAAGCACCGGGCGAGCATGCCCCTGGCCTTGACGGTGACGGGCCGGCCCAGCTTGTCGACGCCGCGCACGGTCACTCCGGCGGCGCGGGCGGTCGGGGCGTACAGCGGCTTGCCGGTCTCCTTGCCCGGCACCGACAGGCAGCCCTCCTCCTCGACGACCTGCTCGGGGTCGTCGATCGTGAGCTCGGGGTTGATGAGGTGACCCTTGCGGTTGCTGATGTCGTAGACGAACAGCCGCCGGCCCACGCCGATCTGCGGCCCGGCCAGCCCCACGCCGTCGGCCTGATACATGATCGCGAACATCTCGTCGACCAGGCGGCGCAGCTCGCGGTCGAAGTCCGTCACCGGTTCCGCGGGGGTACGAAGGATCGGGTCGCCCACGTAACGAAGCTCGCGCATGACACTCCTGTCAGGTCGGAGGGTGTAAGGGACGCGGACCCCTTTCGCTTATTACCTTAGTGGAGCCCGGGGTCGTCTCCGCCAGAGGCCTTCTGGGAAACTTGTGCCGTGCGTGTCTACATCGGTGCCGACCATGCCGGCTACGAGCTGAAGAACTACCTGGTCTCCTGGCTGAAGGAGCAGGGCCATGAGGTGGAGGACTGCGGCCCCCACGTCTACGACGCGGAGGACGACTACCCGCCGTTCGTGCTGCGCGCCGCGCAGGGCGTGGCCGGCGACGCCGGCAGCCTCGGAGTGGTGATCGGCGGTTCTGGGAACGGCGAGCAGATCGCCGCCAACAAGGTGCGGGGGGTGCGCGCGGCCCTCGCCTGGAACGAGGACACGGCGAAGCTGGCCCGCGAGCACAACGACGCCAACGTGATCAGCCTGGGCGCCCGGCAGCACACGCCGGAGGAGGCCGCCCGGTTCGTCGGGCTCTTCCTGGCCACGCCGTTCTCGGGGGCCGAGCGGCACGCCCGGCGGATCCGCCAGCTCGCCGACTTCGAGACCACCGGCGAGCTGCCGCCGCTGCCCGCCTAGTCCAATCCGCCCAGCCCAGCCCGCCTAGGTCTGCGCTTGGCGGTTGTCCTTGTCGCGTCCCCGGCGGGGCTCCCGCCGGGGCGCCTCGTCGCGCAGCGGCCGCTGGTCGGCCGCCTCCTGCTGCTCGGACGTCGGCCGGGACACGTCGCGGGCCCGCATGGCCGTGATCGCGGTGATCTGCAAGCTCTGCAGCGCCATGCCTGCAGCCTACGCGCCGATCACCGATCGCGGAGCGCCGAACGTGGCGGAACCGGGCGGCGGGGGCTCCGGCAGTGGCTGGCGCCTGCTCAGAAGATCCGGCAGCTCCAGGGCGCCGGATCCCACATCATGGCGGCCGACAGCTCGCGCAGGGCCCCCGGCCGATGCTCGCGCACCAGTCCGGCGTCCGCCGCGGCCCGCAGGGGCCGCCCGCCGAGAAACGCCGCGCCCAGCACGCCGACCGGCAGGGTGAGGTCGGCGGGCGCCTCGCTCCGCTCGCACGACGACTCCCCGCCGGTCGTCCTCAGCCGCCAGCGGCCGGCGTTCCACGGGCAGAGCTCGTCGTCCACCTCGACGACCAGGTCGGCGGGGGCCGCGTACGCGCGGGAGACCAGGGCCCGGTCCACGTCCACCAGGCGGACCCACAGATCGTCGATCCAGACGGCGTTGAGCTGGCGGGGTTCGGCCAGCAGGTGCATGATCGGGTCGTCCATCGGCCGCCGCTCGGCGTGGACGACCGCGCACAGGTCCCGGTCGAGGACGCCGCGCCAGACCAGTGCGTACGCCGCCGGGTCGGAGGCGAACAACTCCAGGAGCCGGACCTGCCCGTCCGGCACGCCGTGCTCGTTCCAGCCGGACTTCGCCCGGAACAGCGCGTAGCCGCGGGGGCCCGCCGCGTCCTCCGCGATCAGGCAGCGCAGCGGTCCCATCCCGCCCCGATCGTGCTCGGTGTCCGGGAGGATCTCGGCCCGCCAGTACGTCTCGGACCTTCCATACAGGCCGGGACGGCCGGGCTGTACGGCGTCGTAGACGCGCCGAAGGCCGGCGAGCGCGTCGGCGGGGGTGGCCACGCGCAGGCGCAGCGCCGGATCGGCGGGGGCCGAGCGTGTGAAGGCCGATCCGTGCGTGGGGATACGGAAGTTCAGAGTGTCGGCGGCCCTGCCGTATCCGAAACGCCCGTAGATGCCGGCCTGGCTGGCGGAGAGCGCGGCGACGGCCTCACCCCCGTTCTCGTGCAGGTCGCGCAGCTGACGGGTCATCAGTGCCGTCAGCACGCCGCGGCGGCGATGCGAGGGGAGCACGCCCACCGCGGTGACGCCGGCCACGGGGATCGGCCCGCCGGGGACCGTCATCTCGAAGGACAGCGCCGCGGCGCAACCGACCATCAAGTCGTCGTCGAAGGCGGAAATCTGGCGGTCGATCTCCAAGACCTCACGCCACCGGTCAGCGATCTCCACGGGGAAGGTGTCGCTGAACGCCTCGTAGTCGACGGCGACGAAGTCCGGCCACTCGGATTCCTTGATGGGACGCACGGTGATGCTCATCGAGCCACCGTAGAAGCGGGCCGCTGCGCGGGGCGACCCAATATCCGTGCCGGGTGATCTAGACGTTGGTCAAGCAGGTGCCGCCACCTGGGATGTCCGGATACAGTCGAGGCCATCATGACTTCCCGTCCGGCGCCGCTGATCCCTCCTCGGCTGCGCGCCCTCCTGGCGCGCGTGCCGTTCCTGGTGCCGTTGGTCCGTTTTGTTCGGAAAGTGTGGTCGAAGGACCGATACCTCCTCATCGCTCTCGTCATGGTCACCATCGTGATCGGCGTGCTCGACGCGGAGGTGTCGGCGTACTGGTTCTCGCCCTCGTTGCTGATCCTCTTCACGCTTATCGGCGGCCTCCAGCTCCGGCTGCGCAGCCTCGCCATCCTGCTGTGCGTGGTCGTGGCCTCCCTGGCGTACATGGGACCGATCGCGGACGTGCCCAGCGTCGGACCCGGTTTGCTGATCACGATGGCCTTCACCGCCGCGCTGGCCTGGACGATGGCGCGGACGCGGGGCAAGCTCGGCGTCCAGGGCCTGCGCGGCGACGCGATGCTGCTGGAGTTGCGCGACCGGCTGAAACGGCAGAGCGAGCTGCCGCCGCTGCCCAAGGACTGGGGCGGCAAGGTGGTGCTCAAGCAGGCAGGTGGATCCTCGTTCGGCGGCGACTTCGTCGTCTCGATGCGGGAGGGCGACCGGGTTCGGGTGGCGGTCGTCGACGTGTCCGGCAAGGGAGTGGACGCGGGAACCCGTGCGCTCATGCTGTCGGGCACCTTCGGCGGGCTGCTCGGCTCGGTGGACGACTTCCTCGTCGCATGCAACTCCTACCTGCACCGTCAGCTCGGCGACGAGGGGTTCGTCACCGCCGTCCACGTGGAGCTCGACCTGTCGACGGGGGCGTACACCATCACCTCGGCCGGGCACCCTCCCGTGGTGCGGTTCGACTCCGGGTCGGGCACGTGGCGGGTGTCCACGGCGAAGGGCGTCGTGCTCGGCGTGGTGCCGGACCTGGCCTGCGAGACCGACAGCGGGATCCTGCGCAAGGGCGACGCGCTCATGCTGTTCACCGACGGGCTGATCGAGCAGCCCGGCCGGGACATCGACGCCGGGCTCGACCGGTTGCTGGGGGAGGCCGAGCGGCTGCTGCCGTCGGGCTTCCGGGACAAGGCCCGGCAGCTCGTCCAGTCGATGTCCTCCGGCCACAACGACGACTGCGCGCTCGTCCTGATCTGGCGCCCGTAGGTCGTGTCCGGCGGATCACGCCCTGCGGGGTGTGGGGCCGGGTACTCCCGAGCTCACAACCAGCCGGAGTCCGTGGCGATTCTGACGGCGTCGACCCGGTTGCGCGCCCCGGTCTTGACCAGGATGCGCGACAGGTGGTTGCGCACCGTGCCGACGGACAGGCCCAGCTCGGCGGCGATCTCCTTCGGGCGCGCGCCTCCCGCCGCGAGCCGAAGCACCTCGTGCTCCCTCGGCGTCAGCGGGCAGTCGGCGGCCTCCAGCGCGGCGACCGCCAGCTCGGAGTCGACGACCCGGCGCCCGGCCGTGATCCGGCGGATGCCGTCGGCGAGCTGCTCGGGGCCCACCTCGATGCTCAGGTATCCCAGGACGCCCGCCGCGAAGGCCCGCTTGACGTGACCCGGGCTGGGCTGCGCCGACAGCAGCATCACCCGGCATCGCGGGACCTTCTCGCCGAGCCGTGCCGCCGCGCTGAGCCCGTCCACCCCGGGCAGGTCCGCGTCGATGACGGCGGCGTCCGGCCGCACGTCCAGGGCCGCGGGCACGATGTCCTCGCCCGAACCGACGTCCGCGACCACCCGCAGGTCGCCCTCTCCGTCGAGGGACGCGACCAGGCCTCGCCGTACCAACGGAAGGTGTTCGGCCACCAGGATCCGGATCAAGATGCTCCCCTCTGGACGTCTCTCAAAGGGTGATCGACCAATTGCGTACTGTCAACGAAGTGTCCCCAATCGGTCACAGGCGGGCAAGCCGAACCCGCGCCGGAAAAGTCTTCGCTCTCGTGCGGGTGGGCTACGCTCGAAAGGTGCTTCATCTGCCAGGGCACCTTCTCCGACTCGGGGGTACGCGCTGATGGGCTGGCTCTCTGTGGCCGGGTTCGTGATTTTCTTCGTCGGTCTGCTGCTCTCGATCGCGCTTCACGAGATCGGGCACCTCGTGCCCGCCAAGCTCTTCGGTGTCCGGGTGACCCAGTACATGGTCGGTTTCGGCCCGACCATGTGGTCGCGCAGGCGGGGCGAGACCGAGTACGGCGTGAAGTGGATCCCCCTCGGCGGCTACATCCGCATGATCGGCATGCTCCCGCCGCGTCCCTCCGACGAGCCCGGCAAGCTGCGCAGCGTCTCCACCGGTCCCTGGCAGGGCCTCATCGAGAACGCGCGGGCGGTCGCCTCGGAGGAGATCCGGCCGGGTGACGAGAACCGGGTCTTCTACCGGAAGCCCTGGTGGCAGAAGGTCATCGTCATGACCGGCGGCCCGGCGATGAACTTCGTGCTCGCGTTCGTGCTGTTCGCCGTCGTGATGATGGGGTTCGGGGTGCAAGAGCAGACCCCGGTCGTGTCCTCGGTGTCCAAGTGCGCCATCCCGGCCGCTCAGGCGGAGCAGCACCGCGACTGCAGGGAGAACGATCCGCTGACGCCCGCCGCGAAGGCCGGCCTGCGTCCCGGCGACCGCATCGTCGCCATCGGCGGCGCCCCGGTCACCAACTGGGAGAAGGCTCAGGGCCTGATCCGGCAGCACGGCGCGGGCGCGACGACGCTCGGCATCGAGCGGGGCGGGCGGCGGATCGACGTGCGGATCGATCTGATCGCGCAGGACATGCCCTCGCTGACCGACCCCGGCAAGGTCGACAAGAACGTCGGCTTCCTGGGCGTGAGCCCGACCACCGTCGTCGAGAAGAAGGGCCCCGGCTACGTCGTCGGGCAGATGTGGGACCTCACCGAGCGCACCGCCGTCGCGATGGTCAACATTCCCAAGAAGATGGTCGGCGTGTGGAACGCCGCGTTCTCGGGCGGGAAGCGCGACCCGAACGGGCCGATCGGCATCGTCGGGGCGGGCCGGATCGGCGGGGAGATCGCCGCATTGGACATTCCGGTCGAGAACAAGATTGAGATCTTCATCCGCCTGCTGGCCGGGATCAACCTCGCGGTGGGCGTGTTCAACCTGATTCCGCTGCTGCCACTCGACGGCGGGCACATCGCGGGCGGGCTGTGGGAAGGCCTGAAGCGGGCTCTCGCGCGGGTGCGCCGCCGGCCCGTCCCCGGTTACGTGGACGTGGCCAAGGCGCTCCCGCTGACGTACGTCGTGGCGGCCCTGCTGGTCGTGATGGGAGGCCTTCTCATCTACGCCGACCTCGTCAACCCGGTCCGCCTGTCCGGCTGAGCCGTGCCTGTCCGGCTGGGCTCCGCCGGCAGCCGGGCTACTCGCCGGTCACGCCGTCGATGCGCTCACGCAGCAGGTCGGCGTGTCCGTTGTGGCGGGCGTACTCCTCGATCATGTGGCACATGATCCAGCGCAGCGAGTTGTGGCGGCCGTCGCGGGTCGGGGTCCGCGCGATCACGTCCAGGTCGGCGCAGGCCGCTTCGGCCGCCCGTGCGTGCTTGATCTCCTCGCGCCAGGTCGCGAAGGCCTCCTCCGCGGACGCGGTGTCCACGTTGTCGAACTCGCCGTCGGGGTCGTCGTCGCTGTAGTAGATGCCGTCCAGGTCCTCGCCGTTCAGCCGCCGCCGGAACCAGGATCGCTCGACGTCGGCCATGTGCCGTACGAGGCCGAGCAGCGACATGCTGGAGGGCGGCACCGAACGCAGCCGGAGCTGTTCCTCCGTGAGGCCCTCACACTTCACCGCGAGGGTCTCGCGATGCCAGTCCAGCCAGGCGCGCAGCATGGTGCGCTCGTCCGCGGTGACAGGGGGATCGATACGTGTGTCGGTCATCAGGGCATCCTGCCCGGCCGGCGGCGCGTAGTCACCTCAATTAGAACCCGCCGGCCAGGAGGTTCCCGGCCGTGATTCGAGCAGGACGAGGCGCGAAACGAGGACTCCGGCCGGTTCGAGCCCGGCCTGCCGAGCTGCTGCAATAAACGCCGGTGATCGGCTCGCCGGCGAGAACCCGGGCCGCCACGGCCGCCTGCTCACGCCCGCGTGCCGTCAGAGGCGCCGCAGGAACAGCCCCGGCAAGACCGGCGGTGACGTTCTCGGATTCGGCATGGCGCAGACACCAGACGCGCACCCCATCGCTGATCACCGCACGGGCCCGATCACGAGAATTCCCGCCTCTGCTCTCCTCGCGTGCCGGCGCTCGATCGAACGACGCCCGGCCCGTCGGTCGGCTGCCGGTGAGAGATCTCCGTTCACGCAAGGACAATAGCTCGATCCGCACGAGCGCCGAGAACAAGTTGACCGGGTTCATTGGTGAAGGGCGGAACGTGACCGGCTTGACTCGAATATGTATGAATTTCCTACTTGGACTTGTTCATAAGTGGCAATCGAGTAAGAATCAGTTCAGCCTTCAACTACTTGGTCGGAGGGTTACTGCACGGATGAGGAGAGGCATGAAGCGCACCATCCCCGTTCTCGCCGTCACCGCCGGCGTCCTCGGCGCCACGCTCACCGGCATCGGTCCCGCGTCCGCAGCCCCCACAGTCGACTGCTCCACCGGCGGGTACACGCGGGTTGTGAATAGTTACGTCCCCACCAACGTCGAGCGGCCGGCGGTGGACGGTCACAGCTACAACATCGGCGGTTCGTTGGCGTACACGTACGAGGTCTGCCTCGACATCCCGGACACCTCGACATTCACGATCGAGGTGCGGATCTGGAATAACGGAACGCAGAGCGTGTTCGTGGACGACCGGCCCGGGGACAAGGTCTTCCGCTACTCGATCGGCGCCAACAGCTTCTGGCAGGTCTACGGCACGATGACCGGGCCCGGCAGCACCTACATCTACTACACCTGGAACGAGAAGCAGCTCCCGGCCTGACCCGGAACGGGCCGGCCGCCTCGCTCGGCGAGGGGGCCGGCCCAGAAGCGGCTGAGAAGTCCGGCAGAGGCCTGGAACCGGCGGTTCGGTACATCGAGATCTGATCCGTCCCCCTGAAGCTTCCGCGCCTGCCGGCGCATCACCCGTGCGATCGGGAGCCGGACACCATGGGGGCAACTCCGCGGCCTGCTCGGGCGTGTGCTGGTGGGTGCCGGTGTGAAGGGCTGTGAGGTCCTGTTGCTGTGCTTCGCTGCCGTGCCTCACGTGCCGGAAGCTCGGCGGAGGCGATGCAGGGTCAGGACAACACAACTCTGGCGTCCGGCGGCAGGCCGAAAGTTCTGCGCGCCTCAGGGTAGATGCTGTTTTCCATGTCCCACCCGGCGCCGGCCAGCTCTATTGCCCGGGGTGCGCCCTCCGGGGAAAACAGAGCGCGCGTCGAAGACGCGTACTCGGCGCCGTCCGCCGGCTCATCGACGTGCCGCACGGCGAAGCGTCCGTTCACCGACTCCATCGTCAACAGCAGCGGCACGCAATAGCCGGTGCCGCTGACGAGCTTGTCACCTGAGCGGGCCAACTCCTCGCACCGGGCCACAAGTCCGACCAGAAGGCGAGCATCTTTCCGGCGAACCTCGATGAGGTCCTCCTCGCAGAACATACGGGGATGCAAGACCGACTGGGCAGCGGCCAGATAGTTGCCTTCGTTGCGGACGGGGTCTGTCTCCAGAAAGTGGTCAGCCGTTGCCGTGAGCGCCGTACGCGTCGAAGAATCGACCGAGATGACCTGTTCTGAGGCGGTGCCCGGCAAATCCGGCCCGGACAGCCGCGGGATCAACACGACGCCTCCGGCGACCGCGACAACCAGTACGACGATCGCCCACGCAAGCGGTCGTCTGCTCAGGCGCGTCACGGGCCTCTCTCACGATCATCAAGCTGAAACACCGGAATCGTAGCTCCTTGACGGTTCTGTCCGCCTATATCACCCATAATGATCCCTGCTCTCGTTCGTTGTCGTCGCGTGCCGGCGTTTCCCACCGTCATGTGCCTCCAAAGTGTCCCGGCCCGCACATACAATCCGGACGTGTCGGACTCCCGCATTCGCCGCCGCGCTTTGATGCGTCTCGCTCTGTGGTGGGCTGCTGGTTACGTCGCTACAGCGGGAGCGCACCTCTTCGCCGACAAGGCGTCCCTCGCGGACTCCTTACTGACGAGCACGGGTACGTTGATCTTCGTCGTTCCATTCGGCATCGTCATATGGTGGCCCGAATTACGCGGCCGAGAGCCTGATGAAAAAGGCCGTTCCTCCGGCGGAGACGCTGGAGATCACACGTCGTAGGTCTGATCCGCCCTGCTGGCCTGCGGGCTCAGTACATCGAGATGTGGACGTGGTCGTAATGGTTGGCGGTGATGCCGCCGCGGTCGGACATGGTCCGCCAGCCCGGATGGCCGAGGTTGTAGATGCGCTGCTGCCAGATCACGTACATGACGCCGAGTTTCGGTCCGTTCTTGATGGCCCAGGCGGCGAGGCTGTCGCCGAGCGCCTTCATCTCGGGGGAGGGCATGGCGCCGCCCGAGCTCATCATGAAGTCGCAGGCGCGCCCCAGGGGATGCTCGCCGCTGTCCTCGGCGCGGTAGCAGCCGACCGGGAACCGCAGATCGAAGTACTTGCCGACCTCGGCCCGCATGAGCCGCATCCGGGGCGTGATGTTGTCGGAGCCGCCGGGCAGTTCCGGCGCCCACGAACCACCCGACCGCTTGCCCGGGGCGACGGGGATCAGGGCGTCGAGCTTGTCCTTGATCTCGTCGATGAGATCCTCGGCGTCCTCGCGCTGTCCGGCGACCTCGGCGGCCTGCGACTTGAGCTGTTCGGTCAGCGTCTCGGCGGCCTCGGCGGCCCGTTGCCGTTCGGCGCGCACCTGGTCGAAGCGCGTGAGCCTGGCGGCCTGCTCCTCCTTGAGCTGGTAGTTCAGCGCGGCGGTGTTCATGTCGGGCAGCACCATCGCGCTCTCGGCCTGGTAGCGCAGCCCCGCCATCTGCCGCACGGCGTCCCTGGCGGCGCTGTAGTCGGCCTCCGCCTTGGCCAGCCGGCCGCGCGCCGCCTTCTCCTCGACGCGGGCCTTGGCGAGTGCGACACGTTTGGCGTTGTAGTCGCCGATCAGCCGGTCGACCTTCTTCCGCAGGTCCGACAGTTCTTTCTTGAGCTGCTTCTCCGTCGGTCTGGGATCGGCGGCGCCCGGAACGGCCGCGCCGAACACGAAGACGGCGGCGCTGAGCACGCCGGCAGCCAGGGGGAACGCGCGGGGCAGAGCCCACTCCTCTCCATCCGCCGACCGGGTTAGCTGACGGGTTCGGGCTGGAGGAGCCCGGGCAGGCGACTGCCTTGACCCCAGGTGCGTGGTTGGGTCCCCGGTTCCCGGGCGGGGCGCCCGGGATTAGGCCTACCGGCTGTGACAACCGGTGCCAGGGATACTAGTGGTAAAGAAACAGCGCTTGCCACCCAAGTCGCAACCATCCGGAGATCAAGCCGTTACCACCTCGCGGAGCATCCGGGCGGCCTCCTCCGGGAGCACGTCGTTGACGAAGGCGCCCATGGCGCTCTCCGACCCGGCGAGATACTTCAGCTTGTTCGGCGCGCGCCGGATCGTGAAGAGCTGGAGGTGGAGGTAGGCCATGTCGCGCCGGAAGACGACCGGCGCCTGATGCCAGGCCGCGACGTACGGCATGACGACGCCGAACAGCCCGTCCAGGCGGCGCAGCACCTCGATGTAGAGCGGAGCGAAGGCCGACCGTTCCTCCGGCGACAGGGCGGGGATGTCGGGCACCTGACGGTGCGGGTAGAGGTGCACCTCGAACGGGTAGCGCGCGGCGGCAGGGACGAAGGCGGTCCAGTGCTCGTTGGCGGCCACCACCCGCGGTCCTCTCCGCTCCGCGGCCAGAACGTCCGCGAACAGGTTGCCGCCCTGGTGGCGGGCGGCGGCGTCCAGCATCTGGCGCGTGCGCGGCGTGACGTACGGATAGGCGTAGATCTGGCCGTGGGGGTGCGGCAGCGTGATGCCGATCTCGGCGCCGCGGTTCTCGAAGCAGAAGACCTGCTCCACGCCGGGCAGCGAGGACAGCTCGGCCGTGCGGTCGGCCCACGCCTCGACGACCAGCTCGGCCTGCTCGTCGCTCAGGGAGCTGAACGACGCGTCGTGGTCGGAGGTGAAGCAGACCACCTCACAACGCCCGATCCCCGGCCGCACCTCGCTGAGGCCGCCCACCTGCTCGTACGCGCCCGTGTTCAAGCTGAACGACGGGAAACGGTTCTCGAACACCGCCACCTCGTACGGCGAGGGGATCTCCGAGCCGGGATGGCCCGGGCAGAGCGGGCATTCGTCGGCGGACGGCAGATGGGTGCGGGTCTGGCGGTGGCGGGCGACGGCCACCCACTCGTCCATCAGCGGGTCGTAGCGCAGTTCGGAGGCGAGCGGACGCGGCGGCAGGTCCCGGGGGTCGGCGGCGCTGTGATCGGCGTCGTCACGCCGGTCGAAGTAGATCAGCTCACGGCCGTCGGCGAGATGGGTGATGGTGCGCTTCAAGAGCGGTCTCCAGCTTCACGGTGCGGTGTCGGTGTCCCGGTGGTGTCGGTGTCGCAACCTGCTGCCGGGCGTCCGGTGAGCGTGTCCGGTGTCGTGGTTCGGCCCGGTGTCACAGTGCGGTCTCCAGCTCGGTTCCCCCGGTCTCACCGGTCTCACCGGTCTCCCCGATTTCGCCGGACGGATCGGCGAGGAGGAGCTCGCCGGCGTTCTCCGACAACGCGGTGCGTGCCTCCTCGGGCAGGCTCACGTCGCTCACGACCACGTTGGCCTCGCCGAGAGCGGCGATCGTGCTGATACCGATCGTTCCCCACTTGGTGTGGTCGGCCAGGACCACGAGCTGCTGGGCGGCCGCGACCAGGGCGCGGTCGGTCTCCGCCTCCAGCAGGTTGGGCGTGGTGAAGCCGGCCCGGACGCTCATCCCGTGCACTCCGAGCATGAGCGTGTCGACGTTCAGGGAACGGACCGCCGCCACGGCCACCGGGCCGACCAGGGCGTCGGACGGGGTACGGACGCCTCCCACGAGCACCACGGTCTGGTCGGGCCGACCGGCGCGGTGGAAGACGTCGGCCACCTGGACGGAGTTGGTGATAACGGTCAGTTCGGGCACGTCCACCAGGTGGTGGGCCAGTGTCCAGGTGGTGGTCCCGGCCGACAGGGCGACGGAGCTGCCCGGCCGCACGAGCATGGCGGCCCTGCGGGCGATGGCCTCCTTCTCGGCCTGCTGCCGGACCGACTTGACCGCGAAACCCGGCTCCTCCGTCGAGCCGGTGCCGGTGGCGGTCGCCCCGCCGTGCACCTTGACGATCAGGCCGCGCTCCGCGAGGACCTCCAGGTCGCGGCGGATCGTCATGTCCGAGACCCCGAGGTCGCGTACGAGCTGCGCGACGCGCACCCCGCCGGTTCTGCGCACCCTCTCCAGGATCGCCTGCTGCCGTTGCTGGGCCAGCATCCACCACTCCTGTCAACAGATTCAAACAAATTATGCCCCAGGCGCGTTGGGGCATGTTGAGTTGGGGTCCCGGTAGCCAGTGGGGCCGTTCCTCGGCCTCGCGATGCATCCGTCCGGCCGAGAGCTCGCGCGGCAAATGATCACGAGCGCATCCCTTGCCGCTCGCGGCGCGGGGGAGGACAGTGAGCGAAAGCCGTACTCGACGGAAGGCGGTCGTCATGGGCAGACGCGCACGCAAGTCGAAGGCACGCAAGAAGAAGAAGGCCAACCACGGCAGGCGGCCCACGGGACGGTAGACCCGTTCCTAGGGGTTCCTCCCCCAGGCGGCGAGCAGTTGAGTCTGCTGATCGGCGCCGGCCGGAACGCCTCGTTCGTCCCCGATAACCCCTGCCTCGCGGTAGTCCTCCCGCGCCTTCTCGAACCATTCGGAGCAGGAGGCGACCAGTTCGGGGTCGAGCTGTTCCGGTCCGCCGATGGCACGCGCCAGGTCCCAGGTGTGGATCAGCGCGTCGGCGAACAGTTCGGTGATGTACTCCTCGCCCGGCACGTCGCCGAAGGACAGGTGGGCGACGCTGGTCAGGGCGCCGTCGGCGTACACCGCCTGGACGGCGCCCTGCGCGGACGCCTCGAACGCCTTGAGTGGGTCCTCGCCGAGCACGTCACCCTCGAAGGCGTCCCCCACCTCGGCGACCGTACGGCCGGACAGCAGTTCGGGGGCCCACAGGTTTTCGGCCACGACGTGGTTGACGAGCCCCCGGACGTCCCAGTCGACACAGGGGGTCGGCAGCTCCCACTGTCCGCGGCGGACGAGATGGAGGCGGTCCCCGAAACCGTCCAGCGCCCTGCGGTACGCGTCACGGATGTCGATCATGTCCCCTCCTCGCCACGAACTCCCCACTCGAACGTAACTCTTCTCAACGATCAGTCATACACGCTCGCATGGGAGGAAACACCCGGGTCAAGGGAGGTGCTGCTCGACCCAGACGATCTTCCCGTACGAGGTGGGCCGGGTGCCCCAGCGGTAGGCGAAGCGTTTGATCAGCTGGAGACCGCGGCCGGTGTCCTCGTCGGGGGTGGCGGTGCGCGGGGTGGGGGTGGCGGGGGAGCCGTCGGCCACCTCGACCACCAGCGTGTGGCCGCGCAGCAGCCGCATCTCGATCGGCGGCCAGCCGTGCTTGAGCGCGTTGGTGACGAGTTCGCTCACGATGAGCTGCGTGCTGTCCACGAGACCGTCCAGGCCCCACCTGTGGAGGGTGCCGCGGACGAATCGCCGCGCGTGCGAGACGAACCGCGGATCGGCCGGCAGCGGGCAGGTCGCGACCTCGTCCGGATCGAGGTCGCGCACCCGGGCGAGCAGCAGGGCGATGTCGTCACGCTCGTGGCTCGACCGCTGGCTGCTGATGATCACATCGCACTTGTCCTCCATGTCCTCCACCGGACCGGCGAGCAGGCGGCGCAACCCCATGATCCCCGCGTCCAGGTCCCGCTCGCGGCTCTCCACGAGGCCGTCGGTGTAGAGGGCGAGCAGGGTCCCGGTCGGCAGGACCAGCTCACGGGACTCCAGCGGGTCGCTGCCGATGCCGAGCGGCAGTCCGGCGGGCAGCTCGATGATCTCCGTGGACCGGTCGGGGTGCAGCAGGACCGGCGGCACGTGCCCCGCCCGGGCGAGCGAGCAGCTGCGCGTGACCGGGTCGTAGACGGCGTAGATGCAGGTCGCGATCTGGCTCGGGTCGAGGTCCTGGCTCATCAGGTTGAGCCGGAACAGCACCTCGTCGGGCGGCAGGTCGAGGCTCGCCAGCGTACGCGCGGCCGTGCGAAGCTGGCCCATGGTCGCCGCCGCCCTGGTCCCGTGCCCCATGACGTCGCCCACCACCAGCGCCGTACGGCAGCCGGGCAGGGCGATCACGTCGTACCAGTCGCCCCCGACGCCCATGAGGTCGCTCGCCGGCAGATAGCGCGAGGCGATGTCCATGCCGAGGGGCTGCGGCAGTTCGACGGGCAGCAGGCTGCTCTGCAGGGTCAGCGCGGTCCTGCGCTCCCTGGTGTAGAGCCGCGCGTTGTCGATGCACAGGGCGGTGCGGGCGGCCAGGTCCTCGGCGACCACCACGTCCTGCTCCTCGAACGGCAGGCTGTCGGGGCGCCTGACGAAGACCACGCAGCCGAGCACCCGTCCCCGCGCCCGCAGGGGCACCGCGAGGAACGAGGAGTCGGTCAGGAGCGAGGCGACCGCCTCCTCCCGGTCCAGGCTGGCGCCGATCATCCGGGCGCTCTCCTTGTCCAGCTCCGGATACATCAGCGGCTTCCCGCCCGCCATGCACTGGGCCTGCGGAAGGATCGCCGGGTAGACCGTCGTCTCGTCGACGGGGAACGCCTTCACCCACGCGTCCGGGTCGGCGCCGGCCACGCCCAGGGCCACCCGGCGTACGAGGGTCGTCCCGTCCACCGGCCGTGACGACAACTCGCCGTCGGCCATGAGGCGGTCCTGCACCATCACGCCCGCCGCGTCGGCGAAGCGGGGGACCGCGACGTCCACGAGCTCCCGGCTCGTCTCGGCCAGGTCGAGAGTGCTGCCGATCCGCCGGCTCGCCTCGTTCAGGAAGGCCAGCCGCTCGTGCGCGGACGCGGCGCTGCTGCGGCGCCACTGCGCCCGGTTTCCCGGCGCGGGATCCTTGATGACGCAGTTCCGGTTCAACGAAATCTCCGGAGAGAGCGGATGGTGTTCCAGCATCGTATGGAGCTGAACCGCGCATTTCAGCCGTTTGACATGAGTGCTCCGGTCGGTATGACGGCGCGATGGCGCAGCCGTACCCGCCGGTCAAAGGACGAAACGGATATCAATGGGCAGGCGTCGCATCAGACGGCGGGCAGGTGCGCGAGGGCCGCGTCGATTCGCTCCTGCGGGAGCGTGAAATCCTCCAGGCGACCGGCGAGACGGCTCTCGTAGGCGGGCAGGTCGAAGTGGCCGTGCCCGCACAGGGACATCACGATCACCTTCTCCTCGCCGGACTCCGCGCACCGCAGCGCCTCCGCGATCGTCGCGGCCACCGCGTGAGCGGGTTCGGGGGCCGGCACGATCCCCTCGGTCCTGGCGAAGCGGATCCCCGCGTCGAAGCACTCGGTCTGCGTGACGGCCTCCGCCTCCACCAGCCCCAGCGCGTACACGTGCGAGAGCAGCGGTGACATGCCGTGGTAGCGCAGCCCGCCGGCGTGGATCGGGTCGGGTACGAACGTGTGCCCCAGTGTGTGCATCTTCATCAGCGGAGTGAACCCCGCCGTGTCGCCGAAGTCGTACGCGTAGGCGCCCCGGGTCAGCGACGGGCAGGCGGCGGGCTCCACGCTCCGCAGCACCGGGTTCATCCGCCCCGCCAGCTTCTCCCGCAGAAACGGGAAGGCCAGCCCGGCGAAGTTGGAGCCGCCGCCGGTGCAGCCGATCACCACGTCGGGGGTCTCGCCGAGGGCGGCCAGCTGCTCCAGCGCCTCCTCGCCGATCACGGTCTGGTGCAGCAGGACGTGGTTGAGCACCGAGCCCAGGGCGTACCGCGTGTCGTCGTGCTGCCCGGCGACCTCGACGGCCTCGCTGATCGCGATGCCCAGCGACCCGGTGCAGTGCGGATCCTCCGCCAGGATCCTGCTGCCCGCCGTGGTCACCGCCGACGGGCTGGCGTGCAGGGTGGCGCCGTAGATTCTCATCAGCGTGCGCCGGTACGGCTTCTGCTCGTACGACGCCCTGACCATCCAGACCTCGCAGGCCAGGCCGTACTGGGCGCTGGCGAAAGCCAGGGCGGAGCCCCACTGGCCCGCGCCGGTCTCGGTGGTCAGCCTGCGCACGCCCTCTTGCGCGTTGTAGTACGCCTGGGGGACCGCCGTGTTCGGCTTGTGGGAGCCGGACGGACTGCCGCCCTCGTACTTGTAGTAGATCCGCGCGGGCGTGCCGAGGGCGCGCTCCAGGCGCCGGGCGCGAACGAGGGGCGTAGGCCGCCAGAGGCGGTAGACGTCGAGAACTCCGTCGGGGATCGGGACGAACCGCTCGCCCGACACCTCCTGCCCGATCAGCGCCGCCGGGAAGAGCGGGGCGAGGTCGTCGGGGCCGACCGGCCGCAGCGTCGCCGGATGGAGCACCGGTGGGGGAGGCGCGGGCAGATCGGGGACGATGTTGTACCAGTTCCGGGGGATCCGGGACTCGTCGAGAAGCACCCTGGTCGGCTCGCCCATAACTCCCAGTGTCCGCGCCGGCGGCCCATCGGGAAAGGGCGTCCGCCGATATGGCCGGACCCGGTCAGACCGTGCCTCCGGAGCGCCAGTAGACGTTGGCCTCCCGGCTGAGGAATCCCTCGTCGACCAGGTAGCGGCGCAGCGCGGCGTAGTCGTCGTGGAACGCCCGCAGCGCCACGTCGACCTCCTTCTCCGGGTAGCGCACGCCCACCTCGAAGACCTGCACGATGTAATCGAGCACCATCAGCCGTTTGGCCCTCTTCGCCGGAAGGGAGACGAGCCGCCCGTCCACCAGGAACGCGTCCATCGGGTCCGCAGGCGTGGAGGGGAGCGCGCGCAGCAGGTCGCGAAAGGTCTCGGGCCGCGCCCGCCAGTCGTCCCCCTCCCGTACGGCGAGGCCGCCCCTGGACAGCCGCTCCAGGGACTTGGCCGCCGTCTCAGGGTCGAGCCCGGTGACCTTGTCGAGCGGCTCACCGGGACGCAGGACCAGCGCGGCGAGGACGCGAAGCGTGTCGTCCTGCCCGAGCAGCCCGAGCACGCGGGCGATGTGCTTGTCGATCACCCGTCCACGGTATTGGGTGGGTGAAGACCGTAGGAAACCTGGAGGGCGCCGTGCCCGCTCAACTGGACCACACGATCGTGCACAGCAGCGACCGATTCGAGTCCGCCCGGTTCCTGACCGGGTTGCTCGGCGAGCCCGAGCCCGGCACGTTCGGGCCGTTCGCCACGGTCCGGGTCGCCAACGGCGTGACGATCGACTACGCCGACTCGATCGTCGACAGGGACCGGATCGTCATGCAGCACCTCGCGTTCCTCGTCTCGGAGGACGAGTTCGACGCGATCTTCGCCCGCATCGCCGAGCGGGGCCTGCCGTACTGGGGCGGCCCCCACCATCAGGAGCCGCAGCGGATCAACCACCGCCACCACGGCCGCGGGGTGTACGTGGACGACCCCGACGGCCACGCCATCGAGTTCCTCACCCATCCGTACGTCGAGAGGGAGTGACTCAGCGGTTCTGCCTCCGGCCCCGGCCCGGCACCGCGCGCCTGCGGGCACCTGCGTCCCGGCCGGGCTGGGCATGCCGAGGCAGGGACCGTTGCCTGTTGGAGGGCCCCGGCCGCGGTGGCGATCGACTGCTTCATCTCCGCTCGCCGGCGTACCACGTCGGCGTATACGGCACGAGGAACGGACAAGGCCGCTCCGGTGATCGGAGGCGGCCTCCGCGACGTACGTACGCTGGTCGGGGCGACAGGATTTGAACCTGCGACTTCTTGCTCCCAAAGCAAGCGCGCTACCAAGCTGCGCCACGCCCCGTCTCGTCGGGTACGCGAGCGGTCCGAGACTCCGGTACGCTTACGCCCTGACGACCGGATGAAGTCTAGACCAGATGGACACCGGGCGCGCGCGGACGTAGCTCAATGGTAGAGCCCCAGTCTTCCAAACTGGCTACGCGGGTTCGATTCCCGTCGTCCGCTCTCACTGCGAAAGGCCAGGTCACCCCGCACGGGGAGCCTGGCCTTCGTCATCTCAGGATGATTTTTCCGATTTTCCGTGCCGCACACGTGCCACTTCAGCTCTCGATCTTCGTTCCGGCCGCCGTCACGAGCGCCTGCCCGAGCGCTTTGGATCGCCTGATCACGGTCCTGCGTGGCGTGCAGGTAGATCAGCGCGGCCCGAGTGGACGAGTGACCCATGCGCGCTATCAGCTCCTCGAGGCTGGCACCGTTGGCAGCCGCCAGTGTGTTCCCGAGGTGCCGTAGGTCGTGAAAGTGGAGTGGGATCGCGACGGGTCGACGGCAGACGAGAGATCAGGACAGGGCGCGCCTGTGGGGCATGAACGAGAATCAAGGGTGAGACTGTCACTCAATCCCAGTAGTTGAAGAGCAGCTCGCCGAGGGTTTGAGGCTTCCGATAAGCGATCTGGTTGCGTTCTGCCCTTTCGAGGTTTGACATATCGATCAAGCCGATAGGGGTGTTCAGCTCGGCCGAGGTCAGAACCCGGAAAGCTCCCAGGGTTTGTAACGCTACTTCAATGGCATCACAGCTCTCGCCAATGATCACGCCGTCAGCCGAAACCTGAGCGCTCGCAAGGACCGGTAGGTGCATGTGACCGAGTACTGCGGCCGTGGACTCGCCGTGCCGAATCACTGCTGTGCGGAAGTTGGGCGTGACCGTCGGCTGCCTGATCTCCAGAACCCTGCCGCGCACAAGCCGAGCAGCCTCGTAACAGACTGAGGCGAAAACTCGCGCATCTGTCAAGGGCAGCGGCTCGGATCTGCGATCTCGGAACCCCGTCGCACCTCGCGGCAAGGGACTCAGATCGAGACCTCTCTCGGCCGCCATCGACGCTCCCGCTTGCCTGACTGGTGTAGTCCCTCATCGTAGGTACAACCCACGGCGTGCTCGTGTACAGCTGTCCCGTGCAGCCTCACACGATCACCTGCCAGTAACTGCTTACAGGGCGAAGAGCCCTCTACGGCGTCACTGGCTCCTGTTCGCAAGCAGGAAGTCAGAGGTTCGGAGGCAGGCGAGAGACCAGGACAAAGCCAAGCCGGATGTTCCGTCGGGGAGCTCGCTTTCAGCGGCACCTCGAAGCAAAGCGATGTGAGCGATGCGGCACCGCATGGTCATTGACGGTTCGCGTAACCGGTGGACGAGTTCTCCCTCTCTCCCATATTCGGTCCCCGGCGACAGCGGAAACAAGACTGTGATTACGCGCAATACCTCAGGACACTTGTGCGCATGACCTCTCCCTTTGCCGCGACGGGCAGCGATAGGACGCTCATCGAGCAGCTGGCGCACGTACGGTGGATCGCCGGAGGAACAGGGACCGGCAAGAGCACCGTGGCCGAGGCGCTGGCGCGTCGGCATGATGTCCGGACCTACAACGGTGATCGGGCGGAACACGACTGGTTGGCACGAAGCACCCGGCGGCGGCATCCTCACCTGCACGCCTTGTCGGGCGCCGCCCCCGGGCAGGCCTGGGCGGGACGGTCGGCGCAGGAGGCCTTCCAGTCGATGGCCGGTCTGCACGGAGAGACGATCGATTTCCTCGTCGAGGACCTTCTCGCCCTGCCTGATGACCGGATCGTCCTGGTCGACTACTTCGGCGTCCTGCCCCGGGACATCGCGCCACTGCTCGCCGGTCCTCAACAGGTTGTGTTCTTGCTGCCTTCTCCGGAGTTCCGCCGGCGTGTTCTGACCGCGCGCTATGCCGACCCCCTGCGAGCACGCGCCACATGGGGATCCCATGCACTTGAGGAGGTGCTGCCCAAACGCCTCGCCCGAGACGCGCTGTGGGATGAGGAGATCCGCCGTCAAGCGGCCGTCCGCGGGCTGCGCACGGTCGCGGTGGACGGCTCCCGTCCCGTCGAGGACCTCGTCACCGAGGTGGCCGCCCATCTCCGCCTGTCGTGACGCCCGGGCTGTTCCGGCACTCGCGACAGCCGCCTCGGGGCTGTGGCGGAGGGCCTACCGCCGCAGCCACCGCAGAGCCGCGTCGGCGCAGTCTTCTGGGCTGCTGTTGAAGGCGATGGCCGCGTCGGGCGCGTGCCGCCGGACCAGGTTGACCACCTTCTCGAAGAGTTCGAGCAACGGCTCATGCGTGCGGATGCCGCCCCCGATCACCACGCAGGCGTAGTCACCGCGCGTCAGCGCCTCCGCGATCACTTTTTCGGGGTTCTCGCCGGGTGCCACCAGGCACCAGTCGGCCTCGACACCGTGATCCTCGAAACGGGCCCGGCCGCGTGCCAGCGCCGCCTGAACCGGCTCCGGGTCCCAGCCCTCAATCTTGGCGGGATCGAGACCGACCACGAGCACCCGTGCCTCTGTCACGGCGTCCTCTCGCAGAACGTGTCCACCCGGCCTGGCGGTCGAGGGCGACGCTTGAAGTCCATCGGACCCGATGCGGCGGCGCAACTCGGCCACGACGTCTCCGGGTCCGGGTGAATCGGCGGCGGGCGAGACCGTTCCGGCAAGGCGTCGAAACACTTCGCGTCACGCGCCCGTGTCCCGGCCCGTAGCGGCAGCGCCAGACTCGACGTGTCAGTCGCCGGTGCCGAAGAGAGCCCAGACCGCCTTGCCGCCTTCGTCGAGGGCGTCCCAGCCCCAGGCCTGGCTGTAGGTCTCCACGATGTAGAGGCCGCGCCCGTGCTCGGAGACGAAATCAGGCTGCACGGGCAACGGCGCCTCGTCACTCGGATCCGAGACGGCGAGCAGCACGTGCGGTGCGAGGCGCAGGAGCGTCAGCGTTATCGGGTGGCCGCCGGCGCCGCTCACGGGACACAGAGCGTAACGGACCGCGTTCGTCACCAACTCGCTCACGACCAGTGCCGCGTCGTCGCCCAGTTCCGACAGCCCCCACCGTCGCAGGGTCGTCCGGGTGACATCTCGTGCGGTCTTGACCGAGTCGGCCTGGGGGGCCAGGGGGCACATCGTCGTATCGGACGCGCCTGCCGCCCTCCGGAACCAGCCGAATCCCACGTCGCGGGTCAGCTGGCCGCCGGATTTGGGCTCGTCCGACATGGTTGCCCATACCTCCCGCTGGCCTGGATCGAGGACTGGTGCACATTTTGGCCCAATATGCACCTAGACATGATGGAACAGTGGCTCCTGCTGCTGCAAGACCCAAATGCACGTGCAATTGTCATGTGCAGACGCACAAGGCGGGAGTGCTAGCCCTCAGGGACACGTAGATCAGACCTTGTCATCAGAGCCCGAAGTGGTGACACTGTGTGGGCTGGGGGTGTCGTGCGGGTCGTCCCTTGGCGGCACACAGGGCCGAGGTGAGAGGGAGGCGCCGTGATACAGATCCAGGCTGGATCGGGTCCGACGGCTCTGCGCATCCTTCTCGGTTCCCAGCTCCGCAAGCTCCGTGAGAGCAAGGGCATCAGCCGTGACGAGGCCGGCCAGTGCATCCGGGCGTCCGAGTCGAAGATCAGCCGGATGGAGCTGGGCCGGGTCGGATTCAAGGAGCGCGACGTCGCCGACCTTCTCGTTCTCTACGGAGTGGAGGACGAGGAGACGCGCGATGTCGTGATGAATCTGGTCGAGAGGGCCAACGAGCCCGGGTGGTGGCACAGGTTCAACGACCTGCTGCCCTCGTGGTTCCAGGCGTACGTCGGCCTGGAGGAGGCCGCCGAGCGCATCCGTACCTACGAGGTGCAGTTCGTCCCCGGTCTGCTGCAGACCAAGGAGTACGCGCGGGCCGTCATCATGGCGGGCGCGGTCGGTGCGGCGCCCGAGGAGATCGCCAGGCGCGTGGATCTGCGGCTGGAGCGTCAGCGCATCCTCGACGGCGAGAACAGTCCCAAGTTTTGGGCTGTTATCGACGAGGCCGCGTTGCGCCGTCCGATCGGTGGCGTCGAGGTGATGAGGGGCCAGATCCAGCACCTCATCGACCTGATGAACCAGCCCAATGTGACGATTCAGGTCATCCCGTTCAGTTACGGTGGACACGCCGCCGAGGGCGGTGCCTTCAGCATCCTGCGGTTCGCCGACCCCGACCTGCCCGACATCGTGTACGTCGAGCAGCTCGCGAGCGCTCTCTACCTGGACAAACGGGAAGAGGTCGACCGTTACAGCGAGGTCATGGAACGCCTCTGCGCGGTGAGCACCACCCCGACGGAGACAGTGGACCTGCTGCGGCAGATCATGGCCGACCTCTGATCAGTCGCTACCGGGCCTCATCTGCTCTAGACTGCCCTTGGCGTTGGACACCCGCCACAGTCGAGCATGCCCGGACAGGTCGCGTGCAGGCGAGACGGTGATCCTGCGCCTCTCACGTGGGCGCGGCGCGCGTTACTGTGCCGCGGTTGCCGTGCACGACGTGCCCGCGATCACCAGATGCTGGATCAAGGAGACCACCCCGTGAAGACCGCTGTCGAGGAGCTCAGCCCTACCCGGGTCAAGCTCACCGTCGAGGTGCCGTTCAAGGAGCTCGAGCCGAGCCTGCAGGCCGCGTACAAGAAGGTCGCGCAGCAGGTGCGCGTGCCCGGCTTCCGTCCTGGCAAGGTGCCGGCCCGGATCATCGAGCAGCGCTTCGGCCGCGCGGTGGTTCTCGAGGAGACCCTGAACGACGCGCTGCCCAAGCTGTACGGCCAGGCCGTTGACGAGACCGAGGTCTTTCCGGTCAGCCAGCCGGAGATCGAGGTCACCAAGATCGAGGACGGCGAGCAGGTCGAGTTCACCGCCGAGGTGGACATCCGCCCCGCCTTCGACATCCCGGACTACCAGGGTGCCGAGATCGTCGTCGACTCCGCCGAGGTGACCGACGAGGACGTCACCGCCCAGCTCGAGGCGCTGCGCCAGCGCTTCGCGACGCTCACCGGGGTGGAGCGGCCGGCTCAGAACGGCGACTACGTCGTGATGGACCTGCGTGCCGAGATCGACGGCCGCAACCTCGAAGAGCAGCAGGCCGCCGACGTGTCGTACGAGGTCGGCGCGGGCTCGGTCCTGGAGGGCCTGGACGACGCGCTGCAGGGCATGGCCGCCGGCGACGAGAAGACCTTCCGCACCACGCTCGTCGGCGGCGAGAACGCCGGCGAGGAGGCTGACGTGATCATCAACGTCAAGTCGGTGAAGGAGAAGGTGCTGCCCGAGCTGGACGACGAGTTCGCGCAGCTCGCCAGCGAGTTCGACACGCTCGACGAGCTCAAGGACAGCATCCGCCAGCAGGTCCGCCGCAACAAGCTGGTGGACCAGGTCATGCAGAGCCGTGAGAAGGCCCTCGACGCGCTGCTCGAGAAGATCGACATTCCGCTGCCCGAGAGTGCGCTCCAGGCGGAGATCGACGCGCGCAAGCACAACCTCGAGCACCAGGTCGCCGAGAGCGGCCTGAGCCGCGAGGCGTACCTCCGCCTCCAGCAGACCACCGAGGAGGAGCTGTTCGCCGACTACGAGGCGACCTCGGCCAAGGCGCTGAAGTCCGGCTTCGTGCTCGACAAGATCGTCAAGGCGGAGGAGATCGGCGTCAGCGAGCAGGAGCTGACCGACTTCGTGGTGCGCCGCGCCATGCAGATGGGCGTCGCGCCGAACACGCTGGCCCAGCACCTCGCCGACAACAACCAGCTCCCGCTGGCGATGATGGAGATCGTGCGGGAGAAGGCCAAGACCGTCCTCGGCGACGCGGCCAAGGTGACCGACAGCGAGGGCAACGAGGTGGACATCAAGGCCATCTACGCCGAGCTCAACCCCGAGCAGGAGGCCGTGGGCGTGGAGGAGGCGGGCGCGGGGGAGCCTGCCAACGAGGCCGAGGAGAGCTGATTCCCGGCGCTCTCGCCTGACTTCTGCCGCCGGTCGGCCGGGTGGCCCGGCCGGTGCGGCGGTGACGACGAAACCCCCGTCGCACTCGGGTGCGGCGGGGGTTTTGGTTATATTCGGGCAAATCACTGCAAATTTGTTTGTTGCCGCATACGGGGGAGTAGCCGTACCGCTGAGATCCGCGTGTCCCCGGCCTCACACCATGGGCGGCGAACACGGGCGATACGCCGCCCGGGGCCAGTCGCGGCCGGGCATGCGCCGTCAGCGAACAGTACGGCGCACGGGCATGACCTGTCTGCGTCGCGCGTTAAGGTCACAAGCAAAGCCAATCGATTACGACGCATCGGAAGGTGACGCTGTGACCAGCCCGCCGACCTTCTTCCCGACCGGTGGTTCCGGCTTCGAGGCCCGGAGCCCGGAGGGTGGCCCCTCTCGCCTCGAGGACCAGCTCTACCAGCGCCTGCTGCGCGAGCGGATCGTGGTGCTCGGCACCCAGGTGAACGACGAGGTGGCCAACCGGCTGTGCGCTGAGCTCCTGCTCCTCGCCGCCGATGACCCCGAGCGCGACATCTGGATGTACATCAACTCCCCCGGCGGCTCGGTGACCGCCGGCATGGCGATTTACGACATGATGGAGTACGTGCCGAACAACGTCTGCACGGTCGCCATGGGCCTGGCCGCCTCCATGGGGCAGTTCCTGCTCTGTGCCGGCGCTCGTGGCAAGCGGTACGCGCTTCCACACGCCCGGATCATGATGCACCAGCCGTCCGGCGGCATCGGCGGCACGGCGGCCGACATCGCGATCCAGGCCGAGCAGATGCTCTACGTGAAGAAGACGCTCGCGGAGCGGATCGCCTACCACACCGGGCAGCCGCTCGACCAGATCGAGCGCGACTCCGACCGGGACCGCTGGTTCACGGCCGAGGAGGCCAAGGACTACGGCTTCATCGACCACGTGGTGCGCAGCGCCCGCCAGGTGCCCTCCGAGGGCGCCGTCTCGTGACTGGAGCTTCCCAGATGAGTGAGCTGATCCGGCCGGGTGACATCAACGGCCGCTACGTCCTTCCCTCCTTCGTCGAGCGCACGTCGTACGGCGTCAAGGAGATGAACCCCTACAACAAGCTGTTCGAGGACCGCATCATCTTCCTCGGGGTCCAGATCGACGACGCCTCGGCGAACGACGTGATGGCGCAGCTGCTCACGCTGGAGTCGCTGGACCCGGACCGCGACATCAGCATGTACATCAACTCGCCCGGCGGCTCGTTCACCGCGATGACGGCGATCTACGACACCATGCAGTTCGTCCGGCCCGAGATCCAGACGGTCTGCCTGGGGCAGGCGGCCTCGGCCGCCGCGATCCTGCTGGCCGGCGGCACGCCGGGCAAGCGGTTCGCGTTGCCGAACGCCCGCGTCCTGATCCACCAGCCTTACACCGAGGGTGGCGGACAGGGCAGCGACATCGAGATCCAGGCTCGTGAGATCCTGCGTATGAGGTCGCTGCTCGAGGATCTCGTGGCGAAGCACTCGGGCAAGTCGGCCGACGAGGTCCGCAAGGACATCGAGCGCGACAAGATCCTCAGCGCTGAGGAGGCGAAGGCGTACGGGCTGGTGGACGACATCATCCCGTCGCGGAAGAAGCGTGCGGCGGCGGTCGCAGCTTCCTGAGGAGGTTGCCGCACCGGAACGGTGCCCATTTGGGCACGTTCCGGTGCGACTCACCGCTAGGGGGCTCACTGAGGGCCCGAGAGACGGTAACGTCGAAACCTGAGCGGGATGACGTTTTCGCACCGGATCGCGATCACCGGATCATTAGTCCGGATCGTGAACAGGGTGCGGACGGAAGCGACCGCGGCGGCAGGGGCGGTCCCACGCAAAGGAGTATCTGGGGTGGCACGCATCGGCGACGGGGGAGACCTGCTGAAGTGCTCGTTCTGCGGCAAGAGCCAGAAGCAGGTCAAGAAGCTCATCGCCGGACCAGGCGTCTACATCTGCGATGAGTGCATCGATCTCTGCAACGAGATCATCGAGGAGGAGCTGTCCGAGTCCTCCGAGCTCAAGTGGGACAACCTCCCCAAGCCCCGTGAGATCTACGAGTTCCTCGACGCGTACGTCATCGGGCAGGACAAGGCGAAGAAAGCGCTGTCGGTGGCGGTCTACAACCACTACAAGCGCGTCCAGTCCGGGGAGCGGGGCCGCGACGACGGCCTGGAGTTGGCCAAGTCCAACATCCTGCTGCTCGGCCCCACCGGGTCGGGCAAGACGCTGCTCGCGCAGACCCTCGCCAAGATGCTCAACGTGCCGTTCGCCATCGCGGACGCGACCGCGCTGACCGAGGCCGGCTACGTCGGCGAGGATGTGGAGAACATCCTCCTCAAGCTGATCCAGGCCGCCGACTACGACGTCAAGAAGGCGGAGACCGGCATCATCTACATCGACGAGGTCGACAAGATCGCTCGTAAGAGCGAGAACCCGTCGATCACGCGAGACGTGTCGGGTGAGGGCGTGCAGCAGGCCCTGCTGAAGATCCTGGAAGGAACCACGGCGAGCGTGCCGCCCCAGGGCGGGCGCAAGCACCCCCATCAGGAGTTCATCCAGATCGACACCACCAACGTGCTGTTCATCTGCGGGGGCGCCTTCGCCGGCCTGGAGAAGATCATCGAATCCAGGGTCGGCAGGAAGGGCATCGGCTTCAACGCGATCATCCACTCCAAGGAGGAGATGGACTCCTCCGACATCTTCTCGGACGTCATGCCGGAAGACCTCCTGAAGTTCGGCATGATCCCCGAGTTCGTCGGCCGGCTTCCTGTCATCACGTCGGTGCACAACCTCGACAGGAGTGCGCTGATCCAGATCCTCACCGAGCCGCGCAACGCGCTCGTCAAGCAGTACCGGCGCCTGCTCGAGCTGGACAACGTCGAGCTGGAGTTCACTGACGACGCGCTGGAGGCCATCGCCGACCAGGCCATCCTGCGCGGCACCGGCGCCCGCGGGCTGCGCGCCATCTTGGAGGAGGTCCTCCAGTCGGTGATGTACGAGGTGCCCTCCCGCCAGGACGTGGCCCGCGTCGTCATCACCCGCGAGGCCGTGCTGGAGCACGTGAATCCGACCCTCGTGCCGCGTGACCAGCTGCAGGCCAAGCAGCAGCGGACGCCGCGGGAGAAGTCGGCCTGACGCGCGACCTCGCCGGTGCGTTGTCCACAGGGTGGGTGGTGACGGCTCGGTTGGCGTCCGGACGTCCCTAGAATTGGGCAGCGTGACTACGTCTGAGCTGCCCACCCAGTACGCCCCCGCCGATGTCGAGACCCGAAGCTACGAGCGCTGGGTATCGGCGGGCTACTTCACCGCGGACCCGGGCAGCGGGCGCGAGCCGTACAGCATCGTGCTTCCCCCGCCCAACGTGACCGGGTCGCTCCACGTGGGTCACGCGCTCGATCACTCGATCCAGGACGCGCTGACCCGGCAGGCCCGCATGCGGGGGATGGAGACGCTGTGGCTGCCCGGCATGGACCACGCCGGCATCGCCACGCAGAACGTCGTGGAGCGCGAGATCGCCAAGGAGGGCCTGTCCCGCCACGACTTCGGCCGTGAGGCGTTCGTCGAGCGCGTCTGGCAGTGGAAAGAGGAGTCCGGCGGCAGGATCCTCGGCCAGATGAAGAAGCTGGGCGACGGCGTGGACTGGTCCCGCGAGCGATTCACAATGGACGAGGGGCTCTCCCGGGCCGTCCAGACGATCTTCAAGAAGCTGTTCGACGACGGGCTCATCTACCGTGCCGAGCGGATCATCAACTGGTGCCCCCGCTGCCTGACCGCTCTGTCCGACATCGAGGTCGAGCACAGCGAGGACGACGGCGAGCTCGTCTCGATCCGTTACGGCTCGGGCGACGAGGAGATCGTCGTCGCCACCACCCGCGCCGAGACCATGCTGGGCGACACCGCGGTGGCCGTCCACCCCGCCGACGAGCGCTACGCGCACCTGATCGGCAAATACGTCGAGGTCCCGCTCACCGGGCGGCGCATCCCGATCGTCGCGGACGAGCACGTGGACCCCTCCTTCGGCACGGGCGCGGTGAAGGTCACCCCCGCGCACGACCCGAACGACTTCGAGATCGGGCGCCGCCACTCGCTGGAGTCGCTCGTCATCATGGACGAGCGAGGCGTCATCACCGCCCACGGACCCTTCCAGGGCCTCGACCGGTTCGAGGCCCGGCCCGCCGTGGTCGCCGCGCTTCGTGAGCAGGGCCGTATCGTCGCCGAGAAGCGGCCGTACGTGCACTCTGTCGGGCACTGCTCCCGCTGCAAGACCGTGGTCGAGCCGCGGCTGTCGCTGCAGTGGTTCGTCAGCGTGACACCGCTGGCGAAGGCCGCCGGCGACGCCGTACGCGACGGCCGCACCCGCATTCACCCGCCGGAGCTGGCCAAGCGCTACTTTGACTGGGTCGACGACATGCACGACTGGTGCATCTCCCGCCAACTGTGGTGGGGACACCGGATTCCCGTTTGGTACGGCCCGGACGGTGACATGGTCTGCGTGGGGCCCGATGAGGAGCCGCCGGCCGGTTACGAGCAGGACCAGGATGTTCTCGACACGTGGTTCTCCTCCGGTCTGTGGCCGTTCTCCACGCTGGGCTGGCCGGACGCCACGCCCGAGCTGGCCCGCTTCTACCCGACGTCCGTGCTCGTCACCGGCTACGACATCCTGTTCTTCTGGGTCGCCCGGATGATGATGTTCGGGTTGTACGCGATGGACGGCCGGCCGCCGTTCCGCACGGTGGCGTTGCACGGCATGGTGCGCGACCAGTTCGGCAAGAAGATGTCGAAGTCGTTCGGCAACGTCGTCGATCCGCTCGACTGGATCGAGCGGTACGGCGCAGACGCCACGCGCTTCACGCTGCTGCGCGGTGCCAACCCCGGCTCCGACGTGGCGATCAGCGAGGACTGGGCGGCCGGATCCCGCAACTTCTGCAACAAGATCTGGAACGCCACCCGCTTCGCGTTGATGAACGGCGCCGTCTCCGACGGTCTGCCCGAAGACCTCACCGCGGCCGACCGGTGGATCCTGTCGCGTCTGCAGGAGGTGGTCACAAGCGTCGACGCGGCCTTCGAGGAGTTCGAGTTCGCCAAGGTCTCCGACGCCCTCTACCACTTCGCCTGGGATGAGGTCTTCGACTGGTACGTCGAGCTGGCCAAGGTTCAGTTCGCCGAGGGCGGCGCGGTGGCCGAGAACACCAAACGTGTGCTGGGCCACGTCCTCGATGTGCTGCTGCGGTTGCTCCACCCGTTCGTACCGTTCGTGACGGAGGAGCTGTGGCGGGCTCTGACCGGTGGGGAGTCGATCGTGGTCGCTCCCTGGCCGTCACCCTCACCCGGACTCCTCGACTCCGCGGCCGTGCAAGAGATCTCCTCACTGCAGAACCTTGTGACGGAGGTGCGCAGGTTCCGCTCGGATCAGGGCCTGAAGCCCGGCCAGCGCGTGGGCGCGCGGCTCTCCCTGTCCGGTACGGCTCTCGCCGACCATGAGGACGCGATCCGTGTCCTGTTGCGCCTGGACAGCCCGGCGGACACCTTCAACGCGACAGCACGGCTCACCGTCGGCACGGTGCTCGTGGAGATCGATACGGCCGGCGCCATCGACGTCGTCGCCGAGCGGAAGCGGCTGGAGAAGGACCTGGCCGTGGCGCGCAAGGAACAGGCGCAGGTCACGGCGAAGCTCGGCAACGAGCAGTTCATGGCCAAGGCACCCGAGGACGTCGTGGCGAAGGTGCGTCGGCGGGCCGAGCAGGCTGCCGAGGACATCTCCCGTCTCGAAGCCCAGCTCGCCGCGCTGCCGGCGTAGATGCGCCAGATGAGGTTTGGAAGTGCTGGAGACGGGGCAGGACTATAAAGTTGCGGAAGTTGTCTCCAGCACCTCCCGGCCGGTGC
>NZ_CP192001.1:5367500-6610000 GCF_050947365.1 Microbispora sp. CA-135349 | reverse complement strand
AGCAGGAGCGAAAGCTGGGACTAGTGATCCGGCATCGGCGTGTGGAAGCGGTGTCGCTCAACGGCTAAAAGGTACCCCGGGGATAACAGGCTGATCTTCCCCAAGAGTCCATATCGACGGGATGGTTTGGCACCTCGATGTCGGCTCGTCGCATCCTGGGGCTGGAGTAGGTCCCAAGGGTTGGGCTGTTCGCCCATTAAAGCGGTACGCGAGCTGGGTTTAGAACGTCGCGAGACAGTTCGGTCCCTATCCGCTGCGCGCGCAGGAGACTTGCGAGGGGCTGTCCCTAGTACGAGAGGACCGGGACGGACGAACCTCTGGTGTGCCAGTTGTTCCGCCAGGAGCACGGCTGGTTGGCTACGTTCGGTAGGGATAACCGCTGAAAGCATCTAAGCGGGAAGCTCGCCTCAAGATGAGGTCTCCCACCACGAGAGTGGGTAAGGCCCCCTAGAGATGATGGGGTTGATAGGCCGGAAGTGGAAGCGCAGTAATGTGTGGAGCTGACCGGTACTAATAGGCCGAGGACTTGACCATATTATGCTCGCGTTCACTATGTGATCTCAGAGACAGCAGCCGCTTGTAGTTGAGTTGGTTGTGTGTTTCATGGGGTTACGGCGGTTATAGCGGCAGGGAAACACCCGGTTACATTCCGAACCCGGAAGTTAAGCCTGTCAGCGCCGATGGTACTGCACCGGGGACGGTGTGGGAGAGTAGGACGCCGCCGGACAATTTTGTGGAAGGGCCATCCCGTTTGGGATGGCCCTTCTTTTTTTCCCTCACCCGCCCGCCGCTCTTGTGGTTATCTCGCGGTTTGGGCCACCGCCTCGTGAGGGGGTGGGCATGGGGTCCCGTACGCTGAGGGTCGTGGAATATCGAGCCGTCGAGCAAGCGATCATGGCGCGAGGAGTGGAGTGGGATTTCAGCCCCACCCTTGACCGGATCACCGCGCTGATGGAGATCCTCGGCGATCCCCAGAACTCGTACAAGGTCGTTCATATCGCGGGCACCAACGGGAAGACGAGCACCGCGCGGATGGTCGAGGCTTTGCTGCGCGAGCGCAACCTGCGGGTGGGCCGGTACACGAGCCCGCATCTGCAGTCGATGCGCGAGCGTATCTCGATCGACGGCGAGCCCTTGTCGGAGGAGCGGTTCGCCGAGGTGTACCAGGACATCGCGCCCTACCTCGAGATGATCGACGCCAAGACCGGCAAGCTGAGCTTCTTCGAGGTGCTGACGGCGATGGCGTTCGCCGCGTTCGCCGACGCTCCGGTGGACGTCGCCGTGGTCGAGACCGGTATGGGCGGCACCTGGGACGCGACGAACGTCGCCGATGGGACGGTCGCTGTCATCACGCCCATCTCGCTCGATCACACGGACTATCTCGGTCCGGACATCGCGACGATCGCCGGAGAGAAGGCCGGCATCATCAAGCCGAAGGCGACGGTCATGCTGGCGCAGCAGGCGCTGCCCGCAGCAGAGGTGCTGATGCGGCGGGCGGCCGAGGTCGGTGCGGTGGTCGCCCGTGAGGGACTGGAGTTCGGCGTGCTGCATCGCGAGCTCGCCATGGGCGGCCAGGTGCTCCAACTCAGGGGCTTGAAAGGCGTTTACGAGGACGTGTTCCTGCCGTTGTACGGTGCGCACCAGGCGGGCAACGCCGCGGGCGCCCTGGCCGCCGTCGAGGCGCTCACGGCCGGCGACGACCCGCTGGCGGAGGAGGTCGTTCGGCAGGCGTTCGCCCAGGTGACGAGCCCGGGACGGCTGGAGATAGTGCGGCGCGGCCCGACCGTTCTGGTCGACGCGGCCCATAATCCCGCGGGCATGGAGGCGACGGTCGAGGCTCTGACCGAGGCGTTCGGGTTCACCCGGCTCGTCGCCGTGGTGGCCGTGATGGCGGACAAGGACGTGGACACGATCTTGGACCTGCTGGAACCGGTGGCCGAGGAGATCGTCGTCACCCGCAACTCCTCCGCGCGTTCGCTGAGCCCGGACGACCTCGCGGCCCGAGCGGAAGCCGTCTTCGGCCCGGAACGCGTCCACGTCGAAGACCGGCTCGACGACGCCATCGACACGGGCGTGGCGCTGGCCGATCAGGGCGACGAGTTCGGCTCCGGCGTCCTCATCACCGGTTCGGTCGTGACCGCGGGCGACGCGCGCGTTCTCCTCAAGGCCGCACGATGAGCAGCGGCGTGTTCGAGGTGACCCCCGGCATGCGCCGGCTCTGCGCGACCGTTCTCGGGATGCAGGCGATCGTCGTCGCGCTCATCATCCCGGTCGCGATCACCATCAACAACGTGTCCACGCCGCTCGCGCTGACCGTCGGGCTCGGGCTGGCCGTCCTGTGCGTGGTGGTCGCCGGCATGCTGAAACGCCCGTCCGCGTACATCGCGGGCACGGTTCTTGAAGTGCTGACAATCGCCACAGGCTTCCTGGTTCCGGTCATGTTCTTCCTCGGGGTGATCTTCGCTGCCCTGTGGATAACAGCCATCTTCGTCGCTCGCCGTGTCGAAGGGACGACGAAGCGCTAAAGTCGGCAACCATGGCCGTCCCTCCCGTACCGCAGGCTCGGGCCGCCGTGCCGGTCCGTGCCGTGCGCGTCCCTCTGCTGGTCGACGTCGTCATCGGGCTGCTCACCCTGGTGGCCCTTCCTCTGGCGCTCGTCGCCATCCCGAACACGATCTCCGTCGTGGCGGCGCTGCTGCCGCCGGGCGTGTCGCAGGTCGACATGATCCGCGCGCACGGCCTGGCGCTGCCCGCCATGCTGGTGACCGTGCCGCTCGCCGCGGTCGCGGTACGCAGGTTCCGCGCCGCGCCGATCCTCGTTGCGGGGCTCACGCTGCTCGCGCTCGCCGACGTCGCCGGAGGGTACACCGACACCGTCGCGCTCGTCGGCGTGCTGCGCGTGCTCCACGGGATCGGCGCCGGCATGCTCGTGCCGGCCACGCTGGTCGCGGCCGCGGAGCGTCCCCGGCACCGGGTGCTGCTGCCCATCTGGGCGGGTGCGCTCGCCGCCTCGCTGCTGTCGGCCCAGGCACTCGCCCTGTGGGCGATCCGTGACGTGACCTCCTGGCAGGTCACCCTCCAGCCGTACCCGCTGCTCACGGGGGTGGCGCTGGCCCTCGCCGCGGCGTATCTGGTGCTCTGGATGGTCGCCGGCGACGGCGGGGCGCGGGCGGACGGGGAGATCCTGCCCGCGGGCCGGCCGACATCCGCCGAGCGCGGGCGGCTCGCGCTGGCCATCTTGCCCGCCGCCGCCATCGCGGTGCTGGGCGTCGGGATCACCTTCGACTGGCCGCCGCCCCTGGTCGTCATCGCCGCGGCTGCCGTGGTGGTGGCGATGCTGGCCCTCGCGGCGCTCGGCACGTTCGAGGGGCCTGGCGGCCGCACACTCGCCTTCGTCAACGTCGCGGTCGGGCTGGTGGTGCTGCCGACGGCCGCGCAGATGACCTACATCGAACTCGGCGGCCCGCTGGGCGGTCCCGGTCTGAAGGGCCTGTGGGTGCCGTTCCTGATCGCGGCGCTGGCCGCCCTCGTGGGCGCCGTACTCGCCGGACGGACGCCCGAGACGTTCGCGGCCCGGATGACGGCCCTAGGTCTCGCGGCCGTCGTGGCCGGGCTGGCCGCGATCAGGCTGCTGGTTCCCGCCCCGTCCGGCACGCCGCTGGTGGTGCCGTTCGTCCTGCTGGCCGCGGGGGCGGCGGTGGCGCTGGTCGGCGCCTTCCGTACGGCGGGCCTCGGGTCGGCGATGCTGGGCCTGTCGCTGTGCTTCCCCTCGGTTCTCGCGGGCTTCCTGCTCGGCACCGGCATTCAGGTGAACCGGCTGCGCGATGCCGCCGAGACCGCGCGTGGCAACGGGAACGCCCTGGTCGAGGGGTTCATCGACGCTCTTCACACGTGGGCGCTGATCGGTGGTTTCGTCGTGGTGGGTGTGATCGTGCTCTCCTCCGTCCTGGCCCGGCGGGCCGCCGCGTCGGTCGACGCTCAGGTGGTGATCCCCGCGCCGACGCCGTCGCCGGAGGAGGACGACGGCGTCCCCGGCGGCGTGGGCTGACATAATCCCGCGAGCGTCCCGCGACACCGCCCCTGCGGGCATGCCGTGGGCATTCCGCCGACTTTCCGCGACACCGTCGCCAAGGCCGTCCACCGGCACCGTCCGCCGGCACCGTCCCGCGGCTTCGGACTCGTCCGATCGGAGCGGCGTTCCCGGACCGGTAAGCTGCCGTTGCGTACGGAGCTTCCCCGCCGAAGCTCCCCAGATGCTCGACGGGTGCGCCCGCGACCTGCCGGGGCACCATACGGCGAGCACGACGCCACGTGAGCCTCATCAACGACCTTAGGAGAAGAGACCGTGTCCGAGCGTACGCTTGTCCTGATCAAGCCCGACGGGGTCCGTCGCGGCCTCATCGGGGACGTCATCGGCCGCATCGAGCGCAAGGGCCTCAAGATCGTGGCGATGGACCTGCGCACGCTCGACGCCGAGACGGCCAAGGCCCACTACGCCGAGCACTCCGAGCGCCCGTTCTTCGGCGAGCTGGTGGAGTTCATCACCGGCGGCCCGCTGGTCGCGATGGTGCTCGAGGGCCCCCGGGCCGTCGAGGCGTTCCGCGCCCTGGCCGGTCTGACCGACCCGGTGAAGTCCGCGCCCGGCACCATCCGCGGCGACCACGCGCTGGAGATCGGCGAGAACGTGGTCCACGGCTCCGATTCGCCGGAGTCCGCCGCCCGGGAAATCAAGATTTTCTTTCCGGACCGTTTCTAGCCTTTGCCACACGAGAGGCCCCGGTTTAAACCGGGGCCTCTCGTGTTTTTCCAGGTGGTGACCGAGCTTAGGCAGGGGAAGGGCGGTTTTTCCGGGGGCTTGAGAGCTCGATGTGCCCAGTGATGAGCACCGACCGTTACGATTCCAATGCAATGCGTCATCCCGCACACCCGCTGAACCCGGTAACCGCTAACCACCTGAAGGAAGGCTTCCTTCCGCATGGGCAGCAAGCTGACATTCCTGGGCCGTGACATGGCTGTCGACCTTGGCACGGCGAACACTCTCGTCTACGTCCGAGGGCGCGGCATCGTCCTGAACGAGCCGTCCGTCGTCGCCATCAACGTCACGACAGGAAAGATCGTGGCAGTTGGGATAGAAGCGAAGCGGATGATCGGGCGGACGCCCGGAAACATCGTCGCGATCCGTCCTCTGAGGGACGGTGTCATCGCGGATTTCGATGTGACCGAGCGAATGCTGCGGTACTTCATCCAGAAGATCCACAAACGCCGGCACTTCGTGCGTCCGCGCATCATCGTGGCCGTGCCCAGTGGCATCACCGCGGTGGAGCAACGCGCGGTGAAGGAGGCGGGCTACCAGGCCGGGGCCCGCCGTGTGTACATCATCGAGGAACCGATGGCGGCGGCGATCGGAGCCGGCCTTCCGGTTCACGAGCCGACCGGGAACATGGTCGTCGACATCGGCGGCGGCACCACCGAGGTGGCCATCATCTCGATGGGCGGCATCGTGACCAGCCAGTCGATTCGCGTCGGGGGAGACGAACTCGACCAGGCGGTCATCGCCTTCGCCAAGAAGGAGTACTCCCTGATGCTGGGCGAGCGCACCGCGGAGGAGGTGAAGATCGCCGTCGGGTCCGCCTGCGTCACCGGTGAGGACTTCCACGCCGAGGTGCGCGGCCGCGACCTGGTCAGCGGCCTCCCGAAGACGGTCGTCATCAGCGCCGAGGAGATCCGCCGGTCCATCGCCGAGCCGGTCAACGCGATCGTGGACGCGGTGAAGTCGACGCTGGACAAGTGCCCGCCCGAGCTCTCGGGTGACCTCATGGACCGGGGTATCGCCGTGACCGGTGGCGGCGCCCTGTTGCGCGGCATGGTCGACCGGCTCCGCGAGGAGACCGGCATGCCGGTCCACCTGGCCGAGAACGCGCTCGACTCGGTCGCGCTCGGCTCCGGGCGGTGCGTGGAGGACTTTGAAGCCCTCCAGCAGGTGCTCGTGCCGGAGCCCCGCAACTAAGGAGCGTCATGAGAGACACCCGCCGCGCCCGTCTCATACTCGGACTTCTCCTCGCCGTGGCCTTGATCCTCATCACCGTGGATCGCCGGGCCGGGAACGACCACGTCCTCGGCCCGGTGCGCGACTTCGCGGGCGCCGTGTTCGGGAGGGTCGAGCGCGTCGGCGCCGCCGTCACCCGTCCGATCACCGGATTCGTCGGCATGCTGCGCGATGCGCCCTCCGCTCAGCGTGCCGTCGCGGACCTGCGCAAGGAGAACGCGCGGCTGCGGGACGAGGTGTCGGCGCAGCGGCTCGACAAGGCGCGGGCCGAGAAGCTGGACCGCATGCTCGGGCTGGCGGGGCTCGGCCGCTACCGCGTCGTCCCGGCCCAGGTGGTCGCGCGGCGTACGGTGGCCGGTTTCGAGGACACGGTCGAGATCGACGCCGGCACCGGCGACGGGCTCAGGCCCGACATGACGGTGCTGAGCGACGCGGGGCTGGTCGGCCGCATCGTCCAGGCCGGTCCGGACAGCTCGACGGTGGCGCTGCTGACCGACCCGGCTCTTTCGGCGGGGGCCAGGCTGGAGGGCGGCAACGAGCTCGGCGTCGTGAGCGGCCTGGGCGAGGCGGGCGGGGGCGGCAACCTCGTCAGGTTCCGCCTGCTCGACTCCACCGTACCGATCGGCGTGGGCCGCCGGATCGTCTCGTTCGGTTCGCAGCGGAGCAAGCCGTACGTGCCGGGTGTCCCGATCGGTGTGGTCGAGCGGGTGGACAACACCCCGGGCGATGTGACCAGGACGGCCTACGCGCGGCCCTTCACCGACTTCTCCTCGCTGGACGTCGTCGGCGTGGTGGTCGCGGCGCCGAAGCGCGATCCGCGTGACGCGGTGCTGCCGCCGGTGCCGAAGCCGCCGAAGCCGCGACCCGAGGAGCCGCGGCGCGGCGACGGGAGCCGTGGGCAGGCGGGCGCCTCGCTGGAGGCCGAGTGGGGGCTCGGCGACCGGGGCCACGACGATCGGGGCCACGGCGCGGGCGACGAGTCGAGGGCCGCGACCGAACGGCAGGCGCGCGAGGGCCGGCCCGAGGCCGCTCGGGAGCGGCGCGGCCGGCACGGCACACAGGCCGTGGACGGAGAGCAGCGCGCCCACGAGCGGTACGCCCAGGAGCCCGAGCGGTACGCCCAAGAGCCCGAGCGGTACGCCCAGGAGCAGGAGCAGTACGCCGCAGACGAGCCGCGCGATGCGCCTCGGCAGCACGACGGCGCCGCGGCGGACGATGGCCGCGGCGGGAGGAACTGAACGATGGCCCGCAACCTCATCGCCGCGCTGCTGCTCTTCGTCGCTCTGGTGCTCCAGGTCAGCGTGGTAAATCGGCTGCTGTTCTCCTGGGCGCCCGACCTGGTGCTCCTGACGGTCGCCGCGCTCGCGACCAGGCGCGGGCCCGTGCCCGGCGCGGTGATCGGTTTCTGCGGGGGGCTGGCCTACGACCTGCTGCCGCCCTCCAACCACACGCTGGGCCAGTACGCACTGGTCCTGTGCGCGCTCGGCTACGCGGCCGGACGCGTGGGAGAGCGCGTGCCGCTGCCCGCGGTGGCGGCGTGCGCGGTGGTCGCGCCCGGCATGCTGGCCGGTCTGGGCGCGCTGATCGGCGCTCCGGGGATCACCTGGCCGGTGCTGGCCACGGCATGGCCCCGGGCCGCGATCTGCAATCTCGTGGCCGCTCCGCTCGTGCTCCGGGCGGTCAAGGTCGTGCACGGCGGCCACCGGAGGAGCACGGGCCGTGGCGAGCTCGTGCCGAACTGGAGACGGGGGACGGCATGACACGTTTGCGCGGGCGCCTGCTCGTCCTGCAGGTGCTGGTCATCGCCATGATCGTGGTGCTCGTCGTCCGGCTGTGGCAGGTCCAGGTGGTGCAGGGGTCGCGGTTCGTCACGGTCGCGACGGAGACGCGCACCCGAGAAGTGCGGGTCCCCGCTCTGCGGGGGGCGATCCTCGACTCCTCCGGCCGCCCGCTCGTGCGCAACCGCACGACGCTGGTGGTCTCGGTGGACCGCGGCCGTTTGGAGCGGATGCCGGACGGCGGCGACGCGGTCCTGCGCCGGCTGTCCGCCGTGCTGAAAGTGCCGCTGTCGAAGCTGAAGCAGGAGATCCGGGCATGCGGTCCCGGCATCAGCCGCCCGTGCTGGCCCGGCTCGCCGTACACGCCGATCCCGGTCGCCACCAACGTCAACCCGCGCGCGGCGCTGCAGATCCTGGAACGCCAGGAGGACTTCCCCGGCGTCACGGCCGACATCCAGGCGATCCGCGACTATCCCAGCGGCAAGGACGCCGCGCAGCTGCTCGGTTATCTGCAGCCGGTGACGCAGAGCGAGCTGGAGAAGCGGGAGGGGCTCAAGGCCAACTACTCGGGCGTCGACCTCACCGGCCGCGACGGCCTGGAGCGGACCTACGACTCCGCACTGCGCGGCACGCCCGGCCTGCGCAACGTCCAGGTGGACCGGATGGGCAAGGTGATCACGGTCAACCAGCAGTCCGACCCGGTGCCCGGCGACATCCTGGTGACCAGCATCGACGCCAACGTGCAGCGCGTCGTCGAGAAGTCGCTCGACCAGGCCATGCAGGAGGTGCCCAACTCCGACGGCGCCGCCGGCGTGGTGCTCGACGTGAAGACCGGCCGCGTGATCGCGATGGCCAGTCGGCCGACGTACGACCCCAGAGTCTGGACGGGCGGCATCGCCGAGAAGGACTACCGCCGACTGCTGTCGGACAAGTCGGGCAAGCCGCTGGTGTCGCGGGCGATCGCCGGCGAGTACGCCCCGGGTTCGACCTTCAAGATCAGCTCAGCGTCCGCGATGGTCGCCGACGGCGAGCCCCTGCACGGCACCTATCAGTGCCCGAGTTCCTACAACGTGGAAGGCCGGTCCTACCCGAACGCGGGCGGCATGAGCCTGGGCGCGATCTCGCTCCACGAGGCGCTGGTGAAGTCGTGCGACACCGTGTTCTACAAGGCCGGATACGAGGAGTGGCTGCGCGACGGCGGCAAGACGCCCAAGGCCAAGGTCAAGGAGCCGATGCCGAACATGGCCAAGGCGTACGGCTTCGGCAAGCGCACCGGCATCGACCTGCCGGGCGAGTCCGCGGGCCGCATTCCGACCCGGGCGTGGAAGCTCGACCTGTACAACTCCACCAAGTCGGAGATGTGCAAGCGGGCCAAGATCGGCTACCCGGAGATGAAGGACCAGAGCCGGGCCGCGTTCGCCAAGCGGCTGGCCAACGAGAACTGCCTGGAGGGCATGATCTTCCACGCCTACGAGGCGGTCAACCTCTCCATCGGCCAGGGAGACGTCCTGGTCACGCCCCTCCAGCTCGCCCGGGCGTACGCGGCGCTGCTCGGCGACGGCAACGTGCGCAGCCCGCGTGTCGGCTGGGCGCTGATGCGCCCGGACGGCACCCTTAAGCAGGAGATCCCGGTCCCGATCGTGGGGCACCTGCCGGTCAACGACGAGACCCGCACCTACATCCGTAAGGCGCTCAGCGAGGTGCCCTCGGACGGCACGGCGGCGGGCGCGTTCCGCGGGTTCCCGCTGAACATCGTCAAGATCGGCGGCAAGACCGGTACGGCGGAGGTCTACGGCAAGGAGGACACGTCGTGGTTCGCGTCCTTCGCGCCCGCGGACAATCCGCGGCTGGTCACCGTGGTCATGGTGGCGCAGGGCGGCTTCGGCGCCTCGACCGCCGCGCCCGCCGTGCGGCGCATCTGGGAAGGGATCTTCGGGCTCGGCAAGGGGGACAACGGCAAGCCGATCAAGCCGGCGCTTCCGGACGGCAAACCGGTGACGCGGCTGCCGGCCATCAGCCGCGACAACACGCAGTGAGGCGGGCCTGCCATGACTGAGGCCATCGGGGTACGGCGGAGGTCGTTCGCGAGCCGCGTCGTCGGCCGGGGATCGGTCTTCTGGCGGATGGACTGGCTGCTGTTCGGAGCGGTTGCCGCGCTCAGCGTGATCGGCACGCTGCTGGTGTGGTCGGCCACCCGGACGTGGTCGTCGATCGAGCCGACGGGCATGGCCAAGAAGCATGTGCTCAACCTGCTCATCGGCCTGGCCCTCTACAGCGCGGTCGCGGTGACCGACTATCGCTGGCTGCGTACGTACGCACCGGTCCTGTACGGCATCGCCGTCGTCGGGCTGATCCTGGTGATCAGCCCGATGGGCTCGACGGTCAACGGCCACCACTCGTGGATTCTGCTGGGCGGGGGCTTCGCCCTGCAGCCCGCCGAGCTGATGAAACCGGCGCTGGTGGTCATGCTGGCCCGGCTGCTGGTCCCGACGTCGGAGAAGGGGAAGGTCAAGGACCGCCCGAGGGCCGCCGGTCTCGCGCTGTCCCTCGCGGCGGCGGGCGGCGCGGCGGCGCTGGTCATGCTGGAACCCGACCTCGGCACCACGATGGTGCTGATGGCGACGACCGGCGCCGTCGTCGTCCTCGCCGGGATACGCAAGCGCTGGGTCGTGGCAGGGGTGCTGCTCGCGGCCCTCGTGGCGGTGGCGGTGTGGTCGCTGGGCCTGCTCAAGCCGTACCAGGTGGCCCGGTTCACCGCGCTCATCGACCCGTCGAGCGACCCTCGCGGCGTGGGCTACAACAGCACGCAGGCGCTGGTGGCGATCGGATCGGGCGAGGTGTTCGGCAAGGGCCTGTTCCACGGCGGCCAGACCACGGGACGGTTCGTGCCCGAGCAGCACACCGACTTCATCTTCACCGTCGCGGGCGAGGAGCTCGGCTTCGTCGGAACGGTCACCGTGGTGGCCCTGCTCGGCGTGGTGCTGCTGCGCGGTGCGCGAATCGCCCGGATGTGCGGCGACCGGTTCAGTGCGCTCGTCTCCGGCGGCATCGTCGCGTGGCTGGCCTTCCAGACACTCGTCAACGTCGGCATGACCATCGGCATCATGCCGATCACCGGAGTGCCGCTGCCGTTCGTCTCCTACGGCGGCACCGCGACGTTCGCGAACATGACGGCGGTGGCCATTCTGCAGGCGATCCATCTCAGGTCACGGCCCGTGTGACCCGGTGCCCTATGAGAGCCGTCCGCAGGGTGGCGGCTCGCGGCTCTCACTGGCATCCGCACCGTGCGTCGAACACCATGGGAACGAAACAGGTTCGGGGGTTGAACGAACCATTACGGAGGAGCGGTGACTCCGGACGACGAGACGCGGGAGCGCCAGCGCGCCCTTGACCTGCTGCGCAGGGCCTTCCCCGACTACCGGATCGTGTACGGCGGCGGACGATGGGCCGCCGCGGCCGCGGGCGACCCGCCGACGGTGTGGTTCGCCGAGACGCCGGCCAGCCTGTGCGGGCAGCTCTTCACGGCCCAGTTGCGCCGTGGCGGGACGGTCGTTCCTCTCCGGCCGGAGGAGAGTGACTCCCAGTGTTCGAGGTGACCGATTCGTGACATGGACGACGTTAGCGTGCGGGTGTCACCACTGGGAGAGCCGATGACGACACCCTCACGCGGGGGGGATCGATCCCCCATCCAGATCGCCGGCGGCATCCGCGAGCGCACTCTCGCCGCTCTCGGGGAGCCGCCGACGACCGCGGTCTTCCATCAGATCGCCGAGGAGATCCATCTCTGTTGCCCGCGGCTGACCCGTTTCAAGTGCCTGCGCCTGGCGTACGGGTGGACGGTCGAGGAGGCGATCGAGCGCTTCCACGCGATGTGCGACCGCGAGCAGGTCAAGCGCAGAGGCCTGAGCGAGAGGTCGTGGCGGGAGTGGGAGGCCGGGGCCCGGCCCGACCGGGACTACACCGACCTGCTGTGCCGCCTGTTCGAGACGGGCCCGGTGCAGCTCGGGTTCGCCCGGGACTACACGCCCCCGGAGATGCGCCGCCCCGAGGCGTGGCGGCGCCCCTCCACGCCCGACCTCATCAGCACCGCCGCGCAGGAGGCGAGCGAGCACGCCGAGCGGGTCGAGGCGAGCGAGATCGGCGACAGCACGCTGGAGCGGCTGCGCACGCAGGTGATCTGGCTGTCCCGGCGGTACGTCTGGGAGGCGCCGCTGCCGCTGTTCGTCGAGATGCGGGCGCTGCAGGAGCAGACCCGCCGGGCCCTGGAGCGGCGCGTCCACCCGGGCCAGGCCGGTGAGCTGTACTTCCTGGCGGGGACGCTGTGCGGGCTGATGGCCAACGCGAGCATGGACATGGGCCGGCGCGTGCCCGCCGACACCCTCGCCCGCGCGGCGTGGACGTACGGCAGGATCGCCGGCCACCGGTCGCTCATGGGCTGGGCCCGCGGCATGCAGGCGTCGGTCGCGCTGTGGGACCGCCGGTACGAGGACGCGGCGGGCTATGCCGAGGACGGCCTCACCCAACTGCCGCGGGGTCAGGGCGGCGCGCGGCTGCACATGCTGCGCGCGCGGGCGGGGGCGATGCTCGGCTGGACCCGCGAGGCCGAGGACGACCTGCTCAAGGCGGCGGACGCCCGGGAGTCGGGCGCGGGCGACGAACTGCACGACGGCTTCGCCGGGGAGTTCTCCTTCCGGCCCGCCAAGCACGCCTACTACACGGCGGTCACGCACCTGCACCTCGGCCAGCCCGTCCGGGCGATCGAGCAGGCCCGCACCGCGCTCGGCCTGTACGAGCGGGAGGACCGGCAGAACCGGTCGTACGGCTGCGAGGCGATGGCCGGCGCCCACCTCGCGGTCGCGCACCTGATGGAGGACGATCCCGGCGGGGCCGAGCAGGCACTGACCCCACTGCTCGCCCTGCCGCCCGAGCGCAGGATCGACAGCCTCGCCGAGACCCTCCAGTCCACCCGGGCCATGGTGCGGGGGGAGCTCGCCGAGCGGCTCGAGTCGTTCTGCGCGACCGGCCTGCCCCAGTCGGCCGCCCGGGCGCTGCCCGAGACCCTGCCGGGGACACCGTCCGAGGCGCCGCGCAGCGAGGGAGGGACGCGATGAGTGTCTCCACCGTCGCCGGCACCCCGCCCGCGCTCGCCGAGGCGTGCCGCCAGGCGGGGCTCAGCGCCGACGGCGCCCGGCTGCTGCGCAGTTTCGCCAACACGGTGTACCACCTGCCGGGGGAGGGGGTCGTCGTCCGCCTCGCGGAGGCGGGCACTCCCGGCAAGTACGACCGCCTTGTCACCTCGCTCAAGGTCACCCGCTGGCTGCACGAGCAGGGTTTTCCCGTCACGCTGCCGCTCGACGTGCGCCAGCCGCTGGCCGTCGAGGGCTGCCTGGCGACCTTCTGGCACTACGAGGACGGCGCGGACGACGGCGATCCGGTCCCGCTCGGCCTGCTGCTGCGGTGGCTGCACTCCCTGCCGCCGGTTCCGTTCGCGCTGCCGACCTACGATCCCTTCGGTCGCGTGCGGCGGGCCGTACGTGCCAGTCTCGTGCTGGACGGCGAGGAGCGGGAGTGGCTGCTGGGCCGGTGCGCGGCGCTGGAGGAGGCGTACTACGAGCGGGTCGAGTTCGCCCTGCCGTACGGGCTGATCCACGGGGACGCGCACCGGGGCAACCTGATCCGCACCGCGGACCGGATCCTGCTGTGCGACTGGGACTCGGCCGGCGCCGGGCCGCGCGAGATCGACCTGGTGCCCACTTTGCAGGGCGCCAGGTTCGGCCTGGCGGACGCGCAGCGCGACGGCTTCGCCCAGGCGTACGGGTGCGACATAAGGGACTGGCCGGGCTACCCGGTGCTGCGCGACATCAGGGAGCTGCAGACGCTGACGGCCGTGCTGCGCATCGGGCACCGGGACACCGTGGCGCACGCCGAACTGCGCCATCGCCTGGCCTCGCTGCGCGCGGGCGACGACCGGATCTGGCGCCCCTTCTGACGCCGGGAGATCCGCAGGGGACACTCGCGGGAGCCGATACCCTGGAAGCATGTCTGTCGAGTCGTTGTTTCCCCGCCTGGAGCCGCTGCTGCCCAAGGTGCAGAAGCCGATCCAGTACGTCGGGGGCGAGCTGAACTCGACGGTCAAGGACTGGGACGAGGCGACCGTCCGGTGGGCTCTGATGTACCCGGACGCCTACGAGGTCGGCCTGCCCAACCAGGGGGTGCAGATCCTCTACGAGATCCTCAACGAGCTGCCCGAGACGCTGGCGGAGCGCACCTACGCGGTGTGGCCCGATCTCGAGGCGCTCATGCGGTCCGAGGGCGTCCCGCAGTTCACCGTGGACGGCCACCGGCCGGTTCGCGCGTTCGACGTCCTCGGGGTGTCGTTCGCCACCGAACTCGGCTACACGAACCTCCTCACCGCGCTCGACCTGGCGGGGATCCCGCTGGAGGCGGCGGACCGCACCGAAGAGGACCCGATCGTGCTGGCGGGCGGTCACGCCGCGTTCAACCCGGAGCCGATCGCCGACTTCCTCGACGCCGCGGTGCTCGGCGACGGCGAGCAGATCGCCATCGCGATTTCCGAGGTGCTGCGCGAGTGGAAGGCCGAGGGGTCGCCCGGCGGCCGCGACGAGCTGCTGATGCGTCTCGCCTCCACCGGCGGGGTGTACGTCCCGAAGTTCTATGACGTCGAGTACCACCCGGACGGCCGCATCATGCGCGTCGTCCCCAACCGCGACGGCGTGCCGACGCGCGTGTTCAAGCACACGGTCATGGACCTCGACGAGTGGCCGTATCCGAAGAAACCGCTGGTCCCGCTCGCCGAGACCGTGCACGAGCGGTTCAGCGTCGAGATCTTCCGGGGCTGCACCCGGGGCTGCCGCTTCTGCCAGGCGGGGATGATCACCCGTCCGGTCCGGGAGCGGTCGATCACCACGATCGGCGACATGGTCGAGGCGGGGATCAAGGAGTCCGGCTTCAACGAGGTCGGGCTGCTCTCGCTGTCCAGCGCGGACCACTCCGAGATCGCCGATGTGACCAGGGGTCTCGCCGACCGCTACGAGGGCAGCCAGGTCGGCCTGTCCCTGCCGTCCACCAGGGTCGACGCGTTCAACATCGACCTGGCGAACGAGTTGTCCCGCAACGGCCGTCGTTCCGGGCTCACGTTCGCGCCGGAGGGCGGATCCGAGCGGATGCGCAAGGTGATCAACAAGATGGTCACCGAGGAGGACCTGATCCGCACGGTCACCACCGCCTACTCCAACGGCTGGCGGCAGGTGAAGCTCTACTTCATGTGCGGGCTGCCGACGGAGGAGGACGAGGACGTCCTCGGCATCGCCGACCTGGCCAAGAAGGTCATCAAGGCGGGCCGTGACGCGACGGGTTCGCGTGACATCCGCTGCACGGTCTCCATCGGCGGGTTCGTGCCCAAGCCGCACACCCCGTTCCAGTGGGCCGCCCAGTGCGACCACGAGACGGTGGACCGCCGGCTGCGCGCGCTGCGCGACGCCCTGCGCTCCGACAAGGAGTACGGCAGGGCGATCGGCTACCGCTACCACGACGGCAAGCCGTCGATCGTGGAGGGGCTGCTGTCGCGTGGCGACCGCCGGGTGGGCCGGGTCATCCGCGCCGTCTGGGAGGACGGCGGCCGGTTCGACGGCTGGAGCGAGCACTTCTCGTTCGAGCGGTGGATGGCGGCGGCGGACCGCGCCCTGGCCGGCGAGCCGGTGGACGTGGACTGGTACACGACCCGTGAGCGGGACGAGCACGAGGTGCTCCCCTGGGACCACCTCGACGCCGGTCTCGACCGCGAGTGGCTGTGGCAGGACTGGCAGGACGCGCTCAACACGGTCGAGGTCGAGGACTGCCGCTGGACGCCCTGCTACGACTGCGGTGTCTGCCCCACGATGGGGACGGAGATCCAGATCGGCCCCACGGGCAGGAAACTTCTGCCACTCACCGTGATCTGACGCTCACGGCCTATCCTGAGACAACGATCGACCGACACCGGAAGGACGACGGAACTCTGAAACCCGTTCCCGACGGGCCCGCGCCCGAACCGACGGTGCAGCGCCTGCGTGTGCGCTACGCCAAGCGGGGCCGCCTGCGTTTCACCAGCCACCGTGACATCTCCCGCGCCGTCGAACGGGCGGTGCGGCGAGCCGGCATCCCGGTGGCCTACAGCGCCGGCTTCAGCCCCCACCCGAAGATCTCCTATGCCGGCGCCGCCCCCACCGGAGTGGCGAGCGAGGCCGAGTACCTCGAGATCGGGGTGAACCGGCCATGTGACCCGCGGCGGGTTCGCGACGACCTCGACGCCTCGTTGCCGCCGGGACTGGACGTGCTCGATGTGGTGGAGGCGCGGGACGGGAACCTGGCCGACCGGCTGGAGGGCTCGTCGTGGGAGCTGCGGCTCCCCGGGGCCGATCCGGGCGAGGCGGAGCGGGCGGTGAAGGAGTTCCTGGCGGCCGACCAGGTGGAGGTCGAACGCCTGACCAAGAAGGGAATGCGGCGGTTCGACGCCCGCCAGGCGGTGCGTTCGCTCGCCGTGCTCGACGGTCCGGGAATTACGGCAGGTCAGGAGACCGTTCAACCGTGTGTCATACTTCGTATGGTTGTTCGGCACGAAACACCTGCCGTCCGGCCCGATGACGTGCTCATGGGTTTGCGTCTCGTGGCAGGCTTCGCGCCGCCGTCACCCCCAGCGGTGACCAGGCTGGCGCAGGGGCCGCTCGACGCGATGACCGGTGAGCCCGCCGACCCGTTCGCTTTCGACCGGGCAGGCGGAGACCGATAAGACTTGCCGCCGAGGCGCCGACAGGAAGCCCGGCGGACCGCGAGAGACGAGAGCCTCCGCGCGGCGCGGAGACGTGCCCGGAGGCTGACGGGAGAGCGCCCGCATGCTCGACAACGAGCCCACTGACGGGGCTGTGAGCCTTGACGGTGATACGACAACGGAAGAACGCGGCCAGGCCGGGGGAGACGCTGCTTCCTCCGGTCCCTCCGGCGTGCGCAAGACGCCGCGCCGCCGGGCGGCGAGCCGCCCGGCCGGGCCTCCGCCCGAGCCGGACGACCTGCCGCCGCCGGTGACCACGGTGGCCGCGGCCAGCATGCCGAAGGTTGCCGAAGGCACTGCGCCGAAGGTCGCCGAAAGCACGGCGCCGCAGGCCGCGGAGACCACCGCGCCGGAGGTGGCCGAGGCCACGGCGTCGGCCGCGCCGCCCGCGCAGGCCGAGCCGGTGACACAGGAGGAGCCGGTCGCGAAGGAACGGCCCAAGCGGGTCACCCGCCGCCGTACCAAGACCGCCGAGCCGGCCGTCCTCGAGACGCCGGCCGTCCTCGAGACGCCGGCCGTTCCCGAGACGTCGGCCGTTCCCGAGACAGCGCCGGCGGAGGCCGCCCTCGTGGAGACGGCGACGACCGGGGACGACGAGCCGGCCGCGCCCACCCGGCGACGCCGCACCCGCAAGAGGACCGACGAGAGCGAGCCGTCGCCCCAGCAGCCTGAGCAGGCAGAGGAGGCGGTGCAGGCCGAGGAGTCCCCGGCCCCCCGGCGCCGTCGCCGGGCCCGCGCGGAAGAGCCGGCGCCGGAACGATCCAGGGCGATGAGCGCCGCGGAGGCCGAGGTCGCCGCCGCGCTGCGCCTCAACCTCCCCGATGAGGAGCCGCTCGACGACGAGCCGCTCGACATCGAGGACATCGACATCGAAGACGACGACGCCGAGGAGGACGGCGGGCGGCCGGACGTGGTGGCCGATCCCTTCGGGCTGTCGGCTCGGCCGGCGTCCGTGCCCTCGGTGACCTTCCAGGCGCCGTCGGCGTTGTTCCAGCCGCTCTTCCAGGCCCCCGACCCGTTCGCGGTGCCCGCGCCGCGGCCCGCGTCAACGGCCGAGCCGGTGTCCGCCGACGAGGAGGAGCCGGAGGAGCCCGGGGAGACGACCGAGTCCGGCGAGGACGAGTCCGAGGCGGATGGCGGCGGCCGCAGGCGGCGGCGCCGCCGCGGCGGGCGCGGACGCGGCGCCCGTGCCAGGGACACCGAGGACGGCGAGGACGGCGAGGAGCCCGAAGGCGAGGGCGAGGAGCCGCAGTCCGCGTCGGCCGAGGAGGAGGACCGCGAGCAGGCGGAAGACGACGCCGAGGGCCAGACCGGCACCCGGCGCCGCCGGCGCCGTCGCCGCCGGGGCACCGAGGAGGCCGAGCTGGCCCCCGACGACCCGCCGAACACCGTCGTCCGCATCCGGGCGCCCCGCGCCACCAGGTCCACCTCGGTGGACGAGGTCCAGGGCGTACGGGGATCGACCCGGCTGGAGGCGAAGAAGCAGCGCCGCCGCGAGGGCCGCGAGCTGGGCCGCCGCCGTCCCCCGATCATCACGGAGTCGGAGTTCCTGGCCCGGCGCGAGTCGGTCGAGCGGATCATGGTGGTGCGCCGCCAGGGCGGCCGCACCCAGATCGCGGTGCTCGAGGACGGTATCCTCGTCGAGCACTACGTCGACAGGGAGTCCAGCCAGTCGTACGTCGGCAACGTCTATCTCGGCAAGGTCCAGAACGTGCTGCCCTCGATGGAGGCGGCGTTCGTGGACATCGGCAAGGGTCGCAACGCCGTGCTGTACGCCGGCGAGGTGAACTTCGACACCGCGGGGCTGGAGGGCCAGCCCAAGCGGATCGAGGCGGCGCTGAAGTCCGGGCAGTCGGTGCTCGTCCAGGTCACCAAGGACCCGATCGGCCACAAGGGCGCCAGGCTGACCTCCCAGATCAGCCTCCCCGGCCGCTACCTGGTCTATGTGCCGGACGGCTCGATGACCGGCATCAGCCGCAAGCTCCCCGACAAGGAGCGGGCGCGCCTGAAGCAGATTCTGCGCAAGGTCATGCCGGAGAACGCGGGCGTCATCGTGCGCACGGCCGCGGAGGGCGCCTCGGAGGAGGAGCTCAGCCGCGACGTCGCCCGGCTGTCGGCGCAGTGGGAGAACATCCAGCGCAAGGCCAAGTCGGCCAGCCCGCCGGAACTGCTGTCAGGCGAGCCCGACCTGACCGTCCGGGTGGTCCGCGACGTCTTCAACGAGGACTTCAGCTCCCTGGTCGTCGAGGGCGACGAGGCGTGGACGACCGTGGACGAGTACGTCCGCTACGTCGCCCCGCACCTCGCCGAGCGGCTGACGAAGTGGGAGGAGGAGACCGACGCCTTCTCCGCCTACCGCATCGACGAGCAGATCGCCAAGGCGATGGAGCGCAAGGTGTGGCTGCCGTCCGGCGGCTCCCTGGTGATCGACCGGACCGAGGCGATGACGGTCGTCGACGTCAACACCGGCAAGTTCACCGGGCAGGGCGGCAACCTCGAGGAGACCGTCACCCGCAACAACCTGGAGGCGGCCGAGGAGATCGTCCGCCAGCTCAGGCTGCGGGACATCGGCGGCATCATCGTGATCGACTTCATCGACATGGTTCTGGAGAGCAACCGCGACCTGGTGCTCCGGCGGCTGCTGGAGTGCCTGGCGCGGGACCGGACCAAGCACCAGGTGGCGGAGGTCACCTCGCTGGGTCTGGTGCAGATGACCCGTAAGCGGGTCGGCCAGGGCCTCCTGGAGGCGTTCTCCACGCCGTGTGACTGCTGTCACGGGCGCGGGATCATCGTCTCGACCGAGCCGGTCGAGGCGAAGCCCGAGCCGCGTGGCACGCAGGGCAAGATGGCCATCGAGAAGTCGGTGGCCGAGAAGCTGGCGGCGAGCGAGAGCTCGGTCGCCGCAGCGTCGGGTTCGGCGCGCGAGAGCGTCACGGACGCCATCGACGCCGATCCCAACGGCTCCGACGAGGGCGAGAGCTCCGCGTCGTCTTCCCGGGGACGGCGACGTTCCCGCAGGAAGACGGCGGAGTAACGACTTCGTCATCCGGCGGTCCGCTCGGTTCGACCTGGGTACCGGATATCCGGTACCCTAGGCAATCGGTGCGCCCGGTGTCGGCGTGCCTGGCTTCGCGCGCCTGCCCGGATCGCCGGTCGTGTTATCGACAGCAGCTGGATGCGGGGCGCGGCATCTCAGCATTTAGCCAGTAGAAGGGTTCCGCGGTGTACGCGATCGTTCGTTGCGGCGGCAGGCAGCAGAAGGTCTCCGTCGGGGACGTCCTCGAGGTGGACAAGGTCGCCGGCGAGGTTGGCTCCTCGGTGTCGCTGCCGGCGGTGCTCGTCGTCAACGACGGCGATGTCACCACCGACGCAGCCACGCTTTCCCGGTTCCAGGTGACCGCCGAGATCCTCGGCGAGACCAAGGGCCCGAAGATCCGGATTCTGAAGTACAAGAACAAGACCGGATACAAGAAGCGCCAGGGTCACCGTCAGCGGTACACCCAGGTCAAGGTCACCGGCATCAACCCCGGACAGTAGTTTCCCGGGGGACGACCCCCGCTTACCCCCGAAAGGGAGTGAACCATGGCACACAAGAAGGGCGCCTCGTCCACCCGGAACGGCCGTGACTCGAACGCTCAGCGCCTCGGTGTGAAGCGTTTCGGCGGTCAGCTGGTGAACGCGGGCGAGATCATCGTCCGTCAGCGCGGCACGCACTTCCACCCCGGCGACAACGTCGGCCGTGGTGGCGACGACACGCTGTTCGCCCTGGCCACGGGCCGGGTGCAGTTCGGCACCAAGCGCGGTCGCCGCGCGGTGAGCATCGTCCCGGCCGCGGAGTAGATCCGCCCCGGACATTCACAAGCAGCGCGATGAGGCGGATCGAGCATTCGGTCCGCCTCATCGCTTTTTCCATAGCAGTAAGGGGGAGCGGCTGATGGCCGACTTCGTGGACCACGTCGTCCTGCACATCAAGGCGGGTGACGGGGGCAACGGCTGCGCCTCCATCCACCGGGAGAAGTTCAAGCCGCTCGGCGGGCCCGACGGCGGCAACGGCGGACGCGGCGGCGACGTCATCCTGGAGGTGGATCCCAACACCGCCACCCTGCTGGAGTACCACCACCGGCCGCACCGCCGGGCGGGCAACGGCAAGCAGGGCATGGGCTCGAACCGGGACGGCGCCAACGGCGAGGACATCGTCCTTCCGGTGCCCAACGGCACGGTCGTGAAGGACGCCGGGACCGGCGAGGTGCTGGTCGACCTGGTCGGCGCCGGCACCCGGTACGTCGCCGCGCAGGGCGGCTTCGGCGGCCTCGGCAACGCCGCGCTCGCCAACGCCAAGCGCAAGGCCCCGGGGTTCGCGCTGCTGGGCGAGCCGGGCGACGAGGCCGAGATCGTGCTCGAACTCAAGACCGTCGCCGACGTGGCGCTGGTCGGGTTCCCCAACGCGGGCAAGTCGTCGCTGATCGCGGCGCTGTCCGCGGCCCGGCCCAAGATCGCCGACTATCCGTTCACGACGCTCATTCCGAACCTCGGCGTGGTCACGGCGGGCGAGACGGTCTTCACGGTCGCCGACGTGCCGGGGCTCATCCCGGGGGCGTCCGAGGGCCGGGGTCTCGGTCACGAGTTCCTGCGGCACGTCGAGCGCTGCTCGACGATCGTGCACGTGCTCGACTGCGCGACGATCGAACCGGGGCGCGACCCGATGACCGACTTCGAGGTGATCGAGGCCGAGCTGGCGGCGTACGGCTCGCTGCAGGACCGGCCGCGGCTGGTCGCGCTGAACAAGGTGGACGTCCCGGACGGCCGGGACCTGGCCGACATCGTCACGCCCATGCTGGAGGAGCGCGGCCTGCGCGTCTTCGAGATCTCCGCCGCCAGCCACGAGGGCCTCAAGCCGCTGGCGTACGCGATGGCGGAGATGGTGGCGGCGGCCCGGGCGCAGGCCCCGGTCGAGGAGCCCACGCGGCTGGTCATCCGGCCCAGGCAACTCGGCGAGACCGGGTTCGCGGTGCGGCGCCTCGACGAGAACCGCTTCCAGGTGACCGGTGAGAAGCCCGAGCGGTGGATCCGCCAGACCGACTTCTCCAACGACGAGGCCGTCGGCTATCTGGCCGACCGCCTCGAACGGCTCGGCGTCGAGGGAGAGCTGATCAAGGCCGGTGCGACGGCCGGCGCCGAGGTGATCATCGGTCCGATGGAGGGCGGCTACGTCTTCGACTGGCAGCCGTCGCAGGCCACGGAGGCGACCATGGGCCCGCGTGGCACCGACGCGAGGCTCGGCTGATCGGAGGGCCGGAGTGGGAGATGGCGTGACGGGCAGGGAGCGGATCCGAGAGGCCGCGAAGCTGGTGGTCAAGGTGGGGTCGTCGTCGCTGACCACCCCCCAGGGCATGATCGACGTCGACCGGGTGGACGCGCTGGTGGACGTGCTGGCCGCCCGGCGCAGGGCGGGCACGCAGATCGTGCTCGTGTCGTCCGGCGCCATCGCCGCGGGGCTCGGCCCGCTCGGGCTGCGCGCCCGGCCCAAGGACCTGGCCACCCAGCAGGCGGCCGCCTCGGTGGGGCAGGGGGTGCTGATAGCGCGGTACACCTCGTCGTTCGCCAGGTACGGCCTGCGCGTGGGACAGGTGCTGCTGACGGCCGACGACATGATGCGCCGGTCGCACCACCGCAATGCCCGGCGGGCGCTGGCCCGCCTGCTGGAGCTCGGCATCATGCCCGTCGTCAACGAGAACGACACCGTGGCCACCGACGAGATCCGCTTCGGTGACAACGACAGACTGGCGGCGTTGGTGGCCCACCTGATCCACGCCGACGGGCTGGTGCTCCTGTCGGACGTCGACGCGTTGTACGACGGCGATCCCCGCAAGGACGGCGCCACCCGCATCGCCGAGGTCCGCGGGCCGGAGGACCTGGATGACGTCGAGCTGGGCACCTCGGGACGCGTGGGCACCGGCGGCATGATCACCAAGGTGGAGGCGGCCCGCATCGCGACCGGAGCGGGCGTCCCGGTGGTGCTCACGGCGGCGGCCCACGCGGCCCAGGCACTCGCCGGGGCCGACATCGGCACCTGCTTCCACCCGGGCGGCCGCCACCCCGGCACCCGCCTGCTGTGGCTCGCCCACGCGACGACCGGCAGGGGCCGCCTCTATCTGGACGCGGGCGCCGTCGAGGCCGTCGTACGGCGGCGCAAGTCGCTGCTTCCCGCGGGCGTGGTGAAGGTCGAGGGCGACTTCGCGGCGGGCGACCCGGTGGACGTGTGCGCGCCGACCGGCGACAGGATCGCCCGCGGCCTGGTGAACTACGACGCGGGAGAGATTCCCGAGCTGCTCGGCCGCTCCACCCGGGAGCTGGCGAGAACACTCGGCCCGGAGTATCGGCGTGAGCTGATCCACCGGGACGACATGGTCATACTGGAGCCCACCACCACACGTGACGGAGCACGAGGCAATGTCTGAGGCAGAGGAATTCCTGAAGGTCGCCCACGCCGCGAGGGACGCCGCGACGGTGCTCGCGCCGATGCCGCGCGCGCCGAAGGACGCGGCGCTGCGGGCCGTGGCCGGCGCCCTGGAGGAGGCCGCGGACGAGATCGTCGCGGCCAACGCGGTGGACGTGGAGCGCGCCAGGGAGAACGGCACCTCCGAGGCGATGATCGACCGGCTGCGGCTCGACGCCGGCCGGATCGCCACGATCGCGGAGGCGGTCCGCCAGGTGGCCGACCTGCCCGACCCGGTCGGCGAGGTCGTGCGCGGCGGCACGCTGCCCAACGGCCTGGAGCTGCGTCAGGTGCGGGTGCCTCTCGGCGTCATCGGCATCATCTACGAGGGCAGGCCCAACGTCACCGTGGACGCGGCCGCGCTGTGCCTCAAGAGCGGCAACGGCGTGCTGTTGCGCGGGTCGTCCAGCGCGTACTCCTCCAACACGGCGCTGGTGCGGATCATGCAGCGGGCGCTGGCGGCGACCGAGGTGCCGGCGGACGCCGTGCAGCTCGTGCCCGGCCAGACCCGCGAGTCGGTCAAGCACCTGATGCGTGCCCGGGGCCTGGTCGACGTGCTGATCCCGCGCGGCGGCGCCTCGCTCATTAACAGCGTGGTCGAGGAGTCGACCGTGCCGGTCATCGAGACCGGGGTGGGCAACTGCCACGTGTACGTGGACGCCGACGCCGACATCGACACCGCTCTGAAGATCCTGGTGAACGCCAAGGCGCAGCGGCCCTCGGTGTGCAACGCGGCCGAGACGGTCCTCGTGCACGCCGCCATCGCCGGCGAGTTCGTCCCGAAGGCGCTGACGGCGCTGAAGGACGCGGGCGTGACCGTCCACGGGGACGAGCGGGTGCGGGCCTACGGCGCCGACGTCGTGCCCGCCACCGAGGAGGACTTCACGAGCGAGTACCTCTCGCTCGACATCGCCGCCGCGGTGGTCGACTCGCTGGACGACGCGGTCGCGCACATCCGCAGGTACGGCTCGGCCCATACCGACGCCATCGTGACCCGTTCCCAGCAGGCCGCCCGCAGGTTCGTGGCGACGGTGGACTCGGCGGCGGTCGCGGTGAACGCCTCGACCCGCTTCACCGACGGCGGGGAGTTCGGCTTCGGGGCGGAGATCGGCATTTCCACCCAGAAGCTGCACGCCCGCGGCCCGATGGGGCTGCCGGAGCTGACCTCCACCAAGTGGATCTACACGGGCGAGGGGCACGTACGAGGGTGACCGTCGGACGCGGGTGAGCACGGGGGTGAGGACGGGACGCGGGCCGAGGCCCGCGTCCACCCGACTCGTATGCGCTCCGACTTGTTCGCGGTCCGAACGGCGCGCCTCCACCGATTCCGGCGGCGGGACCGCTATGGTTGGCGCTCCTATGGCTGGACGTCTCGGGCGGGTCGGCCCCTACGCGCTGATGGAGCGGCTGGGCCGGGGTGGCATGGGTGAGGTGTACCTCGCCGTCGGCCGCCGGGGCGACCGCGTCGCCGTGAAGATGCTGCGCGACCCCATCGAGAACGACGCCGACGCCCGATTACGGCTCGAACGCGAGGTCCGGGCGCTGCGCCGGGTCGAGAATCCCTACGTGGCCCAGGTGCTCGACGCCGACCTGTCCGGCGACCGGCCGTACCTCGTGATGGAGTACGTCGAGGGGGAGAACCTCCTCGACGCCGTACGGCGCGGCGGGCCGCTGCCGGAGCATCGGCTCATCGCGCTGGCGCACGGCCTCGCGGCGGCGCTGGCGATCATCCACGCGGGCGGGATCGTGCACCGCGACGTCAAGCCGGCCAACGTCCTGCTGGGCGCGGACGGGCCGGTGCTGATCGACTTCGGTATCGCCCAGGTGCTCGACGCGACGCGGGTCACGATGACCGGCGCGTTCCTCGGCACGCCGGGCTACTGCGCCCCGGAGGTGTTCTCGGACGAGACGGTGGGAGAGCCGGCCGACGTCCACGGCTGGGCCGCCACCGTGGCGTTCGCCGCCACCGGACGGCCGACCTTCGGGCGAGGTACGGCGGAGTCGCAGATGTACGCCGTGCTGAACGGCAAGGCCGATCTCGTGGGAGTCCCCGCGGCCCTGCTGCCGCTGGTGCGGGCGGCGCTGCACCGCGACCCGGCCCGCCGTCCCACCGCCGCCGTGCTGGCCGACCGTCTGTCCCGGCTCGCCCGGGTCAGCGAGACGTCCACGACCGACCGCGGCGCTGATCGGGCCGGAGCGGAGCCGGCCGCCCGCGGCCGCGCCGCCGAGGCGGTCGCGCGGGTCCGCGCGCAGGCGCCCGCGCGTACGGCGACGGGGAGGACCGGGGAGCCGGCGATGAAGGAACAGGCCCGGCCCACCGGTGGCCGTGCCAACCGCCGCACCCGGACGGGCGAGAGCCGTACGGCGCCGGCGGCCCTCGCGGCGGCGGGAGGCGGCACGCACGCGCCCGAGGGGGCGCTCGGCATCCCCACCGGGAACGCCGCCCTGGTCCTGGTCGCGCTGCTGGCCGTCCCGTGCGTGGTGACGTCGGTGGTCTACCCGCTCGCGACCTTCGCGATCACGGCGGCCTTCGCCGTGGTCACCAGGGCCGTGTGGACCAGCCACTGGCTGGTGCGAGGCCGCAAACCCGGCCGTGCCCGCGCCTTCCTGCGCGCGCTGATGTTCCCCCTCACGCTGGCGGGTTCGCTGTTGTCGGCCGTCGCGTGGCCGGGGCTGCCCGCCGCGGCGGCGGCGTTCGCGGCCCTGTGGGTGGGCTCAGGGGCGCGGCTGGAGCCGGAGTGGTGGTCTCAGGCGGTGCCCGTCACCATCGCCGGCGTCGCGTTCGGCGTGGTCAGCGGCGCGATCATCGGCCGGGAGATCGAACGCGCGGGCGCGGCCATTCCCGGCCTGCGTCGGGAGGGACTGCGCGCGCTCGCCGTCCTGGGCGGCTTCGTCGCGCTCTGCGCGGCGGCCGTGCGCGCCGTGGCCTTCTTCTTCTGACGATCGTCGCTGGTCGTGACCTCGTCCGACGGTCGCGGGCAGCCCGCCGCGGCGCACGTGTGCATCGTCCGGACGGGCCCACCCCTGCCTGCTGTGCCCCGATGCCCCGAGGTCAGTTCTCGCGGCGGGCGAAGCGGTTGAAGATGCGCTCGCCGGCGTTGACCGCGCCCTCGGCGACATCGCGCAGCACGCCGATGAACGGATCCTGCGACTGGGCCCACGACTCGCGGTAGGAGTTGGCCGCCGCCTTGATCTCGTCGGTGATCTTCGCGTTGGCGTCGTCCTCCCGCCGCGGGTAGTCGCCGGCGATGATCCGGTCGTACTCTCCGCCGCGGCGCCACCGGTCGAGTTCGGCGACCCGGGTCACCGCGAACGGGTGGGTCGTGCCGAGCAGGTTGAGGACCTTCAGCAGGCCGTCCCGCACGTCGCCCGCCGTGTCGTACTCCCTGGCCTGGTCGAGGAACGCCTCGATGTTCATCTCGTGCAGGCGTGAGCCTCCGGCGAGCTTCATGAGCGCCCGCAGCGCGGCGTCGGGGTCCTGCCCGGCGAGCAGACCGCCGCGGTCGGCGGACATCTCCGCCTTGCGCTGCCATTCCTCCAGCGCGGCGACGATGACCCGCAGGCCGATGTAGCCGAGCGGGATCCAGGCCACCCGGGTGGCCAGGCGGGTCAGGATCTCGAGCATCGTGCCGTAGACCGCGTGGCCCGACAGGATGTGCGAGGTCTCGTGGCCGATGACGAAGCGCAGCTCCTCGTCGTCCATCAGGTCGAGCAGTCCCGTCGAGACGATGATGAACGGCTCGTCGAAACCGATCGCCATCGCGTACGCCTTCGGGTCCTGCTGCACGTAGATCTCCGGGATCCGGTGCAGGTCGAGGATGTAGGCGGTGTCGCGGCCCATGTCGTGCAGGGCGCGGAACTGGGTGTCGGTCGTGCGCACCGCGGAGGCGAGGAACATCAGCCGGAGCCGGCGCTCGCTGAACAGGCCGGACGTGCGCTTGAGCACCGCGTCGAATCCGGAGAGCGAACGCATCGCGACCAGTGCGGAACGGTCGGCGGGGTGTTCGTAGGCTCGCGAGCTGATGCCGGGCAGCTGCACGCGATTGCGATCGGGAGTGGTCATGTTCCGCATGCTATGTCTCACGGGCCGGACGCGCGCGGGACGCGGTGAGGAGCCAGGGCCGTCCGCAGGGGCCGGTTTCCGGTGTGGTCCGATAGGCGCGTTATCGTCCGTCCATGCGAAACGGGACGGCTATCCGGCGTTTGGGAGTGATGGGCGGGACCTTCGACCCGATCCACCACGGCCACCTGGTGGCGGCCAGCGAGGTGGCCCATCACTTCGATCTGGACGAGGTGGTGTTCGTCCCCACCGGCCGGCCCTGGCAGAAGGCGGAGCAGACCGTGTCCTCGACCGAGGACCGGTATTTGATGACGGTGATCGCCACCGCCTCGAATCCCCGCTTCTCGGTCAGCCGGGTGGACATCGACCGGCCCGGCCCGACGTACACCATCGACACGCTGCGGGACATCGCCTCGACGTACGGCCCGGAGGTGGAGCTGTACTTCATCACCGGCGCCGACGCGCTCGCGCAGATCCTGAGCTGGCGTGACGCCGACGAGCTGTTCACCATCGCGCACTTCGTCGGCTGCACCCGGCCCGGCCACACGCTCAAGGACCCCGGCCTGCCCGCGGGCAAGGTCAGCCTGGTCGAGATCCCCGCCCTGGCGATCTCGTCGTCGGAGTGCCGCGACCGGGTGGCCGCCGGGGAGCCCATCTGGTACCTGGTCCCCGACGGCATCGTGCAGTACATCAACAAGCGCCACCTGTACCGCGATCCGGAGTCCTGACGGCCCGTCGCCGGTCCCGCAGGCCGTACGCCGCGGCGAGCGCGCCGGCGAGCGCCGCCGCGTACAGCACCGGACGGTGGGAGGTCAGGGCGAGGAGTCCCGCGCCGAGGGCCATCCCGACGGCCGTCGGCACGAACAGCAGGCTGTTGGTGGTCGCGGACACCGTGGCGAGCAGGTCGCGGGGTGTGATCCGCTGTACGGCGGTGAATGCGGCGACCAGCACCCAGGGCAGGCCAAGCCCCGACAGCAGGCTCGCCGCCGCCACGACGGGCTCCGAGGGGGTGGCGCGCAGGGCCACTGAGACGGCGAACAGGAGCCCTCCGGCGGCGGGCAGCCGCGACTCCCCGGCCCGGCGCAGCACCGGCCCCGCGATCAGGCCGCCGAGGACCGTGCCGCCGCCCTGGATCGCGGACAGCACACCGGTGAAGCCCGGCTCCCGGTGCAGACCGTGGTCGACCACGGCGAAGACGGCCGCGCCGTTGACGCCGGAGACCAGCATCAGCACCGCGCCGGACGGCACGAGGCGGCGCAGGAACGGGTCGCCGAACAGGAAGCGCGCCCCGTCCGCCGTCCGGGCCGCCCACCCGCGCGCCGCGGAGGCGCGCGACCCGGCCGTGCGCGGCAGGCGCAGTGAAGCGAGCAGCCAGGCGCAGGCCGCGAAGGTGGCCGCGTCGAGCGCGACCACCGCGTCGCCGCCCGCGACGGTGAACAACCCGGCGCCGAGCAGGGGCGCGGCGAGACGCGTGCCCTCCGACGCGCTCATGCGCAGGCCGTTGACCTCGGCCAGCAACGCCTCCGGGACGGCCGCGGGCAGGACGGCCGCCTCGGCCGCGTCGAGCAGGACGAAGCTCACGCCGTAGAGCACCAGCACCGCGAACAGCAGCCAGACTTGCGCGGGGGAGCGGACCAGGAAGAGCAGGCACAGCACCGCGCCCATCACGACGTTGGTCCAGATGAGCACGGGCCTGGCGCCGAGGACGTCGACCAGCGCGCCGAGCGCGGGCCCGGCCGCCGTCGGCGCCCAGAAGCAGAACGCGGTGAGACCGGCGAGGCTGTCCGACCCGGTCAGCGACTTCATCCAGATGCCCGCGACCAGGGACATGGCCATGGTGCCGAAACCGGAGACGACGACGGCGCTCAGATAACGGCGGGCGTTGCGGTCGGCGAGAGCGGCTTTCACGACGATCGATGATCGCCGCCAGCAACCCCCAAGTCAATGCTTGGGGGTTGCGATGGTGTTTACTTTCCGCCATGGCGGAGTCGGATCCCAGGCTCAGGGCGCTCGCGCATCCGGTGCGGCTGCGCATGCTCTCGCTTATGTGGGGCGAGCCCATGTCGGCAGCCGAGTTGTCCCGCGAGCTGGGCATCTCGCACGCCCTCGCGAGCCACCACCTGCGCTGCCTGGACGACGCGGGGCTGGCCGAACTCGCCGACGTACGGGTCCGGCGCGGCGGCCGGGAGCGCCGCTACCGGGCGGCGGGAGGCACCCCGCTGACCGAACAGCGGGACGATTTCCCGCTGCTCGCCGAGGCGCTGGCGGGGTCGCTGCGCGAGCGGGCCGGGCGGCGGCGCGCGGGTGAGGAGGGGGTGACGGCCGACGCGGAGCTGTGGGTCGAGCCCGAGCTGTGGCACGACGTCCGCCGCAGGATCCTCGCCGCGGTCGTCGACCTGCACGACGGTGCGGCGGCCCCGCACACGCCGGGCACCATCCGGGTCGGCGCCACCGTCGCGGCCTTTCCTCTGATGGAATCGACGGGCCCCGGAGGACGTTGAATCCCTGATCCCGGGCATAACTCCGGTATCGCCGAGGTGTGCCGGTAGGGTCTCTGCGGGAAAGCCGGTTGTACGGGGGACCCGGACTGTGCACCCTGGAAGAGCCCGTCAACGGAGGACAGAACCGAATCGTGACAGCATCCGAGAGATCGATCCAGCTCGTGCGGGTGGCGGCCGAGGCCGCCGCCGAGAAGCTGGCCGACGACATCATCGCCTACGACGTGAGCGACCAGCTCGTCATCACCGACGCCTTCCTTCTCTGCTCCGCGTCCAACGACCGGCAGGTCCGCGCGGTCGTCGACGAGATCGAGGAGCGCCTGCGCGTCGAAGCCGACGCGAAGCCCGTACGCCGTGAGGGTGAGCGGGAGGGCCGCTGGGTCCTGCTCGACTACCTCGACATCGTCGTGCACGTGCAGCACGAGGAGGACCGCAACTTCTACGCGCTGGAGCGCCTGTGGAAGGACTGCCCGTCCATCGAGCTGCCGGAGAGCGTCAAACAGGCAGCCGCGCAGCGCGGGCACGGAGCGGCCCGGTGACGAACGCCATCATCGGGGCGGCGCGATGAGCCGTCGCGTCGTCTGCCTGCGGCACGGGCAGACACTGTGGAACGTCGAGAAGCGCTTCCAGGGGCACACCGACATCGCATTGGACGAGACCGGCATCGCGCAGGCGGCCCGGGCGGCCTCCCTGCTCGCGGCGCTGCGACCGACCATGCTCGTCTCCTCGGACCTGCGGCGTGCGTACGACACCGCCTCGGCCCTCGGCCGGCTCACCGGGCTCGACGTCGCCGTGGACAAGGACCTGCGCGAGCGCGGCGGCGGCGAGTGGGAGGGCCTGACCCGCGACGAGATCAGGGCGGGCTGGCCGGTCGAGTACGAGGCGTGGGAGGCTCCGGGCGGCGAGGACGTGGCGCACGTCGCCGACCGCGTGGCCGACGCGGTCGGGCGCTGGGCATCGCGCCTCGACGAGGGCGGCCTGCTGGTCGTCGCCTCGCACGGCGCGGCGCTGCGGCTCGGTATCTGCAGGCTGCTGGGGCTGCCGCAGGAGCTGTGGTCGGCGCTCGGCAGCCTGGGCAACTGCTCATGGTCGGTGCTGGAGGAGGGCCGCCGCGGCTGGCGCCTGCTGGAGCACAACGCGGGCACGCTGCCTGAGCCGATCAGCAGCGACGACAGCCCGGCCGCCACCGCCGACGGCTGAGCGCCTGCGGCCGGTGACGATTAGGTAAACGGATGGGCATACCTATATGCTCTCCGAGCGCCGCGCCGGGAGCACCCGGAGCGGTGGCAAGGGGCTATAGCGCAGCTGGTAGCGCACCTCCATGGCATGGAGGGGGTCTGGGGTTCGAGTCCCCATAGCTCCACCCATCACAGAGCGCCACGGACGTGGACATCCTCCACCACCTCGGCCGCTCCCGCGCCTGACGGCTCGCGCGACTCCCGGCAGACCATCGAGGTGAGCTGGGCCGGCCGCCGATGGCAACCCGCTGTTGCCGACCTCCCGACAACTGTGCCGGGCGATGTCCCTCCCGCCTCGCCGGCCCGACCCGGTGCAGCAGCTCGCGCACCGGATCGGGCCGCAGCCGGGCCGGCCTGCTGGGCGGGATGACGTTCTGCCAGGCGGTCAGCGACGGCACGAGTTGAACGCCTGGAAGTCGCCATAGGTCCTGGACACCTCTTCGAGGACGACGGCATGATCGCTCATGGTTCCGAATCTGCCTCGCCCACGGCGGGGTCAGAGGTTCTTGAGGTAGGCGAGCGACGGCATGAAGAAGTATTCGCCGCCCTTCATCGTCACCGTCTGGGGGACCTGGCGCTGCGGCGCGCTGAGTTTCGTGCTGCCCCACGCCTTCGGATAGCGCACCTTGACATCCCGCTTGCCCTGGCCGATCACCGGGTCGTGGCCGGTGCCGTCGGCGGGGAAGCCGGCGTTGTCGGCCCAGCTCTGCTGGGTGAACTCGAACTGGCTCTGCAGGCTGGAGTTGAACGCCATGAACAGCAGGCCCACCCCGCCGGTCGGCCGGGTGCGCGGGGGAGCGTCGTCCCACGGCCGGTCGGTGCGGGCGCCGTACGTCTGGCCGCGACGGGCCATCATGACGCCGAGCGTGCGCTCCAGCCCGCCGTCACGTGAGTCGCGCGGGTTGGCCTTACGGATGTGCGCGCTCACCGGGCACTTGGACCCGGGGTCGTCGCGATAGCTGAAGTCGTTCTGCACCGGGTGGCCCTCGGAGCTCGGCTTGCCGTGCAGCCGCAGCGGGGTGCCGTTGCGGAACCGGCCCACCAGCATCGCGCCCGCGAGCGGCCGGTCGTCTCCCTCGAGGCCGAGCGCGTCGGCGAGGGCCTCCTCGGCCTCGCGGAACGCGCGGACGTTCTGCTCCAGCTTGCGCAGGACGAGGTAGCTGCCGAAGTGCCGGCTCGGGTGCGGGGCGAGCGGGTCGGCGACGAGCACGTGACCGAGCGGGAAGAACGGGTTCCAGTTGGTGCCGGACTCGGCGGCCACCTGGTCGGCGAGGAACAGCGGCTGGCTGCGGCCGTCCACGTAGCCGAAGTGCTCGATGCCCCGCCCCTGGGCGTCGCGCAGGCCCTCGCCCTTCTCCTCACCGACGATCTTCGCGGTCTTCGGCAGCAACGCGAGGACGCGCTTGCGGGTGGTGGCGACCGGCTCGGGTGTGGCGTCCCCGATCAGCACGATCGCGTGGATCTCCTCCTGGTAGTGCTTCTCCCAGGCGTCGACCGCCGGGTCGCTGAGCGTGTCCTTACGCCGCCTCATCCCGGATTTGAACGCGTTGTCGGTGAATTTCGTTGTGGATTCGCCTAATTTGAGATAGCCGAATTTGCTGATGCCGACGCCGACGTACGGCGTGCCCGGCTTCTTCGTGCGGGTGAAGTCACGGACCTCCTCCAGGTGCTTCCTGGCCGATTTCACGAGCGGCGCGAGGGAGCGCAGGAAGCGCCTGCCGTCCGGGCCGTCGCCGAAGTGCACGAGCAGCAGGGACATGCTTTCCCGCACGTGTGCCTGCAGGATGTTCGGCTGCAGATTGTCGAGCATGGCCTTGGTGTCGGCGTCGAGTTTCGTCGAATCCCACGCGAGCGGTTTGGTGTTGGACAGGTTGACCGGCATGTCGATTTCCTTCCCCGTAGTGGAAATATCGGGCCCCCACCGATGAGAGTCATCATCCACGGAAAAGGTTCGGATGTACCGGGAACTCGGCGGCGTCTCCTGCCCCGACGCCGCCCTCCGGCACCGATCCATGCGTGATCGGCCAGGTCAGGCCTAATTCTCACTACCGGGGTAGTGATCGGTCATGACGAAGAGACGGCCTGTCGGCGTTGAAGAGGAGTTCCTTGTCGTCGATCTCGAGACCCGGCGGCTGACGCCGCTGGCGGAGTCGATGCTGGAGCGGCTGCCGGACGAGGGGTTCGCGGCCGAGCTGCAGCGGTCGGTGGTGGAGACCAACAGCACCCCGATGGAGGACCTGGGCGACGTGCGGGCCGAGATCGTGCGGCTGCGCCAGGCGCTCGTGTCGGCCGGCGAGCCGCTGGGGGTCGGGGTGATCGCCTCCGGCACGACCCCGATCACCGGCATCGAGGGCTACACGTTCACGCCGGGGGAGCGCTACGAGTACCTGTCGGAGTCCTACCGGTTCCTCGCACAGGAGCAGCTCATCTGCGGGGCGCAGGTGCACGTGGAGATCGACGACAGGGATGTGGCGGTGCTCGCCGCCCAGCGCGTGGAGGCCTGGCTTCCCCCGCTGCTCGCGCTCAGCGCCAGCTCGCCGTACTGGATGGACGAGGACAGCGGGTACGCCAGCAGCCGGGCGCTGACCTGGCAGCGGTGGCCGACGGCCGGGCCGCTCGGCCCGTTCGCCGACGCGGCCGAGTACGACAGGACGGCCGATGACCTGGTGGCCTCCGGCGTCATCGAGGACCGGGGCATGGTCTATTTCGACCTGCGGCTCAGCGCCCACGTGCCGACGGTGGAGATGCGCATCTGCGACTCCTGCCCGCTCGCGGACGACGTGGTGCTGCTCGCCGGGCTCTTCCGCGCCCTCATGACGAGGGAGATGGAGGCCGTGGAGCGGGGCGAGCCGCCGACCGGCGAGCAGCGCCTGGCGCTGCTGCGGGCGGCCAACTGGCGGGCGGCCCGTGACGGGCTGGAGGGCGACCTGCTGTCACCGGTGACAAGCCGGCCCGAATCGGCTCCGCGGCTCATCACCCGGATGCTGGAGGAGCTGCGGCCGACCCTGGAGGAGCTCGGCGACTGGGAGATCGTCTCGGAGCTCGCCGACGCGGCGCTGCGCCGGGGCAGCTCCGCCTCCCGTCAGCGGGGGGCGCACGCGGTCAACGGGAAGCCGGAGGACGCTGTCGACCTGCTGCTCGCCGAGACCCGGCAGCGCTAGAAGCGGGCTGGAAGTGAGCTGGCAGGGCGTGCGACGGGGCGGGCACGTGGGCCGATAGCCTACTGGCCATGTCTGCGATCCCCGCCCCGAGCGCGGCATGAACGGCGCGTACTCCGGCTGGCTGATCGGCGCCGCCCTGCTGCTGGCACTGGCCGCTGTCGTCACCGCCGTGCGGGACCGGCCGATGGGGCCGGTGCTGCTGGCCGGGCTGGGACTGCTGGAGCTCGCGGTGCTCGCGCAGGCGGGGTTCGCGCTCGCCGGGCTCGGCCACGTGGTGGAGAAGGCGACCTTCATCGGCTATCTGGCGGGCACCGCGGTGATCCCGCCCGCCGCCATGTGGTGGGGCCGGGCGGAGCGTACGCGCTGGGGCCCGGGGGTCATCGCCGTGGCCGCCTTCACCGTGGCCGTCATGACCGGGCGGCTGCTGCAGATCTGGAACGCGGGCGCATGAGCGCCCCTTCCGCCACCGGGCCGGGACGCGTGCTCGTGGCCGTGTACGGCGTCTTCGCGCTGGCCGCGACCTCCCGCGCCGCCGTGCAGATCGCCACGAAATTCGCCGAGGCGCCGTTGGCGTACGCGCTGTCGGCGTTCGCCGCAGTGGTCTACATCGTGCTCACGGTGGCGCTGGCCCGGGGCGCACGGCGTGTCGCGGTCGCCGCCTGCCTGGTCGAGCTGGCCGGGGTGCTGGTCGTCGGCACGCTGAGCCTGGCCGACCCCGCCGCGTTCCCGCACGCAACCGTGTGGTCGGGGTACGGCAGCGGATACGGCTACGTGCCGCTCGTGCTGCCCGTCGTCGGCCTGCTGTGGCTTCTGCGCGGCGTCCGCCGTTCGTAAGGGCTTCTCGAGAAGCGAGGGAACAAATGAGAGCAGAGAGGGCTTTGGTATGGTGCCAATCGTAGGATGACTGGATGAGAGGAGATGTTGCGGCGATGAGTGCCGTCGTGACGCGGAGGGGCGTGCTGCGAGCGCGGTGGACAGCGCGGTGGACAGCACAGGGCGGATCGATGGCGTGGTTGATCGCCGGGGGCATCGCCCTCACCGCGTTGAACCTGCGCACCGCGGTGACCAGTGTGGGAACCGTCCTCGACCAGGTGAGCTCGGGCCTCGGCATGTCGGGGGCCATGACGGGGCTCCTCACCACGTTGCCGGTGATGAGCTTCGCCCTGTTCGGCGCGCTGACGCCGGCCATGTCCCGCAGGATGGGGGAGCACAGGCTGCTGCTGGCCGCGATCGTCCTGCTGGCGGCCGGACAGGCCGTGCGCTCCCTCGTCGGCTCGGCCGTGCCGTTCATGGCGGCCAGCACGGTCGCACTGGCGGGCGGCGCGGTCGGCAACGTCGTCATCCCCGCACTGATCAAGAGGCACTTCCCGCGGCGTGCGGGTGCGATGACCACCGTCTATTCGACGGCCCTCGCGGCCGGGACGATGGTCGCCGCCGCCGCGACCGTTCCCGTGCAGCAGGCCGCAGGAGGGAACTGGCACGTGGCACTCGGGGTGTGGGCGGCTCTGGCCGCCGTGGCCGCGATTCCGTGGCTCGCGCTCAGGCGCGGTGAGCCGGAGCGGCGCAGCACTCCCGCGAGGCCCCGTACCGACGGCCTCCTGCGTAGCCGGCTCGCGTGGGCCGTGGCCGGATACTTCGGCTCGCAGTCCCTCATCGCCTACGTGATGTTCGGCTGGCTGCCACTGCTGCTGCGGGACAACGGCTACACCGCCGGCCAGGCCGGCCTCGTCCTCGCCGTGTTCACCGGGCTCGGCATCCCCGTCTCCATGGCGGTGCCCGCGCTCGCCACCCGGCCGTCCGGTCAGCGCCCGCTGGTGGTCGCCTTCGCCGTCCTGTACGCGGCCGGCTTCGCGGGCCTGCTCACCGGACAGGCGCTGTGGGCGTGGTCGATCCTCGTGGCCGTCGGCGGGGGCACGTTCCCGCTCGCACTGGCGATGCTGGCCATGCGGACCCGCACGGCGGCGGGAACCGCCGCGCTGTCCGCCTTCGGGCAGAGCGCCGGATACCTCATCGCGGGCGCGGGACCGATCACGTTCGGCCTGCTCCACCAGGTGAGCGGCGGATGGGTGCTGCCGTTCGGCCTGTTGTTCGCCGCGCTCGCCGTGCAGGTGGCCACCGGCTGGTACGCCGCGGCCGACCGGACCCTGGAGGACGAGACTCCGAAGGACGCGGACGCCGCGGCGTCCGCACCCGGCGGGCGGCGCGACGACCACGTCTCGCGGGGTGTGCGCGACCTCGTGGTGGGACGGGTGCGCCGGTCGGCCGAGAAGGCCCGGCGTGCGCGGTCGGGCGACGGCACCACCGCGGCCCGGCCGCGCCTGGCCCGCCCGGCCGGCCGGCGCGGTGCGAGCCGGGGGGACGAGCGCCGCAGGCCGGCCTCCCGCTGACGTCGCGCGCCCGGGTTTACCTCCCCCTCTCAGGGCAGGCGTAGTGCAGGAACCCACGAGAGAAGGAGGAGGCATGAGCTCGATCGAACAGTCCGTCGACGTGAATGTCCCGATCCGCACCGCCTACAACCAGTGGACGCAGTTCGAGAGCTTCCCTGAGTTCATGGAGGGCGTGGAGTCGGTCAAGCAGATCGGCGACACGCGCACCGACTGGGTCGTCGAGATCGCGGGCGTCCGCCGTGAGTTCGAGGCGGAGATCACCGAGCAGCACCCGGACGAGCGGGTGGCCTGGCGCTCGGTGGACACGCCGCGGCAGGCGGGCGTCGTGACCTTCCACCGGATCGACGACAACACGACTCGCGTCACCCTGCAGATGGAGTACGACCCCGAGGGCTTCCTGGAGAAGGCGGCGGACGCCCTGCAGATCGTCCGCATGCGGGTAAAGGGCGACCTGGAGCGTTTCAAAACGTTCATCGAGTCGCGGGGCGGCGAGACCGGCGCCTGGCGCGGTGAGGTTCCCGGCCCGCACCAGCAGGGCGGCACGGGGACCGGCGGGTCCGGCACGGGGTATGACATCGGCGAGCCGATGCCGCCCCAGACCGTGAACCCCGGGTATCCGCGCGAGACGCCGCTGCCGCCGCCCGGCACCGGCCCGATCCCGCCCGCTCCCGGCACGGGTCCCGTCCCCGGCACCGGCCCGCTGCCGCCGCGTGACACGCCCGGCCCGGTCATCTGACCCGAAGTGGCGCCCGAGCGAACCCGTCTCCCGATTGTCTGGGAGACGGGTTTGTTATATTTGTGAGATCGGAAATTTATTTTGCCCTGATATGATGGGAAAACCGTATTGTAGCCTCACGGGCGTACCCGATTGAATTCCGCGAAAGGGATGTCGCCCGTGTGTTACGAGCCCGATTCCGTGCCGCCCGTCCACGGTTCTCCGATCACGACCGTCACGTCGGAACGCCTCGTGCTGACCTCGGCGGACGGGGCGAACTTCGCCGCTCACCTGTCCCGCCCCGGCCGGGCGTCCGGTCCTGCGGTGCTCGTCCTGCCGGACAACCGGGGACTGTCGGGTTTCTATGAGCGCCTCACCGAACGGCTCGCCGAGCAGGGGTACACCGCACTCGCCATCGACTATTTCGGGCGTACGGCCGGGACCGATCCACGGCCCGACGACTTCCCCTTCATGGAGCACCTGGGCAGGGCGCACAAGGACGGGCTGTTCGCCGACATCGCCGCCGGCGCCGCACATCTGCGAGGCGAGGGATGCGAGGAGATCGTCTCGCTCGGCTTCTGCTTCGGCGGCAGGCTGGCCTTCATGGCGGCCAGGCCCGGCTTCGGGCTCGCCGGCACCATCGGCCTGTACGGATACCCGGACGTGCTGTTCGGCAACCCCGGCCCTACCCAGATGGCGGGCGAACTGTGCGGGCCGATCCTGGGACTGTTCGGCGGCGCGGACGAGGGCATCTCCCCCGAGGTGGTGAGTGCGTTCGGCGAGGCGCTGGAAGGCGCGGGAGTGGCGCACGAGTTCGTCACCTATCCGGGAGCGCCGCACAGCTTCTTCGAGCTGGGCCGCCCGGAACTGGCCGAGGCCTGCGCCGACGCCTGGGTGCGCATCCTCGCCTTCTTGAGGCGGACAGCCCGAGGCGACCTGACCTCGCCTCGGGCTGTCACGATCCAAGACTAAGCCTTCCGGCTCCGGCGGTGCGCACCGGCACCCCCGAAAGTGCCTGAATGGTGATGCGGTGAGCGGCCGGGGGACTCTGCGGCGCCCTCCGATGAGCCGGGCACGGCGGCGTGAGGCGGACGGTGGCGAGGGCCACAGCCCGGCGGGCTGGGTGTGGGGGGTGGGACTGGGTGTGGGTGTGGGGGTGGGCGTGGGCGTCGGGCCGGGGTCCTGCGGGCCGGTGGCGCAGGCCGTCATCTGCCACTTGTAGGTCGTGCCGGGCCGCACGGTGTCACGCGGGATCTGCAGGGACGCGCGTTCTCCGCCGTTCACGGTGCGCGCGCCGAGCGGCGACGTGCCGACCGGGGCGCCCGCCTGATCGTAGAGGTAGTACTTCGCCGTCACCTCCCATCCGGATGGCCGGTTAACCAGGCCGGACAGAATCGGCTGAGCGGGGTCGGCCATGCCGGTCTCCGTGCCGGTGGGCGACATCGGGGCATCGGAGGTGATGCGGTAGGCCGGGCTCTCGTTGCAGGAGGGCGGGGTGACACCGCTCCGGCATGCCTTGACCACGAACTTGAAGCTGGCCGGGTTCTCCAGCGCGAACACCTTGTCCAGCGCGTGGCCGGAGGGGATGGCGTTGTGGGTGGTGGTGCCGGGCACGCCGACGAGGGCCCGGATGTCCTCGGCGCTCAGGGCCCGCTGGTAGACGTGCACATCGTCCACCGCGCCGTCGAGCCTGCCCGCCAGGGCGCGCGCCCGGCCGATCTCGAAGGCGCCCCGCGCGTTCCAGGTGGGGGTGTGGTCGCGTTCGCCGGCCAGCACCCCGTCGACGTACAGCCGGATCTTGCCGGCTGACTGGTCGTACTGGACGGTCAGATGCGTCCATTCATTGATCTTCGCGAGGTCCTTGGACTGCACGACGGTCTCGTAGATGCGGTCCGCACGATCCTCCTGGATCATGGAGAGCAGCCGGCGCTGGTCGTACTCGGGTGCCGAGGAGATCTGGTACGACAGCGTGAAACCGGGCTGGTTGACCCCCATCTGCGACAGAACCGTCTGCGCGGTGGCGCTGTTGTCAAGTCGCACCCAGGCCGCGGCGGTGAAGCTCTGGTTGGTGTTGACGACCGGCCGGGATGTGGTGGCGTACGCGCCGCCGGAGAACTTGACCGCCTGGCCGAGCTGGCCCTGGATCCGGGCGTAGGGCCCGGTCAGCGTGGCGGCTTCGACGGCTACCGGCTTCTTCTGCTTCCTCGCCTCCTCGATCGCGGCGCGCAGCGACGCGTCCGGGTCCTCGGGGCGCGGGAAGGCGGTCGTGGAGGGAGCCGCCGGTGGGGGAGCCGGGTCGGGCTCGGCCCGGGCGGGAAGGTCGTACGCGGCCAGGAGTGACGCCGTCACGGTCAGCGTCGTGACGAAAGCGACTGGGCCGTGCCTGCGCCTTCCGCGGGCCACCGAATTCGATGCGTTCACTGATCACCTTCATTCGTGTTCGAAGTGGAAGAACCGCATGGCGATATGGCGAAGACGATCTGGAGAGGCAGGGGAGCGGAAACTGCGTATACGGCCTGGTCGACGGGCCGCGGGGTGGCCTCGGTCGTGGGCGGTACCTTGCGGCCCATATTCCGGTGATTTAAAACGTGCGCATTACTGCGAGTATTATGAACAAGCTTTCGATGCCGACAAGCCCATTTTCTTGCGAACCACCTTGAATCGCAGATAGGAGCCATTTCCTGGGCGGAAGCGGTTCACGCGCGTGCGGCACGGATCCGGCCTGCGGTCACGCATCGTGCCGACCGGTTCGTGTCACACGCGGGCGGCGCCGCTCGGTTGGTCGAACGGAACGGTCAGGTGCCGGGGAAGTCCGGCCTCTCGGCGGGGACCCGACGGCCTCGGGCATCACCTATTGCGCGACCCCTTGAATCGGCACCTCGGGTCCGTTAAACAGGTAAACCGGCTGACGGGGGTGGGTCATGTCGGTGGAGTTCCGGCTTCTGGGTCACTTCGAGGTTCTTCTCGACGGTCGGCATGTCGAAATCGGGCACGCGCGTCAGCGTTGTGTGCTCGCGACACTTCTGGTCGAGGCCGGGAGATGCGTAGCCGTGGACGAGTTGCTGGACCGCGTGTGGGCAGGAAGTCCGCCCCTTCGCGGTCGTGAGACGCTCTACAGCTATCTGTCCCGGCTGCGAAAGGCTCTGCCTGCCGCGGCCGGAGCCCGGATCGCGCGTCATGCCGGGGGATATGCCCTCGAGGTCGATCCACTGACGGTTGACGCGCACCGCTTTCGGCAATGGGTGGAGCGAGCACGAACAGCGGACGACGCGGCGGCTCAGAAATTGCTCGAGAAAGCGCTCGGCCTGTGGCGGGGAGCTGCCTTCGCCGGTCTCGACACGCCCTGGCTGAACGCTCAGCGGGAACGGCTGGAGCGGCAGCGGCAGACCGCCGAATCGGATCTCTTCGACCTGTGGTTGCGCGCGGGCCGGCATATCGAACTGGTCGAGACCCTGACGGCGCGTACGACTCGGCACCCTCTCGACGAGCGCCTGGCCGGCCAGTTGATGCTCGCCCTGTACCGCAGCGGACGTCAGGCGGATGCTCTCCGGTGTTACCGGCGGATCCGGCGACGTCTGGTCGAGGAACTCGGCACGGAACCGGGCCCGACGTTGCAGGCGTTGCATCGGCAGATACTCGCCGGGGATGAGGTGGTCGCCGCACCGCCTCCTGCCGCCCGCCCGGGCGGCGATGCGGCGCCCCCCGTTCCACGCCAGCTTCCGCCGCCTCCCCCGCGTTTCACCGGTCGTACGGCGGAGCTCGCGCGGCTCACCGCGGCGGCCGAGGCGGAAACCGGCATGGCGGTGTTCACGATCGGCGGGTACGGCGGCGTAGGCAAGACGTCGCTGGCTCTGCACTGGGCGCACGAGAACATCGACCGCTATCCCGACGGGCAGCTGTTCGTGAACATGCGGGGTTTTGATCCCGTCCAACCACCGCTCTCGCCGCTCGTCGCCGTGACCGGCTTTCTGGAGGCCCTCGGCGTCGCGGCGGAACACATGCCGGTGGACGCCGGCGCGCGGGTCGGGCTGTACCGCAGCCTGGTGGCCGGCCGGCGGATGCTGATCGTCCTCGACAACGTGCGCGACGTCTCCCAGGCCGATCCCCTGCTCCCGGGAAGCCGCACCTGCGCCGTGGTCCTGACCAGCCGCCGGCATCTGGTGGGCATCGCGGCCAATCACGGTGCCGTCCCCGTCAATCTCGACGCTCTGGACGAAGCCGACGCGCGTCGGTTGCTGACCCGTCATCTGGGTGCCGGCCGGCTGGAGGCCGAGCCCGAGGCGGTCGCCGACATGCTGGCCCACTGCGCGGGCATGCCCCTGGCCCTGGCCATCCTCGCTGCCCGCGCCGCCCTCGCCCCGCAGTTGCCGCTCGCCGCGCTGGCCGCCGAACTCGAGGACGCCACGGCCCGGCTGGAGATGCTGGACACCGAGGATGGGACCGCGAGCGTGCGCGGAGCGTTCGCCACCTCCTTCCAGGCCCTCACCGCCGAGGCCGCCGAGATGCTCGCGCTGACGGCCCTGGCGCCCGGACCCGACTTCGGTGTCGAGGCCGCCGCCGCCCTGACCGCGCTGCCCGTGGCCCAGGCCCGCGGCCTCCTCAGGAGGCTGGAGGAGTCGTTCCTGATCCACCGGCACGTCGCGGGCCGCTGGCGGATGCACGACCTGGTCCGTCTCCACGTCGCCGAGCACGCGCGAGCGGAGATCCCCGTATCCGAGCGGGAAGCCGCGCTGCGGCGACTGGTGGGCTTCTACCTGCGCCGCGCCTACGACGGCGAGCGGTGCCTGGCCCCGCACCGTCCCCCGATCGAGTCCGTCTCTCCGGCGTGGGACGGCGCACAGGTCCCCGCGCTCGACCACGACTCGGCGTGGCGGTGGTTCGGCGAGGAGCACCCCTGCCTGCTCGCCGCTCAGCATCTCGCGGCCGAGCGAGGCTGGGACGACCTGGTGTGGCAGATGGCGTGGAGCCTGGACACCTTCCACTTCCGACGTGGCGGCCTCTATCATCAGGTCGCCGTCTGGACGGCGGGACTGGAGGCCGCCCGCCGGCTCGGCGACTCCGCGGCGCAGATGATGGCCCACCGCATTCTGGGGCACGCGTACGGCCGGATGGATCGGCCGGACGACGCCCTGGAGCACTTCCATCAGGCGCTCGCCCTCGCCGAGAAGGCCCGCGACCTGGATGCCCAGGCGTACGTTCACCAGGGCCTGGCGTTGCTCTGGGCAGGGCAGGAGAAGCATCGCAGGGCCCTGGAGCACGCCACCCACGCGTTACGTCACTACGAGGTGCTCGGCGATCCGCTGAAGACAGCCGACGCGCTGAACGACGTGGGCTGGTACGCGGCCCATGACGGGCGGTTCGACGAGGCGCGCGCCCATTGTGAGGCCGCCCTGGCGATCTTCGGTCTGCACGAGCACCATGACGGCGTGGCCAACACCCTCGACAGCCTTGGCTACATCGCCCATCGGACCGGCGAGCACGGCAAGGCCCTGCACTACTACGAGCAGGCACTCGCGATCGTCCGTCGGAACCGCAACGTTCTCGACGAGGCCGGCATGTTGGAGCACCTGGGCGACGCCCATGCGGCCCTCGGCGACCGGCGGCAGGCCATGATTGCGTGGAGCCAGGCATATGAGGGCTATCGAACCCAGAAGCGATACCAGGACGCCGAGCGCCTCCGGCAGCGGCTGGCACCGCCGGCCGCCCGCCACGGTGGGTGACGCCAGGACGCAACCGCGCCGGAATGCATCGCCAGCCTGCCCGCGCTCAACCCCAGGTGGATCACCAGGGGGATCGACCGTCTGCGGTCCCAGTCGGTGGACGGCAGGGAGGTTCCCGAGCCGCTGGTCGGCGACTGGACCGCCCACTCCGGCTACGAGATCGGCAAGCGGCTCGCCCGCGAGCCCGACGTGACGGTGATCTTCGTGGCCGACGACCACATCGCAACGGTGATGCGGTGAGCCGCTGGGCGCGTTACGGTGCCTGCGTGACATTGATCGTCTCTCCGCCGCCCGCCCGCTAGCGGGCGGCGTCCTCCGGTGAGCCGGGCCCGGGCGGCCCGGCCGGTGGTTCCTGCCCGCGTACGGGAATCGGGCCCACCTCACTGGAGAGACGTCGATGAATCACGCTCCAGCCCTGTCCGTACGGCAGGGCCTTGTCTACGTGTCCACCGCCGCGGTCGCCTGGGGAACCGGGGGACCGGCGGGGGCGATGCTGCACGGCGCGGGACAGCTGAGTCCCGTCGCCGTGTCGTTCTGGCGCTTCGCCTGCGGCGCGGTCCTCCTGCTCGCCGTCGCCCGCAGCCGCCCCTCCTGGCGGGCGGTGTTGCTCGTCGGCCCCGCGATGGCGGTCTGCCAGGCCGCCTACTTCGCGGCGATCGCCCAGGCCGGGGTCGCGGTCGCCACGATGATCACGATGGGCGCGACCCCGCTCCTGGTGGCGGCCGGTGGCCGGGTCTTCCTGGGCGAACCGCTGCGCCGCACCGGCCTCGGGTGCGCCGCGCTCGCCGTCTGCGGCCTCGCCATGCTCGTGGGAGGGGCGGACGCGGTCACCCCGGCCGGCGCCGGCTACTCGCTGCTGTCGGCGGCGGCCTACTCCCTCGTCACCCTCACGACCCGCCGGATGCCCGCCGAGGGCGTAGCCGTGTGGGGGTTCGCCGGGGGCGCGGCCTGTCTGCTCCCGCTCGCGGCCGCCGGAGGGCTCCTGCCCGCCGGGCACGCCGTGACCAACGTGCTGCTGCTCGGCTACCTGGCGGCCGTGCCGACGGCCCTCGCGTACGGGCTGTTCTTCGCGGGGCTGCGCGTCGTGGGCGGCACCACCGCGTCGGTCCTGTCCCTGATCGAACCGCTCGTCGCCGCCGTCATCGGCGTCGTGCTGCTCGGGGAGCGCGTGTCCGCCGTACAGGCTGGTGGCGCGGTCGTGCTCTTGTGCGCCCTCGCCTGGCTCGCCCGCGGTGAGCTGCGCGGCGAACCGGCGGGAGCGTCACAGCAGGGCGAAGCGAGCTGTTAGCGATACCATCTTCAGGGCGGTGGGCATACGCGATCACCAGGCGGAACGTTCCCCTCACGGCTCGTGACGCACGGGTGATCACGTCGGTATTGACAGTGCTCGCTGTTATCGCAATCACTCAGGCACCTGACGAACGAGCGGGGACGCGGCGGATGACTAAGGTCCGGCCTGGAGAGAGCCCGGCCGAACGCCCCAGGGCGGCGGTCATGGAGGACGTCGCGGAGCTGGCAGGAGTGTCGGCGATGACGGTGTCGAGAGTGCTGAACGCTCCGGAGAAGGTGCGCCCGGAGACCCGGGCGCGCGTGCTCGCGGCGGTTCGCGAGCTCGACTACCGGCCCAATTCCGCGGCGCGGGTCCTGGTGACCGGCCGCTCGGGTGTGCTGGGGGTCGTCTGCTTCGACACCACCCTGTACGGCCCGGCCTCCACGTTGTTCGGCATCGAGCAGGCGGCCAGGGACAGCGACTACCTGGTCAGCATCGCCAGTCTGCCCGCGCTCAACCGCAGCTGGATCACCAGGGGAATCGACCGTCTGCGGTCCCAGTCGGTGGACGGCGTCATCGTCGTCGCGCCGCACGAGTCGGCCGCCGAGGGGCTGCGGAACCTTCCCCCGGGCCTCCCGGTGGTCGACGTCGGCGGGGGATCGGACCTGCCGGTGCCGGTGGCGGCGGTGGACCAGTACGCCGGCGCCGCCCGCGCCACCCGTCACCTGCTCAGTCTCGGCCACCGCACCGTCTGGCACCTGTCGGGCCCGCCCAACTGGATCGACTCGAGCGGCCGGGTGGCCGGCTGGCGGTCGGTGCTGGAGGCGGAGGGCAGGCAGGTGCCCGAGCCGCTGGTCGGCGACTGGACCGCCCACTCCGGCTACGAGATCGGCAAGCGGCTCGCCCGCGAGTCCGAGGTGACGGCGGTCTTCGTGGCCAACGACCACATGGCGATGGGTGTGCTGCGGGCCCTGCGGGAGGCGGGCCGGCGGGTTCCCGAGGACGTGAGCGTCGTCGGGTTCGACGACGTCCCGGAGGCGGCCTACTTCTGGCCGCCCCTGACCACCGTGCGGCAGAACTTCGGCGAGGTCGGCCGTCAGGCGTTCCAGCTCCTGCTGGACCGCATCGCCGGAGTGGAAGGCGAGGGCAGGCGCATGGTGGAGCCCGAACTCGTGGTGAGGGAGAGCACCGGCGTCAGCCGCTGAAAGGCTTCCGCCCGGCCCGCGCGAGCCGGGCGGAAAACCGTGCCGCTCAACAGGGCTGCCTGCAGGCCGGTGACCAGTCCGTTCTGCCCCATAGCGGGCGCTCCTCCGGATTCCGATGAAGCCGACGTCGCCGGGTGATCACAAAGTGAGCGTTAACAAGCTGGATTCGGCCACCAGTTAAAGACTCCATGGCATGTCCGTCAATAGGACGTTACCGCGATGTTTCGGCGTAACCGGACCGTGACCGGTCACCACCTTGACGGGAGGTCGTGTTAACGCTCACAGTCTTTCCCAAGCACTTGAGAGGAGCGCCAGTGGGACCCAACGTCGACCGCCGCCCGCCCGTCATGGCCGACGTGGCCAGGCTGGCCGGGGTGTCGCATCAGACGGTCTCGCGGGTGCTCAACGACCATCCGAACGTCCGCGCAGAGACCCGCACCCGGGTCATGCGGGCCATCGACCAGCTCGGTTACCGCCGCAACCTCGTCGCCCGGGCCCTGGTCACCAAGCACTCGCGCACGCTGGGCGTGGTCAGCTTCGACACGACGCTGTACGGCCCGGCGAGCACGGTATACGGAATCGAGCAGGCCGCGAGGGACGCGGGCTACTTCGTGAGCATCGTGAGCCTGCGAACCATCGACAGAGCCGGCGTGAACGACGCGATCGGCTACCTCGCCGAGCAGGGTGTCGACGGCATCGTCGTCGTCGCCCCGCAGCGCTCGGCGGCCCGGGCGCTCGACGATCTGCCGGCGGGCATGCCCGCGGTGGCCGTCGAGGGCTGGCATCAGGGCGAGGTCTCCGTGGTGAGCGTCGATCAGGTCGAAGGCGCCAGGATGGCGACGTCGCACCTGCTCGACCTCGGGCACGAGACCGTCTGGCATGTCAGTGGCCCGGCGGACTGGCTGGAAGCCGAGGGCCGGATCGAGGGCTGGCGTGAGGTGCTGACCGCCGCGGGGCGGCCCGTGCCCGGCGCGCTGACCGGTGATTGGAGCCCGCGATCGGGTTATCAGGCCGGCAAGCAGCTCGCGGCCATGATCGGTGACGTCACCGCGGTGTTCGTCGCCAACGACCAGATGGCGCTCGGCCTCCTGCGCGCGTTCACGGAGGAGGGGGTGAAAGTCCCCGAGCAGATCAGCATCGTGGGCTTCGATGACATCCCTGAGTCGGAGTTCTTCTCCCCGCCGCTCACCACAATCAGACAGGACTTCGGGGCCGTCGGCAGGCGCAGCATCGACGTGCTGCTTCGGCAGATCGAGTCGGGCGAGGCGTTGCCCCATGAGCGTCTCGTCGTGCCTCCCCGGTTCGTACTCCGGGGAAGCACAGCCGCCGCGCGCTAGCCGCACGGAGTTAACAAATAATCAGCGCGGCGCCAAATTGGGTGTTAGCGCTAACAGCAATGAAAGGATCCCCACAGTGTTGAAGAGGATCTCGGCACTGGTCCTGGCCGGCGCCACGGCCCTGACGATGGCCGGTTGCAGCAGCAGCGACGACACTTCGGCGTCGGCCGGAGGCTCGTCCGGTGGCGACGACAAGATCGTGATGGGCTTCGCCCAGGTCGGCGCGGAAAGTGGCTGGCGCACCGCCAACACCAAGGACATCCAGGAGTCGGCCAAGACGGCCGGCATCGAGCTCAAGTTCTCCGACGCCCAGCAGAAGCAGGAGAACCAGATCAAGGCCATCCGGTCCTACATCCAGCAGAAGGTCGACGTGATCGCCTTCTCGCCGGTGGTGGAGTCGGGCTGGGACACCGTCCTCAAGGAGGCCCAGAACGCGAAGATCCCGGTCATCCTCACCGACCGGGCCGTGGACTCCAAGGACACCAGCCTGTACAAGACCTTCCTCGGCTCGGACTTCGTCGAGGAGGGCAAGAAGGCCGGCCAGTGGCTGGTCGACCAGTACAAGGACAGCAAGGACGAGGTGAACATCGTCCAGCTGGAGGGCACCACCGGCTCCGCGCCCGCCAACGACCGCAAGTCCGGTTTCCAGGAGGTCATCTCCGCGGATCCGAAGTTCAAGGTCATCGCTTCGCAGAGCGGCGACTTCACCCGTGCCAAGGGCAAGGAGGTCATGGAGGCCTTCCTGAAGTCCAACCCCAAGATCGACGTGCTGTACGCGCACAACGACGACATGGGCCTCGGCGCCATCGAGGCGATCGAGGGCGCGGGCAAGGTGCCCGGCAAGGACATCAAGATCATCACGGTCGACGCCGTGCACGACGGCATGCAGGCCCTCGCGGACGGCAAGATCAACTACATCGTCGAGTGCTCTCCGCTGCTCGGCACCCAGTTGATGGACCTCGCCAAGAAGGTCGTCAAGGGTGAGCAGGTGCCCCAGCGCGTGGTGACCGAGGAGACCACCTTCACCCAGGAGCAGGCCAAGGAGGCCCTGCCCAACCGCAAGTACTGATCGGTTCCGGGCCGCTCCCCGCGCGGGGAGCGGCCCGCCCCGATGGTGAGCGGGAAACACCGAGTGAGCCTGAGGGGCGCGCCGCCGGTCTGGACAGTCTGATCGAGCGGCCCGATGGTGAGCGGGAAACACCGAGTGAGCCTGAGGGGCGCGCCGCCGGTCTGGACAGTCCGATCGAGCGGCCCGATGGTGAGCGGGAAACACTGAGCGCTCCGATGACGAGCGGGAAACACGGATGGAAGGGGCGCCGCATGGCCGCACCCGCGCCGATCCTGCGGATGAGCGGGATCGGCAAGCAGTTCCCCGGCGTGAAGGCACTGGACGGCGTCGACTTCCGGTTGCTTCCGGGCGAGGTCCACGCGCTGATGGGCGAGAACGGCGCCGGCAAGTCCACCTTGATCAAGGTGCTGACCGGTGTCTACGACATCGACGCCGGCGAGATCGAGTTGGAGGGCCGGCAGGTCGCCTTCTCCAGCCCCCTCGCCGCACAGCAGGCGGGAATCAGCACCGTCTACCAGGAGGTCAACCTCTGCGCGAACCTGTCGGTAGCGGAGAACATCTTCATCGGCCGTGAGCCCCGCCGGTTCGGCCGCATCCAGTGGAAGGCGATGCGCCGCCGGGCGGCGGAGATCCTCGCCAGGCTCGACCTCGACCTCGACGTGTCGGCGCCCCTGTCGTCGTACTCGCTGGCCATCCAGCAGATGGTCGCGATCGCGCGGGCCGTCGACATCGACGCGAAGGTGCTCATCCTCGACGAGCCCACCTCCAGCCTCGACGCGGGCGAGGTCGCGCAGCTTTTCCGGGTGATGCGCAGGCTCAAGGAGCAGGGCATCGCGATCCTGTTCGTCTCGCACTTCCTGGACCAGATCTATGAGATCTCCGACCGGATGACGGTCCTGCGCAACGGCACGCTCGTGGGGGAGTACCTCACCAGCGAGCTGAGCCAGGTCGAGCTGATCGGCAAGATGATCGGCCGGGAGCTGGCCGACCTGGAGAAGCTGGAAGAGCGCCCGCCCGCCCGCGAGGGCGCCCCGCTGGTGGAGGCCGAGCAACTGGGCCGCACCGGAGCCATCCAGCCGTTCACGCTCACCATCCACGAGGGCGAGGTCGTCGGCCTGGCCGGGCTGCTCGGCTCGGGCCGCACGGAGATCGCCCGGCTGCTGTTCGGAGCCGACCACGCCGGCACCGGTTCGCTGAAGATCGATGGCGAGCAGGTCAACCTGCGCACGCCCCGCGCCGCGGTCTCCCGGAAGCTGGCCTTCTGCTCGGAGAACCGGCGGGCGGAGGGACTGATCCCCGACCTGACGGTCCGGGAGAACCTCATCCTCGCCCTGCAGGCCACCCGCGGCTGGACCCGGCCGATCCCGCGACGCAAGCAGGACGAGCTGGTCGACAAGTACATCGCCGCGCTGAACATCCGCCCGGCCAACCCCGACCAGCTGATCAGAAACCTCAGCGGCGGCAACCAGCAGAAGGTGCTGCTGGCCCGCTGGCTCATCTTGGAGCCCCGTCTGCTCATCCTCGACGAGCCCACCCGCGGCATCGACGTCGGCGCCAAGGCCGAGATCCAGCGCCTCGTCGCCGAGCTGTCGGACGGCGGGATGGCTGTGCTGTTCATCTCCGCCGAGCTGGAGGAGGTGCTGCGGCTCAGCCACAAGGTCGGCGTGCTGCGCGACCGCCAGCTGGTCGCCGAGCTGGACAACGACGAGGGCCTGACCACCGACGCTTTGACGGAGACGATCGCGAGCGGAGCCCGATCATGAGCAGGATCCTGAAGCACCGCCTGTTCTGGCCCCTGGTCATCCTGGTCGCGCTCCTGGCGCTGAACCTCTTCTTCACGGACAACTTCTTCAGGATCCAGATGAAGGAGGGGCACCTCTACGGCAGCCTCATCGACATCGTCCGGTTCGGCGCGCCGCTGATCCTGGTGTCGCTCGGCATGACGCTGGTCATCGCCACCAGTGGCATCGACCTGTCGGTCGGCTCGGTCGTGGCGATCGCCGGCGCGCTGGCCTGCCTGCGCATCAGCGAGCTCGACCTGGACGACCAGAACTCCGTAAGCGGCGTCCTCGGGGCCGTGGGCCTCGCGCTCGTGCTGTCGGTGATTCTCGGCGCGTGGAACGGCTTCCTGGTCGCCGGCATCGGCATCCAGCCGATCATCGCGACGCTCATCCTGATGGTCGCCGGGCGTGGCCTGGCCCAGCTCATCACCGACGGCCAGATCACCACGGTGAACAGCTCGCCGTACAAGCTGATCGGCGGCGGCTACTGGCTGACGTTGCCGTTCGGGATCATCATCGTGGCGGTCGTGCTCGCGCTCACCGCGTTCCTCACCCGGCGCCTGGCGCTCGGCCTGCTCATCGAGTCGGTCGGCGGCAACGCCGAGGCGAGCCGCCTGGCCGGCATCAGCGCCCGCGGCGTGCTCATCATGGTGTACGCGTTCTGCGGGCTGTGCGCCGGCATCGCCGGGCTGATGATCAGCTCGAACGTCTCCAGCGCCGACGGCAACAACGCCGGTCTGTGGATCGAGCTGGACGCGATCCTCGCCGTCGTCATCGGAGGCACCCCGCTGTCCGGCGGCCGGTTCTCCCTGAGCGGCACCGTGCTCGGCGCCCTGATCATCCAGACGCTGACCACCACGATCTACTCGATCGGCGTCCCGCCGGAGACCACGCTGCTGTTCAAGGCGCTCGTGGTGACCATCGTCTGCCTGATCCAGTCCCCGGCCTTCCGCGCGAAGGTCTTCCACCGCCGCAGGCGCCCGATCGAGGCGCGTCCGGCGACTGAAGAGAAGGTGAGGGTCTCGGCATGACGAGCATCACCGGCCTGCGGGGCCTGAGCCGTCGTACGGTCCCACCGAAGTACATTCCGGTCCTGGTGACCGCGGGCCTGTTCGTGGCGATGTTCGTGGCGGGCGGCATCCGCTACGAGAACTTCGCGACCGGGCAGATCATCCTCAACGTCTTCATCGACAACGCCTTCCTGCTGGTCGTCGCGGTCGGCATGACGTTCGTGATCCTCACCGGCGGCATCGACCTGTCGGTCGGTTCGGTGGTCGCGCTCGCCACGATGCTGAGCGCCAGCCTGCTGAGGGACGGCTGGCCGGCGTACGCCGTCATGGTCCTGGTGCTGGTGATCGGCGCGGTGCTGGGCCTGGCCATGGGCGCCATCATCCACTACTTCGAGATCCAGCCGTTCATCGTCACGCTGGCCGGGATGTTCCTCGCCCGCGGCCTGTGCTACACCATCAGCACCGAGTCGATCCCGATCGACAACCCGACGTTCACCGACATCGCCCAGTCGCGGATCAGCCTCGGCGGAGACCTGTCGGTCTCCCCGAGCGCGGTGATCGCGGTGGTGGTCGTGCTGATCGCGGCGTACGTGCTGCACTACACCCGGCTCGGCCGCAACGTCTACGCGACCGGCGGAAGCGAGCAGTCGGCCCTGCTCATGGGTCTGCCGGTGGCCCGTACGAAGATCGCGGTCTATACGATCAGCGGGTTCTGCTCGGCCCTCGGCGGTCTGCTGTTCGCCTTCTACTCGCTGTCGGGCTATGGGCTGAGCGCCGTGGGCATGGAGCTGGACGCGATTGCCGCGGTCGTCATCGGCGGTACGCTGCTGACCGGCGGGAGCGGCTTCCTGTTCGGCACCGTGCTCGGCGTGCTCGTTCTGGGGCTGATCCAAACGATCATCAGCTTCGAGGGCACGCTCAGTTCGTGGTGGACCAGGATCTTCATTGGTCTGCTGCTCTTCGTCTTTATCCTCCTCCAGCGCGTGTTCTCGAGTGGATCACGTCGCCGAACTCCTTGATCTGAGGAAAAATCCCCATCCCTTCTACCGTCCGTGGGCGCGTCCAGCTCTGCGGCGAGCCCCAACCAAGGAGATGCACATGAGGTTGGTACGAATCGGAGGCGTGGTGTCCGTCATCGCGCTCGCCGCGACCATGACGGCCTGCGGCTCCAGCGAGAAGACGGTGGACACCGAGGCGTCCGCGTCCTCAGCGGCGGGGAACGCCGGAGCCCTGATCGGCGTCACCATGCCCACCAAGTCGTCGGAGCGCTGGATCCACGACGGCGACAACGTCAAGCAGCAGCTCGAGGCCCTCGGCTACAAGGTGGACCTCCAGTACGCCGAGAACGACATCCCCACCCAGGTCAACCAGATCGAGAACCAGATCACCAAGGGCGCCAAGCTCCTGATCATCGCCTCGATCGACGGCACCGCGCTCACCTCGCAGCTGCAGGAGGCCGCGGACAACAAGATCCCGGTCATCGCCTACGACCGGCTCATCCGCAACAGCCCGAACGTCGACTACTACGCCACCTTCGACAACGCCAAGGTCGGTGTGCAGCAGGCGACCTCGCTGCTGAAGGGCCTCGGCGTCGACAGCGGCAAGAAGGGCCCGTTCAACGTCGAGCTGTTCGGCGGCTCGCCCGACGACAACAACGCCACCTTCTTCTGGAACGGCGCGATGTCGGTGCTCCAGCCGAAGATCGACGATGGCACGCTGAAGGTCAAGAGCGGCCAGACCGACTTCAAGCAGGCCGCCATCCTGCGGTGGGACCCCGCCACGGCGCAAAAGCGCATGGAGGACATCCTCACCAAGACCTACACCGGTGACGCCAAGGTCGACGGCGTGCTCTCGCCGTACGACGGGCTGTCCATCGGCATCCTGTCGGCGCTCAAGAGCTCCGGCTACGGCACCAGCGGTCAGCCGTACCCGGTCGTGACCGGGCAGGACGCCGAGCTGGCGTCGGTCAAGTCGATCATCGCGGGCGAGCAGTATTCCACGATCTTCAAGGACACCCGCAACCTCGCGCAGCAGACCGTGAAGATGGCCGACGCGGTGCTGAAGGGCCAGAAGCCCGAAGTGAACAACACCACGGACTACAACAACGGCAACAAGGTCGTTCCGTCGTACCTGCTGGACCCGGTGATCGTCGACAAGGACAACTACAAGGACGTCCTGATCGGCAGCAACTACTACACCGAGGACCAGCTCAAGTAGGGATCAGGGCCCGGGGAGAGGTCCCCGGGCCCTCCCTGAGCGGGGGGCACATGACCGAGCACATCTTGCGGATGAGCGGGATCACCAAGACATTCCCCGGAGTGAAGGCGCTGCAGGACGTCAACCTGGCGGTCCGGCGGGGTGAGATCCACGCGATCTGCGGCGAGAACGGCGCCGGCAAGTCGACGCTGATGAAGGTGCTGTCCGGGGTCTATCCCCATGGCCAGTACGACGGCGAAATCACTTTCGAGGGCAGGCGCTGCGAGTTCGGCGGCATCCGCGACAGCGAGCGCGCGGGGATCGTCATCATCCACCAGGAGCTGGCGCTGTGCCCGCAGTTGTCGATCGCCGAGAACATCTACCTCGGCAACGAGCGGGCCACACGCGGCGTCATCGACTGGAACCGCACCAACTACGAAGCCGGCGAGCTGCTGAAGCGGGTCGGCCTGCGGGAGAACCCGACGACCACGGTCTCGGACATCGGCGTGGGCAAGCAGCAGCTCGTGGAGATCGCCAAGGCGCTGTCGAAGGAGGTCAAGCTCCTCATCCTCGACGAGCCGACCGCGGCGCTCAACGACGAGGACTCGTCCCACCTGCTCGACCTGCTGCGCGGGCTCAGGGACGAGGGCATCACCTGCGTGATCATCTCACACAAGCTCAACGAGGTGACCGCGATCGCCGACTCCGTCACGATCCTGCGTGACGGGCGCACGATCGAGACGCTGGACATGGCCTCCGACAGCGTGACCGAGGACCGCATCATCTCCGGGATGGTCGGCCGCGCCCTCGACAACCGCTTCCCGCCGCGTACTCCGGCGATCGGGGAGGAGGCGTTCCGCATCGAGGACTGGACGGTCTACAGCCCCAGCCAGCCCGGCAGGAAGGTGGTCGACGGGGCCTCGCTCATGCTGCGCCGTGGTGAGATCGTGGGCCTGGCCGGGCTGATGGGCGCCGGCCGCACCGAGCTGGCGATGAGCGTGTTCGGGCGGACGTACGGGGTGCACATCTCCGGAAGGATCTTCAAGGGCGGCGAGCAGATCGAGATCCGCACCGTGCAGGACGCGATCAGGCACGGCGTCGCCTACGCCACCGAGGACCGCAAGAGGTACGGCCTCAACCTCATCGAGGACATCAAGCGCAACATCAGCGCGGCCTGGCTCAAGGGACTGTCCAGGCGCGGCTGGGTGAACGAGTACGAGGAATACCGCGTCGCCCAGCAGTTCCGCGGGAGCATGAACATCAAGGCACCCGGCGTGGACAGCGTCGTCGGCAAACTGAGCGGCGGCAACCAGCAGAAGGTCGTGCTCTCCAAGTGGATCCTCACCGAGCCGGACGTGCTGATCCTCGACGAGCCGACCCGGGGCATCGACGTCGGCGCCAAGTACGAGATATACGTGATCATCAACCGCCTGGCGGAGCAGGGCAAGGCCGTGCTGGTGATCTCGTCCGAGCTGCCCGAGTTGCTTGGCCTCTGCGACCGCATCTACACGCTCTCGGAGGGGCGCGTCACCGGTGAGGTGCCGCGCGAGGAGGCCACGCAGGAACGCCTCATGTATCTCATGACCAAGGGACAGGAGTAGCTCGCATGAGCAGCATCACGCCCGCCGACGTGGAGGTCGGCGCCAAGGGCGGCGGGGGAGCGCCGGGGCGGCCGGGCCGGGTGTCGCTCGGCGGGCTGTCGCTCAACCTGCGCTCCAGCGGCATCTACATCGCCTTCGCACTGATCATCGTGTTGTTCTCGGTGCTGACCGACGGCGCACTGCTGCAGCCGCAGAACATCTCCAACATCATCGTCCAGAATTCCTACATCCTGATCCTCGCGATCGGGATGATCCTCGTCATCATCGCGGGGCACATCGACCTGTCGGTCGGCTCGGTGGTCGCGGTCACCGGCGCGCTGGCCGCGGTGCTCATGGTGAACATGGGCGTGCCCTGGCCGGCCGCCCTGCTGATCACGATCGTGGCCGGCGCGGTGATCGGGGCCTGGCAGGGGTACTGGATCGCGTACTTCGGCATCCCCGCGTTCATCGTCACGCTGGCCGGCATGCTGCTGTTCCGGGCGCTGACCCTCACCGTCCTGGGCAACCAGGGCATCGGCCCGTTCCCCGACCAGGTCCGCACGCTGGCCAACGGCTTCACCGACGGCTGGCTGGGCAACGTCGGCCTCGGCCCGCTCGGGGGCGCCGACCTGTTCAGCCTGCTGATCGGAATCGTCGCGATCGCCGGCATGGTCCTCGCGCAGTGGCGCACCCGGAGCGCCCGCAAGGGCTACGGCCAGGCGGTCGACCCGCTGGCGATGTTCGCGCTGAAGATGGCGGCCGGAGCCGCGCTGATCCTCTTCCTCGTCGTGCAGCTCGCCCGCTTCAAGAACCTGCCGTGGGTGCTCGTGCTGCTGGCGGTGCTCGTGCTGGCGTACTCGCTGATGGCCAACCGCACGGTGTTCGGGCGGCAGATCTACGCGATCGGCGGAAACCTGCACGCGGCCGTGATGTCGGGCGTCAAGGTCAAGTCGGTGGTCTTCTGGATCTTCGTCAACATGGGGGTGCTGTCCGCGATCGCCGGCGTCATCTTCGCCGGCCGGCTCAACCAGGCGGGCCCCACCGCGGGCAACAGCTTCGAGCTGGACGCGATCGCCGCGGCCTTCATCGGCGGCGCGGCCGTGCAGGGCGGCGTGGGCAAGGTGGTCGGCGCGATCACCGGTGGCCTGATCATGGCGGTGATCAACAACGGCATGTCGCTGATCGGCTCGCCCAGCGAGCGGGTCATGCTCGTCAAGGGTGCGGTGCTGCTCGCCGCGGTGGCGTTCGACGTGTGGACCAAGCGCAGGGCCGGCACCGCGCGCTGATGGCCGCAGACATCGACAGGAAACCGCTTTCGGGCTGCCGGCCGTGTCGCCGGCCGGCGGCCCCCACCCCGGGCGTGGCCGGCGCCGAAGCCTCAGGAGGTTGAGTGTGAACGTTAACAGTGACCGTTACGTGGTCGGTGTGGATTACGGCACGTTGTCCGGCCGCGCGGTGGTGGTGCGCGTGAGCGACGGCGCGGAGCTGGCCAGCGCTGTGCACGAGTACGCCCACCGGGTGATCGAGGACGCGCTGCCGGGCTCCGGCGTCCGCCTCGGACCGGACTGGGCCCTGCAGTCGCCGGCGGACTGGATCGACGTGCTGCGGCACGCGGTGCCCAAGGCGCTGGCCGCCGCGCAGGTCCCGGCCGAGCAGGTGATCGGCATCGGCACGGACTTCACGGCCTGCACGATCCTGCCCGCCACCGCCGACGGCCACCCGCTGTGCGAGGAGTTCCCCGAGCGGCCGCACGCCTGGCCGAAGCTCTGGAAACACCACGCGGCCCAGCCGCACGCCGACCGCATCAACGCGCTGGCCGCCGAGCGCGGCGAGGCGTGGCTGCCGCGGTACGGCGGCAAGATCTCCTCCGAGTGGGCCTTCGCGAAGGGCCTGCAGCTGCTGGAGGAGGACCCGGAGATGTACGACCGGGCCGACCGCTGGATCGAGGCCGCCGACTGGATCATCTGGCAGCTCACCGGTGTGGAGACCCGCAACGTCTGCACCGCCGGGTACAAGGCCGTTTACCAGGACGGCGCCTATCCGTCCGAGGACTTCCTGGCCGCGCTCAACCCCGCCTTCTCCGGTTTCACCCGGAAACTCGGCCAGGAGCTCGCTCCGCTCGGCGGCCTCGCCGGCCGGCTGACCGCGCGGGCCGCCGAGTGGACGGGGCTGCCCGAGGGCATCGCGGTCGCGGTCGGCAACGTCGACGCGCACGTCACCGCGGCGGCGGCCGACGCCGTGCGGCCGGGCCAGATGGTCGCCATCATGGGCACCTCCACCTGCCACGTCATGTGCTCCGACCAGCTCGCCGAGGTCCCCGGCATGTGCGGCGTCGTGCGCGACGGCATCGTGCCCGGACTGTGGGGCTACGAGGCGGGCCAGTCCGCCGTCGGCGACATCTTCGGCTGGTTCGTGGACAACGCCGTGCCCGCCTCCTACGCCGAGCGGGCGGCGGAGCAGGGCGTCGGGCTGCACGAGTACCTCACCTCGCTCGCCGCCGGGCAGAAGGTCGGGCAGCACGGGCTGGTCGCCCTCGACTGGCACGGCGGCAACCGCTCGGTCCTGGTCGACCACACCCTGTCCGGCGTGATCGTCGGGCAGACGCTCGCCACCCGGCCCGAGGACGTCTACCGGGCGCTCATCGAGGCCACCGCGTTCGGCGCCAGGACGATCGTGGAGACGTTCGAGGCGGCCGGCGTGCCGGTGGAGGAGTTCGTGGTCGCCGGCGGCCTGCTCAAGAACAACTTCCTCATGCAGATCTACGCCGACGTGCTGCGCCGCCCGCTGTCGGTGATCGGCTCCGACCAGGGGCCGGCCCTCGGCTCGGCGATCCACGCGGCCGTCGCCGCGGGCGCCTACCCCGACATCACCGCCGCCGCGGCGGCCATGGGCAAGCGCGACGCCGCCGCCTACGTGCCCGACGCCGAGCGGGCCGACGCCTACGACCGGCTGTACGCCGAGTATCGCAAGCTGCACGACCACTTCGCGGACGGCGGGATGCTCCACCGGCTCCGCGCGATCAGGAACGAGGCCAGCGCATGATCGAGGAACTTCGCAGGGAAGTCTGCCGGCTCCATGCCGAACTGGTGCGATACAACCTCGTCGCCTGGACGGCCGGCAACGTGTCGGGCCGGGTGCCGGGCGAGGACCTGTTCGTCATCAAGCCCAGCGGGGTGTCGTACGACGACCTGACCCCCGAATCGATCGTGGTCTGCGACCTCGACGGCAACCTGGTCGAGGGCGACCTGTCCCCGTCCAGCGACACGGCCGCGCACGCCTACGTCTACCGCCACATGCCGGAGGTCAACGGGGTCGTGCACACCCATTCCACGTACGCCTCGGCGTGGGCGGCCCGCGGTGAGGCGATCCCGTGCGTGCTCACCGCGATGGCCGACGAGTTCGGCGGTGAGATCCCCCTCGGGCCGTTCGCGCTCATCGGCAACGACGACATCGGCAAGGGGATCGTCGCGACCTTGACGGGACACCGTTCTCGTGCGGTGCTGATGCAGAACCACGGAGTGTTCACGATCGGCGAGTCCCCCAAAGCGGCGGTGAAAGCCGCCGTGATGTGTGAGGACGTCGCCCGCACCGTGCACGTCTCCCGGCAGCTCGGTGAGCCCCTGCCGATCGCGCAGGGCGACATCGACCGCTTGTACGACCGCTACCAGAACGTCTATGGACAGAGGAGTCACCTGTGAAGCTATGGTTCCTGACCGGAAGCCAGGGTCTGTACGGCGAGGACACGCTGAGGCAGGTGGCCGAGCAGTCCCAGCGCATCGCCGAGCAGCTGGGCGAGGCGCTGCCGTTCGAGCTCGAGTGGCGGCCCGTGCTCACCGACGCGGCGGCCATCCGCCGCGTGTGCCTGGAGGCCAACGGTGACGACGAGTGCATCGGCCTGATCGCGTGGATGCACACGTTCTCCCCGGCCAAGATGTGGATCGCCGGGCTGGACGCGCTGCGCAAGCCGTTGCTGCACCTGCACACGCAGGCCAACGTGGAGCTGCCGTGGAGCTCCATCGACATGGACTTCATGAACCTCAACCAGGCCGCCCACGGCGACCGTGAGTTCGGCTACATCCAGACGCGCCTCGGCGTGCCGCGCAAGACCGTCGCCGGGCACGTGAGCGACCCGGCGGTGGCGGGGCGTATCGCCACCTGGGCGCGGGCGGCGGCGGGCCGGGCGGAGGTCGGCTCGCTGCGCCTGGCCCGTTTCGGCGACAACATGCGCGACGTCGCGGTGACCGAGGGCGACAAGGTCGAGGCGCAGCTCCGGTTCGGGGTGTCGGTGAACACCTACGGCGTCAACGAGCTGGCCGAGGCCGTGGACGCCGCCTCCGACGCGGACGTGTCCGCGCTCGTCAAGGAGTACGACGACCTCTACCGGATGGCCCCCGAGCTGCGCGTCGGCGGCGAGCGGCACGAGTCGCTGCGTTACTCGGCCCGCATCGAGCTGGGCCTGCGGCACTTCCTGGAGGGCGGGGGCTTCAAGGCGTTCACCACCAACTTCGAGGACCTGGGCGGGCTGCGCCAGCTTCCCGGCCTGGCCGTGCAGCGGCTGATGGCCGACGGCTACGGCTTCGGCGGCGAGGGCGACTGGAAGACCTCGGTGCTGCTGCGCACGCTCAAGGTCATGGCGTCGGGCCTGCCCGGCGGCACCTCGTTCATGGAGGACTACACCTACCACCTCACCCCGGGCGAGGAGCTCATCCTCGGCGCGCACATGCTGGAGGTCTGCCCGACGATCGCGTCGGACACCCCGTCGTGCGAGATCCACCCGCTGAGCATCGGCGGGCGGGAGGACCCGGTGCGGCTGGTGTTCGACGCCGCCCCCGGCCCCGCCGTGGTGGTCGGCCTGTCGGACATGGGCGAGCGGTTCCGCCTGGTGGCCAACGAGATCGACGTGGTCTCGCCGCCCGAGCCGCTGCCCGCCCTGCCGGTCGCCCGGGCCGTGTGGCGCCCCCGGCCCGACCTGCGTACCTCGGCCGAGTCGTGGATCACGGCGGGCGCCCCGCACCACACCGTGCTCTCCTCGGCCGTCGGGTCCGAGGAACTGGCCGACTTCGCCGACATGCTCGGCGTCGAGCTGGTCGTCATCGACGAGGCCACCACCTCCCGTCAGTTCGCCAAGGAGCTGCGGTGGAACCAGGCCTACTATCGGCTCGCGCAGGGATTTTGACGGTAAGGACGTTCGTGATGGGCGGCCTGGCCGCCCTCACGCCCGGAGCGGAGGCACTCGTCCCGTCCGCCGCCTCGGCGGCCGGCGAGGGCCTCGCGCTCCGGTCCAAGCTCGATGGGACCTCAGGCGGGATCGCCGCCCGGATCCGCGATCACCCCGCCGTTGTGTGACATCGGCTCGTCCGGTTACCGTCCCCGCGCGGACTCCTATACACTGACTGCGTCGCAAGGGGCTATAGCGCAGCTGGTAGCGCACTTCCATGGCATGGAAGGGGTCTGGGGTTCGAGTCCCCATAGCTCCACAACACCTTCAGGGCGGTCGATCGACCGCCCTGCTTCATTTTCAGGGGCGGCATCTCCGCTGGTCAGGGCAGGCCGAGGAGGCGGAGGACCGCCGTGGTGGCGGCGGCCAGGACGACGATCAAGGGGAACGGCGCTTTCCGCAGCGTGAGGATCCCGGCGACGAGCACCCCGGCGGGCCTGGCCCATCCGGCGAAGCCGTGCCCCTCGGTGAGGGCCGAGGTGGCCACCAAGGCGACGAGCAGCACGGTCGCCGCGACGGACAGCAGGTGGCGCAGGCGGCCGGGCAGCCTGAGCCGGTGGCGCAGCGCCGGCCCGGCCAGCCTGAAGGCGTAGGTTCCCGCGGCCAGCGCGAGTACGGCGATCAGGGGCATCATGAGACCCCCGGCCCGGCCGCCGCGGGCGTCCGTGCGGCGAGCACGAGACCGGTCAGGGCGAGCAGCACCGGCAGGCCGGCGGGCAGGAACGGCGTGGCCGTCACCGCGACGGCCGCCCCGGCGACGGAAGCCCGGCGCAGGGCGGCGTTCCGGAGGTTCCGTACGGTGAGCGAGGGCAGCACGAGGGCGAGCAGCACCGCGGGGAAGGCCGCGTCCAGCCCGAGGGCGGCGGTGTCGCCGATGCCGCGCCCGGCCAGCGCGCCGAGCACGACGGCCGCGTTCCAGCTGACGAACAGACCGAGCCCGCAGGCCCAGAACGCGGCGTGACGGCGGCGGGGATCGCCGTCGCGCAGCACGAAGGCCACCGCCTCGTCCGTCATCAGATGCGCGCCGGTGAGGCGGGTCCGCCACCGGTCGCCGAGGACGTCGCCGACCGCGAAGCCGAACGGCAGCAGGCGCGCGTTCAGCACCAGACCGGCCGCGACGGCGGCGATCGGGGCGCCACCGGACAGCACCACGCCGATCGCGGCGAACTGAGCGCCTCCGGCGAACACCAGCAGGGACATGACGACCGGCACCCACGCGGGCAGGCCGCCGGACACGGCGATCGCGCCGAACGCGGCGCCCACCATGGCGTCGGCGAGGCAGACCAGGGTGATGTCGCGGAGCGTGCCGCGATCGAGTGTTCGCCATAGCGAATGCATGTCCAGTAGAGTGAACAACAGAATTGGTGTTCGTCAAGTCGAACAATCGGAAGTCTGGAGCGAACCACGTGGCTGAGAGGCCGTCCTTCGACCTGATCGCGCTGATCGCCGCGTCGATCCGCAGGGAGCGCGAGCGCGCCGGCCTGTCGCTGACCGAGCTGGCCAGGCGCGCGGGCATCGCCAAGTCCACGCTCTCCCAGCTGGAGTCGGGCGCCGGCAATCCGAGCGTGGAGACCCTGTGGGCGCTCGGGGCGGCGCTCGGCGTGCCGTTCAGTCACCTGGTGGACCCTCCGCGGCCGGCCGTACGGGTGATCAGGGCGGGGGAGGGGCCCGTGACCTACTCCGAGCAGGCCGACTACGGCGTCACGCTGCTCGCCTCCTGCCCGCCGGGCGCCCGGCGGGACGTCTATCGCATTTCGGCCCAGCCGGGCCCGCCACGCAGCTCGGACCCGCACCGGGCCGGGACGACGGAGCACCTCGTGATCGGAACCGGGCGGGCGCTGGCCGGGCCCGCGGAGGGGCCCGTCGAGCTCGGGCCGGGCGACTACATCGCCTATCCCGGCGACGCCCCCCACGTCTTCGAGGCCCTCGAGCCCGACACCACCGCGGTCATCGTCATGGAGCACATCTAGACCTCGGCCTAATGGGGGACCGGCGCATCTAGTTGACAACGATCTTTGACACTATTTTCGGGCCAAAATCCCAATTGGCGGGGCAACGTCTTGACTTGTTCCGGCGCTGCCCCCTATCTAGAAGGAGGCAAAGACGGCTGATCACCAACGGCGGCAAATCATGACAATCGAATCAGGACCGGACAATCCGCGTCAGGAGTACCGCGCCATCCAGGCTGAGGCGTTCAACCGCATCGGCGGTCGGTACGACGAGGCCTTCCCGCACAAGGAAGGCCAGCTGGCCGCAGGTGAATGGCTGATCAAACAACTCAAGCCGGGCGCGCGTGTGCTCGACGTCGGCTGTGGCACCGGTGCTCCCACGGCCCAGCAGTTCGCCGAGGCGGGCTGCGAGGTGACCGGCATCGACATCTCCCCGGTCATGCTCGACCTGGCGAGGAAGAACGTGCCGACCGGGACGTTCCTCGAACGCGACGTGCTCGACCTCGACGACTCGCTCGGCGTGTTCGACGCCGTGACCGCGTTCTTCAGCCTGCTCATGTTGCCGCGGGCCGAGATCGAGCGGGCGCTCCGCAGGATTCACGCGGTGCTCGCCCCCGGCGGCCTGTTCTCGCTGAGCATGGTGGAAATCGACCTCGACGACGTGCCTTTCCAGTTTCTCGGCGCACCGGTTCGCGTTACCGGATATCTGCGCGACGAGTTGCGGGAGATCATCGAAGCCGCCGGTTTCGGTGTGCTGTCGGAAAATCACCTTTCGTACGCGCCGGCGACCACCCAGGCGCCACCGGAAATCCAGCTCTTCGTCAACTGCCGGCGTGACCAATTCTGAGCGGCCACACCCGTGTCGGGAGACGGGGAACCGTCCTGCGTGTTGAGCCACGTCAGTGGAATCGTCCGGGCCATCGGCGAGAGCCGGAGCCCGGAGGAGGCGACGAGGCTCCTCTGCGAGGCGCTGGTGCCGAGGCTGGCCGACGCCGCCGCGGTCTACGTGGATGGCGCCGCCTGGCATCGGGTCGATCCCCACGGGCGGCTGCCACCGTGCTGGGCCGGCGACGGGATCCGTGAGGCGGCCCTGCTCGACGGGCGCCTGCTCGCCGTGCCCCTGCGGGCGTACGGCAAGGCCGTCGGCTGCGCGCTGCTGGCGCGCGGCCCCGGGCGGTCGCCCTTCGGCGAGGCCCATGTGCTCGCCGCGGGGCAGTTCGCGGTGCCCGCCGCGCTCACGCTCTTCCACGGGCGGCGGGACCGCCGGCAGGACGAGACCCTGGAGACCCTCCAGCGTGGGATGCGGCCGGGAGACCCGCCCGAGTTGCCCGGGCTGGAGATCGCCTACCGCTACGAACCCGTGGCCGAGCGGGTGGGCGGCGACTGGTACGACGTCATCCCGTTGCCGGGCAGCAGGGTGGCTCTGGTCGTCGGCGACGTGATGGGACACGGGCTGGCCGCCGCGGCCGTGATGGGCCAGCTCCGCACGGCCGTGCAGACCCTCGCCTCGCTCGACCTGCCGGCCGAGCAGGTGCTCCACTCGCTCGACGAGATGGCCCAGCGGCTGGCCGCGCAGACGCTCACCACCTGCGTCTACTGCGTGTACGACCCGGTGCTGCGCAGGTGCACGATCGCGAGCGCCGGCCACCTGCCGCCGATCCTGCTGGGAGCGGACGGGAAGGCGGAGCTGCTGTCGCCGCCCCGATGCCCGCCGATCGGGCTGGGCCGCACGCCGTTCGAGACGATGGAGATCGCGGCGGAGGACGGCAGCATGCTCGTCCTCTACACCGACGGGCTCGTGGAGGAGCGCGGGCAGGACATCGGGCAGAGCGTGGAGTCGCTGCGCCTCGGGCTCGCGAACGGAGCCTCGATCGAGGAGCTGAGCGACGACGTGCTGTCCGCCACCCGGGACGACGACGTCACCGTGCTCGCCATCCGGTTCCGCGGCATCCCCAGCGAGCACGTCGCCCAGTGGCTGCTGGAGCCCCAGCCGACGACGCCGGGGCGCGTACGCGGCCTGGTCCGCCGGACGCTCGACTCGTGGGGACTCACGTCGATGATCCCGGTCGCCGAGCTGCTCGCCGGGGAGCTCGTCACCAACGCCGTGCGGCACACCCAGCGGCCCATCACCATCAGGCTGCTGCGCACCGACCACCTGCTCTGCGAGGTCAGCGACGACGACCACCGGCTGCCGGTGGTGCGCGAGCCCGGACCGCTCGACGAGGACGGCAGAGGGCTCTACCTGGTCAGCCAGCTCGCCGAGCACTGGGGGACCAGCCGGGTCGCCGGAGGCAAGACCGTCTGGTTCTCGCTGGCGATCCCCTGACGCCCGAACGCCCTGCGGTGTGCCGACGGGGGTTGTGATCTCCTCCGCTTCTGTCGGTTACGCCCACGCCGCCGAAGTCCTATACACTGGCTGAGCATCGCCCAGGCGGTGTGGCAAGGGGCTATAGCGCAGCTGGTAGCGCACTTCCATGGCATGGAAGGGGTCTGGGGTTCGAATCCCCATAGCTCCACCATGGTTGGATCATCCAAAGAGCCGTCCTCCGTCCGGAGGGCGGCTCTCGGCGTTCCGATGGACGCGGCAACGGTCTCCGGCATCTACCGTCATCTCGCCGGCAACGGCGTGAGAATCTGGATCGACGGCGGCTGGTGCGTCGACGCCCTCCTCGGCGAGCAGACGAGAGAGCACCCGGACCTCGACGTGGCGCTCGACCGCAAGGACGAAGAGCGGTTCATCGAACACATGAAGGGTCTCGGATACACGAAGAGACGCGACGACAACGACAGCGCCTGGAACTACGTCGTGACCGATGAACGGGGCCGCGGTATCGACGTGCACGTCTTCGAATACGACGAGTCGGGCAGGAACGTCTACGGGATCGTGTATCCCTACGGCTCACTCACCGGCCACGGCATGATCGACGGCCATGCCGTGGACTGCGTCGCCCCGGAGTGGATGTTCGCCTTCAAAACGGCGTACCCCCCTGCCGAGAAGGACCTCGAAGACGTCCACGCGCTGAGTGAGACCTTCGGTTTCGCGATACCGCCGACCCACCGGCGGTCAGCGGGCCGCGGCGAGTCGCAGGACGAGCCCACGTAGGTCCGCCACAGCCACGGGCGGCTCTTCCTCGTGCGTCCATTCCAGGTGGTCGCGATTGATCCAGACGGTGTCCAATCCGGCCCTGCGAGCGGCGATCACGTCCTCGATGGGATCGTCGCCCACGTGCAGGACGTCGCGGGCGTCGAGCCGCATCCGATCCAGCATGAAGCGGTAGATCGTCGGGTCCGGTTTGTGAAGTCCGCACTCGGCGGCGACCACCACCGTCTCGAAGACGCCGTCCAGGCCCACGCGGTGGGGGTGGGTGTTGCCGTTGGTGACGAGCGCGAGGCGATAGCGCGATTTCAGATCATTCAGACTGTCCAGTGCGTCGTCGTAGGCGCGCAACCGCTCCCACCGGGCGCGCATGTAGACGTCGTACACATCGCGGGCCAGCGCGGGATCGGCGTGTCCGCAGTGCGTCAGGGCCGCCTCGAAGGACGCCAGCCGGATCTTCTCCATGCTCCGACCGCGATAGGCGTCGAGGCGGGCGATCGAGTCACGCACCTCACGCAGCCAGTTCGCGGTTATCGGCCCCTCGGGCCCGCTGACTCCAGACGCGCGGAGAAGCCGAGCTGCATCCTCGAGTGCGCGGCTCATCGCGGCCTCGAAGTTCCACAACGTTCCGTCCCCGTCGAAGGACAGAGCCTGATAGGTCCTGTTCACCGAAGCCTCCGGGACACATGGCCGCACTCGCGCCGGGTAGGGGCGAGTGTCATGAAGAGGATCCTGCAACTCGTCGTCACCCGCTGGCTGGCGCGCACGCCGATCGGGATGGTCCTGCTCGGTATCGGCTGGTTCTTCATGCGCAAGCGGCGGGCCCGCAAACAGCAGCCCGTGAACACACCGGCGCTCCGCGAGCCCGGACGCCGGTCGGGCAACCCGTACGCCTGGCGCGGCCCTTCCGCCGGCAACCGCCGCTGACTCCGGCCAGTGGTCGGCACCGATCAGCCGAGCGCGGCGGGAGTGCGGAACGTCTGCCGGTAGGCCAGGGGAGAGACCCCGACGGCGGCGTGGAGGTGCTGGCGGAGTGAGACCGCGCTGCCGAACCCGGCCTTCCCGGCGATCGCGTCGACCGGTAGGTCGGTGGTCTCCAGCAGGTGCCGGGCGTGCGCGATCCGCTGCGCGGCGAGCCACCTCGCCGGGCTGAGGCCGGTCTCCTCGCGGAACCTGCGGGTGAACGTCCGCACGCTCATGCGGGCGTGCGCGGCCAGGGCGGCCAGGTTGACCGGCTCCTCCAGGTGCTCGAGCATCCACGCCCGGGTGGGCGCTGTGGTCGTCCCGGCGGGGTCGGGCAGCGGCCGCTCGATGAACTGGGCCTGGCCGCCCTCGCGGAACGGCGGGGTGACGCATCGGCGGGCGGTGCGGTTGGCCACCTCGCTGCCGTGGTCGCGCCGGATGACGTGCAGGCACAGGTCGATGCCCGCCGCCACCCCCGCCGAGGTCAGCACGTCGCCGTCGTCGATGAACAGCACGTCGGGATCGAGCCGTACGCGGGGGAACAGCCTGCGGAACTCGGCGGCGTTGCGCCAGTGGGTCGTGGCGGGACGCCCGTCCAGCAGGCCGGCGGCGGCCAGCACGAAGGCTCCGGTGCAGATCGAGATGAGCCGGGCACGCCCGGCGGCGTCCCACAGGGCCGCGCGCACCTCGTCGTCGAGCGTGCCGTCCTCCAGCGGCGGACCGCTGTGGATGCCCGGCACCACCACCGTGTCCGCCGTCGCGAGCACGCTCAGATCGTGGTCGGGGACCACGCCGTAGCCCGCACGGCTCCGCACCGGGCGGCCCCCTGGGGTGCAGGTGACCACTTCGTACAGCGGGCCGCGGTCGCGGGCGGCCCAGAACACCTGACCCGGGATACCCAGGTCGAGGGTGGCGAAGTCGTCCAGGGCCAGGACGGCGACGCGGTGCACGGCGGAATCCATGGCCCGATTCTTTCACATGTTGACCTCCCGGCCACTGTCTCCGAAGGCGGACCAATGGGAGGATGCTCGCCATGAAGTCGCTGCATCGTGCGTGGATCGTCGCCGCCGTCGCCTTGGTCGCGATCATCGGGGCGGCCGGGTTCCGCGCCACGCCGGGCGTGATGATCACGCCGCTGGAGGACGAGTTCGGCTGGACGAGGGGCACCATCTCGCTCGCGGTCTCGGTGAACCTCATGCTCTACGGGCTGTGCGCGCCGTTCGCGGCGGCGCTCATGGACCGGTTCGGCATGCGCCGCGTCGTCGCCTGCGCCCTGCTGCTGGTGGCGGTGGGCAGCGGCCTCACCGTGTACATGACCGCGAGCTGGCAGCTCGTCGCGCTCTGGGGCGTCCTGGTCGGGCTCGGCACCGGCTCGATGGCGCTCGTCTTCGCCGCCACGCTGACCGACCGCTGGTTCGTACGGCACCGCGGCCTGGTCACCGGTGTGCTGACGGCGGGCGGCGCGACGGGACAGCTCGTCTTCCTGCCGGTGCTCGCGCACCTGGCCGAGACACAGGGCTGGCGGTGGGCCTCGGTCACGGTGGCGGCGGCCGCGCTCGCCGTCGTCCCGCTCGTGTGGTTCCTGATTCGCGACACCCCCGAGGAGATCGGCCTGACCGCGCTGGGCGCGACCGAGCCGGTCGTGCGCACGCCGGCCAGGGGCGCCGCCGCGCGGGCCGTCCGCGTGCTGCGGGACGCCGCCCGGACCCGGCGCTTCTGGTATCTCGCGGTCGGCTTCGCCATCTGCGGCGCGAGCACGAACGGCCTGGTCGGCACCCACTTCATCCCGGCCGCCCACGACCACGGCATGCCGGAGACCACGGCCGCCTCGCTGCTCGCCGTGATCGGGGTCTTCGACATCGCCGGCACCGTCTTTTCCGGCTGGCTGAGCGACCGGGTGGACTCGCGGATCCTGCTCGTCGTCTACTACGCGCTGCGCGGGCTGTCGCTGCTGATCCTGCCGCGGCTGTTCGCCGCCACGGCCGAGCCGAGCATGCTCGTCTTCATCGTCTTCTACGGCCTCGACTGGGTGGCCACCGTGCCGCCGACCGTCGCGTTGTGCCGCAAGATCTTCGGTGCTGACGGCTCGGTGGTGTTCGGGTGGGTCTTCGCCTCTCACCAGGTCGGCGCGGCAGTCGTCGCCACCGTGGCCGGGGTCACCCGCGACCACCTGGGAAACTACAACTTGGCGTGGTACGGCGCGGGCGCGCTGTGCCTGCTGGCAGCGGTCATGTCGTCCCGTATCGTCACGCGTGTCCGGGACCGCCGGGAAGCTGGGATCCTTGTCGGGTGACCGAACGCGTTCTTCCCCTGGTCGTGCGCATCGAGCGGGCCGCGCCGCCGCGACGCACCGACGCGCTGGAGGCGGCCGCGACGGCCGTGGTGCGCCTGCTCGACAGCGCGGAGAACGGTGAGTGGCCGCAGGAGGTCGCGGAGTGGCAGGACGGCCGGATCAGGAAGGTCGTCAGGCGGGCCCGCGGCGCGGAGTGGCGGCGGGCGCTCGCCCTGCCCGGCATCACCGTCACGGTGGGTACGGCCGAGGTGCGGGTGCATCCTCCCGTGCCGCTCGACGACTGGCCGCGCGACCTCGCCCGGTTGCAGGTGTCGGGCACGGAGCTGTCCGATGACGTGACCCCGCCGGAGGCGGGTCCCGGTGACGTGGTGCTCTGGATCAACCCCCGTCTGCAGATGACGGCGGGCAAGGCGATGGCCCAGGCGGGCCACGGCGCCCAGTTCGCCTGGTGGGGCGCGGGCGAGGCGGACCGGGCGGCCTGGCGCGAGAGCGGCTTCGCCGTACGGGTCAGGACGGCCGGCCCGGCTCGGTGGGAGGCACTGGGCGCGAGCGGGCTTCCGGTGGTCAGGGACGCGGGGTTCACCGAGATCGAACCGGGCTCCGCGACGGTCGTGGCCGACGCGCCCTGGCTGCGGGCGGGCGTTCCCGAAGTGTGATGGGGAAGGCACCCGAAATACCGGGATATGCCGTACGCTCCCGATCGTGTCACGTGGGGACTATGGGACGAAGGCCGTCCCCTCTTACATAGCGGCCGAGGCCGAGACCACTCCGCTCCCGAAGATCACGGTCCCTGAGCCGGCGCCGCCGGCGAGCTCTCCCAAGAGGCTCGGGGACCTGCCGATGCGGGTGGTCTACCGGGTGCTCGCGGTCGCGGCGGGGGTCGTCGTCCTGGGGGCGGGCGCGACCGCCGTGCTGGTGAGCCGGGACGGCTCCGCCGGCACGATCACCGCGCCACGTCACACCACCGCGGCCGGCCTGCCCTCGGCCGTGACGGCCTCGTCCGTGTCGAGCGCCGCCGCGCCGGCCGCGGGCGCCGCGGCCACGCCCGGTCTCAGCCCCCTGTCCAGTCCCGCCGCGAGTCCGGAGGCCAGTTCGACGGCCGGTTCGACGGCCGGCCCGGACACCGTGGATCCCGCGCTGGCGGCGGCCCTGAACGATCCCCGCGTGCCCGCCCTGCCCAAGGGAGACCGGCGGCTTCGCCGCCTGCCCGGCCGGGCGGCGAAGCCCCACGGCCTGATCAAGGACCGCCGATCCGGGGTCGCCCTGCCCCGCTTCAAGGCGTGGGCGCTCGCCACGCCCGCGCCGTTCGCCTCCCGCCAGCTGCTGCCCAAGGTGAAGGGCGCGTCGTACCGGGGGATGCTGGTCTCCTGCCCCGTGCCGACTCCGGAGCAGGAGACGCTGCGCGACACCGCGTTGCTGGCCGCCCGGTGGACCCTGAACCACCACCCCTCGGGGGCGACGATCACCTGGACGGCGTCCCAGCCCATCAAGGCGGGCAAGCGGAAGGGCTGGCTGCTGGGCTACACCGTGCATTACACGCTCAAGGGCAGGAAGCGGGTCTCCGCGGCGGCGCTGGCCCTCGTGGACGTGCCGGAGAAGAAGCCCGCCGTCGTGTTCGTCACGATCCCCGACGGCCAGAAGAAGCGCTGGCGCGACATCAACACGGTGATGTCGTCCGTCAAGGCGCTCTAGCAGGAGCGCGGGCGCCGCCACAGGCGGTTGGTCAGGAGCACGGCCACCGCCAGCCCGGCGGTGGTGAGGGCGCCGCCCTCGCCGACCATCCAGGCCGACCTGTCGTGCGCCGACGTCATCGCCTCGGCCACGAAGTACAGCGACGCGTTCATCGTGGCGTGGAGCACCAGGACCGGCCAGATGCTCCGCGTGCGCAGGCGCAGCCACACGAGCGGGAAGGCCAGCGTGACCGTCTGGAGCGTGAACATCAGCAGCGCGTACGGCACCGGCACGCCCTCCTCCACCGCCCCCGGCACGAACAGCATCAGGGGATAGTGGAACGAGGCCCAGGCCAGGCCGAGGATCACCGCCGTCGCGGCCGGGCTCCTGCGCGCGCCGAGCCTCGTGACGAGCAGGGAACTCCAGCCGAGCTGCTCGCCGAGCGCCAGGACGACGAACGGCGCCACACCGGGAACGAGGCCGAGGACCACGCCGAGCGCCGGATTCAGCCCGATGGACGCGGCGAGGTTGCCCGGATCGAAGCGGGCGGCGCCGGTCAGCCAGGCGGTGCCGTACGCGAGGCCGGTGCCGAGGACGGGCACGGCCCACGCGGCGGCGATCGTGCGCCAGGGCACCCGGTGGAAACCCCAGTCCACGGCGTGGACACCGCCACCGGCCAGGCACGCGACGAGCGCGGCGAGCGCGGGCATGAACGCCTGGCTGTAGACGGCGATCTGGGTGCCGATCGGGGCGTCGCCGATCCGGTTGAGATCGGCGCCCTGTGAGACGGCGAGGGCCACGACGGGCAGCACGAGGGCGGCCAGGGTGACGCCGTATACGGCGAGCCGCGGCCTGCGGACGGTAGCGGGTGTGGTGGCCTCGATGGGGATGGCGGTTGACGTGTTCGTTCGCATGGGCCGATTCCAGCGCCCCGGCGGTCCCGTCCGCCTGAGGGCCGGGTCCCGTTCCCGTCCCGACACCGAGGCCCAAGGGGGTCCCGGATGGGACGGGACCCTGGTCCCATTCCCGTCGAGGTGAGGAATGTCCAATGATGTCCTGATGCGAAGTGGTGCGAGGCCCCGATGGCTCTGGGCAATCCCCGTCCTGTGCGGGACGGCCGTCGTCGCCGGCATCGCGCTCACCACGGCCGTGCCCGTGCCCGACAGCACCTATCTGGTGCTCGACGCGGTCGTCGGCATGACCTACCCCGCGGTCGGCGTGCTGATCCTGTCGCGATGGCCGCGGCACCCCATCGGGTGGCTGTTCTGCCTGAGTGGCGCGGGGCTCGCACTCCAGGCGCTGTCCGGGGGATACGCCGCGTACGCCCAGTCGTACAGGCTGCCGGGCGCCCTGCTCGCCGCATGGGTGACCAACTGGGTGTTCTTCACCGGTTTCGGGCCGCTCCTGCTGCTGCCGCTACTGCTTCCCGACGGACGGCTGCCGTCGCCACGATGGCGGCCGGTGCTGGCCACGGCCGTCGCCGCGATGGCGGTGCTCCAGGTCATGCTCATGCTCCGCGATCGCGTCTGGGTCTGGGGACACGACGTGCCCAGCTCTTTCGGGTTCGTTCCCACGGATCCCGTCGCGGAGGCCGCCTTCGGCGTGGTGGTGACCGGGCTGGCCATGTCGGGGGTCGCGGCGCTGGCCACCCGGGTCACGCGCTCGGACAACAGGCGCCGCCTCCTGCCGGTGTTCGCGGCCGTCGTCGCGGTGGGGCTCTCGGTCGTCGCCGACAACCTGCTGCCGCCCGACCCGCCGGTGGGGGTGTGGCTGCAGGCCGCGGCACTGCCGCTGTTCCTCGCGGCCACGGCGGTCTCGATCTTCCGCTACCGGTTGTTCGAGATCGAGGTGCTGATCCGGCGCACCGTCGTGTACGCGCTGGTCACGGTCGTGCTGCTGGGGGCCTACCTGGTCACCGTGGCCACGATCGGCACGCTTCTGCGAACCGGGAGCGGACTGCTCGAACCGCTCGCCGCCACCGCCGTCGTCGCGGTGGCGTTCGCGCCCGCACGCGACGCCGCGCAGCGGGCCGTCGGCCGTCTGCTGTTCGGCAACCGGGGCGACCCGGCCGCCGCGCTGTCCCTGCTCGGCCAGCGCCTGGAGTCGTCGGCCGACCCGACGCGGCTGCTCGACCGCGCGGCGGAGACTGTGGCGCACACGCTGCGGCTGCCCGCGGTCGCCGTGCTCGCCGCCGACGGCACACCGGTCTGCGTCGAGGGCGGTGTCCCCGTCGACGGCGTACGGCTCGCGCTCGTGGTGGGCGGACACGTGGAGGGGGAACTGCGCGCGGCCCCCCGTTCGCCGGGTGAGGCCCTGTCGGCTGCCGACCTGGCCGTGCTCGACGACCTCGCCCGCCAGCTCGCGGTCGCCCTTGCCGCCGTGCGTCTCGCCAGGGAGGTGCAGACGTCGCGGGAGCGGCTGGTCATCGCCAGGGAGGAGGAACGGCGCAGGCTCCGCCGTGACCTCCACGACGGTCTCGGGCCCGGCCTGGCCGCCATCGGCGTACGGCTCGAAGTGATAGAGGCCACCGCCGCGGACATGTCGCCGGCCATGCGGTCGTCGCTGTCGGAGGTTGGGCAGCTCGTCCAGGGCCTCGTCGGCGACGTGCGGAGGATCGTCCACGACCTGCGTCCGCCGGCGCTGGACGAGCTCGGGCTGGCCGGCGCCCTGGAGGACCTGGCCCTGGACACGGAGGAGGCGGTGGAGGCCGGCCCGGTCGTCACGGTCCGGGTGCCGGAGCCGCTGCCCGAGCTGCCCGCCGCGGTCGAGGTGGCGGCCTACCGCATCGCTCAGGAGGCCCTGGCCAACGCCCTGCGTCACGCGCGGGCCCGGACCATCGAGATCGTCGCCAGAATCGAGCGGGACGGACTGGTCCTGCGCGTCCGCGACGACGGCCGGGGACTGCCCGACCCGCTCGTCGAGGGCGTGGGATCGGGCAGCATGAGAGAGCGCGCCGCGGAACTCGGCGGCGTGTTGCGCAGGACGTCCGCCTCCGGGGCGGGCACGACGGTGGAGGCGGTGCTGCCGCTGTGATCGACCCCACGGCCGACGCCCAGGCCGACCACACGGCCGACCTGACGGCCGATTCCGAGGCGGCCGCGCCGGTGCGAGTCCTGCTGGTGGACGACCACCCGCTGCTGCGGCACGGCCTGCGGGCGCTGCTCGAACAGGTCGGCGGCGCCCAGGTGGTGGGCGAGGCGGGAGACGGCGACGAGGCCGTCGCCCTCGCCCTGTCGCTGCGGCCCGACGTGGTCGTGATGGACCTGGTGATGCCGGGCACCTCGGGGATCGAGGCCACCCGCCGGCTGATCGACCGCGATCCCGCTCTCGGCGTGCTCGTGCTGACGATGAGCGAGGACGACGCGTCGGTGTTCGCCGCGCTGCGGGCGGGCGCGCGGGGCTACGTCCTCAAGGGCACGGGCGGGGCGGAGTTCATCGCCGCCGTCCGGGCCGTCGCCCGGGGCGAGGCCGTGTACGGCCCCGCGGTGGCCCGGCGCATCCGCAGGTTCCTGGCGCCGGGCCCGGACGTCACGCCGTTCCCCGAGCTGACCGCCAGGGAGCGGGAGATCCTCGACCTGCTCGCGTCCGGCAAGTCGAACGCGGAGATCGCCCGCGCCCTGTTTCTCAGCCAGAAGACCGTGAAGAACCACCTGACGTCCGTCTTCGCCAAGCTCCAGGTGGCCGACCGGGCGCAGGCGGTGGTGCGCGCCCGCCGCGCCGGCCTCGGCGAGTGAGCGGTGGGGACGACCCGGGCTCAGCGTTCGGCCAGGACGATCACGGAATCGCCGGGAGCGAACGTCAGCGGCCGTGACCGGTCCGGGTTGAGCACGACGCCGTAGTGGGGCGGCTCCCCGACCTCGGCCGCCACGCGATATCCGATCGCGGTCTCGCCCCGGCGCAGGGCCGACTCCACGATCGTCTGGAAGGCGACGGGCCCGCCCGTCGTCACGTAGTTCTCCATCGGCCGCGGGTAGGCCTCCGCGCCGGCGGAGTCGAACAGCTGCCCGAAGACCTCGGCGAGGTGCGCGTTCTCGGCGAGCTGCGCGAGCAGCAGGCCGATGACGGTGTCGCTGATCACGATGTCGTCGGCCTCGGTGACCTCGGCGAGCGAGCGGTTGTTCTCGTCGTGCATCTCGCTCACGATCGAGTACGTCTCACCGAGGGTCGCCTGCATGTCCCGCAGTTGCAGCAGCGTCATCAGCGTGCGGGTGTCGGCGTGGCGCGGGTCGAACCGGTCGTCGGAGAGCACGATGACGTGCTGGTAGACGCCGACGCCGAGGGACTCCAGGGCGTGCCTGTCGGTGCCGTCGCAATCCTTTACGTTCACCGTCAGGTTGCGCAGGTCCGTCAGGCCGCGGCCGGCGCCGGGGTGGTCGCCCGCGACGTCGAGGACCGACCCGGGGGTCACGTATCCGTCCAGGTGACGGATGATCCGCGCGGCCCGGTCGTTCCAGCCGAGCATGAGCGTCCGCTCGGGAGCCGGCTCGCGGACGGGCGTGCTGACGATGTGCCGTTCGTCGGCGGGCGCCGTGCCGCTCGCCGCCCGGATGAGCGAGTCGTCCTGGGCGAGCACGACGAGCTCGTCGGGCGCCCCGATCACCGTGTCCGGCGGCGGGTTGAGCGTCACGCCCTTGGGCGTGCGCAGGCCGAGAACGGCCGCGGTCGCGTACGCGCCGAGGGCCTCGGCGTACGACCTGCCGGCGAGGGCGGGGTCGCGGCGCAGGTAGATCTCGTTGCCGTCGAAGTTCAGCAGGTCCATGCAGATGACGGACATGCCGGACTGGCGGGACGACTGCACGATCAGCCGGGCGGCGATGTCGTCGCTGTCGACCAGGTGGACGCCGGGCCCGCCGGCCAGCCGGGCCGCCGGCATGGTGCGCGAGGACGCGATGGCGGCGACCACGGGAGGATGGTCGCCGGGCCGCTTCGCCAGCGCGAGCAGGGTCTTGATGACCTGCGCGTCCGGGTCGTCCTGCTCGGGGGACAGCACCACCACCGTGCGCGCCGTGTTCAGGCTCATCAGGGCGAGATCGGCCGGCTCGGTGGGGCTGCCGGTGCGGCACACCAGGCGCGTTCCGCCGGTGTCGCCGACCCGGGCCCGGATGGCGTCCTCCATGGCCGGTTTGTCCCTGTCGGCCAGGATGGCGATGACCGACCCGCGCTGGCTGGCCTGCGCCTTCACCAGTTCGGAGACGATGGTGAAGAGCTGCTCCGACCAGCCGAGTATGACGGTGTGGCCGCTCTCGATGACGCGTGAACGGCCCTTGCGCAGCTCCTCGATCTTGCTGCGCAGCCCGGTGGAGAGCACACCCACGAGGATGCTGACGATGAAGATGCCGCCGAGGGACGCGCCCAGCATGATGGCGAGGAAGGGCGCGGTTCCGGCGTCCCCGGAGATCTTGCCGGGGCTGAGCGCGTGCATGAGCGACAGCCACAGGACCCCCGGCCAGCCGTCGTGCCTGAGCGCCTCACCGGGGGTGAGCCAGATGGTGAGGACGCTCACCACCACGACCAGGGCCAGGGACACCAGGGCCAGCCAGCCGATCAGGGCGGTCGTGCCCTTGGCCATGGTGTTGTCGAACCAGTAGCTCATCCGCTCCTTGACGCTGTGATTTGACACATATGTCCTCTCGTTGCAAAGTCTTGACGACGAAGAGGCATCGTAGAAGCGACTAGGCTTCGATGTGTGACGGATCTGATACTCGCCTCCGCCTCATCCGCTCGGCTCGGAGTGCTGAGATCGGCCGGGCTCGATCCGAAGGTGATCGTCAGCGGCGTCGACGAGGACGCGATAACGGCCGGCACCCCCGAGGAGCTCTGCCTGAAACTGGCGGTGGCCAAGGCCGTCGCGGTGTCGCGGACGCTCGGCAACGGCATCGTCATCGGCTGCGACTCGGTGCTCGAACTCGACGGCGTCGCGTACGGCAAGCCCGGGACGCCAGAGGAGGCGGTGCGCCGCTGGCACATGATGCGGGGCAGGACCGGCCGGCTGCTGACCGGGCACTGCGTCAAGGACGTGGCCGGGAGCGGCATGGAGTCCGAGGTCGCCGCCACCGTGGTGCGGTTCGGCACGCCGACGGACGAGGAGATCGAGGCGTACGCCGCCAGCGGCGAGCCGCTGCACGTGGCGGGGGCGTTCACGCTCGACGGCCTGGGCGGCTGGTTCGTGGAGGGCATCGAGGGCGACCACGGCAACGTGCTCGGCATCTCGCTGCCCCTGCTTCGCCGCCTTTTCACTCGGCTGGGCATGGTGTCGGTGACGCGGCTTTGGCGCTAGCCTGCCCGCCATGAGTGGCATCGGACGGCCCGCCGGACGGCGCGGCGTCGGCGGTTTCGCCGAGGGAGTCGGGTTCTGTTTCCGGGGTCTCGGGTGGGTCGCCCGCAATCCCCGCTGGTGGTTGTTCGGGCTGATTCCGGCCCTGATCGCGCTGGTCCTCTACGCCGTGGCGCTGGTCTGGCTGGGCACGCACGCGACGGACGTGGCGGCCTGGGCGACGCCGTTCGCGGACGACTGGGGCTGGCGCGACGCGTTCCGCACGCTGGTCGGCGTGATGATCTTCGTGGTGGGTCTCGCGCTCTCCGTGCTGACGTTCACCGCCGTCACGCTCGTGATCGGCGACCCGTTCTACGAGAAGCTGTCGGAGAAGGTCGAGGAGGACCTCGGCGGGTTCCCCCGCGGCGGTGACCTGCCTTTCTGGGGGTCTCTGCTCCGGTCGATCCGCGACAGTCTCGTCACGCTCTGGTATGTCCTGCTGTTCACGATTCCGCTGTTCGTGCTCGGCTTCGTGCCGGTCGTCGGGCAGACCGTGGTGCCGGTGGTGGGGGCGCTCGTCTCCGGGTTCTTCCTCACGGTCGAACTGACCGCCCTGGCGATGGAACGCCGGGGCCTGCGGCGAAAGGAGCGCTTCGCCCTGCTCCGATCGAACATGTCCGTCTCGCTCGGGTTCGGCGTGCCGCTCTTCCTCGCGTTCGCGGTGCCGCTCGTCAGCGTCGTCGTGATGCCCGGCGCGGTCGCCGGCGCCGCCATGCTCGTCCGCATGCGTCTGGCGCCGGCGACCGTCCCGGGCAATCAGGCACCGGAAGGTCAGGCCAGGGACACGAGACCGGCGTAACCGGGGTTCCACATGTCCTCGACGCCGTCCGGCAGCAGCAGGACGCGGTCGGGGCGCAGGGCCTCCACTGCCTTCTCGTCGTGGGTGACCATCACGACGGCGCCCTGGTAGGAGGCGACCGCCGCCAGCACCTCGTCCCGTGACGCCGGGTCGAGGTTGTTGGTGGGCTCGTCCAGCAGCAGCACGTTGGCCTGCGAGCTGACCAGGGTGGCCAGGGCCAGGCGGGTCTTCTCGCCGCCCGACAGCACGCCCGCGGGCTTGCCCGCGTCGTCGCCGCCGAACAGGAACGATCCGAGGATCCGGCGCACCTCGCCGTCGCCCAGCTGCGGCGCGGCGGCGGCGAGGTTCTGGGCGACGGTGCGCGCGGGGTCGAGCGTGTCGTGCTCCTGCGCGAAGTAGCCCAGCCGCAGGCCGGGCCCGTGCACCACGCGGCCCGAGTCGGGGCGTTCCCGCCCGGCCAGGATCCGCAGCAGCGTGGTCTTGCCCGCGCCGTTCAGCCCGAGCACGACGAGCCGGCTGCCCCGGTCCACGGCCAGGTCCACGCCGGTGAGCACACGCAGGTCGCCGTACGCCTTGGTCAGGCTGATCGCGCCGAGCGGGTTGCGGCCGCAGGGGGCGGGCTCGGGCAGCCGGATGCGGGCGACCTTCTCGGCGCGGCGGGCCGGCTCCACCGCGGCCAGCATGCGGTCGGCCCTGCGCGCCATCTCCTTGGCCCGTACGGCGGTCGACTTGCCGGCGCGCATCCTGTCGGCCTGGGCGTGCAGCGCCGCGGCCTTGCGTTCGGCGACCGCCCGCTGCCGGGCGCGCCCTCGCTCGACGGCGTCGCGGTCGGACAGATAGGTGCGCCAGCCGGTGTTGTGCACCTCCAGCGCGGCGCGGTCGGCGTCGAGGTGCCAGATCCGGTTCACGGTGTCGTCGAGCAGCGTGGTGTCGTGGCTGATCAGGACCAGCCCGCCGCCGCGGCTCGCGAGGAACGAGCGGAGCCAGGCGATCGAGTCGGCGTCCAGATGGTTGGTGGGTTCGTCGAGCAGCAGCGTGCCCTGCCCGGCGAACAGGATGCGGGCGAGCTCCACCCGGCGGCGCTGCCCGCCGGACAGCGTGCCGACCGCCTGGGTCATGACCCGGTCGGGCATGCCGAGCCCGGCGGCGATGCGGGCGGCCTCGGCCTGTGCCGCGTACCCGCCGCGGGCCTCGAAGTCGGCCTCGGCCCGGACGTACCGCCGCATCGCCCGCTCCTGCAGGGCGGGGTCGGCCATGGCCGCCTCGGCGGCGCGCAGCGCGCGCTCGGCCTCGTCCAGGCCCCGGGCCGACAGTATGCGGCCGGCGACGGTGAGGGACGGATCGGCGGCCGCGGGATCCTGCGGGAGATAGCCGACCGGGCCGGTCCGGGTGATGGTGCCCGCGGCCGGTGGCAGTTCGCCGGCCAGGGTCTTCAACAGGGTCGTCTTGCCCGCGCCGTTGCGGCCGACCAGGCCGACTCGGTCGCCGGGGGCGACGTGGGCGGTGACGTCCGACAGCAGGAGACGGGCGCCGACGCGCACGTCGACACCGCGAAGGGTGATCATTGGTTTACGCTCCGGAGAAGCTCAAGGACACACGGGTGGCGCGAAGGCGGGTGTCCGAGCTAGGAAATCCGGGGCAGAGACATGGCGCCGAGTGTAGGCCGCGGGCCCTGTCCGGTGCCAGCGGTTTTCCGGCTGCCGGGCTGTCCGGGCGTGCGCGTTGTCCACAGGGGGACGGCTGTCCCCAGAACGCGCTTCGGCCGTCGTGGGGCGCGGCCGTCCGGCGAGGCTTGCGGCCATGACGATCCCGAAGCTCGTGCTCTCCTCGCCGGCGGACATCCTCGCCGCCGTGCCCTACCTCGTCGGGTTCCACCCCTCTGACAGCCTCGTCGTGACCGGCTTCGCCGGCCCGCAGGTGCGGCTGACGACGCGCTGGGACCTGCCGGCCGCCTCCGGGGACCTCGACCGGCTGGTCCCGCTGATGCGCCGCGAGTCGGTGACCGCCGTCTTCGTCGTGGGGTACGGTTCCGGCGCCGTGGTGACCCCCGCCGTGGACACGGTGACCCGGCTGCTGCGTGCCGCGGGCATCAGGGTGACCGAGAGCCTGCGGGCCGAAGGCGGCCGCTACTGGTCCTACTCCTGCGACAGCGCGACCTGCTGTCCCGCGGAGGGCACGCCGTACGACACCGAGCGCAGCCACGTCTCCGCCGAGGCCGTGATGCACGGGCTGGTCGCCCTGCCCGACAGGGGCAGCCTGCGGCGCTCGGTCCAGCGCTGCGACGGGGCGGCGATGCGGCAGGTCACCCTCCGTGTCATGGCGGGCCTGCGGGCGGTGCACGAGCCCGGGGGACCGGTCACCGATGAACTGGCCGCCGATGAATTGGCCGCCGACGAACCGGCCACCGAACCGGCCGCCGACGAACTGGCCGCGCGGTTCGTGGCCGAGGGGCTGGCGCGGGTGCGCGGAGCCATCGGGCTGTACGACTCGGGAGGCCGGCTGGACGACGACGCGGCGGCCCGGCTCGGGCTCGACCTCGCCGTGGTCAGGGTGCGGGACGAGGCGTGGGCGTTGATCGACGATCGTGACGCGCACGTCGCGCTGTGGCGCGACCTCACCCGCCGGCTGGAGCCGGGACACGTCGCGCCCGCGGCCTCGCTGCTCGCGGCCGCGGCCTGGCACCGGGGGGAGTGCGCGCTCGCGGGGATGGCGCTGGAGCGGGCGCTCGCCTCCGACCCCGGTTATTCGATGGCGCTCCTTCTCCGGCAGGCCCTGGCGCACATGATGTCCCCCGCCATGCTCCGCGACCGCATGCCGACACCCGAGGAGCTCGACGACGAGATGGGTCCTCCCCGTGCGGCGTGGCTCGCGCCGCTGCGCGCGCTGCTGGCCCGGGACCTGACCGGCCCGGCATCGGCGCCGACCGGGACCCGGATCGCGCGCGCGAAGCCGGAGGCGGTGCCGCGCGGGCGGGGAGGATCAGGCGTGGGCGGCCGTCAGACCGGGCCGCCGTCCTGAGCCTGACGGCGGCGCTCGTTGTAGGCCCGCATCCGGGCGGGGTACCCGGTGAGCTGCACGTCGTACACGGGAAGGGCGAGATCCCTGGCGACCTTGGCGATCACGGCGGGAGATCCGACGCGGCGGCGGGTCCACTCTCCGTCGTGAGCCACGGCCACCGCGGTGGTGTCGGTCGCGAAGGTCTCGGGCTCGACGTAGAACTCGACTCCACGCCGGGTCTTGGCGAACTCGATGAGGGCCTCGACGTCGGCGTCGGTCGCCTCGCGGTCGAACTTGGCCACGCGGGCACCCCGGCGCCGCCGGAGCCCATAGCGATCTCGCCATCTCATAGTGCTTGTATACATCGCCGTGGATCACGATGGAGTTAAGGGATTGGTCTCGGGGCGATGTCGGGGATGTCCCTGATGCCGTCGGGTGCGTACGCGGCACAAGATGGAGGCAGACTCGAAGAGAGCCGAGCAGTCGATCGACGGAAGGCGATGCTGTGATGCCCGCAGCGGTGACACCACAGTGGCAGGGCCGGGCCCCGATGCCACACCCCAATTTGCGCGTCACCAATCAGGACCGTGAACAGGTTGTCGAGCACGTCAAAGCGGCCTACGCCGAGGGCAGGCTCGACAAGCACGAGATGGACGAGCGGCTGCACCTGGCGATGACCGCGCGCACCCACGCCGATCTCGTGCCCATCATGAACGACCTGTACGGGACCCGCCCGGCGTACGTCCCCCGGCCACCCTCGTCGTACCGCTCCGCGGCCCCGGACGGGGGAGACCGGGTCGGAGGTGCGGCCTCGCACCTGTTCGCACTGCTGGGGTTGTTCATCATCGGCCCGCTGCTGATGATGGTCACCGCGGGACGGACGTCCCCCTACATAAGGAAGCACGCGGTGGAGTCGCTCAACTTCCACCTCACGATGCTGGGGGCGACGGTGCTCCTGCCGTTCACCGTCGTCGGGGTCGTCCTGCTGCCGGTCATCTGGGTCGTCGGACTGGTCCTGTGCGTCGTCGGCGGGGTGTCGGCGCTCGCCGGCACCGAGTTCCGCTACCCGCTGACCATCCGCCTCGTGAAGTGACGGCGTGTGACGTGATTCCGGCGGCCCGGAAAGTGGCCGGATGGCGACCGGAGGCGGCGGGGCGAACGGGGCGTCTGGCGGCGTGAGAGCGGATCAGGGCATGGAGGCGGGTCAGGGCATGAGGGCGCGGACCGCGGCCACCGTGTCGGCCTCCTCGGGACGCTTGTCGGGCCGGTAGCGCAGAACCCGGGCGAACCGCAGTGCCATGCCGCCGGGATAACGACTCGACCGCTGCACGCCGTCGAAGGCGATCTCCACGACCAGCGCGGGCTTGAGCGTGACGACGTAGTCGTCCGCCGGCCCCTCCGCAAGCCGCAGGAACTGCTCGGTCTGCCAGGTCAGCAGTTCGTCGGTGAGGCCCTTGAACGTCTTGCCGAGCATCACGAAACCGCCGGTCTCGGGGTCGTAGGCGCCGAGATGCAGGTTGGACAGCCAGCCCCGGCGCCGTCCGCTGCCCCACTCGGCGGCCAGCACGACCAGGTCGAGCGTGTGCCGCGGCTTCACCTTGATCCAGCCCGCTCCCCGCCGGCCCGCCGCGTACGGCGTGCGCAGCGACTTCACCACGACGCCCTCGTGGCCCCGCCGTACGGCGTCGCCGAAGAAGGCCTCGGCCTCCTCGGCATCCGCCGTGACGAGCCGCGGCGTGATCAGCTCGGCCGGGACGGCGGCCTCCAGCGCGGCATGCCGCTCCTCGTCGGTGAGGTCGAGCAGGTCGGCGCCGCCGACGCGCAGGGCGTCGAAGAAGAAGGCGGTCAGCGGCACGGTCGCGCGCAGCGACGCGACGTCGGTCCTGCTGGCCACCCGGCCCGAGGTGACCTGGAACGGCTCGGGGCGGCCGTCCGGACGCAGCGCGATGACCTCGCCGTCGAGCACGAGATCGGTCCCCGGCAGGCCGAGCACGACCTCGACCAGCTCGGGGACCTGCGCGGTGATGTCGTCGAGTGTCCGCGTGAAGACGGCGACCCGGTCGCCCGACCGGTGGGCCTGGACCCGTACGCCGTCGAGTTTCCACTCCACGGCCGCGGGGGCGCCGGCCTTCTCCAGAGCGGCGGTCACGCTGGGCGCGCTCTGCGCGAGCATCGGCGCCACCGCCCGCCCGACCTCCAGATGGAACGCCTTCAGCTCCGCGACGCCGCCGCGCAGCGCGGCCGCGCCGACGGCGGGCAGCGAACCGCGCAGGGTCAGGGCCCGGCGCACCTCGGCCGCGGGCACGTCCGCGGCCATGGCGATCGCCTCGATCATCACGCCGTTGAGCGCCCCCTGGCGCAGCTCGCCCGTCAGCAGCCGGTGCAGGAACGACTGCTCCTGCCGAGTGAGGGCGCCGAACAGCTCGCCGAGCAGCTCACGGCGCGCGGCCTGCGATCCGGTGCCGGATCGGGACTTGATGCGTTCGAGCAGCGCATCGACCTGGGTCAGGGTCGCCGTGGCGACCTGGCGCGGATCGGGGAGGTCGGACAGGCTCCGCCAGCCCACCCCGATCTGGCGCTGCGGCAGCTCACCGGACAGGTACGCGACGGCGATCTCGGCCTCGTCCGGTCCCACCCTGCCGAGCGACTCGGCGAGATGTCTGATCTTGGCGAGCCGCGCCGAGTCCGCGGCGACCGCCGCGGACGTCCTGGCAAGGTCGATCAGCAACACACCGTAATCCTGCCTCACCACAGCGGCAGGTGCCCAGGCCGGGGGTCGGCTAGCTGTAGTGGCGGGCGCTCGGCCACAGCTCGCGCCAGGGCCGGACGGGGTCGCGGCAGACCGTGATCGGCACGCCCTGTTCCTCACCCGGCATCCCGCTCAGCCTGCCCGCCGGGGTGCAGCGGGCGAAGACGGTGCGGAGGCCGGCGGGCGGGTAGCCGACGGCCACGACCACCCGCGTCCCCTCCGGGGGCGGTCCCCACCACCACAGCTCGTTGTGGCCGCTGTAGACCGCGGGCAGCCCGAACTCGCCCGCCCAGCGGCGCAGCGCGCCGGCCTCGCCGTAGTTCCCCGCGAGCAGCACCGCACCGGCGCGCTCGCCGGCGGGCAGGCCGTCCACCACCCGGGCCGTCTGCGCCGCCACGTCGCGCATGCCCACCGACTCACGGGCCACCTCGTTGATCGCGGCGACCGGCGTTCCCGCGAGCGACGCGGCCGGGACGACCGGCAGTGCCACGACCACCGCGACCACGGCGTCGATCGCCAGCGCCGCGACGAGCGTCTTCCGCCACCGCCATCCGGCCGCCGTGACACAGCCGGCCGCGAACAGGTAGAGCAGGAACGCGCCGGTGTAGTCGGGGCGGCCCCCCGCGTACAGAATCAGGGCGCAGGCGACGGGATAGGCGACGGCGAGGGAGCGGACCCGCCGGTTCCGCCACAGCCGCAGCCAGCCGGCCACGCACAGCACCGCCTGCGCGGGCCCGAGCAGCACGATCTGCAGCGGGACGAAGGCGGCCCGGTTGTCCGCGCCCTCGTCGATCCGCAACGCCTCGGCCATCTGGAACTGCGGCCAGTCGTGCGTGGCCTGATAGATCAGGTTGGGCGAGGCGACGGCCAGGGCCAGGAGGACGCCGGCCCACAGTCGCCCGTCCCGCAGGACCTCGCGCGGACCGGCCACGAGAACGCCCAGGCCGACGCCGCCCAGCAGCACCACGATCAGATCCCGGTTGTACGCGGCGATCCCGCACAGCGCGCCCGCCCAGAGCCAGTAGCGCCCGTCCCCTCGCAGCAGCACCCGGAGCAGGCACAGCGTGACCGCGCTCCACAGCACGAGGTCGGGGGTGAGGGTCAGCAGAGCGTGCCCGGCCAGGAGAGGCAGCACGGAGGTCGCGGTCCCGGCCGCGGCGAGGATCTGGGCCGTACGGCCGCCGCCCAGCTCGCGGGCCAGCAGGGCGACGAGCACGACCAGGACCCCGGTGCACAGGGCGGGGACGATCCGCAGGGCGACGACCGTGTCTCCGAAGATCGTCGTGGACAACCGGGCGATCATCGGCGTCAGCGGCGGCGTGTCGAAGTATCCGAGCCGCGGCCGTTCGCCCAGCATGCGGAAGTACAGCTCGTCGCGGTGGTACCCGTACCACGGGCTGACCGCGAGCAGCACGGCCACGGTGGCGACCGCGACCGCGAGCACGGCCCGGGGCGGTCCGGTGAGCGGTGTTCCGGCCCGGACCGCCGGACCGCCGGTGGCTGTGACGTCGGCTCCGGTCACGCCGGCCTCCCGGAAGCCGGCGTTCGCAAGGGGCCGTCCTGCGGACGGCCATGCGTGAGGCGGCCGTGCGTGAGGCCGCGGTTCGGGGGGGTATCGTCCACGCGGCCATCATCCTCAACGCGCCCCGGCTCCACTATCCCCTGTGCGGAGCACGGCGGGCGCCTCACCGGTGCCCGGTCAGCCCACCCCAAGCAGGTCGACGACGAAGATGAGGGTCTCGCCGGGCTTGATGAGGGGGCCCGCGCCGCGGTTGCCGTACCCGAGGTGCGGGGGGATCGTCAGACGGCGCCGTCCGCCGACCTTCATGCCGGCCACGCCGCGGTCCCAGCCGGCGATGACCCGGCCACCGCCGAGCGGGAACTGGAACGGCTGGCCGCGGTTCCAGGAGGCGTCGAACTCCTCACCCGTGGAGAACGTCACCCCCACGTAGTGGACGGTCACGTTCTGCCCGGGCTTGGCCTCCGGCCCGTCCCCCTCGATGAGATCGACGATCTCCAGGTCCGCGGGCGGCGCGCCTTCGGGAAAGTCGATCTCGGGCTTCTCCAGTGCCACGTGGGCCTCCTGCTCGTACGTGCCGATGCTCTGCTCGCCGAAATGCTCTGTGCCGGCTTGGCTCTCCGTGCCGGAGCGGCGTTCGCATGCTGCGCGTCTCCTGCGTGCGGCGCGTTTCCCGCGTGCCCAGAGTTTCGGGAGTGCCGGAAGTTCCGGCCGGCTGACGACTCTACCGGTGACGGCCGACACGACGACGCCTTCCCCGCGCGGCGGGGAAGGCGTCGGAACTCCTGTGGCCGACGAGGATTACCCGCGACGGCCCCTCGACAGGCCCGCCCGGTCGTCGTCGCGCGCCTCCTCGGCGCGCTCCCGCGCGAGCCGTGCCTCCTCCGCGCGGGCTTCCTCCGCACGGACCTCCTCCGCACGGACCTCCTCCGCACGGACCTCCTCCGCGAGGGACCCGGTCTCCGGGAAAGCGGGGGCCTGCGGCGCGGTGTCACCCGCCGTGACCGGCGCCGTCGTGACGGGACCGGCCGACGGCGGACGCGTCACGACGACGGTGTCGGCCGGCTGCACGCCGCCCTGCAGCAGCGCCTGGGCCTGGTCGAGCATGGGAGAGGCCACCAGCACGTCGTAGCGTCCGGCGACGATCGAGCTCCTGGACGAGAAGTCGCGCGTCCCGCCGGTGAAGGCGTGGCTGGTGAAGCCGAAGGCGGCGCCGGCGATGGCGCCCCAGAGGATCGACCACAGCACCAGTCCGAAGAACGGGGTCGTGGCCGAGGTGAACAGCCCGAGGAACAGGCCGACGATGAGCCCGAACACCGCGCCGGTGACAAGGCCGGACAGCGCCGCCCTGCCGTTGGTGAGCCGTCCGGTGACGGTCTCCTCGAGACGCAGGTCGCTGCCGACGATCGCGGTGTTCTCCACCGGGAACCCTGCGTCGGACAGGGTGTCGACGGCGCGCTGCGCCGCCGTGTAGTTGTCGTAACTGACCAGCAGCCGTCTGTCGGCCGCCGGACTGACCGGCTCTCCGGCCGGGGAGTACTGCATGATCGCCTCCGCGGGGTAGTGCGGTCGGTACACGAACGCACTACCCCGACGGAGCCCGATATTCCTGCACGGAATAGAAGGAGTCACCAGCTCTGGTGCAGTGGCATGCCCTCGCTGTAGCCGGAGGAGCTCTGCACGCCGATCACGGCCCGCTCGTGGAACTCCTCCAGCGTCGCGGCGCCGGCGTACGTGCAGGAGGAACGGAGACCGGCCACGATGGCGTCGATCTGGTCCTCGACGCTGGGCCGCGCCGGGTCGAGGTACATCCGCGAGGTCGAGATGCCCTCCTCGAACAGCGCCTTACGGGCCCGCTCGAAGGGCGAGTCCTCGGCGGTGCGCAGCCGTACGGCACGGGCCGAGGCCATGCCGAAGTTCTCCTTGTACTTGCGCCCGTCGGCGGCCGTGCGGGTGTCGCCCGGCGACTCGTACGTGCCGGCGAACCACGAGCCGATCATGACGTTCGAGGCGCCCGCGGCGAGCGCCAGCGCGACGTCGCGGGGATGGCGCACGCCGCCGTCGGCCCACACGTGCCGGCCGAGGCGGCGGGCCTCGGCCGCGCACTCCAGCACGGCGGAGAACTGCGGCCGTCCCACGCCGGTCATCATGCGGGTCGTGCACATGGCGCCCGGGCCCACGCCGACCTTCACGATGTCGGCGCCGGCCTCGACGAGGTCGCGTACGCCCTCCGCGGTGACGACGTTGCCCGCCGCGACCGGCACGGAGGGCCCCAGGGCGCGTACGGCACGCAGCGCCGAGATCATCTTCTCCTGGTGGCCGTGGGCCGTGTCGACGACGAGCACGTCGACCCCGGCGTCGAGCAGTTCCTTGGACTTGGCGGCCACGTCGCCGTTCACCCCGACCGCCGCCGCGACGCGCAGCCGGTTCCGGGCGTCGACGGCGGGCTGGTAGAGGGTGGAGCGCAGGGCGCCGGTGCGGGTGAGGATGCCGACCAGACGGCCGTCCCCGTCCACCACGGGGGCCAGCCGGTGGCGGCCCTCGTGCAGCGCCTCGAACGCGGCCTGCGGATCGACGCCCTGCGGCAGCGTCTGCGGCGAGGCGGTCATGACCTGGGAGAGCTGCGTGAACATGTCGACGCCGTGGCAGTCGGCCTCGGTCACCACCCCGACCGGGCGGTTGTCCCAGTCCACGACGATGACCGCGCCGTGCGCCCGCTTGGGCAGCAGGGTGAGCGCCTCGCCCACGGTGTCGTGGGGGGTGAGGGTGATGGGCGTGTCGTGGACGAGGTCGCGGTTCTTCACCCACTCGACGACCTCGGTGACCACGTCGATCGGGATGTCCTGGGGAATGACGGCGATGCCGCCGCGCCGGGCGACGGTCTCGGCCATGCGACGGCCCGCGACGGCCGTCATGTTGGCGACGACGACGGGGATCGTGGTGCCGGTGCCGTCCACGGCGGACAGGTCCACGGCGAGGCGCGAACCGACCGAGGAACGAGACGGCACCATGAAGACATCGCTGTACGTGAGATCGTAGGGCGGCAGTACATCATTGAGGAATCGCACGTTTGTCCAGCCTATGTTGTGAGGGGTCGTCTCCGGCATTCCCGGCCGCCGCCGGAGCAGGCCCGCGCACGGGATACATTGACCTCGCCTGGAAGGAGAGCATGTGATCATCGTTGACCGTCCGGAGACGCTCGTCGTCGGTTACGCCGTACGGACGACCAACGCGGCGGAGGCGGACCCGGCCCGCGCCCAGTTGCGGGGTCTGTGGGCCCGCGCCGGAGCGCCGGGAGCCTTCGCGCACGTGCCCGGCCGGATCGACGAGAATCTGTACGCCGTGCTGACCGACTACGAGAGCGACCACAACGGCGCCTACACCCAGATCGTCGGCGTGGCCGTGCGCACGGCGGCGCGGCTGCCCGAGGGCATGGTCGCCGTACGGGTGCCGGGCGTGCCCGCTCTGCTGTTCGAGGCGCGGGGACCGATGCCGGGAGCGCTCCTCGACACCTGGCAGCAGGTGTGGAGGCACACCGAGTCGGGCGCCACCCCGGCCCGTGCCTTCACCACCGACCTGGAGATCCACCATCCCGGGGGCGTCGACCTCTTCGTGGCCACGCTGCCGTCGTTCGGCGAGCCCTCCGGGCCGCCGGTGCAGGCTCAGGCGACGCCGGCCTGACCGTCGCTCTGCTCGCCGTCCTCGTCGTCGTCCTGGTCGTCGTCCGGCGGCGGGTCGGGCAGCCGCCATCCGGCGACCAGCAGCGGCAGCAGGAAGTGCGTCCACAACAGCGCGAAGACGCCGAGGAACACGGCCGCGCCGGGGATCTGGGGCTTCTCCCCCTCGTCCCAGGTCGCGACCACGACGAACACCGCCAGGGCGCCCAGGACGAGCCGCATCACCCTGTTCGCGTACGTGTGCGCGCGGAACCTCTCGGCGGCCTGCCGCTCGTCGAGGCGGCTTTCCGGCAGCGAGGCGAGCCCGCGGGTGGCGCTGTTCAGCGCGGTCACGACCGGGATGTAGATCGCCGCCATGACCACCAGCAGCACGAGGTTGACCCGGACGGCGGTGTCGCTCGGGGCGATCGCCCACGAGACCGCGGCGTCCGCCCACAGCAGCAGCACGCTGGCCGCGCCCGCCACCACCAGCAGGCGGCGCCGCCGCCGGGTGCGGTGCAGCGCCACGAGGCGTTCCTCTTCCATCGCCCGGGCGATGTGGCCGTCCAGGCGTTCGCGCAGGCTCATGACGCGCTCCCCAGCTTGGGGAACGGCTTGAGGGAGAAGACGACCTCCACCGGCACCTCGAAGAACTCGGCGATCCGCAGGGCCAGGTGGAGGCTGGGGCTGTACTCGCCGCGCTCCAGGTAGCCCACCGTCTGGTAGTGCACCCCGAGCGCGGTGGCCAGATCCCGGCGCGAGACGCCGCGGTCGGCCCTCAGCACCGCGATGCGGTTGAACACCGGCTCCTCGGCCACGTCTCACCTCCGCCGGCTCTTCGCCGACCGTCACCAGCCCCGCGAGTCCGCTCATCTTCCGCGGACCCGGCGCAGCAACCAGGGGGCTAGAACCATACCGCCGACGGCCCACGCCCCCAGAACGGCCGCCGCCCGGCCGAGCGGCCAGCTGTGCCCGATCTCGGCCGCGAGGACGGAGTCGGGCAGGAACGCCGCGCGCAGTCCGACGCCCTGCCAGTAGAGCGGGAAGACCTGGGCGATGCCGCGCACCAGGCCGGGCATCATCTCCAGCGGGAACATCACCCCGGAGACGAGCATCAGGAGCATCGCCGGCAGGCCGAGCATGGCCGCGGCCGCCTTCGGCCCGGACACCAGGCTGCCGATGACCGCGCCCAGCGGCACGACGGCCAGCGTGCCGAGCACCAGGACCCAGGCGAGAGTGAACCACCGCCCGGGCGTCGACGGCACGGAAACCCCGGCGAGCGGCACGGCCACCAGCAGGACGAGCGCGGCGTTGAGCGCGATCGTCAGCAGCGTCGTGACGGCCCGCCCGGTCAGGTAGACCCGGATGCCTCCCGGCAGCGTCCGGGCCCGCATCAGCGTGCCCTCCTCGCGGTCCGCGGCGATCAGCATGGGCAGCCCCATCAGCCCGGTCGAGAACACCGCGAACGCCAGGAACCCCGGCGTCATGAACGCCGCCATGGACACGGGCGTGCCGGACACGTTGTTGCCGCCGATGAACAGGACGAGCACCACGTAGGTGCCGACGGTCCCGATGAGGGCGTTCAGCAGCTCCTTGCGGTCGCTCCAGAGGTTGAGCTGCTCGGTCCAGCCCCGCCGCAGCCCCAGGATCGTCGAGCTCATCGCGTCCCTCCCACCGTCGCGGTCTCGCGTGTCTCCTCGATGAGATCCAGGTAGCTCTCCTCCAGGGTCGGCCGCCTGATCTCCAGCCCGGGGACCGGGCCGCCGTACCGCCGATGCAGGTCCCAGGCCACGCCGGAGGGGTCGGCGGTCTCCAGCTCGCCGTCCGCCCAGCGCACCAGCGACGGCGCCTGCACGGCGCGGGCCAGCTCGGCCGGGCTGCCGCAGGTGACCACCCGCCCGGCCACGAGTACGGCGATCCGCCCGGACAACCGCTCGGCCTCGGCCAGGTCGTGCGTGGTGAGCAGTACGGTCAGCCCCTCCTCGCCGGCCAGCCGCTCGATCAGCAGGTGGAACTCCCGCCGGGCCTCGGGGTCGAACCCGGTCGTGGGCTCGTCGAGGAACAGCACCTCGGGACGGCCGACGATGCCGAGGGCGACGTCCAGCCTGCGGCGCTGGCCCCCGGACAGCACCCCCGCCCGGTTGCGCGCCGCCTCGGTCAGGCCGAGAGCGGCGAGCAGCTCGTCGACGTCGCGCGGCTTCTCGTAGTGCGCCGCGACGTGCGCGAGCAGGTCGCGCACCCGCCAGCGGGGGTGGTCACGCCATGACTGCATCACCACGCCGAGCCGCGCCCGCCAGGCGTCCCCGGCCCGCACCGGGTTCTCGCCGAGCACCTCGGCCTCGCCCGTCCAGGCCGTACGGAACCCTTCCAGGATCTCGACCAGGGTGGTCTTGCCGGCGCCGTTGGGCCCCAGCAGCGTGAACACCTCGCCCCTGCGCAGGTCGAGGTCGACCCCGTTCAGGACCTGAACGGGCCCGTACGCCATGCGGAGTCCGCGTACGCGGATCACGTCATGCATGCGCCCTCCAATGAAGTGGCAGTGCTCTCGAATGTAGTAGGTGTACTACATTCGAGACAAGAGCTGCTTCATCGGAGGGCGGTCAGCGTGATCGACTCAGGGCGTCCAGAGGGGTTCGTGGATCTCGAAGCCGACCGGCTCACCCCACTGGTTGCGGTAGGCGACCTCGTGGGCGGGCCGACGCGGGGCCACCCCCCAGCGGCCGGTCGGATAGCCGAAGGTGACCATGCACGCCACCTGCCAGCCCTTGTCCTCGGGCACGCCGAGGATCCGCATCGTCTCGGCGCCGTGGAACAGTCCCAGCACGGACGTCAGCGCGCTGCCCACCCCGAAGGCGCGGGCGGCGAGCTGGGCGCTCCACACCGAGGGGTAGATGGAGCCGCCGCCGGCATCGTTGCGGGTGAACGCGAACATCAGCAGGGGATAGGCCTCGAAGTTGTCGGCCAGGTGCTGGGCCGACCGCAGCACGTTCAGCGTGCGGGCGTCGCCGGTCGCCTCGGCCCGCTCGCGCATCGGCTTGTAGTGCCCTTCGAACAGCCTGCCGAGCGCGTCCCGGTACAGCGGCCCCAGCTGGGACTTCACCTCGGGGTCGTCCACCAGCAGGAATCGCCAGCCCTGGGTGTTGCCGGCGCTGGGTGCGCGGACCGCGGCGTCCAGGATGCGTTCCTGGACCTCCAGTGGGATGGGGTCGGGCTTGACCCGCCGCATGGCGCGGGTCGTGTAGAGGGCCTCGAAAAGGTCCATGTGGGGAATCTCCTCGGTCGTCTCGGGGGAAGGGGGAGCCGGGGGTCGGGGCGGCACGGTCAGGCCAGCACGGTCAGGCCAGCACGCCGGCGGCACGCAGGGCCTTCGCCTCGTCGCCGGGCAGGCCCCAGGCACTCAGGTCGTGCAGCCGGGTGGCCGGAGACAGGGCGGCGCGCGGCACGCCGGCCAGGCGGGGCGCGGGCGCGGCCTGCGGCAGCCCGCCGACCTCCACGAACGTGCCGCGCGCCCGGTTGTGCGGATGCCGGACGGCCTCGCGCGGGTCGAGCACGGGGGACACACAGGCGTCGGAGCCCTCGAAGACCGCCTCCCATTCGGCCCGGGTGCGCGCCCGGAACGCCTCGGTGAGCCGCTCCCTGATGGCCGGCCAGTTCGCGGGGTCGTCGCGGCCGGGCATGTCGTCGAGGCCCATCCGGGTGAGCATCTCCGCCCAGAACTGCGGCTCCAGCGCGCCCACGGCGAGGAAGCCGCCGTCGGCCGTCTCGTACGTGTCGTACATGGGGGCGCCGGTGTCGAGGAGGTTGGTGCCGCGCGGGCCCCAGTGGCCGGAGTGCACCCCGCCGTAGAACATCGAGAACAGCAGCGCCGCGCCGTCGACCATCGCGGCGTCCACCACGCGGCCGCGTCCGGTGCGCTCCCGCTCCAGCAGGGCCAGCAGCACGCCGTACGCCAGCATGAGACCGCCACCGGCGAAGTCGCCGAGGATGTTGATCGGCGGGGTGGGCTTGCCGCCCTCGCGGCCCAGCATCGACAGCACCCCGGCGATCGCGATGTAGTCGATGTCGTGCCCGGCGGTGGAGGCGAGCGGGCCGTCCTGGCCCCAGCCGGTCATGCGGCCGTAGACCAGCCGCTCGTTCACCGCGTGCAGGTCGGCGGGGCCGATGCCGAGCCGCTCCGCGACCCCGGGACGGAACACCTCGATCACCACGTCGGCCCGCCCGGCCAGCCGCTTGAAGGCGGCGACGCCCTCGGGCGACTTCAGGTCGAGGCCGATCGTGCGCTTGCCGCGATCCATCACCTCACGGCGCGGGGCGTCGCTCACGGCCTGCACCCGGTCGACCCGCAGCACCTCGGCGCCGTGGTCGGCGAGCATCATCCCGGCGAACGGCCCGGGGGCGAGACCGGCCAGCTCCAGCACCCGGATCCCCGCCAGCGGTCCCCGCGGCTCGTCCATCGCACCCTCCTCACATCGGGCATCACTTCACGCGACAAGTAGAACATGTTTCTGGAGGCGTGCCGGAACGGCTTGTGTCGACGGCGGGGATCAATATTCCTTGACACGAATATTCTCTGTGGAGAATACTTTCGCCTCGTGGACGTACTCCTCGCCGCGCTGGCCGACCCGGCCCGATGGCGGCTCGTGACTCTGCTGGCCGAGCGCCCCCGGCCGGTCGGCGTCCTGGCCCGGCTCGCCGAGGCGCGCCAGCCGCAGACGACCAAGCACCTGCAGACCCTCGAACGCGCCGGCATCGTCACCTCCCGGCGCACCGGTCAGCGCCGCATCTACGCGCTCCGGTCCGAGCCCCTTCGGGAGCTCGCGGACGCGCTCAGCCGGCTCGCCGACACCGCTGACGAGGCCGGCGGCCCGCGGGAGACTTACGATCGCTACGGGCTCAGCCTCCACGCGGAGCGGCTCGCCGCGCAGGAGCCGGGATGGGCCGACGGCCGCTCGTTCGGGTTCCACCGGTCGCTGGAGGGGCGGCCCGAGCTGGTCTGGCACCATCTGACCGACGCCTCGCTGCTCGCCCATTGGTGGACGCCCGACGATCTGCGCGTCTCCGAGCTCGTGTTCGAGGCGCGACCGGGCGGGCGGATCGCTCATGAATACCGCGATGTCGAGGACATAGACGGTTCCGGCCACATCGCCGGGCGCGCGGAGGGGGTCGTCGGCGAGGTGCGCCCTTACGAGCACCTCGCCTACCGGCTCTCTCCGCTGCTTCCCGAGGGCGGGCGGGCCTTCACCGCCCACCTCGACCTCGACCTCAGGCCCACCGGCACCGGCACGGACCTCGACGTCCGCTTCCGCATCACCGACAGCACCGTCGACTCCGCGGACTTCATCGCGGGGATCGAGATCGGCTTCGGCCAGAGCCTCGACAAGCTCGCGGCGACCCTTGCCGCGAAGGCACACGACACCGATACAAGGAGCACGAAATGACCGACTCGACCGGCCGCAGGGTGACCGCGAACCTGAGTCTCACCCTCGACGGGCGTTACCACGGTCCCGGCGGACCCGGCGATTTCGCTGCGTTCGCTCCCTACGTGATCACCGAGGTCGCGCGAAACCACATGAACCGCATCTGGGAGGGCGCGACGACGGCGGTGCTCGGCCGGATCAACGCCGAGGGATTCATGGGGTACTGGTCATCGGTCGCCGACGACGAGAACGCCGACCCTCGTGACCGCGGATACGCCAAGTGGCTGGTCGACACGGAGAAGGTGGTCTTCTCGACCACCTTGACCGAGGCGCCGTGGGAGCGCACCCGTGTGGTGAACGCCCCCGCTGCCGATGTCGTCAAGGACCTCAAGGCCACCGGCGTAGGCGACATCCTCGTCAACAGCAGCGCCGGCGTCATCAAGCCGCTCCTGTCGGCGGACCTGCTCGATCGGCTGTACCTCATGATTCTCCCTGAGATCGCCGGAGGCGGGCGCCGCCTGTTCGACGACGGCCTGCCTGCGACGAAGTGGACGCTCACCCGCCAGGAGACCGGCGAGCTGGGCGAGATCGCCCTGGTCTACGACCGAGTCCGCTGAGCGGGCCGCCCGGCGCCCGGCCGGCGCCACCCCGAGCCGAGTGGACGTGTCCATGGGATGATCGACACGCCGCCGTCCGTCCAGGGTCATGACGGTTTCCACAGTTACGGCAGGGGCGGCGGAGGCGATGAAAAGAGGGAGGATACGATCTACGCCGACGCAGCGACGCGCGATCACCGGATAGTTTTCGCGGGCGTAACGTGTCTACTCTGGTCTGCGTTCCCCTCTGGGGATAGCGTGCCAAGAAGGCGATCTCTACGATCCATGGGGGTGGTGTCATGCCAGAGCGCACGGCCAGTATGACCGCCCATAAAAAGGCCGTCGAGCAGATCAGGGACTCCTACTCGGCCATTCCGGAGGACGCCGCTCCCCGGCTGGCCAAGCCCACGACGAACCTGTTCCGCTTCCGCGCGCCGGCCAAGACGGCCACGCTGTCCGCCCGCGATCTGGACCAGGTCATCCACGTCGACCCGGTGACCATGACGGCCGAGGTCCAGGGCATGACGACGTACGAGAACCTGGTGGACGCCACGCTTCCGTACGGGCTCATGCCCTACGTCGTGCCGCAGCTCAAGACGATCACGCTGGGCGGTGCGGTCACCGGCCTCGGCATCGAGTCGACGAGCTTCAAGGACGGCCTGCCGCACGAGTCGGTCGAGGAGCTGGAGATCCTCACCGGCGACGGGCGGATCCTGGTGGCCCGGCCGGACAACGAACACGCGGACCTGTTCCGCGCGTTCCCCAACTCCTACGGCACGCTCGGCTACGCCCTGCGCATCCGGATCAAGCTGGCCCGGGTGAAGCCGTACGTCAAGCTGACGCACATCCGCTTCAGCGACGCCGACAAGTGCATGCTCGCCATGCAGGAGCTCTGCGAGAGCCGCGAACACGACGGCGAGCAGATCGACTTCGTCGACGGCACGTTCTTCGGCCCGGACGAGCTGTACATCACGGTGGGCTCGTTCTCCGACCGGGCACCCTACACGTCCGACTACACCGGCATGCGGATCTACTACCAGTCGATCCGCAGCCGTGTCCGCGACTGGCTGACCGTGCGCGACTACCTGTGGCGCTGGGACACCGACTGGTTCTGGTGCTCGCGCGCCTTCGGTGTGCAGCAGCCGCTGGTCCGCTCGCTCCTGCCGCGCCGCTACCTGCGGTCGGACGTCTACCGCAAGCTCGTCGGCCTCGACCAGAGGTACGGCGTGACCGCCAGGATCGACCGCTGGCGCAACAACCCGGTGCACGAGTCGGTCATCCAGGACGTCGAGGTGCCCGTCGAGCGCGGCGCCGAGTTCCTGGAGGTCTTCCACGACCAGGTCGGCATGACCCCGGTGTGGATGTGCCCGCTCAAGGCGAGCGGCGAGTGGTCGCTCTACCCCCTGGAGCCGGGCCGTCTCTACGTGAACTTCGGCTTCTGGGGCATGGTGCCCCTGCCACGCGGTCAGTACGACGGGTACCACAACCGGTTGATCGAGCGAGCCGTTCACTCGCTCGACGGCCACAAGTCGCTGTACTCCACCTCGTTCTACGAGCGTGAGGAGTTCTGGCGGCTCTACAACGGGGACGCCTACTGGCCGGTCAAACGCGCTTACGACCCGGGCGGCCGGCTGCTGGACCTCTATGACAAGTGCGTCAGAGGCCGGTAGGCGTCGAAACGTCGGGAGAGGTGCAATGACTCTTGCGAAGATCTTCGAGAAGATCGTCGGTCCTGACGCGGGCGTCGAGTTCGTCGCCTACGACGGCAGCAAGGCCGGAACGTCGGGGGCGGACGTCCGCATCGAGGTGAAGTCGCCGGTGGCGGTGGCCTACCTCGCGCAGGCGCCGGGAGAGCTCGGCCTCGCCCGCGCGTACATCACCGGGCACATCGATGTGCACGGGGACATGTACACCCTGCTCGACCGGATGTGGTCGCTGACGCTCAACGACCTGCCGCTCAGCGAGAAGGTCGCCGCGGTCCGCTCGCTCGGGATCAAGCCGCTGCTGATGCGTGTGCCGCCGCCGCCGCAGGAGGCGCGGCAGAGCACGCTGGCCAAGCTGGGCAGCCGGCATGCCAAGCAGCGCGACGCCGAGGTGATCCACCACCACTACGACGTCTCCAACCGCTTCTACGAGTGGGTGCTCGGCCCCTCCATGGCGTACACCTGCGCGGTCTTCCCGCGGCCGGACGCGACGCTGGAGGAGGCGCAGTACACGAAGTTCGACCTGGTCGCCAAGAAGCTCGACCTCAAGCCGGGCATGCGGCTGCTCGACGTCGGCTGCGGCTGGGGCGGCATGGTCATGCACGCGGCCAAGGAGTACGGCGTGAAGGGCCTCGGCGTCACGCTGTCGCGCCAGCAGGCCGAGTGGGCGCAGAAGGCCATCGCGGAGGCCGGGCTGTCGGAGCTCGCCGAGGTCCGCTACATGGACTACCGCGACGTCGCGGAGACCGGGTTCGACCGGGTCAGCTCGATCGGCCTCACCGAGCACATCGGCAAGGACAACCTGCCGTCGTACTTCTCCTTCCTGTACGGCAAGCTCAAGCCGGGCGGGCGCCTGCTCAACCACTGCATCACCCGCCCGACCAGCACGGAGAAGACCCTCAACAAGGGCGGCTTCATCAACCGCTACGTCTTCCCCGACGGCGAGCTGGAGTCGGTGGGCTACCTGATCCGCCAGATGGAGGACACCGGTTTCGAGGTCCGCCACGAGGAGAACCTGCGCGAGCACTACGCGCTGACGCTGCGCGAGTGGTGCAAGAACCTCGACGACCACTGGGACGAGGCGGTCGAGGAGGTCGGCCAGGGCACCGCGCGGGTCTGGCGGCTCTACATGGCCGGCTGCGTCGTCGGCTTCGAGCGCAACAAGGTGCAGCTCCACCAGGTGCTCGGCGTCCGGCTCGACGAGGGACAGTCGCACGTTCCGCTGCGCCCGTCCCTCGACTGGCCGTGAGCGGCCCTACCGCAGCTCGCGCTTGAGGATCTTGCCGGTGGCGGTCATCGGCAGGGACTCGCGGAACTCCACGATCCGCGGGTACTTGTAGGCCGCCATCGTCTCCCGGCACCACGCCACCAGTTCCTCCTCGGTGGTCGTGGCGCCGGGCTTGCGGATGACGTACGCCTTGACCTCCTCGCCGTGGGAGTCGTGGGGCACCCCGACGACCGCGGCGAGCGAGACCGCCGGGTGGGTCATGAGGACCTCCTCGATCTCCCGGGGATACACGTTGAACCCACCCCGGATGATCATGTCCTTGGCCCGGTCGACGATGAAGTAGTAGCCGTCCTCGTCCCGCCGGGCCATGTCACCGGTGCGGAACCAGCCGTCCTTCATCACCTCGGCGGTGGCCTCGGGCCGGTTGTAGTAGCCCTTCATGATGTTGTGGCCACGGACGGCGATCTCGCCGATGTCGTCGGCCGTGTTCCAGACGGCGTCCACCAGCTTCATCTCGACGCCCCAGATCGGCGTGCCGATCGAGCCGGCCTTCGCGGGCCTGCCCGGCTGGTTGAACGAGGCCACGGGCGAGGTTTCCGACAGGCCGTAGCCCTCCAGGATGTCCACGCCGAACGTCGCGCTGAAGTCCTTGAGCACCTCGACCGGCAGCGCCGAGCCACCGGAGACCGCCGTGACCAGCGAGGACGGCACCTCGGCAGCCCCGGCGTGCACGGCGGTGAGCATGGCCCAGTACATCGTCGGCACTCCCGCGAACAACGTGACCTGCTCGCGCTTCATCAGCGCGAGGGCCTCGGCGGGCTCGAAGCGCGGCAGCAGCACGAGCGCGCCGCTGCGCCGGAACCCGGCGTTCATCAGCACCGTCTGGCCGAAGGAGTGGAACAGCGGCAGTGCGACGAGATAGGTGTTGTCCGCCTGCCGGGGGAACATCTCGTCGCTGACGACGGCGTTCATGACCATGTTCTGGTGGGTGAGCTCGGCGCCCTTCGGCTGGCCGGTGGTGCCGCTGGTGTAGAGGATCACCGCCGTGTCGTCGGCGGAGGTCTGCACGGTCTCGAACTCGCCGGACACCCCGTCGAGGGCCGCCCACAGCGTCTCGCCGAGCTCGGACTCGGTGGCGAACGGCGTGGCCGGCAGCACGATGAAGTGCTCCGCGCGCTCGGCCTCGGCGAAGCCGGCCCTGCCCCGCTCGCCGAGCGGCAGCTCGGGCGTGCCCTCGAAGCAGAAGAAGGCCTTGGCGTCGGAGTCGTTCAGGTGGTAGGCGATCTCCCGCGACTGCAGCAGCACGTTCAGCGGGACGACGGTCGCGCCCGCCTTGAGGATTCCGTAGTAGACGAACGGGAAGTACGGCAGGTTGGGGCAGGCCAGCGCCACCTTGTCCCCCCTGCCGACGCCGCGCGCGACGAGCAGGTTGGCGATCTGGTTGGCGATGGTGTTCACGAGCGAGTACGGCAGGCGCATGTCGCCGAAGACGACCGCGGTGGCGTCGGGCTTCTCCCGTGCGCTGTCATCCAGCACGACGGCCAGGTTGAGCATCTGCCGCTCCCTCTTCCATTGGACCGATCAGGTCCATACCAACCGGTAGGTACCTCAGCGTAACGGCTGGGGCGGCGGATGTTGAGGGTGCGGTGACAAGGGCGTTCCCGACTCTTGACGATGCGGTGCCCCCGCACGAGAGTGGGCGGCATGGACACGGCTGTCGACCTGTCCCACATCCCGTTCTGGGGGCTGCCCCAGGCCGAGCGGCACGAGGCGTTCCGCCGCCTGCGCGCGCTCGACCGCCCCGTCTTCTTCCGTGAGAACAAGATCCCCTTCATCGGCCACGGCCCGGGCTACTACGCGCTGGTGCGGCACGCCGACGTGACCGAGGCGAGCCGGAACGCCGCGGTTTTCAGCAGCGAGCCGACGGCCAACAGCATCAACGACATGCCGCGCTGGCTGGCCGTCTACTTCGGCTCGATGATCAACATGGACGATCCCCGGCACGCCCGCCTGCGGCGGATCGTCTCGCGGGCGTTCACCCCGCGGATCCTGGCGAAGATGGAGGAGGACCTGGCCCGGGCCGCCCGGGAGATCGTCGACCGGGCTGTGCGGGAAGGGCCCGGCGACTTCGTCACCCAGATCGCCGCCCGATTACCCGTACGGGTGATCTGCGACATGATGGGCATCCCGGCGGAACATCACGACCGGGTGCTGCGCCGTACGAACACGGTCCTGGCCAACGCCGACTCCGAGTATTCGGGCGTCAGCGTCGACCCGTCCAGTCCGGACGGCTCCTTCGGCCGCTGGAGCACCGCCCGCGGGCTGGCGGCGCTGCTGCGAGCCGGGCACGACCTGAACACGCTGGCCCGCCGCCTGGCCGGAGAGCGCCGCCGGCGGCCCACCGGTGACCTGACCAGCATGCTCGTGCACGGTGAGGAGCGCCTCACCGCCCAGGAGCTCGGCTCGTTCTTCATCCTGCTCGTCGTCGCCGGGAGCGAGACCACGCGCAACGCCGTCGCGCACGGGCTCAAACTGCTCACCGACCACCCCGACCAGCGCGCGCTGCTGCTGGAGGACTTCGACGGGCGCGTCGCGGGCGCCGTCGAGGAGATCGTCCGCTACTGCACCCCCGTCATCCAGTTCCGGCGCACCGTAACGCGTGATCACACGATGAACGGCCAGGACTACCGTGCGGGCGACAAGGTTCTGCTGTTCTACAACTCCGCGAACCGGGATGAGGCCGTCTTCTCTGATCCCGACGTCTTCGACATCACCCGGAGTCCCAACCCGCACGTCGGCTTCGGCGGCCCCGGTCCCCACTACTGCCTGGGCGCCCACCTCGCCCGCCGGGAGATCACGGTGATGTTCCGGGAGCTGTTCGACCGCATGCCCGCCATCCGCTCCGTGGGCGAGCCGTCGTACCTGCTGTCCAACTTCATCAACGGCGTCAAGCACATGAGCTACCGGATTCGTCCGCAGTGCTCCGGCCTTCAGGCCGGGGGTGAAGCGGACTGTCCCGCGTAGCGGGGCAGGGAAAGCCGGTTCGCCGTCAGGCGGATCGGCGTCTTAGCGGATCAGACGGGACGGTTGTGGTGCTCGGTGTACTGGCGCAGGACGCTGATCGGTGCGCCGCCCACGCTCCCGGCGAACCGCCTGGTGGTGGCCCGCCAGCACGCGAAGGTCACTGACGCGCGCCGACAGTTCCACCACCAGCTGTCCACGCAGATCATCCGTGAGAACCAAACGGTGATCGTGGAAGACCTGGCCGTGGCGGGGCCGGCGCGCACCCGGTTGGCCAAGAGCGTGCATGACGCGGGCTGGTCGCAGTTCGTGACCATGCTGGAATACAAGGCCGTGCTGTACGGGCGGTTCTTCCACCGGATCGACCGGTGGTTTCCCTCCTCCAAGCGGTGCTCACAGTGCGGGACCGTCCAACAGTCCATGCCGCTGAACGTCCGGGAGTGGACCTGCCCCTGCGGGGCGGTCCACGACCGGGACGTCAACGCGGCGAAGAACATCCTGGCCGCTGGACGGGCGGACAGGCTCAACGCCTGTGGAGCGCGGGTAAGACCAGGCCCCGGCCTGGCACAGCGCGAGAAGCAGGAAGCATCAGAGGTGCCGCATGATGCGGCACGGGCTGAATCCCCGGCCTTCAGGCCGGGGAGCGCGTCAATGAGCGCCGTGGCGGGCCCACCGCCGGGCCCACTGCCGATGAGCCCGTCACTGTGGCAGACTGACGGCCGAATGTGGTTCTAGTCACTCGGAAGGGCCGGCCTCTTCATGACGACACCGCCGACGGAGCCCGTGGGGCGTACGCCCATCACCTCGGCCGCGGACATCGACCTCAACGACTGGAACTTCTGGGGCCTCCCGGACGAGGATCGCGAGCGCGCGTTCCGGCTGCTGCGCGACCTGGACACGCCCGCCTTCTTCCCCGAGCCGGAGTTCACCTTCGCGGGCACTCCCCAGGGCCCGGGCTACCACGCGCTCGTCCGGCACGCCGACATCCTGGAGGCCAGCCGCAACCCGGAGGTCTTCTGCTCGGGCGACGGCGGGGCCACCAACATCCCGGACCTCCCGGCGGAGTTCGCCGAGTATTTCGGCTCGATGATCAACATGGACGACCCGCGGCACGCGCGCCTGCGGCGGATCGTCTCGCGCGCCTTCACGCCACGGATGATCAAGCAGTTCGAGTCCGACGTGGACGCCGCCGCCTCGCGCATCGTGGACGAGCTGCTGGAGACCGGCCCCGGCTGCGACTTCGTCACCGAGGTGGCCGCGAAGCTGCCTTTGAAGATCATCTGCGACATGATGGGCATCCCGGCGAAGGACTACCAGTTCGTCTTCGACCGCTCGAACATCGTCCTCGGCGCCACCGACCCGGAGTACGTCAGCGACCGTGAGGACATCGCGCACGCGCTGCTCACCGCGGGGATGGAGCTGCAGCAACTCGTGCAGGACCTGGCCGCGCTGCGGATGGACACGCCGACCGACGACCTCACCTCGTCGCTGGTCAACGCCAACATCGACGGGGAGCAACTGACCGCCCAGGAGCTCGGTTCGTTCTTCATCCTGCTCGTCGTGGCCGGCAACGAGACCACCCGCAACGCCATCTCGCACGGCCTGCGCCTCCTCACGCTCAACCCGGATCAGCGACGGCTGTGGCTGGAGGACTTCGAGGGCCGGGCGCCGCGCGCGATCGAAGAGATCGTCCGGCTGGCCGCGCCGGTCAACTACATGCGCCGCAAGGTCACCCGCGACCACGAGATGAACGGCAACCTCTACCGCGAGGGCGAGAAGGTCCTGCTGTACTACTGGGCGGCCAACCGCGACGAGCGGGTCTTCGACGACCCGCTGCGCTTCGACATCCTGCGCGACCCCAATCCGCACGTCGGCTTCGGCGGCCCGGGTCCGCACTTCTGCCTGGGCGCCCATCTGGCCCGCCGGGAGATCACCGCGATGTTCCGCGAGCTGCTGCGGCGGGTCCCGCAGATCGAGGCGGGCGAGCCGGAGCGCCTGCTGTCCAGCTTCATCAACGGCATCAAGCACATGACCTGCGAGTTCTGAACCGGCCGGATCAAGGACAACGAGGCTTGAGGTAGGCGGGGTCGACCCACCCGCTCCTCCCGTCCGTCGTGGACACGTGCCGGTAGCGGCCGGCGTCGTCGCCACCGCCCGCGTCGGTCAGGGCGAGGCCGTGCGGGAGCTGCACGAGCGGCTCCCCGTAGCGGTCGCGCAGCCACAGGTCCCGCGCGGCCACCTCGTACCGGCCGCAGCCGGCGTCCGCCTGCGAGGCGGAGGGGGAGGCCGCGGCGTCGCCGCTCGTCAGCACGGTGCGGACCTGGAGCACGAGCGCGAGTGCGATCACCGACGCTCCGACGCCGAAGGCGGCGGCCCACGGCACCCGCGGTCCGGTGCGGCGCCGCCGTCCTGTCTCGCCGGCGGACGTAAGGGCCGCTGCGGTCTCCAGGTCGATTCCTGGTGCGGGATCGTTCGCCGGCTCCATGCCGGAGGCCGGTGCGAGGACCCGGCGGATGACCGCCAATTCCTCCGTTTTAAACGCGCGGCGGCCCATTTCGCACCGTGAGAGCGTCGGTGTCGACATTCGCACTCCTTGTCGGCTGACCTCCTTCGCGAGCTCCCGCTGCGTCATGCCCGCCGCCTCCCGTGCTCGCCGGACCTCGTCGCCCGCTGTCTCCTCCACGTGTTTTCACCCCTGCTGTTTCCGGTTTCACGCGCACGTTTCCGCTGGTGGGCGCGTTTTCTGGATTTCATCGATTTCAGCAGTGAAAATACCTGTCGCAGCTGATCGTGACGTACATAATCGCATCGGTCCGGTTCCTTGCGGGCTAATGACCCGCATTCCGTCACGCCATACGAAAGGCTTCCACGTGAGACCTGCTTTCGCAGTCAAGACTCCGGTGACGCTCGCGCTGGCGGCGGTGATCTGCGTGCCCACCGCGGCGAACGCCGCCACGAGCGCCAGGAGCGATGCGCGAGCCGTCGCCCGCACGGCGACGGCGGCGCAGACGAAGCTGTTCGTCCGCTACGCCGCCGCCACCACCTGCACGGTCTATCTCAACTACCCCAAGCCCGGAGTCGTCGCGAACACGACCTTCACCATCCCCGCCGGGCGCCACCTCATCTGGCGGTACAACGTTGACGGCGAATGGGCCCTCGTCTCGGATCCCGGACGTGCCCACGACGCCTTCCCCTGGTGGGGCTTCACCCGGCGTGACTGCATCGGCCGCTCGGTCCCGCAGCTGGACTATCCGGCGGGCCAGCCGGCGCCGGACAGGGTTCAGGAGGGCCGGAGCAACGTCTCGCCGTCGGGATGGCGCCCCGTCGGCTTCACCCTGCCCCCGGCACGCATCGTCGAGCAGCGCAGGCTTGTGACTCGCAACGCCACCCTGCGCGACGAGGCCAACTTCGTCATCGGCAACGTTCTGCCGGGCTGGCACGTCCACGTCAGCGACAAGAGCCGGTCGCAGGGCCACTGGGTCTACGTGTTCGTGCCCAACGCCCAGCGGTGGGGATACATGGAAGCGGCGGCCCTGTAAGGGGCTGGGAGCGCATCCGCCGAGCCGGTGCGCGGGTCCGCCCGCGCACCGGCGTCGCGTCGCCGGTTCCCTCTCAGCGGATCGGCTTGATCGACCGGAAGACCGTGTTGATGTCGGCGAGCAGATCGCTCTTCGGCTGAGGCACGGCCATGTAGACGATCGTGGGCAGGTCGGCGCCGGTGTTCACGGCCGCGATCACGACCGTGGTGCTCGCGCCGCCGGCCGTCACCTTGTATGCGGTCAGCAGACCGGTCAGGCCGTTGCGGGCCAGGCGCTGCTGGGCGGTCCTGGTGGCCTTGTTGTCCTTGGGGAACTGGGTCTGCCGCGCCCGGTACATCACCGCGTTGACGACAGGGCCCAGGTTGTCGGGCGTGGTGTACTTCGCGGCCAGCGACGGGGCCAGTGTGCCCGACATCACCAGGGCGAACTCGCTCTTGCCGTCCGCGGTCGTACCGGCCTGCACGTACTGCCTGCTGGTGAAGCCGTACGTCGCCTTGATCTGGGCCGGGTTCGCGTCCGCCTGCCAGGGGCCGCCGAGCTTGGGCAGCGTGATCCGGCCGGCGGCGTCGGTGAGCACGCCGTTCACGGGGGAGGCCGTGCCCTTGTAGACGGGCAGCCGTGTGGCCTGCGCCTGAGGCTTGGCCGTGACGCCGGGCTTGGCGGGGGAGGGCTTCGCGGACGTCGCCGCCTCGGCCGTGTCGCCGGAGCTGAGCGGCCCGGCGGCGAACGCCCACACGAGCACCCCGACGAGCGCGGCGACGGCCGAGGCCACCAGTGCGTACAGCCAGACCGGCCGGCCGGGCTCCTCCTCGTACTCGTCGATGGCCTGATAGTTCTCCCCGAACACCGTGTTCCACAGCTCCTGCTGCCGGTGCGCGGGAGGCGTCTTCGGCCCGCTGATCTGTCCCGCCGTCACGAACGGCCGATACGGATCCTCCGGCTGAGAAGGCGGTGGCGGCGCCGTGGAGGCGGGCGGGGCGGACTCGGCGTACGAGCGAACCGAGGGGGTGAACGGCGACGAGGGCTGTGAGCGGTCCTGGCCGCCCGGGAACGTGACCCCGTGCGGGCCGGGCTGTCCCTGGTTCGGGCCGTGGCTCTGGCCGTGGCTCTGGTTCTGGCTCTGATCGGGGCCGGCGGGGCCCGGCCTGCCGTACACCGGGGCGGGGCCGCCGAAGGGCGCGGGGCCGCCGCTCTGCGCGGGGCCGCCGAAACTCTCCCTGCTCCCGAAACCCTGCCGGCCGCCGAAACTCCCAGGCCCGCCGAAGCCCTCTGCGCCGCCGAAGTTCTCTGTGCCACCGAAATTCTCCGGGCCACCGAAATTCTCCGGGCCACCGAACTTCTCCGGCCCGCCGGAGGAAGGAGCGGAGCCGGGCCGGTCGGGCTCGCCGAAGGCGGGGGCGGGCTGCCGCGCGGCCGCGCCGGGCAGTGGACCCGCCATGGTCGCGGTGGCGTCCGCGGGCTGCTGCGGCGCCCCCTCGACGAAGGAGCGCACGGTGGGGGTGAACGAGGAGGGCGGAGGCATCTCGGGCCAGGCCGGCGGGATCTCCGGCCACGCCGGTTCCCGCTGGTGTTCGCTGCGGTCCGTGGGCACGGCACCTCCCGAGATCATGCCCGAATTGGGGGTGCCTGGCATGATCTCATGCGAGCCGGGGGCTGCCGCAGCGAAACCACGGAATGCCTCGCGGAACTGCTCGCCCGTGGGGTCGGTGGGCGGGTCCTGCATCGGGAGATCCGCGGGCGGGAATGAGTTGGCCACGGCAGCACAGTAGGGGAATGGACATAAGAGCCCACAACGGATCTATCACCATCGGATATCGCACTCTGACAGGCGAGGTCAGCCTGGCAGGGGCACACGAGCGAACGGTGACGCACTTGCCGTCTGCGCTACGCTTGACAGGCGTGCCGCCACCCTGCTGCGCGGGCAGTCGCGTCACGAACGGGACGCGATAGCGCGGGCTGCCCCTCCCTTCCGGGCCACAGGCGGGCCAGGAGCGGGGTGCGGCGGGGGTGATGCCCCGGGCGGGCGCCTTCATTTGTGTGATTCCAGCCGCCTGGCGAGGAGTGGAAGTGGACGAGCCGGTGTACGACCCGCAGGCGCTGCAGGCCAAGTGGCTGCCGCGGTGGGAGGAGCTGAACCCCTTCGCGGCGGTCGAGGACCTCGCGGACACCAGGCCGCGCAAGTACATGCTCGACATGTTCCCCTACCCCTCGGGCGACCTCCACATGGGGCACGGCGAGGTCTTCGCGATCGGCGACGTCATCGCGCGCTACTGGTTCCAGAAGGGCTACAACGTCCTGCACCCCATCGGGTGGGACTCCTTCGGCCTGCCCGCGGAGAACGCGGCCATCAAGCGCAACGCCCACCCCGCCGAGTGGACGTACAAGAACATCGACACCCAGGCGAACTCGTTCAAGCGGTACGCCATCGCCTTCGACTGGTCGCGGCGCCTGCACACCAGCGACCCGGAGTACTTCCACTGGAACCAGTGGCTGTTCACCCGCTTCTACGAGCGGGGCCTGGCCTACCGCAAGGGCGGCCTGGTCAACTGGTGCCCGCAGGACCAGACCGTGCTCGCCAACGAGCAGGTCGTGGCGGGCAAGTGCGAGCGCTGCGGCGCCGACGTCGTCCGCCGCGAGCTGACGCAGTGGTACTTCAAGATCACTGACTACGCCGACCGGCTGCTCGACGACATGGCGCAGATCGAGGGCGGCTGGCCCGAGCGGATTCTCACCATGCAGCGCAACTGGATCGGCCGCTCCACCGGAGCCGACGTCCGGTTCCGCATCGAGGGCCGCGACGAGCCGGTCACCGTCTACACCACCCGCCCCGACACGCTGTACGGCGCGACGTTCTTCGTCGTGGCGGCCGACGCGCCGCTGGCGGAGGAGATCGTCGCCCCCGGGCAGGCGGAGGCGCTGGCCGCCTACCGCGCCGAGGTCGCCAAGCTCTCCGACATCGAGCGGCTGTCCACCGAGAAGGAGAAGACCGGCGTCTTCCTCGGCACGTACGCGATCAACCCGGTCAACGGGGAGCGCATCCCGGTCTGGGCGGCCGACTACGTGCTGTCCGACTACGGTCATGGCGCGATCATGGCGGTGCCCGCGCACGACCAGCGCGACCTCGACTTCGCGCGGAAGTTCGGCCTGCCGGTGAAGGTCGTCGTCCACACCGGCCTGGCCGACCCGGGCGAGACCGGCGTCGCCACCCCCGGCGAGGGCACGCTGGTCAACTCCGGTCCGCTGGACGGGCTGACCAAGACCGAGGCGATCCAGAAGATCATCGAGGTGCTGGAGGAGCGGGGCACCGGCAAGGCCGCGGTGAACTACCGCCTGCGCGACTGGCTGCTGTCGCGGCAGCGGTTCTGGGGCACCCCGATCCCGATCATCCACTGCATGGACTGCGGCGAGGTCCCGGTGCCGGACGACCAGCTCCCGGTCACGCTGCCCGACCTGCGCGGCGCGGCCCTGCAGCCGAAGGGCGTCTCGCCGCTGGCCGGTGCCACGGACTGGGTCAACGTCTCCTGCCCCAAGTGCGGCGGGCCCGCCCAGCGGGACACCGACACGATGGACACGTTCGTCGACTCGTCGTGGTACTTCCTGCGTTACTGCGACCCGCACTACACCGACGGGCCGTTCGACGTCGAGAAGGTCCGCACGTGGGGCCCGATCGACCAGTACATCGGAGGCCAGGAGCACGCGGTGCTCCACCTGCTGTACACGCGGTTCTTCACCAAGGTCCTGCACGACATGGGCATGCTGGACTTCACCGAGCCGTTCCTGCGCCTGCTCAACCAGGGCCAGGTCATCAACCAGGGCAAGGCGATGTCGAAGTCCCTCGGCAACGGTGTGGACCTCGGCCAGCAGATCGACAACTACGGCGTGGACGCCGTCCGGCTCACGATGATTTTCGCCGGGCCGCCGGAGGACGACATCGACTGGGCCGACGTCTCGCCGGCCGCGTCGCAGAAGTTCCTCGCCCGCGCGTTCCGCGTGATGGCCGAGGCCGGCGCGGCGTCCGCCCCGGGGATCGACTTCTCCGGCGGTGACGTCGAGCTGCGCAAGGTCACCCACCGGACCATCGACGAGGTGACCAAGCTCGTCGAGGGCTACCGGTTCAACGTCGCGGTGGCCCGCATGATGGAGCTGACCTCGGCCGCCCGCCGGGCGATCGACGCCGGTCCCGGTGCGGCCGACCCGGCCGTCCGCGAGGCCGCCGAGACCTTGGCGATCATGCTCTCGCTGGTCGCGCCGTACGCCGCGGAGGAGGGCTGGGAACGGCTCGGGCACGCGCCGTCGGTCGCGAAGGCCGGCTGGCCCGTGGCCGACCCGGCGCTGCTGGTCCAGGAGTCGGTCACGGCCGTGGTGCAGGTGGCGGGCAAGCTCCGCGACCGGCTGGAGGTCTCCCCGGACATCTCCGAGGCCGACCTGCAGGCACTGGCCCTGGCATCGGACAAGGTCCGGCCCTATCTGGACGGCGAGCCGCGCAAGGTGATCGTGCGCGCGCCCAAGCTCGTCAACATCGTCCCCTAACGGGTGACCCCGGCTCCGCCGTCGTTCGGCATAGGGTGCGCATGTGGCGAATGGTGCGTACCTGAGATTCCCCCACCTGAACGGTGACCTCCTCGCCTTCGTGGCGGACGACGACGTCTGGCTGGCGCCCACGGGCGGCGGCAGGGCCTGGCGGTTCACGGCCGACCGGGTGCCGGTCTCCCACCCCCGGTTCTCTCCCGACGGCACACGCGTCGCGTGGACGAGCACCCGCGAGGGCGATCCCGAGGTGTTCGCCGCCGATCTGGACGGCGGGGAGGGCGAGCGGCTCACGCACTGGGGCAACGGCATGACGGGCGTGCGCGGCTGGACCGAGGACGGGAACGTGCTGGCCGTCACCGCCGCGGGCCACGGCTCGCGCTCCCGGCAGTGGGCGCACGCGGTCCCGCTGGACGGCGGCCCGGCGGCGGCCCTGCCGTACGGCAGGGTCAGCGAGGCCGCGGTCAGCGGACCCAGGGTGGCGACGGTCTCCGCGGTATGGCGCGAGCCGTCGCAGTGGAAGCGATACCGCGGCGGCACCGCGGCCAAGATCTGGGTGGACGCCACGGGCGACGGCGAGTTCACCCGTCTGTTCGCCGACAACCCCGCGCAGCACTGGTCGGTCATGTGGGTGGGGGAGCGACTGGCCTTCCTCGCGGACACCGACGGCGACGGCAACCTCTACTCCTGCCTGCCCGACGGCTCGGACCTGCGGCAGCACACCGCACACCGCGGCTTCTACGCACGTCATGCCGCGTCCGACGGCTCCCGCGTCGTCTACAGCTTCGGCGGCGACCTGTGGCTGCTGGAGAGCCTGGACGCCGAGCCGTACAAGCTGGACATCACGGTGAGCGGGCCGCGCCCGGCCAGAGCCAGGCGGCCGGCGCCCAACAGGGTCGGCGGCTTCGCGCCCGACCGCACCGGGCGGGCCAGCGTGGTCGAGATCCGCGGCACCGCCCACTGGCTGACCCACCGCGACGGCCCCGCGGGCGTGCTGCGCGCCGAGCCCGGCGTCCGGGTACGGCTGCCGCGGCCCCTCGACAACGTCGGCCGGGCCGTCTGGGTGTCGGACGCCTCGGGCGAGGACGCGCTGGAGATCGGCACGCCCGGAGGTGACATCCGCACGCTCGCCGCGGGTCAACTCGGCAGGGTGCTCGACCTCGCCGCCGCGCCGGACGGCGAGCACGTCGCGGTCGCCACCCACGACGGGCGGTTGCTGGTGGTCGACCTCGAGTCCGGGAACGTCCGCGAGGTGGACCGCACCACCCACGGCGACGTGCAGCACCTGACGTTCTCGCCGGACTCGGCCTGGCTCGCGTGGGCGCATGCCTATCAGCCCTGGCGCTGCCACATCAAGCTGGCCCGCGTGGACGGCAGCACCGTGATCGAGGCGACCCCGCCGCGTTTCAACGACTACAGCCCGACCTTCACCAAGGACGGCAAGCACCTGGCCTTCCTGTCGGACCGCACGTTCGATCCGGTCTACGACAGGCACGTCTTCGACCTGTCCTTCCCCGCCAGTTGCCGGCCGTACCTGGTGCCGCTCAAGGCCACCACGCCCTCGCCGTTCGATCCCTCGCTCGCCGGCCGCGGCTTCAACGGAGAGGACGAGGCCGGCTCCGGAGCCAAGAACGGGAAGAACGACGCCAAGAACGACGGCACGCCCGGCCCGCCGCCGGTGACCGAGGTGGACGCCGACGGGCTGGCGGCGCGGATCGTGCCCGTGCCGGTGCCCGCCGGCACCTACTCAACCCTGCGTGCCGCCAAGGACGGCCTGCTGTGGCTTCGTCACCCGCTCACGGGCGAGCTCGGCGACGGCAGCGAGTCCGGCGAGCCGGTCCTCGAACGCTACGACCTGGTCAGGCGCAAGGTCGGCGAGCTGGACGGGGAGTTCGAATTCTTCGAGGTGAGCGGCGACGGCACGCGCCTGGTGGCCGTCGGCGGGAACGGCCTGCATACGCGCTCCACCGGGGAGGACGACGAGATCGTCACCATCGACCTGGAGCGGGTGTCCGTGACCGTCGACCCGGTCGCCGAGTGGCGGCAGGCCTACAACGAGGCCGGGCGGCTGATGCGCGACCACTTCTGGCGGGCCGACATGAACGGCGTGGACTGGCCGGAGACGCTCGCCCGCTACGCCCCCCTCGTGGAGCGGTTGGGCGCCTACTCCGAGCTGATCGACCTGCTCTGGGAGGTCCAGGGTGAGCTGGCCACCTCCCACGCCTACGCGCGGCCGAACGGCGCCGGCCGGGATCCCAAGCGGCGCCAGGGCCTGCTCGGCGCGGATCTCGCCCGGGACGAGAGCGGGGTGTGGCGCGTCAGCCGCATCCTGCCCGGGGAGTCCTCCGACCACGAGGCCCGCTCGCCGCTGCTCGCCCCCGGCGTCGCCGTCCGGGAGGGCGACGCGATCGTCTCCGTGGGCGGGCGCCCGGTCGACCCGGTCCGCGGGCCGCTGGCGCTGCTGTCCGGTACGGCGGAGCGGCCCGTGGAGCTGACCGTCCAGCCCGGCTCCGGAGGCGAGACCCGCCGGGTCGTCGTCACACCCGTCGCCGACGAGACGCGCCTGCGGTACCACGACTGGGTGACCGGACGGCGGGCGTTCGTGCGTGAGGCGTCGGGCGGGCGGCTCGGCTACCTGCACGTGCCGGACATGATGTCCACCGGATGGGCGCAGTTCCACCGGGATCTGCGCGCCGAGATGGACTTCGACGGGCTCGTCGTGGACGTGCGCGACAACGGCGGCGGCCATGTCTCCGAGCTGGTGCTGGAGAAGCTGCAGCGGCGGGTGACCGGGTGGTCGCTGGCCCGTGGGTACGAGCCGCAGCGCTACCCGGAGGACTCGCCCCGCGGGCCCGTCGTGGCCGTCACCGACGAGTTCGCCGGGTCGGACGGGGACATCGTCAGCGCCGGGATCAAGAACCGCGGCATCGGACCGCTCGTGGGCACGCGGACCTGGGGCGGCGTGATCGGCATCGACTCGCGGTACTCCCTGGTGGACGGGACCGTCGTCACCCAGCCGCGGTACTCGTTCTGGCTGGAGGGCGAGGGGTGGGGCGTCGAGAACCACGGCGTCGACCCGGACGTCGAGGTCGTCATGACCCCGCAGGACCTGGTCGCCGGGCGGGATCCGCAGCTGGCGCGGGCGGTGGAGCTGGCCCTGGCGGCGCTGGAGGAGCGGCCTGCGGCGACTCCGCCGGAGGTGCCGCCGCTGCGGTGACCCCGGGAACGTTGACGATCGGCCAGCCTACCGGACAAAATTACGCTCGAGCCACAAACAAGTCATAGAGAAGTAGGCGTGCGGTCAGGGCATGCCGCGACCACCACCGCTCCGGCGGTGGTCTGGGGTGCGCGCCTGACCGTATGGCTCACCGTCGGCGTGCGCCCCGCGTGGGAGGCACGTCTTGTACAGACGAATTCTCGGCGGGCTGGCGACCGCCGCCGCGATGGCGGCGACCGTTCTCGTCGTCACCGGTACGCCGGCGAACGCCGCCGGCACGGGCACCGGCTACCTGCACACCAGCGGGAACAAGATCGTCGACAGCACCGGCGCCACGGTCCGGCTGACCGGCATCAACTGGTTCGGCATGGAGACCGACAACAAGACCTTCCACGGGCTGTGGGCGAACAACCCGTGGAAGAGCCAGCTCGACCTCATGGCGAACCTGGGCTACAACACCATCCGGGTGCCGTTCTCCGACGACGCGCTGAAGCCGGGCGCCCAGGCGACCAGTGTCAACACCTACTCCAACCCCGACCTGATCGGCCTGTCGCCGCTGCAGATCCTCGACAAGATCGTGGACTACGCGGGCCAGAAGGGCATGCGCATCATCCTCGACCGGCACCGGCCGACCAGCGCGGGCCAGACGGCGCTCTGGTACACCTCCGGCGTCCCCGAGTCGACCTGGATCAACAACTGGAAATCGCTGGCCCAGCACTACGCCGGCAACACCACCGTCATCGGCGCCGACCTGCACAACGAGCCGCACGCGGACGGCACCAACCCGAACGCGACCGGCTCCTGCTGGGGCTGCGGCGACGAGTCGCGTGACTGGCGCCTGGCGGCCGAGCGGGCGGGCAACGCGATCCTGTCCGTGCAGCCCAACTGGCTGATCTTCGTGGAGGGCGTGAGCTGCCCGAGCGGCGGCCTGTCCAACGTCTGGGACAACGACACCAGCAACGACGAGGACTGCGGCTGGTGGGGCGGCAACCTCACCAAGGCCGGCCAGTTCCCCGTGCGGCTCAACGTGGCCAACCGGCTCGTCTACTCGCCGCACGAGTACGCCACGTCGGTCTTCCACCAGAACTGGTTCGACGACCCGAACTACCCGGCCAACATGCCGGCCATCTGGGACAAGTACTGGGGCTACCTGTACAAGCAGAACATCGCGCCGATCATGGTCGGCGAGTTCGGCACCACGCTGGCCAGCAACATCGACAAGGTCTGGCTCCAGGAACTCATGAAGTACATGGGCACCGGAGTGAACGGCATGTCGTTCACCTACTGGTCGTGGAACCCCAACTCGGGTGACACGGGCGGCATCCTGAAGGACGACTGGGCCACGGTCGACCAGGCCAAGCAGAGCATCATCTCGCCGTACCTCATCCCGCCGGTGGGCGGCAACCCGCCGGTGTCGCCCTCGCCGCAGGTCTCGCCGAGCGTCTCGCCGTCCGCGTCTCCCTCGGCGTCTCCCTCCGCGTCCCCCTCGGTGTCGCCTCCGGTGTCTCCGTCGGCGTCGCCGTCGTCTCCGGGTGGCAAGACCTGCACCGCCACGTACAAGGTCGCCAACCAGTACCCCGGCGGCTTCCAGGGTGAGGTCACGGTGAAGGCCGGTTCCTCGGCCATCTCGGGCTGGACCGTGAACTGGGCCTTCCCGAACGGCCAGAGCGTCAGCCAGCTCTGGAACGGCACGCTCAGCGCGAGCGGTTCCAACGTCACCGTGACGAACCTGTCCTACAACGGCGCCCTGGGCGCCGGGGCTTCGACGACGTTCGGATTCAACGGCAGCTGGTCGGGCAGCAACGGCGTTCCCTCGCCGGTGAGCTGCACCGCTAGCTGAACAGTGAGCCGAACGGCGAGCTGATCGGGCGCGTCACGACAGTGCGGCGGCGATCCTGGACAGGATCTCCTCCAGGATCGCCGCCGAGGTCGCGAAGTTGAGGCGGGCGAAGGTGTCGCCGCCTCCGTAGTTGGGGCCCGGGTTGAGCTTGACCCGGGCCTCCCGCTCGAGGAAGGCCGCCGCGTCGGGCACGCCGAAGTCGAGCCACGCGAGATAGGTGGCTTCCGGCATGCGGTATCCGACGGACGGGAGCCGCTCGGCGATGCGCCTGCGGTTGCGGTCCAGGATCGCCAGCACCTCCTCCAGCCACGCGTCGCCGTGCCGCCAGGCGGCCACCGTGGCCTCCACCCCGAGGACGCTGGGCGCGCCGTAGATGTGGGCGGGCTGGCGGCCCAGCGCGTCCCTGGCGTCCCTCGCGCCGATGTGGGCCACCGAGCAGTGCAGGCCGCCCATGTTGAAGGCCTTGCTGGCGGAGGTCAGCGTGACCGTGCGCTCGGGAAGGATCGTGGCGAACGGGATGTGCCGGGCCGGAGCGTACGTCAGGTCGGCGTGGATCTCGTCGGAGATCACCAGCGTGCCGTACTGGTCGGCGTACGCGGCGACGGCGTCGAGCTCCGCACGGGTGAACGAGCGGCCGGAGGGGTTCTGCGGATTCACCAGCAGGAGCACCCGGACGGGCTCGCCGGGGACCTCGAACCTGCCGTCGGCCGTCAGCGGCATCGGCACCAGGCGGCGGCCCATCCCGGTGATCGTGACGAGGAAGGGATCGTAGGCCGGCACGTGCAGCGCCACCGCGTCGCCGGGTTCGGTCATGACGTGCAGCAGCACCTGGAGGGCCTGGTTGAGGTCCGTGTAGGACCGCACGTGTGCCGGGTCGGCCCGCCAGCCGTACCGCGCCTCCATGCGCTCGGCGAACGCCTCCGCCAGAGGGCCGGCGGTCGGCTGGTCCAGCCATGCGGGATAGCCGAGATCCGTGGCGGCGCGTCGCGCGATGGCCTCGGTCACCGCCCCGGGCACGGGGAAGTCCATGTCGGCGACCCAGGCGGGAATGACGCCGGCCTCGGCGTGCGCCCATTTGATTCCGTCGCGGGTGCGGGCCGCATCCAGGGACAGCGCATCCAGGGACAGCGAATCGAATCTCATTCGACTCACCCTAATTGTCGCTTAGTGACCGCCGGAAAGGCGGCGTCGCGCCCCGCGGCGCGTCGAATCGCGGGGCGCCGGTGCTGCTACAGCTTCCGCAGAACGGCCGTGACCTTGCCGAGCACGGTCGCCTCGTCGCCGGGGATCGGCTCGTAGTTGGGGTTGTGCGGCACCAGCCACACGTGCCCGTCCTTGCGCTTGAAGGTCTTCACGGTGGCCTCGCCGTCGATCATCGCGGCCACGATGTCGCCGTTGTCGGCGACCGGCTGCTGCCGCACCACGACCCAGTCGCCGTCGGCGATGGCGGCCTCGATCATGGAGTCGCCGGAGACCTGGAGCAGGAACAGCGTGCCCTCGCCCACCAGCTGCTTGGGCAGCGCGAAAACGTCCTCGATGCTCTGCTCGGCGAGGATGGGACCACCGGCGGCGATGCGGCCGACCAGCGGCACGTACGCGGCCGTGGGCCGGGTGAACCCGGCCTCCTCCTCGGGGGTGGCGTCCGGATCGACCCACAGCACCGGCTCTCCCGGCAGCCGGACCTCCAGTGCCCTGGGGCGGTGCGGGTCGCGCCGGAGGTAACCCTTACGCTGGAGCGCCGTGAGCTGGTGCGACACGCTGGAGGTGCTCGTCAGCTGGACCGCTTCCCCGATCTCCCGCATGGACGGCGGGTAGCCGCGCTGCTGGACCGAGTCGCGGATCACCTCGAGGATCTTCCGCTGCCTCGGGGTGAGGCCAAGCGAGTCGCGCCTGCGAACCGCGAGGTCGCTGACGCCATCCGCTTGCTCACTTCGGTCACTCACGATGCCACCTCTCAATCCGTGTTCCCCATGTCGCACAGAGCGACCGTACCGCGATTCAAGATCACCGTCAAACAATTGTTCGATATCCAGCGAAATCACCGATCTCGCCGTTCATCTCATCGTACGGGAGTTCGATCGATCCCGTGTTCGATTCAGCCGATCTTCTGTGGCGTCTGTACGCCCAGGTCAGACGCCGTGCATAAAACGGCGGGGAATGGTGCGTAAAGGGCCTATTGCGCGACGCGTGGGGCAGGTGGTGCGGCGGTGACGGGAGCGGCGACACGCGCACCGAGCAGGCACTTCCCGGCCCAGGGCCGGTTCGACTTGCGTTCAAGGTCGGGCACTTCTACGGTTGGACCACAACATCTAGTAGTCACAGCGGTGTAAGTTCACCACACCTTGTGTTCGGGATGTGCGTTCAGGGAGGCGATGAAATGCACTGTCCGTTCTGTCGCCATCCCGACACCCGGGTCGTGGACAGCCGCGCGGCCGAGGACGGGGCGGCGATCCGCCGCAGGCGCACCTGCCCCGAATGCGGGCGCAGGTTCACCACCCAGGAGACCGTGCTGCTGATGGTGAGCAAGCGGAGCGGGGTCACCGAGCCGTTCTCCCGGGAGAAGGTCATCGCCGGCGTACGGCGGGCCTGTCAGGGGCGCCCGGTCGGCGAGGACTCCCTCGCCCAGCTCGGGCAGCGGGTCGAGGAGAGCATCCGGGGCACCGGTGCGGCCGAGATCGCCTCCCATGAGGTGGGCCTGGCCATCCTGGGGCCGCTCCGCGACCTCGACGAGGTGGCGTACCTGCGCTTCGCGTCGGTCTACCGGGGCTTCGAGACGCTGGCCGACTTCGAGGCGGAGATCGAGCGGCTCCGCGCGGCTCACGGCCCTGAGGCCGAGGAGTAGGCGCATTCCGGGGGACCGGGACGAGGCGGACGGCGGCGCGCGACGGCGCGGCGTGACGATGAGGTTGTAACGAGCGTGGTCCGAAAGAGGGGCTCCACCGGGCCCTGGGAGGGGGAAGTCATGACGGAGACCGTGAGCGGCACCGTATCGGGTGCGGGGGGCCGGGCCGGCAAGCGCCCGCGCAAGGGTCTGAAGATGAAGCGCGTCTTCACCACCCCGGGTGTCCACCCGTACGACGAGGTCCGCTGGGAGCGGCGCGACGTCGTGATGACGAACTGGCGGGACGGCTCGGTCAACTTCGAGCAGCACGGCGTGGAGTTCCCGGACTTCTGGTCGGTCAACGCCGCCAACATCGTCACCACCAAGTACTTCCGCGGGGCGGTGGGCACCCCGCAGCGCGAGTCGAGCCTCAAGCAGCTCGTCGACCGGGTCGTGGGCGTCTACACCAGGACCGGCCTCGAGAACGGCTACTTCGCGTCCGAGGAGGACGCGGAGATCTTCGACCACGAGCTCAAGCACGCGCTGATCCACCAGATCTTCAGCTTCAACTCGCCGGTGTGGTTCAACGTCGGCACCCGCTCGCCCCAGCAGGTGAGCGCCTGCTTCATCCTGGCCGTGGACGACACCATGGAGTCGATCCTCGACTGGTACAAGGAAGAGGGCGTCATCTTCAAGGGCGGCTCCGGCTCCGGGGTCAACCTCTCCCGCATCCGCTCGTCCAAGGAACTGCTGTCCAGCGGCGGCACGGCCAGCGGCCCGGTCTCCTTCATGCGCGGCGCCGACGCCTCCGCCGGCACCATCAAGTCGGGCGGCGCCACCCGCAGGGCGGCCAAGATGGTCGTCCTCGACGTGGACCACCCCGACATCGAGGAGTTCATCGAGACCAAGGCGCGCGAGGAGGACAAGATCCGCGCGCTGCGCGACGCCGGGTTCGACATGGACCTCGGCGGCAAGGACATCGTGTCCGTCCAGTACCAGAACGCCAACAACTCGGTGCGCGTCTCCGACGAGTTCATGCGGTCCGTCGAGGCCGGCGGGCAGTTCGGCCTGCGGGCCCGGCTGACCGGCGAGGTCATCGAGGAGGTCGAGGCCCGCTCGCTGTTCCGCAAGATGGCCCAGGCCGCCTGGGAGTGCGCCGACCCCGGCGTGCAGTACGACGACACGATCAACGACTGGCACACCTGCCCCGAGACCGGGCGCATCACGGCCAGCAACCCCTGCTCGGAGTACGTCCACCTGGACAACTCCTCGTGCAACCTCGCGTCGATCAACCTGCTGAAGTTCCTGCGCGACGACGACAGCTTCGACGTCGCGAACTTCGTCAAGGTCACCGAGCTGATCATCACCGCGATGGACATCTCGATCACCTTCGCCGACTTCCCGACGCAGAAGATCGCCGAGACCACCCGGGCGTACCGCCAGCTCGGCATCGGCTACGCCAACCTGGGCGCGCTGCTGATGGCGACCGGCCACGCGTACGACTCCGACGGCGGCCGGGCCATCGCGGCCGGGATCACCTCGCTGATGACCGCCGTGTCCTACCGCCGCTCGGCCGAGATGGCCGGGATCGTCGGCCCGTACGACGGCTACCAGCGCAACGCCGAGCCGCACAAGCGGGTCATGCGCAAGCACGCCGCGGCCAACGACGACCTGCGCACGCTCGACGACATGGACAAGGCGCTGCACGCCGAGGCCACCCGGGAGTGGCAGGAGTGCCTGCGGCTCGGCGAGAAGAACGGCTACCGCAACGCCCAGGCGTCGCTGCTCGCCCCGACCGGCACCATCGGCCTGATGATGGACTGCGACACCACCGGCATCGAGCCCGACCTCGCGCTGGTGAAGTTCAAGAAGCTCGTCGGCGGCGGCTCGATGCAGATCGTCAACCAGACGATCCCGCGGGCGCTGCGCCGGCTCGGCTACCTCGAGGAGCAGGTCGAGGCCATCGTCGAGTACATCGCCGAGCACGGTCACGTCGTGGACGCCCCCGGCCTGCGGCCGGAGCACTACGAGGTGTTCGACTGCGCGATGGGCGAGCGGGCCATCGCCCCGATGGGCCACGTCCGGATGATGGCGGCCGTCCAGCCGTTCCTGTCCGGCGCGATCTCCAAGACCGTGAACCTGCCCGAGTCGGCCACGGTGGACGACATCGAGCAGGTCTACCTGGAGGGCTGGAAGCTCGGCCTCAAGGCCCTTGCCGTCTACCGCGACAACTGCAAGGTCGGCCAGCCGCTGTCGATCGCCAAGAAGACCTCCGAGGAGGCGCCCGCGCAGGCCGAGGAGAAGGAGCCGGTCGTCCAGGTCGTGGAGGTCGCACGGCCGACCCGGCGGCGGATGCCGAACCAGCGGCCGAGCATCACCACCCGCTTCACGGTGGGCGGCGCCAAGGGCTACATGACCGCCTCGTCCTACCCCGACGACGGCCTGGGCGAGGTCTTCCTCAAGATGTCCAAGCAGGGCAGCACGCTCGCGGGTGTGATGGACGCCTTCTCCGTGGCGATCTCGATCGGTCTCCAGTACGGCGTGCCGCTCGACACCTACGTGCAGAAGTTCGTCAACATGCGGTTCGAGCCGGCGGGCATGACCGACGACCCCGACGTCCGGATGGCGCAGTCCGTGATGGACTACATCTTCCGGCGGCTCGCGCTCGACTACCTGCCGTACGAGGACCGCGCGGCGCTCGGCATCTTCTCCGCCTCCGAGCGGGCCGCGCAGCAGCGCGGTGAGGACCCGGCCGCGCTCCAGGACGTCGACACCGCCGCACTGGCGCAGTCTGCGCCGATCGAAGGCGGGCAGGCCGCGCCGATCGAAAGCGGGCAGGCCGCGCCCGTCGAGAAGGCGCAGGCCGGGCCCGTCGAGTCCAAGCCCGCCGAGGGGCCGTCCGGCGGTCAGTCCGCGCCGGTCGCGGTGCCCGAGCCGCGCCGGGTCGGCGCCTCCCTGGAAAGCCACCAGGGCCGTACGGCGGACGCGCCGCTGTGCATGACCTGCGGCACCAAGATGCGTCCTGCCGGCAGCTGCTACGTCTGCGAGGGCTGCGGCAGCACCAGCGGCTGCAGCTGACCCACGACCCCGTGAGCGCAGGGGGCCGGCGAGTGCGCCGGCCCCCTGCGCCTTTTCTCAGGCCGCCGTCGTCACGCGGGCGATCCGCCGACGACGGAATGCCCTCGTTCTGAGCAGATTGAATTCCGGCGCAGCGGCTTCAACGGCTGCCCCAAACGATGGACGTATCTCTCCGGTGAGAAAGGAAACTACTTCCCGGGGGCCGACCGAAGAAGACCGGCGCATGCATATCGGAGCCTCCCGGCCCTGCGCAAACTGTGGGGGATACCTACGACGGCGGACAGCCGTGAAACGCGCCACCGACCTGCTCCGGAAGGTGAATTATGGACATTCGCGGTAAGACGGTGCTCGTCGCCGGCGCCACCTCCGGGCTCGGTTTGGGAGTCGCACGACATTTCTCCGCTCGGGGCGCGAACGTCGTCATCGTCGGCCGGCGCGGCGTGCTCGCCGCCCAGATCGCTGACGATCTCGGCGAGAACGCCCTCGGGATCGGCGCCGACGTCGGCGACACCGAGGCGGTCGCCGCCGTCGTGGCCGCCACCTTGGACAGGTTCGGAACGATCGACATCAACGTCAACACCGCCGGCATCCTCGCCCCCGTCATCCTCGTCACCGACACGGGCCGGCCCAGCGATGCGACCGTGCTGGCCCGGCTCGTGAGCACCAATCTCATCGGCACCTTCAACGTCATGAGCCACGCGGCGGCCGTGATGCTGGGCAACGCCCCCGACGAGGACGGCGAGCGGGGCGTCATCATCAACACCTCCTCCGTCGCCGCCCGCGAGGCAACCACCGGATTGGTCGGATACGCCGCGACGAAGGCCGCCATCGAGGGCATGACCCTGCCGGCCGCCCGCGAGTTCGCCGGGCGGGGAATACGCGTCAACACCATCGTCCCCGGGGGTTTCGACACCCCCATGGTCGACGACTATGCCGGCAAGGACACGAAGGCGGAGGGGATCAATCAGTTCCTCAATCCTCGCCGGCTCGGGACCCCGGACGAATTCGCGGCGTTCGCCGCTCACATCGTCGAGAACAGATATTTCAACGCCGCCAATTGCAGGATCGACGCGGGTTATCGCATGCCCCTGTGACAACGGCGTACTCTCCGCCGCGTCCGCCCGGGTGTCTCCGGCGCCTTGCGCGCTCACGGATGGGGCGTACTTCCCGATCAGGGGCCGGTGGACTCTCGGCCGCCTGTCCCCCGGGAGATGGAGACGCGCTTGTCCGGTTGCGTCAGCCGGTGAGCTCCCGGCCGGGTGCCCCATCGCGGATCTCAGATCGTCGCGGCCATGCGGTCAAGATGCCCGGTGATGACCGCCGTGAACGCGGCGGGGTCCTCGAACGGCAGGCCGTGGCCGCCGGGCACGGTCACGAGGTCCGCGTGCGGGATCAGCCGGGCGAGCTCGCGCTGGTGGTGCGGCGGCACGATCCGGTCGCCGGCGCTGGAGACGATCAGTGTCGGGGCGGTCACGCGGGGCAGCAGATCCGTGATGTCGACGGAGATGTCGGCCAGAGCCTGTCTGGTGAACCCCTCCTCGGCGCCGTCGAGAGAGGCAGTGAACGCGGCAGCGGCCTGCTCGAAGTCCTCCGGCGAGCGGGCGCGCAGCGTCGCGTCGCCCATCGCGGTCACCTGGAGCAGCCGGGCCAGCAGTTCCCTGTCGGTGCGCACCAGGCGGATCCACAGGTCCATCTGGAAGGCCATCCAGGGGTCGGTCCTGGCCCAGCCGGCGTGCGCGGTCAGCGACAGCACCTGCTCCGGCCTGGTGCCGGCCGCCGCCAGGGCCACGACGGCGCCGAGCGAGTGCCCGGCGAGGTGGAACCGCTCCAGGCCGGCGTGCTCGGCCGCACCGAGCACCTGGGCGACCAGGTCCTCCACCGTGATCGGGCCGCCTCCGTCGACGGTGGCGCCGGAACCGGACAGGTCGGGGGCGACAACGGTGAAGCGATCGGCGACGGCCTCGATGAGCGGGGCCCAGTTGGTCTCGCCGGTGGCGCCGGTGCCGTGGACGAGCACGAGGCCGGGCCCGGTGCCGGTGACGAGGTAGTTGACGGTCGCGGAGCCGACGGTGACGACGGGCATGATCGTTCCTTTCAGGTGCTGATCCGCGCGGGTTCGCGGACGGACATCAGGAGACCGACGGCGAGCGCGCCGGCCAGGGACAGGAGGGTCAGCAGCCACAGGGCGGTGTGCAGGGCGTCCGCGTAGCCGGCGCTCGCCAGGCGGGTGAACTCCAGCCGCCCCGCTCCCGGCGGAACGGCGCCCGCGATGTCGCCCTGCAGCAGGCGGGAGGTCGCGCGGGCCGCCCGCGCCGCGCCGTACCGGCCGGTCAGGCTCGCGCGGGTCAGCGCGGACAGCACGGCGCCGAGCACGGCGATGGCGACGACCTCGCCGGTGATGCGGGCCGTGTTGAACAGGCCGGCGGCCATGCCGGCCCGCGCGGGCTCGACGGAGGAGACCGCCGCCCCGTCGACCACGGCCAGTGACACGCCGAAACCCGTCCCGATCAGCAGCAGCGGCCCCGCGAGCCGCGCCGGGCCCGATCCGGCGGGCACCGCCGCCAGCAGGCCGGTCCCGGCCGCGACCAGCAGCAGCGTGACCACCAGCAGTACGCGCTGTGTCAGACGGCGGGCCAGGAGTCCGGTCACGGGCGGCATGACCAGTGCCGGCCCGGTCAGCAGCATCAGCGTCAGCCCCGCCTGCCGGGCCGAGTAGCCGGAGGTGGCCATGAGGTACGGCGGGAGCACGATCGTCAGCGCGACGAAGCCGAAGGCCAGCAGGAACGGCATGGACGCGATCGCCGCGAACCGGGGGTGGGCCAGCAGCGACAGGTCCACCAGCGGCGCGGGGTGCCGCCGTTCGGCCACGGCGAAGGCCCCCGACAGGACGACGCAGGCGGCGAAGGCGGCCCACACCGTGGGGTGAGCCCATCCCAGCGCGGGCCCCTCGATCACGCCGAAGGTGAAGGCGGCCAGTGCGAGGGTGAAGGTGGCCGCGCCGCCCCAGTCCATGGGGCCGTCCGGGGCGGCACGCGACTCACCCAGCACCACGCTCAGCGGCAGCACCGGCAGCAGTGCGATCCCGGCCGCCGCGAACAGGCTGCGCCAGCCGACGGCGCCGACCAGCGTTCCGGCGATGACGGGGCCGAAGGCGAGTCCCAGGCCGACCGTGGTGCCGAACCACGCGAACGCCCTGCTCCTGCCGGGGCCCGCGGGATAGGCCTGCGCGAGCAGCGCGGTGCCGCCGGTGGAGGCCGCTGCGGCGCCCGCGCCCGCGAGGGCCCGCGCCGTGATCAGCACACCGATGTCCGGGGCGGCGGCGGCCAGGAGCATCGACGCCGTGAACACGCCGGTGCCAAGGACGAACATCCTGCGCCGGCCGATCCGGTCGGCCAGCGCCCCGGTGCTCGCCATGAACGCGGCGAAGGTGAGGAAGAAGGCGTTGACCACCCACTGCGTGGCGTCCAGCCCGGCGTGCAGGTCCGCGCCGATGTCGCCGAGAGCCTCGGCGGCGCCCGTGGCGGTGACCGGGACGAGCAGCACCGCGGCGCAGATCACGGCGAGGGACGGCGCCCGCCGGCGCGGGCCGGAGGATTCCGCAGACATCACTACCATCCATAGCTTGATGAATATAAGAGCCTTGATGGTTGTCAGAGCATGGATGAACAGGGGGCACCTGTCAAACCGGTGGTAGGGTCCGCATGTCAGAGCCCTGATGCCCCGGGAGCGTGCATGGGATCCGAGGAGGCGAGGATCGCCGAGGCGGTGGCGTGGCGGCCCGGCAACGCCATCAAGCGCGCCGAGCAGGCGCTGATCGCGGAGAAAAGCCGTGTGCTGCGGCCGTTCGGGCTGACCGTCCCCCAGTACGCGGCGATGTACGCGCTGTCGCTCGCGCCCGGCGTCTCGGGGGCCAAACTGGCACGGTTCTGCTCGGTCACCCCGCAGAGCATGACGACCGTGCTCAAGACGCTGGAATCGCGTGGGCTGGTGGAGCGGCGTCCCTCCAGCGATCACGCCCAGGTGCTCGTGACCCGACTCACGCGGGCGGGGCAGGCGCTGCTGCGCAAGGCCGACGCCGCCGCCGTGGCGGTGGAGCGCAGACTGGTCGAGGCGTTCACGCCCGACGAGGCCGACCGGCTGCGGGACCTCCTCGAACGGGCCGTCGTCGTCCTGGAGACGCCGGCGGGGGAATGACACCGGCGGCGGCCGTGTTGCCGCAGCCATGGTCATCGGATTCATCGGCAGCGGGAAGATCGGCGGCACCCTCGCGAAGCTGGCGGTCGACGCCGGGCACTCGGTGGTGCTGAGCAACTCCCGCGGGCCCCAGACGCTCTCCGAACTCGTGGCCCGGCTGGGCCCGAACGCACGCGCCGCCACCGTCGCCGAGGTCGCGGAGGCGGGCGACATCGTGGTCGTCTCGATCCCCTTCGGGCGGTACCGCGAGGTGCCGGTCGCGCCGCTGGACGGCAAGATCGTGATCGACACGAACAACTACTACTTCGAGCGGGACGGTCGCTTCCCCGAGATCGACACGGGCGAGACCACCGACAGCGAAGTCCTCGCCGCGCATTTGCCGGGGTCGCGGGTCGTCAAGGCGTTCAACTCAATCAACTGGGTCCACCTCGCCGAGCAGGGGCAGCCCGGCGGCACGGAGAACCGGCGGGCGCTGCCCATCGCGGGCGACGACCCCGAGGCCAAGAAGACGGTCGCCGAGCTGATCGACTCCTTCGGCTTCGACGTGGTCGACGCGGGCCCACTTGCGGAGGGGCGGCGCTTCCAGCGGGACAAGCCCGCCTACGGCCCCCGCCTCACCGCGGCCGAGCTGCGCGACGCCCTCGCGCGGGGCTGACGGCTCAGGCCTGGGCGACCGTCTGGCGGGTGCCGGTCTCTCCGGAGCGGCGGATCGCGCCGAGCACGCGCGGCTCGGCCGTCAATCTCGAACACCCTCGTGTGCGCGCGGGACGTGATTGACAGAAAGATCGGGGTAACAAGAGACGCTTGTGGTGGAGCCAGACATTCAGCGGCCGGAGCGCCGGCGTCGCCGGTGGCCGCGGTTCGTGCTGATCGCGGTGGTGGCGTCCGCGGCCGTCGCGGCGGGCGTGTACGCGACCGCCCTGTTGAGCGGCGCCGGCACCCAGCCGCAGGATGTGCTTCCCGCCGGGGCGTTGGGTTATGTCCGCGTCGACTTCGACCCGGCGGCGAGCCAGAAGATGGCGTTTCTGCGCGTGGCCGGCAAGTTCGCCGCGGCGAAGAGGCAAGGCGGTGATCCCCGTGCGGCGCTGCTGAAGGCGCTCGGCGCCGACGCCAGGGGCGTCGATTTCGATCGGGACGTGATGCCGTGGCTCGGCGACCGGATGGGCATGGCCTTACTGCCGTCGAACGGGACAACGGAACCGAGTCGCGTCCTCGCGATCCAGGTGACCGACGAGGCGGCGGCGCGTACCGGAATCGGCAAGGTGGGAAAACCGTGGGCGAAGGGCATCGCCTTTCTTGACGACTACGCGATCGTCGCGGAGACCCAGCCGCAGGCCGAGGCCGCGGTCGCCCAGGCGAGGAAGCGGCCGTTGACCGAGGACGACGCTTTCAAAGCGGACATGGCCGCACTCGGCGAGCCGGGCGTTCTTTCCTTCTGGGGATACGCGGGGAAACTGATGCGGAGCGTGGCCGAGCCGGCCACTTCGGGCGCCGGTGCGGCCTACGCCGTCAAAGCGTTCGACGACAGCCGTGTCGCGGGCGCCCTCCGGTTCACCGGTGACCACGCGGAGATCACCGGGCTCACCCGCGGCATTCCGGGGTCCCCCATGCGACCCGGGCCGGTGCACATCGAGGAACTCCCTGCCTCGACCGCGCTCGCGGTCTCCTTCTCCGGTCTGGACGAGGTCGTGACGGGGGCCTGGCCCGACGCCCGCGCGGTCCTCGACCGGCAGGACCCGGCCGGCCCCGATCGCAGGCTCGTCGCCGAACTGCGCCGGTACGGCATCGATCTTCCCGACGATCTGGTGGCGCTGGTCGGCGGGAACCTCACGTTCGCCATGGAATACGACCGGCGCGGCGGAGTGCGGGCCGGGATCGTCAAGCGGAGTTACTCGCCCAAGGCGGAGGAGGTGCGGCTGGAGCTTCGGCGTCTGTACGCCGACCGCGGGATACCGTTCGGCAGCGGCCACGTCGATGACGGCATCGTTCTCGCCAGTTCCCAGGAGTACTCCAACAAGCTCGGACAGCGACGCGGGCTCGCGAAGGACCCCGCCTTCCAGGAAGCACTGCCCGGCCTCGCTACCGCCACCTACGCCTGTTATCTCGATCTGGACCGCCTGGAGAAGCGGTATCTGCCGTACGTCGATCAGAGCATCCGGCGTGACGTGGCCCGGTTCCGCGCGATCGGCCTCAGCGGCAGGACCGGCGAGCAGGGGGGTACCTTCACCGTCCGCCTTCTGCTGAACTGACCCGCCTCGGGGGACGACCTGCGACCGCCGCCGGCCTGATCAGTCGGTCTCGAAGGCGAGCCGGTCGGTGAGCCAGCGGTAGAACTTGATCGAGAACCTCACCCAGTGAGCCACCATCGTGGTCAGGTGCTCCCTGGTCACGCCGGCCCCGATGTAGACCTGTGAGTCGCCGACGAGACGGATGTCGCCGTTGTCCTGGGTGAACGTGTACACCTTGGGCCACATCGTGTCGGCGTTCCACTCGTTGAGCGCCGTGAGCAGCATCGGTTTGTCGTCCACCGAGTGCGGCCTGTCATAGAAGGTGCGTACGGTGAAGAGATCTCCTTCCTTGCCGAAAAGGAAGAAGATCGTGAGGTGGGCGGTGGAGATCGCCAGGTCGCCCTCTGTGTCTATGGTGTGCTCGATGTCCAGCTCGTCCAGGATCTCCTCGAGGAGCTCACGGTCCGGCCGCACGACCGCTGGGGATGGCGTCACGGTCCCATCCTGCCGCATGGGCTCGGTTCTGAAGTGGCGAACGTGACAGGGGAGCTCGCCGAGGAGTGTGTCGAGCACCGAGCCCGCCTGTTCGGGCTCGCCTACCGGCCGCTCGGCTCCGCGGCCGAACAGAGGACGCCGCTGGAGCCGCGTCAGCCCGGAAGGTCACCGTGGGGTCCCGGGCTCGCGGCGATCCCGGCCACGAGCGCCGTGATGTCCCCCGCCAGGGCGGCGTCGAGCGGGGCGTGCCGGTTGAGCAGCCGATACCACATGACCCCGAAGATCATGTCGACCAGCAGGTCCAGTTCGATGCCGGGGGGTGGCGGCATCCGCTCCAGCACCCCCCGCAGGGCCGTGCGCCGCGGGCCGATCAGCCGCTCCCGCAGCCGGTCGCCGAGGGCGGGGTCGCTCTGGGCCTCCGCCATGAGGCCGGCCACGACCCTGCCGATCACACCGTCCGCCAGCGCGAAGGTGTCGCTCAGGAACGTCCGCAGGTCGGTCTCCGACGGCGCCCTGGCACTCGTGACGAGGTCCGTCATCGCCTCCAGCAACAGGTCGCCCTTGGTGTCCCACCACCGGTAGAGGGTCTGCCTGCCGACCCCCGCCTCCTCGGCGATGCCCTTCAACGTCACGTTCGGATATCCGTCGCGCTCGCACAGCCGTAGCGCGGCTCGGAGTATCGCCCGGCGCGCCTCTTCGCTGCGTGGCCTGCCCACCATGCCGCCAATTTACAGGACACCGTGTCTCGTTTTATAGTTACGAGGCAAGATGTCTCGTATTGGAGAGGGTAGCGATGACCGAACGAGTGGTGATCGTCGGAGGGACGAGCGGCATCGGCCTGGCAGCCGCCGTACGGCTGGCCGCATCGGGCCGCGAGGTCGTCGTCACCGGCCGTACGCCGGAACGGCTGGAGCGGGCGGTGAAGGAGATCGGCGAGCGGGGCTCGGGCGCGGTGGCCGACGCCCGCGATCCGGAGGCGATGCGCGATCTGTTCGCCGGGCTCGGCCGGGTGGACCACGTCGTGATCAACGTGTCCGGCCGGAAGGGGGCCGGGCCGTTCCGTTCGCTCTCGCCGGACGAACTGCGCCGCGCGCTGGACGACAAGCTGGTCGCCCAGGTGGTCGCCGCCCAGGCGGCGCTCCCGGTGCTGCGGCGGGACGGGTCGTTGACGTTCGTCGCGGCGGCCAGCGCGAACAGCGCGATGGCCGAGGTGGCCGGGCTGGCGGCGGTCAACGGCGCCATCCAGTCGATGATCCCCGGCCTGGCGGTGGAGCTCGCCCCGGTCCGGGTCAACGCGGTGTCGCCCGGCGTGATCGACACCGAGTGGTGGGACTGGCTGGGGGACGACCGGCAGGGTGCGCTCGACGCGTTCGCCTCCGCCACCACGGTGGGCCGGGTCGGCGCCCCCGCCGACGTGGCGAACGCCATCGCGTACCTGATCGAGACGGGCTACGCGACGGGCACCGTGCTGACCGTCGACGGTGGTGTCCGCCTCAAGCCGCGCCCCGCATGAGAACGGTGCCCATCCGTGTTCGGACGGGCCGCCGGGAGAGGCGGGGGCCGGTGCGGCGGGCGTGGCCGGGACGGGTGGGGTGGAGACCTCCGTCGCCGAGGCGGGCCGGTCGGCGGGGCTCTTGGCCGGTGACGACGGGACCGCCTCGGTCAGTGGGACGTGCCGGTGCGGGCGAGGATGTGCGGCGGGACGGGGTGAGCGGCGGCCTGCGGGTCGGTGAGGGGGGCCTGCCACGACGGGGTGAGCGGCAGGACGCCGGCCCACACGTCGTGGGGGTCGCCGGCGTCGTCCGGGTAGCCCTCGCGCACCTTGACCGACGCCTCGTCGAGCGGGACCGCGAGGATCGTCGTCGCGGCGAGTTCCTTGCGGTTCGGCTGCCGGGCGTAGTCCCACTGGCCGGGGGTGACGTGCTCGGTCAGGCACCGCAGGGCGGCGAGCTTCTCGTCTTCCTCCAGCGCGCGCGGCACGCCGTAGATCATCGCGCTGCGGTAGTTCACGCCGTGTTCGAAGACCGACCGGGCCAGCACGAGACCGTCGACATGGGTGATCGTCACGCAGACCGTCGTGTTCCGGGTCAGGCTGCGGCTCGCCACCGAGCCGTGCACGTACAGGTGGTCGTCGTCGAAGCCGTACACCGTCGGCACCACCATCGGGTCGCCGTCCACGACCACGCCGAGGTGGCAGACGAATCCGGCCCGGAGCACCTCGAACAGCGCCTCCCGGTCGGTGCGGCCCTGCTCCCGCAGCCGACGGTGCCGGGTCCGCTCGGTTGCGGACAGATCACTCATAAGGCGACATCTAATCAGAAAAGGACCCGCCCGGCGGAATGCCGAGCGGGCCGTTGCGCGGATCGTCGTGGAAGGACCGGCTCAGGCGGCGGACGTGGGCCCGGACGTCCTCGGGAACCGGATGACGTTCCCGCCCGTATAGGCCCTGAGGTCGACGATCTTCCTGTCCTTCCCGTCCCACCTGGCCCTGCGGCGCAGCGCGGTCCTGATGTCCCGCACCTTGGCGAGCGATGGGACCTTGGCGAGCGACGGCACCACCGTGACCATGTTCGTTACCCCCCGACCGTGATGGTTCCGTGATCTGTTCGGTATAGATATCGGAAACTCGGTAAAACGGGCGTAAAGCCACCCGTGCCGCGGGAGCCTCTGAGAGCACGGTCAGTACGGAAGCGGCCGGCCGGAGGGGGTGCGCAGGTCGAGATCGGCGGGACGGCGGATGCGGCGCGGCTTGCGGATCACGGTGCGTCTCATGGCGCTCCTCCTTCCATGACGTACGCAGACTATTCGCCCCGCGTGCCGCAGTCCTCCCGATTTCCACTCAGACGGAGCCGGGGGCCTTCCGGCTCACGACGCAGATCCGGTTCCAGGCGTTGATCTGCGCGATGGCGACGACCAGCGCGGCCAGCTGCTCCTGGGAGTAGTGCTTCGCGGCCTCCGCCCAGATCTCGTCGGGCACGGGGTCGGGGCGGTCGGCGAGCCGGGTCGCGGCCTCGGCCAGCGCGAGCGCCGCCCGCTCGGCGTCGCTGTAGAACGGCGCCTCCCGCCAGCCGGCCACCGCCCACAGCCGCTCGTCGCTCTCGCCGGCCTTCTTCGCGTCCCGGTGGTGCATGTCCAGGCAGAAGGCGCAGCCGTTGATCTGGCTCGCCCGGATCTTGACCAGCTCCAATGTCGCGTGCGGCACGTCGCAGGCGTGCAGGAAGCGTTCGACCCCCCGCATCGCCGCGTACGCCTCGGGGGCCAGCTCGTGGACATCGATCCTCGCGGTCATCGTCGGTTCCTCGTCTCGTCGGCCCGCGTCACGCGGGCGAGCTTCTCCGGGTTCAAGACCATGTCGACGGCGGTGATCCGGCCGTGCGCGATGGCGAGCCCCATCACGGTCACCAGCCGCCCGTCCCGGTAGCGCAGCAGCCCCGGCCAGCCGTTCACCGCGGCCGGGACCAGTTCGTGCGAGCCGAACCTGCGGATGCCGAACAGCAGCCTGGCCACCTTGGCCGCGCCGAGGACGGGCCGCCTCGCGGCGCGCACCCGGCCGCCGCCGTCGCTGCGCAGGACGACGTCCGGGTCGAGCAGCGCGAGCAGCGCGTCCAAGTCGTCGCCGAGGCAGGCCCGGGCGAAGGCGCGCACCACCCGCCGGTGCTCGGAGGGGTCCACGTCGAACCGGGGAGCGCGGGACGCGATGTGCGCCCGCGCCCGGGCGGCGAGCTGCCGGCAGGCAGCCGGGCTGCGTCCGACCGCCTCGCCCACCTCGGTGAACGTCAGGCCGAACACGTCGTGCAGCACGAACGCGGTCCGCTCGGCCGGGCTGAGGGACTCCAGCACGACGAGCATGGCCATGCTCATCGACTCGTCCAGGGTCACCCGCTCGGCCGGGTCGGGCGCGGCCCGAACCGGCCCGTTCGCCAGAGGCCCGTTCACGAGGGGCCCGGTCACGAGGGGCCCGGTCACGAGAGGCTCGGGCAGCCACGGTCCCACGTACTCCTCCCTGCGGTGCCGCGCCGAGCGCAGCACGTCGAGAGCCAGCCGGGAGACCGTGACCACGAGCCAGCCGGTCACGTCCCTGATCTCGTCGCCGTCGCCGGCGTCCTTGACGGATCGCAGCCGCAGCCAGGCGTCCTGCACGACGTCCTCGGCCTCGTCGAGGCTGCCGAGCAGGCCGTACGCGACGCCGAGCAGCCGGGGCCGCATGGCCTGGAACTCGGCGTCCAGCACGGCCGTGCCGTCGTCATGGTCGTTCACATACTGAGGACGAGACACCCCCTCAGTGTGTGACATCGCTCCGCAGCGGCTGCGCCCGCGGGGTGTCCTGAGCCGGTGCCGAGGCCATGCCTGAGGCGCGGAGGCCGAACGCGACGACGACCGCGCCGAGCGCCGCCGCCGCCACGGGGACGACCAGCGCGGTCCGCAGCGCGTCCGGCCCCGGCCCGGCCGCGACGCTGACGGCGGTGACGGCCGACAGCCCGAGCGCCGTGCCGAACTGCATCGCCGTGTAGAGCAGGCCGCCCGCCAGGCCGTGCTCGTCCTCGTCGACGCCCTCCGTCGCGGCCATGGTCAGCGGGCCGTACGCCAGCGAGAAGGACAGGCCGAGCAGGAGCAGCGCCGGAAGCATGGCGGCGTAGGTCCAGTCCATCCCCACGGGCAGGAAGAGCGCGTACGCGACCGCCGCGAGGACGATGCCGCAGAACAGCACCCGGGCGTTGCCGAAGCGGCTCACCAGGCGCGGCGTCAGCGTCGGCGCGAGCACCGTGTCGATCCCGATCACCAGCATGGCCAGGCCGGTCTGCATCGTGTTCCAGCCGCGCCACTCCTGGAGATACAGGGTGATCAGGAACTGGAACCCCGCGAACGCGAACAGGAACAGCAGTGCCGCCGCGTTCACCCGCACCAGCGGGGCGTTGCGCAGGATGCCCAGCCGCACCAGGGGCGACGGCGAGCGGCGCTCGATCGCGGCGAACAGCCCCAGCAGCGCCAGCCCCGCGGCGAGCGTGCCCGCGGTCAGGCCGGGACCCTCGCCGGGGTGCTCCAACCGGACCATCCCATACACGAGGAGCAGCATGGCCCCCGTGACGGTGAACGCCCCCGCCAGGTCGAAGCCGCCCGGTGCCGATGAGGGTGAGGGACGCTCGCCACTCGGGTCGCGGACGAGGACCAGCGCCGTCGCCAGGATCAGCACAGAAAGGATGACCGGCGCGAAGAACACCCACCGCCAGCCGAACGCGGCGAGCACGCCGCCGGCGACCAGGCCGAGTGAGAACCCGCCCGCCGCCGTGCCCGCGTACACGCCGAGCGCCTTGGTGCGCATCGGTCCCTCCGGGAAGTTGGACGTGACCAGCGCCAGCCCGGCGGGTGCCATGAACGCGGACGCGACCCCTGTGACGAACCGCGCGGCCAGCAGCATCCAGCCCTGAGTGGCGAGCCCGCCGAGCCCGGAGAAGACAAGGAAGACGGCCAGCCACAGCAGGAACATCCGCCGGTGGCCCAGCAGGTCGGCGGCTCGCCCGCCGAGCAGCATGAACCCGCCGTAGCCGAGCACGTAGGCGCTGACCACGCCGCTGAGCATCCCGGTGGACAGGCCCAGGTCGGCCCGGATCGACGGGAGCGCCACGTTCAGCATCGCCACGTCGATCCCCTCCAGGAAGATCGCGCCGCACAACACCAGCAGCACGCCCCACGCGCGTCCCGTCATGCGGGCGGGGTGCCGGGCGGTGATTCCGCCCACGGGATTGGACATCGGAGTCCGGCTCCATCTCGTCGGGGAACCGGCCCCGGGGTGGTTCCCCGAGTGCTCGCCGGTTCCCTCTTGTAACCGACTGCATCATCGGGCACCATCAGTGACCATGGAAGACGGCACTCCTCAGTCCCTTGGTTACTGCGCGAATACCGGCGTCGACGACGACGTCCTCCAATGGGACCAGCGCGCGGACTGCGAGGTGCGGCAGATCCTCGACCGCATCGCCGACAAGTGGTCGCTCCTGGTGATCGCGCTGCTCGACAAGCGGAGCCTGCGCTTCACCGAGCTGCGCCGCGCGATCGACGGGGTCAGCCAGCGGATGCTGGCCCGCACACTGCGGCATCTCGAACGCGACGGGCTGGTGAGCCGGACCGTGCACCCGACCGTCCCGCCGCGCGTGGACTACGCGCTGACGCCGATGGGCGCGACCCTGCACGCCACCATCCGCGCCCTGGTCGTCTGGACCGAGGAGCACCAGAACGCCATCGCCGCGGCCCGCGCCGCGTACGACCGGCGCGTGGCCGCCGAGCAGGAGGCCGCCGAGCGCGAAGAGGCCGAACGCCGGGCCGTCGCCCGCGCGGCCCTGCCGATCAGGGGCTGACCGCCGGCGGAGGCGCCAGAACCGGGGCGAGCACGGGCCGGCCGGGGAGGCGACGCGATCTCAGGCCGACTCCCTCACGATGAGGCGGGTGGGCAGGATCACCGGGTCCACCGGGCCGCCTCCGTCGACGAGCGCGAGCAGCAGCCGTACGGTCTCCTCCGCGACCTCGGCGAGTGGCTGGCGGATCGTGGTGAGCGGGGGATGGGTGGTGGCGGCGACCGACGAGTCGTCGAAGCCGCCCACGGCCACGTCGTCGGGCACGCGGCGGCCGGCCGCGCGCAGCGTGGACAGCGCGCCGGCCGCCATGAGGTCGGAGGCCACGAAGACCGCGTCGAGGTCGGGGGTGCGCTCGAGCAGCCGCGCCATCGCGCTCTCGCCGCTGAGCTGGGTCCAGTCGCCGTGTTCGATGAGCTTTCTTGAGGCCTTCCTGCCGAGCACGTCGGCGAAGCCCTCAAGGCGCTGGATGCCGCCGGGGGTGTCCATCGGGCCGGTGATCGTGGCGATCTTCCTGCGGCCCTGCTCGACGAGGTAGCGGGTCATCTGCCGGGCGCCCTCGCGGTCGTCGGCCGCCGCGTAGGGGATGACGTTCTCCTTCCCGATGACGGCGCCGCAGGCGACGGCCGGGATGCGCATCGACTCCAGCTCGTCCACGAGGGGGTCGCCCGCGTGCGTGGACATCAGCAGCACGCCGTCGGCGTGGCCGCCGCGCACGTAGCGCACCACGCGCTCGCGGTCGCCGTCGTCCCCGGCCAGCATGATGACCAGGGAGACGTCCCGCTCGCCGAGCCGCCGGATCGCCGTGCGGATCGTGGTGCTGTAGTTGGGGTCCTCGAAGACCTTCTCGTGCGGCTCCGACAGCACCATCACCACCGACCCGGTCCGCTGGGTGACCAGGCTGCGGGCGTTGCGGTTGACGATGTAGCCGGTCTCGGCGATGGCCCGCCGGACGGCGGCGTGGGCGGCGGGGCTCACGTATCGGTCGTCGTTGAGCACCCGGGAGACCGTGCCCCGGGAGACGCCCGCCGCCGCGGCGACGTCGTGGATGGTCGGACGCTTCGCCATGGTCGTATTGTCCCCCCGCCGAGCTGCGTGTTCCCCCGCGCTCATCAGCTTTTCACGGCCCCGCCGGACAGGTCCGTACGCCAGTGGCGCTGCATCGTGAGGAACAGCGCGACCAGCGGGATGAGCGACAGCATCGTCCCCGTGATGATCAGGTTGTACAGCGACGGCTGGTTGGCGCCCGCGGCGAGCAGCGTGTAGAGGCCGACCGTCAGCGGGAACCTGCGGTCGTCGCCCAGCATGATGAACGGCAGCAGGAAGTTGTTCCAGATCGCGACGAACTGGAACAGGAAGATCGTCACCATGCCCGGCGTCAGCAGCGGCAGCGCCACCTGGCGGAACAGCCGCCACTCGCCCGCGCCGTCCAGCCGGCCCGCCTCCAGCAGCGAGCCGGGGACCGCCGCCTGTGCGTAGATCCTGGCCAGATAGATGCTGTACGGGTGCAGGATCTGGGGCAGCAGCACCGACCAGTACGTGTCGGCCAGGCCGGCCTTGGAAAACAGCAGATACTGCGGGATCGCCAGCACGACCGACGGCACCAGGATGCCGCCGATGAGCAGGTTGAAGATCAGGCCGCGGCCGGGGAAGGAGTATTTCGCCAGGGCGTACCCCGAGATCGTGGACACCGCGGTCGACAGCACCGCGCCGCCCCCGGCGTACAGGACGGTGTTGAGCAGCCAGAGCCAGAAGACGCCGTCGCGGTAGGCGAACAGGTCGGCCAGGTTGGACAGCAGGCCGGTGCCGGGCGCGAAGGTCGATGTGGAGAACAGCTCGGCCTTCGACTTGGTGGCCGCGACCACCACCCAGCTCACCGGAAACAGGGTGTAGATCGCGCCCAGCACGAGCACGCCGGTCGGCACGATCCCCAGCGGGCGCCGCGGCGAGGGGCGGGCGTGCCCGCGGGTTCGCGGCAGTGTGGTGGCGGCCATCAGCCCTCCCCGAACGCGTGGTTCTTCACGACCCGCAGGAAGCCGAACGACAGCACGAGGGAGATCCCGGCGATCACCATGGACGTCGCGGCGGCCGAATACAGGTCGCCGGTGACGAACGCGTCGCGGTACACCTTCATCAGCGGGCTCCAGGTCGAGCTGATCGTGTTCGTCAGCGGCCGCAGGGTGGTCGGTTCCGTGAACACCTGGACGGTCGCGATGACGGAGAACACCGTGGTCAGGATTATCGACGGCACGAGAATCGGGATCTTGATGCGCAGCGCGATGCCCAGCTCGCTCGCGCCGTCGATCCTGGCCGCCTCGTAGTACTCCCGCGGCACGGCCCGCAGGTTCGTGTAGAGCACCAGCATGTTGAAGCCGGTGCCGCCCCAGACCGCCACGTTCGTCATCGAGAACGTCACCAGGCCGGCGCTCAGGAACGGGTGCTCGCCGAACGGGCTGAGGCTGGGCAGGTAGAGGAAGCCCCACATCAGCGTCGCCGCCACGCCCGGCACGGCGTACGGCAGGAAGATCGAGATCCGGGTGAGGCGGGCGAGCCGCACGTGCGCGGCGTCGAGCATGAGCGCGAACACGAGGGCGAGCCCCAGCATCAGCACGAGCACGAGCGCGCCGTATCCGAGGACGCGCAGCCAGCCGGCCCACAGTTCGCCGTCGCCGACGGCGGCGGTGTAGTTGGCGAGCCCGGCGAAGACCTCCGTGCGGGCCCCCTTGCCGAGGCCCAGGCCGGAGACCTTGGTGCGCCGCAGGCTCAGGTAGATCGTGTAGCCGATGGGCAGGGCCATGAAGAGCGCGAACAGCGCCATCGCCGGGGCGAGGAACAGGTAGGGCACGGCGCTCGCGCGGGCGCCCTTCTTCGGGGATCGCATCGTCACCGGTCCCTGCTCACTGGGCCCTGCTCATTGGGCCAGGGTGAAGCCGGACTTCCGCATGTCGGCGACGGTGGCGTCCTGCATGCTCCGGACGGCCGCGGCGAAGTCGGACTTGGCGGCGACGGCCTTGTCGAAGGCGTCCCTGTAGGCGTTGTAGGTCACGTTGACGTCGGGGCCGAAGGTGAAGCCGCGGGCGGTGGCGCCGATGTCGGCCGCCTGCTTCCAGAAGTCGGGCTGGTTGGAGAAGTAGCCGGGAGCGCCGGTCATCAACGCGGCGCCCTTGGCGGAGGCCGGGTAGACCGCGCCCTCCTCGATCAGCAGCCCGAGCGCCTGCGGGTCGGTGTTCAGCCAGGTGGCGAACTGCGCGGCGGCCGCCTTGTTGGCCGACTTGGCCGCGACGGCGGTGGAGGAGCCGCCCCAGAAGCCGCTGTGGTTCTCACCCGCGTTCCACTGCGGCAGCGGGGCGACGGCCCACTTGCCCGCGGCCTTCGGCGCGTTGCTCGACAGCACGCCAGGGCCCCACACGGCGGACGGCCAGGTGAGCAGCTTGCCGTCGTTGAGCGCCTTGTTCCACTCGGGGGTGAAGTAGGGCATGCCGTCGATGACGCCCTCCTTCACCAGGCCGCCCCAGTAGGCGGCGACCTTCTCGGTGGCCTGGTCGTTCACCGCGACCTTCCACGCGTCGCCGCTGATCGACCACCACTGCGCGCCCGCCTGCTGGGAGAGGCCGGCGAACCAGCCCGGGTCCTTGCTGGAGAACGTGCCGAGGAAGACCTTGGGGTCCTTCCTGTGCACCGTGCGGGCGGCCTCGGCGTACTCGTCCCAGGTCTTCGGCACCTCGATGCCGTACTTCTCGAACAGGTCCTCGCGGTAGTAGAGCATCATCGGCCCGCTGTCCTGGGGGACCGCGTAGACGGCGTCGGTGCCGAGGGTCACCAGCCCCCAGACGCCCTCGCCGAACTCGGCCTTGGCCTGCGCGGTCTCCGTCTTGAGGTCGGCCACCGCGTCGGCGGCGACGAAGGACGGCAGCATCTGATACTCGGCCTGAACCAGGTCGGGCGGGTTGCCCGCCTTGGCGGCGGTGAGGAACTTGGCCGCGGCGTCGTCGCCCCCCGCCTGCTTGCTGACCGTGACCTGGATGTCGGGGTGGGCCTGGTTCCACACCGCGACGATCTTGTCCATGTTCGGGACCCAGGTCCAGTAGGTCAGCTTCACCGGGCCGGCCGGCGCCGCGCCCTGGCTCGCGGCCTCGGCGGACGGCTCGTCGGAGCCGCCCGAGCAGGCCGACGAGAGCGCGGCGGTGAGAATCGCGACCGCCGCCACTGCTAACCGGTTCACGCGCATGTGTGCCTCCAGGCGGGGTGGGAGAGGGGAGTGAGAGGCGGAGCATCTGGGAGCGTTCACAGACTGAGATGTCCCTCCGGTGCTGTCAATGGCCGTTACGCGGTTGTTAGGGGGCCTTCCTGATCAGCGTGAATCGGTCCTACCTTCTCGGCGACGCGGTTGTGCGTTACTGTGCACGTTCACAGAAGGAGTATCGAGGGGGAGACGTGCCCGGATATCCCGTCCTGCCCGAGGGCCTCGCGTACGGCGGGGACTACAACCCCGAGCAGTGGCCGGAGGAGGTGTGGCGGGAGGACGTCCGCCTGATGCGCGAGGCCGGGGTGAACCTGGTCACCGTCGGCGTCTTCAACTGGGGACTGATCGAGCCGCGGGAGGGCGAGTACGACTTCTCCCGGCTGGACCGGATCCTCGACCTGCTCCACTCGGCCGGGGTGCACGCCGATCTCGCCACCCCCACCTCCTCGCCGCCCATGTGGTTCCGCCGCGGCTATCCCGGCAGCCGCCTGGTGGACAGGGAGGGCCACGTGCTCGGCGGCGGCTCCCGGCACAGCTTCTGTCCGAGCTCGCCCGACTACGCCGCGGCGTCCGAGCGGATCGTCGCCGCCCTGGCCGCGCGGTACGCCGGCCATCCCGCCCTGGCCATGTGGCACGTGCACAACGAGTATGGCTGGGCCAACGCCCACTGCTACTGCCCGGCGTCGGCCGAGGCGTTCCGCGCCTGGCTGCGGGACACGTACGGGGACGTGGGCGCGCTCAACGCCGCCTGGGGCACCACCTTCTGGGGGCTGACCTACGGCTCGTTCGAGGAGGTCGAACCGCCCGTCGCCGCGCCCGTGGGTGTGCTCACCGGGCTCCAGCTCGACTTCATGCGGTTCTCGGTCGACGCGCACATCGCCTGCTTCCGCAGGGAGCGCGAGACGATCCGCCGGTTCAGCGACCTGCCGGTCACGACCAACTTCATGATCCCCAACTGCAAGCCCATGGACTACTGGCGCTGGGCGCCGGAGGTCGACGTGGTGGCCAACGACCACTACCTCGACTCGGCCCGCGCCGACCCGCACATCGAGCTCGCGATGGCCGCCGACCTCACCCGGTCGGTGGCCGGGGGCCGCCCCTGGATGCTGATGGAACACTCCACGGGCGCGGTCAACTGGCAGCCGCGCAACCTGGCCAAACGGCCGGGGGAGATGCGCCGCAACACCCTCGCCCACGTGGCGCGCGGCTCCGACTCGGCGATGTTCTTCCAGTGGCGCGCCTCCCGCTATGGCGCGGAGAAGTTCCACTCGGCGATGGTGCCGCACGCCGGTACCGACTCCCGGATCTGGCGCGACGTGGTCGCGCTCGGCGCGGACCTGCGCAGGCTCGCCGGGGTCAGGGGCGCGCGGGTGACGGCCGACGTCGCCCTGGTGTGGGACTGGGAGTCCTACTGGGCGCTCGAACTCGAGTGGCGGCCCTCGGCCGACCTGCGCTTCCGGGAACGGATCGAGGCCTACTACGAGGCGTTGTGGCGCGAGCACGTCACCGTCGACTTCGTCCACCCGTCGGCCGACCTGTCGCCGTACCGGCTGGTCGTCGCCCCCAGTTCCTACCTGCTCGGCGAGGCGCCGGCGAAGAACCTGCACCGCTACGTGGAGGCGGGCGGGCATCTGCTCGTGTCGTACTTCTCCGGCATCGTGGACGAGAACGACACCATCCACCCGGGGCCGTACCCCGGGGCGCTGCGCGAGGTGCTCGGCGTGGCCGTCGAGGAGTTCCACCCGCTCCGCGAGCGCGAGACGGTCGTGTTGGGGCCGTCGGAGTCATCCGGGTCCTCCGGGTCGTGCGGAACCGGAGCGGTTGGCCGGATCTGGTCCGAGCGCGTACGGCTCGCGGGGGCGCGGGCCGTACGCGAGTTCGCCGACGGCCCCGACGCCGGGCACCCCGCCGTCACGCGGCACGACCTGGGCGCGGGCACCGCGTGGTACGTGTCCACGGCCTTGGACGCCGAGCCCGGCCTGCGTACGCTCCTCACGGAGGTTCTCGACCACGCGGGCGTCGACCGGCCGCGCGGCCTCCCCGACACGCTGGAACTCGTACGGCGGGGTGACCACTTGTTCCTCATCAACCACGCGGACGCGCCGGTGACCGTGCCCGGGGTGACCGGCACGGGAGTGCTCGACGGCGCCGCGTACGACGGTCCGGCGACGGTGCCGGCCGGAGGCGTCGTGGTCGTCCGCACATGAGCTCCCCCGGCGCCGCACCTGACCGGTGGCGCCGGGGGTATCGGGGCTCGGGTTCGGGGGGCTCGGGGTTCGGGGGCGTCCATCAGATCCTCTCCTGACCGGAGGAACCATGAGAAAGATCCTGGCGGCGCTGGTCCTGTGCGCCGCCGCGGTGCTCCCCGCCGCGCAACCGGCGCACGCCGCCGGCACACTGACCATGCTCGGAGCCGACGTCTCCTCCGTGCAGCGCTCCCTCGACCTGGGCGCGAGGTACTACGACGCGAGCAGCAACCAGAGGGACCCGCTCGACATCCTCAAGGGCGTCGGCGTCAACTATGTCCGCCTGCGGATCTGGAACAACCCGGCCAGCGGCTACAACAACAAGGCCAAGGTGCTTCAGTACGCCAGGACGGTCAAGGCCAAGGGCCTGAAGCTGCTGGTCGACTTCCACTACTCGGACACCTGGGCGGATCCCGGCAAGCAGTACAAGCCCGCCGCCTGGGCGAGCCACGGAATCGGCCAGTTGCAGACCGACGTCTACAACTACACCTACGACGTGTGCTCCAGCCTCAAGGCACAGGGCACCACCCCCGACAGCGTGCAGATCGGCAACGAGATCAACGTCGGCATGCTGTGGAACGACGGCAAGGTCGTCAACAACGACTTCACGAACCTGAGCCTGCTGCTCAAGGCCGGCTACAACGCGACCAAGGCATGCAACTCCGGCACCCAGGTGATCATCCATACCGCGGACGCCGACAGCGACGCCCACGCCCGCTGGTTCTACGACGGCATCAGGGCCAAGGGCGTGCCCTGGGACATCACCGGCCTGTCGTACTACTGCATGTGGCACGGCACGCTGTCCAACCTGTCCAGCGTGATCTCGGACGTGCGGTCCCGCTACGGCAAGCCGGTCGTCATCGCAGAGACGGCCTACCCGTTCACGCCCGACAACGCCGACTGGGAGGGCAACTCGGTCACGTCGGGCTGCCCGGGGTACGGCCTGACCTGGCAGGGGCAGGGCGCCGAGTTCGCGGCGGTGCAGAGCACGGCCCGCAACGCGGGCGCCGTCGGCGTCTTCTACTGGGAGCCGACCTGGTACGCCGTGCCCGGCAACGGCTGGGACCCGGCGAACATCAACGGCACCGGTGACGGCTGGGACAACATGGCCGTCTTCGACTGGACCGGTCACATCAACCCGAACGTCAGGTGGACTCCGTAACCGACTGAAATCGAGCGGGCCGCCCGGGGGTGCGAATACCCCGGGCGGCCCCGCTCTTGACCTCGGCGCCGGACGCTGCGCCGGCCGGACGCTGCGCTGGAAGGAACCTCCGGTCCTCGCGAAGCCCGCTCCGCTTGGCCTTCGCTCCGGTCCTCGCTCCCTTCCGCTCCGCTCTCTTGACTTCTCTGAACGTTGGTGGGGCAGGGTTTCAGGCGAACAGGTCGTCGGCCGATTTGACCTTGGGGGCCTTATGTAGCCACGCGCCCAATTGGTCGAGGCTTTCGCATCGGTGGATCCGTTCCGCCGCGTCGTCGGATAACTCCACGCCGCGCATCTTCGGCACCCTGACGATTCCCGCCCTCAGCGTCGCCTCCGCCCGCCCCAGGGCGCGACCTGCTTCGATCCAGTGAGGGAAATATTTCTCACCGAGGTAGTCGAAGTCCTGCATGGTCTTACTCATCGAACAACTCGTCGGCCGAGGTGACGACGGCGGCCTTACGGACCCAGGCCTCCAGTTGGTTCGTGTCCTCACACCGCTGGATCCGTTCGCGCGCGTCGTCGGAGATCTCCAGGCCACGGGCGTCGAGCATGATGAGAAGCGCCTCCGCGCGGCCCTGGTCCTTCCAGTGGGAGAAGTACTTGTCACCGAGGTAGTCGAAGTCCTGAATGGTGGTCACCATCTCCTCCAGACGTTTGACTGTCACAGGCCGTAGCGAACTGATCACGTAGTTCAAATATACTCTGGCGCGATCCTGATCCAGTGTCGCCAGTCCCGCCAGCATCGCCTCCAGCACCGGCTCGTCGTCGGCCTCATCCGGATGCGCCACGGTCGAGAGCACGGCGAGTTCCGGGCTGGCGCGGGCCTGGTCAGGGTCGGTGATCAGGGGGATGCGACCGGGGTCGATCGCCAGTGGTGTGATGGTGCCGCTTGGGCCCAGGTGGATCGTCCTCTCGCACCATCGGGCCGTCGACCGGTCCGGGCAGATGACCAGCAGCGCGGTGTCGCACTTGTGCTGGGACCGCAACGTCGTGACGTAGACCGGCCAGCTGAACCGCTTGCCGGCGTCCCGGCCCTGCTGGACCTCCACGATGACGGCCATCAGTGCCGCTCCGGTCTCGTCTCGCAGCACCACGACCGAGTCGGCGCGGAACTCGATCGGCGAGGGCTGGGTGCTGTCGGCCGACTCCACACGCGCGGCGGCGAAGGGCGGCAGCTCAATCCTCTTCGCGCAGCGCAGCAGCTCGACCGCCGTCTCCGGCCGGTTGCGGATGAGTTCGAGTGGCATCTCGTGATCAATACCGGGCATGACCGAGACGTTACTGATTGTCGTCAGTCGATTGCGCACAGTTCGCAGAAATGGCGGCGATTGACGGCTATTGAAGCCCTCAGGGCTCGGGGATGGCTTCCCACTCGCGGCAGGGGCTGAGTGCGTGGTGTTGGTAGATGACGCCGACCGCGGGGCGGGACCAGCCGAGCGCGACCGTGTCGCGGTCCGTGTACGGAACCGTCTCGCCGAGGTCGGCGGCGGTGACCGGCTGGCCTCCGGGGCCGCAGACGCACTCGGGGTTGCCCTCGTGGTCGATCACGTCGTCGAGCGGCATCACATGCACGAACCTGTCCATCTCACCTACCTTGTCGGGGGATTGCGGTCACATTACCTCAAACAGGCATTAATTGGAATAATTTGGACAAATCCGGAGCCATCTCGAACCATTGACCTTTGTTGGGATGGACGGCAAACTAACTCCACAATCGCCGGATGAGCCCATGGAGTGCCGCAATGCCGTACCGTCCCCCCTTGATCGCGCGCGAGTTCTTCGTGGCGGATCCTCCCGAGCTTCCGGTGCGCGAGCCGGGCGAGGAGGGCCTGTCCGCGCTGACCAGCGCGGAGGTGGTGGCCTCCGACGGCCGGGGCGTGACGCTCAAGGGCTCCACCTCGGCGGAGGAGACGCTCGTCGTGCAGATCACGGTCGCGGGCGAGGGGGTGATCCGGGTGCGCCTGTCGGAGGACCCCGACGCGCGCACCCGGTCCGCGCGCGCGATCTCGATGGTCACTCCCGGCGAGTACGGCGCCGCCGTCGTAGAGGCGAGCCACAGCCGCGTGGTGGTCGACGCGGGATCGCTGCGGGCCGAGGTGCGGCTGCACCCGTGGAACATGCGCTTCACCGACCGGGCCGGCCGGACGCTGGTGGAGCAGGACCCGGGCCATCCCGACATCAGCGGCCGGCTGCGCACGCTGCCGTTCGGCCGCTCGGCCGCCGACGGCGCCCCCGTCGCCTACCACGACACGTTCGTGGCGCCGGCCGACGAGGCGTTCGGCGGCTTCGGCGAGTCGTTCACGCCCCTCGACAAGCGCGGCCAGCGCCCGCTCATGTGGAACTTCGACGCGTTCGGCGCCGAGTCGCAGCGCGCGTACAAGAACGTGCCCTTCTACCTGTCCAGCCGGGGGTACGGCATCTGCGTCGACAGCGGCACGCCGGTCGAGTTCGACATGTGCCAGTCCACGCACAGCGCCGTGCAGATCATCGTTCCCGACGACCTCATCGACTACTACGTGATCGCGGGACCGACCCCGGCCGAGGTCCTGGACCGGTTCGACGGGCTGACCTGCCGGCCGCAGCTGCCGCCGAAGTGGGCGTTCGGCACCTGGATCTCCTCGGGCTTCTTCCGCGACAGCCAGGAGCGCGTGCTGGAGCGCGCCAGGAAGATCAGGGAGCGGGGCATCCCCTGCGACGTGCTCCACCTCGACTGCTACTGGCAGGCGGACGGGCACTGGTCCGACCTCCAGTGGGACCCGGAGACGTTCCCCGACCCGGTGGGCATGCTCGCCACGCTCAAGGAGCAGGGCTTCGAGGTCTGCCTCTGGATGAACTCCTACATCTCGCACCTCAGCCCGGCCTTCGCCGAGGCGTCGGAGAAGGGCTACTTCCTCAAGCGGCCGGACGGTGAGACGTACGTCGCCGACACCTGGCACGGCTCCTACCCGGCCTGCGGCATCGTCGACTTCACCAATCCCGAGGCCGTCGAGTGGTTCAAGGGACTGCTGCGCGACCGCCTGCGCGAGGGCGTGGCGGCGTTCAAGACCGACTTCGCCGAGGGCGTCCCCGCCGACGCCGTGGCCTTCAACGGCATGACCGGCACCGAGCTGCACAACGTCTACACGCTGCTGTTCAACGACATCGTCGCGGACGTGACCCGCGAGGTGAACGGGCACGGCCTGGTCTGGGCCCGCTCGTCCTACCTCGGCGGCCAGCGCCACTCCGCCCAATGGAGCGGCGACGTCGACACCACCTACTCCGCGATGGGCAGTACGATCCGCGGTGGCCTCTCGCACGGCCTGTCCGGCGTCCCCTACTGGAGCCACGACGCGGGCGGATTCACCGGCACGCCCAGCCCGGACCTCTACATCCGCTGGTCGCAGTTCGCCGCGCTGTCCCCGCTCGTACGGTTCCACGGCACGACCACCCGGGAGCCCTGGGAGTTCCCGCCGCACGCCGAGCAGGCCGCCATCGCGGCCCTGCGGCTGCGCTACCGGCTCATGCCGTACATCTATTCGGCGGCCGTCACCGCGGCCGACACGGGCGCGCCGATGCTGCGCGCGTTGTGCGTCGACTACCCGGACGACCCGGTGGCGTGGCAGGCGGACCTGGAGTACCTTCTCGGCACCGATCTGCTCGTCGCCCCGATGACCTCCGCCGACGGCACCCGGAAGGTCTACCTGCCCTCGGGGGTGTGGGTGGACTACTGGACCGGTGAGGCCGTCGACGGCGGGCGTTACGTCACGGTGTCGCCGCCGCTCGACCAGATCCCTCTGTTCGCACGGCACGGCTCGCTGATCCCGGTCACCGAGCCGGGCGACACGGTGACCGACGACCCCCGGGTCTCGCTGCTCGCCTTCGGCCTGCCGGAGCGCGAGAGCCGTACGACGATCAGGGACCTGGACGGGGTCACGACGGTCACGGCGGTGCGGGACGGCGACAGCCTGGTCGTCACCGCCGCGGGCCCCAAGCAGATCGACGGCGTCGAGTTCGTCGGCCCCGGCGCCCCGGTCGTCCTCAAATAGACGAAACCCCCTGGAGAAAGACCATGTTCAGATTAGGCAGGAGCGCGGCGGTGGCGGCGCTGGCCGCCGCCGCGCTCGCGCTCGGCGCGTGCGGCGGTTCCTCCGACGAGTCCAAGGGCGGCAGCGGCGGCGGCGCCGCGGAGAGCAAGACGCTCACCCTCTGGCACTACGAGACCGGCAACAGCGCCATGGGCACCGCCTGGGCGCAGGCCATCAAGGATTTCGAGGCCGGCCACCCCGGCGTCAAGGTGAAGTTCGAGGAGAAGGGCTTCGAGCAGATCCAGAAGACGGCGTCCATGGTCCTCAACTCCGACGAGGCGCCCGACATCATGGAGTACAACAAGGGCAACGCGACGGCCGGTCAGCTGTCCAAGCAGGGCCTGCTCACCGACCTGACGGAGGAGGCGACCAAGCGCGGCTGGGACAAGCTGCTCAGCCCGTCGCTGCAGACCACCGCGAAGTATGACGAGCGCGGCATCATGGGCTCGGGCAAGTGGTTCGGCGTGCCGAACTACGGCGAATACGTGATGGTCTACTACAACAAGGACATGTTCGAGAAGGCGGGCGTCAAGGTGCCCACCACCTTCGACGAGTTCACCGCAGCGCTCGACGCGTTCGCGAAGAAGGGCACCACGCCGATCGCGATGGCGGGCGCCGAGTATCCCGCCCAGCAGCTCTTCTACCTGCTCGCTCTGAACAAGGCCAACCGGGCCTGGATCGACTCCTTCGAGCTCTACAAGGGCAAGGTCGACTTCCACGGCCCCGAGTTCACCTACGCCGCGCAGACGATCTCCGACTGGGTGAAGAAGGGCTACATCGGCAAGGACTCGGCCGGCATGAAGGCCGAGGACATGGGCGTGGCCTTCATCGGCGGCAAGTACCCGATCATGGTGTCGGGCAGCTGGTGGTTCGGCCGGCTGGCCGAGGAGATCAAGGGCTTCAAATGGGGCTCGTTCCTGTGGCCCGGCCAGTTCGCCCCGGGGTCCAGCGGCAACATCTGGGTGGTGCCGGAGAAGTCCGAGAACAAGGACCTCGCCTACGACTTCATCGACATCACGATGAAGAAGGAGATCCAGAACCTGCTCGGCAACTCGGGCGGCGTCCCGGTCGCGGCCGACCCCGCGGCGATCACCGACGCGCAGAACAAGGAGCTCATCGAGAACTTCAACAAGCTCTCGACGCAGGACGGCCTGGCCTTCTACCCCGACTGGCCGGCCCCCGGCTACTACGACGTGCTCGTCGCCGGTGTCCAGGAACTGATCAACGGCAGCAAGAAGCCGGAGGAGGTCCTGGACGAGATCGCCGAGCCGTACAACGACAACCTGGCAGACATCGCCGAGTAACCTCCCCCGACCCCGGCGGCGGGGCTGCCTGACCGGTCCCCGCCGCCGGACCTTCCCGAAAGGTCTGCACATGGCACCACCCGGCGCGGGCGTGGCCCGCCCGCGCGGAAGGGGCGGCTACTGGCTCTACCTGGTTCCGAGCCTGGTGCTGTTCCTCGCGATCATCGTCGTCCCGTTCCTGATGAACATCGCGACGAGCTTCACCCGCTGGTCCGGCGTCGGCACCCCCAAGTGGATCGGGCTCGACAACTACACCAAGCTGTTCAAGGACGAGCGTTTCTGGGCGTCCTTCGAGCACAACGTCGCACTGATCGTCGCGATGGCCGTGGTGCCGACGATCATCGGCCTGGTGCTCGCCGCCGCGCTGTTCGACTACATCGCCAAGCGGTTCGGCGGGCGCACGGCCTCGGCCCTGCGCGCGGCGTTCTACCTGCCGCAGGTGCTGCCGGTCGCGGTGGCCGGCGTGGTCTGGGGGTGGATGCTCCACCCGTCGTACGGCGCGGTGAACCAGATCTTCGGGCTGAAGGTCAACTGGCTGGGCGACCCCGACATCGCGCTGGCGACGGTCATGGCGATCATGGTGTGGTTCCAGCTCGGCTACCCGGTCGTCATCTTCATGGCCGGGCTCCAGCGGGTCGATCCCTCGCTGTACGAGGCGGCCGAGATCGACGGCGCCTCGTGGTCGCGCAGGTTCTGGCACATCACGGTCCCGCAGATCCGGCCGGAGATCTTCGTGGTGCTGCTGACCTGCACGATCGCGGCGCTGAAGGTGTTCGGTCCGATCTTCGTGCTCACCAGGGGAGGGCCCGGTTCCGCGACCATGGTGCCGTCGTACTTCTCCTATCTGAACTTCTTCCAGAAGGTCAACGTCGGATACGGCTCGGCGATCGCGACCGTGCTCGCCCTGATCATCGTCGTGGTGACCTTCCTCTTCCTGCGCGTGCAGGAGCGTGACCAGGAGGGCGGCTCGTGAACGCCGATCGCACCTTCCGCCAGCCGGGACGGTGGGCCGTGCTCGCGGCGCTGGTCGTGCTCGCGGTCGTGATGCTCTTCCCCTTCGTCATCGTCACGCTCAACGCGTTCAAGTCCCCGGCCGAATACTCCTCCGGCGGCCCGCTGAGCCTGCCCCACGGGCTCTATCTGGACGGGATCGTCGCCTTCTGGGATCGCGTCGACTTCGGCCTCAAGCTCTGGAACAGCCTCCTGATCAGCGGCGTCGTCGCGGTCGCCGCGGTGGTGCTGTCGGTGCTCAACGCGTACGCGCTGGGCATCGGCAAGGTCCGCGGGCGGCTGTGGATCCTGGTGCTGTTCCTGGTCGCCAACACGCTGCCGCAGGAGGCGCTGGTCTACCCGCTCTACTACCTGTCCAAGGAGGTGGGGCTGTACGACTCGAAGCTCGCCGTCATCCTGATCTTCACCGTGATCCAGGCGGCCTTCGGGACCTACCTGCTCTCGTCGGTGCTCGGGCAGTTTCCCCGGGGGATCCTGGAGGCGGCCGAGATCGACGGCGCGAGCAGGTGGCGGATGCTGTGGGGCATCGTCGTGCCGATCAGCCGCCCGACCCTCTCGGTGCTGCTCATCTTCTTCTTCATCTGGACGTGGAACGAGTTCTTCCTGCCGATGGTGTTCCTCATCGCCAACGACAACCAGACCGTGCCGGTCGCCCTGGGCGTCCTACAGGGCGAGAAGATGATGGACGCCACCATGTCCAGCGCGTCCGCGCTGCTTGGCGTCATCCCCGCCGTGGCCTTCTTCCTGATCTTCCAGCGCACGCTGACCCGTGGCATCACGGTCGGCGCGATCAAGTAACACCCCCCAAGTAACGCGTCACTACCTGACCTGGAGGCGCAATGTCCCATCGCCGTTCGGCGATGCTGTCCGCGTCGGCCGCCCTGGCTCTGGCACTGAGCCTGGGCGCCGGCCCCGCGAGGGCGGCCGACGACTATCCGTTCCGCGACCCCTCGCTGCCGCTCGCCCAGCGCATCGACGACCTGCTCGGCCGGCTCACGCTGGACGAGAAGGTGGCGATGCTGCACCAGTACTCCCCGGCGATCGACCGCCTCGGCATCGGCTTGTTCAAGACGGGCACCGAGGCCCTGCACGGCGTGGCCTGGTCCACCGACTACGACAACGGCGGCGCGGTCGTCACGGCCAAGGGCACCGTCTTCCCGCAGGCCGTCGGCCTGGCCAGCACCTGGGACACCGCCCTGATCAAGCGGGTCGGCTCCGCCGTCGGCGACGAGGCCCGCGGCTTCCACGCCGAGAACCCCAGGGTGTGGGGGCTCAACCTCTGGGCGCCCGTGGTCAACCTGCTGCGCGACCCCCGCTGGGGCCGCAACGAGGAGGGCTACTCGGAGGACCCGCTGCTGACCGGCGCCATCTCCACGGCGTACGGCTCGGGCATGGAGGGCGACGACCCCGACCATCTGAAGACGGCGCCCACGCTGAAGCACTACCTGGCCAACAACAACGAGGCCGGCCGCGACACCACCTCCTCGGAACTGCCGCCGCGGGTCAAGCACGAGTACGACGAGGCGGCCTTCAAACCGGCGATCGAGGCCGACGCGGCGACCGGCGTGATGGCGTCGTACAACCTCGTCAACGGCCGGCCCAACACGGTCAGCCCGGACCTGAACGACGTGGTGCGCTCCTGGACGAAGCGGACGCTGTTCAACGTCTCCGACGCCTGGGCGCCGAACAACCTCGTGCAGACCGAGAAGTATCACGCCACCCAGGCCGAGGCCGACGCCGCGCTCATCAAGGCGGGCCTCGACAGCATGACGGTGGACGACACCAACGGGGCCCCGACGGTCGCGGCCGTCAAGGAGGCGCTGTCGAAGGGGCTGCTCAGCGAATCGGACGTCGACAACGCGGTCGGGCACCAGCTCGCCATCCGCTTCCGGCTCGGCGAGTTCGACCCCGACGGCGGGCCGTACGCGAAGATCACCAAGGACGTGGTCAACAGCCCGGCGAACCAGAAGCTGGCCCGCGAGACCGCGGCCGAGGCGATGGTGCTGCTGAAGAACTCCGGCGGGGCGCTGCCGCTGAAGCCCGGCAAGAAGGTCGCCGTGGTCGGCCCGCTGGCCAACGTGCTCTACACCGACTGGTATTCGGGCAGTCTGCCGTACAAGGTGACCCCGCTCGACGGGATCAAGGAGCGGGCGGCGTCGGTGACCTCCTCGGAGGGCGTCGACCGCATCGCGCTGAAGGACGTCGCCACCGGCAGGTACATCAGCGCCCCCGCGGCCGGCGGCGACCTGAAGGAGAGCGCGACATCGGCCGGGGCCACCGAGCAGTTCGACGCGTTCGACTGGGGCCAGGGCGTGCTGACGCTGCGCAGCGTCGCCAACGGCAAGTACGTCAGCCGGGCCAACTGGTCCACGCTGGCCAACACCGCCGACCAGCCGTCCGGCTGGTTCGTGCAGGAGCAGTTCAAACTGGAGCAGCAGTCCGACGGGTCGTACCTGCTGCGGTACGCCGGCTACGAGACGACCGAGAGCTGGTTCGGGTCGGACCCGTACGTCAAGGCGGCGGCCGACGGCACGCTGAGCCTGACCTCCGCCGACCAGGCGACCCACTACGCCAAGGAGGTCGTCTCCAGCGGCGTCGACGACGCGGCGGCCAAGGCCAAGGCCGCCGACGTGGCGGTCGTCGTGGTCGGCAGCATGCCGTTCATCAACGGCCGCGAGGCCCACGACCGCACCGACATGAACCTCGCCGAGAGGCAGGAGGCGCTGGTCAAGGCCGTGAAGGCGGCCAACCCGAACACGGTGGTCGTGCTGGAGAACAGCTACCCGACCACGATCACCTGGGAGCAGGACAACGTCCCGGCGATCCTGTGGACCACCCACGCGGGCGCCGAGACCGGGCACGCCCTCGCCGATGTGCTGTACGGCGACGTCAACCCCGCGGGCCGGCTCACTCAGACGTGGTATCGGTCGGCGGACGAGCTGCCGGGGATCCTCGACTACGACATCGTCAAGAAGGACCGGACGTACCTGTACTACAAGGGCAAGCCGCTCTACCCGTTCGGATACGGCCTGTCGTACACGTCGTTCTCCTACCAGGGCCTCAAGGCGGTGCCGAAGGGCGACGGCTACGAGGTGTCGGTCAAGGTGACCAACACCGGCTCCCGGGCCGGTGACGAGGTGGTCCAGCTGTACACCCACCAGCACGAGTCGCGGGTGAAGCAGCCGGTCAAGCAGCTCCGCGCGTTCCAGCGGGTGTCGCTGGCGCCGGGCCGGACGGCGACGGTCGCCTTCACCGTCAACAAGAGCGACCTCGCGCTGTGGGACGTCACCAGGAACACGTGGACCGTCGAGAACGCGACCCACGACGTGCTTGTCGGGTCGTCCTCGGCGACCATCCGCCAGCGGGCGACGATCAACGTGAAGGGTGAGCACATCCCGCACCGCGACCTGTCGAAGACCACCCGGGCGACCGACTTCGACGACTACTCCGGCATCCACCTGGTCGACGAGACCAAGGTGCGCGGCGACGCGGTGGCGGGCGCGACCGGCGGCTGGATCGCGTTCAAGGACGTCCGGCTCCGCAAGCCCCGCACGGTGACGGCCGGGGTGGCCTCCACGGGCGGCGGGACCATCGAGGTGCGTCTCGGCTCGCCGACCGGCACCAAGGTGGCCGCGATCCCGGTCGCCGCGACCGGCGGGGTCTACACCTGGGCCACCGCGACCGCCCCGGTCTCCGGCGCGAACGGCGTGAAGGACGTCTACCTGGTCTTCACCGGTGACGTCCGGATCAAGGACCTCGCCCTGAGCTGAGGCCCCCGCCCTACGACGAGGACGCCCCGTGGCGCGAGCACCCTCGCGCCACGGGGCGTACCCATGAGCGGCCGGTGTGCCCCGTTACAGGGGCAGCCGGAGCTGGAACTTGTTGGACATGGACGTCTCGTTCTGCTGCCAGATGTTCACGGGCACCAAATACCACTCATAGACGTCTCCCCTGTCACCGGGATAGGCGTCGAGCGGGCCGATGGTCCTGGGCGGCCCGAAGCTCCAGTCCCAGGGCCACTTGCGCTTCGCCTTCTCGGTGACGTTGTACTCGTAGATCTTGTAGCCCACGTCGGGGCCGACGGCGTTCCAGTTCAGCTCCACCCAGCCCCACGCGGTGTTCACGATCTTGCCGGTGAGTCCGGTGGGCGCCGGGATGTAGGGGCATCCCGCGTGGTCCTTCTGCCTGTCGGCGTCGCTCTGGTAGTCCCAAGAGTTGTAGTAGCCGTTGTCCGCCGCCACGGTGGCGGCCTTGGTGACGATCTTCGGGCCGGAGTCCGCGGCCGCGGCCGGCGCGGCCGGCGCGGCCGGTTGCCCCGTGGGCGGCGGCGGGATCCTGACGCCCCGGCCCGCGCGTACGTCGTCCGCCGGACCGTTGGACAGCGCCTCGGCCCCGGACGTGCCCGCCTGCGTCCGAGGTGCGACGGGCGCCCGGGCTGCGGTGGGGTCGAACGAGGCCGTGGGCACGTCGACGAACCTGGCGCGGTAGATCTTGGGCACGTAGTCGATCTCGGGGCGGCAGCCGATGTTGACGCCCGTCGAGTTGACGTTGTACGAGATCACCACGCTGTCGCCGCTCGTCGACAGGCCCTTGTGGACGTGCAGGTCGTAGATCAGCTTGAACTCCGGTGCCTGGCCCACGTTCTCCGGCGGGGTGTAGAGGGTGACCCTGGAGGTGGAGAAGCCCCACCGGGTGGTGGAGGGATAGGCCACCATGGCGTGGGTGGTCGGATCGAGGGTCACGAGCCAGTACCGGCCGTTCAGGGTGATCACGCTGTACATCGGGTCGGTGTAGGCGGAGCTGAGCGGCACGGCCTGGGCCTGGCCCGTGGCGCCGCCGTCGCTGGTCCACTGCCCGCTTCCCTTGTAGAAGCGCCACGCGTTGAAGTCCGTGAGCTGGGCCTTCGGTACGCGGGCGAGGAAGGGCTTCTTGCGATTGCTGGAGTCGACCACCGCCCAGCCGTAGATGTAGGTCTTCCCGTCGGGGTCGTCGACCACGGAACTGCCCCAGATGATCGGGTTGTTGGACCCGTAGTAGCTGTGTTTGGGCAGGTCGACCGGTACGACGTTCACGACGCTTGAGCTGTCCAGCCTGCTGACGGGGATGATCGCCATGCTGGAGTTGAGGAACTCCAGGTTGCGGCCCTTCAGGTAGAACCAGACGACGTTGTCGCCGAGGACCTTGCCGGTGGCGCTCCAGTAGTACTCGCCCGCGGGGTCGTTGCCGGTCGTTGTCGACCGCACCGGGCTGTAGGCGTAGCGATCGGCGGCGTTGGGGATCGACGTGTCCCGCTCGCGGCAGGTGTTGCCGCCCGTGACGGTCCGCAGGCTCGCCGTCGCGGGATTCGCGCCGTCCTGCACCACGATGGAGTTGCGCAGGATGCTCTTGTCGAAGGTCGGGCGCAGCGCCCCGTCCCCGAGGTAGGTGTCGGAGAAGAACCACGCGCGCCGCCCGCTGGGCAGCAGCACCGACTGGGTGCCGTCGGCCCCGCTCCAGTTCGCGCACATGGTGTCGTAGCCGGTGCGGTCGGCGTGACGGGCCCACATGGCGTTCAGGGCGGTGTCGGGACCGGCAGGGGTGGTGACGATGCCGGACGTCAGCGAGGCCGTCCACATGACGGGTTGCAGCTGGGCGATCGTCACCGCCGCGTTCTCGGACAGGTCCGTGCGGGTCACGATGAGGGTGGCCACCTCACCGCCCTTGATCGGTACGGACAGGTCGTGTTCCGCGGGATCGTCGTTGCCCTTCGCGTCGGCGCGGTCCCAGCGCAGCGGATTCCTGCTCGTCAGGTTGTCCCACACCACCAGCAGGTAGTGGAACTCGGCGGCGGAGTCGGTTCCGTGCTGGTCCGGGGCGTTCACGTGGACCTTGAGCTGGCCCTGCCCGGTGCCGCCCGGAGTGAAGTCGTAGTACTGGGTGCCGCCGGGCCGCAGCCACAGGTCGGTGTTGAGCGGGCTGAAACTGGCCGACGACCCCCAGACCATGGACTTCTCGGAGGCCCGTGCCGGACGGGAGCCATAGCCCGCCCTGCCCAGAATGCCCTGCCAGGCCAAGTACGCGTCGTCGTCCTGGTACCCGTCGTCGGCGCCCACGAATTCCGAGAGAGCCGAGGACGGCGACGTCAGCCGGTAGTTCGCCACTGCGAAGCCGAGGAGCTCGGTCGAGGGATCCCGGCCGTAGCCCCGCAGGACGTTCGAGATCGCGGTGATCGGATACCGGTCGGCCATCTCCTGCCAGGTGCGCAGCACGAAATTGAAGTCGGTGCGTTCGATCAGGTATTGGGCGAGGACGAAGGCGCCGTACTGCCGGCTTCCCCCGAGGCCGTCATTCGCGTTCACCGCGTCCTGGGGTTTGCCGAGGAAAGCGGTGACGTTTCGCGCATACTGTCTCGACCCGGCGTCCGTCGGGCCCGTCTGCTCGTACACCTGGTGCGTGGCCCACTCCGCGGTGGCCTCCATCCACCAGTTGATCTCGTGTACCGCGGCGATGAAGTGCCAGTTCGACATGTAGTGGTACTGGAACGCGTGGAAGAGCTCGTGGCGCGGCAGGTACGTGTACCAATCGGAGGTGCCGGCGCTGGCCCCGGGATCGTGGGACATCAAGATGATCGGGTGGTCGTTGAACATGTCACCGGTCTGAAAGGTGACCCCGGGATTGTCGAAGGTGTCCACCCCGACGTACACGTCGATCACCGAGCCGGTCACCTGGTAACCCCAGTTCCGGTATTTCTGGAACGCGGTGATCAAGGAGGCACTCATCGTGTTCGCGGCATCGGGGATCTTGTCGCCGTCCTGGTCGACGGCGGGCAGGCCGGGCAGCGCGACCCATATGCTCTCGCCCTTCACCTGCTGCCAGTATCCGCTGACTCCCTGGATGTTGTAGTGCACCTGAATCGGCGGGGTCGTGGAAATGGTATGACGGCAGTCGAATCTGTAATCCAGCCATGAATAGTCGGCGTCGCATTCGCCCCACGCGAGGGCCGCCTGGGAGGCGCCGGCGGTCGCCGTCGGCGGCGTGACGGTCCCCTCCAGACGCTCCTTCACCCACGTGCGTGTCTCGGGCGAGGCTTTGTCGGCGAGGGAGAGCGCGTATCCCAAGGCGAGGCCGGCTGATTCCGGGAGCTTCTTGTCCGGCTTCAGCTCTTCAGGGAGTTCGTCGGGCCGGGAGAGTCGTTGCAGCGAGTAACGGAGGTAGTCGTCCACCGAGAGCTTGCCCTTGGCCCAGGCCGCCGAAATCTTGTCATCGGGTCCGAAATCTGGTCGCTTGTTCTTTCCGGATGGCTCGCGTTTCGGCGGCGTACTGTCCACCCGGTGGTATGGCAGTTCGCCGGTGGGCGGAGTTTCGGTCGCCGCCGGTGCGGCGGGCTCCGGAGAGGGAGTGGTCGCGTTCGCCGCGGGGACGAAACACCCCGTGAGCGCGACACTGATTGCGAGCGCGATGGCCGCGATGCGCCCGACGAGGTGTTTGTGGGGGGGTAGTGACACAACCCATCCTTCGTACGAGCCGACAAAACGGACTGATGCTAACAATCGGAATGATCGTAATGAAAGATCTTGTCGGTGTTCGAACCGCATCCGGTCAGACACCAGCCGATATCCGGCCGACGGTAATTACCATCGCGTAGCACCTCCGAGTGGCCTCTTTCGGATGCGGGCCGTCGTGCCCTGTGGCGAAGCCTTTTCATGTCCTAAACTGGCTTCCGGGAATTCTCGCGACGCGGTGGAGCGGTGCTCGTCCGGAGTCGCTGCCTCGCCGGCAGGGGCCCGGCGGGGATGGGAGAGTGAGCGGCGATGGGCGCGCGGAGAACGGCGGTCGCTCTGTCGCTCGCGAGCGTCGTGCTGGCTGCCGCGACTGCCTGCCAGCCCCGGGAGAGTCGTTATCTGCACATCGAAAACCGGCTGCCGGAGCCGGTGTCCGTGCGGTGGATACATGAGAAGGACCGCAGCATCGATGTCGGTCCGGGTGAGGAGTTCGACCTCCGGGTGGGCGATCCTGGCTGCTTCATGATGCCGGACGAGGACGTGCTCGTCGCGACCACGCGGAGCGGCAGGACGATCACCTTCGGCCCTTCCGCCTGCATGGGCAAGAGGTGGACCATCGCCGGATAAGCCGGCCCGGCACGATCACGCGGCTGAGGGGTTCGCCGATCGCGGGGACGGTGCGGAAACGGTCGGGTGAAGGATCACGCTTTCGCTATTCTCCCCGATATGGCCGAATCGCTGGGGGGGACGCTGGCCTCGCGCTACCACCTGCTGCGCCCGCTGGGCTCGGGTGGCATGGGCACGGTGTGGCTCGCCAGGGACTCCGTGCTCGATCGCGAGGTGGCGATCAAGGAACTACGCCTCCCGGAGGGGCTCGGCGAGCGCGAGCGGGCCGAACTCATCGCCAGGGTCATGCGCGAGGCCGAGGTCACCGCCCGTGTCCGGCACCCCGGGCGCGACTGGCGGCTGGATCGCGTTCAAGGACGTCCGGCTCCGCAAGCCCCGCACGGTGACGGCCGGGGTGGCCTCCACGGGCGGCGGGTCCGTCGAGGTGCGTCTCGGCTCGCCGACCGGCGCCAGGGTGGCCAGGATCCCGGTCGCCGCGACCGGCGGGGTCTACACCTGGGCCACCGCGACCGCCCCGGTGTCCGGCGCGAACGGCGTGAAGGACGTCTATCTGGTCTTCACCGGTGACGTCCGGATCAAGGATCTCGCCCTGAGCTGAGGCTCCGCCGAGAACAACGGACGCCCCGCGCGCACGCGCGGGGCGTTCCCCGTCGCGGGGTCAGCCCGCCAGCACGTCCGTCGCCTTGTGGTCTTCGTCCACGCCCTCGATGAGCACGGCGTCTCCGGAGGAGTTGCGGGTGCGCAGCGGGAGGATCTCCTGGTAGGCGGGCGACCGGTACCACGCCCTCGCCCTGCCGAGGTCGGGGAACTCGATGACGATGAGCGTCTGCTTCCAGGTGCCTTCCAGCACCTCGGGCTCGCCGCCGTGGATGATGAAGCGGCCGCCGAACGGCTCCAGCGTGGCGTCGATGCGCCGCAGGTACTCCACGATGTCATCGCCCAGGTTGACGTCGCGGAGCTGGGCGATGGCGTAGGCGGTCATGGGTCCCTCCAATGCTCGGGTGCGGAGCGCCGGTGTGGTGCGTCCTCGCGTGTCTTGAGCATCCCGCGGAGGGGTCGCGAAGACGATGACGCGTGAGGTAATCGGTTCGCCGTGTAGCCAGGACTACACGCCCACTCCCTGCCGGCTCTCGTCCTGCGTGTCCACATACGACGAGGTCCGCTTGTCGGGGGGCACGGAGATCCGTCCCGGACGGCTCGTGCCACCACGGTCACAGCGACGGTGACGAAACGGTCGGGCGAAGGATCACGCTTTCGCTATTCTCCCCGATATGGCCGAATCGCTGGGGGGGACGCTGGCCTCGCGCTACCACCTGCTGCGCCCGCTGGGCTCGGGTGGCATGGGCACGGTGTGGCTCGCCAGGGACTCCGTGCTCGATCGCGAGGTGGCGATCAAGGAACTACGCCTCCCGGAGGGGCTCGGCGAGCGCGAGCGGGCCGAACTCATCGCCAGGGTCATGCGCGAGGCCGAGGTCACCGCCCGTGTCCGGCATCCCGGGATCGTCGCCCTCCATGACGTGCTCCTGCAGGACGGCAGGCCCTGGATCGTCATGGAACTGCTCCACGGGCACGACCTCTCCCGGCAGATCGCGGCGTACGGGCCGATGCCGTACCGGCAGGTGGCCGACCTCGGCGCCCGTGTGCTCGACGCGCTGTCGGCCACGCACGCGCAGGGCGTGCAGCACCGGGACGTCAAACCGGGCAACGTCTTCCTGTCCGCCGACGGCCGGGTAGTCCTCACGGACTTCGGCATCGCCCGCCCGGCCGGCCAGGCGTCGATCACCGAGGCCGGGCTGCTGGTCGGTTCACCGGGATTCATCGCGCCGGAACGGCTCGCGGGGGAGTCCGGCGGTCCGGCCGCCGACCTGTGGTCGCTCGCCGCCACCCTCTACACGGCCGCCGAGGGCGTCGCCCCCTACCAGGGCTCGCACTCCGAAGTGATCCGGGCGACCCTCACCCAGGCTCCCCGCCCGCCGGTGCTCGCGGGGCCGCTCGGCCCGGTGCTGACGTGGATGATGGCGCGCGATCCGGCCGGCCGCCCGGACGCGGCGACCGCGGTCGGGCTGCTGCGGCAGATCGCCGACGGCGCCGTCCCGCATGTCGGCCCTCGCCCCGGCATCACCGTCGAGCCGCCGCGGCGGCGCACCGTCTGGTGGCGGGTCGCCGCGGGGGCGGCCGTCGTGGCGGCCGCCGTCGCCCTGGTCATCGTCCTGCGGCCCGGCTCCGACGGCCCGGCCGTCGCCCGGCCTGCGGGCGTCTCACCGACCTTCACCCGCGCCGTGGACCTGTGCCGGTCGTTGTCCGCCGCCCAGGTGCGGGGGCTTCTGGGCGCCCCGGCGCAGGCCCGGCCGGGGAAGACGAGCTGCCAGTGGACCGTCACGGGCTCCGGCGTCGAGCTGAGCGCCGAGACAGACTCCGACACCCCCGAGCCGTGGGGACTCGACACCGCCGCGGCGCGCACGCTCATGGAAGGGCTGCACAGGCAGTACGCCTCGGGACCGCGCGACGTGAGCTGGCTCTGGTACGAGATCGGCCTCGACCAGAGGACCCAGGCCATCGAGACGGCCGGACGGGAGACGCCGGGCGTGGCCGATGAGGCGTTCGCCGTCGACCTCACCACGCCGGAGGGCAGGGCACAGGCCGCCTACGTGTACTTCAGGCTCGGCGACCTCGTCGTCCGGCTGCGGTACGCCGACCTCGACACGACGTCCCCTGCCGCCCTGCGCGAGCGGGCGGTCGCGGCGGCGGCGTCGGCGGCCGAGGGCCTGAGGGGGCTGGTCTAGCCGTGGACCTGCTCGCCGGACGGTACCGGCTCGCCGAGCCGCTCGGTGAGGGCGGCGGCGGCACGGTCTGGCGCGCCCACGACGAGTTGCTGCGCCGCGAGGTGGCGATCAAGCAGATGCACGTCCCGCCCGGGCTGGACGATCGGCAGCGCGCCGACTTCCTCGGCAGGGCAGTCGAGGAGGCCCGGGCGGCCGGGCGGCTCACCCACCCGTCCATCGTGACGATCCACGACGTGGTCGGGCACGCGGGGCAGCCGTGGATCGTCATGGACCTGGTGCCGGGCCGCTCCCTCGACAAGATCATCCGTGAGGACGGGCCGCTTCCCTCCGAGCGGGTGGCCGAGATCGGGCTGGCGGTGCTCGACGCGCTGGAGACGGCCCACGCCCGGGGCATCCTGCATCGCGATGTGAAACCGGCCAACGTCCTCATCGGGCCGGACGGCCGCGCCCTGCTCACCGACTTCGGGATCGCCGCGCCGCTCGGCGGCGCCGGGAACTCCTGGCAGAGCTCGGCGGGATCGCCCAGCTACATGGCCCCGGAACGGTTCCGCGACGAGCCGGACGGCCCGCCCTCCGACCTGTGGTCGCTCGGGGCCACGCTCTACACCGCCGTCGAGGGGGAGCCTCCCTTCCAGCGCAGCATGGCAGCCGCGCTCGTCGCCGCCGTCCTGCTGCACGACCCCCGGCCGATGACGCGGGCCTCGCGGGTGCTCGCGTGGATCGTGCTCGCGCTGCTCGACAAGGACCCGGCGCGCCGTCCGCCGCCCGAGGTTGTACGGCAGGCTCTGCGGGCCGCCGCCGCGCCGCCCGCGCCCGCTTCCACCGCGCGGCCCGCCGGCAGGTGGAGGTTGGCCGCCGTGGCCGGTCTGGTGACCGTCGTCGGCCTGGCGGCGGGCCTGGGCGCCTGGTTCCTCGTGTCCGGGCGGCAGGACGGTTCCGCGCGGTTCGCCGCGGTCCCGGACGCCTGCCGCAGCCTGACCACGGCGCAGATCCGCGACCTCCTCGGCGCCGCGCCCCGCGCGGAACCCGCCACCGAGGGGCGATGCGCGTGGAACGAGCACACCACCGGCCGTGAGGGGGCGATCACGGTCGCCTACCGGCTGCCGGCCGGCGGGGACGGCGAGGCGGCGGCCTCCCGCGACCTCGCGGCGGAGCGGGCCGCCCGGGCCGCCGCATCGCGCGACCGGCCCGGCATCGCCGACGAGGCCTTCACCTGCGACTCCTCCGACCCCGCCACCGGGACCACCGGGGCCACGGTCTGGTTCCGCCTCAGCAATCTCATCGTCGAGGTCGCCTATCGGCGTGCCGGTGACCCCTCGGTCACCCCGGCCGACCGGCGCACCGCCGAGCGCGCCGCCGAACTCGTCGGCATCGGGCTCGGGTGACCTCCCGACCGTAGGAGACGATATGACCAGCGGTGACGACGCCTCCATCGAGCCCGGCGGGTCCCCTCCCCAGGACCCCCGGCAGCAGGGCACGCCGCCGTACCCGCCGCAGGGCCCACCGCGGGATCAGGATCGTCCGGGTGTTCCGCCCTACCCGGCGCCGTACGGCCCGCCGCCCGGCGCCCGGCAGGGCCCCCAGCCCGGATCCCCGTACGGCCCGCAGGCAGGTCAGCCGCTCCAGCCGGGTGCTTATCCCGGCCCTCAGCCGGGTCAGCCGCTCCAGCCGGGTGCTTATCCCGGCCCTCAGCCGGGTCAGCCACCTCAGCCGGGCGCTTATCCCGGTCCTCAGCCGGGTCAGCCACCTCAGCCGGGCGCTTATCCCGGTCCTCAGCCGGGTCAGCCACCTCAGCCCGGTGCTTATCCCGGTCCTCAGCCAGGTCAGTCACCTCAGCCGGGCGCGTATCCGGGCGCCGCACCCGGGGGTCAGCCCGCCCCGCGGGCTCATTCCGGTCAGAATCCCGGCGGCCAGCCTCAGCCTGGCCAGCCTTGGCCCGGTGAGCAGCCTGGTGCGTATCCGGGGGTGCCCGCCGGTCAAAGGTGGCCGCAGGCGACGCCTGCGGCCGGGCCGCCGCCGCATTCGAATCCCTATCCCTATCCGATGCCCGGCGGGCAGGCCGCCCCGCCGCCCGGCCCACAGGCACAGCCGGGCCCCTACTCCGGCCCCTACTCCGAGTCGTACTCCGGGCCCTATTCGGGCCCGAACCCCGGGCCGGGCGGTCAGGGCGGTCAGCAGGGGCAGGGCTGGCAGGCGCCGACGCCGCCCCCGCCCGAACTGTGGCAGATGCCGACCCAGCCCTCCGCGCCGGCGCGGAGGGGGTGGGTGCTGCCGGTGGCGGCGGTCGTGGCCGTGCTGGTGATAGCCGGCGGCACGTTCGCGTTCATGTCGGTGCGCCAGACAGGGTCGACGCCCCGTGCGGCGGGTTCGACGGCGGCGGTGCCGGCCAAGAAGTCGGCGTCGGCCGCGCCCGAGACGGCGAACGCCGACGTGTGCGCCATGCTCGACCCCGACGAGGCCGAGCGCCTCGTGCCGCAGGCGACGATCAATTCCTCGACGAACGACAACCGCGGCGACAGCCTCGTCAGCTACGTCCGCTACACGTGCTCCTGGTCCAACCGGAACATCTCCTACAAGGACGTCGTCCGCAGCCGTGGGATCACCTTGAACGTCTCGAAGTACGAGGCGCTCGGGACGACCACGGCCCAGGAGGCGGCGAAGATCCAGTACAAGGGTGAGCTCAGCCAGTACAAGTACGGCGCGACCCACTCGGACAAGGAGCACTACTACTCGGTGCCCAAGGAGTTCCCGGGCATCGGGGAGGAGTCGGTCGCGCGCTACCAGTGGACCCGGGAGGGGAAGCAGTACTGGTACTCCTTCGGGGAGGGAGCCGGCCGCGTCGGCGACGTCGTCTTCCAGGTCAAGTTCGAGGCGAGCCAGAAGAAGAAGGAGGCGGACCTCCTCTCGACCGAGACCACCCAGTCGATCACCGAGGAGAACGCCCTTCGCGAGATGAAGGGCCTGCTCACGCAGGTCGCGAAGTCGGTGACCGCATGGCGGGCCGGGCAGCCGCTGCCTTACCACGCGCGTCCCAAGCCGAGCCCCACGCCGTCGCCCTCGCCCACCCGGATCCCGCTGCCGCAGTCGTGCCTGAGTCTCAAGGCGCTGGCGGCCACCCTGGTGCCGCAGACCGAGGGCGTGGCCGTGCGGAACAGGGAAGGCAACTCGACCGTCACCCAGTGCCAGTGGTGGAACGACAAGCTGCCGCTCGAAGGGGGCAAGGTCCGGTGGCGCAACCTGCGCGTCGCCGTCCACTCCTTCTGGGACGCCCAATCCGCCCGCTACTACCTCATCGACCAGCGCTCGAAGTCCAAGTTCACGGCGAGCAGCCGGATCGGCGGCATCAGGTGGGGCAAGCTCGAGAAGCTGACCGGCATCGGGCAGGACGCGTTCGGCCAGGCGATCAGCCAGCGCACCGACACGGCCCAGTCCAACCGGTATGAGATCTACGCGCTCGACGGCAAGAACGTCGTGTGGGTGCTGATGGGGGGAAGCGACCGTCCGGAGAACACGCCGATCAACGCGTCCGACTCGGTGCTCATGAACGCAAAGGAGGCCGAAGCCGGGGCGAAGTCCGTGGCTGAAGCGCTGCTTGACGCCCTGTGAGCCGGTGTTCGCACAGGTTTGCGCGGGTATTTCCCCCCTCGACCGCGAGTCGACGGGGGGAAACCATGGCTACCTGTGAAGTCTGCGGCAACGATTACGACATGGCCTTCGAGGTGCACACTCAGGGGGTGGTGCACGTCTTCGACAGCTTCGAGTGCGCGATCAGCAGGATGGCGCCGGTGTGCGAGCACTGTGGGTGCCGCATCGTGGGCCACGGCTCCGAATACGACGGCCGCTGGTTCTGCTGCGCGCACTGCGCCCGGGAGTCGGGTGCGACCAGAATTGTCGACAGAGAGGTCACGGGTGCCGTGGCCCGTTAGAGGTACGGATCACCTTGACGATCGTGGGGGCCTTCGAGCGGGACGCACACCCGCGAGAGGGCCCTCATGTCGTATGGCCACGCGTCCGCCGTACCGGCCTGCGGCCGGGACTGAAAGGATCGGCGCTCTGCGTGCCTTCGCCGTCGCTCGTGCGGCATCCACCGTCCGGGACCGCCGCCGGTGACCGGGCGTGACCCCACCGCCCGCCCCGCCCCGCCCCGCGCCGCACCGGCCCCGCCCGGGCGCCCGCCCCTGGATTCGCATGACGCTCCACGGTAGGCTTTAGTTAGTTCCATAGCCAAACAAACGTCGGAGGGGCGAGTGCCACCAGGTTACCCGGGAGGCGCTGGGGCCGGTGGCCGGTGCCGAGCCGGGCGCGGAGCGGCCCGCGCGTCCGTGCGTGCCGCCATCCCGGACGCCGTTGCCGTGTCAAATTGCTCGCAATTGCGGCATGATGAGCCCAAGCGGGAACGGGGCGAACAGTGATCACATCGCACAACGGTCCACAGCCGGCCGACTTCACCGACGTGCGCGCGACCAACCTCGCCGTCGTGCTGCGGTTCGTGCGGGAGAACGCGCCCTGCTCACGCGCCGACATCGCCGCCACCACGGGCCTCAACAAGGCCACCGTGTCCAGTCTGGTCGCCGACCTCATCGACCGCCGCCTGCTGCGCGAGACCGGGCTGACCGAGCATCGCGTCGGCCGGCCCGCCACCATGCTCGTCCTCGACGGCTCGCCGTACGCCGCGATCGGCATCGAGGTCAACGTCGACTACATCACGGCGGTCGCCGTGGACCTCAAGGGCGAGGAGCTGCTGAACTGGCGGCGCTCCTTCCCCGGCGGGACCTCGGGCGCGGGCCAGGCGGTCGCCGCCATGGCGGCGCTCGCCCGGCGGGTCGTCAGCCGGATGACCAAGGAGGCCCGCCAGGTGCTGGGCCTGACCGTGGCCGTGCCGGGACTGGTGGACGTCAACGGCATCGTCCGGGTCGCGCTCAACCTGGGCTGGCGCGACGCCGACCTGGCGGGCGACCTCACCAAGGCGCTGCGGGACCCCGGCTTTCCCGTGCTCGTGGACAACGACGCCAACCTCGCCGCACTGGCCGAGCACCGGTTCGGGCCGCACCGCAACGCCGCCAACCTCGTCTACGTGACCGGTGAGGTCGGCGTGGGCGCGGGCATCGTCATGGACGGCAGGCTAAGGCGGGGCGGGCAGGGCTACAGCGGGGAGATCGGCCACATCGAGGTCGACCCCGCCGGTCCCACCTGCAGGTGCGGCCGGCGCGGCTGCCTCGAGTCCGTCGCCGGGATCGGCGCGATCCTCGCCCGCACGGCGCCCGACGCCTCGCCGTCCGAGCTCGAACTCGAGATCGACGATGTCGTACGGCGCGCCCGCAACGGCGAGCGGGACATCCTCGAACTGCTGGAGAACGTGGGACGCCATCTCGGCAGGGGAATGGCCGCGGTGGCCAACATGCTCAACCCCGAGGTCGTGATCCTCGGCGGCTACTACGTGCCCCTGGCGCCCTGGCTCGTGGCGTGCGCGGAGGAGGAGCTGTACGGCAGGGTGCTCGCCCCCGGCGGGGGAGGCTGCCGGCTGGAGGTGTCCACGCTCGGGTACGGCGCCGCCGCGCTCGGGGCCGCCGCGCGGGTGCTCGACTCGGTCGACTCCGGCCGCCTGCCGGCGCAGCGCTGACCGTCCCCTTCCGCCGCCGGCGATCGCCGCCGCCTCCTCGGGCCCTGCCCGTCCCCTGCCCGACGCCCACCGTCGCAGGGCGACCCATGCGCCCGGTGCACCCTTTCCCGCGGCAGGCGTACCGATGTCGCGCGGCGGCGAACCAGGCCGGGGTTCGAGGCGTCGAACAATGGCATCCTCAACGAATTGGGACATCATGAAGACACGCCTGTTCTCCGCCGCCGCGCTCTCCGTCGTGCTCACCGCCGCACTGGCCCCCGCACTGGCCGCCCCCGCGGCCAACGCCGCTCCGGCCGGCGTCTCCGCCGCGCCCAAGCCCCTCACCGGGGTCGCGGTCTACCTGTCGTACGGCAAGGGTTTTCCGATCAGCCGGTACGAGCCGGGAAAGGGCTTCACGAAGCTGGGCGCCATGCCGATGACGGGCCAGTTCTCCGCGTCCCCCGACGGCAGGAAGATCGCCTGGATCGCCGGCAACGGGTATGTGCGGGTCGGTGACGGCCGCACGGTCACGACCGCGGCCAAGGGCGCCGCGGCCGGAGGCCCGTGCAGCACCCCGGTCTGGTCGCCCGACTCCAAGCAGGTCGCGTACGTCGGGAAGGGCGGCTCCGACGCCGGGACCGTCTCGGTCGTCGGCGCGGACGGCAGGGGCCGCAGGAAGGCGGGCACGACCCTTGGGGTCTGCCACCTGGCGTGGTCGGCGGACGGCCGCTACCTCGCGGGCTACGCCGGGACGACCGAGGGCGTCTACCGCCTCGACGTGAGGACCGGCAAGGCGGTCAAGGCCAAGGGCGTCGACCTCGCCAACCACGTGCAGAGCCTCTCGCCCGACGGCACGAAGGTCGTCGTGGCGCCGCTGTCCAGGAACGCGGACGCGGGCGACGGCTCCTGGCCGAGCGGCTTCCGCCCGGCCGTGGTCGACGTCACCACCGGCAGGAAGGTCGCCATCCCGGTGAAGGGCTCGCTCATCGGCGCCTTCTACCTGCGGGACGGCCGCCTGGTCGTCCGGGTCGCCGGACGCGGCGCCAACACCCTGGTCGTGCTCGACGGGCACGGCCGGCAGGTGCAGCGCCTGACCGAGCCCGCCGCGGCCAGGCAGCAGGCGCTGCTGCAGATCGTCGGCTGACCCGAGCCTCAACGGGAAGGGCGGGCGCGGACCGGCCGGGACTCCCGGCCCCGCGCCCGCTTTCGCGTATGACGGGAGCGGACGCCGGTGTGAGCCGAGGGGAAACCGGCGCGGCGGAGGTCTTGACCTCAGCCGAGGATGAGGGCAATCTTCCGGATAAGCCCGGATTTACACGCCGGAAACGTGCGGTAACCCCTTCGAAGCGCTTCGACAGCGGCGCTTCCCCGACGGAACATGCGGATCCTCGCGACGCCCTGTGGGCGCGTTTTTCGGCAGGTCATCGAAGCGCTTCGACGCGAAGGGTAAGTCTCCAGATGAACGAACCGGCCCAAGACCCGGCATTCCGGAACCCCGCGCTGTCTCCCGCCGAACGGGTGGACGACCTGCTCGGCAGGCTCACACTCGACGAGAAGATCGGCCTGCTGCACCAGTACCAGGCGCCCGTGGAACGGCTCGGCCTGCGGCCCTTCCGCACCGGCACCGAGGCCCTGCACGGCCTGGCCTGGCACGGCCCGGCCACCGTGTTCCCCCAGGCCATCGGGCTGGCCAGCACCTGGAACCCTGACCTGGTCCGCCGGGTGGGGGAGGCGACCGGCGACGAGGTCGTGGCCTTCCACCACAAGGATCCACAGAGCGTGGGCCGCAACGTCTGGGCGCCGGTGGTCAATCCGCTGCGCGACCCGCGCTGGGGCCGCAACGAGGAGGGCTACTCGGAGGACCCCTGGCTGACCGGGGTGATGGGCACGGCCTACGCTGGCGGCCTGCGCGGCGGCCACTCCGTGCTGAAGACGGCGCCCACGCTGAAGCACTTCCTCGGCTACAACAACGAGACCGACCGGTGTGTGACCTCCAGCGGCCTGCCGCCGCGGGTGCTGCACGAATACGAGCTCAAGGCGTTCCGCCCGGCCGTCGAGTCGGGGGCCGCGGTGGCCGTGATGCCGTCGTACAACCTCGTCAACGGGCGACCGGCCCACCTGTCGCCGCTGATCGCCAGTCACCTGCGCGCGTGGGCGCCCGACGACATCCTCGTGGTGAGCGACGCGTACGCACCGGGGAACCTCGCGGGGATGCAGGGCTACCACAAGGACCTGCCCGAGGCGTACGCGCACGCGATCAAGGCCGGGCTGGACAGCTTCACCCAGGACGACGCCGACACCGCCACCACCCTGGGCCACATCAGGACGGCGCTCGGCCGGGGCCTGCTGACCGAGGCCGACATCGACGCCGCCGCCCGGCACGCGCTGTCGATCCGGGTGCGGCTCGGCGAGTTCGACCCCGCCACGCCGTACGACGACATCACCCAGGACGTCGTCAACAGGCCCGAGCACCAGCGGCTCGCGCGGGAGGCGGCCCGCCAGTCGATCACTCTGCTGAAGAACGACGGCCTGCTCCCGCTGACCGCCCCGCGGACGGTCGCGGTGATCGGCCCGCTCGCCGACGCGTTGTTCGAGGACTGGTACAGCGGCACGCTGCCCTACCAGGTGACGGCCCTGACGGGGCTCGCCGAGCGGTGCGAGACCGTCTACCACGAGGGCGTCGACCGGGTGGCGCTGCGCACCGAGGGCGGCTACGTCGGCGCGTCCGCCGACCCCGCGGGCGGGCCGCTCCACGTGGGCGGCGAGCGGTCCTGCTTCGACGTGTTCGACTGGGGCGGCGGGGCGTTCGCGTTCCGGTCCTGCGCCAACGGGCGGCACGTGGCGGCGGGCGAGGACGGCGTACTGGTCAACGACCAGCCCGGGCCGAGCGGCTGGGAGGTGCGCCAGACCTTCCGGATCGAGGAGCGGCCCCGGGGCGTCGTGCTGCGCAACATCTCCTCCGGCAGGTACGTCACCGTGGCCGACGGCGTCGTACGCACGACCGACGACCCCGACGCCGCGTCCGTGCTGTCCGTCGAACTGGTCGAGAGCGGCGCGGCCCGCGCGGCGGAGGCGGCGGCCCAGGCCGACGTGGCGATCGTCGTGCTCGGCGACCACCCGCTGGTGAACGGCCGCGAGACCGAGGACCGGACGACGCTGGCGCTGCCCGAACGGCAGGAGGCCCTGCTCAAGGCGGTCCACGCGGCCAACCCCGCCACGGTGCTGGTGGTCTCCAGCGGCTACCCGTTCGCGGTGACCTGGGCGCAGGAGCACCTGCCCGCGATCGTCTGGTCGGCCCACGGAGGGCAGGAGTACGGCCACGCGCTCGCCGCCGTGCTGCTGGGCGACGACGACCCGGGCGGCCGCCTCACCCAGACGTGGTACCGCTCGGCCGCCGAGCTGCCCGACCTGCTCGACTACGACATCGTCGCCTCCGACGCCACCTATCTCTACTACCGCGGCCGTCCGCTCTACCCGTTCGGGCACGGCCTGAGCTACACCCGCTTCGCGTACTCCGATCTCGAGCTGTCGTCGGCCGACCTCGCCGAGGGCGACACGCTGACCGTCCGGGTGACCGTGACGAACGCGGGCGAGCACGTGGGGGAGGAGGTCGTGCAGGTATACACCCACCAGCGGCGCTCCCGGGTCAAGCAGCCGCTGCGGCAGCTGCGCGGCTTCGTCAAGGTGCGGCTCGCGCCGGGCGAGAGCCGCACGGTGTCGGTGGACGTGCCGGTCGCCGACCTGGCCTTCTGGGACGTGACGCGCGGCCGGTTCGTGGTCGAGGACGCCGCGCACAAGGTGCAGGTGGGCGCCTCGTCGGGCGACATCCGGCTGTGCGCGCCGTTCCGGGTGCGGGGCGAGCGCATCCCGCCGCGTGATCTGACCTCGGGGCCACTGGACGCGGCCGACCACGACGAGTACGACGGTGTGGTGCTGTGCGACGCCGCGCTCGACTCCGGCGACGCGGTCCGCTCCTCGTCGCCCGGATCGTGGATCGCGTTCCGCGACTGTGATTTCGGCGAAGGACACTCCGCCGACGGGGGCCTGTCGGCGTGCGTGCTCGCGGTGTCGAGTGACGAGGGCGGGGTGGTCACGTTACGGCTCGACGACCCCCTGAACGGCGAGGTCGCCGGCGCGGTCAGCGTCCCGCCCACGGTGAGCAGGCACGATTTCGTCGAGGTGAGCACCCCTCTGGCGGGAGCCGCCGGAGTGCGCGATCTTTATGTGGTGTACGAGAGCGAGGGGGTCACGGTGAGCGGGCTGGGTTTCCTTATGGGGCTGCGCCCGTGAGGACCGTGACGATCGCCGATGTCGCCAAGCACGCGGGGGTCGCCGTCTCCACGGTCTCCTACGTGCTGAGCGGCAAGCGGGCGATCTCGGCGACCACCCGGCAGCGGGTCCTGGACAGCGTGCGGGTCCTCGGTTACCACCCCAACGCGGGCGCCCGCGCCCTGGCGAGCAAGCGCGCGAAGGTCATCGCACTGGTGCTGCCGCTGCGGGCCGGCATGAACCTGCCGGTCCTCATGCAGTTCGCGACCTCGGTCGTCACCACGGCCCGCCAGTACGACCACGACGTGCTGCTCATGACGGCCGACGAAGGGGCGGACGGGCTGCACCGGGTGGCGGCCAGCGCGCTGGTCGACGGGCTGTTGCTGATGGACGTGGAGATCCACGACCCCCGGGTGCCGCTGCTGCGCAAGCTCGCCGAGCCGAGCGTGCTGATCGGTTTCCCGGCCGACCCCGAAGGGCTGACCTGCGTCGACCTCGACTTCGCCCGGGCCGGGGCGCTGTGCGCCGATCACCTGGCCGATCTCGGGCATCGCGAGATCGCGCTGCTCGGCGCGCCGCGCGTGGTCTACGAGCGCGGCACGGGCTTCGCCGAGCGGACGATGGCGGGCTTCGTCGAGGCGGCCGGGCGGCACGGCCTGGAGGCCGACGCGCGGCCCTGCGAGGAGTCGTTCGACGAGGTGCACGCCGCCGTGAAGCTGCTGCTCGACGAGCGGCCGCGGCTGTCCGGGCTCGTCGTGCACAACGAGGCGGCCGCCGGCCATGTGCTGGGGGCGTTGCGGATCCTCGGCAGGCGGGTGCCCGAGGACGTCTCGGTGGTGGCGATCTGCCCGGACGACATCGCCGAACGGGCCAGCCCCGCGCTGACCTCCGTGCTCATTCCCGCCGAGGACGTCGGCAGGCAGGCGGTCCGGCTGCTCATGGCGAAGCTGGAGGGCCAGGCCGTCCCCGAGTCGACGCTCCTCGAACCCCGGCTGACGATTCGCGAAAGTTCACGATGATCTCATTTCCCGACGGCTTCCTGTGGGGCGCCGCGACCGCGTCGTACCAGATCGAGGGAGCGGTCCACGCCGACGGCCGTGTCCCGTCGATTTGGGACACCTTCTCCCACACTCCCGGCATGGTCGCCGACGGCCACACCGGTGACGTCGCCTGCGACCACTACAACCGCTATCTCGAGGACGTCGAGATCATGGCGTGGCTGGGGCTGAAGGCGTACCGGTTCTCGGTGGCCTGGCCGCGCCTCGCCGACCTGAGCTTCTACGACCGGCTCGTCGACGCCCTGCTCGACAGGGGGATCACGCCCGTCGCGACGCTCTACCACTGGGACCTGCCGCAGACGCTGCAGGACGAGGGCGGCTGGGCCAACCGCGACACCGCCTACCGGTTCGCCGACTACGCCGCCGCCGTGCACAAGCGCCTCGGCGATCGCGTCGCCACCTGGACGACGCTCAACGAGCCCTGGGTGTCGGCGTTCGTGGGGTACGCCTCGGGCCGGCACGCGCCCGGCGTGACCGACCCGGCCGCCGCGTTCGCCGCCGCCCACCACCTGATGCTCGCGCACGGCCTCGGCGTGCAGGCGCTGCGGGCGGGAGGCGCGGAGTCGGTCTCGCTGACGCTGAACCTGACGCCGATCCTCGGCGACGCCGAGCCGGCCCGCCTGATCGACGGGCTGGCGAACCGGCTCTTCCTCGACCCCGTGCTGCGCGGGGAGTACCCCGCCGACGTCCTCGCCCACCTGGAACGTTTCACCGAGGTCGACCTGGACGACCTGCCCACCATCGCGCAGCCGATCGACGTGCTCGGCGTCAACTACTACACGGTCAACCGGGTCGTCGCCGACCCCTCGTCGGAGGGGCATGCGGAGTATCCCGGCAGCGAGGGCATCGCCTGGGAGGACCCGCACGGCGAGGTCACCGAGATGGACTGGGAGATCAACCCGGCCGGTCTCGAGGACCTGCTCGTACGGCTGTCGCGCGACTATCCCGGCACGCCTTTGATGATCACGGAGAACGGCGCCGCCGTCCCCGACGGGGTGGCCGACCCCGGCCGCATCGCCTACCTCGACGCCCACTTCCGGGCCGCCCGGTCGGCCATGGACCGCGGCGCCGACCTGCGCGGCTACTTCGTGTGGTCGCTCATGGACAACTTCGAGTGGGCCCGGGGCTACCACAAGCGGTTCGGGCTCGTCCGCGTCGACTACGACACGCTGGAGCGCACACCGCGCGACAGCGCCCGGTGGTATCGCGAGGTGATCGCCCGGGGCGGCCTGGCGGACTGAGCGGACTGAGCGGACTGAGGGGCCACGCCCCCACAGGACGTTCTCCAGGCAGATCAACGCGACCAGCAGGACGACCGGCGCGCCGAGGTGGGCGGCCGACGACCACAGGCCGATCGGAACGGTCGCCGCGGCCGGCAGCGCCGCGGCGACCCGTACGACGGGCCGTCCCATCCCGAGCACCCGGCGGAACCACAGGCCGCCGAGCAGGGCCGAGCAGGGCCGCGACGATCGGCGCCGCCCCCGGGTGGCCGTCGGTCGCCCAGGTCAGCTCTCGCCCGGTGTGGGCGGCAGGACCCGCTCGCCGAGCCGTGGGAAGACCTTGGCGACCTTCGCGAGCAGGTAGTCGCCGTACGTCCCGGTGAAGGCCCGCAGGTCCAGACCGTCCCAGCGGGCGCGGCCCCCGTCGCGGGCGGGCAGCGAGGGCAGCGGCGGCACCTCGCAGTCCCAGCCGGGGTCGAAGAAGAAGGGGAACGACAGCCTGCTCCGGCCCGTGTCGTTGCGCACGCGATGCGGGGTCGACCGGTAGAGGCCGCCGGTCAGCTTGTCGAGCATGTCGCCGATGTTGCAGACCAGCGTGCCCGGGATGGGCGGCGCCTCGATCCAGCCGCGTGCGGTGTGCACCTGGAGGCCCGGATGGTCGTCCTGGAGCAGCAGCGTCAGCAGGCCGTAGTCGGTGTGCTCGCCGACCCCCCACTCGTCCGGCCCGGCGTACGCCGGGGGCGGATAGTGGAAGATGCGGAACAGGGTCGTGGGTGTGGCCGTGTAGCCGGCGGCGAAGTAGTCCTCGTCGAGACCCAGGCTCAGCGCCACGCCCCGCATGACCGCCTGTCCCACCCGCGTGAGGGCGTCCATGTAGGCCAGCACGGCGGGGCGCAGTTCGGGCACCTCCTCGGGAAAGAGGTTGCGCCCGTGCAGCGGCCGATGGTCGTGGTCGAGTTCGGCGCCGAAGTAGACGCCCTCCTTCAGATCGGGCCGGCCGGAGGTGAGCTCGCCGCCGACCGGGAAGTATCCGCGCCAGGCCCGTCCGCCCCGGTCCATGGAGATGCGCGCCTTGTGTTCCTGCGGCAATCGGAAGAAGCGGGCGGCGGCCTGCCGGAGCCGGACGATCAGATCCCCGGGAACTCCGTGACCGCTGAGGTAGAAGAAGCCGCTGTCCAGACAGGCGGCCTCGATCCGGCGCGCGACCTCGGCACGTTCCCGGTCCGTCCCGGGGCCGGTGAGGGCGGCCACGTCGATTACCGGCAGTGCTCCGGTGGCGTTCATACCCCCATATCCCACCACCCGGGAGGGTCGTCCGGAAGGCTTCTTTACCCGCTTGCCGATCGTGTTGCGTGCGCGAGTATTTTGGCCCAACATGCCCAGCACGTCCATTTTGTTCCGTTACCGACCAATAACGACATTAAGGGTAAATTTCTTAGGCGTGGTCAGTAGGACCGCGCTCGTAAGTGGGCGATCACGTGGGTTTCGGGGATCAATGGTCGATCAGGAGTCGCATCGCGCTGTTCACCGGCACGGTGGTCGCCCTGCTGTGCGTGGGATTCTCGATCGTCCTGGTGTGGGCGCTGCACATGACAGCCGACGACAGCCTCATGCGCGAGGTGACGGCGGCGAACGGGCGGGTCGCCTACCTCGTGGACCACGGAGAGACGGGGAGCGCGCTGCCCGCCGACCCCTTCGGGCGGGACAGGCCGACCCAGGTGGTGGATCCACAGGGCCGGGTGCGTGCGGCGACGCCGGACATGGCCGGAAAGCCGGCCATGGCGTCCTTCCGTCCCCGGCCGCCGCAGCGCAGGGCCTCGCGGGAGGTCTGCGACGGCGTCTTCGCCGCGCACGGGTGTCACATCGTGGTCGCGCAGCAGGTCTACCGTGACGGCGGGGACTGGACCATCTACAGCGCCGCTCCGGTCCAGGCGATCCGCGTGCCGACGCCCCTGCTGGCGGGGCTGGCCGCGGGATCGGCGCTCATCACGGCCGCCGTCGCCTACGGCACCCGGCGCAGCGTCAAGCGGGCGCTCATACCGGTGCGGGCCATCCGGGCCGAGCTCGACGAGATCAACGCCTCGGACCTCGGGCGGCGGGTGCCGGTCCCGGAGGCCAAGGGGGAGATCCACGACCTCGCGCAGAGCGTCAACTACACGCTGGACCGGCTGGAGGAGACGCTCGAACAGCAACGGCGCTTCACCTCGGACGCGTCCCACGAGCTGCGCAGCCCGATCACCGCGATCCGCGCCCAGGTGGAGGACGCGCTGCTCGCCCCGCAGGAGTCCGACCTGCGGGAGGTGGGGCAGGCCGTGCTGAAGAGCCTCGAACGGCTCCAGGCGATCGCCGCCGACCTGCTGACGCTGGCCCGCCTCGACGTGGGCGCGCCCTGCGAGCGCGAGCCGCTGGACCTCGGCCGGCTCGTGGCCACGCAACTCGACACCCGCCGCGCGGTCAGGAAGGTCGTGCCTCGCCTGGCTTCCGGCGTGGTCGTCCGGGGAGACAGAATCCGGCTGGGCCGCCTGGTCACCAACCTGCTCGACAACGCCGAGAGGCACGCCGCCAGCACCGTACGGCTGGAGGTGCGGCGCGAGGTCCCGCCCGACGGCGACCCCCGTTTCCGTTCCGGCGTGGCCGTGCTGGAGGTGCTCGACGACGGTGCGGGCATCGCGCGGAACCAGCGTGAGCTCGTCTTCCAGCGGTTCACCCGGCTCGACACCGCCCGCAGCAGGAACGCCGGGGGCGCGGGCCTGGGCCTGCCCATCGCCCGGCAGATCGCCGAGAGCCACGGCGGCAGCCTGACGATCACCGACAGTCCGCGCGGCGCCTGTTTCCTTCTGCGCCTGCCGCTGTCCGGAAGCCCTGACCTCGCTGACCCGCCCGGCACGTAACCGCCCGGGGTCGCCCCGGCGCGGCGCGGTTCCGGTTCAACGGGCAGGGGGCGCCTCCGTCCGGCTGTCCGCGGTCGTGTCGTCATCCCGTCTCGTACGCCGCTGGCGGGGCGCGGCCTTGCGTACCGTCGTGGTCTCGGCCTCCCCGCCGGGCCGGTTCCCCGCCGTCGCGGCGGCGGAGCCCGTACCCGCTTCGGATCCGGCCGCCGCGGGCGGCCCCGCGGACCCGGGCGAATCCCCGGACGGGGCGGGCGCGGGCCGCTCCTTGGAGGAGGGCGTGGAGCCGGAGGGAGCGGCGGACCGGGCCGGTGACCCGCCCGCGCCGGGCTCGCCGGGCCGCGGCGGGCGTAGCGCCGCGATGACCGCGTCGGCCTCGGCGTCGGCCCGGGCGTCGGCCCGGGCGTCGGGGTCGGCGAAGGCGGCGGCGAACTCCCCGGCCGCCTCGGCGTCGCGCCGTTTGATGACCACCATGTGGTCGGCCGAGATCCGGCCGGCGCCGGTCACGGCCAGCAGCACGGAGGCGGCCCCGAGGGCCACGATCAGTTCGATGTCGCCGCCGGTGAGCGGCAGGCCGGTGTCGCCGGCCGTGAGCACGAACACCGCGAGGGCCTCGGCGAACAGCAGCAGCCCGACGACCGGTACGGCGAGTCCCGCGATCAGCAGCGTGCCGCCCACGAGTTCGGTCAGCATGGTCACCGGCGCCCACACGTGGGGCAGCGGGGCCTGCAGCGCGGTGAACTGGTCCGCGGTGGCGTTGAGACCGGCTTCGAGCTTCTGCCAGCCGTTGGCGAAGAAGATGCCGCCGACGCCCATGCGGGCGGCCAGCGTGGCCAAGTCGTGCAGGGTTCTCTTCACGGCGTTCTCATCCTGGGGTGGGGGGTGACTTGCCCGGAGACTTTCCCGCCTGCGCCGCCCTCATGCGCCCGGCCGGCTCAGGTCCGTACGCCGCCGGGCTCCTCGGCGTCGTCGCAGGACGTGGGGGGAAGGCGGCGGGGGAGCAACAGGGCCACGGCCAGCGCGGTGAGCGCGAGCAGCGCCACGCTGACGACGATGGTGGAGTGCAGCGCGGTGACGAAGGCCGCGCGGGCGGCGCCCAGCAGCGCGGCCCCGGTCGCGCCGGTCTCGTCGGCCACGTGCGCGGCCGCGGCCAGGGACTCCCGCGCCTGTGCCATGAGCCCGGCCGGGATTCCGGGAACCGTCCCGAGAGACGGGGCGTACACGATCGTGGTGATCGTGCCGAGGACGGCGATGCCGAGGCCCGCCCCGAGCTCGTAGGCCGTCTCCTCGATCGCGGCCGCGCCGCCGCCCCGCGACTCGGGCGCCGAAGCCATGATCGTGTCCGACGCCGCGAGCAGGGCGACCTCGACGCCGAAGCCGATCCCCACGAAACAGACGGACAGCATCACCGGGTGCTGCTCGGTGCCCCACGTCAGCACCGGAGTGAGGGACAGCGCGGTGAGGGCGAGCCCGCCGCCGACCGTCCCGCGCAGCCCGACGCGCCCCAGCACGTACGCGGCGGTCAGGCCGCCCGCGATGGCCGAGACCATGAGCGGCAGCATCCGCACGGCGGCCTCCAGCGGCGACAGCCCCAGCACGAGCTGGAGATACTGCGCCAGCATCAGCTCCAGCCCGACCAGCGCGAAGATGGCCAGCAACACGCAGCCGACGCCGGTCGCGAAGCCGCGCTGGGCGAACAGCCCGATGTCGAGCAGGGGGAAGGCCAGCCGCCGCTGCCGCCGGACGAACCAGACGAGCAGCGCGACGCCGGCCAGGAGAACGGCGAGCGAGGGCCCGCGGCCAAGGACGTGCCCCGACCCCGCCTCCTTCAGCCCGCACGCGACGGCCAGGATGCCGAGGGTGGACAGCACCGCGCTCAGCGCGTCCCACGGATGGTCCGCACGCCGCGGCGAGGCCGGCAGGATCCGTACGGCGAGCGGCAACGCGACCAGCAGCAGCGGCACGTTGATGAGGAAGACCGCGCCCCACCACAGGTGCTCGACGATGACCCCGCCGATCAGCGGCCCGACGGCCGCGCCCGCGGCGGCGACGGCGCTCCACACGCCGAGCGCGATCGCCCGCTCGCGCCGGTCGGTGAAGACCTGCCGGATGATCGAGAGCGTCGCCGGCATGATCATGGCGCCGCCGACGCCGAGGAAGGCCCGCGAGACGATGAGCGCGAGCGGGGTCCCGGCGAACGCGGCCGACAGCGAGGCGAGGCCGAACACCACGTAGCCGCCCAGCACGAAGGGCCGCCTGCCGTACCGGTCGCCCAGCGTGCCGAATGTGATCAGCAGCGGAGCGACGACCAGCGAGTAGACGTCGATGATCCACAGGAGCTGCACGGACGACGGCTCCAGGGCCGCGGTGAGCGCCGGGACGGCGATGTGCAGCACGGTGGCGTCGACCGCGATCAGGAGCAGGCTGAAACACAGGAGCACGAGCACCGACCACCGGCTTGCACGATGCTCGCGCAGGGCGCCCGCGCCCCGGACGGTGGCGGACTCGACGGAAACCATGATCATAGAACCGCTCAGTGCTCCCGTCCGAAAACTCCGGCCCGCTGGAACATGCGTGGCAGCTTAGGCCATGAGAAGCGGATCTCTCAGCCCTTCCGGTGATGTCGGGAACATATCGCCGGATTCGTATCTCCCCAGGTGATCAACCGGAGAACGGCGGCGTGTGTCGTGCACCGCGCCGCATGGGTCCACCCATTCCGCGCGCGCGTGCGGTATAACCGGGGTCGAAGCGGGGAGGCGTCGATGCGGGACTCCGACAGGGCACGGGCGGCGAGCCTCTTAAGCCGGACTGCGGCACGTGATCTGTTCGAACAGGTGCGTTTCCGCTATTTCCAACTTCCGCCATTCGCGCGGCGCGCGCTGTTCGTGGTGCTGCTGGTCGCCACCATGGGAGCGGCCGCGGCGCTCAACTGGTCGCTGGCGCCCACGTTCATCTACACGTTCCTGGCGCTGTCCTTCCTCGCGCTGGCGCTCAGCTATCCGCGCGCCGCCGCGACCGTGCTCGTGCTCGCCGGATGGGGTCTGCTGCTGCCGCTGTTCATGGGCGTGTTCGGCGTGCAGTCGATCGCGCCCGGCCTGCTGATGCTGCTGGGCGCGCTCACCGGTGGCGCGGCCCACCTGATCCGGTGGGTCCCGCCGTGGCTGACGACGCTCATGTCCCTCGCGCCCGCCGGGGTCGTCGCGCTGTCCCTGTCGCCGCTGTCGCCGTCCGCGGCCCTCTGGGGCGCGTACGGCGTGGCCGCCGCGATGCTCCTCTACCGCCTGGTGCTGGCCCGCAGGGTGCGCGGCGAGGCGGAGCGGTCGGCGGCGGGCGCCGAGGCCCAGGTGCAGGAGCGTGGGCGGGCCGGCGGCCACCAGCCCGCCGCGGCCGGGGCGGGCGCTCCGCCGCCCATCACGGTCGAGCAGGCGCTCGCGGAGCTCGAGTCCATGATCGGTCTCGAGCCGGTCAAGGAGCAGGTGCGCGCCATCGCGGCGTCGATCGAGGCCGCCCGGCTGCGCAAAGAGGCGGGCTACGCCAACGAGCGGCCGATGCGCCATTTCGTGTTCGTCGGGCCTCCCGGCACCGGCAAGACCAGCGTCGCCCGGTCGCTCGCCAAGATCTTCTACGCGTTCGGGCTGCTGGAGACGCCGTTCGTGGTCGAGGCGCAGCGGGCCGACCTCGTGGGGGAGTACCTGGGGGCGACGGCGATCAAGACCAACGAGCTGATCGACCGCGCGCTCGGCGGCGTCCTGTTCGTCGACGAGGCATACAGCCTCATCAACTCGGGCGACGGCCAGCCCGACCGGTTCGGCGCGGAGGCCGTGCAGACGCTGCTCAAGCGGGCCGAGGACGACCGCGACCGGCTCATCGTCATCCTGGCGGGCTACGAGCGGGAGATGAACGACTTCCTCGCGTCCAATCCGGGGCTGTCGAGCCGCTTCGTGACCCGCGTGCGCTTCCCCAGCTACAGCCCGGCCGAACTTCTGGAGATCACCGAGGCGCTGCAGCAGCGCCGGGGAGACCGGCTCGCGCCCGAGGCCCGTCCCGTGCTGCGGCGGCTGTTCGAGGACGTGGACCGCCGCGGGCTCGTCGACGACCTCGGCAACGCCCGCTTCGCCCGCAGCCTCGCCGAGGCCGCCGCGCAGGCCCGCGACGTGCGCGTGGTGAGCGCGGGAGGGGCGCCCCGCGGCGAGGACCTGGTCACCACCAACGCCGACGACGTGACCAAGGCGTTCAACGAGATCACCGCCAGATACCGCGGCTACCAGGTCACGCCGACCCTGGACGACGCGCTCGCGGACCTCGACAGGATGGCCGGCCTCGAACCGGTCAAGCGGCAGGTCCACGCGATCACCGCTCAGCTCAAGGTGGCCAGGATGCGCCAGGAGCAGGGCCTGCCGGTCCCGTCGCAGATGCGGCATTTCGTGTTCGTCGGTCCTCCCGGCACCGGCAAGACGACCGTCGCGCGTATTCTCGGCCGGATCTTCTCCGCGCTGGGCCTGCTGGCGCGGCCCGACGTGGTCGAGGCGTCGCGGGCCGACCTCGTCGGCCAGCACCTCGGCGCGACCGCGATCAAGACCAACGAGCTGGTCGACCGGGCGCTCGGCGGCGTGCTGTTCATCGACGAGGCCTACGGCCTGGTCAACACCGGCTACTCAGGGGGCGACGCCTTCGGGGCCGAGGCGGTGCAGACGTTGCTGAAGCGCGCCGAGGACGACCGCGATCGCGTCGTCGTCATCCTGGCCGGCTACGAGCGCGAGATGGACGCGTTCCTGGCGACCAACCCCGGCCTGGCCTCCCGGTTCAACCAGCGCGTGTCGTTCCCCTCCTACTCGCCGGTGGAGCTGACCGAGATCGCGGAGCTGCTGGCCGCCGGGAGCGGCGACAGGTTCGACGCCTCCGCCGCGCGCGACCTCGCCGACGTCTTCGAATGGGTCTGCCGGGAGAGGCTCATCGACGGCCTGGGCAACGGCCGCTTCGCGCGCTCACTGTACGAGCGGGCCGCGCTGCGGCGCGACGTCCGCCTCGCCGAGCAGGGGTCGGCGAACGCCGCCGAGCTGACGACGATCACCAGCGAGGACGTCCGCAGCGCGGTAGACGAGTTGTCCTGATCTCGTAGGGAGACTCCGGACGCGTGTCCCGATGGCCGCCGGCCGTCACTTCCTGCTACTAATCGACTGCGTATGGTAGCCGGAGGGATCGGAGAAGCACGTGAGAGCACGATGGCCGGTTGCCCTGGCCGCACTGGCCGCTCTGTGGGCCGCCGGCGCCTGCGGCGTGCAGCGGGGGCCGGGCGAACCGGACAGCGGGCTCGCCCCCTCCCCGGTCAAGGCGTACGACATCAACCCGCTGCCGCGGGACAAGGTCAAGGACGGCGGCACGCTCCGGTGGGGGCTCACCGACTTCCCCGCGCAGTGGAACCGCAACCACGTCAACGGCGACACCACCGCCGTCAAGGCGGTGACGGACGCGCTGATGCCGCGCACGTTCCGGTCGGACGAGCGGGGGCGGCTGACCATCGACACCGACTACGTGACCAACGCGAGGATCACCGCGACCTCTCCCCGGCAGGTCATCACCTACTCCATCAACCCCAAGGCGAAGTGGTCGGACGGCAGGCCGATCACCTGGACGGACTTCGCCGCCCAGTGGAAGGCCATGAGCGGCCGCGACCGGGACTACCGGGTCGACTCGACCATCGCGTACGAGAACATCCAGAGCGTGGCCCGGGGAGCGAGCGACCGCGAGGTGGTGGTCACCCTCGCCCAGCCGTTCAACGAGTGGCAGTCCCTGTTCACGCCGCTGTATCCGAGCACCACCAACGCGACCGCGGCGGCGTTCAACGCCGACTGGATCAACCGCATCCCGGTGACCGCGGGGCCGTTCCGGGTGGAGCGTCTCGACGCCAAGGGCAGGACGGTCACGCTCACGCGCGACCCCGCCTGGTGGGGCAGCCGGGCCAAGCTGGACGGCATCGTGTTCCGGACCGTGCGTCCCGACCAGATGGTCCACGCCTTCACCAAGGGGGACGTGGACGTCTTCGAGGTGGGCCCGTCCCCCGACGACTACGCGCGGGTCAGGGAGGCGTGGGACGCCGTGATCCGGCAGGCCGCGGGCACCCAGTACCGGCAGTTCACCTTCAACGGGGAGAGCCCGGTCCTGGCCGACGTGCGCGTGCGCGAGGCCGTCGCGGCGGCGCTCGACCGCCGCGGTCTCATGCAGGTGGACCTGAAGGGCCTCGGCTGGCCGGCCGTCACGCTGGACAACCACTTCCTCATGAACAGCCAGTACGGCTACCACGCCAACGCCGGGGAGATCGGCGCGTACGACCCGGGGCGGGCCGGGCGGCTGCTCGACCAGGCGGGCTGGAAGATGTCGGGCAAGACCCGCGTGAAGAACGGCAAACCGCTCACGCTGCGCTTCGTCGTCCCCGACGGGATCGTCATGAGCGGGGTCGAGGCCGACGTGGCCCGGCAGATGCTCCAGCGGGTCGGCATCCGGGTCGAGGTGCGCAAGGTGTCCTTCGACGACTTCTTCGGCAAGCACCTCATCCCCGGCGACTTCGACATCACCGCCTTCGCCTACCCGAGCACGCCCTACCCGGTGTCGAGCGTCTTCGACGTCTACGCGAACGGCGAGAGCGGCGGCCGGGGCGACGACGTCGAGTGGTACTCCAACCTCGGGCGCAGCGGGAGCAAGCAGATCGACGACGCCATGTACCGCGCCGGCAGCACGCTCGACGCGGCCAAGGTGCCCGGCCTGCTGAACGAGGCCGACCGGCTCGTCTGGGACAAGGTCAACGTGCTGCCGCTCTACCAGTGCCCACAGGGCGTGGCCGTGCGGTCCGCGCTGGCCAACATCGGGGCCAGCGGGTTCTTCGACCTCAGGTACGAGGACATCGGCTTCGCCTCGTGAACGGCGGTCGTGGCGTCAGGCGGGAGGCTCGTCGGGGATGTCGGCGATGTCATCCAGGGCGGCGGCCAGCTCGTCCGGATGGTCGCCGATCCGCTCGGCGATCTCGATGAGGACGTGCAGCACGTCGTGCCGGTCGTGCCCGAGGTCGAGGAGGCGCTGGGCGGCCTCCCACAGCTGCGGCGGGTCGCCGACCCATAACCGGCCCGCGATCTCCTCGTGCCAGGCGAGATGCTCCTCCAGGTCCGTACGGCCCAGCTCGTCGGCGTGGTCGATCTCCAGCAGGATGCGCCGGTCGGCCTCGTCCGCGGGGTTCAGCAGGTCGAGGTCGGTCGAGCCGCGCATGCCCTGCAGCAGGGGAAACGCGAACGCGCGCCGGGCCAGCGCGGACAGGTCGCCGTCGGGCAGCAGCCGTTCCACGAGGGAGCGGTCCAGCCCGAAGGCGGCGGGGTCCCGGTAGGCCTCGGTGAACCGGGCCGTCGCCTCCCAGACCGCGTCGAGCGTGGCCCGCACGCCCTCTTCCGGCAGCCCGATCCTGGGGCCGGCGAACCGCACCCACGCCGACAGCACGTGCGGCATCGCGTCCTGCTCCGCCGGAGTGAGCAGGACCTTACGCGGCAGCCAGTCGAGCAGGAACGTCTCACACTTGGTCGGGCTCACCCGCATCGGCCGGCCGAAGTCCCGGTCGCAGCCGTAGTCGATGATGTGGTCGGCGCAGCGGGAGGCGGCCGAGGGGTCCGACAGGTTCTCCGCCGCGTCCGAGGCGAGGAACTCGGCCGCGAGCATCGCCCGGCGGTCGCGGCTGTAGGGGGCCTCGGTGTGCGCGGGGGCGGGCCGCATCCGCCCGGGCGGCAGCGCCTTGACGCGGGCCCGCGCGAACGCGTGATAGGCGCTGTAGCTGTCGCTCACGAGCTTCGGGCCCGTGCGGCTGTGCGCGGCGGCCCGGGTGGCCTTCATCGCGAACTCCAGCAGCGCGCGCGCCTGCTGCGGCTCCAGCTCCTCGAACCGCAGCAGCGCGTTGCCGGCCGCCTCCAGCCTGGCCTGCTCAAGCAGCTTGTCGACATGTGACGACACCCAGGCGTCGCGGGCCATGCCGCCCATGTTGTAGTCGACGACCACGACCAGCGCGTGGCTGTCCTCGCCGTTGTAGGCGAACGTGCACACAACGGTGTCCTGGTCGCCGTACACGTCCCTGGAGACGTAGCAGCCGGTCGGTTTGACGGCGCCGACGCGGTCCGCCCAGCGGGGCCGGGCGACGTCGGACTCCATCAACGCGAGCGCCGCTCCCTCGGCCTTGGCCGCCTGCCGGGCGGTGCCGAGGTAGGCGACGGATATGAGCAGGGTGAGCGCGGCCGGCGTGCCGGCCTTGGCCGCGTAGTCCACCAGGCCCTCGCCGAGGATCTGCTCGACGTCACCGCCGCGCAGTCGTCTGCCCCACCAGGCGCCGAGCATGTCGGAGACCATGAGCTCCGCGTCCAGCGGGCTGCGCACGGCGAGCAACTCCCTGGCCGCCAGCAGCATCTCCGCGAACACGTCGTCCGGCGGCCGGGTCTCCCGGGGGTCACGTCGGCGCCGGCGACTCACGAGATCTCGCTCCGCTCGCTCACGGTCACCACCTTCTCGCATTCCCGCCGTGAAGGGCATCAGGAACACGGGCCGGTGACTTCCCCGTTATCTGCCGCTCCAGCCTACGGCGGCGGAGGCGGAGGCGTCGTACGCCGCCTCACCTCCGGGAAGGCGGCGCCGAGTTGACCATACCCAGGAGGTGCTCCCTGGCGACCCGTTCGACGATCTCCGGGGTGACGTCGAGCCCCAGATGCTCGCCGCAGGCCCAGGTGTCGGCGACGCAGCGGGCGACTGCGGACAGGGGGACGGTCAGGAATTCCGCGGCCAGCCGGTCGGTCACGAGTTCCACCGGTTCACGGAGGCTCTGCTCCGGTGTCGGGCCGCCACTGATTCGTGCTGCGAGTATGGGCATGGACTGCATTCCTCGCTGAATGGGGACCTGCCGCCCCTTATTCCACCTCTTTCCCCGGCGGTGTCAACCCTTGGACGGTCACCTCCTCCGGCAGGTCACCTCCTTACCTGCCGCCGCGTGGGAAGCTTGGCCCATGCGTATCCGGCTCGCCCAGGATCCCGAGGCCGACGAGCTGCTCGGCCGCAGCCCCCTCGCACTGCTCGTCGGCATGCTGCTCGACCAGCAGGTGCCACTGGAGCGGGCCTTCGCGGGGCCCCGCGCGATCGCGAACCGGCTCGGCCGCGACCTGGACGCGCGTGAGATCGCCTCCTATGATCCTGACCAGTTCGCGGCCCTGCTCGCGGCGACGCCCGCCGTTCACCGCTATCCCAAGGCGATGGCGGCCCGCGTCCAGGCGCTCGCGACCTATCTCGTCGAGCACTACGATGGCTCGGCCGAGAAGGTATGGGAGGATGTCCGCGACGGTGCCGAACTGCTGCGCCGGCTGCTGGCCCTCCCCGGGTTCGGCCGGCAGAAGGCCCAGATCTTCCTGGCCCTGCTGGGTAAGCAGTGCGGTGTGCGCCCGGACGGCTGGCGTGAGGCTGCCGGGCCGTACGGCGAGGAGGGGGTGCACCGGTCGGTGGCCGACGTCGTGGACGCCGAGAGCCTGCAACTGGTTCGCGCGACCAAGCAGGAAGCGAAGCGGGCGGCCAAAAAGTAGGCCGGATCTTCCTGCGCGGGGCGCCGGTCTTTTGACAGGATGCGTTGACCGCATGGTGGGCGGGGCTTCCGTCCGCGTATGCCGATCGCCCATGATGTAGGGCAGATCTGCGCTACCAATCACAGTTATGGAGATGTGCCTCGTGGGAGACGCTGGCACGCGACGGAGGTGCCGACCATGAGCGCCGAAACCTCCGTGCCCCGGCCCCGGGAGCCCGGTTTGGACATATCAGACTCCGACCTCTTCAGAGGCCTGATGTCGGAGGCGCCGTTTGCCTTCGCGTTTTTTGGCCCGAATGGGTGTTTTGTCAGGGTCAACTCCACCTTTACCGAGCTGACCGGCCATCCTGTCGAGTTGCATCTTGACCGCCAGCCTGCCGAGCTGTTGCCGGCCGACCTGACCACCCTGATCGAGGCGGCGCTGCGCCGGGTCGCCGACGAGGCGCTGCCGGTCACCGACCAGCGCATCAGGACCCGCGCCGAGAACGGCGACACCCGCCACTGGACGATGTCGTTCTTCCCGCTCCACGGCGACGACGGCGTCATCGGGACCGCGCTCTTCGGGGTGGACGTGACCCAGCGGCAGTCGAACGAGGAGCTGCTGGAGCGCAGCGAGGAACGCTACCGCTCGCTGGTGGAGTCGCAGCAGCAGCTCGTCTGGATCAGCTCGCCCAGCGGCACGGTGGTCGAGGACGCGCCCCAGTGGCGGGCCATCACCGGCCAGGGCCTGGAGGAGTACCTCGCGCACGGCTGGCTGGACGCGGTGCACCCCGACGACCGTCCGGGCACCGAGGAGGCGTGGCGCGAGGCGCTGCGCGGCCGGACGATGTTCGAGTGGAGCTACCGGGTGCGCACCCGGGCCAGCGGCTACCGGCACTTCGAGGTCCGGGCCGTGCCGATCATCAGGCACGGCCGCGTCGTGGAGTGGGTCGGAGCGAACACCGACGTCACGCCGCAGCGCGAGGCGGAGGAGATGCGCGGCCGCCTCACCGACCAGCTCGGCGCCGCCGCGCTGCGCACCGCCCGCCTGCAGGGCGCGACCGCCCAGCTCGCCGAGGCGCTCACCGTCGAGCAGGTGGTGCAGGTCATCATCGACGTCGGCCGCACGGCCCTCGCCGCCGACCACTCCTCCGTCGCCCTGCTCGACCAGGACCGGGGCACGCTGGATCTGATCAGCAGCGGCGGCATCCCGGACGCCCCGGGCGGGGAGATCGACCTCGCGCAGCCCAACGTGATGACGATGGCGGTCAACAGCCGGCGCCCGCTCTTCGCCGAGTCGCCCGACAGCCTGCGCGCCCAGCTCGTGGACGCCGGCGCCGACGAGGCGCGGATCTCCGAGTTCCTCGCGCAGACGGACGAGCGGGCCTGGGTGGGCCTGCCGCTGCTCGCGGCCGGGCGGGCGCTCGGCGCGTTGCGGTTCTCGTTCACGCGCACGCAGAAGATCTCGCAGGAGGACGGCGTCTTCCTGGAGGCGCTGGCCGGGCAGTGCGCCCTCGCGGTCGAGCGGGCCACGCTGTTCGAGCGCGAGCACAAGACGGCCGAGACGTTGCAGCGCAGCCTGCTGCCGGACCGCCTGCCGGTGGTGCGGGGGCTGATGCTGGCCCACCGCTTCCGCTCCGGCTCGCGCCACGTGCAGGTGGGCGGCGACTGGTACGACGCGTTCGTCCTGCAGGACGGCCGGGTGGCGGCCGTGGTGGGCGACGTCATGGGCAAGGGCGTCAAGGCCGCCGCCGGCATGGGCCGGATCCGCAACGCCATGCGGGCGCTCGCGCTGAACAACCCGCCCCCGGCGGCGGTGCTCACCGGGCTGGACCGCGTCTTCGAGGCGACCGAGGAGGAGGAGCAGGTCACCACCCTGGCGTACATGGTCGTCGAGCCCGGGACCGGGGAGGGCACGCTGGCCCTGGCCGGTCATCCGCCACCGCTGCTGGTCTCGCCGCAGGGTGTCGGGCTGCTGCACGAGACCGAGCCGGGCACTCCGCTCGGCTGGGCCACGAGCCGCAAGCAGTTCAGGTTCTGTGTGCCGCCGGGTCACACCGCCGTCCTGTACTCGGATGGTCTGGTGGAGAACCGCAAGCGTGGGCTGGACGCCGGGCTCAGGGAGCTTTCGTCCGTCGTGGCCGAAGCGCCCCCGGAGGTCCTGAACAGTCCGAATATGCTGCTCGATTTCCTGGTGGACCACATGCTGTCCGGGTATGAACAGGACGATGACGTAACGGTACTCGCGGTCCACGTTCCACCGGCCACGAAGAGTGACTGAATGAAACAGTCATAACGGTTGCAACCGGGTATCAGTGACCTCCTTCCGTACGCACTAGTGTCTCGGTCGGCCTAGGGTGGAGGAGCAACCGGCGGGACGCGGCCGTATCACGTGCCGTGGCGTGCCACAATGGCATGTCGCGGTCCGCGCGACCTCACCACCGGAAAAGAAGAAGCACCTGGGTCCATTCTCGCCATGCGTTCGTTCGAGAGGTGTTCGTGTCGCCTGCAAGTTCGACTCGCTCGAAGCCGTCGGAGCTGAACGAGCCAGTGATTCAGCAGCTCCTCGAGCGTGGGCGCTCGCAGGGTTTCCTCGAGTCCGAGGATGTCCGCAAGGCCTTCGAGGAAGCGGACATCCCGATGTCGCAAGCCGCTGGATTCCTGCGCAGCCTCAGCAAGGAGGGTGTGACCGTCGTGGTGACGGCCGCCGACTCCGCGGCTCCCAAGCGTTCTCGAGGTCAAGCCAAGCGCCGCACCACCGCGCCCGTCAAGAAGACCACCACCAAATCCGCAGCGGCCAAGGAGTCGCAGCCGGAGACCGTGACCGCCGTGGTGACCGACTCCGCGCCGGCCGCCAAGCCGGCGGCGAAGAAGCCCGCTCCGGCCAAGCCCGCTGCCGCCAAGGCTCCGGCCAAGCCCGCTCCGCCCAAGAAGGCCGCGCCTGCCAAGCCGGAGGCTCCCACCACGGGGCCCGAGGCCAAGGCGCCCAAGGCCGACTCGAAGCCGAAGTCCGCCGAACTCGCCGAGGACGACGAGGACATCGACCTCGAGGGTGACGTCGAGATCGAGGACTTCGACATCGAGGTCGAGGACGTCGAGATCGACGCCGAGGCGGAGACCGAAGAATCCGACGGCGACGCCGAGGCGGAGACCGAGGGCGAAGAGCCCAAGGCCGAGGCGCTCGCCCAGTCCGAGGACGAGGTGCTGATCCTCACCGACGACGACGATGACGCGCCCGTCGCCCAGGTGGCGGCGGCCGGCGCCACCGCCGACCCGGTGAAGGACTACCTCAAGCAGATCGGCAAGGTGCCGCTCCTCAACGCCGAGCAGGAGGTCGAGCTCGCCAAGCGGATCGAGGCCGGCCTGTTCGCCGAGGAGCAGCTCGCCCAGGAGACCGACGGCCTGCCCGTCGACGTCCGCGCCGAGCTGGAGTGGATCGCCGAGGACGGCCACCGTGCCAAGAACCACCTGCTGGAGGCCAACCTCCGTCTGGTGGTCTCGCTGGCCAAGCGGTACACCGGCCGCGGCATGCTGTTCCTGGACCTGATCCAGGAGGGCAACCTGGGCCTGATCCGTGCGGTCGAGAAGTTCGACTACACCAAGGGCTACAAGTTCTCCACGTACGCCACGTGGTGGATCCGGCAGGCGATCACCCGGGCCATGGCCGACCAGGCGCGGACCATCCGCATCCCGGTCCACATGGTCGAGGTGATCAACAAGCTGGCCCGCGTCCAGCGGCAGATGCTGCAGGACCTCGGCCGCGAGCCCACGCCGGAGGAGCTGGCGCGCGAGCTGGACATGACGCCCGAGAAGGTCATCGAGGTGCAGAAGTACGGCCGTGAGCCGATCTCCCTGCACACTCCGCTCGGTGAGGAGGGCGACAGCGAGTTCGGCGACCTCATCGAGGACTCCGAGGCGATCGTCCCGGCCGACGCCGTCAGCTTCACGCTGCTGCAGGAGCAGCTGCACTCCGTTCTCGACACGTTGTCGGAGCGGGAGGCGGGCGTGGTGTCGATGCGGTTCGGCCTCACCGACGGGCAGCCGAAGACCCTCGACGAGATCGGGAAGGTCTACGGCGTGACCCGCGAGCGGATCCGCCAGATCGAGTCCAAGACCATGTCGAAGCTGCGCCACCCCTCCAGGTCCCAGGTGCTGCGCGACTACCTGGACTGACGTACGGGTCCATCGTCCCCCGGCCACGCACCACGGCCGCGGGGACGATGACGTTTACACCCCCGTAACCTCGTGGTAGCGCTGCGGGCACGTTGACGCTCCTAGGCTCGCGCCTCATGGGAGTGATCGAAGTGGATCGGGCGCGTGCTCGGGGGCCACGAGTGATCCCGGACCGCCCCTGGGCGGACACCATGCTCGACGAGGCGGTCGAGGCCGCCCGCCGAGGCGACCTCAGACCGGGGGCGGCCGTCCTCGCGGACAGCAGGGGCGACCCGGAGATCCGATCGCTGCGGACGGAGGCGCTGTCACGCGCCGTCGTGGGGGCGAGCCGGGCGATCGAAGCGCTGCTCGCCCGCGACCAGGGCAATCCCGACCTGTGGCTGTGGCTCGGCCGGGCGCGCCTGGAGGAGGCATGGGAGCTGCGGCCCGACGTACGGGCCAGAGCGGTGCAGGCGGACCGGCTGCGGGTCTACCAGAGGGCGATGGAACAGGCCAGGCAGCCGCTGCTGACGGCGGCGACGCTCGCGCCGGGCGACCCGGTGCCCTGGGAGTGCCTGATGTGGCTGGCCATCGGGCTTGACCGGCCACGGGCCGACAAGGACGCGGTCTGGTACGAGTGCTCGCGCCGATGGCCGACGCTGTATTCGGGGGCGCTGGCCCGCCTGATCACGCTGTCTCCCGGCTGGGGCGGCACCGCGCAGGAGATGCTCGGCTTCGCCCGCTCGGCCGCCGCGCACGCCCCGGAGGGCAGCCCGCTCCCGGCGCTCGTGCCGCTGGCCCACTTCGAGATCGTCGCCGCCGACCGTATGCCGATGTCCCGTGGCGGCTGGTTCTCCTTCGAGGCCCAACGCGAGATCGTCTCGGCCGCCGGCCACTGGGCCGAGCGGCGCCTCGGCGGGGCGCACCCGCGCGCGATCGAGGCGCACAACGTCTTCGGCGCCGCCTTCTACCTGTCGGATCTGCGGCGTCCGGCGCGCGGGCATCTCGCCAGGACGGGCGGCCGCTTCAGCCGGTTGCCCTGGTCGCACCTCGGCGATCCGGGGCAGCAGTACCGCCGGGCCTGCGCCCGGCTCAATGTCTGAAACCGGTGGCCGTCGGAGCCGGGACGGTCCGGAGCGCGAGGTGCTCGCGGGTTTCGGACGCGGGATTCAGTCGTCCACGATCACGTCGAGGGTCCACGGCCGTCCCCGCCCGGCGGGCGCCGTCAGTTCCACCCGATGCCCGAGGCCGGTCAGCAGGCCGGCGAGGTCCGCGGCCGTGCGGGGCCGGTCGGGGGTCTCGACGAGCGAGCGGGCCACCATGCCCCGGGTGGCCTTCGCCATGTGGCTGACGACGGTCCGCTTCCCGGCCGCCTCCCTCAGCACCCGTACGGCCACGCCGCGCTCGCCGGGCTGCCAGGCGGCGGCGTACGTCGCGGACCGCATGTCCACCACGAGACCCTTCGTCGTGTCGAGCACCGCGGTGACGGACGGCCGCCAGAACGCGGCGAGGCCGCCCATCGGCGGCAGCCGTACGCCCATGGACAGCCGGTAGGGCGGCACGCGGTCGGACGGCCGCAGCAGGCCCCACAGCGCCGAGAACACGACGATCCTCCGGTCGGCCCGCCTCCGGGCCTCGGGGGAGAGGGTGGCCAGGCCCAGGTTGTCGTACAGCACGCCGGTGTAGAGGGCGGCGACGGGCAGCGTGCGCGCCGTGGGCAGCGCCAGGTTGCGCTCGATCTCGCCGGCCTGCCCGTCCGACAGGCCGAGCACGTCGCGCGCCTCGGACGTGTGGCAGAGCGACATGAGGGCGTCGAGGACCTTCTCACGCGGGGAGGCGAGTTCGGGGAAGCTGAGCCGGCGCACGGCGGAGGTGCCCCGGTCGGCCTTCCCTTCCGACGGCGGAAGCAGGATGAGCACGGTTCCGCAGCCTACTGTGCCCCTACCGGAGAGGCCCCGACCGGGGAGTTTCCCCGATCGGGGCGCCGCGGCCCGGCGCTCACTCCCGGCCGGTCTCCACCGCCTTGAGCACGGCCTCCGCGATCGAGCGCGGATCCACGCCGAAATGCCTGCGGACCGCCTCTCGGGTGCCCGACAGCCCGAACCCGTCGGTGCCGAGCGAGGTCCACGGCCGGTCGATCCACGGGCTGATCTGGTCCGGCACCGCGCGCATCCAGTCGCTGACCGCGACCACCGGACCCGTCGTCCCGGCCAGGGCCTGCCGGATGTACGGCACGCCCGTCGCGGTCAAGGCGTCGCGGCGCAGCTCGCTCCAGGAGGTGACCGACCACACGTCGACGCCGAGGCCGTACTCCTCCCGGAGCAGCCGCTGCGCCTCCAGCGCCCAGTGGATCGCGGTGCCGCTGGCCAGCAGGTGGGCCTGGCCGCCACCGTCGGAGTACCGGTAGATTCCCCGCAGGATGCCCTCCTCGACGCCCTCGGGCATGGCGGGCTGCGGCATCGGCTCGTTGTAGACGGTCAGGTAGTAGAACACGTCCTCCCCGCCGGGGCCGTACATGCGCCGCAGGCCCTCACGCACGATCGTCCCCACCTCGTAGGCGAAGGCGGGATCGTAGGCCAGGCACGCCGGGTTGGCGGAGGCGAGGAGCTGCGAGTGACCGTCCGCGTGCTGCAGGCCCTCCCCGGTCATCGTGGTCCGGCCCGCGGTGGCGCCGACGAGGAACCCCCGGCCGAGCTGGTCGGCCAGCGCCCACATCTGGTCGCCGGTGCGCTGCCAGCCGAACATCGAGTAGAAGATGTAGAAGGGGATCATTACTTCGCCGTGGGTGGCGTAGCTGGAGGCCGCGGCCGTGAACGACGCCATCGACCCGGCCTCGGTGATGCCCTCCAGCAGGATCTGCCCGTCGGACGCCTCCTTGTACGCCAGCAGCAGGTCCCGGTCGACGGACTCGTAGCGCTGGCCCAGGGGCGAGTAGATCTTGGCGGTGGGGAACAGCGACTCCATGCCGAACGTCCGGGCCTCGTCGGGCACGATCGGCACCCATCGGCGTCCGGTCTCCGGCTCCTTCATCAGGTCCTTGACCAGGCGGACGAAGGCCATCGTCGTCGCCACCGGCTGCTTCGAGCCCTTCTCCAGGGCCCGGAACGGCGCCTCGCCCGGGGCCGGCAGCGGGTGGTGGGAGACCGTGCGGCGGGGGACGGGCCCGCCCAGCTCGCGGCGCCGCTCGGCGGCGTACCGCGCCTCCGGCGAGTCCGGCCCGGGATGCAGGTACGGCGGCAGGTCGCCGTCGAGCGCCTCGTCCGGCACCGGCAGGCCGAGCCGGTCGCGCAGCGCGCGGAACTCGTCCTGGGTGAGCTTCTTCATCTGGTGGTTGGCGTTGCGGGCCTCGATCCCCGCACCGAGGGTCCAGCCCTTCACGGTCTGCACGAGGATCACCGTGGGCGCGCCGCGGTTGTCCAGGGCCCGGCGGTAGGCGGCGTAGACCTTCTGCGGCTCGTGGCCCGCTCGGGAATGGCCCACGATCCGCCGCAGGTCGTCGTCCGAGTGGGGCACGTCCAGCCCCTGGAACAGCCGCTCCCTGATGTAGGCGCCCGTCGAGGCGGCGAACGTCTGGAACTGCCCGTCCGGCACCTCGCCCAGCCGGGCCACCAGCTCGTCCGAGCCGAGCAGGCCGTCCCACTCCCGGCCCCACAGCGCCTTGACGACGTGCCAGCCCGCGCCCCTGAAGACGCTCTCGAGCTCCTGCACGATGCGGGTGTTGCCCCGCACCGGCCCGTCGAGCCGCTGCAGGTTGCAGTTGATCACGAACGTGAGGTTGTCGAGCCCCTCGCGGGCGGCCAGGGTGAGGGCGGCCGTGGACTCGGGCTCGTCCATCTCGCCGTCGCCGAGGAAGGCCCATACGTGGCTGTGCGAGGTGTCCTTGATGCCGCGGTTGTGCAGGTAGCGGTTGAACCTGGCCTGGTAGACCGCGTTGAGCGGGCCGAGGCCCATGGAGACGGTGGGGAACTGCCAGAAGTCCGGCATGGACCGCGGATGGGGGTACGACGGCAGCCCGCCCTCGGGCTCGCGCCTGAACAGGTCGAGCTGGGCTTCGCTCAGCCTGCCCTCGAGGAAGGCCCGGGCGTAGACGCCCGGGGAGGCGTGGCCCTGGAAGTAGACCTGGTCGCGGCCGGCGTGGAAGAAGTGGTTGAAGCCCACCTCGTACAGCCAGGCGGCCGAGGCGTAGGTCGCCAGGTGGCCGCCGAGCCCCAGCCGGCTCCCTCTGGTGATCATCGCCGCGGCGTTCCACCGGTCGTACGCGGCGATGCGCGCCTCCAGCTCCAGGTCACCCGGGTAGACGGGCTCCTCCGAGGTCGGCACGGTGTTGATGTAGCGGGTGGTCGTGGCCAGCCGCTTCAGCAGGTAGTCGACCCGTTCGGGGCCGGCTGCGCGGCGGACCGCCTCGAGGGATTCAAGCCATTCGGCGGTCTCCTGCGGATCCAGGTCTTCGTCCATGGATTCATTAAACACCCTATGATCGATCATCGGATGTATGCCCGTGCGGCCCTATCATCGGGTCGTGGAACACGTCGTGCGGTCGCCGCTTCGCGACCAGATCCGGCAGACCGTGCTCGACGGCCTGGCCGACGGCCGGTGGAAGCCCGGCGACCGCCTCGTCGAGCGGCGGATGGCGGCCGAGCTCGGGGTCAGCCAGGCCCCGGTGCGTGAGGCGCTGCGCGAACTGGAGGCGCTCAGGCTCATCGAGTCCGCGCCCAACCGAGGCGCGCGGGTCCGCAGGCTCACCAGGAGCGACCTCCGCGAGGTGTACCAGGTGCGGGCGGGCCTGGAGGAGACGGCCGTCCGGCTGGGCAGGCCGCGCGTGGAGGCGTTGCGTGCGCACGTCAGTCGCCTGCATGAGGCGGCTGCCACCGGTTCCCTGCGCGATCAGGTGCGGCACGGCGTCGCCTTCCACCGGGAGATCGTGAAAGCCTCGGGCAACGAGGTGCTGCTTGCGGTGTGGGAGTCGCTCGGCATCGAGGTGTGGACCCACCTGTCGATCCGCCTGTTCCGGATGTGCCCGCACGAGAACGCCGCCGACCACGAGCCCCTCGTGGAGGCGTTCGAGCGAAACGACCCCGAGGTGGGCGTCCTGCTGCGGGAGCACGTGCTCGGCTACGCCCCGACAGAGCCGGACACGGCCGAGCCCGGGGGAACGGGCTAGCCCTTCTGGCCGGTCGTGGCGATGCCGTGGACGAAGTAGCGCTGGCCGGCGAAGAAGACGACGACGAGCGGCAGCGTGGTGATCACGCTCGCGGCCAGGACGATCTCCCACTTGGGGTCGCCGCCCTGGTAGAACTGGTCCACCACGGCCTTGAGCCCGCGTGGCAGCGTGAACAGCGCGGGATCCTGCAGGTAGATCAGCGGCTTCAACAGGTCGAACCAGCTCGCCTTGAGCTCGAAGATGAACGCGATGATCAGGGCCGGGCGGCCGAGGGGCAGCGCGATCCGCCAGAACAGGTCGAGGTAGGACGCGCCGTCCACCCTGGCCGCCTCGAACACGTAGCGCGGGATGCCGAGGAAGAACTGGCGCAGCAGGAAGATGTAGAACGCCGACCCGAACAGGTTGCCCGCCCACAGCGGCACCTGCGTGCCGGTCAGGCCGACGGAGTTCCAGATCAGGTACGTCGGCACGAGCGTGACGGCCGCGGGGAGCATCATCGTGGCGAGCACGCTGCCGAACAGCACGCCGCGCCCGGGGAAGCGGAAGTAGGCGAACCCGAAGGCGACGAACGCGCTCGACACGGTCACGGTGAGGGCCGCCGTGACCCCCACGACGACCGTGTTGAACAGCCAGGCCGGCATCGGCGCGGCGTCCCACACGTTCGCGTAGTTCTCCGGGGCGAACGGGTGCGGCCAGGGCAGGAACGGGTCGGCGAACGTCCGGTCGCGCGGCTTGAGCGAGGCCACGACCAGCCACACGAACGGGTAGAGGAACACCGCCGCGGCGGCCGAGAGCATGATGAGGAAGAACGCCCTGCGGGTGCCCGCCGTGCCCGGGCGGTCGTCGCGCGCGGCCTCCCGCGCCCGCTCCGCCACGCCGGCGCCCCCCGGCGGCGTACGGCCCGCCGCCGCGGTCATCGCGTCCCTCCCGGAGGCCCGGCCTCGTAGTAGACGAAGCGTTTGCCGACCTGGACCTGCACGATCGTGATGACGCCGATGATCGCGAACAGCAGCCAGGCGAGCGCCGACGCGTAGCCCATGTGCAGGAACTGGAAACCCTGCTGGAAGAGATAGACGACGTAGAACAGGGCCGAGTCCCCGTAGGAGTGCTGGGCGGTCTGGTTGCCGAAGAACATCGTGTAGACCTGGTCGAACATCTGCAGCGCCGCGATCGTGTTGACGATCAGCACGAAGAACAGCGCGGAGCTGATCATCGGGAGTGTGACCGACCGGAACCGCTGCCAGGGGCCGGCGCCGTCGATCATCGCGGCCTCGTACAGGTCGCGCGGCACGTTGCGCAGCGCCGCGAACAAGATGATCGTGGTCGAACCGAGGTTCCACAGCGACATGAGCACGATGCCGGGCTTGACCCACGCGGGGTCGGTCGTCCACTGCGGCCCGCTCGCGCCGAAGAGCCCGAGGAACTGGTTGACCAGCCCCGCCTGGCCGTTCAGCAGGAACAGGAACAGCACGCCCACCGCGACGTACGGCGTCATGGACGGCAGGTAGAACGCCGTGCGGAAGAATCCGGCGGCCCGGCCGGTGACGCGGTTGAGCATGAGCGCCAGCACCAGTGAGATCACCAGCGCCAGCGGCACGTGCAGGACCGTGTAGAAGGCCGTGTTGCCGATCGCCCTGGCGACCTTCGGGTCCTCCAGCATCGCGGCGTAGTTGCCGAGGCCGGCGAACTTCGGCGTGGAGATCAGGTCGTAGTCGGTCAGCGAGAGCACGAGGCTCGCGACCATGGGCCCGGCCTGGAACACCACCAGGCCGATCAGCCACGGCAGCAGGAACACGTAGGCCCAGCGGGCCTCGTGGCGGGCCAGTCCGGAAAGCGGGCGGGCCACGTCAGCCCGCCGCGGCCCGGAGGGCCTTGGCGGCCCCGATCTGGTCCTCGGCGATCGGGTTCTTCTCGCCGAAGTAGTCGAAGGTGTCGGTGAACGCCTTGAGCTTGGTCCAGCCGCCCTGGTCGTCGAGCAGTCCGTTGGCGTAGTCGAGCGCCTCCGCGACCTTCGGATCGTCGAGACGGGAGGTCTTCCCGTCCGCGGACAGCAGGTCGGCCCCGTTGGCCTTGGCCCACAGGGGGAGGAACTCCGGCAGCTTGGGATAGAAGCCGAAACGCTCGATCCTGCCGCCGGAGACCTTGTTCATCTTTCCGGCCAGGGCGGCCAGGGCGTCCCAGTCGGAGGTGTCGATGCTCGCCGGGTCCACCCCGGCGTCCTTGGCGGCCTTGTCGTTCACCAGCAGGATGATCGAGGTGTAGAACTCCGGCACGCCGTACCACCTGCCGTTCAGCTTCACCTGCTGCTGTGCGGCGGGGTAGAAGTCGGACATCGCAATGCCCTCCTTGGCCACGCAGTCGTCCAACGGCTGGATCGCGCCTCTGGCGGCGTACGTGCCGATCAGCTGGCGGTCCAGGTAGACGACGTCCGGCGGGTTGCCGCTCGCCACCGCCGACAGGAACGCCTGCTCGTCGAACTGGCCCTGGTTGACGGTGAGCCTCACCTCGGGATGGGCCCTTTTGAAGGCGTCCGCCCGGGTTGTGGCGATCTCGTCGGGGAAGCCGAAGCCCATGGTGGTCAGGGCGGAACCACCGCCCGCCGACGCGCCGCCCGCGGCTCCCACGCCGCCGCACGCGGACAGGGGCAACACCGCTGCCAGGGCTCCTGCGGGCACGACCATGCCGGTACGGTTCCTGCGCGAGGGGGACACCGCCGCTCCTTTGAGGGGGTCCGAGGAATCGAAGGCACCCACTGCCCGGGACGCAAGATCCAAACCCGAGCAGTGCAGGTCAACTAGGCTGCGGCGGGTGAGTGAGAGAATCGCACAGTTCGACCTGCTGGTGGATGAGGCATGGCCGGCGCCGGGGCGGGCCGAGGACGGCGGCTGGGTCTACCGGCACGCGGGCGGCGTGACGAAACGGGCCAACTCGGTGCTGCCGCTGGGAGAGTGCGCGGACCTGCCGGAGGCGGTCGACCGGGCCGAGCGCTTCTACGCGGGCATCGGACAGCCCTGCGTGTTCTCGGTCGGCATGGGCGCGACGCCGGGACTCGACGACGAACTCGGCCGCCGGGGCTACCGGCTCGCGGATCCCACTTTGGTGATGACCAGGCCGCTCACCGGCGATGAGCCTGCCGCCGATGCGGCGGTGGAGGACAGGCCGTCGCAACGGTGGCTGCGCACCTGGTGGAGCGTGGACGGCGGGCGTCACGCGGACACCGGAGAGGTTCCGGCGCGGGTGTGGGGCGAGCGGATCCTCGCCGGGGTGCCCGCGGGGTACGTCCTCCGTGAGGAGGGCGCCGTGGGAAGAGGCGTGCCGCAGGGACGGTGGCTGGGGATCTACTGCATGGCGGTCGAGCCGCACGCCAGACGGCGCGGTCTTGGTGCGGCCGTCCTGCGCACCCTGCTCGCCTGGGGACGGCGGGGCGGCGCCGACAGCGCGTACCTGGTGGTGACAGAGGCCAACGCCGGCGCCCGCGCACTCTACGAGCGGGAGGGCTTCACCGTCGCCGGCCGCTATCACTACCGTGTGCGGCCCTGACGGCGCCACCGCCGGGGAGGCGGCGCGCCGGCTCGGGCCGGTTCTCTATGGCGGCGGCGTGCGGAGCGGACATCGTCGTCCGGCTCCGGCACGCCGCCAAAGGGTCAGCGCTCGCTGTCAGGGGCGGTCGCGGGGGATTCACTGAGTCGGGCCGACTCGTCCTGGATCTCAGCACCTTTGTCGCGCAGCACAGTCACGTGCTGACGCCCGTGGTGGGCGCAGAACAGCAACTCCCCACCCACGGGCAGGGTCGCGCGGATGTAGGCCTGAGCACCGCACCGGTCACACCGGTCCAGGGCCGTCAGCGGCTTGATGGGGGCGAGAGCTCCAGTCACGTATCGCCTTTCGGGTCGCCCCACGATCGTGGGGACGTTGGCGTCAGTCACTTGGGACAACATCTAACCGGATGAGGGCCTTCCCAATCATGCTGCGACTACGCCCAGAGCAGAATGATCCGGAAAGTGACCGGGATCACATCGAAAGTGCCGGTCATCATGCTGCGCCTGGCAAGCTTGTACGCGTAGAAACATGAGTGACGTTAAGCTGCGTACGCGTGTTCGATTGATAAGTAGGAGCTGGGTGTGACTGCGGTTCGCGCGGAGACGGGATACACCGCCCGTCACCTCTCTGTGCTCGAAGGCCTGGAGGCCGTCCGCAAGCGCCCGGGCATGTACATCGGCTCCACGGATACGCGTGGCCTCATGCACTGCCTGTGGGAGATCGTGGACAACGCGGTCGACGAGGCGCTCGCGGGCTACTGCACGCGGATCGAGGTCGAGCTGCACGCGGACGGCTCGATCGAGGTGCGCGACAACGGGCGCGGCATCCCCGTCGACATCGAGCCCAAGAGCGGCCTGGCCGGAGTCGAGCTCGTCTACACGAAGCTCCACGCGGGCGGCAAGTTCGGCGGCGGCTCCTACGGCGCATCGGGTGGCCTGCACGGCGTCGGCGCCTCGGTGGTCAACGCGCTGTCCTCCCGGGTCGACGTGGAGGTCGACCGCGACGGCAAGGTCCACCAGATCAGCTTCCGCCGGGGCGTGCCCGGCGTGTTCGACGGCGAAGGACCGGGCGCCAAGTTCCGCAAGAAGTCGGGCCTGCGCGACGGCGGCCCGGCCCCGCGCGACCTCACCGGCACCCGCGTGCGTTTCTGGGCCGACCGGCAGATCTTCCTGCCCGAGGCGGAGGTCTCGCTCGACGAGATCCACGTGCGGCTGCGCCAGACGGCCTTCCTGGTGCCGGGACTCACGCTCGTGGTGCGCGACGTCCGCGGCGAGGAGCCGGTCGAGGAGACGTTCCGCTTCGACGGCGGCATCGGCGAGTTCACCGAGTTCCTGTCCCGTGACGAGGCCGTGTGCGAGGTGCTGCGGCTGCAGGGTGAGGGCCACTTCCACGAGACGGTCCCCGTGCTCGACGAGCAGGGCCACATGACGCCGACGGAGATCGAGCGTGAGCTCACGGTCGACGTCGCGGTCCGCTGGGGGAAGGGCTACGAGACGACCGTACGCTCCTTCGTGAACGTGATCGCCACGCCGAAGGGCGGCACCCACGTCGCCGGCTTCGAGCGGGCGCTGGTCCGCACGGTCAACGAGCAGCTCAGGGAGACCCGGCTGCTGAAGAACGGCGACGAGCCGGTGACCAAGGAGGACATCCTCGAAGGGCTCACCGCGGTGGTCACCGTGCGGGTTCCCGAGCCGCAGTTCGAGGGGCAGACCAAGGAGGTGCTCGGCACCTCGGCGGCCAGCCGTATCGTCGCCCACGTGGTCAGCCGGGAGCTCAAGGCGCTGTTCGCCAATCCCAAGCGGGCGCAGAAGCAGCAGCTGCGCGCGGTGCTCGAGAAGATCGTCGCCGCCGCCAAGGCCCGCATCGCCGCCCGCGAGCACCGCGACAACCAGCGGCGCAAGTCCGCCCTGGAGAACTCGGCGCTGCCCGCCAAGCTGGTCGACTGCCGCAGCGACGACGTCGACCGCAGCGAGCTGTTCATCGTGGAGGGCGACTCCGCGCTGGGCACGGCCAAGCTCGCCCGCGACTCGGAGTTCCAGGCGCTGCTGCCGATCCGGGGCAAGATCCTGAACGTGCAGAAGGCGTCGGTCGCCGACATGCTCAAGAACGCCGAATGCGCCGCGATCATCCAGGTGGTGGGCGCCGGGTCCGGCCGCTCCTTCGACATCGAGGCGGCCCGCTACGGCAAGATCATCTTAATGGCCGACGCGGACGTGGACGGCGCGCACATCCGCTGCCTGCTGCTCACGCTCCTCCATCGCTACATGAAGCCGATGGTCGAGGCCGGACGGGTGTTCGCCGCCGTGCCGCCGCTGCACCGCATCGAGGTCACCAACCCCGGGCGTGGCAAGGACAAGTACATCTACACCTACAGCGACGCCGAGCTGCACAAGGTCCTGCGCGACCTGGAGCGGCGCGGTAAGCGCTGGAAGGACCCCGTGCAGCGTTACAAGGGCCTCGGCGAGATGGACGCCGACCAGCTCGCCGAGACGACCATGGACCCCCGTCACCGTGTCCTGCGCCGCGTCAAGATCGAGGACGTGGAGGAGGCCGAGCACATCTTCAGCCTCCTCATGGGCAGCGACGTCGGCCCGCGCCGCGAGTTCATCATCGGCAGCGCCGCCGAGGTGGACCGCGACCACATCGACGCCTGACCGGTGCCCCGGGCGGGCGCCGGCTCACCGTCGTGAGCTCAGCAGTCCTGGCCGGAGAGGAAGTCGATGACCTCCGGGTGGAAGTTCACCGTCCGGCAGGCGTAGGTCCCGGACGGGATGGCGACCGTCCCGCCGCCGACGGTGCCGGTGGTGCTCGGCCCCGTGCAGCCGCTTGCGAGGATGACGTAGCCGACTATGTCGGATAGAAAGTTCCGGCTGCCGCTCGTGCAGGTGTAGGTGGCGGCACCCTGCGCCGCGGCGGGAGCGGCGGTGACGGCGCTCGCCAGGACGACTGCGGCGCAGATCGTGGACACGCGCGTGACCAGAGCCTTCATGGGGGCGTCCTTCCGGGGGGATGCGCGGACGCATGCCTTCCTACCCGGACAACCCTGGCCCGATCTGGCGGGCGGCGTCCGGAAGCGGCCAGTTTCCGAACGCGGCCAGCCGAATGTGATCAGTCGAAATGTGATCAGTCGAATGCGGCCGGTATCCGAACGCCGCCGGGGGTGGCCCGGGCTGCGCGAGGTATGACGGCGGGGGCCCGGTCAGGGCTTGACCTCGCGCAGGCGTCCGGTCTCGACCTCGTAGACGAAGCCCCGCACCGAGTCCTTGTGCGGGATGAACGGGTCGGCCTTGATGCGGTTGAGCGACTGGACGACGTCCGCGTCGAGATCGGAGAAGGCCTCGGCGGCCCAGTCGGGCTTGATCCCGACCTCCGTTTCGATGTCCCGGCGGAAGCCGTCGTCGGTGAAGGTCAGCATCCCGCAGTCGGTGTGGTGGATGAGGATGATCTCCCGGGTGCCGAGCAGGCGCTGGCTGATCGCCAGGCTGCGCCGCTCGTCGGCGGTCACCACGCCGCCGGCGTTGCGGATCACGTGAGCGTCGCCCTCGTTCAGCCCGAGCAGGCCGTACACGTTCAGCCGGGCGTCCATGCAGGCGAGGACGGCCACACCGCGCGCCGGAGGCAGCGGCAGGTGCCCCTTGTCGAAGGCCGCGGCGTATCGCTCGGCGTTCGCGAGGAGATCGTCGGTGACGCTCATGTGGTGCCCTTTCGGATCGCGGGAATCGCTGGCCCCACTGTTGCCGGTTATTCCTACCAAGTCAATAGGTAAGTGACCGTCCGTGAAAGAGAGATTCCCGATGGTCACCGGGCTCAGCCGGACTCGATCTCCAGCGTGCTGACCCGGTTGCGGGCCTCGAGCATGCCCTCACGGTAGAGATCGTCCCAGTTGGGATCGTCGTCCCGGATGGCCCTGACCGTCTGCCGGGTCACCTCCACCGGCCCGTTGCGGCCGGGGGCGACCTTCCGTACGACGATCAGGGTCCAGCCGTTCTCCATGACCGTGTCGGCCTCCCAGCGGGCCCCGCCCGTGGTTCGCCCGGACGCCGGCTTCGCGCCGCGTGCGAGTGTCACGAGCAGATACACGAGCACGGCGATGACGATGAGCGTCATCGGAAGGGCGAGCAGGCGCATCGGGGTTCCCGGCTCCCTACTTGGTGGGCAGAGCGACGCCTCCAGTATTGCCCGGCGCGTAGACCGTGATGCCCTGGGGCAGAGCCTTGAGCTTCTCGATCTCCGCACAGGTGGGGCACCTGTTGTAGCCGTCCTGCCGGGCCTTGTTGGCATCCGCCTCGGCGCGCGCCTGGGCGACCTTCGCCTGCGCCTCGGTGACCTTCGCGAACGCGGCCTGCGCCTGGTTGACCGCCTCCTGCACCTCGGTGGGCAGGGTCACCCGGGAGAGGTTGAAGTGGATGCCGGTGAGGTAGTCGGCGCCGAGGGTCGACTTGAGGTCCTCGGCCAGGCTCGTGTTCACCGCCTCCTGGATCTTGGCGATGTTGCCGTTGTTGCCCTGCTGCGGCGCGCCCGCGTTCTGCTGGCCGCCGCTGTTGTTCTGCACGAGGGCGCAGGAGGAGACCAGCTCCGCGCAGCGGAAGTTGTTGATCTGGGCGCGCAGGTCGTTGTCGATCACCGGCCGGATGATCTGGTCGAGGAAGGCGGACCAGCCGTCGTCGCCCTCGTAGGGATAGTAGGTCTTGCCGCCGGTGTCGCGGAACTTGCGCGTGCCGAACTTGTCGTCGAACGACTTCAGCGTCGCGTGGTCGAGGTTGAGGCCGAAGTACAGCGTGCCTTCGATGCCCATGTTGACGCCGTCGCTGCTCGGCACGTTCACCACGTCGACGCCGGCCCTCTCGCCGTGGCCGGCGTTCGAGGTGATCGTGTAATACCGCTGCTGGGCCGGGTAACGGTGGATCTGCGACCACCAGCCGATCCAGGTGACTCCCGAACCGGGGTCGATGACCTGGCGGACCTTGTTGTCGTCGAGCGGGCCGCCGTCGCGGACGACCGCCACCTCGCCGCCGCTGGTGCGCTCGAACCCGCTGAACGCGCCGATGAGGGCCGGCGCCCCGGCGACGATGAGCACGAGGATCGCCACGATGGCGATGCCCCGGTAGGACCGGCGCGACGTGCCGCCGGAGGTAGCGGGGGAAGAGCGGGGCATACGGGCTCCTTGTGGGGGCGCGGAACCGGTGGCGGTACCGGGAAAAAAATCACATGTCGTCGGCAGGACAACGTAGCAGCCCGGCGCCCCGGTTCCTGGCCGGCGGCCGCGACGACGTCAGCGAAGAACGCCGTCTCCACCGGTCCGGGCGTCACGGCGAGCACCTTCACGCCGCTGCCGCGCAGTTCGCTCCACAGCGCGAGGCTGAAGTTGAGCACGAAGGTCTTCGACGAGCCGTAGGTGGCGAAATACGGGGTGATGCTGAAGCCGGCCGTGGATCCTACGTTGATCACCCCGCCGGCGCCCCGCGCGAGCATCCCGGGCACGAACGCGTGGGTCAGTCCCACCAGCGCGACGACGTTGACCATGAGCTCCTGGTGCTCGCGTTCAGGGGCGATCCGGGCGAAGTGGCCGGCCGTGCCGAAGCCCGCGTTGTTCACGAGCAGGTCCACGGTGAGTTCGCGGGCGGCGACCTCCTCGGCGACCCGGGTGGCCGCGTCGGGGGCGGACAGGTCCTGGACGAGCACCTCGGCCCGCACGCCACGCAGCATGCGAGCGATCATGACGGCGGCGGAAGAGGTGCTGAGCGGTAACCCGCTGGCCACGATGGAGCAGGTCGCCGAGGCGGCGGGCGTGGCCAGGGCGACCGTGCACCGCAGGTTCGCCAGCCGTGAGGCGCTGATCGAGGCCATGGAGGTGGCCGCGTGGCGGGAGATCCAGGAGGCGGTGCTCGCCGCGCGTCCGCACACCGCTCCTGCACTGGTGGCGCTGCACCGGGCCACCGCCACCATCGTGCAGATCAAGCTCGGCTGGCGATTCACGCTCGCCCACGAGTTGCCGCTCAGCGAGGAGGCCCAGGCCGTGCAGGCCGAGGTGATGGAGGCGTGCGAGGCGGTCTTCGTCAAGCTGCTGGGCCCCGACGCCGACATCGTGTGGGCCAGGCAGGTCTACCTCGCGCTGCTGGGGGAGGCCGCGCACGCCGCGCCCTCCGGCTCCGATCCCGACGCGCTGGCCACGAAGGTGATCGACACCCTCATGCATGGCGTCTTGGGTCGTACCTGACGGTCCTGGCGGTTGCCCGGCGACGGCATCGCCGGGCGAGCGTCGCCGAAGGCGATCCGCTGCCGCGAGCGCCCCGCACGGCGGGGCCGCGACCGCCGGCCGGGGGACGGAGACCCCGGAGAAGGCGCCCCGCCCGTCCCGTACGGCAGGCCCGGAGCCCGCCGTACGGGACGGAAGGGAATCAGAGTTCGACGGCCTGGAGCCGTCCCGTATGCACGTCGTACAGCGCGCCGCCCACGACGAGGTCGCCGGGGAGATAGGGGCTGGACTTGATGCGGGTGATGTCGTGCAGCAGTGCGGCCCGCTGGTCGGGGACCGTCTGGAACTCCAGGCTGCGGGTGTCGACGCCGTACTCCGCGGCGATGAGGTTGTGGACGTCCTCGTCGGTGGACTTGGACATCCGGCAGTCGGTGTGCGGCATCACCAGCACGCGGTCGACGCCGAGCAGGTAGACGGCGAGGACGAGCGTGCGCAGGACGTCGTCGGTCACCCGGGCGCCGGCGTTGCGCAGAATCTTCGCGTCGCCGGCGGTCAGACCGAGCAGGCCGAGGGGGTCGATGCGGGAGTCCATGCACGTCACCACGGCGAGCCCACGTGCGGCCCGGCCGCTCAGGCCGGAGTGAGTGAACGAGGTCGCGTACTTCTCGTTGGCGGCAAGCAGATCGTCGAAGGCACCGGTCATGTCAGAGATGTTGCCCGATGCGCTTTCGCCGGCCACCGCGGGGGGTGGTTTTCCTTCTATCCCGGGGGAGTGGCTTCCGGTAAGACACCAGTATAAGGTTTTTGCTGGTGTTGTACTCGAAGAGAGAGAGGTCACCTGTGAGCGGTGTCGCGCGCATGCACTCGGTCGTGCTCGACTGCCCGGAGCCGAAGGTCCTCGCGGACTTCTACGCCGGGCTGCTCGGCTGGAAGGTCGCCCACGAGGAGGAGGACTGGATCACCCTCGCCGGGGACGACCAGACCCGCCTCGCCTTCCAGCGGGTCGCCGAGTTCGTGCCCCCGGTCTGGCCGTCCGCCGAGCATCCGCAGCAGTTTCACCTCGACCTGGTCGTGGACGACATGGCCGAGGCGGAGAAACAGGCGCTCGCCCTGGGCGCCGTCAAGCATGAGCACCAGCCCGGCGAGGGAATCGGCTGGGCGGTCTTCCTCGACCCCGTGGGCCACCCGTTCTGCCTGTGCGTCTCGTCGGGCTGACCCCTCAGCCGGGCGCGTCGGAGGCGGCCTTCTCCCGTGGCGTACGCGCCAGGCGCCGCAGGACGAGAAGGCCGCCGATCCCCGGCAGCCAGGCCAGGACCTTGCCGGCGAGGTCGCCGTCGCGGGCGGCGGCCACGACGACCACCAGGTACGCGCAGCCGTGCAGGGGGCCGGCGAGCGAGGAGACGGGCGCCAGGTGCACGGTGGACAGATTGGCCAGGAGGACGGCCAGGGATCCCAGTTCGACGGCGGAGGCGACGCGCAGCGCGGAATGAGGGCGCGACATGGTCAGACTCCCGTGGTCGAGCCGGGGCGGACGATCATCAGGACCGTGACGGCGGCCCACAGCACGTTGAAGACGCCGGTCAGCATGGCCAGTCGCGCCACCCCGCGATCGCCGGCCGGCGCCGGGTCCCCGGCGGTGAGCCGGGCGAGGACGGCGTCCTGACGCGGCAGGACCGCAAGGGCCAGGATCGCGGCCGCCGCGGCGGTGAGCAGGATGGACGCGATCACCCACGCGTCGCGCAGCACGCCGAGGCCGCTCGCCGTGGCGAACCCGAACACCGGTACGGCCAGGCCCGCGACGGCGTAGACACGGCAGACGCGGTGCAGAACGCGGAGCGCGGGCAGACCGCCGATCCGCGTGTCCTGCTCCGCCGTGCCCCGGCCGGTCGCGCTCCGCTCCGCCGTGTCCATGTCCGTCGAGCCCCGGTCCGTCGAGCCCCGGTCCGTCGAGCCCCGGTCCGTCGAGCGACGTGCGGCGGCGGGGAACATGCTCGCGGCCACGGCGACCGGGCCGATCGCGAGGATCGCGGCGAGGACGTGCACGGCAAGGAAGAGCTTGGTCATCGTGCGCGGTCTCCGATCGGCGGGCGGCGGGCGCGGACGGGAGCCGGGACCGCGTCCGGCGGATCGAACCCGTCGAACAGCACGAACTGGGCCGGCATCGGCATGTCTCCTTGTCGTCGGCGATGCGATCACCAACCGTAGGAGCACCTCTCGGCCTGAACCCAGCGGCGAGAACGACAAAGACCAACGGATTCTCGCCAACGGCCGTGGCCTGGGCGTTCACGGATACGCCCTGGAACCACCACTGGCGGGATCCCGTCTATGGTGGCGATCGTGCACATCGTGGCGATCCTCGCACTGGACCATGTCGTGCCGTTCGACCTGGCGACCCCCATCGAGGTGTTCGGGCGTGCCCGCCTGCCGGACGGCCGCGGGCCGTATCGGGTGCGGGTGTGCGGACCCGGCCCCGAAGTGGGGACCGAGGCGTTCGCGCTGCGCGTGCCGTACGGCGTGGACGCGCTGGCGGAGGCCGACACGGTCATCGTCCCCGGCTGCTCGGAGCGGGCCGGGCCGCCCCCGCCCGAGGTGCTGGAGGCGCTGCGCGACGCGGCCGCGCGGGGCACCCGCCTCGCCTCGATCTGCGCGGGCGCGTTCACGCTCGCGGCGGCCGGGCTGCTCGACGGCCTGCGGGCGACCACGCACTGGGCGGCGGCGCCCGCGCTGGCCCGGCGGTTCCCGCTGGTGGACGTGCGGCCGGACGTGCTGTACGTCGACAACGGGCAGGTGCTCACCTCGGCGGGCGCCGCGGCCGGGCTCGACCTGTGCCTGCACATGATCCGGCGCGACCACGGCTCGGCCGTCGCGGCCGACGCCGCCCGCCTGTCGGTGATGCCGCTGGAGCGGGAGGGCGGGCAGGCCCAGTTCATCGTGCACGAGCACCCGCCGGTGCCGGCCGGTTCACTGCTGGAGCCGGTGCTCGCGTGGATCGAGGACAACCTCGGTCGCGACCTCACCCTGCGGGAGATGGCGGCCCGCTGCGGGATGAGCGAGCGGACGTTCGGCAGGCGCTTCCGGCAGCAGACCGGCACCACCCCGCTGCAGTGGCTGCTGCGCGCCCGGGTCAGGCGGGCGCAGTACCTGCTGGAGAACACCGACCACGGCGTGGAGCGCATCGCCGCTCAGGCAGGCTTCGGCTCGCCCACCGCGTTCAGGGAGCGGTTCAAGCGCGTCGTGGGGACGACGCCGCAGGCGTACCGCTCCTCGTTCTCCACCGCGTTCAACCGCGGCCCCGCCGCCACCTGAACGGCGCCGCGACGCCCCGGCGGGGCACGCCTGCCGGGGCCGGGGAGCGCGTCAGGAAAGCGGCTCTTCGCCGCCGGTGTCACCCGTGGTGGCCATGCCGCCCTCCGTCGCGGCGGACTCCTCGCCGCCGTCCGCTCCCAGCGCGCCGCCGATCGCGGCGATGGCGTGCACGAGGCGCACGCCCGAGCCGTCGCGGCGGCCCAGTTCCTCCGGCAGCGGCACCGGCTTGCCGGTCGAGGAGACGGCCTTGACCGGCGCCGGGCCGGCGTAGGCGAGCAGCAGGACGTCCTCGCCCTTCAGGAAACGCTGGGCGCGCACGCCGCCGGTCGCCCGTCCCTTCGGCGGGAAGTCGGCGTAGTCGGAGACCTTGCCCGCGCCCATCTGCGTGCCGGGCAGGGCGGTGGAGGAGCCGGCGACGGTCACCACGCGCGCCTCCCGCGCGGGATCGACCACGCCGAAGAAGACGACCTTGGCGTCGCCGTCGAGGCGCACCCCGGCCATGCCTCCCGCCGGGCGTCCCTGCGGCCGTACGACGGAGGCGGGGAAGCGCAGGAGCTGCGCGTCGCTGGTGATGAAGACAAGGTCGTGGTCGGCGGAGGTCAGCTCGACGGCGCCGACCACCACGTCGCCGTCCCGCAGCCCGATCACCTCGAACTCGTCGCGGTTGATCGGATATTCGGGCACGACCCGCTTGACCACGCCCTGGGCGGTGCCGAGGGCGAGGCCCGGCCCGTCGGGGTCGAGCGAGCCCAGGCCGACGACCTTCTCGCCGGGTTCGAGCGAGACGTACTCCGACACCGGATGTCCGCCGGCCAGCGTGGGCGGGTTGGCCGAGGGCGGCAGCGCGGGCAGGTCGATCACCGAGACCCGGATCATGCGGCCCTGGGACGTCACCACGCCCACCTCGCCGCGTACGGTCGAGCGGACCACCGACACGAGCACGTCGTGCGCCGCGCGCTCGCCCTCGCCGGAGATCGGCGTGGCGTCGGTCGTACGGGCGAGCAGGCCGGTGGACGACATCAGCACCAGGCAGGGGTCGTCGGGCACCTCCAGCGGCACGACGGCGGCCCTGGCGGCATCCGACGACTCCAGCAGGACCGTGCGGCGCGGCGTGCCGTAGGTCTTGGACACCTCGGCCAGCTCGGACGACACGACCTTGCGCAGCCGGTCCTGCGAGCCGAGGATCTCGTTCAGCTCGGCGATGTCGGCCTGGAGCTGCTCCTTCTCCCGGTCGAGCTCCAGCTTGTCGTAGCGGGTGAGGCGGCGCAGCGGGGTGTCGAGGATGTAGTTCGCCTGGATCTCGCTCAGCCCGAAGGTCTCCATGAGCCGCGCGCGGGCCTGGGCGGAGTCGTCGGACCCGCGGATCACCTGGATGACCTGGTCGATGTTGAGCAGCGCGATGATGAGGCCGTCGACGAGGTGCAGCCGTTCCTCGCGCTTGCGCAGCCGGAACGCCGAGCGCCTGCGCACCACGTCGAGCCGGTGGTTCACGTAGACCGACAGCAGCTCACGCAGGCCGAGCGTGCGCGGCTGGCCGTCGACGAGGGCGACGTTGTTGATGCCGAAGCTCTCCTCCATCGGCGTCAGCCGGTAGAGCTCCTCCAGGACGGCCTCCGGGTTGAAGCCGTTCTTGACCTCGATGACCAGGCGCAGGCCCTTGTGCCGGTCGGTCAGGTCCTTGAGGTCGGAGATGCCGTTGAGCTTCTTCGCGTTCACCAGCTCTTTGATCTTGGCGATGACCCGCTCGGGGCCGACGTTGAACGGCAGTTCGGTCACGACGATGCCCTTGCGGCGCGGGGTGACCTGCTCGATCGTCGCCTTGGCCCGCATCTTGAAGGTGCCGCGGCCGGTCTCGTAGGCGTCCCTGATGCCGTTCAGGCCGATGATCGTGCCGCCGGTCGGCAGGTCGGGGCCGGGGACGAAGCGCATGAGCTCGTCGAGCGTCGCGTCCGGCTTCCTGATCAGGTAGCGGGCCGCCGCGACGACCTCGCCGAGGTTGTGCGGGGCCATGTTGGTGGCCATGCCGACCGCGATGCCCGAGGCGCCGTTGACCAGCAGGTTGGGGAACGCCGACGGCAGGACCGACGGCTCGGTCTCCTGGCCGTCGTAGTTGGGCTTGAAGTCGACGGTGTCCTCGTCGATCGACTGCACCATGAGCATGGCGGCCGGGGCGAGGCGGGCCTCGGTGTACCGCATTGCCGCAGGGGCGTCGTCGGGGGAGCCGAAGTTTCCGTGCCCGTCCACCAGCGGCAGGCGCATCGAGAACGGCTGCGCGAGCCGCACGAGCGCGTCGTAGATCGCCGAGTCGCCGTGCGGGTGGAGCTTGCCCATCACGTCGCCGACCACGCGGGAGGACTTGACGTGCCCGCGGTCCGGGCGCAGGCCCATCTCGCTCATCGCGTAGAGGATGCGCCGCTGGACGGGCTTGAGCCCGTCGCGCGCGTCGGGCAGCGCGCGCTGGTAGATCACCGAGTAGGCGTACTCAAGGTAACTCGCCCGCATCTCGGCGGACACGTCGATGTCGACGATCCGCTCCTCGAAGTCCTCGTCCGGCGGGGGTGTCGTCGTGCGTCGGGCCATGTCGTGGTTTCCTGCGTGTCGAGGAGCCGGGCCCCGGCCCATCGGGACCGGGGAAGGTCAACGTCGGTGGTGCGTCTCGAACATTCTGCCGAGAGTTCACCCTGTTCGCGACTCACCACCATACTGCGGGGCCCGCGCCGGCCGTTCCGGCTTCCCCTATGGGACCGCCGCCGCGGGCCCGGGAACGGCTTCGCCCGCCGCCCCGGTCGTACGGGCCGGGGGCGGTCAGTCGCGGGGGCCGGCGCCGGGCCACGGGCCGGGCGTCTCGCCCTCGTCCTCGTCACCCGGCACGTTGAGCTTCTCGTCGTAGACACGGAAGCCCCTGGCCTTGTAGTTCGCCAGCGCGGCCGGTCCGTCGAGCGAGCAGGTGTGCACCCAGACCCGTCGCGTGGGCCGCAGGCCGGGCCGTCGCTCGGCCATGTCCCAGGCGCGGGCCGTGCCCTCGCCGAGCAGCCAGCCGCCGAGGCCCTGGCCGATCGCGTACGGCAGCAGCCCGAAATAGGCGATCTCGACCTCGCCCTCGCGGGCGTCCAGTTCCACGTACCCCGCGGGCGTGCCGCGCACCCAGGCCACCCACGTCTCGACGCCCGGCCGGTCGAGACATTCCTTCCACTGCTTCCAGGTCCACCCCAGACGCTCCGTCCACTGCCAGTCGCCGCCCACGGCGGTGTAGAGGAAGCGGCTGAACTCGGGGCTGGGGACCTCGGCGCGGACGATCTGCACGGACATCGCAGGGGGCCGTCCCGGCCGCAGATCGGCGGGGCTGGTCTGTTCGAGATACCAGGTGGTCACGTCCATAACGGCATTCATCCAACCATCCCCGGCAGTCCGCTCGCCTGCAACGGTCCGTTCCGGGGGCCCGAGGAATTCCGTCACGTCGCTTTCCCTCCTTTCCGGTCCGGCTTCACTTCGGCAACGTCTGTTGTCCGGCAGACCGATTTCCGCCACTATCGCAGCGGAAAGGAGCTGCTCGATGGCGCGCTGGTCCCTGGGTGTGGATCTGGGTACGAGTTTCTCCGCGGGGGCCACGGCGGCCGACGGCAGGGTGGACGTGCTCGAAGTCGGCGGCGAGCGGCGCCTCCCCTCGACCGTGCTGCTGAACGAGCAGGGAGTGCTGGTCGCGGGCCGCGTGGCCCACCGGGCGCTGATGCGGTATCCGGAGCGCGCGGAGCGCAACCCGAAGCGGTACGTCGGCCGGTCCACGATGCTGCTGGGCGCGGTCCCCGTCGACGTCAAGGACGCGCTGGCGGCCCTGCTGGAGCTGTTCGTCGCGGAGGGACGGACCCGCTTCGACGGCGCCGCACCCTCGGTGGTCGTCCTCACCTGCCCGGTGGCGTGGCGGGAGGACCGCCGTGCCGTGCTGAGCGCCGTCGGGCATGCCGTGGTGCCCCGGGCCCGGGTCGTCATCGTGGAGGAGCCCGTCGCCTCCGCCCTGCACTACGCCTCGATGCACGGGGTGAGCGGGGGCGGCAACGTCGCCGTCTACGACCTCGGCGGCGGCACGTTCGACACGGCGGTGCTGGCGGCCAAGGGCGGCGACTTCGACGTGATCGGCGAGCCCGGCGGCGACGACATGATCGGCGGCGAGGTGTTCGACGAGCGCGTCTACGCGTTCCTCGGCGGTCAGCTGGAACGGTCCGCCGCCGAGTGGTGGACAGAGGTCAGCACCAACCCGGACCGGAAGTACCGCGCCGCCGCCGCCGACCTGCTCGACGAGGCGCGGCTGGCGAAGGAGACGCTGTCGGCGTACGAGACCGCGAGCCAGTACGTGGGCGGCGCCGACGTGGACGTCGAGATCTCCCGGGCCGACCTCCACGCGCTGGTGGGGCCGGACATCGTGCGCACGGCCGACATCCTCGACGAGACCATCGTGCGGGCGAAGATCGACAAGCGGCGGCTCTCGGGCATCTTCCTGACGGGCGGCGCGAGCCGGATGCCTCTCGTGCACGAGACCCTGCGCGCCAGGCACGGAGGCCTGGTGCGCACCTACGACGACCCCAAGATCGTGGTGGCGCTCGGGGCGGCGCGGCTGGCCTGGAGCGTGCAGGAACGGGAGCATGGGGCCCAAACCCGGCCCGGTCCCATGACAGGTCCGCATCCGTCTCCGCATCCCGGCCCCGCTCTCGCTCCCGTGACGGGTCCGCATCCGCTTCCGTATCCCGGCCCCGCTCTCGCTCCCGTGACGGGTCCGCATCCGTCGCCCGTACCGGGGCCCGTTCTCCCTCCTGTGACGGGTCCGCATCCGTCGCCTGTGCCGAATCCCGTGACAGGCCCGGCGCCCGCGTTCGTGCCCCGCCCCGCTCCCGCGCGGGCCGCCGGACCGCTCACGCCGCTGCTGGACGACGTGTTGTCCGTCCAGGTGACCCCCAGCGGCGCGTACGCCCTTTGCGCGGGCAACGTCCTTCGACGGCTGGACCCGTCGACCTGGCGCGTGGACCGTGAGCTGGCCTTCGGCATGGTCGCCGACTGGTCGGCCACGGAGGAGGGGCTGCTGCTGGCGGAGCTCGGTCCCGCCGGCCGCCCCGGTTCCGCCGCCCCCCTGCTCCGTACGCTCACCCCCGAGCTGACCGTCCGGTCCACCACTCCGCTGCCCGGGGCGGCCGCCGTGCGCACCCTCGCCAGGGGCGCGGTCGGCTGGGCCTTCCACCGTACGGCGGCTCCCGTCGGCGACTCGCACGGGCTGCCGTGGGGGGAGACGGGCAGCCTCGGCGTGGTGGAGGTCGGGCTGAGCGGCTCACTCGCGGGAGAAACGGCCAAGGCGCCCCTCGGTCCGTCCGCGCAGTGGTTCGTCAACGAGAACAACGGCCTCCGCCGCCTGCACGACCAGGACACCCCGACAGGAGGAGAGCCGGCGCTCGCGGTGGGATCGCCCGGCTGCGTGGTGGTGCTGGGCCAGTACCGCGGCACGACCGGGCTCCACCAAAACGCCCAGCAGGCGTTCGACCCCTGGCAGGTGCTGTGCCTGATCGATCCGGGAGGCGGGATACGGCGCGTCGACCGGCGCCCGCCGAATCGGTCGCACCCGCCGAATTGGTTGCACCAGGCGGTCCTGCACCAGTCGATGTGGTTCGTCTCGACGACGGCGGGACTGGAGATCGACGTGGCGCCCGGCCCGCCGCGCGTGGTGATGCGCCGCTCGCGCAGCGGCGCCCTGCGCTGGTTCCCGGCCGGGCAGGAGATCTACGCGGTGGGCATGGACGGCGTCCTGCCGTCCCGGGGGTGGTCGGTGTCGCACTGTGACCGCGACACCGGGGAACTGCGCGTGCTGCGCCACGAGCCGTCGGCGGCCCTGCTCGGCCACCTCACCTCACGTGAGCGCTCCGAACGGCCCCGGGTGGTCGCCGACGGCGACGGGCTCTGGATAGGGGTGACCGGCGACCAGGCGAACTCCCGGATCCTGCGGGTCACCCCGGGCGGGGTGACCGAGGCGCTCTGCGAGCGCGGCTGGATCGAGCCGGTCGGGGCGGTGCCGTCCGGGCTGCTGGTGCTGCATCACCCCGAGACCGTCCCGGTGCCCGGCACCGGCGCGTACGGACCGGGCACACTCTGCCTGCTCACACACTGCCTGCTCACGCCAGGGCGTTGACCGCCGACCCGATCTCCCCCCGCAGCGCGAGCGCCCGCTCGGTCAGCTCCCCGGCCCGGGCCAGCCGGTCGGCGGCCCGCCGCCGGGCCTGGCCGCGATCGGCCGCCGACCGCCCGGCCGGGGCCCGCAGCTCGGCCCTGCGCGCCTCCAGTTCCTTGCGCTGCCCGGCGAGCGCGATGTCCGCGGTCTCCTCGACGGCCACCCGCCAGCTCGCCACCTCCCGTTCGAGGGCGAGGGTGATCTCGCCGGCCGCCTGGGTGAACTGCTCGCTCACCAGCCTGCGCAGCGCCGCCTGGTTGCGGTGCACCTGCTCCCACTCGCGCCGGCGGCTCATCACGGCCGCCGCGATCGCCGGGCCGATGAGGAACCCGATGGGGTTGAGGTGGGCGAGCGCCATCCCGATGGTGACCGCCATCGTGGCGGCGGGCACACCCTCGCGCAGCAGGTCGAGCTTCGCCGACTCGCCCGGCTCGCTCTGCAGCTCGTGCGACCACACCGCGGGCATCGACAGCTTCGCGAGGTCCATCTCCATCGGCTCAAGGCCGAGAGCGGCGAGGAACTCGTTGAGCGCCCGGCCGACGAGGCGGGACACCTCGGCGACGATGTCGTCCCAGGCCGCCCGGATCGACTGCTCGACGCTCTCGGGCAACTGCGCGAGATACCGCTCGAGCGCCGCCCGCGTGCCGAGCTCGGAGATCGCCTGCTCGTACGGCTGCCGCACCCGCGCCAGCCGGGCGCGCACGATCGCGCTCACCTCACGCCCCAGGAACTGGTTGCCCACTGCGTGGCGGCGCCGGTCGCGCATCGTCCGGGTGAGCTCCTCCAGGGCCTTGTCCACCTCGGCCAGCCGCCGTGCCGTCTCGGCGCCGTCCTCCGACGCGCTCGCCACGTCGTCCTCGGCCACCGCCGCCAGGGACGACAGGACCGATACGCAGGCCGACACCACCGTGGCGCTGCGGGTCAGCTCCCGCCCGCCCGCGCACGCCCGGATGTAGTCCTCCAGCGGGCCCATGCCGCTGCGCTCCTGGAGCTTCGCGGCCCGGTCCTCCCGGCCCAGTGAGCGCTGCGCGGCCGCCGCCTCGGCCAGCTTCGCGCTGACCGGCAGCCACGGCGCCTCCAGCAGCGGGGCGAGCGCCGCCGCGGCGCCGGGCGAGGACCGCCCCGCGTCGGCGACGAAGGTCGCCAGCCTGCGCCGGTTCTCCTCCAGCAGCGCCTGTGCGTTCGCCGAGTCCTCCACCTTCGTCAGCACGAAGGCGACCGCCTGCACCCGCTCCATCGCCTCGGCGAGAAACTCCAGCTCGTGCCGGAGCACGGGCTGATCTTGGGCGCTCAGCGCGAACAGCAGCGCGTCGGCCCGCTGGAGGATCGCGACCGTCGCCTGACGGTGGCCGAGGGTGAGACTGTCGACGCCGGGGGTGTCGAGCAGGCGCACGCCGTCGAGCATCGGATGGTCCATCGTCACGTCCACGCCGAGGACGTCCCTGCGCTTGGCCGGGTCGCCCGTCGTGGACGCGTAGTCGGCGATCTGCTCGGGGTCGATCACGACGTCCCCGTCGTTCCTGTGCACGGTGGCCGACAGGACCGGCCCCCGCCGCAGGGTGAGGTGGCAGTTGGTGGCGACGTCGGCGTCCACCGGGAGCAGGCCGGGCCGGCCCACCAGCGCGTTGATCAGCCGGCTCTTACCGCGCTTTTGCGCCCCGGCCACCACGATCGTGGTCTCGGTCTCCTTCCACCTCGCCGCGACCTCCACGAGGGTCTGCGACAGGTCCGCGCGGCCGCACTGCTTGGCGAACGCGTTCACCTCGTTGGCCAGGCGAAGCACCTGCTGGACGAGGTCAGTGGTGACCGGCATGCGGGGAGTCTCCTTGCGCGATGTGGCGTGCGTGCACGGCGATGAGGGCGAAGGCGTCGCACACGCTCTGCGCCGCCCGCCGATCCAGTACGGAGGTCAGGAGCTGGCCGAGCGAGCGGAACCGGCCGCTGAGCGCCGCGGCGAGCGCCGCGACGTCCGCCGGCGCGGCCGCCGGGCCCGCCCCCACCAGGGCCGTGGGGCCGCCGCCGGAGAGCAGCCGCCGCAGTGCCTCCTTGTCGGCGGCGGGGACCAGCGGGGACGCCAGGAGCCTGCCGACGGCGTCCCCCGGAACGTCCACCGGAACGTCCACCGGGGAGATGCCGTGAACGTCCGCCCCCGGCCCTGCGGTGGCCGGGGGAGCCGGCACCGCGAGGTCCTCGAGCACCCGCAGCACGTCACGCGCCCGCTGACCGCCCACCCGGCCCCGGTCGATCATCGCCTGCGCGCGCCAGCGCTCCGTGGCCGCCCGGGCCGCCTCGGCCACGTCGCGGGCGGGCGTCCCCGGCGGCAGGCCGAGTTGCCCGGCGGGGTCGTCCGTACGGGCCATGCGGAACAGCTCGGCCTGCATGTCGCCGGGCAGCACCAGCTGTCCCCGGCCCACGGCCTCCACCGCGGCGAAGATCCGCAGACCGCTCAGCCCGGCGGCGATGGGCCGGGTCTCGTCGAGTTCGGCGGCGAGCACGTCGAGCGCGGCCCGGTCGGCCCCGGTGGCGTCCTCGAGCGCCAGCCGTCGCAGCTGGGTGATGGCCGTCAGGGCCTTGAGCTGCTCGGCACGCCGCGCGAAGTGGGCCAGACCGGCCGCGACCGTGCCCGCGCTCGCCGCGGACCCGAAGCCCGACATCTCCAGCAAGGTGCGCCGCAGCGCCTCCTCGCCCTCCCTGACCGCGGCGACCGCCACGCGCAGGCCGTACCGGTGCAGCCGCGCGACGAGCCGCCGCGTCATCTCCGCCGGGATCGGCGACTCGGGCGGCCCGGGGATGTCGTCGAGGTCGAGCAGCAGGAAGTCGAGGTCGTCGTCGTCCAGACCGGCGAGCGCGGTGAGGGCCTCCAGCTCCTCGGGCCCGAGGGCGGGAGTGCGGGCCGTCTCGGCCAGCAGCCCGATCACCGGGACCACGTCGAACACCGACGTGCGCAGGTCCTCGTACGCGCGCGCGGCGAGCCTCCGCGCGGTGGGCCAGGGGTCCTCCTCGTCGCCCCGCCGGTCGATCTGGGTCAGTACGGCGAGGGTGTTCACGCAGGACATGCCACACGCGTCGGTGAGCGAGCGGAACTCGGCGAGAGTGGCGTCGTCGAACCTCTGGACGTAGCGGAGCACGTAGATCAGTGCCTGCGCGCGGTCGTCGTCCCCGTCGGTGCCGAACAGCATGCGCCGGGCCGCCTGCTCGTTCTCGGCGGTGACCGTGTTCATGCCGGGCGTGTCGATCACCGTGATGGCGCGCAGGGTGTCGAGGGCGAGCCGTACGCGCAGCCGCCGCACCCGCTCGGGAGGCACTCCGAGATCGGGCGGCATCCGATGGCCGGGCAGCAGCCGGGTGACCACCACCCGGCCGTCCTCGCACTCGGCCTCCACACGGCCGTCGTCGTCGCCGTACTCGTACTGCGTGACCAGTCGCGTGCACTCACCCGCGTCGACGGGGGCGACGGGCAGCCCGAGCAGGGCGTTCACCAGGGTGGACTTGCCGCTGCTCACCGCCCCGGCGACCGCGATCTTCAGCGGCGCGCCGAGCCGGTCGCGGATCTGCCCGACACGCCGCCGCAGCGCGGGATCGGTCAGCCTGGCGGCGGTGGCGTCGCACAGCGCGGTGAGCCGCTCGCCGGGGCCGGGGCTCATGCCGCCCCGCCGCGATCGCCGGGCTCCGCGTGGTCGCCCGCGTCGCTCGCGACGTCGCGCTCCGGGTCGATCACATGGTCGATCGCGGGGTCCATCGCACGGCCGGGCGCAGCGCCGGAGGCCGGGTCGTCGGGCGGGCCGTGGGGCGGGCCGTGCCTCGGATCGCCCGCGAGGGCCTGCTCCAGGCCGGGGCGGGGGAGCATCGACGGCTCCGAATCGTCGGCGCTCACCGTCACGTCGAGCATGTCCCGGCTCTCCTGGGGGGTGGGAGACGGCAGCGAGCCGTACAGGAGGTCATGGAAGCAGACGACGTCGTCGTTATCGGCGGCGTCGAAATGTCCATTGTTACGTTCCAATATCATGCCGCCTCAGCCCATTTCGGTGAAAGCCCCGGCATGGTCTCATCGTCGCAGATCGTAATCAGCACGGAGGGTGCGCGGCGCATGCCTTCTCCTCTTGTCAGCGACGACGAGGGCACACTCCTCGCGGCGGCACGGGCCGGGGACGTCCAGGCGTTCGGTGTTCTCTGGACGACCGTCGAACGGCGGGCCTTCGGCTTGTGCTTCCACCTCACCGGCAACCGGGCGGACGCGCTGGACGCGTTACAGGACACGCAGATAGCGGTGTGGAGGGGGCTGACCGGGTTCCAGGGCAGAGCGCCGTTCGCCGCCTGGGTGCTGGCCATCGCACGCAACGCCTCTTTGGCCCTAGTGCGCGGCAGGTCCTCCCAGGAGGATCCGCTGGTCCCCCACACGGACGAGCGGACGGCACGAGAGGCGGCCTTCGACGAGACGGTGGCCGGCCTCGTGGACCTGCGCAGGGCCCTGGGCGCCTTGCCTCCGTCGCACAGGGAGGCCCTGCTGCTGTGGGCGGGCGGGCTGACGTACGGGCAGACCGCCGCGGTGCTGGAGGTTCCGGTGAACACGGTCAAGGTCTGGATCTTCCGGGCCCGCGCGAGCCTGCGGGACCTGGTGGGAACGCCGGAACCGGCGGGGTGAGCCGGTCTCATCGGGGCGGGTCGGCCAGCCGATAGACCACGACGCGGGGCACCCGGAGGACCCGGTCGCCGTCCACGTAGCCGCAGCGGGTGGTCTCCGCGACGAGATCGTGCATGGCGGGATCCGTGGTGGGTGTCACCCTGACGGACTCGTGGACGCGTCCGTCGAAGCGACGGCCGACGGCGCGCACCTCCCGCACGCCCACCGTGTGGAGCGCGTCGTGCAACCGTTCGCCCAGGCCGGGGAACCGCGCCGACAGCTGGTCCCGGTGCCGGATGCAGGCCTGGACGAGCGCGTCGCGATCAGGCGGGCCGTCCGCGAGCAGCCGCTCGATCTGCTCGCTGACGGCCCGGCTCGCGCCGCTGCCCGCGACGTACTCGAGTGCCCGTATCAGGGCTTGCTGCGCGCCGGCCTGAGAACTCGCCGCTCGTGACGATCCGGTCGGCGCCGGTGCGAACTCCTGGTCTGGGTCCGGGTGGGCGTCGGCGGATTCCGGCGGCGGAGTGAAGGCCGGTGGCGCTGCGGTGGCGGCGTCGTACGACCGGGGACTCCCCGCGCCGGGCGGGGACGTGCCGGGCTGAAGTGTGCCGGATTGCGATGGGCCGGGCCGGGACGTGGCGGGCTGGGACGCGGCGGGCTGGAGCGGGCCGGCATGTGATGGGCCGGGATGCGAGTGGCCGGGGTGGGGCCGGGCGTGCTTGACGGACCACAGCACCACCAGCGCGGCCACCGCGATCACGGCGAGCAGGAGGAGGACCGCTCCGCCCCACCAGAGCACCTGTTCCCCGCCGATGTGGTGCAGCCACCCGGTCAGCCCGCCGGTCGCGCCGGTGTCCGGCGGGGCGGATTCGCCCGCGTCCCGCGCCGGACGGGTGAGTGGCGCGGGCCGCTCCGGCCCGGGGGTGGCGCAGGCCGTGACCCCCGTAAGGCAGGCGAGGACCGGTGCCGCGGAGAGCGCGGCGGCGACGCGCCGGCGCAGGGGCGCGGATCTTGGCGGCTGCATGGACGTTCCTTCCGGCCTGGTGCAGTCGTGTTCGCTGAGGCCGAGGCGTGCGCTGAGGCCGAGGCATGCGCTGAGGCCGAGGCGTGCATCGTCACGCCGGACGGGGGAGGCCCGCACACGCGGTGCGCCGTGCCGGGCCTCCGCATCCCGGGACGGGGCGGTTTCCGCCCCGTGCCCTTTCCGCAGGTGTCTGTGCTACGCCGTGGCGTTGGGGAACAGGTCGCCGTCGCTGCCCACCGTGTAGCTGGTCACCGTGACGTCGTTGACGCCGTCGTTGTCGGTGTCGAAAAGCTCCTGGTCGGCCACGCCGTCGCCGTCGGCGTCGATGTACTCGGTGTTGGCGATCCCGTCACCGTCGGTGTCGTAGCGCTCCACGTCCGCGACTCCGTCGAGGTCGGTGTCGGTGAACTGCGCGTCGGTCACGCCGTCACCGTCGATGTCGACGAGTTCCGTCTCGTAGACGCCGTCGCCGTCGGTGTCGATCCAGTCGCTTCCGGCGTCGCCGAAGGTCTCCATTGCCGTCTCCATGTGGTGCGTCGGAAGGTGTCTCGCCCCGCGAGGACGAGGGGACGGCCGCTCGCCGTCGTCCGCGCCTTCGCGGGGCCGCAGTGGTAGATGCGGACGCCCGGCGGATTGTTACAGCGGGAACGGGGAATTCCGGGCAGCCGTATGGCCGAGGGGATGGGCGCCGCCGCGTGCGCGCGGGATCCCTCGCGTGCCGATGCCTTCACGGTGGGCCCGTCCCCGGTCCACGGGTCGACCGGCCGAGGCCGCGAACGTCGGCGTGACCTGATACGAATGACGGGATGAGTGAAGAAGAGGAGACGTTGCGGGATGAGGCCGAGGCCCGGCTGCGGGCGCTCGCCGGCGATCACGCGCGGCTGCGCGACGACCAGTGGGCCGCCATCAAGGCCCTGGTGATGGACCGCAGGCGGGCCCTCGTGGTGCAGCGCACCGGCTGGGGAAAGTCGGCGGTCTACTTCATCGCGACCGCGCTGCTGCGCGAGCTGGGCGAGGGGCCCACGGTCATCGTCTCCCCGCTCCTGGCGCTGATGCGCAACCAGATCGCCGCGGCCGAGCGGGCCGGCATCCACGCCGAGACGATCAACTCGGCCAACCCCGAAGAGTGGGAGAAGGTCTACGGCCAGGTCGCCGAGGGCGCCGTCGACGTGCTGCTGGTCAGTCCCGAGCGGCTGAACAACCCCGACTTCCGCGACAACGTGCTGCCCGAGCTGGCCGGCAGCGCGGGGCTCCTGGTGATCGACGAGGCCCACTGCATCTCCGACTGGGGCCACGATTTCCGGCCCGACTACCGCAGGCTCCGCACCTTGCTGGCCGAGCTGCCGCCGGGCATCCCCGTGCTGGCGACGACGGCCACGGCGAACGCCCGGGTCACCCGCGACGTCGCCGAGCAGCTCGCCGTCACCCAGGAATGGGACGAGCTGCCCGGCGGCGAGGTGTTCGTCCTGCGCGGCCCGCTTGAGCGCGAGAGCCTACACCTGAGCGTCGTACGGCTGGGCGGAGCGGACCAGCGGCTCGCATGGCTGGCCAGGACCCTGCACGAGCTGCCGGGCTCCGGCATCGTCTACACGCTGACCGTCGCCGCGGCCCAGGAGATCGCCGCGTACCTGCGCGAGCAGGGCCACACGGTCGCGGCGTACACCGGGCAGACGGAGCCGGCCGACCGGCTGGCGGCCGAGGAGGACCTGCTCGGCAACCGGGTCAAGGCGCTGGTGGCGACCTCGGCGTTGGGCATGGGCTTCGACAAGCCCGACCTGGGGTTCGTGATCCATGTGGGCGCGCCCGCCTCGCCCGTGGCGTACTACCAGCAGGTGGGCCGGGCCGGACGCCGTGTGGAGCGGGCCGAGGTCGTCCTGCTGCCCGGCCCCGAGGACCGGGAGATCTGGGCCTACTTCGCCTCGCTCGCCTTCCCGCCGGAGGGCGTGGTCAGGGCGACGCTGGAGGCGCTGTCGGAGGGGGGCGTGCTGTCCACCGCCGCACTCGAGACGAGGGTCGACCTCAGCCGGAGCCGGCTGGAGATGATGCTCAAGGTGCTCGACGTGGACGGCGCCGTACGCCGGGTCAAGGGCGGCTGGGAGGCCACCGGCGAGCCGTGGAGCTACGACGCCGAGCGCTACGCCCGGGTCGCCGCCGAGCGCCGGGCGGAGCAGGAGGCGATGCTCGGATACATCGCGACGACCGAGTGCCGGGAGCAGTACCTGCGCCGCCATCTCGACGACGAGTCGGCGACGCCGTGCGGCCGGTGTGACAACTGCACCGGTGCCCACCGTGCCGCCGAGGTGCCGGAGGAGGCCGTCCAAGCCGCCCGGCAGCGGCTGGCACGCCCGGGTGTCGAGATCGATCCACGTCGCCAGTGGCCCACCGGCCTGCCGGATCTGAAGGGGCGGATCAAGCCGGAGCTGTGCGCCGAGCCAGGCCGCGCGCTCGGCCGCCTGACCGACATCGGCTGGGGCACCCGGCTGCGCGAGCTGTTCGCGGCCGGCGACGGGCCGGTCCCCGACGACGTGTTCGCGGCCGTGGTCGAGGTGCTGAAGTCGTGGGGGTGGGAGCGGCGCCCGGTCGCGGTCGTCGCGGTGCCGTCGGCCACGCACCCGGTGCTGGTGGGCACGCTCACCGAGCGGCTCGCCCGGGTGGGCCGCCTGGAACACCTGGGGGCGCTCGGCTATCGGGCCGGAGCCCCGGCGGCCAGGCACAACAGCGCGCAGCGGGTGACGGCCATCCGGGCGACGCTGGCGACGCCGCGCGACGTCGCGGCGCGGATCGCCGCCGTGGACGGGCCGGTGCTCCTCGTGGACGACCGCGTGGACACGGGCTGGACGATGGCCCTGGCCGCCGCCCAGGTCCGTCACGCCGGGGCCCCCGCCGTGCTGCCCCTGGTCCTGGCCGTCACGAACTGACCGCCTCTCACCCGGCCCCGGCCGTCACCGGCTGACCGCCTCCGGCCTCCCGTCTGCGCCCCGGCCCCGCCCCTGACAGGTGGGGTGGTGAGAGCCGAGGCCGGGCTCGGGGACGGGCCGGGGTGAGGTCAGGGTGATCACCCCATCCCCGGGGACCGGGCTGATCGCCAAACTTGTCGCCATGAGATCACTTGTTGCGGCTCCGGTCCTGTTCGGCGCGTACGGCGTCGCACGCGTTCTCGACGGACTCGACGGCAGTCGGGGGCCCGGCCTGGCCTGGGCTGTCGGGCATCTGTGCTTCCTGGCCGGTCTGGCCCTTTTTGTGCCGATCTTTGGGCGGCTCCGTAGCGTGGCCGGCGGTGGTGCGACGGCCACCGCGGGCTATGTGATCGGCCTCGTCGGCGCGCTCGCGCTGACCGCGCAGTTCACGATCGACGTCGTGGTCGGCTTCCTGTCCGCCGACCACGACGCGATGAGCCCGCGCTTCGACGCCGTCAAGGCGATCCCGGGCGTCGAGCCCGTCGTGTACGGCGTGGTGCCGCTGCTGTTCTACGTCGGCCTGCTGATGCTGGTGGCCCAGCTCGCGCTGCAGCGGCGGGTGCCGTGGTGGAGCCCGGTGCTGGTGCTGGTGCAGGCGGTGGTCCCGCTGGCCACCAAGGATCTGATTCCGGTGGGTGCGGTGCTGCTCCTGGTGGCCTTCGCGCCGCTGATGCGCGCACGTCCCGTGCGGCCGGGCGCACTCGCCCAAGGAGCGCTCTGACTCACGACGCCCCGCCGGTCACGCCCGTGATCCCCGGGGGAACGCGGGCGTCCGGCGTTCCAGGCGTACGCGATCAGAGGCGGGGACGGGCGCCGAGGTTGGAGATGCACTTGGCGGCGAGGGCGTTGCCCGCCGCCAGCGCCTCGGCGGACGGCTTGCCGTCCAGCCAGACGGGCAGGAACCCGGCGGTGAAGGCGTCACCGGCACCGGTGCCGTCCACCACGCGGTCGACGACCTCGGCGGGAGACCGGACAGGCTCCGGACGATTGTTGGAGAACCAGAGCGAGCCCTCGGCGTTCAGCTTGATCACGACCTGCGGGAACCAGGCGGTCAGCACCTTGGCCGCCGAGGCGGGATCGTCCCTGCCGGTGAGCACCTTGGCCTGGTCGCCGTTGGCGAACAGCAGCTTGGCTCCGTCGGTCCACTCCAGGAACGGCTCGGCGCCGGTCCGCTCCAGCGGGGCGGCGGATGCGCAGTCCACGGAGATCGACATGCCGGCCCGGCGGGCCATGTCGAGCGCGGCGAGGCCGGCGTCGCGCGACCCCTCGTTGATCAGCGTGTAGCCCGACACGTGCAGGTGACCGCCGGCGGTGAACAGGTCGCGCGGCAGGTCCTCGGGGGACAGCGCGGCGTTGGCGCCGGGGTCGGACAGCATGGTCCGCTCGCCCTTGTGGGTGACGAGCACGACACAGGTTCCGGTCGGCCGCTCGGGATCCATGACGAGCCGGGCGTCCACGCCGTACCCCATGAGCTCCATGTCGCGGTTGCGGCCGGTGATGTCGGCGCCGCGGCGTCCGATGAAGGCGACCTCGGAGCCCTCCACGGCGAGCCAGGAGGCGATGTTGGCGCCGGAGCCGCCACCGTGCATGGTCACGACGGCCGGGGTGTCGCTCGCCCTGGCAAGAGGGAACTTCGCGCGGGCGACCGCGTCCGTCATGAGATCGCCCACCACGACGACCCGCGTCATGATGTCACCACCTTGCCAACTGCTTGTGGAGGTGAGCCATGCCCTAGGAGGGGCGGCGTCCTCTCCGTGCTGTGAGGCTGACGTCCAGAAACCTAACAGCTTCCAGGGGCGTCGTGGGGTGGAGAGCGGTCAGACGGGCGCAGTCGATGCACAAGCGTTGCCCAACTTGCCGCGTCTGGGCTGGTAGATCCTCTATAAGCGCGTCCAAAAAGAGGGTCAGGTCAGTCGTAAGAAATCTCTCAATACAGGCCAAGCCGGACACCGCTAGCCTCGATTGCGTGCACCCTCAGTACCCCGCCCACTGGGAGGCGGACGTCGTGCTGTCCGACGGCGGCACCGCGCACGTCCGCCCGATCAGGCCGGACGACGCCGACATGCTGCGTTCGTTCTACTCGCGCCTGTCCGCGGAGTCCATCTACTTCCGGTACTTCGGGCCGCGGCCGCGGCTGACCGACAAGGACGTGGTCTGGTTCACGAACGTCGACTACGACAACCGGGTCGCCCTCATCGCCACGATCGGCACGGAGATGGTCGCGGTCGTACGGTACGACCGGGTGCGGCCGCGCGACCACGCCGAGGTGGCCTTCCTGGTGGAGGACGCCCACCAGGGCAGGGGCGTGGCCTCGGTGCTGATGGAGCACCTGCGGGCCGCCGCGCGCGAGCGCGGGATCAAGACGTTCATCGCGGACGTGCTGCCGGGCAACCACCGGATGATGGGCCTGTTCCGCCAGGCCGGCTACACGGCGCAGAGCCAGTTCGAGGACGGTGTCGTGCGCATGACGCTCGACCTGTCCAGCACCGAGACCGCGCTGGAGGTCAGGCTCGCCCGCGAGCACCGCGCCGAGGCGCGCTCGATCGCCCGCCTGCTGACGCCGGAGTCGGTCGCGGTCATCGGCGCGAGCCGCGAACCAGGCGGAATCGGTCAGACTGTCCTGCGCAACCTGCTCGCCGCCGACTTCACCGGCCCCGTCTACCCCGTCCACCGGCACGTACGGGCCGTGGCCGGCGTGCGGGCCTACCGCAACGTGTCGGCGATCGACGGCGAGGTGGACCTGGCCGTGCTGGCCGTCCCCGCGGAGGGCGTGCTCGAACTGGTCGAGGAGTGCGCGGAGAAGGGCGTGAAGGGCCTGGTCGTGGTCTCCTCCGGGTTCGGGGAGACCGGGCCCGAGGGCCTCGCCCGCCAGGAGGAGCTGGTCCGCATCGCCCGGGCGTACGGCATGCGGGTGGTGGGCCCCAACTGCCTGGGCATCGCCAACACCGACCCCGCCGTACGGCTCAACGCGACGCTCGCGGCGACCCTGCCGGGGCGGGGGAGGGTCGGGTTCTTCAGCCAGTCGGGCGCGCTCGGCACCGCCCTGCTGCAGCGGGTGGCGCAGCGCGGCATGGGCATCTCGACGTTCGTCTCGGCCGGGAACCGCGCCGACGTGTCCGGCAACGACCTCCTCCAATACTGGGAGGAGGACCCGGCGACCGACGTGATCCTGCTCTACCTGGAGTCCATCGGGAACCCGCGCAAGTTCACCCGGCTGGCCCGGCGGATCTCCCGGTCCAAGCCGATCGTCGTGGTCAAGTCGCGTGGCGTCCCCGGCGGGCACCGCGCGCCCGTGCTCGCGCTGCCCGACACCGCGCTGAGTTCGCTGTTCGCCCAGGCGGGGGTCATCCGCGTGGACGACCTGGTCCAGCTCTTCGACGTCGCCCAGCTCCTGGCGCACCAGCCGCTGCCGGCCGGGCCGCGGGTGGGCGTGGTCGGCAACTCCGACGCGCTCACGCTGCTGGCGGAGGAGGCGTGCGCCGGCGCCGGCCTGGAGCCGAGCCCGCCGGTGAACCTCGGCGCCCGTGCCGGCGCCGCCGAGTTCGCCGACGCGCTGCGGAGCGTCCTGCCCGAGGTGGACGCCGCCGTCGCCATCTACATGCCGCCGGTTCCCGGCGACTGCCGCGAGGTGGCCGAGGCGCTGCTGGAGGTCGCGCGGGAGTCGGGCAAGCCGGTGCTCGCCACTTTCGAGGGGCAGCTCGGCATGCCGTCCGAGCTCCGCGTCCCGGGCGGGCCCGGCGACGAGTCCCCCGGCCCGGGGTCGATCCCGTCGTACCCCGCCCCGGAGGAGGCGGTCCGCGCGCTGGCCCACGTGGTGCGGTACGCCCGCTGGCGCCAGCAGCCGCCGGGCACGATCCCGTCCGTGGAGGGGATCGACACGGCGGCGGCACGGGAGATCGTCGCCGCCGCGCTGCTCGACGGCGAGGAGCGGGAGATCGACGCGACCGCGCTGCTGGCCTGCTACGGCATCGAGGTGTGGCCGTCGCACGTGGCCGCGGACGCCGACGAGGCCGTCGCCGTCGCCGAGCGGATCGGCTGGCCCGTGGTGGTCAAGTCGGCCGATCCGGAGGACGCCCGCCGCGCCGGCACCGTGCGCATCGGTCTCACCGAGCCGGCCGGGGTCCGGCAGGCGTACGCGGACCTCGCCGCCCTGCTCGGACCGAAGACGCCGCTCGCGGTGCAGCGCATGGCGCCGCAGCCCTCGGTGCCGACCGTCGTCGGCGTGATCCAGGACCGCTCCTTCGGCGGGGTCGTCACGTTCGGACTCGGCGAGGTCACCGCCCGGCTGCTCGGCGACCAGGCCCACCGCCTCGCGCCGCTCACCGCCGAGGACGCGGCGGAGCTGGTGCGGTCGGTGCGCGCCGCGCCGCTGCTGTTCGGCGAGTACGGCTACCAGGCGGTGGCCGTCGAGGCGCTGGAGGAACTGCTGGTGCGGGCGGGACTGCTGGCCGACGCCCTGCCCGAGGTCGCCAGGATGGACCTCGACCAGGTCCTGGTGGGTGCCTCGGGAGTGGCCGTGCTGGGCGCGCGGGCCGTGCTGCGGCCGGTCACCGCGCTGCGTCCCGACGTCGGGCCCCGCCGGCTGAGCTGAGCGGCGCCGTCCGAGCTGATCGGTGCCCCCTGAAGTGATCGGTGCCGTCTGAAGTGATCGGGCCGCCGCCGCGATGCGGGCGAAAACCGGGCCGACCGGGGTGTGAAAGAGGTGTCCCTTACAGGGCAGGATGGACCCATGAGGGAAACCCGAGTCTCCGCCGCGGGCTTGCGCGAGGCCATAGATCGCAGCGGCTACTACCCGGATCTGGTGGCCGACGCCGTCGACTCCGCGCTCGGCAACGAGGCGGTCACGGCGTACGTCGTGCATCACGAGGCCACGTTCGACCCGGCGATGGAGGTGCGCAGGCACGTCACGGTCCTGGTCCTTTCGCCCACCCGGCTGCTGGTCTGCCACACCGACGAGCACCCGCCCGCCGAGGGCATGCCCGCGTCGCACGCCTCCACCACCACCGAGGCGGTGAGGCTCAGTCGCATCCAGTCGGTCGCCGTGACCAGGGTCGTGCCCGACCCCGCGGCGTACGTGCCCGGCGTCCCCCCGACGGAGGTCACCCTGACGATCGGATGGGGCGCGATCTCCCACGTCGATCTCGAACCGGCGACCTGCGGCGACGAGAACTGCGAGGCCGATCACGGCTACACCGGCGCGATCACGGCCGACGACCTGTCCCTGCGGGTCAGCGAGGCGGCCGACGGCCCCGAGGCCGTCACGCACGTGCTGGCGTTCGCCAAGGCGCTGTCGGAGGCCACCGCCAAGGCGGCGAGCTAGACCGTGTCCCGTGGTCCCGTGGATCTCGTGAAGATCCGCGGGAAACTCCCCGACCGTCCCCCTCGACCCGCCGGGAGGTGACGTGATCGACCCCCGGCCCCCTGCGACGTCCGCCGTGACGCCCCCGGGGACGCCCTCAGGGGCGCTCCCGGGGGAGTCGGTGCCGTACGTGCCCGCGTACGGCACCGCGTCGCTGGCCGATCTGCCGGGCTCCCTGCTCGCCTCCCTCGGGCTTCCGACCGGCAACACGCTGGCGCTGGAGCCGGCCCCGCGGGTGTGCCTGTTCCTCGTGGACGGGCTCGGGGCCGAGCTCCTGGCCGCCCATCCCGGCGCCGCGCCGTTCCTGTCGGCCCACCTGCGGGGGACGCTCACGGCGGGCTTCCCCTCCTCGACCCCGATCAGCCTGGCCACCCTGGGCACCGGCGCCCCTCCCGGGGAGCACGGCATGGTCGGCATCCAGATGGCCGTCCCTGGGGAGGGGCGGCTGTTCAACTGCCTGCGCTGGACGGCCCCCGGCCTGTCGATCGACCCGGACGTGTGGCAGCCCGCGCCGACCGTCTACGAGCGCATGGCGGCGGCGGGGATCGAACCCGTCTACGTGGCGCCCGCCGCGTTCGACGGCACAGGTCTGACCCGCGCCGTCTACCGGGGCATGCGCCACCGGGCGGCCGAGAGCCCCGGCGAGCGCGTCGAGGCCGTACGGCAGGCGCTGCGCGAGACCACGTTCGTGACCGTCTACTACGGCGGGGTCGACAGCGTGGGGCACTTCAGCGGGTGGGGCGGCGGCGAATGGGTCGAGCAGGTCGCCGTCGTGGACCGTATGGCCGAGCGCATCGCGGAAACACTGCCGCCGGGTGCGGTCCTGTACGTCACGGCCGACCACGGCATGGTCAACGCCTTCGACAAGGTCGACGTGGACCGCGACCCCGGCCTGCGGGAGGGTGTGCTCATGCTGGGCGGCGACGCCCGCGCCCGCCACGTCTACACCCCTCCGGGAGCCGCCGCGGACGTGCTGGACACCTGGCGGGAGGTCCTGCGCGGGCGTGCCTGGGTGGTCACCCGCGAGGAGGCCGTCTCCGCGGGCTGGTTCGGCCGGCGGGTCCGCCGCGAGTGGCTCGGCCGCATCGGCGACGTGGTGGCCGTGCCGTACGGCGACTGCGTGATCGTGGCCTCGGCCGAGGATCCGGTGGAGTCGTCCATGATCGGCTACCACGGCTCGCTGACTCCCGCCGAGCAGAACGTCCCGCTTGTGGAGATTCGTCGCTGACGCTCGCGCGGATCCAGGTGATGCCCGCCGCTGATCTCCATGTCCTCTGATCGGCAGTTTGGACTGCTCAGTTTGAGGTGTACAGTCCAAACTGCCTTTTTGGGGGTGTGTCATGAGTGATGCCGCTTCTGAGGCGGCGGAGCAGGCGGCCGGCGACGCCTGGGTGGCGGTCAGCCGGCTCGTCCGCAGGCTGAGAGAGCTGGACACGGAGGGAGACCTCAGCTCCGGCCAGGTCTCCGTGCTCGCGCGGCTGGCCAAGCACGGCCCGGCGTCGGCCAGTGAGCTGGCCGCGGCCGAGCGGGTCAGGCCGCAGTCCATGGCGGTGATCGTCCAGGCGCTCGAACGGGCCGGGCTGGTGGAACGCCACCGCGATCCCGAGGACGGCCGGCGCCGGCTCGTCACGCTGACCGAGCTGGGGCGTGAGCGCCGTCTGGACGACCGGAGGGCGCGTGAGGCGTGGCTGGCGCGGGCGCTGCGGGAACACTGCACCGAAGCGCAGCTGCGCACGATCATCGAGGCGATGGCGCTGCTGGACGCCGTGGCCCAGTCATGATCGGGGTCCGGGCATGACGCGGGTTCCGGCCGCCTCCCGTGCCGGGCGCCGATCGGACGCCGGCGGCTTCGACCGCCGGCTGATCGCCCCGATGATCCTGGGCTCGATCCTCAACCCGATCAACTCCTCGATGCTGGCGGTGGCGCTCGTGCCGATCGGCCGCTGGTTCCACGCCTCGCCCGCGCACACCGCGTGGCTGGTGACGGGGCTGTACCTGGCCACCGCGGTCGGGCAGCCGGTGATCGGACGGCTGGTGGACACCTTCGGCCCGCGGCCGCTGTACCTGGCCGGCACGGCGCTCGTCGGCGGCGCCGGGCTGCTGGGCGTGCTTGCCCCCAGCCTGGGCGTCCTGATCGTGTCCCGGGTCCTGCTCGGGATCGGCACCTCCGCCGCCTACCCCGCCTCGATGTTCCTGCTGCGGGCCGAGGCCGACCGCACCGGCATGCGAAGTCCCAGCGGGATCCTGGCGGCACTGTCGATCTCCAACCAGGTCATCGCGGTCATCGGGCCGACCCTGGGCGGTCTGCTCATCGGCGCGGGCGGCTGGCATCTCATCTTCGCCGTCAACGTGCCGCTCTCGGCAGCCTGCCTCGTCCTCGGCGCGCGGCGGCTGCCCCGCCGCGTCACGACCTCCTCCGGGGCCGCCGGCGGTGGACTGGACGTGATCGGCATGGCGCTGTTCGCCGGCACGCTCACGGCGTTCATGACGTTCCTGATGAACCCGTCGTGGGGGCTCTGGTGGCTGCCGGTGGTCGTCGCGATCGCCGGGACCTGCTTCGCCGTACGGGAACTGCGGGCGGCGCAGCCGTTCCTCGACCTGCGGGTGCTGGGCGGCAACCTGCCGTTGCTGGCCACGTACGGCAGGCAGTGGCTGGCCTACACGACCTCCTACGCATTCATGTACGGGTTCCCCCAGTGGCTGCAGGACGGCCGGTCGCTCACCCCCTCGGCCGCCGGGCTGCTGCTCCTGCCCATGTCGGCGATGGGCATCGCCGTGACCGCCCTCACCGGCCGCCGCGCCGAGGTGCGCGGCAAGCTCGCCGGGGGCGCCGCGGCGCAGATCGGCGCGTGCGCCGCGCTGCTGACGGCCGGCTCCGGCAGCCCGATGTGGCTGCTGGCGCCGATCGGCGCGTTCGTCGGCATCGCGCAGGGCCTCACCGGGCTGGCCAACCAGAACGCGTTGTACGCGCAGGCCGACCCGGCCCGCATGGGCTCCTCCGCCGGGCTGCTGCGCACGTTCGGATATCTCGGCGCGCTGAGCGCCTCGGCCGCCGACGCGGCGTTCTACCGGCACGGCGCCACCACGCCCGGGCTGCACGGCCTGAGCCTGCTCCTGCTGGGCGTCTCGGTCCTGTTGCTGCTCGGCACTCTCGTCGACCGGTCGCTGCGCCGCGTCGGCCGCACCTGACCACTCCTGCCCGCACATCGACAGACAAAGGGAGATCCCCATGCCCGTCACCACGCTCGACCCCAGGACCGCGCTCGTCGTCATCGACCTGCAGAAGGGCGTGCTGGCCGCCCCCGGCAGCCCGTACTCCGCGGCGGACGTGCTCGCCCGGACGGTCCGGCTCGCCGAGGCCTTCCGCGCGCGCGACCTGCCGGTCGTCCTCGTCCGCGTCACCGCCGCGGCCGACGGCTCGGACGCCGTCCCGGGACGCACCGACCTGTCGCGCCCCGGGCGCGCCTGGCCCGACGGCTGGGACGAGATCGCCGACGACCTGGCCGGACATCCGCGCGACATCGTCGTCACCAAGCGCAACTGGTCGGCCTTCTACGGCACCGACCTGGACCTGCACCTGCGCCGGCGGGGCGTCACCCAGATCGTGCTGACCGGAGTGGCCACGAGCATCGGCGTCGAGTCCACCGCCCGCGCCGCCCACGAGCACGGTTATCACGTCACGCTGGCGACGGACGCCATGACCGACCTCGACCCCGAGGCGCACCGCCACAGCGTCGAGAAGATCTTCCCGCGCCTCGGCGAGACCGGCACCACCGCCGACATCCTCGACCTGCTCGCCGCGTTCGCGGCGTCCTGAGGCGCGTGAAGCCCGGCGGCTTGGCACAATGGCTGCGGCACCGTCCGACAGGATCCGAAGGCGAGGGGATGGCATGAGCCCGCTGATCACTCCCGAGGAGCTCGCCGCGATCGGCGACGCCGCGATCCTGGACGTCCGCTGGCGGCTGGGCGGACCGCCCGGTGTCGAGGCGTACCGCGAGGGCCACATCCCCGGCGCGGTCTTCTGCGACCTCAACGCCGATCTCGCGGCTCCGGCCGGGGCCGCGGGACGGCATCCGCTGCCCGCGCCGGAGGCGTTCCAGGAGGCGATGCGCCGCCTGGGCGTGTCCGAGGGCCGGCCGGTGGTCGTCTACGACGAGGCCGACTCGACGGCGGCGGCGAGGGCGTGGTGGACGCTGCGCTATTTCGGCCACGGCGACGTGCGCGTGCTCGACGGCGGGCTGCGGGCCTGGACCCGGGCCGGGCTCCCGGTGACCAAGGAGGAGGGGCACGTCCCGCCGGGCGACTTCACCGCGCGGCCGGGCGGGATGCCCGTGCTCGACGCCGATGAGGCCGCCGCGCTGGCGGCCGACGGCGTGCTGCTCGACGCCAGGGCGGCCGAGCGCTACCGGGGTGAGGTGGAGCCGATCGACCCGGTCGCCGGCCACATCCCGAGCGCGGTCAGCGCCCCGACCACTGAGAACGTCGAGCCCGGCGGGCGGTTCCACGCCAGGGAGTTCCTCCGCGAGCGCTTCAACAGCCTCGGGGCGGTCGAGGGCGTGCCCGTCGGCGCATACTGCGGGTCGGGGGTCACGGCCGCTCACGAGGTGCTCGCGCTGGAGATCGCCGGGCTGCCGGCCGCCCTGTACGTCGGGTCGTGGTCCAACTGGGTCGCCGACCCCGCCAGGCCCGTCGCGACCGGCTGACCCCGCCGCTTCGCCCGGGAAGTACATCGTCAGCCCGCGGCAAAGGGCGTGTCGCCGGCGCCGAAGCAGACGAAGCCCGGCACGGCCGTCTTCGCGGACGCCCGGGCCAGCGCGTCGGCGGGGGAGCGGCCCTCGGCCAGCAGCGTGTGGAAGAGCGTCATGAGCGCCAGTGCCTCCTCGTCGCGCACCGGCAGCACACCGGCCACCACGCACGCGGTGTCCCCGTTGCGGGCGGCGCTGTCGAGGAAGGCCCCGGCGAGGCCCAGCGCCGCGCCGTCCACCGGGGCGTGGGCCATGCCGGCGTCACAGGCCGACAGCACGACGAGGCGGGGGATCCGCCGCGCGGTCAGCAGGTCGTAAGCCATGAGCGGCGCGTCGTCGAGCGTGATCCGCGACAGCATGGGCCCGCGCGGGCTGAACATCCCGTGGGCGGCGACGTGGAGCACGTCGGCCCGCTCCAGCGCGCGGAGCACCTCCGCCCTGGTGGCGCGAACGCGCCGCGCCCGCCTGTGCGCGGCGGCGACCATGTCGGCCTCGGCCGCGGCGTGATCGAGCCCCGGTCCGGCGAGCGACAGCACCAGAGGTGCGCCGGCCGGGCCCGGACGCGGGGCGAGCCACGCGGCGGCGTCGGCCGCCACCGACACCGGCCTGCCGTGCAGCGACGGAAGCAGCGGCCAGGGCAGCGTGCACAGCGCTCCGGTGGGCACGATCGTCACCGGCCCGCCGGCCGGGCATCCCGCTGATTCGAGGGTTCCGGGGCCGGACAGGAGAACGCGGTCGAGCGCGGACAGCTCGCGGGCGACCCCCTCGTCCGCCGGGCCGGAAAGGCCGTCCGTGTCGTGCGGGGTGTCGTCGCGACGGGTGTCGCGCAGCGCCCGGCGGCGCAGGCCGTACCTGATCCGCACGGTCGCCTCCACCGCCGCCTGGTAGGAGCCGAGCCTCCGCAGCGCGCAGCCCCCGGGACCGGCCGCGACGGCGAACAGGTCGTCGCCGCGCCGCACCAGCTCCACCAGGAGCCCGGACCCGGCGGGCAGGGCGCCGGGCAGAGTTCCGGGCGGGCGACAGGGCGCGGGATCGGGGAGGCGGAACGAGGCGGCCCCGGCGCCGCGCACGACCGCCCGCCATCGCTCGGCCCATTCGAGCACCGTTCGCGCGTCGCCCGTCCGCCGGGCCCGGTCGACGGCGACCTCCAGCCCGAACACGGCGAGATCCTCGGCCGGCCGCGCCGCGTGCACCCGCAGCTCCGCGTCCCGCGCCACGTCGCGGTCGCGGGAACCGGCCGAGTCGCGGGAACCGGTTGAGTCGCGGGAACCGGTTGAGTCGCGGGGCCCGGCGTCGCCGCCCGGAATGTGCACGGTCTCGATGCCCCGTGCCGCGGCCGCCAGGGCCCGGTCGAGGTCCCCGTCCAGGCGGTGCCGCATCGCCGTCGCGTGCCAGCGTACGAGCGGACGGGTGGCGGTGGCGGCGACGCGGTCGAGCTGCGGGCGGGCGTGCGTGATCGCGCCCAGGCGTACGGCCGCCGCCGCGGCGGTGAGCCGCAGCGCCGCCGACGCGCCGGGCCAGCCGCACGCCGCCAGGTCGTCGGCGCACGTGATCAAGGCGGTGACGAGGTCGTCGGCCGCCGTCGGGTCGTGCGTGCCGGTGGGCGGGCCCTCGGCCTCCGCCGTCTCCTGCCCGAGAATGACCGGAGCCTCGGCCGCCGGGTCGAATGCGTGCACGGGCGGGGGTGCGGCGCGTGCGGCCGCCGGGTCGAATGCGTGCACGGGCGGGGGTGCGGCGCGTGCGGCCGGCGGGTCGCATGCGTGCGGGGGCAGGGGTGCGGGGGCCTCCGCGAGGCGGGCTCGCAGGACGACCTCCCTGGCCAGGGGCAGCCAGGCCGTCCTGCCCTGCGCGTCCAGCTCCGCGAGCGCCGTGCGCGCCGTCGTCTCGGCAAGCGGGGCGTCCCCGGCGAGGAGCGCGGCCTGGGCGAGCAGCAGCCGCGCGCCGGGGACCGCCGCCTGCGCCCCGGCCGCCACCAGTTCGGGAACGGCCTGCTCGAGCAGCGTGCGCGCCTCTCCGGGGAGCCGCGCGGCCACCAGCGCCTCGGCGAAGTCCGTGCGCATCGCGGCGAGCCGTTCCGGGAAGCCGAACAACGTGGTCTCGGCCGCGCGGTAGCGCGCGAAGGCGGCGGCGATGTCACCGCGCCGGGCGGCCACGAACGGCAGGTTGCCCTCCGCCAGCATCGCGACGTGGTCCAGGCCCGCCGATCTCGCGACCCGGGCGCACTCCGCCAGGTCGGCCTCGGCCTCCTCGTACCGCTCAAGGTAGGTGTGGGCGAGGCCGCGGTTCAGCAGCCCGCCCGCCCGGAAGCGGGGATCGTCGTCCAGCAGGCCGACCGCCCGGTCGCAGTGCCGTACGGCCTCCTCGTGCCGTCCCAGCAGGATCAGGGCGACCGACCGCTGCACACCGAGCCTGGCCAGGTCGGTTCCCGCGAGATCCCGCTCGGCGAGATCGGCGAGGCGCAGCCCGCCCTCCGGGTCGCCGAGCTGGGCCCGGACCGTGACGAGCGACATCCGGGCCTGCGCCACCCGGAGCGGAAAGCTCCGCCCCGCCGCGATCGCCTCCTCCAGCCGTTCCCGGGCGAGCTCCAGGTCGCCCAGCTCGCGGGCCGCCAGCGCCGCCGCGCGCAGCGCCACCGACGCCGCCTCGCCGTACGCGCCCGCGGGCCCCGGCCGCCCGGCCGGGTCAAGTACGGCTCTCGCCTCCACGAGGGCCAGCCGGGGGTCGGTCGCGGAGAGCCGCACGGCGGCCTCGGCCCGGTCGAGCAGGCACACGCCCAGCGGAGATTCCGGAGCAGTCCGCACCACATCGGCGGCCGGGTCCGGCGAGGGGCCGGGCTCCGATCCCGGGCGAGCCCTATCGGGCGGGCCGGGGCGCTCGCCGGGGGCCGGATGAGGTGTGCCCTGCCGCGTCATGGGCGTACGTGGACCCAGCGGGTGAAGACGGGCGGGTGTCCGGGCCGGTGGCAGACCACGCTGACCCACCCGGGCGGCAGGCCGGCCACCGCGAAGTGACCGCTGGCCGAGGGGGCCCGGACCTTGCCGATGTGGGGGGTGCGCACCTCGATCCGGGCGTCCGGCCCGGGGGCGGGGGACACCTGTCCGGCCACCTCCATGCGTTCGCCGACGACGGCCGTCTCGATGTCGATGACCAGGCCGCCCGCGCTGAAGCGGCGGACGCCGGTATGCGCCGTCCCGGTGTCGGGGCGGGAACGGGCCCCCGGCGGCACGGTGACGTCGACCGGCCCGGCCGGCACGCCTCCCGGCACGCGCAGGCCGAAGACCGCCCGGGCGGCGGCCGACACGCCCTCCGGCACCGGATCGGCGCCCGCCCCCATGCGCAGGGCCGCCAGCAGGTATTCCTCCCTCATCGGACCTCCTCCTCCACGAGAGCGCGCAGGCGGGCCATGCAGCGGGCCCTGGTGGGGCCGATGCTGCCGACCGGCAGGTCGAGCCGGACCGCTATCTGGGCGTACCGCGCCTCGGGGTGGAGCACGTAGAGGCGGATGAGCGACCGGCACGGCTCGCCGAGCAGGTCGAGCCTGCGCCACACCCGCCTGCCGAAGTCGGCGTCCACGACCGCGGCCGTCGGATCGGGCAGCGCGGTGTCCGGCAGGTCGAGGTCCGCGACGATCTCCCCGCGCGCCCTGCGGCCGACCCGCGCGGCCTCGTGCCGCGTCGTGGTGACGAGCCACGCGCCGATCCGTTCGGGGTCGCGGATGGCGTCCGCGTTCTCCACGAGCCGCAGCCAGGCGCCCTGCACGGCGTCGGCCGCGTCGGCGGTGCTCAGCCCGAACGCCCGGGCGACCGCCCACATCCTGCCGTCGAACCGGGCGACCAGGTCCTCCCAGGTGGCCTGGTCGATGATGGTGAAGGAGTCGTCTGCCGGCATATGTCGCTCTGTGTGCTCGTTGAGAAGCTCATTGTGACAGGAACCTTACCGATCTCCGCTGTTCACGACCACCCCGAGATCCGCCACCCGCCGGCCGGCGCCGAGCAGGCGTCGTACGGCCCGGTCGGGCGGGACGTCCCGGCACAGGCGGGCGAGAGCGCCGGTGACCACGGCGGCGGCGAACGACGTGCCGCTCCACGTCGCGTAGCCGCGGAAGTCTCCGTGGTCCAGAAAGCTGCTGGTCAGGGCGACGCCCGGAGCCCAGACGTCCACCCACGGGCCGTACGCGGAAAAATCGGCCCTGGCGTCTCCGTCGAGTGCGCCGACGGCGACGACTCCGGACATCGCCGCGGGCCAGAAGGGACGCGGCGACGCGGTGTTGCCCGCGCACGCGACGACGGCGGGAAAACCGGTCAGCGCCTCGGCCAGCCCGAGGGGCGGCGCGTCGTCGAAGGTGTGGCCGCCGAAGGAGAGGTTGACCACGTCGGCGCGCTCACCGCGCAGCACGGCGAGCGCGCGCAGCAGCGCCGCCTCGTCGCACACGCCCTCGCTGTCGAGGAGGCGCAGGGCGCGCAGCCGGACCCCGGGCGCGTGCCGCAGGATCAGTCCGGCGACGAAGGTCCCGTGCCCGGCCTGCCGGTCGCGCACACCGTCGCCGTCCGCGTCGGGCGTCTCGGCGATGTCATCGCTGTACCACCGCGTCAGCCACGGATGCGGCGCCAGTCCGGTGTCGACGACCGCCACGGTGACGTCGCACGGCTCACCCGGCTCGTACGGCGGCGCCGCCGCGGGCGCGGGCGGCCCGCCGGGCCCGCCGAAGAACAGCGGCTGGCCCGTCAGTACGTGGTTGGGGGAGGCCGGATGGCCGCGGTCGCGGAGGGTGGCCGTCAGATCGATCACGTCGGTGCCCGGCGGCAGCCGTACGCGGTGGACGTGACCGGCGCCGGGAAGCGGTTCGGCGGCCAGGGCCCAGCGGGCGACGGCGGCGGGGGAGGAGGTCAGGAGTTCGTCCGGCCGGATGAGAACGGGCCGTCCTGGGAGGGGTTCGACGAGCCGGCTGCGCATGGGGAGGCCTTTCCGTGATGGTTACGGAACGCGTCCTTCCCGATTCGGTTGGTCGCCAAGCACCAATCGGTATGACCCCCCTCTGGTGCCGGGCTGCGACGGACGGTAGTCTCTCCTACAGTCATCTAACCGTGATCATCCCAAGTATGAGGCCGTTGGGGAAGGCGCACCTCATGCGAATTGGGAGGTCCGGTGGCTGCTGCTCGTGGCGTCCTGTACGTCCACTCGGCTCAGCCTGCGCTGTGCCCGCACATCGAGTGGGCCGTCGCAGGCGTTCTTGGCGTGCCCGTCGACCTGACGTGGACCGCCCAGCCCGCCGCGCCCGGGACCCTGCGGGCCCAGGCCGAGTGGGAGGGGCGTCCCGGCACGGCGGCGGCGATCACGTCATCGCTCATGGGCTGGCAGCGCATCCGCTTCGAGATAACCGAGGACGCCTCGCCGGGCGTCGACGGCTCCCGGCACGCCTACACGCCGACGCTGGGCGCTTTCACGGCGGTCGTCGGCGCGAACGGCGACATCCTGATCCCCGAGGACCGGCTACGCAACGTCATGCTCATGGCGGCGCAGGGCCGGGTGGTCCTGGAGGAGGAACTCGACCGCCTGCTCGGCAAGCAGTGGGACGAGGAGCTGGAGTCGTTCCGGTACGCGGGTGAGGGAGCGCCAGTCCGGTGGCTGCACGCGGCCGTCTGATGCACCGGGGCCGTCTGACGCTCCCGGGCCGGTGACGCCTCAGGCGAGCGTGTCCAGCAGCGCGATGTCCTCGGGGGACAGGCGCAGCCGGGCCGCGGCCATGTTCTCCTCCAGGTGCGCGAGCGAGGAGGTGCCGGGAATGGCCAGGCTTACCGGAGAGCGGCCGAGCAGCCAGGCGAGCGCCACCTGGGCGCGGGTCGCGCCGTACCGGCCGGCGACCTCGTCGAGCACGGCCAGCCGCTCGGCCGAGGGGGCCATACCGAGCGGGGCCTGCGACAGATCCAGTCCGGGGCGGAGCATGCCGGCGGCGAGCGAGAAGTAGGCGGTGAACGCGATGCCGTCCGCTTCGCACGCGGCCAGGACGTCCGCGCCCGACCGGTCGAACAGGTGGAACCGGTTCTGCACCGCCGCCACGGGCGCGATCGCGCGCGCCTCGGCCAGTTGCCCCGTCGTCACGCCGCTGAGCCCGAGCGCCCGGATCAGCCCGCGTCCGTGCAGCTCGGCCAGCGCCCCGAAGGACTCGGCGAAGGGCACCTCGCCGGGAAACAGCAGTCCGTCGCCGCCCACCCGCAGGTAGACGAGGTCGAGCCGGGCCAGGCCGAGCCGGGCCAGGTTCTCCTCGACCTGCTCGCGCAGCCGCTCGGGCTCCGCGGCGGCCTCGAACCCGTGCCACTCGTCGCGGACCACGCCGACCTTGGTGGCGATGACCAGGTCGTCCGGATAGGGGTGCAGAGCCTGCCTGATCAGGTCGTTGGCGACGTGCGGGCCGTAGAAGTCGCTGGTGTCGATGTGGGTGACGCCCAGTTCCACGGCCCGCCGCAGCACGGCGAGAGCGGTGGCGTGGTCGCGCGGCGGGCCCCACACGCCCGGCCCCGGCAGCTGCATCGCGCCGTACCCCAGCCGCCGGACGGCGAGGCCGTCCGCGAGCCGCAGGACGTCGCCGGTGAAATCGGTGGAACCCCTGGCGCCCGTGGGACCGGTGGAAGTGGTCATTCGAGCCTCCTCGTGACGGCCGCGGCCTGGTGGCCGCGGCTGCGGGAGAGGCGGGCCTGGATCGACGCGGTGGTGACGGCGCCCTCGGGATCGCGGTCGAGCTTGTGCCGGCGCACCAGGTCGTGCACGCCCTGGCGGGTGATGCCGAGCATCGCCGCGGCGACCGAGACCGGCACCGCCGTCGCGGCCGGGTGCCCCGCGCGCCGGGCGACGGCCCGGCCCAGCGGCGTGGTCCACCACGCGGCGGGCGGGTCGAACGGCGCGTCGCCGGGATACAGCGCGCTCACCAGCCGGATCGCGAGGAAGGCGGCCGCGCGGTCGTCCTCCCCGCACAGCACGTCCGCCCAGGCCCGGCTCTTCACCGCCAGGAGCTCGCGCAGCCGCGTGTCCTCGCCGGACAGCTCTCCGGGCTCGAAGAGGATCTCCAGCGCGTCGAGCACCCTGCCGCCGACGACCCGGTACAGGTCATCGGCCAGTTCGTGGCGCTCGTCCATGCCCGCCTCCTCCTACTTGACGACAAGCATCAAGTGCTTGTCGTCCAGCGTCAAGTATTTGGATGTCCGCTCCGGGGGAACGCGAAAGCGCCGGCCCCCGGGTGCGGGGACCGGCGCTTCCTGAGCGTCGTCAGAGCGGGATGTTGCCGTGGGCGCCGCGGGCCGGGGTGGCCTGGGCGAGCACCCGGGCGATCGCACCGCGCGTCTTGGCCGGCTCGATCACCTCGTCGATCACGCCGAGGTCGAGGGCGCGCTGGAGGCCGCCCGCCGTCTTCTCGTGCTCCTCGGCCAGCCGGGCCTCGAGCGCGGAGCGCTCCTCCTCGGGAGCGGCGGCGAGCTCGCGCCGCTTGAGGATGCGCACCGCCGCGACCGCGCCCATGACCGCCACCTCGATGTTCGGCCAGGCGAACACGCGGGTCGCGCCGAGCGAGCGGGAGTTCATCGCGATGTACGCCCCGCCGTACGCCTTACGGGTGATCAGTGTGACGCGGGGCACGGACGCCTCGGCGAACGCGTGCAGCAGCTTCGCGCCGCGCCGTACGATTCCGTCGTGCTCCTGGCCGACTCCGGGGAGGTAGCCGGGCACGTCCACGAGCACCACCAGCGGCACTCCGAAGGCATCGCACATCCGGACGAACCGGGCGGCCTTCTCCGCCGAGGTGGAGTCGAGGCAGCCGCCGAGCCGCATGGGGTTGTTGGCGATGACGCCGACCGTGCGGCCGCCGAGCCGGCCCAGGGTGGTGACGATGTTCGGCGCCCACTTGGGGTGCAGCTCCACACCGGGCTCGTCGAGCAGCCCGTTGACGAGCGGGCGCACGTCGTAGGCGCGGCGGGGGTTGTCGGGGAGCAGGCTGCCGAAGTCGACCTCGTCCACCTCGCCGCGCACCCGGCCCTGGTGACCGAGCAGGCACGCGAGCTGACGGGCCCGCAGCATCGCCTCGGGCTCGTCCTTGGTGACGACGTGGACGACGCCGCTGCGCTTGCTGTGCGGCTCCGGCCCGCCGAGCGAGGCCATGTCGGTCTCCTCGCCGGTCACGCTGCGCACGACGTCCGGCCCGGTGACGAAGATGCGGCCGTTGTCGGCGAGGATCACGATGTCGGTCAGGGCGGGGCCGTACGCACCGCCGCCGGCCACCGGGCCGACCACGACGGAGATCTGGGGGACCAGGCCCGACGCCTTGGTCATGGCGGTGAACACCCGGCCCACGGCGTGCAGCGACTCCACACCCTCGGCCAGGCGGGCGCCGCCGGAGTGCCAGAGGCCGATGATCGGCACCCGTTCGCGCACGGCCACGTCGTAGGCGTGGACGATGTGCTCGCAGCCCTCCGCGCCCATCGCGCCGCCCTGGAGGCGGGCGTCGCTGCAGAACGCCACGACGGGCACACCCTCGACGCGCCCGGCCACCGCACGCACGCCGCTCTTGTCCTCGGGGGTGATCGGCCGGATCGAGCCCTCGTCCAGCAGGTGGCCGAGGCGCACCAAGGGGTCACGATTGTCGACGGCGGCCGCTTCGGCGGCGTCGGCCACCGTCCTGCTGTCCAGCACTGTCATTCGAGACTCCCTTGTCAAAACGTCGTGAAGGCCACGGCGACGTTGTGTCCGCCGAACCCGAAGGAGTTGTTGATCGCGGCGAGCTGGTCGCCCTCGAGCTTGCGGGGTTCGCCGCGCACGAGGTCGACCTCGATGCCGTCGGCCGGGTCGTCCAGGTTCGCGATGGCCGGCACGATCCGCTCGTGCAGGGCGAGAATGGTGAAGATCGACTCGATGCCGCCGGCGCCGCCGAGGAGGTGACCGGTCATCGACTTGGTGGCGGTGACGATCGCGTGGCCGCCGATGGCCTCCTTGATCGCACGGGCCTCGATCTCGTCGCCGAGCGGGGTCGACGTGGCGTGGGCGTTGACGTGGACGACGTCCGACGGGTCGAGGTCCGCGTTCCTGAGGGCCCGGAGCATGGCCTCCTTGCCGCCCTTGCCGTCCGGGTCGATCCCGGTGATGTGGAAGGCGTCGCTGGTGTAACCGGCTCCGGCGGCCACGGCGTAGATGCGGGCGCCGCGAGCCAGGGCGTGCTCCTCCGACTCCAGCACCACGATGCCCGAGCCCTCGCCGAGCACGAAGCCGTCGCGGCCCTTGTCGAACGGGCGGGAGGCGCGCTCGGGCTCGTCGTTGCGGGTCGACATGGCGCGCGCCGCGGCGAACGACGCCACGTTCAGACCGTGGATCGCCGCCTCGGTGCCGCCGGCGACCACGATGTCGGCCCGGCCGGAGCGGATCATGTCGATGCCGTAGCCGATGGACTCGGCGCCGGTGGCGCAGGCGCTGACCGTGGCGTGCGCACCGGCCTTGGCGCCCAGTTCGATGCTGATCCAACCGGCCGAGCCGTTGGGCATGAGCATGGGCACGGTGAACGGCGACAGCCGGTTCCAGCCCTTCTCCCGGTAGAGGTCGTAGGCGGACAGGATCGTTCCGATGCCGCCGATGCCGCTGCCGACCACGACGCCCAGCCGCTCCCCGTCCACCTCGGGGGCGCCCGCGTCCTGCCAGGCCTGCCTGGCGGCGATCAGGGCGAACTGCTCGGCCCGGTCGAGCCTCCTGGCCTCGGGCCGGGGAAGCACCTCGCCGGGATCGACGGCCGCCACGCCGGCGAACTTCACCGGCACGGTGTCGACCCAGTCCTCGGTGAGCGTGCGGATGCCCGACCGCCCCTCGAGGAGCGCCGACCAGGTCGATGCGACGTCTCCACCGAGGGGCGTCGTCGCGCCGAGCCCGGTGACTACGACACGTACCCGGTCCTTACTCACTTGTCTGCACTCCTCTTGCTAGCGGGGCGTGAAAGGGGGCCGGACGCGCCCTGTCGCCTCGCCGGAGACGGGGCGGGCACGTCCGTGCGCCGTCGTACGGCGAAGGTCAGGCCTGGATGAAGCTGATGACGTCCTTGACGGTCTTCAGGTTCTTGAGCTGGTCGTCGGGGATCTCGACGCCGAACTCGTCCTGGGCCGCGACGGCGATCTCGACCATGGAGAGCGAGTCGATGTCCAGGTCGTCCACGAAGCTCTTCTCCGGGGTGACCTCGTCGGCCGGGATCCCGGTGATCTCGTTGATGATCTTGCCGAGGCCCGCGAGGATCTCCTGCTCGGTCAGTGCCATGTCGCGACTACTCCTTGGGTTTACTGTCTTCAGGGTTTTCTGGGTTGCCCCAGTTCTGTACGGCAGGCCGTACAAGTCCTCAGGGGATCTCGATCACCTGGGAGGCGTAGGTGAGGCCGGCGCCGAAGCCCAGCAGCAGGGCCAGGTCACCCGACTGGACCTCGCCGCGCTCGATCATGCGGGACAGCGCGAGCGGGATCGACGCGGCGGAGGTGTTGCCGGCGAGCACGATGTCCCTGGCGACGACGGCCTTGTCGGCGCCCAGCTTGCGCGCGATCGCCTCGACGATGCGCAGGTTCGCCTGGTGGGGGACGAACGCGTCCAGGTCGGCGGGGTCCACGCCCGCACGCTCGCAGGCGAGCTTGGCCACCGGGTGAAGCGCGGTGGTGGCCCAGCGGAACACCGTCTGGCCCTCCTGGTAGAGGAAGGACCGGCGGTCCTTGACCATGATCGCCTCGGCCTTGTCGCCGGCGCTGCCCCAGGCCACCGGGCCGATGCCCGGCCGGTCGGAGGGGCCCACGACCGCGGCGCCCGCGCCGTCGGCGAAGATGACGGCGGTCGACCGGTCGTCGCGGTCCACCCACTGGGTGAGCTTCTCGCTGCCGACGACCAGCACGTTGGTCGCCGACCCCGACCGTACCGCGTCGGACGCGGCGGCCAGCGCGTAGCAGAACCCGGCGCAGGCGGCGTTGAGGTCGTAGGCGCCGGGGGCCGTGATGCCGAGCCGGTGCGCGACGCGGCCGGCCGCGTTGGGGATGGGAGCCTCGATCGTGCAGGTCGCCACGATCACGAGGTCGATGTCGTCGCTCGACAGGCCGCTTGCCGCGAGGGCCTTGCCGCCCGCCTGCACCGCGAGGTCGATCTCCGACTCCTCCGGGCCCGCCACACGCCGTTCCTTGATGCCGACGCGGCTTTGGATCCACTCGTCGCTGGTGTCGAGCCGGGCGGCCAAATCGTCGTTGGTCACGACCTGGGCGGGCTGGTAGCCGCCGAAGGCGAGCACCCTCGCCGCGGGGGCGCCTTGACCGAGCCTCACTTCAGTACCTCCCGGGCGGTGTCCAGGTCAGCAGGGGTCTTGAGCGCCACGGTCTTCACCCCGGGCAGGGCCCGCCGGGCCAGGCCCGTCAGCGTGCCGCCGGGTAGCAGCTCGATCATGGTGGTGACGCCGCGCTCGGCCATCGTCGCCATGCAGGCGTCCCACCGGACCGGGTTGGCCACCTGGTTCACCAGCCGGTTCAGGAACTCGCCTCCTCCGGCGACGGCCGCGCCGTCGGAGTTCGACAGCAGCGTGACCGACGGCTCCGCGGGGGTGAGGGCCGCGGCCTCGGCACGCAGGTGATCCACGGCGGGGGCCATGTGGACGGTGTGGAAGGCTCCGGCGACCGCCAGGGGGCGCACCCGCGCCTTCTCCGGCGGCTCGGCCGCGAAGGCCTCCAGCTGCTCCCGCGTGCCGCCCGCGACGATCTGGCCGGCGCCGTTGATGTTGGCGGGGGTCAGGCCGTGCTTGGCGATCGCGGCCAGGACGTCCTCCTCCGCGCCGCCGAGCACCGCGCTCATGCCGGTCTCGGTGACGGCGGCGGCCTTGGCCATGGCCCGGCCGCGCTCGCGCACCAGCGCGAGGGCCTGCTCGGAGGTCAGCACCCCGGCGATGGCGGCGGCGGCGAACTCGCCCACGCTGTGCCCGGCGACCAGGTCCGGCCGGATCCCGAGTGTCTCGAACGACGCCAGGGCGGCCGCCACCAGGAGGGGCTGGGCCACGGCCGTGTCGCGGATCTCGTCGCCGCCGGCGGTCGTCCCGTACGCCACGAGGTCGAGCTCCACGATCTCGGACCATACGGAGATCCGCTCGCGGAACTCGGGGATCTCGAGCCACGGACTGAGGAATCCTGGGGTCTGGGCGCCTTGGCCCGGAGCGACGATGACGAGCACGTACTCAACCCTGCCCTGTAGAGGTTCACCACACCGATGGAGATCCGAACGAACTTTGTGGGCGCCGCGTTGTGGGGTACCTACAGTTTCGGTGTCGAGGGGATTAAGGCACCCGGCTCAGGTTACGGACAGGCGCCCGAGTATGAGGCCCACCTGGAGGGTGAATGCGGACCGTCCCTCCGTGGGCTGGTACCCGGTCAGTTCCGTGATCTTACGAAGACGGTACCGCACGGTGTTGGGGTGGACGAACAGCAGCCGGGCGGTCGCCTCCAGGGAGGTCCCCTGCTCCAGGTATGTCGCGAGCGTGTCGAGCAGCGGGGTTCCGGCGAGCGGCTTGTAGACGTTCTCCACCAGCTGGGCCCGGGCGTCCTCGTCGCCGTCCAGCGCGCGTTCGGCCAGCAGGTCCTCGGCGAGCACCGGGCGCGGGGCGTCGGGCCATCCGGCGGCGGCACGCAGGCCCGCGATGGCCGCGCGGGCCGACCTGGCCGCCGCGTGCAGGTCGGGCACCTCCGGCCCGATCACGACGGGCCCGGGGCCGAAGCGCGCCACCACGCCGCGCGCGGCGTCCTTGACGCCGTCCGCGCCGCCCACGATCACGATGAGCCGGTCGCCCTGCACCCCGGCGAGCAGCTCGTGACCGAGGCGCCGTCCCTTGTCGCGCAGCCCGTCGATGACGCTCTGCGGGTCCTCGTCGGGGGCGTACCCGGCGAAGACCACGACCGGCGCGGAGGTCCAGCCGAGCGCTGCGGCCCACGAGTGCAGCCCGTCGTCGACCTGGCCGCGCACCAGCGCGTCCACGATGAGCGCCTCCAGCCGCGCGTCCCACGAGCCGCGCGCCTCGGCCTCCCTGGCGTACACCTGGGCGGCGGCGAAGGCGACGTCGCGCGTGTAGCGCAGCATCGCGTGCCGCAGCAGCTCCGCGCCGCCGGGTGCGGCCAGCTCCTCGACCTGGGCCTCGACGACCTCGACGACGATGCGGACGAGATCGACCGTCTGCTGGAGCGACACGCTGCGCTTGAGCTCGCGCGGCGCCGTGCCGAAGAACTCGATGCTCGGCGTCGGCCGTCCCTCGCCCGCGTGGCCGAACCACTCCACGAACGCCGCGATGCCGGCCTGGGCCACGAGGCCCACCCACGACCTGTCCTCCGCCGACAGCGCGCGGTACCAGGCCAGCCGCTCCTCCATCCGGGCCATGGCGGCCGTCCCCAGGCTGCCCATGGCCCGGTCGAGGCGTCGTGCCGTGTCCTCCCGGATCCTGTCGTCCTCATGGGCCCTGTCCGTTTCCCTGGCCCTGTCGTTTTCCCGGGCACCGCCGTCCTCATGGGCCCTGTCGCTCATCGGCACTCCGTCTCCGGCCACCCGGACGACATCGTCGCCTCGCCCGTTCGCACGCATCTGCCCGCCGTTCCACGCGCCCCGCTCGCTCACGCCTACTAGCGTGCCAGGTCATCCCTGTGCACGCGCCGTACGGGGGCACGAGCGGTGTCGCCGCAGGTCGCGGCGGCGGTCCGCGGTGTCAGGCGCCGATGCGGTGCAGGACGACGATGTCGTCCCGGTCGAGGCGCAGCTCGTAGCCCTCGGTCAGGTAGCTGTCGATCAGGCCGCGCAGGTCGTTGTTGATCGAGGCCACGATCCAGGGCGTGCCCCGCTTCTGGTAATCCCACCACAGCACCGTCGTCCGGCCGGACAGCCGCGCGCCGAAGTCGTCGCTCGCCTCCACCACCACGCCGTCGGGAACCATGCTCATGGCCTGCTCCCGGGCCGCCGTACGCGGATCCGGGTGGTAGAAGTCCGGATTCATCAGGTTGTCGAACGGCCGGTAGGGGACCGTGGTGACCGCGACCGCGAAGACCGCGGCGGCGTAGGCCAGCCGCAGGCCGTGTCCCGGGCGCGGCACCCCGCGCCGCTCCAGCCACCGGATGAGCCGCGCCGCGCCGTCCACCCCGGCCATCAGCACGATCACGATCACGAACGCGTCGTAGTGCCAGCCGGTCGACCACCAGTTGTCCGAGTCGGCCAGCAGCCGCTCCAGAATCAGCGGCAACGCCGCCAGAACGAGGGGGGACAGCAGGCACAGGAACAGCGACGGCCACAGCAGCAGGCCCCAGGTGTCCCACTTCGGGTGGGCGTCGAAGAGCATGGCCACGAATTCGTGCGGCCGCGTGACGGCGCTCCACAGCATCTGCGGCAGGTCCTCGCCGAGCTTGGAGTAGCGCGTGTAGTAGGCCGGGTTGCCGCCCGCGAGGGGGATCAGGAACTTGCGCACCACCTCGAACACCGTCACACCGGCGAAGGCCAGCCCGGCGCCGAGCCGGCGCTGTCCGGTGAAGAACAGCCAGGCGCCGAGGCCCACCACCATGAGGCCCAGGTCCTCCTTGGTGAGCAGCAGGCCGAGCACCGCGAGCAGCCCGGGCAGGCGCCGCCCGGCGTGCAGCCGCTCGACGGCGATCGCGGTCAGCAGCGGCACGAAGGCCACCTCGTGGAACTCCACGGCCGTCGCCTGCGCGATCGGCCAGGAGATCGCGTACGCGACGGAGACGAGGTAGGCGTGCGGGGTGCCGAGCACGCGCCGGGTGAACATCCACACGAACGGAATGGCCAGGGCGAACAGCACCGCCTGTGCCACGAGCAACGTCTCGGGTCCGTCGTGGAGCCAGTAGAAGGGCGCCAGCACGGCCAGGATCGGCGAGAAGTGATCGGCCAGCTGGATGTAGTCCATGCCGAGGTTGCCGGTGACTCCACGCAGCGGCACCGTGGGCGCGGAGAAGCGCGAGTAGCCGCGCACCGCCTGGTCGAAGATGACCAGATCGTAGGTGCTCAGCTGGAAGTGGGCGAACCTGAGCAGGGAAAGGGTCCAGTTGAGGGCCGCCGACAACGCGCACAGCACGGACAGCGCGATCAGGTGACGGCGGGACCTCAAGAACCGCACGGCGGGGCGCCGCGGCTCCGCCTCCCGTTCCCGGTCGTCCGCGCCGTCCGGCCGTTCCTCCGGTTCGACCGCGGTCGTGCCCGACTCCCGTTCCTGGTCGTCCGGGCCGTCCGGCCGTTCCTCCGGTTCGACGGCGGTCGTGGCGCGTGACTCTTCCGACGGTTGCCCTGACGTCGCGGTCCCCGTGATCACGAGGAGGAGAGTAGGCCCTCAGGACAGGAACGGTCTATACGGGCGTCTCCCCTGAAACCGCTCCACGGGTGCCCCGCCGCTCCCACCTGGGGCTTCCGCCGCGTGCCGATGAATGTTTCACCGGCACGGGCGGGGTCCGTACGGGTTATACGGGTCAGATGACAGCGACGGCCGTGATGAGCCCGATGAAGAAGTGCGTCACGCCGAGGAGGACGGCGGCGGGCTGCAGTGTGGCCTCCCGGACGAGCTCACGCACCGAGATGCCGGCGACCTTGTCGAAGGCGACCATGCCGAGCGTCTGCACGGCGATGCCCACCAGGCCGAACGCGAGCGTCGCGAGCAGCCCTTCGCGCAGCGCGCCGCCGGACGACCAGATGGAGGCCGCGACGACGAGTCCGACGCCGGCGACGCTGGAGGCGGCCAGCACCGTGGCGTTGGGATTGCGGTCCGTACGGATGATCTTGCTGAGCCGGCCGGGGATGGCCAGATCCACGACGTAGAACCCGGCGACGAGCAGCAGCACGCCGAGGATGGCGTACGCGAGGATCGCCAGGGCGCCGTGCCCGAGCACGTCGGCGAGCGAGGTGCTCCCCGCGTCGGTCGGCAGGAGGGGCGCTGGAGTGGGCATGAGGTTCGCTTTCAGCCGTGGATGCGGTGGGGGACGAAAGAGGATGTGTCGTCGGTGACGAGGCCGGAGGTCTCCCGGATGCCGAGCCCGGCCGACTCGTCGTCGACCACCCACGCCCCGAGAACCGGACGCCAGCCGCCGAAGTCCGGCAGCGGCGCGAACTCCTGGTAGACGAAGCCCTCCGTGCCGTACCCGCCCTCGGTCTCCACCTCGACGCCCGGTGCGGCGATCCGCATCGAGGCGCCCTCGCGGCCGAGCAGCGGCTTGCGCACGTAGCCGGGACCGCCGTCCAGCTCGCGGGGGCCGTCGAGGTAGGCGGGCAGCAGGTTCGGGTGGCCGGGATACAGCTCCCACAGGATCGCCAGCAGGGCCTTGTTGGACAGCAGCATCTTCCACAGCGGCTCGATCCACGTCATCGAGACCTGCTGCGCGAGCGCGTGCGGCCCGAACGGTTCGGCGACGATCCATTCCCAGGGGTACAGCTTGCACAGCGTGCGGACGACCCGGTGCTCCATGTCGACGAACCGGCGGTTGAGCGCGTCCCAGCCGACGTCCTCCATCGCGATCGCCGCCGTGACCAGCCCGGCCTGCCGCGCGGTCTCCTGGAGATAGCCGATGGTCATCGCCTCCTCGCCCGTCTCGTCGGCGCTGGTCCACGCGAAGTGGGCCGGGCCCGTCTGCAGGGCGAGGGACTTCCAGCGGTCGATCAGGCGCTCGTGGATCGAGTTCCACTGGTCGTCGTCGGGATACACGTCCTTCAGCCAGAACCACTGCACGACCGAGCTCTCGACCAGGCTGGTCGGGGTGTCGGCGTTGTACTCCAGCAGCTTGGCCGGTCCCGTGCCGTCGTAGCGCAGGTCGAACCGGCCGAAGACGTGCGGGTCGCGCCGCCGCCACGACTCCGCGACGGCCGCGCGGCAGTGCGGGGGGATGCCGAGGTCGGCGAACCGGTCGAAGGCCACGATGTGGTCGGCCGCGGCCAGGCACATCCGGTGCAGCTCCTCGACCTGCTCCTCCAGTGCGAGGACCTCGTCCATGGTGAACACGTAGTGGACGCTCTCGTCCCAGTAGGGCCGGGTGAGGCCCTCGGGGTGGGCGGAGCGGTGGAACGCGAGTCCCTGCGACTCGATGAGGCCGGCCCAGTTCTCCCTGGGCGCCGAGGTCAGCTTGCGCACGTGCCGGCCCCGCTCAGCTTCCGCCGCCGAAGTGGAAGCCGAAGCCGCCCCGCTGCACGACCCGCCCGGTCCGGGTCGTGATGTGCGCGTCGGCCGGTCGTACGGTCGTGCCGTTGTAGACCCGGCCGCCGTTGCGGGCGCCGCCGTAGTACCAGCGGTAGGCGCCGTGCGAGCCGGAGTAGTGGCTGTGGCCGTTGCCGTCGCCGTCGTCGTCGCAGTAGTCGTCGTCCACGACCAGGTAGGACCCGTCCAGGTTCTGCGTCGAGGTGTCCACGCAGTCCGCGCCGACCTCCTCGTAGTCGTCCTGGGCCGCGCAGAAACCGACGAGCAGGACCGACAGGACGCCCAGGGTGCCGAGCTTGATCGCGGTGGAGGACATGGAACCGCCGGAGGGCGGAGACGGTGAACCGGACGCACCGACGTCCCTCGCCATCGGATGAGGAGGCAGAGGGGAGGCGCCGGGTACGTGCGGTGGGACGGTCATCGCGCTCCTGCTGTCGAGATCGGCACACATTATCGTCTCGTTGGACGAACGGGACACAGCGGTGCGCGGTTCCTGATAAGTCCGTTATCTCCGGTCCGTCCAGGGCTCCGTACGGTGGGTAACGTGCCGGATGTGGACCCCGTCGAGGCACTCAGGCGGATCGCCTTCCTGCTGGAACGGGCCGGCGAGCCGACCTACCGCGTGCGCGCCTTCCGCGGCGCCGCCGCCGCGATCCAGGACCTGCCCCGGGAGGAGCTGGTACGGCTCGCGCGCACCGGCGGCCTGACGGACATGAGGGGCATCGGCAAGGTCACGGCCCTGGTCGTCACCGAGGCGCTGGACGGCGCCGTGCCGACCTACCTGCGGCGGCTCGAGGACACCGAGGACGTCGACCTGGACGAGGCGGCGAAGGCGCTGCGGTCGGCGCTGCGCGGCGACCTCCACAGCCACTCCGACTGGTCGGACGGCGGGTCGCCCATCGAGGAGATGGCGGGCGCCGCCCGCTCGCTCGGGCACGAGTACCTGGCGCTGACCGACCACTCGCCCCGGCTGACCGTCGCGCACGGCCTGTCCGCCGACCGGTTGCGGCGGCAGCTCGACGTGGTCGCCGAGCTCAACGAGCGGTACGCGGCGGACGGCGGGCCGCCGTTCCGCGTCCTGACCGGCATCGAGGTGGACATCACCACCGACGGCTCACTCGACCAGGAGGCGGAGCTGCTCGAACGGCTCGATGTCGTGGTGGCGAGCGTCCACTCGCTGCTGCGCATGGACGCGGCGGACATGACGCGCCGGATGGTCGCGGCCGTGGCCGATCCTCACGTGGACGTCCTCGGGCACTGCACCGGCCGGGTCGTACGCGGACGGGGGCGGCCGGAGTCGCGCTTCGACGCCGAGATCGTCTTCGAGGCGTGCCGGAGGTTCGGGGTCGCGGTGGAGATCAATTCGAGGCCCGACCGGCTCGACCCGCCCAAGCGCCTGATGCGGCTGGCGTACGAGATGGGGTGCGAGTTCGCGATCGACTCCGACGCTCACGCGCCCGGTCAGCTCGACTGGCAGCGGTTCGGGTGCGAGCGGGCGGCCCTGTGCGGGATACCGCCGGAGCGCATCCGCAACGCCCGCCCCTGGGGGACTGCTCCGGACTTGGGGTGATAGTCCTGTGGCGTCCGGGTGAGGGGTGTCGGACGGGTTTCGCCGCACTGATCGACGTAGCGTCGAATCATGAAACGCCGCGACGCGCTGGTGAAGGAGCTGAAAACCGCCGGATGCCTGTCGGCCCGCGAGCTCGCCTCGCGTCTCGGGGTCAGCAGGAGCACGATCGTGCGCGACGTGGCGAAGCTCCGGGAGGCCGGTGTCCCGATCCGGCTCGACCAGGGCGGCTACGCGCTCGCGGGCCCCGAGACGGTGAAGCGCGCCATCGACGAGGCGCTGCGCGGGCGGCACGTGCTGCGCCTGGAGTACGCCGGCAGCAAGGGCGTGCCCACCGTCAGGGACGTCGAGCCGAGCATCTGCCTCGGCGGGCGGGGCGGGCACTGGTATCTGGTCGCCTGGTGCCGGCTGCGGGACAACGTGCGCGTCTTCCGGCTCGACCGGATCTCCCGGGCCGAGGTCACCGGCGAGCGCTTCCCCGAGCCGGGCCGCGACCGCCTGGCCGAGCTCGCCGAGGCCGTCGGCGGCTGATCCGGCCGTCCGTTCGCGCGCCGGGAGCCGGGGAGGCGTGTGCGGGAGCCGCGGGAGGCCCACGCGGGACGCCTGTGTGCGGCGATGACCGCCTTCACCTGCGACGGCGCGAGGCAGTCGAACGTGTCAGCGAGAAATGTCGGTGGGGTGGCCTACTCTCTGCGGCGTGAACCGTACCGACCGGCTCTACGCGATCGTCGAGGACCTGCGGGCGATCTCCCCGCGCTGCCGGTCCGCGCGTGAACTCGCCCTGCGCTTCGAGGTGAGCTCGCGGACCATCGAGCGGGACATCTCCGCGCTGCAGCAGGCCGGCGTGCCCATCTACGCGGAGGTCGGGCGCAGGGGAGGCTACGCCCTCGACAAGAGCATGTCGCTGCCCCCGCTCAACTTCACCCCCGCCGAGGCCGTGGCCGTGGCGATCGCCCTCAGCCGCACAGAGCAGCAGCCCTTCGCCGACGAGGCGCGCAGCGCACTGCGCAAGCTCGTCGCCGCGATGCCCAGCCCCGAGGGCGAGCGGGCCCGGCAACTGGCCGCACGCGTGCAGATCCTCACCGAGGACGAGCCGGAGCTCCGATACACCGGATCGGTCGGCCGGGTGATCGAGGAGGCCCTGCTCAAGGGCGTCGTTCTGCGCATCCGGTACGGCGACGCACAGGGTGTGCCGACGACCAGGGAGGTGGAGCCCGGCGCGTTCGTCGGCGGGCGGAGCGGATGGTGGTACCTGGTGGCCTGGTGCCGGCTCCGAGACGCCGTCCGCGTCTTCCGGCTCGACCGGATCACCGAGGCCGCCCTCACCGAGGAGCCCGTGCCCGGCCGGCCCCTGGAGGCGTTCGACGCCGAGGTTCCCGACATGATCGCCCGGACTCCCGCACTCGACTGATCGCGGATCCGAAAACATGTTCGTGAAAATCTGAAAACACCGACAGGAGGGTGTCGCCGAAGGGCGGGAGGCTCTACTCGCGTGACAACGGGCCGGCCACGGCCCGCTCAGCGCCTTCCCCGCTCGCCACGCCGCCCGCAGCACCCGCGCGAAAGGCAGCACCCGTGTGAAAGGGCGGCGCCCGTGTGAAAAGGCGGCGCCCGTGTGAAAAGGCGGCGCCCGCGCACGAAGAGACGAGCGGCCAGAGAGAACTAGACAGAAAGAGACCGACGATGACCACTCCCGTCGCCCCCGCCGTCAACACGGTCGCCTGGTTCGAGATCGCCGGCGACGACCCCGAGGGCGTCCAGCGGTTCTACGGCGACCTGTTCGGCTGGCGGTTCCGGACCGACGAGGACTCGGCCGCCGTGGGCATGGACTACCGGGTCATCAGCTACGACGGTGACGACGAGATGCGTGGCGGGGTGCTGGGCACCGGTGGCGGCATGCCCGGCCACGCCATCTTCACCGTCATGGTCCGGGACGTGACCGAGACCTGCCGGAAGGTGGAGGCCCTGGGCGGAAAGGTGCTCAGCGAGGTGGTGGGCCACGAGGGCGGCCCCGACTTCGCCTACCTGCACGACACCTCCGGCAACCTCTTCGGCGTCTTCGCTCCGGCCGGTTCCTGACCGGCCGGGCCGCGCCACCGGTCCCGGCCGGTGAGTGACACTCGAATGAGCCAACCTCTGATCTTCGCGACGGCCGGTTCCTGACCGGCCGGAGCGCACCCAGGCCGTCCGGACGCCCGCCGGGATCCTCCCGTGCTTCCCCTGCGGCGCCTTTCCCCCCGGGTCCCTTCCCCTCCGGGCCGTCAGGGCGTCCGGACGGCCCCTTCCCCGTCCCCGGCAACACGAAGGAGGGCCGGTCGGTGTGACCGGCCCTCCTTCGACGTCCGTCGTGCTCCGGCGGAGTCGGCGATCCCCGCCGTGCGCACGCCGCCCGGCTCCGGCCGGCGGTCGTGGCCGGCCGGAGCGCACCGCTTTCAGCGCCGGGTGTACAGGTTCCTGCGCCGGGCGACGACGACCAGAGCCGCGACGGCGATGACCGCCACGAGAGCGATGATGCCGATCTTGAGCGCCATCCCCGAATCGTCGGTGTCCTGCGCGGCCCGGTCAGCCAGCTGCCCGGTCGCGGCCGCCTTCGAGGGGTCAAGCGTGGTGTTCGCGTTCTGCGGGACGACCTTGACCGCACCGGCCTTCACCGTCACCGTCTTGCTCGCCTTGGAGGGCTCGGCCGCCTTCACGGTGACCTTCCACTCGCCGCTCGGCAGCGGCTCCGCGGCGTGGTAGAGGTTCTGGCCCTCGGGCGCCGACTTCAGCGGCACCGGCCCGAAGGTGCGGCCGTCGGCGGAGGTCGCGACCAGCGTCGCGTCGAGGATCTCCGTGACGGGACGCCCGTCCTTCTTGTGGGTCACCAAAACGTTGACGTTGTGGTCGCCGTCCCCGGTCACCTCCAGCTTGATCGGCCCGCTGTCGGCGGAGGCCGCCGGGGCGCCGAGCATCAGCGCGAGCCCGGCCACCAGGGCGGCGAGGACGTATTTCAGTGCCTTGGTCACGATTCGTGACTCCCCTCAGGTTCGGTGTCGGGGGTAAGCGCCCCGTCGCCCGGCGTTGTCGGCAGGAACACGTGCTGGTGTCCGTAGCCCGCGTCGACGTTCACGGCGTCGAGGGCGGTGGCTCCGACCGACCAGGTGAAGAGCGCGTCGGCGCGCTGCCGTACGGCCAGGTCCATGGCGGTGGTGCGGGCCGGTCCGGTGAGTTCCCGCGCGGCCGCGTAGGTGTCGACGGTGGTGGCGATCTGCCGTACGGCGGAGGCGAGGTTCGATCGCGCCACGTTGGTGGCGGTCTCGCCGGACGGCGGGTCGGCGAAGCCGTCGACGGCCGCGGTGGACGCCTTCCGCCACTCCTCGACATCGGCGTCGGTCACCACGGCGGGCCCCGCGGTGCCGTCGGCGGGCAAGGCCCGGCCCAGTCCTTCGAGCACGGGGACGAGCCGGTCGCGCGAGGTGCGCGCCAGCTCCGTCAGGGTCTTGATCTGCGTCTTGTCGCGGAGGGCGGATTCGGCGCGGATCTGGTTGGCGATCTGCTCGACGGACGTCGGCCGGGTCACCGCGAAGACCAGGCCGCCGGCGACGAGCGCGCCGATCACGAACGCGGCCACGAGGCCGAGCGCCCGGCCCCGGGCCGGACGCCGGACCGGCGTCGGTTGCCTGGGTGGTCGGTTGATGGTCGCCACCTCCTGAGGGGCGGATGGTGCTGATCGGGTGGAAGAGGGGGTGCGCCCTGACACGCGTCGCGGGGGAGTCGATCCGCCCGCGCGCTCAGGTGCTCACGCCCCGAGGGGTGTGCCCCGGCCGTTGAGGATGAGCAGTTTCTCGATGCGCTTGCGGCGCCGGGAAGCGGTGATCCGGATGGCGAGGAAGGCGAGGATGAGCAGGGCGAGGAGAGCGAGCTGGGGCCAGGGGAGGGCCCAGACCGAGGTGTCGATCGAGACCCGTTCGGCGGTGACGCCGGGGAGCGGCTGGCCCGCGGGCGCGGGGATCGCCATGACGGTGGTGTCGATCACTCCCATCGGCCAGGCGCCGCTCACCCGTGCGGTGAAGGTGCGCTTGCCGCCGGGCATGATCTCTCTGGCCTTGGCGTCGGAGGTGTCGTTCCAGTCGCTTTCGCCCGCGATGGTGGAGGTCAGGATCCGGGAGTCGGGGGCCAGGCGGACGTTGCCGGCGTTGGCGAGGGTGTAGGTCACCTCGACCGATCCCGGCGCGAAGGGGTTCCACGACCAGGTGTAGGCGGCGTGCACGTCGCTCACGGCGACCTTGGCCGCATAAGCGCCGCTCACCCGGATGTTGAGGCGGACGCCGACCCGGTTTTGCACCCGCACCTGGCCCGAGACGGTGTCGACCGACGCGGTCACGCCGGCGGGGTGATCGCCCGGCGTCGCGTTCTGCGGGATCGCGACCTTCACGGGAACGACCGCGGTGGCGCCGGCGGCGATGGTCACCTTGTCGGGAATCTCGATCCAGGAGCCGCCGTCGACCGGCTTGGCGTCCGAGGGCCGCATGTCGAAGTAGCCCTTGGCGGTCAGGTAGCCGTCGTTGGCGTCGATCGCGAAGTCGACCGGCTCGGTGGAGCGGTTGATCACGGCGATGTGCTCGGTGGTCTGCTGTCCGCCGGCGAGCTCGATGTCGATGACGCGGCGGCCGTCGGGGCCGTTCGCGTCGGCGGGCACGACCGACCAGGTGACGTCGGCGCTGGAGGGGGCGGCGAGGGCGACCAAGGCGACCAGCACGGTCGCGCCGAGGGCCTGAAGTAGGGCGAACAGGACGAGGGCGCCCCGCCAGCGGCTCTTGGTCAACAACGGTCTCTCCTGTCTCGTCGATGAACGTCCGGGCCGTGTGCGCAACCGCCCACACGGCCCGGACGCCCACAGTAGGCGACGGCGTCCTGCCCTCGGGTTCAGGACTGGTTGAACAGCGAAAGGGTCAAGGTGGAGTGGTACTCGCCGGCGGCGACGTCGACGGGGGTGCGCAGGGCGAGGTCGGCGTTCACCTTCGAGGTGCCGATCTCGTCGGAGGAGTTGGCGGTCGAGACCAGCAGCTCCTGGCCCTTCAGGCCCACCTCGGGGGCGCCGGTGCCGTCGGAGACGACACTGGAGACCGGCTCACCGGCCGACACCGCGCCGGTGGAGGAGTCGCTCAGCAGGCGCGGCTTCCACCCCAGGTATTCCGGGCCGATGGTCTTGGCCGGGTCGTCGGAGGCGACGAACTGGCTGGACTGGCCCACGACCGCCCAGAACTCACCGGCGGGGATCTCCTCGGGGTTGCGGGTGTCGGTCACCGTGACCGTCGGCAGGGTGCCGACGAACTGGCGGGCGGCGGCGTCGGAACCGTTCTCCTGCAGGGACACCCCGTTGTTGTCGGCGACCGTCATCGACAGCTGGCCGGGGGTGGTGGTGGGGGTGATGTTCACCGACACGTCGATGCCGCTGTTGGGGTTGTCGTCGGCCAGCGCCGGACTCGTCATGGCGGCGCCGACGAGCGTGACGCCAAGCACCGACGCGGCGAGCACCTGCGTGGTCCTGTTGATTCTCATGTGATCATTCGCTCCGTTTATGAGGGGCGGGGCCGGCCGGCTGTTCGGCCGGCCGGCCCCGGGTCGTGCTATGGCGATGTCCTCGTCGTGGGGACCGTGGTCACCGCCGGTGCGGTCAGCGGCAGCTGACCGCGGTTACACGGCTCAGCCGCAGCTGGCCGCGGTGTAGGCCGCGTCGTAGGACGAGGTGACCTGCTTGCCGCCGATCGTCGCGGTGCCGGTCACGGTGACCTTGCCGGCGTCGATCTGGGCGGTCCGGGTGTTGAAGGACTGGTAGGCCTGCTTGCCCGGAGCAACGTCGGCCACGGTCTTCTTGCCGAACGGGGTGTTCAGCTCGATCGTCGCCGGCACGTCGCCGTTGTTGACCGCCGTCACGGCGAGGTACACCGAGCTGCCGATGCAGCGCGGCGCGGCCGTCACGGTCAGCTTGACCTGCTGCGCGGGAGCCGCGGAGATCGTCAGCGAGAGCGTCTTGATCTCCTCGGTGTTCCCGGCCTTGTCGGTCGAGCGGTAGCGCAGCTCGTGCTTCCCGTCGCCCGAGACGGTCACCGGAGCGGTGTAGGCCGTCCAGTCGCCGCCGTCCAGCGAGTACTCGGTCTTGGCGACCCCGCTGCCGTTGGCCTCGTCGGCCGCCTTCAGCGTGACCGTGACCGGGCCGGTGAACGAGCCGCCATCCGGCTGCGCCGGGTCGGTCGTCGCCGTCGTCACCGGAGCGGTCTTGTCCTCGCTACCCGCCTTGACCAGCTTGAAGTAGTCGAACTTGACCGTCTTGGACGCGCCCTGGTTGGTGCCGATGGTGTAGACACCGACCTTCGACGCGTTCGCCACGGCGCTGTTCTTCACCGCGGTGACCGTGCCGTTGGTGGCCAGGTCGGTCCAGGTGGTGCCGTCGGAGGAGTAGGAGCCGGTGAAGCTGTCTCCCACCTTCTTCAGGCGCAGCCACCACACGCCGGTGGTGCGGTTGTTGACCTGCGGCTGCGGGTTCTGCACGGTGCCGCCGACCTCGCTGCGCAGCTCGATCGTCCTGGCCAGCGTCGCACCAGCGGCGTTGGTGGTCAGGAAGTCGAACTTCACGTAGTTGTCGTCGTCGCCGTAGACGATCAGGCCGCCCTGCTGGTACTGCTCGCTGAGGGCCGAACCGTCGACCTTGGTCTCCAGCGTCCAGTCACCGCTGGGCGCCTTCTGCAGGATGAAGTTCTTCGGGCCGCTGTTGCTGGTCCCGTAGATGTCACCCGTGGTGGTGTCGAGCTCCAGGTTGCCACCCGTCACACGCGCCGTCGTCGGGTCGGGACGAACGACGGAGTCCCAGCGGCAGTTGTCCAGCGAGGTGCCGTTGAAGTCGTCGTCCGGGTTCGGGCCGGTCGCCTTATCGTCCGGCGTGATGAAGAACCAGTCGAACGAGGCGTCCGTGACCGGGTGGTTGGCCCCGGCCAGCGAGATCAGGCCGATCTTCGGGTTGGTGATCCCGGCGAGCGGCTTGGTCTCCGACATCGCGGTGAAGTTGCTGCCGTCGGAGGAGTAGTGAGCGGTGATGTTGGTGCCGTCGCTGATGAACCGCACGTACACCGTGTCGGGGTAGCTGTCCCCGAGGTTGGCGGTGTTGCTCGCCGTGACCTCGTTGGGGGCGCCCTTGTCCTCACGGATGAACTGGAAGATGCGGCTGGCGTGGTTCGGCCCGGAGGTCGACCGGCCCTGCAGCACGATCTTGGCGTAGTTGTCGTCGTCGCCGTACAGGATCAGGCCCGCCTGCTGGTAGGCGTCGGTCGCCTTCAGCGTGAGCTTGGCCGTGGCCGTCCAGGCGCCCGAGGGAGCCGGCTGCACGACGATGTTCGGCGTGTTGTTGGTCGTCTGGTAGATGTCGGTGGTCGAGGTCGGGATGACCAGGTTGCCGCCGGTGACCTTCAGGTCCTGGTTCTCCCGGATGACCGACCAGCGGTTCCGGTCGAGCTGGTCGCCCAGGAAGTCGTCGCTACGGCCGGAGAAGCACACCGTGGCCGGCGCGTTCACCTTGATCGTGACCTTGGCGGTGGACGAGGAGCCCTTGGCGTCGGTCGCGGTCACCACGGCGGTGTAGTTGCCCGGAGCGTTGTAGGTGTAGCTGGCGTTCGCCGTCGTGGGCTGCGGAGCACCGTTCACTCCGAAGTCCCACTTGTAGGTGATCGCGTCACCCTCGGGGTCGGTGGCCGTCGACGTGAAGTCGACCTTCAGCGGAGCGATACCGGACACCGGCGTCGCCGTCGCGGTCACGACCGGACGCTCGTTCTCCGTGGCGCCCTTGCCGATGAAGTCGACCCAGTTGAAGTTGGCCAGGTAGGCGTCGTTGGCGGCGCTGGACGGCTTGCGGACCACGAAGTAGATCGGGCCGCTGGTCGTCGGAACGTTGTTCAGGTTGACCGTGACGTCCTTGAACGTGTTCCAGTCGCCGGTCGAGGTGATGTCCGCGGAGCCGACCAGAGTGCCGTTGTCGGGGTTGCCGACGCGGATCTGCACGGTGGCGCCGGGGCCGTTGGAGGAGGCCCGGAGCCGGATCGCGGAGATGTTGGTCAGGTTGACCGGGTCGTACGACCACCAGTCGCCGTCCTGCACGAACGCGACGTGCTGGGCGCCGCCCGCGGTGTCGGAGGTGTTCTCGGCCTGGACACCGGCGGCGTCCGTGCCGACCCCACCGGAAACCCGGCCGGTCTGGGTGAAGTGCTCGGCCTGCTTGCGCTTGGGCTGCAGGATGACCTGGCCGCGGCCGGTCAGCGACGGAGCGTCGCCGTTGCCCTTGTCGGCGTAGCTGGCCTCGATTACGTAGAACAGGTTGTCGGTCTCGCCGTGGCCGCCCAGCTGGGTCCGCAGGGTGCCCTCGCAGCCCTTGAGCTGGTCGAGCGGGTGGCCGTGGCTGTCATGGCCGAGGATGGCCTGGATCTGCACCTTGTCGCAGTCGATCGTGCCGTCCTCGGGGTCGGTGACGGTGACCTTGAACTTCACCTCGTCGCCGAAATCGAAGAACGCGCCGTTCGGCGGCACGTCCACCTTCACGGTGGGCCGGTTGTTGCCGGCGACGATGGCGACGGTGGCCGTCGCGGTCTCGCCCTCCGTGTTCTTGATGGTCAGGACCGCGCTGAACGCGCCGGCCTTGGTGTAGGTGAACGACGGGCTGGCCTCGGTGGAGTCGGTCTTGCCGTCACCGTCGAAGTCCCAGGCGTAGGTGAGCGCCTGGCCGTCCGGGTCGCGCGAGCCCTCGCTGGAGAACTGCACGGTCAGCGGGGCCGGGCCGTCGGTCTTGTCCGCCGAGGCGGCGGCGACCGGCAGCGGGTTGCCCTTGGTGTAGTTGATGCGGTAGATGCCCGAGTCGGCGTTGTCGCCGCCGAAGCCCGAACCCCACTCGATCAGGTACAGAGCGCCGTCCGGACCGAACTTCATGTCCATCGGCTTGAGGAACTTCAGCGTCGTCAGGATGCGGTTCATCTCGACGAGCTTGGTGCCGTCCTCGTTGAGCTGGAACGACCACATGGCGTTGTTGTTCCACTCACCGAACAGGGCCTTGCCGTCCCAGTACTCCGGCCACTTCACGTTCGACTTCAGGTTCGGGTCGAAGCGGTAGACCGGGCCGCCCATCGGCGCGCCGCCGCTGAGCTCGGGGAAGTTGTTGGCGTCCGCCTGGTAGTGGTACCAGACCGTGGCCGGGATCACCGGCGGCAGGTTGGTCAGGCCGGTGTTGTTCGGCGAGTCGTTGACCGGAGCCGAGCAGTTGAACGCCGACCCCGACTGCCGGGTGGCGAAGTTGTAGTCGATGAACGGGGTGTTGTTGCCGTTGCAGTACGGCCAGCCGTAGTTGCCCGCCTTGGTGATCAGGTTCCACTCGACCGTGTTCTGCGGACCGCGCGTCGCGCTGGCGGAGTTGGCGTCGGGGCCGTACTCACCCAGCATGATGTTGCCGGTCTTCGGGTCCAGACCGATCCGGAACGGGTTGCGGAAGCCCATGCCGTAGATCTCCGGCTTGGTCTTCGCGGTGCCCGGCGCGAACAGGTTGCCCGACGGGACGGTGTAGGTGCCGTCCGCCTCGGGGTGGATCCGCAGCAGCTTGCCGCTCAGGCTGTTGGTGTTGCCCGCGCTGCGCTGGGCGTCCCAGCTGGAACGGCCCGACTGCTCGTCGATCGGGGCGTACCCGTCGGAGGCGAAGGGGTTGGTGTTGTCGCCCGTGGCCAGCCAGAGGTTGCCGGTCTTGGGGTCGATCACCAGGCCGCCGCCGTGGTGGCAGCACTCGGCGCGCTGCACCGGAACGTCGAGGATCTTCTTCTCGCTGGACTTGTCCAGGGTGTCACCGGTGACCGTGAACCGGCTCAGCCGGTCGACGTTCTCCGACCCGTTGGGCGAGTAGTACAGGTAGATCCACTTGTTGGTGTCGAAGCCCGGGTCCAGCGCCATGCCGAGCAGACCGCTCTCGTTGGCGGTGAACACGTCCATGTGCGCGGCCGTGACCGTGCCGCCGGCGGGCTTGATGATCTTCACGTCGCCCAGGCGGTCGATGTAGAAGACCCGGCCGTCCTTGGCGACGTCCACCATCATCGGGTTCGACGTGTTGTCGTCGAGCGTGACCTTCTCGTAGCTGCCGCTGAGAGAGGCCGAGCAGTCGGCCTTCTCCGCGCCCGCGGCGGTCTTGATACCGCCGAGGAGCAGCTTCAGGAAGTTGGCCTCGCTGTAGTTCTCCTTCTGGTGACCCAGACCGGTGTACCACGAGCGGCCGCCGTCGTAGTCCTGACACCAGGTGTTCGGGTGGTCCGCCCCCATCGTGGCGCCGGTGTAGGACTTCTCGTCCATCGACGTCAGGACGTGGACCGTGCCACGCGGGTTCGTCTGGTAGTCGTACCACTCGTCGGTACGGGTCCAGGTGGTCGGCAGACCCTTGGTGGAAGGGTGCGCCGGGTCCTCGACCTTGACCGTGGCCTGCTGGATCGCCGGGTGCTGCTTGAAGTAGGCACCCACCAGCTTGCCGTACCAGGCCCAGTTGTATCCGCTGTCGGCGGCGGCGTGGACACCCACGTAGCCGCCGCCCTTCTGGATGTAACGCTGGAAGGCGTCCTTCTGGTCCTGCGTGCTCACCGGGTCACCGGTCGTGGACATGAAGACCACGGCCTGGTACTTCGCCAGGTTCGCGTCGGTGAACGCCGCGCTGTCCTCGGTCGTGTCGACCGCGAAGTTGTTCTCCTGGCCGAGCTTCTGCACGGCCGCGATGCCCTCGGGAATCGAGTCGTGCCGGAAGCCGGTCGTCTTGGAGAAGACCAGCACCTTGAAATCGGGCTCCGCGGCCGCAGTGGCGGCCTCGGCGCTCACCGGCGCCGAGAAGAGCGTGACGGTGGGAGCGAGGAGGGCAAAAGCCATCGTCGCCGCGGTCCGACGTCTCGGACGTCGTCCGCTGTTTGGCTGGGCCGCGTTGAGCGGCCAGGCCCACGTTCGAGAACGTGGTGTCATGGAAAACCCTTCCTGACCGGGGGGACGTCAGCAAGGCGCGCGCCGCCGCGCTGTTGCCACTTGGTTGTACGGATATTTGGGGTGCTGGAGGGTGCCGTCTCCAGGTCTGTGGGGGCCGTCAGTAAACTGCCGGCCTGGGTAATGAATCCATGATCGTGGTCGGGTCGTCGATGATCTGGTTCACCACCATGCTCGCGGCGCCGCGGGACGCGGCGCCGAAGCCGAGTGTGGACGCGACGAATCGGCACTGCGTGGCCGGGGCGGCCATCACGAGCCGCTGCAGCTGGTCCTGCGCGTGGGGCAGCAGCCACTCGGCCAGCGAGGCGAAGTAGCCTCCGATCACGATGACGCGGGGGTTGAACAGGTTGGCCACGATCGAGCCGCCGAGCCCGAGCCATTGGCCGACCTGTGCCACCGCCTGCATCATGCGCCGGTCGCCCGAGGCCAGCCCCCGGGCGATGTCGGCCACTCGCTCGCCGGGATCCGGAACCGGCATGCCGGGCAGTCCGTACGCCTGCTCGGGCATGGCCGCGCGCACGAGCGCGGCCAGCCCGACCTTGGTCTCCCAGCAGCCGATGCGGCCGCAGCCGCACTGGTCGCCGTTGGGGTCGACCCGCAGATGCCCGACCTCGCCGGAGAAGCCGTCCGCTCCGCGCAGCAGCTTGCCGCCGGAGATGATGCCGCCTCCCACGCCCACCTCGCCGGTGAGGTAGACGAGGTCGGGAGTGCCCGCGGCGACGCCGGAGGTGAACTCCGCCAACGCGGCGAGGTTGGCGTCGTTGTCCACCCGCACCGGGACACGCAGCGAGCCGAGCATCGCGGAAAGCTGTTCCGCCAGCGGCAGGTCCTGCCAGTAGAGGTTCGGCGCGAGCGTCACGACGCCGCGCGCCACGTCCACGAGGCCGGGGACGGCCACCACGATGCCCGCGGGGACGGCGCCGGCCCGCGCCATCGCCTTCACGGATTCCTTGGCCACGAGCCCGAGCCGGCGCACCGCGCTGTCCGGGCGGCTGCCCATCGTGTCGAAGACCACCCGGCGCTCGACCAGGACCCGGCCGCTGAGGTCGGTGCCGTGGACCGCGATGTAGTCGACGTTGATCTCCATGCCCAGGGCGCCGACGTGCGCGCCGTGCAACGCCACCGCCCGCCTGGGACGCCCGACGGCGCCCACGTGCTCGACGCCGAGCTCCCGCACCAGCCGCCGCTCGAGAAGCTCGGCCATGAGACTGGAGACGGTCGCCCGGTGCAGCCCGGTCGCGGTCGCGATGTCGGCGCGGGACAGCGACGCGTGGTCGCGCAGTTCGCGCAGCACCAACGCGAGGTTCGCCCGGCGCAGTGCGGCGGGACCCGCCGGCGGAGAGCCGCCTGAGGGACGGGTGAGGTGTGGCCCGTTGCTCACCTGCCTCACCTGCCCTTTGTTTGTCTCTGAGATCAATTAATCAGGGTTGTAACACGCGGATGTCCGGAAGTGCACCCCCGCGACGCGTAACGAGTTGGCATCGCTCGGTTCCGCCGCAGGTCAGCGCCAATTCGTGACCTGGTTATCGGAACGTTACGCAACATTCGTCCCGTATCCCCTTGTGCGTCACGTCCGTCACTGTCTTTAATTCGGCCAGCCATGCGAACTAATTGAGGAGAGGCGTGGACCACAGCAGGGCCGACGGCCGTACGACCGACTCGCCGAGTCGTGGTGCCTCCGCGGGTGTTCCCGCGGACCAGGCCACCGTGCGCCGTTCCAACCTTGCTCTGGTGCTGCGTCACGTCAATACGTACGGCCCGTGCTCCCGGTCCGCCGTCGCCGTCGCGACCGGGTTGAACAAGACCACCGTCACCAGCCTGGTGAGCGAACTGCAGGCGCGGGGACTGGTCAAGGAGACCGGGCCACAGCACGCCGGCTCCGTCGGCCGTCCGGGCGTCGCGCTCGTCCTGGACGGTTCACGGATCGGCGCCCTGGGCGTCGAGGTCAACGTCGACTACATCGCCGCCTTCGCCACCGACCTGGCCGGAAGGGTGCTCGCCGACCGGCGCATCGGCTTCGACGCCATGAGCTCCAGCCCGGAGCGCTCACTCGACGAGCTGGCCCGGATGATCGAAAGGACCGTCGCCGACCTCGACCAGCTCGGGGTCGCCGCGGCCGGGATCACCGTGGCCATTCCCGGCCTGATCGACACGACCACCGGCACCGTCGTCGTCGCCCCGAACCTCGGCTGGTGCGGGGTGGCGGTGGCCGAGCGGCTGTCCAAGGCGGACATCCGCGCGGACATCCCCATCGCCGTGGACAACGACGCCAACCTCGCCGCGCTGGCCGAGTTCACCTCGGGAGTGGCCGCGGGCACGCCCGACATGGTCTACCTCACCGGTGAGGTGGGCGTCGGCGGCGGCATCATCTCCGGCGGCCGGCTGCTGGGCGGCGCGGACGGGTTCGCCGGGGAGGTCGGCCACGTCATGGTCGACCCGTCCGGTGAGCGGTGCCGCTGCGGCCGGCTCGGCTGCTGGGAGACCAAGGTCGGACTGGCCGCGCTGGTGCGCATGGCCACGCCCGACCGCGCGTACGGCATGAGCCGGCAGGTCGTCCGCGACCCGGAGGAACGGCTGGCCGAGATCGAGCAGCGGCGGGCCGAAGGCGACCCCCGCGTCGACGCGGCCCTCGCGGAGGTGGGCCGGTGGCTCGGATTCGGAGCCGCCACGCTGGTCAACCTCTTCAACCCCAGGGTGATCGTGCTCGGCGGCTACTTCGCCAGGCTCGCCGACCGGCTCATCCCCGCGGCGCAGGAGGAACTGGTCCGCCTGAGCATCACCGGCGCCGCCGACCGCTGCCGGTTCGTCGCCTCCGACCTCGGCTTCGGCGCCGCCTCGCGCGGAGCGGCCGGCGTCGTCGTCGAACGGGCGCTGTCCGACCCCACGGCCATCGCGATCCGACATCCCAGCCATCGGGGCGCCTGAGGAACCCCGATGACCCATACGCCCCACTCGTGGTGGACCCGCGTGTCCGCCGCCCCGTCCCCGCGTACCGCTCACTCCGTCTGACCTTCCTTACTGTCCCCCGTCCACCAGACCTCCCGTCCGCCTGACCGCTGTGTCCTGGACCGCCGGCACCTCCCCGCCCATCCCGCGTGCCGCCGGCCATGGCACCCGCGGTCGGGCGGACGGGACACCACCGTGCTTGTTTCCCCCACAAGAACGTCCCGCCCGCCTGATCGGCTGTCCGAAACCGCGGCGACACCGTTGACGCCGACCTCGGTGCCACCGCGGTGGTGCCAACCCGGCGCCGTCAGGCGGGCGGGGCCACACGGCCGCACCCACAACCCCCAGGAGGCTTCTGTGCCGCGGTCATCATCCGACTCGGCGTCTCTCCTCGTGATGCGAGGGATCGTCAAGCAGTTCCCCGGCGTACGCGCGCTGGATGGCGTGGACCTTGAGGTCAAGGCCGGGGAGGTGCATTGCCTGCTCGGCCAGAACGGTGCCGGGAAGTCCACGTTGATCAAGATTTTGTCTGGTGCGCATGCGCCGGATGAGGGTGAGGTGTTGCTCGACGGCGCGCCGGTGCGGCTGGCTCCGCCGACCGCGGCGATGGGTCACGGGATCGCCACGATCTATCAGGAGTTGGACCTGGTGGATGGGCTGAGCGTGACGGAGAACATCTTCTTGGGCCATGAGATGGCGAGTTTCGGGTTTTCCCGGCGGGCTGAGGCTGATCGGGCGACGGGTGAGTTGCTCAAGCGGCTGGGGCATGGGGAGATCCGGCCGCGTACGGAGGTGGGCCGGTTGTCGCCGGCGCACAAGCAGATCGTGAGTATGGCCCGGGCGTTGTCGCATTCGGCGCGGTTGATCATCATGGATGAGCCGTCGGCGGCGCTGGCGCATGACGAGGTGGAGAACCTGTTCCGGGTGATCCGGGATCTGACCTCGCAGGGTGTGGCGGTGATTTACATCTCGCACCGGCTGGAGGAGATCCGGGAGATCGGTGACCGGGTGACGGTGTTGAAGGACGGGCGCACGGTCGCGGTGGGCCTTGCGGCCAAGGACACCCCGACGTCGCAGATCGTGGCGTTGATGACCGGGCGGAATGTGGAGTATGTGTTTCCGCCGCGGCCGGGCCGGGGTGCTCATGAGGGGCGCCGGGAGGTGCTGCGGGTGGAGAACCTGTCGGTGCCGGGCCGGGTGCGGGACGTCTCCTTCAGTATCCGGGCGGGGGAGATCCTGGGGTTGGCCGGGTTGGTCGGGTCGGGGCGTAGCGAGATCATCGAGGCGATCTACGGGGCGCGGCGCTGCGGTGGGAAGGTCGTGCTGGACGGGCAGACGGTGCGGCCGGGCAGTACGACGCGGGCGGTGCGGATGGGCATGGGCTTGGCGCCGGAGGAGCGTAAGGCGCAGGCGTTGCTGCTGGATCATCCGGTCGCGCAGAACATCACGCTGGCGAGCCTGAGCCGCTATACCCGGCCGCGGTGGCTGGGGTGGCTGGATCGCAAGACCGAGTTCGCCGAGGCCAAGCGGTTGTCGGAGGCGTTGGACATTCGTCCGCCGGATCCGCGCCGGGCGATTCGGACGTTGTCGGGTGGTAACCAGCAAAAGGCGGTGCTGGGGCGGTGGCTGGCCGAGGACCGCAAGTTGTTGTTGCTGGATGAGCCGACCCGCGGTGTGGATGTCGGGGCGCGGGCGGAGTTGTATGCGCTGGTGCGCAAGCTGGCCGATGACGGTATCGGGGTGCTGCTGGTGTCCAGTGAGGTGCCCGAGGTGCTGGGGCTGGCCGATCGTGTGCTGGTGATTCGTGAGGGCCGGGTCGTTCATGAGGCGCCGGCCGAGGACCTGGACGAGCATCGGGTGCTCGATTTGGTGATGGTCTCGCAGGAGGCCTCCGGGTCTGATGTTGCAAATCCCCCCTCCGAAGGAGCGTTGCATGACTGAGGTCGATCAGGCCGCGCCGGCCGGTCCGGCCGGATCGGGTGTGAAGGTGCCCGGTGCCGGTGGCCGGTTGGGGCGGCTGGGTGAGGTCCGGCATCTGGGTCTGGTCGCGGCGCTGGTGCTGCTGGCGATCGTGGGCTTGGTGACCCGGCCGGAGAATTTCGCCACGTCGTCGAATCTGGTCAGTATTTTGGCGCTGGCCTCGACCATCGGGGTGATCACGGTTGGTCAGACCTTCGTGATCATCGGTGGTGGTATCGATTTGTCGGTCGGGGCGTTGATGGCGCTGGCGTCGGTGTGGGCGACCACGCTGGCGACGCAGGCGTACGGGCCGGTCGTGATGATCGTGTGTGCGGTGCTGGTGGGCACCGGCGCGGGGTTGCTGAACGGCTTTTTGATCTCTTATGGGCGGATGGTTCCGTTCATCGCGACGCTGGCGATGATGGTGGCCGCCCGGGGTCTGGCGCAGCGGATGTCGAATCAGCGGACGCAGTTGGTGCAGCCGGACAATTCGCTGATCGTGGATCTGTCGACGACGCGGGTGCTGGGGCTGCCGCTGCTGGTGTACATCTTCGCGCTGGTGGTGCTGATCGGCTGGATCGTGCTGAACCGGACGACGTTCGGGCGGCGTACGTATGCGGTCGGGGGTAATCCGGAGGCGGCGCGTCTGGCCGGTATCGATGTGCGTAAGCACACGTTGATGTTGTACGCGTTGTCGGGTCTGTGCTGTGGGATCGCCGCGGTGTTGATCATGGCGCGGACCACGACGGGGTCCTCCACGCATGGTGATCTGTATGAGCTGGACGCGATCGCGGCGGTCATCATCGGCGGGACGTTGCTCAGCGGCGGCCGGGGCACGATCATGGGGTCGATCCTCGGTCTGCTGATCTTCACGGTCATCACCAACCTGTTCATCCTGAACGGCCTGAACACCGCCGACCAGTTGGTGGCCAAGGGCCTGATCATCGTCGTCGCCGTGCTCCTGCAGCGCCGCGGCCTCAAAACACATACCTGACCCCGAAATCGATCACCTGTACCCCCAAGGGAGAACTCATATGAGCAACAACCCCGGCCGCCGCGGCTTCCTTCTCGGCGGAGCCGTCATCGGGGCGGGCGCCCTCATCACCGCCTGCACCAGCAACGAGCCGGCCGCGCAGGCCAGCGCGTCGGCGGCCGCCCCGGCGGCCGCGGCCACGGGCGGCAACGACGCCCCGGGTGAGAAGGTCGTCATCGGCTTCTCGGCCCCGGCGGCCGACCACGGCTGGATCGCCGCGATCAGCAAGAACGCCGCGGACGCGGCCAAGCAGTACTCCGATGTGGAGCTGAAGGCGGTCGAGCCGACCAACGACATCAACCAGCAGATCTCCGCGGTGGAGTCGCTGATCCAGGCCAAGGTCAACGTGCTGGTGATCCTGCCCAACGACGGCCAGCAGCTGAACCAGGTCGCCCGGCAGGCCATGGACGCGGGCATCCCGGTGGTCAACGTCGACCGTGTCTTCCCCGACAAGCTGTCGTACCGGACCTGGATCGGCGGCGACAACTACGGCATGGGCGTGGCCGCGGGCCACTTCATCGGCAAGAGGCTGAAGGACAAGGGCGTGGCCGACCCGGTCATCCTGGAGATCCAGGGCATCGCCACGCTGCCGCTGACCCAGGACCGCAGCAAGGGCTTCGAGGACGCGCTGAAGACCTACGGGTTCAAGGTGACGGCGAAGCAGGACGCCAAGTTCACGGTGGAGTCGGGCACGCAGGTGGCCAGCAACCTGCTCCAGGCGCACAAGAAGATCGACGCGATCTGGAACCACGACGACGACCAGGGCATCGGCGTGATGGCCGCGATCAAGGAGGCCGGTCGCGACGAGTTCTTCATGGTCGGCGGTGCCGGTTCGGCCAACGCGATGCGTGACATCCAGGCCGACAACGGCGTGCTGAAGGCCACGGTCACCTACCCCGCGACCATGGCGGCCTCGGCGATCAGGATCGCCCGGCTCATCGCCCAGGGCAAGGGCATGAGCGACCTGCTGGAGCAGCAGGTGCCGCAGTCCATCACGCTGACCTCGGAGACCGTCAGCAAGGACAATGTGGACAAGTATCTGCCGTCCGGCTTCGAGTCGTGACGTCTGTCATCGGGATCGGCATGGTCGGGTACGCGTTCATGGGCCGTACCCACTCCCAGGCATGGCGCAGTGTGAACGCGTTCTTCGACCTGCCGATCAAACCCGCGATGGTGGCCGTGGCGGGCAGGTCCGCCGAGGCCACCGCGCAGGCCGCGGAGACGCTCGGCTGGGCGCACGCGGAGACCGACTGGAAGCGGCTCCTCGAGCGTGACGACGTGCAGGTGATCGACATCTGCACGCCGGGCGACAGCCACGCCGAGATCGCCATCGCGGCGCTGGAGGCGGGCAAGCACGTCATCTGCGAGAAGCCGCTGGCCAACACCGTGGCCGAGGCCGAGGCCATGGCCGCCGCCGCCCGCGCGGCGGCGGCGCGCGGGGTGCGCAGCATGGTCGCCTTCAACTACCGCCGCGTGCCCGCCATCGCGCTGGCCCGGCGGTTCGTCGAAGAGGGCAGGCTCGGGGAGATCCGGCACGTGCGGGCGCAGTACCTGCAGGACTGGATCGTCGACCCGGAGTTCCCGCTGGTCTGGCGGCTGCAGAAGGACAAGGCCGGGTCCGGGGCCCTCGGTGACATCGGCGCCCACATCATCGACACCGCACAGTTCATCGTCGGTGAACGGCTCGTCGGGGTCTCGGCGCTGACCGAGACCTTCGTCAAGGAGCGCCCCCTGGCCACCAACTCGGCCGGGCTCTCGGCCGGTGGCGGCACCGGGAGGGGCACGGTCACCGTCGACGACGCCGCGCTGTTCATCGGCCGGCTCAGCGGCGGCGGCCTGGCGTCGTTCGAGGCCACCCGGTTCGCCGGCGGCCGCAAGAACGCGCTGCGCATCGAGGTCAACGGCTCGCTGGGCAGCCTGTCCTTCGACTTCGAGGCGATGAACGAGCTGTGGTTCCACGACCACACCATCCCCAGCGGTGAGCACGGGTTCCGGCGGGTGCAGGTCACCGAGCCGGACCACCCGTACGCCGGGGCCTGGTGGCCGCCGGGTCACGGCCTCGGGTACGAGCACACCTTCACCCATGAGGTGAAGGACTTCATCGAGGCGGTGGCCGCCGGCACCGACCCCACACCGTCCTTCGAGGACGGGCTGCGGGTGCAGCGGGTGCTGGAGGCCGTCGAGCAGAGCGCGGCTGAGGGCAGCCGCTTCACGGATGTGGAGGATTCATGACCAGGCCCATCACGTTGTTCACGGGGCAGTGGGCGGACCTGCCGTTCGAGGAGGTCTGCCGGCTGGCCTCGGAATGGGGCTACGACGGCCTGGAGCTCGCCTGCTGGGGCGACCACTTCGAGGTCGACAAGGCGCTCGCGGACGACTCCTACATCGAACGCAAGAAGGAGACCCTGGCCAAGTACAACCTGGGGGTATGGACGATCTCCAACCACCTGGTCGGCCAGGCCGTGTGCGACCACCCCATCGACGAACGCCACAAGGGCATCCTGCCCGCCCGCATCTGGGGCGACGGCGAACCCGAAGGCGTCCGCCGGCGCGCCGCCGAGGAAATCAAGAACACCGCCCGCGCGGCCGCCAAACTCGGCGTCAAGACCGTCGTCGGATTCACCGGCTCCTCCATCTGGCACACCCTGGCGATGTTCCCGCCCGTGCCGCCGTCGATGATCGAAGCCGGCTACCAGGACTTCGCCGACCGCTTCAACCCCATCCTCGACGTCTTCGACGAGGTCGGCGTGCGCTTCGCCCACGAGGTGCACCCCAGCGAGATCGCCTACGACTACCACACCACCGTGCGGACCCTCGAGGCCATCGGCAACCGCCCCGCCTTCGGCCTCAACTGGGACCCCTCCCACATGGTGTGGCAGGGCCTTGACCCGGCGAACTTCATCCTCGACTTCGCCGACAAGATCTACCACGTCGACTGCAAGGACGCCCGGGTCGCCACCCCCGACGGCCGCCGCGGCCGCCTGGCCTCCCACCTGGCCTGGGCCGACCCCCGCCGCGGCTGGGACTTCGTGTCCACCGGCCGGGGCGACGTCCCCTGGGAGGAGTGCTTCCGCGCACTCAACCACATCGGCTACGACGGCCCGATCTCCATCGAGTGGGAGGACGCGGGCATGGACCGGCTGCACGGCGCACCCGAATCCCTCGCCTACATCCGCTCGCTCAACGCCATCACCCCGCCGGAGGCCGCCTTCGACGCCGCCTTCTCCTCCGAGAGCTGACCTCTCTCCCCAGCTCACGTGAGCCTTTCCGGCTCACGTGAGCCTTCCCAGCTCACGTGAGCCCAGCTCGCGTGAGGCCGGGAGTGTCCCGCGGGTTCCGCCGTAGCGGTCGCAGCGGGCACAAGAGTCGACAGACACGACAGGGCCGGGCGCTCCACCAGGAGCGCCCGGCCCGTGTGTTGCGGGAGGGTGCCACCCTCCCGCCCGATCCGTCACGCGTCCGGCGGGCGGTGCTGCAGCTGGCGGCGCAGTTCGGCGATCTCCCGCTCCAGGTCGGCGACGTCGGGCGCGCCGGAGTCGGCCGGGCCCTGGCCCGGTGCGGGCTGGGGCCGCTGGTGCCCGTAGGGCGTGGGACGCACGTACTGCGTCGCGCCGTCGGGCCGCTGAGGGTCGTAACCGTCGGCCGGCCGCGGGGAGTCGTAGCCGCCACGTGGAGCCTCGTAGCTCCCGGGCGTCCCCCGCCCGGGCCGGTGACCGTTCGCCGGCGGCAGGCTCTGCGGCTGCCAGCCCTGAGGCAGCACCTGGCCGTTCACCGGCTGCCGGTCATGGCCGCCGCCGACCTGCGCCGGGTAACCGCCGCTGCCGTTGACCCCGGGGTAGGGCCCGCCGTACACGGGTGAGGGCGACTGGCCCTGCGGCGAGGAGGGGCCCTTCTTGCGCCTGCGCATGAGGACCAGCAGGAGGAGACCGCCGCCGACCAGGATCAGGACGCCGGCGCCGATGGCGACCCACAGCCACACCGGCTGCGGGGTCTCGTCCTTGCCCGAGGAGATCGCCTGCTGGGAGTCGGTGATGTACTTCGCGACGTACGGGTGGCTCGGGAACAGCGCCTGCACCTCGCGGAACTTCGGCAGCGCGTCCTTGTAGTGCCGCTGGAAGAAGTCGTCGAGCGCCTCGTTGTACTTCGTCGTCGTGAGCGACGCGGAGGGCTTGACGTTCTTCTCGTTGAGCTTCTCCTTGATGATCGAGACCGGGAGCACGAAGCTCTCGTTCTCCGACGCCTCGCCGTTCTCGCTCACGGTGCCGGCGATCAGCATGCCCACGACCCTGCCCGCGCGGCTGAAGACGGGACCGCCGGAGTTGCCGTGGTAGGAGGGCGCCTGCGTCTGGATGTACGGCACGCCTTCCTGGGTGCTGCGCTTGGCGTTGTACGGCCCCTCGGTGAGCGCGGGGTCGAGCTTGGACTCGATGCTGAACCACGGGGTGTTGGTCACCAGGCCGGGGAAGCCGCTGATGTAGAGCGTGTCGCCGGTCTGCACGTCGGTGTCGTCGCCGAGCGGCACGGTCGGCAGGTTCAGCTGGCCGTTGACCTTGAGCAGCGCGAAGTCCTTGCCCGGGTAGCTCTCGCCGACCGACACCAGCTCGGCCGGGACCTCCTTGGCCGTCTTGTCGACGCCGCCGCCGGGCAGGCTCTGCAGGACCGACAGGCTCTTCTGGAGGCCGCGGATCTCCATGTGGGTGCTGTTGAAGGTGACGTAGATCTGCTGGACGAGTTCCAGCATCTCCTTGTCGGCCTCGAGGCCCCGCAGGCCGTTGATGATCTCCTTGGCGTCCTGCTTGTTGAACTTCTCCAGCGCCTGCTGCGCGAAGGTCTGCGACAGCTGCTCGTTGCTCATCTCGACGCAGTGCGCGCCGGTCACCATGTAGCCGTCGGGGGTCACCCACCAGCCCGTGCACATGCCGCCGACCTGGGCCTTGACGGTGCGCTCCGGGCCCACGGGCTGGAGGTAGCGGTCGACGTCGGCCGCCACGCGCTGGAACAGGAACTTGGCGATGCTCCGCTCGTCAGAGGCGATCTTGCCGGCGAGCACGGCCTGGGTGGCGTCGTTGGTCAGCTGGTCCCACGCGGCCTGCTTGACGTCGTTGCTCGGGACGACGACCTCGCCCGAGTAGGTGAGGCTGGTGAGCTGCACAGCCGGGTGGGTGCGAGCGGCCAGCCGGGTGCCGACGGGGACCTCGTCCCCGGTGTCCGCCGAAGCGGGGGCGGCCACGGCGAGCAGGGCGAGGGCCGCCATCGCGGCCATCCCCCCGGTCAGCCTGCCGAAGTATTTCCTGAGATTTCCATCCACGGCAGCAAGCGTGATGGAACGGTCTTGTTTCTTGCTTGGAGGTGGCTTGGGATCGGCCGGTACCGCAGTGCAAGACCCCTTCGCGAGCCGCTCACGTGCGGCGGAACGCGGCGGTGAGCGCCCGGCGGTCAGGGCCTGGTGGTTGTGCGGGCCCGGTGATGACTGCGCGGAAAACGACGGCGGCCCCCGCCGGAGCGGGGGCCGCCGGACGATCCACGGATCAGACGCCCATCGACTGGGTGTCGTTGGTCTCCGGGGTCTGCTGGGCCGACACCTCGGTCACCCCGTTCTTGAGGTGATACCGGGCGACGGCCTCCTGCAGCGTCTCCGCCTTGACCTCGCCGCGCCGCGCGAGCTGGGTCAGCACCGCCAGCGTGATCGAGGCCGCGTCCACGTGGAAGTGGCGGCGCAGCGCCGATCGCGTGTCGGACAGGCCGAAGCCGTCGGTGCCGAGCGAGCTCCAGTCACCGGGCACCCACTGGGCGATCTGGTCCGGCACGGCGCGCATGTAGTCGCTGACGCCCACGAACGGCCCGGGCACGCCCGACAGCTTGCTGGTCACGTACGGCACGCGCTGCTCGGCGTCGGGGTTGAGCAGGTTGTGCTCCTCGACGGCGAGGGCGTCCCTGCGCAGCTCACTCCAGGAGGTGGCCGACCAGACCGAGGCGGACACGCCCCAGTCCTCCGCCAGCATGCGCTGCGCCTCCAGCGCCCACGGGCCGGCCACGCCGGACACCAGGATGTTCGCCTTCGGCCCGTCGCCGGTCCCCGGGGCGTACAGGTAGAGGCCCTTGAGGACGCCCTCCACGTCCACGTTCTCCGGCTCGACCGGCTGCGGGTAGGGCTCGTTGTAGACGGTCAGGTAGTAGAAGACGTCTTCGGGGTGCTCCCCGTACATCCTCCGCAGGCCGTCCTTGACGATGTGCGCGATCTCGAACGCCCAGGCCGGGTCGTACGCCACGGCGGCCGGGTTGGTCGAGGCGATCAGCGGGGTGTGGCCGTCCTCGTGCTGGAGGCCCTCGCCGTTCAGCGTGGTGCGGCCGGCCGTCGCGCCGAGCAGGAAGCCCCGGCCCATCTGGTCGCCGAGCTGCCACATCTGGTCGGCGGTCCGCTGGAACCCGAACATCGAGTAGAAGATGTAGACCGGGATCATGTGCTCGCCGTGCGTGGCGTACGACGTGCCCGCCGCGAGGACCGAGCCCATCGAGCCGGCCTCGCTGATGCCCTCGTGCAGGATCTGACCCTCGGTCGACTCCTTGTACGACAGCAGCAGCTCGCGGTCGACCGCCTCGTACGTCTGCCCGTGAGGCGAGTAGATCTTGGCGGTCGGGAACATCGCGTCCACACCGAACGTGCGGGCCTCGTCCGGGATGATCGGCACGAACCGGGCGCCGATCTCCTTGTCCCGCATGAGGTCCTTGAGCAGGCGGACGAACGCCATGGTCGTGGCGACGTTCTGCTTGCCCGAGCCCTTGCGCAGGCCGGAGTAGACGGGGTCGCCGGGGAGCTTGAGCGGCTTGGCGCGTACTACCCGCTTGGGCAGGTAACCGCCGAGCGCCGCCCGGCGCTCCTTCATGTAGGCGATCTCGTCGTTGTCCTCGCCCGGGTGGAAGTACGGCGGGAGGTCGGCCTCGAGGTCCTTGTCCGGGATGGGCAGGTAGAGCCGGTCGCGGAACTCCTTGAGCTCGGCCTTGCTCATCTTCTTCATCTGGTGCGTGGCGTTGCGCGCCTCGAAGTCCTTGCCGAGCGTCCAGCCCTTGATGGTCTGGGCCAGGATGACGGTCGGCTGGCCGACGTGCTCGCGGGCCGCCTTGAACGCGGCGTACACCTTGCGGTAGTCGTGGCCGCCGCGCGACAGCTTGCGGATGTCGTCGTCCGACATGTGCTCGACCATCTTGCGCAGGCGCGGGTCGCCGCCGAAGAAGTTCTCCCGGATGTACGCGCCCGACTCGACCGAGTAGGTCTGGAACTGGCCGTCGGGCGTGGTGTTCATCTGGTTGACCAGCACGCCGTCGACGTCGGCCGCGAGCAGCGGGTCCCAGTCACGGCCCCAGACAACCTTGATCACGTTCCAGCCGGCGCCGCGGAAGTACGACTCCAGCTCCTGAATGATCTTGCCGTTGCCGCGTACGGGGCCGTCGAGCCGCTGCAGGTTGCAGTTGATCACGAAGGTGAGGTTGTCGAGCTCCTCGCGGGCCGCGACGCCGATCGCGCCGAGCGACTCGGGCTCGTCCATCTCGCCGTCGCCGAGGAAGCACCAGACGTGACTGCGGCTGGTGTCCTTGATCTTCCGGCTGAGCAGGTAGCGGTTGAACCGGGCCTGGTAGATGGCGCCGATCGGGCCGAGGCCCATCGACACCGTGGGGAACTCCCAGAAGTCCGGCATCAGCCGCGGGTGCGGGTAGGACGGCAGGCCCTTGATCCCGTGGGACAGCTCCTGGCGGAACGCGTCGAGCTGGGGCGCGTCGAGGCGGCCCTCCAGGAAGGCGCGGGCGTAGATGCCGGGGGCCGCGTGCCCCTGGATGAAGATCTGGTCGCCCGACTCCCCGTGGTCCTTGCCGCGGAAGAAGTGGTTGAAGCCCACCTCGTACAGCGAGGCCGCGGACGCGTAGGTGGCGATGTGGCCGCCGACGTTGGTCCGCGCGTTGGCACGGGTCACCATCACCGCCGCGTTCCAGCGGATGTAGGCCCGGATGCGGCGCTCGACGTACTCGTCGCCGGGGAACCAGGGCTCGCGCTCCGGGGGAATGGTGTTGATGTAATCCGTGCTGCGCAGGCCGGGCACGCCGACCTGGTGTTCACGGGCACGCTCGAGCAGTCGGAGCATCAGGTAACGGGCCCGGGTGCGGCCCTCGGTCTTGATGACGTTGTCGAGCGATTCGAGCCATTCGTTGGTCTCGCTCGGATCGACATCAGGCAACTGGCTGGGTAGGCCGTCACTGATGATCGAAAAACGCTGGCGTCCGGAAGCCACTGGGTCTCGCCTTCCGAGAATGGACTTTGTCTCGTCGGATCTGTTACGTCTGTGTTGCCTGCTGCGATGCGGTCAGCGCTCGATCGCGGCGTTGCGGTCGTCTTCCATCCTGTCTCGTCCCACCGGAAAGTGCATCTCTACTGCCCGGTAACCGAACCGTCGCCGCTGGCCGCGGTGCTGGTCTTGGCCTAGACCACCGATGGTAGGACGATTTTTACCCACCATCCATTCCCGGTTGTGGCCGGGGGCGTCCCAAGGCCGCCGGAATGGCATCGTGCCTGGTCGCAGGCCCCGTACCCGGTCTCGCCCGGCCTCACGCGGGAGATCGGGGGAAAGTCGCCACGCCGCCGCGAGAGACGCCTCCGGGAGTCGTCCCGAATCGTCTCCGGAAGTGTCCGCCCCGCGTGTCGTCATGTCCCCGGCGTGCGCGCGGGCCTGCGCGCACGCGGGATCGCCCCCGTGGGAGCGACGTTCCGGCAGCGTAACGTTTTGGTATGGGTTGTCCCTCCCTCTGTGGAGAGGGGGGTTTCTCCTCTTTCCAGGTGGCGATAGCCGTACCAGGCTCTGGAGAGAGGGGGGTTCGAGATGCACGCAGCGGTAGGGGACCGGCTGGTGGTGCACGGCGCGGTAGTGGGCGACCACGAGAAGCACGGTGTCATCGTCGAGGTCCGCGGTCCCGGGGGTGGCCCGCCGTTCCTGGTGAGGTACGAGGACGGGCGCGAGGCGCTCGTCTTCCCAGGCCCGGACGCCGTCGTCCTCCCAGCTCAGCGCGAATCGTAATATCGCGGATGTGAAATCGACGGTGATCGAGGTACGGACCGGCGCACGCGAGCGCGTGCACGACATGACGAAGGAGTGCGCCGATTTCGCGCGCGAGTGCGGGGGAGACGGGCTCCTGCACGTCTTCGTCCCGCACGCGACGGCGGGCGTGGCGCTGCTGGAGCTCGGCTCCGGCAGCGACGACGACCTGCTCGCCGCGCTGGGCGACCTGCTGCCGGCGGACGACCGGTGGCGGCATGCGCACGGCTCCCGTGGGCACGGGAGGTCGCATGTCATGCCCGCCTTCATCCCGCCGTACGCCACCGTTCCCGTCCTCGCGGGCAGGCTGGCGCTGGGGACCTGGCAGTCGGTCGCCCTGATCGACCTCAACGTCGACAACCCCGACAGGCGTGTTCGTTTGTCGTTTTTGACCGATTAAGAGATAACGGTGCGGGTCACCCGCCGTGGCGACCGTTGACGACGAAGGGTCGCAGCGTGTGGACTGTGCCGAAGCATGGCTCTCAACGAGCCGGGACAACGCAGAAACCGGGCGGGGTCACCCCAAGCAGGAGGGATAAACGTGAGCGCGACCGCGGGTCAGGCGCAGGACGAGCGCGGCCTGGCCGAACGACTCGGCCTCAAAGCCGGTCAGGTGGTGCAGGAGGTCGGCTGGGACGAGGACTGCGACGAGGCGCTGCGCCAGTCCATCGAGGAGCTGACCGGCAACGAGCTGGTGGACGAGGACTACGAGGACGTCGTCGACGTGGTGCTGCTCTGGTGGCGTGACGGCGACGGTGATCTCTTCGACGCGCTGAGCGACGCGATGACCGCACTCGCCGACGGAGGCCAGATCTGGCTGCTGACCCCCAAGGCGGGTCGCGAGGGCCACGTGGAGCCGAGCGACATCGGTGAGGACGCGGCGACCGCCGGGCTGTCGCAGACGAGCAGCGTGAGCGCCGCCAGGGACTGGTCGGGCACGAGGCTCGTCGCCCCGAAGGCCCGCCGCTGATTATTGCCCTGCCGTACGGCCAGGGGACGCCGTACGGCAGGATGATGGGCGGACACCTGGGGAGGGACTGCTCATGGCGATAGAGGTCGGGCAGCGTGCTCCGGATTTCGCGCTCAAGGACCAGCACGGCGTCCCCGTGCGCATGTCCGGCCTGCGGGGCAGGACGGTCATGCTCGTCTTCTATCCCCTGTCCTTCAGCCCCGTCTGCCACGGTGAGCTCGCGGCGATCCGCGACGAGCTCGCCGGAGCCCTGCCTCCGCACGTCCAGCTGCTGGCGGTGTCGGTCGACTCGATGTTCAGTCAGCGCGCCTGGGCCGATCAGGAGGGCTTCACGTTTCCCCTCTTGTCGGATTTCTGGCCCCATGGTGAGGTCGCCCGGGCGTACGGTGTCTTCGATGAGGACAGGGGACTCGCGCTCCGGGGCACGTTCATCATCGATGGCGAAGGCGTCGTGCGCTGGAAGGTCGTCAACCCGATAGGTTCCGCACGCGACCTCGACGAGTACCGCAAGGCGCTCGCGGAAATCTGATCGTTTCATTGCCCGCCCCCGGGCACTGACATATTCGATTCCGACTCCGACTCGCCCCATTGGAGGCCACGATGCCCTGCTACAGGTGCGGGGCCCGGCAGACCGACCCCGTCCGCGGCGCCAGTCCATGGAAGCGCGCCGTGCGTGACGAGACGCAGGTCCTCGTCTGCCCGGACTGCCAGCGTGTGCACGACCTCGATCTCGACACATGCGCCTCGTGCGGCTCGATCGCCCTGATCTGCCGCCTGGGAGAGATCGAGTGCCGCTCCTGCGGCGAGGTGCGGCTCGCCCGCGACGGTGAGCCGCTCGTCACGGCCGGCCCGGCGGGTTCCGCTCGGATGCCCGGCCTCGCCGCGGAGGTGGAGGCCGCCCTCGACCGCGTTCTCGGGCGCTCGTGACGTACGTCGTCGCGCTGGACGTGGGAGGCACCTCCATGAAGGGCGGCCTCGTCACCCGCGACGGCGAGGTCACCGTGCTCGCCGGGCGCCCCACGGGCCGCGAGTCGGGCGCTGACGCGGTGGTGGAGGCCGTGCGCGCCTACGCCGGCGAGATCGCCGACCTCGGCCGCTCCCGGTACGGCGACGAGCCCGCCGGGGTGGGCCTGGCCGTCCCGGGCATCGTCACCGCGTCCACCGCCGTCTATTCGGCCAACATCGGCTGGCGCGACGTGCCGGCCGAGGCGTTCACGCCCCCCGGCGTCCCCGCGCGGCTCGGCCACGACGTCCGCACGGGCGGCCTGGCCGAGAGCGTCTTCGGCGCGGGCCGCGACGTCGCCGACTTCCTCTTCCTGCCCATCGGCACCGGCATCGCGGGAGCGGTGGTGCTCCGCGGCGAGCCGTACGGCGGCGCGCACGGCTGGGGCGGTGAGATCGGGCACGCGTCCGTCTGGCCTGCGGGGGAGAAATGCGCCTGCGGGCAGACCGGCTGCCTGGAGACCTACGCCTCCGCCTCGGCCGTGGCCCGCCGCTTCACTGCGCGCTCCGGCCGTACGGCGACCGCGAAGGAGGTCGTCGAGCTCGCGGTCGCGGGAGATCGGCTCGCCGCCGAGGTGTTCGGCGAGGCGATCGAGGCCCTCGCCATCGCCCTCGCGTCGTACGTGCTCGTGCTCGACCCGGCTCTGATCGTCATCGGCGGCGGCCTGGCGGAGGCCGGTGCGGCCCTGTTCGACCCGCTGCGGGAACGGCTGGCCGGCCGCCTCGCCTTCCGGGAGCCGCCGCCCGTACGCCCTGCCGCCCTGGGTCCCCGGGCGGGCATGCTCGGGGCCGCTCTCCTCGGCTGGCAGGCCGCGGGAGATCACGACGCGGGCGCGGACTGGTCGCTCGATGTGCTGAGAGGCGGTTCGGTGTCGTAAGGTGTAGTCCGGTCCGGGCGGTTAGCTCAGCGGTAGAGCACTCGCCTTACAAGCGAGGGGTCACTGGTTCGAACCCAGTACCGCCCACCTGCGAAAACGGCCCGTCCCCAAGATCGGAGACGGGGCCCGCTTGTCAAACTGCTTGACTAAGGCTCCCGCTCGGCAAGCGGGAAGATGGCGTCCATCGCGGTTGCACCCTCCTGGATCACGGGTCTGATCTGGTGACGGTAGACGGTCTCCGTGACCACCGTGCTGGAGTGCCCCACCAGGCGCGAGATGTCTTCGAGCGCGATGTCGTGGTCGGAGAGCAGCGATACGAAGCTGTGCCGCAGCTCCCTGGGCGCCCACTCCTTCCCCGTCAGGCCGGCGCTGTCGAGCACCTTCCGGAAGTCGCGGCGCATGTTGTGCGCCGACACGGGCGAGCCGCTCTCGGTCGAGAACACCAGCTCGCGCTCGTCGTCCTGAGCCGACTTCAGCGCCTTCAGCGCCTCAACGCAGCGCTTGGGCAGGGCCAGGCTGCGACGGGACTTCGGAGTCTTGGTGTCGCCCTTCTTTCTCACGGAACGCCAGACGTAGAGGGCGAACTCACTGTGATCCCATCCCGCCTCGGTGACCGGGCGCCAGGCCTTGGCCTTCTCGTCGTAAGCCGCCACGTGGCTCCATTTGATCGCCCTTACCTCCTCGGTACGTGCTCCCGAGAGGAGAGAGACGACGATGTACGCGCGTGTTCGAGGCCGTGCATTCTCTGCCGCCTTGAGTACGGATTCCGCCTGGGAAAGGGTAAGGGCCTTGGACGGGCGACCTTCACGGCCTTCCGGCACCTCGCACAGCTCGACGACGTTGCGCTTCACCTTGTCCCGGCGCATGGCGTTCTTGACAGAGCGGTTCAGGATGTTGTGGATCAGCTTCAGCGAGCGGGTCCCGAGTTCATCCTTCTTGCTCTGCAACCATCGGTCGATGTCCTCAACCGAAAGTTCGCGGAGCTTACGAGCGCCCAAGCAAGGGATGACGTGGGTTCGGACGTAGGTGCGGTACATCGCGACCGTCGAGGCATCACGCCCCTGAAGCCCGTTGTCCAGCCAGTAGTTCACCGCGTCGGCCACGGTGTAGTTGGTGGGAGCGATGGCAAGACCGTCTTCGTAATCGCGAAGGATCTCCTTGAGCTTGTCTTTGGCAGCCGTCTTTGTTTTACCGCTGCCGGTTTTGACGATGCGCTTTCCGGCAGGTGTGTAGCCGACGGTTACGGACGCAATCCAGCGGTTGCGTCGAGCGTCCCAGTGAAGGCCGCCGTCGCCATGGCTTCTACGTTTGGTCATTTGGGGTCCCTCCGGATTGTTGGTGAGGTGCGGTCCCGGCGCTGCTTGGTCGGTGAGGCCAGGGCCGCGCTGTGGATGGTGGGTCAGGGCAGACGTACTTCGGCGTGAACCGGGTGACGGTGCCGTGGGTTCGGTGAGGTGCCCGGCGGGGGAGCGTTGCCGTGCGCTGCGCGTCATGCGGGGTCGCTTTCGCACATCGGGTGGTGGGTCTGGCCCGGGGTGAGGATGGTCATGTCCTGGCCGCAGCCGGCGCAGGTGCCGATGAGCCGCTCGATGACGTCGAGCCGGGGGGTGGCGACATCAGAGAGAGGCTGCATTTCAGCACCCGGAGCGCCCGGAGCACCCGGTGATGGGTGTTTGGGCTGGTCAGAGGGTGTGCCGCTTGCGGGTGCTGGGCGATTCTCAGCACCCGGTGCAGCGCCCGGAGCGCCCGGAGCGGGTGCTGTGCGGGTGCTGCCGGGTGCTGTGCGGGTGCTGGCGTCGCCGGTAGCACCCGGACGTTCATGCTGGTCAGAGCTGGTTCCGGGTGCTGCGGGCGCTCCGGGTGCTGTAATGCGCCTACTCTCTGCTGCCGTCAGCCGGTAGAGGCGGGAGCGGTTGCCGTCCGGTTGCCTCTTGCTGTCGTCCAGGTCGATCCCGATGGTGCGCAGGGCGGGGGCGAGCCGCTTGAGCTGGCCGGCGGCACGGGTGCTGTCCTTGGGCCACTTCTTCGGCAGTTTGTCGGGCGTGTCGACCCGGTCCAGCAGTTCCTGGGCGGTGAGGGTGAGGCCTTCGGGTGGGGCCTTGTCGACCAGGTCGACGACGGCCTGGGCGAAGGGTTCGCCGTCGAGGACGTCGGCGACGGCGTTGCGGGCGCTGGTGCGGTAGGACTCCAGGGTGCGCCAGTCCTTGACGTGGTCGACGGCGGCCAGGACGCGGGCGAAGTCCGCCATGCGGGGCCGTTCGGTCAATGTCACATCCGGCAGGGCCTTCAAGACCGCGGCGAGCACGTCGAACAGGGAGGCGAGGATGGCGGCGTGGGCGTCGGCGAACGCGGCGTCCAGCTCGGCCTCTTCGCGGCGCTTGCTGTCGGGGATCAGCGACAGCTCGATGGTGAGCAGCCGCTCAGCCAGGTCACCGGCCAGGGCTCCGGCGTCGATGGTGGTCATGGCCAGGACTCGGCGGAACTCCAGGACCACGACGTCGTCATCGGAGTAGAGCGCGCGATCGATCATGCCGTCACCGGTCACTGCACGGCACAGGGCGTCCGACAGCCAGTCGGCGATGACCGAGACGTTGTCCAGGCACAGGCCCCAGGAGTTGAACGCCTGCACGCCCCAGGACTTCAGATCACGCGGTGCGGTGCGTTTGGGGGCGCCGGAGGGGTCGATGATGCCGATGATCATCTGGGCGGCCTTGGACTTGCCGGTGCCCTGCTCACCGCGGAAGGTCAGGATCGGGTGCGGCAGGTCGGGCAGGAACGCCGCGACCAGCCATCCCACCAGCAGCCGGAAGCCTTCCTCGCTGGTGTTGAGCAGGCCGCGCAGACGGGCCAGGCCGTCGCCGTCCCGTACGGGGTCCGGGAGCGGCTTCATGGCGCCGGAGCGCCGGAACAGCACCGGGGAACGGGGGACGCGGTCCCAGCCGTGCGGGCCGATGACGACGCACCGGCCGTCGGAGGTACCTAGGTCCACGACGATGCCGCCCTCATGCCGGGCGACCCGCAGGTGCGGCACGCGAGGGTCGGCGCTGGCGGCGATGCCTTCCAGCACCGTCATCGCATCGGCCAGGGCGGACTGGGAGGGGACGTTGCCGGTGTTGTCGTCGGTGAAGATCCGGGCGAGCTGGGAGCGAAGGCCGGCCTTTCCGCGCAGGGGCAGGGCGAGGTTGGGGCCGTTCTTGGCCACGGCGTAGGGGCGGCCGTCTTCGCTCATGAACAGCTCGAACCGCTCACGTGCGATCTTCACCAGCACGGAGGCCTGCGAGGGCCCCTTGTCGCTCTTGCTGACTCCGGCGGCGGCGACGATGTCCTCGGCTTGGCTCACCGGCGTCCCCTGCCGGCGGTGGTGCGGGCGCTGCCCAGGGTGGCGTGGGTTTCGCCGTCGCCCAGGCCGATGCGGCGGGCGGCCTCGGCGAGGGCGGCCCTGCCGCTCTCGGCCGGGAACAGGCCGCGGTCGGCGTGTTCGTACATGCGGACGGCGGCCCAGAACAGGCGGCTGTTGCGGTCGACGCCTTCGGTCGCCTCCAGCACGGTCGCCACCAGGGCGGTCAGCACCTTGTACGGCCGGCCGCCCTGGACGCTGCCGCGTCCTGCGCTCGCCGGGGTACCGAGGTCCCGGGCCGGGGGCGGGGCCGCCTGGAGGGCGTGGACGAGCCAGGCCGGGGCGGGCAGGAGCGGCGCGGCCGGGTCGAGTGGCTGGTAGAGCACGCCGGAGGCGTGCAGTGAGCCGGGGCCGACGACGTATCCGCCGTGTCCTTTGGCGCCGCGTACGTCGATGCCGCGTCCGGCCAGCGCTCCGGTGCCGTTGCCGAGCTCGATGCCGGGCGGCTGCCGGTAGTACCGGTGGCAGCCCTTGGCGGTGGTGACCGTGAACGTTTCCTGGAGGTCCTGGCCGATGCCGGCGGCGTACTCGGCCAGCGCGCCCGGCCGGTCCTCGTCGACCACCAGCAGCCCGGAGGCCTTGCAGGCGATGCCGACGTTGCGCGGCCCACAGGCGAAAACGGCGCGCAGCAGGGCGGGGTTGTCGGTGGCCTGGCGGGCCCACCGGCCGCAGGGATGCTTGCCGCGCTTGCCATCACAGGGACGCTCGGGGTGATGGGCGCCCGCGCATTCGGGGAGCGCGGGGTGGTCGACGGGGAACATGTGGAAGCGGTGGGTCTGCCACAGCCACCGCACCCAGTCCAGCGCATGGCTGGTGAGGTCAGTCCTCAGCATCGGTGGTGTTCTCCTTGGAGAAAGATCAGCGGACGTTGACGGCCGTGGCGGCACGACGGTCGGCGCACAGGCCCGCCTCAATCAGCCGGGCGGGCCCTTGGTGCGCTGAGCCAGCGGTCAGCGCGCAACGACGGGCTTGTCGAGGTCGCGGTGGGTCAGGTTCACCCGCATGCCTCGGCCGCGGAGCCGGGTGATGAGGAACTGGGCGAAGACGGGGGCGCGGTGGCGGCCGCCGGCGCACCCGAGGGCGACGGTCACGCCGTCGGCGGACGGGCCGGTCAGCAGCGCGGTCACGGCGTCCTTGGTCGCCTCCAGCAACTCCGGGATGCCGCGCGTGCCGAGCACGGTGGTGTGGACCGGCTCGTCGTGGGCGGTCATGTGCCGAAGCTCCGGGGAGATGTGCGGGTCGCGGAAGTGTGCGCGGAGGTCGATCGTCAGGTGCGCCGGGGGCGGTGCCGCGTGCAGGTAGCCGAACGAGACGATCTCGACGGTGGGCGGCTCGGTCATGGGTGGGGTGTCCTTTCGCGGAGGTGGGTTGTCCGGGTGTCCGGGGGCCGTAGGGATGGGGTCTGCCGGTGCCTGGAGGGCTTAGGAGGGGGTCTTTCTTCCCCCGGACACCCCGGACGGGTAGCCGTTTCTCCTGGTGAGCGGCTGTCCGGGGCGGATGTCCGGGGGTGGTGGGCGTCCGGGGCCGGATGTCCGGGCCGGACGTCCGGGTCAGGCGGTCAGGCGGCGGGCCACTTGGCGACCTCGTCGGGCACCTCGAGCTCGCCTGAGCAGACGCGCTCGGCGGCGGCCTGGAGGTCGGCCAGGGCGTAGCCGCGGGCCTCGGTCCCGCCGCGGATGAACGCCCGGGGGAGGGTCGTCACGCCGAGGGGGCGCAGCAGCGCGGCCAGGGCCAGGGCGTCGGCGGCGCCGAGGGCCTCGGCGAGGGCCGCCGAATGCATCCGGTCGTCGCCGGCGGCCTCGTAGGCGGCGAGCGCGCGACGCAGCACCTCGGGCAGCGGCCTGGCGGGGGCCGGGGCCGCGGGGACGGCGGGCACCTGCTCGGCACGCACCACTTCCGGCCGGCGCTGGCGGGGCAGCAGGTCGGGCCAGTCGGCCGCGCGTGTCATCGACGGCGCGGCGGGGGGCTTGACCAGGTCGCGCAGGTCGGGCCAGGCGGAGGCGTCCGGGCCGCACGGCACGCTGGCCAGACGCGGCCGGACCGGCGCCACCGGTGCCGGGGTGACGTACCGGGCGGGTGGCTCCTCCTGGTGCTCGCCGTCGAGGTCGGTGAACGCGGCGCGCATCCGGTCGTACCGGGTGGCGTACACCTGGCCGGCGACCTGCCGGGCGGCCGCATCCAGCTCGGGCCGGGTGCGGGCGACGGCGTGAGCGGCGTCGACCACGTCCCCCGGCTGCATGAAGTAGCCGCGGAACGGGCGGGGGGCGGCCTGCCCGTCCTGGACGAATCCGCAGCCGGGGCCAGGCAGGTCGGCCAGGGACAGGCCGCGGCGGCTCCATCCGAAGAGGAAACTCAGCTCCTCCTCATCGGTGACGTACATGCCGACCCTGACGGCCGACTGCTTCTTGACGTTGGCGCTGATCATGTCCTGCGTCGCGCGCAGGCTGGAGAACACCACGTTGACGGCCTCGTTCCGGCCGATGCGCTGGATCTCCTCCAGCGCTTCCCGCAGCTCGCGGGTGTCCCGGTTGGTGGGCGAGAGCGATTCCGCGCCTTCGTCCACGATGACCACGATCTCGGGAAGCTCCGGAGAGACCGGCATCAGCGAAGAGTTAGCCCGGATCTTGAGTGCCCGTGTCGACTTCTTCCGATCCTTGGCGATGGCCCGGGCGGTCTCGGCCAGCTCCAGAGCCTCATCGGGGGTGGCGGCCGCCCAGTCCACCGCCGGGCGCGGCGAGTCGCCTTCCAGCCACGGATGCAGCCACGCCTGCGACATGCCGCCGCCGTTGAGGTCGATATGCCACACGATCGCGTCCCGGCACAGGCCGATCCCGGCGGTCAGCGCGTGCAACGTCGTGGTCTTCCCCGACCCCTTCTGACCGGTGACCAGGGCGGAGGACTCCCGCAGCAGCACCGCGGCCGTGCTGCCGTCCCGGTACTCGCCCAGGGCGACCGGGTCCAGGATCGAGCGGGCCCGGTAGTCGGCCGGGTAGTCGATGTTCTGCGTCAGCCGGTTGACCGTGGCCACGCGCAGCACGACCGCGCCGCGGTGCGCGCCGGGGGAGATCTCCACCCCGCAGCCCATGGGCAGGCGGGCGTCGACGGCCAGGGCGTCGGCGGCGGCCGCGAGGTGGGCGCGGGTCGATCCGGCGCCGGGCAGGTCGGCGTGGATGTCGTAGCCGGTCCGGGTCGGCCACTCGCGGACGTCGGTCACGCTCACCCGGACGCGGCAGACCCGCTGCACGCGGCGCTCCCACTCCTAGCCGATGCGGGCGGTGCGGCCGAGCACCAGCGCCCGGCCGGTCCCCGCCTGGCCCGTACGGCGGGGCACGGCCCGGCCGAGCGGGGACAGCAGCCCGGCGGTCAGCGCGCCGATCCCGAGCGCGGCCCAGGCGCCCTGGTTCCACAGACCGGCCGCGAGGGTGTACATCAACCACGACCCGGCGCCGAGCCAGCAGCCGAGCCGGTACAGCAGAGCGGCGGGCGGGTGGGCCAGGTGATGGGAGCGGATCACGGTGGCCACCGCGCCGGCGGCCGTGACCGCGCCACCCCACACCGGGGAGACCGTGGCCAGATCTCCGGCGACCGCGGCGGCGGCCAGGGCGAGAGCGCCCTGCGCGGTGCCCGACACCGGGCCGCGCGGCGCCAGCGACCAGTCAGCCCGACGCGCCTCCGCCTTGCCAGGCGTCTTGCGGGCGCTTGCCTTCGTGGTGGCCATCACCATCTCCAGTTCGTCAACGTCACAGATCAAAGGGCTCAGGTCGGGTCGGTTCCGCCCGGCGCCCCGACCGGCCAGGGCCGGGGCGCCGTACGCAGCCCACCCGGGGCGGCGGGGTCAGACGTTCCAGGCGGCTTCGTTGGTGCGCGGCGCTTCCTCGCGCTTGAGGTCTTCGGCGTGCAGCCGGCGGAACAGCGCGCTGATCTCCTGGGCCTTTTCCACGAGCCGGGCGTGGTCCATGTAGAACTCGGCCATGGCCTCCACGACCATCGGGTGGATCGGGTAGTCGCCCTGCATGCGCTCGGTGTAGGTCCTCACCGACATGCCGACGTTGGCCGGGACCTCCGGCAGCTGGTCGAGCTCGCGGGCGACCTGCCACATGTCGGCCGGGGCATGCGCCGCGGCGGCGGCGTTCATCTCGGCCGCGATAGCGGCCAGCGGGAATGCGGACATGGTGCGTGACCTCCTGGTGTACGGGGTTGATGTGGAGTGCGGGCGGCGGTGCCGGGATCCGGCGTCCGCCGTGGTCTTCGTGGTGGCCGGGTCGTCCGGCGGGTCGAACGCCCCGAGGTCGCGGTAGAACCGGATGCGGTGGCCGCACGGGCACGTCACGACGCGCTCGTCCTCATCGGCGGTGAGCGTGACCGTGTGCGTGCGGCCGCAGCGGGGGCACGTGGCGGTCGTCGGCTCGTCGATGGCCTCGCTACGCCCGGTCGCCTCGTCGGCCGGCGTCTCCTGCGAGGTCGCCTCGCTGGCGGTGCTGGTCTCCTCGGCGCTCTCGGTCTCCGCCGCCTTGGCCTTGCGGGCCTTACGGCGACGCCACGCCCCGGCCAGGACCGCGACCAGAGCCACCACCGGCCCCGTCAGCGGCCCGTGCCAGCCCAAGATGGCGGCGGCCCGGCGGCGCCGGGCGCGGAAGGAGGCGTCTTTGCCGGTCGTGGCAGCCCGGTAGGCGGTGCTCACGCGGCGGCCGGTCGCCCGGTCGGCCCAGACCGCCGCCTTACGCGCACCGGCAGCCGTGGCCCGCATGGTGGCCCGGGCCGCGCGCCCGGCACGGCCGCCGGTCTTGTCGTTGACCCAGGTCCCGGCGCGGCGGGCGCCACGCCCGGTGGCCAGGGTGGCGCGGCCGATGCCGCGGCCGGTGGCTTCCACTGTCCGGCTGGTCGCCTCGCCGACTCGGCCGACGCTACGGCCGGTGGCGCCCGCGAAGCGGCCGAACGCGCGAGCGCCTCGGCGGACCGGCCCGGCCGAGCCGTGTGCGGCATCGGCGCTGCCGGCGGCCTTGCGGCCACGCTTGCTGCCTGAGGTCGACGTGCCTGCCGAGCCCTGCCCGGCAGCCGTACGCCCTGTGCTCGCCTTGCCCAGCAGCCCGGACGAGCGGCCCGCCGCCCGGGAACCGGAGCCGCCGCCGAACAGACCGCCCGTGCTGCCCGCGCTCTTACGGGCTTTCCCGCCGCCGAACAGGCTGCCGCCCGAGCTCGTGCCGAGCGAGCGCGAGGTGGTGGTCCGGCTCCGGTCCGAGCCGAGCCCCCAGCCCGTCCCGTTGCTGCGGCCGTTGTTGCGGCGGTGACGCACGTACGCCACCACCCCGCTGCCGGCCGCCACACCACCGGCGACCAGGCCCGGGACTCCGGTGAGCTGGTACAGCAGCCCCAGCAGGATCGTCCCGGTGGTGGCACCCCCGGCGGCCAGGTGACCGGCCGGGATCCCCGACGGGCCCTCGCCGTCGTCGTCCTGGTGCTCGTCGTGCGCCGCGGCGTCGTCCTGGTCGACGTTGGCCGGGATGTCGACCGGGGGCGCCTCAGCAGCGGGGGCGGGGGCGCCGAGGTCGACGTCGGCGGGCTGCGTCTCTTTCGTCGTGTCGGTCATCGCAAATCACCTGCGCTTGCGGGGGGTGGTGGCCGGGCCCGCGAGGGTGCGGGCGGCGGCGTGGATCGCGCGCAGCGCCGACAGCCCGGCCACCAGGCCGGACAGCCACGCCACCGCGAGGTCGGGAAGGCTGGTGAACGACAGGCCCCACCAGGTCAGGGCCGACAACAGGCCGGTGCCGATCAGGGTGCCGACGACGCTCTCGGAGCGCGTAGCGGGGCGGCTCACGAGGTCACCCCCGCGGCGTCGGTCTCGAACAAGACGGTCTGGTGCTCACACAGCTCGCACGGCTCCCACGCGCGGCGGTCGTGCCGCTTGGGGTCGCGGCACTGCTGCTGCTCGGGCACCAGCGGCAACGCGGTCAGGTGCCGGTCCAGGTCCACCCGGGCCAGGCCGCGCACCTGGTACTGCTCACCGGCCCGGCCGCAGGTGCACACCAGCCGATAGGTCGCGCCGAACTCATTGGCCCCGCGCGTGATGGCCGGGCGGTGCCGCACCACAGCGGCGGCGGCGGTGGAGGTCTTCTTCGGGCGGGCCATCTCAGGCACCCCCGCCCAAGGCGCGCTTGACCTTGCTCGCGGTGTCGGTGCCGACCCCGAGCGCGGCGCGGATCTTCTGCACGCCCGGGTCCGCCGGCAGTTCCCCCGCCGCGATCATCTCCCGCACCCGGACGGTCAGCACCTCGATCCGGTCCGGGGCGTACCGGCTGTACTCCCCGAGCACCGCCGCAAGGGCGTTTTCCCTGATACTCCCGCCAGTACGGGCCGGTACGGGCAGGGCCGCCAGCACCGACCACAGCGTCGGCAGGAGCCAGATCGCGGTCACCGCGCCGAGCGGCCCCAGCGCGTGAACGATCAGCGGCAGCAGGTCGAACCCGCTCCATCGGAGGGCGGGCCAGCAGTTGAGCACGAGCGTCAGCCCAAGCAGCAGCCCTTCCGCGCGCAGCAGCCGCTTGCCCTCCGGACTCGATCGGTCGACCCGGCGCCCGCGCATCGCGGCGTAGGCCTGCACCACCACGGCCGCCAGCAGCGGCAGCGACAGGATCGGCTCCACCCCGTAGGCGGCCCACCAGCCGATCGACCCGTCGACCAGGGCGAGGCCCTTGGCGACCGAGGCCTGCACGCCGATGGAGGACACCCCGAGCGCGATGACGGCCGCCGACATGGCCATGACCGAGGTGATCCGGCGGACCCTCGCGTCGGACCACGCCAGCGCGGTCGGGTCCTGGCTCAGCGCATACAGCCGGGCCGCCTCGGCCACCTTCCGCCGGCGCTTACCGACCTTCGCGGTGTCGACCAGCAGCGGCGTCTCGTCTTCCTGCAGCTCGACCAGTCGGTGCGCCTCGGCCACCCGGGCGCGCATCGCCTTGACCCGCTTGGTCTCCCCCTCGCCCTCCTCCTCCGGCTCCTGGTCCGGTACGACCGGAGCGAGGTGCGCGGGCGGTGCGACGTCGGCCAGGTGCCGCTCGATGTCGGCCAGGCCGCGGGCGACCTCCTCCGGCGTCGGGTCCGGCGACGGAATCGCGGCACCGTTCATCAGGACACCTCCGCACCGGCGGCGTGGGCGGCGGCCTCGCGCAGACGGGCGGCGGCCTCGGTCGCCAGCTCGGCCAGCCGGTCCATCGCGGCGGCCTCAGCGGCCAGGTCGCTGCCGGCGGACCCCAGGGCGAACCAGACATGCCGACTGGAGACGGTGAGGAACGACACCTGCCGCTCGGCGTTGAACTCGAGGCTCATCTCCTCGGCGCGCGGCCTGTAGATGGCCACGCTCGTGTGGATCTCGCTCACCGGGACACCTCCGGGTCGTTCCTCGTGGCCTCGGCGGCGGCCTGCGCCTCGTGCCAGGCCTGCTCGCGCTCGTCGATGCGCTGACGGGCCTCGTCCATGGCCCGCAGGCGGGCCGTGACCGCGTCCAGGCCCTTGCCGCGCAGTTCCTTGACGCGCTCGTGGTAGATCTCCAGGTCGCTCGCACCGGGCCCGTGGGCCGAGGGCTCGACCTCGGCGGAGGTCAGCTGGATCTGCTCGGCGGCCCACGCCGGAGCCGGGCCATGGACGGAGGTCAGCGCGTTGCCCAGCGCCACCCACACCGCCCACGCCTCGTCCGTGGTCAGCGGCACACGGCCGTTACCCACGCAGAGGTAAGCCGGGTATGCGCCGCCGATACGCACCGTGATCCGGGCGGTGCCGGACTTGTTGTGCGGGGCGGGGGCACTGACGGAGAAGTACCGGGGGAGGCTGGGGTCGGTCACTGGCCGGCCTCCTGGGCCTCGCGCGCCAGGGCCGCGGTGTACTCGCGGATGGCGGAGGCGGGGATGAGCCGGGCCCGGCCCTGGCGGACCGAGCGCAGCCGGCCGGACCGGATGAGCTCGTAGACGGTGCTACGGCCCAGGCTGAGGAGCCTCATCGCGTCCGGGACGCGGTAGTGCTGGATGTCCTCGGTGGTGTTGGTAACGACGAACGCGGTCGCCATGATGGGTGATACCTCCATTGGTGGGGGCGCGGCCCCGACGCTGCTTTGGTCGGTGAGGTCGGGGCCGCTTTTCTCGACGTGGGGCAGAGCAGGCGCTCCAGGGGGATCGCCCCGGCCGGTCAGGCAGGGCCGATCCCTCGCGCGCCAGGCCCGCCGCGGCTACCGCCGCGACGGCTTGGCCGAGGCCCGGACCGGCTTCGGCGCCGGGACCTTGGGCGGCTTCGGCGGCGTGGACTGCTGCGCCTCCGCCTGTGCGATCAGGTCCTGGGCGTAGCCCTGCACGTCCCGGCGCGTCACCGCTTGCCTCCGGTGTGGTCGTGCTTGATCGGGGCCGAGCTGACCGCGCCGCAGCTGCAGCCGTAGACCGGCCGCACCGGCCCCGCGTTCGCGCCGGCGGGCCACTGACCGTGGCCCGACTGCTTGGCCGTCTTGCCGCTGTCGCCGCTCACCGGGAAACCTGACCCGCCTGCTGGGCCTTGTCCGCCTGCTGCTTGTCGTACTCGTCCCGCACGTTCCGGCCCGGGTCGCTACCCGGCCAGCCCGAGGGGCGCTCACCGTCCGGCCAGCCCGCGTGCTTCGGAATGTGGTGGACCACCGTCTGCCGTGCCATCCTGGACACTCCTTGTTTGACGACGTGGGGCGGCGTCTCGCCAGATGGACGCCCCACGTCAAGGGACAGGGGTTGTTTGATCAGGCCCTGGCGGGGTGCCACCCGCCAGGGCCTTTCTTGTGTCCGCCGAAGTCCACCGGCGTACGGCTCAGACCTTACTGCCTTCCATGAAAGCTAGCAAGGTTGTCCAGGGTTATCGGTGCACAAGGTCCGGCTCAGAACGCCTTACTGCCCTCCGAGTAAGGTGAAGAAGTGGGTAACCCTGGGGGACTGCAGGAGGCAGCGTGCCGGAGCAGAAGTGGGCGAGCGTGTCGACGCCGTACATCCAGCCGCACACCGCTGGGCAGGCGGACGCATGGGCGGAGGAGGCAGCCCTGCATGGCCGTACAGGGATACATCGGCTTAGCGAGGTAGAGGAGCAGCCGGCACCGAAGGATGTCGCGGAGCGCCTTCAGCTCACCCCTGGTGAGCCGGTTGTCGTCCGACGCCGGATTGTGCTCCTGGACGAACGGCCCGTAGAGCTGGCGGACTCCTATTACCCCGCGGTGATCGCCCGGGGCACCCAGCTTGCCGAGCCGCGCAAGATAGCTGGCGGTGCCGTCACGCTACTGGCTGAACTCGGTTACGAGCCTCGACATGCGGAGGAGGACGTATACGCCCGGCCGGCGTCAGTGGACGAGCGGCAGGCCCTCGGCCTCAACGAGCACGGCTGGGTTCTGGTGTTGACCCGCACACTCCGAGCGGACAACGGCAAGCCGATCGAGGTCAGCGTGATGAAGATGAACCCCCAGGGCCGCTACCTGCGGTATGAGACAACCCTGTGATCAGAGAGGAAACCGGGCCGTGGCGCGAAAGTCGGACGATCGACCCCCGCAACTGAAGATTGCCGCCGACCTTCGGGCGAAGATCATGTCGGGGGAACTTGAGCCGGGCCAGAAGCTTCCCTCTACCGCGGAACTGGCAGAGACGTACGGCACCGCCCCGGCCACCGCGCACAACGCAACCAAGCTCCTTCAAGCAGAGGGGTTTGCTTACGGCCAGGCTGGCAAAGGCGTCTTCGTTCGCGACCGGCGCCCGTTCGTCGTCCGGACCGCCGCCTACTTCGACCCAGCCGAGCGTGGTGTCACCTACCGGCTGCTCGACGTCGCGGAGGTCGACGCGCCCAAGGCCGTTGCGGCCGAGTTGGGGGAGAAGCGGGCCCTACTGCGACACCGGTTGATGCTGCGCGACGAGGAACCCGTTGAGGTGTCGTGGTCGTACTACCCGCACAGCCTTGTCGCTGGAACCGCGCTTAGTCGCCGAGGGCGTATCCGAGGGGGCGCGCCGGCTGTGCTCGCCGAACTCGGCCACCCGGAGCGTGAGTTCACTGACAGCGTCTCCGTACGGCCGCCCACCATCGAAGAGGCCGAACTCTTGGAACTTCCCGAGGGCATCCCAGTGATCCGGCAGTTCCGCGTCGTCTACTCCGACGAAGCGCGCCCGGTCGAGGCGTCCATCCTCATCAAGGGTGGCCACCTCTATGAGTTGAAGTACCAACAGCGAATCCCCGGCGAGGGCTCCTGACACTATTCCCACAGCCCTCTTATCCCACCGGACGTAGGCGTGCGCGTTCTAGCAGCTCAGCGGCTCTGGGGCAGAGATATATGATGCTTTGCAAGATGCGGATTGGTCGCCAGCCCGCATGACGTGTGGTCCCCACATGGTCCCTGTCTTGTCGACCTGGTCGGGCGTCTGCTTGTAACGCCGCGATGAGAGGTGGACCCAGCAGTATGAATGATTACAAATGAACCGTGGCGAGAACCTAATTCGGCCCGAAGTCATACCTCTGTATGTGAATCCTTGGATTATGGCCATATCGCGATGTCTTGCCTCCCGAACCCTCCCGATACGCCGAGGCTCTCCCGCGCTCGCTGATGGAAGTTATTCAAGGCTTGAACCCAATCCTTTACGCGATCTCCCAATTCCTCCTCACTGAGGGCTTCGCCTACTTCGACGGGACGCACCACACTCCAGAGTGCGCTATTGAGTTGGTGGGCCGCATTGATTACTTCTGCATCTCCCAACAGGATAACCATTTCGAATAGTTCCGAGCGATGCTGCTCGGCTACTCGAAGGGTCTCTAGGTATACGCCGAGCTCCTTGCCGTCGTCGATCCTCCGTTCCATGACAGCTCGCCCCGAGCGCATGGACGCCTTAACAGCCGTTACATAAGAGCCGTAGGCTTCGAGTCTTCGCTGGTCCCAACGTGTTCGTAATTCCCTAGCGAATCGAGCGTTTTCTGATAATCGTGAAAAAACATAAGAAGCTACCGCCCCCGTAATCACTGCGCCGATGGTCACCAGCTGACCAATCAACTCCATGAAATCCGCCCGCCTATCGCAACACATGAGTGCCCCAATCAAAAAGCAGGGAACACTCTCCGTCAAGTCGTCAAGTTGATAGGCCGCCCAGATAGCCCACTGACTCGGCGTAGCTCTACTCGAGACATCGCCACCCCACACCCCCTCGAGCGGGTGCTCGCAACAGGGCCTGAGACGGGATCACCGATGGCCCGCCAACAACCGGTAACATGCATCCGCGTGAGCCCGCCCGGCGCGGCACTGGTGGCTGTTTCAGCTCAGCCCGCCGCCCATGAGCAGAGCTGTACTGTCGGGCGGCGGCCCGCCTCGACTCGTCCGCGCCAGCCGTCCGGCGGTGCTTTTAGCCGGCCGCCGGGAGCGCCAGCGGGAGGCGGCGGCGTTGCCGTGACGGCGGCGCGTGCGGCCCGGCTTCGGGCCGCCTTGAAAGCGTAAGGAAGGTGCGCCCGGGCTGCATACGGTCTCCTTCACTCCGATGGGTTCGCCCATGCCCTATGACCGGCGCTGAATCGCGCCGTGAGGCTTCCTCTATAAGAGCTCCACACCCCGCGTGGGCGGACCGTAGCCTGGCTGGCCTCAGCGAGTGCTCTGCTTGACAAACTGCGTGACGACACCTGCGGACGCCATCGGACGCCCGTGAACGTAGGCGGTCGACTCTTGCAGGTCGCGCGCGAAGGCGGGCCTGAATACGATCACGCAGGAGTTGGCTTACAAGCGAGGGGTCACTGGTTCGAACCCAGTACCGCCCACCTGCGAAAAGAGCCCCGTCTCCCATCAGGGAAAACGGGGCTCGTGCCATTAACGTGCCATTAGCGAACGCAATCGATCTTGTTTAGTGACCACTCGCCTCGGTCGGCAGGACTGTGCGATCTTGCCGTTCATGACGTCGGCGATCTTGTGGTCTGCTTCCGCCGTGCGGTGCTGGTAGATCATCGCGGCGCGCACGCTGTCATGGCCCATGCGTGCCATCAGGTCGCGGAGGGAAGCGCCGGCAGGCGGGACAGGGCACCTTCACCATCCGGTACTCGCTGACCTGGAGTTTCACCGGCGGAGTGTCGAACACCTGCACCCGCTCAGCCACCTGTCCCCTCAGATCGGCCAGTGCTTGGCCGCAGCCGTCACACGCGGCCGGGGCGACGATGGGTGACCTGGTGGGGCTCCGCGCGCCAGGCCAACGCATGGCCCTCGTGCCTGGCCTGACCGCCCCGCGGCTGGGGCGAGCGTTTCTTCGGTTTGCTGGCCCGCTTGGCTCGGGCTGCCGGTCCATCCGAACCGGGCGGCATAGAGGAGTTGGAGGAGTCCATTGCCACGCGCCGTTATGACCCGGCACGACGCGGAGCCAGTCGACGAGCAGACTCGACCTGTGGGCGCCCGTACGACGGGCGCTTTACGGCCTCGAAGGTCCGCCCTTAGAGGCGCCAACCCGAGAAGGACTGGGCGCAGCTCTGGAAGCGTCAATGCCGCTGTGGAAGCAGGATCGCTATTCGCAAATCGCGGCCACGTTGCCGGTGATGCTTCGGGACGCCGATGCGCTGGTGGAGGCGGACCTGTCGGCGCGCCACGTACGAGGCAGACTGCTGCACCTCGTCGGCTGGCTGATGACCCAGACCCGGGCAGCACGAGTCGTCAGGAAGGGCACTTTCGGCAGGCTGAAATCACCGCAGCCGTGAAGTTCGGTTATGCAGCAGATGCTCGGTAACGGCCCCGGCCGCGATCAGGGCTGCCGCTCCTAAGGCGATTCCGAAAAGTCGTGCGCGATCAGGCGAAACAAGAGTTCCTGATGCCGGAGTGCTTGCCGGGGCATCTGCTGAAATGGCTGCTGGTCCAGCATCAATAGCTTTGCGGTACTCGTCATCTACGATCTGCACGAACCGCCGTTGCCTACCTCTTGCCTCTCGCTGTCGGATAAGACGTGCAACTTCCCAGTAGCGTCGACCCGCTTCGCCCTGAAACAAGGCAGAAGCCTGGTACTGTAATTCGCTATCGAATATAGTCCCGAGATCGAAATTGATAGACCAAAATGACATCACTAAGTTGATGTATAGGTGTTGTCGTATGTGATCCTGGGTGAACTCTGGTAGAGACGTGGCCCATGCTCTTTGATAGACGGGATCATCTATGGCCATTCGTAACAGTTCCATATGATTGGCGCGGTGCCCCTCCATCCGTGCAATATGCATCTCGCGGGCCTGCATGATCAGAGACCCCACAACGCCGAGTAAGGCCAGCGCAGTCAATAGAGCTGCTGCCGCGTCGTATGTCTGCCCAACTTCAGCGAGCAGGGGCCAGGAAGTGTCCAAACTTGCCATGCGTTGCAAGAGTAAGGGTGAAAGTGTAACCAGGCCTAAAAGAAGAGCGGCCGTCATGAGCACCAAGGCCCAGATGCCAATCTTTCGTGCCCATCCGTGCCTATTTCGACGCCGCGACTCGTGTGATTGTTTGGAGCGGTCATCTATCCGCTCGGCTTTGTTTGCCATATTTCGCCTCTGTCGTGTTACGGTTGATTGTATGTCGATGTAACAATGCATCCATCGAGAGGCGATGGCAAGCAACATCACATCAGAGGCTGTAGGGGAGGGAGCCGTACCAGTGAACTGGGGCTCCTGTTACGACACTTCGCCTCTCATGCGACTGCTGGCCCCGGTCAAGCTGTCCAGCTAAGCCGCTCTCGCGGTCCTCAACGATCTTTTTGGGACGGGCTACGCCCAGTACTCCTGCCTTTGTCATGCCTCACACCTAGACTGGGGACATGAGCGCCATGCGTGAGGAGCTGCACTATCTCGTGGACCAGTTGCCGGAGTCGGAGCTACGCCCGGCTTTGGAGTTGATTCGCGGCCGTCTGGACGAGCCTGCCCCAGCGGAGCGTGACCTTCCGTTCTTCGCGTCGTTCGAGGCTGAGCCGGACCTCGCCGAACGCCATGAGGAGATCCTGCGCTCCGAGATGGGCCGCTGACGTGCTCCTGTGTGACACCGGCGTCCTTCTCGCTGTCGGCAACGCCAAGGACAAGCACCACCAGGCCTGTCTCAAGCTGCTCCGCCAGGCGGAGGGACCGCTGCTTGTGCCGTCCCCGGTCATGGGAGAAGTCGGCTATCTCCTGGAGTCGCGTGTCGGCCCGTATGCCGAGGTCACGTTCCTGAAGTCGTTCGGTGGCAGCGGCTTCCATGTAGCCGAGTTGGAGGACGAAGACCTCCCTCGCATGGCGGAACTCGTCGAGAGGTACGTCGATCTTCCTCTCGGACTGGTGGACGCCGCCGTTATCGCGATCGCCGAGCGCCTGGGGCTGAGGGAGGTCGCGACAGTCGACCAGCGGCACTTCCGAATCGTGCGCCCACGCCACGTCGAGGCCTTCACACTGCTGCCCGGCTGATCACGCGCCACGTCTGGGTGACTGTCTGGGTGACAATCACCTAGACGAGCCCGGACGGTGGTGGACGACCTTGGACCATGCGCCCAGGTCAGGGCGGGTGTTGGTGCTGGTCCCGCCCCTTCCTGGGTTGACTCACAAGCGAGGGGTCACTGGTTCGAACCCAGTACCGCCCACCAGCGTGAAGAGCCCCGCATTCCGTCAGGGAAAGCGGGGCTCGTGCCGTTGAATCAACGTGCCACTGCCCTTGTATCAGTGCGGAATCTCGGAGCCGTGGGAGGGAGTGGCGCATCTTCGTATGCTTGTGGGGGTGCCGGCTCAGGCGACCTTGACGGAATGAGAGCCGACGCTGATCGTCACCTGAAGGTGTCCTCCCAGGGCGTTCGCGTAGGCGCGAAGGGTTTCTATTTCCATAACCTCAGGATCGCCGTTCTCGATTTGTGAGACACGGGATTGCGAAATGCCCAGGGCGGCGGCAATATCGGCCTGAGTCTTCCCTAGTGCCTTACGCAGTTCCTTCAGATGATGTCCGGCCACGTACGCATCCAGCTCAGCATCGGCTGCGGCCTGCCGGGCAGGATCGGCCAACTCCGGATGGCGGCGGTGCGCCTCCGCCTTGACTTCGCGCCAGCTACGAGCAGGGCTCATCTCGATCTTCCTTCGCCTTGTCTGCGCGGTATTGGGCGTAGCGTTGCTTGGCCAGAGGGATTGCCTCGTGGTACCAGCGCGACCATCGTCCCGCCTTATCTCCGGCTACCAGAAGGATGGCTTCCCTGTCCGGGTCGAAAACGAACACGATCCGGATCTCTGAGCGGCCTCGGGAGCCGGGGCGCAACTCCATCCAGCGCGGAGCCCAGTCCTTCTCGGGTTGGCGCTTCTGCAGGAGAACCATCGAGTCCGTACAGTGCTCGCCGTACCGGCCTCCACTTGTCGAACGTTTTCTCGTCGGCTGGCTCCGCATTGTGCCGGATCATCAGCGAGGTTGTTGGCACCTTGAGGGCCACCGCTATCTTGCGCAGCGTTTCGAGTCGCACGTCCCTCCGGGCGTCCTGCTCAAGCTTGCGGATTAGCGAGGCGGACACGCCGGCAAGGTCGGCGAGGCCCTGCTGAGTCAGGCCTCGGCGCTTCCGGACGCTGCGGATGTGTTCGCCTACGGTGGCCACGCATCCATGCTGAAGACGGCACGCTCAAGCGTCGCGCGATCTCGAATCCTGCCCCTGTGAACAGGGGGAGGAGGGCGCGAGAGCGTCTCAGCCCGCTGGCGCGTCAAGGCCGGGCTTGTCTCCCGTGAACATCGAGGGCGTCGTGGCCGAGGACCAGAGACTCCACGTTCGGCGTCTCCCTGGCTGTTCGTAAACCCAGAGGGCCGTCGAAGGCATCGGTTCGCAGCCGGAAGCGGCTCACGCCGCCGACCTCGAAAGCCCGCAACCGCCATGGCCGATCCGCGAAGTCCTTTTCAGTGAGCGGGTGGGCTAGGACTACGACGGCGGAGGAGCCCTGCAATGTCCCGTGACGGTTGTGTGCGGCCGTGTACTTGGCGAGCCGGAGCTCGCCCTCAGAGGGCAGGTCGAGATCTGACGCCGTGACGAGGCGCGAGTGCTCCGCCTGTGGTGTGGTCATTCCTTCGATCCATGCTTTGGTGGCGTCCGGGAGTTGCTCCTCGCGGAGGATACGACGCAGTTCATCGGCGAACCAGGGCTCAAGGGCGGAGCCACCCTTCTTGATCCAGGTCTCGACCAGGTTATGGAATGCCTTCTCGCGGCGGTCACCTCGGCGGGCGCCTGCGGCCAGGATGTCGGTACCCGCGCCGACGAGTGCGTTGGTGAGTAGCCGGACGGGGATCCGATCGGCGAAGTGGGCGTAGCGGACCATGCGGATCTCCAGCATCACACTGTGCACAGTCCTGGCGGCGACCAGGACCGCGCCCTCTGGCCGTGGCCGCCGTCGCTCAGGTGTGCGGCGGGTTTGTTCCTGACGAGGTGGGGTCCGCTGGTCGGCGGCCCGGCCGGCGGTGGAAAGATGCCAGGCCGGGTCGTCGGGGTACACAGTGCCGGTGGTGGCGCGCAACCTTCCGCTCGCGCCGACGCCGATGACTATCTCCGCTGGCCGGCAATGCAGGGCGATTCTCAGCCGGTCGTTGGAGTCGAAGTGCACGTCGGTGACATCCTCCAGCCGCAGGTTCAACTCAGGTGGATCTGCCGCCTGTAGGCCACCGTCGTAGCGGCGCGGGGCGGCCAGGACGAGTGACCCGGTCAGTCGTGTGCCGACACGTTCGATCAGTAGGGTGCGGACCTCGGCGGCGGCAAAGTCGTAGTCGGTTCCAAGCTCGAGCGCAGCCTCGGCGGTCAGCGGTATGAACGGGGGACTTACCTGCCCTCGGTAGTCCCTGGTGTGGAGAGGCTTCGCTACCGGTGGCGGCAGTAACCGCTCCAGTGAGTGCCCCGCCGCCTCGGCTTGCTCGATCATCCAGCTCCGCTGCTCCGGTCCGAGATCAGCCATCCAGTCGAGGGCAGCGCGGGCACGCCGTTCCCGCCCAATGGAGGTGAAGGCGGTCGCGGCATGGAACAGAGGGAAGGTGTTGTTGTCCCACACGTCGGCGACCCCGTAGATCGCTTGCCGGTCGTACGTCCGCGCGTCTGCTGACGCCTCCGCCATCTGTAGAAGCGACCTGTCCAGCAACGAGCCCAGGGCGCCCAGCGCCGTCCCACTTCTGATCATCTCAGCGAGATATCACGATCGAGGTTCACCGTGCAGCTGTACCTGTGGAGGGCTGGTGCGGCATGGTCTATGGCACGGAGAAGATCACCACCAACGACGACCCTCGGAGCACTATCCGCGCATGGGGATGCGTTGACGCCGCCTCGCGGCTGATCGCAGGCCTGGTCGTCCTGGGTGACTATCCGGGTGACAATCGCCATGGACGAGCCCGGACGGCGGTGGACAACAGTGGACCGTACGCCCAGGTCAGGGCGGGTTCCGGTGCTGGTCCCGCCCATTCCCGGGTTGACTTGCAAGCGAGGGGTCACTGGTTCGCACCCAGTACCGCCCACCAGCGAAAAGAGCCCCGTCTCCCGCCAGGGAAAACGGGGCTCGTGCCAGCAACGTGCCATTAGCGAACGCAATCGATCTTGTTTAGTGACCACTCGCCTTGGTCGGTGGGACCTGTGCGATCTTGCCGTTCATGACGTCGGCGATCTTGTGGTCTGCTTCCGCCGTGCGATGCTGGTAGATCATCGCGGCGCGCACGCTGTCATGGCCCATGCGTGCCATCAGGTCGCGGAGGGAAGCGCCGGCACTGGCCGCGATCGTGTTCCCGGTGTGGCGAAGATGGTGGAAGTGGAGCCCGGGGACGCCGAGCTTCTTGGTCGTCTCACTCCAATTGGCGGCCCGCCGGAAGTCACTGCGCCGCAGGATCCCGCCGTTCGCCCCGGTGAAGACGAGCGCTGTCGGTTCTGGCTCGGTGAACTGGTCAAGGGCGGCGCTGCGCACCGCCTCGCGGCCCTACGCCTGCTCGGCGGCCGGGCATGCGGCCTGGGGCCGGTCCCGGACGCCGGCAGCTAGGGCCGCCCCGGCAGACAGTCGGTGCCCTGTAGTCCCAGGGCTCCTATGGGATTGGACACACGATGTCGGCGGTAGCAGTGAGTGTTCGTGGAACCGTGATCCGGATGACACGCGGACACATCGCGCTCATCGGTTGGACTTCGTACTCTCCCGAAGCAAGCTTGACGGCGTAGTTCCCATCAGCATCTGCGGAAATCTGTGTCACTCGCCTGCCCCTGATGGAGAACGTCAGGTTGACCTTGGCCAGCGGGGTTCTGATGCCAGGCGGCGGACCCCCGGCTACGTAGGCCGTACCGGACATCCTGGTATCCGGCTGAGAGCCCCCAGTCGAGCCATAGCCGCTGCAAGCTGCAGAGGTAAGTAACAGAGCAACCATCAAAAACGTGCTGGTCTTCTTCATCTCACCTAACCATGTATCAAGCTCGCATTCGGAGGTCCGGGACTTCGTACTTCACTCCTGGGCGCGGACAGCAAGGTGACCAAACACGGGATAAGCCGCTGATCAGCGCATCTGGGCTAGCTGATGCGATCAACGGGAACCGGCATTCCTTCCATGGCCTCCAGCACCGCACGCATCCCCAGGGGACGGCTGAGTCGTACGGTTACCTGTCTGCGATATCCCTCGGCCGTGCAGGCGCGTCCGGCTTCCTCTCGACACCGTAATCATGGTCGGCGTCCCCTGGTAACAACAGACTGGGAGCGTGAGTGTCATGCGTGAGGAAGTGCAGCACCGGAGGAATCGGTTGCCGTCCGCTACGGAGCAGGTTCGAGAGCGACTTACCGAGTCCGCCCCGGCGGAGCGTCACCTCCCCTTCATTGCGTCGTTCGAGGCGGAGCCGGACCTTGCCGAGAGGAATGAAGAGATCCTGTGCTCGGACATGGGGTGCTGAAACGGCCCCTACGACACTGATCTTCATCTCGATCTTCGCCAGGCAGTGGGGCGCTCGTGCCGCCCTAGTAGTCGGAGAGTCACCTCCTGGACCTGCACGTCGGTCCGCGTGCGATCACTTCCTCAAGTCCTGTGTTTGCCTGGGCCGCATCGAGTGCCTGTACGTACACTGACGGCATGAGCGCGCAGCCGCAGGAGTTCACCCCCGAAGGTCCTCTTCCGGAGAAGAATCTGCGTGCCATCCGTAGAGCGTTGGTCGTGCCCCAGGACCGAGAGGGGTTCGACGCAGGTCTTGATGTCGTCCTGGCTGAGGTCCGCGCCAGTTTGGACCTCGGTCGGTTGAGCGAGTTCATCCACACCTGGTGGTTGATCGCGTGCGACTCCGTGAAAGATCCGCAGGGCCGCAGAGACGTCTATGAGCGAGCCACCCGTGTCCAGGAACTGGCTGACGCTGGCAGGCCGATCCCCCGCGGCGACAAGCCATGGCGCCAGCTGCTGGCGGAGCGCGGGGTCGAGCGGTAGGTGTACTCGATTGCCGAGCCCGATCCTGTCGCCCAAGAACAGATCGCGGCCCTGCCGGACGATGCCTTGCGGTATCTGGCCGGGGTACTGGACCTGATTGAGCTTGAGCCCTGGGCCGGTGGACCACAGTCGCCAAGCAAGCCCGACGGCAACATGCCTCGGCGTAGTGAGCACTCGCCTTGGTCGGTAGGACCTGTGCGATCTTGCCGTTCATGACGTCGGTGATCTTGTGGTCCGCCTCCGCCGTGCGGTGCTGCTAGATCATCGCGGCGCGCGCGCTGTCATGTCCCATCCGTGCCATCAGGTCGCGGAGGGAAGCGCCGGCACTGTGCCCGATCAGTGGGGATGTCGCTCGTCCGGCTCGGAACAGCGCTTGCCGGTTTCAGCGGTCGTCGTCGGCGAAGCCTGTGCGGTAGGCGAAGACCACGGCTTGGACGCGGTCGCGTAGGTCCAGTTTGGTGAGGATCCGGGAGACGTAGGTTCGGACGGTCTCGAAACTGATCACCAGTTCCGCGGCTATCTCGGCGTTGGAGAGGCCACGGGCGATCAGCCGCAGTACCTCGCGTTCGCGGGGAGCCAGGACGGCCAGCGGATCCTCGTCGGGGGTGGGGACGGCAGGGCGGAGGCGGTCGGCGAAGCGACCTATCAGGGTACGGGTCACGGTGGGGGACAGCAGGGACTCTCCGCGGGCGACGGTGCGGACGCCGTTCACCAGATCCAGTAGAGGGGCGTCCTTCAGAAGGAAGCCGCTGGCTCCGGCACGCAGGGCTTCGTAGACGTACTTGTCCACGTTGAACGTGGTCACCACCAGTACCTTCGGCGGCGCCACGACACCGGGGCCGGCGATGCGCCTCGTCGCCTCGATGCCGTCCATCAGCGGCATGTGGATGTCCATGACCACCACGTCGGGCTTCAGGCTGGTGACCGCCTCGACTGCGGCCGGGCCGTCGGCGGCCACGCCGACCACCGCCATGTCCGGCTGCGCGTCGAACGCCGTCACGTAGCCGGTACGGACGACCTCCTGGTCCTCGCAGATCACGACACGGATGGTCATTTGGTACCGCCTACGGGGATCGACGCGGAGACTCGGAAACCGCCGTCCGGTTGCTCGCCTGCGGACAGCTCGCCGCCCAGCGCGCCTATCCGGTCGCGCAGTCCGGCCAGGCCGCGGCCGCCTGAGAGGCTGCTTCTCGCGCCGACGGAGACCGCGGCGGCGGCGTTCGTCACCTCGACCTCCACGCGGTCCTCCCGGTAGCCGATGCGAACGGTGGTGGGGCGGCCTTCGGCGTACTTGACGGCGTTCGTCAGGCCCTCCTGCACCAGGCGGTACACGGCCAGCCCCACGCCGACCGGGAGCGGGGGCTGGTCGCCGTTCTCCACCAGTTCGATCGGCTGGCCGCCGCTTCGGGTCTGTTCGACCAGGTCTCGCACGCTGCCCACGACGGGCGCGGCCGACTCCCCGGTCGCCTCCAGCACGTCCAGCAGATACCGCAGTTCGGCCAGGGCCCGGCGGCCGGCGCCGCCGATCGTGGACAGTGCCGCGGCCACGCGCTCCGGCGACGTGGCCACGAACTGCGTGGCGTCGGCCTGCACGACGATGGCGGTGACGTGGTGGGTCACCACGTCGTGCAGCTCCCGCGCGATGCGCGCCCGCTCTGCGGCGGCCGCGGCCTCGGTGGCGAGCTGCCGTCGCTCGGCCTCCTGGAGCCGCTGCCCGCGTACGAAGGCGCCGCCCAGCCAGCACGCGGCGAAAAGCAGGTAGAACACCAGGAACTCGCTCTGCAGAACCGGTGAGCCGAGCAGGACCATGGCCACGCACAGCACGACGTACGCGGCCGATGCCACGACGGCGATGACGAACCGGAACCGCTCCTGGTGCGCGCCCACCGAGTACAGCGCGATGTACACCGTCACGGTGCCGAACTGCATCGGGTAGCCGAGCGTCTCGTGAATCACGAAAGCCGTGCCGTTGATCGCCAGACACGCGGCGGGCCATCGGGTACGCACGGCCAGAGGCACCGTCTGGGCCAGGATCAGGACGATCTGGAACGGGTCGGCCGGGCGTCCTGACAGGTTGCCGAACTGGACGCTCATGATCGACAAGGCCGGCACGAACGCCAGCCCGGTGGACACGACGGCCAGCCACCGGTCCCACACCGTGGCGTCGTAGACGCGCCACACCTCCCGCAACCTCCGCGAGCGGTCGCTGACCCAGGTCCCCGACATGGCTCAGAGCCTAGCGATCTCTGATCCCCGAGTTGCCGCGCTTGTCCCTCATGTGAGCTACACGGAATGTCCGCAACGCAGTGATTCGGGACAGCGCCCTCCACTCCTAGCTTTCTCATCAGCGGCCGACAACCACGGTCAACCGCGAAGCAGATCGCGGCACATCGGTAATTCGGAGGACAGCACCATGGGAAACACCATCCGCGTACGCGTCGTCGTGGCCGGCGCCCTGACCGCGGTCGCGGGAGCGGGGGCGGTGATCGGCGGGCAGCCGGCCGGCGCCGAGGCCGTGGCGACCGCCGGTCACGTCCAGACTTCGATCAAGTGGGGTGAGTGCCCGGAACTCGCGCCGGGCGCCAAACGGGACCCCAGGCAAACCTGCGGCACGGTCAAGGTGCCTCTGGACTACCGCCGCCCCGGCGGAGAGACCATCACCGTCGCGGTCTCCAGGATCGCCACCGCCAAGCACGGCAAGAAGCGCGGCGACCTGCTGTTCAACCCGGGTGGTCCGGGACTGCAGGGCCTGGACATGCCCGGCCAGATGGCACTCACGCTCCCGAAGGGGGTGCTGGACTCCTACGACCTGATCGGGTTCGACGCGCGCGGCGTCGGCCACAGCACCCCGATGAGCTGCGGTCTGTCCGGCGACAGCCTTCTCACCATCTTCCCGTACCCTGGCGCCGGCGGCTCGATCAAGGGCAACGTCACCACCGCGCGCGCCGTCGCCCGGCAGTGCGCCACGATCGGTGACAAGCTCCGCTTCTTCAACAGCGCGAACACAGCGCGCGACATGGATCGCATCCGCCAGGCGCTCGGGGCGCGGAAGATCTCCTACTGGGGTCAGTCCTTCGGGACCTACCTCGGCGCGGTCTACGCCTCGCTGTTCCCCCGCAACACCGACCGGATGGTGCTGGAGGGCAACGTCGACCCGGGCAAGGTGTGGGCGAAGATGCTGAACACCTGGAACCAGGGCATGGACGACCGGTTCCCGGACGCCGCCCGCGTGGCCGCGGCGGACGACGCCGACCTCGGGCTGGGCGGCACCGCCGGCGAGGTCACCGACACCTTCCTCGCGCTGGCCGACCGCCTCGACCGGAAGCCGGCCATGATGCCGGGCACACAGGTGGCCATCAGCGGTGCGCTGCTGCGCGGCGTCACGTACCAGATGTTGCAGCGCAACGAGATGCTCGCCCCGCTCACCCACTTCTGGAAGGCGGCGGCCGACCTGTCCGCCGGCAAGGCCCCGGCGGACGCGGACGTCGCCGTGCTCCGGCAGATCCTCGCCGACACCCCGCCTGTGAAGGGCGTGCCGGCGGACAACCAGGCCACCATGGTCCTGGCCATGCTCTGCGGGGACACCAGCTGGTCGCGAGAGGTGGACTCCTACGCCGACGCCACCGCGGCCGCCCGCGCGAAGTACCCGCTGAGCGCGGGCATGCCCAACAACATCCTGCCGTGCGCGTTCTGGTCGCAGAAGCCGATCGAGCCGGTGGTCAAGGTCACCTCGCACGGTTCGCGTAACATCCTGATCCTGCAGAACCGCCGCGACAACGCCACACCGTGGGCCGCGGGCCGGGGAATGCGCAGGGCCCTGGGTGACCGCGCCGGCTTCCTCGGTGTCGAGCACGGCGGCCACTTCGTCTACGGCACCGGCTCGACCTGCGCCGACAAGGCCACCGTCGCGTTTCTGATCAAGGGAACCCTGCCGGCCAAGGGCGTCTCCTGCGACGGCCCCCGGCCCTGACCGTCATGCCGTCAGCGTGCCATTAGGGCAGCTCGGAGGCGGTCGGCGGGGAAGCGGTCCCCCAGGTCGGCCCGCAGGCCAGCGTATCGCCGAGAGTAATCAAAGCGAGGGGTCGCTGGTTCGAACCCAGTACCGCCCACCAGCGTGAAGAGCCCCGCCTTCCTACAGAGGAAAGCGGGGCTGGCGCCATTGAATCGACCTGCCACCCTCTTGACTCGCCGCTACGTACGCATCCAGCTCAGCGTCGGCTGCAGCCTGCGGGCAGGATCGGTCGGCTCCGGATGTCTCAAGGGGACGAGCCTCCAGCGAAGCCGGAGCGCTTCACACGGCGCCCGGATCACGATGGACGCGGTGTGGACGCGACCTGCGCGTGTGACCGATCATGGGACGATGTCGATCCGCACGCATGAGGCCGATTTGTTCGAGAGATCCAGGGGCCGTTTGGAGGCGATCGCCTACCGGCTGCTGGGATCGGCCGGTGACGCGGAGGACGCCGTGCAGGATACGTACCTGCGCTGGCATGCGGCCGACCGGGAACGGATCGAGACACCCGAAGCGTGGCTGACGAAGGTGCTCACCAATATCTGCCTCAACCAGCTCACCTCGGCGCGGGCCAGGCGGGAGACCTACGTGGGGCAGTGGCTTCCTGAGCCGGTGCTGGACGGGGATCGGATGCTCGGTCCCGCCGACACCTTCGAGCAGCGTGAGTCGGTCTCCATGGCGATGCTCACCCTGATGGAGCGGCTGTCCCCCAACGAGCGCGTCGTGTACGTGCTGCGCGAGGCGTTCGGGTACGCGCACCGCGAGATAGCGGAGATTCTGGACCTCACCGAGTCGAACTGCCAGCAGATCTACCGGCGTGCCAGGCAGCATCTGGCTGTCGAACGATCCCGCACGGAGATCGATGCGGTCGCCGCGCGGAAGATCGTCGAGGAGTTTCTCGCCGCGGCCCTCAGCGGCGACACCGAGCCACTGATCCGGCTGCTCGCCGACGACGCGGTCAGCGTGGCCGACGGTGGCGGTAAGGTCGTCGCTCGCAGGACACCGATCATCGGAGCGATGGGCATCGCCCAGTACCTGCGTGGCATGTTCCAGCGGAGCGACTCCAAACGAGCCCTCGTCGGCGGCGATCCCGTTTTCTACGCCGTCGTCGTCAACGGCGGTCCTGCCGTGCTGGTCGAGGTCGGCGAGCAGATCATCGGCGTGGTCTGCCTCGACGCGACCCCCGACGGCCTCGCCTCGATCCACATCCAGGTCAACCCCGACAAACTTCAGCGCATCGCGCGCCAGTGGGCGGCCGCTGGACCTCATCGCCCGCTCCCGACAAGTTGGTGACCTACATCACATGTAGTCCCCGTCAGGGATCGCGCGCCTGTCCGGTTCAGGAGGTGCAAGCAACCAGATAGGAGCGAGCCATGAAGCACCGCATCGTCGTCCTGGGAGCCGGGTACGCCGGAGCCAACGCCGCCGGTCGCCTCGCCAAGCGGCTGCACCGCGACGACGTCGAGATCACCCTGGTCAACGGCGACCCGGAGTTCGTCGAGCGGGTGCGCATGCACCAGCTCGCGAGCGGGCAGGATCTGCGGCCTCGCCCGCTGCGCGACCTCTTCGAGGGCACCGGCGTACAGGTCAGGACCGCGCGGGTCACCGCTGTCGATGTGGAAGGCAAGACCGTCGATCTCGAGGGTGAGACCCTCGCCTATGACACCCTCGTGTACGCCCTGGGCAGCGCCATCGCCGATTACGGCGTCCCCGGTGTCGCAGAGCACGCCTACAACGTGGCCGGGAAGCAGGCCGCTCTCCGGCTGCGGGCGCGCCTGAGCGAGCTGAAGCCCGGTGGGACCGTGCTGATCGTGGGCGGCGGGCTGACCGGCATCGAGGCGGCCACCGAGATCGCCGAAGCCCACCCGGACCTCGAGGTCGCGATCGCCGCCCGCGGCCGCGTCGGCGGCTGGCTCAGCGACAAGGCCCAGCGCCACCTGCGCGGCGCCTTCGACCGGCTCGGCATCACGGTCCACGACCATGCCGACATCACGCGCGTCGAAGCGGACGGCGCGGTGACCGGTGCAAACAGCGAGATCCGGGCCCAGGTGACCGTGTGGACCGCGGGGTTCACCGTGCACCCGATCGCGGCCGCCACCACCCTTGAGGTGTCCGACACGGGCCGGATCATCGTCGACGCCGGCATGCGCTCGGTCTCGCACCCCGATGTGTACGCCGTCGGCGACGCCGCGCTCGCCGAAGGGGCGGGTGGCAAGGCGCTGCGGATGTCCTGCGCCTCGGCGAACCCGATGGCGTGGCTGGCAGCCGACGTCATCGCCGCGCGCTTGACCGGTCGCAAGGTTCCCGAGACCACGATCGGCTACTCCGTCCAGTGCATCAGCCTCGGACGCCGCGATGGAATCATCCAGCGCGTGACCCCCGACGATCAGGTCACCTCCACCGTCTTCACGGGCCGGACCGCCGCCCGCATCAAGGAGATGATCTGCGCTAGCGCGGCCTGGAGCGTCTCCCACCCGACCATGCTGATGCCGAGCCGCCGCCGCCACCTCGCGGTCACCGGCGCAGTGGAGTCCCGACCCCTCACGCGGTCATGACGAAGAGCGTTGCCGGGCGGGCGCGGTTGCCCGCTCGCCCGCCCGCTGCGTACGACCGAGCTGCTTGGCGACCGCGCCGCCCGGTAACTCTCGTATCCGGGTCATCACCAGGCGACGTCCGGGGAGTCGCCCTCGCCGGAGTGCTCATCGGCCTTGATCGGCATCGACGTGGTCGAACCATCCACGAGATCGACTCGAAAGACCCGCCATCGGTGCGCGAAGAGCAGGTATCGGCCGGTTCCATCAAGGCTGAAACGGAGGGTCATCGACGCGTCGGCCGGCAACGTCAACCGCGCGAGGACCCGCGGTTCCCCTCCGCCGTCGACCGGGATGCGCATTACGGCATGACCGGCCGAGTAGATCAGGGCACTGCCATCGGGGGTGTAGGCCACAGCCTCCAGGAGCGGCAGGTCGTCGCCCGGTTTGACAAGGCGGGTGGCGGTCAGCAGATCGGATCCCTGTGAGCCGAGGTCGAGGACGCCGATGCCCCAGCCGCCGACCACCAGTGCGATCCGCCGGCCGTCTGGGGCCCAGGCCAGGCCGGTCACCACGGGCGCTTGCGAGCTCCAGTCGTGGCGCCGGCCGGTGGCGAGATCGACAACGGAGACCTTCACTCCGCCCGGGATGGAGACGGCGTAGGCCAGTCTGGTGGCGTCCGGACTCAGGGCGATGACGTATCCAGCGCCCAGCGCGTCGCTCTGGAGGCCGGGGACGGGTATCGGATCGCTCGGCGATCCGTCCTCAGCGAGGTGGACGCGGAAGAATCGGAGGGGAGAGTCCGGCCCGGTCCATCCGGACAGTACGAAGGTGCGGTTGTCGGGTGCCGCGGCCAGAACCTGCCAGGAGGAGCGCACTCCTGGAGGCAGCGGGATGGCGGCCAGGAACGCGCCGGTCGTGGCGTCGTGCACGGCGGGCCGTACCGGAGTGAAGATCGCCGTCTTGGATTCACCGGGAAAGCGTGCGAGTGGAGCCCTCGCGGTGACGAAGAATCGTGGAGGACCGGCCACCGGCAGGGGCGAAGAGGTCGCCATCGGTGCTGCCAAGGAGGTCGCCATGGGCAGCGGCGTGGGGACGGCTGCGGGGCCTGACGACTGCGCGATTGTGGCGGGCAGAGATGGCCACGCCGTCGGTGGGGACATCGCGGCAGCCGTAGAGGACGCCCAGCCCTGGAGTGAGACCCGCTCGTAGGTGTGATCCCCGCCGTCGTCGCCGCAGGCGCCCGCTAGCGCCAGCACGAGTAAAGCCGCCGTGGTGACGCTTGTGCGTGACAACATGCGTAGATCATCTTGTGGCGCCGGATACGGCGTCAAGGTCCAGGAATCGCATATAGAGCGGGTGAAGCATTGCGATCTGACATCCGGCGTTGTCCAGTCCCATAAGGTGCTTGACGTTTCTGTCCCGGGACATTTCGACTGCTGATCGGGAAATATGATGGACGATTCCCGAAGGTCGCCATGGCCTGGCAGCCGCCCGCCGCGCACCCGCCGCGCCGTACCGAGGCACTGCGCCCGTCGCGACGATCACGTGCCTGGTCTGTAGTGGCGGGGGTGCAACAGTGATTATGGAATGGCCGGGCTTTCATTCACGTCGGGGTTCGTCCGCACGCCGATGCACCCGAAGGTGGTGTGGGAACGTCCGGCCTGGAACTCGGCCTTGCGCAGGAGGTCCTCGATCAATTGGGTGCGGTGGACGACCTCGGCGAGCCGGGCCCCCGGGTCCGGGTCGCCGGTTTTGTCGTGCAAGGCATATCTGGTCGGCAGTGATTTGACTTCGGTACGCACATGGGCGGCTACGGCTACGGCGGCCTCGACGATCTCGCGTAGGAGCTTTCCCGCTTCATGTAGTTCGGAGGGGTTCAGCTCGCGCCCTTCCCGAACGGCCCGAACGAACTCGTCGAAACGCGCCAAGTCTTCTGTCTCCATCGTTGCCTCCCGTATTTCTCGAATCGACAGCCGACTTACAGCTGCTAACGCAATCCGAGTTCGGCATCGGCTGCGGCCTGCCGGGCAGGATCGGCCGGGGCGGCCGGGGCGGCCGGTTCACCGCCGGGTCCGAACAACAGGTTCGGGGGGAATCACCGAGGCCGATGGCCCTTCCTCTTACGGCCGGCCGGTACGGCCCGGCGGCCGGAGCCGTTCTGCGCGGGTTTCTGTGCCTGCCGCCGTGCCGGTTTCTCCGCGGGGGAGGCGGGAGTACGGCCCCGTGAGCTGTTCACCGTCCGGCCACGGACGATGCCGATGAAATCCTCCACCAGATCAGTGGTCGCGTCCGTGGGCCAGGCCAGCGCGACCTGAGACTGCGGCGCGTCCGGCACCGGCCGGTAGGTGAGATCCCTGCGGTGGTGGAGGCGTGCCAGGGACTGCGGAACCAGGAGAAGCCCGGTGCCGGCCGCCACCAGCTCGACCGCGTGCGCCGTTGTGGCCGGGCGGGTGAACGCGGGCAGCCCGGGCCGGGCCGTCCATTCGATGGTGTCGTCCAGAGGATGGAACACCTCGTCGTCGGCGAGGTCGGCGACGGTCACCTCGTCGACGGCGGCCACCGCGTGGTCCTTGGGCACCACGACCACCGTGGTCTCCACGTAGAGAGGAATCACGCTGAGCCCGTCCCGGTCGACCGGCAGCCTGACGAAGCCCGCGTCGGCACCGCCGTTTCGCAGGAGTTCCACCACCTCGGCGGCGGGAACCGCGATCAGGGTAACCGGCACGCCGGGTATCCGCTCGGTCCAGATGTTGACCCATTTCGCGGGTGTGACGCCCGGCACGTACGCCAGCCGGAACGCCCTGCCGGTCTCCCCATCACTCACTTCCTCAGGGTACCGATGTCAGGGGAACACGTTTCGGTTGACTATTCTTGGCAGCATGCCCTCGTCCAAACCGAAGACCACCCAGACGATGAAGCCCGCGACCGCGGCCAAGAAGCTGGGTGTCCTCCTCTCGGCCACTCCCGCCGAGTTCCAGGCGGGTGTCGTCTCCAGGGACGAGCTGAACGAGTTGCAGGCGACGCCGCCCGTGTGGCTCGCCGACCTGCGCCGCAACGGCCCGCACCCCAAGCAGGTCATCGCCGCCAAGCTCAGGATCTCCATCTCCGGCCTCATCAGAGGCGGGATCACCGGACCGCTCACCACCGCTGAGATCGAGGCGCTGAAAGCGGAGAATCCGGAGTGGCTGGAGCGCGAGCGGTCCATCCAGGCCGAGGTTCGCAAAGAAGCACTCCGCCTCAAGCAGCGCGCAGACGGCTGAGATCCCGCACGTCTCCGCCCGGCCGTGGTCAGTGGCCGGGGTGGACGAGGCCGCATTCGTAGGCGAAGACCACGGCCTGGACCCGGTCGCGGAGACCCAGCTTGGCGAGGATGCGGGTGACGTGGGTTTTCACCGTCGGCCCGCTGAGGAAGAGCTCCGCGGCGATCTCCGCGTTGGAGCGGCCTCGGGCGATGAGCCTCAGCACTTCGAGTTCGCGCGGGGTCAGCGTCTCGAGCCCGGCCGGGCGGTCGGAGCCCGGCCGCGGGCGGCGGACGTAGTCCTCGATCATCCGCCGGGTGATCTCCGGTGCCAATAGTGCCTCGCCCGCGGCGACCGTACGGACGGCCCCGGCCAGCTCGCGCGGCGGCGCGCTCTTGAGCAGGAAGCCGCTCGCCCCGGCCCGCAGCGCCTGGTAAACGTACTCATCCTCGTCGAATGTCGTGAGCATGAGGACGCGCGCCCGGCAGGCGCCGCCGTTCAGCAGGTGGCGTGTCGCCTCGATGCCGTCCAGGCGCGGCATGCGGATGTCCATGAGGATGACGTCGGGCCGCAGCACCGACCCCCGCTCGACGGCCTCGAGGCCGTCGACCGCCTCGCCGACCACCTCGATGTCGTCCTGACCCTCGAGAATCGAGCGGAAACCGCCGCGTACGAGGGCTTGGTCGTCGGCGAGCAGGACCCTGATCATCGCTGGCCCGCCTCCAGCGGCAACCGCGCCGTCACGGTGAAGCCGCCGCCGGGCGTGCCCGCCGTCTCGAGCGAGCCACCGTAGAGCCCGACCCGTTCACGCATCCCGATCAGGCCGTGCCCGACGCGGCCGGTGTCGGCTTCGCCCGCTCCGCCTGTTCGCCCGGTGTCGCGGACGCTCACCCGTACGGACCGGTCGTCGTAGTGCAATTTGACATACGCGCTGGTCGGAGCGGCGTGTTTCAGCACGTTGGTGAGCGCCTCCTGCACGATCCGGTAGACGGTCAGGTCCACGCCGGGTGGGAGCGGGCGGCCCGGACCCTCCACGGTGAGCTCGACCGGCAGGCCGATCGCGGCCATGTGGCCGACCAGTTCGGCCAGGTCGGCCGTGCCCGGCTGCGGCTTGAGCGCGAGCTGGGCGCGTTCCCCGCGCAGCAGGCCGAGCATGCGCCCGAGCTCGCCGACGGCCTGCCGTCCGGTTTCCTGGATGGCGCGCAGCGGTGCTCGCGCCTTCTGCGGGTCGCGGTCGAGCAGGTCCTCGGCGGCGCCCGCCTGGACCACCATGACGCTGACGCAGTGGGCCACGATGTCGTGCAGCTCGCGCGCGATGCGGGCGCGCTCGTCGGCGAGTGCGACCCGGATCGCCTCCTCGCGCTCGGCCTCAAGCCGCCGGGCCCGGGCGCGGTCGTCGGAGTGGCTGCGGGCGCGGGCACGCAGCACCCGGCCGGCGACGAAGCACACCGCCAGCGGCACCGCGACGAACGGGATGTTGCCGACGGTGCCGGACTCCGGGTTGCGCAGGAACACGACGACCAGGCCGGCGCAGACGGCCGCCACGCCGATGAAGGCCCGCGCCGCCTCACTGTGCCGGGCCACCGAGTAGGCGGCCACCAGGATGGGCAGGAGATCGCCCCACAGCGTGACCGTCAGCGGCGTCGCCAGCATCGGCACGGCGATCGCGACCGCGAGGATCACGGCAGTGGCGAGCGGCGCCACCCGGCGCAACGCCAGGGTCGAGGTCGCCACCAGCGTGCTGGCGACCACGGCCGGCATCGGGCCGTACGGCGTCGAGTTGTCGAGATGGAACGCGAGGTCGGCCTGGGCGAAGCCGGTGATCGCAAGGGCGAGCAGCACGTCGGGGAGCAGCCCGGCCGGTCTGTGCCGCAGCCACGCACGCGCCGGCGACTCCACCCGGGCCCGGGCCGGGTTCGTCACGTCCATCACACCCGCAAGTTACCCGCGGGCGCGCTCGCGTGGCGTCATCCGCAGGTCGCATTTCCGGCGCCGCGGTTCGCGACCGAGGGATGAACCGGTGCCGACCGCGGCACGACGACGCCGCGGGCACGCGGGGCCGACGCTGAGGACGCGCCGCCGACGGACGGCATCGCACAGCGCCCGGCGCTGCGAATCATGGAGGAGACCATGACCATGACCGTGAACGTGAGACGCCTCGCCGGATGGGCGCTCATCGTCGGCACGATCGTCGCGGCGGTCGGCTACCTCGCCGCCAACCTGCTCGCGCCGGGCAGCGGCGAGGAGGTGTTCCGCTACCGGAACTGGCCGCTGTTCGAGGGGATCGCGCTGGCCGGGGACGTCGTCATCGCGCTGGGGCTGCCGGTGATCCTGACCTTCGCCGGGCGTGCGCCGAAGCTGCACATCGTCGGCTACGCCGGGGTATTCGCCGCGCTGGTGATGCTCAACGTCGGGGAAGGCACCACCGAGGCGTTCGTCAAGCCGTATCTGGCCGGCCACGGCGGCATCCCCGCACAGGAACCGCCGGGCTTCGCGATCTTCGAGGGTGTCGCGCTCCTGGCGCTGGTCGCCGGCTCGATCTGCCTCGGCATCGCTGTGCTGAAAGCGCGGACGCTGCCGTGGTGGATCGGGGTCGCGTTGATCGTCTCGTGCATCCTCGGCGCTCTCGGGCTGCCCGGGGCCTGGTTCCTGGTGCCCGACGGCGTCTTCCTCGCGGCGCTGTTCGCCGTCGGCGTCTTCGCCGTGCGGGGGCGGCCGGACCGTACCCCCGCGACGGTTCAGGCGAGGATCTCTACGTACCCGTCGGTGCCGTGAACGCGGATCCGCTGCCCGTCCCGGATCAGCCGGGTGGCCCGCTCCACACCCACGACGGCCGGCAGGCCGTACTCCCGCGCGATCACCGCCCCGTGGGTCATGAGGCCGCCCACCTCCGTCACCAGTCCGGCGACGGCGACGAACAGCGGGGTCCAGCTGGGGTCGGTGTAGGCGGTGACCAGGATGTCGCCCGCCTCGAGGTCGGCCTGAGCCATGTCCGTGATGACACGGGCACGACCCTCGACGGTCCCGGCCGAGACCGGGAGCCCCACCAGCGCGCCGGCCGGGGCGTCGTCACGCCGATACCGGCCGGTGATGGTCTCGCCGTCCGACGTGAGGACCCGGGGCGGTGTGAGCGCCTCGTACGACCGGAACGCCTCCCGCCTTTCCAGGATGAGTGCGGCGTCCACGTCGTTGGTGCGCACGACCTCGTGCAACTCCTCGAAGCGGAGGAAGAAGATGTCGTCCGTCTCGCGCAGGACGCCGGACCGGACGAGGCGATCGGCTTCCCGCAGCAACGCCTGCTTGTAGGCGAAGTAGCGGCTGACCATGCCGTACTTGGGGTACTCCCGGTATCCGGCGAAGGTGCGGACGCGGTCGATCATCCGCTTGGTCTCCTCGGCCTTCCGCTCCCCGTCGGGGAGGGCGCGCAACCGCGTCAGCAGCTCCTGCTCTTTCCGCCGCGACTCCTGGAGTCCTTGCTCGAAGCGTCGCCTGCCGGCGCCCGGCTCGAAGTTCCTGATGTTGCCGAGGATGCTGGGAACGAGCGTGGCGGGGTGCTCGCTCCAGCGCGTTCTGGTGATGTCGATCTCGCCCGCGCACCGCATGCCGTACTTGTCGAGATAGCCCCGGATGGCGTCACGTGTGTCCCGCCCGCCGGGCAGCGCGGCCAGCTCGTCCAGGAAGCCGTCACCGTCGCGGCCTTCGTCCACGACGCGCTGCAAGAACGCCACGACGTCCGCGTGCGGCCGGATCGTGTCCGCGACGTCGAGGAGCGCCAGCCCCATCTCCGATGTGACGTTGTGAGGGACGGACTGCGTGAGGGCGTCGGCCGCGTTCTTCTCGCCCAGCCACGTTTCGAGGTGGTCGTTGAGCCACCAGGCCGCCTCCATCCCCGCCATGATCACTTGGGTGCTCCGCGGGTCGAACAGGATGCGCTTCAGCTCCGCGATGTCGGCCAGGATGAAGTCGAGCAACGCCGGCCCGGACAGGTCCTGGATCTCGCGCCGCAGGGTGGCGACGGACGCCTCACTGCGCCGGATCAGCTGCGTGACGACGGCCGGATCGGTCTCGATCGGTGCGGGGGCGTCACCCGCGGGCGCGGGGCCGGATTTCTCGCCGGATTCCTCGTCCGGAAGTGAGCGGAGGAAGTCGCCGCGGTCGACGACGGTCTGCAGCGCGTCCCGGATCAGCGGGTCGGATTTCCCCAGGGTTCCGATCATGTACGCGCGACCCGCGGCGGTCGCCAGGATGGGGGCCACGTCGACGAACAGCCGTCCGCCCGCCTCGTGCATCGGCCGGGGGGTCGTCAGCTGCCACAGGGACAGTCCCAGCGGCTTCATCGCGTCGGTCATCATCTGCTGGTGACCGACGGAGACGTAGAGGTGGTTCTCCTGGTCATCGGTGTGGGGGACGGGGAACAGCGTGGTGATCGGCCGGCTCTGCACGATGTGGAACTCGTCGCCGGCCAGGCACCACTCGATGTCCTGGGGCCGGCCGAAGTGCGCTTCGATCCGCCGTCCCAGCCGCACCAGGCGCACGACCTGGGCGTCCGTCAGAGCCGGCCGCGTCTGCCGCTGCGGCTCGACCGGTGCGTCCTGGGTGCCGCCTCCCGGCGACGCCCGGACGAAGCGCGGTTTGGTGGCGACCGTCGCGGTGACGACCCGGTCGTCGCGCACCGTGTAGACGTCCCCGGAGAGCAGACCGGAGACGAGCGCCTCGCCGAGCCCCCACCCGGCTTCGACCGTGGCGACCTTCCGGTTCGAGGTCACGGGGTCCGCGGTGAACAGGATCCCGGCCGCGTCCGGGAACACCATCCGCTGCACGACCACGGCCATCCGCACCTTCCGGTGGTCGAAGCCGTTACGGCGCCGATAAATCACCGCCCGTTCGGTGAACAGCGAGGCCCAGCATCGCCGCACGTGCCGGAGGATCTCCGCCAGGCCCACGATGTTCAGGTACGAGTCCTGCTGGCCGGCGAAGGACGCGGTCGGCAGGTCCTCGGCCGTGGCACTGGAACGCACCGCGTAGGAGGCGTGCTCCCCGAGCCGGGCGACCGATTCGCCGATCGCCGCCGCGAGATCGCCGGGCATCGCGGCGCCTTCGACGGCGCGGCGGACATCCGCGCTCAGGGTGCGGATCGCCGCGCGGTCGTCCGGTTCCACCCGCGACAGCAGGTCAAGCTGAGCGTCGATCGACGGCACCTCGGCCACGACCCGCTGGAAGGCGTCCGTCGTGACGCAGAAACCGTCCGGCACACGGATGCCGTCGATGCGCGAGAGCTCGCCCAGGTGCACCCCCTTTCCGCCGACGTCCGCGACATTCGTCGAGTCGATCTGCTCGAAACCCATCACGTAGCGCAATCTGCTTGCTCCATCGCTCGTCGGGCCGGTTCGCAACGGGCAAGTATGAAGCACTTTTCGACGCCTCATGAGGCGCGCGGATCTGATATATGGTGAAAGTGGCGGGAAGTAGTGCGCGCCTCGCGTGCGGCCTGACCCGGCCTTCCCCGGCACCGCGATGTCATCGATTACGGCGGGCCTAGAACCATTCGGCGCGACGGTGCACGTCGAACGGCACGTACTCGGGAGGGCCGGCGTGGGGAACCGGCAGGACCGGCCGGCCCAGGGCCGCCGAGGGCAGGAACACGGTCGCGTATCCGAGGCAGTGGACCTCGTCACGCTGGTTGAGGCCGACGATCTCGACGGCCACCGCCGCGTATGACATGGCTCGTCCCGTCGCATCCGTCTTCTCCGCGATGTATTTGCGGATCACCTTCCCCGTGTAGATGGACGCGTCGCCGTAGAAGATCGGCCTGCGCATGGTGGTGTACATGCGGTGCACGAACGCGTTGTCGCCCGCCCAGTTGGTGAGCAGCCGGATCGGCGCCTGCGCGCGCTGGATGCCGAAGTCGAAGGGCAGCGGCTGGCACCGATAGGGCGCGAGATGCCGGTCCTCGTGCTCGTCGTAGGGGGTGTAGGGCCATCCGGTCACGGGATGGGTCCGGGCGAAGGCCGGGTTCCGGCGCGACCGCAGGTAGGCGGGCCGGAACGCACGCACGAGGCGCGTGCCGTCCAAGGCGGCCAGGAGCCCGTGGTCCACCGACTGATAGGTCAGCGCGTCGCGGATGCTGTACGGAGGCTGCACGATGTTCGGAAGTTCGTCGCCTTCGTCGACATCCTCCCAGAACAACACGCGAGCACCACGGCGTTGCTCCCTCTCGAGCGCCTCGCCGAGCTTGTCGATCTCGAAAGATGAGTAGCGGTGGGGCTCGAGGTCGTAGAGCATCCGCTCGCCCAGCCGTTCGACCGGCATCACGCGGGTCCCGCCCATCTGCTCCACCGGCAGATGAATGAGGCGCCCGTAGGCCTTGGCCTTCAGCGCGCCGCAGTTGGTCCAGTAGAAGTTCTCGGAATGATGGAAGATGACCTTCCCCTGCCGCCCGCGGGTGACGACGAGCTCGCGGGGGATCTTCGACGAGGTGAAACGCATTCCGGGACGCAGCACGTCGTAGAACTCCCACGCCACCCCCGACAGGAAGTTCGCCACGGGATATCCCTGCGGTCGCTGCGCGCCGTGGTCGGCCGGAAATCGGACGTGGATGAGGATGGTCGGAGGGGCGACCTGGCTGCCCAGCCAGGACCGTTCCCCATAGGCCGGATCGGTGTAGAGCGGGTTGTCGTCGCCGATGGCGTAGGCGTAACGCCGGATCAGGTCCTCTGTCAGGATCAGCGCGCCGGGCACGGCGACGGCGTCGGTGTTCACGGGCGGCGCGGGATGCGGCGGCGGGAGGTCTTCCGGGCTTTCCTTGTGAAGGAGTCGCCTGCTTCGTTCGATGAACTCCGTCAGGGCCTCGTCGAACGTCTGCATCAGTTCTCCAGCGGTACGTCACAGGTCAGTCCTCCGCGTACGGGGAGCCTGACCGGCTTTCCATGGTCCGGTAAGAACACGACGGCGTGCGCCTCCACAACGGACTCGCCGAGCTGGTTCCTGCCCGCCACCCGGAGGGTGACCGCGTGATAGCGGGTCCGCGCCTCGTCGGTCGCCGTGTATCGGTCGACGACGGTTCCGGTCAGCCGCAGGGCGTCGCCATAACGGAAGGGCTGCGTGATGCGCAGGCTCAGCTGCCGCAGGAACGCGTCGTCGCCCATCCAGTGCGTCACGTGCTGGCCGGCGAGTGTGAACAGCAGTCCTCCGGGCGCGCTGGGCCCGCAGGGGTCCGTGGCCGCCGAATCCAGCGAGGTCTCGGCCCTGTCCCAGACCGGCCACCCGGTGACCGGATTCGCCGTCCGCCGTCCCTTGAGCTCGGCCAGCCGCGCGTGGTGCAGGTTGCCGGCTCGCACCGGGCGGCCCTCGGCGAAGACCCACAGCTCGAGGTCGGCCAGCGTCAGCGGGCCCTTCAGCATGACCGGTGTCGCCTCCCCCACGGCGACGTCGCTCCACAAGCGCGGGACAGCGCCACGGGGGGGTTGTTCGGTGTCCAGCTCCCGCACCATCCGCTCGACGTCGGCCGGCTCGTATCGGTGGATCGAGCGGCGCGGGGACGACGAACCGTCCGCGTCGAGCGGGGCGATCTCGACCTCCGCCCAGCCGCGCGCGAACCCTACTCCGTTGCGCTGGTATTCGACGGTGGACAGGACGCGGGCCCGGGCGCGGCCGTCCGCGGCGGGGCACCGGCTGACATCGCTCACGCAGACGCGCCCGGCGAGGGCGTCACCCAGCCGGACGGTGTCGTCCCAGCTCAGGTGCAACGAGCGGAGCGTGCCGGTCAGCCGGTGCTCCGCCAGATCGAGCACCCCGGCCGAGGCGGGCGCGCGGACCGCCAGGACGAACGCCGGGGGCGCGAGCATCGTGTGGTGGACCGAGCCAGCGCCGTACTGCACGTCGAGGTAGAGCGGGTTGTCATCGCCCGACGCGTCGGCGAACCGGCTGACATTGATCCAGCTCGCCACGTCGACGCCCGGTTCGACGTCGGGGGCCACGCAGCCGATGACCCTTCCGCTCGACCGGATCAGCCGCTCGATCTCGTCGTGTTCCACAGTGCCGTCCTCCTCCACGCTGGAGGTACCGGCGCGGATACCGGTATCAGTCACGACCGGTGTCCAGTTCGTCCGCGAGCCTTCCATAGTCGATCTTGCCGGTGCCGGTCAGCGGAAGCCGGCCGATGTCGAGGACGCGGATGAAACGGGCCGGTATGCGGATGAGCTCGCCCGCGTGCCGCGACAGCTCATGCCTCGACGTCGCCGCGTCACCGCCCGCCCGCGCCAGGACCAGCCGCCCCGACAGCTCCAGCGCGGCCACCCGGCCATGTGACACCAACAGTATTTCCAGCTCGTCGAGGTTCACCCGCTGACCGCTCAGTTTCGCTATGCGGCGCTTACGGCCGACGATCGAGTAGAAACCCTCGTCGTCGACGTCGGCGAGGTCACCGGTCACGAGCCGGCCGTGATTGACGTCGCCGCAGGCGAGATCCGCGCGCCGTCGCGCGTACCCCAGCATGACGTTGGGTCCCTCATAGAGCAGTTCCCCGTCGGCGGCGAGCGACAGACGGCCCCGGGGAACCGGCACGCCCACGCGGTCCGGCTTGTCCAGCACCCGGTCGGGCGGTACGTAGGCGATCCGCGCGGTCGCCTCGGTCTGGCCGTACATCACGACGAGCCGTCCGCCCCGTTCGATCATGTGCCGTCCGAGGCGGAGCACCGTCCCGGGGTCCATCCGGCCGCCGGCCTGGGTCAGGGTCCGCAGGTCCGGCAGGGTCATGTCCTCGAAGCCGACCCGGGTGAGGATCGTGTAGGTGTAGGGCACACCGGCCAGGGAGGTGCACCCGGTGTCCCTCACGGCCTCCCAGAACCGCGGTCGCACGAGACCGGCGCCGGGGAACACCACGGACGCCCCGGCGAACAGGTGGGAGTTGAGGACGGAGAGCCCGTAGGAGTAGTGCAACGGAAGGGCCTGCACCGCCCGTTCGCCGCCGTCGATGCCGAGGATCCGCACGATCTGTGCGGCGTTGGCATCGATGTTCTGCCGGCTGAGTCTCACGTATTTCGGGCTGCCCGTGCTTCCCGACGTGCCGAGGAGGACCGCCAGCTCGTCGTCGATGGGCCCGTCCGATGTGTGCAGCCGTTCGCAACCGTCGCCGTCCAGCAGGAACTCGACCCGGTAGAGATCCAGGAGGCGGGCTATCACGTCCCTGCCGGCGGCGCCGTCGATCATCATGACCGCGTGGCCGGCCGCCATCGCGCCGAGATAGGAGATGGCCGACTGGGCGTCCGTACGACACAGGCAGGCCACGACGGACTTGCGCCGGCTGGGGATGGCCGCGGCCCGCCGCAGGACGTCGGCCGCGAGCTCGGCGTAGGTCCAGCTCCGATCGGCCCGCCTGTCCACGAGGGCGGTGCCGGACGGTGGCCGGTCCAGCCAGCTCAGAAGCGCGGGTCTCATGAGCCGGCGCGATTCTTCGCCCTCAGGACGGCGGCGGCGGAGGCGAAACTGTCGATCTCCAGCACGTCCTTCTCCTCGAGCGACACCCCGAAGGTTTGCTCAAGGGTGATGACGAGCGACATGTGGCCCAGCGAATCCCAGTGCCGATGCTGTCCGAAGACCAGCGTGGTCACGTCGGTTTCCGCCGGCAGATCCAGCCCTTCCTTGAAGGCCTCGGACAGCATCTGCTCGAAACCGGGCCCGTCTTGCGCGGAATTCAGCGACGACATTCCGGATCTCCGTAGTCCTGGCAGCCGAGGTGCCTGGTGCCTCGAGCCGCCCAAACGATGGATGGGTCCGTGCGGTATGGCCGATGGGAGTCTCGCCCCCGTGCGGCGCGAGATGCTGAGGTGATGCCCGCGTCGGGCACGTCGATCCGGGGGTTGGCGTTGCGGCATTGATTCTTGAACGAAGGAAGACGTTTCGCGCTCACCGGCACCCGGGGGACTCCGCCGGCGGGTCCCTTCTCCGTCCGCGAGGCATGAGTCGCACCGGGTCCGAGGGGAAGGATCCGCTCAGGCCGCCGAAATCAGCCGGTCGATCAGGCTGCGGCGGCAGAGAGCCGGTGATCGGGGGCCACACGGCCTCGCCCGGTGGCGAGCGGATGGCGTGAGGTCCGCGGGTGGAGTCGCCGGGGGCCCGGGGGAAGACCTGCTGAGGGAGAACCGTGGGCAGGGACGCGGCGGGGGAGCGGCCCCGGCCACTGTGGAGAAACCGGAACTTCACCGTTTTTCTCGGCGTACAGACCCTGTCCGTCGCGGGGGACTCCTTCTCCCTTCTGGCGATGCCGCTGCTGGTTCTCCGCGCGACGGGCTCCGTCGTCCAGATGGGCCTGCTGACCGGCCTGGCGGGGGCCGCGTCGATCCTCGCGGGGATCTTCGCCGGGGTGCTGGCCGACCGGGTGAACCGGCGGGCCCTGCTGATCGCCTGCGACGCCGTCCGGGCGCTCGTCTACGCGCTCGTCCCGCTCGCCTGGCTCCTGTCTCCGCAGATCTGGCTCCTCTACGTCGTCGTGCCGATCGGCGCCGCCCTCGGCATGGTCTTCCAGGTCGCATACGTCACCGTCGTGCCCGGCCTCGTCGCCGAGGGCCAGATCATGAAGGCCAACAGCCGTCTCTACGGGACGTACTCTCTCGCGAACATCACGGGACCCGTGCTGGCCGGTCTCGTCTCCGCGATGTACGGCCCGTCCGCGGCGATCGCGGCGGACGCGGGAAGCTTCGCCGTGTCCGCCGTCGGCCTGTGTTTCGTCCGCCCGCGGTCGCGGAGCGCCGTCGCCGGAGGGGAGGCGCCGCCGTCCGTGCCGCGAGCGGGCTGGGACGACGTCCTGGTGGGCGCGCGGTTCCTCTGGAGGCACCCGGCGCTGCGGTCGCTGACGGTCCTTCTGTCGCTTCTGACGTTTCTCACCCTGGGCCTGAACGACCTGATCATCTTCCATCTGAAGCACGATCTCGGGCAGCCCGACAGCGCGGCCGGTTACGTGCTGGCGTCCGCCGCGGTCGGGTCGATGGCCGCCGCCGTCTTCGCCGGCTTCGCCCGCGGACGCCTCGGATTCGGTGCCTGCTGGATCGGCTCGTACGCGCTGTGCGGTGTCGCCATCGCGCTCATCGGCCTGTCCGCGACCGTTCCCACGGTGGCGGTGACGGCGACCGTCCTCCTCTTCTGCAGGGGCACCGCGGGGATCTGCTCCATGTCGCTGAGGCAGGAGGTGACCCCGGATCGCCTGCTGGGACGTGTCACCTCGGCGTTCTGGACCATCCACGCCGCCCTCGGCCCGGTCGGCGCGGCCTTGCTGACCTGGGGGGCCGCCCGTTACGGCGTCGTGGTCGTGTGCCTGGCGGCGGGGATCACCTGCGTGGCGACCGCCCTGTGCGCGACCCTGACTCCCATCCGTCACCCGCGCCCGGAGCTCCTGCCCGCCGAGGCCGGGAAGTAGGCCGGGCGGGGAGCTCGGCTCGCTTGTACGGCAGGAGGAGGTGAGGAACGGCTCAGGTGTTCCCGGAATCCTCCGGGATGGGCGTGTTCTGCGACCGGATGTAGTCAAGCAGGTCGGCTTCGTCGATGACCTCGTCGGCCGGCGGGGCGGTGATGACGACCGGGCATCCCCAGCCGGTGTAGCGGGTGTCGCTCCGCTTGACCAGTGGATCCTTGCCCTGCCCCACGGTGTCGGCGGTGACCAGGCGCTTGAGCAGGCCGTCGCGGCCCGCCCAGAGCCGCCAGGTGATCTTTCCCTTGCTCTTGGCGCCGATCGGCCGCCCCGAGGTCCAGTCGACGACGGTGCCCTTCGCGAGCCTGCCCAGCTCCTTGCGGCTCATCGTGCCCTTGTAGAGGCGGCCGCCGGAGACCGGGGTGCTCGTCGAGCGCTTCAGCACGGCCTTCATCAGGGACGGATCGTAGACGTCGATCGGCTGGAGGCTGGCGTCCCGGGCCAGGTCCCGGCCCGTCTGCCCCCGGTGCCTGCTCGGGAACCGGATCCACTCCTTGCCGCCGGGAACCGGACCGGGATACCGGTCGGCCGCGTCGTACGCGTCCTTGCCGACGCGGACGACGCGGTAGGGGTCCGACTTCCCGGACGAGGTCCCCTTGATCGACCACCAGGTGAATCGCGCGGCCACCGGACCCGTGCGGCCGAGCTGCAGAACCCCGGTGACCCGGATTCCGTTCCCGGAGGCCTTCGACTTCCCGCCGTAGAAGAATCGGTCGGTCTCCGAGATGCGAACGCCGTGCTCGCTCCGGAACTGCCGCTGGAGCGCGCGTACGGGGTCGGGCGCACCTGCCTGTGCGGCGGCGGGACCCGCGCCCACCGGGACGGACGCGATCAGTACGGCGACCGCCAGGGCAACCCGTCGTTTCATGGGGGGATTTATCCTTTTTTTCGGCATTTCGAGCCATTCACCCGAACAGGTATGGCTCTGCCCACATGGTAATCGGAGGATCCCACTGCGGAATGGATTCGAACGGCGACCGTCTTCATCCCGCGCAGCTCCGGCCGGGAGCGGACGAGCACGGTCAGGCTCCCGTACGCGTCACGCCGCCGTCGACGTGCAGGATTTGGCCGGTGATGAAGTCGGCGTCGTCCGAGACCAGGAAGGCGAGGGCGTTGCCGAGGTCTTCCGGGACCGACCGGCGCTTGATGGTCTGCATGGCCGTCATCCGGGCGAACACCTCGTCGGCCGTCGGGCCGTTCGCGCGGGCGCGGCCCAGGAAGCCCTCGGTCGCCACCAGCCCGGGCGCGATCGCGTTCACCGTGATGCCGCTGTCGCCGAGCTCGTTGGCGAGCGCCCGGGTCAGCGCGTGGACGGTGCCCTTGCTGGTCATGTACGCGAGGTCGCGGTTCTGCGTCAGGGTGATGCCCGAGCCGGTGTTGACGATGCGTCCCCACCCCGCGGCGCGCATCCCGGGGGCGAACGCCTGGGCGAACAGCAGGATCGCCTCGACGTTGACCGCCTGCACCGCGCGCCACAGCTCGATCGTCACGTGGTCGAGGTCGGTGAAGGGGAAGATTGCGGCGTTGTTGACGAGGATGTCGCAGCGGCCGTACCGGTCGAGGACCGTGCCGGCCACGGCGTCGACCTGCGACGGCTCGCCGATGTCGCACACCAGCCCCAGCTTGTCGCCGCCGCCCTCCAGCTCCTTCACGCCGTCGGCCGGGTCGTCGATGTCGACGGCGACCACGTTCGCGCCGTCCGCGGCGAGCCGCCGGCAGTACGCGTACCCGATGCCCCGCGCCGCTCCGGTCACGACCGCCGTCTTTCCGTCAAGCGCCACGGGTGAACTCCAATCCGAGCTGGTGCGCGATCCCGAAGTAGTCCTCCAGGTGCCACGTCCGCACGATCCGGCCGCCGATCACCTGGTGGAAGTCCGACGCCCGGAACTCGACCTCGCGGCCCGTGCCCTCGACGCCGAGCAGCTCGCCGGCGTGTACGCCGCGGCCGACCGAGCGCACGGCCACCATGTCGCCGGACTCGACGACGTGCTCGATCGTGACGGTCAGGCCGGAGAACACGCCGCGAAGGTGATCGATGCTCTTCTTCCATCCGTCCGGGCCGGGCCCGGTCCGCATGGCGGGGACGGCCTCCCAGCCGGTGGCGAGAGCCTCGTCGACCAGCGTCGTGTCGCCGGTGGCGAGGGCCTCGTAGAAGCGCCGGACCGCGATCTCATTGGTAGTAGGCATGGATCTCACGGTAGGGACGCGCGTTGCCGCTGATCAAAGACCTGTTCCGGAACACGTAATACGATCTGGGCATGACGGATCTCGATCTCCGGCTGGTGCGTTACTTCACCACGGTCGCGTCACACCTGCACTACGGCCGCGCCGCGGCCGAGCTGCACATCGCGCAGCCGTCGCTGAGCCGGCAGATCAGCCGTCTCGAGGCCGAGGTAGGCGCGCGGCTCCTCGACCGTACGCGGCAGGGCACGCGGCTCACCGAAGCGGGTGAGGCCTTCCTGCCCCACGCACACGCCTTGCTGCGATCGTCGGAACAGGCCGCCGCCGTCGCCCGTGCCGCCGCACAGCCCACCCGGATCACCGTCGGCTACACCGCGGGCGTGATCGTCACCCCGGCGGTGCGGAACCTGCGGCACAAGCATCCCGACGCCGACGTACGCACGCTGCACCTGGAGTGGAACGAGCCGCGCGAGGCCCTGCTCGACCGGCGGGTCGACGCCGCGATCACCCGGCTGCCACTGCGAACCGACGACCTGCGCGTGACGATCCTCTACGACGAGCCGAAGATGCTGCTCGTGCCGGTCGGGCACCGGCTGGCCGGCAAGGAGTCGGTCACCCTCGACGAGATCGACGGCGAGCCGATTCCCCGCTTCCCCGATCCGGAGTTCGACGCGTACTGGCGCATCGACCCGCGGCCGGGAGGCCGCCCCGCGCCCGGCGGACCCCCTGTCGAGACCATCGAGGACAAGCTCGAATACATAGCGGCCGGGCAGGCGGTGGCCATCGTCCCGGCCGCCCTGCACGCGGCCGGCATCCGCCCCGACCTCACCGCGATCCCGCTGCACGGCGTCGAACCGGGTCACGTCGTCGTGGCGACCCGGGCCGCGGACCGCAGCCGGCTGGTGGCCGCGTTCCGCACGTCGGCACGCGACTGCCTGAGCGGTCAGGGCGTCACGGAATCACCGGCCGCCGAGGCCGGCTCGCGATGAGCCGCCCCTGTGCGCACCGGCTACACGCGAGGGGGCGCCGCGGGGAAGTCACGCAGGGAGCGGAAGGGACCGAGCAGCAGGACGGCGAGTGAGAGGAGCTGGACGACGGCCATCAGCCCCAGGGTCTCGCGCACACCGATCGCATCGCCCAGCACGCCGCCGAGCAGCCCGCCGAGGGGGATCGCGCCGTAGTTCAGCGCCGATGTGGTCGCGGTGGTCCGCCCGAACAGTTCCGCCGGGCAGTAGCGCTGACGGAAGGTGCCGGTCAGCACGTTCGACGCCACGACGCCGAGCCCGGTGCCGAAGCCCGCGGCGGCGAAGAGGACCAGTCCCGTGCGCCGGAAGTCGCGCGACCGCAGCGGCCCACCGTGTACGACCGGCGTCGTGGTCACGGCCGGCCCGGCACGGCGCGGACGGTCAGGAAGACGAGCGTGCGCTCCTGCCCGTCGTCGGGAATCTCCCGGTCGGCCAGCGTGGTGAACAAGGCCAGGAGGTGCTCTTCCAGTTCGGCGAGCTCTGCGACCGACAATCTCGCCCAGTGGTCACTGGTGAACGCCGCCCGGCGCCACGGTTCCGGGTAGCCCTCGCGCTCGGCGAACCACTGCCGTACGAGGGCGGTCTGCCGGTCCAGGACCAGTGATTCCGCCGCCGCGGCCGCGGGGTCGCCGGGGAAGTCCGACGCCGACCAGCTGAGCATCTCCGGCACCCTTCATGCCGGTCTCGCAACGATCTAGCGCAGCCGAGGCAGGACCTTGGCGCCGAAGGTCTCGATGAACGGCAGCAGGTCCTGGCCCACGTGGTGCAGGTAGACGCGGTCGAAACCGAGAGCCGCGTAGCCGCGCAGCCACTCGACGTGCCGGTCGAGGTCGGCGGAGACGTTGACCACGCGGCGCACCTGCTCGGCGGTCACGTGCTCGGAGATCACGTCGAAGTGCTCCACCAGTTCCAGGTCCCAGGAGACCGGCGGGCCGAAGACGTTGCTGCGCCACTGGTCGTGGGCGATCGCCTCCGCCTCCTCCTCGGTCGGCGCCCAGCTCAGGTGAACCTGGAGGCAGACCGGCCCGCGCCCGCCCGCGTCGCGGTACGCCGCGATCATCTGACGCAGGTGCTCTTCGGGGGCGTTGACCGTGACCAGGCCGTCCGCCCACTCCGCGCACCGGGCCGCCGTACCGGTGCTCACCGCCGCGCCGATCAACGGCGGCGGGGTGTCCGGGCGCGTCCACAGGCGGGCACGGTCCACGGTCACCAGGCCGTCATGCGTGACCGTCTTTCCGTCGAGCAGGTCGCGGATGACGTCCACGCACTCGCGCAGGCGCGCGTCGCGGACCTCCTTGCGCGGCCACTGCTCGCCGGTGATGTGCTCGTTGCTGTACTCGCCGCTGCCCAGCGCGGCCCAGAACCGGCCGGGGAACATCGCGCCGAGGGTCCCGATCGCCTGGGCGACGATCGCCGGGTGGTAGCGCTGCCCGGGCGCGTTCACGACGCCGAAGGTGAGGCCGGTGGCCTGCAGGGCGGCGCCGAGCCAGGACCAGGCGAAGGCCGACTCGCCCTGACGTTCGCTCCAGGGGGAGAAGTGGTCGGAGCACATTGCGCAGTCGAAGCCGGCGCGCTCGGCGGCGATCATCGCGGTGAGTAGGTCGGCGGGCGGGATCTGCTCGTGGGAGGCGTGGATTCCATACTCCGTCATGCGCCACGCGGCTACCCCGCGAGGCCGCGGCAAACCTCGGCGCCTGCTCGCCACCGCCGGATCGACGCCGTCTCCGGCGGCGGCCTCAATCGAATGGGTCAGAGGCGCATAACCAGTATTCCGGCTATTTCACCGAATAGTGGATATGTCGTGACGGTCGCGCCTCTTGGGATCGTACGTAAGTCAGAGCCTGAGCAGCGGGTGCTGCCATGGTGACCCTCGCTCCGGTGACGAGGTCGTATGACCGCCGGCACGGGAGCTCGCGAAAGGAGCGACACCAATGTCCCAGCGTAAGTCGGAGATATTCGAGGCGCACGAGGACGCGTACGCCAGGCTGGACGTCGGGCTGGACGCCGCGCTGACTGTCAACCACAACGAGAGCGCGGTGTTCGAGGCGCACGAGGACGCGTACGCCAGGCTGGACGTCGGGCTGGACGCCGCGCTGACTTTCAACCACAACGAGAGCGCGGTGTTCGAGATTCACGAGGACGCGTACGGCAAGCCGGACGCCGCGCTGACCTACAACCACAACGAGATCCTCATCGAGGCGTGAGACCGTGACGGGCCCGGAAGGCGCGCGTCCGCGTGCCGCTCCCGGCCTGTCGTGACGCGGTGCGCGTCCGCCTCCGGGCTCCGGCGAGCCTGGAGGACGAACGCCGCGACAACGGAATGCGGGGGCCCGGGGACACCGGGGGACACCGGGGGGCACAACCGCCCCCCGGTGTGGCGAGGCGGCTCGGAGGCGTCGGTGAGTGGCAGGGCGGATCCCGGCTCCGCCGCGGGGCAGTCGCCGGCGGAGGAACTGCTGCGGCAGGGCGTGCGGCGACGCGGCGAGAACGCCTTCACGGAGGCGGAGCGCGCCCTGCGGGCCGCCGCCGACCAGGCCCGGCGCGACGAGCAGGCCCGGCGCGACGAGCAGGCCCGGCGTGACGAGCAGGCCCGGCGTGACGAGCAGGTTCGGTGTGACGAGCAGGTTCGGCGTGACGATGGCCCGACGGTGGTGCGGGTCCGCGCCCAGATCGAGCTGGCGACCCTGTGGCGCATGCGCGGCGACTACCGCAGGGCCGGGCTGCTGTTCGCCCTGACTCTCCCCGTCGCGGAGCGGACCTTCGGCCCGCGATCGGCCGAGGTGGCCGCGCTCTGCAACGAGTGGGGCGTGCTGGGCAAGTACACGGGCCGCTTCCGGCAGGCCGAGGCCCTGTACCTGCGCGCCCTCGAGATCCTGGAGGAGACGCGCGGCCCCGAGCACGAGGACGTGGCCACGGTCTGTCACAACCTGGGCGGGCTCGCACACGCGCGCGGCGACCACGAGGCGGGCGAGCCGTGGGCCAGGCGCGCGACGCAGGTGCGGGCCCGGCTCCTCGGCGAGCGGCATCCGAGGGTGGCCGCGGACCTCGCCGCCTGGGCCGCGCTCGTGGACGGCTGCGGGCGCCCCGCCGAGGCCGAGGCGCTGCTCCGGAAGGCCCTTGCCGTCTCCGAGGCGGCGTACGGCCCGGAACACCACGACGTCGCCGCCGCGTTGCACAACCTCGCCGCCCTGGCGCACCGGCGGGGAGACCTCGATGAGGCGCGGGCCCGCTACGCGCGCGCACTGGCCGTCAAGGACGCGGTCCTCGGCCCGGGACATCCGGAGTCGGCCGTCACCCTGATCAATCTCGGCGCGCTGCACCGCGCCCGCCGCCGGCCCGATCAGGCCGAGGCCTGCTACGGACGGGCGATCGAGGCGCTACGGCGGGCCGCGCCGGACCATCCGCACCTGGAGGCGGCCCGCCGCGGCCTGGCGGCCGCCCGCGCCGAACTGCCGCCCGCGCCGAACCACCACCCGTGACGTGAAGCCGTCCGTGGACGTGGAGCCGCGCCGGTGGACCGCTTCGACCAGAGAAGAGACGCCATCGTGAACGTGCGCCTGTCCGCCTGCGGCGCCCTGCTCTGGGACGCCGGCCGGCTGGTCTGGGACGACTACCTCGACCATCGCCAGTTCGCCCTCGCCGACGGGGTCGAGCGGGTGCTGCGCTGGTTCACCGGTTTCCGCCCGCTCGACTCCGTACGGGAGATGGCCGACGATCCCGGCGAGGCCGCCCACTGGCACAAGGTCGCCACGGTCCTGGCGGACAACGACGTCCTGATCCATGAGGACGGGCCTCGCCATCGACGCGAACAGGCCGTCGAACAGGCTTGGCGGCCGTGGGGGCCCCTGGCCCGCGCCTACCACTTCTCCAGTCGTTCCCACGCGAGCACCGCCATGCGCACGGCCGAGCAGGACAACGAGGAACTCGAAGCCAAGGTCCTCACCGACCCGCCGCCACCGGCGTTCTGGTCCCTGCCCGCCGTCTCCCGCCACGCGCTGCCCGATCCCGATCCCCATGCCGATCCCGGTGTCTGGCGTCACCGCGACCTGATCGACGTGCTGCACCGGCGCCGCAGCCGCCGCTGCTTCGGCGGCGCGGCGCTGCCGCTGGACGTCGTCGCCGCCCTGCTCAAGACCGCCGCCGGACCTCTGCCGCGGGTCGACGGCCCCCTGACCCAGGCGGGTGTCACCCTCGACCCCGGCGGAGTGCTGACCGACTCCTGGCAGCGGGTGTTCAAGACCAGCCCGTCCGGCGGGGCCCGGCATCCCACCGAGGTCTACCTCTACGCCCGCGATGTCGAAGGCCTCGCCCCGGGCGCCTATCACTACGCCGCGGCCGACCACAGCCTCGAACACCTCGGCCGCCGACTCGACGACGAGCGGCTCGTGGCCGCGGTCGGCGACCAGGACTGGGTCGCCGGCGCCGGAGCGCTGATCTTCTACACCAGCGTGATCGCCCGCAACCAGTGGAAGTACACCTTTCCCCGTGTCTACAGGGCGCTGCTGATGGACGTCGGTCACCTCAGCCAGACCGTCTACCTGCTGGCCACCGCGGCCGGTCTGCACATCACGTTCACCGCGGCCCTCCGCGACGAACTCGTCGAAGAGCTCCTCGGGTGCGATCCCACCGGGCATCTGGTCATCGGCGCCTCCGTCATCGGCACCGCCCCCGCCCGCTGACCGGCACGGGGCGACGGCGTCAGAGGGCGGCGACGATCTCCTCGACGCGTTGCCTGGCGTCGCCGAAGAGCATGCTGGTGTTGTGGCGGAAGAACAGGGGATTCTGCACTCCGGCGTACCCCGTGGCCATCGACCGTTTGAAGACGACGACGTTGTCCGCCTCCCAGACGCGCAGGACGGGCATGCCCGCGATGGGGCTGTCCGGGTCCTCCACGGCCGCCGGGTTGACGGTGTCGTTGGCGCCGATGACGAGGACGACGGACGTGGTGGAGAAATCGTCGTTGATCTCGTCCATGTCGAGGACGATGTCGTACGGCACCTTGGCCTCGGCGAGCAGGACGTTCATGTGACCGGGCAGGCGGCCGGCGACGGGGTGGATGCCGAACCGCACCTCGACGCCGCGCTCCCGCAGTTTGCGGGTGAGCTCGGCGACCGGATACTGCGCCTGCGCGACCGCCATGCCGTATCCGGGGGTGATGACGACGGACTTGGCCTCCTTCAGCAGGCCGGCGGTGCCGGCGGCGGTGATCTCCGTGTGCTCGCCGTAGTCGCGGTCGCCGCCGGGGCCCGCCTCGATGCCGAACCCGCCGGCGATCACCGAGATGAACGAGCGGTTCATCGCCTGGCACATCACGTACGACAGGTAGGCGCCGGACGAGCCGACGAGGGCGCCGGTGACGATCAGCAGGTTGTTGTCGAGCAGGAACCCCGACGCCGCGGCCGCCCAGCCCGAGTAGCTGTTCAGCATGGAGACGACGACGGGCATGTCCCCGCCGCCGATGGAGGCGACCAGGTGCCAGCCGAGCAGCAGCGCCACGACCGTCAGCGCGATGAGGATCCCCAGGCTCGGGGAGGCCACGAAGAGCACGGTCAGGACCGCGAACGCCGCGAGCGCGCCGAGGTTCAGGACGTTCTTGCCCGGCAGCATCAGCGGCTTGGTGTCGATCCTGGCCGACAGCTTGAGGAACGCGACGACCGACCCGGTGAAGGTGAGCGCCCCGATGAACACGCCGATGGACACCTCGGCGTGGTGGATGCCCAGCAGCGAGCCGGGAAGCTCCGCCGCGGTCCCGCCGCCGGCCTCGACCTCCAGGAAGCCGTTCCACCCGACCAGGACCGCGGCGAGGCCGACGAAGCTGTGCAGGACGGCGATCAGTTCCGGCATGGCGGTCATCTCGACGATCCGGGCCCGCCAGAGCCCGATGGCGGCGCCGATCGCCATCGCGGCCGCGAGCAGGACCAGTGCGAGGACGTCGCCGCCGTCCGCGGCGAGGACGACCGTCGCGGCCAGTGCGATGGCCATGCCGCAGATCCCGAGTGTGACGCCGGATCGCGCGGTCTCGTGCCTGGACAGACCGGCGAGGCTGAGGATGAACAGGAGTGCGGCGACGATGTAGGCGGCCTGTGCGGCCGTGGCGAGGTTCACGGTCAGCTCCTCGTGAACATGCCGAGCATGCGCCGGGTCACGGCGAAGCCGCCGACGATGTTGACGCTGGCCAGCAGGATCGCGACGAACGACAGGACGGCGACGATCGTGCCGCCCTGGCCGATCTGGAGCAGCGCGCCGACGACGATGATTCCCGAGATGGCGTTCGTGATCGACATCAGCGGCGTGTGCAGCGCGTGGTGGACGTTGCCGATGACGTAGTAGCCGATCACGATCGACAGGACGAAGACGGTGACGTGCTCGATCAGCGCGTTCGGCGAGAACGCGGTCAGCAGGAACAACGCGGCGGCGGCGACGGTGACCAGATGGCGTCGCCGTCCGGGCGGCGGGGCGGGTGCCGGAGGCGGGCCGGAGGGGGCGGCGGAAGGGGCGGAGGGGGCGGCGGCGGGGGCCGCGCTCACCGGCACGGGCGGTGGCGGCCACGTCTTCTCGCCGTCGCGGACGACGGTCATCGCGCGCTGCACGACGTCGTCGAAGTCCAGCACCAGCCGCCCGTCCCCGCCCGGCGTGAGCAGCTTCATCAGGTTGACGAGATTGGTGCCGTAGAGCTGCGAGGCCTGGGCCGGCAACCGTCCCGCGAGGTCGGTGTAGCCGATGACGGTCACGCCGTTTCCGGTGACGACCGCCTCCCCTGGGCGGGTGCCTTCGACGTTCCCGCCCTGCGCGGCGGCCATGTCGACGATGACGCTGCCCGGACGCATCCGCGCCACATGCTCCGCCGTGAACAGCCGGGGGGCGGGCCGCCCGGGGATCAGGGCGGTGGTGATGACGATGTCCACGTCGGCGGCCTGCTCGGCGTACAGCTCGGCGGCACGGCGGTCGTAGTCCTCGGAGGTCGCCCTGGCGTACCCGTCCGCGCTCGACACCTGTGCGACCCCGACGTCGAGGAACTCCGCACCCAGCGAACGCACCTGCTCGGCGACCTCGGGGCGCGGGTCGGTCGCCCGGACGATCGCCCCGAGGCTGGTCGCCGTGGCGATGGCGGCCAGCCCGGCCACGCCCGCACCCGCCACCAGGACCTTGGCAGGCGGAACCTTCCCCGCCGCGGTCACTTGGCCCGTGAAGAGCCGCCCGAACGCGTGCGCCGCCTCGATGACGGCCCGGTAGCCGGCGATGTTCGCCATCGAGCTCAGCACGTCGAGCGCCTGCGCGCGGGAGACGCGCGGCACGGCGTCCATCGCCAGCACGGTGATCGGCCGCCGCGCGAGCGCCTCCACCAGGCCGGGGTCGGCCGCCGGGGCGATCAGGGAGACGAGCGTGGCGCCGTCGCGCAGCGCCGCGATCTCTTCCGCCGCCGGCGCGTTCACCTTCAGCACGACGTCGGCGTCCCATGTCTCCTCGCGGCCGGCGATCCGCGCCCCGGCCGCGGCGTACGCGTCGTCGGTGAAGCCCGACCGTCCGCCGGCGCCCGATTCGACGATCACCTCGTAGCCGAGCGAGACCAGCTGTGCGGCGGTGGCCGGGGTGGCCGCCACCCGGGTCTCGCCCGGCGCCGTTTCGGCGACCACGCCCAGGCGCTGCGCTGAGTGACTCATCACGATCCTTTCTGTCGGGCGGGCCGTCGGGGTGGGCGACCCTGCGTTCGCCGCCGGCCGCCGCTCACTCGTGGGTCGCGGTGGTACGGACCGGCGGCATGCCATGCGCCGCCGTCCGGGGGCGGTGAAAGGGATGGATGCGAATTGATGCGACGTGCGAGGAAATTGTCACGACTTCTCCGTGTATGGGGCAAGGTGTTCATCGGACGCAATCGGCATTCCCGGAGCCCGTTGTCGTGCTTTCCCCCGAGACGCAATGCTTCGCGCCCGGAAGCGGCCGTACGTCTTCCCCGCACCCCACCTGTGTCACATATCCCCGATTCGTCCGGATACGCCTGCCTTGTGAACAGGGCGGCCGCCCGCGCATATCGCACCGCCGCCGAAAACGGCGGCACCGGTACGACGGCGACCGGGCGCCCGCACTCGGCACCGCATTGCCCGGTTCTCCCGGTTTTCCGCTGTAACTTTCATTCGAGGCGCCGGCCACCCCGGCTCCTGGAGGCGAATATCCCGAGGTCATCGGCTGCTCGCAGTCCGGGGGAAGCGAGGGCGGCCGGGTAAGCCCGGCTCGGCCTGGCGCGGCGCCTCGATCGCTTGACATGATTTCCGATCATGGACGCCGCCGCCGCTCGCCCGTGTACGGCCTCGGTCGCACAAGGCGGCGGCCGGGCATCGCGGCGGTCCGGGGGACGGATTCCGCTTCGGGGAGCGGGGGGACGTACCGCGCGGCGAGCGCCGGCAGGTGCGAGAGGAGGGCACGTGACGGCTTTCGTCCAGGAAGCTGAGCACGACCCGGAGCGTGGGGAGCGGGCCGGGCAGGACGGGGAGGCTCCCGCGCCCGCGACGCCCCCGGCCGGCAGGGCAGCCGCCGAACCGCTGCGGCGCAGCGCCACCGTCCGGGACGCCCTGCTGCTGTGGGCGGGCACGAGGGCGGGCATGGTCCTCGTGGCGGTCTACGGCGCACTGATCGTGTCCGGCCAGAGCAAGGCACCGCTGCTGGAGCGGTGGAAACACTGGGATGTCGACCTGTTCCGGAAGATCGCGGAGTTCGGGTACGACGGCGATCCGAACCTGGAGCCCGATCCCGGGCTGCCGGCGTTCTTTCCCGGCATGCCGCTGGCGCTGCGGCTGGTCCACCTGGTGGTCGACGACTGGACGCTGGCCGGTCTGATCATCTCGTTCGTGGCCGGCGCCGTGGCCATGGTGGCGCTGGCCCGGCTCGCCGATTTCGAGGGACCCGCCGGGGCGGGACGCTGGGCCGTCCTGGCGCTGCTGCTGTGCCCCCCGGCCGTGTTCCTGTTCGCCGGTTACTCCGAGGCGCTCTTCCTCGCCTTCGCGGTGCCCGCCTGGCTCGCCGCCCGGCGCCGGGCCTGGCCGCTGGCCTGCGCTCTGGCCGCCGGGGCGTCCTGCGTGCGGATCACCGGCCTGTTCCTGGCCGTGGCACTGATCGTCGAGTTCGTCGTCAGCCGCATCCGGAGGGACGGCTGGGCGGGCTGGTGGCGGGCGGCCTGGCTGGTGCTGCCGTTCGCGCCGATCCTCACGTACGCCGCCTACCAGTACTCCCGTACGGGTGACTGGCTGGCGTGGAACAACGCGCAGCAGACCGGATGGGGGCGGAAACCGGTCTGGCCCTGGGAGGCGTTCCGCACCACGTGGGACTCGACCGGCGGCGACGGCGGGTTCGCGCCGATGTTCCGTCTCGAGATCGCGGCGGCGATCGTGGGGGTGCTGCTGCTCGTCTGGCTGCTCGTCACCCGCCGCTGGGCCGAGTTCGTCTACGTCGGGCTGCAGCTGGGCGCGCTGGTCACCTCCACGTTCTACATGTCGATCCCCAGGTCGGCGCTGCTGTGGTGGCCGCTGTGGGTGCTCATCGGCCGGGCGGGCGCCCGGCAACGGTGGGTGATCATCCTCTACGCCGCGGTGATCGGGCCGCTCATGGTGCCGATGACGATGTCCTTCATGAACAGCTCCTGGACCGGCTGAGCCGCCACGGCGTATGCGATCGCGCGCCGGAGGGCGTCGCGGTGCCCGGATAAGCACCTGCGGGCGCTTTGTCCTCCCTGGAAGGATGAGGAGGTGGATCGACACCTGCTCAGCGCCATCGCCCATCGTGATCACCCGATCGCCGCGCCCATCTCGGAGGCCAACCTCGATCGGCTGCTGCGCCGCGCGGCGCTGCCGGAGGACGCCCGCATCCTCGACCTGGGATGCGGGCAGGGCGAGTGGTCGCTCCGGGCGCTCGAACTCCACCCGTCCGCGCGGGCCGACGGCGTCGACATCTCGCGGCACGCCGTGACCGCCGCGAACGAGGCGGCCGTCAGGCGAGGCCTGGCGGACCGGCTGACGCTCCACGCGATGCCGGCCGACGCCTTCACGGCCGCCCGGCCGTACGACCTGGCGCTGTGCGTCGGCTCGACGCACGCCCTCGGCGGGCTGACGGAGACGATGGAGGCTCTCATCCGGTTCGTACGGCCCGGTGGTCTCGCGCTCGTCGGGGAGGGCTACTGGGAACGCCCTCCCGCTCCCGAGGCCGCCGAAGCGATCGGCGATTACCCGGATCTCGCGGGCACGGTGGAGGCCGCCGAGTCCAAGGGATGGCTGACCGTCTACGCCCATGTGAGCGACCCGGCGGAGTGGGACGAGTACGAGTGGTCGTGGACCGGCACGCTGGCGCGCTGGGCCGCGGACAACCCCGGGCCCGACGGCGACCACGCCCTGGCCGTGATGAGGGAGCATCGCGACATGTGGCTCGGCGGCTACCGGAGTGCTCTCGGGTTCGTCACCCTGCTCCTCCGGCGCGTATGACCTCGTGCCGGACGTCTTGGCCAGTCACGGCGGCCTCGGCGGGCGGCAGGGCCGGCGCCTATCGGGTGATCGCGAGCATGAGCTGGGCGGCGGTCGGCCGGGTCCCGGGGTCCTTGCTGAAACAGGCGGCCGCCGGATGCCGGAGAGGCTCGGGCAGGACCGACACGTCCGGGTGGTGACCGAGGATGCGATGGGAGATCACGTAGACGGACGGGCCGTCGAACGCGAGGCGTCCGGTCGCCGCGAAATACATGGTGGAGGCCCAGCTGAACACGTCGGACGGCGGGCCGGCACGCTGTCCGGACACCTGCTCCGGCGACATGTACGGCGGCGTCCCCTTGGCGCCCCCCGCCGTCAGCGTCAGGTGGTCGAGGGCCCTGGCCACACCGAAGTCGATCACACGTGGGCCGTCGGGACCGAGCAGGATGTTGGCGGGTTTGAAGTCCCTGTGGACGATGCCCATGGCGTGGATTCCCCGCAGGGCGGCGGCGGTCGCGATCGCCAGACGGATCAGGCCGTCCCCGTCCATGGGCCGTCCCCGGCGGACGTACGTCTCCAACGACGGGCCGGGGACGTACTCGCTGACGATGTAGGCGGCGTCGCCGGCGACGCCCACGTCGATGACGGGTGCGGTGGCGAACGGCGGGACGCGCCGCGCCGCCGCGACCTCGCGCAGGAAGCTCTCATGTTCCGCGGCCGTTCCGACGGAAGCGTGCAGCACCTTGATCGCGACCCTTTCGCCCGTGGGCGTGAGGCCGAGGTGCACGACCCCCTGCCCGCCGCCGCCGAGCCGCTGCACCAGCCGGTACGGTCCGATGAAGGGGGCGGGGGCGGCCGGGGGCGGGGCCGGCGGTGGGGGCGGGCCGGCCGCAAGAGTCGGGACCGGGCCCCGGACGGGAGCCGGTCGTCGCGTGAACACCGCCTGCCGCAGGACGAAGGCGTGGAAGGTGCCGCCCCACCACGAGCTCAGCGACCAGGACCAGTAGTACAGCTGCGCGCGCCAGTCCGTGTCCGGCAGGGACATGACCGGGTCGCCGACGATGATGAGGGCCGCGAACAGCACGAGGTATCCGGCTGCCGCCGCTGCCTGCACGCGGCTGCGCAGGCGGACCGCCGCGGAGCCCACCACCAGGAAGGTGGCGAACCCGAGCGTGAGCAGCGGAACGAGAGCCCAGAGGTAACTCAGCGGAACCGCGATCCCCTTGGGCCCGGCCACGACCTGACGCCCGTCGCCCGCGGTGGCGCCGGCCGGGCCCTCCTCCCCGGGCAGGGCCCGGGGAGGGAAGACCCGCTTGTGTATGACGAAAGCGTGCACGGTGCCGCCCGCGCAGACGCCGAGGACCCAGACCCACAGCGCCAGCTGGTTGCGCCAGTCGTCCTGCGGGAAGTTCCGCACCCCGGCGGTCGAGACGAGGAACACGAGCACGGCCAGGTGACCGCCTGCGACGACGGCCGTGGCCCGGCTCTTCGTCCGGTACGCCGCGAAGCCGAGGACCAGCCAGCTGAGCAGGCCCAACGAGACGGCCGGGACGACGGCCCACACGAAACTGAGCGCGTCCGTCAGCGGATGACGGACGTGCGTGGGGGAGGCAGGGCCGCCTCGTCTGTCGCTCCCTGCGGACATGAAGTGCATCTTAGAGATCGCGGCAGGCAGATGATCTGCCGTCTCGCGCTCCGGGTCAGCCCGCGGGGGTGCGGCCCTCGTACGGCCACTTCCGCGTGGGCGGCTCGGCCATGTGGGTGAACAGCTCCACCGCGGAGCGCTGCAGGAGCGCGACGGCCGGTTCGAGCGCGGCGCGGGCGCGGGCCCGCATGACGTGGTCCCGTTCCTCGCGGCCGGCAGCGTTCCGCCGCTCGGCCGGGGTGCAGCCGGAAACGGTGCCGCCGGAAACGGTGCGGCCGGAAACGGTGCCGCCGGAAGCGGCGCCGTCGGGCCGCTCCGGCTTCGCGCCGCCGGGGTGCGGTCCCGTCCCGGCCTGCCTGATCGCCGCCAGCGCCACCCGCATGGCGGCGTTGCGGGCCACCCGGGTCACCGTACGGAGTCCGGGTCGGCGGATTCCACGTGCCGCCACGGGCTCGTGCCGCTCTCCGCGTGGCCGGCCGCGGCTGCGGCGAGGCTGAAGAGCCGGAAGCCCTCGGCCCTGCAGGGCGCGCCGAGCCCTACCCGGGTGCCCACCTCCTTGGCGATCTCCACCATCCGCCCCCGGCCTTCGGCGTCGCGAAGGGGTGCGAGACCGCGAAGCCGTGACGCGTCATCCCCGAGCTCCGCGGCCCGCAACCAGACCGGGAGACAGGTGCGGGCCAGCCAGTCCTGCGCCATCAGGACGCGGTCCTCGTTCCTGCCGTCGTCGGCCGTTCCCGTCAGCCGGGAGAGCAGAGGGAGGAGCTGCCGGCACAGTTCGTCGGGGAAGGCGGCGTCGATCCGGTCCGCGGCGTCGATCAGGAAGGGAGAGACCCGGAGGGCCCTGGCGGTGCGGAAGAACTGCAGGTCGTCAAGCATGAATCGTCCTCGGGGAATTCGGAGAAGCCGGGGTGCGAGGCCTCGCGGCCGTCGTTCGGCTGCACTGGACGGGTGAGGACGCGTCTGACCACGCCACCGGCCCGCGAGCGCCCGGGCCGCACGGGGCGTCCCGGGGCGTCCCGGGGCGTCCCGGGGCGTCCCGGAGCGTCCGGAGCGTCCGGGGCGTCCGGGCGTGCGGGGGCGCCGTCGGGTCGCGGCTGCGGCGTTCCGGCATGCGGGCAACGCGATTCCTCGGTCGTTCGGGGATCCCATGCCGGAGGGTGGGAGATCCGCGCTTGCCCCTGCCGGGCCGGCAGCGGCCAGGTCTTCCCTGGAGGGCACCTTGCGCGGATGTGCGAGGTTGCCAGCCGACGATCGTCCAGGGGCGCGATCGGCCTCGTGACCCGGCCCTGATGCTGGCACATCGTTGAGGACTTGTCCATCCTGTGAAGATGTTGTGTATTGCACACACGGCCAAGGAGGCAGGCAGGGTGCCTGTGCGTACAGTGAGGGTGTGCTGATTCATCCCTGGGACTCCGCCGACGACGAGGAGGCGCTGGCGTTCGTCCGCGCGAACGAGTTCGGCCACCTCATCGCGTCCGGGCGCGACCGCGACGTGCCGGTGGTCGTGCCGACGCAGTTCCTCCTCGCGGACGCGTCCACGATCCTGCTGCACCTCGCCCGGCCGAACCCGGTCTGGGGGGCGGTCGAGGAGAACCCGGCCGTGGTCATGGCCGTGGCCGGCGACTGGGCGTACGTCGAGGGGGCGTGGAAGGCGCTGCCCGGCACGGACGAGGACCCCCGGCTCGGCGTTCCCACGACCTACTACGCCGCCGTCCAGCTGATCTGTCACGCGGAGATCGTCGACGACCCCGACGGGAAGCTCGGCATCCTGCGCGCCCAGCTCGCCCGGCTGGACCACGGTCTCGCCGACCCCGCGGAGCACCACCGGCGCCTGCCGGGCATCCGCGGTCTCCGGCTGACGATCCAGAAGATCAACGGCAAGTTCAAGTATGGCGGGAACGTGGACGAGGCCCACCGCCGGTACGTCGCGGAGCGCCTCGAGGAGCGTGGCGGCCCCGGCGACCGCGCCGCCCGCGACCACCTCCTGCACCGGCTCGGCTGACGTCCGCCTGGTCGCGTCCGCGGGTTCCCGGGGTTCGTCCGCCGGCCCACGCGCATCCCGGCGGTCGCGCGCGACTTGTCGTACCCGGCGTGTAGAAGTGTGGCGTGGTTGCTGAGACGACCTGGGCGCAGGTGCTCGCCTGGAGACTGAGACGGCAGTTCGTCGAGCCCGCTGGCGGTGGCGACGCGGTGGCGATCGCCCGGCGGCTGTGCGGGGTGCAGGCGCAGGTCGCCTCGTCGGCGGCGCTGGCCGTCGCCGTACGGCACGCGAACCCGCGCCCTGAGGAGATCGAGGACGCTCTGTGGCGTGACCGCACGCTGGTCAAGACCTGGACGATGCGCGGCACGCTCCACCTCCTCCCGGCGGACGAGTTTCCCGCGTACCGCGCCGCTCTCGGGTCGCTCAGATTCTGGGAGAAGGCGTCCTGGCAGCGCGGCCACGGGGTGTCCGCCCGGGAGATCGAGGCCGTCGTGGACGCCGTGCCGCGCGCGTTGTCCGGCCGCGTGCTGACCCGGGAGGAACTGGTCGAGGCGGTCATCGCGACGACCGGAGACGCCCACGTGAGAGAAGCCCTCACGTCCGGCTGGGGCGCGCTGCTCAAACCGCTCAGCTTCCTCGGCGAGCTGTGTTACGGCCCGCCGCGCGACGGCAGGGTCACCTTCGCCAGGCCCGCCGACTGGCTGCCGGGCGGCCGGGGAGAGGCGCTTTCACCGGAGGAAGGGGGCGTGCGGGTGCTCCGCGCGTTCCTCGGTGCCCACGGCCCGGCCACCCCCCGGATGTTCGACGCGTGGCTGTTCCGGGGTGCCACGCCGAAGACCGCCCTGCGCGGCTGGTTCGGGGAGCTGGAGCGTGAGCTCGCGCGGGTCGAGGTGGAGGGCGTGCCCGCCGTGCTGCCGGCGGAGCTTCTGGACGATCTGCTGGCCTGCCCGGCGTCGGAGGACGTGCATCTGTTGCCCGGCTTCGACCAGTTCATCCTGGGTGCGCCGCGCGACCTGGAGCCGCTCCTGCCCAAGGCCGTGCGGCCCAAGGTGAGCCGGACCGCCGGATGGATCTCACCCGTGGTGATCCACCAGGGCAGGGTGGCGGGCGTGTGGGAGCCCAAGGAGGGGCGTCCGGTCGTCGAGCTGTTCGAACCGGTGCCGGAGCGCCTCCTGGCCGCCGAGACCGACCGCGTGGCAGCGCTCCTCGGCCGGCTCTGAAGGCCGGTTGCGAAGGCCGGTTGCGAAGGTCGGCTCCGAAGGCCCGCTCCGCGGGGTCAGGTCACCTCCTTGCGGAGCACGCGGACCAGGCCGGCGGCCATGGGAAGGACGATCCAGAAGGCGGCCGACGCCGCGAGCCGGGTGCCCTCGCTCCAGGTCACAGCGCCGCTCACCAAGGGAGCGGACGTGGTGTTGAGGTCGAGCCACTCGGCGAGGGCCTCGCCGGCCGGGCCGAGTCTGCCGACGACGGCCCACAGGACGGGAGTCGACAAGAAGATCACGATCGCGGCGGGCGCGTTGAGGAACAGCGTGCCGAGGGCGAGGCCCGCGGCGGCCGACAGGACGTTGACCCCGGTCCACCCGAGCAGCCCCAGCGGCCGGACCTCCCAGACGGCGGGCATGTCGCGCACCGCGGCCGTGACGGCCGTGGCCGGCACCGCGACCAGCATGGCGAACAGTGAGAGCACCACCGCCACGAGCAGGGGCGGCAGGCATTTGGCCGCGAGGACGCGATGCCGGCGCGGCTCGAGCACGAAGGTGGTCAGCGCCGTTCGATGCGACCACTCGCCGGTCACCGTGAGGATGCCGAGCACCGGGAGCAGGGTGCCGAGGGCGACCGCGGCGGTGCCTGCCAGGGTCTGCAGCTTCGGCCCGGCGACGGCGCCGCGCGCCACGACGGACGCGACCACCAGCCCGACCATGATCAGAGCGATGATCGTGCCGCTGCGGGTGTCGACGAGTTTGCGGGCTTCGACGACAAGCAGTCTGTGGAACGGGATCGGCGTGTCGGCGGTCATGGTTTCGGGGGTCACAGGTTCGGGGGTCACAGTTTCGGGGGTCATGGCGTCGTCCTTCGTGGCGGGGCTCGGTCCGGCCTCCGTGATGTCGTCCGGGTGGTGCACGGCGCGGCTCACGCGTCCCTCCCCGGGCCGGCGCCACGGCTCGCCTCGACGCCCGGGCCCGTGTGGGAGCCCGGGCTCCGGTCGGCGTGCGCGGTCAGCGCGAGGAAGGTCTGTTCGAGGCCGCCGTTCCGGCTCAGCTCGCCGACCGTGCCCTGGGCGAGCACACGCCCACGGCCGATCATCACGATGCGGTCCGCCACCTGCTCCACCTCGTGCAACAGGTGAGAGCTGAGCAGCACGGCGCATCCGGCGTCGGCGAGGTCGCGCAGCAGCCGGCGCATCCAGTGGATGCCCTGGGGATCGAGGCCGTTGGCGGGCTCGTCCAGGACGAGCACCTCGGGAGCGCCGAGCAGGGCGTGTGCGATGCCGAGCCGTTGCCGCATCCCGAGCGAGTAGCCGCGGATCGTCCGCCGGCTCTCCCGCTCGGTCAGCCCCACCAGGTCGAGCACCTCGCCGACCCGCGCCCGCGGCAGTCCGAGAGTCATCGCACCGAGAGTCAGGACCTCCCTGCCGGTGCGGCCCGGATGCTGGGCCCCCGCGTCGAGCAGGGCGCCGATCCGCAGGCCCGGGCGGGCGAGCTCGGCGTACGGCAGGCCGAGCACGGTCGCAGAACCGGAGGAGGCACGGGCGAGCCCCAGCAGGATGCGCAGGGCGGTCGACTTGCCGGCGCCGTTGGGCCCGAGGAAGCCGGTGACGCTCCCGGCCCCGACGGTGAAGGTCACGTCGTCGAGCGCCTTCACCTTTCCGTAGATCTTGCTGACGTCTTTGAACTCGATCACGCTGTTCAGTCCACCGCGAGCGCGGGTGACACCGCATCGGACCGGGGTCCGCCGCGATGCGACGTGCGGCCGCACCTTCCGCCAGGGAGCGATACTTACGGCTGTCCACAGGTCGACCCAGGTCGCTAAAACCTGTTCGCGGTGGTCCCTAAGCTGTGGGGCTGTGCACGGCCGACCGGACTACCAGCCGCCCCTGGACGCGGGGGGCGTCGCGCTGCGCTATCTGTGCGCCGCGGTGCCGATGCTGTTCCACGGCGTGGTGCTGGCCTGGCTTGTCCTGCACGACGGCGACCGCCTCCCGCAGGCGCTGACCGACATGGGGATCGGCCTGATCGGGCTGGTCCTTGTCCGGTGGCGGCGCCGGTGGCCGTGGCAGATCGCCCTGGCGACCGCCCTGCTGACCACGTTCTCGTCCACGGCGAGCGGTCCCGCGTATGTCGCGTACGTGTCCCTGGTGACCCATCGCCGGTGGAGCCGGATCGTCCCGGTCGCGGTCGTGTCCCTGGCGTGCCTGCTGGTCGGCGGGGCTTTGGACGGCATAGACCAGGCCACGGTCGTCTCCTCGGTGACGGGGCTGGCGATTCTCGGCGGGCTGACCGTGTTCGGCCTCTACCTCCGGGGACGCCGCGACCTGGAGCTGTCCCTGCGCGAGCGGGCGCGGGCCGCCGAGCGTGAGCAGCGGCAGCGGGTCGACCAGGCACGGCTGGCGGAACGGGTGAAGATCGCCCAGGAGATGCACGACGTGCTCGCGCACCGGATCTCCCTGCTGGCGATGCTGGCCGGCGGCCTGGCCTACCGGACGGACCTCGGCCCCGAGCAGACCCGCGAGACCGCGCTGGCCATCCAGGAGAACGCGCACCAGTCGCTCAACGAGCTGCGCGCGGTGCTGCGCACGCTCCGCGACGACGGCGCCGTGGAGGCGCCGCAGCCCAACCTGGCCCATCTGGACGCGTTGTTCGGAGAGGTCCGCGCGGCCGGTCAGCGGGTCGAGGTGGACGACAGCATCGACGGCCGGGAGTCGCTGCCCGCGCAGACGGGCCGGCACGCGTACCGGATCGTGCAGGAGGCACTGACGAACGCGCGCAAGCACGCGCCGGGCGCCCGGGTCACCGCCGAGCTTCGCGGACGGCCGGGAGAGGGACTGCGGATCCGGGTGGCCAACCCCGCGCGTCCCGGCTCAGCGCCCGGCCCCGGGGGAAGGCTGGGTCTGGTGGGCCTGGCGGAGCGGACGAAAATGGCCGGTGGCACCCTCAGCCATACGATCGAGGACGGGCGGTTCGTCCTCGATGTCCGATTGCCATGGGAGGCTGTGGAGCGTGACCCGGCTGGTGATAGTGGATGACGACGCGATGGTGCGGACCGGGCTGCGCCTCATCCTCGGCGGCGAACCCGACTTCGACCTCGTCGGCGAGGCCGAGGACGGGCTGCGCGCCATGGACGTCGTCCGCGACCTGCGCCCCGACGTGGTGCTGCTGGACATCCGGATGCCCGACCAGGACGGTCTGATCACCACCGAGCTGCTGCGGGCGCAGCCCGGCCCGCCGCGGATCCTCGTGCTCACCACGTTCGACGCCGACGACATGGTGCTGCGGGCCCTGCGGCTCGGCGCCGACGGCTTCCTGCTGAAGGACACCCCGCCGCCCCGGATGATCGAGGCGGTCCGCGCCGTGGCGAAGGGCGAGCCCGTGCTGTCGCCGAGCGTCGCCCGGCAGGTGATCGCCGCGGCGACCGGCGGGTCAGGACCGGCCCGCCCGCGGGCGCGCGAGAAGCTGAACCGGCTCACCGAGCGCGAACTCGAGGTCGCGGTCGAGGTGGCGCGGGGCAGGTCGAACGCCGAGATCGCCGAAGGTCTCCACATGAGCGTCGCGACCGTGAAGGCGAACATCACCAGGATCTTCGCCAAGCTCGGCACCGACAACCGCGTCCAGGTGGCGATGAAGGTGCGCGACGCCGGTCTCCTCTGAGCCCCCGGAGAGCCGAGCCCCCGGAGAGCCGAGCACCCGGGAAGCCGGGCGCCCGGGAAGCCGGACGGTCAGTCCAGCCAGGCGGCGGGGGAGGGCAGGTGCCGGTCGAGTTCGTCCCACAGACCCGGCGGAATCGGGGCGGCGGCGAGGCGCAGCGTCTCCTCGAGTCGCCCGGGTTCGGAGACGCCGACGATGGTGGACGCCACCCGGGGGTCACGCAGCGAGAACTGCAGCGCGGCGGCGGCGAGGGGCACGCCGTGCGCGTCGCAGACCCGCCGCATGGCGCGGGCGGCGTTCCGGACGGACTCCCCGGTGTCCCGGTAGGCGTAGCGGGGCTGGGCGTCGGGTCCCTTGACCAGCATTCCGCCGCCGTACGGCGCGCCGTTGACGAAGGCGACGCCGCGATCGGCGGCCTCGTCGAGCAGCGGGCCGGCTTCGCGGTTCAGCAGCGTCCAGCGGTTGTGGCTGATCACGGCGTCGAACACGCCGGTCGACACGTACCTGCGCAACAGGCCGACCGGGCCGCCCGCGATGCCGATATGGCCGGCCATGCCGGCGTCCCGCAGCGCGACCAGCGCCTCCACCGCCCCGCCGGGGCGCATGGCCTCCTCGAATGTGATGTGGAATTCCGGGTCGTGCAGATACAACAGCGGCACGTGGCCGACCCCGAGCCGTTCCAGGCTCTCCTCGGCCGAACGGCGCACGCGCTCGCCGGAGAAGTCGCCGGTGTCCGGGTCCGCGTCGACCTTGGTGGCCAGGACGAACCCGGCGGGGACGCCGCCGCGGTGGCGGACCACCGCGCCGATGCGCCGTTCCGCGCTGCCGCCGCCGTAGTTGTTCGAGGTGTCGAGGAAGTTGAACGGCCCGTCGAACACGGCCTCCACGGTGGCCCGCGCGCGCTCCTCGCCGACCTCGTATCCGTACAGTCCCGGCATGCTCGCCAGGGGACTGGTGCCGACGCAGATCGGCGTCACCGAAAGGCCGGTGCGCCCGAACGGCCGGCGCAGCGCCGGGTCGGGGACGGTCAGGTCGTCACGGGGGTCGAGGGGCATCGGGCTGTCCTTCCGTCGCGGGCCCTCAGCGGCGGGCCGGGGCCGACTGTGCCACGGCCGCCGACGCGAGGCGGTGTCCTTCGGCCAGCCGGGCCAGCACCGCGTCGGTCCCGGCGTCGGGCCGGGTCTCCTCCGGGTGGGCCGACCGCCGGGCGTGCAGCCGCCCGGCCCCTTCCGCCCAGGTGACGACCGGCCGGAACGACGGGACGAACCGCCTGATTTTCGTGGTGTCGAACAGCGCGGTGTGCTGGAGGTCGCCGACGATCAGATCGGACCAGAACCAGTCCGGCGCGATGCGCGGCAGGAACTCCGCGGGCAGGTGGAGGAGCCTGGCCGTCGCGCCGGCCGTCCGCGCCACGACCTCGTAGATCTCGTTCCAGGTCAGCGCCTCGTCCGAGGTGATGTGGAAGTCCTCGCCGATCGCCTGCCAGGCGCCGATGAGGCCCACCAGGCCGCCGGCGAAGTCGTCCGCGTGCGTCAGCGTCCACAGGCTGGTGCCGTCGCCGGGCACCACGATCTCGTCGCCGCGCGCGATCCGGTCCCAGGCCGTCCATTCGCCGGGCAGCGGCGGATGCGCGTCGTCGTAGGTGTGCGAGGGACGCACGATCGTGGCGGGGAAGTCGCGCTCCTCGTACGCGCGGCGCAGGACGTCCTCGGCCGCGATCTTGTCCCTGGCGTACGCCAGGTAGGGGTTGCGCCGGGTGGTCGACTCCGTGAACGGCGCTCGCCGCACCGGCTTGTGGTAGACGGAGGCGCTGCTGATGTAGACGTACTGCCCGATGCGGCCGTCCAGCAGGTCCACCCTCGTCGCGGCGTCCTCGGCGGTGTAGCCGAGGAAGTCGACGACGCAGTCGTAGGTCGTCCCGGCCAGGGCCCGGCGCAGCGCGTCGGGGTCCCGCACGTCGGCGGTGAGCGTGGTGACCCCGCCGGGCAGGGGGCGGCGCCGGGCGGTGTGGCCCCGGTTGAGCACGTGGACGTCGAGCCCCCGCCGCACCGACTCGGCCACGCAGGCCGAACTGATCGTTCCGGTGCCGCCGATGTAGAGGACCTTCACGCGGCGGCTCCGAATTCTTCCCAGGAAACTTTCGACAGATCGACGAAAATTGTCGATCGCGGCAGCAACTTAGAGCGCGACGTCATCCCACGTCAAGCACGCCGACGGGCCGGGCCAGGAGTTCGCGGACGCGCGCGGCGTACCCGACAGGGTGGGTCGTGCTGCCGTTGTGCCCGCCGGGGAACTCCCGGGCCTCGGCGCCGACAAGCGCGGCGAGCTCCTGCGCGCACCGATAGTCGAAGACGTGCCGGGGCGTGGTGCGCCCGAAGGCCGGGATGACGCGGACCGGTGTGTCCCGGAGCGCACCGACGTCGAGGGTGTCACGGACGACCGCGGTGAAGTCGTTGCGGATGAAGAAGTCGAAACCGGCCCGGCGCCGGTCGTCGAGGGGGTGCGGGGTCAGCCCGGGCTCGGTGTCCTGGCCGACGGGGTCGATGCCCAGCACCTCCGCGATCTTCGCGAACGCGTCGGGGAGGCCGCGCTCACGGTAGAGGCGCTGCAGCTCCTCCAGTTCACGTACGTGATGAGCGCGTTCGGCGGCGGGGAGGAGGCCGGGGGCGACCGGCTCATGCGCGATCAGGGTGTCGAGCTGCTCCGGGTGCTCGACGGCCAGGTGCAGCCCGATGACCGCGCCGAAGCTGCATCCGAGCATGCTCGCCGGCCGGTCGGTCACGGCGGTGAGCAGGCGGTGGACGTCGTCGACATGGTCGGCCATGGTCGCGCCGCGGCCGGGGTCGTCCAGTGCGCTGCGGGACAGGCCGCGGCGGTCGTAGGTGATGACGGTGTGGTCGGCGGCGAGATGGCGGACCAGGTCGGCGGTGCGGTCCGCGTCCCCCTCCCCGCTCTGCCCGATGAGGAGTGCGGGACCGGTGCCACACACCTCGTAATAGATCGTGGCGCCGGCCGTGCGAAGCATGCCGTTCATGGGGTCGTCCTTTCGGGCGGTGGGGATGCTCCGACCATAATCCATCAAATCTGATGAATCAAGACTGATGTATTGTGGAGTGGTGAACGGAGTCGACCTCTTCCTGCTCGGCAGGACTCTCATGAAGATCGGCGAAGAGGCCATGCCGGTCGAGGGCATCGCCCCGTCGAGAACGACGCAGGCCGCCAGCGTCCGGACCGTGCTGGTGGTCGTCGCCGACCTGCGTGCTCACCCGGAGACCTCCGTGGGGGAGATCGCGACGCGGACGGGCCTGCCGCAGAGCGCGGTGTCGGGCGCCGTCGCCCGGCTGAAGGAGGCCGGGGCGGTCGTGACGGCCCCCGATCCGGCCGACCGGCGCAGGGTCGTGATCAGGCGGGCGCCCGGGGAGCCCCCGCGGGTGGAGGCCGCACGGGCGGCCGGCGTCGAGGGGCCGCTCGCGGCGGCTCTGGGCACCGACGATCCGGCGCGGATCGCCGAGGTCGTCGCCGCGCTCGAGTTCCTCGCGCGCAGTCTCGCGCCGGGATCGGTTCCCCGCCGTGCCTGACGCCGGGCTCTCCGGCTCTAATCCGGCCGGCTCTAATCCGGGGAGGTCACCAGCCGGACGGCCAGGGCGGCGAAGACGGAGCCGCTGACGACGTTCAGGCCGCGGGCGAACCGGCGACTGCGCCGCAGCAGCGCCGCGAGCCGTCCCGCGAGGGCGCCGACCGTGGCGTCGACGCCGAGACCGAGCAGCACCAGGGTCAGCCCGAGGACCAGGAACTGGACGGTGACATGACCCAGGGCCGGGTTCACGAACTGCGGCAGGTAGGCGATGTTGAACAGGATCACCGTGGGATTGAGCAGATTCGTGACCATGCCCTGCCAGAAGGCGCGCAGCCGGCGCGGGTCGGGGCCGGTCGGCGGGCCGTCGTCGCCGTCGGGGGCGCCGCGGTCGCGGAAGGCCTTCACCGCGAGATACGCGAGATAGGCGGCGCCCGCCCACCGCAGCACGTGGTACAGCACAGGCAGATGCGCGAACAGCGCGGACAGCCCCGACATCGCTGCCAGGGCGTGCACCAGGGCGCCGCAGGCCACGCCCACGGCGGCCAGCACGCCGGTGGCCGGGCCGCCGCAGCGGCGCGCCCGCGTGATTCACGTGCTGAGACGGCTCACAGGCGGGCGGCGAGGCGGGCCGCGCGCATGACGAGGTAGTCGCGCTCGGGGACGGCGGCCGTACGGCTCGCCGCCGCGCGGTAGTCCTCGACGGCCGCCGTGATGTCGCCGGCCATCTCCAGCAGGTGCGCGCGCGCCGTGTGCAGGCGATGGTGCCCCGCCAGCGGGCCGTCGGCCAGCGGTTCGAGCAGGGCCAGCCCGGCGGCGGGGCCGTGCACCATGGCGGCGGCGACGGCGCGGTTGAGGGAGACCATCGGGTTGGGCGTCATGCGCTCCAGCAGGCCGTACAACGCGAGGATCTGCGGCCAGTCGGTCTCCTCGGCCGTCGCCGCCTCGTCGTGCACGGCGGCGATCGCCGCCTGGACCTGGTACGGCCCGGCGGCGCCCCGGCGCAGGGCGGCGGTGAGCAGCGCGGTGCCCTCGGCGATCGCCTCTCGGTCCCACAGGGAGCGGTCCTGCTCCGCCAGCGGGACGGGGACGCCGCCGGGGCCGGTCCTGGCGGGCCGCCGGGCGTCGGTCAGCAGCATCAGCGCGAGCAGTCCGGCCGCCTCGCAATCGCCGGGAAGCAGGCGGTGCAGCGTCCTGGCCAGCCGGATCGCCTCGCGGGACAGCTCGACGCGGTGCAGGCCCGGGCCGCCGCTGGCGGCGTAGCCCTCGTTGAAGATCAGATAGAGCACGTGCAGCACGGAGGCGAGCCGCGCGCGGCGCTCCTGCGGCTCCGGCAGGCGGAACGGCACCCCCGACGCCCTGATGCGCTGCTTGGCCCGGCTGATCCGCTGCGCCATCGTCGCCTCGGGCACCATGAAGGCCTTGCCGATCTCGGCCGTGGTCAGCCCGCCGACGGCGCGCAGGGTCAGGGCGATGGCGGACGCCGGCGTCAGCGCGGGGTGACAGCTCAGGAACAGCATGACGAGCGTGTCGTCCCCGTCCGTCTCGTGCGCCCGGTCGGCCGCCGGGGAGGTCGAGTGGTCGGCGGGAGCCCGCGCGGCCACCAGTTCCTCGCGACGGCGGCGCGCCTGCTCACCACGCACCTGCTCGATCATCCGCCGGGAGGCGACCTGGACCAGCCAGCCCTTCGGGTTGTCCGGCACGCCCTCGGCGGGCCACTGGGCGAGGGCGTCGAGCAGCGCCTCCTGGACCGCGTCCTCGGCGGCGCCGAAGTCGCCGAACCTGCGGGTGAGCACGCCGACGACCTGCGGCGCCAGCGGGCGCAGCAAGTCGTCGACGTGCGGCTGCGAGATGTTCACAGTTCCTGCGGCGGGCCGGCCATCACCTGCCGCACCTCGATCGGCATGTTGAGCGGCTCGCCGTTCAGGCCGGGCGCCGCCGAGATGTGGCCCGCCAGCTCGTACGCCCGCTCCGGCCCCTCGCAGTCGACGATCCAGTAGCCGACCAGGAACTCCTTGGTCTCGGGGAACGGGCCGTCGGTGACGACGGGGACGCCGCCCTCGCCGGCCCGCACGATCCGCGCCTGGTCGGGCATCGCCAGCCCCTGCGCGTCCACGAACTCGCCGGCCTCGACGAGCCCTCGGTCGACCTCGTGCATGAACTCGATGTGCGCCTTGACATCCTCCGCCGACCAGGTGTCCATGGAGGCGATGCCGCTCTGCGGGCCGAACTGCATCAGCAGCATGTATTTCATGTCTCGCTCCTCCTGCCGCCCGCCCCTCGTGGGCGCGCTCACCCCTGGGTAGAAGCCGGCTCCCCGATTCTCGACATCTTCCACGAAGAACTCTCGAAAAATCTTCCGCGGCCGGAGGCGAACGTCACAGGGACTCAGAGGGACACGGACACCTGGGCGTCTCCCGGCTCGTCCAGGGCGAACGTGACCGTCCGGCCACCGGCGGTGATCTCGTACTCGCCGAGGAAGCCGTCGAAGCGGACACGGCCGTCGTCGTCGGTGACCATCGTCGTCGGCGGCAGCCACCACTCGCCCTTGACGAGCGAGCGCAGCGCGTCGTACGACGGCTTGGGGGTGCCGTCGGCGCGGACGAAACCGCCCGGCGCACCGAGCCAGCCGCCGTCCGACAGGCCCCAGTACGTCGTCGCCTCCACGGCCGAGTGGGACAACAGGGTCTTGTAGTGGCGCACGATCTCGTCGGCCTGGCGGGCCTCGCCCTCGGGGGTGCTCGGCCACTCGGGGATCTGGTAGTCGTTCAGGTCGACGATCTCCTCCGGCATGATGTGGCCGGAGACGATGGTCGTCTCGGTGAAGTGGATGGGCAGGCCGTACCGCGCGAAGCGGTCGATCGTGGCGAGCGTCTTCTCCTCGCCCCAGTAGCCCTGGTGCATGTGGCTCTGCAGGCCGAGCACGTCGATCTTTATGCCCGCCTCCAGCACGCCCTCGATCAGGCACTCGTACGCCGCGGACATGTCGAAGTCGTTGAGCAGCAGCGTGGCGTGGGGGTTGGCCTCGCGCGCCGCGTCGAAGACCATCCGCACCATCGGGATCCGGCCCATCTCCCGGCAGATGCGGGTGATCCCGTTGTCGTACTTGTCGAAGATCGGCATGATCACGACCTCGTTGATGACGTCCCACATGTCGATGACGCCGGCGAAGTCGGTCATGTCCCGCTGGATCCGCTCCACCTGGGCCTTGGCGATCTCGGCGTTCGACAGGTCCATCAGCCAGTCGGCGGTCACCGTGTGCCAGGCGAGCGGGTGCCCCTTGACCGGGACGCCCCGGTCGGCGAACCACCGGGCCGTGGTGAGCAGCCGCTCGGTGTCCGGGCGGCCCCGGACCGGCTCGAACTGCCCCCAGTAGAAGGGCAGGGTGGCGAAGTTGAACAGGTCGAACCACAGGTCGGCGACCTCCTGCGACCCGGCCGCGGGGGATTCGCCCAGCGACCGCCGCTCGCCGGAGCCCGCCGCGGTCTCGCCGTTGGCCAGCGGGATGAAGTCGAACCCGATGCAGCCGAACAGGAACTTGTGCCCGCGCTGCGCGACGACGACCTCCTGACCGGCGAGCGGCGCTCCGTCCGCGGTCACGGTGAGCGTGGCGCCGGCGGTGCGGTGCTTCCTGATCAGCGGGTCGGGATCGAAACCGGAGCGGGACGGCATGTAAGGGCCTCCAGGGAGTGCTCAGGGCGGAGGAAACCTCTCCGGGAGCCTCGTCGCTCCGAACCGGAGAGGTCGATGATCTCGAGCACGGTAACGCTCATGACGCCCGGAAGTACACAGACCTGCCCATCTTTGCGATCAGCGGCCGCAGCGGCGCGGTCAGCGGACGAAGTGGGTGAAGCGTGCGGCGGGCTCGCCGCGCAGCCGTCCCTCCGGCAGCCGGCGGCCGCACAGGACCAGCACCAGGTCCTGCGCGGCGCCCGACAACGGGGCGCCCGTCCCGAGCGACCAGTCGACGTCGTCGGCGCGCAGCGCGACGCCGTCCAGGTCGACGCCGAAATACCTCCGGCTCCGGGGCGACCGCGCGTTGTCGAGCAGGACGCGCAGCCGGTCGGCGGGGATCCGCCGGTCGATCCCGAGCGCGACGGTGACGTCCATGCCGTGGATCACGTCGTGGGACAGCGCGCCCGCGTAGCCGCCGCCCGGAGGCCGCCAGGGATGCTCGGCGTTGTCCCGCAGGCAGGCGGTCAGTTCACGGGGGCCGAGCGCCGCCGCGTCCTCGCGCGCGAGCCGGTCGGCCAGCCGGTCGAAGTTCCCCCGGGCCCTGACGAGACCGGCAAGCACGCTCAGCCCGGAATGCCGGTACGGCATCGTCATGTGCGCCACCACCTCCCGCACCCGCCACCCCGCGCACAGCGACGGCGCGTCCCACGACCGCGGCGGCAGTTCGCTCAGCAGGTCCGCCAGTTCGCGGCGTTCCGCCGCGATCCGCTGCCGCATCTCCGTTTCCATGGGTCGTCGCCCTTCCCTTCGTGTCGTACGTGTTCGTCCCTCCGACGAACGGGCACGGCCCATACGGACACCTATTCGAGGGCGGACAGGCGGCGGGCGAGGTAGCGGCGCTCGGCGTCGGTGGCGGCCAGGCCGGCCGCCTCCCGGTAGGCCTCGGCCGCCTCGGCCGTACGGCCCAGCCGGCGCAGCAGGTCGGCGCGGGCGGCGGGCAGCAGGTGGTAGCCGGCCAGGGCGCCCGTCTCGCGCAGTGTCTCCCGCAGGGCGTCGACCAGCGCCAGGCCCGCGGCCGGGCCGCGCGCCATGCCCACCGCCACCGCGCGGTTCAGCTCGACGACGGGCGACGGGACCAGCCGCGCGAGCCGCGCGTACAGGACGGCGATCTGCGCCCAGTCGGTGTCCTCGGGGCGGGCGGCGGTGGCGTGACAGGCGGCGATGGCGGCCTGAACCTGGTAGGGGCCGGGCCGCCCACGCCGCAGCGCGGCGTCCAGCAGGGCCACGCCCTCGGCGATCTGGCCGGCGTCCCACCGGCCGCGGTCCTGGTCCTCCAGCACCACCAGGTCGCCGGCCTCGTCCAGCCGCGCGGCGCGGCGCGCGTGGTGCAGCAGCATCAGCGCGAGCAGGCCCGCCGCCTCGGGCTCGTCCGGCATCAGCCACACCAGCACCCGGGCCAGGCGGATCGCCTCGGCCGCGAGGTCGTGCCGTACGAGGTCGTCGCCGGCCGTCGCCGAGTAGCCCTCGTTGAACAGCAGATACAGCACCGCGAGCACGGCCGGGAGGCGCTCGGGCAGCAGGTGCGCCGGCGGCACGCGATAGGGGATGGCCGCGTTCCGGATCTTCTGCTTGGCCCGGGTCAGCCGCTTGGTCATCGTCTGCTCGCCGACCAGGAACGCCCGCGCGATCTCGGCCGTGGTGAGCCCGGCGAGGGTACGCAGGGTCAGCGCCACCCTGGCCTCCAGTGCGAGCGCCGGATGGCAGCAGGTGAAGATGAGCCGCAACCGGTCGTCCGGCACGCCCGGCTCGTCGGCGGCGTCGCCGCCCTGGGCCGCGAGCACGTCCGCCACCTCCCGGAGTTTGGCCGCGCCGGTGGCCTCACGGCGCAGCCGGTCCACGGCCCGGTTGCGCGCGGCGGTGGTCAGCCACGCGCCGGGGCGGCGCGGCACGCCGTCGCGCCGCCAGGTCCGCAGGGCCTGCGCGAAGGCGTCCTGCGCGCACTCCTCGGCCAGGTCCCAGTCGCCGGTCCAGCGGATGAGCGTGGCCACGACCTGCCCCCACTCCTCGCGGAAGGCCCGGTCGACGGCGGCCTCGACCGGCGGCGTCATAGATCTGTGAGCGGCCGGATCTCGATCGTGCCGTACGCCGCGGCGGGATGGGCGGCGGCGATCTCGACGGCCTCGTCCAGGTCGGCGCACTCGATCAGGCAGAATCCGCCGAGCTGCTCCTTGGTCTCGGCGAACGGCCCGTCCGACAGCAGCACCTCGCCCTCTCGCACCCGCAGCGTCGTGGCGTCGCCCGGCGGGCGCAGCCCGGCGCCTCCCCGGAGCACGCCGCGCTCCGCCATCGTCTCCGACCAGCCGCCGCACCCGTCGCCGGCGTGCTCCGCCGCCGACTCGTCGCCGCAGATGAGCAGCACGTACTTCATGGGTCCTCCTCGGGCCGACAACCCATCATGGACGTACGACGAACGGGACGAGCCGGAAAGGACACCTCTGTACGGGGAACCGGGCGGCGGGGACGGGTCGTTGGCAGCGGTGAACGGTCCGCGACCAAGGGAGTGATCGGTGTTCCGCAAGCTGATGGCCGCGTTGGGAGCCGGCGTCGAGGTCGACACGGTGCTACGTGACCCGCACGTGCGCCCGGGAGAGACCCTGCACGGCGAGGTCCGTTTCAGGGGCGGGTCGTCCGATCACCGGGTGGACGGGATCACCGTCGACTTCACCGCAGTCGTGGAGGTCGAGCGCGGCGACCAGGAACACCACGCGACCTACGGCTTCCTGCGGGCGCCGGTCTCCGGGCCCTTCGACCTGCGCGCGGGGGAGGCCCGCGCCCTGCCGTTCGCGATCCCGGTGCCGTGGGAGACCCCGGTCAGTGCGGTCGGCGGGCGCCCGCTGCCGGGCATGCGGCTGGGCGTGGCCACCGAGCTGGCGCTCGCGGGCGCGCTCGACAAGGGCGACCTCGACCCGCTGTACGTCAATCCCCTGCCGGCCCAGGACCACCTGCTGGGGGCGCTCGTCCACATGGGCTTCCACTTCAAGCGGGCCGACCTTGAGCGCGGCACGCTCCGGGGCTCGACCATGCCGTTCTACCAGGAGATCGAGTATCACGCCGGTGGAGATTGGCGGCGCCACTTCAGCGAGCTGGAGCTGACCTTCGTCGCGGGGCCGCACTCGATGGACGTGATCCTGGAGGCCGACAAGCGGGGCGGCTTCCTCACCTCCAGCCACGACGTCTACAACCGCTTCCGCGTCGGGTACGGCGACCACCCCGGCAGGGTGGAGCAGGCGCTGCGCGACGGCCTGGCCTCCATGGCCCGGCACCGCGGCTGGTTTTGACGCTTACCAGAAAAATCCTGACTCACTCCGGACCCGGCCACTAGGCTGATCATCCCTTTTCGGGTCCGGAGGTGAAAACAGGTGGTCCCCCGCTCCGCCATGGCGGTCCTTCCCCTCGTCTGCTGCCTGCTGGCGGTTCCCGCGCAGGCGCAGGCGCGGGCCGAGGCCGGTGCCGCCGTCACGGTGTCCACCTGCGCGCCGTACTACACGCTCACCCTGGGCTGGGCCGGCGAGTGCGGCGGCGACGTGCTCGACGCGCTGTTCACCGGCCTCGTCGAGTACGCCCCCGGAACCTCGCGTATGACGTACGCGATGGCGAAGTCGATCGGCACGAAGGACAACCGCCGGTTCACCGTCAGGCTGCGCGAGGGCTGGAGATTCCACGACGGCACCGAGGTGAAGGCGCACAACTTCGTGGACGCCTGGAACCAGACCGCCGCCGCGGGCAAGTCCGCCAACGCGTTCCTGTTCGAGGACATCAAGGGGTACGGCTCCCGCGTGATGTCCGGGCTCAAGGTCGTGGACGACCGCACGTTCACCATCGAGCTGAAGCGGCCGCTCGGGCCGTTCACGCAGAAGCTGGGCCACGTCGCCTTCTCGCCGCTGCCCGACTCCGCGCTGAAGAGCCCCGCGTCGTTCCAGCGCAAGCCGGTCGGCAACGGGCCGTTCAAGGTGGTCAAGTGGGCGCCCGGCTCCGAGACGGTGCTGGAGCGGTACGACGGGTACGCGGGGTCGTCCAAGGCGCGGGTCGGCAAGCTCACCTACCGGACGTACCAGGACGACAACGTCGCCTACGCGGACCTGGTCGTCGGCCGTCTCGATGCCATGTTCCAGGTGCCGGCCGCCGCCGCGCTCCGTGCCGCCAAGGACCTCAAGGGCCGGGTGATCCACTCGGTGACCGGCAACGTCCAGGAGATCGGCATTCCGCTCCGGCTGGGCACGAACGCCGACTTCCGCAAGGCGGTCTCGATGGCGATCGACCGCAAGACGATCGCCCGTGAGGTCTTCCGCGGAGGGCGGGTGCCGGCCGGCTCGTTCGTCCCGCCCACGGCCGAGGGGGCGAAGTCCGGCGCCTGCGGCGCGTTCTGCCGCTACGACCCCGCCCGCGCGCGCACCTACCTCGCCCGGGCCAAGGCGAAGGGGTTCCGCACGCCCGCGAGCATCCCGCTCTACTATGCCGCCGACAGCGGGTCCGCCGACTGGGTGAAGGCGGTCGCCGCGAGCGTCGGCAAGGTCTTCAAGGGCGCGGTGACGATCGTCCCCACGACGGTGAAGACCTTCGACGCGTTTCAGCGGATGACCTCGAACGGCACCGTCAAGGGGATGTTCCGGATGGGCTGGCAGCTCGACTTCCCGCACATCCAGAACGTGCTCGCCCCGCAGTTCGCCTCCGGCGGGGTGTACAACTACGGGCTGTACCGCAACCCCCGGTTCGACGCGCTGCTGCGCGCCGCCGACGGACAGGTGTCGCGGGCCAAGGCGATCGCGCTCTACCGCGAGGCGGAGTCGCTGCTGGTCCGGGACATGCCGGCCATTCCGTTGTGGTTCTACCAAGCCGAGGCCGGCTATTCGAGCAAGATCGCGGCGCCCGCGCTGACGCCGTTCGGCTGGCTCGACCCGGCCTCGGTGCGGCCCGCCTGACGTCTTCGGCCCGGACGTCTCCACCTGCGCGTAGGACGCCGGTCTCAGCCGGGGCGGTACGCGGGGCGGTGGTCGTGCCGGTGGTCGCCGAGGACGGCGTGGTGGTCCACACCGTCGTGAGGCAGCGGGTCGGCGTGCACGATGGCGGCCGTCAGCCGGGGGATGGCGTGGATCAGGTTGTGCTCGGCCTCGGCCGCGACCCGGTGAGCCTCCACCACCGTGGCCGAGGGATCGACGACGACCTCGCACTCGGCCCTGAGGCGGTGGCCGATCCAGCGCAGCCGCACCTGGCCCAGGCCGAGCACGCCCGGCGTGCCCCACAGGGTCGCCTCGGCGCGGTCCACGAGAGCCGGGTCCACGGCGTCCATCAGCCGCCGGTACACCTCCCGCGCCGCCTGCCGCAGCACGGTCAGGATCGCGACCGTGATGAGCAGGCCGACGACGGGGTCGGCCCAGGTCCAGCCGAGCGCGGCCCCGCCTGCGCCGGCCAGCACGGCCAGCGAGGTGAAACCGTCGGTGCGTGCGTGCAGTCCGTCGGCGACGAGGGCCGCCGAGCCGATCTCACGCCCGACCCGGATGCGGTGGCGGGCGACCAGCTCGTTCCCGGCGAATCCCGCCAGCGCCGCCGCCGCGACCGCCCCCAGGTGCGTGACCTCCCGCGGCTCCAGGAGCCGTCCGATCGCGGCGTACGCCGCGGCGATCGAGGAGGCGGCGATCGTCAGGACGATGACCACGCCGGCCAGGTCCTCGGCCCGTCCGTAGCCGTAGGTGTAGCGGCGGGTGGGCGGACGGCGGCCGAGCAGGAACGCCAACCCGAGCGGCACGGCGGTCAGGGCGTCGGCCGCGTTGTGCAGGGTGTCGCCAAGCAACGCGACCGACCCCGACAGGGCCACCACCGCCGCCTGCACCAGCGTGGTCGCGCCGAGGCCGGCCAGCGACACCCACAGCGCGCGCATGCCCCGGGCGGACGACTCCATCACGGGATCGATCTTGTCGGCGGCCTCGTGCGAGTGCGGGCGCAGCAGGTGCGCCACCCGCGCGCGAAGCGTCACGGTGCCGTCTCCGCGGCCGTCCCCATGCCCGTGCCCATGACCATGCCCGTGCCCATGCCCGTGCCCATGTCCGTGCCCATGTCCGTGCCCGGCCTGTTCCTGGCTCATGGCATCCACGATGCACCGGAAAAGCCGCCGCAGCATCTCGACAAGAGCGCGTGCGGCGCAGGTGCGAACGCCCCGCACCTGCCCCTGTGACGGAACACCGCCCGCGGATGTTCCGGAGTCAGGCCCGCGCGTCGCCGCTGGGGCCGGCCCGCCCCGCCGGCTCACGGACATCCCGCAGAAGGGCCTCGCTGCGGCTCACGAGATGAGGCAGGCCGAGCCGCCGGTGGGCGTCGCGCGCGGCCTCCGCGTGCGCCACAGCGGCGGGTACGTCGCCGATCCGGTGCAGGAGCCCGGCGACCACGTCGTGGAGCGTCCCCCACGACAGGCATCCGGTGCCCATCGTCATCAGCTGCCCCGCGATCGGCCGCAGCTCGGCGAGCAGCTCGCCGGGATCGGGCCGGCCGAGCTCGGCGGCGACCAGGGCCCACTGCCAGGCGACGAACTGCCACGTCCAGTCGCGTGGCCGTACGGCGCCCCAGCGGTCGATCAGGCGATGGGCCAGCTCGTGGTCGCCCGCCTTCAGCGCGGCGAGGACGGCCGTGGGCCGCGCGATCATGTTGGAGTCGTCGGCCGCGGCCTCGACCAGCTCCGTCAGCAGCGGGCTGGGCCGTCCCTGGCACCAGTCGGCGTAGAACGCGTAGATCAGCTTGAGGACGTCCGGCCCCCACAGGCTGGTGCGGCGGTAACTGCCGGTGCCGAGGGCCGCCTGCCGGTCCATCTCCGCCCAGTCGCCCGCCAGCATCGCCCGTCCGGCCGCGGCGTACGCGACCTGCGTCTCGATCTCCGGCATCCGCACTTCCGCGGTGAGCCGCAGGCAGCGGGCCAGCTCCGCGTCGTAGTCGGCGAGCATGCCCGCTTTCAGGAACTTGGGCATGCGGTGCAGGCGGGCGACGATCTCGGTGGCCCTGGGCAGGCCGGGGAGTCCCAGCATCTCCTCGGCCGCCCGGTAACGCTCCTCCTCGTGCTCGGGCGTCCAGGCCGCGATGACGAAGTTGTTCAGCGTGCGGGCCAGCAGCAGGGGGTCGCCGGTGCGCCGGGCCAGTTCCACGGCTTCCAGGGCGTGGCGGCGGCCCTCCTCGCGCCGGTCGCCGTAGTACAGCTCGACACCGAGCGTGCCGAGCAGCTCCGCGCGGGTGCGAACGGCGTCCGGGCCGAGCCGGGAGAGCCGGTCCTCCAGCACGGTCACCATGCGCTGGTCCACCACGCCGTACGAGCGCCAGTTCCACAGGGTGACGCCGCCGAAGACGGTGGCCGCCTCGATGACGGCGGCGTCGTCGCCGATGCCGGTCGCGAGCGTCACGGCCTCGTCCAGGGCGCCGCGCGCGCCCTCCACGTCGCCCGTCACCCGCCGGGCCTTGCCGAGACCGATCAGCAGGGCGCAGCGGGTGGCCGCCGGTCCGGCGGCGCAGGCGTCGAGGGCCTGCTCCCAGTGCAGGACGGCCTCGTCGTAGGCGAGCCTGGCCGTGGCCTGCTCGGCCGCCTCCACGGCGTACGAGACCGCCTTGTCCGCGTAGCCGACCCGCGCGGCCAGCCCGAAGTGGTGGGCGAGCGCGGGCAGCCGGGAGCCGGGCTCGCCCCGTCGAAGGCTCTCGATGGCCTCGCCCACCCGGCCGTGGAGCTGCGCCCGCTGTCTGCGGCTCAGGCCGGAATACAACGCCTCCTGCACCAGCGCGTGGGAGAAGCGGTAGTCCCAGCCGCCGTCCACCTCGACCAGCAGTCCGGTGGCGACGGCCGGTTCGAGCAGCATCATCACCCGGGCGCCGCCGACCCCGGTCGCGGTCTCCAGCACGTCGGCGTCCACGTCCCTGCCGATCACGGCGGCGGCCCGCAGCAGGGTCTGGGAGTCCTCCGGCAGCCGTGACACCCGCTGGTTGATCACGTCGCGCACGCCGTCGGGCACGGCGAGCGCGAGCACGTCCGCCGTGCCCACGCGGCCGTCGGCGTGGGTGCTGGTCAACAGGCGCAGCAGCTCGCCCAGGAAGAACGGGTTGCCGCCGGTCCTGTCGCGCAGCGCGGCGGCGAGCTCGGGCCCGGGGCCGGCCCATCCCGCCTCGCGCAGGTAGTCGGCGATCTGCTCCGGGGTGAGCGGGGCGACGGTCATCCGTTCGGTGCCGCGCTGGCGGGTCAGCTCGCCGAGCGCCTCGGTCAGCGACTGCCTGGCGACCACGGGCTCCGGCCGTACGGTGGCGAGCACCAGCAGCGGGACACGGTGCAGGTCGGCGCCGAGGAAGGTGAGCAGCTTCAGCGAGGCGGCGTCGGCCCAGTGCAGGTCCTCCACCACGATCAGGACCGGAGCGGTGGAGGCCCGCCGCGTCAGCGCCCGTGCCACGCTGTCGTGCAGCAGGAACCGGGCGGTGTCGGGGTCGGCGGTGTCCGTGTGGTCGCCGTCCGAGAGGCGGTGAGCGAGCCGGGCGAGAGCGCCGTCCTCCCCGGCGCTGCCGGTCGCCGGAGCCGGGTCCGTCACCGGAGCTCGGCCGGGTCCGAGAGCCTGATCCGGTTCCGCTGCCGGGTGATGCGCGGCCCGGTCCGTCTCCAGCGCGTTGAGCGCCTGGATCCAGGGCCAGAACGCGGGGGCGCCGCTGCCCTCGACGCACCTGCTCCAGGCCACCGCGGCTCCGCGCTCGGCCGCCATGCTCGCGGCGGCCTCGGCGAGGCGGGTCTTGCCGATGCCGGACTCGCCGCTCACCAGGAACACCCCGCCGGCGCCGCGGCGCAGGTCGTCGAGCCGTCCGGCGATCCGGCGCAGGTGCGGCTCGCGTCCGACCAGGCCCCGCCCCAGCGGGCCCTGTCCCAGCGAGCCCTGTTCCGGTAGCCCTCGCACGGCCGCGTCGCCGGTGCTCTCGTCATCGGCGTTCCCGCCTGCCCGGCCGCCCTCCGTGGGAGCCCCCTCATGCCCCGTGCCCGGCTCCGGCGGCACGGCGATCACAGGGGTCCACGCGGCCGCCAGAGACTCGTCCTGGGCGAGGATGGCCTGCTCCAGCCGCCGCAGTTCGGGGCTCGGGTCGAGGCCCAGTTCGTCGCCGAGCAGTGTGCGGCAGCGCTGGTAGGCGGCCAGGGCCTCGGCCTGCCTGCGCTCCCGGTAGAGGGCCCGCATGAGCAGCGCCCACAGGCCCTCGCGGTAGGGGTCCTGTTCGAGCAGGCGCTCGACCTCGACCGTCACCTCGGCCGCCCGTCCCAGCGCGAGCAACGCCTCGGCGCGGACGGTCAGCGCGGCCAGACGGGTCTCGTTCAGGCGGGCGACGGTGGACCGGGCGAACGGCTCGTCGGCCAGGTCGGCCAGCGGTTCGCCCCGCCACAGCGCCAGCGCGGGGCCCAGAACGCGCTCGGTCTCCTCGGGGCGGCCCGCGGCCAGGGCGGCGCGCGCGGTCTCGGCCGCCCGGCCGAACCGCTCCGCGTCGACCTGATCCGGCTCGATGTCCAGCAGGTAGCCGGGCTCCCGCGTACGCAGGACCCGGGCCGGGGAGCGCGGACTGCGCCGGGGTTCGAGCGTCCTGCGCAGGTGTGAGATGTACGCCTGGAGCGTTCCCGTGGCGCTGGAGGGCGGCTCGTCCCGCCAGAGCCGGTCGATGAGCTGGTCGAGCGGCACGACGTGGGGCGCGTTCAGCAGCAGGAGCGCCAGCACGGCGCGCTGCTTGCGGGGCCCGAGATCGAGGATCGTGCCGGTGCCGTCGGCGACCTCCAGCGTGCCGAGGAGGCGGAAGTCCAGGGTGGGACCCCGACGGACGTCCAGGCCCTGGCGCGGCGCGGCCGACTGCGCGCCGTCGATGCCCGTACGCATCACAACTCCCGAACGAGCCAGGCGGCCCAGGGCCGGATTTCTGGCTCATCATACGCGTATGTCCGCTCCTTCCCGCGAGGGAAAACGCGGTCACTTCCGTCGGTGAAGCCGGCGCTTCTCAGCAGGGCGGGCACACCCCCGTCCCCGGGGCGGGGGAGGAACCACACGACGCGTACGCCGTCCGCGCGCAGCTCCATGAGCAGGTCGTCGAGCAGGCGGCGGCCGAGCCCCCGGCCGCGGTGGGGGACGGCCACGGCGAGCGCGTGCAGCAGGGCCCACCGCGCGTGCACCGGCGCTCCGGTCTCCCGTGATGCCCCGGTCTCTCGTGATGCCCCGGTCTCCAGCAGCGCGGCGGCGAGCGGGGCGGCGGCGGCCGGACGGGCGATGTCGGTCAGCACGTAGAGGCGGCACCGGGCGGCCGGCGCCTCGCGCAGGGCGTGTTCCAGCGCCGGGCCGATGATCCGGGCTCCCGGTGCGCCGGCATGCGCAGGCACCTCGCGCAGCAGCAGCGTGCCGGGCGGCGCGGCGTCCCGCGCGGGGCCGATCGGGGCGTCCTCCGGGGGGCGGGGCCGGGCAGGCGGCTTGGTGTCCGGTTGGACCCCCGGCTGGGCCTCCGGCCGGGCGCCGCAGGCCGCGGCGTCGCGCGGAGGATCGGCCCGGCCCGGCTGCCCTGCGTACGGCGGCTGGCGCTTCTTCGACGGCGGCGACATCGTCCCAGCGTGCGGGGACTGTCTTGGACACCCCTAGGACGTCTCTAGGAGTCCTTTCGAACATCCCGCGGGCTCCGGCCCGACAGGCGCAAGCGAACACCAAGACCCCGATGCGACAACTGTCTCCGTCACAGACGACGACATCCGACATCCGAAGGACGGACGGACATGCACAGCATCATCGAAGACGCGCTGCGGGGACAGGTCGCGGGCGGGGTCCTGGTAGCGGGGCAGGACGGGTTCGAGGAGGAGGCCGCCGGGTTCAACCTCGCCGTGCGCCACCGGCCCGCCGTGATCGTCGCGGCGCGGGACGCCTCGGACGTCGCCGCGGCCGTACGGCTCGCCGCCGCGCACGGGCTGCCCGTGGCCGTGCAGTCGACCGGCCACGGCGCCGTGCAGGCGGCCGACGGCGCCGTGCTGATCAGCACCCGCGCCATGCGGGAGGTCGTGGTGGACGCCGCGGCCCGCACCGCCACCGTCGCGGCCGGCTGCACGTGGGGCGACGTCATCGCCGCCGCGGCGCCGTACGGCCTGGCTCCGCTGTGCGGCTCGGCGACCGGCGTCGGCGTGGTCGGCTTCACGCTCGGCGGCGGCATCGGGCCGATCGCGCGGACCTTCGGGTTCGCGGCCGACCACGTGCGGGAGCTCACCGTCGTCACCGGGGACGGCGTGGTCCGCACCGCCGACGCGGTCAGCGAGCCCGACCTGTTCTGGGCGCTGCGCGGCGGCAAGGCCGGATTCGGCGTCGTCACCTCGATCACGGTGGACCTGCTCCCGCTCACCGGCCTGTACGGCGGCGGCCTGTTCTACGCGGCCGAGGACGCCGGGCGGGTCCTGCACGCCTACCGGAGCTGGACCGGCACGCTACCGGAGACCGTCACCACCTCGGTCGCGCTGCTGCGCCTGCCCCCGCTGCCCGAGCTGCCGCCGCAGCTCAGCGGCAAATTCGTGGTCCACCTGCGGGTGGCCCACGTGGGGGAGGGGCAGGAGGCCGAGGCGCTGCTGGCCCCCATGCGGGCCGTGGCCGAGCCGGTGCTCGACGCCGTCGGGCCCCTGCCGTACGCGGCGATCGACTCCATCCACCAGGACCCGACCCACCCCATGCCGGTCGCCGAACGGGGCGGGCTGCTGCGCGAGCTGACCGCCGAGACCGTCGACGCGCTGCTCGCGGTCGCCGGCCCGGCCGCGCCGGTTCCGCTGGCCGTGGTCGAGCTGCGCCAGCTCGGCGGCGCGCTCGCCCGCCGGCCCAAGGAGCCGAACGCCGTGGGCGGGCGCGACGCCGCCTTCACGCTGCTGGCCATCGGCGCACCGGTGCCCGAGTTGATGGACACGGCCGTCCCCGCCGCCGTACAGGCCGTGATCGAGGCACTCGCGCCCTGGTCGACCGGCGGCGCGCTGATCAACTTCCAGGGCGGCGCCCTGGCTCCCGAGCAGATCTCCCGGGCCTGGCCGGAGGAGACGCTGCGGCGGCTCGCGAAGCTGCGCGATGTCTACGACCCGGCGAACCTGTTCCGTTTCGGCCACGTCGTCCCCCGCCAGGGCTGAGCATGGCCTCATGAACGATGCCCGTGTGCTCGGTGTCGACGCGTGCGGGGCGGGCTGGGTCGGGGTGGTCCCGCCCGCCGGTCCCCGGGACGGAGGGACGGCGCGCGCCTACTTCGCGACCCGCGTCGCGGACCTGGTCGCCCGGGCGGACGCGGACGGCGAGGTCGCCGTCGTGGCCGTGGACATGCCGATCGGCCTGCCCGACGGCGGCCCCGGCGGTCTTCGGGGCCGGGGCCGCCGCCGGGCCGACGTCCTGGCGCGCGCGGAGCTCGGCCCCCGGTGGCGGTCGGTGTTCATGACCCCGGTGCGCGCCGCGCTCGAGGCGGACGACTACGCCTCGGCCGTGGCCGTCAACCGCCGCCTGGCCGGCGAGGGCGTTTCCCGCCAGGCGTACGGGCTCAGAAGGAAACTGCTGGAGGTGGAGCGCTGGACGCGGGAGTCGGGCAGGCGCGTCGTGGAGGTCCACCCCGAGCTGAGCTTCGCCCGGCTCGCCGGGGCGCCGCTCCCGCATCCGAAGACGACGTGGGCGGGCGCCGAGCGGCGGCGTGAACTGCTGGCGGCGGCGGGTGTCGTGCTCGCCGGCGACCTCGGCGGGGCCGGGGCGGTGGCGGGCGTGGACGACGTGCTCGACGCGGGCGCCGCCGCCTGGTCGGCCCTGCGGGTGGTGTCCGGGGAGGCGCGGCCCCTGCCCGATCCTCCCGAGGTCTTCTCCGACGGCATCCCCTGCGCCATCTGGGCCTGACCAAGACAGGCATGGGGCCGTACGCCGCGTCCCGGGGGATGCGGCGTACGGCGAGGGAAGCTCAGGCGAGGTGCTCGGCGAGCCGGTCGAAGAACTGGAGCCAGCCCGCCTTCGCGGCCTCGGCGTGCGCCTCGTCGGTGTTGTAGCCCTCCTGCGTGAAGCGCATCTCCGTACGGTCCCCGAGGCCGGTGAGCGTGACGGTCGCGACCGAGGCCACGGCGCCCTCCTGGTTGCCCGGGTCGCCGGTGGTGAACACCAGGCGCTCGGGCGCCGCGATCTCCCGGTAGACCCCGCCGAGAGGGGCCTTCGCGCCCTCCGGCGACACGAGGCACGCGTTCCACTCGCCGCCGGGACGCAGGTCCATGGTGATCAGCGAGACCGGGGTGGTGAAGCCGTGCGGGCCGAACCACCGGCTGAAGCGCTCGGGCTCGGTCCACGCCGCGAAGACGGCCTCACGGGGGGCGTCCAGGACGCGGGTGATGGTGTATTCGAGGTCGGGGGTGTTCGTCATCGTCATGCCCATCGTGGTCGGGGGTTCGGACGTACGTCTTCGCGGGGAGGGTCAGGAGAAGAGCCGGGACAGCCAGGACTGCCAGGCGGCCTCGGTGCGCTCCTGGCCGGCGCCCTCGGCGAAGACGTGGTGCCCGAGGACCACCACGTTCCCGCGCTCCGGCCCGGAGTGGATGAACCCGTAGAGCCCGTCGGCGGTCCGCACGCCGAGGAAGTCCGGCAGGCGCGCGTAGTCGACGACACCGTCCTCCTCCGGCAGCCCGTCCACCGCGATCCGAACGGGGTCGCCCTCGCGGACCGTATCGGCGAGGCCCAGCGCGCCCTTGATCGCCGTCCACGCCTCGCCGCGCTCCGGCGCGTGGGGATGGACGGCGCCGACGACCGTGACGGGCCGCCCGCGGAAGTGCGTCAGATACTGGGCGAGCTTGTGCAGGTACAGGTCCCATCCCGCGACCATCGCCTCGTACTCGGTCTCCCAGTCGTCGCCCAGGAAACCGTGCTGCACCAGCCGTAGGACCGTGCTGCCGTGGTCGCGTCCCTCGATGAGGTACTCGAACGCCATGAACGTGCCGTCGGGGTTGTCGTCGCCGCGGTACGCGAGCCGCTTGCCGGGCTCGTACGCGGTCACGGTGGAGCTCTCGCTGTTGCCGAACACGGTGAACCGGCCGCGGCCGCCCTCGACGGGCTCGATCTCGGTGCGCCCCATGAACCAGGAGTCCACGCCCGGGCCGGTCGCGATGGCCTCCCAGACCTGCTCGGGGGTCGCGTCCAGCTCGATTTCCTTGCGCAGCTCGAATTCGTGGGCCATCAGGTCTCCTCGTCGGATTGGGGGGAAGCCGTCCGGGGGACGGCGGGGTGGACGGCGACGACCAGGCGGTGCTCGCGCCCGCCTTCGGCCGAATCGTCGTGGTATTTGCTCACGAGCGCGGTCACGACGGCCGACAGTTCCTCGGCGAACGCGGCCCGGTCGGCGGCCGAGGCGAAGCGCACCCTGCCGTCGATGGCGAACGTCGCGAGCTTCCTGCGCGCCTGTGCCGCTCCGACGATCAGCGTTCCCACGTCGCGTACGAGCTGGGCGGCGAGCGCCAGCAGCCACCGTGCGGACAGCCGGTCGGGCGAGCGCGACGGATCGGGCGCGACCGACGCCAGCGCGGCGGGGGAGATCACGAACGACGCCGCCGACGCCCGCATGACCCGCTCGTTGACGTTGCCCTTACGGCGCTCCTCGACCAGCTCCACGAGGCCGTGCCGCTCCAGCGTCTTGAGGTGGTAGTTCACCTTCTGCCTCGGCAGCCCCACCTTGGCCGCCAGCATGGTCGCCGAGTTGGGCTCCGCCAGCTCGGCGAGCAACCGCGCCCGTATCGGATCCAGGGAGGCCTCCGCCGCCGCCGGATCCTCGATCACCGCCACGTCCTTCATGCCTCAAGGATGGCCTCCGAAAAACAATTTTGTCAAGACAAGCAGAGATGTCGGATGGGTATCGCACTTTGCCGGCGCGTGGTCCCCCGTGTCGCCGCGCTTGAGTGCCAAGTCCGCCTTATCCACTCATTACGCCTATAACGTTGTGCGATCAATCCGTCACGCGATGTAATCACATCGGCGATGGGCCGGACCTACTGGCTCCGAAGGAGTGAATATGACGTTCACAGCTATGAACCCCACGTCCATGGCGACCATGCTGGGGTACGGCGCTCAGCACCAGATCTCGCCCCTGCAGCATCTCGGTCAGCAGATCCCGGCGATGCAGCAGCAGGTGTCGCCGCTGGCGATGATCCAGCAGGAGGAGCAGATCCTCCCGCAGGAGCACCTGGTGAGCCCGGTGACCTTCTGGACCAAGGTCGCGCGGCACAGCGTGCGTTACGGCGCTCACGCGGCCCGCCAGATGCTGGAGGGGGTGCTCTACCAGCACCAGGTCAGGGAGCAGATCCAGCAGCAGGTTCAGCAGCAGGTTCTTCCGCCGCAGGTTCTGCAGGCCCTGCAGGCCATCCAGGCCCAGGCCCAGCAGATCCCGCAGGCCTACGGCCAGCCGTACGCCACCCAGGCGTACGCGCAGCACCCCGGCCAGCAGGCCCTGCAGCTCGGCATCCAGCCCGTCATGCCCCAGCACGTGCAGGCGGCGTACGGGCAGGCGGCGTACGGGCAGCAGGTCCCGCTGACCGCGCAGCCGCTGTCGCAGGCCTATGGCCAGTCGTATGGCCAGTCGTATGGCCAGCCGTACGGCCAGCTGCACCAGCAGGCCGGGCAGCAGGTCCCGGTGCCGGCCGGTGCCGTTCTCTGATCGGAGGAACACCGTGGAATCGATGGGTCCCGGGATGGGTGCGGTGACGCCCCCGGTCGTGGGGGTCGCTACGGGGCATCCGGCGCCGATCGCGCCTCTGCAGGCGCACTGCGCCGTGACGCTCCAGCGGCTGTACGGCTGGCTGCAGGCGTCACTCCCGCAGGCGCCCCAGGTCGCGGGGATCATCCCGCTGCTGGTGCAGGCGGTACAGCTGTACCGGACCGGGCGGTACGACGCGTGCCTGGCGCAGATCCAGTTCGCGCTCGGCGTCGTCAACCCCGGGCGGCCCGCGGTTCCACTGCTGTGACGTGATCATCTCGGTGGCCCGGACCGGTCGGCGGCCGGTCCGGGCCCCCGCCGTCCCGAGACCGGCGAATTGTGATGACAGAGCCCGAACCGCCTGCCGCGCCGCGACCGGGCGCGGCCGGCCACACCAGCCTGAGCTGGGGAGAGTCGGAGACGTTTTTGACTTGCTCCCTCGTTCAACGACCGGGAGTTCCCACCCTCGCGGGTGAGGTTTCCTGCTTCCTAGCCGACCGCCGAAGGGAGGACCCTTGCGGACTCACGTCAGCTCCACAGGCGGACACCGCTCGACCAGCGGCCAGGATGTTCGTGGCGGCGTTGACGTCCCGGTCGTGCCGGGTGCCGCAGCCCGGGCACGTCCAGTGCCGGGTGGAAAGCGACAGCGTGGCGAGCAGGTGCCCGCACGCGTTGCACGTCTTCGAGCTGGGGAACCAGCGGTCGATCACGACCAGGTGCCGCCCGGCACGCGCGGTCTTGTACTCCAGTTGGCGGTGGAACTCGCCCCACCCGCAATCGGAGATCGCCCGCGCCAGGCAGCGGTTGCGGACCATGCCGCGCACGTTCAGGTCCTCGATCGCGATCAGGTCGTGGTCGCGGACCAGTCGGGTGCTGGTGCGGTGCAGGAAGTCGGCGCGGGCGTCGCGGACCTTGGTGTGGGCGCGGGCGACCTTCGCCCTGGCCTTGGCCCGGTTGTTCGACCCACGCTGTTTGCGGGCCATACGCCGCTGGTAGCGGGCCAGGTTGCGGGCCTTGCGTTCCAGATGCTTCACGTTGGCGATCTTTTCCCCCGTCGAGTAGACCGCGAAGTCCTTCACCCCCAGGTCGACGCCGACCGCGCTGCCGGTCGGGGGAGCGTGCTCGGGCTCGTCCGAGGATCCGATCGCAAGCGAGGCGTACCAGCGGCCGTCGGGGTCGCGGGAGATCGTCACCCTGGTCGGGTCCAGGACGGCCAGATCGATTTCCGGCCAGGACCACACGAACTGCAGCGGGCTGCCCATCTTCGCCAGCCACAGCTGCCCGTTGTCCCAGCGGAACGCCGAGCGTGTGTAGGTGGCCGACTGGCGGCCGTGGCGGGAATTGAATCGCGGGTATTTGGCGCGTCCGGCGAAGAAGTTCGCGAACGCCATGTGCTGGCGCCGCAAAGCTTGCTGCAGGGGGACGCTGGAAACCTCGTACAGGAAGTCGTGGCCGCCGTCGCGTTTCAGCTGGCTCAGATACCGGTCGCTCTGTGCATAAGAGGTCGTCACGCCCTCGGCGCGATAGCGGGCGCGCCGCCAGGCCAGGACCGTGTTCCAGACCAGGCGCACGCAGCCGAACGTGCGGTTCAGCATCGCAGCTTGTCCGGGGGTGGGGTAGACGCGCACCTTGAACGCCGTACGCATGTTCGGATCGTAATTGCCCTTTGCTCGCTTGGTCAGCGAAAGGAGAAAGTCATGAACGCTTGGCGCTCTGGGCTGCCCCAGCTTCGCCGGGCCGCCCCTTGTGGGGTCCATATTCCTCCCGGCATTGAGGGACCGATTTTCCTCCGGAGGCTTCGGTGACCAGTAACGACAAGCCCAAGGACGGAAGCGAGGAGCCGCGCCCGGCGTCCCCGCGGGGGCGGCAGGCGTCCCGCCAGGCGCCGCAGCCGGTGCAGCCCCGGCCGCGGCGCTACATGGTGGCCGCGCTGCCCCAGCCGCATCCGGCCCCGCCGGCTCTCGACGGCGACACGGTGCGCAGGCTGCTGGAGGACGACCCCGAGGTGCGCGTGCTGCGCCGGTTGCGGGGAGCGGCGAGGAACCCGGGAGCTCAGGCGCCCGGGTTTCCGGCCGTGGTCGTGGCGGAGATGACCGCCGAGCACGTCGAGGCGCTGCGGCGGCAGTATCCGCAGCTCTACTTCGAGCGCGACCGGCTGCTCACCTACAGCGACGTGCCGCAGCCGCCGCGCAGGCGGCGGCCCGCCCCGGCGGTGGTGCCGCCGGGCGTGGAGAGCACGTTCGCCTTCCTGGTCAGGGACGCGGACGGCACACCGCTGCCCGGCGCGAGCGTCCTGGTGACCGGACACGGCTGGCCCGCGCAGACATCCACCGGGGCCGACGGGCGCGCGGTGGTCACGATGGTGGGGGAGACCCCCGACTCGATCACCGCGGTGGCGGTCCGGCCGCGCTCCGGCTACTGGAGCGTCCACATCGACCGCCCGGCCCTGTCCACGACCCGGGACAACCTGATCGAGCCGACGCGCCTGTCGGAGACCTTCGCCGGTTTCCCCGGCAAGCAGGTCTTCGGCTGGGGCCAGCAGGCGATGAACCTCGACCGCCTGCCGCCCACGCTGCGCGGCGCGGGGGTCAGGATCGCCATCATCGACTCCGGTGCCGACGTGCGGCACCCCGACCTGCGTGACCGCGTACGCGCCGGCGTCGACCTCGTCGACGGCGAGCCCGACGGCTGGTCCGTCGACGCCGCCTATCACGGATCCCACTGCGCGGCCGTGGTGTCGGGCGCGGACGACGGCCGCGGCGTCGTCGGCTTCGCCGTCGAGGCGGAGGTGCACGTCTGCAAGATCTTCCCGGGCGGGCGGTTCAGCGACCTCATCGAGGCGCTCGACTACTGCGTCGAGCAGCGGGTCGACGTCGTCAACCTGAGCCTGGCGAGCAGGCACCACTCCCCGCTCGTCGCCGCGAAGATCGAGCAGGCGCGCGAGGCGGGGGTGGCCTGCGTGGTGGCCGCCGGCAACGACGGGGGACCGGTCGGCTTCCCCGGCACCCTTCCCGGCGTGCTGACGGTCGCGGCCGTGGGCAAGGCCGACGCGTTCCCGCCCGGCACCGCGCACGAGGCCGAGATCCACGGGCCCATGACCGGCGACGGCTACTTCTCGCCGCGCTTCACCTGCCACGGCCCCGAGATCGACGTGTGCGCCCCCGGCGTGGCCGTCCTGTCGGCCGTGCCACCGGACGGGTACGCCGCGCTCGACGGCACCTCCATGGCCGCGCCGCACGTGGCCGGTCTCGCGGCCCTGGTGCTCGCCCACCACGGCGACTTCCAGGGCCCCTACGGCGCCAGGGACGCGCGGCGGGTCGACCACCTCTTCCACATCATCAAGTCGAGTTGCGTCCCGCTGAACCTCGGCGACCTCCACCGCAGCGGCGCGGGCATGCCGAACGCGCTGCGCGCCCTCGCGCCGGCCCTCGCGCAGATCACTCCCGAGCCGGTGGAGGCGGACGCGCTGCTCGGCGAGCTCACCGCCGAGATGACCGGCGCAGGACTGCTCGCGTCGAGTGCCTGGGGGACGGGCGGCTCCGGCCAGACGGGGCCGGGGGCGCAGCCGGGCACGGCGCCCCAGGCGGCGTACGGCACGGGCACCACGGCCAACGGACCGGTGCGCGGAGGTCTCGTCACCGGCGGCCCGCGCGGGCATGCCACGACGAGTGGCGGCGGCGTCCCGCCGGCCGAACAGGGCGGAGCGCCCGGGGGCGCGGGGACACGGCCCAAGCGAGGGGGATCGGCCGCCGCCCGGCCGTACTCCACGGGGCCCGCGGGCGGAGACCGGGCGCCCGGCGACGTCCCGGCCGGCCCCCGCACGGCGAACGGCACGCCCGCGGCCGGGACGGGCCCGGCCGCGCGCGAGCAGGCCGCGATGGCCTGGCTGACGGAGGAGATGCGGGCTGCGGGACTCCTCGGCGAGGACCCGGCCGACCCGGCGGAATGAGGCGGGCGGAATGAGGCCCGGAGGAATCAGGCCCGGAGGAATGAAAGACGTGCAGCCGGAGGCCCGGGAGCTCATGGCGGAGAGCCCCGGGCCCCGGCTCCTCGACGGTCTCAGTACGACTCGTAGGCGGGACCGGCGAGCTGGGCCACGTCCTCCGCGCCGTCCCCGATGAGCTTCGCCCCCAGGTCGGCGAGGGCCCGTCCGGCCGCCAGTTCGTCGCCGATCTCCGGCACGGGCCGGTCGGACGGGTTGCGGCGGGCTCGGCCGACGCTTTCGTGGCGTCGTCCCGCGGGCGTGTACAGCACGGCGGTCGCGGTGGTGACGTCGTCGTTGTCGTCCTCGTTCACGAAGATTTCGACGGTCCAGCGCTTGGATTCCATGTTGGACCACCTCCAGGATTCCAGCATCCCTCCCGGCCGCGCGACCCCGGCACCGGCCCCGGCACGAGCCCCGGCACGAGCCCCGGCACGAGCCCCGGCACGAGCCCCGGCACGAGGCGCGGGCCAGAGAAGGAGCGTCCATGTCCGGCCCGATCATCGTCGGCACCGACGGTTCGCCCGCCGCGACGGCCGCCGTGCGGTGGGCCGCGGACGACGCCGCCCGCCGCGGCTGCCCGCTGCGCTTCGTCTCCGTCGTGGATCACTGGGCGTACGGCATCCCGAAGTTCCCCGCCTCCGGCGGCGACCCGCTCACCGCGCACGCCGAGCGCGCGCTGTCCGCCGCGGAGGCGGTGGCGCGCGAGCGGCAGCCGGACGTGAGGATCAGTACGGAGATCATCGAGGGCATTCCCTCCCGGATCCTGCGGGACAAGGCCAAGGAGGCCGCCGAGATCGTGCTCGGCAGCAGGGGGCTCGGCGGCTTCGCCGGCATCGTCGTCGGCTCGGTCAGCACCCACGTCGCCGGTCACGCCCCCTGCCCGGTCGTCGTCGTACGGCCCGGCTGGAGCGGCGGCAGGCAGGAGATCGCGGTGGGTGTGGACGACTCGCCCGAATGCGAGCCCGCTCTGGCGTACGCCTTCGAGCAGGCCAGGGCGCACGGTGACGGGCTGAGGGCCGTGCACGCCTGGCAGTCGCCCGCCCATCCGCTCGCACCGGAGATCGCCTACAACGTGGAGGAGATGCGCGAGGCCGGTCAGCGCGTGACGCGGGAGAAGCCGGCGGAACTCCGGAGGCGGTATCCCGAGGTGCCGGTGCGCGAGGAGATCGTCTACGGGCACCCGGTCGACGCGCTCGTCCGGGCCTCGCGCGGGGCCGGCCTGCTCGTGGTCGGCTCCCACGGCCGGGGCGTGCTCGGCTCGGCGATGCTCGGCTCGGTCAGCAGGGGCGTGCTGCACCACGCCGAGTGCCCGGTCGCCGTCGTACGGTCCCCTTCGGCGCCTTGAGCCGCACGCACTCGGGCCCGCCCGCGTGCTGCGGACGGGCCCGGCGCGGGCCGCTTCAGCGCTGCTGCTCCCCGGCGGCCGGCTTCTCGATCGGGATTCGCCTGCGCTCCTCCCGTTCCTCGGCGAGCCGCACGCTCACCTCGAGGATTCCCTTGTCATAGGTGGCCCTCACGTCGTTCTCGTCCACGTTCGGCGGCAGCACGATCGACCGGGTGAAGGCTCCGTACCGGAACTCGCTGCGGTGCGCCTGCCGCTCCTCGTGGCGCCGTTCGGCGTGGATGGTCAGCACGCCGCTCGACACGCTGATCTCCACGTCCTTGTCCGGGTCGATTCCGGGCAGTTCGGCGCGCAGCACGTACCGGCCGTCCTTGACGTAGTCCTCGAGCCGCATCTGCTGCCCGGCCATCGGCCGCAGCGCCGCCATCGGCGCCTCCAGGAGGTCGAACAGGTCGGGCATGAGACCTCTTTCCCGCCGCATCGGAACGCTCATGTCTGTCACCTCCGTCCGGCAGACCTCATCATGAGAGAAGTACCCGGCATAAATCGGACAAATCACCACATCCGAGCCGCTGACGGGTTCGTGATGCAGGATGGTGATCATGCTGCCAGAACGGCTCTACCACGGCACCGGCCCCGGCCCGATCACTCCGGACGGGTGCGCGGTCGACTACTACGCGACGCTCACGCCCGGCGGCGAACCCGAGATCGTCCACCGGGCGTTCCTGCGGACCTGCCGCCGCCACGTCGCGCCGGACGGGTGGTCCGGATGACGAACGTGAGCAGGCCCGAGCCGGATCTGCTCGACGCGACGATGGAGTACGTGGTGGGAGACCGCCGGTGGACGCACACGTTCGTCAGCAGGCGCCGCACCGACGACCGGTTCGCGGAGTTGCTGCGCGAGGCCGGGCTCACGATGGAGGGCTTCCTCGGCGGCGATCGGAGATGGGTGCGGGCGGTGCCGGCATGACGCCGCCGGCCCGCGGCGAAGGGAGTGCCACATGAGGTTCGTACGCGAAGAAGAGATCAAGGCCACCCGGCCGGGACCGGACAGGTTCACCGACGGCGTGTGGGAGGCGGAGGCGCTGAAGGAGGTGCAGCCGGACGGCCTGCGCGCCCAGCGTTTCTCCTACGACCCGCAGGCCCGCTCGGGCTGGCACACCCACGACGGGGAGCAGGCGCTGTACGTGCTGTCGGGACGCGGGGTGGTGACGCGCTGGGGGGAGAGCGAGGGCACCCTCATCGGGCCGGGCGACTGGGTCCACGTGCAGCCGGGTGAGAAGCACTGGCACGGCGCCGTCGCCGACGACACGCTGGTGCACATCGCCGTCACGGCCAACGGCAAGACGCACTGGCACGGGCCGGTGACCGACGAGGAGTACCGCGCCGGCCTGGGCTGAGCGGCGGCCGGGCGGCTTCGGCCGCCATCGGGGCGGTGCCGAACGGCCCGAAAGTCCCGGCGGGAGGTGTTTCGACGGGCGCCGGCCGGTGAGAACAGCCCGGATGAACGCGCGATTCGACTACCCGGAGCCGCCCGCCCCGGCCTTCCTCTTCGATCTCGACGGCACGTTGATCGACAGCGTCTACCAGCACGTCATCGCCTGGCGCACCGCCCTTCGCGGGGTCGGCATCGACCTGTCGGTGTGGCGCATCCACCGCAGGATCGGCATGAGCGGCGGCCTGCTCGTCAACGCGCTGCTGCGGGAGACCGGCGTCTCGCTGAGCGACGAGCAGATCGAGGACCTGCAGCAGGCGCACGCCGAGGCGTACCTGGAGCAGATCGACTCGGTGCGCCCGCTGCCGGGCGCGATCGAGCTGCTGAAACGGCTGTCCGGCAACGACGTCCGCTGGGCGATCGCGACCAGCAGCCGTGCCGACACCGCCCGGCACGCGCTGGACATGCTCGGGCTGCCGCCCGATGTGCCGCTCGTCCATCGCGACCAGGTGCGCCGGGCCAAACCGGACCCGGACCTGTTCCTCGCGGGCGCCGCGCTGCTGGACGTCGAGCCGAGGTTCACCATGGCCGTAGGCGACAGTGTGTGGGATCTGCTGGCCGCACGGCGTGCGGACGCGCTGGGCGTCGGGCTGCTGTCCGGCGGCTACGGCAGGGACGAGCTGGAGCGCGCCGGCGCCTACCGCGTGTACGCCGATCCCGCGGAGCTGCTGACGCGGCTCGACGAGGTCGGCGTACGGATCGGTTCCTGACGCGGCTCAGCCGGTGACGATGACGAGGCCGGCGCGGGAACGCACGTCGTGGCGGGCGTAGAAGCGCTGCTCCTGCTCGGCCCAGCGCCGCCAGTGGGGCGCGTACAGCTCGCCGTCGCGGGCGAGCGCCCGCGCCCTGCGGACCTCCTCACCGGCCTCCAGCCACACCAGCCCGCTGAGGTACGGCCCCGCCTCGCGGGCGCCGCAGCCCACGCCCTCGATCACGACGGCGTCCGCTCCGGGCACCTCGTGCCATTCGGCGTACCGGCCCCGCGTCCAGTCGTAGCGCCGCCAGCGTGCCCGGTTTCCGCGGCCCAGGGGACGCAGCACCCATTCCAGCAGGGCGTCCACCCCTGCCTGCAGGCCGTCCCAGCCGTCGTACAGGTCGTCCATGCGGACGACCGGCGCGGTGAGCGTCGCGGCCACGGCGGCGGCCAGCGTCGACTTGCCCGCGCCCGAGCGTCCCTCGACGGCCAGCACGCGGGTGCCGGGCGCGCGGGCGGGCCGCGTACGCAGCCAGCGTGCGACGGCGGCGGCATCGGGGGTCACGCGGGCCGAGCCTAATGCCGGGGGCTGACTCCCGCTATGGACAGGCCGAGCAGCCGCTGTGCGTCGGCGGCGGGGTCCGGGTGGTGTTCCATGGCCAGGGCGATGCCGGTGATCAGGGCGAGCAGGTCGCCGATGGTCACGCCCGGGGCCAGCGCGCCGTCGTCCGCGGCGCGGCGCACCAGCGGGCCGCCCGCCTCGGTGAGCTGCGCCGAGCAACAGTGCTCGTGCACCACGTCGGGGTCGTCCGCCCGGTCCCGGGTCAGCGCGGTGGCCAGCCCCCGGATGGTCGCGGCGTCCGCGAGGACGGCGCTCAGCCATTCCAGCAGCGCGGCCCGGGTGTCGGCCCTGCCGGTCAGGTCGCGGGCGTGGGCGCACAGGGTCTCGACCCGTTCGCGGAAGACCGCCTCAAGCAGTGCGTGGCGGCTGGGAAAGTGCCGGCGGAGGGTGGCGGATCCGACTCCCGCGGTGCGGGCGATCTGCTCCATGGACGCGTCGGGGCCGTCCACGGCGATCGCCTCCTTGGCCACGGCGAGCAGGCGCGCGTAGTTGCGCCGGGCGTCCGCACGCTGGACGGGCATGGTGTCACCTCATCGATTGCTAAGTGGCGGGGCCCGCCGTATTGTACCGAAGCATAAACGGCGGGCCCCGCCGTTTCTCGTGCGCTCGCCACAGGAGGGCCTCATGGCAATCGATTCCGCACCCGTTCTGGTCACGGGCGCCACCGGACAGCAGGGGGGTGCCACCGCCCGTGCCCTGCTGGCGAACGGCGTGCCCGTCCGGGCACTGGTCCGCGACCCCGCGACGGAACGAGCGAGGGCGGTCGAAGCGCTCGGCGCCGAGCTGGTCACCGGCGACCTCCTCGACCGTGACTCCGTGATCAGGGCCGCGCGAGGAGCCCGGGCCGTCTTCTCGGTGCAGATGCCGGCGTTGCGGGAAGGCGCCTTCGACTTCGAGGGCGAGCTGGTCCAGGCCGTCAACCTTGTCGAAGGCGCGCTGGCCGCAGGCGTTCCGCAGCTCGTGCACACGTCCGCCTCTGGAGCGGGTCGGCACAGCGAGGCGCCCGGCTGGGCCGAAGGCCGCTGGGCGTCGCTGGAGCCGGTCCTCGGCGCCAAGGCCGCCGCCCAGGATCGCGTGCGTGAGGCGGGCTTCACGCACTGGACGATCATCAAGCCGGGCTTCTTCATGGAGAACTTCCTCCCGTCCGCGGCGTACCTGCTGCCCCGCGGCGTCGAGGGGGGCATCGTGACCGTGCTGAAGCCCGGCACCCGGCTCTCCCTCGTCGCGGTTCGCGACATCGGCGCCGCGGCCGCCGCGGCCTTCGCGGAGCCGGGGCGGTTCCACGGCGTAGAACTGGAACTGGCCAGTGACCACCTGACGATGAGAGAGATCGCCGCGGTCCTCTCCCGGGCTCTGGGCACCGAGCTGACCGCGCCCGACATGACCGTGGAGGAGGCGGTCGCCGCGGGGATGCCGGGCTACGGCGCCGCTGTACACGAATTCATCGACGTGGTCGGTCAGCCCGCCCGTCCGGAGTACGCGCGGGCCCTCGGCATCCCGCTCACGAGCTTCGAGGACTGGGCGCACGGACACATGCGGGCCGCGGCCTGACACTTCCCGGGAACGGCCGGGGGCGTCGGAGCGGCCCGGAGGGGTCCGTCCGATCCCTCCGGGCCGCTGCTGGAAGCCCTTGCCCGCCTCCGCTACACGCCGGCGCGGGTGGGGCGGCGGATATCGCTGCTCTGCTCCTGCCACTCGGGGGTCTCCCGCCCCTTCTCCTCGGCCATCTCCTCCATGCGCAGGGCGATCCCCGTCGCGAAGAAGGTCGGCGCCCACTCGCCGACGAACAGCGCCCAGCGGTCGGCGCGTTCGATGCCGGCCTGCTCGTACTTGTTCGAGATGATCCACGAGACGATCGACATGCCGATCGACGCCAGAGCGGCGCTGTACATCACGTTGGAGCGCAGCCCCATTTTGTGGAGTGTGCTGATCATGCGTGTCCCCCTTGTGGTGATTTGCCCCGATTCGGGGCGTACCCGGCCTGTCCTCCCGTAACCCGGCCGACCGCACGATGCCGTGCGATACTCGCGACCGCGCATGAGGCGGGGGCGGCCGGGTAGCCGACCAGCCGGACCGGGAGGAAAGTCATGGAAGTCTTGGGCATCGACATCGGTGGTTCCGGGATCAAGGGCGCCACGGTGGACACGGCAACCGGCGCGCTCACCCGGGAGCGCCTGCGCATCCCGACGCCGCGGCCCGCCGCGCCGGGGGCCGTCGCCCAGGCCGTACGCGAGATCGCGGAGCGCTTCTCCTGGACCGGTCCGATGGGCGTCACCTTCCCCGGGGTGGTCCTCGACGGAGTCGTCAGGACGGCGGCCAACGTCGACAAGTCGTGGATCGGGGTGAAGGGCGCCGACCTGTTCGGCGAGCGGACGGTCGTGCTGAACGACGCGGACGCGGCCGGCGTCGCCGAGATGACCTTCGGGGCCGGCCGGGGCCGGAAGGGGGTCGTGCTCATGCTGACCTTCGGCACCGGGATCGGCAGCGCGCTCTTCGCGGACGGTGTGCTGGTGCCCAACACCGAGTTCGGCCACATCGAGATCCGCGGCAAGGAGGCCGAGCACCGCGCCTCCGACCGGGTGCGCGAGGAGGAGGACCTGGGCTGGGACAAGTGGGCCCGGCGCGTGGAGGAGTACCTCAGGCACATGCGCGACCTGCTGTCGCCCACGCTGATCGTCGTCGGCGGTGGCGTGAGCAAGAAGGCCGGCAAGTTCCTGCCGTACATCGACCTCGGGGACACCCCGGTGGTGCCCGCCGTGCTCCGGAACGAGGCCGGGATCATCGGCGCGGCGATGGCGGCGGGGGCCGCGCACCTTGCGTGAGTGATAGATCTCCCTTATTCCTACCTGGACAGCGGGTAATTTCGCTGTCATGATGATCCCATGAGTTCCTCGGGGGGGTTGACCCAGCGCCGGCACATCGATCTGCTGCGCGTCTGCGCCGCCGCCTGTTGACGACCGCGGTCACCGCCGTCCGGTACGCCACGAGGCAAGGGAGAGGGCATGTCCCACCAGAACGTGATCGACTTTGTGGAGCGCAGGCGCGAACAGGGCCATGAGCCCCCCGATCTGGGACAGGGCTCCGTGCTCGGCGTGCTGCCGGTGCCGGAGACAGGCGCCGTGCTGATGATCGTGGGCTACCTGGTGCCCGCAGGGCACGCGGCGGACGCGCCGGAGGCGCCGCCCGCCGCCCTGCAGAGGCGGGCGGCCCCCGGCGAGGAGGACGAGCTGGTCCTGGACCGGGCCGCGCGGGTGGCCCGCGCGGGCGGCGAGGAGATCGAGCTGACCTTCCGGGAGTTCGAGCTGCTCGACTATCTCAGCTCGGCGCCCGGCCGGGTCTACAACCGCCGTCAGCTCATGGCGGCGGTGTGGGACCGATACGACGACGAGGGCGGCCGTACGGTCGACGTGCACATTCTGCGGCTGCGCCGCAAGCTGGGCCGCCACGCGGGCAGGATCGTCACCGTCCGCAACGTGGGCTACAAGTACCAGCCGGCACGCCGCCCCTGACACCGCCCCCGACGCCGCCCGGAAAGGGCCGCAGGAAAACCGCTGGCAGATCGGCGGGGGGCGTTGCCTATCCTTGAGCATGGAATGAACACGCTCGCCGATCTCCAGGCCCGCCTCCCCGACCTGATGCTGCGCGACCAGCGCAGGCTGCGCCGCCGTCTCGACGGCCTGCGCCGGGTCCGCGACCGCGCCGCCCGCCAGTCCGTCGTCCAGGAGATCGCGGGGGACGTGGAGGCCGCGGAACGCCGCGTGGCCGCGCGCCGCGCGGCCGTCCCGGTCCTCAGCTACCCTCCCGAGCTGCCGGTCAGCCGGCACAAGGACGACCTGCTCGACGCCATCAGGGACCACCAGGTCGTGATCGTGGCCGGCGAGACCGGCTCGGGCAAGACCACCCAGATCCCCAAGATCTGCCTGGAGCTCGGGCGGGGGGTGCACGGGCTCGTCGGCCACACCCAGCCGCGCCGCATCGCCGCCCGCACGGTGGCCGAGCGCATCGCCGAGGAGCTGTCGATCGAGCCGGGGGAGGCGGTCGGCTACAAGGTCCGCTTCACCGACCACTCCAGCGACGGCACCCTGGTCAAGCTGATGACCGACGGCATCCTGCTCGCCGAGATGCAGACCGACCCGCTGCTGCTGCAGTACGACACGCTGATCATCGACGAGGCGCACGAGCGCAGCCTCAACATCGACTTCATCCTCGGTTATCTCAAGCAGCTCCTCCCCAAACGGCCCGACCTCAAGGTGATCATCACCTCGGCGACCATCGACCCCGAGCGGTTCGCCCGGCACTTCGCCGGCCCGGACGGGAAGCCGGCGCCCGTGATCGAGGTGTCCGGCCGGACCTACCCCGTGGAGGTGCGCTACCGCCCGGTCGGCGAGGACGACGACCAGACCCAGGCCATCGTCGACGCCGTCGACGAGCTGTGCGCCGAGGGGCCGGGCGACATCCTGGTCTTCCTCAGCGGCGAGCGGGAGATCCGCGACACCGCCGACGCGCTCAAGGGCCGTCGCGAGGAGGTCCTCCCGTTGTACGCGCGGCTGTCGGCCGCCGAACAGCACCGGGTCTTCCAGTCTCATCGGGGCCGGCGGATCGTGCTGGCCACCAACGTCGCCGAGACCTCGCTGACCGTGCCGGGCATCAAGTACGTGATCGATCCGGGCACCGCGCGGATCTCCCGGTACAGCCACCGGCTGAAGGTCCAGCGGCTGCCGATCGAGCCGATCTCCCAGGCGTCGGCCAACCAGCGCAAGGGCCGCTGCGGCCGTACGTCGGACGGCGTGTGCATCCGGCTCTACTCCGAGGAGGACTTCCTCTCCCGGCCGGAGTTCACCGACCCCGAGATCCTCCGTACGAACCTGGCGAGCGTCATCCTGCAGATGACCTCGCTGGGCCTGGGCGACATCGCGGCGTTCCCGTTCGTGGAGCCGCCGGACAGCCGCCAGGTCAGGGACGGCGTCAATCTGCTGCTCGAGCTCGGCGCCCTCGCGGACAAGAGCGCGGGCAGGGAGGCCGGGAAGGGCGCGCAGCTCACGCCGCTCGGGCGCAAGCTGGCCCAGCTCCCGGTGGACCCCCGCCTCGCCCGGATGGTGCTCGAAGCCGACAAGAACGGCTGCGCGCGCGAGGTGATGATCATCGCCGCCGCGCTGTCCATCCAGGACCCGCGCGAGCGGCCGGCCGACAAGCAGCAGGCGGCCGACGAGAAGCACCGCCGCTTCGCCGACAAGGAGTCGGACTTCCTGACCTACCTCAACCTCTGGAACTACCTGCGTGACAAGCAGAAGGAGCTGTCGTCCAGCGCGTTCCGGCGGCTGTGCAAGGCGGAGTTCCTCAACTACCTGCGCGTGCGGGAATGGCAGGACATCGACAGCCAGCTCCGCCAGGTGGCCAGGACGCTGAACGTCGTGCCCAACAGCGTGCCCGCCGACCCCCAGCGCGTCCACCAGTCGCTGCTGGCCGGCCTGCTGTCGCACATCGGCCTCAAGGACGTCGTCGACAAGCGCAGGCAGGACGGCCCGCGCCGGCCGCTCACCGAGTACGTCGGCGCCCGCAACGCCCGCTTCGCGATCTTCCCCGGCTCGGCCCTGGCCAAGGCGCAGCCGCAGTGGGTGATGTCGGCCGAGCTGGTGGAGACCTCCCGGCTGTGGGCCCGGGTCAACGCCAAGATCGAGCCCGGCTGGATCGAGCCCCTCGCGCAGCATCTCGTCAAGCGCACCTACAGCGAGCCGCACTGGGAGAAGGACCAGGCCGCCGTCGTCGCGCTGGAGAAGGTCACGTTGTACGGCGTGCCGATCGTGACCGAGCGGAAGGTCAACTACGGCCGCATCGACCCCGAGCTGAGCCGGGAGCTGTTCATCCGGCACGCGCTGGTCGAGGGCGACTGGCGCACCCACCACAAGTTCTTCCACGAGAACCGCAAGCTGCTCGAAGAGGTCGAGCGGCTGGAGGAGAAGGCCCGCCGCCGCGACATCCTCGTGGACGACGAGACGCTGTTCGACTTCTACGACCAGCGGATCCCGGCCGACGTGGTCTCGGGCAGGCACTTCGACAGCTGGTGGAAGAAGGCGTCGCGGGAGACGTCCGACCTGCTGACGTTCTCACCGGAGATGCTGGTCAACGACAGCGCCGGGGTCAGCGCGCGCGACTACCCCGACGCCTGGCGGCAGAACGGCCAGCGGATGCGGCTGACCTACCGCTTCGAGCCCGGCGCGGCGGAGACGGGGGAGGCGGACGGCGTGACCGTCCACATCCCGCTGGCGGTGCTCAACCAGGTCGACCCGACCGGCTTCGACTGGCAGATCCCCGGCCTGCGCGAAGACCTCGTCACCGCGCTCATCCGGTCGCTGCCGAAGAACCTGCGTCGCAACTTCGTGCCCGCCCCCAACTACGCCAAGGCCGTGCTGGAACGCGTACGGCCTGGGGGCGAGCCGATCCTCGACGCGCTGGAGCGCGAGCTGCGGGCGCTGACCGGGGTGGAGGTGCCGCGCGACGCGTGGGCCCTCGACCAGCTCCCCGCCCACCTGCGGATCACCTACCGGGTGATCGACGACCGCAAGCGCACGGTGGGCGAGGACAAGGACCTGGAGGCGCTCAAGCGGCGGCTCGCGCCGAAGCTGCGCGCGACGCTGTCGAGGGCCGCCGACGACCTCGAACGCGACGGCCTGCACGGCTGGACGATCGGCACGCTGCCCAAGGTGTTCGAGCAGGGCAGGGTGCGGGCGTACCCCGCCCTGGTGGACCAGGGCACGAGCGTCGCGGTCCGGATGTTCGAGACCGAGCGCGAGCGTGACCGGGCCATGTGGGCGGGCACCAGGAGATTGCTGCTGCTCAACGTGGTCAACCCGGCCAAGGCCATCCTGCGGACCCTGACCACCGCGCAGAAGCTCGCCCTCAGCCGCAGTCCCCACGGCGGGGCCGCCGCCCTGTTCGACGACTGCACGGCGTGCGCCGCCGACGCGCTCATGGCGCAGGCGGGCGGGCCCGTCTGGGACGAGGCGGGGTTCGAGCGGCTGCGCGACCACGTGCGCGCCTCGCTGTTCGAGACGACCGAGGAGGTCGTCTCGCGCGTGGAGCGCGTCCTGGCGGCCTGGCACGCCGTGCAGAACCGGCTCGGCGCGCTGGGTGGCGGCGTGGCCGATCTCAGGGCCGACATCGCCGACCAGCTCGACGGGCTGGTGCACGACGGGTTCGTCACCGAGACGGGCTACGACCGGCTGCCCGACGTGCACCGCTATCTGCGGGCCGTCGAGCGCCGGCTCGACAAGCTGCCCGACGATCCCCGCCGGGACCGCGAGTGGATGCACCGCGTGCACGACGTCGAGGACGAGTACCGCGATCTGCTCGACCGGCTGAAGCCCGCCGAGCGGGACGCCAAGGCCGTGCGGGACATCCGGTGGATGATCGAGGAGCTGCGGGTGAGCTTCTTCGCCCAGCAGCTCGGCACCCCCACCCCCGTCTCGGAGAAGCGCATCCGCAAGGCCATGGACACCCTCCCCACCGCCCTCCCCGCGTGATCACGGAGGAGGGGTGTGGGTAGGAGTGGGGTCAGCGGCCCAGTGCGGCGCCGATGAGCGCGCGGGGGTCGGCCGCTCCGGCGAGCACGCCCGACGGCAGCACGTCGATCAGGTGGGCGTGGCCGAAGAGGGTGCCGTACTCCACCGATTCGACGGCGTGCCCGCGCTCGCGCAGGCCGTCCGCCCACGGCGCGCCCTCCTCCACCGCGACCACGGTGTCGGAGTGCCAGGTGTCGAAGCCGGAGCCGCCGGTGGCGAGCGCCCACCGGGATGCGGCGATCACCTCGCCGGGCGTCTGGCTGTGCGCGAGCAGGCGGGTGACCAGCTGCAGCAGGATCTGCGGCTGCGCGTCGGCGCCCATCGTGCCGAGGACCGTGCGCAGCGTGCCGTCCGGCCGGGTGACCAGCGCCGGGCACAGCGTGTGGGGCGGCCGGCGGCGTGGGCCGTACTCCGCGGGGTGACCGGGCGTGAGCGAGAAGCCGATGCCGCGGTTGTGCAGGTTGATCCCGGTGTTCGGCTCGAAGACCAGGCTGCCGAAGCCCGACGCGTTCGACTGGATGAGCGAGACGCCCATGCCGTCCCCGTCGATCACGCACAGGTACGTCGTGTCGCCCTGCGCGCTGGGGGCGTCGGGCACGGGGGAGCGCCGCTCGGGGTCGATCAGCGCCCGGCGGGCGGCGGCCGTGCCGAGCGGCGCGACGGCCGTCTCGTGGAGGACGTCGAGCCGGTCGTGCCCGGCCGCCCTGGCCGACTCCACGAGCAGGTGGGCCCAGCGCGCATCGGCCGGATCGCCCGGCTCGCCCAGCCCGGCGAGGATCTCCAGAGCCAGCAGCAGCAGGTATCCCTGGGAGTTCGGCGGGACGGTCCAGATCCGGTGCCCGAACACCTCGGCGCTCAGGGGCTCCACCCAGTCGGCGTTCGGCTGTGCCAGGTCCTCCTCGGCGTACTCGCCGCCGCCCAGCTTCAGCAGGCCCTCGCCGAACTCGCCCTGGTAGAACGCGGCCCGGCCGCCCTCGCCGAGGGCGGTGAGGGCCCTGGCGACGCCGGGACGCCGGACCACGTCGCCGGCGCGCCGCATGGCGGCGAAGTCGCCGGCGCCCGCGAGATTTCCGAGGAAGTCGCCCGCGGGACCCAGCAGCGGCGAGGCGGGAAAGCCCTCGGCGGCGTGGCGGATCGCCGGGGCGAGCAGGTCGGGGAGAGGCAGACGGGCGTAGCGTTCGTGCAGCGCGAGCCACCCGTCGGCGCAGCCGGGCACCGTGGCCGAGCGGATGTCGAACGCCGCGGGCACCCGGTCGTGGCCCTCCGCCCGCAGGCGGTCGGGGTCGGCGCCCGAGCCCGCCCGGCCCGAGGCGTTGAGCGCGGTGACGTTCCCGTCATGGACGAGAGCGAACAGGTCGCCGCCGAGACCGCACATGTGCGGCGCCGTGACCGCCAGCACGGCGTTGGCGGCGATGGCCGCGTCCACCGCGTTGCCACCTCTGTCGAGCATCGCGACGCCCGCCGCGGAGGCCAGATGGTCGATGGTGCACACCATGCCATTCAGGGCATACCGAGTCTCGCTCACGTTCGGGATCGTATGACAGGCCAATAGGCTGTGGCTGCCGTAAGCAGGACGAAGGTGAGGAATTCATGATCCGGGCACTCGTGTTCGACGTGGGGGAGACGCTCATCGACGAGACCCGGATCTGGTCCCGGTGGGCCGACCGGCTGGGCGTGCCGCGTCTCACCTTCATGGGCGTCCTCGGCGGCATGGCCGCCCTCGATCGCGGCCACCAGGAGGCGTTCGAGCTGATCAGGCCGGGCATCGACCTCGACGCCGAGATCGGGGCGTGGCGGCGGGACGACCCGGACGGGCTGCGCGAGAACTTCGACGCCGCCGACCTCTACCCGGACGTGCGGCCCGCCCTCACGGCCATGCGGGAGGCCGGGTACGACCTGGTCGTCGCCGGCAACCAGCCGCCCCAGGCGTACGACGCGCTGGTCGCGATGGACCTGCCGGTCGACGGGATCCACACCTCGGCCGGCTGGGGGGTGGAGAAGCCCGACCCCGGGTTCTTCGCCAAGGTCGCGGCCGTCTGCGGCCATGAACCGGGGGAGATCCTCTACGTCGGCGACCGCCTCGACAACGACGTCCTGCCCGCCGCGCGCGCCGGGATGCGGACCGCCCTGCTGCGCCGGGGGCCCTGGGGCTACCTGCACGCCGAGCGTCCGGACGCCGCCCTGGCGGACCTCGTCGCCGGCGGCCTCGCCGACCTCGTCCGCCTGGTCCCCACCCTCGGCTGACCGCCTGGCGCTGCTCGGCAAGGCATCTTGTTCTACGGCTCGGGCATGACGTGCTGGCGGCGGCTGGCCGAGTGGAACGCCTCCGGGGTGTGGCAGCGGCTGCGTGTGTGACCGCTCGCTTTTGCGACATTGTGAATTTGTGCGGGAGCGGAACGTTGCGGCTGAGGCCATTCGTGAGCGGCTGGCGGATCCGTTCTGGCCGAACTCACCGCCCCACCCGGCAGGGAGTACGTGCACTACTTCCAGAAGAACGCCGGTCAGATCCTGCGGATCCCGGCCGACGGCGAGCACCCGCCCGACCCTCCGGCCGATCCGGCCCGCACGTTCTGCCGGATGGAGTTCACCATCGGAGTCGGCACGTACGGGCTCCGGAACGACTCCCTGGAGATCATCAGGCTCGGCGACCTCGTGTTCCTCTTCGAGGAGCGCCCCGCGTACGCCCCACCCCGCCCCTACCATCAGGGCAACACCAGTGACCAGCCCGATGCCGAGTACACCTGGCGAGCCCACCTGGCTGGCTGCGCCACCGCCGCCGACCTGGCCAACGGCTTCACCATCGAGCACATCAACTACGCCGACGACTGCTGCACCGACAACTGGAGCCTGCGGTCTCTGCGCATCCGGGACCTTGACACGGGACGCATCCTGCTCGACCACGCCGCGCCCCCGGGCAGGATCTGCACCTCTGAGGCCCCGCTGGGGACGGTCACCCCGTGGCCATGGCGTGCTGGCCGGTTCCCAGCCCGTTGCGGCCTTCGTCGAGCCGCCAGCGGCGCAGCGGCCAGAGCGTGCTTCTGGAGTAGTCGATCGTGCTGACCTCCTGGAGGGTCTGTTCGAGCGCGTTGCGGCCGATGGCCGGGCCGAGCTGTTCCCTGCGCTGGTCCCATGCGACGTAGTCAGGGATGCCGATGGACGAGTAGGCGTAGTTCATCACCGACAGATAGTTCGGCTTGTAGTTCACGTGGTCGTGACCGCCATGCGCGAGTCCCAGGGCATGTCCGAGCTCGTGGACGAAGGACGCGCTCTGCACCCGTACCGGCGGATTCTGCATGGTGCCGAGGGTGACCACGAAGCCCCATTTCGTGCAGCAACTCCCGCTCTTGTTGGTGTCGTCCGCCCGGTAGCCCCACAGGTTGTAACGGAATAGGCCCCTGCGCCGTGGGAAGGTGCCCGTAGGGGCAGAAGTCCTGCGGGCCGCGCGGGGCGTTGGCGAACATGGCACTCACGACCTCAGGACAGTGGAGCACCGGGCGCCTCGACCCGGCCACCGCCAACCGGCGCGCCACGGTAGTGCACACCGGCACGGGCACCTACGACGTGCGCCTGCCCGGGGTGGCGTCGCCCGGCGGGATCGCGCACGTCACCCCGTACCGGACCGCCTACCGGGGCCGCACCTGCGGCGTCACCGGATACGCGCCTGATGGGCCCGACCAGCTGGTCCAGGTGCGCTGCATCAACGAGAACGGCGCTCCGGCCGACTGGTGGTTCACGGTCTTCTTCGCCGAGTTCGGCCCCGGCACAACCCCCTATGCCACGATCCGGTACGACGACACGGCCGGCGGCGTCCACACGCTGAACCCCGTCCTCAACACGGGCACGGTGAACTCCGGCGGCGGCGTCAATCGTGTCGTCCGCGAGTCCGTAGGCCGCTACCAGGTAACCCTCGACGGCCGGGCGTTCGCCGACGGGACCGGGTACGTCCAGGTCACGCCCTACGGGAACGGCGCCCCCGCCCGGTGCAACCCGGCGGCCACCCGGCCTGGGGACGATCGCCTGGAGATCACCGTCGGCTGTCATGCGATCAGCGGCGGCGCTCCCGCCGACTCGCCCTGGCTGCTGTCGTACACCAAAGGCGCGGGACTCCACCGGGACGTCACCACACCGGCCGCGTATGTCACCGTGACCGGCGACGTGGACCCCGCCCGTTCCTACAGCAGCACTGGCGAGACCCCCGCCCTCACCCGGCTCGGCACCGGCAACTACCGGCTGACCTGGGAGAACCTAGGAAAGATCGGGGACAGTATCCAGGTGACCTCCACCGGCACGGGCGGCGGGTACTGCCATCTGGGCAACGTCAACTCCTACGCCGCCGCACCCCGGGTGACGGTCGACGTCTGGTGCCACACCGCCGCGGGAACCCCCGGTGACAGCTCGTTCGCCCTGGCCTATCTCCGCATTCCCTGACCGGCCCATCGGGCGACCCGGAGGAGCAACCCGCCTGGCCGTTCGTTCTCCCGTTCGGCCAGAGCCGCCAGCACCCGCTGCGCGGCCAGGTCGGCGATCTCGCGCCGGTGGGCTTCCTCCTCGGCCCGCCGCTCCTGCTCGCGCCGCCGTTCGGACCGTCGTGCCAGGGCCAGGTCACCCGCCCACGCCAGCACCGACAGCGCGGCCCCACCGATCAGGCCGGCCCAGAACAGCGAGCGGCTCGCCGTCTTCTCGGCCGGGACGTCGGTGAAGGTGCCGTAGGGACCGGGCTCGGGGCCCGGCGTGTTGGCGCGCAGATGCTCGCGTACCCATCGCAGGCCGGGGCCCCGTAGTCGGGAGAGAGCGCCTCGGGTTTGAGCTGGTCTTCAGCGTCCTGGTCGGTCCGGTCGAAGGAGCCCTCGTACACGACCTCGTAGTCCCAGTCCGTCCCGAACCAGGTCGGGCTCACCCGGGGCATTCGCACGACGGTGCTGGACCCGCTCCGGGCTACCATCGGATCGGCCACCGTGAAACTGGCCCCTCCCACGGCCCGGTATTTCCCGGCTGATAAAGCCGGGGGGCAGAGCTCGGTTTCTCGCGGCGGCGACGGGCGGTCGACGGAGTGGTAGACCCGCATCGGAACGCACCGCGACGCCGGGATGGCGGGCCGGGCCGGTTCGTCCGGGTCGAACGTAGCCAGGACCTCGACTGCCAGGCTTGATCCGTCGGACACGCGCAGCGTGATCTCGACGTCGTGGGCCGGTCCGAAGATGATCACTCCCACCGTTGCGATCCACGCCGGTCGTTCGGAACCAAGGTCGTTCACTGTGGTCGCAGGCGGCGGGCGAGGAGTTCGCGCAGCGCGCCGGTCTCCTCGCCGAGGTGATTGAGCGACACCAGGAACTCCTCCGGCCGGTCGAGGAGGCCGAGCATCCGGGCGGACACGGCCGCGCGCGCGGCGCGGCCCGCCTCGATCGCGGCCCTGCCGTACGGCGTGAGCTCGATCATCCGTGCCCGCTGGTCGCCGGGGTCGGTCCGGCGTGCCACGTAACCGATGCGCTCCATCTCGGCCGCCGCCTTCGAGGCCCCCTGGGGGGTCATGCCGAGCAGCCCGGCCAGGTCGGAGACCCGTACGGGACCGGTGAGCAGGTGCTGGAACACGTATCCGTGCACGGTGCGCACCCGGTCGTGCCCGGCGGCGGCCATCCGGGCGCGCACCTCGGCGTCGCAGGCCGCGGCGAGGGCCGTGAACAGCAGGGTCAGGTCGCTTGACACCACCCCGGAATGCTCAAATACTCAACCTTGGTTTCGCAACTTGAGTTGAATAATGTGGAGGGTTCTTATGTGGTGCGATCCGGCCTTCACGCCCGTCGCCGACGCGTTCAGGGAGACCGGCGGCGGACGCGGCGGCGCCGCCCTCGCCGTGTACGCGGGCGGGCGCGTGGTCGTGGACCTCTGGCAGGGCACGGCCGACGCGGACGGCGTACGGCCCTGGCGGCGGGACACGGTCGTCAACGTCTTTTCGGCGTCCAAGGGGGTGCTGGCGACGCTCGCGCACCTGTACGTCCAGCGCGGGCTGCTCGACCTGGACGCCCCGGTGGCCCGCTACTGGCCCGGCTTCACCACCGCGACCACCGTCGCCGACCTGCTCGCGCACCGGTCCGGGCTGCCCGCCGTACGCCGGGAGCTGCCGCCGGGCTCCCTGTTCGACTGGGACGCGATGACCGCGGCGCTGGCGGCCGAGAGCCCGTGGTGGACGCCGGGGGAGCGGCACGGGTACCACGCGGTGACCTTCGGCTGGCTCGTCGGCGAGGTGCTGCGCCGGGTGGGCGGGCGGCCGGTGCGCGACCTGGTCCGCGACGAGCTGGGCATCACCGGCCTGTCGATCGGCCTGCCCGCCTCCGAGGCGGCCCGCGCGGCCCACCTCGCGCCGCCGGAGGCCGGGCCGGACGTCCCGTCGTCCACGCTGACGAGCGCCATGGCCGACCCCGAGTCGATCACGATGAAGGCCTTCTGCAACCCCGCCGAGCAGCTCACTCCCGGTCTGGCCAACACCGCGCGCTGGCGGGCCGCCGAGATCCCCGCGTCCAACGGGCACGCCACCGCCAGGGCCCTCGCCACGCTGTACGGCCGGCTCGGGTCGGGAGCGATCCTCCACCAGGAGGCGCTCGACCGGGCCGTCGCACCCAGGAGCGAGGGACACGACGAGGTCCTGCTGGCCCAGACCAGGTTCGCGCTCGGATACATGCTGCCCTGCGAGATCCGGCCGTACGCGCCGAACCCGCGGGCCTTCGGGCACAGCGGCTCGGGCGGGGCGCTCGCCTTCGCCGACCCGGACGCCGGCGTCGCCCTGGCCTACACCCCGAGCCGCCTCATCGTCAGCGCGGCCGGCCCGGACCCGAGGTGGAGGCCCATGGTCGAGGCGCTGTACTCCTGTCTCTGACAATCCGCTCGCGGTGCCGCCCGCGGCCGGGCGAGGACGGTGCGCCGACCGGCCGTCCGCCGGGCGTACGGGCGACGCCGCGACGTCCGCTCAGCCCCGTTCCTGCTTCTTCCGCTTGACGGCGGTGACGAGCTCGTCCTTGCTCAACCCCGACGCGCCCTCGACGCCCAGCTGCTTGGCCTGGTGCAACAGCTCGTCCTTGGTCCGCGAGCGCGGCTTGATCGGGGCGGCCAGCACCTCCGCCTTCCGCTTGCTGAAGGCCTTGCCGAGCTGGACCCGCTCCTCGAAGGGGACGGCCTTCTCCAGGACCGGGAGGATGTCGTTCTCCTCCTCCTCGACGTGGTGCGTCACCGCCCCGATCAGCTCCTGAAGGAGCGTCTCGAACGCGGGGCTCTCGGGGTCGGTCTCCAGGAGCTGGGAGATCATCTCCTCGGCCTCGTGGTGCTCCTCCGTGCCGTGGTGGACCTCCTCCTTCTCCTCCGGCTGCCGCTTGGCGAGCACGGGGTAGACCTCGTCCTCCTCGCCCTCGCTGTGGGCGATGAACTTCGCCGCCAGCTCCGCGAGCAGCGCCGGGCGGTTCTCCGGCATCTTCTGGAGCCGCTCGAACAGCGACTCCACGTCGCGGTGATCTTCCTTGATCAGGCTGATGACGTCGATTGCCATGGGTTCCTCCTGTGCGTGGGACGCGCTCGCACTACCCGGCGCCGCGGCGATCACACCGATCACGGCGACGAGCTAGGAGTCCCTGGTGAGAGTTCCCTCGTAGGCGATTAGTCCGAGGTCGTCGGTGTGACGGTAGGCGAGGGCGTCGCCCTTGCGGGTGAGCACGACGTCGCCCGGGACACAGCCAGGGACGTCCTCCAGCCGGAAGATCAGCGCGGATGGGGACGCCGCGGTCAGCCGCAGCGTGCCCTTGCAGGAGTTCGCCGGCTGCCTCCACTCGCCGGACTTCCCGCCGCGCCGCAACGCGATCTCGATGTCGTACTCGCTCGTGAGGAGGCCGGCGGTGGGCGCGATGTGGCCCCGCCACTCGCCCGCGAACGCGTGCGGGATGCCCGCCCGTTCGGCGGCGGTCGTGGGATCGGCCCCGTCCGTGTCACCGGACGCGGCGCCGGTGGCACCGCCGGCCGGCGTCGGGTCGGCTTCCGCCGCGTCCGTGCTCTCGGCGGAGGCGGTCGCGAGGGGCGTCGGGGAGGCGCCGCCGGGCGTCGCGACCAGCCGCGGGACCAGCAGCGCCGCGGTGATCCCGAGGGCTGCCACGGCCGCGCCGGCCCCGGCCAGGACCCGGGCGGGGGATCTCCTGCGGCCGCCTCCGGGAACGGTCTGCGCCCAATCCGAAGGATCGTACGGCGGCGCGGGCGCCGGCATGGGCGCCGGCATGGGCGCGGTGCCGACCAGTTCCAGCAGCAGGTCACGGGCGGCCGGACGGGCGGCGGAGTCCTTCGCGAGGCAGCGTTCGACCAGCGCGCGCAGAGGCGGGGGCACCGGCGTCAGGTCGGGGGAGGTCGTCATGATCCGGTGCAGCACGGCGGCGACGTTGCCGGCGCCGAACGCCGCCCGGCCGCTGGCGGCGAAGACGATCGTCGCGCCCCACGCGAACACGTCGGAGGCGGGCGTGGCCGGATGCCCCGCGATCTGCTCGGGCGCCAGGTAGGCCGGGGTGCCCACCAGACCTGCGGTGATCGTCTCGCTCTCGCCCTGGCGGGCGATGCCGAAGTCGACGACTCGGGGACCGTCCGGCCCCAGCAGCACGTTGCCCGGCTTGAAGTCGCGGTGCACGATGCCCGCGGCGTGGATCGCGGCCAGCGCGGTCGCGGTCCCCACCGCGAGCCGCTCCAGTTCGCCGCCACGCAGCGGCCCCGAGGCGGCCACCCGCTGCTGGAGCGAGGGGCCGTCGACGAACTCGCTCACGACGTACGGCTCGCGGCCGTCCAACACCGCCGTGATCACCCTGGCCGTGCAGAAGGGGGCGACGCCGCGCAGGACGTCGAGCTCGCGGGTCAGCCGTGCCCGGACGGCGGGGTCGAGCCCGGTCTTGATCACCTTCACCGCGACAGGTGCGCCCTCGGGCGCGTGGCCCAGGTAGACGACGCCCTGGCCGCCCTCGCCGAGCCGTCCGCCGATACGGAACCCGCCGAGCGTGCGCGGGTCATCTGGCTCAAGGGGGGCGACCATGGCCAAACAGTAGCGATCCCGCTGCCGATCGGGGATCAGAGCATGCGCAGGTTCACCGCGTCGGCGAGCGCGCGCCGCCCGGCGTCGCTCAGGTGCAGGTGATCGCCGGAGTCGTACGAGAGGGCGAGCTGCTCGGGGAACTCGGGGTCGCGCACGGCCCGGTCGAAGTCGAGGACGCCGTCGAACGCCCGGCTCGTGCGGATCCAGGTGTTCAGCCGCTGCCTGATCTCCTCGCGCTCCGGCGTCCAGGTGCTCCAGCCGTAGAACGGCGTGAGCGTGGCCACCAGCACCTTGACCTTGCGGGCGTGCGCCTCGCGGATCAGCCGCTTGTAGCCGTAGGCGAGCGGCTTGATCGAGGTGTACTCGCCCCGGGCGATGTCGTTGATGCCCTCGTAGACCACCACGGTGCGCACCCCCGGCTGGGACAGCGCGTCGCGGTAGAACCGGCTGAGACCGCTCGGCCCGACGTTGGGGTGCAGCAGCCGGTTTCCGGCGATGCCGGCGTTGAGCACCCCCATCCGCCGCGACGGCGACTGGTCGGCGAGGCGCTGCCGCAGGTAGTCGGTCCAGCGGCGGTTGGCGTCGACGGCCTGACCGGCGCCGTCGGTGATCGAATCGCCGAACGCGACCACCGAGCCGACCGTGGCCGCGCCCGCCTCGACCGCGACCCGGTCGAGGAAGTACCACTGCGTGCTGGTGTAGGTGAAGCCCTCGCCGCTCTCCTCCGCCGCGTGGTCCCCCGGGTCCGACAGGTAGGTGGTGCTGTAGGCGCGTTCGTGCCCGGTGACGCCCCTGACGGTGCCGGGCAGGTGGAAACTGACGACCAGCGCGGAGCCGCCGGCGATCCGGCCCGGGATCGGGTCGCTCCAGACGGCCTGGCCCGGCGGCACCTTCACCGAGGTGCGCGTGCGGAAGGTCACCGGCCGGTTGGTGCCGGTCAGGATCTCGGCGCCGTACGCCTGGACGCCCACGTGAACGCTCGCGAACGTCACCGGCGCCGTCCCGAAGACGTTGGACAGGCGCAGGCGCATGCCGGTGCCGCCGATGCTGGCGCGCACGACCATCCGCACGGTCTGCCCGCCGAGGGCCGCCGTGATCCGGTCGGCCGAGGTGGTCCAGGAACCGACAAGGCGTCGCCGTACGGGCGCCTCGTTGCGGGGCCGTTGGCTGCCGGCCTCCGCTCCGCCGGCGGCGGAGGACGGGTGAGGCCGGGGGGCGGTCGCGGTGCTCGCGGCCGTGAGGGACTCCGCGTGGACCGGCGTCGTGGGGAGCGCGGCGGTCGCGCCGCCGACGGCGAGGGCGAGAGCGGCCATGGTCAACCGGTGAGCCGGCCGTGCCATCCGGGTCCTCCATTGGGTGTGCTGCCTGGGGCGGGGTCCGTGGCGACGGCGCTCCCGATCGCTGCGCCGGAACCGGTGATCGAGAAGCGCCCGCGACGCCATACATTACGGCTGTTTGGCGAACACCGGGGAAGAACTTGACCGTCAGGCGTCACAGTTGCGTGGCTGCCGGGACGGATAGGCTCGATGTGATGAATGCACACGAGCGTTGGATCGTTCTGGAAGGCGCGGCGAACGTACGGGACCTCGGCGGTCTGCCCACCGCTGACGGCGGGACCACGGTGCCCGGGCGGATCCTGCGGGCCGACAACCTGCAGGGCCTGACCGAGGGGGACGTGGCGCTGCTGGTGGGCGACCTCAAGCTGCGGCACGTGGTGGACCTGCGGTCGGAGACCGAGGTACGCCTGGAGGGGCCCGGGCCCCTGACCCTCCTGCCGGAGGTCGGCATCCACCACCACAGCCTGTTCGCGGAGGGCGGGCGCCTCACCGACGTCGAGGCCGACACCATCGACGACAGGGCGCTGCCGTGGCAGGGCGAGCGGGACGAGGCGGACCTGGCCGAACTCCGCGTGACCGGCTACTACTACGGATACCTGCGCGACCGGCCCGACTCCGTGGTGGCCGCCCTGCGGGTGCTCGCCCGTGACGACGGCGCGGCCGTGGTCCACTGCGCGGCGGGCAAGGACCGCACCGGAGTCGTCAGCGCGCTGGCGCTCGCCGTCGCGGGCGCCACCCGGGAGGCGATCATCGAGGACTACGTCGCCACCGGCCAACGGCTGGAGGGCATCCTCGCCCGGTTGCGCGCCAGCCGCACCTATCGCGAGGACCTCGACTCCAAGCCTGCCGACAGCCACCTGCCGCGGCCCGAATACATGGGCCAGTTCCTGACGACGCTGGACGTCCGGTTCGGCGGTCCCCTCGGCTGGCTGCGCACCCACGGGTGGACCGACGCGGACACCGAGGCCCTGCGCGGCCGCCTGCGCGACTGACATCCGGCCCCGGCAACGGGCCGGCCGGGATCAGGTGAGTGTCTCGCCGCCGTCGACGGTGATACCTGGCCGGTGAGGTGGTTGTTGGCCATGAGGAAGACAGCCGCGGCGGCGGCCTCCTCGGCGGTGCCGAACCGGCCGAGGGGGACGGTCGATCCGGCGGCGGCGACCGCGTCGTCGGAGTCCAGCCCCGGCAGTGAGCGCAGGAGCGGGGTGTCGATCCGGCCGTAGCGGACGGTGTTCACGCGCACCCGCGCGGGGGCGAGTTCCACGGCGAGGGCCTTGGTGAGGGTCTCCACGGCGCCGCCGAGCGACAGCGGGACGGTCATTCCCGGATAGGGGCGGACCACGAGGATCCCCGAGCTGAACGTGAGCGAGCCTCCCGCGGGAAGCCGCGTCGCCGCCGCGCGGGCGACGGCGAAGACCGTCTGAAGGGGGCCGGAACCGAGGGTCGTGCGGATGTCGTCGGCCGACAGCCCGGTCAGGGGGCCGGCGCCGCTGACGCCGCCGGCGGTGACGTACACATGGTCGACGTGACCCGCCCGGTCGAAGGCCTCGGCGAGGGTCTGCTCGTCTCCGCCGTCGCCGGGAACGCCGACCACGGCGTCGTCGGGATCCTCGGCCGGGCCTGCGCCTCGCACCCGGGAGACGGCGGCCTTCAGCCGGTCGGGATCGCGGCCGACCAGCACGACGCGGGCGCCGACCGAACGCAGCAGGACGCCCGCCGCCAGCCCGATGCCCGAGCTTCCGCCGATGACGACGGCGGTCGTGCCCGAGAGAGCGGTCGGCAGCGGCGAACGAACGGGGATGGGAACCGTGGTGCTCATGAGAGCGCAGGCCATCTACCTGTACTACGGGAGCCAGGAGAAGCTGTTCGCCGCCGTCTTGCGGGCGAAGCTGGAGGAGGTCCCCGTCGCCATCTCCATCGATCCCGACGCGGTGGCCGAGTCGGTCGGGCAGATCTTCGACTGGTACCGGGAGCACCCGGAGCTGATCAGGCTGCTGCTGTGGGAGGCGCTGGAGGCGGGCGACGCACCCGATGAGGGCGAGCCGAAGCGCCGTGACGCGTTCCGCGAGAAGGCCCACCAGCTCGTGGACGGAGGCGTGGCGCACCACGTTCCCGAGGACGTACGAGTCCGCGCCGCCCAGGACCTGCTGTTCACCGTCATGGGACTGATCGCCTGGAACTTCGCGGTGCCCCGGATGTGCCGCCTCGCTCTGGACGAGGAGACCGACCAGGCCGCCCTGGACCGCCGCCGCGAGACCGTGATCGAGGTCGCGCGCCGACTCGCCGCCGCCCAGGGCGTCTCCGCCCCGGGCGCCTCCGTAACGGGCTCCCGGAGCGACACGACCTGACGCTATTCCTGCCGCTCGGAAAGGGTGACCACCTGGCCGAGGGCGGCCGAGAGAGCGGCGGCCTCCAGGACGGCGATGGTTTCCACGGCACCGTCCGGCTCGACCGGGGGCGGCGCGCCGTCCCGCAGGCAGGCCACGACGCCCTCGTAGAACCGCTGGTACGCCCCGGGCTCCGTGCGAACCGGGCGGGCGTCGCCCTCGGCGCCGAGCGTGCCCCAGCGCTCGGAGGGCTCCACGCCCCAGCCGGCGGCGTCCGGGCCCCCGCCCGCCCGCAGGCGTTCCTCCTGCGGGTCCAGCCCCCACTTGACGTACGACGCGCGGGAGCCCAGCACCCGGAACCTCGGGCCGAGGTTCGCGGCCACCGCGCTCATCCACAGGTGCGAGCGGGTGCCGTTCCGGTGGGTCAGCGCGACGAACGCGTCGTCGTCGTTGCGCACCCCGGCCCGCCTGACGTCGGTCTCCGCGTACACCCGAGAGACCGGGCCGAACAACCGCAGGGCCTGGTCCACCAGGTGGCTGCCGAGGTCGTAGAGGGTGCCGCCGATCTCCTCCGGGCCGCCCGACTCGCGCCAGCCGCCCTTGGGCACCGGCCGCCACCGTTCGAACCGCGACTCGAACCGGTGGACCTCGCCCAGCTCGGGCAGCAGGCGGCGCAGGGTCAGGAAGTCGCCGTCCCAGCGCCTGTTCTGGAAGACCGTCAGCATCAGCCCACGGTCACGCGCCAGCCGTACGAGGTCGCGGGCCTCCTGCGCGGTGCCGGCCAGCGGCTTGTCGACGACCACGGGGAGACCGGCGTCGAGCGCCTCGGCCGCCAGGGACACGTGGGTGCGGTTCGGCGTCGCGATCACCACGAGATCGCAGCGGTCCCACAGGGCGTCCGCGGACGCCACAACGTCCGCGCCGGGGTGCTCGGCGCGGACGCGGTCCGCCTTGGCGGGGTCGCGGGTGACGACGGCGGCGAGGCGCAGTCCCGGCGTGGCGGCGATCAACGGCGCGTGGAAGAAGGATCCGGCCGGGCCGAAACCGGCCAATCCGACGCGGATCCCGGGGAGATCTGAGGGCGGCATGAGGGGCGGGATGTCCTTCGGCTCAGGTGTCGCGGTCGTCCCGTTCGGCGAGGAACGCCTCGAACTGGGCGGCGAGCTCGTCACCCGTGGGCATCTGCGCATCCTCGGCCAGCAGGCTCTCCCGTTCGGCGCCCGACTGGAACGCGTCGTACTGCTGCTCCAGGCCGCGGATCGCGCCGGCCAGCTCGTCGGAGGCCGCGATCTGCTCCTCGATCTCGGTGTTGGTCTTGTCGGCCGCGTCCCGGAGAGCGTCCGTGGGGAACACCAGCCCGGTGCCGCGGGTGACGGCCTCCAGCGCCGTCACCGCGGCCTGCGGATACTCGGCCTGGGCGAGATAGTGGGGCACGTGGATCGCGTAGCCGAGCGCGTCGTGGCCCTTCGCGCCGAGCCGGAACTCGACGAGCGCGGCGAGGCTCCCCGGCACGCGGACCTTGCCGAAGGGACTGGTCTGCCCGTGGACGAGGTCGGGCCGGCTGGCGTGCGCCGTCAGGCCGAGCGGCCGGGTGTGCGGGACGCCCATCGGGATCCCGTGCACGGTCACGAGCTTGCCGATGTTGAGCCGGGTCACCAGCATGCCGACGGCCTCGGTGAACAGCTCCCACTCCCGGTCGGGCTCCGGGCCGCTCATGATGAGAAACGGCGTGCCGGTGACGTCCTTGGCCAGGTAGACGGCCAGCTCAGGAGTGTCGTAATCGCTCCAGTGATCGGCGTCGAAGGTCATCACCGGGCGGCGTGACCGGTAATCGAGCAGCCGGTCCACGTCGAAGTGCGCGATGACCCGGTGCTCCAGTTCGGCGAGGAGGTGCCCCAGGGCCAGCCGCCCGGTGGCACCGGCGTCGACGAACCCCTCGAAGTGGTAGAGCAGCACCGGATCGGTCAGCTCGGGCAGGTCCCCGTCGAGCCGATAGAGATCCGTGGGGTCGGACACGTGTCCCAGCCTTTCTCACGAAGTCTTTACCTACTGAACCTACGGGACCCCCGGTCGATTCCGCGTTTGAATCCCGGGAGGTAGCGGCGACCCTACCGTTGGACAATGGAGAACATGGAGCCGGACCCGGAGCTGGAGGAGTTCGCCACCAGGGTCTTCGACCTCGCGAGGTCGGGGCGGACCGAGGCGCTGTGCGCCTACGTCGACGCGGGCGTGCCCGTGAACCTGCACAACCAGAAGGGCGACACCCTGCTCATGCTGGCGGCCTACCACGGGCACGCCGACACCGTACGCGCCCTGGGCGAGCGGGGCGCGGACCCGGACCTCGCGAACGACCGCGGGCAGACACCGCTGGCCGGCGCGGTCTTCAAGAAGGAGCCCGAGGTCGTGCGGGCGTTGCTGGAGCTGGGAGCCGATCGCTACGCCGGGACGCCGTCGGCGGTCGACACCGCCCGCCTGTTCGCGGACCCGGAGATCGTCAGCCTCCTGGAGGGCTGATCCGGCTGAGCCGATCCGACTGACTGGTGTGTCCTTAATTGAGGAGATCTGGCATCGTTCACCCGGTGGGACCATGCTGGGCGGATGGCTACTGCGAAAGCGGATTCCCTCAGTGGGCGCCCCCTCCGCCTTCCCTCGCTCACCTGCCCCTTCCCGAGTGCGGTGAACCCGCACGTCGAGGTGGTGAACCGGGACACGCTGGCCTGGCTGGCCGCGTCCGGCATGATCGCCGGCGAGGACCAGCTCGACCGTTACCGGCTCGCTCGCTACGGATGGCTCGGCGCCCGGACCTACCCGTACGCCTCCCGGGAGCTGTGCCAGCTCGTCACGGACTGGTGCGTGTGGCTGTTCGCGTTCGACGACGCCTACTGCGAGTCGGACCGGCGGGCGGCCGAGATCGCCCGGGCCCTGCCCCAGCTCTACGGCGTCGTCGAGGAGAACGCCGAACCGGTCGACAACGTCTTCGCCCGTGCGCTGCTCGACATCAGGACGAGGATCGCCGCCCACGCCACCGCCGACCAGATCGACCGCTGGTGCGCGACGACCAAGGACTACCTGTTCGCGCAGGTGTGGGAGGCCGCCAACCGCGAGGACGACGTCGTTCCGACTATCGACGACTACATCTTCATGCGCCGCAGGACCGGCGCGATGCTCACCGTCTTCGCGCTGATCGACGTGGCCGCCGAGATTCCCCTCACTGCGGACGAGTGGCGCCACCCGGTCGTGCACGAGATGACCGAGCACGCCAACGACGTGGTCGTCTGGGACAACGATCTCATCTCGTACGCCAAGGAGCGGGGGGAGGCCAACATCCGCAACAACCTCGTCAGCGTGCTGGTCGGGCACACCGGCTGCACGGTCCAGGAGGCGATGGACCGCATCGGCGCGATGCGCGACGAGGCGGTCGCCGCGATGGCGGCGCTCACCCCGGCCACCGAGGCGCTCGGCTCGCCCGCCGTCGACGCGTACGTGGACGGCCTGAAGTACTGGATCAGCGGCAGCGTGGACTACTCGCTGACCAGCTCCCGGTACGTCGGCGCCTGGCAGTGACTGCGCCCGGTCAGTCCGGGGAGAAGTCGTCGAGATCGTCCAGCGCGTACTCGACGAGGTCACCCAGGCTGAACCGGGCCCCGACGGCGTACGCCTCGTCGTAGGCGGCGTCGCCGACCAGCTTCTTGCACTCCTTGACGCACTGCTCGTGCTCGGTCGTGAAGAACGGCGACCCGAACTGGGGCAGCCCGAACGTCCGCCAGTTGGCCTGGGCCGCCCCGAGGAGGGTCGCCGTCCGTTCCGGCTCACCGGCCTCGAGGCTCAGCGTCGCGAGGTTGTCCACGCACAGCACGATGCCGAGCACGTCGTGGAAGTGCCGCTTGATCCGCAACGCCTCCTTGCACGCCACCAGCGCCTCGTCGCGCCGGCCTATGGCCCGGTGCACCAGGGAGGTCGCGTACCAGGCGTAGGAGCGCAGCCACAGCTCGCCGCGTTCCTGGCAGACCTGCAGGCAGTCCACGAGCAGGGTCTCCGCCTCCGCGAACTCGCCCTGTGAGAGCAGCACCATGGACAGCTCGACGATCGCCGGGAGCAGGCCCGGGTTCAGCTCCCGGCCGCCCCGGTGGAACTCGATCGCGACGCCGAGCAGCGCCGTCGCCTTCTTCGCGTCGCCCTGCAGCATGGCCGCGGTGCCCTGCATCTTGGTCGCGAGCAGCACCGCGCCCGAGTCGCCCACCCGCACCGCGTCGGTGCTGCACTGCTCGGCCGCGGCCAGCGCGCCCGCCATGTCGCCCTGGGCGCTGCGGATGTAGGCCAGCACCCACAGGGCCTTGCAGCGTTCCTTGCTCGGCGAGGGGCTGGCCTTGAGCGCCCGCTCCAGGTAGACCACGCCCTCGCGGGCGAATCCGCAGGCGACCCACAGGAACCACAGGGCCGACAGCAGTTCCAGGCCGACGCGCTCCTCGCCCGGTGTCGACAGGCAGTAGTCGAGGGCGACGCGGATGTTGTCGTGCTCCTGGCGCAACCGGGTGTACCAGTGGACCTGACGCGGTCCCGACCACGAGTGCTCGCTGCGCTCGGCCAGCTGGAGGTAGTAGTCGCGGTGGCGGCGCCGCAGGTTCTGCGTCTCGCCGAGCTTGTCGAGCCACTCGCCGCCGTACTGCCGCAGCGTGTCGATCAGCCGATACCGCTGGCCGGCCGGAGTGGTGAAGCTGAGCAGTACCGACTTGTCGACCAGGCCGCCGATCACGTCGAGGATACGCTCGGCGGGCAGGACCTCACCGGCGCAGACGTTCCGGGCGGCGTCCAGCTCGAAGTCGCCGGCGAACACCGACAGCCGTGCCCACAGCAGCCGCTCGGCCGGTTCGCACAGCTCGTGGCTCCACCCGATCGCCGCGCGCAGCGTCTGGTGCCGTGGCAGCGCCGTACGGCTGGCCCCGGCGAGCAGGCTGAACCGGTCGGCGAGCAGCGCGAGGATCTGCTCGACCGACAGTGTGCGCAGCCGTACGGCGGCCAGTTCGATGGCCAGCGGGATCCCGTCGAGGCGGCGGCACAGCTCGGCGACGGCCGTGATGTTGTCCTCGTCGACCACGAAGTCGGGCACGACGGAGGAGGCCCGCGCGCCGAACAGCTCGACGGCCTCGTTGGTGAACGGGTTCTCCGAGGGACTGTCGCCGGGCACCGACAGCGGTGGCACGGCGGCCGTGTACTCGCCCGGGGCGTTGAGGGAACGCCGGCTCGTCGCGAGGATGCGCAGGTGCGGCGCCGTGCTGAGCAGTTCCTGCGTGAGGTGGGCGCACGCGTCGACCAGGTGCTCACAGGTGTCCAGGATGAGCAGGAGCTCCCGGTCGGCCAGCCACTCGGCGAGGGTGTCCGACCCCTCGCGCGGCGACTGGTCGGCGATGCCGAGCGCGGCGGTGATGGTGTGGTAGACCATTGCGGGGTCCTGCAGCCGGGCCAGGTCGACATACCAGACGCCGTCCCTGAACTGGCGCCGCACCTGATGCGCGAGACGCAGCGCCGTGCGCGACTTGCCGACCCCGCCGATGCCCGTCACGGTGATCAGCCGGTGCTCCTGCAGCTTCTGTCTCAGCGACGCGAGCAGCCGCGTCCGCCCGACGAAGCTGGTGAGCTCCACGGGCAGGTTGCCCTCTTGCCGCCATCCTGATGGCGTTGCCATGCCGCCTCACGGGGGGGTTCGTCCGGCGTGCTCCCTGCTCCCGCATCGTACCTTTGCGTGCGGTTGGCTGTCCGGTGGTACCGGCGTGACGTTTGACCGGTGGGAGGCGCCGGCTCGCCGGATCACGGCTATGGGCGGAGCCAGTAGCATTGTGCGCGTGAGTGTGCAGCATCCGGATGACATGCGTCCGGTGGACCTCTTCGACGAGGGGCTGCCGGTGCTGCCTGACCAGACGAGCGACGACACCGACCTCGGGTGGGGCGAATGGCGCTCCGACTCCGACGTCTCCCGACTGCTGGAGGAACGCCCCCCTCACTGGGATTAGCGGTTCGCCGAGAGCTCGAACCACACCGCCTTGCCCCTGCGTGTCGGGCGCACGCCCCAGGAGCGGGACAGCGAGTCGACGATCAGCAGACCCCTGCCGCCCTCTTCGTCGTCCCGTGACATGCCGCGCGCCCGGACGGGGACCCGAACCTCGTCCTCGACCTCGCATCGCAGGACGCGGCCGGTCGTGCGGTGGGTCGTGTCGTCGCCGGTGTCGTCGCGCAGCAGGAGGGTGAGGACCGGTTCTCCCCGCCCGTGCCGCAGCACGTTGGCGACCAGTTCGCTGACGAGGAGTTCGGCCACCTCCGTCACCTCCGGGTCCTGGCCGCAGCTCCATTCCGTCAGAGCGGCGCGGACGAGCCGCCGTGCGCGGCACGTCGAGGCGGGGTCGGCGGGAAGCGTCCAGGAGGAACGGCGGAGACCTGTCACGACGTCGTCCGGCGGCCGGGCCGGGGGCACGAGCGAGATCATCGTTCCGCCCACGCGGTCACGCGGCCCGTGCACAGCAGGCCCGGTGCGCGGGGAGGCTCCGGCCGTCGGGGAGCAGCTCGCCGGTGTCGTCGAACACCACGACGCCGTTGCACAAGCAGTCCCCACCCCTGCTCGGGGTTGGAACGCCACCAGACGGGCGGCGTCGTGATCGGGCGGGTACGGCGGGGTGTGCGGGCACATGCGGATCACCTCGATCCTTCAGCGGGTGGCGGACAGTTCGCGGAGAGCCGGCTCGGGCCGGGTGACCCGGCGCAGCAGACGGCCGAGTGCGCTGTTGACGCTGCCGGGCCGTTCGAGCATCAGGCTGTGGCCGGTCTCCGGGAGAACGACGAGCCGCGCCGAGGGCAGGGCCGCCGCGATCGCCTCGCTGTGCGCGACAGGCGTGACGAGGTCGGCGCCGCCGACCATGACCAGCGTGGGGATGTCGCGCAGTGCCCCGAGCGCCGCGAACCCGTTGTGCGCCATCAGGGCCGGGTAGAAGTCCCTGAACACCTGCGCAGGGGCGGAGCAGATGACCCGGGCGGCGGCATCCCGCACGCTCGCCGGCACGTCCGAGGTGAAGGAGTAGCGCCGGACCAGCAGGTGCACGATCTCCTCGACGGCGCGCCCGCGGCGGGCCGGGTCGTCGCCGAGCAGCCTGAGCAGTCCGGGCAGGAGCGGGCGCAGCAGCCGCGCGCCGTACGCCGGGAGGCCCAGCGTGATCTGGGACAGCCCGCCGGCGGACGTCGACAGCAGCGCCACCCCCGCGATCCTGGGGCCGAACATCTCCGGGTGCGCCCGCGCCAGCGCCATGATCGCGATGCCGCCCATCGAGTGTCCCACCAGGACCACGGGCCCCACCGGGACGACCTCGTCGAGGATCCGGTGCAGGTCCCGGCCGAGCTGCGCGATCGTGGCCGACCCCGCGGCGCCCCGGCCCGACCGGTTGTGGCCGCGCTGGTCGTACATCACCAGTCGGGCCCGGCCGGCCAGGGCCGTGCGCTGGTCCTGCCAGCAGTCCAGGCACATTGACAGGCCGTGGCAGAACACCATGGTCACCTCGGCGTCCTCGGGGCCGTCCACCACGACGTACAGCTCGACGCCGTCGTCGGCGACGACGACGCGGGACGTGCCCGCGCCCCGCTCGGGGCCGGGGCCGGACGCGGCGGATTCGCCGGACCGGCGGGGCCTCGGCACCATCGCGCCCAGGCCGGTCATTCCGTCGGTCCACGTCTCGTGCCGGTCGGTCGGCATCGCCGCCTCCTTCGGGAAACCCGGGCGAGCTCCCCGCTTCGCGGTCGCCCGTTGACACTTCTTACGATCCCTTTTGGATGGCGTGGCGTCTGCGCTGGCAGCCCCCATCTCGCGGGCGTGTCCGCGGCACCGCGGGATTGCGGCTAGCTGCAATGACTCCGACGCGCCCCGATGCCACTGTGGAGATGTGCCCCTGCGGTGTCTCATCGTCGACGACAGCGATCACTTCAAGGAGGCCGCCCGCCTGCTGCTGGAGGCGGACGGCGTCGCCGTCGTGGGCGCGGTGTCCACCACGGCCGAGGCTCTCCGGTGCTTCGACGAACTGCGGCCGGATATCGTGCTGGTCGACATCGACCTGGGCGAGGAGAACGGCTTCGACCTGGTCCTGCGGCTCTATGAGGTCGCGGGGGACCGCCCGCCGCGAATCATCCTGATCTCCACGTACGACGAGCAGGACTTCGCCGAGATGATCGCCACCAGCCCGGCCCTCGCCTTCCTGTCCAAGCCGAGCCTCTCGGGCCGGGCCATTGACGAGATCCTTCGCAGGGCGGGCGCCTGACGGTCCGGTTCCGGGCCGGGCTCGTACGGCCTCAGCGGGCGTCGAGGAAGGCGAGCACCGCGAGCACGCGGCGGTGGTCGTCCTCCGTCTCCGGCAGCCGCATCCTCGACATGATGCTGCGCACGTGCTTTTCGACCGTGCCCTCCGTGATCCAGAGCTTGTGCGCGATCCCCGCATTGGAGCGGCCCTCCGCCATCAGGGCGAGCACCTCCCGCTCACGCTGGGTGAGCTGCTCCAGCGGATCGTGCCGGCGGCGGGCGTTGATCAGCTCGGCCACGAGGCTGGGATCGACGACGGAGCCGCCGTGGGCGATGCGTTCGAGCGTCTCGACGAAGTCGGACACCGCGGTCACCCGGCTCTTGAGCAGGTAGCCGACCCGGTGACCGGCGGCGAGCAACTCCATCGCCTGGTCGACCTCGACGTGCGCCGACAGCAGCAGGATGCCCACCTCGGGGAACTCCGCGCGGATGACCTTGGCCGCCTCGACGCCTTCCGTGGTGTGTCGCGGCGGCATCCGGATGTCGACGACCGCGAGGTCCGGGCGGCGCTCCCGTACGAGGGCGAGCAGCTCGGACGCGTTCCCCGCCTGCCCGGCGATCTCGAAACCCGATCGTTCCAGCAGACTCGCGAGCCCCTCGCGCAGCAGCACGTCGTCGTCCGCCAGGGCCACTCGCGTCGGTGTCTCGTCCACCGTTTCGCCGCCTTCCGCGCGTGCCGGACACGCCCGGGCGGGGGCCGCACCTCGATCGCGTCACCGACCGGGGCAGCCGCACCGAGCACGGCCGATCAGCGTCGACGTGGTGCGAACAGCCGCGTAACGTGGGCTTATGTGCGCGCGATTGCTGTCGTCGCTGCTCCGCGTGACGCGTCCGCCCCTCCTGGTGGGCGTCATCGCCGGTGTCGTATGCGTGACGGCGGAGACTTTTCTGACCTTCCTGCTGGCGCGGGTGGCCCCCTCGAACGCCCTGGCCGTAGTCTATCTGGTCGGCGTTCTCGTGGTTTCGTACCTGTGGGGCCTGCCGCTCGGCATCCTGACCGCGCTGGCCAGCGGCTTCGCCTACGACTTCTTCCTGGTCACCCCCGTCAACCGGGTCACCCTTCTCAGCAGCTGGTCGTGGGTGCCACTGCTGGTCTTCCTGGTCGTCGCGCTGCTGGTCAGCGCCGCCGCCGCACTGATGCGGGCGCTGCTCATCGAGGCCGAGGAGCGCAGGCGCGAAGCCGACCTCGACGCCGGCACCGCCCGTCTCCTCCTGCGCGCCGAGCATCTGCGCGCGGCGCTGCCGGTCGTGGCCAGGCGCCTGGCGGAGGGGCTCGGCCTGCCGTACCTGACCATCGAACTCGGACCGGTCGGCAAGGACCCGCGCCACACCGCGCTCCCGCTGACCGACGAAAGTGTCAGGCTCGGCACGCTCGTCGCGCCCGCGGACCTGCCCGCGGCGACGCTGCGCCGCCTGCGGGAACGCGTAGTGCCCTCCCTGGAGGCGGTGCTGGTGGCGGCGCGTGATCGTGAGGCCATCGGGAACGCCCTCGCGGCGAGCAGGGACGAGCTGGCCAGGGTGGCGGAGGAGCAGGCCGCCCTGCGGCGGGTCGCGACGCTGGTCGCGCGCGGGGTACGCCCGACGGAGATCTTCGAGGCCGTCGCCCGCGAGATGGGGCCGATCGTGAACGCGGACCACACGGCGATCGAACGATACGAGCCCGATCGGACGGTCGTCCTGCTGAGCTCGTGGAGCGCGTCGGCCGGCGGCTTCCCGCTGCCCGTGGGCTCGCGCCGGCCGCTCAACGAGAACGGTCTGTCCGCTCTCGTCCTGCGGACGGGACGGCCGGGCAGGATGGCGGCCGAAGAGGGGGCGGCCGGAGAGCTGGACGCGTGGGCCAGGAACGAGGAGATCGTCTCCGCGGTGGCCAGCCCGATCGTCGTCGAGGCGCGCCTGTGGGGCGTGATGGTCGCCTTCTTCAGCCGTCTTGAGCCGCAGCCGGACGGCGTTGAGGAACGCATGCGGGACTTCACCGGACTCGTCGCCACCGCGATTTCCAACGCCCAGGCCCGCGACGAGCTCGCCGCCTCGCGCGCCCGGGTGGTCGCGGCCTCGGACGAGACCCGGCACCGGATCGAACGCGACCTGCATGACGGGGCACAGCAGCGCCTGGTCTCCCTGGGGCTGCAACTGCGCATGGCGGAGGCCGCCGTGCCGCCCGACCTGGCGAAGCTCAAGGAACAGCTGGTCCATACGTCCGAGGGCCTGACGATGGTGCTGGAGGACCTGCGGGAGCTGTCGCGCGGCATCCATCCGGCGATCCTGTCCAAAGGAGGACTCGGGCCGGCCCTGAAGATGCTCGCGCGGCGCTCGGCCGTACCCGTCGACCTGCGGGTGCGGGTCGAGGGGCGTCTCCCGGAGCGGGTCGAGGTGGCGGTCTACTACATGGTCTCGGAGTCGCTGACGAACGTGGCCAAGCACGCGCGCGCCTCGCTGGTGTGCGTCGAGGTCGACGGGGTGAGCGAGGCGGCGAGAGTCGCGATCCGCGACGACGGGGTAGGAGGCGCGGACCCCGGCAAGGGCTCCGGGCTGATCGGTCTCATCGACCGTGTCCAGGCGCTCGGCGGCACGATCGAGGTCACCAGCCCGGCCGGCCATGGCACCGCGGTGACGGCCGTCATCCCGGTCGGCAACGCCGATAGGATGGACGCGTCCTCACCGCCGGTGGCGCGCTGAGGGCCACGAGGGCGCCGGTCAGGGCGGGTTGCCGGGCGAGTGCCGGGCGAGTGGCAGGCGGACGACGAAGCGGGCGCCACCCTCCGCCGCATCCTCCACACCGATGGTTCCGCCGTGCGTTCGCACGATCTCCCGTGCGATGGTGAGGCCGAGGCCGGGACCGCCCTGGCTGCGACTGCGGGACTCGTCCAGCCGGGTGAACGGCTCGAAGACCCTCTCACGATCGGTTTCGGCGATGCCGCCTCCGTCGTCGGAGACCGCGAGCTCCGCGTGGACGCCTTCCTGGCGCACCTCCACCAGCACCCTGCTTCTGGCGTGGCGCTGGGCGTTGTCCAGAAGATTGCCCAGCAGGCGGTGGATCTCGTGCTCGACGGCGTGGACCGCCACCCCCGGGACGAGCCGGAGCAGCACCGGCTTCCGGGTCGCCCGGCTGGAGATCTCCGCCCGTACCAGCTCCGTCAGGTCCGCCCGTCCTTTCCCGCGGGGCGGCTTCGTTCCCGCCTTCACCAGTTCCAGCAGATCGGAGACGATCGCCTGGAGACGGTCCACGTCTCGCAGCGTGTGGTCGACGAGCTCGGCGAGGTCGGTCTCGCCGGGGTGCAGCCGGGCCTCCTCCAACTGCGTCCGCAGCCCGGTGAGAGGCGTCAGCAACTCGTGGGAGGCGTCGGCCAGGAAACGGCGCTGCCTGTCGGCCGTCCGGTCCAGTCGTCTCCTGGCGTCGGTGAGCCGCCTCAGCACGCTCTCGGCGGCGTCCGCGGGTAGGGCGATCTCGTCCTCGTCGTGAGGAGCGGGGACGCGGGCGTCCGAATCGCGGGCGGGTGAGTGGTCGCGGTGGTACATGACGGTCGTCACAACCGTGCCGTGCCTGTTATGGCTGTCACCGAGCCGTTGTATGGGCCGGAGGACGACAATATGGCCTCCGGCGCCGTGCGGCGCGACCGGCTGTGCCGGGACAATGCCGTCTGGTGGCGCCGGGTGCGCAGGGTGGGGCACGGCATCGTACAACGGTGCCGGGCGGGCGACGCGGGCGGGCCCGGCCGCGTCACCCGGCGCGGCGCGGTTCCCATCGGTTCCAGGACAGTTCTCGGCACCTGGTCACCTCCGGCTAGGGGTCACGTGCTGTGGCAGTGGCGGTCTCGCGCGTCCGCCCGGCCGTGGCGACCTCGATCACGGCCAGGAACGGTGGACGCGAGGGGCGCCGATCCACGTTCGGATCGGCTCCAAACCACCATGCTCCGCCGGCATCCACCCGTCTGCGCTGGCAGCCCCCATACCGGCCCCACCGCCAGCCATCCCATGGCATTCCGGCTAGCTGGAATGCCGTGGCCTCGCCGAGGTCACGTCAGGAGACGACATCCCGGCGCCGGAAGCGGCGGAAGGCCAGGGCGATGAGGATCACCGAGTAGGTGACGGAGACCGCCACGCCCTTCACCATGCCGCTGTAGTCGGGCTCCGGCGCGAGCGCGTCGAGCCAGGCGGTGTTCCAGAACGTGGGCAGGAACTCGCGCAGCGAGCCCAGCGCCTCGACCGCCTGCAGGATGCTGCTGACGATCACCAGACCGACCGCGCCGCCGACGGCGCCGAGCGGGGAGTCGGTGCCGACCGACAACAGGAAGGCGACCGCGGCGACCACCAGCTGGCTGACCAGGGCATAGCCGATGACGACGGCGAACTTGGGCAGCACGTCCGCAGCGGGGATGACCTCGCCCGTCCCCGGCACGGTGATGTCGTTCCACCCGAAGGCCAGCGTGCCGGCGAGCAGGGCCATCAGCGGGAGCACGGTCACCGCGGCGGCCGAGTACGTCAGCGCCACCACCAGCTTCTGACGCAGCAGCCGGTCGCGGGGAACCGGTGCCGCCAGCAGGTAGCGCAGCGACGACCAGCTCGCCTCGCTCGCCACCGTGTCGCCGCAGAACAGCGCCACGGCGACGACCAGCAGGAAGCTGGCCGAGACCGACAGGGCGAAGGCCGCGAAGTTCAGCCCGCCCGCCGTGGCCAGATCCGACAGCCGCAGGCTGCCCTGGCCGCGCCCGGCCGGGCCGAACTGGAACGCCACCACGAGCACCCACGGCAGGGCGAGCAGCACGCCGAACATCGCCAGGGTCCGGCGCCGCCGCAACTGCCGCACGAATTCCACCCGCAGCGGCAGTGTGCGCCCCGGCGCGTATCCGGGCGCCCGGCCGCTCGGGGGAACGTGCCCGGTCAGGTCCGGGGCCGGTCGCTTCGCCGGGCTCAACGGCTCTCTCCGATCAGGTCGAGGAACACGTCCTCCAGACGGGGCCCGCCGCCGTTGACGGCCGTCGCGGTGCCGAGCAGGTCCTTCACCGGCCCGGCCGACACCAGCCGTCCCCGGTGCATGACGACGACGTGGGTGCAGGCCTGCTCGACCTCGGCGAGCATGTGGCTGGAGACGATGACCGTGCGCCCGCGCTCGGCGTACGCCCTGAGCACCCGGCGCATCTCGGCGATCTGCGGCGGGTCGAGGCCGTTCGTCGGCTCGTCGAGCACGAGCAGGTCGGGGAGGCCGAGCATGGCCTGCGCGATGGCCAGGCGCTGGCGCATGCCCTGGGAGTAGGTGCGCACCGCGCGGTCCAGGGCCGCGCCGAGCCCGGCTATCTCCAGGGCCTCCTCCATGTGGGCGTCCTGCGGCGGTCGTCCCGTGGCCTGCCAGTACAGCTCCAGGTTGGCCCGCCCGGACAGATGCGGCAGGAACCCCGGCCCCTCGACGAACGACCCCAGCCGGGACAGCACGGGAGCCCCCGGCCGCACGCGCGTGCCGAAGATCCGGATCTCGCCCTCGTCGGGGTGGATGAGACCCATGAGCATGCGCATCGTGGTGGTCTTGCCCGCGCCGTTCGGCCCGAGCAGACCGAGCACCTGGCCCTTCTCGACACGGAACGACAGGCCGTCGACCGCCTTCTCGCCGTTGCGGTAGCGCTTGCCCAGCCCGCTGATCACCAAGGGCACCTCGGCGGACTCGGCGTCCGGGGCCGCGTCGTCGCCCGCGTGGGTGCCGCGCCTGGCCCTGCCGGTCAGCAGGAGCACGGCCGCGACCACGATCGCGGCGAGCGGCATGGCCCACGTCCACCACGCGGGGCCGGCGGCGGGCGTCCGCAGCGCCGCGTCCCCGGGCAGCTCCAGCGCGGGGGACTCCAGTGCGACCCGGTAGACGGCGGGGGCGGCGGGCGTCGCGTACCCGAGGTCGGTGGTGGACACCACCAGCCGCATCCGGTGCCCGGCGTCGAAGCGCCTGTCGATGGCCGGGAGAGTCACGGTGACCGGAGTGCCCGCCTCGCTGGCGGTGACCCGCAGGGGTGAGACCAGGCCCGACGGGAGCACGGGGAGGGATCCTCCGGAGACGTCGTAGACCTTGGCGAACAGTGTGGCCTCGCCCGTGCCGTACACCCTGATCGTGACGGCCGGGCTGCCCGTCACCTGCGTGGGCCTGGTCAGCGGGGCCGACTCGAAGACGGCCGCCTGACCGGGCATGTCCAGCGCGATCGACGCGCCGCCGCCGTTGCCGCCCAGCAGCCCGCCGAGGCCCGGGACCGCCGAGATCGACGACGGCGACCCGCCCGCCGGGTTGGCGATCGGCTGCTGGGGGCCGTCGAGGGTGATCGTGGTGCGCTCCCCGCCCGCCAGGCCCGGGTAGCGGCCCGCGGTCGCGTGCAGGAGCACCGGGCGGCGCGTGCCCGGGTCGCGCCCGCCGTCCCTGGTCACGGTGAACGCCGCCGGGCCGCCGTCGCCGGTGGATGAGCCCGACCCCTTGAGGTAGCGGTCGAACCAGCCGGTCGTACGGTCGGACAGCCAGTCGGCCTCGCCGTCACCGCCGTCGTGGCCGCCGTTGAACCAGGCCACCTCGACCGGCGCGCCGGTGGCGGCGATCGCTCGGGCGTTGGCGTCGGCGTGCGAGAGCGGGAACAGTGAGTCGCGCTGGCCCTGGATCAGCAGCGTGGGCACCTTGATCCGGCCGGGCACCGAGACCGGGCTCGACCGCCGGAGGAGATCGACCGCCTCCTGGCCGGCCCGGCCGGTCTCGGCCACCTTCTGGTAAATCTCGCAGATCTGCGGCAGGAACCGCCCGCACCGCACCTGCTCGGGTTCGGGAGTCAGCCCGGTCCCCTGGCCGGTGAGACCGGCGATGCCGCCCGTACCGAGGCCGCCCGCGCCGAGGCCGCCGTCCGGAGCCAGCCGGTCGGCGGCGGAGCTGAAGAAGATGCCCGCCCACATCTTCTTGAAGACGCCGTTGAGCGGACCCTTGCCGGAGGCGTCGGGGAAGAGCGCGTCGGCGAGGTCGTACCAGGTGATCTGGGGGACGATCGCGTCGACCCGGCTGTCGTAGGCCGCGGCCATCAGCGCTATAGCCCCGCCGTACGAGCCGCCGGCGATGCCGACGCGCGGGTCGCCCGGGGCGTCGAGACGCACCTCGGGCCGCCCGGCCAGCCAGTCGATCAGCCCCCGCACGTCCTTGACCTCGTAGTCGGGGGAGTTGAGCGCGATCTGCCCCGTCGAGCGGCCGAACCCGCGGGCGGACCAGGTCAGCACGGCGTAGCCCTGCCCCGCGAGCCGTCCCGCCTGCTCGCGCACGCTCTCCTTGCTGCCGCCGAAACCGTGCGCGAGCAGCACCGCCGGAGCCCTCCCGCCGGAGGCCGGGGGATAGAAGGTGGCGTCGAGATCGACGTGCTGGTCGTCCGCCGGTCCGTCCACGACGGGAATGACCAGGTCGCGGCCCTGCACGGTGGTGCCGGAGGGCCACAGTGCCCATGTCACGCCCGCGGCGGTCAGGATGACCAGCGTGACCACGATCGCGAGGGCACGCCGCCCACCCGGAAACGTCATGTCGCGATGCTACTCGTCACTCCTGAGAGACCGCTGAGGAGCCCGTCGCGCCTGTGGATAACCGCCGTGACGACGACGTGACCCGATCGTAGGTACGAATCGTGATAATGCATCGGGGTAATCCCTGATTGCGCCCCACCATAGGGAACGGCATCATTTCGCGCGTGAATGGAACGCCGCTCAAGCAGATCCCCGCTCGCGCGATCGAGTGGGCTCTTCCGTACTGGACCCGGGGGGAGGCGGGCAGGCGGACGCCGGAGGACCTTTTCCGGGTGCTCTACCTGGGCTGGCTCGCGGCGTTCGGGCTCAAGGTGCTCGGGTCGAGCTGGGACGTGTCGTGGCACTTCAAGTGGCTGCGCGACGACCTGGCTCCGCCGCACCTGCTCAACACGGTCGGCACGGTGATCGCGGTGGCGCTGACCATCGTGCACTGGTACACCGGCTACGGGGTGGACCGGACGTCCTCCCGCCTCATCCTGTGGGGCACCGGGGTCTTTCTCATCGCGATCCCGCTCGACCTGATCAACCACCGCGTCAACGGGCTCGACATCACCGCGTGGAGCCCGTCGCACGCGTTGCTGTACATCGGCACCGCGCTGATGCTCGCCGGAGTGATCCGCGGCTGGTATGTCGGTTCGGGCCGGTACGCCGGGATCTCCGGCAGGCGGCGTGCGCTGGTGCTGGGCGGCCTGTTCGCGTTCTTCCTGGAGAACGCGCACTTCCCCGAGCTGCAGCAGGAGTACGGCGTGCTGGAGCTGGCCTCCTGGGACCGCGGGCAGCCGTACGCCGAGCCGACGCTGCTCGAATTCGCGGCCAACCAGATGGGCCGGGCCGTCGACCGCGCGATGGTGCTCAAGTTCTCGCTGCCGATCCCCGACGTCGTCTATGCCGTGTACGCGGGGGTCCTGGGCGTCGCGATCCTGGTCTTCGCCCGCGTCATGGTCGGCCGCCGTCTCACCGCCACCGCGATCGCGGGGGTCTATGTGGCCTACCGGTGCCTGATCTGGCCGCTGCTTGTCGGGGGCGGCTTCCCGCCGTCGGCGATCCCGTTCTTCTTCCTGCTCGCCGGGCTCGGCGTCGACCTGGCCTTCCTGGTGCCGGTCCGCTATCTGCGGCCGCTCGCCGGCGCGGTGCTCGCCACCGCCGGGGTGTACGGAGGGCTGCTCGTGCAGGACCGGGTGCTGGAAGCCCCGCCGTACGCGCCGGAGGTCTGGCCGGCGGCGCTCGCCGCCCTGGTCGTGGTGTGGTACGCGGTGGAGTGGTTCGCCGGTCGCCGGGGCCTGACGGCCGCCGCCGCGGAGGACAGGATCGCCGCGGAAACGACGATCACGGCTGGGTCCGCCCCGTCGCGCGAGGTCGCGCCCGAGACGACGCCCGAGACGACGCCCGAGACGACGTCAGTGGAGACGCCCGCGCCCGCCGCCGTGTCCGAGCCCAGGGCCTGATCGTCCACGCCCGAGCTCACACGCCTTTTTCGAGCCGCTCCCGCGCCGGGGGCGGCTCTCGGCGTCTCAGGACAGGACGCGGGGCGGGTACGGGGACAGGACGAGCAGGTCAGGGCAGCGGGTCAGGCTACCGGGGTCTTGGTCAGCGCGACCGCGACGCCGTACGCGAGGCCCATCACCGTCAGCTCCAGAGCCGCCCAGGCGGCGAACGCCGTCGGGGTCCGGCGCGTGACCGCGGGCAGCAGCCGCCAGCGGATGTTGGCCCCGAGCAGTGCGATCACCCCGGTGAACACCGCCTTGGCGACCACGAGCCGGCCGTACCCCGTCGTGAACAGCGACGCGGGGAAGCTCTCGCCGGGCGTGAGCAGAAGCTCCACCAGACCGTTGAAGAGCCCCGACAGTCCCACGACGATCAGCGCGTACGTCGCCAGCCGGGAGAACCGGGGCAGGGTGCGGGCGAGCAGGTCGCGATGGCGCGGCAACAGCACGGCGAGCGCGACCAGGCCGCCCACCCATGCGCAGGCGCCGATGACGTGCAACTCCATCGAGACCATGCTGAGGTCGTGCCAGTACCAGTTCGAGGCGTGCCCGGTGACCGGGAGCGGCAGCAGCCCGAACCCGGCGACGAGCACCCGCAGCTCGGCCGGCACCTTCTCGCCGAACCGCACCGCGAGCATGCCCACAGCCGCGCTGGCCAGGGCGCACGACGCGCTCACAATCATGCCCTGGCCCGCGCCGATGCCGTCGACGTACGCCGCCACGTCGGGGAACGCGCCCGGGGTGATCTCGGCGGCGCTGAGGACGGCCGACACGAGCGCCGCCGCGCACCAGACCAGCGAGAACAGCACGGCCCAGTGACGGGCCCTGGCGGCGACCGGCTCGGTCCGGTCCGGGTCGTCGAAGCCGAGGAGCTTGGGGAGCAGGCTGAGTCCGACGGTCGCGGTGGCGGCCAGGTCGAGCACGAGCCGGACGACCGGCAGCCCGTACTCCACGATCGTGCCCGGCATGGGGAGTCCCGGCACCGTTCCGGGCAGGGTGAGCCAGGTCGCGATCACGACCGCGAGGACGCCGCCGGCGGCCAGCCCCGCCGCCGGGACCCGGGCGCGGGCGTGCTCGGCAGCCGAGGCGGACCGGCCCGTCGGAATATGACGTTCCGAGGTCGTGGTCACGCCGTTCCCTCCGTCTTCGCGCCGCCGGTCTTCGCGCCGGCCGGTTCTGTTCCGGCCGGTTCTGTTCCGGCCGGAGAGGCCGTCCGCGCCGTCACCGCCGCCGGATGAGCCTGGACCGTCCCGTCGCGCATGCGCCGGTCGTGGCGTGCGAGCACCCGCGTACACAGCGCCAGCAGGGCGGCGGTGACGGCAAGCAGCCCCCACACCCAGCTTCCGCCGCCCTGGCTGATCGTCGCTGTGCCGGTCGTCGTCGTGCCGGTCGTCGTTGTGCCGGGGACCGCCGCGCCGGGCGCCGGGGTGGCAGTCGGCGCACTGACCGCCCCGGGCGTCGCCCCCCCGCCGGTCACGCTGAACGTCACGGTGCCGGTGACCGGATGGCCGTCGTTGGACACGATGCGGTAGCCGATGGCGTAAGCGCCCGCGGGGGTGCCCGTCCGTACGCCGACGGAGACGTTCCTGCCGTCCACCCTGATCTCGCCCTGCTCGTAATGAGCGGCGTCCGGCCCGGTGACGGCGATCCTCGCGAAGTCGCGGCGCACGGCCTGATCGAAGGTGAGCGTGACGGAGGCGGGCATCGCGCCGAGGACCGCGCCGTCCTTGGGATCGCTGGCGACGAGCACGTCGTGCGCCTGCGCGGGCGTCGCGGCCAGCATCACCGTGAGCAGGGCCAGTAGCGGTGCGGCGAGCACCCACAGACGGCCACGCGTCGAGACGCCGCGCACGGCCGCCGTTGACGGGGCGGTCCGCCCCGTCGTTCGCCGAACCGCGCGCGTGGTCGGGGCGTCGTTGCACATCCGGACGACCTGGTCCACCTGCCTTGCCTTCCTTTCACCGGGCGCCGACCCAGCCATGGTCCCATTGATCGCGGCCCCCGCATGCCGTGGCCTTCGCTCGCGAGCATGCCGCTGGTCACGGCCCCTCGCCGCCCCGCCCTCACCGGGCCCATGTCCGGAGTTCATCCGGTGCGCCGGGCTCGGGTGGGTTGATGGTAGGTGAAGGTCCAGCGGTCTTTGCCGGTTGTGTGGCGGGTGTAGCGCTCGGGGTGCTGGTAGCGGTCGCGGTTGTGGAACTGGCAGGCCGGGCCGAGCAGCTTCAGGTCCGTGAGCCCGCCGGTGCTCCAGTTGTCGGCGTGGTCGATCTGACACATGGTCGCGGGTAGTGGGCAGCCGTCGATCCAGCAGGTGGCGTAGCGGGCGAAGATCGCCCGTCGCTGGGCCGGGGTGGCCAGTCTGACTTTTCGGCCCATGTCGAGGACCTGTCCGTCGGCGTTCATGACCAGGCGTACCAGGGTGGAGGTGCGGGCCAGGCGGTGCACGCCGGAGACGGGCAGCACCTGCCCGGTGGCCAGAAGCAACCCCGGGGCCCTGCCCAGCAACGCCCCCACCAAGGCCCCCGGCCATGTTCCCGGCCATGTTCCCGGCCCTGTCATCGGGTCTGCCCCTGGATCTGCTCCCGGCCCTTGCCCCGAATTTGCCCCCGGCTCTGTCGCCGGGTCTGGACCCAGCCCTGTCACCGGGGCTGACCCCTGCTTTGGATCCGGCCCTGCGGGCGGCGTCTGCGACGCTCCTTCCGGTAGTCCCGGTGGTGTCCCCGGCGGCTCGCTCGACGAGCGTCGTGCCCCACCACCGCACCCGCACGCGCTCTCGCCGTGCCCCCGGCGCCCGTGGCCGTGGTCCTCACAACCGTGGTCCTCACAACCGTGGTCCTCACGGCCATGGTTGTCACAACCGTGGTCCTCGCACGTGCCCAGGCCATGCCGGCGCTGCCCGCCGCGCACATCGCCATGGGCCTCAGGCGTGCCCAGCCCATGCCGGGATTCCCCCGCGGGCCGAGGCCCGGCGTGGGCGTGACGGGCAGAGGTGCCCCCGGAAGAAGGATCCGGCGGTCGACACTCATCCCAGCGTGACCTACCCGACCGTGACCCGCTCTGCTGTGGCTCGCTCGACCGCGCCTTCTCCGACCGCGTCCCCTCCGACCGCGTCCCCTCCGGCCGCGTCCCCTCGGGCTGTGTCCCTTCCTGCTGCCTGCTTTCCGGCTCGTTGCCCTCCGGCTGCGCGTATTCGGCCGCGTCACCGAGTCCAGCGGCACCGGCACCCGGAGCGACCGCGTCCGTTCCTTCGGCCTCGCCGGACGCAGAGCACACCGCCTCCTCGGCGGGCTCGATGAGCCCGGCGGGTCCCACGGACTCGACTGGCTTGATGAGCTCGGGGGCGGCCGACTCGGGGGCGGCGAGCTCGGGCTCTGCACGCTCGGGGGCGGCGGGCTCGGTAGTCTCCGTGCGATCGCAAAGGTCATCACCCCGGCCGTCAGCGTCAACGACGTCAACGCCACCCGCATCATCCGCGTCACTCACGTCATCCGAGCCATCCGCGCCAGCGGCGTCGCTGATGCCGGTGTCCTCGGTGTCCTCGTGGTTCTCGGTCGCCTCGGTGTCGGTGGTGTCGGCGGCGTCCCCGGGGTGGTTGGCGTCGTCGTCCTGGTCGCTCTGGTCGGGGACGGTGTCGGGGGCGGGGCCGGTGTCGTTGGCCGGGTTGGGGACGGTGGCGCCAGCGTCCTCGGGGTGGTTGGCGTCGTCGTCCTGGTCGCCCTGGTCGCCCTGGTCGTGGACGGTGTCGGGGACGGGATCGTCGACCGGGTCAGGGGCGGTGTCGGTGGCGGGGTCGGTGACCGGGTCGGTGGGGAGGGACTCGGCGTTGACCAGTACCAGAAGCTCAGCGACGATCTTCTGCTCCAGCAACGCGATCAACGCATCGGCCTGACGTACCCGCAGCGGCCGGTCATCACCCTCCGCCCGGGGCCGGGCATAGGCGTCCAGCAACGCCCGCAACCGGGCGGCCGCCTCACGCGGCAGATAAAACTCCCCCTCCAGCCCGCCACCTCTGCCGGGGCGGACCCGCAGAAACCGCCGCCCGTAATCGGCCCGCTCATCACGCTCGTCCCCATCAGGGTCCAGCACCGCCCGCAGATACCGGCCCGCCCTGGCCACCTCCGCCGGCCCCGCCCGGCCCGCCAACTCCAACAAAATCGGCTCAGCCAGCCCCACCTGCTCACCGGTCAGATGCTCGGTGGCCATACAGACGGCCTCCACCACCCCCGCCGACAGCTCCCCGCCCGCAAACGCCTCCCGCACCCGCGGCAACCGCGCCAACTGCACGCCCAACGTCAGCAGCCGGCCCGCCCCCGCCACACTCAACCCACCCGCGGTACGCAACCAACTGCGGGTCGAGGCATGCCCATGCTGCCTGGCCTGCCCCGCCCGATGCACCCGCCCCACCCGATCCGCCAACGCCGAGGTAATCCGATCGCGGGCGAACATCAAGTCCTCGGCCTCGGCCAGGCAGATGCCGGCATCGTCCGCAACCGGCGCCAGCGCCAACGCCTGCGCCGACTCCCGCAACGAGGCCACCAACACCCACGACGAACGGACCCCCGACGAACGGCCCCGGCCCCGACCCGCACCACCATCCGCACTGTTTGCACTGTGACCATCGGCGCCGCCCGTAGCGCAACCACCGCCACCGCCGGCACCGCCGCTACCAGCGGCACCAGCGGTGCTACCGGCCGCGGCGTCATCGGTGGCAGCACCGGCACCGCAGGCCTCCCCGTCGTTGCCGGCGGGGCCGCTGCCACTGCAATTCGAGACCCCTTCGTTCCTGACCCCACAGCCGCAGGTGCAGGGACCTTTGGACGCCCACAAGGGCGAATGGGCGGTCAGCCGAGCCCACCAATCGCCGTCGACGTCATTCAGGCGACGGGGATGGACAGGATCACATTCGAACAAATCCATCACGCCCCCAATCATCCCGAACGCTTGTACGAATTTTTTCATGGCCTTGTTGCTCCCAACAATCGCACAGCTCGAATTGTTGGAGTTACAGGTGACGGCTGCGAAGCGTGCCGTGGTGATCGGTTCCGGTGATGTGCCGGGCGGCGTACGCGTTCTCCTGATTGAGTGTGGATGGTTCGAATCCGGCACTCGGAGCGGTGTATCCGTTGCGACCACTCGGTGAAGGAGAGCTGATGACCCCCCAGCCGACCGTAGGTGAGTCCGAGCGGGGTGAGGCGCCGATCCGGCGCTCGCAGTGGTTGACGATCATCGTCGTCTATGTGGCCGGGGTCGTGGCGGCGATGAGCTACGGCAAGTTCTCCTCGGTCGGTCCGGCGGTGGCCGATCAGCTCGGGCTGTCGTTGTCGCAACTGGGCTGGGTGATCTCGGCGGTGGTCGGCGTGGGAGCCGTGGCCGGGCTGCCCGCCGGATATCTGGTCCGCCGGTTCGGCGCGGGCAGATCGCTGATCGCCGCCCTGGCGCTGATGGTGGTGGCGAGCGCGCTGAGCGCGGCCGCGGGGAGCTTCGCCTGGTTGCTGGCCGCCCGCTTCGCCGAAGGTGCCGGCTATCTCGTGGTCTCCATCGCCTGTCCTGCGCTGATTCTCCATCTCGCGGAGGAGCGCGACCGGGGGGTCGCTCTGTCCATCTGGGCGACGTTCGTCCCGGTCGGCATCGGCGTGAGCACTCTCGCAGGCGGCGCCGCCGGCGCGGCCCTCGGCTGGCGCGGCTGGGTGCTGCTGATCGCGGGGCTGACGCTGCTGACAGCGGTGGCCGTCCGGGTGCGGCTGCCGCGGACGCCCGCCACCGCCGCGGTCGCCGGGCCGGTGCCCGGCGCGCGGGCGCTGGCGTGGCCGGCTCTGCTCACCGCGTCCTTCTGCCTGATGGTGCTGGTGACGATGCCGGTGGTCGTGCTGCTGCCCACGCTGCTGATCGACAGGCACGGCAGCTCCGCCGGCGCCGCCGGGGCTCTGACCTCGGCGATCTCGTTCGTCGGCGTCCTCGGTGGGGTGTCGGTGGGAGTCCTGCTGCGGCGGGGTGTGCCGCTCGCCGTGCTCGCCGCGTCGGGGTTGCTGGTCGTGCCGGGGGCCTGGCTCGCTTACGGCTCCGACGGTTCCCTGGCCGCCGCGGCGGTCGGCGCGGGCGTCGTCTCCTTGGAGAACGGGCTGCTGGGCGCCTTCGTCTTCGCCGCTCTTCCCCTCGTGCTGGAGCGTCTCGACCATGCCGATGTGGGCAACGGCATGGTGGCCCAGATGGGCAGCGTGGGCGCGCTTCTCGGCCCCCCGCTGTTCGGTCTCGTCGCGGGTGCGTCCGATTTCGCGGCCGTCGTGCCGCTCATCGTCGCCGGCATGCTGGCCTCGGTCGGGGGGCTGCTGCCGGTCACCCGGAACGTCGCCCGCCGCGCCCGGAGCGCGGGCAGTTGAGCGCGGGCAGTTGAGCGGGGCATCGGCCCCGGGCCGCACCGGTGTCACCGGTCCGGCGCGGCCCGGAGGCCACGCCGTACGTCCTGGCGGGTCGCCGTCGGACATCCGCGCGTGGCGGTGGTTGATCGGAAGGTAGGCCTCTTTGGGCTGCCTCGTCAACGCTTTCTGATAGGAAACTTTCCTTTTACTTCTCGCTCGATCAGGCCAGCAGCCAGCCGTACAGCCAGGCGATGAGCGCCAGCCCGGTCAGGGCGGGGATGATCCGCGCGGCGGCGGCGTTCAGCCGGAACGCCTCCACGATCGACAAGCCGGTGGAGACGAGGGCGAGCAGGCCGTACCACGCCAGGGCGTGCGGCACTCCGATCGCCAGCACGGTCCAGTCTTCGACGGCCGACAGGCTGAGCGCCGCAAGCCCGCACATCACGACGCCGGCCAGGCCCGCGAGCGCGCTCAGCCCGCCGCCGCGCCTGCGCACCAGGGAGACCAGCCCCGCGAGGAGCTGGACGACCGACACGAGCAGGAAGGCCGCGGGAACCGCCAGCGGGACCGGCGACCGGGACAGCCGGTAGACCGAAGAGGTGAGCGCGAGGTCGCCCGGCCGCACGATCCGGTGCGGCGCGGCGCCGGCGGCGCACACACGCCCGGTCGCGGACGGGTCGTCGAGGAACGCGGCGATCGTCCGGCGGCCGCAGGCGCTCGACAGGAAGACGGCGTGCCCGACTCCGGCGAACTCGGCGAACCGCGCGCCCGGCACCGGCGACACCGCCTGATGTGCGGCCTCCGGCGGGGTGGTGGGGTCGTATCCCCCGCCCAGGACCAGGATCGGCGGGACGTCCCGGCCCGCCGCCGCGCCGCCGGAAGCGCCCGCGTCGTCGGGGCCGCCGGACGCGCCCGCGTCGGCCGTGCCTCCGGTGTCCGTGGTGCCGCCGGCGGTTCCGGCCGCGTTCGCCGAGGTGGCGGCGCTGAGCAGGTCGGCTTCGGCCCGCGCCGCCGGCAGGCCCCAGGCGTCGCAGACCGCCGCGTCGACGACCCCGGTGAACAGCCGGGGTCCCCGCGAGCCGGGGAAGGAGTTGTACGGCACCTGGTCCTGGCACTGGACGGCGTAGTACAGGCCCCACTCGTGCGAGGTCAGCCCGTCGCCGGCCGCGTCGACCAGGGGCTGCAGCAGTTCGGTGCGCCCGGAGGCCAGCCCGTCCACGAGGGCCGGCACGATCGGGATCACGTCGGTCTCGTGCAGCGCCTCACCGAGGATCGTCGCCACGTCGTCCCCGTTGAGCCGCACGGTCAGCCGCTCGCGGGTGAGCGGGTCCCGGGTGTCGTACGCCACGGGGTGGGCGTTGAGCGCGGCCACCATGGCGTCGAACCGGGCGCCGATCCCCAGCTTGGTCATCGTCGACGAGAGCGCCGCGGACGCCTCGTCGTACCAACGGGCGCGTGGGGGAAGCAGGGAGTCCAGCACGACCCCCCGGGTGCCCTCCGGGTCGCGCGCCGCCGCCAGCAGCATCGGCCGGGTGGAGTAGCTGACGCCGAACAGGTACCAGCGCGGGTAGCCGAGCGCCATCCGCAGATCCACGACGTCGGCCGCGATCTCGGCGGTCCGGTAGCCGCGCAGGTCGACGTGCTCTGCCTCCAGGCGCGACTGGCAGGCGAGCGCCTGCCGGGTGACCGTGGCGGTCTCGGCCGCCGCGGGCCCGGGCGTGCGCAGGGTGTCCACGACGCCGCGGACGATCTCGGGGCAGCTCAGCCTGGGCTCGGAGTAGCGCCCGCCCCGCTGTTCGAGGACGACCACGTCGCGGCCGGGGAACATCTGCGTGAGGAATCCGGTGAGCTGCAGCGAGGCCGATGCCGGGCCGCCGCTCATGTAGACGACCGGGTCGGCCGCCTGCCCGCCGGCCTGTTCCGTGTCATCGCCCGAGGCGTTTCCGGATGCGCGGTGCACCGCGTAGCCGACCTTGACGGTCCTGCTGTTGGGAACGTCACGCCGCTCGGGGACGAGGAGATAGCCGCAGGTCGTGCCGGACGGCACGGCGACCGGGCAGGGGTGCTCCTCGACGGACGGCGTCGCCGACGCCCGTGCGGACAGCTCGCCGCGCGTGCCCGGTCTCTCGCTCGCCGCCGACGCGTGAACCGCCGACGCGTGAACCGCCGACGCGTGAACCGCCGATTCGTACGCCACGGGCCGGACCGTCCCGGCCCCTTCGCGGACCGGCGCCGCGAGGGCCGCCGACCCGGTACCTCCCAGGAGCACGAGCGCCGCGGCGAATGCCGTGACGGCTGCTCCACCCCAACTCCGCAACCGTCAGCCCCGTCCCGCGAACCCGGCGATATCCGCAGAAACCTTAGCGTGTCCGTCGGCCATCCCGCCCCCATTCGTCCAACCGTCCCCATTTTGGACGATCATGAGCTCGGGCGCGGGCACGACCGAAGGGGTCAGCGGGGCCGGGCGGTGCTCTCCCGGATCACCAGGTCGGTGGACAGCTCGACGCGACGGGCCTCGGTGTTCTCGCCCCGGCCTATCGCCAGCACCATGCGCGCGGCCAGCGCGGCCATCTCCTCCAGGGGCTGGCGCACGGTGGTCAGCGGCGGCCACGCGGACCGGGACAGCGGCAGGTCGTCGAAGCCGACCACGCTGAGATCCTCGGGCACCCGCAGGCCCCGCTGCCGGGCCGCCTCGAACACGCCGAACGCCTGCATGTCGCTGCCGGCGAAGATGGCGGTCGGGGGGTTGTCCAGCGAGAGCAGCGCGTGACCGGCGTCGTGGCCCGAGTTGACCAGGAAGTCGCCGTATCGGATGAGCTCGGGGTCGATGGACACCCCGGCGGTCTCCAGCGCGGCCCGGTAGCCGTCGATCCTGGCCCGGCTGCACAGCATGTCCGGCGGGCCGCCGATCATGCCGATCCGGGCGTGGCCGAGGTCGAGGAGGTGGCGCGTGGCCGCCAGGCCGCCGTGCCAGTTGGTCGCGCCGACCGAGGCCACCCCCGGCGGCGGCTCGCCCTCGGGGTCGACGACGACGAACGGGATCGAGCGGGCGCTGAGCTGGCCCTGCTGCCGTACCGACAGCCGGGAGCTGACGATGATCACGCCGTCGGTGCGCCGCGCCGCGATGCGCTCCAGCCAGTCACGGCCGGGGCCGGCGTGGGTGTGCAGGACGGAGATCACCACGCTCGCGGCGGCCTCGTGCGCGGCCTGCTCGGCCCCGCGCACCAGCTCCATGGCCCACGGGCTCTCGATCTCGGCGAACACCAGGTCCAGTAAACCGACCGGGCCGTCGCCCTGACCCGTCCGGCGCTGGTACCCGTGCTTCTGCAGGAGGCGCTCCACCCGCTGACGGGTCTCCGGCGCCACCTCGGGACGGCCGTTGATCACCTTGGACACGGTCGGAACGGAGACTCCGGCCTCCTCCGCTATCTGGGCGATGGTCACCCGCCTCTTCACTGGCATGAAACAGATCGTAGCCGAAAGTTTCGGCGTACCCGAACCGGTTCCTGCCTGATGAGACGCGGGACCGCGGTGATCAAGCCGGGAGCGCCCTTGACGCTTGACCTTAGCTTTACTTATTCTCCCGACCACGAAACATTCGGATAGTAGCCGAAACTTTCAGCACGACTACCGGCAGCGGGTAGCGGAGGAGGAGGCGGGAGTCGTCGCCCTCCGGTCACGCCGCGGGTTTCGAGGATTGAGGAGAATCGATGACGCTGCTGCGCGTGTCCGGATCCCGGCTGGTGGACGAGACGGGCGGCACGGTCCGGCTCCGGGGCGTCGGCCTCGGCGGCTGGCTCAACATGGAGAACTTCATCACCGGTTACCCCGCCAACGAGTCCTCCATGCGCGCCGCGGTGCGGGAGGTGCTCGGAGAGGACCGCTACGAGCTGTTCTTCGACCGCTTCCTGAACTCGTTCTTCGCCGAGGCCGACGCCGACCTGCTGCGGGACATGGGCGTCAACTGCGTACGGATCCCGGTGAACTACCACCACTTCGAGGCGGACGACCGCCCCATGGAGATCATTGAGCACGGCTTCCGCCACCTCGACCGGGTGATCGGGATGCTCGGCGAGCGCGGCATCTACAGCGTCATCGACCTGCACGCGCTGCCGGGGGCGCAGAACCAGCACTGGCACTCCGACAATCCCACCCACGTCGCCTCCTTCTGGCAGCACCGGCACTTCCAGGACCGGGCGGTTCACCTGTGGGAGGCGATGGCCGACCGCTACAAGGACAACCCGTGGGTGGCGGGCTACAACCCGGTCAACGAGCCGGGCGACTCCAGCGGCCAGGTGGTCGGGCCGTTCTACGACCGCCTGGTCAAGGCGTTGCGCGCGGTCGACCCCGCCCACGTCCTGTTCCTCGACGGAAACACCTACTCGACCGACTTCTCGGTCTTCCGCGAGGTCTACGAGAACACCGTGTTCGTCTGCCACGACTACGCGCTGGCCGGCTTCGCCCACGGAGGGCCGTACCCGGGATACACGCGCGGTGAGTGGTGCGACCGCGACGAGCTGGAGCGCGCCTTCGACCGCCGCACCGCGTTCCAGCGCGAGACCGGCACGCCGATCTGGGTCGGCGAGTTCGGGCCCGTCTACGCCGGCGACCCCTCCGTGGACGAGCAGCGCTACCAGATCCTGCGCGACCAGCTGGAGATCTTCGACGCCCACGAGGCCGGCTGGTCGCTCTGGACGTACAAGGACGTCGGGCTGCAGGGCCTGGTCTGCGCCGGCGGGTCGTACATGGAGCGGTTCGGGCCGTTCATCGAGAAGAAGAAGCGCCTCGGCGCCGACCGGTGGGGCTCGACCATGGAGGAGACGGCGGGCGAGCTGGCACCGCTGCACCGGCTGATCGACACCGAGTTCCCGTCCTGGGATCCTTACCCGTGGGGCGCCCGCTACCAGACCGACGACCTCATCCGGCACATCCTCATCGCCCAGGCTCTGCTTCCCGAGTACGCCGATCTGTTCCGCGGGCTGGACGACGGCGAGCTGCTCGCGCTCGCCGACTCCTTCGCCCTGAGCGACTGCATCCGGCGTGAACCACTGATCAGGCTTCTCACCGACAACCTGGCCGACAACCTGGCCGCGCACTAGCGCGGCACGAGGAGACCCCCGATGCGCAGCCTCCGATCCCGCGCGGCCGCGGCCGTGCTGCGTCTGTTCGCAGCCCGGCCCGCTGCCGCGGCCGTGCTGTGTGCGTTCATGGGACTGCCGGCGGTCGTGGCGAGTGCGGCTCCCGCCGGCGCCGCGGCCGTGCAGGTCGCGAAGTACGACTTCGAAGACGGCACCGCCCAGGGATGGGGGCCCAGAGGCGACGGGGTCGAGGTCGGCGCGACCTCGGACGCCGCGCACTCGGGGTCGCGCTCGCTGCTCACCTCCGGCCGCACCGCCACCTGGCACGGGGCGTCCATCAGCCCGCCCTTCGAGAAGGGCGTCACCTACCAGGTGACCGCGTACGCGCGGATGGTGAGCGGGGAGCCGTCGAGCACGATCGCCCTGACGATGCAGCGCACCCCCGACGGCGGAGACACCACCTACGAGCGGGTGGCCGCCGCCACCGTGACCGACGCCGGCTGGGTCGAGCTGTCGGGCACCTACTCCTTCGGCGCCGACTCCACCGGCCTGCAGCTCTACGCCGAGAGCTCCGAGGCCACCGGGAAGTACTACATCGACGACATCGTCATCACCTCCGACACCGACCCCTCGCGCTCGGGGCTCAGCACCGACTTCGAGACCGGCACGGCGCAGGGCTGGTCGCCGCGCGCCTCGGCGTCCCTGACGCCGAGCACGGAGGCCGCGCACGGCGGCACCCGCAGCCTCGCGGTGACGAACCGGTCGGCCACCTGGGACGGCCCGGCGATCAGCGTGCTGGGCAAGATGGCGAAGGGGTCGAAGTACACCCTGTCGGCCTGGGTGCGGCTCGGGCCGGACACGACCGCGGGCGACCTCGGCCTGTCGATCGAGCGCAGGACGAACGGCACGCCCAGCTACGAGCGGGTGGCCGCGCCGAAGGCGGTCCCGGCGGGGCAGTGGGTGCAGCTCACCGGCACCTACACGCTCGCCCACGACGTGGACTTCCTCAGCGTCTACGTGGAGTCCGGCGACGGCACGTTCCCCTTCTACCTGGACGACTTCACGCTGACGTACGTCGAGCCCAAGCCGATCCAGACCGGCATCCCCTCGCTGAAGGACGAGGTGCCGTTCACCCTGGGGGCGGCGATCTCCCGCGCGCAGACGCTCGGCGAGCACGGCGACCTGCTGCTCAAGCACTTCGGCGGGATCACGCCGGGCAACGACCTCAAGTGGGACGCGACCGAGCCGCGCGAGGGCGAGTTCGGCTTCGCCGAGGGCGACTACCTGGTGAACTACGCCGTCCAGCACGGCCTCACGTTCCGCGGGCACACCCTCGCCTGGCACAGCCAGACGCCCGACTGGGTGTTCAAGGACGGCGACCGCGACCTCACCTCCTCCGCGCAGGACAGGGCGCTGCTGCTGAAGCGGCTGGAAAACCACGTCAAGACCCTGGTCGGCCGCTACAAGGGCAAGATCGCGGTGTGGGACGTGGTCAACGAGGTTATCGACGAGAACCAGCCCGACGGCCTGCGCCGGTCGAAGTGGTTCCAGATCACCGGCCTCGACTTCATCCGCACGGCCTTCCGCGTCGCGCACGAGACCGACCCGGCCGCCAAGCTGTTCATCAACGACTACAACACCGAGTTCCCGCGCAAGCGGCAGGCGTTGTACGACCTGGTGAAGAAGCTGAAGGCCGAGGGCGTGCCGATCGACGGCGTCGGCCACCAGCTCCACCTCAACATCGAGCAGCCGCCCGCCTCCGAGGTCGAGGCCACCATCGAGAGATTCGCCACGCTCAAGCTGGACCAGCAGGTCACCGAGCTGGACGTGAGCGTCTATCCCGACTTCGTCTCCACCTACGACGAGGTGCCGGCCGAGGTGCTCGCCGAGCAGGGCTACCGCTACAAGGAGCTGTTCGACGTCTTCCGCAGGCACAGGGCGCAGCTCAGCTCGGTCACCGTGTGGGGCCTGGCCGACGACGACACGTGGCTGTCGACCTTCCCGATCACCCGGCTGAACGCGCCGCTGCCGTTCGACGACGAGCTCCAGGCCAAGCCGGCGTACTGGGGGATCGCGGACCCGGCGAAGCTGCCGCCGCTGGTGCGCGGGCTGGAGGCTCCCGCCGCGACGCCGAAGGTGGACGGAAAGCGCGATCTCGAATGGGATCTGCTGCCCGACGTCCCCGTCGCCCGCGTGGGCCAGGTGTCGGCCGGGTTCCAGGCCCGCTCGTCGGCCACGTGGCTGTACGTCCTGGCCGAGGCGCGCGACCCGAGCGACGACCGGGGCGACCGGGTCACGTTCACCGTGGACGGCACGCCGTACGCCGTCCGGCGCGACGGGGGCCACCCGCGCGGCGTCGACGCGGCTGTGAAGAAGACGGCCGGCGGCTACCGGGTGGAGGCGCGGCTGCCGATCGGGACCGACGTCGCCGTTGCGGTCACGGACGCCTCCGGCGGCTCGCAAACCTCCTGGACCGGAAAGGTCACGGCCACGCCCGCGGTGAAGCTGACCACCGCGCCCCGCCGGGAGCCGGTGGTCGACGGGATCGCCGACCCGGCCTGGGCGGCGGCGCCGGAGATCCGCACCGCGACGTGGCTCCAGGGCACGTCCGGGGCGACCGCCCGGGTCCGGGCCCTGTGGAGCGGCGGGACGCTGTACCTGCTGGCGAAGGTCGCCGACCCCACGCTCAGCGAGCAGCCGGCCAACCCGTGGGAGCAGGACTCCGTCGAGTTCTTCGTGAACCCCGGCAACGGCAAGACCAGGGGATACGGCGACGACGACGGTCAATACCGGATCAGCTTCTCCGGCAGGACCAGCGTCGGGGGTCCGCTCGACCCCGCCGGCATCGAGGGCAACCTGAAGGCCGCCGCCAAGACCGTCTCCGGCGGCTATGTGATCGAGGCGGCCGTGAAGCTGCCTACGATCACGCCGGCGGACGGCACGCTGCTCGGCTTCGACGTCCAGGTCAACGACGCCACGGGCGCCGCCCGGACGAGCGCGGTGACCTGGAGCGACGCCACCGGGCAGGGATATCGGGACACCAGTCACTGGGGCGTGCTCCAGCTCCGCCGCTGAGCCCCGCCGCTGAGCCCCGCCGCTGAGCTCCGGCACCGGACCCGGCGCGGGTCCCGGTTCAGGGCCTGGCGCAGGGAGGCCCCGCGCCGGAAGGCACCGGCGCCGCGTCCGTGCCGGTCGGCCCGGTTCCCTCGGGGGGAACCGGGCCCGTCACGTTTGGGAAGGAAACGAATGATCGACGGAATCGACGGGTGGGAGTACCGCAATCCGGTCATCCCCGGATTCCACCCCGATCCATCGGTGTGCCGGGTGGGCGAGGACTACTACCTGGTGACCTCCAGCTTCGAGTGGTTCCCCGGGGTGCCCGTCTTCCACAGCCGGGATCTGGTCAACTGGCGGCAGCTCGGGCACGTGCTCGACCGCCCGTCCCAGCTCGACCTGGACGGCATGCGGCCGTCGGGCGGTGTCTACGCCGCCACCATCCGCCACCACGACGGCGTCTTCTACGTCGTCACCACGCTGGTGGACGGGCGGGGCAACTTCATCGTCACCGCGACCGACCCCGCGGGCCCCTGGAGCGAGCCCATATGGCTGCCCGGCACCCGCGGCATCGACCCCTCGCTGCTGTTCGACGACGACGGCCGGGTCTGGCTCACCGGCACCAGGGAGAAGGACCCGGGCCGCTACCCCGGCGACAACGAGATCTACCTCGTGGAGCTCGACCCGGTCACGCTGGAGCAGCGTGGCGAGGAGCGGGTCGTCTGGGAGGCCGCCCAGCGGGGCGCCGTGTGGTCGGAGGGCCCGCACCTGTACAAGATCGGCGGCAGGTACTACCTGCTGACCTCGGAGGGCGGCACGTCGTACGACCACGCGGTCGTGGTCGCCCGGGCCGATCACGTCACCGGGCCCTACGAGCCGAACCCGCGCAACCCGATCCTCACCCACCGGCATCTCGGTCACGGCCATCCCATCGCCTGCACGGGCCACGCCGACCTGGTGGAGACCCAGGACGGCGAGTGGTGGACGGTGCTGCTCGCCACCCGGCCGTACGGCGCCCCCGGCGACTCGGGCACCGGCAACCTGAGAGGCGACAACCTGGGCAGGGAGACCTTCCTCACCCGGGTCACCTGGGAGGACGGCTGGCCGGTCGCCGCGCAGGTCGCGCCCGTGGCACAGGGGCCGGCGCTGCCCGAGCACCGCTGGCCCGCCGTCCCCGCCTGCGACCACTTCGACACCGACCGGCTCTCGCCCGTCTGGAACCACCTGCGCACCCCGCGCACGCCGTACTGGAGTCTGGGCGACAGCCGGCTGCGGCTGCGGCTGCGGCCGGAGACGCTGGCCCAGCGGGTCAACCCGAGCCTGGTCGCCCGCAGGCAGCAGCACATGGACTTCGCCGTCCACGCCGCGCTCGACTTCACCCCCGCGGCCGGCGAGTGCGCCGGGCTCGCGCTGGTGCAGAACGACGACCACCACGTGCTGCTCGTGCGGACCGCGCGCGGTCTCGAACTCGTCCGCAGGAGGGCGGGCTGGGACGACCTGCTCGCCTCCGTACGGGTGCCGGGCCACAGGCGGTTGTACCTCGGGGTTGAGGCGCGCGGGCAGGCCTACCAGGCCAGGTACGCCGTGACGCCGGGGGAGTGGGCCGATCTCGGCGACCCGGTGGACGGCAGGATCCTCAGCACCGCCGTGGCCGGCGGCTTCACCGGCGCCTATGTCGGCATGTACGCCAGCTCCAACGGCCGCCCGAGCTCCAACGTCGCCGCGTTCGACTGGTTCGAGTACCTGCCGCTCGGCCCGTGACCGGGTGGGGACTCCGGCGGGGAGTCAGCGCATGATGCGGCGGAAGGCGGAGCCGGCCGCCCTCACCGCCAGGGCGGGCGACAGCCGTACGGCCCGCCAGGTGGCGCGGGCGGACGCGGGCGCGACGATGAGCGCCTGGTTCCTGGCCACGCCGCGCAGCACGTCGCGGGCGAGCGACTCCACGGGATACAGGCGGCCCTGGGCCCGCACGGCCGTCGTGCGGGCGCGCAGGCCGATCTCGGTCTGCGGCAGCCCGGGATTGGCGTTGTCCAGCAGCGGGGTGTCGATGAACCCGGGACACACGGCGCTGACCCGCACGCCGTGCACCGCCGCCTCGGCGCGCAGCGCGAGCGACAGCCCGACGACGGCGTGCTTGGTCGCCGTGTACGGCAGCATCATGGGCGCGGGGGTCAGCCCGGCCAGCGACGCGGTGTTGACGATGTGCCCATAGCCCTGCTCGATCATGAGCGGATACGCCGCGTGCACCCCGTGGACGACCCCGCGCAGGTTCACGTCGATCGTCCGGTTCCAGTGGTCGAGCGTGAACTCCTCGGCCCGGCCGCCCACCGCGATGCCGGCGTTGTTGAACAGGAAGTCGAGCCGGCCGTGCGCGGCGGCCACCCCGGTGATCAGCTCTCGTACGGCCTCCGCGTCGGACACGTCGCACACGACGCCCGCGCAGCCGAGCTCCTCGGCGGCGTCCTCGGCCCAGCGGACGTCGGCGATCGTGACGTGGACGCCGCGCCGTACGAGCTCGGCGGCGACGGCCCGCCCGATCCCCGACGCCCCGCCCGTGACGACGGCGGTCTTCCTCACGCGCTGCTCCTCCTGACCGGGTTCATCATGCCCGGATCGGCGCAAAGCTCTCTCGTTCCGGCCATCGAGTCGCGATCCGCGCGGCCGTCGCCACAATTGTACGGATCATTCAATAGCTCGCGAGCGGGCGCGGCGCGACTCGGCGGAATTCCCGGCTCGCAAGATTGCCGCGCGGTACAGTTCGGCGAGGTCACCCGTCTGTGGCCTTCTTGAACGGCCCTCCCTCGCCTACTGTCGAAGCGAGGGGACGGCGAATTGGAGCCCGTGTGCCTGAGACCTGCGACGTCGTGATCATCGGTGGTGGCGTGATCGGCTGCGCGATCGCGCACCGGCTGGCCGCGCGGGGCACGAGCGTGGTGCTCGTGGACGCCGGGCAGCGTCTCGGGCTCGGCGCCTCCGACGGCGCCATGGGCGGCATCCTGACCCAGACGGAGCCTTCCTGCCTCGGCCCGCTCAGCAGCGTCATCAAGCGCAGCCGCGACATCTACCCGGACTGGCTGCAGGACATCCGCGACGCCTCCGGCGTCGAGGTCCCGGTGCTGGACGGCGGCGACATCCAGGTCGCGCTGGACGAGGCCGAGATGGAGCGCCTGGAGACCAAGGTGCTGCCGCAGTGGAAGAACTCGCCGTTCGCCGTCGAGCGGCTGACGGCGGCGGACGCGAGAAGTCTCGAACCGCTGCTGAGTGAGCGCGTCGTCGGCGGGTTCCTGCTGCCGGAGGAGCTCGCGCTCGACCCGCGGGTGCTCATGGCCGCCCTGACGACGGCCGTGCTGTCCGGGCGTACCCCGATCCGGGTGCTGAGCGCGGTGCGCGCCACCGGTCTGCGGACCGGGACCGGCGGGGTCGAGGTGGACCTCCACGACGGCCGCAGGGTGTCCGCGGACAAGGCCGTCGTCGCGGCCGGCCACCTCAGCGGGGTCTTCCTGCCCCGCCACCACGCCCACCTGTTCCCGATCAAGGGCGTGGCGTTCGACGTGCGTCCTCCCGGGGCCGGCACCTACCCGCTGCGCCACCACATCTTCGCGGAGATCAGGCAGGACGGCCGGGAGTACTTCCCCTATCTCGTCCCGCGGCACGACGGCAGGGTGGCCGTCGGCGTCACCTACGAGGAGAACGTGGGAGACGTGACCGTGACCGCCGCGGCGATCGAGGAGATCCGGCGGGGGGTCGCCGCGCTCATGCCCAGGGCGGCCACCTGGCCGATCGGCCGCCGCTGGGCCGGACTGCGGCCGGGCAGCGCCGACCACATGCCGATCCTCGGCCCGGTGGACGACCACGGCAGGGTCGTGGCGGCCACCGGGCACAGCGGCCTCGGTATCACGCTCGCCCCCGTCACGGCCGAGCTGGTGGCGGCCCTGGTCGGCGGGACCGCCGGCGCCAGGGAAAGGGAACTGCTCGCGGTCTGCCGGCCCGACCGCCCCTTCCCGCCCGCGCCGCTCCCGGCTACGCCGCCGGTGTCGCCGCCTCCCACAGTTCGGTGAACCGCTCGACCCGCTCCCGCACCCTCTCCTGATCCTGTACGAGGATCGTGCTGTGGATCACCGGCGCGATGCCGTCGCCGACCTGCGGGGCCGGATTGGACTCGTAGTAGACGACCCCGTCGAACAGGATGAAGTCGGACAGCGAGCCGCGCAACAGGGGCGGCGCGTCGGCGAGCAGGAGCGTGCGCACCTCGATCCCGACCGTGGTCTGCCACTTCCACACCCGGCGGAACGCCTCGGAGTCGAGCCGCTCGGAGCGATCCACCACGAACACCCGGCGCACCCGCGCCCCGCGCTGGACGAGATCGCGCTGGAGCTTGACGTAGCGCTGCCCGAGATCGGTGTGCCAGAAACCGGCGCCGAACTCCGTGTCGCGGGCGTCCACGCTGGTCAGGCTGATCGCGTCGAGGCTGACCCGGGTGTTGCGCGCGAGCGCGAGCAGCCAGTCGCGGTCCTCGCCCTCGTACAGCGCGTACCTGCCGTCGGACAGCTCGCCGAGGAACTTCGCCATCCGGGTGACCTCGTGGTGCACCAGGCTCTTGACGAGGTCGGGCATGTCGTCGCGGATCTTGGCGGCGTTCTGCACCAGCTCGGCCACGCCCCTGGTCTCGAGCGCGGACATCTCCACGACGCCGAACAGTTTGCTCGCCTCGTTGATCTTGGCGAAGCTGTCGGCCACCAGGTCGTGGGTCTTCGTGTGCTGCCTGCGCTGCTCCTGCAGCACGGTCTCGAGCTGGTCGTCCACGTCCGTGAGGAACTGCACGACGAAGACGATGCCGCTGATGAACGTCGCGAGCAGCAGGCTCCACAGGTCCTCGTTCGGTCCGTGGATGAGCGCGTTGCTCACGAGGTAGCTCACTCCGCCCACGAGCACCGTCACGAGGACCTTGCGCACGATCCTCGGGACGAGCGACGGGGGAGGCTCGGGTGCTGCTCCGGTCACGGTCATCTCCGTCCGGCTTCGGCGGTCGCGCTGAGCAGGGCCAGGGTGTTCATCGCGATCTGGTCGCGGACCCGGTCGACCAGGGAGTGCCACTGCCGGGTGAACCCCGGCCGCCGCTCCAGGCTGTCCCAGAACGGCGTCAGCCACTCCTCGACCCGGGCGGCGGGCATCCACAGGTGCAGCAGGTGGTCGATGGCGGGCGCCAGGCGGGCCACGCCCTGGGCCTCCGGCGTCGCCCCGATCCGCGCCCGCTCGACGATGACCAGCAGCGACGTCAGCAGCCAGTCGTGCGTCGCCAGGTCCTCGCACAGGTCGACCACGGCGGAGGTGAACGGGCCGGGGTGCGTCAGGCGCAGCGTCCGCTCCTGCTCGGTGTGCAGGGTGAAGCGGATCGACGGCTCGCCGGTCTCGGCCACCCACCGCAGGGTCGTACGCGGGATCTTGAAGGGGGCCCGCCGGTCGAGCAGCGGGGAGGCCTGCACGAGGTCGAGGAAGCGCCCGCTGACGGCCCCCAGATCGAGGCAGCCGGGCGCGGGGTCGCCGGTGAACCCTTCGGCGAGGTCGGCCGCCTTCGCCTTTCCCAGGACCTCCACGACCCCCGGCCGGGCCAGGTAGTGCGACCAGGGCAGCCTGCGGTCGGCCTCCGAGCGCACCACCCGGGCGTACGACGATCCCTGAGCCACCCGGCCCCCGGTCACCGCACAGCGGGACACGACGGTGCCGACACCCCTGATGCGGGAACGGGACGCGGTGGGCAGCGCGCAGTCCACCCCGGTCAGCCGCTCCGGCGACAGCGCGTGGAGGATGGGACGGCGGGAGACGCGCACGGTCTCCCCAGCCATGAGCCCGAGCACCCGGCGGCACGTCGACTCGGAGATCTCCCCGGAGTCCTGCAGCAGCCCGGTGTGGACTTCCCCGATCACCAGCATCGGGCCGCCCTCATATTCGAAACCCCTCAGACGAAGACGTAGGAGATGCGGTCGACGAGCTCCTCTTCGAGCCGGATGCCCTCGCTCTCGCTCCGGGTGGCGACCTGCCGCAGGACCTCGTCGTCCACCGCGACCTGGCTCAGGATCGTCCGTACGGCCAGCTCGACGGGCAGGAACCGGGGGGAGAGGACGGAAAGTGTGGTGTACGCGCTGAACGGGGCGGCCTGGGGGTTGAGCCGGACGACCGCGGGCAGCCCGTCCCAGTCGCGGGGCCAGCCGCCGTCCAGGGCCACCGGCGGAAGCGGCACCCGGCCGTCGCTGCGCAGCAGCCCCAGCCGCAGGAGCTGCCAGACGGCCGCGAGGAAGGGGCACGACCAGGTGCGCCGCGCTTCCTTCTCGTCCCACAGCTCGACGTCCACGAAGATCGAGTGGCCCCGCTTGGCGTTCTGCGCGGGCGGCTCCCACGGCCGGGTCTTGCCCATCGCCTGCAGCGGCGCCGTGCGGGGCGAGCGGGAGCCGTTGCACAGCCAGCCCGTCTCCTTCACCGGCGGGCGCGAGCCGTCGGTCTCCGGCGGCGGGTCGTCGACGATCCGGTCCTCCACCAGCCGGGCCAGCTCGACGCCGCGTGATTGCGCACAGGCGGACTCGCGGGCCAGGTAGTCGATGGTCAGGTCGTGCTCGGCCGCCGCGTCGAGGACCATCGGCACCAGCTCGGCCGGAGTGCTGAACCGGCTGAAGTAGTCGTCCACGAGAAAGCAGGTGCTCACCCGGGCCCGCCCCCCGGGCACCCGCTCACGCCATAAGGAGCGGACCGTGGCGAGCCACGGCGCGACCCTGCGGAACTGCTCGCGCAGCCGGGCCGGGCCCGCCTCGAAGTCCTCCATGTAGAGGTGCCCGAGCTCGACGGACACGTGGGAGAGGGGGACGGAGGCGATCCTGCGCTCGGCCGCCACCTCGCCGAACGTCGCGCGCACCCGCGTCACAAGCCCTCCCAGGCGCTGTCGTCGACGATCTTCTTGGCGAGCTCGTCGAACGCGGCGGCGGTCTCCGCGTTGGCGATCTTGCTGGCGAGCACGTCCTCGTCGGTGATGAGCTGCTCGCGCCACTGGAGGACCGGGTCCAGCGGGATCTTGCCGAGCATGGCCGTACGGCCGACGCCGTGGCGGCCGGCCAGCTCGCGCAGCTCGCTGTCGCACGCGCTCAGCCAGGCCCGCTGCTCGTCGCGCAGCCCGACGAGCTCCGACGCGTCCGGTTCGAGCACGGCCGTGCGCACGAAACGGATGCGGTCGCGCAGGTCCTCCGGGTCGTGGCCGAACCTGGTGCCGACGTCGAGCAGCCCGTCGGCGCCGGTGACGAGCCCGTCGGCCGCGATGATGTGCTGGCGCGTCCAGCGGTGGAAGACCAGCCAGCGGAACGGGATCGCGGGCATCCGCACCGTCGCCGCCAGGACCAGCTCCGCGGTGAACGACCGGCCGGCGCTGACGTCGACCACGCACAGGTCGAACTCCTCGTCCAGCCGTCCGAGCAGCTGGACGCAGCGGCCGACGACCTCGTCGGTGAGGGCCGACAGCTCGCCGCCGCCCTCGCTGCCCGGCAGCAGCACGAGCCGCCCCGCGCCCGGTGGGCGGGTGCGCAGCCCCTCGCGGTCGGACTCGGTCCACACGTCCACCCGCCGCGGCTGCGGGCACTCGCCCCGCAGGTAGTCGTGCAGGCCGTTCTCCCGGGTGCCGCGGGCCACCGCGCTGACGCTGAAGATGGCTCCCGCGGTCGGCGAGCCGAAGTCGAAGTCCAGGTAGCAGACGTCGTTGCCCTGCAGGGCGTGCCGGTAGACGATGTTGGTGCCGGTGACCGAGCGCCCGGTCCCCCCTTTGTCCGAGATCGCGAAGACGAGCAACTCAGATCGCCTCCGACGCGCTGTCGCGGGCGGCGGCCAGCCGTTCGAGGTCGAGCAGCGCGTCGTTGATCAGCGCCTGAGCGGTCGCGGGGCGGTCGCTGACGATAGCCCTGGCCCGCTGCAGCGAGGCCTGGATCGTGCGGAGCTTCGGCTGGATCGTCTGCCCGGCCACCAGCGGCCGGGTGACCAGCTCCTGGTCCAGCAGGTGCTCGGCCTCCCCGAGCATCTGGTGGGCCAGCTCGACGAGCTGGGGGCTGCGCAGCGGCGGCTCCCCGCTGGACGTCGCGGCGGAGACGAGGAACTCGACGACCCGCTCGCTGAAATACCAGGACGGTTCCTCGTCGCGCACCTGGATGTCGGTGAAGACGTTGCCGGGCTGGTCCCACAGGCCGGCGGCCGGGCCGTCCGTGTGGCGGCGCAGCAGGATGTGCCGCCAGATCTGGTCGGCGAGGGCGACCAGCCGCTCGCGCATCCGCGTGTTCTGCGCGATGGACGCGGCCCAGATGGTCCGTTTGAGCAGCGTGATGGCGAAGTCGGAGACGACCCAGACCAGGTGGGGGCCGAGCGTGTCGCTGCCGTGCAGGTTGATCGGAACGCCGGGGGAGTGCATGAGCACGGGCGGGTCGCCCGGCACCGCCCTGCGGATGATCCTGGCGCGGATGGCCAGCTCCTCGAGCACGGCGGCGACCCGGCCGAGGTCCACGTCGGCCGCCCGGTTGTTGACCAGGCTCTGCACCACCATGGCGGTGACGCCGAGGCTGTAGTAGTCCGACTCCTTCTCGTCGACCGTCCTCCAGGGGATGTCCTCCAGCGGCCAGGTGCCCCGTCCGTACGTCGCGATGGTGCGCCAGTAGGACTGGGTGAGGTCCCAGCGGCGCTGGATGGCCTGGGCGAGGGTGATCTGGTCGTCGTTGAGCAGGCTCAGGACGCGGGTGCGGGAGGTGAACAGGTCGGCGATGCCGACGAGGGCGTTGACGGTGAAGTACAGGAACGGCGTGTCGGCGGCCACGCCCTTGGGCTGGGGCCCGATGTCGAGCGGGGTGACGATGTCGGGGGCGTCCTTCACGATGCCCCACGTCCAGCCGCACTCGAACAGCAGGTTCTCGTTGTCCAGGTCGACCTGGCTGCCCGAGCCGATCGTCAGGTCGCGCAGGCCGGCCCGTACCGGCCGCAGCTCGCGCCGCAGGTCGTCGAGCACGCGGCGGGTGGGCGCGCCGGTCTGGTTCACGGTGCGCAGCAGCGCGCGGCCCGGCGTGGAGCCGGGGTCGAACGCGTTGACGGTGAAGCTGCGCAGCAGGCCCGCCATCGCGGCCGACAGCCGTTTGCTGGCCAGGTCCTCCAGTTCGCGGATCTCGCTGCGGATGGACTGGCGCCGCACGCTCTGCCGGAAGACCTTCAGGAAGCCGAGTGTGCCGAGCGCGAGCGTGACCGACATCGAGAAGGAGTCGACCACGTCGAGCTGGAGCTGCTCGGGGGTGACCTTCGCCTCGTCGTCCAGGGGCCGGAAGTAGCTGCCTCCGGAGAACACCGGGCGGCCGTCGTCGGCGGTGTACGTGCGCAGGTACTGCCCGATGACCTTGAGCAGCAGCTTGGGGATCTCCACCGAGTCGCCGAGGACGGACAGCGCGGCCAGCACGTCGTCGGCCGTCTCGTTCGGCGTGTCGAGGCGGAAGCCCGGCAGCTCGGAGGCCGGATACATGAAACACAGGAGCTGCTCGGCGTCGGAGATGGAGTTGGACCCGTCCCGGCCGCCCCAGGTCCAGACGCCCTGCCGGTAGGAGGCGCGCGCGGCTGCGTCCCACAACTCCAGGAGCTGCTGTCGCGGCTGAAGTTTCATCTGGCCCCTCTCTGCGCTGCGCCGTCTTTGCCCGCCCTCTCCGTACTGCCGCGCGGAGAAATGGACGTTCGTGTGGCCGGGCGGGGCCGAGGCCGGGGTCCCCAGACCCTCCCCAGGGGTTTCCTTTTCACGTCGGGTGGAGACGTAAGCACCACAACCCTTATACCATTGGATTCCTGCTCCGTCGCCTAGGCCGTCCGTGGTTTTTCTGCACCGTCTGGTTCTTGTGATTGGAGAGATACCCCAGAGAAAAACAGACATATATGTCCTAAGTCTGAGAGATATTTGAAATGTCCCAAACCGTGGCTCCAAGGGATATAACGGACTGTCGTCCCGCGCAGCCGCGGCCGGCGGCCGGAGCGGCCTGCAAAGGCGGGACTGTTCTGGTCACGGGGGCGGGCATCGACACGGCGCTGCTGGAGCCGCTCGCCCGGCAGGGGCTCACGGTACGACGGCCTCCGTCGATGCTGGACGAGGACAAGCTGATCCGCGAGCTGCGGGGCGCGGTCGCCTACCTGCACGGCGGTGAGGAGCGGGCGACGGCGTCGGCGCTCGAGGAGGCGCGGGAGACGCTGCGAGTGGTGGCCTTCCTCGGCGTGGGCTACGAGAACTTCGTCGACGTGGCGGCCGCCGACCGCCTGGGCATCGCCGTCACGAACACGCCGGGGGCGGCGACCGACGCGGTCGCGACGTTCACGGTCGCGCAGATCGTCAACGCCAGCCTGGGCATTCCCCGGCACCTGGGCGACCGGGTCCCCGGCTGGCACGGCTCGGAAGAACTCCCTCACGAGCTCGCCGCCCGCAGCGTCGGCATCATCGGGATGGGCGCGAACGGCCGGCGGATCGCGGAGATCCTGCGCCGGGGCTTCGGCGTCCGCGTGTCCTACTACAGCCGCACCCGCAGGCCCGACGCGGAGCGCGACCTCGGCATCTCCTACCTGCCCCTGCTCGACCTGGCCGCGGGCAGCGACATCCTCGTGGTCATGGTGCCGGAGACCGGCGAGACCAGGTCGATGATCGACTCGACGGTGATCGGCCGGATGCCGGAGGGCGCGATCCTCGTCAACACCGCCCGCCCGGCCATCGTCAGCCCGGGCGCCCTGTACGCCGGTCTGGAGAAGGGCCGCGTCGGCATGGCGGTCTTCGACGGCTTCTACGACCCGGAATGCGAAGAGGCCATCGAATTGCGGAGGGATTTCCCCGAGCGCCTTCTGATCACCGGGCACATCGCCTCCCACACCACCGAGGCGATGCACCGGATGGTGCGCCAGGCCGTGAAGTCCATCGGCAATGTGCTGACGTACGGATCGGACGAACACGAGGTGGGATCGCGTCCCCGGCCGCCTTTTCGATGACCGGATAAGAAAATCCGGCACGCGGAACGGTAGCGCGACGCGCGAAAAGGGGAAACCATTTGGGGAAACCCAAGAGAAACCCCTCCGCTCTCCGGGAAGTGATACGTGGACGGCCATGACCCGATCCCCCCGGCGGGGACGATCACGACGCCCACGGGGGCGCGCGCCCTGGTCGAGGCGCTGCGGCTGCACGGCGTCGACACGATCTTCGGCATTCCGGGCACCCACAACCTCGCGATCTACGAGGAGCTCGACCGGGCGGGCGTGCGGTGCGTGACGCCCCGGCACGAGCAGGGCGCGGGATACGCCGCCGACGGGTACGCCAGGGTAACCGGCAGGCCGGGCGTCGTCGTCACCACCACGGGCCCCGGCGTGGTCAACGCGGCCACGGCCCTCGGACAGGCGTACTCCGACTCCTCTCCGATCCTGCTCGTCTCTCCTGGCGTGCCGACCGGCCATCCTCGCGACGGCCGCGGCTACCTGCACGAGAGCAGGGACCAGTCGCGGGCGATCGACTCACTGTGCGCCTGGAGCCACCGCGTGACGACCGTGCGGGAGATCCCCGCCGCCGTCGCCCGCGCCTTCGGGCGCTTCGCCGAGGGACGCCCCCGCCCGGTCCACATCGAGATCCCCTTCGACCTGCTCGACCTGGAGGGGCAGGTCAAGATCGTCCCGCCGTACCGGATCACGCGCCGCGAGCCCGATCCACGGGCCCTCGACGCGGCGGCCGGGCTGCTGCGGGCGGCACGCCGCCCGGGTTTCGTGCTCGGCGGCGGCGCCCAGCGCCCGGGCCTGCGGAGCCCCGGCGGCGAGGCGCCGCCGGTGGGGCGTCTGGCGATGCGCCTGGCGGAACGGCTCGGCGCGCGGGTCGTGACCACGGTCAACGGCAAGGGCGCGGTGCCGGAGAGCCATCCGCTGGTGCTCGGCACCACGCTGCACCTGGCGGCCGTCCGCCGGTGGCTCGCCGCGTGCGACGTCGTGCTGGCCGTCGGCACCGAGCTGGGCCCGGCCGACCTGTGGGACGACGCCTTCGCCCTGTCCGGCCGCCTCGTGCGGATCGACATCGACCCGGGGCAGATGCACGGCGACCACGTGGCCGACGTGGCGATCGTCGCGGACGCGGAGCTCGCCGTGCGCGGGCTGGCCGAACGGCTCGACCGCCAGGGCGCCGTGCCGCGGCCGCGCCGGGAGCGGGATCCCGGGACGGGGCACAGGACGGAGCTCGAGGAGCTCACCCGCAGGTGGTCCGGCCAGCTCGCGGCGCTGCGCCGGGCCCTGCCGCCGGAGACCGTCGTGGTGGGCGACAACTCGATGTTCGTCTACCACGGGGCGCTCGTCGGCATGCCGATGGACCCGCCGGGGCGCTTCCTGTTCCCCACCGGGTTCGGCACGCTGGGCTTCGCGCTGCCGGCCGCCATCGGCGCCAAACTCGGGCGGCCCGACCTTCCCGTGGTGGCGCTGGCGGGCGACGGGGCGTTCCAGTTCAGCCTGCCGGAGCTGGCGACCGCGGTGCAGCTGGAGCTGGGCCTGCCGGTCGTCGTGTCCGTCAACGGCGGCTTCGGGGAGATCCGCGAGGAGATGCGGAAGCGGGGCATGCGGCCGGTCGCCGTGGACCTGCACGCGCCCGACTTCCCCGCCCTCGCCGCCGCGTACGGCGCGCGGGGCCGCGCCGTCAAGACGCCGGGGGAGCTGGAGGAGGCGGTCGCCGAGGCTCTGCGCGCCCCGGTGCCCACCGTGATCGCCGTGCCGGAGGGGGAATGACACGGTGGTCAGCGGGCCGGGGCGAGCGGGAGCCGCAGCACGAAGCGGGCGCCCCGCTCGCTGTCCTCGATGGTGAGCGTCCCTCCGTGCGCCTGGGCGATCTGGCGGGCGATGGACAGGCCGAGCCCGGTGCCCCCGGCGTCCTTCGACCGGGCGGCGTCGAGCCTGGTGAAGCGCTGGAAGACGACCTCCCGCTTGTCGGGCGGGATCCCGGCGCCGTCGTCGAGCACCTCCAGCACGCCCTTGCCGTCCTCGCGGCGCACGGTCACCGTGAGTGCGGAGACCGCGTGCCGCTCGCCGTTGTCGAGGAGGTTGTTGAGCAGGCGCGCCAGGGCCACGCGGTTGACGACGACGACCACACCGGGCGTCAGGTGCCGCACCAGATCCACTTTGCGTGGCCTGCGGTCGAGCTCACGGGCGGCGAGGCCGGCGAGGTCGGCCGGCTCGCGCCGGGGCGGCGCGCCGGCGTCGAGCCGGGCGAGCTGGAGCAGATCGGTCACGAGCGCCTGCAGGCGGTCGCAGCTGCCCAGCAGGGCGCGCGCGGTGGCCGGCCAGTCGGCGTCCTCGCTGTGCAGCAACGCCTCCTCGATCTCGGTCCGCATCGCCGTCAGAGGGCTGCGCAGGTCGTGGGAGGCGTCGGAGGCGAAGCGCCGCTGCCGCTCCACGGCGGTCTCCGCCCGGTCCAGGGTCTGGTTGGCGGTCTCGGCGAGCCGCCGTATCTCGTCGTGGTGCTTCGGCACCGGCACGCGCTGGCTCAGGTCGGTCGCGGTGATCCTGGCCAGCTTGCTCGTGATCGCCTCTACCGGGCCGAGCGCCCTGCGCACGGTCTGGTAGGTGCCGAGCGCGGTGAGCCCGACCAGCAGGAGCGAACCACCGAGGAGCGCCGCCAGCAGCGGGCCGCTGACGTAGAACGGCACGGTGTCGTCGGCGGCGTAGATCGTCCACAGACCACCGGTGTTGTGGAAGCGGAAGGCGACGACGGTTATGCACCGGCCCGGGAACGCCGGGGAGTCGCAGAGCTTCTTGCTCGTCTCCGGGCTTGTGAGCTCCGGCCGGAACGCGGCCATGCGCGGGCGGCCCGCGAGGCCGTCGCTGACGGAGACGATCCGGCCGCTGTGGTCGATCACCTGCACGCCGGCCAGGTCCTGTCCCAGGAGCACCGGGGGCAGCCGATCCCGTTTGGCCTGATAGGCGAGGCGTACGGCGGTGGTGGTGATCTCGTCGGTCTTGTACCTTTCGGCGGTGCCGTGCAGGACGCCGAGGACCAGCAGCACGGCGACGGTGCACAGGAGCGCCATCACCGCGCTCGCCAGCACCGTCAAGCGGATCCGCACCGAGGATCCCCGCCACCCGCTCATCTGATTCCCCCCGGTAATCAGATGATCAATAAGGCCTCATGGCCACGTCCGGTCCCTACCCATTCCGGCCGCGTACTCAGCGGCGGACGGGCGCGCCGTCGGCGGTGCTCATTCCGCGGCGGGGGAGGGCCGCTCCACGACGTAGCAGCCGCCGGCGAAGCCCGTCACGAGGCGGCCCTGCGCCATCAGCCCGCCCAGCACGTCGCGTACGGCGTGCCGCCAGGCCCTGGCCGTCTCCGGGGCGGCGCGGCGCAGGGTCTCCACGTCCGCCGGCACGGCGACGAGCACGGCCGCTCCGTCGGCGCGCAGGGCCACCGGCCGGCCGTCCCGGTCGGCGAGGGCGGCCACCGCGCCGTCCGCCCCGGCGGGCCGGTACGGCAGGCCGTCGCACGCCCGCGCCACCCGCGGGTCGTCCAGCCGCCACACCGCGAGAACGCGGTCGGACTCGTCGCCCGCGTTGACCGCGTCGCCCATCGGGCCGTAGAAGTCGGGCAGGTACTCCTCCGGCAGGGCGGCCAGCTTGGCCAGGTTGAAGTGGGCGTTGCGGCGCACCAGGGGATCGAAGGTCCAGGTGATCCGGCTCAGCCCCCGCTCCAGGGCCCAGGCCCGCTGGTGCAGCTTGAGCGCGAATCCGGCGCCGGGCCGCACGGCGCCGGTCACATGCGAGTGCAGCGCCCGGCCCGCGGGCGCGGCGAGGAAGGCGACGCCGGCGCCGACGAGCTCCGGGCCGTCGAACGCCCCGGCGACGTACCCGCCCGCGTGGGTCAGCGCCCGCATCAGCTCGGCGGTGATCGGCGGGTTCCACGGCTCCGGCCGCCAGATGCCGTGGAACAGCCGGACCACCCGTTCGAAGTCGGCGTTGGTGTCCAGCTCGGCGACACGAAGGCCGCGCAGCGCGGCGGCCCCGGCCGCCTGCTTCCGGGCGGCGAGGCGGTCCGCCGGGTTCACGCGCTCTCCCCGGCGGTCTGCCTCGTGCCGCGCGTCATCGCGTCCTGCGCCGCGTCTGCCGGGTCGGTCGCGTCGATCGGCCCTCCCGACAGCACGTACGCGGCCAGCGCCGCGACCAGGCGGGCGCGGACCGGCATCTCGGCGACCAGGACGTGCTCCCCGGCGGCGTGCGCGCCGCCCCCCACCGCGCCCAGGCCGTCGAGCGTCGGGCAGCCGACGCCCGCGGTGAAGTTGCCGTCCGAGCCGCCGCCGACCGCCGCCCCGCGCAGCGGCGCCATGCCCAGCTCGCGCGCGAGCCGTACGGCGACCTCGAAGAGCCCGGCGGAGGCGGCGGGGTCGAGGGGCGGGCGGTTCGGCCCGCCCCGCAGCTCCAGCCGCGCCCCCGGGGTGCGCGGCGTCAGCGCGCGCATCAGCTCGTCCACCCGCCGCTGCGCCGCCCGGTCCGGCACGCGGACGTCGACGGCCATCCGGCCCCGGGCCGGGACCGTGTTGGTGCTCGTCCCCGCGGTCAGCATGGTGGGCGTCACCGACGTCGCCCCCGTCCTGGACGACGACTCGACCTGGGCCGCGATGCCCGCGACGGCCAGCACCTGATGGGCCAGCTCGACGCCGGCGTTGACCCCCAGCTCGGGTTCGAGGCCGGCGTGGGCGGCCCGTCCGTGCACGATCAGCTCGTACCGCGAGATGCCCTTGCGAGCCGTCTTCAGCGCGCCGTCGTCCGCGCTCGCCTCCAGCACGAACGCGGCCTCGCACCGCGACGCGATCGACTCGATCAGCGGGCGGGAGGTCGGCGAGCCGAGCTCCTCGTCCCCGACGACGAGCACGGTCAGGCCCTCGGGGGACGGCAGCGAGGCGACCGCGTGGAAGAGCTGCACGAGACCGGCCTTCATGTCGAACACCCCAGGGCCCCGCGCCACCCCGTCCCGCACCGACCAGGGATGCTCGCGCAGGGTGCCGACCGGCCAGACGGTGTCGTGGTGGCCCAGCAGCAGGACCCGCGGCGCGCCGAACGACCAGCGCAGGTGGGTGACCCCGTCGATCACCACGGTCTCCGGCTCGGCGCCCAGCAGCCTGCGGCCCAGCGCTCCCACGACGCGGGCGCTGCGCGCCACCGCCTCGTGGTCGGTGGAGTACGACTCGCAGAGCACCAGCTCCTCGAGGTCGGCCAGCATGGCCTCCGGGTTCACCGTTACTGCCGTTCCCGCGCCGTACGGCCCAGCTCGGCGCGGAACAGGCGCATCACGTTGGCGCCCAGGATCTTCTGGATCTCCTCGTCGGTGAACCCCCGCTTGAGGAGCGCGTCGGTCACCAGCGGAAGGCCGCGCGGGCCCTCCAGCCCGGGAATGGCCGCGCTGGCGTCGATCCCGGAGTAGCTGAAGCCCTCGCAGCACGGCGGAGTGAGGTCCGCGAACACCTCGCGCACGAAGTCGGGGCCGAGACCCACGTGGTCGACGCCGGCGACGCCGGCGATGTGCTCGATGTGGTCCACGAGATGGTCGACCGTGGCCGAGCGGGCGTCCTCGGTGAGGAAGGCGGCGAGGAAGTTGACGCAGACGACGCCGCCGCCCGCGGCGACGCCCCTGAGCTGCTCGTCGGTGAGGTTCCTGTGATGGTCGCGCAGGGCGCGCGCGGAGGAGTGGGTCGCGATGACGGGCCGGGTCGCGATCTCCAGCACGTGCGCGACGCCCGTGGCGCCCAGGTGGGAGATGTCGAAGAGCATGCCGAGCCGCTCCATCTCGCGCAGCGCCTCGACGCCGTGGCTGGTGAGCCTGGAACCGGTGCCGTCCTGGCCGCTGCCGTCGGCGAGAGCCGTACGGCCCCAGTGGGCGATCGAGGCGACGCGGACCCCGAGGCGATGCAGGGTCGGGATCAGCTCGATGCTCTCGTCGATCCCCGGCATGCTCTCCAGGGCCAGCACCAGGGCGATCCTGCCGAGGGCGAGGGCCTCGTCGATCTGCTGCCCGTCGTGACACAGCGCCACCGCGTCGGGGTTGCCCTCGGCCAGCACGTGGGCGCACTCGATCATCCGCAGCGTCTGGCGCAGCGCGCCCTCCGGGCGGAACTGGCCGTCCACGAACACGGGCAGCACCTGCACGTCGACCCCGCCCTCGACGAGCTGGGGAAGCCACCGCTCGCGGAAGAACGAGGCCCACACCGCGGGCGGCCGGGCGGAGACGGCCATGAGCAGGTCGTTGTGGGTGTCGGCGACCACGGACCTGACGTGCAGGCTCTGCTGATCAACGGGCACGCTGGGGATCCTTCCTGGCGGTGGGGCGTCGAATGGGACGTTACTCTTCCCGGAACGTTCCGCCAGCAGGCTGTAGTGTGCGCGGGTGGAATCGATCTCCTGCACCCTCGCCGAGGTGGTCGAACGCCTGGAGGCGTTGTACGACCCCTCGTGGGCCGAGTCCTGGGACGCGGTGGGCCTCGTCTGCGGCGACCCGGAGCAGGCCGTACGGAGGATCCTGTTCGCGGTCGACCCGGTCGCCGTGGTCGTGGACGAGGCCCTCGGCTGGGGGGCCGACCTCGTGGTCACCCACCACCCGCTCTACCTGCGCGGCACCACGAGCGTCGCCGCCACCACCTTCAAGGGCCGGGTCGTGCACCGGCTCATCCGCGGCGGCGCCGCGCTGTACGCCGCGCACACCAACGCCGACGTCGCCGATCCCGGGGTCTCCGACGCGCTCGCGCGGGCCGTCGGCCTGACCGGGGACCTGCGGCCACTGCAGCCCTCCGCCGACGACCCGCGTCGCGGGCTCGGCCGCGTCGGCGACCTGCCCGCGCCGATGCCGCTGCGGGAGTTCGCCGCGCTGGCCGCCTCCGGCCTGCCCCGGACGGCCGGGCCGCCGCGGGTCGCGGGCGACCTCGACCGGGAGGTGCGGACCGTCGCCGTCTGCGGCGGCGCGGGCGACTCGCTGCTGAGGACGGCACGGGCCGCGGGCGTGGACGTCTTCCTGACGGCCGATCTGCGGCACCACCCGGCCAGCGAGCACCTGGAGGCCGGCGGGCCGGCGCTGGTCGACGCCTCCCACTGGGCCACCGAATGGCCGTGGCTCGCGGACGCCGCCCGGCGTCTGACGTCAGCGCTGGCGGCCAGGGGCATTACTGTTGAGGCGCGCGTCTCCGACGCCGTCACCGACGCCTGGACGGCGACGACCACCGACTTGGACCCCCGAGCATCTTGAGGGATTTGGGATGAAGGCCGCACCGGAAGCACAGAAGCGTCTGCTCGATCTCGCGGAGCTCGACACGAGTCTCGACCGGCTGCGGCACCGCCGCCGCAGCCTGCCCGAGCTCGCCGAGATCGACGAGCTGTCCAAGAGGCTGGCGAAGGTCTCCACGCAGATCATCGCCGCCGAGACCGAGGCCGGCGACCTCGCCCGTGACCAGGCCAAGGCCGAGTCGGACGTGGACGCCGTACGCGTCCGGGTCGACCGGGACCAAAAGCGCCTCGACTCCGGGCAGGTCTCCTCCCCGAAGGACCTGGCGAGCCTCCAGTCCGAGATCGTCTCGCTGCGGCGCAGGCAGTCGGATCTTGAGGAGGTCGTGCTGGAGATCATGGAGCGCCGGGAGGCGGCCGACGCGAGGGTCACCGCCGTCAAATCGGAACGCGACGAGGTGACCGGCACGCTGCGCGCCGCCGAGGACCGTCGCGACGCGGCGTTCGCCGAGATCGACAAGGAGATCGGAGAGCTGGTGGGCGGGCGGACCGCGATCACCGCCGACGTCCCGGCCGATCTGCTCGGGCTGTACGAGAAGATGCGCGAGCAGAGCGGCGTCGGCGCCGCCATGCTGCACGGCGGCCGGTGCCTCGGCTGCCGCACGAGCCTGTCGATCGCCGACCTCAACCGCATCCGGGCCGCCGCGCACGACGAGGTGGTCCGCTGCGAGGAGTGCCGCCGGATCCTGGTGCGTACGGCCGAGTCGGGTTTGTGACGGTCACCGTGGGTGCTACCGGGGGGTTCGTCGTCGAGGCCGACGGCGGGTCGCGGGGCAACCCCGGCCCGGCCGGGTACGGCGCGGTGGTCAAGGACGACGGCGGGCGAGTGCTCGCCGAGGCGGCCGAGTCGATCGGCACCGCGACCAACAACGTGGCCGAATACCGCGGCCTGATCGCCGGGCTCCGGGCGCTGCTCGCGCTCGGCGCCGAGGGCGGTCAGGTCGAGGTGCGGATGGACTCCAAGCTGGTCATCGAGCAGATGGCCGGCCGGTGGAAGGTCAAGCACGAGGGCCTGCGGCCGCTCGCCCTGGAGGCGGCGGGCCTGGCCCGGCGCTTCCGCGTCACCTGGACGTGGATTCCGCGCGAGCGCAACAGCCACGCCGACCGGCTCGCCAACGAGGCGATGGACGCCGCGGCGCGGGGGGAGACCTGGCAGGCGAGTGAGATCTCCTCCGCGCCGAAGGCGGCTCCGGCCGTCGAGCCCGGCGCCGAGCCGCCCAACACCGACGCGCCCTCGCTGTTCGACCTCCCCGACGGCGCTCAGGCTCCGGCCACGGGCGCGGAGGCCGCCGGCGCGACCGGGGCGCCCGGTGCGGTCGACGCGGCCGCCGACGCCGGCGCCTCCCACGACCGGCGCGGGCACGGATGGATGCCCCGGCCTTCGCGCGTCGCCACGTCCCTGCTCCTGCTCCGCCACGGGCAGACGCCGCTGTCGGTGGACAAGCGGTTCTCCGGGCTGGGCGACCCGTCGCTCACCCCCACCGGGCTCGCGCAGGCCGAGGCCGCGGCCCTGCGCCTGTCGCGGCAGCCGTACGAGGTCGAGGTGATCGTCACCTCCCCGCTCACCCGCGCCCGGCAGACCGCGCAGGCCGTGGCCGCCCGGACGGGCCTCGCCGTACTGGTCGACGACGATCTCCGTGAGACCGACTTCGGCGAGTGGGAGGGCCACACGTTCGCCGAGATCCAGCAGCGCTGGCCCCGCGAACTCGCGGCCTGGCTGGCCGACCCGGACGTCGCGCCGCCCGGCGGGGAGAGCTTCGCGGCGACGGCCCGGCGGGTCGAGCAGGCGAGGGAGCGCATCGTGAAGGCCCACGAGGGCCGCGCCGTCGTCGTGGTCTCCCACGTGACCCCGATCAAGATGCTCGTCCGCTTCGCGCTGGGCGCGCCGCCGGAGGCGCTCTACCGGATGCACCTCGATCTGGCCTGCCTGTCGGCGATCGACTACTACGCCGACGGGCCCGCCGTCGTACGGGCTCTCAACGACACCGCCCACCTCTCCTGACGCCCCTTCGCAGGAGCCGAATCGCTCCGGCGGAGCCTCGCCACAACCACCGGCCTGAACTCGACGTTTGAGGGTTTGGGGGCCATATTCCTGGGGCTTTCGCGCGAAAGTCTCCACCGAAGGTTCAACGATACCGTTGACGATATGGCTACCGACATCAAGGACGCCGTCCACGCCGTCGAGGCCGCCTCGGTCATGAGACTCCTCCCGGCCCGGCCGCGGCTGCTCGCCCTCGGCGAGCCCACCCATGGCGAAGACCTTCTGCTCGACGTGCGCAACGAGCTCTTCCGGCAGCTCGTCGAGGGGGAGGGTTACCGGACGATCGGGATCGAGAGCGACTGCCTGATGGGCCTGGTCGTGGACGACTACGTCACCTGGGGCACGGGCACCCTCGACGAGGTCATGGAGCGCGGCTTCAGCCACGGCTGGGGCGCGTCCGCGGCCAACCGCGAGCTCGTCCGCTGGATGCGCGCGTACAACGAGGGCCGGCCCGCGTCCGAGCGGGTGCGCTTCGCCGGTCTCGACGGCCCGCTGGAGATCAGCCACGCCGCGAGCCCCCGGCAGGCCCTCACCGCTCTCCACGGCTACCTCGCGGCCCGGGTGGACGCGGACCTGCTCCCCTGTGACGTGGAAACGCTCGACCGCCTGCTCGGCGCCGACGACCGGTGGGCCAATCCCGCCACGATGATGGACCCGTCCCAGTCCGTGGGGCGGTCGGCCGAGGCCAGGGAGCTGCGGCTGCTCGCCGACGATCTCGTGGCGCTGCTCGAGGCGGAGACGCCGCACCTGATCACGGCGTCCTCCCGGGACGAGTGGGACCGGGCGCACCTGTACGGACGCGCCGCCACCGGCCTGCTGCGCTACCACCACTGGATGGCCGACACGTCGCCGGGCCGCATGCCGCGGCTGCTGGGCCTGCGGAGTTCGATGATCGCCGCCAACATCCTCGCCGTCGCCGAGCGGGGCCCGGCCCTGGTCCACGCCCACAACGCGCACTTCCAGCGGGACAAGAGCACGATGCGGCTGGGTGACCTGCTGTTCGAGTGGTGGAGCTCCGGCGCGATCGTGCACGCCCATCTCGGCGAGGGATACGCCTTCCTGGCCACGGCCCTCGGCACCATCCGGCACCAGGGGGTCGACACCCCGCCCCCGGACACGCTCGAAGGGCTTCTGTACGCGCTCCCCGAGGACCGCTACGTCGTCGACGCCCGCCGTCTGGGCGCCGCCCTCGGCGACGCGCGGCCCGCCCCCCGCGTGTCCCCGTGGTTCGGCTACGCCGCGCTGGACCCGGCCCACCTTGCCGCGTACGACGGGATCGTGTTCGTCAAGGACGTCGCGCGCAGCTAGGCCGTGTCCCCAGAACCGGGGCCGATCGGGCCTGCGGCGGGATCAGCGGCGGCGCTGGACAGGACGACGCTGGGCAGGGCGACGCGGAAGGCCGCTCCGGCGCCGGGCCGCGTCCGCAGGTCCACCCGCCCCCCGTGCGCGGTGACGATCGACCGGACGATGGCCAGCCCCAGCCCGGCGCCTCCGGCGCCGGTGTGGGTGCCGGTGCGGGTGCGGCTGCGCGAGCCGTCCACCCGGTAGAAGCGGTCGAACACCCGGGCCGCCTCCTCCTCGGACATGCCCGGCCCCTCGTCGGCGATCACGAGGACGCCGTCCCCGCCGGCCGTGCCGACGCCGATCCGCACCGGCGTCCCCGGCGGAGTGTGGGCGACGGCGTTGCCCACGAGGTTGGAGACCACCTGCCGCAGCCGCGCCTCGTCACCGTGGACCGGCGCCTCACGCGGCGGTCCGCCGTCCGGCCCGGTCAGCGTGACCTCCCGCCGGGGATCCAGCGCGCGCAGGTCGTTGAGGGCGTCGGCGGCGAGCGTCCGCAGGTCCATGGGGGCGAGGTCCATGGGCAGGGCGTCCTCGCCTTCGTCCAGACGGGCCAGCAGGAGCAGGTCCTCCACGAGCCGGATCAGGCGTCCCGCCTCGCTCTCGACACGGTCGAGGGTGAGGTCGGCGTCGGGCAGCCCGCCCATCCGGTGCAGCTCCGCGAAGCCCTTGACGCCGAAGAGCGGGGTGCGCAGCTCGTGGCTGACGTCCGCGACGAAGCGGCGCATCCGGGCCTGCGCCCGCTCCCGCTCGGCGAAGGCCGTCTCCAGCTGGCCGAGCATGACGTTCAGGGCGACGGCCAGCCGGCCGACCTCGGTCTGGGGCGCGGCCAGGGCGGGGACGCGCCGGGACAGGTCGCCCCCGGCGACGGCCGCCGCGGTCTGCTCGATCGTCCGCAGCGGCCGGAGCCCCCGTCGTACGGCGAACCAGCCGATGACGGCGAGCGACGTCATCAGCGCCGCCGCGGTCGCCGCGCAGACCATCGTCAGGCGGCCGACGGTGGACCTGACCCCGCGGAGCGACGCCGCCACGACGACGCTGCCGGGCACCGTCGCGGATGTGGCCGCGGATGCGGTCGTGGGGGCGGGCAGGAGGACGGCGACGGCCCGCCACTTGCCGCCCTCGGGGCCGGTCGCGTCGAACGGCCGCCCGCCCAGCCGCCCGACCGCCGCCGTGTCGAGCCGGGGGAGCGCCGGGGCCCGGTGCCGCGGCCCCTCCCGCAGCCACGGGCCGCCCTCCTGCTCGACGGCGCCGTCAGCGCGCAGGTAGGCGACGTACACCTGGTCGATCAGGTCCATCCCGGGCACCGCACCCACCGGCTGCGGGCCCTGCGGTTGCGGGTTCTGGCGTTCGGACGTCACGGCGACCAGCGGGGCGGGGATCCGCGACAGCACCGCCGCCATCGGCGTGAGCTGCCGGTCCACGCGTTCGATGAGATGGGCCCGCAGCGTGGCGACCGCGACCGCGCCGCTGACGGTCAGGCCCAACGCGAGCAGGGCCATGGTGGTCAGCAGAAGCCGCCCACGCAGCGACAGGCCCTTCGCCCGCGCCGGTGACCCGGGCGGCGTCCCGGTCACGGGCGCGGCCCGCGCAGGACGTAACCCACACCGTGCATCGTGTGGATCAGCTTGGGACCGGGCTTGTCGATCTTTCGGCGCACATAGCTCACATACGTGTCCACGATGCTGGAGTCTCCGGCGAAGTCGTACCGCCAGACGTGCTCCAGGATCTGCGCCTTGGACACGACCCTCCCGGCGTTGAGCATCAGATAGTGGAGCAGCCGGAACTCGGTCGGCGACAGCCGCACGGGGACGCCCGCCCGGATCACCTGACGGCCTTCCGGGTCGAGTTCGAGATCGGCCACCCGCAGCATGCGGTCCTCGGGGGCGGCCCCGGCCCGCCTGAGCACGGCCTCGATCCGGGCGAGCAGTTCCTCGAGGTCGAACGGCTTGGTCACGTAGTCGTCGCCGCCCAGACGCAGACCGTTGATCTTGTCGTGGGTGGCGTCGCGCGCGGTCAGAAACAGCACCGGCACCTGGCCGGGACGATCGCCGAACAGTGGCCGGGGGAGTTCCCGGAGACGCCGGATGACCTCGAAACCATCCATGTCGGGCAGCATGACGTCGAGGAGCACGAGGTCGGGCGGCGTGCTCCGCGCGCTCTCCAGGGCCTGCGACCCCGTCGCGGCCGAGGTCACCTCGTATCCCGCGAAGCGCAGGGTGGCCGCCAGCAGTTCCCGCACCACGGGTTCGTCGTCGACCACCAGCAGGTGCCGCCCGTCCACTCCGGCCTCCCTTCGCCGATCATCGGAAGAATAGGTGCGCGATGCTAAGCCCGTCGTACAGGCCGGGCGCGCCGCCGTGACGCCCGGCGGCGTCCTGGTAGGCCGTGGTCCGGGCGCCCCCGCGGTCACACGTCCCGCCGCCGGAAGACGGCGACGGCGGCGCAGAGCAGGACGGCCACGGCGGCGGCGAGCACACCGGCGCCCGCGAGCGGTGCGAGCAAGTCGGTGCCGGGATGGACCGCGAAGATCCGGGAACCCGCCGCGCTCGGCCACCAGGTAATGATCCATTTGGCCACCGGCTTCGGGAACAGACTCGCCATGCCGGGCAGGATCAGCAGGAACGTCCCGAGCGAGATGGCCCCCGCCGATCTGCGCAACAGGAACCCGAACGCCATGCCGTACAGCCCGACCAGGCCGGTGAACAGGCCCGCGCCCAGCAGCGCCCCGGGCACGCCGGGATAGCCCGGTCCCACGCTCGGCGCGCCCTGCGCCGCCAGCGCCGCCTGGCTGAGCGTGAACGACAGCAGCGCCAGCGGCGGCCCGATGAGGAGCGTGGTCAGCGCGACGACGGCGCCCTTGCCGCCGACGAGGAGCCCTCGTCCGGGCACTGCGGTGACGCTGACCGGCATCGTCCCGGAGGCGTATTCCGAGGTCACGGCCAGTACGCCGACCGCGCTGACGAGCACCGCCACCAGCACCAGAGCGCGGAAGGCCGGCTCCGTCGGGTCGAAGGCCGCGCGGTCCGTGGCCGAGCCGCCGAGGTACTCGCGCGCGGCGGTCATGCCGAACAGGTAGCCGTACGATCCGGCCGCGACCACGGCGCCGGCCAGGCAGCCGAGCATCGCGCGGATGCTGCGGAACTTGACCCACTCCGAGCGCAGCACGCCGTACGCGGTCATGAGACGGCCCCCGCGAGATTCGCGGCGAACTCGACGCTGTCGCCGGTCATCTCCAGGTAGGCCTCCTCCAGGCTGGCCTGCAACGGCGTGAGTTCGTGCAGGACGATCGCGTGCGCGCCGGCGAGATCCCCGACCTCGGCACCGGACATCCCGGTGACCGTCAGGGTGCCCTCGGCGCCGGGCCGTACGGCGGCGCCGGACTCCCGGAGCAGGGAGGCGAGCCGCCGCGCGTCGGGGGTGCGCACGAGCACCTCCTGCCGCGCGGCCGACCGGACGAACGCCTCCAGCCCGGTGTCGGCGATCAGCCGTCCGCGGCCGATGACGACGAGGTGGTCGGCGGTGAGGGCCATCTCGCTCATCAGGTGGCTGGACAGCAGCACGGTCCTGCCCTCGGCGGCCAGGCTTCGCGTCAGCGTGCGGATCCAGCGGATGCCCTCGGGGTCCAGCCCGTTGACGGGTTCGTCGAGCAGCACCACCGGGGGATCGCCGAGCAGCGCCGCCGCGATGCCGAGCCGCTGCTTCATCCCCAGGGAGAACCCTCCGGGACGCCGGCCCGCCACGTCGGCCAGGCCCACGAGCCCGAGCACCTCCTCGGCTCGGCGTCGTCCGATGCCGTTGGCGTAGGCCAGGCAGAGCAGGTGGTCGGCCGCGGTCCTGCGGGGGTGCACGGCGTGCGCGTCGAGCAGCGCCCCCACCTCCCGCAGGGGCACGGGCAGGTCGGCGTAGCGCCGCCCGCCGATCGTCGCGCTTCCGCTCGTCGGCCGGTCGAGCCCGAGGATCATCCGCATCGTGCTCGACTTGCCGGCGCCGTTCGGCCCGAGGAAGCCGGTGACGACCCCCGGCCGTACGTCGAAGGTGAGGCCGTCCACGACGGCGACCTCGCCGTACTTCTTGGTCAGTTGCCGCAACTCAATCATGGGACGCAGGCTCGCCCACCGATCTGCGCGATCTCTGCGAGGATCTGTGCGGTTCCTGTGAGCGTCCGGCTCGCGACCTGCGCCGGTGTCGTCTCACGTTTCCTTCGCCCGGAAAACTCGGAGAGTCTTCACATGACTGCCGGCCGGGGAGGGGAATGAGCCGGGAGCCGCTAGGCTTACCTCCACGGTGGACGAGCCGGCCGGGCGGCCGCGTCAGGGCTTCGGCCCTGCCGAGGAAGGTCCGGGCTCCACAGGGCAGGGTGGTCGGTAACGCCGACCCGGGGTGACCCGCGGGACAGTGCCACAGAAAACAGACCGCCCCCTTCGCGGGGGTAAGGGTGAAACGGTGGTGTAAGAGACCACCAGCGCCCACGGTGACGTGGGCGGCTCGGTAAACCCCACCCGGAGCAAGGTCAAGAAGGGACGTTCTCCGGAACGTCCCGCGCGCGACGTTCGAGGGCTGCCCGCCCGAGCCGCGCGGGTAGACCGCTTGAGGCCGCCGGCAACGGCGGTCCTAGATGGATGGCCGCCGGTCAGCCCTCGTGGCTGATCACAGAACCCGGCCTACAGGCCGGCTCGTCCACCTTCCGCCCCTCCGAGCTGGGCCGACTTCCTACAGATTCGCGAAACGGATATGTCGCCCTCGTGGATAAGGGGGAACTCATCGGCTATCGCGTGTTCGGCCCTGACGGCCGCGTGCCAGGCGGCGAGTACGACGAATCGGCGCTTGACACAGGTGGAGGTCTACGTCCCGAATTGACGGGCCGTGGTCTCGGTAAGCAAGCAATCGCCACCGGCCTGGAGTACGGCGCTGCACATTTCCGGCCCACGGCCTTTCGGGTGACTGTCGCCAGCTTCAACATCCGTGCCCAGCGGGTCGTGCAGGGACTCGGCTTCGTGCCCAATAGAACCTTCAACGCCACAACAGACGGCCGCAGCTTCGTCATCATGACTCGCCGGCAGCCTTGAACCTGCTGCGTGACCAACTGCGTGACAACGCCCCACTGGGCCACCTCGGCCGGCAACGGAAGCGCTTCCGGAGACCGAGCTTGAGCGATCAGCTCCTGCGTAGGGCCGAAGGCCATGAAAGGGGCGCAACCCCGCGGGCAGTGGGTCCATGAACTGTGACGGCATGGCTGGGTGGGCGAAGGTCACAAGAACGATCAGGACGATCCCGGCGGGGACGGTTATACCCAGCGGCCGTACGTTCGGAATCGCAAACCCGATCCAGCAGGCGAGCGCGACGCCGGCCACACCCACGGCGAAACCGATTCAAGGCCCCGCGCCTATACAGCACCTCCCAACTACGCCGAGGCACTCACGGTCGCCGGCAGCCTCTGAAATCTCGTAATCCAACGAGAGCCCGGCCCCCAGGAGCCAGCCCAGTGCCGCCGCGCCGGCGGCCCGCGACAATGAGACGACCGGCATGCCGGTGAATATAGAAGCGAGCTGCGGATTCTCCACGGGCAGGCCGAACAAGGGACAGTCAGTGCCGATGAACGCGAGAAGCAACGCGAAACGATGAGAACCGGCGAGCACTGAAAGGGCGGCCCAATGCGCATGCGGAGCGGCCGTCGCAGGTCAGCCGGCAGGACGGATCAGATCTCGATGATGTGACGCCCGGCACCCGCGATCCGGGGCGCTGCCGCCGGTCTCCGTCACGCGGCTGCGCCGGGGCCGGGCAGCAGGTCGACATCGCTTGCGTGCATCGGCTCGCCGCAGTGGGCGCAGCGCAGGGCGACGCCGCTGACCTCACCGCACGCGTGGTGGCGGTAGAGCACCGGCGGCCCGGCCTCGCCCGCGAGCCACTTATCGCCCCAGCCGGCCATGACCATGAGCAGATCGACCAGCTCGGTGCCCTTCTGCGTCAGGTGGTACTCGTGCCGTGGCCGCTGGTCGTAGGGGCGGCGTTCCAGCACGCCCTGGTCGACGAGGTGGTTCAGCCGCTCGGTCAGCACCTTACGTGAGATCCCGAGGTCGGCCTGGATCTGTTCGAACCGGGTGAGCCCTACCCACACGTCACGCAGGATCAGCGGCGACCAGGGCTCCCCGATGACGTCGAGCGTGCGCGCGATCGAGCACGCCATCTCACCGAAGTTCGTGCGCTGCATGAAACCAGTCTAGCAATTTGGGTTCCCTTAGGGAACTTGAGGCTGTTAGGCTCGTGGAGTCTCTTGAAGGAACTTATCGAGGAGGGCCCATCGAGATGAGCAAGGTCTTCGGCGCCCACGCCGTGTCGGTCGACGGATACATCACCGGTCGCGATCCCGGTGCCGGGCGCGGGCTCGGCGACGGGACGACGCTCTTCGTCGTCACCACCGGAGTCCAGGACGCGATCGCGGCGGCCCGAGAGGCGGCCGACGGTAAGGACGTCGGCCTCATGGGCGGCGGCGTCGTGACCGAGGCGCTGAAGGCGGGTCTCGTGGACGAGGTGATCCTCCACCAGGTGCCGATCCTGCTCGGCCGCGGCCGGCCCTTCTTCCAGTCGCTCCCCGAGCGTGTGCGCCTCCGCCTCGTCGAGGCCGTCCCGGCGCCCGGCGTCACCCACCTCCACTACGAGGCCGAACGATGACGTCGTCGCTCTCCGACGATCACCACAGGAAAACCGCCGACAACCGCCCCAGGAGATGACCATGACGCTCGACCCGACTGTGCGCCGCGTGCTCGACGGTGCCTCGCTCGCCCACCTCGCCAGCGTCCTGCCCGATGGCGCCCCCCACACCGTCCCGGTCTGGATCGGGACCTACGGCGACCACATCGTGTTCCTCACCGGCCCGGAGTCGCGAAAGGCCCGCAACCTGCGCCGCGACCCGCGGGTCGCGCTCTCCCTGACCGCGCCCGACAACCCGTTCCAGCCGATCGTCATCCGCGGACGCGTCGTCGAGTGGCTCGAAGGCGACGCCGCCTGGGCGATCGTCGACCGGCTGTCGACCAAGTACATCGGCCGGCGATACTCACGAGACGAGGAGCGCGTCGTCGCGGTCATCGAGCCCGAGCGGCAGACGGTAGGCCTCGCTTGAGCGGCGGCCGCAGTCGGCGTGCAAATCGATCACGAGCAGCGGCACCTGAATGAGGTTCGGTGTCGTGCGCCCAAGGATCGCCATCGATGACGTGTCCGCAGGGGGAGCGCCCTGCGAAATTGATTCGCCTGGCGGGCCCGGAGTGCCTAGCGTTGGGTCTCCAGAGGGCGCCGCGGGATGCCCCTGTCATGGCATCGAATCCTGATCGGAGGTGCGGAGCGGAATGACCTGCCACCTCGTCGCGCTCTGCTTCGACGCGCACGACCCGCTCCGTCTCGCGCGCTTCTGGGCCGGCCTCCTGGGCTGGGAGACGGCCGGCGACCTCCACGGCGACCTCCACGACGACATCGCGCTGCTGCCGAGTGACGGCACCGGGTTCCGGATCCGATTCCTTCCTAGTCAGGAGCAGAAGGCCGGACAGAACCCGATGCACTTCGATCTCACGAGCAGATCCCTTGAGGACCAGCAGCAGACGGTGGCGAGAGCGCTCGAACTCGGCGCCCGGCACATCGACATCGGTCAGAGCCCGGAAGACGATCATGTCGTGCTCGCGGACCCCGAAGGCAACGAGTTCTGCGTCATCGGGCCGGACAACAAGTTCCTCGCCGACTGCGGATTCATCGGTGCGCTTTCCTGTGACGGTTCACAGGCGGTCGGGTACTTCTGGAGCGAAGCGCTCGGCTGGCCGCTGGTCTGGGACCAGGACCAGGAGACCGCGATCCGCTCGCCGCACGGCGGTCCGAAGATCACCTGGGGTGGTCCGCCGCTGATGCCGAAGACCGGGAAGAACCGGCTGCATCTCGACATCGCTCCGCCTGCCGGCGGTGATCAGCGAGCGGAGGTCGAGCGTCTCGTCTCCCTTGGGGCGAAGCGCATCGACATCGGCCAGGATGAGGTCGGCTGGGTGGTCATGGCCGATCCCGACGGCCACGAGTTCTGTGTGCTGACGCCGCGGTAGCGCGAACGCGGCGCCCAGGGCCGGACCGTTGCTTCCGCCGGCCGCGAGTCCCTTCGACACGGGGAAATCGGTATGAACGTCGCCGGATTGCAAGGCTGAGTGCGAGAACCAGCCTTTCGACGGTGACACCGTGTACGGCCGGCTCGGGAAGAACATGGACCCCTCGCCCCACGCTGAATGCCGTATCAGCGCCGGCGCCAGGAAAATCGCGGCACCCAATAAGAGGGGCATGACGACCAGCTTCACCAGTGCGTACGGCGAGCGCCGAGTTTGGCGCTGGGGAAGTGTCACACCAACGACGATCCTTGGTCGCCGGCCCTGACTGGTCAATTCTGGTTCAAAACAGGTTCGAATTGGCGTTCCCGCCATAGCTCGATCTGCGATGGACTATCCACGCGTGGACGTTCGGGCCGGCCGCGTGGGGGTCTCGGTCACCCCTGGCCTGGAGGCGGGGGCAGTAGTTAGGGGGCCTCGCCGGCGACGTCCGGCATTTTTTTCACGGACCTTGGGCAGAGATGAGGGGCAAGAAACCCGGAGAACAAAGGCGTATGTGCTGATTTTAGCGGTTCATGGGAATCGTCGCGGATGGGTCAGGGAATCTCGGAGACGTGACATCGCTCCGCCACCTCCGTGAATGTCTTGGCGAACTCGATGAGCTGGAGCGCAGCATCAAGCACGGCATCGACAGCATGTGCGGCAAGTTGTATCGGGCCATCGACTGGCAGCGGCGTTTCGAGGCCGACGTGTCGCACGAACTGCGCACCCCGATCGCGGGACTGCGGGCACAGCTGGAGGAGGCCCGGCTGCATCCCAGCGAGATCGACGTGGACGACCTGCTCGAACGGGCGCTCAACGATGTGGAACGGCTGCAGACGCTGGTCGACGACCTCTACCTGCTGGCTCAGCTTCAGGCCGCCGCGCAGCCGACCGAACCGTCCCTGCTGGACCTGGGGGATCTCGTGCAGAGCGAACTGGCCCGGCGCTCCGACAGGCTCGGCGTGAAGGTGCAGGTCGTTCCCGGGGTTCTGGTGCGCGGTCTGGACGCGCGGCTCAGGCGAATGTTGTCCGAACTGCTCGACAACGCGCAGCGGCACGCCAAGACGGTCGTGTTCGTCCAGGTCCGGCGTACGGCCGACGAGGCGGAGCTCGTGGTGGCCGACGACGGCGACGGAATCGGAGAGGAGGATCGGGAACGGATCTTCGATAAATTCACCCGCCTCGACGCCGCCCGCTCCCGCGATCGCGGCGGGACCGGCCTCGGCCTGGCCATCGTGCGGAACATCGCGTACGGCCACGAGGGCGAGGTGCACGTGGAGCGGTCGTCGGCCGGTGGTGCGGCCTTCGTCGTCCGGCTTCCACTGGCCTGACCGGTCGTCCTCGCCGGCGGGCAGCCTCCCCGGGGGTGCGCCAGGCGGTCAGGGGCCTGCCCTGCTGGAGGCCACGCGCCGCTGAGTCGCGCGCACGCGAAGGCCCGGAGCCGTCAGGAGAATCGCTCGACCGTCACGGGGACCGGTCCGGCGTGACGCATCGCCGTCGTCAACCGCCGCAGCAGCGGCCCGAGGGCCTGGCCGGACGCGGTCCCCAGATGGGCCGTGAGGTCGAGGCAGCAGGCGACACCGGGCCCGATCCGGCGTACCTCCCAGGTGAAGACGTCCGGGTCCGTGCGCAGTTCGCCCGTGCCGATGACCCGGGTCCGCGGGTCGCCCGCCTCCCCGGCGAGCGTCACCACGTCCGCGAGGCGGGGAAGATGCGGCTCACCGGCGAACAGGAGGCGGTAGACCCGCGTGTCGTGGAACCCGTCGGGGACCCGGGGCGGGCTGAGGCGCAGGGGAGGCGAGTCCGGCAGTGGCTGGTGGTCGTGGAAAAGAGCCCGCAGCCGCGTCTCGCCGGGCAACTCGCCCCCGCCGAGACCGCGGTAGGCGGCCTCGGCATCGAGGCGGCTCACGGCGCGGGCCCGGGCGCGCAGGCCGGGATCCTCGCGCATCGCACGTCCGAAGGCCGCGGAGCTCCACCAGGCGCCGTCGGCCGCGGTCCATCCGGTGGTGTCCAGGCCGACGGTCCTGAAGTCGCCGGTGAGCGCGAACTCCTCGACGACGATTCCCTCGGCCGGGGCTCCGTCCGGGCCGGCCGCCGGCAGGATCAGGTAGTAGTCGAGAGCCGCCTGCGATTCGGATCCGGCGGTGACGGCCGCCCGCCCGCGCCCGCGTATGTCGCTGGTCATGGGCCGCACCCTACTGGCCTTCGATCGCCCACACGCGGGGCGGGCGGCGCGCCCGGCACCGTGGGGCTCTCATCCACCTCGCCCGCTCAGTGGTCCGGGTTCAGGGCGTTGCCGATGTACATGGCCGCCAGCATGGTGAACAGGAACGCCTGCAGGAACTGGATGAAGATCTCCAGCCCGGTCATCACGACGGTCATGGCCACGCCGAGCAGGCCCACCGGGAGCCCGGGCACCGTGGGGTGCTCGACGAGGAACCAGAATCCGACCGCGCTGAAGAACGCCAGCAGCAGGTGCCCCGCGAACATGTTCGCGAACAGCCGTACGGCGTGGGTGAACGGCGCGGTGACGAACGTGTAGAGCAGTTCGAGCGGCGCGTACAGGACCAGCGCGAGTGGCTTCGGCAGGCCGGGCGGGAACATCAGGCTCTTGAGATATCCGCCCACCCCGTGGTGCCGGAAGCCGAGATAGAGCTTGATCGCGTACACGACCAGCGCGAAGACGACCGGGAAGGCGATGTGGGAGTTCACCGGGAACTGCACTCCCGGGATCACGCCGAACAGGTTCCACAGCAGGATCACCGAGAAGAGGCTGAGCAGGAAGGGCATCCACCTCTCGGCGTCCGCACCGATGAGCGGCCGGGCCACCTGGTCGCGCACGAACAGGTATCCGTACTCGCCGAGGTGCTGCAGGCCGCGCGGGACCAGCGACGGGCGCGCGCACGCCCCCCACGCGAGCGCGCACAGCAGGATCACGCCGACCGCGGCCAGCACCACGGGCTTGGTCAGCCAGTCTGGCGCGCCCGGCCACAGCGGCGGGAAGTCGAACAGTTCGAGACCGGGGGCCGTGAAGTCGTCCCCGGCGAGGCTTATGGGCATGGGGAATCCCTTCGTCCGGCCGTCCAGAAACTGGGTACGTCGTACTCACTTTCTCGATGCGAGCCTACATACCCGGTACGGTGTACGCAATAGTGCGACGACCTGGGACGACCAACGATGACGGGCCACGAGAACCTGTGGATGCGACCCGAGCGCCCCGCGCGGGGGCCGCGGCCGAGCTTCAGCCGCGCCGCCCTCGCGCAGGTGGCGATCGGGATCGCGGACGCCGAGGGGCTGGAGGCGATCTCCATGCGGCGGCTCGCCGCCGATCTCGGGGCGGGCACGATGTCCCTGTACCGCTACGTGACGGGCAAGGACGAGGTGTTCGACCTCATGCTCGACACCGTGGTGAGGGAGTATCTGCCGGAGGACCGGCCGCCGCCGGACGACTGGGCCGATGGCCTTCGCCTGCTCGCCTGGCAGGCCCGGCGTACCATGCTCCGCCACCCGTGGCTCGCGCCGCTGGCGGCGGGCCGTGTGCAGGTCGGTCCGAACAGTGCGCGTCTCACCGAGACCGCCCTCGGGATGCTCGACGGGCTCGGCCTGAGCGTCGACGAGATGCTGGCCCTCGTGGGCGCCGTCTTCGCGTACGTAAACGGCTACGTCCAAAGCGAACTGGCCGAAGGTGAGGCCCTCCGGCGGTCGGGGCTCACTCTGGCCGAACGGCTGGCCCAGCACCTGTCCTACATCCAGTCGCTCATCGCGACGGGCGGTTACCCCATGCTGGAGCGGGTGACGAAGGAGGGCGGCCGACAGTACACCGCGGCCGACGACCGCTTCGCCTACGGCCTGGACCGCCTGCTGGACGGCATCGCCGCCGCCCTGCCGCCGGCCGCTGCGGAGGGGCCCAAATCCACGGGATGACGTTGGCGGCCGTGGGGGCCGGTCTCGGGGCTGGTGCCGGGGGGGCGGCCTCTGGTCAGTTCGGCGATATCTCGTGGAGACGGCAGACCTGCCGCCAGACGCGCGCATCGAGCGTGCCCGCTTTGTCCTGGAAATCCGCGACGGGCACGCGGACGGGCCCGGTGAGATCGAGGAAGCTGTTGTGGTCGGCGTCGGGGTCCCAGGTGCGGGTGGGGATCTCCACGTGGTCGGAGCGGTCGCTGCGATCCTGACTCGTGATCTTCAGGACCTCGGCGCCGCCCCGGTACGTCCTGAGCACCACGCAGGGGCGCACTTTGTGGCCGGGCCCGTCCTCGTAGGGCACGTCGGCCCACCAGATCTCACCGGGCCGCGGGCCGGCCTGGGCCGCCGTGCCGCGCACGCCCGACGAGCCGCCCGACGCCGAGCGGCCCGGGGTGCGGGTCCCCGCCCCGGGAGGACGTCCGCCGCCGGGGCCCCGTGTCGTGCCGCGGTCTCGTCCGGTGTCCTGACGAGGCCGGCTCGCGGGCCGCGCCGTCCCGCCGCCTCGGCCGGCCGGGCGGCCGCTCCCCGAGGGGCGCCGCGCGGACCGCCCGCGTGAGGTCCCCGGCAGGCGCCCGGTCACGCCGAGCCCCGCGAACACGACCAGCACGGCCACGATCAGAACCACCCAGATCATGACCGACAGCCTACGGCTCCGCGCGGACGGCCCGGGTAGCCGAGTCCGCACCGTCTCCGCCCGGCCCGCGCGATTCCCCTCCGGGTGGACGCTGAGGCGAGGCCCCGCTCCACCTCCGTGCTCTCCCGGCCCGGCCACCCACGACAGGCCGGCCGCGGTCAGGAGCGGGAGTCCCAGGCGGCGAGGATGCGCGCCTCCTTGTCCGGGTCGAGGCCGTGGCTCAGCCGGCCGCCGAAGCTGCGCCGCTCCTCGGGAACGTCCTTCAGCCACTCCCAGGTGTCGCGTACGGTTTCCCGCACCGGCCTGCAGGTCAGTCCCGCGGCGACGGCCTTCGCCGAGGAGTGCGTCCACACGCCCAGGCGGTCCGCCTCCGGATACCACAGCGGAAGCTCGGTCCACGGCTGTACGCCCTGGTCGACCAGGAACTCGTCGTCGGCCCACACCAGCTCTGCGTCCGAACCGGTGACCTCCACGCAGTCGTTCAGCCAGCCGCCGTAGGTGGCGTTGCCGCGCACCCCGCCCGTCATGTAGCGGCCGGTCGTGCCCTTGGCCGCCTGGTCGAGGGTGAACGCCGCGATGTCGCGGGCGTCGATGAGCTGCATCGGCAGCGCCGGGTCGCCGGGAGCGAGCACCCGCCCACCTCTGGCGATGCGCGTGAGCCACCAGGGCAGCCGGCCCACGTTCTCGTGCGGGCCGAGGATCAGACCGGGCTGGATGACCAGGGCGCCGCCGTCGAAGTGCTGCTCGACCGCCCGTTCGCAGCCCGCCTTCAGCACGCCGTAGTCGCCGAACTCGGCGTCCGCGTCCGGCGGGCACTCATGCGTGGGGAAGGTCTCGTTCACCTCCGACTTGTCGGGCCAGTCCGGGTAGGCGGAGATGCTGGAGATGAACGTGTAGTGCGGAGCGTGCCCCGACAGCGTGCGTACCGACTCCAGGACGACGCGGGGGACGAACCCGCACACGTCGATCACCGCGTCCCACTGCCTGCCGTCGGCGAGGCGCCGCAGATCGTCGGTGACCTCGCGGTCGCCGCGCACCGCCTCCACTCCGGGCAGGTCCGTCCCGCTCCTGCCCCGGTTGAACGTCGTGACCTCGTGACCGCGCCGCAGCGCCTCCTCCACGACGGCGCGTCCGAGGAACACCGAACCGCCGATGACCAGAATTTTCATACGGTCATCTTTGGCCCGCCCGCGCCGTGCGTCTGCCTCGTTTCACAGTGGGCGGACATGATCCGCTCACAGCGGAAGGCGGACCGGCGGCCGGAACGGGCTCAGCCGGTGCGCAGCTCGGGGACGGGGGTGAAGCGCTCCTGCTCCAGCACGTGCACCCGCGCCGCCCCGATGTCGAAGTACAGGCCGGTGAGCTCCAGCTTCCCCGCCCGTACGAGGGAGTCCACGAACGGGTGGGTCCGCAGGTTGTCGAGCTGCTGGATCACGTTGACCCGGCAGAGCCGGTCGAGCGGCCCGGCGTCGTCGTCACCCGGTTCGGCGGCCACGAACCTGGCCAGGCTCTGCCGTCCGTGCCGCAGCCAGTCGCGCAGCGCGGGCAGGTCGGGCACCCCGCCCAGCAGGGCGGCCATCGCGCCGCAGCCGGAGTGCCCGCAGACCGTTATCGTGCGTACGTCCAGCACCTGCACGGCGTACTCGATAGTGGCCGCGACCGAGTCGTCCGTGGGAACGGCCCCCGCGCGCGGCACGAGATTGCCGATGTTGCGCAGCGTGAACAGGTCACCGGGACCGCTCGCGGTGATGATGTTCGGCACGATGCGGGAGTCGGCGCAGGTGATGAACAGATGCGACGGCGACTGCTTGCGGGCCATGCGGTGGAGCAGCGGGCGGACCATCGGCGCGGTCCGGCGCTGGAACTCCCGCGTCCCCTCCAGGAGGTCGGGCACGCCCTGCGGTTCGCGGACGGCGGGGACACCGCCGTGCTCCCCGTCATGGTCTCCGTCGCGGGCCACGCCGATCGCGACCTGGGAACCGGCGTCGCCTGCGCCGGCGTCCATGGGACGGGGGTGGCGCCGGTAGGCCCACGGCAGCCACCAGCGGTCGTGCCGGGGCGGGATCCTGGCGGGGAACAGGCGGGCGCCGCTGATCGCGGTGGAGTACCACTCGCCGTGCGGCTCGTCCACGTCGATGACGCCGCCGGTGCGCTCGTGCTCCAGCCGCCAGGCGTGCAGCGCCTCGAAGGCGGCGTTGTCCATGAAGTCCAGGTGCAGGTCGAGCTCCACAGCCGAGCCTGCGGGAACGGCGCGCAGCGCCTCGGTCAGCCGCGGCACGCCGAGGAACGTCAGCGATCCGGTGACGACGACCCGCCAGCGCCGCTCACCGGCCTGCCGTACGTCGACCGAGATCCAGGCCAGGCGGCGCAGGGCGAGCAGGGCGGCCAGCGCGAGGCCGAGCGCCACGCCCTCGGCCAGGCCGATGAGCACGACCCCGCCCATCGTCACGAAGTAGACCGGCATCTCCCGGTGGTTGCGCAGATTGCGCACATGACCGAGGTTGACCATCTGCACGCCGATGAACAGCAGCAGCGCCGCGAGCGCCTCCAGGGGGATCAGCGCGATCATCCAGGCGAAGGCCGCGGTGAACAGCAGCACCCACACCCCGTGCAGGACCGCGGACCAGCGGCTGCGCGCGCCCGCCCGCGCATTGGTGGTCGTACGGACGACGACACCCGCCACGGGGAGGCCGCCGAGCGCGCCGGACACCACGTTCGCCACCCCCTGCGCGGTCAGCTCGCGGTCGAGGTCGGCACGGGGACCGTCGTGCAGGCGGTTGGACGCCACGCAGGTCAGCAGCGACTCGACCCCGGAGAACAGCGCGACGAGCAGGACGGCGCCGGCGATGGCGTGCCAGTCGCCCTGCGGCGGCAGCGGGCCCTGCAAAGAGGAGAAACCGCCGCGCAGGTCCACCTTCGTCAGGTCCCAGCCCGACGCGGCGGCCGTCAGCGTCGCGACGATCAACGCGGCGAGCGGGGCGGGCACGACCCGCAGCCGGGGGAGCCGGGCCCACACGACCAGGACCGCGATGGTCAGCACGCCGATCATGACGGCGTGCGTGTGGTTGTCGAGGATCTGGGCGGGGAGCTGGAGGACGTTCTCCAGTGCGGAGCGCTGCGGCGACCCGCCGAGCACGATGTGCAGCTGGGACAGCGCGATCACCACGCCCACCCCGGCGAGCATGCCGTGGACGACCGCGGGAGAGACCCCGAGCGCCGCCCGCGCCACCTTCAGCCCGCCGAGAACCAGCTGAAGGAGGCCGGCCATGACGGTGATGGCGCACGTGGCGCGCCAGCCGTACGTGTGGACGAGTTCGGCGACCACCAGGGACAGGCCAGCGGTCGGGCCGCTCACCTGGACGACGGACCCGCCGAGTGCCCCGGCCACCAGGCCGCCCACGACGGCCGCGACCAGGCCCGCCGCCACCGGCGCGCCGGACGCGATGGCGACGCCGAGTGACAGCGGCACCGCCACCAGGAAGACCACCAGCGATGCGGGCACATCGTGCTGGAGTACGGACTTCAGGTTACGTAGCGAGGTCGCCCCGTCACGAATCGTCATGGGCCGACGATATGTCAGCCGCCGAGGCCGTCACCAGGAAGGGAACGGGAAAATCACCGGTAGTAGTCGGGATAGTCGCTCTCCGGGTTGTGGTGGCTGCCCCGCCGCCCGCTCGCCGAGGTGGGGGTGTCGCCGTACAGCTCGTCGTAGGAGGGCCAGCTTCCGCCGGTGTTCTGCTCGGGCTGCGACGACGGGACGCCGCCGGGTCCCTGCTGCTGGTCATAGCCGTATCGGCTCTGCCCCGAGGGCGCGTCGTAGCCCGCCGACTCGTACGGCGAGGCGGCCGCCGGGGCGGGGCCGTTCACGGTGTCGGAGGCGTCGATCGTCGCCCAGCCCGCGCTCACTTCGTACGACGGGGTGGAGGGCGCGGCGGGCGACGGCGCCGGGGCGGCCGGGTAGCCGGAGGAGTAGCCCTCGTATCCCGGCGTCTGGTAGGTCTCCGCGTTCGGCCAGGAGGACGCGCCGCGCGGCGGCTCCGGGTCGTCGAGCACGTCGCGGGGCGGGTAGCTGCCCGCGACCGGCCAGCCGGGGTCGGTGGCGCCGCTCGCGTCAGGACCGGTCACCGCCGCGCCGGCGGCTGCGGAGCCGGGCGCGTACGACGAGGAGGGGTCGGCCGCGCGGAACGGGCCCGTCGCGGCGCCGGACGGATCGTAGGCGTCGGAACGGGGCGTTTCGTAGCCCGCCCACGCGTCGAAGGAGCCGCCACCCGAGCGGGGCGCGGCGTCGGCGAGCGCGTCGGCCGGTGAGGGGGTGGGCGCCGCGGCGGGTGAGGCGGCCTCGAACGCGCCGCTGGTGCGGGCGGGGTCGTACGAGCCGGCGGTGAAGGACCCGGTGGCGGGGATGGCGGAGGACGGCGCCGTGTCGTAGCCGCCGGCCGGGTGGCTCTCGTGGGAACCGGCGCGCTGGGAGGCGAACGGCCCGGTGCCCGCGGGCGTGTCGTACGCGGAGGCGCCGAACGGGCCGGTTGCCGCCGTGATCCCCAGAGGGTCGGCGGCGGGCTGCGTGCCATAAGAGCCGGTGCCCGCGGCCGGCGGGAACGCGCCCGTGCCACGCGGGCTGTCGTAGGAGCCGCCGGCCTGACCGGCCTCGGCGGCGGCAGCGGCGCGGCGGGCGGCGGCCCGAGACGACCGGCCGGACCTGCTCGGCCTGGCCGGCCGGGCGGCCGCGCTCGGGGTGTTCGCCTGGGGCCCGGCGGCGGCGAAGGGGTCACTCGCCGCGGACGCGGGGACGCCCCCCATCGCGGGGGAGTCGAAGGGACCGGTCGCGCGGTTCGCGTCGAAGGGACCGGTCGAGGGGGACCCGGCCGGCGAGGCCGGGGCGCCGAGCACGTCGGGCGTCGGCGCGGAGAACGTGACGGTCTTCTGGTCGGCGACAGCCGAGGCGGAGGCGGGGGCGTCGGGAAGCACGGGCTCATCGGCGCCGGCACGCCTGCCGCGGGTGGAGCGGGAGGGCAACGGGACCTGCACGGTCGCGGCGTCGGGGGAGGCCGCCTGGGCCGCGGCGCTCGCCGCGTCCGCGGTCTCGTCCACCGGCCGGGGGGTGGCCATCCTCGCGGCGATCGTCCCCCCGAAGCCGCCGTCGTCCGCGCGTACGCGCGACCAGTAGTCGTCGTCGTAGTCGTCGGCCTCGCCCCACTCGTCCACGCCGCGCTTGCCCCGGGCGGCGGCGGGCTGTTTGCCGCCGCGCTGCGCGGGCCGTGCCGCCTGCCGCCCGCCGGGGCGGGGTGCAGGGCGGGGCGCCGGTCGCTGCTTCTCCGGCTCCTCGAAGGCGTCGAATCCCTTGGGGAAGCTCTCGAAGAACGTCTCCTCGGCGGGCCGCCGGGGCTTTGGGCCCTTGTTTTCGGCCATCGCCTTGATGCGCTCGGCGGAGAGAGCGCTCTCCCTGCGGTTCATCGACCGCATGCCCAGCGCCACGACCAGCAGCACGAGAAGCACGACGGCGACAAGACCCACAATGACCGCAGTCATAGCACCACCCTCAAGGCCATGGCCTTTCTGCGGCGCCGGTGAGGTCGCGCGGCCATCGACGCGACCTGCCCCCCTTGTTCACCCGCGCTCAGCAATTGGATCCGATTCTGCTCGACCACAATGACCGTTGTCACACCCTAGGCGAAGATTGGTGTAGCACGACTACCTCCGGTGCTCAGCATGTCACTCGATCGTGTTCGCCGTGAGGCGCCCACGGGCGATGGTGTGACTCGCGATGCCCCCCAGGGTCTCCGCGAGATCGGCGCCCTGCTTCAGGTCGAGCTTCGTGTTCAGCGCGTAGACAGTGAAACGGTAGCTGCCGTCGGCCTGGCACGGGGGCGCATAGCCCACCTTCCCGCTCGACGTCCTGCCCTGCCGGGCGCCCCGGGGGACGTCGTTGATGCCCAGCTCGGTCGTCGCGGGGTCGATGTCGAACACCACCCAGTGCACCTCCGGGCCGCTGTGGGGGCTGTTGTCGTCGACCACGAGGGCCACCGACTTGGCGCCCGACGTGCCCGACCAGCGGAGGGGCGGGTTGCCCTGCCCTCCCTTGCAGGTGTAGTCGTCCGGCAGGGGGGCGCCGTCGCGGAACTGCGGGCTCGACACACTGATGACGTCGAGGTTCCTCGGCGATCCCCCGCCCAGGATTCCGCAGCCCGACGCGGCCAGCGTGAACGCCGTCACCGTGACGGCGGCTCGCGTGACCGCTGATTTTCTCGGCGACCCCATGCCCGATGATGCTACGCGGATTGGACAGGTGCCCCGACCGGATCGCGGTGATCCGTACCGATGACCGGACCCGCGCGGGCCGTTGACCTCTGGGTTCTCCCGAATCGATCCGTACGTGGCCGGAACCGGCATGGAGGGGTGTCAGCCGTGAGCGCCCTGATCCGCCACAATCGAGACATGCAGGGGGACACGCCGGGAGCGGGCATCGGCTTCGCCGTTCTGGGTCCCCTCGACGTACGACGCGACGGGCGGCCGGTCGAGGTCGGCGGGCGGCGGCTGCGCGCTTTGCTGACGCTCCTGCTGCTCGACGCCGGTCGCACGGTGTCCACCGAGGCGCTCATGGCGGGGGTGTGGGACGACCGTCCGCCCAACGGCGTGGGGAACGCCCTGCAGGCGCTGGTGTCCCGCCTGCGGGCCGCGGTCGGCCGCGGCCTGGTGGCCGGCGGGCCCTCCGGCTATCGCCTGGACGTCATGCGCGCCCTTTACGGGGCGGGCCGCCGGGTCGAAGCCCTGGCCGCCTACGAGGCGGCCCGGTCGGTGTTCGCCGAGCGGCTCGGGGCCGACCCCTCACCCGCGCTGTCCGGGCTCCACCTCGCGATGCTGAGGGGCGAGCCCGGTTGCGGCCCGTCCCCGGTGCCGGCCGGCACGTCGCGCCCCGGCGACCCGCGGCCGCCGCGCCCGCCGCGACGGGGCAATCTGCGGGCCCGGCTGACCAGCTTCGTCGGCCGCGACGACGACGTCGGCCGGGAGGTGCCGCAGGCCGTCCTGACCGCGTTCGGCCTGCGCGACACCGGCCTGGTGCCCGTGCGCCCGATGCCCGCCATGTCGTCCGCGCCCGCCATGCCGTCCGGGCAGGGCGGGGAGTCCGGCGTGCGGATCCTCGCCACCAGCCGTGAGCCGCTCGGCATCACCGGCGAGAGGCTGTGGCCCGTCGGCCCGCTCGGCGCCGGTCACGCCGTGCGGCTGTTCGCCGAGCGGGCGGCCGCCGTACGGCCCGGCTACGTGGTGGACGACGGCGAGCGCGACGCCGTCGAGCGCATCTGCCGCGACCTCGACGGCATGCCGCTCGCCATCGAACTGGCCGCCGCCCGGTTCCGTACGCTGTCGGCCGGGCAGATCGCCGACCGGCTCGTTGACCGGTTCCGGCTGCTCACCGGCGGGAGCCGTACGGCGATGCCCCGCCACCAGACGCTCCGGGCCGTCGTGGAGTGGAGCTGGGACCTGCTCGACGCCGGCGAGCGCGCGCTCGCGGCGCGGCTGGCGGTGTTCGCGGGCGGGGCCACGCTGGAGGCCGCCGAGCAGGTCTGCGGGGGCGACATCGACGTGCTCGGCAGGCTGGTGGACAAGTCGCTGGTCGCGTTCGACGGCGGGCGTTACCGCATGCTGGAGACGATCAAGGCGTACGCCGCGGAACGTCTGGCCGAGTCGGGCGACGAGCGGCCCGTGCCGCTCGCCCACGCCGAGTTCTTCGCCCGCCTCGCCGAGGCCGCCGAGCCGCACCTGCGCCGGGCGGAACAGCTCGAGTGGCTGGCCCGGCTGTCGGCCGACCACGACAACCTGTCGGCGGCCCTCCGATGGGCCTGCGAGGAGGCCGAGGCGGACCTCGCGCTTCGCCTGGTCGGCGGACTCGGGTGGTACTGGTGGCTGTCCGGCCAGCGGCTTGAGGGCGCCCAGCGGTCGGCGGAGGCGCCGGCCCTGGCGGGCGACGACGGCGACCCGATGCGACTCGCGCTGGCCCACGGGCGGCCGACGAGCCGGCGGCGAGGTCGAGCCGGCGCGTGCCGCCCGAGTAGGTCTTGGCCGCACGAGCGTCGCCAGGATCCGCACCGCCGTGATCTTCCCGGCCCCGTGGGGGCCGAATACGCCCAGGAGACGGCCCTGCGGCACCTCCAGGTCCACCCCGTCCAGCGCCCTCGTCTCTCCGTACCGTTTCGCCAGGCCCTCGGCCTGGATGGCGTACCTCACGGCGTCTCCTCAGTTGTCCGTCCGTCGTACGGCTCCACGCTGCCGGACGGCGCTGACAGGGGCCTGAGGAGGCGCTGAGGGCGGCCGCCGGCCGCTGACATACCGCTGACGGCGTGCCGAGAAGGAGAAGAGGGCGCCGGGGCCTCAGGGCCTGCGAGCCAGGACTCCGATGTAGCCGCTGTTGCCGGGGTCGCCCGGGTACTGGTCGTGGCGGGGACGCCAGAGCTCGACGGGCACGACGCCGGGCTCCAGCACCTCCATGCCGTCCAGCAGGGCGGCGATTTCCTCGGGTCCCCGGTGCGCGAAGCCCCCGGCGGGGGTCTTGCCGTAGACCGACTGCGCCTGCTCCATCTTGTCCTGGTCGGAGCGCCGGACATAGGTGTGGGAGATGGCGAGGTAGCCACCGGAGGGCAGCCCGTCCCGCAGACTCGAGACGATTCGGCTCACCTCCGCGTCGTCGGTGAAGAAGTGCAGGACCGCCAGCGCGAGGATCGCCACCGGCCGGCCGAAGTCCAGGTGCGCGCGGATCCGCTCGTCGGCGAGGATCTCGCCGGGCCGGTGCAGATCCCCCTCCACCACGATGGTGTTGGGCGTGTCGGCGAGGAGGGCGCGTGCGTGCACGAGAACCGTCGGATCGTTGTCCACGTAGACGGTGTGGGAACCGGGACCGAACGTCGCGGCGACCTGGTGCACGTTCTGCTGGGTGGGCAGGCCGGTCCCGATGTCGAGGAACTGGCGAACGCCCGCTTCGGCCAGCTCCCTGACCACCCGCACCAGGAAGGCGCGGTTGGCGCGGGCCAGCGCGGGGATGTCGTACCCCTGCTCGCGGCCGAGGCGGATGACCTGCTCGGCCGACTCACGGTCGGAGGCGAAGTTGTCCTTGCCGCCGAGGAAGTAGTCGTAGATGCGCGCCACGCTCGGAATTTTTGGATTCACACCTGCCGGAACGCGCCCCGTCTCCGTCATTCGTCGCCTTTCGCGCGATCAGTGATCCACCAGCATTGACGATCATAGAAGGTGCGGGCGCGCCTCATCCGCCATAGGAGGGAGCAACCTGACAACTGTGGCCTTATGGCGTACGGCGCCCCGGGCGCCCGTGAGCGTCACCGTCGCGACGCTCGCCGCCTTCCTCGCCCCGCCCGCGCGTACGCCGTTGGTCCGGTCGCGACGGGTGAGGCGCCTTCGGCGGCCGCCGTTTCAGCCGCCGGCGTCCGGACAGAGCGAAGACCGGCGGCGAGTTCGCGTACTCACCGCCGGCCTTTCCGCGCCGGCTGGTCAGACGGCCGATGCCGCGGCCGGCGTCGCCCGCAGAATTCGCGGGCGCGACGTCCCGCGGGGTCAGTCCTGCTTGCGGGCGCCGAACATGATCTCGTCCCAGGTCGGCACCGAGGCCCGGCGTCCGCGCGACTTGCGGGGACGCGGCGGAGCCGGCTTCGGCACCGGCGGGGCGGGGGTCTCGGGCTTGGTGTCCTTCGGACCCTCCTTCTGCGCCTCCTTCGCGCCGTCCTTGGGTCCGTCGCCCGCGCGCTTCCCGGCATCTCCCGCCCGCGACGCCGGGGCGGCGGCGGGAGCCTGAGCCGCCGGGGCCCGCTGAGCGGCCGGGGCCTCGGCGGCGGGTTGCGCGGGAGCCTGCGCGGCCGGGGCCGCCGGAGCCGCGGGTGTGATCGGAGCGGAGGAGACCGCAGGCGGCTCCGCGGGCTCGCTCTGCGCGGGCTCGCTCGCCGGTGCGGTGACGGCCGCAGGCGGGGCCGCCGATTCCTCCGCCGTGGGCTCTGCCGCGGACTCCGAGGGCGGAGCGGGCGCCGGAGGCGGAGCGGACTCCGGGACGGCGACCGCCGGTGGCGTCGCGTCCGCGGCCCTGTCCGTGGCACTGTCTCCGGCCTCGTCCGTGCCCTTGTCCGTGCCCTCGTCCGTGCCCTTGTCCACGGGCGTGTCCGTGGCCTCGCCTGTGGCCTTGCCGGCGTCGGCGGGCGGGTGCTCGGCCTCTCCGGGCGCGCCGGGGACGTCCGTGCCGGCGGTCGCGACGTCCGTCGCCCCCGGACCGGTCGCTCGGACGTCGGCTGTCGCGGGGCCTGTCGCCGCGGTGGGCGGGGCCGCCGCGGCATCGGCGGTCGCCGTGGAGTCCTCGGCGGTCACCGGATCCGGCGTGGCGGGGCGCGCGGCCTCCTGCGTGTCCGCCGCGTCGCCGGGTGGCGTGGCGGGGGTGGCGCCCGGTGCCGCGTCCGCGGCGGCCGCCTCGTCGGTGTTCACGGTGGTGGGCCGGGGCGTGCCCGGCTCGACGGAGGCTCCGGCCGGACCCGTCGCGCCGGCGGACGGGCTCGGCGCGTCGGCACCCGCCACGGGCGCGGGCGTGGCCTCCGCGAAAGTCTGCGACTCACCCTGCCGCCCCGCGGTGTCCTGCTGTCCCGGCGCGTCGCGGCCCGCACCGCCTCCGGCGGTCTCCCGGTCCGATACATCCGATACGTCCCGAACGTCCCGCACATCCGGAACGATCCGGGCGACCTCGGCCGGCGGCGCGGCGGAGTCCCCGGCGCTCTGCGCCGGGTTGTCCACTCCGGTCTCGGGGCCGGTCGGCGCAGGCGCGGGATCGGGGGTGGCGATGAGCGACTGCGGCAGCCGGAAGGGCACCGGGGTCAGTTCCGGCCGGTACGCCGACGGCTCGTCCGCGTACGGCTCGGGACGGCCGGGCTCGGGCCTCCCGGACTCCGCGCGGAGCGGCGGGCTCAGCCGCGGCGGCGGCACGTGCTCGGCCAGCGCGGCGGGCTCGGCCCGCAGCGGTTCCGGCCGCGCGGGCTCGGAGCGTACGGCGGGCACGCCGAAACCCTGCTCGCCGCGGCCCGGAGAGGTCTCCTCGGGCAGCGGCGGAACCGGGGCGAGCTTGGACGCGAGGCGGGGCACGAAGGGCCGCACGGTGGCGCTCTCCGTATCCGGCTCGACGTACTCGGCGGCCGACAGGCGCATGGCCTCGTCGTCGTTCGGGGTGATGTGGCGGCGGCGCGGGTCGAAGAGCCACTCGGCGTGACGGGTGTGACCGTTCCAGACGAAGCCGAGCCGCACCCGCCAGAGGTTGTCGTCGCGCTTGGCGGAGTCCCAGTCGATCTCGTCGGCGGGCACGCCGCGCCGGGTCAGCCGCTCGGCGACCAGCTCGCCGAGGGTGGGCCCGGGGGTCGTCTCGCCCGGCATCCGGACCGAGACCCGCTGGGCCTGCTGGGCCATGTATTCGCGCTCCTGGAGAACCGGTCCCTCGAACCAGCGGACTCTCTCCACCGGAATGCCGGCGGTGGCGGCGATCTCCTCCGCCGTCTCGCCGGCACGGATGCGCGCCTGGATCTCCTTGGGACGCAACGGGCTCTCCACTTCGATCTCGTACTGGCCGAGACGGGAGAAGTTGCCGCGGACCGCAGCGCGGAGCCGGTCGTCGACGGGCAGCGTGAAGCGCGTGCCCCGCCCGGCCGTCGCCAGGACGAGGTACGTTCCGTCCTCACTCACCGCGACGAGACGGAGCTCCTGCATGCGAGTCCCTTCGTCGTCGTGCTCTGTCTTCCCCCGGACCCTCGAGTCTCTCGCGTGAACCGGTTGCCTTCCAGCACCGTACCCGGCATGTCCGAACATCGCCTCGCCAGGGGGCGAGGCAGGTGTTGTGACGCCGGTCACATTTTTCGCGTTCACCTTTCCGCAACCTGTCGGTCGTACGGGAGCGGCAGCCCGGGGGCGGCGGCCACGCCGCCGATCCGGCCCCGAAGGCGAGAGTGAGGGTCGTGTCTCCTCAGGTGGTGCGCGCCCACCGCCCGTCCACGCGGCGCGGATGCGGCGCACGGCGCCGTGACCGTGCCGTACGCCGTGCGGCCGGACCTGCGGGAGGGTCTCATCCCTGCTTCTCCCTCGGGTTCGAATGGCGCGCCGGGCTCTGGTGTGCCCGTGCTCCGCAATGTGCCTTCCCCGGGGGAGGCGCGGGCAACGCGACACGCGGAAGACGCCGGACCGTGGAGAGGGACTTTACGCGGCGATGGGGTCAGCTCTCCCGCGACGCGCCGAGCACCCGGTCGAGGTAATCGTTGGTGAACAACCCGTCCGGGTCCATCTCGCGGCGCAGGGCGAGAAAGTCGCCGAACCTCGGATAGACGGTACGCAGGTAGTCCGCGTCGCGGGTGTGCAGTTTGCCCCAATGGGGCCGGCCCCCCAGCCTGACCATGATCTCTTCCACACCCCCGAAGTACGCCGGGTTGGGCGCCTGGCGGTAGACGTGGCAGGCGACGTACGCCGAGGGCCTGCCGTACGCCGTGGACAGCCAGGCGTCCGAGGGCGGCGTGACGCGCACCTCGACCGGGAAGGTGACGGGCCAGCCCGACCGCTCCACGAGGTCCCGCGTCTCCCGCAGCGCCTGGGCGAGGTGGTGGCGCGGAACGGCGTACTCCATCTCAAGGAAGCGGACCTCGCGCACCGAGGTGAACACCCGGTAGGAGGTGTCGACGCACTCCGACGCGCCGAGCGCGCGTGCGGAGATCCCGTTGATCGCGGGCACCGCGGACGGGAAGCGCGCCCCGAGGGCACACGCCGCGCCGAACAGCGTGTTCTCCAGGAAGACGTTGTCGAGCCACCGCTTGAACGCCGCGGGCGGGCGGGCCGGTCCCGGGTCCCGGTTGTTGCGCTTGACCAGGCATGTGTCGGTGTGCGGGAGCCAGAAGAAGTCGAGATGGTCGTCGGACTCGGTCAGGTCGTCGAGCGTCTCGAGGATCTCGCTGAACGCCATCGGCTCGCGGCGGGCCCGCAGCAGGAACGCGGGCTCGACCCGGAAGGTGACCGCGGTCAGGACGCCCAGCGCGCCGAGGCCCACCCGGGCCGCGTCGAACAGGTCGCCCTCGCGCACGGTCGTCACGCCGCCGTCGGCGAGGACCATCTCCAGCTCGACGACCTGGTCGGCGAGGCCGCCGGCGTGCCTGCCGGTGCCGTGGGTCCCGGTCTGGATCGCTCCCGCGGCGGTCTGCGCCGTGATGTCGCCCATGTTGGCCAGCGCCAGGCCGCGCCGGTGGAGCTCCTCGTTGAGCGCGTGGAGCGGGGTGCCCGCGGCGACCTTGACCCAGCCCTCGCCCGCGTCGAGCACGCCGGTCAGCGCGCCGGGCCGCAGCAGGATTCCGTCGGTGAGCGCGACCCCCGTGAACGAGTGCCCGGTGCCGGTCATGCGGACCCGCCGTCCCGTCTTCGCGGCGTCCCGTACGGCGTCGGCGACCTCGGCCGCCGACGCGGGGGCGCGGACCTCCGCGGGGGTGACCGACTGGTTGCGCGCCCAGTTGACGAAGGCGTCCATGCTCCTCCTCGCCCCGGCACCTGCCACGGAGTGAACATGAACACTACTCATGAATTGGCCGGCTGCCTACGGGGCCGGCCGCCTCAGCCGGTGTACTGACGCCTGCGGACCAGCGCGGAGCCGCCGAGGCCCGCCACCACCGCGAGCAGCGCGCAGGCGTAGGAGAAACCGTACGCGTTGGACGCGCCGAACAGATCGGTCAGCCGCCCGCCCGCCCACGCGCCTGCCGCCACCCCGAGGCCGAGGGCCGTGGAGATCCACGCCATGCCCTCGGTGAGCTGCTCGGCCGGGACCATGCGCTCGACGAGGGAGAACCCGGTGATCAGCGTGGGGGAGATCGACAGACCGGCGAGGAAGAGCGCCGGGACCATCGCCCGGATGTCGTTCATCAGCAGCACGGGCGTGAGCCCGGCCGCGAACAGCGACAGGCCGCGGACGAACCGGCTGCGCAGGCTGATCTTCCACTGGCGGGAGCCGAACCACAGGCCGGAGACCATGCTGCCGGCCGCGATCGAGGCGAGCAGGAAGCCGGAGGCCGCCTTGCTGCCGCGCTCGTCGGCGAAGGCGACCGTGATGATGTCGATCGAGCCGAACACCGCCCCCATGGCGAGGAAGACGGCCGACAGCATCGCGACGCCGGGGATCGCGATCGGGGACCGGCCCGCGGCCCGGTGGCGTACGACCGGCGGTTCCGTGCCGCGGAAGCAGGCGAAGGCGAGGGTGCCCGACACGGCGAGGACGATGGTGGCGATCAGCCCGGCGTAGACGTTCACGCCCGTGGTGAGCGCGGTCACGAAGGCCGGCCCGCCGACGAAGATCACCTCGTCGGCCACCGACTCGAACGAGAACGCGGTGTGCAGCCGGGAGGGGTCCTTGAGCACGTGCGACCAGCGGGCCCGGACCATCGAGCCCAGCGACAGGCCGGTCGCCCCGGACGCCACGCCCGTGGCGTACAGCGTCCACCGCGGGGCCCCGGCGTGCGCGCACAGCATCAGGGCGGTGATCGAGACGGCGTGCAGGAGGACGAACGGGACGAGGACCCTCGCCTGGCCGAACCGGTCCACCAGCCGCCCCGACAGGGGCGCGGCGACGGCGAACGCGAGCGACACGGCCGCCGATACCGCCCCGGCGGTCGCGTACGACCCGGTGACGGCGGAGATCAGCAGGATGACGCCGATGCCGAGCATCGACATGGGCGCCCGCCCGATGAACCCCGAGATGACGAAGCCCTTGACTCCGGGCGTGCCGAAAAGCCCGCGATACGGCCCGACCATGGTGTGTTTCCCTTCCGCACGGTGGTGCGTGTGCGTCCGGGCCGGCCGTTCGACAGCGGCGGCGGCCCCGGGGCGACCCCGGGACACGCGGACGGCGTTTGTCTCCGGTTCGGTTATCGCCTACCCGCATATCATGAGGCAAGTGATTTTTTCCGCGTCGGGGGTGCGAGGTCTGAGGTGAGATCGCCCACTCGTACCGTCTCCGTGCGGCTCCGCCCGATCGTGACCGGCCTCGCGGTCGTGATCCTGACCGTCATCGCCGCGGGCACCGCTTTCCTGGTCACCTACCCGGAAAGGGGCGCGCTGGCGGCCGGTGGCGGCCGGCCCGGACGGGACGCGACACCGGCGGAGACCGACGGGACGCGGGCGGACCCCTCTCCGGCCGCGCGGGCGACGCCGGGCGGCCTCGTGCCCGACCGTACGCTGCCGTCGAGCGCACCCGTCGTCGGCGGGCCCGGCGTGCAGGTCACGCCGCCGCACCTGCTGGCGATCTCCCCGAAGCGGGTGCCGGAGCGCACCCTGCTGAAGATCGCCAAGCTGCGGCACGTGCAGAAGGTGGCGCTCGCCGACGGCGGCGCGGTCCACGTGTCGGGCACGGCCCTGCGGCTGCTCGCGGTCGACCCGGCCACGTTCCGGTCGTGGACGCCCAAGCGGGTGGCCGACCACCCCGAGGTGTGGAGCGCGCTCGCGCGGGGCGAGCTGGTCGCCGACGCGGCCACGATCAAGCGGCTCGGCATGGTGCTCGGGGCGGAGTACCAGATCGACCGCGGCCCCAAGCTGCGCGTCGCGGCCTCGGTCTCGCTCGGGCTGCCCGGCGTGGACGGCCTGGTCAGCCAGGACCTGGGGCACAGGCTCGGCTTCCCCGGCGGCGTCGTGGTGCTGGTCCACGGCGATCCGGGCGAGGTGAGCGACACGGCGGTCAAGCGCCTGCTCGGCAAGGGCGCGCAGGTCGCCAGGGTCGGGCAGGCAGCGGTCCGGCCGCGGGCGACGGCCACCCCGGGACAGGCGCTGGTGGGACGGCCCGGCAGCTACCTGGACCTCTACCAGCGGGCGGCCACCGTCTGCCCCGGCCTCTCGTGGACCGTCCTCGCCGCCATCGGCCAGGTCGAGAGCAGCCACGGCCGCAACAACGGCCCCTCGTCCGCGGGGGCGCTCGGGCCGATGCAGTTCATGCCCGCCACCTGGAAGGTGTACGGCGTGGACGGCGACGGCGACGGCGAGGCGGACATCTGGAGCCCCTATGACGCGGTGCCCTCGGCCGCCAAGTACCTGTGCGCCAACGGCGCCGGCGCGGGCGGCGACAAGCTCAGGAAGTCCGTCTGGTTCTACAACCACTCCTGGGACTACGTGAACAAGGTCCTGTCCCTCGCCGACGCCTACGCCCGCGCGTACGCCTCATGACCCCGGGCGCCGGCGGCGCGCCCGCTCAGCGCCCCCGATTCTTACCGCCACTGCCCGCGCCAGGCCGAAGGGCTGACGCCGCGGGCGCGCTTGAACGCCACGTTGAAGGCGAAGGCGTCCGCGTACGAGCGGTCGAATCGCCGGCGGCGTCCGGTGCCGCTCCTCGACCCGTCGCGCGTTCCCGGGGTCAGGCCTGCGGGCGGGCGGGCCGTACGGGCGCCGGGCAGCAGGCGGCGGGGCAGGAGGCGGGCTCGGGCTCGGCGAGCAGCTCGGACACCATCGACACGAACCGGGGATGGGTGCCCGCGGTCGAGGCCCTGGTGACGGCCATGCCGAGCTTGTCGGCCGTGGCCGCCGCCTCGACGTCGAGGTCGTAGACGACCTCCATGTGATCGGAGACGAACCCGATGGGCACCAGGACGGCCGACCGCACGCCCTCGGCGTGTAGCGCCTCCAGGTGGTCGCACACGTCGGGCTCCAGCCAGGGCACCTGCGGCGGGCCGCTGCGGCTCTGCCAGACCAGATCCCAGGCCCGCCCCTCGCCCGGCCGTGCCTGACCGGCCTGATCGGTCACCAGCTCGGCGGTTCGCCTGAGCTGAGCCTCGTACGCACCCCCCGTGGGCCCGGCCGTGCGGGCCATGGAGACGGGGATGCTGTGCGCGGTGAACACGAGGCGGGCCTGCTCGCGGGCGTCGGCGGGCAGCCGGTCGAGGGCCTCGCGGGTGTGGTCGGCCATCGCCGCGATGAAGCCGGGGTGGTCGTAGTAGTGGCGGAGCTTGACGATCTCCGGGGCGCCGGGGACGGCGGCGCGGGCACGGGCGATGTCGTCCAGGTACTGCCGGCAGCTGGAGTAGGAGCTGTAGGCCGCCGTGACGAAGGCCGCCGCCTTGCGGACGCCGTCCTCCTTCATCCGCAGCACCGTGTCCTCGAGGAACGGGTGCCAGTTGCGGTTGCCCCAGTAGACCGGCAGATCCACGTCGAGCGCGGCGATCAGGTCGCGGCACTGCTGGTTGATCGGGCTGACCCCGCCGAACCCCTGGTAGTGCGCCTCGACCTCCAGCAGCCGCTCGCGCGGCACGCCCCGGCCGCGCACGACGTTCTCCAGGAACGGCATGACGTCCTCGGGTTTCTCCGGCCCTCCGAAGGAGACGACCAGCAGGGCGTCGTATCCGTTGGTGCTCCCCATGCGCCACACCTTACGCGGACGGTACGACGGTTCCGCCCGCGCCTGTATGGCTTGGGCGGGCAGCGTGTCTGCGAGTAGGTTCGAGCGGTGAGCCAATTTCCGGACATCCGCGAATACATGGCCCTGCCGCGCGTGAACGCCCTGCGGCTGTCGCCCGACGGGACCCGGCTCGTGTCCGTGGTCCAGTCGCTCAACCCCGACGGCAAGTCGTACGGCACCGCGCTGTGGGAGATCCCCCAGGACCCCGGAGGCGAGCCCCGCCGGCTGACCCGGTCGGCGAAGGGGGAGGCGGGGGCCGAGTTCGCCCCCGACGGGACCCTGTTCTTCGTCTCACGGCGGCCCGACGAGACGGCGAAGGAGAGCGGCGGCGACAGCGCCGCCCTGTGGCTGCTGCCCGAGCGCGGCGAGCCGGTGCGCCTCGCCACCCGCCCCGGCGGGATCGGCGCGGTGCGGGCGGCGGGCGACGCGGTCGTCCACACCTCGCAGGTGCTGCCCGGTGACGCCGGCACCGAGGAGGAGCGCCGCAAGGCCCGTGAGGAGGCCGGGGTGAGCGCGATCCTGCACGAGGGCTACCCGGTGCGCTACTGGGACCACGACCTCGGCCCGGCGCAGAACCGGTTCTTCGCGGGCCGCGCCGTGCGCGAGGGACTGGAGGACGTGCGGGACCTCACTCCGGAGCCCGGCGGCGCGCTGGACGAGCACCTGTCGTTCGACCTCACCCCGGACGGGCGGACCGTGGTCTCGACCTGGCGGGTGCCGCTCCCGAACGGCGACATCCGCTGGGACCTGGTCACGATCGACGTGGCGGACGGGTCGCGGCGCACGCTCGCGACGTCCGGCGGGCACGACTTCGCCGGGCCGGTCACGGTGTCGCCCGACGGGCGGCACGTCGCCTGCCTGCGGGAGCGGCACGGCACCGAGGAGATGCCGATCGCGCTCGACCTGTGGGTGATCGACCTGGCCACCGGCGAGGGACGGGCCGTCGCCGGGGAGATCTTCCCCGCGTCGGTCGCGTGGGCGCCCTCCTCGCGAGAGATCTTCTTCGCCGCCGACCAGCGGGGCCGCAGGCCGGTCTTCCGCGTCCCCCTCGACGGTGAGGTCACCCGGGTGACCTCGGACGACGGCGCCTACGCCGAGCTGTGCCCGGCCCCCGACGGCTCGGTCTACGCCCTGCGCGGCGCGGTCGACTCGCCGCCGCGGCCGGTGCGGATCGCCGCCGACGGCTCGGTGACGACGCTGCCCTCGCCCACGCCGCCGCTCGACCTGCCCGGCACGCTGACCGAGGTGACCGCGACGGCCGAGGACGGGACCGAGATCCGCGGCTGGCTGGTCGTGCCCGCGGAGGCGACCGCCGAGGACCCGGTGCCGTTCCTGCTGTGGATCCACGGCGGCCCGTTGGGGAGCTGGAACGACTGGAGCTGGCGCTGGAACCCCTGGATCATGGCCGGGCACGGTTATGCCGTGCTGCTGCCCGACCCCTGCCTGTCCACCGGGTACGGCCAGGACATGCTCCAGCGCGGCTGGGGCGACTGGGGGCCGGTGACCCATGCCGACCTCATGGCGATCACCGACGAGTGCCTCAAGCGGCCGGAGATCGACGAGCAGCGCACGGCGGCGATGGGCGGCTCGTTCGGCGGCTACATGGCCAACTGGGTCGCCGGGCACACCGACCGGTTCCGCGCCATCGTGACCCACGCCTCGCTGTGGAACCTGGAGCAGTTCGTGGGCACCACCGACGGGGCGAACTACTGGCAGCGGGAGTTCGGCGTCCTCGGGTCCGCCCGGTATGCCCGGCTGTCGCCCCACCGGTCGCTCGGGGAGATCAGGACGCCGATCCTGGTGATCCACGGCGACAAGGACTACCGCGTGCCGATCGGCGAGGGCCTGCGGCTGTGGTGGGACCTCCAGCGTTCGGGGGTCGAGTCGAAGTTCCTCTACTTCCCCGACGAGAACCACTGGGTGCTCAAGCCCGGCAACGCGATCGCCTGGTACGAGACCGTTCTGGCCTTCCTGTCCCAGCACGTCCTGGATGAGGAGTGGACCCGGCCGCCGTCCCTGAGCTGACCGTTGAATGGCGGTACATCCTGATTTGGGAGGATGTCCCTCATGCGGCCGACGCCCCGCGTCGGCCGCTTCGGTGTGAGCACGTACGAGGAGGGGGCAGGCCAGGATGGACGAGCGAGAGTACCGGCATGACCGCGCGCGGGTGGAGGAGCTGCTGGAGCTGGCGACCGGCATAGCGGAGGAGGCCGGGCAGATGCTCCTCGCCAAGCGGCCGGCGCGGCCCGAGGTGCTCGCCACCAAGTCGAGCCCCACCGACGTCGTCACCGCGCTCGACCGGGCGGCGGAGGAGTTGATCCGCGGCAGGATCGCCGAGGCCAGGCCGCGCGACGCGATCCTCGGCGAGGAGGGCGGCGACACCCCCGGCGAGGGCGGCGTCCGGTGGGTCGTCGACCCCATCGACGGCACGGTCAACTTCCTGTACGGCCTGCCGGACTGGGCGGTCAGCATCGGCGTCGAAGTGGACGGAGAGATCGTCGCGGGAGCGGTGCACAACGTGCCGCGCGGCGAGCTGTTCACGGCGTCGAAAGGCGGGGGCGCCTGGCTGAGGGGCGAGCGGCTGCGCTGCAACACCGGCGTCCCGCTGGCCAAGGCCCTCGTCGCCACCGGGTTCGGCTACGCGGCCGGACGCCGCCGGGTGCAGGCCGAGGTGCTGGCCCAGGTGGTGCCCCAGGTCAGGGACATCCGGCGCGGCGGCTCCTGCGCGGTCGATCTCTGCTCGGTCGCGACGGGCCGCGTCGACGCCTACTACGAGCGCGGCACCAACTACTGGGACCACGCGGCGGCGGGCCTGATCGCCGTGGAGGCCGGGGCCCGGATCGGCGGCCTTAACGGCAAGCCGGTCGGTCCCGACATGACCGTGTGCGCGGCCCCGGGACTCTTCGAGGAACTGCACGACCTGCTCGTCCCCCTCGACCCCGAGCGCGACTGAGGCCTCCGGGCACCTGAGGACCCGAGCGCGCCTGAGACCCGGGCGCTCCGGGCGCGCCTGAGGCCTTTGGGCGTGCGCGGCCCCCGGACGTGACCGAGAATCCCGCACCCCGAGAGCGTCCGCGCGGCGCCGGCCGGGTCGACAGGCCGGCGCCACGGTCCGGCGCGCTCTCAAGCGCGCCGTGCATGGTGCTCAGCCGCGCTGCTCGCCGCCGGCGCCGAGTTCGCGCGCGACGTCCTCGACGTTGGCGAAGGTCCGGTCCGGCAGCGCGCGCAGGGCGGACAGCACTCCGTCCGGCGCCGACTCGGACTCGGCGCGGGCCAGCAGGTCGTGCCGGCTCGCCGGGAAGACGTGCGTCCCGCTGATCCACCGCGCGAGATCGCTGCGGCTGTCCACCTCCTGCCTGCTCAGGCCCTCCGGCGAGCCCGGCTCGTGCTCCTGGCCGGGCCGGTCGCGTTCGATGCCGCCCTGTTCCATGGCGATCCACCTCTCGTGCTTGCGTGACGCTGCGGAGACGACGGCTCTTCCCGCCCCCTTGGCGGCAAACCCGCTGCCTCCCCGCGGCCGCACTCACCTGCGCGAATTCGGCCCGGTCCGGCTCGCATGCCCTTTCAACGCCGGGGTACGCGGCGCGAGGAGCCCGAAGCGACACGGAAGGAGCGCCAACATGGCGATGCCGGAGGAGAGCGCGCCCAAGACCGACCAGAACGACGAGGCCCTGTCCCAGCAGGCCGCGCCCGCCCGGCCGGAGGACATCCGGCCGGAGCCGGAGGACACTGAGATGGCCGCCAAGCTCAAGGAGGCCATGTCCGAGGCCGACGTGGACCGCGACGACTTCGCGTGACGCCGGTGGGACGGATCGTCGGGGCGGACCGCAGAGCGAGGAGCAGACCACGACGGCCCGGGCTTGGAGACGAACGCCGAGGCGATCGCCCGGCCGCTCAAGCTCGGCGTGGACGAGGCGAGCTCGGCACAGGGCGGTCGATCACCCGCACGTCCTCGGCACAGGGCGGTCGATCACCTGCACGTCGTAGTCGCCGTGAATTTCCGTGGAGTTCGCGACGGCTTCGCCCGATGCACAGACAGGCGAGGGGGCCCGCCGATCGGCGGGCCCCCTCGTCAGTGTCGGTAGCGGTCAGCGCTGGATGGAGATGCCGTGATCCTCGGCGAGGCGGTGCAGGTCCTCGATCTCGGCGGTGAGGGTGTCGGCGAGGAAGTCGTCCCCGCTCGTAGTGGCCTCTTCAAGACCCTTGTAGGCCTGGTCGAGCCTGGTTTCGATCGTGGTCGTGAACTCGCCCATCTCACCTTCTTTCTCAGGGGGCGAAACGTGTCACGGGGGCTCCGGCGCGGATCCCTGCGGAGAGACGCACCCTTCCCCGGCACACGACAATGGAGGGTGTCCGAGGCCTTACCCATGTCCGGAGCGACCGTAAACCTGTGAATTTTTGTGCTCTACGTCACGTAGAGTGCCGGAACCCCTTACCGGCGGCTTACGTCGAATATGACCACAATGAGGGCGTCTTACCAGCTAGGAGGACTTGATGCGCGTGCTTGTGGTGGAGGACGAGCGGGTGCTCGCGGACGCGATCGCCACCGGCCTCCGCCGGGAGGCGATGGCCGTGGACGTCGCCTACGACGGCGCCGCCGCTCTGGAGAAGACCGGCTACATCGACTATGACGTCATCGTGCTCGACCGCGACCTGCCCAGGGTGCACGGTGACGAGGTCGCCCGCCGGCTGGTCGCCCAGCGGTCGGCCTCGCGGATCATCATGCTGACGGCCGCGGGCGACGTGGACGCGAAGGTCGAGGGGCTGGAGCTCGGCGCCGACGACTACCTCGCCAAGCCGTTCGTGTTCATGGAGCTCGTGGCCCGGGTGCGTGCGCTCGGCCGCAGGTCCGCGCCGGCGCTGCCGCCGGTGCTGGAGCGCGCCGGCATCCGGCTCGACCCGGGCAGGCGCCAGGTGACGAGGGACGGGGCCGAGATCCACCTCACCAAGAAGGAGTTCGCGGTGCTGGAGGAGCTGATGCGGGCCGAGGGCGCCGTCGTTAGCCAGGAGGACCTGCTCGACAAGGCGTGGGACGAGAACATCGACCCGTTCACCAACGTCGTCAGGGTGACCATGATGACGCTGCGCAAGAAGCTGGGCGATCCGCCGGTCATCGAAACCGTGCCCGGTGTCGGGTACCGGCTGTGACGACCCGCGCGGCCGCCGTCTTCGCCGCCGCGTCCCGGGGGAGGGGGCCCTGTGACAGAACCGCGTGACACCTCCGAGAGGGGGACGCCCCGGATCCTTCCGCCGCCCGGCGGATCGGGTGCGGCCACGACGCCCCCGGACGCCACGACGTCCCGGGAGGACACGACGCCCACGGACGCGGCGGCGGCCCCGGCCGGCGACCGGTCCGCGGCGGGTGCCGCCCGCAGGATGGCGCACCCGATGGGGACGGGTCCCTATCGCAGTCAGGTTCCGCCGCCGCCCAGCGGCCCGCCCGCCTGGGACGGCCCGCCACCCCTGGTCGCCCACCCGGTGCAACGGGCCAACCTGTTCGGCGAGATGAAGTCGCTGCAGAACCGCGTCAGCATCCGCTGGCGCCTGACCCTCACGTACGCCGCGCTGGTCTTCGTCGCCGGCGCGCTGCTCGTGATGGTCATGTACGTGCTGATCGGCCAGGCGATCGACGTCGGCTGGCAGAGCGTGCCGCAGATCATCTTCCCGCGCGGGAGCGTGCCGCAGGAGTGGATCGACGAGGCCAACCACTCGTTCGCCGCCGCGCAGGCGGAGGTCACCGGGGTGGCGCGGGCCGAGTTGCTGAAGCGGTCGCTGCTGGCGCTGGCGGGCGTGGGGATCCTCGCCCTGATGCTCGGGTACGTCGTGGCGGACCGCGCGCTGCGGCCCGTCATGAAGATGACGGCGACCGCCCGGAAGCTGTCGGAGACCTCGCTCGCCCACGAGCGCATCGACCTGCAGGGCCCCGACGACGAGCTGAAGGAGCTGGCCGACACCTTCGACGCGATGCTCACCCGGCTCAACACCGCCTTCGACGCGCAGCGGAGGTTCGTGGACAACGCCTCGCACGAACTGCGGACGCCGCTGGCGATCAACCGCACGGTGCTGGAGGTCGCCCTGTCCGACCCCGAGGCGTCGGACGACCTCAAGGTGCTCGGGCGCACGCTCCTCGGCACCACCGCGCGCAACGAGCGGCTGATCGAGGGCCTGTTGCTGCTCGCCCGTAGCGAGCGCGAGCTGTCGGTGCGCAAGCCGGTGGACGTTCAGGAGGTCGCAAGGACGGCGGTGGAGCAACTGGCCCCCTTCGCCGCGGAGGAGGGGGTCACGGTGGAGCACGATCTTCATCCGGCGGCCACGACGGGCGACCCCGTTCTCATAGAACGCTGTGTCTCCAACCTCGTCGAGAACGGGATCAAGCACAATATCGGCGAGTCCGGGAAGGTGTGGATCCGTACGGGAATTGTCGACGGGGGTGCGGTTGTTCAGGTCGCGAACACGGGACCGCACGTTCCCGCGTACGAGGTGGAGAGCCTGTTCGAGCCGTTCCGGCGACTGAACGCCGACCGGGTCCAGTCCGCCAAGGGCGCGGGTCTCGGCCTGTCCATCGTGCGCGCGATCGTCCGCGCGCACGGCGGAACGGTCGCCGCCGTCCCCCGCGACGGGGGCGGGCTCGTGGTGACGGTGCGTCTCTCCGGAACCGGGGCGTCTCCGGGGACGCCGCAGTCGGCGCGCTGATGGAGCGTGTGCGCCGCACATGTGGTTGGATGTGCCGTCGAAACGCGGTGGGGATACCGCCGATACTGTGGTTTTCGCCATATTTGGCTAACCGCAGCCCTCGGAGGGATGCCCCTCGCGTGTCGGAAGGTTCAGTGTTCGTTCAAGCGGGTACCGATTGCACAATTTACTGGCCCCCGCGGGCACAACACCGGCCTTCCGAGCGTTATCCACGCGCGACACAGGCGCAGGCAGATAGATGAGGGGGATGGAGTAGCAGATGGCTACCGACTACGACAGCCCGCGTAAGACCGACGACGACCTCAACGAGGACAGCCTCCAGGAACTCCAGGCGCGTAGGAGCGACAAGTCGTCGGGCAGCATCGACATCGACGAGACCGATCTGGCCGAGTCGCTGGAGCTGCCGGGGGCGGACCTGTCGAACGAGGAGCTCTCGCTGCGGGTGATTCCTCGGCAGGCCGATGAATTCACCTGTTCGCGGTGCTTCCTGGTGCACCACCGCAGCCAGCTGGCCTCCGAGAAGAACGGCCAGCAGGTCTGCCGAGAGTGTGCCGCCTAGGAGACCCTTGGGAGGGTCCGTGACTTCATCAGCGGATGGATCAAACAACGAGGTCGCCGACCTGGTCGGCAAACTCGTCGCCTCTGAGGAGACGGACGGGGCCGAGCGGCGTCGGCTGCTCGGCCGCCTCAGCGGGGCCTTGGTGCAGTCCGCCAGGAAGGCACGAGAACGGGGAACCGGGCGGGGCCGATGGATGGCCGACGTCTTCATGAACATCGCCCCGCGGTTACCGGTACGGGACTACGAGACGCTGCGGGAACACCACTACGGGCTCACCGGCGAGCAGCTCGCCGACGATCTCGTCCGCACCGCCGCGAAGGCGACGACGGCGGTCGGCGCGGTCGGCGGGGCGCTCGCCGCGGCCGAGTTCGCCGCCCCGCCGCTCCTGCTGTCCGCGCCCGCTCAGATCGTGGCCGAGACGCTGGTCGTCGCGGCGATCGAAGTGAAGCTTCTCGCCGAACTGCACGAGGTATACGGCGTGGAGGTCCCCGGCAACGGCACCCAGAGGGCGGCCGCGTTCGCGCTCGCCTGGTCGAAGCAGCGGGGCGTCAACCCCCTCGCCCCCGGCTCGGCCACGATCGCACTCGGGACCGCCGCCAAGACCGCGCTGCGCAACCGCCTGATGCGCACGCTCGGCCGTCACCTCACCACGCTCGGCCCCTTCCTCACCGGCGCCGTGGCCGGCGGCGCGCTGAACCGGGCCGCCACCAAGAAGCTCGCGAGCTCCGTGCGGGCGGACCTGCGCCGCCAGCGCGCCCTGCCGCCCGGCTGACGCCCTGCCACCCGGCCGACGCGCCGCCGCCGGACCGATCCTCTCCGGACCGACCTCCGCCGCACCGTTCTGTCCCCCTCGCGCGTGTGGCCCCCCGTCCCCCGGGAACACGTATCAGCCCAGGTGCCCGTCCCAATCGGCACTCTCGGTCCGCCCCGATCATCCCGGTAGGGAAGTGTCACTGATTGGTCTAAACCTCTTGCCGACCCCGCATGAGCTGCATGAGATCATTCTCACAACAACCGGTGGGAATTGTGCACGTCCTTACGGGTATGGGGGTCACTGGTGACTTTCCGTATGGTGGTCACAGGCGACCACCTGGAGGAGATGCATGCGTGGCACCAGCTCATTTCTGATCGTCGCGAACCGGCTACCGGTCGATCGCGTGGGCGAGAACGAGTGGCGGCGCAGCCCGGGCGGGCTCGTCACCGCCATCGCGCCCGTCATGCAACGTCGTGACGGGGCCTGGCTCGGCTGGACGGGGGCGGCGGGCGAGGAGCTGAAGCCCTTCGACCACGACGGCATGCACCTCATCCCCATCCCGCTGTCCCAGCTCGAGGTCGAGCTGTACTACGAGGGCTTCTCCAACGCCACCCTGTGGCCGCTCTACCACGACGTGGTCGCCACGCCCGTCTACTCGCGCGTGCTCTGGGACGCCTACCGGGCGGTCAACGACCGGTTCGCCCGCGCGGCCGCGGACGCGGCGGCGCCCGGCGCGGTCGTATGGGTGCAGGACTACCAGCTCCAGCTCGTGCCCGCGATGCTGCGTAAGCTGCGGCCCGACCTGAAGATCGGCTTCTTCCTGCACATCCCGTTCCCGCCGGGCGAGCTGTTCTACCAGCTGCCCTGGCGCACCGAGATCCTCGAGGGCCTGCTCGGGGCCGATCTCGTGGGCTTCCAGCGGCCGGGCGGCGCGGCCAACTTCCTGCGCCTGTGCCGCCGCCTGCTCGGGGTGCAGTACCTCCGCAACGAGATCCAGCTCGAAGACCGGACGGTGCGCGCGGAGTCGTTCCCGATCTCGGTCGACTACGGCGAGCTGGACCAGCTCGTCCGCGAGCCCCGCATCCAGCAGCGGGCCAAGGAGATCCGCGCGGAGCTGGGCGATCCGGAGCACGTGCTGCTGGGCGTCGACCGGCTCGACTACACCAAGGGGATCGGCCAGCGGCTCAAGGCGTTCGGCGAGCTGCTCGAAGACGGCGCGATCAAGCCGGACGAGGCGGTCTTCGTCCAGGTCGCGACCCCCACGCGGGAGCGCGTCGCCGAGTACATCCGGCTGCGCAACGACATCGAGCTGAGAGTGGGCCGCATCAACGGCGAGCACGGCGTGCTCGGCCGGATGCCGATCTCCTACCTGCACCAGTCGTACGCCAAGGAGGAGCTGGCGGCCCTCTACCTGGCGGCCGACGTCATGGTCGTCACGCCGCTGCGCGACGGCATGAACCTCGTCGCCAAGGAGTACGTCGCCTGCCGCCACGACCTGCGCGGGGCGCTCGTGCTGAGCGAGTTCGCCGGTGCGGCCGACGAGATGCGCCAGGCCTACATGGTCAACCCGTACGACATCGACGGCATGAAGCGGACGATGCTGGCGGCGATGCGGGCGACCCCGCACGAGCTGGCGCGCAGGATGCGCTCGCTCAGGCGCAGGGTCGCCACCTACAACGTGGACAGGTGGGCCAGCGACTTCCTCACGGCTCTGGAATCCGGGGAGCCGGTCGCTCCTACGGAGTGAGGTCTCGGGCGGCGTCCTTCCAGGAACGCCACTTCTTCGCCGCCGACCGCGTGACGACGATGCGCGTGATCTCCATGCCCAGGCCCATCACCACGGCGTACGCGATCGCCTCGCCGAGCCCGATGTCGGGGGAGTCGGCGCTCGCCGGCGGCTTCTTGCCGGTCGCCCTCTCCCACGCGAACGACAGCACCTTGCGCGAGCAGAAGCCCACGGCCAAGCCGAGCAGGCCGCCGACGATCCGCCACTGCATGTCGGGTTTGTCCGTCGCGCCGAGTTCGCGCTTGGCCTCCCGAACCGTGTCCGCCATGATTCCTCCTCGATAACGACCTTAGTGTCTCCCCGCGGGGCGACGGTCCACGCCATACCATGTGGTGGCATGACCGAACAGCGACTCCCCGCAGCGATGCCCGAGAAACCAACACTCGACGGCTTGGAGGCGGTATGGGTAGAGCGCTGGGAGGCCGGGGGCGTTTACCGGTTCGACCGGTCCCGGGGCAGGGACGAGGTCTACTCCATCGACACACCGCCGCCCACCGTGTCCGGGTCCCTCCATGTGGGGCACGTCTTCTCCTACACGCACACGGACACGATCGCCCGCTACCAGCGGATGCGGGGGCGCGAGGTCTTCTACCCGATGGGGTGGGACGATAACGGCCTGCCCACCGAGCGTCGCGTGCAGAACCACTTCGGCGTGCGCTGCGATCCGTCCATGCCGTACGACCCGGGCTTCACCCCGCCGGAGAAGCCGGACGCCAAGCGGCAGGTGCCGATCTCGCGTCGCAACTTCATCGAGTTGTGCGAGCGGCTGACCGCCGAGGACGAGAAGGCGTTCGAGGAGCTGTGGCGCCGCCTCGGCCTGTCGGTGGACTGGTCGATGACCTACGCGACCATCGACGCGGGAGCCCGGGCCGCCTCGCAGCGCGCGTTCCTGCGCAACCTCGCCCGCGGCGAGGCGTACGTCGCCGAGGCCCCGACCCTGTGGGACGTGACGTTCCGCACCGCCGTGGCCCAGGCCGAGCTGGAGGACCGGGAGTGGCCCGGCGCCTTCCACCGCATCGGGTTCGAGCGTCCTGACGGCGACGGCGCCGAGGGCATGGTGTGGATCGAGACGACCCGGCCCGAGCTGATCCCGGCCTGCGTGGCGCTGGTCGCCCATCCCGACGACGAGCGCTACCGGCCGTTGTTCGGCACCACCGTCCGCACCCCGGTCTTCGGGGTCGAGGTGCCGGTCGTCGCCCATCACCTCGCCGAGCCCGACAAGGGCTCGGGCATCGCGATGATCTGCACGTTCGGTGACGTCACCGACGTCACCTGGTGGCGCGAGCTGGACCTGCCCACCCGGCCGGTGATCGGCTGGGACGGCCGTCTGCTCCCCGAGCCGCCGCAGGGCGTGCCGGCCGAGCCGTACGCCGCGCTGGCCGGCAAGACGGTGCACAGCGCGCGCGAGCGCATCGTGGAGATGCTGCGCGAGTCCGGCCACCTGGACGGCGAGCCGCGCAAGATCCAGCGGCCGGTCAAGTTCTACGAGAAGGGCGACCGGCCGCTCGAGATCGTCACCACCCGGCAGTGGTACATCCGCAACGGCGGCAGGGACGCGCGGCTGCGCGCCGAGCTGCTGGAGCGCGGCCGGGAGCTGGAGTGGCACCCGCCGCACATGCGGGTCAGGTACGACAACTGGGTGGAGGGCCTCGCGGGCGACTGGCTGATCTCCCGCCAGCGGTTCTTCGGCGTGCCGATCCCGGTCTGGTACCCGCTCGACGCCGAGGGCGAGCCGGTCTACGACGCGCCGATCGTCCCGCCCGAGTCGGCGTTGCCGGTCGACCCGTCCAGCGACGTGCCGCCCGGCTACACCGAGGACCAGCGCGGCAAGCCGCTCGGCTTCTCCGCCGACCCCGACGTCATGGACACCTGGGCGACGTCCTCGCTGACCCCGCAGATCGCCGCCGGGTGGGAGCGCGACGGCGATCTGTTCCGCCGCGTCTTCCCGATGGACCTGCGGCCCCAGGCCCACGAGATCATCCGTACCTGGCTGTTCTCCACCGTCGTGCGGTCGCACCTGGAGCACGGGACGCTGCCCTGGCGGCACGCGGCGATCTCGGGGTGGATCCTCGATCCCGACCGCAAGAAGATGTCCAAGTCCAAGGGCAACGTGGTCACGCCCATGGGCCTGCTGGAGGAGTACGGCTCCGACGCGGTCCGCTACTGGGCGGCGAACGGGCGTCCCGGCACCGACACGGCGTTCGACACCGGACAGATCAAGATCGGCCGCCGGCTGGCCATCAAGATCCTCAACGCGTCGAAGTTCGTGCTCGGCTTCGGGTCCGGGAGCGGCGGCGAGGTCACCGAGCCGGTCGACCTGTCCATGCTGGCCGCGTTGCGTGCGGTCGTGGCCGAGGCGACCGAGGCGTTCGAGTCGTACGACTACACCCGGGCGCTGGAGCGGACGGAACGGTTCTTCTGGTCGTTCTGCGACGACTACCTGGAGTTGGTCAAGGCCCGGGCGTACGCCGGGGACCCCTCCGCCGTCGCCGCCCTGCGACGGGCGCTGGATGTGCTGTTGCGGCTGTTCGCGCCCTTCCTGCCGTTCGTGACCGAGGAGGTCTGGTCGTGGTGGCGGGAGGGCTCGGTGCACCGCGCCGCCTGGCCGTCCGCTGGAGACCTGCCCGAGGCGCGGCTCGGCGATCCTGCGGTGCTCGACGCCGCGGCGGAGGTGCTCCGCCGGGTGCGGCGGGCCAAGTCCGAGGCACGGCTGTCGATGCGGGCCGAGGTCTCCCGGCTGATCGTGTCGGGAGACCAGGCGGACCTGGTCCGGCTGGCCCAGGACGACCTGTGCGCGGCCGGCAACGTCGAGGAGTTCGTCCTCGAACCCGGTGACGCCCCGCTCGACGCGGTCGCCACCCTGACCGTGTGAGGCCACGCCGGCCGCCGCCGTGTGGACGGCGGCGGCCGGCGATGTTTGGGACGTTCCAGGACGTTCCCGGGCGTTTCGGTGCGGCGGCGGCCCGCAAGCCGGGGCCTGCGGCGAGGTCGCGGCGAAACGACCACCATACGCGGGTAAAACGACTGCGCGTCCCGTCCGCCGACATGCCAGGCTGGATCCGTGATCCCGTCTAACCGCAGTACCACGCAGAGGGTCCCGCCGACGCTGGCCACGATGGCCGCGTGGAGCTGGCGGCTGCTGCTGCTCGGCGCGATGGTCTACTTCCTGTGGCAGATCATCGGCAGGATCAGCTTCGTCGTCATGCCGGTGGTGGTCGCGCTGCTGCTCGCGGCCCTGCTGTACCCGCTGACCCGGAGGCTGCGCACTGCCGGACTGAGGCCGATCTACGCGACGTGGATCACGATGCTGCTCGGCCTCGCGCTGATCATCGGCATCGGGTTCCTGATCGGCGTGCGGGCGAACGAGGAGTTCCCCAAGCTGGTCGTGCAGATCCAGGTCACCGTGCGCAACGTCCAGAACTGGCTGCTGCACGGCCCCCTCCACCTGAAGGAGGCGCAGATCGCCGACTTCGTGGACCAGCTCAGCAGCCAGATCACTCAATATCGCAGCCAGATCACCAGCACGGTGCTGAGCGGCGCCACCGCGGTCGTCGAGGTGCTCACCTCCATCGTGCTGATCCTCTTCGTGACCTTCTTCCTGCTGAAGGACGGCGAGCGGATCTGGGCCTGGTTCCTGCGGGCGTTCGGCGGCGCCGCGCCGCGCGTGGACCTGGCGGGCCGGGCCGCATGGGCGACGATCTCCCACTACGTGCACGGCACGGTCGCCGTCGCGGCCATCCACGGGCTCGTGATCGGAGTGGTGCTCGCCGGGATGCGGGTGCCGCTGTGGGCGCCCCTCGCGGTGCTGGTCTTCCTGGCCAGCTTCATCCCGATCGTCGGCATCCTGTTCGCGGGCGGCGTCGCGACACTGGTCACCTTCGGCTCCCAGGGCTGGGTGTACGCGCTGATCTTCGTGGGCATCCTCGTGGTCGAGCAGCAGCTGGAAAACCACGTGCTCCAGCCGCTCATCGTGGGCCGTGCCCTGGAGTTCCACCCTCTGGCGATCATTCTCGTCCTCGCGGTCGGCGGCGTGCTCGGCGGCATCGCGGGCGCCGTGGTGGCGGTGCCGCTCACGGCGGTCATCTACCGCGCGCTGCCCGCACTGCGCCGCGGCCAGCCCGCCATCGAGCCGCCGGCCGAAAGCGGCCCGCCCGATGTCAAGGAGGATGGAGCCGGGAACGTGCCCCCGCAGCCGGAGCCCGGCGCGGAGCCCGCGTCCTCTCACGCGCCCCAGCCCGCCTCTCCGGGGGAGCACGGGCAGCGCGGGCAGGAGCCGGACGCGGCACGCCCGTCCTCCGAGGCGGGAGAGGCGGTGTCCCCCCAGCACAACGGGTAGGGTCATGCCTCATGAGCGTCGAGATCCTGATCCACCGGCTCGACCCCGGCCTTCCGCTCCCGTCGTACGCGCATCCGGGTGACGCCGGAGCCGACCTGTACGCGGCGGAGGACGTCGAGTTGCTGCCCGGGGAGCGGGCGGTCGTGCGGACTGGTGTCGCCATCGCGCTGCCGGACGGGTACGCCGCCTTCGTCCATCCGCGTTCGGGCCTGGCGGCCCGGCACGGAGTCACGCTGGTCAACGCGCCGGGCACGATCGACGCCGGCTACCGGGGCGAGATCCGGGTGACGATGATCAACACCGACGCCAAGGACGCGGTACGGCTCCGGCGCGGCGACCGCATCGCCCAGCTCGTGGTCCAGCGAGTGGAAAGGGCCGCGTTCTACGAGGTCGACCGGTTGCCCGGCTCCCTACGGGGCACGAACGGGTTCGGCTCGACGGGGAGCTGACACCGCGGGGCCCGTGAAACGGGCCACGATGCGAGGAGAGTGAGACAAGTGTTGCGACGCCGGCGACGCGCGGAGGAGGAGACCGCACCAGCCGTCGTGCGGGAGGAGGCTCCCGCCCCGACGCGGGCGACGGGCCCCTGGGATTCCGACGACGACTATCCCGAGGCCGAGCGGGTGGACCTGGGGGGCCTGCGCCTGCCCGTCGGTCCCGGGTTCGAGATCCAGCTCAGAGTGGACGGCGACCAGATCACCGGGGCGCTCGTCCTGCTGGAGGGGAGCCTGCTGCAGGTGCAGGCGCTCGCCGCGCCCAAGCGCGGCGGGACCTGGGACGAGGTGCGGGCCGAACTCGCCCGTGACGTGGCCGCCGCCGGCGGCTCCGTCGAGGAGCGGGAAGGGCCCTTCGGCCCTGAGCTCGCCGGACGGGCGCCCGCGCAGGGGCAGACGGAGCCGCAGCCGGTGCGCTTCCTCGGCGTGGACGGCCCCCGCTGGTTCCTGCAGGGCGTCATCAGCGGTCCGGCGGCGGCCGACCCGGATGCGGCGCGGATCCTGGAGGACGTCGTGCGCGACATCGTGGTCGTGCGCGGTGACGAGCCGATGCCACCCAGAGAGGCGATCCCGCTCCGCCTGCCCGCCGAGGCGCGGCAGGCCGTGGAGGAGCAGGGGGCCCGGCGGGAGGAGTTCCGGCCCTTCGAGCGCGGTCCCGAAATCCAGGAGATCCGCTGATCCCCGTCCCCGGGCGGTACCGGTTGACCTGATAGGGGGAAAAGCCCTGCCCTGACCGTCCTTCTGACCCATGGACGGCTCACGTATGCTGCGGTGGGAAACGACGGGCCTAGGCTGGAGCGAGGACGACGTATCCCCCCGAAGGGGACGGCGAGTGAGGAAGCTGGGTGAGTGACCAATGGGCACGCCGGAGCCTGCCAGACGCGGCGGACTGCGGGGCTTCTTCCGACGGCTGACCACCAGCCAGGCCGAGTTGGAGGCCGCCGAGCTCCAGGAGGACCTGGAGCAGCAGGGTGCCACTCCCATCGCGCGATGCGGTGAGCGTCAGCGGACATGTGTGGCGGGCACGCTGCGCACCGTGACCCTCCGTCCGCGCGGCGGCGCGCCCGCCCTCGAGGCCGAGTTGTACGACGGGTCGGACGTGATCGATTTGGTCTGGCTCGGTCGCCGGAAGATCGCCGGCATCGAGCCGGGCCGGGTGGTGCGGGCCGAAGGTCTGGTCAGCGTCCAGGACGGCCGCAAGGTCATGTTCAATCCCCGCTACGAGCTACGCCCGGCCGGTGGCCCTTGATCTCTCAGGAGACCGTATGAGCACAGCGGACATGACGGCCCCTGCGGCGCACGCCACGGTTGAGGCGGCCGTCCGTGCCCAGATGAGCAAGGCGCTGGGCGGCAGGCGCGGGATCGTCGAGGCGGCCGTGCCCACGATCGCCTTCACCGGCACCTGGGTGGGCACCAACGAGCTGAAGGCCTCGCTGATCGTCGGCATCGCCTCGGCGGTGGTGCTGCTGCTGGTGCGGCTCGCGCAGCGCACGACGCCGCAGTTCGTGCTCAACAGCCTCGTCGGCATCGGCATCGGTGCGTTCTTCGCGACCCGCACCGGCGACGCCAAGGACGTGTTCCTGCCGGGAATCCTCTACAACGGGGGCTACGCCGCCGGCATGCTGCTGTCGATCGTGGTCCGCTGGCCGGTCGTGGGTTTCCTGATCGGCTCGGTGACCGGCGACCCGACGGCCTGGCACAACGACCCCGCGCTGGTCCGGCTGTGCTCGCGGCTGACGTGGCTGCTCATGCTGCCCTGCCTGCTGCGGGTGGTGGTCCAGCTGCCGCTCTACTGGGCGGACCAGGTGACCGCCCTCGGCGTGGCCAAGATCGCCCTGGGCTGGCCGCTGCAGGTCGCGGCGCTGGCCGCGATGGTGTGGGTGCTCGCCCGGGGCCGCACCCCGATCGAGCCCGGTCTCCAGCAGCCCGCCCAGCCGCCCGTTCAGCCGCCTGCGTAGCCGTCCGTCTGGTCCGACGCGAAGGCCCCGGGTGCGTGTCCCGGGGCCCGAGTCGGTGCGGGTCAGGGACGCCCGTGGGCCGACAGCAGGACGGTGAGCTCGTGCTCGACCTCCTGGTTGGCCACGAACAGCAGCTCGTCGCCGGCCTCCAGCGGGTCGTCGGCCGACGGGACCAGCACCCGGCCCTCGCGCAGGATCGCCACGAGGGCGGCGTCCACCGGCCACGGCACCGAGCCCGCCCGCTGGCCCACCACCGGCGCGTCCTCGGCCAGCGTGAGCTCCACCAGGTTGGCCTGACCCTGCCGGAAGGTCATCAGGCGCACCAGGTCGCCGACGCTGACCGCCTCCTCGACCAGGGCCGACAGCAGGCGCGGGGTGGAGACGGCGACGTCCACGCCCCACGACTCGTTGAACAGCCATTCGTTCTTGGGGTGGTTGACGCGGGCGACCACCCGCGGCACGCCGTACTCCGTCTTGGCGAGGAGTGAGACCACGAGGTTGACCTTGTCGTCGCCGGAGGCGGCGATCACGACCTGGCAGCCGTTCAGCCCGGCCTCGTCCAGCGAGGAGATCTCGCAGGCGTCGGCCAGCAGCCACTCGGCCCGCGGCACGCTGTCGATCTTGATGGCGCTCGGGTCGATGTCGATGAGCAGGACCTCGTGGCCGTTCTCCAGGAGCTCCGCCGCGATGGAGCGGCCGACGGCTCCGGCGCCGGCGATGGTGACGCGCATCAGTGCTCCTCGTCGGACGGCGGGGCGGACAGCACCTTGTTGATGCGGTCCATGTCGTTCTCGGCGGCCACCAGGTGGAGCAGGTCGCCCTCCTGGATCACGGTCGTGTCCTTCGGCACGAGCGCCTCGCCCATGCGGTTGACGAACGCCACGCGCGCGCCGGTGACCGCCTCGATCGCCCTGGCCCGGGTGCCGATCCAGCCCTGGTGGAAGGCCGTCTCGGCGAGGACGACCGTACCGGTCGGGTCCCGCCAGAGGGGTTCGGCGCCCTCGGGCAGCACCCGGCGCAGGATCTGGTCGGCGGTCCAGCGGACCGTCGCCACGGTGGGGATGCCGAGCCGCTGGTAGACCTCGGCCCTGCGGGGGTCGTAGATGCGGGCGACCACGTTGTCCACGCCGAACATCTCGCGCGCGACGCGCGCGGAGATGATGTTGGAGTTGTCTCCGCTGCTCACGGCGACGAAGGCGGCGGCCGAGGCGATGCCGGCCTCTTCGAGGACGTCGCGGTCGAAGCCGATCCCCGTGACCCTGCGGCCCCGGAAGCCGGCCCGCAGCCGCCGGAAAGCCTGCGGGTCGCGGTCGATCACGGCGACCGAGTGGCCGTTGTCCTCAAGGATGTGCGCAAGGGTCGAGCCGACCCGGCCGCATCCCATGATCACAATATGCATGCTCCCCCGCCGTGGGTTGTGGCGGTCTCCTATTGCAGACAGTATGTCGCCCTGATGGCAGACCGCATGACCCGGGCACGGCGCCGGGGGGCTAGGCTCAACAGACGTGTCCAAGGTGCCAGATCTTGTCAAGCGGCTCCTCGTGGGGCGGGCTCTGCGAAGCACCGCGCTCCACCATCAGCTGCTGCCCAAGCGTGTGGCACTGCCGGTCTTCGCCAGTGACGCGCTGTCCTCGGTGGCGTACGCGCCGCAGGAGATCCTGGTCATCCTGTCGATCGGCGGGGTCGGCCTCTACAGCGTCAGCCCGTGGGTCGCGGCGGGCGTCGTCCTCGTCATGCTCACAGTGGTCGCCTCCTACCGGCAGAACGTGCACGCCTATCCCAGCGGCGGCGGCGACTACGAGGTGGCCACGACGAACCTGGGACCGACGGCGGGCCTGACCGTCGCGAGCGCCCTTCTCGTCGACTACGTGCTGACCGTGGCGGTGTCGGTCGCCAACGGCGCCGACTACGTGGGCGCGACGATCCCCTTCGTCGCCGAACACCGCCCGCTGGTGGCGATAGCCATCGTCGCGCTCTTGACGATCATGAATCTGCGCGGCCTCAGGGAATCGGGTGTCGCGTTCGCCGTTCCCACCTACGCCTTCATGATCGCGGTCATCGGCATGGTCGTGTGGGGCCTGTTCCGGCTGGTCGTGCTCGGCAACGACCTGCGCGCGCCCACCGCCGACTACCGGATCATCGGGGAGCAGGCCAACCTCGCCGGATTCGCGATGGCGTTCCTGGTGCTGCGCGCCTTCTCCTCCGGCTGTGCGGCGCTCACCGGTGTCGAGGCGATCAGCAACGGCGTGCCGGCCTTCCGCAAGCCCAAGAGCAAGAACGCCGCGACGACGCTGCTGATGATGGGCCTCATCGCGGTCACGATGTTCAGCGGGATCATCTTCCTCGGCCTCAAGGCAGGCGTGAAGCTGACCGACCCGGCGTTCATGGCCACGCACGTCATCATCGACGGGCACCCCGCCGGGCCCGGCTACTACCAGCAGCCGATCATCGCGCAGGTGGCCTCGGCCGTCTTCGGGCACGGCTCGTTCCTGTTCGTCGTGATCGCCGCGGTGACCGCCCTCATCCTGTTCCTGGCGGCCAACACCGCGTTCAACGGCTTCCCGGTGCTCGGGTCGATCCTCGCCCAGGACCGCTACCTGCCGCGCCAGCTGCACACCCGGGGCGACCGCCTCGCCTTCAGCAACGGCATCATCATTCTCGCGGCCGGGGCATGCCTGCTGATCTGGGCGTTCGACGCGGACGTGAGCAAGCTGCTCAACCTCTACATCGTCGGGGTGTTCGTCTCGTTCACCCTCAGCCAGATCGGCATGGTCCGGCACTGGACCCGTCACCTGAGGACCGAGACCGACGCGAGGGCGCGCTTCCACATGATGCGCTCGCGGCTGATCAACGGCTTCGGCGCGGTGATGACGGGGCTCGTGCTCGTCGTCGTCCTGGCGACCAAGTTCATGCACGGCGCGTACATCGTCTGCATCGCGATGCCGGTGCTCTTCCTGATGATGAAGGGCATCAGGCGGCACTACGACCGGGTCGCCGAGGAGCTCGCCGCGCCCGAGGGGCACGAGGTCGACGAGTCGCTGCTGCCCGCGCGCAACCACGCGATCGTGCTCGTCTCGAAGATCCACAAGCCCACGCTCCGTGCGCTCGCGTACGCCAGGGCGACCCGCCCGTCGAGCCTGGAGGCCGTGACCGTCAGCGTGGACGCCGACGAGGCGAACAGGCTCAGGGAGGAGTGGGACCGGCGTGGCATCGAGGTGCCGCTGAAGATCCTCGACTCGCCCTACCGGGAGATCACGGGCCCGATTCTCGATTACGTCAAGTCGCTGCGGCGGCGCTCGCCGCGCGACGTCGTGACCGTCTACATCCCGGAGTACGTGGTCGGCCGGTGGTGGGAGCACCTCCTGCACAACCAGAGCGCGTTGCGGCTCAAGGGACGGCTGCTGTTCAAGCCGGGGGTCATGGTCACGAGCGTGCCCTTCCAGCTCGCCTCCTCCGACCGGCTCAGGGGCCGCAGGGAGCCGTCCGCTCCCGGCGCCTCCCGCCGCTCCTACCAGCCCCCGAAGGACACACAGGTCAAGACATGACCGAAACGAAAGAGGCCGCTATGGGTGGCGAACGGCTCGAACTGACGGTGGACGCCGTCGCCAACGGCGGCTGGTGCGTGGCCAGGCACGAGGGCCGGGTGGTGTTCGTCCGGCACACCCTGCCCGGCGAGCGGGTCGTGGCCGAGGTCACCGAGGAGACCACGCGGTTCCTGCGGGCCGACGCGGTCGAGATCCTCGAGCCCTCACCCGACCGCGTCACACCGCCCTGCCCGTTCGCCCGGCCCGGCCACTGCGGCGGCTGCGACTGGCAGCACGCCTCGCTCGAGGCGCAGCGCCGGTTCAAGGCCGATGTGGTCGCCGAACAGTTCCGCCGCCTGGCGGGCCTCGATCTCAAGGTCGTGGTCGAGGAGGTGCCGGGGGCGGAGGACGGCCTCGGGTGGCGTACCCGTGTGCGCTTCGCCGTGGACCGGGACGGCACGGCCGGGCTGCGCAGGCACCGGTCGCACGAGATCGAGCACGTCACCGAGTGCCTCATCGCGCACCCCGCCGTGGAGGAGGTCGGCGCGGAACGCCTCGCCTGGCCGGGGGCCGCCGCGGTCGAGGTGGTGGCGGCCTCCGGCGGCGACCGCGCCGTGATCGTCGAACCGCTCCCGAACCGCCGCGCGGCCATCCCGGACGTGGACGCCGCGATCCTGCTCGACCAGGGCAGACGGGGCACGCGTGCGCTGCACGGCCGGGCCTCGCTGACCGAGCGGGTGGGCGAGCGGGACTTCCGGGTCACCGCGAGCGGGTTCTGGCAGGTCCATCCGGGGGCGGCGGACACGCTGCTCGGCGCGGTGCTCGACTTCGGCCGCCCCGAGCCGGGGGAGTGGGCGCTCGACCTGTACTGCGGCGCGGGCCTTTTCGCCGCCGGGCTCGCCGAGGCCGTCGGCCCGGAGGGCGCCGTGCTGGGCATCGAATCCGAACCGCAGGCCGCGCAGGACGCCCGGTTCAATCTGCGCGACCTGCCGCAGGCGCGGATCGAGCGGGGCAGGGTCGAGGAGGCGCTCGACCGGCTGCGGATCGAACGGGCCGACCTGGTGGTGGCCGACCCGCCCCGTGCGGGCCTCGGCCGTCCGGTGGTCGAGCGCGTCGCCGGTCTGGAGGCCTCGCGCGTGGTGTACGTCTCGTGCGACCCGGCCACCCTGGCCAGGGACGTCGCATGGTTCGGCCAGCACGGCTACCGGCTGGAGGACCTGCGGGCCTTCGACCAGTACCCGATGACCCACCACGTGGAGTGCGTGGCGCTGCTCGTCAGGGACTGAGCCCGGCCCGCCTCACGGGTGGGGACGGGACATCCCCGCGACCAGGAGGTCCGCCAGCCTTCGGACCGCCACGGCCGCGTTCTCGGGCGAACCGGCGCGCAGGGAGCCGAGCAGCGCTTCGTTCAGCCCGCGGTGCCGCACCTGGTGTTCGGCGAACCTGTGGACGGTGCCGCGCAGCGCCCGCCAGGGGCCGGGGTCGTCGAGGGCGGCACGCATCTGCGCGCGGCACACGGCCACCTGCTCGGAGAGCACGGCGCCGACGAGGTCCTGACGCGACGGGAAGTGCCGGTAGACGGTCGCGACACCCAGGCCGGCACGCCGGGCGATCTCATGCACGGGCAGGTCGAGCCGCACGGCGGGCGCGGCTGGAAGTGAGCAGGGCGCCGTCACCGGCCGAGGTCTTCCAAAGTGCCGGACGCGGTCCGACCTCTTCGGCACCTGCTCCGAGGGCCGGGGAAGGCGGCGGGCGCCGGTCAGGGGACGGGGTGGCCGCCCGGCATGAGTCGCGACCGCGTGGCCGGTGCGACCGGTGACGCCGCCCCCGTGAGGATCCGCAGCACCTGCTCGGAGGGACGGGCACCCCGCACGGACAGCCAGGCCAGGCCGTTGCGGGCGCGGAAGGCCGCCAGCCGTGCCGCCTCGCCCGGCCCCAGGTCACGGGAGCCCGTGAGGACGGGCGCCAGCCCCATGCGCCGCCACACCGCGTCCGGCGAGACACCCAACGCCACCGCGATCTGCGGGCGCGCCGCCCGGGCCGCTACGGCCAGGTCGTGCAGCGCGGAGGGGGCGGACCCCATCGGCACGAGCAGGCCGACCGACTCGATCTCCACACCCGCCTCCCGGGTGATCCGCAACGCCTCCCGGCCGGCGGGCCCCAGGCCGTCCCGGGAGGCGGGAAGCGTGAACGTCACGCGCAGTGCACCGGCCCCGCCGGTCGATCCCGCCCGGGTCCACGCCTCGCGTTGCAGGCGGGCGAGTACGGCGGCGCGGCGGCGGGCGGCCGTCTCTCCGGCCGGATCTGTCCCTTCGACCTGGCCGGTTTCCCCCGCTTGGCCGGTTTCTTCCGCTTGGCCGGTCTCTCCGGTGTGGCCCGCCGCGGGCTCCGTGGGCTCGATGTCGACGCCGGGAGGGTCCATCACGGCGACGACCCGCCGGTAGGCCGCGAGCAGCCGGGCGGGGTTCTCGCAGGTGGCCGACAGCTCCCGCCCGTAGGGCCCGCCGAACGCCGGCCACACCTCGCCGCCGTCGGCCCGCAGCCGTCCGATTCGCGCGGCGACCGCGTCGCCGCCGTGGGGACGCACCCCCGCCCAGTGGGGAGTGCAGCCGTCCGGCCCGGCGACGACGTGACCGATCGCGAACGAGCGCACGCCCGCGGCCGTCAGTTCGGGACGCGGCTCGCCGGCGGCGTCGAGGAAGCCCCGGTAACCGGCCGCGGGCGCGTCGGCGGAGGGAGCGGCGGGCGGGGCCGGGGCGGCGACCGTCTGACGCGCGGCGACCAGCGTCTCCGGCGTCGCGGAGGCCGGGGTCCGGTGACCGGCGGGCGTGGCGCCGGGAGCGACGTGCCAGCCCTCGGGCGGGGCGGCGGGCAGCGCCCACAACGCCGCGCCGGTACCGGCGACGAGCGCGGCCGACGCCAGGAGGACGAGGGAACGCGGGAGGCGGCCCGCTTCGCGGGAATGACGTGCCGAGTCCACGCTCACCACCCTGAGTTGCGATGTGACCACGTTGCGCACAGGCGGCTCGCACTCTAGCAAGCCGGGCAGCCGGGGGAGGGGATAATGGATGGATGAAATTGAGGATCTTCACTGAACCCCAGCAGGGCGCGAGTTACGACGATCAGCTCAAGGTGGCGCAGGCCGCCGAGCGGCTCGGATTCGACGCGTTCTTCCGGTCTGACCACTATTTGCGGATGGGTGACGGGGATCCCGCCCCCGGCCCCACCGACGCCTGGATCACCCTGGCCGGTCTCGCCCGGGAGACCTCGACCATCCGGCTGGGCACGCTGGTGAGCGCCGCGACGTTCCGCTTGCCCGGCCCGCTGGCGATCAGCGTCGCCCAGGTCGACCAGATGAGCGGCGGTCGTGTGGAGCTGGGTCTCGGCACCGGCTGGTTCGAGGAGGAGCACACGGCGTACGGGATCCCGTTCCCCTCGCTTGGCGAGCGGTTCGAGCGCCTGGAGGAGCAGCTCGAGATCGTGACCGGGCTGTGGGCGGCGGACAAGCCGTTCTCGTTCGAGGGCGCGCACTATCGGCTGGCCGGCTCCCCGGCGCTGCCGAAGCCGGCGCAGCGGCCCCGGCCGCCCGTCATCATCGGCGGCGGGGGCGCCAAGCGGACGCCGCGGCTGGTCGCGCGGTTCGCCGACGAGTACAACGTGCCGTTCCATCTCCCCGAGGACACCGCCGCGGCCTTCGACCGGGTCAGGCGGGCGTGCGACGCCGCGGGCCGGGAGACCGTCCTGCTGTCGGCGGCGCAGGTCGTCTGCGCCGGGCGGGACGAGGCGGAGATCGCCCGGCGGGCCGCCAACATCGGCCGCAAGGTCGACGAGCTGCGCGTCAACGGGCTGGCGGGCACCCCGCAGGAGATCGTTGACAAGATCGGCCGATTCACGGAGATGGGCGCCGAGCGGCTCTACCTGCAGGTCCTCGACCTGCACGACCTAGAGCACCTGGAGCTGATCGCTTCCGAGGTGCTGCCGCACGTCTGATAATGCCATAGCCGGTCGAAGGGGGCATCCGGCACACTGTGCCGGGTGCTCTTCACGATCTCGACGACCCTGCGGCCCGCCACGGACCTCGGCTTCCTCCTGCACAAGCATCCCGACCGGGTGCAGGAGTTCGAGAAGTCGTTCGGCATCGCGCGGGTCTTCTATCCGGAGGCGGACGAGGACCGGTGCACCGCGGCGCTGCTGCTCGAGGTCGACCCCGTGCGGCTGGCCCGTTCCCGGGGCTCCTCCTCGCCCGACTTCTCCCTGGGGCAGTACGTCAACGACCGGCCGTACGCCGCGTCCTCACTGCTGGCGTCGGCGCTCGCGGACGTGTTCCGTACGGCGCGGACCGGGCGCTGCGCCTCCCGCCAGGACCTCGCGGACGGGCCGATCCCGCTGGAGATCGGCCTGCCCGCGCTGCCGTGCCGGGGCGGCGCCGATCTCGCGCACCGGCTGTTCGGGCCGCTGGGCTGGGAGGTCGACGCCGCGGCCGTGCCGCTCGACCCCGTCTTCCCGGAGTGGGGGGAGTCACGCTACGTACGGCTCGCGCTGCGGGGGACCGTGCGCCTCGCCGACGCGCTCAACCATCTGTACGTCCTGCTCCCCGTGCTGGACGACGCCAAGCACTACTGGCTGGCGGGCGACGAGGTCGACAAGCTCGTCCGCGCGGGGGAGGGATGGCTGGCCGGTCATCCGGACAAGGGGCTGATCACCCGCCGCTACCTCGGCAGGCGGTGGGCGCTCACCCGCACCGCCTTCGCCCGTCTCGCCGAGCTCGGCGACGACGTGGAGGAGAGCCTGGACCCGCCGGTCGATGAGGAGCCGGGCGCCGAGGCCCCCGACTTCGCCGAGCCCGCCGAGCCCGCCGAGCCCGGCGCGACCGAGTCCGCGCGCCCGCGCGGTGTCTCCGGTCCCGCCGAGCGGGAGGACGCCGCCCCGCGTCCCGACGACGGGCGCGTCCCCGAGCCGCCGGGGACAGTGGGCGCGGAGGCCGGTGACGGGGCGGGCGAGACGCGGGTGCCGTTGAACACGCTGCGCCGGGAGGCCGTCGTGGCGGTGCTGGAGGAGATCGGCGCCCGCACCGTGCTCGACCTCGGCTGCGGGTCGGGGCAGCTGCTGGGGGCGTTGCTGGACCGGCCGGTCTTCGCCAAGGTGACCGGCATGGACGTGTCGGCCCGCGCACTCGCGCTGGCCAAGCGCCGTCTGCGCGCCGAGCGGATGCCGGACGCCAAGCGGGCCAGGCTGGAGCTGTTCCAGGGCTCGCTGACGTACACCGACGCCCGCCTGGCCGGGTACGACGCCGCGGTGCTGATGGAGGTCGTCGAGCACGTGGACCCGCCGCGGCTGCCCGCGCTCGAACGCGTGGTCTTCGGCGCGGCGCGGCCCGCACACGTGATCGTGACCACGCCCAACGTGGAGCACAACGTCAGGTACGAGCTCGCCGCGGGAGCGCGCCGCCACCCCGACCACCGGTTCGAGTGGAGCAGGGCGGAGTTCGCCCGGTGGGTGGCGGGCGTCTGCGAGACGTACGGCTACGCGGCCGATCTGCGGCCGGTGGGCGTGGACGACCCCGAGACGGGCCCGCCCACCCAGATGGCGGTCTTCAGCAGGAAGGAGGAGCGGCCGTGACCGAGATCAGCGTGCCGGAGCTGTCGCTGGTGGTGCTCGTGGGCATCTCCGGGAGCGGCAAGTCGACGTTCGCGGCCCGGCATTTCGCGCCCACGCAGGTCGTCTCGTCCGACTTCTGCCGGGGCCTGGTGGCCGACGACGAGAACGACCAGACGGCGACACCCGAGGCGTTCGACCTGCTCCACCACATCGTGGGCATCCGCCTGCGGCGGGGCCTGCTCACCGTCGTCGACGCGACCAACGTGCAGTGGGAGGCCCGCAAGAAGCTCATCGAGCTGGCCAGGGCGCACGACGTGCTCGCCGACGCGATCGTGCTGGACGTGCCCGAGGAGGTGGCACGCGCCCGGAACGCGGAGCGCCCCGACCGGGCCTTCGGCGCCCACGTGATCACCCGGCAGCGCAAGGAGCTGCGCCGGTCGCTCGCCAAGATCGCCAAGGACGGCTTCCGCCGGGTTCACGTCCTGCGCGGCGACGAGATCGACGACGTGGCCGTCACGTACGAGAAGGCGTGGACCGACAAGACCCACCTCACCGGTCCTTTCGACATCATCGGCGACGTGCACGGTTGCCGCGCCGAGCTGGAGTCCCTGCTGGTGAAGCTCGGCTGGGAGGTCGGGCCGGACGGCGCCGTCCACCCCGAGGGGCGTACGGCGGTCTTCGTCGGCGACCTCGTCGACCGCGGCCCGGACACGCCGGGCGTGCTGCGGCTGGTCATGAGCATGGTCGAGGCGGGGACCGCGCTGTGCGTGGCAGGCAACCACGAGCAGAAGCTGGTCCGGGCCCTCGACGGCCGCAAGGTGCGGGTCGCGCACGGCCTGGAGCGGTCGCTGGAGCAGCTCGCCGCCGAGCCGGAGGAGTTCCGCGCGGCCGCCAGGACGTTCATGGACGGGCTCATCAGCCACTACCGCCTCGACGGCGGCAGGCTGGTGGTCGCGCACGCCGGGCTCAAGGAGGCCTACCACGGGCGGGCCTCCGGGCGGGTGCGGGCGTTCGCCCTGTACGGCGACACGACCGGGGAGACCGACGAGTACGGCCTGCCGGTGCGCTACCCCTGGGCGAACGACTACCGGGGGCGTGCCATGGTCGTCTATGGCCACACCCCGACGCCGGAGCCGGAATGGGTCAACAACACGATCTGCCTCGACACCGGCGTGGTCTTCGGCGGGCGGCTGACCGCCCTGCGCTACCCCGAGCGTGAGCTCGTCTCGGTGCCGGCCGAGCAGGTCTGGTACGAGCCGGTGCGGCCGCTGGCCGCCACCCGGGTGGAGCGCGACCCGGGTGTGCTGGACATCGGCGACGTGGACGGCACCCGCTTCGTGGAGACCCGGTTCGGCGGCCGGATCAAAATCGCGGAGGAGAACTCCCGCGCCGCACTGGAGATCATGAGTCGGTTCGCCGTGGACCCCCGCTGGCTGGTCTACCTCCCGCCGACGATGGCGCCGCCGGAGACCTCCGCGCTTGACGGCTACCTGGAGCACCCGGCCGAGGCGTTCGACGAGTTCGCCCGCGCGGGGGTGACCCGGGTGGTGTGCGAGGAGAAGCACATGGGCTCGCGGGCGATCGCCGTGCTGGCGCGGACGCCGGAGGCGGCGGCCCGCCGTTTCGGGGTGAACGACGGCACGACGGGCAGCGTCTACACCCGCACCGGGCGGCCCTTCTTCGACGAGCGCCTGCCGGAGCTGGTGGACCGGCTGCGCGAGGCAGCCGCGCCGCTGTGGGAGGTGCTGGAGACCGACTGGCTGGTGCTCGACTGCGAGCTGCTGCCGTGGTCGGCCAAGGCCGAGGGGCTGATCCGCGACCAGTACGCCTCGGTGGGGGCGGCCGCCGGGGCGGCGCTTCCCGAGGCGGTCGCGGCGCTGGAGATGGCGGCGGGACGTGGCCTGGACGTAGGCCCTCTGCTCGACCGCACCCGCCGCCGTGTCCGCAACGCTGCCCTTTTCCGCGACGCCTATGCCCGATACTGCTGGCCGGTCTCGGGTCTCGACGGCGTACGGCTCGCGCCGTTCCAGATCCTCGCGTGCGAGGGCAGGGCGACGGCGGTGGAGGAGCCGCACGAGTGGCACCTGAAGACGCTCGCTCTGTTGGACTCGCCGCTCGTCACGCCGACTCGCCATCTCTTCGTCTCCCTCGGCTCGCCGCAGGAGCGGGAGGCGGCGGTCGCGTGGTGGACGGCGCTGACCGAGGCGGGGGGCGAGGGCATGGTGGTCAAACCGGCCGCCCAGTCCGAAGGCCGGGTGCAACCGGGTGTGAAGGTGCGCGGCAGGGAGTATCTGCGGATCATCTACGGCCCCGACTACACCGAGTCGCTCGACGTGCTGCGGCGCAGGTTCACCGGAAGGAAGCGCTCGCTCGCGCTGCGGGAGCACGCGCTCGGCCTGGAGGCGCTCGCGCGCCTGGCGGAGGGCGAGCCGCTGTGGCGGATCCACGAGGCGGTCTTCGCCGTCCTCGCGCTGGAGTCCGAGCCGGTCGACCCCCGCCTGTGACGGGACGGCCCGTGTCCTTCGACCGTACGGCCCCCGGTACGGCCGCCCGCCGGTGAGGCGGGGGCCGTACCCGGGGGCCCGGGGTCGTGCCTGAAGACGCGGCTCAGCGGGACTCGGCGGCCGTGGGCGCGCCGGCTCCGGCGGCGGCCGGCCCAATAGCCGGCTCGGGCAGGTCCACGCTGTCGCGCAGCCGCACCTGCGGGAGGAACAGCACGGCGAGGATGCCGACGACCGCGATGCAGGCCGAGATGAGGAAGATGTGGCCGGTGGCGTCGCCGTAGGCGGCGCGCACGATGGTGCGGATCGGCTCGGGCAGCGCTCCCATGTTGAGGCTGCCGCTGCCGCTCTGGGACGCGGGCACCCGGATGCCGGCCTTGACCATGCCCGCGGTGATGTTCTCGGTGACCTGGCCGGCCAGCACCGCGCCCAGGACCGAGACGCCGATCGTGCCGCCCAGCGAGCGGAAGAAGGTGATCGCGCCGCTGGCCGCGCCCAGCTCGCGCAGCGGGACGGTGTTCTGCACGGCCAGCACGAGGTTCTGCATGGACATGCCGACGCCGGCGCCGACCACGAGCATGCCGCCGCCGACGAGGACCAGCGAGGTGTCGTGGTCCATGGTGGACAGGACGAGGAACCCGAGCGTGAGCACGATCGAGCCGACGAGGATGTACGGCTTGACCCGCCCGCTGCGGGACACCATCCGCCCCGAGACCGTGGACGAGACCAGGACGCCGAGCATCATCGGGATGGTGAGCAGGCCGGCCTCGGTGGGGCTGTAGCCGCGGCCGATCTGGAAGTACTGGCCGAGGAAGACCGCGCCGCCGAACATGGCCATGCCCACGGCCAGGCTGGCCAGGATGGCGAGGGCGGGAACGCGCCGCCGGATGACGTGCAGCGGGACGACCGGCTCGCGGACCACGGACTCCACCCAGACGGCGATGCCCAGCAGCACGACCGAGGCGCCGACCATGGTGAAGGTCTGCCAGGAGATCCAGTCGAAGGAGTTGCGGACGAAGGTGATCCAGACGAGCAGGACGCTCACGCCGGCGGCGATGAGGAGCGCGCCGGGGTAGTCGACCGAGGTGCCCGGCCGGCGGACCGAGGCGATGTCGAGCGTGCGGTGCAGGATGATCAACGCGAGTGCGGTGAACGGGATCGGCAGGAAGAAGCACCACCGCCAGCCCAGCCAGGAGGTGTCGGTGATCAGGCCGCCCAGCAGCGGCCCGCCGACCGTGGCCACGGCCATGACCGCGCCGAGGTAGCCGTTGTACTTGCCCCGCTCCTTCGGGCTGATCATGGCGGCGATGACCACCTGCACCAGGATCTGCAGGGCGCCCATGCCCAGGCCCTGCACCGCGCGGAAGGCGATCAGCATCGGGGTGTTCTGGGCGAAGCCGCAGGCCAGCGAGGCGACGAGGAAGATGCCGATGGCGATCTCGAGCAGCAGCTTCTTGCTGAACAGGTCGGCCAGCTTGCCCCAGATGGGCGTCGAAGCCGTCGTGGTGAGCAGAGCCGCGGTGACCACCCAGGTGTACTGCGACTGGGTGCCGTTCAGCGCGCCGATGATCTGCGGCAGCGCCACCGACACGATCGTGCTGCTGATCATCGCGAGGAACAGGACGAGGAGCAGGCCGCTCAGCGCTTCGAGTATCTGCCGGTGGCTCTTGGCCCCCGTCTCCGGCAGCGTGGGTGCGCTCACGCGCAGCCTCCAATGCGAGTTGGGAGGGGATTACCTCTCAACGATACATGCCCGATGGGCAACTTTGCTTAATGGGCAATAATTCAGCGGCTAAGCTGAGTCCACCATGGAACCGACGGCGGGGTTGCGCGAGCGTAAGAAGGCCGAGACGCGGCAGGCCATCCACAAGGCCACGCTGCGGCTCGCCGTGGAGCGCGGTCTCGATCACGTCACCGTCGACGACATCGTGGAGGCCGCCAACATCTCGCGCCGGACCTTCTCCAACTACTTCGCCAGCAAGGAGGACGCCCTCCTGTACGGCGAGGAGGAGCGCGTGCGGTCGCTGGTCCGGGCGGTCCGCGAACGGCCGGCGGGGGAGTCGGGCCGGCAGGCGCTGCGCGGAGCCGTGCGCGACACGCTGGAGGACATGGGCGAGCTCGACCGCGAGTGGGCGGTGCGCACCTCGCTCACCAAGCGCCATCCCTCCCTGCTCGCCCGGCAGCTCGCCAACCACGCCAGGCTGGAACGTGAGCTGGTCCAGGCGATCTCCGAACGCGACGGAGAACGCGACGGAGCGGGAGACCCCGCGGCCGACCTGAAGTCGCGGATCATGGCCGCGGCCTTCCTGGTGGCGTTGCGCATCGCCACCCACGTCTGGATCGAGGAGCAGGAGGCACGCCCGCTCTCGCAGATCATCGAGCAGGCCCTCGACCAGATGGAACGGCCCTTCGGCTGAGTCTCCGGCCCTTCCGCCGACCCCGTCTGGGCACCCGGTTCGCGCCTCCCAGCCTCGGCGGCGGGGCTTGGAGGCGGGGCTTGGAGGCGGGGGCTTGGAGGCGGGGCTCAGCCCGTGAAGCGGGCCAGGAGCAGCCCGAGCCTGAGCTCGTGGTGCTCGCGCGGGAGCCGGCCGCCGCGCATCAGGGTCACCAGGCCGTGCAGGGCGGCCCAGAAGGTCTCGGTCAGTGCGCCCAGGTCGTCGCCGCCCGCGTGGGGGCGGACGGCCTCGGCCAGCTCGCCGAAGGCCGCCTGCAGGGCGGGCGGGGCCTCGGGGGTGGCGAACGGCAGCGGGACGGCCAGGCTGAAGATCACGTCGTAGAGGGCCGGATGCCGGTCGGCGAAGGCCACGTAGGCCGCGCCGACGCCGGCGATGGCGCGGCGGTCGTCCGGCGCCGCGGTCCTGGCCGTGCGCAGCTCCCGGGCCAGGTCGGCGCAGCCCTCCACGGCGACGGCCGCCATGATCGCGTCCTTGCCCTTGAAGTGGCTGTAGAGCACCGGCTGGCTGTATTCGACCCGCTCGGCCAGCCGCCGGGTCGTGACCGCCTCCCAGCCCTCGGCCTCGGCCAGTTCGCGGGCGGCCGTGATTATCAGCTTTTCCCGCTCGGCGCGCTCGCGCTCCCTGCGTGACTGGATCGACATGCTTCGAACTCTAGCAGCGCTAGCGTTAATGGCAATGCTCTGCTAGCTTCGTTCTTGTTCCTAGCGCTGCTAGATCTCGGAGAGAGACATGCTCACCCCCATCGCGTACGGCCTCGCCATCGTCCTCAACCTGATGATCCTGTTCATCGGAGCCCGCTTCCTGCTCGTGCCGCACGCCGCGGCCGCCGGCTACGGCGTCCCGGCGAAGAAGGACGGCGACGCCGCCTATCTGACGATCAAGGGCCTGCGTGACGGAACCTACGGTCTGCTGGGCCTGGCCCTGCTTGTCTTCGCCGGCGCCCGTGCCGAGGCCTGGTACATGCTGATCGTCGCCCTGGTGCCCCTGGGCGACACCCTGATCGTGCTGCGCGACGGCGGCACCCGGGCGGTCGCGTTCGGCATCCACTTCGCGACCGCCGTGGCCGTCCTCATCAACGCCGCCCTGCTCTTCGCCGTTTGACCCCCGTACCCCGACTACGTGCACCGAAGGACCCGACATGTCGCTGATCGTCCCCGACTTCGCCGAATCCGTGATCGTGCGCTCCGCCGACGCCGAGGTCATCGGGCGGGCCCCCATCACCATGCGGCTGCTGGCCGACAGCAGCGCCACGGGCGGCGCCCTGTCCGCCCAGCGCATCACCCTCAACGACGGGGCGGACGGCGCCGCCCCCCATCACCACACCGGTTCCGCCGAGCTGTTCTACCTGCTCGACGGCCGCGCCCAGCTGCTGACCGGGGATGAGGTCGTCACCGCGGAACGCGGCGACCTCGTCATCGTCCCGCCGGGCCTCGCCCACGCGTTCGCCGCAGCCCCCGGCCACGCCGCCGACATCCTCATTGTCATCACGCCGGGCGTGGAGCGCTTCGAATACTTCCGGCACCTGGAGCGCATCGCCTACGGCAAGCAACCCCCGCAGTCCCTCCTCGAGGTCCAGGAGCTCTACGACAACCACCTGCGCACCAGCGCCGTCTGGACCGCGACCAGGAGCGGGCGGGCCGTCTAGCATCACGGCATGGCCCCCACCAAGGCCGACCTCGAGGCGGCCAGGAACGCGACGATCGAGGACGTCCTCGGCCCCGCACTCGACGTGCTGTTCTGCGGGATCAACCCCAGTCTCTACTCGGCCGCGACCGGTCACCACTTCGCGCGGCCGGGAAACCGGTTCTGGCCCGCGCTGCATCTGTCCGGCCTCGTGCCGCGCAGGCTCGCGCCGTCCGACCAGCATCTGCTTCCGTCGTACGGGCTGGGCATCACCAACATCGTGGCCCGGGCGACCGCCCGGGCCGACGAGCTGACCCAGGACGAGCTCCGCGAGGGCGGCGTGCGGCTCGCGCGGCTGGTCGGGCGGGTCCGTCCCCGCGTCCTGGCGATAGCGGGGGTGTCGGCCTACCGCGTCGCCTTCGCGCGCCCCGCCACCCGGATCGGCCCGCAGAAGGAGACGGTCGGCGGGACGGCGCTGTGGGTGCTGCCCAACCCCAGTGGGCTGAACGCCCACTGGAGGCTGGACGCCATCGCGGCCGAGATGGCCCGTTTGCGCCCGCCGCCTGCCTGACGGGATCACCGCGACGTCCGGGGACGGCCCGCTCCCGGCTCCTCCGGGCTCCTCCCGGCTCGGATGTCAGTCCGTCTGTGCCTCACGGCCTGCCCGCACCCGGCCCGACAGGAAGCGGGCGGCCTCGTCGAGCGCCTCGTCGGCCTCGTCGAGGTGGCCGAAGTGGTTCTGGAAGACGTGCGGCACCTGCGGCCAGACCCGCAGCGTGACCTCCACCTCGTCCGCGGCCGCGCGGCCGGCGAGCCGTACGGCGTCGTCCAGCAGGAGTTCGTTCGAGCCGGCCTGCACCAGGAGCGGGGGCAGGCCCCGCAGGTCGGCGAACGCGGGGCTCGCCAGCGGATGGGCGGGGTCCTGACCGGCCAGGTAGCGGGTGGCGAAGGCCTGGAGCGCCTCGGGGATGAAGATCGGGTCGGCGTCCTTCTTCGTGTGCATGCTCTGCCCGCCGAGTGTCAGGTCGGCCCACGGGGAGAACACGACGGCGCCCGCCGGCTGCGGGAGGCCGGCGTCGCGGGCCGCGACCAGGGTGGCGACGACCAGGCCGCCACCCGCGGAGTCCCCGGCGAGCACCAGCTCCTCCGGTCGCACCCCCTCGCCGAGCAGTGCCCGATAGGCGGCGAGGCCGTCGTCCACCGCGGCGGGGAAGGGATGCTCGGGGGCCAGCCGGTAGTCCAGGGACGTCGCCCGCAGCCCGGCCCGGCGCGCCAGCCGGGCGGTGAGCCCCGCGTGCGTGCCGGGCGAGCCCAGGACGTAGCCGCCGCCGTGGAAGTGGAGCAGCCGCCCGCGGCCGGTGGCGGAGGCCGGGGTCAGGTCGAGCGCGGGACGGTCGGCGAGCACGGTCTCGCGTACCGCGACGTCGTCGGGCACGGGCCGGGAAAGGGCTGCGGCGAATCCGGCGCGCTGCTCCGCCAGCGTCGGGTTCGGGTGGACGGGGGCGTTGCGGTGCAGGGCGTCGACGGCCTCGCGCTGCAGGCGGGTCATCAGGACCTCCAGGTGTCGGGGTGGAAGAATGCATTCCGTGGAATGCACATGTGGTCCCAAACCCGGTTCCGCGGAAGATGATTCCCTGGAATCAACCTCGGCGATGAATGTGACGGACATCACTCGGCTGTTCACCGATCTCGTCCGCGTCGAGACCCGGCTGTACAACACGGTGAGCGACCGGCTGCGTGCCGAGCACGGGATCGGCCTGGGTCAGTTCGAGTTCCTGCAGATCATCGACGGCCGCCCCGGGTGCCGGGTGCTCGACATCGTGCGCGAGGTGGGGATCACCGTCGGAGCCGTGAGCAAGGCCGTCGACCGGCTCGAGAGCGCGGGCCTGTGCGTGCGCGCGGCGCATCCCGGGGACCGGCGGTCCTCCGTCCTCAGCCTCACGCCGGAGGGGTCCCGGCTCCTGGCCGCGGCCCGCCCGGCCCTCGAGGACGAGCTGGCCGCCCGCGTGGCCGTCGTCCCGGCCGCCGATCTCGCCCGGACCGCCGCGACGCTCGCCACCCTGCGCGCGGCGCTGGAGGAGCACCGGCGGGACGGGACCTGAGCCCCGTCCCGACGGCCGGGCGCGGGCGTGACTCAGGAGTGGCCGGGGCGGGAGAGGATCCGCCCGGCGGCCGGCGGCGGCAGATGCGCCACCTCGCGGTCGTGGAAGGCCACCATGTCCTCGGCGCGGGCGTACAGCCCGGCGACGGCACGGGCGCAGCCTTCGACGATCCGGGTGTCGGTGATCCGCCGCGCGCCCACATGGGCGCCGATCTCGTCGTAGAGGACCTCGTACATCAGCTCGTGGCTGAGGATCAGCAGCTCGGGCAGCGGCGCGCGGCTCTCCAGGTGCCGTACGGACCGGGCGTGCAGTGCCCGCGCCCGCTCACCGGCCCGGGTGCGCGCCGCGAGCAGGACGATCTCCCACTGCAGGTACGGCGTCGGCGGCATCTCGACGATCCGCAGCCGGCGCAGTTCCGCCCGGGGCGGCAGATCGTCGGCGAAGCGCATCTCCTCCATCAGCGCGAGCGACCGGTCCCAGTCTCCGCTCATCATCGCTGCCCAGCTCGGGGTGCCCGGCTCGTGGAAGTGCTGGGCGCGTTCCAGCTTCCACACCACGCCCTCGGTCCGGCGCAGGTGGTCGTAGAACTCGGTCCGGTACTCCGCCGCGGCAAGCACCTCTCCCGCGGCCTGTCTGACGTGCTCGAACGCTTCTCCGGGCATGGAGCCTCCTTCGGCCGAAGCCGAATCGCTGGTCGGAGCGCGCCCGGCTCCGGCCCGGAATCGGAGACGCGGCGCGCGTGGGGTCTTCCGCGGACGTCTGGGGGGCGTCAGTTCCCCGTCGAGTTGCTGCACACGGCCGTCTCCGCGGCCTCCAGCAACCTGATCCTGATCTGCCTCGTCCCCGGCGTTGCTTCGCTCTCCTGCACCACCTCGGGTTCTGGCTCGGCCGGCTTCATCTCACCCTCCGTTCGTCGGCGTGGCCGCAAACACTCCCCCGAGGGCGACATGTCGATCGTTGGCCGCTGCCGATCCCGGGTCAAGGCCCAATTCGGGCCGGCTTCTCCGACAGGCCGGCCGGGGGCGGCAGCGGGGCCACCTCACGGTCGAAGAACGGCAGCAGGTCCTCGCCCTCGCCGTACAGGGAGACCAGGGCGGACAGGCAGGGTGAGACGACGCCGGGATCGGTGATCCGGCGGGCGCCGACCGCGGCCCCGATCTCGTCGTAGCGGACCTCGTACAGCAGACCCGGGCCGAAGACGACCAGTTCGGGCAGCGCCGCCCGGGTCTCCAGCGGCGCGACCGCCGACGCCGCGAGCACCCTGATCTCCTCGCCCGCCGCGACCCGTACGGCGAAGATCTGCGCCTCCCACTGCAGATACGGGGTGAGGGGCAGCTCGACGACGCGCAGCCGCCTGAACGGGGCCCGCTCGCGGTACATCGCGGTCAGCGGGGCCCGCATCTCCTCGACGAGCTCGACGGCCCGCGCCCAGTCGCCCGCGTCGGCGGCCCGCCAGCTCGGCACGGCCGGCTCGTGGAAGTGCTGGGCGCGCTCCAGCTTCCACACCACCTCCGTCGCGTCGCGGTAGACCTCCTCGAACTCGGCCTGATAGGCGTCCAACCCCAGGAACTCGCCGTCGGCGGCCCTGACGTCATCGAACACATGACTCGGGATCACGGTTTCTCCTCAGCGAACCGGCGGCACGGCGCGCCTTCGGGCCGTGCCTGCGCCACCACGTTGTGGCCCAAAGGACGTGGAACCCGGTGACGACCAGCACCGTGACCACGCCGTCCGCCGCGGCGACCCATCCGGGCGGGTCGAGCAGCGCACGCACGGCACCGGCGAGCAGGCCCAGGGCCGCGGGAAGCGTCACCGTGACGGCGAGCCAGAGGCACAACGCGGTCCCGGCGACGAGCATCGCCGTGTACGCCCGGACCCAGCGGCTCTCGGCCCGCGGCAGCCGGGCGAGCGGATCGGCCGACCGGCGCAGCAGGGCCCGGCGGCACACGTGCGCCGCGTACGCGGCGGAGTCGCCGTACAGGTTCCGGCAGCCCGTCACGTCCTGCAGCACGAAGTAGAGATCGGTGCGCATGAACACCAGGAACTGGGCCGACAGCATGATCAGCGCCGTCATCGCGACGACGGACAGGGCCGGACGCGGCCCGGCCGGCACCATGAGCAGGAGGCAGACCGCGCACACGGCGGCGTCCAGCGCCATGCCGGAGAGGTAGACCGTCAGCCGGACCCGGCGCTCCGCCAGCCAGACGCCCGACACCTCGGTCTGCGCCGTGAGGAACTGCAGACGGGTGCCGAACCTGACGCGCCCCGGCACGCCGGCGGCGCGAGCCGTGCACAGATGGGCCAGCTCGTGCAGGAGGATCAGCATCCATCCGGCCGCCGTCTGCGCGAGCAGGACCAGCGTCCCGTGGTCGCTCCAGAGCAGGTCCCGCCAGCCGGGGACGACGCGCGGCCGCAGCAGTGCCACCGCCACCCCGGCAAGGATCACGGCCGCCAGGGCGGCGTGCAGCGACGGGTTGAGCGTCCACCGCACGTGGCGGGGCAGCAGCCGGGGAAGAGTGGGCGGCGGGGGAGGGGCCGCGGGGACGGGGCGTCCGTCCACCGCCGCCACCAATCCCGCACGGACCAGGCCGTCGACGAACCCGCCCACGTCCACCCGGGTCCCGGTCTCCGCGCCGAGCCGCCGCTCCACCTCGGGGACCGTCGCCCCCTCCTGGAACAGGCGGATGACCCGCATGCCCTGCGCGGGTACGGCGATGACGTCGCCGGTCTCCACCCGCCCGACGATCCACTCCTCGCGGTCCCGGCGTACGCCGAGATCGTGCAGGGTGACCCGGGTCGGTGTCATGACGAACGGCCCGCGGGGCCCGCCGGGGCGGGCGTCCGGCCCGCCCCGGTTCCGGTGCCCGGTGAACGGAGCACTGCCGAGCGTGATCCGGACGGCGCCTCATCGCGCTTCACACCGGAGAAAATCCTCGCAGGCACGGGTTTTCCACTGGGGCTCCGGAAGGTGCCCCACCCGCGGGAATTCCTCGCGAACTCGGAATTTCCGCGGGGCCCGATTTCGTCGCCCACAGCTCGGCCGTGGCCTCCTCCGGCTTGCGATGCGTCCACCTGGATCCCCGCTCCTGACGGGCAGCGTTTGTCAGGCACCACCGGCCGGTCTCAGGTCGAGTTGCCCTGGCTGAAGGCCGTTGTCTCGATCTTGTCCAGTCTGCGGATCGCGATCTCGGCCGCGACGGGCTCGGCCGATTCGTCCGGCTGTGCCTGATTCTGCTCTTGAGGGGTCATCGAACACCTTCCGCCATGGATTATCGGTGCGGACCTCGCGCGAGAGAAAACATTTAAATGTTCGGATGTCAGACATAATCGGTCAAGCCCCATTTTGCGACTCGGTTGATTGGCGCTGACCTCCGCAGACCGGGCAGTCGGGGCGAGGCGGATGCCGGACCCAGATGTGCTGGTCCGGTGCGATGAGGTTCAGTCCGACGGCCGTGCCGGTGGCGGGCTCGGGCACTCCGGTGACCAGCGAGATCACCGAGTGCGCGACCAGCTGGCCCGAGACGCCGGCCGAGGCGGCGACCACGCCCGGTCCTCCGAGGTCCACCGGAAGGCCCGGCCTGCGGCGGCGCGCCTCGCCCGCGGCCAGGCACTCGTAGCAGGCGCCACGCCCGGGGGCGAAGGTGCCCACGGTCACGAGGGGGCCGTTGTAGCCGCCGCCGACCCACGGCACGCCGGCCCGCGCGCAGATCCGGTTGGCCCAGATCCGGATGCCGGGCTCCCTCGGCTCGTCGGCGCACAGCGCGAGGACGTCGGCGCCCGCCACGAGGGACAGCAGGTCGGCCTCGCTGCCGATCCTTCGCCGCTCGCCGGTGACCTCGATGTCGGAGTTCAGCCGGCGCAGCCTGCCGACGGCCGCGTCCACCTTGGCGCGGCCGAGATCGTCCTCGGTGTAGAGGACCTGCCGGTTCAGGTTCGACAGCTCCACCACATCGGCGTCCACGCAGTGCAGGCGGCCGACGCCGGAGGCGGCGAGGGCCCACGCGGCGTGGCTCCCCGTGCCGCCGAGGCCCAGCACCACGACCCGGGCGGCCCGAAGGCGCAGCTGCGCGTCCCATCCTCGCCGTCCCGGCTCGAGGTCGACCTGATGGAAGAACGCCTGGCTCCTGTCGTACCGCTCGCGCTCCCGTTCGTCGAGCTCCCCCGGAACGGGAGCCGAGGCGTCCTCCACATGTCCCGACGCGATGAGGGCGGCGACGATCCGGGACGCCTGGAGCGCGGAAACGCCGGGCAGCCGCCGGCAGACGGCCTCGGCGACGTCGTCGGGAGACCGGGTGCCGTCCATCAGGGTGAGCGCGGCCCACGCGCCGCCCGTCGGATCGCTGATCTCGGTGGCCAGCCCGTAGATCTCGCCGCCGATGCGCACCGTTCCGTCATCGAAGCGGTACGGCTCGTGCTTCCGCTTGACCCGTGGCAACAGCACGTGTCCCGCTTCCTCCTCGGCAGACGGTTGACGCGGTCCTACCGAGAAGTCATCACGTGGAACTCCGTGGCGCAAGACCCGGATGCCAGTGCCGGATGCCGGTGCCGGACTTCAGTGCCGGGTGGGGTGCGGGTGATGACGCCGGTGGTGGGCCAGGCCGAGCACCACCTTCACCAGCAAAGCGATGATCAGGAACTTGAGCACCAGGAACGGCGGCCACATCGGCCCGGCCGCCAGGACGACGATCGCGGCCACCGGGATGAGGAACAGCGCCGGATGCGGGCGATGGCCGCGCCGCCGCGGGACCATGCCGTGTCCCCAGCTCGCGTGTGCCCAGGGCGGGCCGCCGGGCCGGTGGGGACCGTACGGGCCGGGCCGCGCGCCCGCGGGGGCGCCCGGGAAACCGGGCACGCCGGCGGGCAGGAAGCCCGGCCGCCCCGGACCCCAGGCGCGTGGGGCACCGGCCCGGTGGCCGCCGTCCGAGACGCCGTCCGGTGCGCCGCCCGGCCACGCGCCGGGCAGGTCGGCGGTCACCCGCCGCAGGTCCTCGGCCGTGCGCGCCGAGAGGGTGGCGTCGAGGCGCTCGTCGAGCTCCTCGTGGGTGATGCGGCCCTGCGCGAACGCGTCGTGCAGCAGCCGCGTCACCTCGTCGCGCTCCCTGTCCCCGATGCGCAGGGCGCCGATACGCGCCCCGCCGTACGCCGGACCGCTCGGCGGAGCGTGGCCCGCGGGCCCGCCGCCCGGCGCGTCGCCGCCGCGGGAGGTGGGTGCGCCGCCCTCGGCGGCCGGCCGGTCAGGGGAGACCATCGTCACTCCTCCACCGGGTCGCCGTCGGCGAGGATCTGGTACAGCCGCCGCCTGGTCTCGGTCAGGACCTGCTTGGCCTGCCTGACCTGCCCCTCGGAGCCCGAGTGGGCGATCTGGAACAGCGCGGACGCCGCCTGCCTGGACAGATCGAAGAGTTCGTGGACGTCGTCCCCGACGTCCGGCGTCATCTCCTCCCAGGGCGCCCGGACCTCGTCCCCGTGCTCCGTGACGTAGGCGCGCCCGGCCTCGGTGAGCTGGAACGTCTTGCGCCCGTCGGTCTCCTCCGCGCGCACCAGGCCCTCGTCGGTGAGCTGCTGCAGCGCCGGGTAGACCGCGCCGGGGCTGGGCTTCCAGCCGCCCTGGCTGCGCTCGGCGATCTCCTGGATGATCTGGTAGCCGTTGCGCGGCTCCTCGGCGAGCAGGGCGAGGATCGCCGCCCGTACGTCACCGCGCTTGGCCTTCCTCTGCCGTCCGAAGCCCCGGGGGCCGAACGGGAAGCCGCCGCCCGCCCACGGCGGCCCGAAGGGACCGCCGCCGGGCCCGAAACCGCCCCATGGGCCGCGCCCCCGCATGCCGCCCCGGTGCCGGTGCTCGTGAGGGCCGCCGCCCTCGTGATGCTCCTGGTGCCACATGGCCGCCCCCTTCATGAGCGTCTCGCGCATCGCGCGCCGCATCTGGCGGCGCATCTCGTGCCTGAACCCGTGTCCGAAATCGTGCCCGCACTCGTGGCCGGATCCGGGGCCGAATCCGTGCCCGAACCCGGGGCGGGCCCAGGGCCCGCCGAGCGTGTGTGCCGAACCCATCGCAGTCCCCCTTCTGGTTCACGATCTGTTCTCGATGCTTCAACGATATATCGCGACCGTTCTTGCGACAACGCCCGAGTAAGAGTGATGTAGCTCACGCGGAAGTTTTTCGAGGAGGGGGAACAGGCCCCGAGACCGTAGCGTTATCTCACACGAAGACGGGATCGTTCTGCTCTGAGAGGGCTGGGGGGTGCTCTTGGAGCTAGACGATCCCGTCTTTGTCGTTCCGCGGCCCTCGTGAGCGGGGCCCTCGTCGTTCCGGCGGCGGTGTGCCGCGTGCGAGACGTCGGCGGCGAGCGGCGGCGCGCGACACGTGCCCGTACGGGTGGGCGCTACGCGGAATTTGTCGGTGCTTTGCCGTACAGTCTCCAAGCGTGATCTTGTCATGATGGGGCACTCGCACGCCCTCAGCGGGGCGGCGGTGTGGCTGGCGGTCGCGCCGGCCCTGGTGGCGCTGCCGGACGTGTTGGGGCATCCGGAGCTGGCGACGATGACCGGGCCGATCCTGACCCCGCCCGAGCTCGTCGCGGGCGCCGTCGTGTGCGCGGGCGCGGCCATGCTGCCCGATCTCGACCATCCCAGTGCCACGATCGCGCAGACGTTCGGACCGGTGACCTGGCTGCTCAGCAAGGGCGTGAACTTCGTGAGCGGCGGGCACCGGCACGCCACCCACTCGCTGCTGTTCAGCGTCCTGATGGGAGTGGGTGCGCACCTGCTCGGCGAGCGCTACGCCATCGGCCGCGACATCCTGGTCGTGCTGATGATCGGCCTGGCGATCCGCGCCGTGGGCATCGGCGTGCCCGGCAAGACGCTCACCTCCGCCATCGTGAACGTGGGACTCACGGCAGGGCTGTTCCTGACCTTCATGACGCTCGGGGTCACCTACTCCTGGCTGGGGCTGGCCATCGGGGTCGGCTGCCTGGTGCATGTCATCGGCGACTGCCTGACCGAGCGCGGCTGCCCCGTCTTATGGCCGATCCAGGGACGTTGGCTCCTGCCGTGGAAGATCGGCATCAAGACCGGCAGGGCGTTCGAGAAGCAGTTCCTCGGCCCGGCCCTGTCGATCGTGGTGATCGCGCTGTTCTGCCTGCGGCTGATGCCCGCCTGAGCGGTGACGCGTGCCACGCGTGTCCGCCTGAACCATCGCGGAAGCCGGAAACCCGGCTGTTCGCCGGCACCATGATGCCGGCCTACCTATCAGTAACTTGATGTCGAGATATCTTGAGGGATATCTTGACATCGAGACATCCGTCGACCCGCACAGGTTAGGGCAACCTAATTGTCAGGAGTGTCCCGGACGTGCGGGAGGATGCACACGAAACCTGAGACAAGCCCGGAACCCTGGGGAGGCGAACTTCGTGTCCGCGAACAGCTTCGGCAGCCGTGACACGCTGCGCGTCGGCGACGCGTCATACGAGATCTACCGGCTGGACGCCGTCGAGGGGTCGGCGCGCCTCCCGTACAGCCTCAAGATCCTGCTGGAAAACCTGCTCCGCACCGAGGACGGCGCGAACATCACCGCCGACCACATCCGCGCCATCGCGGGCTGGGACCCGAACGCCCAGCCGAGCGTGGAGATCCAGTTCACCCCCGCCCGTGTGATCATGCAGGACTTCACCGGCGTGCCCTGCGTGGTCGACCTCGCCACCATGCGCGAGGCCGTACGCGACCTGGGCGGCGACCCGGCGAGGATCAACCCGCTCGCGCCGGCCGAGATGGTCATCGACCACTCGGTCATCGTCGACTTCTTCGGCCACCCCGACTCCTTCCAGCGCAACGTCGAGCGGGAGTACGAGCGCAACCGCGAGCGCTACCAGTTCCTGCGCTGGGGCCAGACGGCGTTCGACGAGTTCAAGGTCGTCCCGCCCGGCACCGGCATCGTCCACCAGGTCAACATCGAGCACCTGGCCCGCGTGGTCATGACCCGCGACGGCAAGGCCTACCCGGACACCTGCGTGGGCACCGACTCCCACACCACGATGGAGAACGGCATCGGCGTCCTCGGCTGGGGCGTCGGCGGCATCGAGGCCGAGGCCGCGATGCTCGGCCAGCCGATCTCGATGCTGATCCCGCGGGTGGTCGGCTTCAAGCTGACCGGCAAGCTGCCGGCCGGCGCCACCGCGACCGACCTCGTGCTCACGATCACCGAGATGCTGCGCAAGCACGGCGTGGTCGGCAAGTTCGTGGAGTTCTACGGCGAGGGCGTCTCCAGCGTGCCGCTGGCCAACCGCGCCACGATCGGCAACATGAGCCCCGAGTTCGGCTCCACCTGCGCCATCTTCCCGATCGACGGCCAGACCATCGACTACCTCAAGCTCACCGGCCGCTCGCCGGAGCAGGTCGCGCTGGTCGAGGCGTACGCCAAGGAGCAGGGCCTGTGGCTCGACCCCTCGGCCCCCGAGCCCGCCTTCAGCGAGTACATCGAGCTCGACCTGTCGACCGTCGTCCCGTCGATCGCCGGGCCCAAGCGCCCGCAGGACCGCATCCCGCTGGCCGACGCCAAGTCGGCCTGGCGCGCGGCGGTCCGCACCTACGTCACCGACGAGTGCATCGAGGGCCCGGCCGACGAGGCGTCCGCCGAGTCCTTCCCGGCCTCGGACTCTCCGGCGATCTCCCACAGCGGGGCGGGCGACGTGCCGCACGCCGTGCGGCGCAACGGTGAGCGGCCGCACCGGCCCACGCCCGTGACGCTGTCGGACGGCACGTCGTTCGAGATCGACCACGGTGTCGTCACGATCGCCGCGATCACGTCCTGCACGAACACCTCCAACCCGTACGTCATGCTCGGCGCGGCCCTGCTGGCGAAGAACGCGGTGGACAAGGGGCTGTCGCGCAAGCCGTGGGTGAAGACCTCGCTCGCCCCGGGCAGCCAGGTCGTCACCGGCTACTTCGAGCGGTCCGGCCTCCAGCCGTACCTCGACAAGCTGGGCTTCAACCTCGTCGGCTACGGCTGCACCACCTGCATCGGCAACTCCGGCCCGCTGGAGCCGGAGATCTCCGCCGCGGTCCAGGACGGCGACCTCGCGGTCACCGCCGTGCTGTCGGGCAACCGCAACTTCGAGGGCCGCATCAACCCCGACGTCAAGATGAACTACCTGGCCTCGCCGCCGCTCGTGGTGGCGTACGCGCTGGCCGGGACGATGGACGTCGACCTGAACAACGAGCCGCTCGGCGTCGGCGACGACGGTCAGCCGGTCTTCCTCAAGGACATCTGGCCCGCGCCCGAGGAGGTCGCGGCGGTGGTGTCGGAGTCGATCAGCCAGGACATGTTCCAGCGCGACTACGCGGACGTCTTCAAGGGTGACGAGCACTGGCAGTCGCTGCCGATCCCGACCGGCGACACGTTCGAGTGGGACTCCGAGTCGACGTACGTCCGCAAGGCGCCGTACTTCGACGGCATGCCCGCCAAGCCCGAGCCGGTGACGGACATCAGCGGCGCCCGGGTCCTGGCGAAGCTGGGCGACTCGGTCACGACCGACCACATCTCGCCCGCGGGCGCGATCAAGGCCGACACTCCGGCGGGCCGCTACCTGCGCGAGCACGGCGTCGAGGTCAGGGACTTCAACTCCTACGGCTCCCGCCGCGGCAACCACGAGGTGATGATCCGCGGCACGTTCGCGAACATCCGGCTGCGCAACCTGCTGCTCGACGGCGTGGAGGGCGGCTACACCCGCGACTTCACCAAGGGCGGGGAGCAGGCGTTCATCTACGACGCGTCGCAGAACTACCAGGCCGCCGGCATCCCGCTGGTCGTCCTGGCCGGCAAGGAGTACGGCTCCGGGTCCTCGCGTGACTGGGCGGCCAAGGGCACCGCGCTGCTCGGCGTGCGCGCCGTCATCGCCGAGTCGTACGAGCGCATCCACCGGTCGAACCTGATCGGCATGGGCGTGCTGCCGCTGCAGTTCCCCGAGGGTGAGAGCGCCGAATCGCTGGGCCTGACCGGCGAGGAGACCTTCGACATCGTGGGAGTCGAGGAGCTGAACACCGGCTCGACCCCCGCCACCGTCACCGTGCGGGCCGGAGACGTCGAGTTCCAGGCCGTGGTGCGGATCGACACGCCCGGCGAGGCGGACTACTACCGCCACGGCGGCATCATGCAGTACGTCCTGCGCTCCCTGCTGGCCAAGAGCTGAGAGGGCTCGCCTAGAGCTGAGGCGAGGTCTCATCGCACCTGACGCCGCCCTGGACGGGATCTCAGATCTCGTCCAGGGCGCCGCCGTTCTACAGCATGTCGGCGACCCAGTCGGCGATCTCCGACAGCACGCCGGGCGGAACGACCCCGATCCTTGTGCCGAATCGTTCAGGTGAGAGCGCGCGCAGTTGCTCGACCATCGCCCAACTCGTCTTCGGCAGTCCCGTTTCATCGGGCGCTACCTCGATGTGCGTGTCCCAGCCGCGAAATCGCGTCGTCAACGGGACGGCGAGCACGGGGTCCCGTACGAATCTGTTGCAGATGTCGTTGCTGACGACGACGGCAGGCCGGCCGTACCCTTGCTCACGGCCGATCGGGTCGCCGAGGTCGGTCCACCAGATGTCGCCTTGCCTGACCCTCATTCCTCTCCTCGGGTGCGTTGGGGAGATCCTCGGGCGGATCGAAAAGACCTTCCCACTCGGGGGCGATGCGGTTCGACGGAGGACCGAGCCACAGGTCGCGCTCTGTGACGTACTCCGCCCAGCCTTCCGGGTCCTCGCTTCGTGTCCGCTCCATCTGCGCGGCGACACGCTGCCAGCGGAGCTTCTTCCTGTGCTCTCTCACGGCGTCCTCGACCAGTGCGGTCATGCTCTTGCCTTCCTGCTCCGAGAGTTGCGCTATCAGGTCTCTGATCTCGACGCTGACCCGGATCGTCGTGTGGCGTTGCTCGCTCCCCATACCGCGAGGCTACGATCCTGTCTACAAAAGGCGCTATGGCCATGTCGCCACGCGCGAGTCTACGAGGGCTCTGATTACTCTCGCGATACTTTTCGATTACTGACGGTGATTGTCCGAGTTTTTGGGGCCGGATAACCGGTTGCCGTGGCGGTGGGGGACGCCACTAGGGTCCGCGCATGGATCACGACGTGGTGCTGCTGCTCATCGGGGGAGTGGCCGTCTTCATCGGGGCGATCGTGCAGGGCGGGGTGGGGTTCGGCCTGGGCCTGGTGGCCGCACCCTTGATCACGCTGCTCGACCCGGCGGTGATGCCCGGCGCGGTCCAGGTCGTCAACATGACGATGCCGCTGCTCACCCTGGCCGGAGAGTGGCGCAGGGCCGAGTGGCGGGGGGCCGGGTTCGCCCTGCTGGGCCGGCTGCCGGGCAGTGCGATCGGCGCACTCGTGGTCGTCTATGTGAGCACGGCGGCCCTCGGCGTGCTGGTCGGAGTGATGGTGCTGGTCGCGGTCGTGCTGACGGCCCGCGCCGTGTCCGTGCCGCGCAACGGCGCGACGCTGACCGCCGCCGGGTTCCTCTCGGGGATCACGGGCACGGCCACCGGGATCGGCGGCCCGCCGATCGCCCTGGTCTACCAGAGCGCCCGCGGCCCGCAGATCCGGGCGACGCTGGCGATGTTCTTCTGCGTGAGCGCCGCCCAGTCGCTCGTCATCCTCGCCGTCCTCGGTAGGCTCCCCGGGCGCGCCCTGGCGGCGGGAGCGGCCCTGGTGCCCTTCGTCCTGCTCGGCTTCGCGGCATCGGGACCGCTGCGCCGTTACCTCGACGGCGGAAGGGTGCGTACGGCGGTCCTGACGGTGGCCGCCGTCTCCGCCTGCGCACTGCTCGGGCAGAGCCTCGCCCACTGACCGCCGGGGGCGCGGCGGGCTGCCCGAGCCGGGGGAGGATCGCCGCCCGAAGTTGATCGTGCGTTTCTTCATTGTTACCGCGGACAACAAACGTTACCGTCCTGTGTCTTTCACCACCTGCGCTTTGGGCTTACGTTGTCTCAAACAACATTCCCTGGAGCGGTGAACGCCGTGACCCGGCCCCTGCCGTACCGGGTGGCCAGAGTGTCTTGACCGACAGCATTCGCCCAGACGGCGGGAAGAGGCACTGGCTCGGCCGCACCCCCTCATAGACCCCCAGCCAAAGAAAGGACCCACGCATCATGCGCAAGGGGATCCTCAGCATCGGCGCCGCCGCCGCGGCGCTCACCCTCGGTCTCACCGCCTGCGGGGGCGAGAGCGGTGACACCTCGGCGGAGACCAGCAGCGCCCCCTCGGCCGCCGCCGGCGACGCCAAGCCCGGCAAGATCGGTGTCATCCTGCCGGACAGCAAGTCCTCCGCCCGGTGGGAGACCGCCGACCGCAAGTACCTCGAGGAGGCGTTCAAGACGGCGGGTGTCCAGTACGACATCCAGAACGCCCAGGGTGACAAGACCGCGTTCCAGACGATCGCGGACCAGATGATCACGAACGGCGCGACCGTCCTGATGATCGTCAACCTGGACAGCGGCACCGGCAAGGCAGTGCTGGACAAGGCCAAGTCGCAGGGCGTCGCGACGATCGACTACGACCGTCTCACGCTCGGCGGCAGCGCCTCCTACTACGTGTCGTTCGACAACACGGCGGTCGGCAAGCTGCAGGGCGAGGGCCTGGTCAAGTGCCTGACCGAGAAGAAGGCCGACAAGCCGATCGTCGCCGAGCTGAACGGCTCGCCGACCGACAACAACGCCACGCTGTTCAAGCAGGGCTACGACGGCGTGCTGCAGCCGAAGTACGACTCCGGCGACTACAAGAAGGGCCCGGACCAGTCGGTTCCCGACTGGGACAACACCCAGGCCGGCACGATCTTCGAGCAGATGCTGACCCAGGAGCCGAAGATCGCCGGTGTCCTCGCCGCCAACGACGGCCTGGGCAACGCCGCCATCTCCGTGCTGAAGAAGCAGAAGCTGAACGGCAAGGTCCCGGTCACCGGCCAGGACGCCACCGTGCAGGGCCTGCAGAACATCCTCGCCGGCGACCAGTGCATGACGGTCTACAAGGCCATCAAGAAGGAGGCGGACGCCGCCGCGCAGCTCGCCGTCTCGCTGGCCAAGGGCGAGCAGCCGCAGGCGAGCGGCACGGTCAAGGACACCGAGGGCAACCGTGACGTCCCCTCCGTGCTGCTGGAGCCCCAGGCCATCTTCTTCGACAACGTCAAGGACGTCGTGGCCGACGGCTTCGTGAGCAAGGACGAGCTGTGCACCGGCGACTTCGCCGACAAGTGCACCGAGGCCGGCATCAGCTAAGCACATCCATCCACCGGGTGCGTACGGCGACGCGGACCCCCCTGAGCGGGTGACGTGCTGAGCCGCGACGAGCACCGTGCGGGGCGCCTGAGCCGAGACGGCACAGGGCGCCCCGCACCGCCCGGAGCGACGAGAGGCGGCCCGAGAACGGCGCCGTACCGGCCCAATCGATCTACGGAGTAGCCCATCGTGTCCCAGGGACCGATCCTGGAACTGCGCGGCATCAACAAGAGCTTCGGCCCCGTGCAGGTCCTTCACGACGTCGCCTTCTCGGTCTATCCGGGTGAGGTGACAGCACTCGTCGGCGACAACGGCGCCGGCAAGTCGACGCTGGTCAAATGCATCGGCGGCATCCACCCGATCGACTCGGGCGAGTACTTCTTCGATGGCGAGCGGGTTCACGTGAGCGGGCCCAGGGACGCGGCGGCGCTGGGCGTCGAGATCGTCTACCAGGACCTCGCCCTCTGCGACAACCTCGACATCGTGCAGAACATGTTCCTGGGCCGGGAGCGCAAGAGCGGGCTGGTCCTCGACGAGGACACGATGGAGGAGATGGCGGCCAAGACCCTGGCCGGCCTGTCGGTCCGCACCGTCAAGTCGCTGCGCCAGCACGTCTCCAGCCTGTCCGGCGGTCAGCGTCAGACCGTGGCGATCGCCAAGGCCGTTCTGTGGAACAGCAAGGTCGTCATCCTCGACGAGCCGACCGCCGCCCTCGGCGTCGCGCAGACCGCCCAGGTCCTGGAGCTGGTGCGCCGCCTGGCGGACAAGGGCCTCGCGGTGGTGCTCATCTCTCACAACATGAACGACGTCTTCGCCGTGTCCGACCGGATCGCGGCGCTCTACCTGGGCCGGATGGCGGCCGAGGTCAAGGCGTCCGAAGTGACCCACGCGCAGATCGTGGAACTCATCACCTCCGGGCGCAGCGGGGAGCTCGGGCTCAAGAACGGCAACGGAGCGGCATCATGACAACCGAAACGCTCCCCAAGCAGGAGAACGCCGAGTCCGCGCTCGGCGGGCACGTCAAGGGCTACATCGAGCGGGTCAAGGGCGGTGAGCTGGGGGCGCTGCCCGCGGTCTTCGGCCTCGTCATCCTCTGCGTGGTCTTCTCCGTCCTGCGCCCGGCCTTCCTGTCGGCGGTCAACTTCGCCAACCTGTTCACCCAGGGCGCGGCGGTCGCCGTCATCGCCATGGGCCTGATCTTCGTGCTGCTCCTCGGCGAGATCGACCTGTCCGCCGGTTTCGCGAGCGGCGTCTGCGCGGCGGTGCTCGCCGTACTGCTGACCCTGCAGGGCTGGCCCTGGTATCTCGCGGTCCTGGCCGCGATGGTCACCGGCGCGGTCATCGGCCTGGTGCTCGGGTCGCTGGTGGCCAAGCTCGGCATCCCGTCCTTCGTGGTCACGCTGGCGGCGTTCCTGGCTTTCCAGGGCGTCGTGCTGCTGCTGGTGAAGGACGGCACCAACATCTCGATCCGCGACGAGACGATCCTCGCGATCGCGAACAAGAACGTCCCGCCGGTCGTCGGCTGGGGGGCGCTGGTCGTGGGCGTCTTGGCGTACGCCGCCATCCAGTTCGTGCAGGCGCGCCGCCGTGCGGCCCGCGGCCTGGTCGCCACTCCGGTCGCGGTCATCGCCGCCCGGGTCGCGACGCTCGCCGTGGTCGCCGGGGTCGCGGTGTACGTGCTCAACCTGGAGCGCAGCCGCAACGCGGCGCTCGTGTCGCTCAAGGGCGTGCCGATCGTCGTCCCGCTGATCGTGATCCTGCTGATCGTGTGGACCTTCGTGCTGCGGCGCACGGCGTACGGCCGGCACATCTACGCGGTCGGCGGCAACGCCGAGGCCGCCCGCAGGGCCGGCATCAACGTGGACCGCATCCGCATCTCCGCCTTCGTCATCTGCTCCTTCATGGCCTCGCTCGGCGGCATCATCGCGGCGTCGCGGGCCAACTCGGTCGACCCCAACACCGGCGGCAGCAACGTGCTGCTGTTCGCGGTGGGCGCGGCCGTCATCGGCGGCACCAGCCTCTTCGGCGGCAAGGGCCGGGCGCTCGACGCGCTGCTCGGCGGCGCGGTGGTCGCGGTCATCGAGAACGGCATGGGCCTGATGGGCTACAGCGCCGGCGTCAAGTTCGTCGTGACCGGTTCGGTGCTCCTGCTCGCCGCGGGCGTGGACGCGCTGTCGAGGAAGCGTGCGGCGGCGACCGGCAGAAGATGACGTGATCGGGACCGATAAGGTGATCTCCGGCCCCTGACCTGCTCAGGTTTCCCCCGACCCCCCACGGAATCCGAGGCTGCCCCGATGATGCGCGCCGGTCCCTCACAGGAGGAGATCCGCAAGCACAACCTCGGGACGCTGCTGCGGCACGTCCACCTCGGGGGGCCGACCTCGCGCGCCGAGCTGACCTCGCTGATGGGGCTGAACCGGAGCACCATCATGGCGCTCACGGCGGACCTGACGGCGGCCGGTCTGGTCAGGGAGGAACTGCCCAAGGACACCGGCCGGGCGGGACGGCCGTCGCTGGTCGTCCGCCCGGAGACGGCACGCGTCTACGTGCTGGCCTTCGAGGTGGGGGTCGACCGCCTGGCCGCCGCGCGCATCGGCCTCGGCGGCGTGATCCTCGACCGCCGCGAGGCCGTGCGGGCGCGCGGGGACTTCGACATGGCGCAGGTCGTGGGGACGCTGGCGGGCTTCGCCCGGCAGATGCGGCGCAAGACCCGCGAGGACACGATCTGCGTCGGCGCGGCGGCGGCGGTCTCCGGTGTGGTCCGCGCCTCCGACGGCGTGGTCAGGATCGGGCCGAACATCGGCGCGTTCGAGATGCCTCTGGGCGAGGAGCTGACGAAGCGGCTCGCGCTGGGGCTGCCGGTGACGGTGGGCAACGAGGCGAACCTCGGCGCGCTCGCCGAGCACACCCGCGGGATCGGGGCCGGCTGCCGCGACCTGATCTACCTCCACGGCGACGTGGGCATCGGCGGCGGCATCATCGTGAACGGCCAGCTCCTCGGGGGGTACGGCGGGTATGGCGGCGAGGTGGGCCACATGGTGGTCAACCCGGACGGCCGCCCCTGCGCCTGCGGCTCGCACGGCTGCCTGGAGGCCGAGGTGGGGGAGCCCGCCCTCATGGAGCACGCCGGCCGGTACGGCGAGATGATCGGCAGGGACGCGGTCCGTGCCGTCGTCGACGCCGCCGACCGGGGCGACGTGATGGCCCAGGAGGCGCTCGCCCACGTGGGGAACTGGCTCGGGCTCGGCGTCGCGAGCCTGGTGAACGTCTTCAACCCCGAGATGGTCGTCTTCGGCGGCATCCTGCGGGAGATCTACCTGGGTTCCGCCGCCCAGGTGCGCAGCCGGATCGCCACCGGCACCCTGCGCGCGACGCGGGAGCAGGTGCGGCTGCGCACCACGGCGCTGGGCGACGACGCGACCCTGATGGGGGCCGCCGAACTGGCCTTCGCCCAGGTGCTCGCCGACCCCCTCGAAGCGCTGTCCCGCGTCGCCCCCTGAGGGCGCTAGGCGACCCGGGAGGCGGGGGCGGAGAAGGTGTCGCACACCTGCGGGCCCCTGCCGTACCAGCCGCGCTTGAGCCAGTAGCGGATGTTGCGCGTCGTGCCGTGCCACCTGTCGCCGACGACCCATTTGAGCTGCTCGTCCCAGTCGAGCCGGTCGCGGCCCAGCGAACGCCAGACGCTGCCGACGAAGGCGCCGGAGAAGCACTCGGCCTGCAGTTCGACGCGGCGGTTGAGGTTGGCCTCCCGTTTCCCGCCCGCCTTGGCGGACTGCCGGTCGAACTCGGCCAGGATGCCGGCGCGGTCCTGCGCGTAGTGGCCGTACTCGTGGGTGACGACCGTGAAGAGGTCGAACCCCGTGGGATCGGACAGCGCCTCCTTGTCCAGCAGGACCCACATCGTCGTGTTCTTGGGGCAGTACTGGCCCGCCAGGTAGCTCGCCATGTACTGGGTGCAGCCCGTGTACACGCCTTTGGTGATGTAACGCACCCGTGGCGGGGAGAACCTCAGCCCGGCCCGGTGGAACTCCTCGCTCCAGGTGCGCCGCAGGCAGCCGAACAGGGCGTCCAGATAGGCCCGGAAGGTGGTCAGGTCGCCGGCCCGGCGGGCCGGCTCGGTGCACCGGGAGGTTTCGAACGCGCCCGCGGTGTAGAGCGGGTTCCTCGTCAGCGCCTTCTGGCCGGTGGGCACGGGCCGCGCCGGCGTGCCGGACGCGCTCGCCGTGCCGGTGAGGGACAGGACCCCCGCCGCCGCCGTCGCCGCGACGGCCACCGTGCGGAGGCTTATGCGAATCATGAGTGGGCATCCAAAACGGACAGAGAGATAGTCAGGAATCCGGCGAACCGCCCGAAGACCCGGTAATGCGAGCTTTTCTTGCGTGGATCATGAGGGTAGGGCAGGAGGCGGCGACGGGTAAAGCGGATTCGATGCCGGCGTCGGCGAGGTCTCGTGAAGGTTCGGTGCGACCCCTGATACCACCAGGCCTTGCTAGAACTAGACTCGATCCGTTCGATGGCGAGCGGGAAGGATACGCGGTGGGGATTCTGGAGACGATCAAGGACCCGCTCGACGTGAAGCGCCTTGAGGTGGGGGAGCTGCCCGCGCTGGCGGCGGAGATCCGCGAGCTGCTGGTCTCCTCCGTGGCGAAGACCGGCGGCCACCTCGGGCCCAACCTCGGCGTCGTCGAGCTGACCATCGCCCTCCACAGGGTCTTCGACTCACCGCGCGACCCGATCCTGTTCGACACCGGCCACCAGGCGTACGTGCACAAGATGCTGACGGGCCGGGCCGGGCAGTTCGGCACGCTCCGCCAGGAGGGCGGCCTGTCGGGCTACCCCAGCCAGACCGAGTCCGAGCACGACGTGATCGAGAACTCGCACGCCTCCACCGCCCTGTCGTACGCCGACGGGCTGGCCAAGGCGATGGTGCTGCGGGGGGAGACCGGCCGCACGGTGGTGGCGGTGATCGGCGACGGCGCGCTGACCGGCGGCATGGCCTGGGAGGCGCTCAACAACATCGCCGGGCGCAAGGACCTGCCGCTGATCATCGTGGTCAACGACAACGGCCGCTCCTACTCGCCGACGATCGGCGGTCTCGCCTCCCACCTGTCGTCCCTGCGGATGACCCAGGGCTACGAGCACGTGCTCGAACTGGTGAAGCACAACCTCGCCAAGGTGCCGGTGGTCGGCACGCCGCTCTACGACACGCTGCACGGCATCAAGAAGGGCCTGAAGGACATCCTGACCCCCCAGGCCATGTTCGAGGATCTCGGGATGAAGTACGTCGGCCCGATCGACGGCCACGACGAGGCGGCGGTGGAGGCCGCCCTGCGCCGGGCCAGGGGTTTCCGCGGGCCCGTCATCGTGCACGCGCTCACCCGCAAGGGCAACGGCTACACGCACGCGGAGAACCACGACGAGGACTGCTTCCACGGCCCCGGCCCGTTCGACCCGCTGACGGGCGAGGAGCGGCCCAAGCCGCACAGCTGGACCAACGTGTTCAGCGAGGAGATCGTCAAGATCGGCGGGGAGCGGGACGACGTCGTCGCGATCACCGCGGCGATGCTCCACCCGGTCGGCCTGGCCGCGTTCGCCGAGACGTACCCCGACCGGATCTACGACGTGGGCATCGCCGAGCAGCACGCCTTGACGAGCGCCGCCGGGCTCGCGATCGGCGGCCTCCACCCGGTCGTGGCCCTCTACGCGACGTTCCTCAACCGGGCCTTCGACCAGCTCCTGATGGACGTGGCGCTGCACCGCCTGCCGGTCACCGTCGTGCTCGACCGCTCGGGCGTGACGGGGGACGACGGCCCCAGCCACAACGGCATGTGGGACCTGTCGATCCTGCAGGTGATCCCCGGACTGTCGATCGCCGTCCCGCGCGACGGCGCGCGGCTGCGCGAACTGCTGGCCGAGGCGGTCCGGATCGACGACGGCCCGTCGGTGGTCCGCTATCCCAAGGGCGGCCTGCCCGAGGACGTGGAGGCCGTCGGCAAGCTGGGCGAGATGGACGTGCTGCGCGCCGGCGACGCCGACGTGCTGCTGGTCGCGGTCGGCCCGATGGCCGGGATCTGCATGGAGGCCGCGAACCTCCTCGACGCGCAGGGCATCTCGGCCACCGTCGTCGACCCCCGCTGGGTGAAGCCGCTGGACGAGGCCCTGGTGCTGGCCGCGGCCGCGCACAAGCTGGTCGTCGTGGTGGAGGACAACGGGCGGGTCGGCGGCGTGGGCGACGCCGTGTCGCGCATGCTGCGCGACGCCGACGTGGACGTGCCGGTCCGGACCCACGGCATCCCCCAGCGCTTCCTCGACCACGCCAAGCGGGCCAAGATCCTCTCCGACATCGGCCTGACCGCGCAGGACCTCGCCCGTCAGATCACCGAGGCCGTGGCGCGCCGGTCGCAGGTGATGGAGAGTCATCCGGCGCGGCTCGCGCAGCCCACCGATTGACAACCAGGAGTAATACCGGTGTGACCGGGAAGTCTGCAGGTCATCGACGTGATGAGGAGCCTGCCGATGAGCCTTTTCCGGACGAAGCCGGTAGAACAGTCGATTGAGGATGCCGAAGGCGGCGAGCATCGGCTCAGGCGCAGCCTGAGCGCGTTCGACCTCACCGTCTTCGGCATCGGCGTCATCGTGGGCACGGGCATCTTCGTGCTGACCGGCCTGGCGGCGCGCAACACGGCGGGCCCGGCCGTCGCGATCTCCTTCGTCGTCGCCGGGGTCGTGTGCGCGCTCGCGGCCCTGTGCTACGCCGAGTTCGCCGCGACGGTCCCGGTCGCGGGCTCCGCCTACACCTACGCGTACGCCACGATCGGCGAGTTTCCGGCCTGGATCATCGGCTGGGACCTGATGCTGGAGCTGGCACTGGGCGCGGCGGTGGTCGCCTCGGGCTGGTCGGGCTACTTCGCCTCGTTGCTGAAGAACTTCGGGATCTACCTGCCGCCGTCCATCGCCGGAGAGGACGCCGTCGTCAACATTCCGGCGGCGCTGATCGTGCTCCTGCTGACCGGGGTGCTGGTCGCCGGCATCAAGATGTCGGCCCGGTTCAACGGCGCCATGGTGGCGGTCAAGCTGGCCGTGGTGCTGCTCGTGATCATCGCCGGGCTGTTCTTCGTCAAGGGGGCCAACTACCGGCCGTTCATCCCGTCGTCGCAGCACATGGCCGCGGGGTCGGGCATGAAGGCCCCGCTCATCCAGGTGCTGTTCGGCGTGCAGCCGGTCGCGTACGGCGTCTTCGGCGTCTTCACCGCCGCCGCCCTGGTGTTCTTCGCCTACATCGGCTTCGACGTCGTGGCGACCGCGGCAGAGGAGACCCGCCGCCCGCAGCGCGACCTGCCGATCGGGATCATCGCCTCGCTCGTCGTCTGCACGATCCTCTACGTGGCGGTCTCGCTCGTGGTCGTCGGCATGCAGCACTACTCGGAGCTCAGCGCGACGGCCCCGCTCGCCGACGCCTTCCGGTCGGTGGGCCAGCCCTGGATGGCCACGCTGATCAGCGTCGGAGCCATCGCCGGGCTCACCACGGTCGTGATGATCCTCATGCTCGGCCAGAGCCGGGTGCTGTTCGCGATGTGCCGCGACAACCTGCTGCCCCGCACCCTCGCCAAGGTCCACCCGACGTTCCGCACGCCGTACCGGATCACGATCGTCATCGGCGTGGCCACCGCGCTGCTCGCGGCGCTGATTCCGCTCAGCGCCATCGCGGAGCTGGTGAACATCGGCACGCTGTTCGCGTTCGTGATCGTCGCCGTGGCGGTGGTGATCCTGCGCCGGACCCGTCCCGACCTGCCCCGCGCCTTCCGCACGCCGTTCGTGCCGCTGGTGCCGGTCCTGTCGGTGCTGGCCTCGGCCTACCTGATGCTCAACCTGCCCGTGGAGACCTGGATCCGGTTCTTCGTGTGGATGATCGTGGGCTCGGCCGTCTACTTCCTGTACGGCCACCGCCGCAGCAGGGTGGCGGCTACAACCCCCGGGGAATCAGTCCTCGAACGGTGAGCACGGCGCCGACGGCGGCCAGCAGCAGGCCGCTCGCGCCGAGCAACAGACGGTAGCCGCGGGAGGTCAGCCGGTGCCGGCCGGCCCCCACGGCTCCCGCCAGCGCCACCTTGGAACCCACCAGGACCAGGTAGAAGCCGCCCACGAAGGCCAGCGCGTACGCCGGGGCCCGGTCCCAGGCCGAGACGAAGATCGGTGAGCCCACCGCGATCCAGAACAGCCAGGGGTGGGGGTTGAGCAGGTTCACCACCACACCGCGCAGGACCTCCCGGACGGAGGACGGCGCGTCCTCGCCGGGCCGGGGCGGCAGGGCCGTACGGGCCTCGCGCAGCGTCTCCACGCCCAGGTACACGACGTAGATCCCGCCCCCGACCGCCAGCGCGCGCAGGAGCACCTGCGGCAGCGCTCCGACGGCCGTCACGGCCAGCAGCACCACGGGCAGATCGGACAGCAGCGGCACGCAGGCCAGGCGCACCCCCGAGCGGAACCCGCCACGCAGGCTGGCGGTGATGACGAGCGTCAGCAGCGCACCGGGGGTTACGCCTGCCCCCAGGCCGAGACTGAGCCCCATCAGCAGTTCCGTCACGCCGGCGACCTCCCGTTTCGTCCGCACGAGAGGTTATCGCCGGTCGCGGCGGTCGAGATCGCCGCCTTGCCCGGTCGGACCGCCGCGCCGGCGCGACGGCGGATCAGCGGCGACGGGCGTCTCCTGCTCGCGGGAGCCGGTCGCGCCGTGGTCACCCCGTGGGCGACCACGGCCGATAGATGGCCGATTGCGCCGGTCGACCCCGGTTCACGCCGAATGAACCGGCGGTGGACCCGGTCCTGATCTCCTTGCGGCGAACCCTCGCGGTTCTGTGCGTACCCCCGCTCGTTGGAGATTCGATGCGCCCTCGCCCGCGCGGCATCGCCCTGGCTGCCTGTGCTCTGCTGACGGCCGGTGCCGTACACGCCGTCCCCGCCGTCCCCGCGGCGGCCGAGAGGACCGCCGGTCCGTCGCCGTCCGCCGCCTCGTCCGAGCGGGAGGCGGTGGAGCTCGCGCGGACGTCGCGGCAGCGGGTGGAGGTGCTGCCGCTGCGCACCGAGACGCGGCAGGTGTTCGCCAACGCCGACGGCAGCCTCACCTCCGAGACGTCGGCGCTGCCCGAGCGGGTACGGCGCGGCACCGGCTGGGCCGATGTCGACCCGACTCTGGTCTTCGCCGGGGACGGCACGGTGCGCACGGTGGCGACCCCGCTGGAGCTGACCTTCTCCGGCGGCGGGACGGCCCCTCTGGCCGCTATCGGCGAGGGGGGGCGCTCGGTGGCGATGACCTGGCCGGGAAACCTCCCCAAGCCGTCCCTCGAGGGCGACACCGCGACGTACGCCGAGGTGCTGCCGGGTGTGGACCTGCGGGTGACCGCGTCGGTGTTCGGCTTTTCCGAGGTGCTCGTGGTCAAGTCCAGGCAGGCCGCCGCCAACCCCGCGCTGAACCGGCTCGACTTCGGGATGCGGGCGAACGGGCTGACGGTGCGCAAGACGGCGACCGGCGGCCTGAGCGCGGTCACCGACTCGGGGACCGAGGTGTTCCACGCGCCGGCGCCGCGCATGTGGGACTCCTCGGGCGTGCCGGACGCCGCCGCCACGATGAAGACCGAGCCGGCACGCGAGGGCAGGCAGGCCGTCATGGGTGTCGACGCCGCTCCGGACCGTATCGCGCTCACCCCGGACAAGAACCTGCTGACCGCCGCCGACACCACGTATCCGGTCTACATCGACCCGCAGTGGTCCGGGTCGAAGCTGGCCTGGACGTACGTGGACAAGGCCTACCCGTCGCAGCAGTACTGGAACTCCAGCCACATGCCGGAGGCGGGCTCCTACGGCAGCGGTGTCAAACGGTCGTTCTTCCGGATGGACTCCGACAACGTCAACGGCAAGCACATCTTGAAGGCGACGTTCCGGATCACGCAGGTCAAGTCGTGGGGCTGCACCTCCGATCCACAGGCCGTGCAACTCTGGCTGACCGGCGGCATATCGTCCTCGACGACCTGGAACCGTCAGCCGTCCTGGAGCAGCCATCTGGACAGCGTCGCCTCCGACGCCGGCTACAGCTCCTCCTGCCCGGACAAGGGCATCGAGTTCAACGTGACCAGCGCGATCGTCAAGGCCGCCAAGAACGGCTGGTCGAGCACGACGTTCGGGCTGAGGGACTACAACGACACCAGCGGCAGCGTGTGGGGGTGGAAGGGCTTCAGCAACGCGCCGAAGCTCGTCATCGACTACAACACCCCGCCGGCGGTCCCGTCGGGCATCGGCACCTACCCGGCGACCCCGTGCGTCACCGGAGCCTCCCGCCCGGCCGTGAACGCCGGTGACGCGGCCAACCCGCTCCAGCTCAAGGCCCGTATCTACGACCCGGACAAGGCCAACGACGGCGTACGGGCCGAGTTCGTCCTGCACCATTACAACGCGGCCACCGGCGTGTGGGACGACATCACCTCGACCATGCCCGGCGGCGGCAAGACCGCCTACAAATACACCACCTCGCCCACCGACCACTCGGTCAAGCTGTCCGGGCTCGTCACCGGTCACAGCTACGCCTTCAAGGTCAAGGCCTACGACAGCACCGACTCCAGCGCGTGGAGCAAGTGGTGCGAGTTCACCGTGGACACGATCGACCCGGTCACCCTCCCCAAGGTGACCTCCGCCGACTATCCGGCCGACACTCCCGACGAGTGGAAGGGCAGCGTGGGCTGGGCGGGCGGGTTCACGCTGGCCCCCGGCGACGGCGAGACCGACGTGACGGCCTTCCGGTGGGCGCTTGACGACCCCGCCCTGGCCACCGCCGCCACACAGGTGAAGATCCCGGCCGGGCAGACCTCCGTCAACGTGCGCGTCGCCCCCCGCCATGACTGGCTGAACGCCTTGTATGTCTATCCGGTCGACCGGGCGGGCAACGTCGGCAAGACCCCCGCCGTCTACAGCTTCTACGTCAACGCCGGGTTCGGCCCGGAGGGACACTGGCGGCTGGACGAGACCTCGGGCACCACGGCGGCCGACTCCGGGGCGACGACGCATCCGGCGACGATCGCGGGCGGCGCCACCTGGTTCCCCGGCCGCGTGGCCGGGGGGCTGCGCCTGAACGGCGGCACCGGGTACGGCAGCACGGACGGCCCGGTGGTGCACACCGACAGGAGCATGAGCGTCTCGGCCTGGGCACTGCTGAACGACAAGAGCAAGAACTCCACCGTGGTCAGCCAGAACGCCGCGCGCAACTCGGGATTCCAGCTCTACTACTCCTCCGGCTACAAGCGGTGGATCTTCAACAAGATCGACGCCGACGTCGACGACATGACCATCGTCAGGGCGATCAGCGATGACGAGCCGACGACCGGCGTCTGGACCCACCTGACCGGCGTGTGGGACGCGCCCCACAGGCAACTGCGCCTGTACGTCAACGGCATTCTCCAGTCCACGACGGGTCCCTTCCCCTACACGCCCTGGGACGCGACCGGCCCGCTGCAGCTCGGCCGGGTGCAGTGGCACGGCACGTACATCGAGAACTTCGCCGGCGACATCGACGACGTGAAGATCTGGAAGCGGGAGCTGTCGGACGACCCGCGCACCGTCAACGACCCGGCGCTCGGCAACGAGATCGCCGCCATGGCCAAACAGCCGCCCATCCAGCGCGGCTTGTGGACGTTCGAGGAAGGCACAGGCACCACCGCGGCCAACTCCACCGACAGCCGCTGGCCCGCGGCGCTCGGCGGCGACGCCGGCTGGTCCGGCGACGGCTTCGACGGCGGCGGCGCACTCAGCCTCAACGGCACCACCGGCTACGCGGCCACCCCGTCGGCGCCGCTGCGCAGCGACCACAGCTACACGGTGACGGCCTGGGTACGCCTGGCGGGCGACGACACCTGCGTGCTGCCGAACCACGCGATCACCGTCCTGGCCCAGGACGGAACCGCGTACAGCTCCTTCTACCTCGGTTACCGGCTCATCGCGGAGAACGGCGTCGCGGTGCCGCACTGGTCGTTCTCGACGACCCCCGACGCCGACAGCGGCACCCTGACGCACGCCATCTCGGCCGAGCCCGTCGACTGCTCGGTGCTCAACACCTGGACCCATCTGGCGGGCGTGTACGACGAGCAGTCCAAGCAGATCCGCCTCTACGTCAACGGCCAGCTCAACGACCAACGTGCCGTCACCGGCGGATGGGCGGCAGGGGCGCTGCAGATCGGCCGCGCCGAATACCGCAGCGCGCCCGTGGACTACTTCGGCGGTGACATCGACGACGTCCGCGCGTACACCGGGGTCCTGACCGATCGCCAGGTCCTGAACATCGCGATGAACCTCCCCCTGGACGGCTGACCGCCGCCTCGTCCCCCTCTCATCCACGTTCAACCGGAGGTAGTCGTGCTCGCTACATGGCGAGGCTGGGCCGGGGTCGCCGGAATGCTGGCGGTCGTGGTGCCGGCCGCTCTGGCCGTACCCGTTCCGGAGGCTCGGGCGTCAGGCGACCCGGGCTGGCACGAGGCGCGGGACCAGCGTCCCGTGCCCGGCCACGAGAGCCGCACACGGGCCGCCGTCCCCGACCCCGGGGCCCGGTTCGACCTCCGGGGCGCCCCCGAGGTGACCTGGCCGCTGCCGGGCACCGCGACGGTCACCCTCGGCTCCCCGGCGGAGGACGCGGCGGCCGCGAAGTCTTCCGCCGGGGCCTCCGCCGGGGCCTCCGCGGGGGCAGGCGCGGAGGCCGGCATGGCGCGGGCCGGCGGGCTGCCGGTGTGGATCGGCCCGGCGGGCTCCCGCGCCGGGACTCCGGCCGTCGGGGAGAGCCCGGCCACGGCGAGGGCCTCGTCGGAGGACGAGCCGGTCCCCGCCGTGTCGGTGCGGGTGCTCGACCCGCGAACGGCTGAGCAGTTGCGGGTCGTCGGCCTGGGCCTCCAGCTGACCCCGCGGGCGACCTCGCACGCGACTCCGTTCCCGACCGCGCAAGCGGCCCCGGGAGCGACGCCACAAGAGGCCGCGCGGGCCGCAGGCGCGGCACGGCGGGTCGCCGTCCAGGTCGACTACTCGGGCTTCCGGTACGCCTACGGCGGCGACTGGGCGTCCCGGCTGCGCCTGGTGCGTCTGCCGGACTGCGCGGCCACCACTCCGGACCTGCCCGGCTGCCAGGCACGGACGCCGCTGCCCACCCGTAACGACGTCACGACCGGCCGGTTGACCGCCGATGTGGACCTCGCCGCCGCGACGACGATGACGCTGGCGGCCGAGGCCGCGCCCTCGGGGTCGGCGGGCACCTATGAGGCCACCTCACTGTCACCTTCGGCGACCTGGAGCGTCAGCGACCAGAGCGGCGCGTTCTCCTGGTCGTATCCGCTGCGCCTGCCGCCGGTTCCCGGCGGGCCGACCCCCAATGTCGGGTTCGCCTACTCCTCCGGCAGCGTCGACGGCCGTACGGTCGCCACCAACAACCAGGCCTCCTGGATCGGCGAGGGCTTCGACTACTGGCCCGGGTTCGTCGAGCGCAGATACAAGGCGTGCGCCGACGACGGCGTCACGCCCAAGCGCAACGACCAGTGCTGGGGCAATCACAACGCCACGCTGTCGCTGAACGGGCAGGCCACCGAGCTGGTGCTGGACGACGCGACCGGCACCTGGCAGCCGGAGGACGACGACGGCGCGAAAATCGAGAAGCTGTCCGGTGCCGACAACGGCGACGACGACGGCGAGTACTGGCGTGTCACCAGCCCCGACGGCACTCAGTACTACTTCGGCCGCAACCACCTGCCGGGGTGGGCCGAAGGCAAGGCGGAGACGGACTCCACCTGGACCGTGCCGGTCTTCGGCGACGACGACGGCGAGCCCTGTCACACGTCGTCCTTCTCCGACTCCTGGTGCCGGCAGGCCTGGCGGTGGAACCTCGACTACGTCGTCGATCCGCACGGCACGGTCAGCACCTTCTGGTACGGCAAGGAGACCAACTACTACCGCCGCGACGTCACCACGCTGACCGACGGCGCGCCCAACGGCACTCCCACCGTCTATGACCGGGGCGGCTACCTCAAGCGCATCGACTACGGCCAGCGCTCCGATGCGATCTTCACCTCGTCCGCCCCGGCGCGGGTCTCCTTCGACGTGAAGGAGCGATGCATCCCCACGTCGAGCTTCGACTGCGCGGCGGACACGTTCACCAAGGACAACGCCAAATATTGGCCGGACGTCCCGTACGACCAGAACTGCGACTCCGGCGAGAAGTGCCTCGACAGGTACTCCCCGACGTTCTGGACGCGCAAGCGGCTGGCCGCCGTCACCACCCAGGTGCTGTCCGGGAGCGCGTACAAGGACGTCGACACCTGGACACTCGACCAGCAGATGCGCGCCCCCGGCGACGGCACCGCGGCCACGCTCTGGCTGGCGGGGATCACCCACACCGGCAAGGTCGGCGGCACGGCGTCGTTGCCGGCGGTGAGGTTCGGGGGCGTCCAGAAGCCCAACCGCGTCGACGCCCTCGAAGGACGCCCGCCGCTGACCAAGTGGCGGATCTCGGCGATCGACAACGAGACCGGCGGCTCCCTGTCCGTCGCCTACTCCGGCGAGGACTGCACGGCCGGCGACACGCCGGACATCGGGACCAACACCCGGCGGTGCTACCCGCAGTACTGGTCGCCCGAGGGCGCGACCTCGCCCAAGCTCGACTGGTTCCACAAGTACGTCGTCACCCAGGTGCGGGAGATCGACCGCACGGGCGGCGCGCCCGACGAGGTGACGAGCTACGAGTACCTCGGCGGCGGCGCCTGGCACCACGATGACGACGACGGGCTGACCAAGGAGAAATACAAGACCTGGTCGCAGTGGCGCGGCTACGGCAGGGTGCGGGTCACCCACGGGGAGGCGCCCGAGCAGCGCTCCCAGTCGGAGTACCTCTACTTCCGCGGCATGGACGGCGACGAGCTGCCCGGCGGGGGCACGCGGAACGCGAAGGTCACCGACTCCACGGGCGCCGCGGTGGACGACGCCGGCGCACTGCAGGGACGGGTCCGGGAGGAGATCCACTACGACGGTCCCGGCGGGCCCGCGTTGAGCGGCACCATCACCGGTTACTGGGTGAAGCGGACCGCCACGCGCGTGCGCTCCTGGGGCACGACCACCGCGAGCATGGTGCGCGAGGACACCGAGCGCACCCGCACCGCGCTCGCCTCCGGCGGCTGGCGCCGCACCCGGACCGACACCGACTACAACGCCGACGGCCTGCCCACCCAGGTCGACGACCTCGGCGACGAGTCGACCGCGGGCGACGACCAGTGCACCCGCACGGAGTACGTCCGCGACACCGCCCGATGGATGGTCTCGTACGTATCGCGGGTGGAGACCGTCACCAAGGCGTGCGGCGTCACCCCGGCCCGGCCCGGTGACGTGGCCTCCGACGTGCGCAAGTACTACGACGGCAAGGCGTTCGGCGCCGCGCCGTCCAGGGGCGACGTCACCAGGACCGAGAAGCTCGGCTCATGGGACGGCGGCCCGCAGTACGTCACCGTCGGCACCACCACCTTCGACGCCTACGGCAGGCCGCTGGTCGTCACCGACGCCTCTGGCGGGAAGACGACCACGGCGTACACCCCGGCGACCGGGCTGGTCACCGTCAAGGCGGAGACCAACCCGATGGGTCATGTCACCAGGACCGAGCTGGAGCCCGCCTGGGGCCTGCCGGTCGCCACCGTCGATGTCAACGGCAAGCGCACCGACCTGGCCTACGACGCACTGGGCCGGTTGACCGCCGTCTGGCTGCCGGGGCGTGCCAAGGCGACGTACGCCTCGGCGCCGAACATGAAGTTCGGCTACCTGGTCCGGGCGAACGGGCCGACCTCGGTGACCACCTCGACACTCCGCAACGACGGGGCGACCTACACCACCGGCTACGCCCTCTACGACGGCCTCCTGCGTCACCGGCAGACCCAGCAGCCCGCCCCCGGCGGCGGCCGCGTGGTGAACGACACGCTGTACGACACGCGCGGCCTGGTCTACAAGACCAACCAGGACTACTACGTCGAGGGGGCCCCCGGCGCCACGCTGTGGACCCCGGCCAGCGACGACGACGTCCCCGGGCAGAGCGTCACCCTCTACAACGGCATGGAGTGGGCCACCGCGCAGATCTTCCGCAAGCGCGGCAGCGAGCAGTGGCGGACCACCACCACGTACGGCGGCGACCGTATCAGCGTCGATCCACCGGCCGGAGCCACCCCGACCACCAGCATCACCAACGCACGCGGCGAGCTCGTCGAGTTCCGGGAGTACAGGAGCGACGGCCCGAGCGGGGACTACGACGCCACCACCTACACCTACACGGCCACCGGGCAGCCCGCGGCCATCAAGGACGCCGACGGCAACGCGTGGGCCTACCACTACGACCTGCGCGGCCGCCTCGTTCAGCTCGACGACCCCGACAAGGGCACCGCGAAGCTGACCTATGACGACAGGACCGACCGGCTGCTGACGGCCACCGACGCCCGCGGCAAGAGCGTCTACTTCACTTACGACGCCCTCGGCCGCAAGACCGCGGAATACGAGGGGACATCGGCGAGCGGCACCAAGCTCGCCGAGTGGAAGTACGACGTGCTGCCCGACGGCACCGCCGCCAAGGGCCAGCCGGTCTCGTCCACGCGGTATGTGAAGAACGCCGCCACCGGCGCGACGGACGCCTATACCGACGTGGTCACCCGCCTCGACGACGCCTACCGGCCCCTGCAGGCCCAGACGGTCGTCCCGGCCGCCGAAGGCGCCCTGGCCGGGACCTACACCGTCAGCACCGACTACAACCTCGACGGCACCGTCCACCGGGCCGTGCTGCCCGCCGCGGGCGGCCTGCCGGCCGAGACGATGCTGTACGGCTACGACGAGCTCGGCCATCCCACCACCACGCGCGGCCTGACCAACTACGTCACCTCCACCACCTACTCCAAGCTCGGCCAGCTGCTCGACATGACCATGAGCACCGGCCTGAAGCGGGTGAAGGAGACCAACTTCTACGAGGAGGGGACGGGCCGGCTCACCCGGTCCCTCCTCGAGCGGGAGACCTCCCCGATCTCGGTCGCGGACACCAACTACACCTACGACCCGTCGGGCGACATCACCAAGATCGCCGACACTCCGTCCGGTCAGACGCCCGATGTCCAGTGCTTCCGCCAGGACCATCTGCAGCGGCTGACCGAGGCCTGGACCGCCACCGACGGCTGCGCCTCCGGGCCCTCGGCCGCCGTCGTCGGCGGGGCCGCGCCGTACTGGCAGTCCTTCGGCTACGACAAGGTCGGCAACCGCACCAGGGAGGTCGACCACGGGGCCGGCGGTGACGTCACCAAGACCTACGCGTACGCGGGGGCCGGCAAGCCCCAGCCGCACACCCTCACCTCGGTCGCCTATCAGGGCGGCGACCGCGACGGTCAGATCGACAGCTACACCTACGACGCCGCCGGCAACACCACCGAGCGCGGCTCCGGCCGCACCCTGGAGTGGGACGTCGAGGGTCACCTCGCCAAGTCCACCGACCCGTCCGGCGTCAGCACCTTCGTCTACGACGCCGTCGGGGACCGGCTGATCCGCCGCGATCCCACCTCGGCGACGCTCTACGTCGCGGGCATGGAGATCCGGCTCGACAAGGCCACCGGGGTCAAGACCGCTACTCGCTACTACTCCCACGGTGGCCAGGTCGTCGCCGCCCGCACCACCGGCAAGGCTCTCACCTGGCTGGGGGCCGACCAGCACGGCACCACCGACGTCTCGGTGACCGACGACGACGCGCAGACACCCGTCCGCCGCCGCTTCACCCCCTTCGGGCAGCAGCGTGGCACGCCGCCGTCGTTCTGGCCCGGCCAACGGGGCTTCGTCGGCGGCGTCATCGACGAGGCCACCGCTCTCACCCACCTCGGTGCCCGCGAGTACGACGCCGAGACCGGTCGCTTCATCTCGGTCGACCCGGTGTTCGACGTCACCGACCCGCAGAGCTGGAACGGCTACGCCTACGCCGGCAACAACCCGGTGAACGCGTCGGACCCGACGGGGCTCATGTACGACGGCGGCACCCAGTGCGGCGTGATCAAGAGCAACCCCTGCAACGGCGGCTCCGGAAGAAAGAGCAACCCCGGCTGCGGCGACTGCGGTGGCGCCCCGGTGTACAACCCGCCGCCCCCGCCGAGCAACCCGCCGCACTGCGGGCGCTGGAGCTTCGGCTGCAAGGCCAAGAACTTCTGGAACCAGCACAAGGCCACCATCGTCAACGTCACCGTCTCGGTGACCGTGACGATCGGGTGCGAGGCGGCCACGAGCGGCGCCGGCAGCATCGGCTGCGCCGCGGCGGGTGGCGCCGCCGGCAACCTCGCCGGATACCTCGTCTCGACGCCGCGTGACCAGTGGAGCATGGGCGGCGCGTTCAAGTCCGCGGCGGCCGGAGCCGTGGCCGGGGCCGCCGGCGGGGTGCTCGGCAAGGCCGCATCGGCGGCGCTCGGCAAGCTGGCCACCACGGCGGCGGGCAAGGTCGTCTCCGGGGCCGTCGGCAAGGCGGCCGGCAAGGCCAGAGCGGCGCTCGGCAAGATGGGCGGCGCCGCGGACGACGCAGCCGCGGCGGGAGAAGGCGCGGCCGCGCGATCGGCCGGAAGGAGCGCGGCCCGCGGGAAGCCGCACGCCTCGTCGGGATCCCCTAGTGGCTGTAACAGCTTCGTCGCCGGCACCCTGGTCAAGCTCGCCGACGGCTCCACCGAGGCCATCGAGAAGATCAAGCCCGGCGACAGGGTCCTCGCCACCGACCCCTCGACCGGCAGGACCTCGCCCAAGCTCGTCGTCGCGGCCTTCTCCGGTGTCGGCTATCTGGGCCTCATCCAGATCACGGTCGACACCGACGGCGGGAAGGGCGACGACACCGGCGTCATCCTCGCCACCGAGCACCACCTGTTCTGGGACGGAGAGGACAAGACGTGGGTCTGGGCCGACCGGTTGACGCCCGCCGACCGTCTCCGGACCCCGTCCGGCGCCACGGTCCAGGTCGTCGGCACCACCACCGTCCCGGCCCACCCCACCGTCTACGACCTCACCGTCGCCGACACCCACACCTTCTACGTCCAGGCCGGCACGGCCCCCGTCCTCGTCCACAACTGCGGTCCTTCGCTCGATGATCTGTCTGCGGCGGGACGAGCAGCGGAAAGGAATGGTTTCACCCGTGCTGGGCTCGAGCTTCAAAAACATGCCAGTCGACCGGGGAACGTCGGCCAGTGGCCAAGGCCAGGTGGAAAGCAGACTCAGGCGGCATGGAATAACCTCGGGCAAGATGTGCTTGACGATGTTCTTACACATCCTCAAACCGCGATACGCAGCTACACAAATAAGGACGGAGACAATATCATGGAGTTCCTCCTTCCGGACCGCGGCCTTCAGTTCAGACAGAATGGCGGTGTCGGAGACTGGCTGTTGCATTCGTTTAGGGAAGTATGACGTGACTGTCCATCGGTACCGAGATGTACTTATTGAAGTCACAATCCTGAGCGATGCCGAAAGGGGTGGATGGCTCGTCGAGTTCTGGGATCTGAGCCCCTCTGGCAGTGGTGAGTTGCTGCATATTCAGAAGCTTCCAACGGGTGAACTTCTCCTTGACCTGTTGGGAGAGAAGCTGAATGTCGATCTGGTGGCTTGGGCGATCGGAATTGCCAGGACTGAGCTGCAAGGATATTAGTTGCCGACCCCGGATCGCCGCCCTTCGCATGACGAGCCGGCCTCGCTGGTGGTCCGGCAGATGGCCACGCGGCCCAGCGGGAGACGGGCGCGCAGCTGGAAGCGATCGTCGAGCAGTGGAGTGCGCGGGTCGCCGAGCTGAAACGCAGGCAGAGCCGTAACTCGGGAACTCGTCGTTACCGCCGTCCAGTGACACCTTTGTCCGCCTCGGCAAGAAGCCTCGGCCAAGAGCAGGCGGAAGCGGTGCGCACCGAAGCAGCCGATATCCGCGCCAAACTGGGTGAGGGTCGTTGACGGAAGACTGAGAGAGGCCACTACCGCGTGATCTTGCTCTGAGTCAGGGAGGTGTCTAGGATCTAGGCGTCTTACGACTCAGGGTGGAGGCGGCGTGGAATACCGGCTCCTCGGTTCGGTGCGCGTCCGTGACACGGACGGCCGGGAGGTTCCCCTCGTCCGCGCGAAGCACCGTCAGGTCGTCGTCACCCTGCTTGTGAGCGCCGACAGGGCCGTCACGGCGGATCAGCTCGTGGAGCATCTCTGGGACGGCACCCCGCCCCCTTCGGCGCGGGGCAACCTCAAGACCTACATCTCGGCGCTGCGCCGGCTGCTGTCACCCGCGGACCCGCGGGCCGCGCCGATCGAGACCGTGGGAGACGGATACCGCCTCGTCGTACGACCCGGCGAGCTCGACCTCCTCACGTTCAGGGACCTCGTACGGCAGGGCCGCGGCCTGCTGAAGGCGGGTGACGTACGCCAGGGGGAGGCCATCCTCCGGAGGGCCCTTCTGCTGTGGCGCGACGACCCGTTCCACAACGTGCCGCGCACCCTCCCGCTTGAGGAGATCGCGGCAGGGCTGTGGGAGGAGCGGCTGGGGGTCTTCGAAGACTGGGTCGACGCGCGGCTCGACCTCGGTCTGCATGCCGAGGCGATCGGTCCACTCAAAGAGTGCGTACGAAACCACCCGTTGCGTGAGCGCCCGTGGGGCCAGCTGATGCTGGCCCTGGCGCGTGACGGCCGGCGGGCGGACGCGCTCGCGGCCTTCCACGAGCTGAGGACCCGCCTGGTCGAGGACCTCGGCGTGGAGCCGGGGCAACCCCTGCAGCGGCTCCACCAGCGGATTCTCGCAGGGGACGCCGGCCTCTTCCTCGATACCGCCCACGCCGCACCGGACACGAGCGGCGGCGAACGGGGGACACCCCCGATGGCGCCCCCAGCGGTGCCGAGGCAGCTTCCCTCCGACACGCCGCACTTCGTGGGCCGGGAGCGGGAGCTGAGCCGCCTGCAGAGCTGGCTGAACCCGCCGGACGGGTCGCCGCCGACGCCGGTGGTGGCGATCTGCGGCCCGCCGGGTGCGGGCAAGTCCGCCCTGGCACTCCACGCGGCGCACCGGGCCGCCGCCCGCTTCCCCGACGGCCAGGTGTACGTCAACCTGCGCGGCGCGATGCCCGGGGTGCGCCGGCTGGACACGGGCGAGCTGATCGGCCGGCTCCTGCGGACGTTCGGCACGCCGGGGTCGGAGGTTCCTCCCGACGTCGACGAAGCCGCCTCGGCTCTGCGTACGATCCTCCACGGCAGGCGGGTTCTGCTCCTCCTCGACGACGCCTCCTCGATCGCGCAGGCCGGCCCCCTCCTGCCGATGACGTCCGGTTCCACCGTCCTGCTCACGTCCCGCGAGAACCTCGCGCAGGCCGCTCCCGCCTCGCACGTCGACCTCGGCCCCATGCCACGGGGCGAGGCCGTCGCCATGCTGTCCCGGCGGTTCCAGGCCGGCGGCATCGGGTTCTCGCAGCGAGCCGTCGAACGGCTGGCCGACCTCTGTGACGGGTTCCCCCTGGCACTGCACGTCGCCGGTGCCCGTTTGGCGAGCCGCTCCGGCTGGTCGGCCGACATGCTCATCGAACGCCTGGAGGACGAGAGCAGCCGGCTGGACGTGCTGCGCACCGGGGAGGTCGGCGTGCGCAGCAGCATCGCGGTCAGCTACACGGCCCTGGCCGACAGTGGGCAGGCCCTCGACCGCGAGGCGGCCTCCGCCTTCCGCATGGCCGGGCTGCTGCGCGTGCCCGACCTCAGTCTGGAGGCGGTGGCCGTGCTGCTCGAACGGCCGCCGCGGGCCGCCGAGCAGGTCATCGAGAGGCTGTTCGACGCGCGGCTGGTGGAGAGCCCGATTCCGGGCCGCTACACGATGCACGACCTGATCAGGTTGTACGCGCAGGAGCGCGCGCTGGACACCGAACCGCCGGATCGGCGGGAGGCCGCGCTCCGCCGCGTGCTCGGTTTCCTTCTCGCCACCACGAGTGCGGCCGTACGCGTGATCGACCCGCACCGCCTGCACGCGGGCGTGCCGGAGGTGCCGCAGAAGCCGAGGGCGTTGCACGACCGGGAAGAGGCGACCCGCTGGCTGGAACGGGAACGGCCCAACCTGCTGACACTCGTGGGCGAGGCCTGCGACGCCGATGCCGTGACGGCCCGCCTCGCCGTCGGCCTCGCCCTCAATCTGCAGTGGCATCTCGCCGCGCAGGGGTACCGTCACGAAATGCTCTGGCTCGGCACGAGGTCGCTGCGGACCGCGCGCCGGCTCGCGGACCGGGAGAGCGAGGCACAGGCGCTGGCGATGGTGGCGATGGCGCACCGCCTGCTCAACCACGACGCGGAAGAACTGAAGTGCCTCAACGAACTGCTGGACCTGTGCCGGGATCTCGGCGACCCCCTTGGAGAACTGCGCGCACTCGGCAACCTCGCCAGCGCCTGCCTCCTAATGGAGCGTGCGGAGGAGGCGCTGCGGTACGCCGACCGGCAGTTGATGATCAGCCGCCGGGTGGGGTCCTCGGTGGGCGAGCGCTATGCGCTGATGATGGTGGGCGACGCGCGCCTGGTCCTCGGATCCACAGAAGAGGCCGTCGCGACGCTGCGGCAGGCGCTGCAGCGCGCCCGGGAGGAGGGTGATGCGATGCATGAGGCGATGACACTGCGGCGTCTCGGCGAGGCGTACCTCGCGGCCGGGGACGCCGTCATGGCCCGCGCGCATCTGCGGGATTCGCTGGCGAGCTTCGACGCCTGCGCGCAGGGGCCGCAGGAGCGTTCGCAGGCCCTCGTCGCGCTGGCCCGGTCGTCCCGGATGCTCGGCGACCTCGACGGGGCGGCGAGGCATATCGCTGAGGCGCTGCGAATCGCCAGGGAGAGCGGCGATCGGCACGACGAACGACGTGCCCTTCGGGAGCAGTCCGAGATCCACGGCTGATCGTTCCAGGCCTGTCCGAACTTTCTCGACCGGAAGCTCGTCACTATTCCCGAAGCCCGTTCGAATGGGGAGAAACATGAACAGACTCGTGAAACACCTCCTGATCGCCGCATTGATCGGCTCTGGGCTGGTCGCGGGGAACGGCCTCGTCACTATGGCCCATCATGCCGAGCCGATCGTCGCGGTCTCCAGCCCGGTGGGCAGCTGCTGCTGATCGGTGCCGGGTCGGCGCGGCACGCAGGACTTCTGCCGGTCGACGCGATGTCGCGGTGTCCTTTCGGGGGCGCGGTCGGCACGCCGAGAGGGTCGAAACCTTCTTGTGTTTCCCAAATGTATCAATTACCTTGACTTGGTGGAATCGCGACTGATAGCGCTTGCGGTCAAAAGAGAGCGAATGTGCCCGTGACGACGGAGGCCCAGGCGCGGAATCCATGGCACGAAATACCGGCGAGCCGAATCGGTTGGTCGCTGCCGGCCATCAAGGGAGTTTCGGTATGACGTTATTCCATCACGGCGGCCTGCGGCCCAAGGGCCTGCGCCGGCTCTCCGCGGTGATCGCCGCGGGCATCATGGCGATCGCGGCGGTGTCGCTCACGCCGCGACCGGCGGCGGCGGACACGCCCTGGCTGAATGTTTCCGACGACGGCTATGTGTCGATCAGCATTCCGGCGGCCTCCGTCGAGGCCAGTGTGGGCCAGGTGTCGCAGCTGGCCGTCGAGGGGAACTTCGGCCCCTCCTTCGCGTGGGCGGAGTACGGCCTGACCCGCCGGGGCGACGTCTGGTGGGGGGCCCTCGGCCCGCTCAAGCCGGGGCTGTACTCCTACCAGGTGACGGGTGACGACACCAAGGGTCTCAAGGACCCGACGAACGCCGCCGGCGTGGCGTCCAAGCCCCTGTGGAGCACCTTCCTCGTTCCGGGCGAGTCGGTGCGCCTGCTGGCGGACGCGCCGCAGGGACAGGGCGGCAAGGTCGAGACCCTTACCTACCGGGTCAAGACGCAGGAGCGGTCGGCGTTGGTGTGGACGCCGCCGGGCTACCAGGCCAAGGGCCCCAAGGGTCCGAAGGACCCCAAGGGTTATCCGGTGTTGTTCCTTCAGTCCGGCGAGGGACGCAGCGCCACCGACTGGCTCGATCTCGGCCGGGCCGAGCAGATCCTCGACAACCTGTCGGCACGTGGCTCCATGGAGCCGATGGTGGTCGTGATCAGCGGCGGTGACGGGCCGGCCGACGACAAGGAGCTGAAGGACCTCCGCGCGGCGGTCGCGGACAGGTACCGGGTCCTGCGCGACCCCGCGCACCAGGCGATCGCCGGTGTGTCCGAGGGCGGGACGCGGGCTCTGCGTGCCGCTTTGGCCAAGCCGAACGACTTCGCCTACGCCGGCTCGTTCTCGGGTCTGCTCACGGAGATCTCCGGCGGGAAGCCCGGTCCCGCACCGGGCCCCGGTGTCAAGCTGGTGCGTCTGTACACCGGGAACGTGACCGATCCCGCGTACAACGCGACGGTCCGCCTGACGAAGGCGCTGGACCGCGCCCGTGTCAGGTACGAGTTCGACGGGGTCAACCCCGACGGCGGGGCGAACTGGAACGCCTGGCAGGAGAACCTGATCGACTTCGTGCCGCGGCTGTTCCGTACGGTGAGGGACCACGGTCCGAGCGCCGGTCACGGGCAGCTGAAGGGCGAGTTCACCCCGCCCGCGCCCGGCACCACGCCGACGCCGTTCGTGCGGGACGGCTTCGTCACCTTCGAGACCACGACGGACTTCAAGGACGCCGAGCACGTCACGGTGTGGGCGAACGACGCTCCCGGCGGGAGCTGGCTGCGCGTTCCGATGTCCCGTGACGGCGACCGGTGGCGGGTGACCATCGGTCCGCTGGACCCGTGGTTCTACTACTACCAGTGGATCGTGGACCGGGTCGCGGTCAAGGACGCGTCGAACCCGACGAAGGTGACCTCCGAGCCGAACTGGAGCAGCTTCTTCATCCCGGGCGAGAGGTCACGCCTGCTGTCGGACGTTCCCGCGGGCCGGGGCGGGAAGGTAGAGAGCCTGACGTACCACAGCGACGTCGCGAACCAGGACCGGACCGCGCTGGTGTGGACCCCGCCCGGCTATGACGCCAAGCGAGCGGAGCCCTACCCCGTCCTGTACCTCCAGCACGGCAGCGGCCAGAGCTACACGGACTGGGTCGAGATGGGACGCGCCAAGCAGATCCTCGACCACGAGTATCTGGACGGGAAGCTCGTGCCGATGGTGGTCGTGATGGGCAACGGCAACGTGCCCGACTTCACCAAGGAGCTGCTGGACAACATCGTCCCGGCGGCCCGCACCCGCTACAACGTCTCCGGCGACCCGTCGGGGCAGGCCCTGGCCGGTCTCTCGATGGGCGGTGTGCAGACGCTCGGGGTGCTCAAGGCGTACCCGGGCCGGTTCGCCTACGTCGCGGCGTTCTCGGCCTGGTTCGGCGACGGCACCGGCGTCGACGCGGCGGCGATCAACAAGGGGACCAAGATGCTGCGCCTGTACGTCGGCGACCAGACCGACTTCGTGCAGCCGTTGTTCATGGGGTCCCTGCCCACCTTGGACAGCCTCGGCATCCGCTACGAGTTCGACGGGGTCACCCCTGGACCGCACGGCTGGGACGTGTGGCAGAAGAACCTCATCGACCTGGCGCCGCGCCTGTTCAGGCGCTGATCCACCACTTTCGCGGCGCGGTCGCCTCACGCTACGGGCGACCGCGCCGGCGAGGCGTCAGCCGGGCGTCAGAGCTGGGCGCGGTGGGCACGGTTGACGTCGATGAGCAGGTCGAGGGCGTCGCGGGCCCGGGCGAGCTCGTCGATGTGCCGGTTGATCCGGTCCCGCTCCTGGAGCAGCCGCTCGAACGCCTCGTCGGAGTTCCGCTCGCTCGGGGAGTCGACGCACGGCAGCACTTCGGCGATCGTCCGGCTGGAGAGCCCGGCGGCGTACAGGCACTGGATGAGCCGTACGCGCTCGACCTCGCCGTCGGTGTAGTGGCGCTGGCCGCTGGGGCTGCGCGTGCTGGTGAGCAGGCCCTGCTCCTCGTAGTAGCGCAGGGAACGGACGCTCACCCCCGCCCGCCCCGCCAATTCGCCGATCCGCATCGCGCCTCCTGTCGGAAAAATCTCGGCTCAAACGCTTGCCTCTGACGTCAACGTCAGGTCTTAGCGTAGTCGCGTGTCCAGCCGGCGGACACGTCCTTCCACAGGAACCCCTGAAAGGCGCTCAGAGATGACGACCCTTTTCGACCGCTACCAACTCGGCGCGCTGACCCTGCCCAACCGTGTGGTGATGGCGCCGATGACCCGGGTCCGCGCGGCCGCGGGCGGCCTGGCGACGCCGTCGATGGCGGCCTACTACGCCCAGCGCGCCACCGCCGGGCTCATCGTGACCGAAGGAGTGCAGCCGAGCCTCGTCGGGCAGTCCAATCCGGGCACCCCGGGGCTGTACACCGACGAACAGGTCGCGTCGTGGCGGCCGGTCACCGACGCCGTCCACGCCAACGGCGGCCGCGTCTTCGCCCAGATCATGCACGGGGGCCGCGTCTCCCACCCCGACACCACGGGGATGCGGCCGGTGGGCCCCTCGGCCGTCGCCGCTCCCGGCGAGGTGTTCACCCCGGAGGGGCCGAAGCCCGCGCCCGTGCCGAGGGCGCTGGAGACCGCCGAGGTGCCCGAGCAGGCCCTGTCCTACGCGCGGGCCGCTCTCCGTGCCGTCGACGCCGGTTTCGACGGCGTGGAACTGCACGGCGCGAACGGCTACCTCATCTCCCAGTTCCTGTCGAGCACCGCCAACCTGCGCACCGACGCCTACGGCGGGTCGATCGCGGGCCGCATCCGCTTCGCCGTGGAGGCGGTGTCGGCGACCGTCGAGGCGGTGGGAGGCGACCGGACGGGTATCCGGCTCTCGCCCGGCGCGGGCTTCTGGGGCGCGGAGGAGACCGACGTCCCCGAGCTGTACGGCGCGCTGCTCGCCGAGCTGGCCCCCCTGGATCTGGCGTACGTCCACCTCGAGGCCACCACCGACGAGGACGTGCTCGTCGAACTGCGCAAGGCCTGGCCCGGCACGCTCATCGTCAACCCGGTCTTCCCGATGGGCCCGCGGCAGACGGACAAGGCGGCCGCCGATCACTGGCTGGGGCTCGGCGCCGACCTGATCAGCTTCGGCCGCGCGTTCATCGCCAATCCCGACCTCGTCGAGCGGCTGCGCCAGGGACTCCCCATCGAGCCACACGACCAGTCCACCTGGTATCAGGGCGGCGACGCCGGCTACCTCACCTATTCCGCGTACCGCCACGCGGCCTGACCGCGCCGCTCCGGGCAGCCGGAGAAGTGTCGGCGTCGGCCGCTAAGGTCTGGGCCGTTCGCATCTACGGGAAGGCGAGGTCGGCAGGGTGCTCGTGAACGAGTTGGACCTCACGTACTGCGAGGGATGGGATCCCGCGAGGAAGGCCGCGGTCGGCCTGCTCTCGAAGGGCGCCGCCGAACGGGACAGGCGCGGCTAGCAGTACGCCGTTGTCGTGTCCGCCGGCCGCCCGTGGATGGTGCCGGAGGTCGCCTGGGGACACGGTCACTGGGCCGTCTGGTTGCTGGACGAACAAGGCCGCCGGACCGTCAAGTACGACCATCGCGTTCTGGCTGACGACCAGATCTTCCTGCGCCACACGCGCGAGTGGCGCTACGACTCGGCCGAGCAGGCCGAGTTCGACACCGGGGCCTGGACCAGGAGCCGCACGTTCAGTCCCGATGGCCGCTGCCAGGAGATTCTCAAGCCCAAGGGGGAGAGGGGCGGGTCGAGGCACACCTGGACGAAGGCCGACCCCGGCCGGTTGTGGTTTCCGATGCCGGTGTTCGGTGAGTGGGCGTTCGCGCGCCGGTACCACTCCGGTCTCTCTCCGGCTGCCGCTGTGCGCGTCACCGGCGCTCCGGACGTGCCGGAGCGTGTGACACCCCATGGCGTCCTCCCGCGCCGCTGCGCCCCACATGGCTCGATCGGATGTTCCGCCCGGGGGAGCGCTTCGCCCTCCCCGAGATGGGCGAGATCCTCATGGACGTCAGACCGGGCCCATCCCTGGTTATGCCCACCGGCAGAGTGGTCGCGGCCGATCCGGGATGCGTCGAGGACGACACCGAGGCGTTCACCGTCGCGGTCCCCCCGGGCACGTACGAGGTCAGCCTGGCCGTCGCCGCCTTCGCGGACGATCCCGAGCACCGGCGCGTGGCCGGGGTCAAAGTGACCATCGCCGATCGGCCGCCGGTGACCTGGGAACTCGCGCTGAAGCCGGGCCAGGATCCGAGACTGCTCAGCGATGGGGAGTTCCACGGCTTCGGCGTCGACACCGGCATGGGGTGCCTGTTCGACGCCTCGGCGGTCCAGGCGCTGGCCGCCGTCGGCGATGACGACGACGAGTTCGAACGCATCTCCGATCTGGTCTGCGAGTATGCGTGGGCCGAGTTCGACGCCGTGCCGGGCGTCAACTGCGTCGCGTTCCTCAGCGGCTGGGGCGACGGCGCCTATCCAGTCTGGGTGGGCCGCGACGCGGACGGCGACGTCGTCTGCTTCGTCGCCGACATGCTCATCCTGGACGACGCAGCCATCTGATCCATCCGCCGGCATCCTGCTCGACCGGTGGAAGACCGGCGAATTCGCCCGTGTGATCGAAGCGCTCCCAGGCGCTGGATGCGTATATGGAGCACGACAAGAAGGTGGGATATTTATGACCGGCGGCTTTCTATCGGAGCTGGAGGCTCTCATCGGGCCTCCTGTCAAGGCTGCTCCACCAGTTTGACTGCACAATTATGGTCGCGGAATACGGGCGGTACTGGCACTTCCGTGGGTCACTGCTGGAATTTCTCGTGGGAATCCTCTTCCGCGAGCGGCGAGAATCTCGCGCCACGACTTGCCCTCTGCACGGAGCCGCCGGCTAGGACCTGTTCGGCCCGGTTGTGCATCTGCCTACGGCCTTCGGGATCGCGTACCGAGTCACAGGCGGAAATCCACCACCGGTGCACGAACGTATTCAGCGCACTCAGGTCCAGGCTGACCCTGACCTCGTCGAGCACCGCCTTGAGCCCCGCGTCGAACGCCTCGCGGTCCTGGGGGATGACCAACGCGGCGCGTATGGCACGCAGGTTCTTCTCCGGTAACGGCGTTTCACCCAGTACGAAGTCGTGCGGCTGCGCTGTCACGGCCTGCTCCCTTCCCGCTCACAAAGCCTACAGACAAGGGGCAACAGTTTTCCGGCTCGGCAGGGCTCTCGGGCTCGGGGCATGCGGGCGCCGGCTGCGGCTGCCGTAGGACCGGGCCGCCGCGCCGGTGTGGCGCGGTGGCCCGGGTGCTGGGGCCCTGTGGTGCGGGGCCCGGTGTTCCGCACGGCCCTGTGGTTGAAGGGCCTGGTGGGCCCGCGGTCTCGTGGTTCGCGGTGCCGTCGCGGAAGGCTCGGAGGGGCCGCACGGCGCGGGCGCGTGCCGCATCGGCGGCAGGCCTGCCGGGCGGTCCAGGCGTCAGGCCGGGCCAGGCCGGGCCGGGCGACCCCGTGCGTCAGGCCGGTACGGAGGCGACGCCGGGCTCCAGGAAGCGAGAGCCGGTGACCTCCTCGGAGATGCCCGTCCGGTCGAGGTACGGCGTGATGCCGCCGGTGTGGAACGGCCAGCCCGCGCCGAGGATCATGCACAGGTCGATGTCCTGCGGCGCCGAGACGACGCCCTCGTCGAGCATGAGCCTGATCTCCTGGGCGAGGGCCCGCAGCGCCCGCAGCCGCACATCGTCGGCCGTCGAGGGGGACGAGCCGCCCTCGAACAGCGCCCGCACCTCCGGGTCGATCTGGAAGTCCGGGCCGTACAGGCCCGGCTTGCCCGCGGCGACGAGCTTGGCGAGGTTCTCCGAGACGCCGAAGCGGTCCGGGAACGCCGCGTGCATGGTCTCGGCCACGTGCAGCGCGACGGCCGGGCCGACGAGCTGGAGCAGCGCGAACGGCGTCATCGGCAGGCCGAGCGAGTCGAGCGCGTGGTCGGCGGCCTCCAGCGGGGTGCCCTCGTCGGCGGCCGCCGTGACCTCGCCCATGAAGCGCGTCAGCAGCCGGTTGACGACGAACGCGGGCGCGTCCTTCACCAGCACGCACGACTTCTTCAGCGTCTTGCCGACCGCGAACGCCGTGGCCAGCGTCGCGTCGTCGGTGGCGGCGCCCCGGACGATCTCCAGCAGCGGCAGCACGGCGACCGGGTTGAAGAAGTGGAAGCCCACCACCCGCTCGGGGTGCCGCAGGCCGGAGGCCATGTCGGTGACCGACAGCGACGAGGTGTTGGTGGCGAGCACGCAGGTGTCGGACACGACCTCCTCGACTTCGGCGAAGACCTTCTGCTTCACGCCGAGGTCCTCGAACACCGCCTCGATCACGAAGTCGGCGTCGGCGAAGGCGTCCTTGGTCAGCGACCCGGTCACCAGGCCCTTCAGCCGGTTGGCCTGGTCGGCGGAGATCCGGCCCTTGCCCAGCAGCTTGTCGACCTCGGCGTGGACGTAGCCGACGCCCTTGTCGAGCCGGGCCTGGTCGAGGTCGGTCAGCACGACCGGGACCTCCAGACGGCGGGCGAACAGCAGCGCGAGCTGCGAGGCCATCAGCCCGGCGCCCACCACGCCGACCTTGGTGACCGGGCGGGCGAGCGACCTGTCCGGCGCGCCGGCCGGTCGCTTGGCCCGGCGCTGCACCAGGTCGAAGGCGTACAGCCCGGCCCGCAGCTCGTCGCTCATGAGCAGGTCGGCCAGCGCCTCGTCTTCGGCGGCGAAGCCCTCGTCGCGCGAGGCCGTACGGGCCAGGGCCAAAAGATCTAGCGCCCGGTACGGCGCGGGGGAGGACCCCCGCAGCTTGAGGTCCACGAGGGGCCTGGCCTGGTCGATCACCGGGGCCCAGTCCTCGGCGGTGTGGTCGGTCCGCTCGACGGTCACCTCGCCGCGCAGCACCTGGGCGGCCCACCGCAGCGACTCCTCCAGGAAGTCGGCGGGCTCGAACATCGCGTCGGCGATGCCGAGGGCGTACGCGTCGCGACCCTTGATCATGCGGTTCTGCGACAGCGGGTTCTCGATGACGAGCTTCAGCGCCTTCTCCGGCCCGATAAGGCGGGGGAGCAGCTGGGTGCCGCCCCACCCGGGCACCAGGCCGAGGAAGCACTCCGGCAGCGCGATGGCCGGAACCCCTGACGACACGGTGCGGTAGGTGCAGTGCAGCGCGATCTCCAGCCCGCCGCCCATCGCCGCGCCGTTGACGAACGCGAACGACGGCACGTCCAGCTCGCCGAGGCGGCGGAACACGTGGTGCCCGAGCTGTCCGATCGCCAGCGCCTCTTCGCGGGAGGACACCGCCGCCGCGCCCTTGAGGTCGGCCCCGACGGCGAAGATGAACGGCTTGCCGACGACGCCCACGGCCGCCAGATCCGAGCGCGCCGCGATCGCGTCGAGCGCGTCGTTCAGCGCGAGCAGGCCGTACGGGCCGAAGGTGTTCGGCTTGGTGTGGTCGTGGCCGTTGTCGAGCGTGATCAGCGCCATCGTGCCCGCGCCGTACGGAAGCTCCACGTCGCGGACGAGCGCCTTGGTGACGACCTCGTCGGCGTTCTTGCCCTCCAGGAGGGCCCTGCTGGTGTCGAGGGTGCTCATGACAGGTTCTCCCAGATGACCGTGCCGCCCATGCCCATGCCGACGCACATCGTGGTGATCCCGTAGCGGACGTCGGGCCGCTCGGCGAACTCGCGCGAGAGCTGCGTCATCAGCCGTACGCCCGACGACGCGAGCGGGTGGCCGAACGCGATCGCGCCGCCGTATGGGTTGACGCGCGGGTCGTCGTCGGCGATGCCGAAGTGCTCCAGGAAGGCCAGCACCTGTACGGCGAACGCCTCGTTGATCTCGAACAGGCCGATGTCGTCGATGGACAGCCCGGCCAGGCGCAGCGCGCGCTCGGTGGAGGGGATCGGCCCGATGCCCATCACCTCGGGGTCCACGCCGGCGAAGGCGTAGGACACCAGCCGCATGCGCGGGGTCAGGCCCAGCTCCCGCGCCACGTCCTCGGCGGCCACGATGCAGCCGGTCGCGCCGTCGTTGATGCCGGAGGCGTTGCCCGCCGTGACGCGCCCGTGGGCGCGGAACGGCGTCTTCAGGCCGCGCAGGCCCTCCAGCGTCGTGCCTGGGCGCGGCGCCTCGTCCACGGTGGCCAGGCCCCAGCCCTCGGCGGCCTTGCGGGCGGCCACCGGCACCAGGTCGCGCTGGATCCTGCCGTCGGCGTACGCCTTGGCGACCTTCTCCTGGGAGGCGACGGCGAAGGCGTCGGCGCGCTCCCTGGTGATGGACGGGTAGCGGTCGTGCAGGTTCTCCGCGGTCATGCCCATGATCAGCGCCGAGCCGTCCACGAGCTGCTCGGACAGGAACCGGGGGTTGGGATCCACCCCCTCGCCCATGGGGTGGCGGCCCATGTGCTCGACGCCGCCGGCGATGGCCACGTCGTACGCGCCGAAGGAGATGCCGCCGGCCACCGTGGTGACGGCGGTCATCGCGCCGGCGCACATGCGGTCGATGGCGTAACCGGGGACCGACTTCGGCAGGCCGGCGAGCACCGCCGCGGACCTGCCGATGGTCAGGCCCTGGTCGCCGATCTGGGTGGTGGCCGCGATGGCCACCTCGTCCACCCGCTCCGGGGGGAGGCCGGGATTGCGCCGCATCAGCTCGCGGATGACGCGGACTACCAGGTCGTCGGCACGCGTCTCGGCGTACAGGCCCTTCGGGCCCGACCTGCCGAAAGGCGTCCGAACGCCGTCGACGAAGACGACTTCACGGGACGCAGGCACGGGTTCGCTCCTACTTGTCGGTAGCTTCCGGCCACCCATGCTACTGGTCAGTAACCGGCTCTGGGATCCCCGGGTCCACGGAGGCCCGTGAGTGATCGTTAACCGCGGAGAAACAGCCATGAATCAGTACATGTCACCGGTAACGATCTCATTCGGGCTGCAACCGCACAAACCCCAAGAAGCACTCCTGAGAGTGACTTTTCTGGGGCATTGCACTCGAAAAGGAACCGATGCGCTCTCCTGCACGCGCCTGGGCCGCGGCGCTCGCCGCGGCCGTCACGGCCGCGACCCTGTCCACCCCACTCCTCGCGGGACCCGCGCACGCCGCGCCGCCGGCACCGGTCGGCTCGGCCGGCGGGGACGGCACCTGGACCGTGGAACCCGTCAGCGGCGGCCACCGGGTCACCCTCCACCTCGACGAACCCCTGCCGGTCCGCGACGCGGTCCCCGAACTCGCGGCGGACGGCCGGTCGCTCGGCCCGGCCGAGGAGTCGCCCGACGGGACGACGCTGACCGTCGTCACCTCCGACCCCGCCGTCGCCACGGCGTCGTCGGTCGACGTCGCCTGGAACGGCGAGGTCCCCGCGGCCACCGGGACGGTCAGCGGCAAGGCCGCCCCGGCGCCCGCCGAGTCGCCCGGCAAGTCGCACGGCAAGAAGACCCCGGCGCCCGTCGATCCGGCCGCGCCCGGTCCCTACGCCGTGGCCCACGACGAGTACGACCTCGGCGACACCGCCATCACCCTGGACGGGCTCGGCGGCCGCCAGGCCGAGATCCGGGCGAAGGTCTACCTGCCGGAAGGCGTCCGCGGCAAGCGCCCGCTGGTCGTCTTCCTGCACGGCCGCCACTCGGCCTGCTACAACCCCACGGCCTGGACGACGTCCAACACCCAGTGGCCCTGCCCGGCCGGGCAGCAGCCCATCGCCAGCTACCGGGGCTACGACGGCCCCGCCGACGTGCTCGCGAGCCACGGGTACGTCGTGGTGTCGGTGAGCGCCAACGGCGTCAACGCCGCCGACAACCCCTACAGCGAGGACCGGGGCGCGCTGGCCCGGGGCGAGGTCGTCATGCGGCACCTCGACCTGCTCGCCGACGCGGGCAGGGGCGTGGGCGACGCGAAGCTGGTGAGCCTGTTCAAGGGCCGGCTCGACATGTCCGACGTCGGCCTGATGGGCCACTCACGCGGAGGCGAGGGCGTCGTCAAGGCCGCGCTGATGAACGCGGGCCGGGCGAAGCCGTACGGGATCAGGGCGGTGCTCCCGCTCGCGCCGACGGACTTCGCGCGGGCGACCCTGCCCGGCACGCCGATGGCCGTCATCCTGCCGTACTGCGACGGGGACGTCTCCAACCAGCAGGGCCAGCACTTCTACGACGACTCCCGGTACGCCGTGGACGGCGACCCGGCCTTCCGCTCCTCGCTGATGGTCATGGGCGCCGACCACAACTTCTTCAACACGGAGTGGACCCCGGGCGTGGCGCACGCGCCCGCGTCCGACGACTGGTCGAACCGCAACGACCCGGTCTGCGGCGGCGCCGCGCCGTCGCGGCTGACCGCCGCCGAGCAGTACGCCGTCGGCACGGCGTACATCGCCGGGTTCTTCCGCCTGGTCCAGGGCGGCGAGCAGGGACTGCTGCCGCTGTTCGACGGCAGCGGCGGCACCACCGCCTCCGCCGGGCGGGCCGTCGTGCACACCGTCGCCCAGGCGCCCGCGGGCAAGCGACTCGACGTGGCCTCCTTCACGTCGCCCGCGCCGTCCACGAGGGTCTCCGGTCCGGCCACGGCGGTCGTCTGCGCCGGGATGCTCGACCGCTCGCCGCAGAGCGGCCTGCCGTCCTGCGCCTCCACGCTGACCACCTCGCAGGCGCCGTCCTGGACGCCCGCGACGTACGCGAACAACGTCGCCTCGACCCCGGTGCTGCGGTTCTCCTGGAGCGACCCCACGGGCACGGTGACGGTGCCGCTGGACACGCCGGACCAGAACGTCTCCCGCTATGACGCGCTGACCTTCCGTGCGGCGAGGGACGAGACGGCCACCGGCGACGTGGACCTCGCGGTCGAGATCGTCGACAAGCGGGGCGCGTCCCGGAAGGTCACGGTGTCCGAGGTCGGCGACGCGCTCACGGCGTTTCCCGGCACGGCCTCGCCGCTGCCCAAGACCTGGCTGCGCACGGTCCGCGTCCCGCTGAGCTCGCTCACCGGCGTCAAGCCGCAGCAGATCAGCGAGATCCGGATCTCGGGCGCGAGCCGGAAGGGCGCGGTCTACCTCGCGGATCTCGCGTTCACGACGATGGCCGCGGGTGAGGCCCGCACCGACAGGGTGCCGCAGGTGTCGGTGGAGGGCGCCACGGTGGATGAGGGCGACGGGCCGGGCACGGCCACGATGACCGTGCGGCTGTCGCGGAAGAGCGCCGCGCCGGTGACGGTGCAGATCCAGACGATCGCGACCGGCGCCGCCCCGGCGATCGCCTCGGCGGCGCAGGAGGTCGTCATCCCGGCCGGGTCCCTGGAGGCCTCCTTCCGGGTGCCGGTGAACGGCGACACCGCGGTGGCGCCCGCGCCGCAGTCCTATCAGGTGGTCGCCTCGGCGCCGGTCAACGCGACGATCGGCGGCGGCTTCACCCGGCTGGTCGTCGTCGACGACGACGCGAGCTGACCACGAGCGGCCCTCCGGCCGCGCGGCCGAAACGCCCCCGCCGGGCGAGGAAGCTCCTGGACGTACGCCTGCCGCTGCCGGTCGCGTACCTCCGGGAGCTTCCACATGCTCCGATCCGTCCCTTCACCGGCAGGCCGCGGCAGGGCTCAGCCGGCGTCGGTCACGGGCGTGCAGGGCTTCACGGGTGAGCCGGCCCTGGCCAGCCAGGCGCCGAGCCTCCAGGGCCACGTCGACCACCTGGGCCGCCTGGAACGAGCGCCACCGTTCCACGCCCTTCCGCAGCCGCGCCTCCGTGTGGCCCCGTGACCCGTACGAGGGGTCCGCGCCCTCGAACCGGGAGTCCGCGCACCGCGTGTGCGGCGCCAGGAACGACACGTCGGCCGTGACGCCGGCCGCCAGCAGATCGGCCCGCAGTCCCTCGGGGTCGCGCATCTCGTTGAGAGCCACCGTGATCGTGCCGTCGGGGTTCTCGGTCACCGCGTACGCCGGGGTCCCGCCGCCTGGTCACATAGCGGTGGAGGAGCGGTGCGTGCCGGTCGAACAGGACGGCGAAGACCTCCGGCTCGTGCAGCGATCTCTCGATGAGGTCGCATCATCGGCCGCGACGACTTCGCGGGTGGTAGTCATGCATCTCGGCCCTTCCTGGCGTATGCGGTCATCTGTACTTACCGAGCCAGGCCGAAATGCTTCATTTTCTTCAATCGCCGGTCGTACGCGCCGGTCAGGTCTCCGGGGAGGGGAATTCGAGCCGGTTGCCGACGTTGTCGTGGGCGTAGAAGCGGCGGTGGCCGGGGAAGTGCGAATCCCAGGCGACCTCGACACCGGCGGCCTCCAGGCGCGCGGCGAGGTCGTCGAGGCCGCTCACCAGGATGCCCGGGTGCGCCTTTGTCACACCTCGCCCTTGATCTCCAGACGTTCGAGTGCCTTGGTCAGCGGATGGAGGGTCAGGCCGATCTGCCACTTCCGCGCGCCCAGCTCGCGCAGCCGGTCTCCCACGGTCTCCTCGCTGATCGGCACGGGCGGCTCCCAGGTCAGCCTGCGTACGGCGTCGGGCTGGAGCAGGTTCTCCGTCGGCATGCGGTGCTCGTCGGCGAGCGCGGCCACGACGGCCCGCGCCGCCACGAGCCGCTTGGCCGCGGCCGGGTCCCGGTCGGCCCACCGGTTGGCCGGAGGAGGGCCGTCCCCAGGCCCCACGGGCTGCGGCAACCCCGCCTCCGGCATCGTACGGGCCCGGTTCACCGCCGCCAGCCAGTCGTTGAGGTGACGGCGGGCGCTGCGGCCGACGAACGGCGTGATCTCGGTGAGGGCCTTGGTCGTGCGCGGCTGGTCGAGGGCGGCCTGCACGATCGCCGAGTCGGGCAGTACGCGGCCCGGCGCGAGGTCGGCCTCGCGCGCGATCTGGTCGCGCAGCGTCCACAACTCCCGCACCACGGCGAGCCCCCGCAGCGTGCGCACCCGGTGAATGCCCGATGTGCGCCGCCACGGGTCGGTACGCGGGGGCTGGGCGGGAGCGGCCAGGATCGACGCGAACTCCTCCATCGCCCACTCCAGCTTGCCGCTGTCGGTCAGCTCGTCGTGGAGGACGTCGCGCAGCTCGACCAGCACCTCCACGTCGAGCGCCGCGTAGCGCAGCCAGTCTTCCGGCAGCGGGCGGGCCGACCAGTCGGCGGCGGAGTGCCCCTTCTCCAGCCGCAGGCCGAGGACGAGCTCGACCATCGTCCCCAGGCCCACCCGCTCGTAGCCGAGCAGCCGCCCGGCCAGTTCGGTGTCGAACAGGCGGCGCGGACGGAAGCCCAGCTCGGCCAGGCACGGCAGGTCCTGGTTCGCGGCGTGCAGGACGATCTCGGCGTCGCGTACGGCCTCGTCCAGCGCGGACAGATCGGGGCAGGCGACCGGGTCGATCAGCGCGGTTCCCGCGCCGGTCCGGCGGAGCTGCACCAGGTAGGCGCGTCCGCTGTAGCGGTATCCGGAGGCGCGCTCGGCATCGACGGCCACCGGCCCCGTCCCGCGGGCGAAGGCGTCCACGGCTGCCGCGAGCGCGGCGGAGTCCTCGATGACGGGCGGGATTCCCTCGCGCGGCTCCAACAGTGGCTGGACTACGGGTTCTGTCACGGGCTACGGAACTTTCGGATCATCTCGGCGGGCGGGGCGCGGACGCAGCGCGGCCACGTCGGGCGGCAGCGGGGGGATGCCCGCGGCCAGGCACATGAGGTCGCACCAGGCGGCCGCGTGCGGCGACAGGTCCTCGTCGAGCGGCGACCACGAGGCGCGCAGCTCGATCTCGGTGGTGACGGGGTCGTCCGCCTTGCTGCCGAACCCCTCGGAGACGGCGCGGGTGACCGTGCCGCCCACCGCGGCGTATCGCGCGCCGTGGGCGTCGAGCGCTTCGGTCAGCCAGCTCCAGGCCACCGGCCCCAGCAGCGGGTCGGTGGTCATCTCCGGCTCCATGTCCGCCCGTACGTAGGCGACGAGGCGGAACGGCCCCTCCCAGCCGCGCTGGCCTTCGGGGTCGAACAGCATGATCAGGCGGCCGACGGCGAGTTCGTCGTCGTCACGGTACACGGACGCCCCGACGGCTCCGGAGTACGGCGCGAGCCGCTGGGGCGCGGGGATGTCCTCCAGCTCGATCTCCGGCCGTACCTCGGCGGGGCGCAACGTCTCCAGCGCGCGCCGGAAGGCGGCGGGAGGCGCCGGCGGTTCACCGAGGGTCATGACGGAAGAGTAGGTCGGATTCGGGAGAGCGCGAAGCAGGGGGGTGGCTGTGGGGGGCATCGGGAGTCGTCACACCGTCGCCGCCAGTCGAGCCGCCACCCCGCCGGCCGGACGCGCCGTGGCACGTCCGCGCCCGCGGCCCCGCCGCTCCGTCACGTCCGAAAGGGCGGTTCCCCGCGCCGCGCGGCTGGGACGGGCGGGGCGCGCGGCGTCGCTGCCGGCACAGTGCTCAGTGCGGCGTTCGGGGGAACTCCACATCGAAGTCATCGCTCCGGGGCCTCTCGTCGGATCCACGGTCGTGGCGGTCGCTCGGGACTGATCCGACGTTGGCACGTCCCGGCGACATTTCCCCGCATCGCACTCGGCGTGTCTCGAAAGTGGTATTGGAATCGATGCCGGATGGCCGATTGGCGAACACATTGCCGAGCTGTGAGATGACTCACAGGAGGGGATGGGGATCACCTTACGCGATCAACGGCCGTCGCGCGTCGTTCTGGAGTCCCAGGTCGTGGGTCCGGGCGCCGGGCGAGGCAGGGACATGGCAGGCTGGTCCCGTGAAACCCCAGCTCGCCGATTCCGTTTTCATCCGCGCCTGCCGGCGCGAGCCCGTTCCGTACACGCCGGTGTGGTACATGCGCCAGGCCGGGCGCTCGTTGCCGGAGTACCGCCGCGTGCGCGCGGGCGTCGAGATGCTCACCGCCTGCGCCACGCCCGATCTCGTGGTCGAGATCACCATGCAGCCGGTCCGCAGATACGGCACGGACGCGGCGATCTTCTTCAGCGACATCGTGGTCCCGCTCAAGGCCATCGGCGTCGACCTCGACATCAAGCCGGGGGTCGGCCCGGTCGTCGGCGCCCCCATCCGCGACAAGGCGGGCATGGAGATCCTGCGGCCCCTGGAGCCGGACGACGTCCCGTACGTCACCGAGGCCGTCGGCGCGCTCACCGAGGAGCTGGGCGGGATCCCGCTGATCGGCTTCGCCGGAGGGCCGTTCACGCTCGCGTCGTACCTGATCGAGGGCGGCCCCTCCAAGAACCACGACCGCACCAAGGCCATGATGTACGGCGAGCCGGAGCTGTGGCACGAGCTGATGGAGCGGCTGGGCGCGATCACGCTCGCCTTCCTGCGCGTGCAGGTGGCTGCGGGGGCCTCGGCCGTCCAGCTGTTCGACTCGTGGGTGGGCGCGGTCGCGCCGCAGGACTACCGCACCTACGTGCTGCCGCACACCAGCCGGATCTTCGCGGGCCTGGCGGATCTCGGCGTGCCGCGCATCCACTTCGGGGTCGGCACCGGCGAGCTGCTCGGCCTCATGGGCGAGGCCGGCGCCGACGTGGTGGGCGTCGACTGGCGGGTGCCGCTCGACGAGGCCGCGCTGCGCGTGGGCGCCGGCAAGGCCCTGCAGGGCAACCTCGACCCTGCCATCCTGCTCGCGCCCTGGGAGGTCGTCGAGAGGCGGGCCAGGGAGGTGCTCGAACGCGGCAGGGTGGCCGAGGGGCACGTGTTCAACCTCGGTCACGGCGTGCTTCCCTCGACCGACCCCGACCAGCTCGCCAGGCTCACCGACTTCGTTCACGAGTCGTCCGCCCGCTGACGCGCCCTACCCCCGGGTGTGCTCCGACGCCCGGTCCTCGTCCTGCTCCTCGTCCTGCTCCTCGTCCTGGTTCTCGGGCCGGTCCTCACGGGGGGCCGGATCCGGCGAGGTGAAGCGCGGCTGCGCGGGGGAGGCGGGCCCATATCCGGGAGGCCCATATCCGGGAGGCACGGGACCGGGGGGCACGGGACCGGCCGGCGGGGCGGCACGGCGGCGTCTACGGCGCAGGACGGCCCGGACGGCCAGCCACACGACCCCGGCCACGACGATCCAGGGCAGCAGCGCGCCCAGCACGGTCAGCGCCACCACGGTCGACGCGGTGAGGGTCTTCCACCCGGTTCGCAGCCCGCTGAGGAAGCCGGACTCGTCGTCGTCCTCGCTGGGCCGGGTGGAGGACGTCGGCGGGGACGCCAGGGTGAGCGTCACGGTGGCCATGCCGGTCTGCGCCGCCAGGGCCTTCTGCCTGGCCTGCAGCGACTCCAGGTCGGCCTCCCGGTTGGAGATCTCCCGTTCGATCTCCAGGATCTCGCCGATCTTGTTCGCCTTCGACAGCAGCGTGCGGAACTGCCCGAGCGCGGCCTCCGCCGACTTCACGCGGCTGGCGACGTCGGCGACCTCCTCGGTGACGTCCTGCGCGTTCTGCCGCATCGACTTGCGTTTCCCGAGATCGCGCCCGAGCTGGGCCAGCACGTCGGCGTAGCGCGCCGGGGGCACCTTGAACGCGATGGTCGACCGGTCGCCGCCCGAGACGGACGAGCTGCGCTCCTCGGCGACGTAGCCGCCCGCGCCCGTCACGATCGCCTTCGCACGGTCGGCCGCCGCCGGGACGTCCGCGGCCTCGACGGTGAGCTCGGCCTGGTAGACGATCGCGCGGTCGGCCGGTTCGATCCTGGCCTTGTCCTGCGCGCCGCTTCCGCCGCCCGCGGCGGAAGCCTGCTCCCTGATCTCATTCTCGGCCACCGCCGTGGGGGCGTCCGCGGCCGGCGCCGCGGGGGCGTAGGACGTCCCGCCGGCCGAACCGTCCGCGCCGCAGCCCGTCAACAGAAAAGCGACGGCCGCCAGGGCCGCCGCTCCGTACCGGATTCGCCTCATGTCCTTTACATCGGTTCACCGGTAGGGGCAGTTCGACGCCGGCGATCACGATGGCATCACGATGCCGCCATGGTCGCCGGCGCCTCTGTTTCGGGGGGTGCGAGGGTTCAGAGAGATTCAGGTGGTGAGAGGGTTTCCGGAGGTGGGGTCCCGTGGGTCCGGCCGGGCCGGGCCGGACCCACGGGACGTCTTTGTCAGCCGCCCGTCAGCCGCGCAGCTGCTTGATCAGCGCCTGCGCGTCACGGATGAGCGCGTCGCCCGCGGCCTTGTCGGTCACCCGCTTGGCGTCGCCGGCGAATCCGGCGAACCGCTCCAGGGCCTTGATCGCGTTGTCCTTCTTGCCCATGCCGGCCTGCTTGGCCGCCTGGTCCAGCTGCGCGGTCAGGACGTCACCGTCTTCGGTCACCGTGCCGGCGTTCCTGAAGGCGGTGAGGAGGGCCTTCACGTCCTCGAAGGAGGTCGTGACCGTGAAGGTCACCGACTTCTTCGTGACCTGGCCGGCCTTGTCCTTGGCGGTCACGACCAGCTCGTTCTCGCCGAGCGGCAGCTTCCACAGGGGGAGCGCCTCACCCGACTTGACCTGCAGGTCGCCGACGGCGCCCGTCACGCTCGCCAGGCCGGAGCCCGCGTCGGTCGCGGTGAAGACCGGCGTGATCGAGGCCGAGTCGCCGTGCTCGCCGGATTCGACACCGCTGACGGTCAGCTCGGGCGCGGTCTTGTCGATCTTCACCGTGACGGTGCCGATCTGCGAGACGTTGCCGCCGCTGTCGGTCGCGCGGTAGCGGACCTCGGTGGTGCCCTCGGTGCTCAGGGTCACCGGGTTGTTGGCGTTCGACCAGGTGCTGCCGCCGTTGACCGAGTACTGCCGGCTCGCGACCGTGCCGTTGTCGGTCGCGGTGACCGTCAGCGTCACGTTGCCGGTGTACCAGCCGTTCTCACCGTTCGGCTGGGCCGGGTTGAGGGTGGCGGTCACGGTCGGCGGGGTCTTGTCGGCGGCGCCGTCACCCACGAAGGTGAACGCGTCCACCTCCACACCGCCGGTCGAGGTGACATAGAGCTTGCCGCTGCCCGTGGGGGCGTTCTTCAGCTCGGTCGTCACCGTCTGCCAGCCGGAGCCGGCCGGGATCGCGACGGTCGCGAACGGGGCGGCGGTCGGCGAGTTCCACCGCAGCGACAGGGTGCCCGCGCCACTGGCCTTGGTCTTCACCGAGCTGATCCCGGCGAGATTCACCGGGTCGTAGCCGATGTGGTCGCCGGCGTCGAACGAGGTGACCTTGTTGAGGCCGGAGGCCGTCTCGTCCTGGGTCTTGGTGACGCCCTTGCTGTCGTCCCCGTGCTCGGCCTCCATGAGCTTGGGGTTGAGGACCAGGGTCGCGTCACCGGTGGCGCCGGGAATGCCGTTGGCGCCGTTGTCGCGGTAGCTGACCACGACGACGCCGAAGATGTTCTCGGTCTCGCCGTGCTCGGGGGCGTCCGCGGGGGTCGCCCAGGTGACGGTGCAGCCCGTGCCGGTGGTGATCGGGTGGGCGTGCGTGTCGTGGCCGAGGCCGAAGGTCCACGCGACCCGGCTGCAGGTCGGGTTGTCGCCGTCCTCCTGGTCGGCCACCTTGACCGTGAACGGCACCGCGTTGCCCCAGTCGATGAAGGAGCCGTCGCCGGGGGTCTGGATGCTCACCTTGGGGGCGGTGTTGCCCACGGTGATCTCGGCGGTGGCGAGGCCGAACCTGCCGCCCGCGTCGGTGACGCGGAGCCGGGCGGTGTACTGCCCGAGCTTGTCGTAGGTGTGGCTCGCCGTCACGCCCTTGGCGTCGAAGGTGCCGTTGCCGTCGAAGTCCCACTCGTAGGTCAGGTCGCCGGCCTCGGAGTCGGTGGACTTGGCGCCGCTGAACTCGACGGTGAGCGGCGCGTCGCTGCCCGAGGTCTTGTCCGTGGTGATCTTCGCCTGCGGGGCCTTGTTGCCGGGCGAGTAGTCGATGCGGTACAGACCCGAGTCGGGGTTGGCCCGGAAGAAGCCGTCGCCGTACTCGAGCACGTACAGCGCGCCGTCGGGGCCGAACTCGAGGTCCATCGGGTTGTCCGTGATGGGCATCGCCATCTTGGTCAGCTCGGCGTTCGGCAGGAAGTGCTCAAGCTTGGTCACCGGGCCGTCCGAGCCGGACACGGTGAACGCGGCCAGGTAGTCCTGGGAGAACTCGCCGAAGAAGAACTTGTTGTCCCAGTATTCGGGGAACTTCGTCGGCGACGGGTTGGCCGGGTCGAAGTGGTAGACCGGGCCGCCCATCGGGGCCTGCCCGTTCTGCACCGGGTCGAACTCGGTCAGCCCGGACCACTCCGCCGGCTGGTCGCTCGCGCGGTCGCCGTAGTACAGGTCGGCCGGGGTCGCCGGCGGCACCGTGTCGAGGCCGGTGTTCCACCGCGAGGTGTTCTTCGCCCCCGCCGCGCAGTCGAACCAGTCACGCGGCTTGGAGGTCGCGTAGTCCCAGTTGTTGTAGTTGAAGTTGTCGCCCGTGCAGTACGGCCAGCCGCCGTTCATCGGCTTGTTCAGCGGGGTGACGTTCCACTCGACGAGACCCATGGGGCCGCGGTTGGGGTCGGCGGCGCCGGCGTCCGGTCCGTAGTCGCCCCACGACAGCGTGCCGGTCTTCCCGTCGACGTCCATGCGGAACGGGTTCCGCACGCCCATCACGAAGATCTCGGGCCGGGTCTTGGCGGTGCCCTTGGCGAACAGGTTCCCGTCCGGGACCGTGTAGGAGCCGTCCTCCTGCACGGTGATCCGCAGGATCTTGCCGCGCAGGTCGTTGGTGTTGCCCGCGCCGCGGCGGTCGTCGAAGCCCGGGTTCATGCCGGGGGCGTCGTTGTTGGGCGCCATGCCGTTCGCGCCGGGGGTGCTGGCCGGGGTGTTGTCACCGGTGGCCAGGTAGAGGTTGCCCTCGTCGTCCCAGTCGAAGTCACCGGCGACGTGGCAGCACTGCCCGCGGTTGGTCTCGACCTTGATGATGACCTGCTCGGTGGACAGGTCGAGCTTGTCGCCATCCCACTTGAACCGGGAGAGCTGGTTGTAGCCCTTCCACTGGTTCCAGTACGACTCGTCCGCGCCGGCCGGCAGGGAGTTGGGCGCCGAGCCCGCGGGGGTCTCCGCCGGGTACGGCCCGGTCATCTTCCGGGGCGCGTAGTAGACGTAAACCCACTTGTTGTCGGCGAAGTCGGGGTCGATGCCGATCGTCTGCAGGCCGTCTTCGGAGTTGTTGTAGACGTCGATCCTGTTGATGATCTTCGTCACGCCGCTGGCGGGGTCGGTCATCCGGACGTCGCCGTTGCGGGCGGTGTGCAGGACGCGGCCGTCCGGCAGGATCGCCATGTCGATCGGCTCGCCGACGTCCTTGGTGAGGGTGACCTTCTCGTAGTTCTCCCAGTGCAGGGGGTCGTCGTGCGCCTGCGCCGGTGCGGCGGTGAGCGCCGCCGCGAACGGGAGCGTCAAGGCGGCGGCGAGAACGCCGCCCAGTATGCGAGTACGCTTCAAGTCTGCTGCGCCTCTTCTTCCGGGGGGGTGACAGGGGAAAGGCGGGCCGCCGCGTGCCGGTGGAACGGGTCGAACGCGTGGCGGTCCGCCATACTCGTCGAAGTCGTCAGCCGCGCAGAGCGGACATGTTCCGGTAGCTCAGGTCCGCGTACTGGAGGGACTGGCCCGGGTTCGACGCGTTGCCGGGGGCGTTGTCCTGCTCGTACATCGGGTTGTGGTAGCCCTTGGCGCCCACGCCGCGCAGGAACGCCGCGTAGTCGATGTCGCCGGTGCCGAACGGAACCATGTCGTAGCCGTTGGCCGTGCCGGTGTTGATCTTGCCGTCCTTGGCGTGGAACAGCGGGAACCGCTTGGTCTGGGCCTGCACGACGCCGAGCGGGTTGAAGACCTGCGTCTGGGTCGACCCGTCGGGAGCGGTGAAGGTCTTGTGCTTGTACTGCGCGACGTGGGCCCAGAAGATGTCCATCTCGAGCCAGACGTGCTTGGGGTCGGTGATCTGGAGGAAGTACTCGAGGCGGCGGATGCCGGAGGAGCGGGTGGGCCGGCCCTGCGCGTCGAGCGGGCCGCTGTCGAGCAGGAAGCTGTAGGCCACGTCGTGGTTGTGCGTGTACAGCTTGAGGCCCGCGGCGGTGGCGATCTCGCCGAGCGCGTTCCACTTCTCGGCGGCGACGTCCCAGTCGGCCTTGTAGGCGCTGCCGGTCGGGTCGCTGCCGGTGCCCACGTGGGCCATGCCGAGGATGTTGGCGATCTCGAGGTGGAGCTTGAACCGGTCCAGGTCGGCCTGGTTCAGCGGCCAAGAGCCGGGGATGAAGCCGTGGTTGCCCTGGGCGACCAGGCCGTTGTCGTCCAGCCAGCCGCGCAGCAGCTTGGCGCCCTCGACGCTCTCCAGGCTGGCGCCGCCCTCGGCGTTGCGGTGCTGGCTGTAGCCGGCGAACTCCACCTGGGCGTAGCCGATGCGGGCGAGCTCCTCGAACACGGCGCGGAAGCCGGAGGGGAGGTTGCTGGACTGCGGGTCACGGGAGATGGCGTCGCGGACCGTGTAGAGGATGATGCCGCGCCGCGGCGGCGGGACCAGAACGCCGTTCGGGCCGTTGCCCGCGGGGGCCGCCTGCGCGACCGACTTCATCGGACCGGCGGCCGCCACGGCGGCGGCCGCCGCCATGCCGGTCGTGGCCGCGAGCAGCTGGCGGCGGCTGAGCCCCAGCCTGCGGCCGAGTGTGCCGGCCGTCTCCATCTCTTCTTCGTACGCACTCATCGTCGTGCCAACTCCATTTGCGTGAAGAACCTTGTTCCCCCGATGACGCGGCCGAGCCGCTGGTGACTCCCCAGAGCGGACGAGAGGGTCAGGCGTGATGAGCCGCTCCCGGGGCGGGGGACCCACGGGGTGGGCTGCCCGGGTGCTGTCGTTCGCCTCACTCCGACCCCTCGTTACTGTGCGGAGCACTTGGCGAGCAAGTTACGACACTTTTACTCTTCTGGGAAGAAGTTTCGCCATGATCTTTTGAACTTTGTCTTTGTAGAGGACAAAGTCGGCGACTCGCCAGGATCCGCGGCGGCGTGGCGCGCCCCCGCTCCCCATCGCTCGGGCCGGGAGGGGTGGGTAACCGGGCCTGGTTGCACCGTTCCCACGCAGGTGGATGAACTTTCCATAACTCTCGGGGGACTTTTTCTTGTCAGTGACGAAAGATCCCTCTTACTATCCGAATGTTCCGGGTCATCCTTCATACCCGAGTTGACGGGAGAGTTACAGTGCCCATCGGTGTCTGGCTGGTCGGCGCGCGAGGGTCCGTCGCGACCACGGCTGTGGTCGGGGCGGCAGCGGTCCGCGCGGGAGCGGCCCCGCCCACCGGCTGCGTCATCGAGGCCCCGGGTTTCCCCGGGGGATTCGTCCCCTTGCGTGACCTGGTGTTCGGCGGTCATGACGTGGCCGCGGTCCCCTTGCGCAAGAGGGCCGAGCTGCTCGCCCAGGCGGGCGTGCTGCCTCCCGTCCTGACAACCCTGCTCGCAGCCGACCTCGACGCGGCCGACGCGGAGATCAGGCACGGCTACGTCCCCGGCGAGGAGAGCCAGGCGGAGGCCGCGCGGCGGCTGGCCGCCGACATCACCGGCTTCCGGGAGCGGCACGGCCTGTCCCGGGTCGTCGTGGTGGACGTGTCGTCGACCGAGCCCCCGGCGGAGGTGCCGTACGCCCGGCTCGCCGACCTGGAGGAGGCGCTCGCGTCCGGGCAGGACGTCCTGCCCGCCAGCTCCCTCTACGCGTACGCGGCCTTCCAGGCCGGTTGCGGCTACGTGGCCTTCACGCCCTCGTCGGGCCCCACCCCGCCCGCCCTCGACGAGCTGGCGCGGCGCAACGGCGTGCCGTACGCCGGACGTGACGGCAAGACCGGCGAGACGCTGGTCAAGAGCGCGCTCGCGCCGATGTTCGCCGGCCGCGCGCTGCGGGTCCGCTCGTGGTCGGGGCTCAACCTCCTCGGCGGCGGCGACGGCGCCACGCTGGCCGATCCCGCGGCCCGGGAGAGCAAGTCGGCGAGCAAGGCGCGCGCCGTCCCCGCGATCGTGGGCGAGGACGTCGAGGGCCTGACGCACATCGACTACGTGGCCGACCTCGGCGAGTGGAAGACCGCCTGGGACCACATCACGTTCGAGGGTTTCCTCGGCGTGCGGATGACCATGCAGTTCACCTGGCAGGGGTGTGACTCGACGCTGGCCGCCCCGCTCGTCCTCGACCTCGTGCGCCTCGTCGCGCGGGCCCACGAGGCCGGGCACGGCGGCGTGCTTCCCGAGCTCGGCTACTTCTTCAAGGACCCGCTGGGCGGCGCCGGGCACGACCTGCCCACCCAGTACGCCCGGCTGGTGGCGTTCGCACAGACCCTCACGGGTGAACGGCCGTGAGAGCCTGGCTGGAGCTGGTCCGCGCGCCCGCGGCGCTGTCGGTTCCCGGGGACACGCTCGCCGGTGCGGCGGCGGCCGGGCGATCGGCCCGGCCCGGCCTCGCCGCCGCGTCGGTCCTGCTCTACTGGGCCGGCATGGCGCTGAACGACTGGTCCGACCGTGAGCTCGACGCGGTGGAGCGGCCGGAGCGGCCCATCCCCTCCGGCCGGATCAGCCCGGCGGGGGCGCTCGGGGTCGCCGCCGCGCTGACCGGCGCCGGGGTGGCCGCCGCCGGGATCTTCGGCGGCCGGCGCGGGCTCGCGATCGCGGGCCTGCTCGCGGGTTCCGTGTGGGCCTACGACCTGAAGCTCAAGCACACGCCGGCGGGTCCGGCCGCGATGGCGGCCTGCCGCGTGTTCGACGTCCTGCTCGGCGCGGGCCCGGGCACCCGGGCCGCGGCCCCCATGGCCCTGGCCGTCGGCGCGCACACGTACGGCATCACCCTGCTCGGCCGGGCCGAGGTCGACGGCGCCGACCCTCCGACGATCGTCGGCGCGATGGCCGCCACCGGCGCGTCCGCGGCGCTGGCCGCCTTCGCCTGCCGCGGCGGCGGGACCGCGGCGCGCCTCGGCGCCGCCGGGCTGGTCGCCGGGTACCTCGCCACGGCCGGGCGGGCCCAGGTGGCGCTGTGCACCGACCCCGACCCCCAGCACGTGCGGCAGGCGGTGCGGATGAGCATCCTCGGCCTGATCCCGCTGCAGGCGGCGGGGGTGGCCGGACGGGGCAGGCTCGCCCAGGCGGCGGCGCTGCTGGCCGCGTTGCCGGCCGGCCGCTGGCTGTCGGCGAAGGTGGCCACGTCGTGATATGGGCCTACTGCACCAACGGCTTCCGCGATCATCCGCTCGATCAGACGCTGGAGGTGCTCGCCGACCTCGGTTACACCGGTGCGGCGGTCACGCTCGACCACGGGCACCTCATGCCCGGCGCCTCTCCGGCGGAGGTCGGGCGGATCGCGGCGCTGGCGGGGCGGCTCGGCCTGGCCCTCGCCGTGGAGACGGGCGGCAGGTACACGCTCGACCCCCGGCGCAAGCACTTCCCGACGCTGCTGCACGACGAGGCCGGGGCGCGGGTGGACTTCATCCGTGAGGCGATGCGGATCGCTGCCGACCTCGGCGCTCCCGTGGTGCACCTGTGGAGCGGCATCCGGCCGCCCGAGGTGCCCGAGGCCGAGGCGTGGGACCGGCTCGTACGGCACTGCGAGCGCCTGCTCGGCGAGGCGGACAAGGCGGGCGTCACGCTCGGGTTCGAGCCCGAGCCGGGGATGCTCGTGGCGGACCTCGCCGGATACGAACGGCTGCGCGGCCTGCTCGGCGGGCACCCGAGGTTCGGCCTCACCCTCGACATCGGGCACTGCCGCTGCCTGGAGCCGTACGACGTGCCCGAGTGCGTCGAGCGGGCGCTGCCGCACCTGGTGCACGTGCAGATCGAGGACATGCGGCGGGGCGTGCACGAACACCTCGAGTTCGGCGAGGGCGAGATCGACTTCCCGCCCGCGCTCGCCGCGCTCGACGGTTTCGGCGGGCTGGTCGCCGTCGAGCTGGCCAGGCACAGCCACGCGGCCCCCGATGTGGCGCGAAGGTCGATCGAATTCCTGAGGAGGGCACATGACCTGGCTGGCGCAGGCCGCAGCGGACGTTGAGCGCGACCCGGAGACCGTCTACGCGCTGTTCCCACGGGCCGCGCGGGAGGGCGGTCCCGGCGCCCGTGCCGAGCTGCTGAGAACGCTCACAAAGGCGGCCCAGGACCCGGCGGCGGCCATCACGAAGCTCTACTGGCAGGGCGACGCGGGGGAGCGGCTGGAGATCCTGGAGACGCTTCCGCAGCTCGACCTCGGTCCGGCCGCTCTCCCGCTCGTCCACGACGCGCTGCGGACCAACGACACCCGGCTGGTCGCCGCCGCGCTCGGCCCGTACGGCTCGGCCTGGCTGGACGACCACGCCTTCCGGCAGGGCGTGCTCAAGTGCGTCTTCATGTCCGTCCCGCTCGCGTCGGTCGAGGGCCTCGGCCGGCGCTTCGACGAGGAGCTGCGGCGTATGCTGGCCGACTTCGCCGCCGAGCGCCGCGCGGCCGGGCGTCCCGTTCCCCCCGACGTTCTCGAGAGGCTCTGATTCCGATGAGGATTTTCGACCCCCACATCCACATGACGTCCCGCACGACGGACGACTACGAGCGCATGTACGCCGCAGGGGTCCGTGCCATCGTGGAGCCCGCCTTCTGGCTCGGCCAGCCGCGCACGAACGTCGGCAGCTTCCTCGACTACTTCGACGCGCTGCTGGGCTGGGAGCCCTACCGCGCGGCGCAGTACGGCATCCGCCACCACTGCACGCTCGCGCTCAACCCCAAGGAGGCCAACGACCCGCGCTGCGCCGGCGTGCTGGACGAGCTGCCCCGCTACCTGCTGAAGGACTCCGTCGTGGCCGTCGGCGAGGTCGGCTACGACTCGGTGACGCCGGAGGAGGACCGCGTCTTCGAGGCGCAGCTGGCGCTCGCCGAGGAGCACGGCCTGCCGGTGCTCGTGCACACGCCGCACCGTGACAAGGCGGCCGGCACCCGGCGCACGCTCGACGTGGTCAAGGGCATGGACCCGGGCAAGGTCCTCGTCGACCACCTCAACGAGCTGACCGTCGGCATGGTCCGCGACGCCGGATGCTGGGCGGGCTTCTCGATCTACCCGGACACGAAGATGGACCCGGACCGGATGGTGGCGATCCTCAAGGAGTACGGCACCGAGCGGATGATCGTGAACTCCGCCGCCGACTGGGGGCGCAGCGACGTGCTCAAGACCCGCGAGGTCGGCGAGGCCATGCTGGCCGCCGGGTTCACCGACGAGGACGTCGACAGGGTGCTGTGGCAGAACCCGGTCGCCTTCTACGGCCAGAGCGGGCGCCTGCACCTGGACGACGTCGAGTCCGGCGGCGACTACGAGGGCAACACGATCCTGCGCGGGACGCGCTGACCATGCGCCTGCTGCATCCCTCCGGCTCCGTCGTCCACCTGGCGTACTGCACCAACGTCCATCCCGCCGAGGACCTCGCCGGGATCCACGAACAGCTGTCCGGGGTCGCCGCCCGGGTGCGGGCGCTGACCGGCGCGCCGGTGCTCGGCCTCGGGCTGTGGCTGTCGTCCCGCGCGGCGCGGGCGCTGCGGGCCGACCCCGCGGAACTGGCGCGGCTGCGCGCCCGGCTCGACGAGCTGGGGCTGGAGGTCGTCACCCTCAACGGCTTCCCCTACCAGGGCTTCCACGACCAGGTCGTCAAGCTCCGGGTGTACCGGCCCGACTGGGCCGAGCCGGAACGGCTCGCCTACACCCTCGACCTGGCCGAGATCCTCGCGGTGCTGCTGCCGGACGACGTGACCGAGGGCTCGATCTCGACGCTGCCCCTCGCCTGGCGCACGGAGTGGACGCCGGACAAGGCCGCCGCCGTCGACGCGAACCTGGGCGCGCTCACCCGGGGCCTGCGGGCGCTGGCGGAACGCACCGGCAAGACGATCCGCGTCGGCTTCGAGCCGGAACCGGGCTGCATCGTGGAGACCACCCCGCAGGCCGTCACGTTGCTGGCCGGCGCCGATCCCGAGCACCTCGGCGTCTGCCTGGACGCCTGTCACCTCGCCGTCGGTCTGGAGGAGCCCGCCGCCGCCGCCGCCCTGGGGCTGCCGATCGTGAAGCTCCAGGTGTCGGCCGCGGTCGAGGCGCCGCCGGGCGGCCAGGCGGCCCTGGCGGCGTACGAGGAGGAGCGGTACCTCCACCAGACGCGCTGCGCGGCGGGCTACACCGACGACCTGCCCGAGGCGCTGGCCGGAGGGCTTCCGGGGGACCTGCCGTGGCGCACGCACTTCCACATGCCGCTGCACGCCGCGGCCCCGCCGCCGCTTACCACGACCACCGCGTACCTGGAGGACCTGCTGGAACGTCTCTTGGCCTCCCCGGACGCGCCCCTAACCCGGCACCTCGAGGTCGAGACCTACACCTGGAGCGTGCTGCCCGGGCCGGTGGACATCGCCGAGGGCATCGCGGCCGAGCTCGACTGGACCCGGCGGCGGCTCGCCGCCCTCGGACTTAAGGAGATCTGATGGCGCCCGTCGTCGTCGTGAACGTCGTCGGCCTGACCCCGCGCCTGCTGGCGCACATGCCGAACGTGGCCAAAGTGGGGGCCGCCGCGTCCCTGACGCCCGTGCTGCCGGCGGTGACCTGTTCCGTGCAGGCCACGCTGCTGACCGGATCGATGCCGCGTGACCACGGCATCGTCGGCAACGGGTGGTACTTCCGTGACCTCGGCGAGGTCTTCCTGTGGCGGCAGCACAACCGGCTGATCCAGGGCGAGCAGCTGTGGGACGCGGTGCCCGGGATCCGCACCGCCAACGTCTGCTGGTGGTACGCCATGGGCGGCTCCAGCGACTTCATCGTCACCCCGCGGCCGATCTACTACGCGGACGGGCGCAAGGAGCCCGACTGCTACACCCGGCCGCCGTCGCTGCACGACGACCTGGTGGGCGAGCTGGGCGAGTTCCCGCTGTTCACCTACTGGGGACCGACGGCGAGCATCACCTCGTCCAAGTGGATCATCGCGGCCGCCCGCCGGATCCTCGCGAAGGAGCGGCCCGACCTGCTCATGGTCTACATCCCGCACCTCGACTACGACCTGCAGCGCTTCGGGCCCGACGCGCCGCAGGCCGTCGCGGCGGCCCGGGAGGTCGACGCCGCGCTCGCGCCGCTGCTGCGGGAGGACGCCACGGTGGTCGTGCTGTCGGAGTACGGCATCACCAACGCCTCACGCCCGGTCGACGTCAACCGCGCGCTGCGCAGGGCCGGGCTGCTGGAGGTCTACACGCAGGACGGCATGGAGTATCTCGACCCCTGGGCCTCACGGGCCTTCGCGGTCGCCGACCACCAGGTCGCCCACGTCTACGTGAACGACACCGCCGACCTGCCCCGCGTACGCGACATCGTCGCCGAACTGCCGGGTGTGGACGAGGTGCTGGGCCAGGAGGGCAAGGCGAAGTACGGCCTCGACCACGAGCGGGCCGGCGATCTCGTCGCCGTGGCGGACCCGGACGCGTGGTTCACCTACTACTACTGGCTCTCGGACGACCGGGCGCCCGACTTCGCGAAGCTCGTGGAGATCCACCGCAAGCCCGGCTACGACCCGGCGGAGCTGTTCATGGATCCCAACGACCCGCTGGTGAAGCTGCGCGCGGGCGCGGCGCTGGCCCGCAAGAAGGCGGGCATGCGCTACAAGATGTCGGTGGTGCCGCTCGATCCCGCGCCGGTGCGCGGCAGCCACGGCCGGCTGCCCGACACGGCGGCGGACGGGCCGGTGCTGCTGGGCCCCTTCGACAAGGACGCGTACGCCGCGACCGAGGTCAAGGGCCTGCTCACCCAGCTTCTGAAGCGCTGAGCCGTACGAAGGCCGAGCGTGGAAACGGCCGCCGCCCCCACGGGGCGGCGGCCGTCGCGTGCGGCGGGGCTCCTCGGACGCCCGCGGCTCACTCGGCGGAGAAGACGTGGTCGCTGATGAGCCGGGTCGCGCCGATGATCCCGGCCGCGTCGCCGAGTTCGGACAAGACGATGGGCAGGTTGCCGGTCGCCAGCGGCAGCGAGCGCTGGTAGACGACGCTGCGGATCTCCGCGAGCAGCGCGTGACCCAGGCCGGCGACGCCGCCTCCGATGATCACCAGGCCGGGGTTGAAGAAGCTCACGAGCGACGCGAGCACCATGCCCATGTGCCGGCCGCCCTCGCGAACCATCCGGACGGCGGCGGCGTCGCCCGAGGCCGCCGCCGCGGCGACGTCCTCCGCGGTCAGCGCGCCCTCATGGGTGAGCCGTTCCGCGAGGAAGGGGGAGTCGCCCGACTCCGCCGCGGCCAGGGCGTCGCGGGCCAGCGCCGCGCCGCCGAAGTACGCCTCCAGGCAGCCGGTGTTGCCGCAGGTGCACAGGGGACCGTCGTCGGACACCCGGATGTGGCCGATGTCGCCGGCGCTGCCGGTGACCCCACGGTAGATCTCGCCGTCGACCACGATGCCGCAGCCGATGCCGGTGCCGATCTTCACGAGCAGGAAGTCGCCGACGGCCCTGGCGAGGCCCGCGTGCAGCTCGCCGAGCGCCATGATGTTCACGTCGTTGTCCACGAGCACCGGGCAGCCGAACTCCCGGCTCAGCGTCTCCCGCACGGGGAACCGGTCCCAGCCCGGCATGATCGGGGGCGAGACCGGTGTCCTTTCGAGAAAGCTCACCGGACCGGGAACTCCGATCCCGACACCGTGGATCTCGGTCGTCTCGCCGGTCCGCAGTTTGCCGACGAGCTCGAGGGCCTGCTCCAGCACCGCCTCGGGGCCGTCCCGCACGTCCGCCGGCTTCGACAGGTGGCCGAGCACCTCCAGCTCGCCGTTGGTCACCCCCACGTCGATGGACGTGGCGCCGATGTCGATGCCGACGAAACGCAGGTGCGACGCTATCCGGACGATGCCCGACCTGCGGCCGCCCCGCGAGGCCGCGAGCCCGCCGGATTCCAGGAGCTCCAGTTTGCCGAGCCGGTCGAGTTCGAGGGCGAGCCTCGACGGCGACAGACGGGCCACCTCGCCGAGTTCGGCGCGCGAACGCGCGCCGTCCTGACGCAGGAGGCGCAGGAGCCGCGCCTGGTGCGGGTTCTCGGGGCGAGCCGTCATTCGCTTCACGCCGCTCTTCGCATCGGGGAATCGGGGTGCGTGCCAGAAGTGACTCTACTTCTGCTCTTACGGCATCAACTTTATTACAGCGAACCCTTACTTTTTGCCCTATACGTGAAAAGTTTCTGAGAATCTTGCCTTCCGGGCGGCTTTGCGGGTCAATGTTCCGGTACGTGACTATCTGTGTTCGTGCAGTGGGGGCCCGGCTTCCGGTATTGCGGCGGACACGCCCCGCGCCGGTTCGGAACCCGCGTCTACGGGCCGGTAGCTTTGCCCCATGGACGGGATTGCGGGTCGCCATGTGGTCGTCGTCGGCGGGGGCATCGCGGGTCTGGCCGCGGCGCTGCACCTGAACCGGGCCGACGCCGGCCTGCGGATCACCGTGCTGGAGGCGGCGCCGAGAACGGGCGGCAAGCTGTACGCCTCACAGGTGGCGGGGATCGAGGTCGACGCGGGCGCCGAGTCGATGCTCGCGCGGCGGCCCGAGGGCAAGGAACTGGCCCGGCTCGCCGGGCTCGGCGACGACCTGGTGGACCCCGGCACGACCCGGGCCTCCGTCCTGTCGCGCGGGTCGCTGCGCCCGCTGCCCCGGCAGCAGGTGATGGGCGTCCCCTCGGACGTGGTCGCCCTCGCGCGCTCGGGCGTCCTGTCGCCGGCCGGGCTCGCCCGGGTGCCCCTCGACCAGTTCCTGCCGCCCACGCTCGTGACCGGCGACGTCTCCGTGGCGGCGTACATCCGGGCCCGGATGGGGAGCGAGGTCGTCGACCGGCTGGTCGAGCCGCTGCTCGGCGGCGTGTACGCGGGCCGGGCCGACACTCTGTCGCTGGACGCCACCATGCCGCGGATCGCCGCCGTCGCCCGCACCGAGCGGTCGCTGCTGCAGGCGGCCAGGAGCATCGCCGCGGAGGCGCCCGCGGACGCCGGACCGGTCTTCACCACGCTCAGGAGCGGCCTGGGCGCCCTGCCCGCCGCGGTGGCCAAGGAGTCGGGCGCGCAGATACGCACCGGTGTCACCGTGCGCGAGCTGATCCGTACGCCGGACGGCTGGCGGCTGATCGCCGGTCCCACCCGGGACGAAGAGGTGATCGACGCCGACGCCGTCGTCCTGGCGGTCCCCGCGCGGCCCGCCTCCCGCCTGCTGCGGCGCGAGGTGCCGAAGGCGGCGGCGGAACTGGCCGGCATCGAGTACGCCAGCATGGCGATCGTCACCCTCGCCTACCCCAGGACCGCCTTCCCCGAGCAGCCGGAGGGCAGCGGCTACCTCGTGCCGCCGGTCGAGGGCAGGCCGGTCAAGGCCGCGACGTTCAGCAGCGTCAAATGGCCCCACCTGGCCGAGGCCGACCGCGACGTCGTCATCGTGCGGTGCTCGGTCGGCCGCCTGGGCGAGGAGCTCGTGCTCCAGCGCGACGACGCCGAGCTGACGGCCCTCGCGACGAACGAGATGGCCGAGGTCATGGGCGTGCGGGGCCTGCCGCTGGACACCCGGGTGACCCGCTGGGGCGGCGCGCTCCCGCAGTACGACGTGGGCCACCTCGACCGGATCGCCCGCGTGCGCGCCGCGATCGCCGGGCAGCCCGGTCTCGCCGTCTGCGGTGCCGCCTACGACGGTGTGGGCATCCCGGCCTGCGTCGCCAGCGCCCGCACCGCCGCCGGACTCGTCCTCGAGCACCTGCGGGAGACCCGGGACGCGGCACCGGCCCAGGACGCCTGACCGGGCGCGGCCACCGGCCGCCGGTCCGCCCGAGCGGCGGTACCCGGCGGCCGGACCACCGCGCCGTACCGGCAGAATGGAGGCATGACGGAGCCCGCCCCGCGCCCCAAGGCACGCGATCTCAACCTGGTCATCCGCTACACCATGTGGTCGGTCTTCCGGCTGCGCGACCGGCTTCCCGCCGCCCGCGAGGGCGTGGCCGACGAGGTCGAGGAACTGCTCGCGCAGGCGGCGGGCAAGGACGTGACGACCCGCGGCTGCTACGACGTGGCCGGGTTCCGCGCCGACGCCGACTTCATGTTCTGGTGGCACGCGCCCTCTGCCGAGGACCTGCAGGAGACCTACACCCGCTTCCGCCGCACCGCCCTCGGGCGCGCGAGCGAGCCGGTCTGGTCGGCCATGGCCCTGCACCGCCCGGCCGAGTTCAACAAGTCCCACATCCCGGCCTTCCTCGCCGACGAGGAGCCCAAGGGCTTCGTGTGCGTCTACCCCTTCGTACGGTCCCTGGAGTGGTACCTGCTGGAGGACTCCGAGCGCCGCAGGATGCTCGCCGAGCACGGGAAGATGGCCCGTGACTACCCCGATGTGCGGTCGAACACGGTCGCCTGCTTCGCGCTCAACGACTACGAGTGGATGCTGGCCTTCGAAGCCGACGAACTGCACCGCATCGTCGACCTGATGCGCCACCTGCGCGGAGCCGAGGCGAGGCGGCACACCAGGATCGAGATCCCCTTCTACACGGGCACCCGCAAGCCGGTCAGCGAACTCGTCGCCGCGCTGCCCTGACGATCGCGAACGCCAGGACGCCCCAGGTGAGGGCCTCGACGAGGGGGCCCGCCGCGCCGAGCGCCATCGCCAGCGGCAGCGTCGCCGGGAGGACGACGGCGACCGCGCGGGGAACCGGCGCCGAGCGGAAGACCGCGATCGCCAGCGGGACCAGGCCGGCCATCCACAGCACGATCCCCGGCGCGTACAGCGCGCCGAGCGGGTCTGGCGGGTTCGTGGCGAGGACGAAGGTGGCGGTCACCGGGACCGCCACGACCGCGTGGCCGAGGCCGTACAGCAGCGCCCCGGCGTCGCCGATCCGCCCCCAGCCCGGCTCCGGGCGGCCGACGCGGCGCAGGGCCAGGACTGCGGCGACCGCCGCCGTCAGGTGGAGGGCGTACGCGCCCTCGCAGACGTAGTCGCCCACGGAGGCGAACGGCACCGTCTGCGTGTGCAGGATCTGCGTCACCCCGAGCGCCAGCGCCGCCGCGGCGGCGAGGAGGGGAGCGGCGGCGAGCGCGGCGATCCGGCCGGGCGCGGCGGACGGGACCGCCGCGCCGTCCGGCTCGTCCCGGCCCTGCGGCCCGTCCTGGCGGGCCGGGCGTGGCGATGTGGTGGCGTCCATGAGGATCTCCTCCGGGATGGGCTGTCGTTACCCGTCCAGGTTCGGACCGCGCCGATCCCGAAGGCAGGAGCCGATGTTCCCGTCGGCCCGGGAACGCCTCCCGAGCCGCGGGGGCCGGGCTCAGCCCGGCGCGAGCCCCGCCGAGCGGGCGGCGGCGACCGCCTCGGCCCGGTCGCGCACGCCGAGCTTGACCAGCACACCGGAGACCGTGTTGGCCACGGTCTTCGGGCTGACGCCCAGACGCGCCCCGATCGCCTGGTTGCCCAGGCCCAGCGCGACGAGTTCGAGGATCTCGTACTCCCGGTCGGTGAGCGCGGGGAACGGCCGCGGGGACACGCGGGGCGGCGCGTGCAGCAGCTTGATCACGGCCTCGGCCGCGCCGGTCCCGAAGACGGCCTGGCCCCGGGCCGCCGCCCGCACCGCCGCGATCACGTCGTCCTGGGCGGCGTTCTTGAGCAGGTAGCCCCTCGCGCCCGCGCGGACGGCCGCCAGCAGCGACAGGTCGTCGTCCGACATCGTGAGCATGATCACGCTGGGTGGGCGGGGTCCCGCCGACAGGCGCCGGGTCGCCTCGATGCCGTCCATGCCCGGCATCGCGATGTCCATCAGCACGACGTCGGGGGAGTGCTCGCGGACGGCGGCGAGCGCCCGGAGGCCGTCCTCGGCCACCGCGACGACCTCGATGCCCTCCACGGTCGACATCAGCGCCCCGAGGCCGTCGCGGACCACCGGATGGTCGTCGACGACGAGCAGCCTGATCACATGCCCGATCACATGTCCGTTCACAGGGGAATCCACGCGGTCACCACCGTTCCGCCGCCCGCGGCGGCTCCGATCGTCAGCGTTCCGTCCAGTTCCTCCACCCGCTCCCGCATGGAGGTCAGCCCGACTCCCGGGACGGCCTCCGGCCCGAGTCCCCGTCCGTCGTCGCGCACGCTCAGCTCGAAGCCGTCCGCGGCCCGGCCCAGCCGCACCGCGCAGCGGCGGGGCGCGCCGTGACGCACCGCGTTGGTCATCGCCTCGCGGGCCACCAGATAGGCGGTGACCTCCACGGCGGCCGGCAGGCCGCTCACGTCCCCGGCCGCGATCTCGATCTCCACCCCGCCGTCGCCCAGCGTCGCCGCGGTGTGCTCGACGGCGCCGGCCAGGCCGAGCTGCGCCAGCTCCGGCGGCCGCAGCCCCCGCACCAGGCGGCGTACGCCCGCGCCCGCCTCGGCCACCTGGGTCCTGATCTGGGTCAGCAGGCCGCGGGCCCGCTCGGGGTCGGCCTTCAGCGCGTTGCCCGCCGCGTCCACCGTGAAGCCGATGCCCGCGAGGAAGGCGCCCAGCCCGTCGTGCAGGTCCCTGCTGATCCGCCGCCGTTCCTCCTCCCTCGCGGTGACCAGCAGCGCCCGCGAACGCTGCAGCGCCGCGGCGCGGTGGGCGGCGGCGAGCGCGGCCCCGGCGTGGGAAGCGAGCGGGGCGAGCGCCCGTGCGTCGCCTTCCGACGACCCCAGGGTGCCGAGGACCTCGTCCTGGAAGCGCAGCGGCACCGACACGCCGAGCGGGGCGGGAGTGCCCCGCTCCACGACCTTCAGCGGCTCGCCGGGCGCGCCCAGTTCGGCCCGTACGTAGGGGGCCCGGGTCGCCTCGGCCACGGCGTCGGCGACGGCGGCCAGGATCTCCCCGGGCTCCGAGGTCGCGGCCAGGCGGGCGCCCAGCCGGGCGTGGACGGCCTCGGGGTCGGGTCCGCCGCCGTACAGGATGCGGCCGGAGGCCCGGCGCAGCCAGCGGTGCAGCGGCTCGACCGCGACCGCCACCGCCACCGCTGCGGCGACGTGCGCCCCGGTGAGCCCGTCGACCGTGAGGTACAGCAGGGCCAGCGCCCCCGCCAGCAGCCCCAGGGTCAGCACGCGGCGCAGCCACGGGCCGGTCGCGTACAGGTCGTGGCGGAGCATCGCCACCCCGACGCAGGCCGGCAGGGCCAGGATGAACGGCACGCCGGCGGCGGGCAGCCGGGTGACGGCCGGCAGGAAGACCCCCGCCACGAACGCGGCGGCGCCGAGGCAGATCCACAGCAGCTGGGTGCGCTCCTCGCCCTGCGCCCTCGCCGTACGGACGACGAGCCCGGCGGCGCAGGCGAGCGAGGTCGCGGCCAGGATCACGACGACCACCGGCAGTGCGTCCCGCGCCGGCGCCAGGGCCTCGACCGCGAACGGCCGGCCCGCGCCCTCCGGCACGAGTGCGGCCACGACCGTGAACGCCGCCGTGGCGGTCGCCCCTGTCACGGCCACCGGCCGCCAGGCCCGCCCGGGCAGGCGGCCGTCCGGCACGAGCAGCAGCAGGACGCCGCCCACGGTCAGCAGCGCGGGGGCCCAGGCCCACGTGCCCACCCAGGCGGCCCAGCGGGCGCCCGGCAGGCCGGGCCGTGCGGAGTAGGAGTCGGCGAAGTAGGCGACGGCGCCGAGCACGGTCACGAGCGAGCAGGGACCGACGGCGCCGCCCTTGCGACGGGCCACCAGATAGGCGCCGAGCGGGGTGAAGCCGAGCGCGACCGCCGCGTCCACGGGGTCGGCGCCGCCCAGCGCCCCGCCGGCCGTGACCAGGACGCAGGCCAGCCCGAACACGAGCCAGGACACGACGGCGGGCACCGCACCCTCCCTCTCCGAACGGCCCCTTTCTCCCTCCGAACGGCGGGGACCATGACCCGTTCAGAAGGGACATTGTGGTGGATCTCGCACGAAGCAGTGGAAACGGTCTTGGCCGCGTGAAGTCTTTGCCATACTGTGACGAAGGATCGACGTTCATGTGAGGCAGAGTGGCAAGCGGGCTGGCACGTTCCAGGGGGCGCCGCCGCAGGAGGCGGGCCCGTTCACACGTCGTCGAGGTGTCCCTCGGGGTGGCCGCCTTCGCCGTCGGAGCCGTCGCGATCGCCTGGCCGTTGTCGCGTTCGGACGCGGCGGCCCCCGAGCGCGCGGTCGCCGCGCCCGCGCCGCAGGCCTCCCCGGCCGGCGAGCTGACCGTCGCGAGCGTCGACACCGGCAAGAAGGCCGACGACAAGCGGGACAAGAAGGCGGCCGAGAAGGCGTCGGGACCGTCGAAGTACACCGACAAGAAGGCGGAGGCCTACTTCCGCAGCAGGTGGACCGACAAGACGGCCAAGCGGGTCAAGGACATCCGCACCACCGGCGGCTACCTGCGCATCTACACGAACCTGCCGGAGAACGCCGACAACTCCAAGGCCGCGATCACCCTGTGCAAGCGCGGCCTGGAGTACCTGGCCGAGCGGGGGGAGGCCAACCCCGTGGTGTTCGTCCAGTCCCGGTTCGGCGAGAACGGCAATCCCGTCCTCGCCAACGTCCTCGGCCCGGACGACGACGACTGCCGGGTCACCTACCCCAAGCCGAAGTGAGCCTCACTCGGCCGGCCGCAGGGTCAGGCAGACGGAGTTGATGCAGTACCGGTCGTCGGTCGGCGTGGGATAGCCCTCGCCGTGGAACACGTGCCCGAGGTGCGAGTCGCAGCGGGCGCAGCGGACCTCCACACGGCGCATCCCCAGCGAGTCGTCCTCGTGCAGGGTCACGGCGTCCGACTCCGACGGTTCGTAGAACGACGGCCAGCCGCAGTGCGACTCGAACTTGGTCTCCGACCGGAACAGCTCCGTTCCACAGGCGCGGCAGGAGTAGACGCCGACGGTCTTCGTGTCGACGTACTCGCCGCTGAACGGCCGCTCCGTCCCCGCCTGCCGGAGCACCCGGTACTCCTCGGGGGACAGTTGCGCGCGCCACTCGGCGTCGCTCTTGATGACCTTTTCCATGCGTATCACCCTGCCTTCGGCGGCCCCTCGCGGGATTACGAACTCATGAACTCCCCGGACGCCTGAGATCTTCCCCGCACGGGTTCTCGGTGCGAAGCATCCTTTCCCGGGTCTTCCTGCGTCTTCACCGATGAGAGGGCTGATCGCCGTACCCGCGCGGCGGTGGTCGCCCGCACCGCCGTCAGGGCGGCGAAGCACCCGACCCGTGCTGGACGCCGCCGGACGGCGAGAGGAGGCCGCCCGCGGGCGGCCGTCGTGGTCCGTCCCGTCGCGTGCGGCGCCGTCCGAACGCGAGCGCGCCGTACGCGACCACGAGCCGCGCCGCGAGAGCGCGGCCGTGGGAGCGCCCGGTCCGGCCGCCGTCGGCAGCCCGGGACGGACCACCTTCTCCGGGTAGGGTCACGTCCATGGCTTCGCCGTACATCGAGATAGAGGTGGGTGGCCGCACGGTCAAGGTCACCAATCCGGACAAGGTCTACTTCCCGGAGATCGGCGCCACCAAGCGCGATCTGGTGGAGTACTACGTGAGCGTGGGGGACGGCGTGCTGCGCGCCCTGCGGGAACGGCCGACCTACCTCAAGCGGCACCCCGACGGCGTCGGCACGGAGGCGATCTACCAGAAGCGGATGCCCCGGCATCCGGACTGGATCGAGACCGTCACCGTGCGCTTCCCGAGTGGGCGCACCGCCGACGCGTTCTGCCCGACGGAGGTGGCGGCCGTCGCGTGGTGCGCCAACCTCGGCACGATCGACTTCCATCCGTGGCACGCCCGGCGCGGCGACCTCGACCACCCCGACGAGCTGCGCATCGACATCGACCCGCAGCCCGGCACCTCGTTCGAGCAGGCCCGCGCGGTGGCCTTCACGGCCAAGGAGATCCTCGGCGAGCTGGGCATGACGGGCTTCCCCAAGACCTCGGGCAGCCGCGGCATCCACGTGCACGTGCGCATCGAGCCCCGCTGGACCTTCACCGAGGTGCGGTACGCCGCGATCGCCTTCGCCCGCGAGGTCGAGCGGCGCTCGGACCTCGCGACGAGCGCCTGGTGGAAGGAGGAGCGGGGGGAGAAGGTCTTCATCGACTACAACCAGAACGCCCGCGACCGCACGGTGGTGGCCGCCTACTCGGTCCGGGCGCGGCCCGACGGCAGGGTCTCCGCCCCCGTGACGTGGGAGGAGCTGGCCGGCTGCGACCCGGGCGACTTCGACCTCAAGACGATGCCGGAGCGGTTCGCCAGGCTGGGCGACGTGCAGCGGGCGATCGACGACCGGGCCCACGACATCGGCACGCTGCTGGAGTGGTACGACGCCGACGACCGGGGCGACATGCCGTATCCGCCGAACTATCCGAAGATGCCCGGCGAGCCGAGGCGCGTCCAGCCCAGCAAGGCCAGGCCGGCCGGCGGGGAGAAAGCCGTCGAATGACCCGCCGGCACGCGCATGGCCTGCCGCGGTTCCCTGCACTGCGTCCCGTACGGGGCGATGCCGCATTCGATGGAGATGCGCTCACATGCCGCCGGCATCCTGATCCCGGCGGTAATTCGGTTGCGGGGCGTGGACCGAGCGTGATGATCCGGCCCGTGCTTGCTGACCTGTGGCCCCAATACGGCCTGACCATCGTCACACAACGGCTCGAACTCCGCCTGCCGCGCGAGGCAGAGCTGGCGGAGCTCGCGAACCTCGCAGGCAGAGGCGTACACCGGGCAGACGAGCGCCCGTTCTTGACGCCGTGGACCGACGGCGGTCCCGAACCCTGGCCTTCGACCACCTCGACGCACGTGCCGCGCGTACCGAGGTGTTCCAGGACAACCACGCCTCTCAGGGCGTGTCCCGCAAACTCGGCTACGAGCACGACGGCATCTCGGTCGACGCCCGCGGCGACGAGGCCGTGGTTTCCGATCGTCTGCGGCTCACCAGGCAGAAGTGGGCGCAGCGGAACGGGCGGGCGGCAAGAGTCGACGGGATGACAGCGTGCCGCCCGATGTTCGGCCTCTGACCACATCCGCTCACGCCACGACGCGCTCTGCCGGGCCGCGAGCCGTTGCTTGGTGATCGCGGACGCGACGTTTTTGTCCGCCTGTCTCCGCTCTTGATCGGCTCTTGCATCACCGCGCGGTGTCCCTGGAGACGGGTGCGGGGATGGTCCTGGCGAGCGCTCGCCGACGGGGGAGCGGGCGCTCATCCCCGGGCAAGACCGCGTACGGACGAACCTGGAACACCCAAGAGCCCCGCCCTCGTACCGCTGCCGAGGGCGGGGCCGCCTTGCACAAGACCGAGCGGGGGGAGACAACCGGATGTGCCTGAGCTGCGGCTGCGGCGAGCCTGACGACGACCACGGGAATCCCGACCACATCACCTGGGCGGATCTGGAGAAGGCATCCAGGGCCGCGGACATCAGCCCGGCGCAGGCCGCCGACAACATCAGGTCCGGGATGGCGTCCGTCGGCACGCCACCTTCCTGACACCGGGTCTCCGGCCGCGCGTCCGACGAGGAGGCGGGCCGTTTTCCCCTGAGCTGGACCAGGCGGAAACTCGCTAGACCGATACGTATGGAGAGTGACCAAGTGACAACACCGGTCAAAAGGATCACGATGTCCAAGCCGTTCTGCGCCCTCGCCGGCGTCGGCCCCTACGCCCTGGCCAAGGCCGGCGAGGTGTATGAGGACATGGCCGTCCGTGGTCGCAGGCTCGTCAGCAGGATGAGCCGGGAGGCCGCGCAGGAGTTCGAGGAGACCGCGCACGAGCTGGACGACCTGTCCAGGACCGCGCGTGCGCAGGAGAGGCAGGAGAGGGAGCGGGAGACCGTCGGCCAGGCGACCGGCCGGGCCCGCGCCACGACGTCCACCAGGGCCTGACGCGCGGCCGCGGCCGCCGGTCCTGCCGCTGCCGGCCCGCGTGTGGCCCTGCCCTGTCCGAGGGCGGGGCCACACCGCCGGGGCCCGCCACGCGCGGCTCAGCGCGTCCGCGGCCACACGTCGTCATAGCGGTAGCCCAGCCTCTCGACGTCCAGGACGGCCGCGACCGTGTCGCCGTACCGCGGCAGGCGGCTCTCCTCGGTGACGTTCCCGTACGCCGACCGGACCGGGGCGTCGGGATGGCGCGAGCGCCACATGTGCCACAGCAGGTCGCCGAAGCAGGCGACGGGCCAGAACAGGGGGTCGTTCGGGGCGGCGGACTGGGCCAGGTCGCCCCCGATGCCCATCTGCACCGCGCCCATATGGATCTCCAGTTGCATGTTGAACACCTGAAAATCCGGATTTTTCAGCATGTTCGCGATGAGCTCGGAGGAGGCCCATGCGGGGATCTTCTCGCCGTCGGCATAGGAACGCCGGAGCGGATGGACCCGCGGAACTTTGGCGGTCCACCCGGCGAACGCGCCGTCGAGCACGGCCTGATCACGCGTGGCGCTTCCGTTTCCCCCGAAATACGCCTTCGACAACACCGCCGAGCGCTGCGGCGCCCGGCCGTCGAGCGGCCAGTCCCAGTAGGGCACGGACACGGACGGATCGACGCGCTGAAGCTCCCGCTCGAAATCCAGGAGGTATCGGCGCTGCCAGGGCAGGAAGAAGCCGTTGGCGTGGGTGGCCGAGAAGTCGTCCGCGTAGGCCTTGACCAGCGCGTCGTAGGTTCCCCGCGCCTTCAGGGCGCGCACGGCCCGGACGAACGCCTCCCACTGCTGCGTGCTCATGTCACGGACCCGCCGGCGGGCCGGCGGCCGGGGCGGGTCCGCGTACGCCGCCGTCCCGCGCACCCCGGACGCGATCGCCGCCGTGCCCCACACCGCCGATGCCAGCACTTCCCGCCTGCTCGGCCCGCGCATCTCCGCCCCCAGAATCTCGCCCGGATCCAACGCCTGTCCGACGGGCGGAAAGACTAGAACGAGAAAGCCGCCGGGACGCGAATTTCACGCCGTGTCGGCAAGGACCGGTTCAGGGGACGCGTCCGACCGCGGCGAGGATGTTCGGGCGGCTGAGGTCGACCTCGGCCTCCCATTCCTGCTCCGGCCGCCAGGCGGCCACCGGCACGATTCCGGGTTCGAGCAGCTCCAGCCCGTCGAAGTAGGCGGCGATCTGCGCGTGGTCGCGCGGCTTGGACGACCCCGCGCTCGACCGGCGGTACACCTCCCGCACCTCCCGGTCGGTCCGGCTGCCGACCTGGCCGGTGTAGCCGTGGGAGATGACCAGATAGCTGCCGGGCGCCATGGCCGCGCGGAACGTCGCGACGATGGCCTCCGCCTTGGCGTCGTCCGGCACGACATTGAGGACCGAGAGCATCAGCACGGCGATCGGCCGGGACAGGTCGAGGTGCGCCCGCAGGTCCGCGTCGCCGAGAATCGCCTCCGGGGCGTTGATGTCGCCCTGGACGACGATGGTGCCGGGACTGTCGGCGAGCAGGGCGCGGCCGTGAACCAGCACGATCGGGTCGTTGTCCACGTAGGCGACCCGGGCCTGCGGGGCCACGGCCTGGGCGACCTGATGCACGTTCTGCTGGGTCGGCAGCCCGGCGCCGACGTCGAGGAACTGGTCGATCCCCTGCTGGGCGAGAAACCGGACGATGCGCCCGAGGAACTCGCGGTTGGCCCGGGCGAACTCACGCACGTTCGGCACGAGGGAGATCATCTTCTTCGCGGCCTCGCGGTCGGCCTTGAAGTTGTCCTTCCCGCCCAGGAAGTAGTCGTACATTCGCGCGATGCTCGGAGTGTTCGGATCGACGCCCTGTGGTACCTCGCCGTACTCGGTCATGCCTTGTGCCTCCCGTCCCCGTTTGTTGATCATCATGCCACCGGGAGCGCCGAGCCGTCCGGCGAATGAGACGAACCGCCGAAGTCGGACGGGCGGTCCCCGCCGAACGGGCCGCGGGAAGGGAGTGGGGAAGGGAGGGCGGGGCGTCGCGGGCGGCCTTGTCGGTGGGGTGTGCCACTGTAGGAGACGTGCGCCGCATCCACCCCTACGCCGAGGTCGAGCCGGACATCCCCGCCGCCTACGCCTACCCGCGCGACCACTGGCTGCGCCTCAACATGGTGGCCAGCGCCGACGGCGCGGCGTGGGCCGACGGCCATTCGGAGGGCCTGTCCGGCCGCGCCGACAAGCGGATCTTCGGACTGCTGCGCGGCCTGGCCGACGTCGTGCTGGCCGGGGCCGCCACCGTCCGCACGGAGGGATACCGCCCGGCCCGCCCGCGCGAGTCGTGGCGGGCGCTGCGGGAGGGCAGGCCCCCGGCGCCGCCCATCGCCGTGGTCACCCGCCGCCTCGACCTCGACCTGGACGCTCCGCTGTTCACCGAGGCCGAGCCGTACGCCCGGACGATAGTGATCACGACGGAGTCGGCGCCGAAGGAGCGCCGCGAGGAGGCGGCGGGCAGGGCCGAGGTGATCGTCGCGGGTGACGAACGGGTGGATTTCGCGACGGCCGTGAGCGAGCTGCGCGACCGGGGGCTCGGCCGCGTCCTGTGCGAGGGCGGCCCCCGGGTGAACGCGCAGCTGGCCGCCGCCGGCCTGGTCGACGAGCTGGCGCTGACCGTGAGCCCGCTGCTGATCGGCGGCGACGCCGCGCGCATACTGGACGGCGTCGCATCGCGCACGCCGCTGACCCTCGCCCAGGTGCTCGAAGAGGACGGCTTCCTCTTCTGCCGATACATCAGGGAGGCGCAGGATGAAGCTTCCGGTTGAGCCGCAGATCCCCGACCTGGATCTGCCGGTCGTGCCGCCCATCGCGCCGATGCTCGCAAAGGCCGTCAAGGGGCTGCCGAAGCAGGACGGCACGCTCTACTACGAGCCGAAGTGGGACGGCTTCCGCTGCATCGTCTTCCGTGACGGCGACGAGGTCTTCCTGGGCAGCAGGAACGAGCGGCCCTTCACGCGCTACTTCCCCGAGCTGGTCGAGGCCGTCAGGCGGGAGCTGCCGCCCAAGTGCGTCGTGGACGGCGAGATCGTGCTGATCAGGGGCCAGTCGCTCGACTTCGACGCGCTGCAGCAGCGCGTCCACCCCGCGCAGTCCCGGGTGCGGCTGCTGGCCGAGAACACGCCCGCGTCCTTCGTCGCCTTCGATCTGCTCGCCACCGGGACGGAGGACCTCATGGAGGCGCCGTTCTCGGAGCGCAGGTCCCGGCTGGAGGAGATGCTGGCGGGCGCGGGCCGGTCCGTACGGCTCACGCCGGTCACCCAGGACGAGGGCCGGGCCGCCGGGTGGTTCGACGCGTTCGAGGGCGCCGGGCTGGACGGCATCGTCGTCAAGCCGGGCGACCAGCCGTACACGCCGGACAAGCGCGTGATGTTCAAGGTCAAGCACGAGCGGACCGCCGACTGCGTGGTGGCGGGCTACCGCGAGCACAAGTCCGGGCCGGTCGTCGGCTCGCTGCTGCTCGGGCTCTACTCGCCGGACGGCCGCCTGCACCACGTGGGCGTCGCCGCGTCGTTTCCGATGAAGCGGCGTGAGGAACTCGTCGAAGAGCTCGCGCCGTACCGGGTGGAGGACCTGAGCGAGCATCCGTGGGGACACTGGGCCGAGGTCGCGGCGGGCGGCGCCGAGGGCCAGCGCCTGCCCGGCGCCGTCTCGCGGTGGAACGCCAAGAAGGACCTGTCGTTCATCCCCCTGCGGCCGGAACGGGTGATCGAGGTGGCCTACGACCACATGGAGGGCGACCGGTTCCGCCACACCGCCCAGTTCCGCCGCTGGCGCCCGGACCGCACCCCCGAGTCCTGCACCTACGAGCAGCTCGAACGCCCGGTGAGTTACGACCTCGACAAGATCCTCGCCCGCTGACCGGCCGGGCCGCCGGGCGGCGTGCCCCGGCGTCGCGCGCCGATCGCCGTGCTGGTCGCCGCTCCGATCCTGCGGGGGCGTCCTGGCGCGCGTCAGCCGGTCAGCGCGCGGACCACGGCGGTGACGACGACGGCGACCGCGACGATCACCAGGAACGGCGCGCGCAGCAGCAGCGCGACGGCCGCCGCCGCGAGCCCCGCGGCCCGGGCGTCGACGACGAGTGTGCGGCCGTCGGCGAAGGTCTGCAGGGCGATCAGCGCGGCCAGCGCCGCGATCGGCACCAGCGCGGCCAGCCTGCGCACGAGCGGCCGCTCCAGCACCGCCGCCGGCACCGACAGTCCGAGCAGCTTCACCGCGTAGCACCCGGCGGCGGTGACCACGATCGCGACCCAGACCATCAGCGTCCTCCTCGGGGCGAGCGGCGGGAGAGGAGCCGTGAGGCGGCCAGCACGGCGGGCGCGGCGAGCACGGCCACCAGCACCGGCACCCCCACGGGAACGAAGGGCACGACGGCGAGGGCCAGCACGACGGCCAGCACCGCCACCGCCGCCTCATGACGCGGGAAGGCCGCGGCCCGGACCGGCCCCGATACGCCGGACGGCGCAGATGGGCTGGGCGCCGCGTCACCGTGGCGGTTCGAGCCGCCCGAAGGTGCCGCGTCGCCGCCGATGTCCGAGCCGGCGGACGCCGCGCCCTCGGCAGGATCCGAGGCGGCGGAGGGTGACGTAGGAGCGGCGGAAGACGCGGAGGAGGTCCCGGAGGAGGTTATGGAGGAGGCCACGGGCGAGGCCGCCGCGGAGGCCGCGGAGGAGGATCGTGCCCGGAGCATGGGGAGGAGCAGGGCGAGGAAGACGGCCGGGCCGGCGGCGTCGAGGCCCCAGGCCGCCGGATCGCCCAGCGCGGAGGCGCCCAGCGCGCCGAGGAACGTCGTGATGTTCCATCCGGCGTACAGGCTGACCCCGGTGACCGTGAACCCGAGCCGGGCGAGGCGCCGGTCGGGCTGGGCCAGGGCCACGGCGGAGGTCTCGTCGATCACCCACTGCGCGGCGAGCGGGCGGACCGCTGCGGGGAGCCCGAGCAACTGCGACAGCCGCAGCCCGTAGAAGGCGTTGCGGACGCCGAGCAGCAGCGCCCCGGCCGCGGCGGCGAGCGGATTCCCGCCGGTGCCGAGCGCGCCCACCAGCGCGAACTGCGACGCCCCCGTGAACACGAACAGCGACAGCACGCACGTCTGGACGACGGTCAGCCCCGCGCCCGCCGAGGTGACGCCGAACGCGAAGCCGGACAGGCCGACGGCCGTGCCCACCCCGAGGGCGTCCCGCACGACCGCCGCCCGGGGCTTCGGCGGCAGGCCGGCCTGCACTGGTGTCGTGGTCACCCGCCTGAGGGTAACGAACTGGGCGGAAAGTCCCTTATATGGGTCAGCGCCGCGTTCGTCCCCACCGCCACGTCGGGCAGGGCGGCTCACCGGACCACGCGCCCGGCCGCGACAGCGCGAGGCCCTTGATCCCCCCGGCCGCCGGTGCGCCCCCGCGCGCGGGCGTGCGGAGCCACGCGGGCCCGGGTGGCCGGTCCCTGTGCGGCGGTGCGGATCAGCCCGCGCAGACCAGGATCCGCATGGACCGGTCGGCGAGACAGACCTTGGCCCCGGGGGGCAGGGTCTCCTCGGCGTACGGGTCGTCGCGGACCTCTTCGGCGGCGGTGTCGAGGACGGGACGCCAGGCGGCCCCCAGCTCCGGACCTGGGAGGGCGAACGTCAGGTTCTCGTGGTGCGCGTTGATCAGCAGCAGGAACGTCTCGTCGCTGATCCGCTCGCCACGCGGGCCCGGCTCGCTGATCGCCTCGCCGTTCACGTACACCGCCAGGGACTTGGCGTAGCCCGTGTGCCAGTCGCCGTCGGTCATCTCCGCGCCCGAGGGCGTGAGCCAGATGATGTCCCTGCTGCCGTCCCCGACCGGGCGGCCCTGGAAGAACCGGCGCCGCCGGAAGACGGGATGCGCCCGCCGTAACGCGGCCAGGCGGCGGACGAATTCGAGCAGATCGCCCTCCTGCCGGACCAGCGACCAGTCGATCCAGGAGATCTCGTTGTCCTGGCAGTAGGCGTTGTTGTTGCCGTGCTGGGTGCGGCCGAACTCGTCGCCCGCCAGCAGCATCGGCACGCCCTGCGACACGAACAGCGTGGTGAGCAGGTTGCGCCGCTGACGCCGGCGCAGCCGTACGATCGCCGGGTCCTCGACCGGGCCCTCGGCGCCGCAGTTCCACGAGCGGTTGTCGTCCGTGCCGTCGCGGTTGCCCTCGCCGTTGGCCTCGTTGTGCTTGTGGTCGTACGACACGAGATCGGTGAGGGTGAACCCGTCGTGGGCGGTCACGAAGTTGATCGAGGCGACCGGGCGGCGGCCGCTGCTGGCGTAGAGATCGCTCGACCCGGCCAGGCGCGAGGCGAACTCGGGCAGCGTCTGGGAGGCCCCGCGCCAGAAGTCCCGCACGGAGTCGCGGTACTTGCCGTTCCACTCGGTCCACAGCGGCGGGAAGTTCCCGACCTGGTAGCCGCCGGGGCCGACGTCCCACGGCTCGGCGATGAGCTTGACCTGCGAGATCACCGGGTCCTGCTGGATGAGGTCGAAGAACGCGCTCAGCCGGTCGACGTCGTGCAGTTCCCGCGCCAGCGCGGCGGCGAGGTCGAAGCGGAAGCCGTCCACGTGCATGTCGAGCACCCAGTAGCGCAGCGAGTCCATGATCAGCTGCAGCGCGTGGGGCGAGCGGACGTTCAGCGAGTTGCCGCAGCCGGTGTAGTCGAGGTAGTAGCGGCGGTCCTCCTCGCGCAGGCGGTAGTAGGCGACGTTGTCGATGCCACGGAAGCCGAGCGTCGGGCCCATGTGGTCGCCCTCGGCGGTGTGGTTGTAGACGACGTCGAGGATCACCTCGATCCCCGCCTCGTGCAGGGCGCGCACCATCGCCTTGAACTCCTGGACCTGCTCGCCGCGCTGCCCGGACCCGGCGTACGCGTTGTGCGGCGCCATGTAGGCGATCGTGTTGTAGCCCCAGTAGTTGGTCAGCCCCCGGGCGACCAGGAAGTGCTCGGGCACGAACTGGTGGACGGGCATCAGCTCGACCGCGGTCACGCCGATCGACAGGAGATGGTCGAGCACGGCCGGGTGCGCGAGCCCCGCGTAGGTGCCCCGCTGCTCCTCGGGGACCGCGGGATGGCGCATGGTCAGGCCGCGCACGTGCGCCTCGTAGATCACCGTCTCGTGGTACGGCGTGCGGGGCGGCCGGTCGTTGCCCCACTCGAAGAACGGGTTCACGACCACGTTCTTCGGCATGTACGGCGCGGAGTCCTGAGTGTTCAGCCGGGCCGGGTCGGCGAAGTGATACGAGAACAGCGAGTCGTTCCAGCGCACCGAGCCCTCGATCGCCTTGGCATAGGGGTCGAGCAGCAGCTTGGACGGATTGCACCGGTGCCCGTGGTCGGGCCGGTAGGGCCCGTGCACGCGGAAACCGTACCGCTGGCCGGGCATGATCCCCGGCACGTACCCGTGCCAGACGAACCCGTCGACCTCGGGCAGGTCGACGCGGGTCTCTTCGCCCCTGTCGTCGTACAGGCACAGCTCGACCCGCTCGGCCACCTCCGAGAACACCGAGAAGTTGGTGCCCACACCATCCCAGGCGGCGCCGAGCGGGTAGGGCTCTCCAGGCCAAACCTCGCGCATGTAACCTCATTCTCCACTGCCGGGACGATTCGTGCACCCGCGAGGTCGCCCGACCTCGCACGGGCACGGGGGAGCCCCCGCCGGATCGGGTCCGGCGGGGGCTCCCGCTGGCACTCAGCCGACGAGTTCGGCGTTGAGGCTGATCGTCGTTCCGGCGAGCGCCTGGCTCACCGGGCAGTTCGCCTTGGCCGTCTCGGCGGCCTGCTGGAAGTCCTCGGCCGAGATGCCGGGCACCTGCCCGCGAACGGAGATCACGATGCCGGTGATGCCCTGACCCGGCTGGAAGGTCACGTCCGCCCGGGTCTCCAGCGACTGCGGCGGCGTGCCGGCCTTGGCCAGGCCGTTCGACAGCGCCATCGAGAAGCACGAGGAGTGGGCGGCGGCGATCAGCTCCTCCGGGCTCGTCTTGCCATTGGCCTCCTCGGCGCGGGAGGGCCAGGAGACGTCGAAGGTGCCGACCCCGGAGGAGTCGAGCGAAACGGTGCCCGAACCGTCGAGCAGCGCGCCCTTCCACTGCGTCGTCGCGGTACGAGTGGTCGCCATGGCGATATCCCTTCAGTAAGCGAAGCCTATCCACAGTGACCTTAACGCCGCCGCCGGTGCGCCGGGCCCACCGGCATGGCCGGTGGGCTCACGCCGGCGCCGCGCGGTCCAGGATCGCCTCCAGATCGAGGCCGGAGGGCAGCGTGCCGAAGGCACGTCCCCAGTCGCCGGACAGGCGCGAGGCGCAGAACGCGTCGGCCACCGCGGCGGGGGCGTGCCGTACGAGCAGGGACGCCTGCAGGACCAGCGTCATCTCCTCGGCCACCCGGCGCGCGTCGGCCTCTCCCGCCGAGGCGAGCGTCTTCAGCACCCGCTCCGCCGCGTCGGCGACCCGCCTGTCCTGAGCCGACGCCACCTCGGCGAGGAACGCCTCGACCGCCTCGGGCTCCCTGGCCAGCACCCGCATCAGGTCGAGGGCGGCCACGTTGCCCGAGCCCTCCCAGATGCCGTTGAGCGGCGACTCCCGGAACAGCCGGGGCATCTGCGACTCCTCGACGTAGCCGTTGCCGCCGAGGCACTCCAGCGCCTCGGCCGCGTGGACCGGGGCCCGCTTGCACACCCAGTATTTGCCGGCGGCGAGCGCGGCCCGCCGGAACAGGCCCTCGGCCGCGTCCCCCCGGATGGCCCGGTCGGTCGCCCCGGCCAGGCGCATCATGAGCGCGGTCGCCGCCTCCGACTCCAGCGCCAGGTCGGCGAGCACCGAGCGCATCAGCGGCTGCTCGGCCAGCGTCCGGCCGAACGCCGTGCGGTGGCGGGCGTGGTGGAGCGCCTGCGTCAGCCCGTAGCGCATGCCGGCGGCGGAGCCGATCACGCAGTCGAGCCGGGTCATGTTCACCATCTCGATGATCGTCCGGACGCCCCGGCCCTCCTCGCCGACGAGGAAGGCGACGGCGCCCTCGTACTCGACCTCGGCCGAGGCGTTCGACCGGTTGCCGAGCTTGTCCTTCAGCCGCATCAGGCGCATCGCGTTGCGGCTGCCGTCGGGCAGCACGCGGGGGAGCAGGAAACACGACAGGCCGCCTGGGGCCTGGGCCAGCACCAGGAACACGTCGCACATCGGGGCCGAGTTGAACCACTTGTGCCCGGTCAGCGCGAAACTCCCGTCGCCCAGCGGTTCGGCCCTGGTGGTGTTGGCCCGCACGTCGGAGCCGCCCTGCTTCTCGGTCATGGCCATCCCGGCCAGCACACCGCGCTTGTCCTGCGGCGGGCGCAGCCCGAAGTCGTACGTGCGGGAGGCCAGCAGCGGCTCCCACTCCGCCCGCAGCGACGGCGAGTGCCGCAGCGCGGCCACGGCGGCGTACGTCATCGAGATCGGGCAGCCGTGCCCGGCCTCGACCTGGGACCATGTGAAGAACTTGGCGGCCCTGGCGACGTGCGCCCCCGGCCGGGCCGACGTCCAGGGCGCGGCGTGCACGCCGCTCTCGACCGCGACGGTCATGAGCTCGTGCCATGCCGGGTGGAACTCCACCTCGTCGATCCTGTTGCCGTACCGGTCGTGGGTGCGCAGGACGGGCGGGTGCTCGTTGGCCAGCCGCCCCCACTCCTGGGCCTTCGCAGAACCGGCCAGCAGGCCGAGCCGGCGCAGCTCCCCGGTCGCCCAGTCCGCCCCCTCCCTGGAGAGCCCCTCCAGCAGCGCCTGGTCTGCCGAGACGTCGTGGCCGGTCAGCGGGGGCGCCTGGTTGGTCACGTCGTGGGTCACCGAGACCTCCGGAGGAAGCCCGGTCCTTCGGGGCCGGGAGGAATCCGGACCTCGTAAGGGGTGGCCCGGCGGAGCCGGGACAACCCAGAGCGGGAAGCGCTCATGATTTGCTCCTTTCGCTGACCGGTCAGGCAAAGCCTCTGTACAAATGCGAACATGCGTACGGCCTACAAGGTGCGGGTCTACCCCACCCCCGACCAAGCCGCGGTGTGAACCGCACGTTCGGCTGCGTACGCCTGGTCTGGAACACGGTCCTGGCGTGGCGGCACACCCGCTACCGCGCCGACGGCGTGACGACCTCCTACGCGCAGACCGACCGGCACCTGACCGAGCTGAAACGCGACGGCGGCCACGACTTCCTGTACGAGGTCTCCAGCGTTCCGCTGCAGCAGGCATTGCGGCACCAGCACACGGCGTTCGTCAGGGCGATCTCCGACTGCGGGTGGGGGGAGTTCCGTCGCCAACTGGAGTACAGGACCGCCAAGTACGGCCGGACCCTGGTCGTGATCGACCGCTGGTATCCCAGCTCGAAGACGTGCAGTGCGTGCGGGCACCTGCTCGCTCACCTCTCGCTCGGCACTCGGACGTGGCAGTGCCCGTCCTGCGGCACCCGGCACGACCGGGACGTGAATGCCGCCAAGAACATCCTGGCCGCTGGTCGAGCGGTGTCCGCCTGCGGAGCTGATGTAAGTCCGCAAGGGTCCTCCCTTCGGCGGTCGGCTGTGAAGCAGGAAGCCCAGCCCGTGAGGGCGGGAATCCCCCGCCTTTAGGCGGGGGAGGAAGTCAATGGGTCCTCCTGTCGGTGATGCCGGACTCCTCGATGCCGAGTCCGTCAGAGGCCGGGACTCCATCTCAGCATCCCGGGCCGCCGGGATGAACACCCGGGCTCACCCCGCGGGACCGGCGGTTCAGGGAGTGACACACGGCCGGTAGTCCCGCCACCTCCGCGTCAGGCACCCGAGATCTCCAGACCGAGCTCGTGGGCCGCCTCCAGGGCGAGGTCGCGAGCGTAGTCCTGATCGGCGCCCGCCTCGCACAGCACCCGGTGGACGCCCTCGATCGCGCGCCGGTCCCCGCGCCCGGCCAGGCCCCGCGCGGCCTCGGCCACCGTCGTCAGATCGCGGTCCGCGAGCCGGGTGACCAGTGCGTCCCTGATTCGGGGGGTGTCGGCGGGCAGGCCCGCGATGCCCATCGTCGCCCAGTCGCGCACCTCGTCGGCGGCGCACTCGCTCAGCCGGATCAGCGCGGTCAGGCCGTCCTCGTCGTCGGGCGGCAGGACCGCGGCGAGCGCGACGGGGTCGTGGACGGTGGGTTCCCGGCCGGGGGCGCCGACGATGCGCAGCACCTCGGGGAGCGCCCGCTCGTCGGCCCGGTGGCCGAACGCGTGCAGCAGCGCCTCGACGACCGCGGGCTCGCTCTCGTGCTGGGCCATGTCGCGCAGGAGCTCCAGAGTGCGGTCGTGGTAGGGGTCGCGCCCCGCGTCCCGGCCGAAGCCCGTCTCCTTCCCGAACCCTGTCTCCTCGCCGAATTCCGCGAGCACGTCGGCACCGAACTCCCGCCTGACCGGGTCGTCGCTCTCGCACAGCCGGGCCAGCGAGAGGAACGTCTCCTCGTCGTGGCGCGACTGGAGCGCGTGGACGGCCGCCCACCACGTCTCGTCGTCCTCGTCCAGCTCGCGATAGGGCAGCACGCGCGTGAGCAGCGCGTCGGCGGGCGGCCTCAGGCCGAGAGCCGTCTCCAGAGCCGTCGCGATGGCGGCGTGCCCGTGCTGGCGGGTGATCGAATACGCGCGGTCGGCACCGCGCGCCTCGACCGTCACCCGCCGGGTGCCGTCCGGGGCGGAGCTGTGCGCGGTCAGCACGGTGTGCTCGCCCTCCACCCGCGCGGAGACCTCCTCGCGTATCAGGGCTTCGAGATCCACCGCCGCCAGCCGCGTGGCGATCTCCAGCGGGGTCGCGCCGTCCCAGCCGGGCGCGGACGGGTCGGCGCCGTGCTCGAGCAGGGACCACACGATCCCGTAAGCCCCGAAGATCGTGGCCAGCGTCAGCGGGGTGTCGCCGTCGTCGTCGGCCCGGCCGGGATCGGCCCCGGCGTCGAGCAGGATGTCGGCCGACTCCAGGTTGCCGTTGGCCGCGGCCCACAGCAGGGCCGTCCAGCCGCCCTCCTCCGCCGCGTCGGGGTCGGCGCCGCCGTCGAGCAGCGCCTGCACCGTCTCGGCGTGGTTCCAGCACGCCGCCGCGCAGAGCGGAAGGCCCTCCTCGTGCCCCCCGCTCGGCAGGTCGGGGTCGGCGCCGTACTCCAGGAGCAGCCTGACGATGTCGTGGTGCCCGCCCACGGCCGCCCGGTAGAGCGGCGTGGTCCCCTGAGCGGGGTTCACGGCGGTGTCCGGGCGCAGCATCGTCGCCACCCGAGCGACGTCCCCTCCCGCTATAGCCTCCAGCAACCTGCTGCGGGTCACGCTTCCATGCTCACACAGCCCCTTCCGGGCCTCGTCCCCAGGGAGCGATGCGACGGCGCATCGGGCGGCGAGGAGGGCCCGCACCGGCCGCGGCGCCCGGGGGAAGGGCGGTGGTGGCACCGCCGCGCCGGGAGAGAACCCGCGCTCCGGCTTCTCGACTCGGAGATCATGGAGAGTAGGGAGGCCTCTCTTGCTTCTTGGCCCGTTTCGGTTGCGTAAGCGTATTCATGTCGTCACTTTGGGTGAGTGACATCAGCCTCCAGGCCCCCTGCCGGCAGCACGACGGGCGGACTCGGCTGCGCCGTCGTCGCCGCTCTCGTCCTGCTCGCCACGATCGTGTACGGGTGCGGCGCCTCCGCCCGCGACAACCAGTCTGCGCCTGCCCCGGGCCGCACCTGGTTCTCCCCTGAACCGTCCTCGGGGGAGTCGCCGCCCGATCGCGGTGGCAACGGCATCGGCGCACCCGCCGGCGCCCCCACCGGTGTCCCCACCATGGCCGAGGCGGACCAGGCCGGCGATGAGCCCGACGAGTCGCAGGACCCGCCCGCCCCCAGGCGCAAGCCGCGCCACACTCCGCGCCACACTCCGCGCCACACCGTGCGCCACACCCCGCGCAGGGAACATCACGACACGGGTCCGGCCGATTCGAAGGCCGTCCACGGAGTCCGCCCGGGCGGGTTCTGCGGCGATCCCGGTGCTGTCGGCGTAGCCGGCAACGGCAGGACGTACGTGTGCCGGGACGGCCATTGGCGTCGATGAATCGCCGCCCCGTGATGCGCGGCCGGCCGGTGACGGGCCGCCACCACGCGGACCGGCCACCGTCATGGAGGCCCTCGTGGTCAGGCATGCGATCACGGCCAGCCGCCCGGGCGACGCAGGGACCGTGTCAGAGGATCGTTCGCAGGGAGGAGGGGGATCGCGGCCGGCCGGGATACGGTGAAGGGCGTGAATGATCCGGGTGGTATGCGGGCATCCGACGCCGAACGCGAGGCCGTGGTGGAACGGCTGCGCGTGGCGTCCGCGGAGGGGCGGCTGACCCTCGCGGAACTGACCGAGCGGACCGAGGCCGCCTATCTGGCGCAGACCCACGGCGAGCTCGCCCAGATCACCGCCGACCTGCCGGGGTCGTCACCCGCGCCCGCCTCCGCTCCCGTGGCGCCGGCCGCCCCGCGAGGCAGGATGCGGAAGTGGATCGTGGCGGTGATGGGCGACGCCAAGAGGACCGGCACATGGCGGATCGACGACGGCATCGGCGCGGTCTGCGTGATGGGCGACGTGGTTCTCGACCTGCGGCAGGCCGAGGTGCGCGGGCGTGAGGTGGACATCGTCGCCACGTGCGTGATGGGCGACGTCAAGATCATCGTGCCGGACGGCGTGGACGTCGAGCTCTCCGGCGTCACGATCATGGGGGACAAGAAGGTCCAGGTGGTCGAGGCGCCCCGCGGCCAGTCCGCCCCCGTCGTCAAGGTCACGGCGTACGTGCTGATGGGCGATGTGAAGATCATCGGTGACTCCCGGGCCGCGCCGATCAAGCGCGGGTGGTTCGCCTGGAGCGAATGGTGGCAGGAGCGCCGCCGGCACCCGGGCTTCGGGGGACACGAGATTCCCGACCGCCGCCGCCACGGCCTGCACTGATCCGGCCGCACTGATTCCGCCCGCAACGGCCGGCTGTGAGCCGGGTGGCCGTACGAGGCAACGCGGGGGCGCTCCCGGGGCGTAGTCATCGGTGACCGCTGACCAAGGGATCACCGAGAACCGGGGGGCCGCACATGCGCGACCGGGCCGACTTCGAGCGCTACGTGGAACAGCGCTCGGACCGTCTGCTGCGAACGGCCTACCTGTTCTGCCGCGACTGGGCCACGGCCGAGGACCTGCTCCAGACGGCGCCGGCGAAGGCGTGGCTGGCCTGGCGCAGGGTCGGCGAGAACCCCGACCCGTACGTCTACCGCATCCTGGCCAACACCCACGCCTCCTGGTGGCGCAGGCGCTGGCGGGGCGAGCAGCCGGCCGACGTGCTGCCGGCGCCGCCGCGGCGCCGCGGGGGCGGTGCTGCCCGCCGGCCTGGCCGCCACGGTGATGGTGGCGACCGCGCCGCGCACGGTCACGACCGCGCCCGGCGACGGCCGGTACGCCGCCGCCGCGACGGCCGGCCCGTCGCTGTCCCCCCGCGAGCGGTACACCGCGGGGTCCCGCGTCTCCCGGTGGTGCCGGCGGCGCGGCGTCCGGTCCCGGAACGGGCCGTGGGGATCCTCCGGGAGCGGTGAGGTCGAACCCACCCCTCGACGTCGTCGGGACCGAGGCCCTTGGCCGGCCTCGGTCCCAAGGGCGAAAGGGCCTACCGGAAACTCCGGCCACCTGTGCGCTGGGCGAGAAGCATGAAAATTTCACCGTGTGTCATCGCCGATTCGCTGAGCGGTCCCGCGATAACACCCAGTCAGCCCGCGCTCGGAATCATGGGGTCGACGCGAACGGGTGCGCCGGACGCTTGACAGCGGCGCTCTGCCTCGTATTTGCTCCGCCCGACACCACCGCCATCCACTTCAACGGAGAGGGGCTCGATCAGCAGACGAAATGTGAGCGCTAACAATAGGAGCCCTGCGCGGAAGTGACCGGGTTGCCATGCGACCGCGACGGCACCACGTCATGGCTGTACATCCTCACGGTCCGCGACGTCCCGGCCGAAAGGTTCTCCATTTACAGCGGTGGAAGCCGGAGCCGCCGTGCACGGGTCGTCGCAGCAGTCCCGGCCGGCCGGCGAGCACCACACATCGAAGTCCGGCACATCCGACCGGCGGTGGCAGCGCCGGTGAGCATCACCTCCGAGCCGGTACGTCACGTACGCGGCCCGCAGAGGCGTCAGCCGTGAGGCTCGGCACCACCCGGCGGCTGTATCGCCGGCGGGTTCGGGCCGATCCCCACACCGGCAGGGCCGAACCCTGCCGGGTTCGCCCTCGACGAAGCCCCTGCACAGTTTCCCGGCGAGCTGTTGCGCGACGGTCGAACACCACGGTGCCCGCGCCTTGGGGTGGGGCGTTCTCTGTCAGAGCTCGACAAGGAGGAACACAACGGTGCGAAGACATGTGAGTGAATCGTCAGTCGGTGGCGCCGCCGGACTTGGGCCGCGGCCCGGCCGGGGACGCCGCTTGATGCACCGCATGACGGCCGCGACGGTGGTCGTTCTCGGGCTGCTCTCGATGACCATCGCGACACACGCGGCATCGGCCGCCGACAACCCCTATCAGCGGGGTCCCAACCCGACCCTGGCCAGCGTGTCGGCCACCCGGGGGACGTTCGCCACCGCGCAGATCAGCGTGCCGGGCGGGAACGGCTTCGGCAGCGGTGTGATCTACTACCCGACGGACACCAGCCAGGGGACCTTCGGCGGCGTCGCGATCGTGCCGGGCTACTCCGCCCTGTTCGCCAACGAGGAAGCGTGGATGGGCCCCTGGCTCGCGTCCTTCGGCTTCGTCGTGATCGGGATCGAGACCAACAGCCGCACCGACAGCGCGGACGCCCGGGGGACCCAGCTGCTCGCCGCGCTGGACTACCTCACCCAGCGCAGCGCGGTGCGCGACCGGGTCGACCCCAACCGCTTGTCGGTGGTCGGCCACTCCGCGGGCGGAGCCGGCGTCCTGTCCGCGCTGCTCCGGCGGCCCACGCTGAAGGCCGGGGTCGGGCTCGCGCCCGGCTCGCCCGTCGGGGACTACCGTCTGTCCAACGACCGTGTGCCGACGATGTTCATCTCGGGCCAGAGGGACACGACGGTCACGCGGTCCTACCTCGACGGGCTGTACAGCACCATCCCGGCCTCGACGCCGAGCGCGTGGGTGGAGATCACCGGTGTGGACCACCTGTTCGCGACCCGTGCGAACACCACCGAGATGCGGGTGCTGATCCCCTGGTTGAAGATCTTCCTCGACGACGACACCCGGTACACCCAGTTCCTGTGCCCGCAGCTGGCGGACTCCGGCAACGTCTCGATGTACCGGAGCAAGTGCCCGTACGTGCCGCCGGGCGGGTCGTCGCCGTCCCCCAGCCCGTCCGCGTCGCCGTCCGCGAGCCCGTCCGCGAGCCCGTCCGCGTCGCCGTCCGCCAGTCCGTCGATCTCGCCGTCGCCGTCGCCGTCCGCCAGCCCCTCGGCGTCGAGCGCCTGCACGGCGAGCTACCGTACGGTGAACTCATGGTCCGGGGGCTTTCAGGGCGAGGTCACGGTGACGGCGGGCGCTTCGGCGATCAACGGGTGGACCGTCGGCTGGACGCTGAGCGGCGGCCAGACGATCAACCAGGTGTGGAACGGCACGCTGAGTGCCAACGGCTCTGCAGTCAGGGTGACGAACGCCTCGTACAACGGCTCCATCCCCGCGTCCGGCTCGAGCACGTTCGGCTTCCTCGGCACCGGTACGCCGTCGGCCCCCTCACTCACATGCACCAGCCCGTGATCCCTGCCGGCACGCCGTAGCGCGTAATCAGGTGAGACGCGGCGGACCCAGGAGCCGATAACGGTCCGCCGCGCTTCGCCGACGAGATGATCCACCACGGTCGGCGGCCCGGGCGCGGGCACGCACGCGACAGCGTGATCTCGCTGTGGCGTCAGGCGGCGTCGCGGGCCTCGCGTACGGCCTGGGCGTGGCGTTCGAGCAGGAGCGCGGCCAGTTCGGGGGCGGGACCGAGGACGCCGGCCACGGCGTGCGCCCCGGCCTCCAGGGTGTCGCGCTCCACCTTGTCGGCGAAGTGACCGGGGGCCAGCAGATACGGCGCCACCACGACCCTCGGGGCGCCCGCGCGCGTCAGCCGTACGACCTCGTCCCGGGGCGTGGGGGCCGCGGCCGAGGCGTAGGCGGCGGTGACCGACCACCAGGGGCGGGTGCGCGCCCACTCGCGGGCGACGTCGGCGATCGTCGCGTTCGCCCTGCGGTCGCTGGAGCCCGCGGAGACGAGCACCACGGCGGTGTGCGGGTCGCCGATCTCCACGCCGGCCTCGGCGAGGCGGCGTTCGAGAGCCCGGACGAGCAGCGGATGCGGGCCGAGCGTGGGGCCGCAGACGGCCCGCAGTCGCGGCGTGCGGCCGGCCGCCTCCCGCAGCGCCGCCGGGATGTCCACCCGGCTGTGGTAGGCGGCGGTGAGCAGCAGGGGGAGCACGACGGCCTCGTCCAGTCCCGACAGCGCCTGCGGCAGCGACGGCGTGGCGTGGTCGAGATAGGCGGCGCGCACGTCCAGGCCGGGCCGCGCCCGCCGTACGCCGTCGAGCAGCGCCTCCACGGTCGCGGCGGCGCGCGGGTCGCGGGACCCGTGCGCCACCGCGATCAGCGGGGCGTCCGCGTGTGAAACGGTCGTCACAGATGGATACCGCATTCGATCTTGCCGAGGCCGGCCCAGCGGCCGCTGCGCGGGTCCTCGCCCGGGGCCACCCGCCGGGTGCAGGGGGCGCAGCCGATCGAGGGGTAGTCGTCGTAGTGCAGCGGGTTGATCAGGACGCCGTTGTCGGCGATGTAGTTGTCGACGTCCTCCTGGGTCCACCGGGCGATGGGGTTGACCTTCACCATCTGCCGCTTGGCGTCCCACTCCACGACCTTGGTGTTCGCCCGGGTGGGCGACTCGTCGCGGCGGATGCCCGACACCCAGGCGAGGTACGGCTCGAGCGCCCGGTTGAGCGGCTCGACCTTGCGCAGGTAGCAGCACAGGTCGGGGTTGCGCCCGTACAGGCGCGGACCGAGGTCGCGGTCCTGCTCCTCGACGGTCCTGGACGGCTTCACGTTGATCACGTTGACCTGGTAGACCGCCTCGACCGCGTCCCGGGTGCCGATGGTCTCGGCGAAGTGGTAGCCGGTGTCGATGAACAGCACGTCGACACCGGGCTTGACCCTGCTGACCAGGTCGATCAGCAGGGCGTCGCTCATCGACGAGGTGAGACAGAGGCGGTCGCCGAAGGTGGCCGCGGCCCACCGGATGATCTCCCGGGCCGGCGCGTCCTCAAGGAAGCGCGCGGCGGACTCCACGATGCCCTGCAGGTCCAGCGTGACCCGCTGCCGCTCCAGCCCTGCCTCTATCTCCGCCACCGACATCGGTACTCCTCACACGTCGTTCACTGATTCATCGGTTGATTGGACGAAAGCCTTCGGGGATCACGAACGCACGCCGAGGCCGAGGAATTTCACCCGAAAGGCACGGGCGCAGGATCTGCAGTACCATCCGTGGCTCTCCTCCTCGGTCACGTAGGGCTCCAGGTCCTCCTCGCCGCAGTACGGGCAGTAGAACGGCGCCGCCCGCTCGGTCGTCACTTGAGGTCGGCCTCGTCGGCGCGCTGGACCCATTCGGCGAAGGACTCGCCGTCGTTCTTCTGCTTCTCGTAGTTGCGCACGACCCGCTCGACGTAGTCGGGCAGGTCCTCGGCCGTGGTCTTGAGGCCCCGGACCTTCCGGCCGAAGCTCGGGTTCAGGCCGAACGAGCCGCCCAGGTGGACCTGGTAGCCCCCGACCTGCTCACCCTTGTCGTTGACGACGAGCTGGCCCTTCAGCCCGATGTCCGCCGTCTGGATGCGGGCGCAGGAGTTCGGGCATCCGTTGAGGTTGATCGTCAGCGGCTCGTTGAAGTCGGGCAGGCGCCGCTCCAGCTCGTCGATCAGCTCCGACGCGGCGTTCTTGGTCTCGACGATCGCGAGCTTGCAGTACTCGATGCCGGTGCAGGCCATCGTCTGGCGGCGGAAGGTGGACGGGTTGACCCGCAGGTCGGACGCCTCCAGCTCGGCCACGATCGACTCCACCTGGTCGGGGGCGACGTCGAGGATGACCATCTTCTGCTCGATGGTGGTCGCCACCCGGCCGGACCCGTGGCGCTCGGCGATGTCGGCGATCCGGTGCAGCAGGTCGCCGCTGAGGCGGCCCACGCGCGGCGCGAAACCGACGTAGTAGTTGCCGTCGCGCTGGAGGTGGACGCCGACGTGGTCGCGCCGGTCCCCTCGCGGCGCGGCGGGAGCCGGGCCGTCGGGCAGCTCGTACTTGAGGTACTCGGTCTGCAGCACGTCGCGGAACTTCTCCGGGCCCCAGTCGTTCATCAGGAACTTCAGCCGCGCCCTGCCGCGCAGCCGCCGGTAGCCGTAGTCGCGGAAGATGCCGGTGACGCCGGCCCACACCTCGTGGGCCTGCTCGGGCCGGACGAACACGCCGAGCCGCTTGGAGAACATCGGGTTGGTCGACAGGCCGCCGCCCACCCACAGGTCGAAGCCGGCCTCGCCCTGCTCGTTCACCACGCCGACGAACGCGATGTCGTTGATCTCGTGGACCGTGCAGTGCGCGGCGCAGCCGCTGATCGCGGTCTTGAACTTGCGCGGCAGGTTCGAGAACGCCGGGTCGCCGATGTACCGCTCGCGGATCTCCCGGAGCTGGGGCCGTCCGTCGATGACCTCGTCGGCGTCGATCCCCGCCAGGGGACAGCCGAGCATGCCGCGCGGGGTGTCGCCGCACGCCTCGGTGGTGGACAGGCCCACGGCCTCCAGCCGCGCCCACATGTCCGGCACCGACTCGATCTCCACCCAGTGGAGCTGGATGTTCTGCCGGTCGGTGACGTCCGCGGTGCCCCTGGCGTAGTCGTTGGAGACGTCGGCGATCACGCGGAGCTGCTCCAGGCTGAGCTGGCCGCCGTCGGTCCGGATGCGGATCATGAAGTAGCGGTCGTCGAGCTCCTCGGGCTCGAGGACGGCCGTCTTGCCGCCGTCGATGCCCGGCTTGCGCTGGGTGTACAGGCCGTACCAGCGGAACCGGCCACGCAGGTCGGCGGGGTCGATGGAGTCGAAGCCGCGCTTGGAGTAGATGTCGATGATCCGCTGACGGACGTTCAGCCCGTCGTCGGCCTTCTTGTTCTCCTCGTTCTTGTTCAGTGGCTCACGGTAACCGAGAGCCCACTGACCTTCGCCGCGCGGGCGCTTGTGGTGGCGGTTCGCCGGGCGGGCCGGGGTGCTCATGGGCACACGTCCTTCTCCGAGGCTCGGTCTGAGATCGGTTGACGGCGGACGCCGGCGCAGGCGGCCTCTCACCTCGTCGTCGAGTGTGAGGGCATGAAAAAGACGCCTGGCCGAGCGCCCGGATGGATCAGCGGAGGGCGACGGTCAGCCGGCGTCGATACAGATCGCGCTACGGACACGCAGGAGATCGACGTGGCGTCGCACGACGAGCAACGGGTCCGCTGGCATGTCCCAAACGATACCCCTGAGATCCTGGATGTCCAAGTTCGTGTCCAGGATGCGGGATTGTGACGGCAATGTGACGCGGGGTCCTCAGCCCTTGCGGACCCAGTTCTCCGGAGGCTCGGCCTCGTGGTCCCTCTCGGACGGCTCCTGGTGCTGGCAGTCGCACCAGGACCCGCCGCGGCAGTCCTCGTGCCGGTGCTCCCCGCACGCTCGGCAGATCATGTCTCCATTGTTCACCGCGTATCACAGGCGGATGACAGCGGTATGCGCCGATCGCTTCGTGAGGGTTCTCGCAAGGAACGGGCAGGGGCCCCTATTCTGGGCGGCGACAACTCGCCCGCAGATCACGTACTAACCGCCGCGGCAGCGGGTAGAGCCCAGTTCTCATGACCGGTTGGGTGCCATGACCTCCACCGACGCGCCGTCGCGCAGGCCGCGGCGTCTCACGCGCAAGGGGATGGCGCTCGCCCGGACGCGCCTCACGTGGCTGCGCGACACGAACGTCTGGGCCCTGGCCAAGGCGACCACGATGGCGGGCGTCAACTACCGGGTGACCGGTCTCGCGGGCGAGGCGGCGTTCTTCGCGCTGCTGTCGCTGCCGCCGTTCGTGCTCGGGCTGCTCGGCGTCATGGGCCATCTGAGCGGGCTGCTCGGCCCGGCCGCCATCGCCGAGATCAGGCGCTGGGTCGTGGAACAGTCCGAGCTGCTGTTCACCCACAACACCGTGGAGCGGGTCGTCAAGCCGCTGCTGGCCGACGTGCTGAGCGGCGGTCAGGTCTCGCTGATCTCCGTCGGCTTCCTGCTGTCGCTGTGGTCGGGCTCGCGGGCCCTGTTCGTCTATGTCGACCTCATATCCATCGCGTACGGCCTGGGGGAGACCCGGGGGATCATCCGCACCCGGGTCCTGTCGTTCGTCCTCTATCTCGCCGCGTTGCTGATCGGGCTGGTCGTCATGCCGATCCTGGTCATCGGGCCCACCCTGATGTCCAACGCCCTGCCCAGGTACGCCGCGCTCGTGACCGTCCTCTACTGGCCCGTGGTCGTGATCGGCTCGGTGCTTATGCTCACGCTGCTCTACCACGTGAGCGTCCCGCACCGGACGCGCTGGTGGCGCGAGACTCCGGGGGCCGTGCTGGCGCTGGTGATCTGGATCGTGTGCGCCGCGTTCCTGCGCGAGGTGCTGGCGGCCTGGTTCACCCCGCTGTCGATCTACGGCTCGCTCGCGGCGCCGATCGCCGTGCTGCTGTGGCTCTACATCACCGCGCTCGCCGTGCTCATCGGGGCGACGCTGAACGCGGAGGTGGACCGGCTGTGGCCGCTGGAGGGCGCCAGCCGGCATGAGCACCATCACCGCAAGTCCCGGTGAAGGCTGATCCAGCCTGACCTCAGGCCGTTCGACATCATGCCCGCGAGCGAAGACGGAGCCTGCCAGTGCAGCACGCTTGCGGCCCAACGGCTGCAGCCGGGCGACTCGACCTCCCGGGGTTCGGGCTCTTCGCCGACGTGCCCGTCTCGGCGGAGTGAGGGGGTTGTTTCGCTCCGATAAAGTGGGGGCGTCGCGACTGGCGCTGAGGCTCCTCTGGGAGGGGCACAAGGTGGGGCACCACCGGGGAGCGAAATCGCGGAGGCCGTGCGCCTGGGTCGCCGCCGCCGTCGACGTGGAGAAGGAAGGCGCCATGGCTGAGAACTCGCTGAACGTCGTCGATCCCGAGATCGCCGAACTGATCAGGGCGGAGGAGCGGCGGCAGGCCGACACCGTCAAGCTGATCGCGTCAGAGAACTACGTGTCCAGGGCCGTCCTGGAGGCGACCGGGACCGTCCTCACCAACAAGTACTCCGAGGGTTACCCGGGCAAGCGTTACTACGAGGGCCAGCAGGTCATCGACAAGATCGAGACGCTGGCGGTCGAGCGGGCCAAGTCGGTCTTCGGCGTGAGCCACGCCAACGTGCAGCCCTACTCGGGCTCGCCCGCCAACCTCGCCGTTTATCTCGCGTTCCTGAACCCGGGCGACACCGTGCTCGGCATGGGCCTGCCGTTCGGCGGCCACCTCACCCACGGCTGGTCCGTGTCCGCCACCGGCAAGTGGTTCAACTCCGTCCGCTACGGCGTGCGCCGCGACACCGGCCGCATCGACATGGACGAGGTGCGCGCGCTGGCGCTGGAGCACCGGCCCAAGCTGATCTTCTGCGGCGGCACCGCGATCCCGCGCACGATCGACTTCCCGGCCTTCGCCGAGATCGCCAGGGAGGTCGGCGCGGTGCTGGCGGCCGACATCGCCCACATCGCGGGCCTCGTCGCCGGCGGCGCCCACCCCTCGCCGGTCGGGTACGCGGACGTGATCTCCACGACCACTCACAAGACCCTGCGCGGCCCGCGCGGCGCGATGCTCATGGCGAACTCCGAGGAGGTCGGCAAGGCGCTCGACAAGGCCGTGTTCCCCGGCCTGCAGGGCGGCCCGCACAACCACACCACGGCCGCCATCGCCGTCGCGCTGCACGAGGCCGCCCAGCCGGAGTTCAAGGCGTACGCCGCGCAGATCGTGAAGAACGCGAAGGCGCTCGCCGACGAGCTGCTCGCCCGCGGGTTCGACCTGGTCTCCGGCGGCACCGACAACCACCTGATCCTGATGGACCTCACGTCCAAGGGCGTCGGCGGCAAGCCGGCCGCGCAGGCTCTCGACCGGGCGGGGCTGGAGACCAACTACAACGCCGTGCCCTTCGACCCCCGCAAGCCGTTCGACCCGTCGGGCATCCGCATCGGCACGCCGTCGGTCACCTCCCGGGGGATGGGCGAGGCCGACATGCGCCAGATCGCCGCGTGGATGGACGAGGTCGTCACCGCGGTGGCCAAGGGCGACGCGGAGGACGTGATCGCCCGGGTGCACGGCGAGGTCACCGAGCTGACGAGCCGGTTCCCCACCCCCGGCCTGTCCTGACCCCCACGCCCACGCCGTGATCTCGTACTGCGAGATCACGGCAAGGGTGGGTGGGGGGATCTAATGGGTTGCGGGGAGCGGCCGGGGTGCTGTTAGTGTTCCTCCGTCGCCGCGAATCCGTGCGGCCGGGACCAGGGAGGTGAGGACTATGCGGGTCTTTCTGACGACCATGCCGTCCGTCAACTCCCGGGTGTCCGCCTGATCTCTTCGCACTGAGACACCCGGTTTCCGAAGGGTGTCTACCAGCAGTGTTCAACGAACTTTCTCTTCTCGGCTGGCACGACGGGCTCGCCGAGCAGCTTCCCGACCTGCCCGGCGGCGCCGCACCGGGGCGCGTGGCGCGGGTCGACCGTGGCGCCGCCGAGGTCGTCTCCGCCGGCGGAACCCATCAGGCGCGGTTCGGCGCCCGCGTACGCAGGGCCGCGGCGGCCGATCCGCTCGCGCTTCCGTGCGTGGGGGACTGGGTCGCGCTCAGCCGGCTCGATGAGGGCCGCTACGAACTGGCCGAGGTGCTGCCCCGCCGTACGGCCTTCGTCCGGGGCGGGGTGAGCCGCGACTCGCGCGGAGGGCTGTCGGGCGACGGCCAGGGCCAGGTCCTGGCCGCCAACGTCGACGTCGTCTTCGTGGCCGAGCCGTCCATGCACGCCACGGATTTCGCGGATCTCGGGCGGATCGAGCGCCTCGTGGCGCTGGCCTGGGAGAGCGGCGCCCGGCCGGTCGTGCTCGTCACCAAGGCCGACCTGTTCGACCAGGGCCTCGGCGATCTCCTCGCCGACGTCGCGGCGGCCGTGCCCGGCGTCGACGTCCACCCGGTCTGCTCGCTCACCGGCGACGGGGTGGATCTGGTGCGGGCCCACCTGGGCCCCTCGGGGACCGCGGTGATCCTCGGCCCGTCGGGCGCCGGCAAGTCCACGCTCGTCAACGCCCTCGCCGGCGCGGAGGTCATGGAGACCCAGCAGGTCAGGGCCGCCGATGGGCGGGGCAGGCACACCACGGTCCACCGGCAGCTCATCCCGCTGCCCGGCGGCGGGCTCGTCATCGACACCCCCGGCATCCGCCGGGTCGGGCTGTACGAGATGAGCGAGGGCGTCGACCTGGTCTTCTCCGACATCGAAGAGCTGGCCGAGGGCTGCCGGTTCTCCGACTGCCGGCATCGAGAGGAGCCCGGCTGCGCGGTGCTGGCGGCGGTCGAGTCGGGTGAGCTGCCCGAGCGGCGGCTGGAGAGCTGGAACCGGCTCCAGCGCGAGGCCGCCTGGATGGCCCGCCGCACCGACGCCCGGCTGCGCGCGGAGGAGACCCGCAAGTGGAAGACCATCCACAAGCAGATGCGGGGCATGAGCCGCCCGTGACGAGCCCGGCGGGCGGAGGAGCGCACCCTTCTTCGGGGTGCGGTGCCGGCCGGCCGCTACGGCGTGTGGAAGGACGGGTGAAACCGTAAGGGCGCCCCGCGTGTGCCCGTCTCCCTCGGGGGGGACGGGACGCGGAGCGCCCGGCGGTGACGCGTGTCGGGGAAGGGGGAAACGCTCAGGCGACGGCGCTGATGCCGGCGCTCGCGGCGCGGCGCATACGGCGGCGGCGCTCGGACGCGCGCTCGTCCTCGTTGAGGCCGCCCCACGTGCCGTACTTCTCCGGCCGGGAGAGCGCGTAGTCGAGGCACTCCGCTCGCACAGGACACTGAGCGCAGATGGCCTTGGCCTTGCGCTCCCGGATGTCGCGCTCGGGCTGACGCTCACCGTCAGGACCGAAGAACAGCACCAGGTCCTCTCCCCGGCACGCGGCATCATCCTGCCAACCCCAGCTGGGGCGCGGGCGGGCGAGCTGCCGACGTACCTGAGACATGAGAAACCACCTTTGGTGAGAGGTATTTCAGTGTTTGTGCCGCATTGGACGCTTGTGGCGTCCCTTGTGCCAACGCCGGGACAGGCCGTGGTGTTCCCGGCTCCGGGGCGGAGCCCTCAGGTCAATACCGGCGTGAGCTCGCTCAGTCCGGCCAACCTGTAGGTCGGAATTCCGTCGGCGCAGGTCATACCACACGGTGCCGTGAACACCGCGGGTTCGACCACGACCCGGAATCGCGACGTCCCACGCTCCGTCGTGCGCCGCACGACGCAGATCGTGGTGTCGTCAACCGACCGGGAGGATTCCACGGCCACCCCGCCGACCGAGAGCTCGCCGGTATGCGCCCGGACGAAGTGCTCGGCGGCCTGCAGTGGCTCAGGGATACCCGCGCGTCCCCGGAAACGGTCGAGGACAACCTCGCCGAGCCGGTACGCGTTTGCCGCCGCGATCGCAGCAGCCTGAGACATGCTGCCGTAGTAAAGCCCGTGTGGCAAGCATACGAGGTTGGCGGCGTATCGATCGCCGCCGACATGTGTGGTTTCCCACACTTCGCCGGGCAGGTTCTCGTCGAGGAACCGCGCCAGCGGGAGACCAAGGCGCGCACAGCACGCGTTGTGCCTGCCGTGCGTGCAGACCAGGAACATCGGCTCGTTCACCAGTATGCAGGACTCCGGAACCACTCCGTGCACGAGTGCGCCCAGGTCAAGATCGTCGGGGCGCTCCACGAAGCCCTCCGCGAGCCACGGATCCTCCACCGCGACGGCGGCGACGTAGACGTGCAGGGGGCCCGTGAGGGCCTCGCGGCGGCCGGGCCGGCGGATGAGTTGCGGCCGGATGTCAAGAGCTCTGGCGCGGGAGATCAGCCGGTGGACGTCCTCCGGCAGCCCGCACTCCTCCAGCTCCGCGGCCCAGGGCCCGGGGTGCTCGATGAGCAGCCAGAACCGGCCCTTCCTGGTCGCACTCGCCAGGATCGGCGCCTCCCCCGTGTGGCAGGCGGCGGGGTGCTCGCACCCGTTGGCCATCCGGTCCCGTCCTTCTCTCGCGTTTCTTAGGTAAGACTAACCTTAGCGACTTACCTCGGAGGCCGCGCGAGTGGAGGCGTAAATCCACGTTAAATGCGCACATGTCCGGATATTGCCGGTGTATGCGTCGTAGGTCAGGAATAGGTCAGGGCGGCCTCGGCGGCGGGGAGGGCGGCCGTCCGATCCTCGGGCACCAGGCCGATCCTGGTCCGCCGGTCCAGCAGGTCGCCGGCGTCCAGGGCGCCCTCGTGGCGCACGGCCCAGACCAGTTCCGCCCGGGTGATCCCCAGCGCCACCGGCTCGGCCAGGGCGGGGTCCTCGCGCATCAAATCGCGCAGCGCCCATGCCTCCGAGCCGTATCTGCGGGCCAGCCGCCCGGGCGCGCCCGGCCGCACCGGCCCGGCCCCGACGAGGGGCAGTCGCGCCGTACGGCTCGCGCGTGCGTGGGGGCAGGCGGCGTCGACGGCGTCCTCGGCCATCCGCCGATACGTGGTGAGCTTCCCGCCCACGACCGTCACGACGCCGTCCGGCGAGCGAAGCACGGCGTGGCGGCGGGACAGGTCGGCCGTCCGCCCGCCCGCGGAACCGGGCGCGCCGGCCGTGTCGATCAGGGGCCGCAGCCCGGCGAAGGCGCCGGCGACGTCCGCGCGGGACAGCGGCCGGTCCAGCACCGTCCCGAGGACGTCGAGCAGGTACGCGACGTCGCGCTCGGGAGCCGCGGGGACGTCGGGGACCGGGCCGTCCAGCGGTTCGTCGGTCAGCCCGGCGTAGATCCGCCCGTCGGCCTGGGGGAGCACCAGCGCGAAGCGGGCGCGCTCGCCGGGGATCGGCAGGTGCAGCCCCGCGCGCAGCGCCCCGAGGGCCCCGGTGCGCAGCACGAGGTGGGTGCCCCGCGAGGGACGCAGCGCCACCGAGGGCGTGAGCTCCCCGGCCCACACGCCGGTCGCGTTGATCACCGCGCGGGCCCGGATGTCGAACTCGTCGCCGGTCAGCTCGTCGCGCACCCGGGCGCCGTCCCCGGCGAGCGCCAGCGCCCGGCATCGGGTGAGGACGCGCGCACCGTGGGCGGCGGCCGTACGCGCCAGCGCGACGACCAGGCGGGCGTCGTCCACCACCCGGCCGTCCCACGACAGCAGCGCACCGCGCAGGCCGTCCGCGCGCAGGGGCGGGGCGAGCGCGAGCGCCCGGCCGGCCGGCAGCCGGGAGGGGCCGGGCAGCAGGCGCCGCGGCGTGTGCGCGGCGGCCCGCAGCGCGTCGCCCAGGCGGTAGCCGGCCATGGCGGCCGCGGCCCGGGCCCGGGGGACGGCCGGCGTCAGCGGCAGCAGATACGGGTGGGCGGCGACCAGGTGGGGGGCGGTGAAGCGCAGCAGGGCGTCGCGTTCCACCGCGCTCTCCCACGCCACGCCGACCTGGCCGCTCGCGAGGTAGCGCAGCCCCCCGTGGATCAGCTTGGAGCTCCACCGGGAGGTGCCGAAGGCCAGGTCGTGGGCGTCCACGGCGACCACGGAAAGCCCGCGCGAGGCGGCGTCGAGCGCGACTCCGGCCCCGGTCGCCCCCAGCCCGACCACGAGCACGTCGACGACGTCGGCACGAGCCTCGCCCAGATCCCACAGGCGCCTGGCCGCGTTCAGTGAGGAGTTCATGTCCTCTCCACTACTTGCGGATTACTCTTGAGTAACCTACCTGGAGGCGTGACGGCCATGGAAACCCCTCTCACCTCGGCGGAACCCATGCTCTGGTCGGGCTGGGGCGATCCCGCCAAGGCCGCCGAGCTGCCCGCACCGGTGCGCGGCCTGCTCACGGAGCTCCTCGGCGTCCGGGCGCCCGCCGCCCCGGCGGCGACGTTCGGGGAGGTGCGGCTGCCGCCGGTGGCGCTGCCGCCGCCCGCCCTGGCCGCGCTCGCGGCGGTGGTGGGCGACGAGCACGTACGGGCCGACGACGACGCCCGGATCCGCCACACCCGGGGCAAGTCCACCCCCGATCTGCTGCTCATGCGCGCGGGGGACGCCTCGGACGCGCCCGACGCCGTCGTGCTTCCCGGCTCGCACGACGAGGTCGCCGCCGTGCTGCGCCTGTGCGCCGAGCACCGGGTGGCCGTGGTGCCGTTCGGCGGGGGCACCTCGGTGGTCGGCGGGCTCGTGGCGACCCGGTGTGGCTCCGAGGGGGGTTTCGCGGGCGTGATCGCGCTCGATTCGGCCCGGCTCAACCGGCTCGTCTCCGTCGACCCCGTCTCCATGGTCGCCGAACTGGAGCCCGGCCTGCGCGCGCCGCAGGCCGAGCAACTGCTCGCCGCGCACGGGCTGACGCTCGGGCACTTCCCCCAGTCGTACGAGTACGCCACGCTCGGCGGGTTCGCGGCGGCCAGGTCCAGCGGGCAGGCCTCGGCCGGGTACGGCAGGTTCGACGACATGGTCGCGGGCATGACGGTCGCCACGCCCCGCGGCACCCTGGAGATCGGCCGTGCCCCAAAGTCGGCCGCCGGGCCCGACCTGCGCCAGGTGTTCCTGGGCTCCGAGGGCACGTTCGGAGTGATCACCTCGCTGCGGTTGCGGGTGCACCGCGCCCCGGCCGTCAGGGCGTACGAGGGCTGGCGGTTCGAGAGCTTCGCGGCGGGCACGGCCGCGTTGCGGCGGCTCGCGCAGCAGGAGGGTCCGTCGCCGACCGTGCTGAGGCTGTCGGACGAGACCGAGACCATGGCCGGGCTGGCGAAGCCCGCCGATCTCGGCGCGGCCGGCCGTGACTCCGGCTGCCTGCTGGTGGCGGGCTTCGAGGGCTCCCCGGCCGACGTGGCCGGCCGGCGGGACCGGGCCGCCGCCGTGCTGGTCGAGGCCGGCGGCGTGCACCTCGGACCGGAGCCGGGGGACAAATGGGCGCAGGGCCGCTTCTCCGCCCCCTACCTGCGCGACTGCCTGCTGGCCGCGGGGGCGACGGTGGAGACGCTGGAGACCGCCGGCTTCTGGTCGAACCTGCCGCGCCTGTACGAGGCCGTACGGCTGGCCCTGCACGGCGCGCTGACCTCGCCGCTGGTCATGTGTCACATCTCCCACGTCTACGCCACGGGCGCGTCGCTGTACTTCACCGTGGTGACCGCGCAGACCGGCGACCCGCTCGGGCAGTGGGCGGCGGCCAAGCGCGCGGCGAACGAGGCGATCGTGCGGGCGGGCGGCACGATCTCGCACCACCACGGCGTCGGCCGGGACCACCGGGAGGCGTACGCCGCGGAGATCGGCGACCTGGGCGGCGAGATCCTGCGCGGGATCAAGGAACGCCTCGATCCCGCCGGGATCCTCAATCCGGGTGTGCTGATCCCCGACGACTCCAGTGCCGGCCACGACGGAGCGGGCCGTGGCGGATGGCGGTCGACGGGGGCCGAGTGAAGGCCGGACGCATGGTCCGTCCGTGACCGCCCACCCGTTCCCGACGGCGAGGGCGGCCCCTCCGCGTCGCACGGAGCGCACCTCGCCGGAAGTCGTCGTCCGTGGGCTCCGGCTACGAGCTCCTCCTCCGCCTCGCGATGCACCACTTCTGGACACCGCTCAGTTCGGGCAAATCTTCTCGATCGAGGCGCTGGAAACGCCAAGATTGTTTCCATGGTCGATGTGGGCGCGGCCGCCGCGCGGGGGAAGCAGGTCTCGTCACGGGTGTCGCAGGGCGGAGCGGGCTGGGACTGCCCCGAGATCGGCACCTTCGAGGCGCTGCGGCCCACCCGGAACTCCTTCACCTGGCTGAACCCCGCGACGCTGTGGCGGTCCCGCAACGAGATCCTCGCCCAGTTGTTCGGCGACCCCTCGCCGCAGGTGCGCCGCCGCTGGGTGGCGGCGCAGCGCGATCGCGGCGCCGACCCGGACTTCCGCGTCAGGCTCGACCCGGGCGAGGAGTTCTCGTTCCTGGTGCTCGGCGACACCGGCGAGGGCGACGCCTCGCAGTACGCGGTGGTGCCCGGGCTGCTCAAGCTCGGCGCGGGCACGTCGTTCGCGGTCATCGCCAGCGACGTGATCTACCCGACCGGGTCGGGCAACGAGTATCGCGACAAGTTCTTCCGGCCGTACAAGGACTACCCCGCGCCGATCTTCGCCGTGCCCGGCAATCACGACTGGTACGACGGGCTCGGCGGCTTCATGCGGATCTTCTGCGACGCGCATCCCCTGTCGGCGGAGCAGCGGGGCTTCCGGTTGTCCCCCGACGGGCTGCGCGGACTGCTGTGGAAGAAGCCGGAGACGATCGACGAGGACGCCCTGGCCGAGGCGAGGAGGATGCGGCCCGATCCCGGCCCGGCGCTGCCGGGGCCGTACTGGGTGCTCGACACCGGACGCCTGCTGCTCGTCGGCATCGACACCGGCATCAAGGGGACCCTCGACCGGGAGCAGGGCGAGTGGCTGCGCCGGGTCTCCGCCGACCCCCGGCCGAAGATCCTGATCACCGGCAAGCCGATCTACGTCAACAACGCCTACCACCCCTGCGACATCGAGGGCGGCGGCACGGTGGACGACGTGGTCCGCGACCCGGCCCACAACTACGTCGCGGCCATCGGCGGCGACGTGCACAACTACCAGCGCTACCCGGTCCGGGCGGAGGGGCGGCTCATCCAGTACGTCGTGTCGGGGGGCGGCGGGGCGTTCATGCACGCCACGCACACGATCCCCCGGGTGGACGCGGGCGGCGTCCACGAGGACGACTTCAAGTGCTATCCGCTGCGCGGCGACTCGCTGTCGTTCTACAGCCTGCTCTACAGCAGGAGGCTCCGGATGCGGGGGCTGTACATCACGCCGGAGGAGGGGCTGGCCCTGATGTCCCGGCGGATCGGCAACACCCCGCCCCGGCCCACGCCGGGGGCGCCGATCGGCGCACGCGTGAAGTGGGCGGCCCGGCTGCTCGGCGGCTGGCCGATGCCGTTCCGCCTGCCGGTGGGGCGGGTCTTCCACCGGTACATCTCCGAACTGTCCGACTGGGACACCCCGCCCTTCTTCAAGAGCTTCCTCCACCTGTCGGTCACCGGGGACACGCTCCGGCTGCGGTGCTTCGCAGCCACGGGCTGCCTGCCGCAGGAGGAGGAGCCCCCGCTGGAGGACGAGGTCGAGATCCCGCTCTGATCCCGGAGGCCCGGCGGTCCCGGCGATCAGGGAAGTGCCGGGCGGCGCACCCGGCCCGGCCGCGCCGGGCGGGAGCAGACCGGCGGTGGGATTGTCGGTGTGGCCTGGCACGCTGGTGAGGTGCACGTTGTGGTGGCGGCCGACGCCGACGGTGGCGGGACGATCCGGGCCCTCGGCGAGCACGGGCACCGGGACGCTCTTCCGGAGTGGCTCGGGGGGCGTGCGGGGGGCGGGAGCCGCGACGGGGGGCCCTCGGTCCGGGTGCCCGATCTCGCGGCGGCCGTGCGATCGCTGGAGGCCGCCGCCAGGCCCCGCTGGGTGTGGGCCGACGCTCGCCGTGTCTACCCGGCGCTCCTGTCCGCCGGCGTACGGCTGTCGCGCTGCCATGACGTCGCGCTGACCGAGAACCTGCTGCTGGCCGCCGACGGGCGCTACGGGGAGCCCAGACAGGTCGGGGCGGCCTACGCGCGCCTGCGGGGCCTCACGGTGCCCGACGACCCGCACGAGGCGTCCGACGCGCATCAGGCGGGCGGCACGCAGGCGAGCCTGTTCGACCCGGCGCCCCCGGGGAACGCCGTCCCCGAGGCCGACATGGTCGCCGAGGTGTTCGAGGACCAGCGCTGCCGTGTCGCGCGCACGCCCGACCCCGGGCGGTTCCGCCTGCTGGTCGCGGCCGAGTCGGCCGGTGCGCTGATCGCCGCGGAGATGAGCCACGACGGCATGCCCTGGCGCGAGGACGTCCACGACGCTCTGCTGACCGATCTGCTCGGGCCCCGCCCCGCCCACGGCATGCGGCCGGTGAAGCTCCAGGCGCTGGCCGACGAGGTGTCGGCCGCCTTCGGCCACCTCGTCAACCCCGACTCCCCGCAGCAGATCGTCAGGGCGTTCAAGACCGCGGGGATCGAGGTCCCGTCCACCCGATCCCACGTGCTGAAGACGGTCGGCCATCCGGCCGTCGCGCCGCTGCTGGCGTACAAGGAACTGGCCCGTCTGTACAGCTTCCACGGCTGGACCTGGGCCGCGCAGTGGGTCAGCGGCGACCGCTTCCGGCCCGAGTACGTCGTGGGCGGGGTGGTGAGCGGCCGGTGGGCCACCAGCGGGGGCGGCGCGCTGCAGATCCCCAAGGTCATGCGCAGGGTCGTGGTGGCCGACGACGGCTGGACGCTCGTGGTGGCCGACGCCGCGCAGCTCGAACCACGGGTGCTGGCCGCGCTGTCGGGCGACCGGGGGCTCGCGCGGGCGGCCGGGGAGATCGACCTGTACGCCGCGCTGGCACAGGCGTTCGGCGGGGTCCGCGAGTCGGCCAAGATCGCCATGCTGTCCGCGATGTACGGCGGGACCAGCGGTGACGCCTCCAAGCTGCTGGCCGTCATGCGGCAGCGGTTCCCGAAGGCGTACGCGTTCGTGGAGGACGCGGCCCGCGCGGGGGAGGACGGGCGGCTGGTCCGCTCGTGGCTGGGCCGCACCTGCCCGCCTCCGTCGGAGCGGTGGCGGCGCCTGGTGGCCGGTCCCGAGGGCGCCCGGGCGGCCAGGGACCGGGGGAGGTTCACCCGCAACTTCGTCGTGCAGGCCACGGCGGCCGAGTGGGCGCTGACGCTCCTGGCGGTGCTGCGGGGGCTGCTGCCCGATACGGCGAGGCTGGTGTTCTTCCAGCACGACGAGGTGATGGTGCACTGCCCCCTCGACCTGGCGGGCGAGGTCCGCGAGGCCGTCGGCCGCGCGGCGGACGAGGCGACCCGGCTGCTGTTCGGCGACACCACGGTCCGCTTCCCGATGGAGGCGGTGGCCGTCACCTGCTACGCCGACGCCAAGTGACGGCACGCCCCCGCGGCCGGTGAACGGGCCTCAGGGGGCCTGGCGTGACATCCGGGTGACGAGAGCGGCCAGCAGCAGGCCCGGCACTCCCAGAAGGGCCAGGTAGGCCAGGATCGCGACGGCGATGCCGACGAGCTTCCGTACGCCGGCGGAGGGCGCCGTCCCGACGCCGAACGCGTCCTGGTCGCCGGAGCACGTCACCGTGTAGGTGTCCGTCTTCGGCGCGCGGATCTCGTAGAGCAGCCGCCACCTGCCGCCCTTGACGAACGGCTGGTAGTCCGCCGCCGGCCGGGCGAGCCTGACGTTCCGCCCACGGCCGTTCTCCACTTTGCACCGCGGATCGCCCGCCGCGCCGGAGACGTAGATCGCCGGCATCGGATCGGGGTTCAGCGTGACGGTCAGCGCGGAACCGTCACTGGAGGTCGAGACCCTCTCAGGCACGGCGGAGAGGGCCATGCGGACCTCGCTCACGGCGACGACGGCGATGAGCAGCCCGCAGAGGACCACCCAGACGCGCGTGGTCCGCCGTAACCAGGCGGGGTACCGCCGGGGCCGGCGCTGAGGTGTGGGACGCGCCGGCGGCGGATACGGCCTCGCCGCGCCGCGCGCGGGTCCCGCCGCGTAGGGGGCGGGGGGCGCGTAGGGGGCGGGAGTAAGGTGCGCAGGGCTCGGCGCGGGGAAGGCGGGCCGCGGACCGGGTGCGATCATCCCCGGCCCGCCGCCCGGCCGGGGACCCCCGGGCGTCCCGGCCGTGTACGGTTGCGCCATCCCCGGCGGTCCCGAAGCGCCCCGGGGTCCTGAGGCCCACGGCGGTCCCGGGGGTCCCGGAGCTCTCGGCGGTCCCGGAGCGCCGCGCGGTCCCGAAGCGCCCCGGGGTCCTGAGGCCCACGGCGGTCCCGGGGGTCCCGAACTCCACGGCGGTCCGGGAGCTCCCGGCTGTCCCGGCGTTTCAGGACCACGCGGCCCGCGCGGGCCGGGCATCCCCGGGCCGGGCCTGTCGAACGGCGGCGAATTCCGCGTCTCCGGCGACGCGGGGAGGACGCGCGTGGGGGCGCCGGGCGTGCGCACCGCCTGCGCGACGGCCGGGGGAAGCCACCTGCCCTGCTGGACGGGCGAGACGAGGTCACGGCCGCCGTCGGCCAGTTCGTTCAGCAGGGCCGACACGGTGGGCCGTCCCTCGGGTTCCTTGGCCAGGCACCGGGCCACCAGCGCCCGCGCCGCCGGCGGCAGTGCGCCGAGGTCGGGCTCCTCGTGCACGATGCGATACCACAGCCCTTGCCAGGACCCCTGTCCGAACGGCCCGGCGCCGGTCGCGGCGAACGCCAGCACCAGCCCCAGGCAGAACACGTCGCTCGCCGGTCCGACCCGGGTGCCCCTGAGCTGCTCCGGGGACATGAATCCGGGAGTTCCCATGGCGATGCCGGTCTTCGTCAGCGCGCCGCCCTCGATGGCCAGGGAGATGCCGAAGTCGATGACGCGGGGGCCGTCCCCGGCCAGCAGCACGTTGGACGGCTTGAGGTCCCGGTGCACGACTCCGGCGGCGTGGATCGACTCCAGCGCCTCCGCCAGCCCCGCGCCCAGGGCCAGGACCGAGTCCTCGGGCCACGGCCCGTGCTCGTTCACGGCGTCTTCCAGCGACATGCCCGGCACGTACGCCGTCGCGAGCCAGGGCGGCGACCCCTGCGGGTCGGCGTCGACCACTCCGGCCGTGAAGAAGCCGTTGACCTTGCGGGCCGTGGCGACCTCGCGGTCGAACCTGCGGCGGAACTCGGCGTCGCCGGCCAGCTCGGGCCGCACCACCTTCACCGCGACGGCCCGCCCGCTCCGCGAACGCCCGAGATACACCCGGCCCATCCCGCCCTCTCCCAGGCGTGCCTCGATGCGGAAGGGGCCCACCTGCCGCGGATCGTCCTCCCGCAGCGTCTCGAAGGTCCGCACCGGCACTCCTTGGGATCCGGGTTCACGCCTGGTCGATCAGGACATTCTCTCCAAGCAGCCCACAACAGGTCGCCGGGAACCGGCGCAGACGGGCACAGGGTCCGGGGCGGGCCACCGTCCGTACGGGCGCGAGACCACGCCGCCGGCCCGCCCCGGCCCCTCAGCTCCGTGCAGGCGCCGGCGTCAGGCGGGGCGGAAGGTGCTCCAGAGCGCCTGCCGTACCGGTGCGGCCGACTCGTTCCAGTCGAAGTCGGGCGAGGCGAACAGGACCGCGTAGGCGCGCCCGCCGCCCGTCTCCAGGTAGCGGATGACCGCGTGGACGGTGACCTCGCTGGCGTTGGTGTAGGTGTACTCCCAGTCGGCGGCGGGGTAGCGGTAGTTCACCTCGCGCAGCTGGATCTGGGTGTAGTCGGTGTAGTCCTTGATGTCCAGGTTCTGCTCGGCGGCCCGCAGCGCCTCCAGGCTGCCGTCCGGGATCCGCTTGATCGTGATGCTCTGCCCGCTGTCCTTCGGGCCCGTGAGCCTGACGACCCCGTCGTCGACCGTGGTGCTCCAGTCCTTCGGCACCGCCGTCGACACCCCGCCCTCGGCCACGGCGCGGTAGCCCTCGGGCACGCGTACGGCCGACAGCGGGCGCTCGGCCGACGCGGCGGCGCCGCCCGTCCCCGCGGAGGGGTCCGCCGCGGCCGCCGTGGAATCCTGCCGCGCGACCGTGGCCTCGTCGTCGTCCGGGCCGCTCGGCAGCAGCACGAGCACGATCGCGACGATCACGGCGATCACGGCCACACCGGCGACGGCCGGCAGGAGCATCGAGCGGCCCTCGCGCTCGGGGACCTCGTCGGCCCGCTCCTTGCGCCTGCGGCCCACCCGGGGCCGGTGCGGGCCGGTGGGCTCCGCGACCGGCCCGGAGTCGCCGGCCTGCGGGGAGACGGCCTGCGAGGGTGCCGCGTGCTGGGGTGCCGCGTGCTGGGGTGCCGCGTGCTGCCCGGACCGATGCGGCGGCTGCGCCGTCCCGCCCAGATCGCCGGGCATGTCACCCGGCGTGGGCGTGGGCCACATGGCCTCCTTCGGCCGCTCCGGCGCGTGCGTCGACCCCGAGGGGGACGACAACGCGTCGAAGGCCATGCCGGTGGAAGGGGGCTGCCCGAAGGCACCCAAGGGCCCGAACGCGCCCGGAGGCTCGTACGCCGGCTCGGCGGGCCGCGCCTCCACGGAACGCGCATCCACGGAACGGGGCTCCGCGGGATAGGGCTCCCCCGAGCGCGGCGCGGCGCCGGACAGGTCGTCGGCCGTGAGCGGCACGCGGACCGGGCCCGAGGGCGTCTCGATGATGCGTGAGGGCAGCGGCCCCGAGGGGATGTCGAGCGGTGGCAGCAGCCCCGCGGGCGTGGAGTCCTGCGGCGTCGGCACCGAGGCCGGCCTCCCGCCCCGGCCGGGCAGTCCGGCGCCGTGACTGTGCAGCACCCGCTCCAGCATTTCCGCGACCTGCGCGGCGGGAAGGCGGTCGGCCGGGTTCTTGCGGAGCAGGCCCTCGATGACCGGCAGCAGCGCGCCCGCCCGGCGAGGCCGGTTGGGCTCCTGCGTCAGCACCGCGCCGAGCACGGCGACCGCGTCCGGGCCCTCGTACGGCGGGCGGCCCTCCACGGCGGCGTACAGCGTCGCGCCGAAGGACCACAGGTCGGCGGCGTGCGTGATCGGGCGGCCCTGCAGGCGCTCCGGCGGGATGTACGCGGGCGAGCCCATGAGCAGCCCGGTCTGGGTGATCGTGACGTCGCCCTCGATGGCGGCGATGCCGAAGTCGGTGAGCACCACGCGGTCGGCGGTGAGCAGCACGTTGCCGGGCTTCACGTCGCGGTGGAGGATGCCGGCGGCATGGGCGTGACGCAGCGCGTCGAGCACCCGGATGCCGATCTCGGCGGCCTGCACGACCGGCAGCGGCCCGCTCTGCCGTACGGCCTGTTCGAGGGACCAGGCGCGGACGAGCTCCATGACGATCCAGGGCCGTCCGTCCTCCTCGACGACGTCGTGGACGGTGACGATGCCGGGATGGCTGAGCCGGGCGGCCGAGCGCGCCTCACGCAGCATCCGCCGGTGGGCGACCTGCGCGCCGGTGCTGTCGAGCCCGAACGGCAGGAGCAGTTCCTTGACCGCGACGTCCCGGTCGAGCAGCACGTCGTGGGCGTGCCACACCATCCCCATGCCGCCGCGGCCAACCGGGGACAACAGCCGGTAGCGGCGACCGACGAGACGTCCCTGCCCTTCGGGGGCGCCCCCCGCGGGGACGCGGCCCACAGGCCCCTGACCCTCTGGCATAGGGGGGACCATACCGAGCAGGCGATCGGTCGTCATAGACAAAGTCCCCAATTCACGCTCGTTCCGCAGGATCCCCCGAACGGACCGTGCGAATTGCATCGGATATCTGAGGTTGACGACGATATTACGGTCTGATGACGGTCAAAGGGAATTCACGCGTCGGCCAGCGCGGCGAGGGCGGCCGTGAAGGCCTCGGCCGGAGGGCTGACCAGACCCGCTCCCACCTGCCCCGTTCCGGCGATCCTGCCAGCGATGCCGGTGTTGACGACGGGCAGCAGACCGGTCCTGGCCACGAGCGCCACGTCGATGCCGGCCGGGGTGCCGCGGAAGCCGAGCGCCGGGACCTGGTACGCCGGGTGCTCGGCCACCGTGATTTCGTACATCGAGGTCGTCGCCGCCACGGCGTCGGACACCTCGCCGCCGACGAACCGGACGATCGCCGGGGCCGCCGCCATGGCGAAGCCCCCCAGGCCCGTCGTCTCGGTGATCGTGGAGTCGCCGATGTCGGGGTTGGCGTCGTCCGGGCCGTACCCGCCGAGGTAGAGGCCGTCGGGCACCCCGGCCGGGCCGGTGAACCACCGGTCGCCGAGGCCCGACACCTGTATTCCGAAATCCGTTCCATTGCGCGCCATGGCCACGACCAGGCTCGACCCGGGCACGCCGCGGGCCGCGTCGGCGCTGACTTTCGCCGCCGCCATTCCGGCGTTCAGGAAGAAATGATCATTGCCATTGATGAATCGCAGCACCTCGGCGGCGCGGTCCGGGGCAGCCTCCACGATCGCGGGCGCGACCTCGCGTACCAGCAGGGACGTCGCCGCGCGGTTGCGGTTGTGCAGCTCGTCGCCCATCTGCAGCGCCTGGGCGATGAGCGCGCGCAGGTCGAGCGGGCCGCACCGCTCCAGCGCGGCCGCCAGCACCGGCCCGAGGACCTCGCCCATCCAGCGCAGCCGATCGATCACCTCGGGCCCGTACGCGCCGTAACGCAGGACCTTGCCCAGCCCCTCGTTCAGCGAGCAGTACGCCCTGCCGCCGTGCTCGGCGTCGGCGACCTCGAGCATCCACATGGACGGGCTGACCACGCCCGCCATCGGGCCGACCGTCCGGTGATGATGACAGGAGTCGAGGGTGATCCCCGCGCCGGCGGCCAGGCGGCCCTGCGCCTCCTCGGGGGTGGCGGCCAGGCCCTCGAACAGCATGGCCCCGACGAGCGCTCCCCGCATCGGGCCGGAGGCGCGCTCCCAGGTGATCGGCGGCCCGGCGTGGAAGAACTCCCCGGCGCGCAGGCCGAGGACCGCGTGCGCCGGACGCACACCCGTCAGCATCGGCCGGGCCGACAGCATCCTTCCGGCTGCGGCGGTGTTGGCGCTCTCGCGCCGGGGGTCGGCGAGCACCCGGGCGAGCGCCGCGGAGACGCCCGGCAGCGGCGGCCGCCAGTCGACCTCCCGGCGCGGCACGGCCTGCCGGTCCAGTGCCTCGCCCAGCACCTGCGCGCCCACGGTGATGACGCGCGGCTCGCCGTACAGCATGGAGAGGGTCATGAGAACCTCCGAAGGGACTCCCGCCTTCGGACGGGGAGGGGGCGGACCCCTGCGGAGCAGGGCGGGCGGCTCGCCGCGAGGCGGGGCACGTCCGTCACCCGTCCGCCAGGAGGCGGGCGTGCCGGGCGGCCGCGGCGTTGGAGGTGAAGACCGCCGCCCCGGCCTCGTTGAGCCGGGCGGCCTGGGCGCGCAGCCCCTGCGGGTCGCCGTCGGTGCCGACGACGGCCACGACCACGGCCACGCCCCTGTCCGCCGCGTCGCGGATCGCGGGCGCGAGCCAGGAGGCCGGGTCGGGGTCGGCGCCGTGCCCGAGCACGACGTCCATCAGCACGACGCCGGAGGCGACGCCGCGCAGCGCCTCCAGGCGCAGCGCCGGGTCGATCATCGGATGGGCCCGGCCCCGGGTGAAGGAGTCGTCGCCGAAGTCGGTGAACTCGCCGGCGCCGGCGACCAGAGCCGCCTCCGCGCACAGCGTGCCGCCGGCGTAGAGCCCCCGCAGGGCCTCGCCCGGCTCCGCGGCTCCATCCCGCCCCGCAGCGCCGTCGCGCGGGACATGGGCTGCGGAGTGCGGCCGGTTCGCGGGGGCGGGCCAGGAGGGCCACTCGGGCACCTCGCGGCCGAGGGCCCGCAGCACCTTCTCCGCGGCGGTGGTGAGGTCGTCCTGCCCCGGCCCGAGCAGCGCGGTCACGACGGGCGTCGCCAGGTCGAGGTCCCGTACGGCGCGGGCCACCTCGGGCGCGGGGGGTTTGGAGATCAGCACGATCAGCTCGGTCGCGGGGTCCTCGTCGAGCGCGCGCAGCGCCTGAACGGCCGAGCGCCCGCCCACCTCGGCGGACAGGTCCCTGCCGCCCACGCCGAGCACGTGGGACACGCCGGCCCCGGCGAGGTCGAGCAGGCTCGTCACCTGCTGGGCGCCGGTCCCCGAGGCGGCCACGACGCCGACCGGCCCGGGGCGGAGCACGTTGGCGAAGCCCAGGCCCGCCCCGCCCACGACCGCGGTGCCGCAGTCGGGTCCCATCACGAGCACCCCCCTGGCCCGCGCCCGGTCCTTGAGCAGGATCTCCTGCTCGACCGGCACGTTGTCGCTGAAGATCATCACCGAGAGCCCGGCCTCCACGGCGTCGAGCGCCTCGGCGAAGGCGTGCTCGCCCGGCACGCTCACCAGCGCCAGGCTCGCCTCGAAGGCCCGTGCCGCCGACCGGACGGTGCGCGGCGGCGCGTCGCCCCGCGTCCCGCTCGCCGGCGCCCGTGCGGCGAGCTGTCGTTCGAGTTCGGCGGCGGCGTCCTCCAGCTCCCCGGGTGAGGAGGCCCGGACCGCCACCAGCAGGTCGCCGGGCGTCGCGGGCGGCACCGCGAAACCGAGATCGCGGGCGAGCCCCGTGTTGAGCTCCGTGGCCATCGCGACGACCGCGACGGCCACGCCGGGCCGTCCGGCGAGGGCCCGGCTCACCCGCATGAGCGTCACGGAGTCGCGGTATACCCCGGGGCGCACCTCGACCAGGTCGTTCACCGGCCCTCCCTTCCGGGTCGTGTCCGGCAGATCATGGCCCTGCTGCGCGCGGCCCGGACGGCGCCTCGATCCACGCTCGCGACGGGCGGCATTCGTCAGACCCTCCCGAGGGCGAGGACGGCGGACAGACCGATCTGCACGCCCCACGCCAGATCGGCGCCCGAGGTGTGGCCGAGGCGGAGCAGACGGTGCAGGGCCGGCTCCAGCGGTTGCTGCCCGGCCGCGCCGCGCAGCACCCCGGTGACCTCCGGGCTCGCCTCGCCCCTCGCGGCGCAGTGCAGCAGGGTGGCCGAGATGGGGGTGGTCCGGGTGCGGGCGTCGTAGGTGACCGCGGCGGCGAGCCAGTCCGCCAGCCAGACGGCGCGCGGGACCCCCGCCGCCGCGCCGAGATGCCGCAGCGCGACCAGCAGGCCGGCGAGCATGTCGTCGCCGCTGGGCGTCAGCCCGGGGCCGAGACCGATCAGCCGCTCGGCCGCCGTGATGCTCTCCACCAGCGAACCCGCCAGGCAGCCACGTTCGAGCAGCGCCGGGGCGCCGCCCGGGTCCAGCCCCGGCCGCCGGGGCGAGGCGGCGCGGGCGTCGCGGAGCAGGGCGAGGGCGGGCGCGAGCCGTGCCGGGCCGGCGGGGGCGAGCGGGGGAGCGGGATCCCACCAGCGGCGCACCCGGATCGACAGGCCCCCGACCTCGACGGCGCCCTCGCCGACCCAGGCGTCGTCGCCCGCCGACACCCCGTCGAGGCGCCCGGCGAGCACCACGGCGTTGGGCAGGCGGGTGGCCTCGCCCGTCACCACCGCGACGACGTGCGGCTCGGCCTCACTCCTGATCTCCAGGTAGAGCGCGAGGGGAAAAACCGCCAGCACCCTGGCCGGCCTGCGGGGCGACTCCAGCGCGGGCCGTACGGCCACGCTCGCGGCGCCGCTCACGTAGGCGGGGGCCGCCGGGGGGCGGGACGCGGGCGTCGCCGCCCGCCGCCCTCTCGGGCGCGTGCCAACACTCACCGGACCTCCCGAAGCCAGTCGTTGCCGACGCTAAGGCCCGGTCTCCCCCCTCCGTACGGAGAAAGATGCCAACAGTCGGCCGAATGCTTGGCTCTTCCTGACAGGACCGGTGGTCGTGCACAATCGGGCTGAGACGTTCCCGGGGCCCGCGTAGCGAACGAGGAGCGGTGAGCGACCGATGACCAGGGACGTCGCACCTTGATGAAGCACTGTCCGAAAGCACTGTTCGAAAGCACTGTTCGAAAGCACTGTTCGAAAGCACTGTTCGGCAAGCAGGACCGGAGACGGCATTGCAGAACGACCCGGCCCCGCCCGCGATGCGCCTGGCGAGCACGGGAACGATCCTCCACGGCGTGTCGGTGGGAGAGGTGCTCGGGGTCTCGTCGCTGGCGGACGCCCGCCTGATCGCCGGGCGGGGCGGCCTGAACCGCATCGTGCAGCGCCTCAACGTGATGGAGGTGCCCGACATCCTCGCCTGGGTGAAGCCGCACGAGCTGCTGCTCACCACGGGCTACCCGCTGCGCAACACGCCGCAGTCGCTCGACCGGCTCGTGGCCGACCTGGACGAGCGCGGCCTCGCCGCGTTGGCGATCAAGCTCGGCCGCTACCTGGACGAGCTTCCGGGGGAGATGGTCGAACAGGCCGACCGGCTGGGGTTTCCGCTGATCCTGCTGCCCAACGACGTGGGCTTCGACGACATCCTCAATCAGGTGCTCACCGACATCCTCAACCGGCAGGCGGCGATCCTCGCCCGTACGGAGGAGGCGCACCGGGCGCTCGTGCAGATCGTGCTGGCCGGGGGCGGGATGCGGGAGGTCACGGCGGAGGTGGCAGGGCTGCTGCAGGTGGCCGTGGGGGCGACCGACGCCGCCGGTCACTTCCTCGCGGCCGCCGGGGAGTCCGCGCAGGTGGCGCGGCTGCGGGAGATGAACGCGGCCCTCACGCGGACGCCGGTGGCCCCGCCCGCGGGGGGCGACGGGCACTACGCGGCCGTGCCGATCGTCGCGGGCGGGCACCATCACGGGAGGATCGCGGCCTACAGCGCCCACGGCACGCTGACCCCCAGTGACATCGGCATCCTGGAGCGCGCCGCGACCGTCGCCGCGCTGGTGATCACCAAGCAGGAGGCGGTCACCGCCGTCGAGAGCAAATACCGCGCCGACTTCCTGCGGGACGTGCTCACCGGCAGGGGCGGGCTGCGGGTGGCCGAGCGTGCCCGGGCGTTCGGCTGGGACCTGGAACGCCCGGTGAGCGTGCTGGTCGCCGAGATCGATCCGGACGCCGAGGAACGGCCGGTCCAGGACCGCATGCTGGCGGCGTGGCAGGCGTCGGTGCGCAAGCACGATCCGCGGGGCGCGGTCGCCGGGTTCTCGCACGAGGTCGTGGCGATCGTCGGGGCTGCCGCCGACCCGGCCAAGGTGGCCAGGGACGCGCTCGCGGCCGTCTCCGACGGCACGTTCTCCACCGGCCTCAGCCGGGTCGCCTCCGGAGCGGACGCCCTGCCCGGCGCGTACGGCCAGGCGCTGAAGGCCGCCCGGGTGGGCCGGCAGCTCCACGGGGCGGGCGCGGTCGCCCACTTCGACGAGCTGGGGGTCTACCGGCTGCTCTCGCTGGTGAACGACACCGACGAGCTGCACTCCTTCGTCCGCGAGACCCTGGGCCCGCTGGCGGGGGACGACGACGCCGAGAACGCCGACCTGCGCCGCACCCTGCAGGCGCTGCTGGAGACCAACCTCAACGTCGCGGAGACCGCACGCCGGCTGCACTTCCACTACAACACGCTGCGCTACCGGATCGGGAAGCTGGAGCGCATGCTGGGCAACTTCACCGAGGACGCGCATCTGCGGCTCAATCTCACCCTCGCCCTGCACGTGCTGCGCATGAGGGGTATCTAAGCTGGCGGCGTGAACGACGCGAAAGCCCCGGCCATCATCTTCGAGCTCGACGGCGACTACATCCCGCTCTGCGATCTCCTCAAGTTCTGCCAGATCACCGACAGCGGCGGGGCGGCCAAGCACCTCGTCGCGGAGGGCCGGGTGCGCGTCGACGGACGCGTGGAGCTGCGCAAGGCCTGCAAAATCCGGGCGGGCCAGGTCGTCACCGGCGATGGGTACACGATCCGTGTGGTATGACGCCCCAGAGCGCACCGGTTTGGCAGATCATGCCAATGTCTGTCGCGCACGCCAGTCCTAAAGTGCCCCAAACGGTCTAGAAGCGCCGCGGAGGGACGCCTGGGGGGTGCCTGCCGGCCCACGGCCCATGAGCAAGAGGGGCGTACATGGCTTTCAGATGGACAGTCCACGGCGACGGGAAAGGCCTCGCGCCCGGAGACGTCGTCAGGCCCGGCGAGAGGCTGAGCTGGCCGCGCATGGTCGGCATCGGCGCCCAGCACGTGATCGCCATGTTCGGCGCGACCTTCGTGTTCCCCCTCGTCATGGGACTGGACCCGAACACGGCCGTGATGATGTCGGGCGTCGCGACGATCCTGTTCCTGCTCTTCACGCAGGGGCGGATCCCCAGCTACCTCGGCACGTCGGCGTCGTTCGTCGGCGGCGTGGTGGCCGTGCGGGCGGCGTTCGGCGGCGACACCCCGGCGGCCGACCAGGTCGTGACCGGGGCGATCCTCGTCGCCGGCCTGGTGCTCGCTCTGTGCGGCGTGGCGATCCACGTGCTCGGCGTGCAGATCATCCACCGCGTCTTCCCGCCGGTCGTGACCGGCGCGGTGGTCATGCTGATCGGCTTCGGCCTGGCGTACGTGGTGGCCGACGTCTACTGGCCGCAGGACCCGTGGATCGCCCTGATCACGATGATCGCGACGTTCGTGTTCATCGTGGTGTTCCGCGGCTTCCTCGGCCGGATCGGCGTGCTGCTCGGGCTGGTCTTCGGGTTCGTGCTGTCCTGGCTCGCCGACGAGGTCTTCGGGAACATCACCGCCTACAACGCGGGCACCGGGAAGATCGACACCCACCCCCGGGTGAGCTTCCAGGCCGTCGCCGACGCCGACTGGATCGGGCTGCCGCACTTCCACGCCCCGTCGTTCCAGGCGTCGGCCGTGCTGGTCGTGCTGCCCGCCGTGATCGCCCTGATCGCGGAGAACGTCGGCCACGTCAAGGCGGTGGGCCAGATGACCGGCGCCGACGTCGAGCCCCAGATGGGCAGGGCGGTCATCGCCGACGGCGTCGGCACCGTGGTCGCGACCGCCGTCGGCGGCTCGCCCACCACGACGTACGCCGAGAACATCGGCGTCATGGCCGCCACGCGGGTCTACTCGACGGCCGCCTACTACATCGCCGCGGTCATCGCGATCCTGTTCGGCCTGTGCCCGAAGTTCGGCGCGCTGATCGCCGCCACGCCCGGCGGCGTGCTCGGCGGCGTCACGGTCATCCTGTACGGCATGATCGGGCTGCTCGGCGCGAAGATCTGGGTGGAGAACCGGGTGGACTTCGCCGACCCGGTCAACATGGTGCCGATCGGCGCGGGGATCATCCTCGCGATCGGGCCGGTCACCCATCAGATCACCGGCGACTTCTCGCTCGCCGGGATCGCGCTCGGCACGATCGTGGTGCTCGCCGGCTATCACCTGCTGCGGGCCATCGCGCGCAGACCAGCGAAGGAGGTCACGGGTGGGGAGATCGGGTTCGAACGCGACCCGGCAGTCTGACGGGCACGGGCCGGACACGCCGCCGTCGCACGGGGCGTCGCACGGGCCGTCGCACGGGCCGTCGCATTGGCCGGCGTACGGCGGCCGTGCGGCCCCGGGGGCGGGGCCGAGGACGCGGACGCGCCGGAAGACCTGGCGGACCATCCGGTGAAGCCGCCCCCGTTCGATTACCACGGCCCGGCGGCCCTCGGCGAGGCGCTCGAGGTCCTCGCCGAGGCCGGGCCCGACGGGAAGGTGCTGGCGGGTGGCCAGAGCCTGATCCCGCTGCTCAACATGCGGCTGGCCGCGCCCGCCCAGATCGTCGACGTGAACCGCGTGCCCGGCCTGGACGGGATCGAGGCCGGGCCGTCCGGAGTACGCGTCGGGGCCCTGGCCCGGCACGCCGCCGTGGAGCGTTCGCCCGAGGCCGCGGCCGTGCAGCCGCTGCTGCGGCAGGCGTTGCGGCTGGTCGCCCACCCCGTGATCCGCAACCGCGGCACGGTGGTGGGCAGCCTCGTCCACGCCGACCCCGCCGCCGAGATGCCCGCCGTCCTCGCCCTGCTCGGCGGGTCCGTACGGCTGGCGCGGCGGGGCGGGGAGCGGGAGGTGCCGGCCGCGGAGTTCTTCACCGGACCGATGGAGTCGGCCCCGCGTCCCGGCGAACTGGCCGTCTCGGCGTTCTTCCCGGCGCTGCCCGCCCGGTCGGGCACGGCCTTCCACGAGGTGGCGCGGCGGCACGGCGACTACGCGGTGGCCGGGGTGGCCGCCGCCGTCACCCTGGACGAGGACTACCGGATCGCCGCCGCCCGCGTCGCCTGCGTGAGCGTGGGACCGGTCCCGGCGGTCGTGGACGTGACCGCGGCCTGCGGCCCGCGTCCGGCCGCCTCGGCCGGCTGGGAGACCGTTGCGGCCGCCGTACGGGACCGGATCGATCCGGAGGGCGACATCCACGCGACGGCGGACTACCGGCGGCACCTCACGGGGGTGCTCGCCGTACGGGCGCTGCGGGAGGCCGCCCGCGCGGCACGCGGGGAGGAAGCGTGAACGAGACACGCCACACGGTGACGCTGACGGTCAACGGGGTCGTGCGGGAGGCGACGGTGCCCGGGCGGCGGCTGCTGTCCGACTGCCTGCGCCACGACCTCGGCCTCACCGGCACCCACGTGGGCTGCGAGCACGGCGTCTGCGGCGCCTGCACGGTGCTGCTGGACGGCGAGCCGGTGCGGTCGTGCCTCACGTTCGCCGTCACGGTGGACGGCCACGAGATCACGACGGTGGAGGGGCTGGCGCGCGAGGGCGAGCTGTCGCCGGTCCAGCGGGCCTTCACCGAGTGCCACGCCCTGCAGTGCGGGTTCTGCACGCCGGGGTTCCTGTGCACGGTCACCGCGTTCCTGCGGGACAATCCCGCACCGACCGAGGAGGAGGCGCTGGAGGCCGTGGCGGGCAACCTGTGCCGGTGCACCGGCTATCAGAACATCCTCAAGGCGGTCCACCGCGCAGCGGAGATCCAGGCGGAGGGCGGGGCATGACGACCAGGCTGTTCGGCGAGCCGGTCCGGCGGCGCGAGGACGCCCGGCTGATCGTCGGGCAGGGGCGCTACCTCGACGACCTGGGCGCGGACGCGCTGGCCGCCGCGTTCGTCCGGTCGCCGCACGCCCACGCGCGGATCCTCGACATCGACGTGTCGGCCGCCCTCGACGTCGAGGGCCTGGTCGCGATCTACACGTGGGAGGACCTGCCGGGCGCGCTGGCCGAGCCGCTGCCGCTGCTGATCCCGCATCCCGCGCTCACCCACGGCCGTACGGCGTACCCGCTGGCCCGGGAGATCGTCCGGCACGTCGGCGAGCCGGTCGTGATGGTCGTCGCCCGCGACCGCTACCTCGCCGAGGACGCCTGCGCCCTGATCCGGGTCGACTACGAGATCCTCAAGCCCGTCGTGGGCATCGAGGAGGCCGTGCGCGGCGTTCACCTCGTGCACGAGGACGTGCCGGGCAACGTCGGCGCGCACCTCGTCCAGGAGGTGCCGGGGCCCGGCGGCGTGACCGCGAGGGAGGCGATCGAGGCCGCCCCGCATCGGCTGGAGTTCCGGCTCGACGTCGAGCGCAGCGCGTGCACGCCGCTGGAGGGCAAGGGCGTGTACGCCCGCTGGGACGCCGACGACCAGTCGTTGCGGGTCTACTCCTCCACCCAGTCGTCCACCAGCGTGCGGATGGCGATCGCGGCCAAGCTCGGGCTGCCGCTGCCCAAGGTGGAGGTCATCGCGCCGGACGTGGGCGGCGGGTTCGGCGTCAAGATCGTGCATCCGTGGCCCGAGGAGGTCCTCGTCCCGTGGGCGGCCCGCCTGCTCGGCCGCGAGGTGAAGTGGGCCGAGGACCGGCGCGAGCACTTCGTCTCGTCGTCGCACGAGCGCGGCCAGGTCCAGCACGTGCGGGCCGGGTTCGACGACGACGGGCGCGTCCTCGGCCTCGAGGTCGAGATCCTGCACGACCACGGCGCCTACACGCCGTACGGGATCATCGTGCCGATCATCACCTCGACCCAGCTGCTCGGGCCGTACAAGGTGGGGGCCTACCGGGTCGAGTTCTCCTCGATCTACACCAACACCGTCCAGGTCACGCCCTACCGGGGCGCGGGCCGCCCGCAGGGCGTGTTCTGCATGGAGCGGACGATGGACCGCATCGCCGCCCACCTCGGCAGGGACCGCACCGAGGTCCGCGCGGCCAACTTCATCCAGCCGGACGAGTTCCCGTACGACCAGGGGCTGACGTTCCAGGACGGGCGGCCGCTGATCTACGACAGCGGCGACTACCCCGAGGCGCTGCGCATGCTCAAGGAGCTGATCGGCTGGGACTCCTTCCCCGAGACGAAGGCCCGGGCGGCGGCCGAGGGACGCAGGATCGGCATCGGCGTCGGCTGCTACGTCGAGGGCACCGGAGTCGGCCCGTACGAGGGCGGGCACGTGCAGATCACCTCGGACGGCCGGGTGCACGTCTCGACCGGCCTGACCTCGCAGGGACAGGGCCACGAGACCGTGTTCGCGCAGATCGCGGCCACCGAGCTCGGCGTGCCGATCGAGAAGGTGTCGGTCGTCACCGGCGACACCCGGCGCTTCGGATACGCCGTGGGCACCTTCGCCTCACGGGCGGCCGTGATGAGCGGCAACGCGATCGCGCTCGCCTGCCGCAAGGTCAGGGAGAAGGCGCTGCGGATCGCGGCGGAGGCGCTGGAGGCCGACCCGCGCGACCTGGAGATCACCGACGGGACGGTCCACGTCGCCGGCGTGCCGTCGGCGTCGATCCCGCTGGCGACCGTCGCCGTGCTGTCCAACCCGCTGCGGTACGCCTTCGACGAGGAGGCCAAGCGGGCCACCCAGTTCGCCGGGCACGCCTCCGACGACCGGCCGCCGGTGGCCGAGGGGGAGGAGCCGGGCCTGGAGGGCCGGGACTACTATTCGCCGATCAGGTCGACCTTCGCGGCCGGCATGCACGCCGCGATCGTGGAGACCGACCCGGACACCGCGGAGATCCGGATCCTGCGCTACGCCGTCGTCCACGACTGCGGCAGGCTGATCAACCCGATGATCGTCGAAGGGCAGATCCACGGCGGGGTCGCCCAGGGCGTCGGCGGGGCGCTGTACGAGAAGATGGTCTACGACGAGCACGGCCAGTTGCTGAACGCCTCGTTCATGGACTTCCTGATGCCGTACGCCACGGAGGTGCCGCGCATCGAGACGGCCCACCTGGAGACGCCGTCGCCGCTGAACCCGCTCGGGATCAAGGGCGCGGGGGAGGCCGGCGTGATCCCGGTCTCGGCCGTCATCGCCTCCGCGGTCGAGGACGCCGAGGGCATCCCGATCACCCGTATGCCCATCTCTCCCTCCGACCTCCACCACCTGCGGCAGTCTCGGTGATCGGGTCAGAGTGCCGGGGTCACGTCCGTGTGAACGAAGTCGTCGCCCTTGAACAGCAGCGGTTCCTGGCACTCTCTCGCAAGCGCGTAGGAGAAGCAGTCGCCGAAGTTCAGTCCGGCCTTGTGCCCGCTGCCCCTGCCGTAATCCCAGTAGGCCCGGCGCGCAGTCCGAGCCTGATCAGGTGTCACCGGCATGATCTGCACTTTTATCCGGAGGAGGAGGTCATCCAGAAGCCGTGAGGCGGCGGGGTCGCGGGCGCGTTCGACCACCGCCGCCAACTCGATGTAGGTCCCCGCCGACATCCGTCGCGTCGGTGCGTCCCTGATGGCTCTGGCCAGGTCGACGGCGTCCGGCTCTCCGTTGAGGATCGCGACGATCGCGCTGGTGTCGATGATCACGACGGAAGGCCGGTCGCAGGGTCGTAGAGGAAGTCGCTGGACAGCTCAAGCTCACCTACTCGTGAGCGAATCCTCGCGGCGAGCGCGAGGATGTCGTCTTCCATCGCGACGTCCTCGGTCTGCTGGAGCTTCGCGAGCAGCCGCTCGTGCCGCTCCCGCAGGGCGGAAATAACAGCGGCGGTCTTGCTCTCGCCGGTAAGCGCCCCGATCTCGGCCGCCAGCCGCTCGGCCTCGGGATTCTTGATGTTCAAGCTCACGGCCATCCCTTTCTGCCCTGTCTACCTAAGGACTCTACCCTTTCTGTCGTTCCTCGATCAGGACACTTGGGCGGTGAGGCGCTTGCGGAAGACCCAGTAGGTCCAGGCCTGGTAGGCGATGACGCCCGGCAGGGCGATCAGGCCGATCCAGGTGAGGACGGTCAGCGTGTACGGCGCGGAGGCCGCCTCGGCCAGCGTGAGCCCGGGCAGGGGAGCGGTCCACAGCACGCCGAAGACGGTGGCCGTCGTCGCGGCGATGGCCGTGGCGGTCGCGGTGAAGGCCCAGCCCTCCCGGCGGCCCCACACCAGCGTCACCCCGGCCGCCAGCGCCGCCGCGGCGAGCAGGGCCGTCCCCAGCGTCCACATCGGTCCCTTGCCGGGTACGGACGGCAGCGTGCCGATCGCGACCGGCACCGCGCCGACGGCCGCGAGCAGCGCGGCGCGGCGGGCGCGGGCGCGGACCGCGCCGGTCGTCTTGAGCGCCACGAAAACCGCGCCGTGCAGCACGGCCACCGACAGCGACAGGGCCCCGCCGAGCACGGTCGCCAGCGCCGTGCCGAACAGCAGGTTGCCGAAGATCGCCCCCCACAGGAACGCCGGGAGCACGCTGCCGGTGACGATCCCGGCGTCGCACAGCGCGACCTCGCGCCGGGAGTGGACCTTCCCCCGCCACTCCAGGCCAACGCCGCGGACGATCAGACCGGCGATGACGAGGAAGACCGCCAGGTAGAAGCCGCTCAGCAGGCCGGAGTACCACGCCGGGAAGGCGGCGAACATCGCCCCGATCGCGGTGATCAGCCACACCTCGTTGCCGTCCCAGACCGGCCCGATGGTGCCGAGCACCTGCTTGCGGTCGGCCTCCGACCGCGACAGCAGCGGCAGCAGCGCGCCCACGCCGAAGTCGAACCCCTCCAGGACGAAGTAACCCGTCCAGAGGAACGCGATCACGATGAACCAGAAGGTCGTCATATCGTGACTCCTCAGTACATGAGCGTCGGCGTGAGCCGCGCCTCGTCGGGGCGGGCGGGAACGGCCTCGGCGGGCGCGCTCTCGACCGGCGGCAGCTCCGGGCCCGCCTTGACGTGCCGCACCAGCAGCACGCCCTCGGCCAGCGCCAGCACGCCGTACAGGACCGTGAAGACCGCGAGGGTGATCGCGACCTCGCCGAGCGAGACGCCGGGCGACACGCTGGCGGCCGTCATCAGCTCGCCCTGGACGGTCCACGGCTGGCGGCCGATCTCGCTGAGCAGCCATCCGGCGACGATGGCGACGGTGGGCAACGGGAGCGCCAGCACACACACGCGGGCGAACCAGTCCGGCACCGGCTTCGGCGCGCCGCCGCGCTGCCGCCGGGGCCGGCGGGTCAGCCACAGGCCGAGCGCGGACAGGCCCACCGTGGCCATGCCGAAGCCGATCATCACGCGGAACGACCAGAAGACGACCGGCACGTTGGGGGTGTAGTCGGCCGGTCCGAAGGTCTTCTCGTACCGCGCCTGGATGTCGTCGACGCCCTGGACCGTCGCGCCGGGGTCGTGTGCGGCGAGCAGGCTGAGCAGACCCGGCACCTCGACGCCGGGGGCGATCGAGAACGGCGCCCCGGCGGTGTCGTGGCGCAGGCCCTCCGCCGCGGCGAGCTTCATCGGCTGCTGCTCGCGCAGCAACTGGCCGGACAGGTCGCCGCTGCCGGCGACGACGGCCCCCGCGATCGCCGTCATGACGAGCGCGGCGCGCAGGCTGGTCCGCCACATGTCCGGGAGGCGACGCATCGGCGTGGTGGCGTCTCCCGCGGCCGTACGGATCCGGAGGCCGGGCCGCAGGCCGAGACCGCGCTCGCGCAGGATGCGGTAGCCCGCGACGGCGATCACGAACCCGCCCGCCACGACGAACGAGGCGGCGACCACGTGCGGCACCTGGGCGAGGGCCGTCGAGTTGGTCAGCACCGCCCACAGGTCGGTCATCCTCGCCCTGCCGTTCACGACCTCGTAGCCGACCGGGTGCTTCATCCAGGCGTTGGCCGCGAGGATGAAGTACGCCGACAGGTTGGAGCCGATGACGGCGGCCCACAGGCAGGCGAGGTGGATCCGCTTGGGCAGCCGGTCCCAGCCGAAGATCCACAACCCCAGGAACGTCGACTCCAGGAAGAACGCGAGCAAAGCCTCCAGAGCCAGCGGCGCGCCGAACACGTCGCCGACGAAGGTCGAGTACTCGCTCCAGTTCATTCCGAACTGGAACTCCTGGACGATGCCGGTGACCACGCCCATCGCGAAGTTGATCAGAAAGAGCTTGCCGAAGAACTTCGTGAGCCTGAGGTAGTGCTCCTTGCCCGTCAGGTGCCAGGCGGTCTGGAGCCCGGCGACGTAGACGCCGAGCCCGATCGTCAGAGGTACGAAGAGAAAGTGGTACACGGTGGTCACCCCGAACTGCCACCGTGCCAGGTCAAGCGCGTCCATGTCTCCCTCACGACGGAGCTCTACAGCTCGTAGTTCTATAACCAGTAGTACTACAAGCTGTAGAGCATTGGGGCCCCGCGAGGTGCGATCTTCGTCACAGCCGGGCGGTGCGCCACCCGGACTCTGGTTCGCGGTGCCGGATCCCCGTTCCTTGCAGTACCGACGATTGCGGCCGGATCGTCCCGGCCGCCAGGGACACCGGTCCCGTCCCGCCGGGAGCGCCTCCTGGGGAGGCACGGGATCAAGGATGGGCGAACGACGACGAGTGCCGCGTCCGCCGCGCGGCTGATTCGCCCGTACGCCGCGCGGTTGAGGACCCCGGTCCGCGCGGACGGGTTGCGGGAACGGCGAAGACCCCCGGTCCGGAGAACCGGGGGTCTTCGAGCGCTCTGTGTTCTTGCGCCTCTCGCGCCCTCTGTGCCGCTACGCGGCGGCGGGGTGGAGGGAGAGCGTCGGGTAGTCGGTGTACCCGCGGTGGTCGCCGCCGAAGGCGGTGCTCAGGTCGGCCTCGTTCAGCGGTGCGCCGACCCGCAGGCGCAGCGGCAGGTCGGGGTTGGCCAGGAAGGCCTTGCCCAGTGCGACCAGGTCGGCGCCCCAGCCCAGCAGCCGCTCCGCGGCGGACGCCGGGTCGGTGGCCGCGGGGTCGTTGACGATCAGGGCGTTCGGCCACAGGTCGCGGATGCGGGCGTTGAGCTCGTCGCCGCCGGTCGCCATCAGGTGCAGGTAGACCAGGTCGAGTTCGCCGAGCGCGGACACCAGGGCGGGGTAGATCTCGTGCGCGTCGTCCTCGGCCAGCCCCTGGGCGCCGTTCCTGGGGGACAGCCGGATGCCCACGCGGTCGGGGCCGATCTCCTCGGCGACGGCCCTGGCGGTCTCCACGGCGAACCGGATCCGCCCGGCCGGCGACCCGCCGTAGCGGTCGTCGCGCAGGTTGGCGTTCTGCGACAGGAACTGGTGGATGAGGTAGCCGTTGGCGCCGTGCAACTCGACCCCGTCGAATCCGGCGTCCACCGCGCGCCGTGCGGCGGCGGCGAAGTCACGAACCGCCGACTCCACCTCGGCGGTGGACAACGCGATCGGCACCGGCGTGTCCTGCGGGCCCGACGGCGTGAAGATCTTCTCCCCGATCCGTACGGCCGAGGGGGCGACGGGAAGCCTGCCGGTGTTGGCGGGGTGGCCCACCCCGCCCGCGTGCATGATCTGGGCCACGATCCTGCCGCCGGCCGCGTGGACGGCCTCGGTCACCTCGCGCCAGCCCGCCACCTGCTCGTCCGTGTGCAGTCCCGGTGTGTCCATATAGCCCTGCCCCGCCGCGCTCGGCTGGACGCCCTCCGTGACGATCAGTCCGGCCGAGGCACGCTGCGCGTAGTAGAGCGCGGTCAGCGGAGAGGGGATTCCGTCCACGTATGCGCGTGACCGCGTCATGGGCGCCATGACGAGGCGGTTCGGCAGGTGGAGGGAGCCCAGCTCGAAGGGTGTGAACGGCATGACCGTGTCCTTTCGTCAACGTGTGGCCTGCCAACTTGGTCGGCAAACTTGGTCGGCCAATGCAAGTCATACAACTTGGCCGACCAATATGCAAGCGGTAGGCTCGATCGTCGAGGAGGGTGGGATGGTGGATGCGCTGACAGAAGACGAGAGGATGTGCGGAGAGCCGCCGGATGCGGACTCCGACAGCTTGAGCTGCCTGATGGCGCAGGCGGCCCGGGGCCACCGCGTCCTGCTCGCCGCCCTTCTGGCGGAGATCGATCTCTACCCCGGCCAGGACCGCGTGCTCAACGTGCTGTGGAGCAACGGCCCCATGTCGCAGAACAAGCTGGCCGCGGCCCTGGGCATCGACATGTCCACGATGACCAAGAGCCTGCAACGGCTGGAGCGCAGCGGGTTCGTGAGCCGCACGCCGTCCCCCGCCAACCGGCGGATCAGCGTGGTGAGCACGACCCCGAAGGGCGACGCCCTGCGCCCCGAGGTCCGCCGGGTCGAGGAGGAGCTCCACCGCCGGATGTCCGACGGCCTGACGCCGGAGCAGGTGAAGACGCTCCACGCGCTGCTCACGGTGGTGCGCCGCAACACCTGCAGGGAGGCCGCCGCGTCCCCGCTCGCGGCGCCGGCCTCCCGGTAGCCCGCCGTGCCGCCCGCGCATGTGAACTCCGCACGACCGCCGCGCCGTGACGGGGCAGATCTTGCCGTTCTCGCCGTACGGGTGATTCTCTAGGGTGCTCGGCATCGGAGGTGGCCCATGAAGGTCTCAGGCAGCGCGCTGGTCGCGGCGGAGCGCAAGCGGGTCTGGGACGCCCTCCAGGACCCCGGCGTCCTGGTGCGGACGATCCCCGGCTGCGAGCGCCTGGAGACGGTCGGCGAGAACGCGTACGCGATGACGGTGACCGCGGGAGTCGCCTCGATCAAGGGCGTCTACCAGGGCGAGGTGACGCTGCGGGACCAGGAGGAGCCGGACCGGTTCACGCTTGCGGCGCGCGGCCAGGGCGCCCCGGGCACCGTCGAGGCGACCGTCGCCGTACGGCTCGGCGACGCCGACGGCGGCACCCGGATCGACTACGACGCGGAGGCCGTGGTCGGCGGCATGATCGGCGGTGTGGGGCAGCGGATGCTCGCCTCGGTCGCCAAGAAGACCGCGGGAGAGTTCTTCGCCGCCGTCGAGCGGCACCTGCTGTCCCTTCCCGCCGTGCCCGCCGCTCCCGGTGCGGTGGCGACGGCGGTGGGCGAGGTGGCGCCGTCCGGGGAGACCACGACGCGGGTGTTCACCAGGGAGCCCGCGGTCAGGCCCGCGGGCCGGCCGGGCGTGCCGGCCTGGACCATGCTCGCGGCCTTCGGCGCGGGCGCCGGTGTCGCGCTCGGCAGCGCCGTGATCGGCTGGCTGCTGGGCCGCCAGGGCCGCCGAAAGTAGAACCGCGCGGCCGTCCGCCGGGCCGTCAGGGCCGCCGCATGGCGAACCGCGGCCGTCCGCGGTTCCCGGCCCGGCGCCGTCCCGTACGCCCGTCCGGGCAGGGTATGACGACAGGACGGCGATTCTTCGGCAGAGTGCGCCGGTTCTTCCGGTCGGCGGTGATCGGTAAACACGGAGCATGTCCAGCGTGCGCATCGGGGTCGACACAGGCGGCACCTTCACCGACGTCGTGCTCGTCGACGAGGAGTCCGGCCAGATCGTCACGACCAAGACTCCGTCGACTCCCGCCAACCCGGCCGACGGTTTCATGGCAGGCGTGCACAAAGTGCTCGAGGCCCACGCGGGGTCTCACGCTCTCGACGCCGTGTCCGCCCTCGTCCACGGAACCACCGTCGCCACCAACCAGTTGCTGGAGGATCGCCCGGACGGCACGTCCCACCTGGGCTTCGTCACCACAGAGGGCTTCGAGTCCGTTCTGGAGATCGCCCGGCAGAGCGTGCCGGACGGGTACGGCAACTCCTACTTCTGGGTCAAGCCGCCACGGATCGTGCCCGTCCACCGGGTGCGTACGGTCGGGGGACGACTCGACCACCTCGGCGGGGAGGTCCGGCCGTTCGACGAGGAGCAGGCCGCGGCCGTCGCGCGATGGTTCAGGGAGCGGGGCGTCACCGCGATCGGGGTGTGCTTCCTGCACTCCTACGCCAACCCGGGCCACGAGCGGCGGATGCGTGAGGTGCTGGAGCGCGAGCACCCCGAGGCGGTCGTGTCGCTGTCGAGCGACGTGCTGCGGGAATACCGGGAGTACGAGCGGTCGGTGACCACGCTGGTGGACGCGGCGGTCAAGCCGACCATGCGGCGGTACATCGAGAACCTGTCCGAGCGGCTCGGCCGGCCGTTCTCGGTCATGAAGAGCAACGGCGGCGTGCTGTCGGCGGCCGAGGTCGTGCACCAGCCGATCACGACCGTGCTGTCCGGACCGGCGGCGGGGGCGCTCGGCGCGGCGCTGATCGCGGGGACCGCCGGGCACACGAGCGCCATCACCCTCGACGGCGGCGGCACCTCGACCGACGTGGCGGTGGTGGTGGACGGGGAGCCGTCGCTGACCACCGAGGGCCGCATCGGCCGCTACCCGTGCAAGATCCCGATGATCGACATCGTCACGGTCGGGGCGGGCGGCGGCTCGATCGCCTGGATCTCTCCCGAGGGGACGCTGAAGGTCGGCCCGAGGTCGGCAGGGGCGGATCCCGGCCCGATCTGCTACGGAAAGGGCGGCGCCGAGGTGACGGTGACCGACGCCCACGTCTTCCTCGGCCGGGTGCCCCCGCACCTGCTCGGCGGCGAGATCGCCCTCGACGTCGCCGCCGCTCGGGCGGGTGTCGAGGCGCTGGCGGCCCGGCTGGGGCTGACCCCGGAGCGCTGCGCCACCGGGATCCTGGAGATCAGCGCGTTCAACCAGTCGAACGCGATCAGGCAGATCACCGTCCAGCGCGGCCTCGACGTGCGGGACTTCCCGATGGTCGCCTTCGGCGGCTCCGGGCCGCTGCTGGCCTGCCGTCTCATCGACATCCTCGGCCTGCGGGCCGCGATCGTCCCGCCGGACCCCGGGAACGTGTCGGCGTTCGGCCTGCTCACGGTCGACGTGAAGAACGACTACGTCCGCACGCACGTCGCCCGCGACCCCGCACCGGAAACACTCGCCGGGATCCTCGCCGACCTGGAGGCCGAGGCGGCCGCCGCGCTCGACCGCGAGGGGTTCGCCGGGCACGTCTACGCGCGCAGCGCCGACCTGCGTTACTACGGCCAGGCGTACGAGGTGCGGGTGCCGGCCCCCGACGGGCCCGTGGACGAGGCGTGGCTCGGCGTGGTCGCCGAGCGGTTCCACGCCGAGCACGAGAGGCTCTACGGGTACGGCTACCGCGGCGATCCCCGCCACGCCGTCGAGTGGGTCAACCTCCGGGTGTCGGGCATCGGTCCCATCACCCGGCCGAAGATCGCGCGCAGGCCGCGCCAGGAGGACGAGCCGAGCCCGGTCGCGACCCGCGACGTGTACTACGAGCGGTGGGGCAGGACCGTGATCTACCGCCGCGGCGACCTCGGCGCGGGAGCCGTGGTGCGCGGCCCGGCCGTCGTCGAGGAGTACGGCTCGACCCTGCCGGTGCACCCCGGCTTCACGGCGACCATGGACGACTACGGCAACCTCGTGGTGGTGAGCGATGACCGGTAGGACCGCCGACCCCGTGCTCGTGGAGATCGTGGAGGGCACGCTCGCCTCGGTCGAGATGGAGGTGGAGACGGCGATCGCGCGGACCGCCCGCTCGCCCATGATCCGCGACGCGCACGACTTCCGTGCCGGCATCCACGACGCGCGGCTGCGCAAGCTGACCGGGCGCTCCTATTCGGCGCTGGTGCAGCCGGTCGTCCGCGACTTCCCGATCGAGACGATGCGACCGGGCGACGTGTTCTTCCACAACGACGTCTACCTGTCCGAGGGCGGCATCGGCCACCTGCCCGACCTGTGCGTGACGGTGCCGGTCTTCCATGAGGGCGAGGTCGTCGCGTTCGTCCAGGCGTTCGGCCACCACGACGACATCGGCGGCGCGGTGCCCGGGTCCATGCCGTCGCACGCGCGCAGCGCGTTCGAGGAGGGCCTGATGGTCCCGCCGATCAAGCTGTGGGACCAGGGCGCGCCCAACCGCGCCGCGCTCACGATCATGACGCGCAACTCCCGCATGCCCGACTCCCTGGCCGGAGACCTCGACGCGGAATGCTCGGCCTGCCTCATGGGCGCCCGGCGGCTCGGCGAGCTGTTCGACCGGTACGGCAGGGAGCCGGTCGAGGCGTGCTTCGACGCGATCATCGACACGACGACGGAGACGTTCCGCCGCGAACTGCTGGCGAAGATCCCCGAGGGGGTACACGTCTGGGAGGACTACGCGGAACACGACGGCGTGGACGAGCCGCGCCTGCACGCCCAGCGCATCACGCTCACCGTCGACCACTCCGCGGACACCCCGCTCACCATCGACTTCACCGGCACCTCCCCCCAGGCCAAGGGGCCGATCAACCACGCGGGCGACTACGCCGACGGGGTCTTCCTGAAGAAGTGGCTGGCGCCGGTCCTGCGCAACCTCGCGGACACGCCCGAACGGATGGCCGAGCTCGACGTCAACGAGGGCGTCGTGCCGCTGATCAGGATGGTCTTCCCGGAGAAGGGCACCCTGCTCACGCCGATCTTCCCCGCGCCCACCAACGCCCGCACGTTCGTGATCCTGCGCCTGCTCGGCGTGCTCGCGGGCGTCCTGGCCAAGGCGACCGGCGGCCGCATGCCCGCCGACCAGGAGACCATCCGCTACACCGGCGTGTACGGCGAGTCGGACGACGGGCCGTACCTCATGCGTGAAGTGCTGGGCGGCGGGTCGGGCGGGCGCTGGTACGCCGACGGGGAGGACACCATCCACGTGGTGCCCGACAGCCGCAACATCCCGGTGGAGTTCGCCGAGTCACGCTGGCCGTTCCGGGTGGAGCGGCTGGGCCTGGCCGTGGACAGCGGCGGGCCCGGGGAGTTCCGCGGCGGCCTCGGCTACGACAAGCACATCCGCATGCTGCGGGACGCCTCCTTCATGTCGATCGCCGACCGCTCGATCCTGTCGTGCTGGGGCGTCAACGGCGGCCGGGCGGGCCGTCCCTTCCAGGTCACCGTGGACGGCGTGGAGATGGAGGGCCTGGTCGACGACTTCCCGGTACGCGCCGGGCAGGTCATCCGCATCCGCACGACCGGCGGAGGCGGCTGGGGCTCGCCGTACGACCGGCCGGCCGAGAAGGTGGCCGCCGACGTCCGCGACGGGAAGGTCTCGTTCGAGGGCGCGCGGGAGGACTACGGCGTCGTCCTGACCGGCACCCGCGACGAGATCGTCGTCGACGCCGAGGCGACCGGGCGTCTGCGGGAGCGGCTGCGCGAGACGCGTCCCGCCGCCTTCTTCGACCGCGGCCCCGGCTATCCGAAACTCTCCGGCGGCCTCCAGCGCGCGGAGGTGGACACCGTCTGACGCCCGCCGCCGGGCGCCGGTGATTGGCGGCGGTGTCCGTGGGTAGCCGTTCAGTAGCGGCACAAACGGGATGGTGAGATACAAATGGCGTCTATCGTTCAGCGCATCAGGGACTACCTGCAGAGCCCCAAGGGTCGGGAAAACGTCGAGAAGACCAAGACCGCGGTACGTGATCCGCAGAACCAGCAGCGGCTGCGCCGGCTGATGGACCAGGTGCGCGGCCACCGCGCGCACCGCTGACGGACCGGACGGCCGGCGGCCGTCGCCACGGGGTGTACACGGGGCGCGGCGGCCGGTCCGGGTCACGGCCCTCGCCGGTGGGCAGCGGCGCAAAATCGCTCAGCTACTGGACATCGATCCTGAAATGCCGAAATATGCGACAAACAGGGAGATAGGTTCGTCCAGCGGGAAGAGCTGATCGCCGATATGGAGAAGGCGCTGGCGACGCACGACCCCGAGCACCGGCTCGCGACGTTGCGGGAGATCGGTGTGCCGGCGGGCGCGCCATGAACAAGGCGGACGTGGGCAGGCCGGACGCGAGGACGCTGATCGCGCGGGTGCTCGACCCGCACTCGTGGAAGTCGTGGGACGAGCCCCCGCGTGACCGGGCCGCGCCGGGGTCGGAGTACGCCGCCGAGCTCGCCCGCGTCCGCGCCAGGACGGGATACGACGAGTCGGTCGTCACCGGCGAGGGCACCCTCGACGGCCGCCGGGTGGCCGTCGTCGCCTGCGAGTTCTCCTTCCTGGCCGGCTCGATCGGGGTGACGGCCGCCGAACGGCTCGTCCGGGCCGTCGAACGGGCCACCGCCGAGCGTCTGCCGCTGCTCGCCGCCCCCGCCAGCGGCGGCACGCGGATGCAGGAGGGCGCGCTGGCCTTCACCCAGATGGTGAAGATCACCGCGGCGGTCGCCGCCCACCGCGCCGCCGGCCTGCCGTACGTCGTCTACCTGCGTCATCCCACGACGGGCGGAGTGTTCGCGTCGTGGGGCTCGCTCGGGCACGTGACGGCCGCGGAGCCGGGAGCGCTCATCGGCTTCCTCGGGCCGCGGGTCTTCGAGTCGCTGCACGGCTATTCGTTCCCCAAGGGGGTCCAGGTCGCCGAGAACCTCTACGCCCACGGGCTGGTCGACGCCGTGGTGTCGGCCGAGGACGCACGGGAGATCGCGATCCGGACGCTGGCGGTGCTCTGCGCGCCGCGCGCCGGCATGGAGCCCGGCCCGGAACCCGAGGAGCCGGCCGAGCCGGTCCCGGCATGGGAAGCCATCACCCGCTCGCGCCGCGACGACCGCCCCGGCGTGCGCGACCTGCTCAAGCACGGCGCGCGGGACGTGACCCCGCTGCACGGCACCGGCACGGGAGAGCGCGACCCCGGCCTCCTGCTTGCGCTGGCCAGATTCGGCGCCGCGCCGGCCGTCGTCCTCGGTCAGGACCGGCTGCGGCAGCGGGCGGGCGGCTCACTCGGCCCCGCCGGGCTGCGGGTGGCCCGGCGCGGCATGCGCCTGGCCGCCGAACTGCGCCTGCCGCTGGTCACGGTCGTCGACACCGGCGGCGCAGAGCTGTCGAAGGCGGCCGAGGAGAGCGGCCTGGCCGCCGAGATCGCCCGCTGCCTGGCCGATCTCGTCATGCTCGACGCGCCGACCGTGTGCCTGCTGCTGGGCGAGGGCGCGGGCGGCGCCGCGCTGGCCCTGCTCCCGGCCGACCGGGTGGTCTGCGCGCAGCACGCCTGGCTGTCTCCGCTCCCGCCGGAGGGCGCGTCGGCGCTGCTGTACCGCACCGTCGACTTCGCCCCGGAGATCGCCGCGGCTCAGGGCGTACGGGCCGCAGACCTGCGGCGGGACGGCATCGTGGACCGGGTCGTGCCGGAACGTCCCGACGCGGCGTACGAGCCGGAGGAGTTCTGCCGCAGGGCCGGCCGCACCCTCGAACACGAGATCGCGGGCCTGCTGGAGCGCCCGGCGGGGGAGCGGATCGCGGCCCGGTTCGCACGCTATCGGTCGCTGGGCTCCTGACCGTCCGCCCGGTCAGGAGCGAGCGGCACGGGCACGCGCTCCACCCGGATCGCGTGGACCTCGTCGCGGGGTACGACCACCTCGTACGCGCCGTGGTCCACCAGCCAGTAACCGAGCGCCTCGGCCTTGAGGCCGTTGTGGCCGGTGTAGGCGATGTGCAGGCCGCCCTCTCCGCCGTCGCCGCCGTCGTCCTCGTCCAGCACCAGGCACGGCTCGCCGCCGAAGGCCCCGACCGTGCGCAGCAGGGTGAGCCGTTCCAGCGCGGACCTGCTCACCCGGAGCCGCCAGTAGCCGCCCCCGGCGGTGAACCCCTCCTGCGGCGTCTCGCTGAACAGCACCACGTCGTCGCCACCGGGCCCGACCGCGGCGGCGTAGTCCCGGTCGCGGTAGCGGGCGACGAATCCCAGACCGGCCGGCTCGATCTCGCTCATCGCGCCGGCCGCCAGGTCAGGCCGTCGTACCCGGCGAAGGGACGCTCTCCGGCCGCGGTGAGGTGCACGATCTCCGCGCCCGCGGGGATCGGCATGGGCATCGTGTGGAACTGCGGCACCACCTGCTCGCGCGAGGCGGTGAAGCCGTTCCCGGTGAAGGGCGGTGCATCGCTCCAATCACCGCCCATGTGCGGGCCGTACGGGACGACGTAGGTGTCGATGTCCCGCGCGTCCCAGCGCATGATGTACAGCTCGGGCACGTCCGGCGTCAGCTCCGATCCGTCGAAGCACAGGTCGAGGGCCTCGACGAGCGCGGCGGGGGTGGTGAGGCGGTCGCAGTCCTGCACGCGGTAGACGTAGCCGGAGATGATCGTGCGACGGCCCGACAGGTACGGCACGAGCAGCCGCGGCGGAACCACCTTCTGCATCCGCGTCCTGCGTCCCGGCTCGCTCATGGGGCCAAGTTTACGATCTCCCGACTCCGAGCCGGCGGTGTTCGAGCGAGGGGAGGGTGGCGCGCGCGGTCTCGGTCCACGCCGCGTCGATCTCCGCGATCAGCACGCCGGGGCCCGTGCCCAGGTCATGCCGGGCGACGCCCATCGGGTCGGCGAGCATGCTGCGGCCGACACCAAACCCGTCCGGTATGGCGGGATTGGGTGCTTGACCGACCGCGATGGTCCACGTGGTGTTCTCGATGGCCCTTGCCCGGACGAGAGTCGTCCAGTGGTCCTCCTTCAGCGGCCCCGAGCCCCAGGCGGCGATCACCGCGAACGTGTCCGCGCCCTGGTCGACCAGCGCGCGGGCCAGCTCGGGGAAGCGGACGTCGTAACAGGTGATGAGCCCGATCCTGAGCCCCGCCAGCTCCACGACCGCCGGCGCGTCCCCCGGCGCGACCAGCTTCGACTCCTTCGCGCCGAAGGAGTCGAACAGGTGGATCTTCCGGTAGGCCGCGGCGAGCGAGCCGTCCTCCCGCAGGGCGACCGCGGTGTTCCAGACCCTGCCGTCCGCGGCGGGTTCGAAGACGCCGGCGATGACGGCCGTGCCGTGCTCGCGCGCGGCCTCGGCCAGGCCGGTGACGAACGGGCCGTCCAGCGGCTGGGCCGTCTCGAGGATGCCCGGGCCGAACCGGGCGAGCGTCGCTTCGGGGAACACGGCGAGGTCCGCCCCCCGGGCCCGCGCGAGTGCGTCACGCACGGTCGCGAGGTTGGTCTCCGGGTCGTGGTCGACGGGGATCTGGCACAGCGCTACGCGGGTCACGGACCACAGTCTGCCCGGTCGCCGCCACGCCCCACCAGGTGCCCCGCGAAGTGCCCCACCAGGTGAGCGTGCGCCACACCCGTTCCAGCGGGCCGTACCGGTGCCGGGTGAGCCACCACCTGCAGAAGACCGCCTGCGCGGCGACGGTGACGACGGCGAGCACCACGATGGCGGTCCCCGTGCCGTCGGCCTCCAGCAGCGGCATCGCCAGCGCGATCACCGTCGTGCCCGTCACGTAGTTGGTCAGCGCCATCCGTCCCAGCGCCTCGAACACCGCCGTATGACGGGCGAGCAGCAGGAACGCCGCCGCGTACGCCACCGCGCCGCACAACGCCGCGGCCTGGTAGACCCCGCCGCCGGGCGGCGCGTGGTTCCACCACCAGGTGAGCCCGGCCGCGAGCAGGGCCGCAGTTCCGCACACGACGCCGAGCAACGGCCCGCCGCCCAGGCCGTCGGCCCCGCCGAGGCGTGTCGCCCCCCGCTCCGCCTCTGCCGGAACGGCGCCCAGGCCGAGCAGGAACAGCGCGGTGATCAGCACGTACGGATGAGAGTCGAGCACGGCGGCGACCAGCGTGCCGCAGCCCACGAGCAGCACCGCCCCGCGCGGCAGGAGACTCGCGGGAAGCAGGACGACGGCCCCCAGCAGCGCGTACGGCAGCAGCACCTCGCCGGGCTCGATCACCGTGTGCGCCGCGCCCAGCACGGCGAGCACGGCCAGGCGCCGGAGCATGACGACGCGCGGGCGCCGCGTGCGCAGCCGCGCCGAGCGCAGGAACAGCGCGAACGACAGCCCGAACAGGAACGCGAACATCGGGTAGAAGCGGCTCTGGAACAGGTTCGCCATCACCCAGTCCAGCGAGGTCGGCCCCCGCCGCACCGTCTGCTGCCAGGCGTTGACCAGCATGATTCCGCACACGGCGAACCCGCGCAGCGCGTCGACCCGCCGGATCCTGCCCACCGCCATGCTCACCCGCCAGCCCCCTCGTGCCGGTCCCTTCGTGCCGATCCCTTCGTATCAGTCCCTGCGCGAGCCGGGCGGCCAGAGCACCAGCACCCGCATCTCCTGCTCGCGGGCGTGCGCGACGACGTCGGCCGTGCCGCCGAAACCGCGTGCCGGGAGCCCGTCCCAGACGGCGAGCAGCTCGTCCGCCCGCTCGAGCATGAAGACGGAGGCGGCCATGAACGCCACAGGCTCCGGCCGTTCGAACGGCATCCGGTGCACGCGCCGCGCGAGTGAGAGCAACTCGTCGTAGGCCGTCCGGGCCACGCGGGGCAGGCTCTCCCGGTATCGGCCGGCGGGCACGACCACGTCGAGGTCGCCGCCGGCGCGCAGCACTTCCCGTGCGAAGAGCTGGTCCGCGCCCTCGGCGAGGCAGGACAGGCCCACCAGCGGCCGGCCCCGCCCGGCGAGCACGGCCCGCAGGGCGCGTCGGACGCGGTCGGCCGTGTCCCGCGGCAGGCCCCGGTGGCCGGTGAACGCGATCGTGGTCATCCCTCTCACCGAATCCTCCGGAGGAAGTCCGGTCCTTCAGCTTCAGGACCGGGAGGAATCCTGCCCCCGTAAGGGGTGACCCGACGAAGCCGGGACAGCCCGGAGCGTGAAGCGGTGATGTCTTGCTCATTTCGCTGACCGGCCGGGCGAAGCGCCGCGGGTGGGGGGAGTTTCGCCGTCAGCTGGAGTACAAAAGCGCGCGTGCCGGGCGGTGCCTGGTCGTGATCGACCGCCGGTTTCCCAGCTCGAAGACGTGCAGCGGGTGCGGGCACCTGCTCGCCGCACTGTCCCTGTCGACCCGGCACTGGACGTGCCCGGGATGCGGCACCCGGCACGACCGGGACGTCAACGCCGCCACGAACATCCTGGCCGCTGGTCGAGCGGTGTCCGCCTGTGGAGCTGACGTGAGTCCGCAAGGGTCCTCCCTTCGGCGGTCGGCGGGTGAAGCAGGAAACCCATCCCGTGAGGGGTGGAACCCCACGTTTCAGGCGGGGGAGGAAGTCAATCGTTCAGCCGACCCGTACGATCTGAAAACCGGCGGTGGCCAGGATGCGCGGAAGGTTCCGCACGGTGTCGCGGTCCCTCTCCTTCGCAGCGTCCGAGATGTTGTCCCAGCTGTCCAGGTCGGGGTGTCTCCTGTTCTCCTCGTCGCGGACAGGGCCGCGGGCCCACCCGTCGGCGACCAGGTCCCGCAGCCACCGCTCGTGCTCCATCATCGCAAGTTGCTCGATCTCATAGTCCTTGAAGGCGAAATGCAGCTCGGGCTCCACGCGCGGAGCGAGGGCGCAGCCGATGCTCGTCAGCTTGCGGCCGATGTCCTCCGCCTGCCCCCGGTTCGCCGCCCGCAGGTGCGGCGGCAGGCTCTCCCACGGGACCAGCGACGGGTTGGTCGCCCGCACGTGACGGCGCGCGGTGTTCTCCGCGACGTAGCTGTCGTGGATCGCCCGGGCCAGCGTCTCCACCAGGTCCTCCACGATGAGCCGCGGGTCGCCGGCCTCTTCGTTGACCGCGAAGACACGCAGGGCGCCGGACAGCCCCTCCAGCAGGTTGACGCTCTCGAAGGCCCGGCCGAAGGTGCCGGCCTCCTCGACCCGCACCACGAGCGACCCCGGCCCGCAGTTCCACAGGCGCAGCGAGGTGAGCGCGGTCTTGAGCGCGAGATCCTGGTCGGCGTGACAGACGAACACCCGCTGCGGCGGCTGCGACGGCAGCAGCTCCCCGAGCGGCAGGTCGCCGGGCGGCGCGTCGTGCGTGGTCAGCGCGCACACCTCGGTCACGAACTCGAATCTGCGGCACACCGCCTCGACGGTCCGCGCGGCGTCCGCGTCGATGATCGTCACGGGCAGCGGGTACGGCGAGGGGATCAGCCGCCTCCTGCGCGCCATCTCGACCAGCAGGCTGCGGCCGAAGGCGTCCAGCCCGATGACGACGACCGGCCGCTCGTTCACGATCGGGTGCCGGTTCAGGAGCACCCGGGCGGCGAGTTCGTCCAGGTTGAAGAAGTCGAGGCGCAGCCGGGGCCTGCCGGGAAGGCTCAGCCTGCGGGCCCGCAGGGCGGCGCACAAATCGGGATCGGAGATCAGGGCGTACGCCGCCAGCGGCCGCCTGCCGCCGGGCCTGGTCACGCCGTGCGCCGCCAGCGCGATCGCCGTGTTGGCCGAGCTGTCCTGCTCGCAGGCGTACAGGACGGAGGCCCGCTGGATCCCGGCGGCCCGCAGGGTGGCGGGGCTGCGTGCGTCGCCGCCGACATGGAGCACCTTGCGGTCGCCCGCGGCGGCGACCGGGGCCGAGCTGATCACCACTATCCGCGTTTCCGTCACCCGCAGCCGTTCCACCAGGGCCAGGGCCGCCGACCCCGACCCGCACACGACCACGTGCTCCTTCGACCTGCGCGCCCGCAACCGCCGCAGTTCGGCGGCGAACAGGAGGCGGGCTCCGTCCACCAGCGTGTAGACCGTCACGCCCGGCGCGGCGAAACGGGCGAACTCCAGCGCGGCCGGGAGCGGGTTCGGCTCGTCGAGCGGCGCGGAGTCGAACACGAACAGCTGCAGGTCCCAGTACAGGAGGTCGAGCGGATTCGACGGCAGGCCCAGCGTTTTCGCATACGTATGGAGGCCGATATATCCGGTCACTAATGCGGCCACCGCCAGGCCCGCGAATATCGCACGCACCACATAGCTCGCGGGAAAGGCCATAAACCCTCTCCTTCGCTGGGCGGCACATGCCTCTTTTTGAAAATAACCCGTCTAAAGGGAACGCTCCAGCCTCCATTCCACAAAGGTGTTGCCGTTCCGATGCCGTCGGGCTCTTTCGCGTCACACCGGTTCGGTGGATGCTGGGCCTGAGATCCATCGACGATCGCCACGGGAGGGCCGGGCGTTGACGGACGGGGTGTGGTCGGCGGATCGCGAGCGGCGCCTCGCGGTCGCGCAGCGGGGAAAGATCCACGGGGGCAGGCCGGTGTTCCTGCTCCACGGGACGCCGGGCAGCCGGATCGGCCCCCTTCCACGGGAAGGCCTGCTCTACCGGCTCGGAGTGCGGCTCATCACCTACGACCGGCCGGGATACGGCGACTCCGACCGGCACGAGGGCCGCAGCGTGGGGGACGTCGCCGCCGACGTGGCCGCCATCGCGGACCACCTCGGCCTGGACCGCTTCGCGGTGGTGGGCCGCTCCGGCGGCGGGCCGCACGCACTCGCCTGCGCCGCCCTGATTCCCCACCGGGTCACCCGGGCCGCCGTGCTCGTCGGGCTCGCCCCGCGGGAGGCGGAGGGCCTCGACTGGTTCGACGGCATGACCGAGGGCAACGTCACGGAGTACATGACCGCCATGCAGGGGCGGGCGCGGCTCGCGGCGCGGCTCGGCCCGACCGCCGCCGAGATCCGCGAGGACCCCGTACGGCTCGTCAACACCCTGTACGACGAGCTGCCGGAGCCGGACAGGAACGTGATCGCGGACGCCGGGATCCGGACCATGCTGGTGCAGACCTTCGCGGAGGCCGTACGGACCTCCGCCTACGGCTGGATCGACGACGCCATGGCCTTCTGCTCGCCGTGGGGGTTCGACCCCGCGGACATCAGGGTGCCCACCCTCCTGTGGCACGGCGAGGACGACGTGTTCTCGCCGGTCAGCCACTCCCGCTGGCTGGCCGGGCGGATACCGACCGCCACGGTGCGGATCCAACGGGGCGCGGCGCACTTCCACGCCTTCCACGTGCTGCCCGACCTGCTGGGCTGGCTCGCCAGGGACGGGCAGGCGGCCTGATCCGCCCGCCTGCCGTCCCCGGCGGGAGTCACCAGGGGAGAGGTTCCAGCTCACGGTCGAGGCGGCGCCAGTCCAGGACCGCGGCGACGACCGGGTGCGCCTCCCCGAGGATCCGGCGGAGCTGCACGAGCAGGGGCTCGCGCAGCACCCGCGCCTCGTCGGTCCGCCTGACGTCGCGCAGGGTGACGGCCAGGTCGGCCTCGCAGATCAGCGTGGTGGGGTGATAGGAGCCGAGGACCGTCCGCAGCCGGTCGAGCGTGTCCCGCTGCAGCTTCTCGGCCTCGGCATAGTCCTGCAGGTCTCCCAGCACGTTGGCCACGTTGACGGCGCACGCGAGCGAGAAGGGGTGATCGGGCCCGAGCTTGCGCCGCAGCGTCGTGAGGGTCCGGGTGCCCAGCGCCCGGCTCTCGGCGAGCTCCCCGAGCTGCCGCAGGTAGATCGTGAGGTTGTTGGCCGCGATCAGCGTGTACGGGTTGTCCGCGCCCAGTGTGCCCTCGTAGCTGCCCCTGACCTCGGAGGCGAGCTCGAACGCACGTCGCCTGTCGCCCGCCGCGGCGAGGTCGCAGGCGAGACTCAGCTTGCACGCGACGGTGTCGGGCGACTCGGGGCCGAAGCGCTGGAGACAGCGCTCGTAGGTCGTCTCCGTGAGCCGCCGGGCCTCCGCGAGCGCGCCGGTCTCCCGCAGGGACACGGCGAGGCTGCGCGCCGTGTTCAACGTGTCGGGGAGCTCGGGGCCGGACACCTCGGCGTAGCTGTCGAGCGTCTCCCGCAGCAGGTCGGCCGACTTCGCGAACTCCCCGGCCTCGCGGATGTCCAAGGCGAGGTTCGTCTCGGACAGGAGCGTGAACGGATGGGCGGGACCGAGCACCTCACGGCGTTTGTCCGCGGTTTCCTGGTCGAGCCGGCGCGCGGCGTTGATGTCGCCGACGTGCCGCAGGGCGACGGCCAGGTTGTTGGCCGCCGCCAGGACGCGCGGATGGTCGTCGAAGAAGAGCTCCTTGGTCCGGGCATAGGTCTCCTGCTCCATCCGCAGCGATTCGGTCAGCTCGCCGAGGGCCCGCAGGTCCGCGGCGAGGCTTCCCGCGGTCTGCAGCGTGTGCGGGTGCGGGTCGGGCAGCACCCGGCGCTGGTCGTCAAGGATCGCCCGGTTGAGATCGCACGCCTCGCGGTACCTGCCCTGGGCGCGCAGCACGTTCCCCATGTGGAAGCGCAGGTAGAGCGTCTGCCGGTCGTAGTCGCCGAGCTTCCTGATCCAGAGCTCCTCCAGTCGGAGGCCGAGGCTCAGCGCCCGGTCGAACTCGCCCCGCCGATACAGGTACCGCACGCGGTCGATCAGCAGCTGCCGGGTCTCCTCCTCGTCGCAGTCCTCCGCATTGGACGGAACGAGGTGCGGCCAGATCTCGTCGTACCGGGGCCAGTTGCCGGGGTCGTCCGTGTCGCCCTCGCGCGGCCGGGCGCCCAGGAGGATGCGGTGCACCTCGTGGACGGTGCGCTCACGCTCGTCGTCGTCCATCTGGTCGCGCAGCACGGCCTGCACGAGCCTGTGCACCTGCACCGAGTTGTTGCGCTGGTCGACCTTGGCGAGGGCGAACCTGTTCAGCTCGCGCACCAGCCGCCCGACCATGATCTTCTCGCGCAGCGAGTCGTCGTACGGGACGAGGCAGCGCACGGTCTCGTCGCCGTACAGCATCGACAGCGACACCGGTTCCGCGGCGAAGAAGGCCAGCAGCTGGAGCAGCCGGACCGCCGCGGGCGACTTTTCCCGCAGGCGCTCGAAGGACACGTTCCAGGTCGCGGCGACCGAGGTCGGGTAGGTCGGGGAGTCCCCGAGCGCGAGCGTCCTGACGGGCTGCTTGGAGAGCTTGTCGACGTACTCGTCGACGCTCATGCCGGTCTCCTGCAGCCACGCACCGGCCTGCTCGATGGCGAGCGGCAGGTCGCCCAGCGCGGCGGCCACCCGGTCGGCGTCCTCGTCGCTGAGATCGGCCACCCGCCGCCGCAGGTGCTCCAGACTCTCCTCCCGGGTGAAGACGTCGATCTCCAGCGGTTTGGCGATCTGCGACCAGGTCTGGCTCCGCGACGTGATCAGCACATGCCCGGAGCCACCCGGGAGATAGTGCTGCACGTCCTCCGCGCTGTTGGCGTTGTCGAAGATCAGCAGCCAGCGGGCGTACGGCTCGCCTCGCCGCAGCGCGTCCTTGGCCGCCAGCGCCGCCTCCGCCAGGTTGTCGCCGGTCCTGATGCCCAGCCGCTCGGCCAGATCGGCCATCGAGCCGTTCAGCAGTTCCGGCTGCTCCGCCGACACCCACCACACCACGTCGTAGTCGCTCATGAAACGGTGGGCGTACTCGATGGCCAGCTGCGTCTTGCCCACGCCGCCGAGCCCGAACAGGGCCTGGGTGCGGCCTTCCTGCACCTGGGTCACCACGGCCTGACTGCCGCCGACGAGCTGGTCCCGCAGCCGCTCCAGCATCTCGCTGCGGCCCGTGAAGGCGGCGTTCCTCGTCGGCAGGTTCACGATGGCCGGCTGGATGCCGGGATACCGCGGCGTCCCTCCCTGCCCGGCGGCCTCGGCCCCCGACGGGCGATCGAGGGCGCGCAGCAGTGCGGCGGCCGCGTGCTGCTCGTCCAACCGGAACAGGTCCAGCGCGGGCGGGTCGGCGTACGACTGCGGGAGCCGTACGTCCGACACCCGGACGGGGACGAGATTGACCGACAGTGCGGCGAGGCCCTCGGCGGCGCGCCACGTCTCGCGTGCCTGCCGCGAGCGCAGGTACGCGGGGGACAGCAGCGCGACCGTGCGGGCCGCCGCCTCAGGGGGCCGCCCCTGGCCGCCCTCGACCTCCTCGCGGTCGCCCCCCTGCGTGCGGACCCGCAGACCCGCCTGGGCCAGCACGGCGGCGATCCACTCCGCCCACAACCGGTCCTCCGGGACGTAGCTCAGGGTGACCTCGTTCGACAGCGACGGGCGGCGCCGGACGAACAGTTCCCGGTAGCTCAGGCGCAGGTCCTCGTCCAGCGGGGAAAGGGACGCGACCCGGCCTCCGGTGATGACGCTCGTGAGCCGCTCGTAGGCGGCCAGCAGCGAGCCGGGGGAGCCGGGCGCGTCGCCGAAGGTCGCCAGGGTCTCCTCGTACGCGTAGAACGGCTTGTAGGGGATCTCGACGGCGCCCCAGTAGTTGCCGTGATCATGGGCGATGCCGCTGGGGAACCCCTCGAACTGGCTGCGGGCGAACGCCCGGCCGGCGTCGAGCTTCTCCTTCTCCGCGTCGTCCACGCGCATGGGGATCGGCAGGATCCTGATACGGCGGTCAGGGAACCGCTCGGCGATCTCCGCCGCGACCCGTGCGGCCCCCTCGATGCTCTGGTCGCTGAGGGTGAAGCAGGTCACCACGGTGTCGGGGAAGTGGACCGTGCAGATGTCGGCGATGTCGCTCAGCCCGGTGCGGCTGTCGATGAGCACGTAGTCGTAGCCGCGCCGCATGTCCACCCGCAGGGCGTCGAGGAACTGCCCTCCGCCCAGCCGCTCGTAGAAGTTGTCCCAGTCGAAGGTGGACACCAGCGAGGAGTAGTCGCGGTTCTGCCGCCCGGCGGGAAGGAAATCGAGAGAGCCGCCGTCGGGGAAGTGGGGCCATTCGACCGACACGACGTGCCGCCCCACGTTCGCGTACTGCGTGTGCCAGTCGGCGGGACGTGGATCGGGACGGGTCGCGGCCCAGGCGAAGTCCTTGATCAGGTCGATCACGCCGGCCGTGCCGCTGATCATCTCCCCGTCCAGGAAGGGACGGAAGAACTTGTGCAGGCCGGGAGACTCCAGGTCCCAGTCCACGACCAGCACGCGGTGGCCGCTGGAGGCGAGGATCCAGGCCGTGTTGGCCAGCGCCATCGTCCTGCCCGTCCCCCCTTTGTAGGAGTAGAAGGTGATGATGTGGCCGTCCCGCAGCTCGCTCATGCCACCCCCTCGCCTCGCGGCTCGGGGTCGCGTGAGCCAGGGGCACGATGTTTCCTGATGCGTTCGTTTCGCTCGCTCATGGCCTCCCCTTCCGTACCGGCGGGTCGTCTGGTGCGGGTTCTTCCGGCGTGAGCGGCCACAGCCGCGGGCGCCCGCTGCCGGGCACCTGCGGCGGGAACGCGCGTCCGTGCCGTAGGTAGGAGTTGCCGGCGGCCTCCACGACCGGCCGCAGCGACGTCTCGAAACCGGCCACGGTGGAGGTGTCGCTCACGGCCCGCCGCGCGGCCGGCCGGCCCTGCGCCAGTTTCGCCGGCAGCAGGGCACGCAGCGCCGCGCGTAACTCCGGCGCGTTCTGGCCGGTCTGGGAGTCGGCGCCGCTCCAGGGCACGACCACGCCCACCCATGGCTTGTCGGCCCGGTCGAACGCCTCGAGCAACGGCCGGAACTGCGGATCGAGGGCCGTCCACACGTCCAGCAGCACGATCCCGGGGCAACTGGCCGCCCCTGCACCCAGCAGTTCCTCATGGTGGTGGAGGAAGGTCCCGACGTCGGGTTCGAAGCCCAGGCGGCGCACGATGTCGGCGGCGATCTGCGCCACGGGCCGAGGGTCCTCGGGGTGATAGGGGTTCCAGTCACACGGGGAGGACCCGTAGAACCGCGCATCCCGCGGTGCCGTACGAGTGGCCGTCGTATGGGCGAGTACGGCTATCAGGAAACGGCGTTCCTCGTCGCGGTTGAAGGCGCTCTTTATGCTGCCGTAGTCGCAGGGCGTGCTCGGCGGGAGCCGCACTCCCTCGGCCACCTCGATGATGCGATGGGCCAGCGCGTCCACTGCGGACTTGTAATGGTCGCGGTATCTCCTGATCTTCATGAGGCCGTACAGGCCTCGTTCGAGATAGTGCGCCCCGAGGTCCGGATGGGTGAATTGAATGGATCTGACCATATCGGGAAGTTCGAAGTCCGGAACCGGAACCCAGAACGCGGGGACGATCACTTCGGGAATGCTCCGGCGCCCGTCCAGATGCAGCCGTCTGCGCAGGTCGAAGGCGGCCCATTCCTTGCCGCACTGCTCGCTCCGGAAGTAGCGCCGCGAGTAGAGGGGGACGAAGACCCGGCAGGTCGCCAGCTCCTTGGCCAGGCGTTTGTCCCACTCGACGCCCGGGGGGATGTCCATGTCCATGAAACCCGGAGGAACGCCCGCGGGCAGGGACGTGTGCTGCAGTATCTCCCGGCACAGCTCCTTGTAGAGCTTTTCCACGGGAAGGTTGGGGTTGTCGTCGTCGGGATGCGTGCGGGGCGTGCGTGCATAGCTGAGGAAGAAATACGGAAGATGGTCTCCAGTACCCGAGGTACCAGCCACCACACCTCCCGCACGCCGCCGGTGCCCTCACTATAAGCTCTCGCTTCAGAGCAGACAGGAATATCGCATTATTCCTCTGCTCGTCACCCGTTTTTCGGACAACCATCGCTCGGCGAAGGCCACGGCCATCGGAAGTGGGAACAGCCTGCTTTCGGCATTACCCACCCGGCCCCGGCTGATCTTTTCGGTCCTTTCCAGTGCGGCGCCGCACTCCGCGAAATCACGGTCGTCCAGAACGACGTCCTCGTAATCGACCCACGTGCGTCGTCCGCGGATCTCGACCACGCATCCGTACCGGGTCTTCGGCGGGTCGAGCCGGTACCGGTACTCCGCCAGATGGAAGGAACTGCACTTGTCGAACCCGACGCCGAGCAACAGCACCATCGCCTCCGTCTTCACCAGTTTGGCCAGCGGCGACTGCTCCCCGAGGTGGCTCTCGAGATCGTGGTCGGCCATGAGCCACCCCGCGTTCCGGCCGACGGCGGCGAAGGAGGTCTGCGGATGCGCGCTGCGGACCGCGCCGTCCAGCGTCCGCAGATGCTCCGACAGCACTCCGCACTCGATCGAGGAGCTCTTCCTGACGTCGAAGGCGGGCATGGCGTCGCGGTACCGTCTCCTCTCCTCGTCGGTCATCCCCCGGGTGGCCTCGCGATAGGAGCGCGATGTGTCCGAGTTGCCGGACGTGAAGGTGGGGACGACGAGGGTGCCCCTGGCGCCGAGGACTCTCAGCAAGGCGCCGGCCAGCGAGGCGACCCCGCCTTCGATCCTGCCGATGCTGCGCAGCGAGGCGTGCACCAGCACGGTCTGACCGGACCGCAGGCCCAGCCGGCGCAGCGACCGGACCAGCGCGTCCTGCCGGAGGGCGCGATCCGCACGGCCGTCGGCCCGGCCCCGTGCCCCCGATGACGGCGGGCCCGTGGAGAGGCGGCCGAACAAGGAGATGAACGCGAGGGCGGACATGGCCAGGTCCGGCATCGCGTCACTCCTGCCGGGAACCCGCGAGCAGGGGCAGGCGGGCGGCGGCCTCGGCGAGCCCCTCGGCGAAGCGACGCCCCATCACCGGCAGCGTGCCGCCGGTGATCCGGCCGATCGTCGTCGCCAGCCGCTCGCGCTCCTCGTCCGCGAGGAAATCGGCGACGGAGAGCAGCCCGTAAGCGTCACACAGCAGCAGTTCGCGGCTCGTGTCGCCGCCGGCGAGATCGAGCAGATCGAGCAGCGCACCGAACTGGGCCCGGTGGAAGTGCTCGACGAGCAGCCGGGCCGTCGTCTCCGGGCCGGCGCCGAGAGGGAGGGCGACCGCGCCGTACGCCGCGCGGCTCGTCGCGCCGTTCGCACCGCGGGGCAGGGGCGTCACCACCCGAAGGCCGGCTCGTACGGCGGCCCGCCGGTCCTCGGACAGGAAGGCCAGCGCGGCGCCGACGACCTCACCCAGGGCGGCGGCCGCCTCGTCGGTCAACCGGTCCTCTACGGGCGTGCCGTAGCAGTCGCGGTAGGCATCGACGTCGTCGAGCAGCAGACGGAGCCCGGCGGCCTCGATCGGGCGGATCGGCTCCCAGAGCGGGCTGTCCTCCGACAGCCACCGGCCGTCCACCCGCACCGCGAACGACCCGTCGTGAACGTCCACCTCTGCGCGGTCCTGGCCGACGGCGCGCATCCGCCCGAGGCCGGGAAGATGGACGAAGGTCCCGCGGACCGGCACCGCGACCTTCGCGGCCAGACCGGTCCGTACGGCGGCGACCGCGGCGACGGCGGCGAGGTGACCGGTGTCGGCGGCGGTGAGCAGGGTGGGGCTGTCCACGCAGCGGGCCCCCCAGGCGTGGACATAGGGGTGACTCAGCAGGTCGTCGACCGCGGCGCGGTCCGCCCGCTCGGCGTCCACGAGGACCGACCACGACTCCTGGTCGCCGGTGACAGCCGCCGCGCGGCGCGCGGCGAGGCGGGCCCTGCTGAGCTGCGGAGCGCGCAGATGGGCGACGTCGCCCGCCGTGGCGGTTCCCGACGCGAGCGAGTCCAGCGTGGCGACCGGCAACCGATGGACGGGAGCCGCCGGGCTCCGCCGGTCGTCAGCGACCAGGTGGGAGATCAGCCGGAAGAGGTCCGGGCAGTAGACCGAGGGATTGGCGAAGCCCGGGCCCGTCCGGTAGCGATGCGCGTAAAGGCCCCCGCCGCAACTGGTGACGAGCGGGCAGCGGCGGCATTCCTCGGCCAGAGAGTCCAGTCCGCCCTGGCGTGCGGCGAAGCCGGGATGTCGCGCGGCCTCGCTAAGAGAGTGACGGAAGACGTCGAATCCGGTCGCGGGCGCGCCGTCGAAGGCGGTCTTGAGCGAGTCGGCCTGCTCGTAGGAGCCGTCGGTCTCCATGACGACGAGGTCGGACGGCCGCAGGCCGAGCGACTCGGTCTGGCTGTCCCCGCCCATCGCGGTCAGGGTGATCGAGTCGAACATCCTGACCGGGACCGGCCTGCCGTCCGCGCGCCACCGATCGTGCACCGCGATCAGCCAGTCGGCGTACGCGGTCTCCCGCCCGGCGGGACGCAGCGGCGGATGGTCCCACGTGGCGTGCGGCAGCAGGAAATCGACACGCGGAGGGCGCAGTGCGACGAGGGCCTCGTAGACGGCGACGGGATCACTGCGTACGTCGATCGTGCACAGCAACCCGGCGTAGAGAGCCGGATAGTGGTCGCGCAGCAGGGTGATCGCCCGGACGACCTGGTCGTAGCTGCTGCGGCCGTCGGCGTACCGGCGGTGGAGGTCGTTGGCCGCGCGGTCGCCGTCGATCGAGACACCGACCTTGACGCGCTCCTGCGCGAACATCTCGCAGAACGCACGCGACAGGAGCACACCGTTGGTATGGATGCGCAGATCGAGGTCGCAGACACCGTCCACCGCCCGGCGGAGCGTACGCGCGAATCTCCGGAGCCGCTCGATTCCGGCGAGGAGGGGCTCGCCTCCATGAAAGACGACGTGCGCCGTCTGAATTCCGTGCTCGACGGCATGCTCCGCGATCCGGTCCGCCACCCGGGCGGCGGTCTCGTCGGGCATCACCATCGGCCGTCCCCGCCAGCTGGTGTCGGCGTGTTCGTACACATAGCAGTGATCACAGGACAGGTCACACCTGCTCGCCACTTTGAGCACGAACTGCCGGAACGGCACGATGGGCGGATGCATTATGAGCGGGCGGAATCAGATGGATGAATTGAACAACACGCCCGAAGTCTCCACGGGATGACCGTCCGTCAGACCGGACAGTGGAGAAGCGGTGACATCGGCGACATGTGTCTCAATCGCATCGTTGTGCATGGCGGCACCTGTTTCTGGGCATGAGAGCAGTAGATATTGGAACCCTGTGGTGCAGGAGAACGCCTGCTATATATCCGCAGGTGAACGCGCCTACGCCGAGGGGAACCAAACCAGGGCAGCCTATCAAGAGAACTATAACGACGGCGTTACAAGTTGTATTCGCACTACTGTAATTTGCCGAAGGCGGGCGTTTTATTCCCCGATATGTCCGATTGGTTATCGGAATTGGCGTAAGGGCTCGTTGAGTGTTTTAGGGGTCTATGGGGTAATCGCCGGGGCGCCGGGGGAAGCCAGGCGGCGCGTGCCGCCCGGCGTGGCCCCGGATAGGGTCAGGGTCGTGACTGAGCCGCTGGTGCGGCGGATGCGGGAGTTCGGTACGACCGTGTTCGCCACGATGACGAAGCTGGCCGTGGAGACGGGCTCGATCAACCTGGGCCAGGGTTTCCCCGACACCGACGGGCCGGAGCGCATGCTCGAGCGCGCGGTCGAGGCCGTGCGGAGCGGCCTCAACCAGTACCCGCCGGGCCCGGGCCTCCCCGAGCTGAGGCAGGCGGTCGCCGAGCACCGCAAGCAGTGGTACGGCCTCGCCTACGACCCCGACGGGGAGGTTCTCGTCACCGTCGGGGCCACCGAGGCCATCGCCGCGGCGATCCTCGCGCTCTGCGAGCCGGGTGACGAGGTGGTCGTCTTCGAGCCCTACTACGACTCCTACGCCGCGGCCGTCGCGCTCGCGGGAGCCGTACGCAGGGCGGTCACGCTGCGTGTCGACGCGGGGCGGTTCACCTTCGACCCTGCCGAGCTGGAGGCCGCGATCACGCCCCGCACCCGGGCGATCCTGGTGAACTCGCCGCACAACCCCACAGGGACCGTGTTCACCCGCGAGGAACTGGAGTGCGTCGCCCGGGTCTGCCTGGAGCACGATCTGATCGCGGTGACGGACGAGGTCTACGAGCACCTCACCTTCGACGGCGTCGAGCACGTTCCGCTCGCCACGCTGCCCGGCATGCGCGAGCGCACGGTCATGATCTCTTCGGCGGGCAAGACCTTCAGCGTCACGGGCTGGAAGACCGGCTGGGTATGCGCCCCGGCGCCGCTCACCGCCGCCGTGCAGACGGTCAAACAGTTCCTCACCTACACCGCGAGCGCCCCCTGGCAAATCGCGGTCGCGTACGCCCTGCGGGAGGAGATGGACTGGGTCGCGGCCCAGCGGGCGGCCCTGCAGGCCAAGCGCGACCGTCTCGCGGCTGGCCTGACCGAGGCCGGCTTCGATGTGCTCCGGCCGTCCGGCACCTATTTCGTGCAGACCGACATACGGCCGCTGGGCTTCGACGACGGGCTGGAGCTCGCCCGGCGGCTGCCCGAACTGGCGGAGGTGGTGGCAATCCCCACCCAGGTCTTCTACGACCACCCCGCACGGGGCCGTCACTTCCTGCGGTTCGCCTTCTGCAAGCGGGACGAGGTCATCGACGAGGCCGTCGCCCGCCTGCGCCGTCTCGGCGGCTGACGGTTTACTCGCTGAGAGTTACCGCTCTTATACTCTCCGGTGATGGTATCAGTGTGATACCGCGCCGTAGCATGGAGGCATGGCTATGACGCTTCGCCTGAGTGACGAGCAGACCGAGGCCCTCCGGCGGCGCGCCGAGAAGGAAGGCCGCAGCATGCAGCAGATCGTCGTCGCCGCCGTGGAGGAGTACCTCGCCCGGCACACTTCCGATGAGGAGGTGCACCGCTTGGGCGTCGAGGCGGTGCGCCGTTGGAAGCCGGTGCTCGACCGTCTCGCCCAGTGACTCGCTTCCTGACCGTCGAGCAGGTTCTGGATCTGGCCGAACTGGCCATTGAGGGAACGCCTCAGCTCCGCGATCTCGGCCTGCTCGACTCGGCTGTGCACCGGCCCCAAGCGCAGATGTTCGACCAGGAGGCATACCCCGATCTCCTGACCAAGGCCGCCGCGTTGCTGCACTCGCTGGCGATCAATCACCCCTTCATCGACGGCAACAAGCGGGTGGCCTGGGTCTCCACCGTGGTCTTTCTCGCCTACAACGGCGTGGAAGTGGACACGGACGACGATTCGGCCTACGACCTGGTGATCGCGGTCGCGTCGGGGAAGCTCACGGAGGTCGACGAGATCGCGGACGTGCTGCGCGGCTTCACCGCCTGCTGAGCACCCGGACCGTGCCCGTTCGGAGGGGGGCAGTGGTGAGCATTCTGGCCGAGGCCCCCGGGAGGGAGCGGGCTCGGCGACGCGGACAGGAGGGCTCCGCATCCGGACCGCTGTCCCGGGCCCCGCACGCGGACCGCATCGCCCGGAGCTTGGCGTAAACGGCCCCGCCGCCCAGTGCCGGGCTTGGTGAAATCTGCCCATGGATGCGGCAGGGGTGGGCGAGACTCGCCAATGAAGGCCCGGGTGGGGCTGGATAGTTTCCCGATGTGGGCGGACGCGTACTGATCGCACTCGGCGGCAACGCCATGACGGCTCCCGATGGGAGCGCGTCACCGGCCGACCAGCGGCTGGCGATCGGTGAGGCGATGGCTCACGTGGCGGCGCTGAGCAGGGCCGGTCACGAAGTGGTGCTCACGCACGGCAACGGCCCCCAGGTCGGCAACCTCCTGCTGAAGAACCAGCTCGCCGCCCACGTCGTGCCGCCGGTCCCGCTCGACTGGTGCGTGGCTCAGACGCAGGGCACGATCGGGACGATCGTCATGAACGCCCTGCAGCGCGAGCTGGGACACGCACGGGTGGCGACGATCGTCACCCGCACGCTCGTGGACCCGGCGGACCCGGCGTTCCACGACCCGGTCAAGCCGATCGGGCGGTACTTCGGCGAGGACGAGGCGCGCCGCTTCGAGGAGCACGGCCAGGTCTGGCGGCGCTTCGAACGCGGATGGCGGCGGGTGGTCGCCTCGCCGCGGCCCGTGGAGATCCTGGACGCCCCCGCCGCCGTCGCGCTCATCGAGGCCCGGTTCACCGTCGTCGCCGCAGGCGGCGGGGGAGTGCCGGTCGTGCGCGGCGCGGACGGCGCGCTGACCGGAATCGAGGCCGTGATCGACAAGGACCTCGCCGCCGCCGCGCTGGCCGCCGCCGTCGGCGCCACCGATCTCGTGATCGCGACGGACGTGCCGAACGCCGTCGTGGACTTCGGTACGTCCCGCGCCCGTCCGATCGGGGAGACGGGTGTCGCCGCCCTGCGCGAGTTGCAGGCGGCCGGCCACTTCGCCGGGGGCAGCATGGGGCCCAAGGTCGAGGCCGCCCTGCGCTTCACCGAGGAAACCGGGGGACGCACCGTGATCACCTCGTTGCACCACATTGGTGCCGCGCTGTCAGGAAATATCGGTACGAGGGTGTACAGAGAGGTGGAGAGATAGTGCCGGATCCGATCGAGGTACGGAAAGTCCCCATCGAGAGCGTCACCGACGCCTCCGGGCTGGCGAAGCTGATCGACGACGGCGTGATCGAGGCCGACCGGGTGCTGGCCGTGATCGGCAAGACCGAGGGCAACGGCGGCGTGAACGACTACACCCGGATCCTGGCCGACCGGGCCTTCCGCGAGGTGCTCGTGGCCAAGGGCACGCGCACCGCCGACGAGGTCGCCCAGGTGCCCCTGGTGTGGTCCGGTGGCACGGACGGCGTCCTCAGCCCGCACGCGACGATCTTCGCGACCGTCGACCCGGCCAAAGCCGTACGGACCGACGAGCCGCGGGTGAGTGTCGGCGTCGCGATGAGTGAGGTGATCCTCCCCGAGGACATCGGCAGGCCCGCGATGGTCGAGAAGGTGGCGGCCGGGGTGCGGGAGGCGATGAAGATCGCCGGCATCGACGATCCGGCCGACGTCCACTACGTGCAGACCAAGACCCCGCTGCTCACGCTGTCCACGATCACCGACGCCAAGGAGCGCGGCCGGACGGTCGTCACCGAGGACACGCTCAAGTCGATGGACATCTCCAACTCCACCACGGCGCTCGGCATCGCCGTCGCGCTCAGCGAGATCGAGATGCCGTCGGCCGAGCAGATCCACAAGGACCTGTCGCTCTACTCGTCGGTGGCGTCGTGCTCAAGCGGCGTCGAGCTCGACCGGGCCCAGATCGTGGTGGTGGGCAACGTACGCGGGATAGGCGGGCGCTACCGCGCCGGACACTCGGTCATGAAGGACGCCCTGGACACCGACGGCATCTGGGAGGCGGTCCGGAGCGCCGGGATCGACCTGCCCGAGCGCCCGCATCCGAGCGACCTCGGCGACCGGCTGGTGAACCTGTTCATCAAGTGCGAGGCGGACCCGTCGGGCCGCGTGCGCGGGCGGCGCACCATCATGCTCGACGACTCCGACGTCCATTGGCACCGCCAGATCAAGGCGACCGTCGGCGGGGTCGCGGCGAGTGTGACCGGCGACCCGGCCGTGTTCGTGTCCGTGGCGGCGGTCCACCAGGGCCCGTCCGGTGGAGGCCCCGTCATCGCCGTCGCCGACCTCGCGTGATCATGTAGTTTGTCGCACCGGTGCCGCCCGACCTGCACCGAGAGCCTCGATGACCACGCAGGAAATCGAGGCGGACGTACCCTCGGCTGCGGTGCCGTCCGCCGTGATCTCGCGGTCCGGAGGCGGCCTCGGCCGGGGGTAGGGTCGGGAGACGTGCCAACGATTCCGCAGCCCCTGCGCCCCGACGACGACGGCGGCGCCGACGCGCCCGTCGCGGCGGTGCTGTCGGCGTTCCAGGCCGGTACGGCCACGGCGGCCGACGTCCTGGCGGCACTCGCCGGGACCAGGTTGCTGGTGCCCGTGGTCGCGCTGCTCACCGAGTCGGAAGTGGGGGAGCACGGCCTGCGCCAGGAGAAGGAGAGCGAGATGGCCCTCCCGAAACTGGTCGGCAAGGACGGCCGTGAGGCCGTGCTCGCCTTCACCGGGACCGAGCCGATGCGCAGGTGGCGCCCGGACGCCCGTCCGGTGCAGGCCACCGCGCCGCAGGTCTGCCAGGCGGCGCGGCACGAGAGCGCCGCGGCCGTGGTCGTCGACGTGGCCGGACCGGTCCCGTTCGTGATCGAGGGCGGCATGCTGCAGGCCCTCGCCACCGTGGAGGAGGCCAAGAGGGACGCCTCCGCTGTGGACCGCCTCGCCCGAGAAGTGCCGGACGCCACCGTGGCACGTCTCGGCGCTCAGGAGGAGCGGCGCCGCGGCCGCTGGTGGAGCCGCCGCCGCGCCTGAGCCGCTTCGACGGCAACGCGTGCCCGCCCGGCTCGCGTGGCCCGGCCCTTTCCGTGCGATCGGCCGGGCGAAGGCGCGTCGTCCACAGGAACGCGTCCGTCCACAGGAAAGCACGCGTCCGGGCACACGGTGGCGTGCGGGCGTTAGTGTCGGCCGCGTGTCCTTAGTCGTCCTCGCCGCCGCCGTCCCCGGCCTGATCGCGGGAGCGTACGCCCGGGCGGTCGCCGCGCAGTTCGCGGCACGGCCAGGAGGCGAACCGGACGACCGCGGTGAGGATCGGGACGATCGAGAGAACCGCGGTGAGGGCCGGGAGGATCGCGGCGAAGGCCGTGAGGACCACCGGAAGGAGGCGCGGCGAGCCTTCGCGGCGGCTGCCCGCGCCGTGCCCCTGCCCCGCCCGCCGTACGTGGTCGAGGGCGCGACCGCGCTGGCCACGGCGCTGGTGATCTGGCGCGTCCACGACGGCTGGGTGGTGGCCGCGTGGCTGTACGCGGTGGTCGCGGGCGCCGCGCTCGCGGAGATCGACCGCAGGACGTGGCGCCTGCCCGACGCGATCACCCTGCCGTCGTATCCGATCCTGCTGGCCCTGCTCGCGCCGTCGGGCCGCCTGCTGCCCGCGCTGGCGGCGGGCTGCGCGCTCGGCGCCGTCTACGCCGTGCTGTGGTTCGCCCGCCCCACGGGCCTCGGGCTCGGCGACGTGAAGCTGGCCGGGCTGATCGGCCTGCTGACCGGAGCGCTCGGCGCGCAGGCCACGGTCGTGGCGGGGATGGCGGGTCAGATCCTCGGCGCGCTGTACGCCCTCGGCCTGCTCCTGGCCCGCAGGGCCACCCGCGCGACCGAGTTCCCGTTCGGTCCGTTCATGCTGGCGGGGGCACTCGTGGCGGTGGCTTTTCCCGGGACATAGCACACACGGTTTTTCCGGTCGAAAGCACCCGTGAGAAGGCCATGGGGGTGTCAGGGTGACGTCGCAGTCGGGTGCACATGGAAGACTTGTCACCATGCTGCGCTGGTTGACCGCCGGGGAGTCACACGGCCCCGAGCTTCTCGCGATCCTGGAAGGACTGCCCGCCGGGGTGGAGGTGACCACCGCCGACCTCGCCGAGGCGCTGCGCCGCCGCCGTCTCGGATACGGCCGCGGGGCGCGGATGAAGTTCGAGCAGGACGAGGTGACGATCTCCGGAGGCGTACGGCACGGCCGTACGCTCGGTTCGCCCGTCGCGATCCGGATCGGTAACACGGAGTGGCCGAAGTGGGAGACCGTGATGGCCGCCGACCCGGTGGACCCGGCGGTGCTCGAGGGCCAGGCGCGCAACGCCCCGCGCTCGCGCCCGCGTCCGGGCCACGCCGACCTCGCCGGAATGCAGAAGTACGGCTTCGACGACGCGCGGCCGGTGCTCGACCGGGCCAGCGCCCGGGAGACCGCCGCGCGGGTGGCGCTCGGCCAGGTCGCCCGTTCCTTCCTCAAGCAGGCCCTCGGCGTCGACATCGTCAGCCACGTCGTGTCCATCGGCGAGGCGAGCGCGCCCCGCGACGTGCTCCCCGGTCCCGGTGACATGGAGGCGGTGGACGCCGACCCGGTGCGCTGCGTCGACCCGGCCGCGAGCGCGGCCATGGTCGCCGAGATCGACAAGGCGCACAAGGACGGCGACACCCTCGGCGGCGTGGTCGAGGTCGTCGCCTACGGCCTGCCGCCGGGCCTCGGCAGCTACACCCACTGGGACCGGCGCCTCGACTCCCGCCTCGCCGGGGCGCTCATGGGCATCCAGGCGATCAAGGGGGTCGCGGTCGGCGACGGCTTCGAGACCGCGCGCCGCCCCGGCTCGCGGGCCCACGACGAGATCGAGAACACCCCCGAGGGCGTGCGCCGGATGACCAACCGGGCCGGCGGCGTCGAGGGCGGCATGACCAACGGCGAGCCGCTGCGGGTCAGCGCCGCGATGAAGCCCATCTCCACGGTGCCCCGCGCCCTCGCAACGATCGACGTGCTGACCGGCGAGCCGGCCAAGGCGCACCATGAGCGCTCGGACGTCTGCGCGGTCCCGGCCGCCGCGATCGTCGCCGAGGCGATGGTGGCGCTGGTGCTGGCGGACGCGGCCGTCGAGAAGTTCGGCGGCGACTCCGTGGAAGAGGTCGCGCGCAACCTGGCGGGCTACCTGTCGTCCCTGGTCATCAAGTAATAGGGTTTGTGATCATGCATTCGGCGTCCCAAGGCCCCGCCGCGGTCCTCATCGGCCCGCCCGGCTCGGGCAAGTCCACGGTCGGGCGGCTCCTCGCGGACCGCCTCGGCCTGCCGTTCCGCGACACCGACGCCGACGTCGAGGCCGTCGCCGGCAAGTCCGTCAGCGACGTGTTCGTGGAGGACGGCGAGGAGCGGTTCCGCGAGCTGGAGGCGCAGGCCGTGCGCGACGCGCTGGAGACGCACCCCGGCGTCCTGTCGCTCGGCGGCGGCGCGATCCTGCACGAGCACACCCAGAAGCTGCTGTCCGGCCACCGGGTGGTGTATCTCCAGGTCGGGCTCGACCAGGCGGTCAAGCGGGTCGGGCTCGCCTCGGCACGGCCGCTGCTGGTGCTGAACCCGCGCAGCCGGCTCAGGCAACTGATGGAGCAGCGCCGCCCGATCTACGAGAGCCTCGCCGCGGTCACCGTCGCCACCGACGGCCGCGAGCCCGAGGACGTGGTGACCGAGATCGAGGCGGCGCTGTGACCGCGACGCGCATCACCGTGCGGGGCGACAGCCCGTACGACGTCGTCGTCGGCAGCGGCGTGCTGCCGGAGCTGCCCGGTCTGCTGGACACGAAGGTGCGCACGGTCGCGGTGATCCACCCCGCCGGGCTGCCCGAGATCACGAGGCCCGTGCGCGAGACGCTCGAGGGTGCCGGGTTCGAGGTCGTCGCCCTGCCCGTGCCGGACGGCGAGGAGGCCAAGAGCGTCCACGTTGCGGCCGAGCTGTGGTCGGCGTTCGGCCGGTACGGCATCACGCGTTCCGACGCGGTCGTCGGCGTCGGCGGCGGGGCGACCACCGACCTGGCCGGGTTCGTGGCCGCGACCTGGCTGCGCGGCGTCCAGGTCGTGCAGGTGCCCACCACGCTGCTGGCCATGGTGGACGCGGCCGTCGGCGGCAAGACCGGCATCAACACGCCCGAGGGCAAGAACCTCGTCGGGTCCTTCCACCCGCCGAAGGGCGTGCTGTGCGACCTGACCACGCTGGCGAGCGTGCCGCGCGAGGACTACGTCGCGGGCCTCGCGGAGATCATCAAGGGCGGGTTCATCGCCGATCCCACGATCCTCATGCTCATCGAGGACGATCCCGCCGCCGCCCGTACCCCCGAGGGCGAGCACACCCGTGAGCTGGTCGAGCGCAAGATCCGGGTGAAGGCCGACGTCGTCGGGGCGGACCTGCGCGAAAGCGGCCTGCGGGAGATCCTCAACTACGGCCACACCCTCGCCCACGCGATCGAGCGGGTCGAGGACTACCGCATCAGGCACGGCGAGGCGGTGGCCATCGGGCTGGTCTACGCCGCCGAGCTGTCCCGGCTGGACGGCCGCGTCGGCCGCGAGGTCGTGGACCGCACGCGCTCAATCCTGGACTCGGTCGGGCTGCCCACCTCCTATCGCGCGGACGCCTGGCCGCGGCTGCGCGAGCACATGCGGGTGGACAAGAAGGCCAGGGGAGCGGTGCTGCGGTTCGTCGTGCTCGACGACATCGCCAAGCCTTCCCGCCTCGAGAACCCGTCAGAGGAGCTGCTCGAAGCCGCCTACCGGGAGGTCGCCCGATGAGGCAGGTGCTCGTGCTGAACGGGCCCAACCTGGGCCGCCTCGGCAGCCGGGAGCCCGACGTCTACGGGGCACAGACCTTCGACGACCTGGCGGCGATGTGCCGCGAGACCGGCCGCGAGCTGGGCCTGTCGGTGGAGGTCAGGCAGACCGACGACGAGGCCGAGCTGGTGAGCTGGATCCACGAGGCGGCCGACAGCAGGACCCCCGTGGTCCTCAACCCCGCCGCCTTCACCCACTACTCCTACGCGTTGCGCGACGCGATCGCGCAGCGTACGGCTCCGCTGGTGGAAGTGCACATCTCCAACCCGAACGCGCGGGAGGAGTTCCGCCACACCTCCGTCGTGGCGGCGGTGGCCACCGGGACGATCGCGGGATTCGGCATGCGGTCGTACGAGCTCGCGCTGCGCGCGATCGCCGACATGGGCGAGTGACGAAAGAAGGGACCATGGGGTACCGGTCGTACGTGGCGGTCGGAGACAGCTTCACCGAGGGGCTCAACGACCCCCTCCCGGACGCGCCCCCGGCGGCGCCGGGGGAGGTGGTCCGCTACCGGGGCTGGGCCGACCGGGTCGCCGAACGGCTCGCCTTACTCGAGCCGGACTTCCGCTACGCCAATTTGGCCGTGCGGGGCAAGCTGATCGACCAGATCGTCGCCGACCAGGTGCCCGTGGCCGTCGACCTGAAGCCCGACCTGATCAGCTTCTGCGCGGGCGGCAACGACCTCATCCGCCCCGGCAGCGACCCCGACCGGATGGCCAAGAAGCTGGCCGCCGCCGTACGCGACCTGCGGGCGACCGGCGCGGACGTCGTGCTGTTCACCGGCACCGACCCCCGGGACACCCCGATCATGCGGAGAGCGCGCGGCAAGTTCGCGATCTTCTACATGCACATCCGCTCGATCGCCGACCTGTACGGCTGCCACCTCGTGGACATGTGGTCGATGCAGGGGCTGCGGGACTGGCGGGCGTGGAGCGGCGACCGGCTGCACATGAACGCCGAGGGCCACCGTCTGGTCGCCGCCCGGGTCCTGCACGTGCTGGGCGTGCCCGGCGAGGACGACTGGCGCAAGACCTGGCCTCCTCGGGACAAGGCGGACCCGAGAGTCAAACGCCGCGAGGACGTGCAGTGGCTCAGGGAGCACTTCGGCCCGTGGATCGGGCGGCGCCTTCGCGGCACGTCCTCCGGCGACGGCCTCGACCCCAAGCGGCCCGAGCTCGGCCCGCTGCCCCCTGCTTCACCGTGACCCTGCTCCTTCACCGTGACCCGGCTCCCTGATGCGGGCCCCGCCCCGCGGTGCCGGCGCCTCACGCCGACGGCTACACCGGCGTGCCGGTCTGTGACGTCGCGCGGCGCAGGCTCCGTGATGTCCAGGGCGGGCAGTCCGGATCAGCTTCGGCCTCCGCGGCGGTCAGCCAGAGGAATTCCTCCACCTCCTCCGCCGAGGCGGCCACGGGCTGGGCGTGAGGCGGCATCTTCGCGCGGAAGACCACGTTGACGACGGGGTCGCCGTCGTCGGTCACGAAGAACCCGCTCTCCACGTAGGAGAGTCCGACTCCCGTGATGTCGACTCCGGCCTCCTCGGCGACCTCACGCCGCGCCGTCTCCTCGAGCACGTCGAGCCCCGCGCCGCCGGCCTCGACCTTGCCGCCCACACCGGCGAGCGTGCCGGGTGCGTGAGCCTCCTGCCTGCCGCGCCGGATGAGCAGCCACCGGCCGTCCCGCTCCAGGAAGATCTCGACGTTCACGACGAAGGCCGGTCGGCCGCCTCGGGTGAGGCACACCGACGTGACAGGGGCGTCAGCGCTCATGCCCGCACTCTACGCGCGGTTCCGCGCCTCACGCCCTGACCGAGGGCGGATGGAGCGGTCCGGCCGCCGCGCACGCGTCGGCGGTGGCGCGAGCTCGGCCGGGTCCGCATGACGTGGCCGGCCACGCCACACCAGCGGCCAGGCCGGCGCGAACGCCGTCTCGGACCGGGGGAGGGTCCTACCCCGGTCCGACGCGCGACGGGCGGACATCGCGCGAAGATCCTGCTTCAGGACCACTGGTGTCGAGGCTCTGACGCGGGATTCGAGAAAGGGAGTGACGATGGCGTGGAAGCGACGGCGCGTGCCCCGGCGCGGACGGGTGTGGCTGCTCGCCGTGCTCGTGGCCCTGCCGATCGCGGCGGGCGCCGTCGTGGCGACGGCCTTCCCTTCGGTCGCCGCCACGGCCTGCCCCGGCTGTTACGGGCTGGAGCGTCTGGCCCCGGATGTCTACGCGGAGCCGGGCCTGTCGCCCGACCGGAGGCGGCAGGTGATCTCCGCGGTGGAGGAGGCGGAGCGGCGCGTCCGCGCCTTCTACGGCGGCAGGCGCACCTCTCCCCGGATCCTCGCCTGCCTCAGCGACCGCTGTTACCGCCGTATCGGCGGCGGAGGGGAGCGGGGCGTCGCGGTGCTGAACCGCGCGGTGATGCTGTCGCCCGCGGGCGTGGATCCGGTCATCGCCTCCCACGAGATGTCGCACGTCGAACTCCACGCCCGGCTGGATTCGGGGGGTGCGGAGGTGCCGCAGTGGTTCGACGAGGGCCTGGCCGTTCTGGTCTCCGGCGACCCCCGGTATCTCGCGCCGGAGACGGCAGCCGACCGCTGCCTGGTGAGCACGGACGCCGCACTGCCGGTGACGCTGGACGCCTGGTTGCGGGCGGCCGGTGCCGACCAGCGCACCTACGCGAGGGCGGCGTGCCGGGTGAGCCGATGGGCCACCGCGAACGGCGGGCCGCACGCCGTGCTCGACCTCGTACGGCGCCTGAACGCGGGGGAGAGGTTCGGCGCGGTCACGAGGATGTGACGCAGCCGGCGCCGCCGGGCCGGCGACCCCGCGTACGGCGGGCTGCCGGTAGAGGTGGCGATCTTCGCCCGGGACGCGCCGCCCGCCCCGCTCCGCTCAGGAGCCGGCGGTGAGACGGCGAAGCGCGTCGCGGACCTTGGCGGGGTCGGTGGTGCGCCAGAAGGGCGGCAGCGAGTTGAGCAGAAACCCGCTGTAACGGGCGGTGGCGAGCCTCGGATCGAGAACGGCGACGACGCCCCGGTCGTCCATCGACCGCAGCAGCCGGCCCGCGCCCTGTGCCAGCAGCAGCGCGGCGTGGGTGGCCGCCACCGCCATGAAGCCGTTGCCCCCCGTGGCGGCGACGTGCCGCTGCCGGGCGGAGGCGAGCGGATCGTCGGGACGCGGGAACGGGATCCTGTCGATGATCACCAGGGTCAGCGAGGGGCCCGGCACGTCGACGCCCTGCCACAGGGACAGCGTGCCGAACAGACAGGTGGCGGCGTCGCCCGCGAACTGCTTGACGAGCTGCGAGGTCGAGTCGTCGCCCTGGCAGAGCAGCGGCACGTCCAGCCGCTCGCGCAGCGCCTCCGTGGCGGCCTTCGCGGCCCGCATCGAGGAGAACAGGCCGAGCGTCCGGCCGCCGGCCGCTTCGATCAGCTCGGCGATCTCGTCGACGTACGCCTCGGGCAGGCCGTCGCGGCCGGGCTGGGGGAGATGCGTGGCCACGTAGAGGATGCCGCGGCGTGGATGGTCGAACGGCGAGCCGACGTCGAGACCGGTCCACTCGCCGGTGCGCAGGCCCCACAGGCGGGCGAGGCTGTCGAACGTGCCGCCCAGCGCGAGCGTGGCGCTGGTGAGGACGACGGTCCGGTCGCCGAACAGCTTGTCGCGCAGCATGCCGCCCACCGACAGCGGCGCCACCCGCAGCGTGGGGGGAATCCTGCCGCGTCCCTCCTCCAGCCAGACCACCTCCGCCCGATGGACCTCCTCGTCCCCGGCGGCGCCCGCCGCGTCCTCGCCGGTCGCGTCTCCGGCGGCCTCGCCCGCGCCGGCCGCCGGGCCGAAGGCGTCGAGCATCCGCTGGGCGGTGTCGTGCACCTCGTCCAGCGCGGTGAAGGCGGCCTTGCGCAACCCGGCGTTCTCCGGGTCGTCCTTGTCCTTGTTGCGCGGCCCGAGGGCGGTGATGCAGGCGAACGCGGCGTCCCGCACCAGCGCGAGCGTCATCCCGAGCGACTGCGGCAGGGTGTCGACGCGCCCGGGCGGAGCGACGGCCAGCAGGGCGCGCAGGTCCTCGCCCGCCTCCTGGAGCCGATCGGCCACCCCCTGCTCGATGAGCCGGCCCGCTCGGCGCACCGCCAGGCCGACCGTGCTCTCCGACAGCTCTCCGGTGACCACCGAGGTCACCCGGTCGACCAGCTCGTGCGCCTCGTCCACCACGACCACGTCGTGCTCGGGCAGGACCGCGAAGTCCTCCATGGCGTCGATCGCCAGCAGCGCGTGGTTGGTCACCACCACGTCGGCCTCGCCCGCGCGCTCCCGGGCGAGCTCGGCGAAGCAGTCGGCCCCGCTGGGGCACCGCTGCGCCCCCAGGCACTCCCGGGCGGTCACCGAGAACTGCCGCCAGGCCTGGTCGCTCACGCCGGGCACGATCTCGTCGCGGTCGCCGGTCTCGGTCTCGTTGGCCCACTCCTGGATGCGCTGCACCATCCGGCCGGTGGCGCTGACCTCGCGCGGGTCGAAGAGCTGGTCGTCCTCGTCCTCGGGCATGCCCGCGGCCATCTTGTGGCGGCACAGATAGTTGCGGCGGCCCTTCAGGATCGCGAACTCGGGGCGGTGCGGCAGCAGGCCCTCCAGCGCGTCGGCCAGCCGGGGCAGGTCGCGGTCCACCAGCTGGCGCTGCAGCGCGATCGTGGCGGTGGACACCACCACGGCCTCGCCTTTCTCCGCCGCGTGCCTGATCGCGGGCACGAGGTAGGCCAGCGACTTGCCGGTGCCGGTGCCGGCCTGCACCGCGAGGTGCTCCTCGCTCTCGACGGCGTCGCGCACCGCCTGTGCCATCTTGACCTGCCCCGGGCGCTCGACGCCCCCCAGTGCGGTCACCGCGGCGGTGAGGAGTTCTTCGACGGGCGGAAGCTCGGGACGGTCCTTGGGCACGGAAGAACGCTACCCGGTGCCACCGACATCCTGTGCGTGTCCGCCCCACCACATCCTGGCGTTCCAGGAACTCCCTCCCGGCACGCGTGGCACACTGGGATGTCAGTGCTCTCAAGGTCAACGGCGATCTACCCAGTGAGGTCTAAAAGGGACGAAACGGAAGTTTCGCGAGGGTTCCCGAGATCGAGTGGACGGAAAAGGGCAGGTAAAGGCACTATGTCTGCCATGTCGGAAGTTGTCCCACTGCCATCGTTCGGCGAGGTGTTCTTCGACGCGCGAGGCCAGGACCGTGTGCTCCGGGTCACGTGGCACGACGGCACGCTGGTGCTGAGCCTGTGGCGGGGCGAGATGTGCACGGCCAGTTTCCGCATGCCCATGAACGACGTGGGACGGCTGATCGACACTCTCGACGATGGTTTCGCCGAGGCGGGCGGCGAGGAGCAGGACGCCGGGACGGGACCGTTCCCCCGGCAGGGGGTGGCGGGCCAGGACGGCCACACCCCCCAGGGGGCGTACCCCGGGCACACGCGGGATCAGGGACAGGACGCCTACGCGACCCAGGTCCACGATCCGTACGCCACGCAGGTCCACGACCCGTACGCGGCCGAATCCCCGGACGCGTACGCGGCGCGGGCCCAGGACGCCTACGCCGTGCCCGACGCGTACGCCGGGCAGCCGGGTGACGGATACGCGGCGCAGGACCCCTTCGGCACGCCCCACCAAGCGGCCCACCAGGCGCCCCGCCAAGCGGCGCAGGTTCCGTACGGTCAGGCCCGGGACGGGTACGCCGCCGACGAGGGCCACGTCACCGCGCCCGACGGCTACGGGCAGGCCCCGGACGGCTACGGCCGTGCCCACGACGGCTACGCGCAGGCTGAGAACGGCTACGGCGCTCGCGACCGCCGTGGGGGCCGCGACGCCGGGTTCCCCGAGCAGCCCGTCCCGTCCGACTACGAGTACCCGGACTATCCGGGCACCGGCCAGTACGCCCGTCCGCCGGTGCCGCCGCCCGCCCCGGCCCCGGAGGCCTACCCCGCGCCCGCCGCGCTCGGCCCCAACGACGTTCTCGTCGCCCGGGGCACGCCCACCCAGGACCGCCTCGTCGCGTCCTCCGCCCAGACCGGCCCGCAACCGGCCTACCCTCCGGCTCCGCAGTCCGCTGCCGCGCCGCCGGCGCCGATGCAGCAGGCAGCGCAGCAGCCCGGGGCGGTCGACCCCAGCGACCCGCTCGGTCTCGGCGCGGTGCGGCCGTACATGAACGAGCCGTACATGAACGAGCCGTACGCGAACGAGCCGCCCGTCGGCGAACCGCCGCTCTACACCACGGGCGAGCGGCTGCGGCCGGACCAGTGGCCGGCCGGCCAGGCCACGGACCCGCACGCCGAGCGCGAGCGCCGCGGGGGACGGCGCGCCGGGCAGCCCCCCGAGGACTCCCCGATCCCGTGGTCGGACGAGGGCGGGGAGAGCTGGGAGGACAGCCGAGGGTGGTGAGCCCCGGTCAGCGGGAGTTCCAGCGGTAAGTAACCTCGTCGTCTGATGGACACATCAACGGCACTGCAGTTCCTCCTGCTCCCGGCCGGCGCCCTCGGCGTCGCCGCCCTGGCCAGATGGCGCGACTGGTCGGCCCCGCTGCTCCTGGTGGTGGCCGGCCTGGCCGCCTCCTACGTGCCCGGGGTCCCCGACTACAGCCTCGACCCCCACATCGTCCTGCTGGTCTTCCTGCCGCCGATGCTCTACTCGGCGGCGCTGGACAGCTCCTACCTGCGGCTGCGCGACGCCGCCAGGCCCGTGGGCCTCCTGGCCGTCGGGCTCGTCCTGGCGACCACCCTGGTGGTCGGCTTCGTCGCGCACGCCATCGTCCCCCAGCTCCCGCTCGCGGCGGCGTTCGCCCTCGGCGCGATCGTCGCCCCTCCCGACGCGGTGTCGGCGGTCGCCATCGGGCGCAGGCTCGGCCTGCCGCGACGCGCGCTGACCATCCTCGTGGGCGAGAGCCTGTTCAACGACGCCACCGCGCTGACCGCCTATCGGGTCGCGGTCGGGGCGATGACCGGCGCCGCCGCCGGACTGCTCGACATCGGCGGGCAGTTCCTCCTGGCCGCCGGTCTCGGTGTGGCGATCGGTCTCGCCATCGCCTACCTCGCGGGGTTCGTGCTGCGGCGGCTCGACGACGCGCTGATCTCCAACGGGGTCTCGCTGCTCGTCCCGTACGCCGCCTACCTCGCGGCCGAGGCCGTGCACGCCTCCGGCGTGATCGCCGTAGTGATCGTCGGCATCTACCTGGGCCACGAGCTCAGCCGGACGACGTACGGCACGCGACTGCTGTCGGGTGCGGTCTGGAAGGTCGCCGACATGGTGCTGGAGTCGATCGTGTTCGCCCTGATCGGCCTGCAGCTGCGCCCGATCATCGCCGGGCTGGACGGCGAGCGGCCGCAGGAGCTGGCGACGTACGCGATCGTGCTGTTCCTGGTGGTCGTCCTCGTGCGGATCGCGTGGGTGCCGCCCAGCACCTACCTGCCGCGGATGCTGTCGAAGCGGGTGCGCGCCCGGGAGCCGAAGACGCCGTCCTGGCAGAACGTGATGCTGACGAGCTGGGCGGGCATGCGCGGGGTGGTGTCGCTGGCCGCGGCCTTCGCCCTGCCCGAGAACTTCCCCCAGCGCAACCTGCTGCTGTTCCTGACGTTCGCGATCGTCGTGGGCACGCTGATCGTCCACGGTCTGTCGTTCCCCTGGCTGATCAGGCGGCTGGGCGTCTCCACCGCCCGGGAGCGGTACGGCGACGACCTCGCGGAGGCGGGCGCCCAGCAGGCCGCCGCGGCCGCGGCCCTGGCGCGGCTGGAGGAGCTCACCACCGACGGCGTGCTGGACGTCCACGAAGAGGTCGTCGAGCAGTTGCGCGCCCGTGCCGAGCGCAAAGCCCTGCACGCCTGGGAGCGGCTCGGCGGCGGCATCGGCCCCGAGGGCGAGGAGACGCCCGCCTCGCTCTACCGGCGGCTGCGCCGCGAGATGCTCGCCGCCGAACGCGAGGTGTTCGTGCGGATGCGCGACGAGCGGCGCATCGACGACGAGGTCCTCCACCGGGTCATGCAGGAACTCGACTTCGAGGAGGCGACGCTCGAACGCGGCTGAGCGGGCCCAGGAGCCGGCGATTCAGGGCCCGGCGTTCAGGGCCCGGCGTTCAGGGCCCGGCGTTCCAGGGCCGGCGTCAAGACACCGCCTGGCCCAGGCGCTGGTCCACGAAGCACCAGCGCCAGTCCTCTCCCGGCTCGAACGAGCGCATCACCGGATGGCCGGTCTCCTTGTAGTGGGCGGTGGCGTGCTTGCCGGGAGAGGAGTCGCAGCAGCCGATGTGACCGCACTCCAGGCACTTGCGCAGGTGGACCCATCGCATGCCGCGCTCCAGGCACTCCTGGCAGCCTTCGGGCGTGAGCGGCGCAGGGTCGGCCGTCACGAGCAGGTGTTCGCAGTTCCCCATGCCGCCGATGCTACGGTGCGCGAGCGGGTGACCGGCGCCCTGCCGGGGGCCCGGGGCCGGGAGCCGGGTACGCCGAACCTTCACAACCTCCCCCTCGGGATCTGCACATCGCTTCCGTAGGTTCGTGGGTCATGACGACGACGGTCGACACGGGCGACTTCACCGCCTGGTTGCGCGACTTCGAGGGTGCGGCGCTGCTGCGGCGCACGTGGGGCGACCCCGACTGGAGCGCGGGAGCACGGCTGGAGCCCGCTCTCGTCCGGAGCCTGCAGCGGTTCCAGGTGGGGGAGGACGGCGACGGCGCCCGCCTCCTGGACAAGGCCCGCCGGGCCCGCGACCCCGTGTACGCGGAGGCGGTCCGCCTGTTCGTGGCCGAAGAGCGCGAGCACGCCCGCCTGCTGGGCCGGCTCCTGGAGGCGGCGGGTGCGGCGACGATCTCAGGCCACTGGACCGACGCCGCCTTCGTCCGGTTGCGGCGGCTCCTCGGACTGCGCACGGAGCTGATGGTCCTGATGCTCGCCGAGGTGGTCGCGCTCGGCTACTACCGGGCCGTGCGCGACGGCGTGCGGGACCTGCTGACGGCGGAGGTCGCGGGCCGGATCCTCGCCGACGAGCTGCGCCACGTGCCCTTCCACCGCGACCGGCTGCGGCGGTCCTTCCGGAGGTCCTCCCGGCTCTCCCGGACGATCGCCGCGGCTCTGTGGTGGTCGCTGCTGGCGGGCGTACTGGCCGTGGTCGCCCTCGATCACGGCGAGGCCCTGCGCGGGGCCGGAGTGTCCAGGACCGCCTTCGCCCGCGAGGTCGCGGGATATTTCCGCGCGGTCGTCGCGGAGGTCATGGCGCGGTGAGGGCGGAGGGGCCTCGGGAGGCGCCCCCCGGCTTCAAAGCCTCGAAGAACTCCCGAATTCGGTACCGCGGCGGGCGGGCGGGGGTTGGGTAGGGTGACCGGCATGCGACTCCTCCCGCTCGCCGCCGCCTGCGCGGCCGCCGTCCTGCTCGTCTCCGGGTGCGCGACCGCGGACAAGGCGCAGACGTGCGCCGAGGCGACGCAGGTGATCAGCCGGACCGTCAGCGAGATCGGCAAGGTCGTGGACGACCCCGCCGCCATGCGCAAGAAGCTCGAGGACGGCGCCTCCGACCTGGAGGACATGGCGAACAAGGCGGCCGACACCACGCTCAGGGAGGCGCTCCAGGACCTCGCCGACAGCCTGCAGAAGCTCGACGTGGACGACGCCGAGGCGGCGGCGGACGCGGCGCGGAAGGTCGCCACCGACGGGGCGCACTACCTGCGCGAGGTCAGCCAGGCCTGCCTCTGATCCCGGCGGCGGTACCGCCCCGGGCGGGGGTCAGCCGGCCAGACGCGCCGGCGTGTCCTGCGGTCCGTCCGGCCGGGCCGCCGCACGCGTTCGTGCCGGTGCGAGCGCCAGCGTGGCCACCACGCCGATCACGGAGATCGCGGCGGCGGCCCAGACGGCTGAGCGCAGGCCGGCGGCGGTGGCGGCGCGCAGAGCCTGCCCGGTGAGCCCGGCGGTGTCGCGGCCGGCCACCGCCACCAGGACGGCCAGGCCGGCGGCGTTGCCCGCCTGCAGGACGGTGGAGGACAGGCCGGAGACCACGCCCTGCTCGTGGGGGGCCACGCCGGTCGAGGCCAGCGTGAACATGGTGGCGAACGACAGGCCCGTGCCCAGGCCGTAACCCACGAGACCGGCCAGCAGGCCGATATAGGACCCGCCGGGCGACAGGAGCGACGCCAGTGCCGCCGTGCCGGCCACGCCCACGCCCAGACTGGCGGCCAGCGTGCCCCGCAGGCCGAGGCGCGGAATCAGCCGCTCGGCGGCCAGATTGCCCGCCGTGATCGCGAGAGTCGGCCCGAGGAAGGCCAGTCCCGACTCGACGGCGTCGTAACCGAGCACGTCCTGGAAATGAAGCGTGAGGAAGTACGGCACGCACTGCAGGGTCAGGCCGTAGACGAGGATGGCCACGGCCCCGGCGCTCGTGTGCCGGTTGGCCAGCAGCCGCGGTGGCAGCAGCGGAATGCGGGTGCGCCTCTCGACGACGAAGAACCCGGCGAGCAGCGCCGCCGCCGCGGCGGCGGAGGCCAGGACGGCGGGGGAGGTCCAGCCCCACTGGGGGCCCTGCGCGACGGCGAACACGAGTCCCGTGACGCCGGCGGTGCCGGTGAGGGCTCCCGGCAGGTCGAACCCGCCCGCCCGCCGCCCGCCGTCGGGTGTCAGGACGGCGAACGCCGCGGCGGCCGCGGCCGCGGCCGCCGGCACGTTCACGAAGAAGACCGCCTCCCAGCCGAACGCGCCGGTGAGCAGGCCGCCGAGCAGCGCCCCGAGGCTCAGCCCGGCCGCGCCGCTCACCGCCCACACGGTCATCGCCCGGGTGCGCGCGGGTCCTTCCGCGAACATGGTGACGACCAGAGAGAGGGTCGCGGGCATCAGCACCGCGCCGCCGAGCCCCTGCAGCGCCCTGGCGCCGATGAGCGGGGCCGGAGACGTGGCCAGCCCGCCCAGCAGCGAGGCGGCGCCGTACAGCAGCAGGCCGGTGACGAACATCCGCCGTCTCCCGAGCAGGTCGGACAGGCGGCCCCCGAGCAGCAGGAAGCCGCCGAAGGGCACGGCGTAGGCGCTCACCACCCACTGCAGCGCGTGCGGGGAGAAGCCCGCGTCACGGGCGATCTGCGGCAGCGCGACGTAGACGATGGTGAAGTCCAGGGCGGTGATCATGCTGCCCAGGCCGAGAAGTACGAGAGGGATCACGGATCGCATGCAGGCAGCCTGGTCGCGGCTCCGAGACCCAGCCAGCCCCGCGTTCTGACTACTCAAAAGTCGCCTAGGCTGGACGATCGTGGATCGAGGTGCCGAGCTGAGCGAGTTCCTCAAGTCCCGCAGGGCGCGGGTGCGACCGGAGGACGTCGGCCTGCCCTACAAGGGCAACGGGACGCGGCGCGTGCGCGGCCTGCGCCGCGAGGAGCTGGCGCTGGCGGCCGGCGTGAGCGTCAGCCACTACACCCGCCTGGAGCAGGGCAACAGCCGGAACGTCTCGGCCGAGGTGCTGGACGCGATCGCGGACGTGTTGCGGCTCACCGGGGACGAGCGCGCCTACCTGCACGCGCTGGCCCGCCCGGCGCATCGGCGTCACGAGGTCGCGCGGGTCCCGATCAGGCCCGGGGTGCGGCGTGTCCTGGACTCGATGGTGCTCACCCCGGCACTCGTCCTCGGACGGCACGCCGACGTGGTCGCCTGGAACACGCTGGCGGCGGCGGTCTTCGCCGACTTCGCCGCGATTCCGGAAGAGCGCAGGACGATCGCCCACCTGATCTTCCTGGACGAGGAGATCAGGCGCATGCACGGCGAGGCATGGCCGCGGCTCGCCCGGGAACACGTGGCCCAGCTCCGCGTCATGGCCGCGCGTCACCCGCAGGACGCGCGGATCATGCAGCACGTCGACACCATCTGCGGGCAGAGCCCCGAGTTCGGGAGGCTGTGGCACGAGCATCACGTGGCCGTGGCGACGCACCGTGACTACGTCCTCGATCACCCGGTCGTGGGCGAGCTGCGGCTGTCCGCCGAGCTCGTCGGTCTCCCCGGCGACCCCGAGCTGCAGGGCATGGACCTGTTCGCGGCGGAGTCCGGGTCGGAGTCGGAGGAGAAACTGCGGCACCTGGCCGCCACCACCACGCGTACGCCGTCCGGCGCCGCGTGACGGAGGTCGGCCCGACGAAATGCAACCCCGACAAATCTAGGGGAAAAGGGGCAGAAATAACGTTCTCGTATGGAAGAGAACGAACCTGACCCCCGCTTCGTCCTCGCCAACGAGCGCACGTTTCTCACCTGGATCAGCACCGCTCTCGCACTGAGCGCCGGCGGCATCGGCATCGCGGTCGTCCCCGAGGGCGTCTTCGTGCCGTGGGTGCGCACTCTGCTCGCCGTCGTGCTCGTGCTCCTGTCCGCCCTGGCGGCGGGATCGGCCTACCCACGCTGGCGGTACATCGACCGGGCGCTCAGGCAGGACCGGGCGCTCCCGCCGCCCGCTCTGGCCCCCATATTCGGGTACGGCGTGGCCGCGGTGGCCGTCCTGGCTCTGATCCTCATCCTCCTGTCGAGGTGACCGCACCCGTGAGCGACGTGCCGAAACCCGGCCTGCACAGCGAGCGGACCCGGCTCGCCTGGGTCCGTACCGCGGTGACGATGTCGGGCACCGGCATGGTGGCGGCGGGGCTCGCCGTGCGCCACGACCTGCCCGGCCTCGCCGTCCCCTTCGCGGCCGCCGCGCTGGCGGGGGCGGTCCTGCTCCTGCGCACCGGGATCCGCCATCGCCGCCTGGAGCGGGCGCTGCGGGGCGGGCACCCGCTCGATCACCGGCTGGACGGGCGCATCGCCTGGGCCGGCGCGCTGGCCGTCGCCGCGGCGGCGCTGGTCCTGGTGCTCGCGCCGGCAGTGGGGACACCCTGACGCCCGCGTGGGCAGGGGAGACCGGGATGCGCCGAGGGCGGACGTGCGGGCCGGTCGCGGGGGCGGCGTGTGGACCGGGGGTCGTATGGACCGGGGGCGGAGGGAGCCTGCGGCAGGCCGCCGGACCCCTCCGCCCGGGTCAGTACCAGTTGTGGGACCGGAAGTGGCCCCAGGCGCCGCACGGCGAGCCGTAGCGACCCTTGATGTAGCGCAGCCCCCACCTGATCTGGGTCTGCGGATTGAACCGCCAGTCGCCGGCGACGTAGCCCATCTTCCGCCCGGGCAGCGCCTGCGGGATGCCGTAGGCGCCCGAGCCCTGGTTGTAGGCCCGGTGATCCCAGTTGCTCTCCCTGGTCCACAGGCTGTCGAGGCACTGGAACTGCTCTCCCGACCAGGTGTGGCGGGTGACGAGCCGGAAGGCGTACGCCTTGCTGCGGAGCTCCGCCGGCGCCCGGCGGAAGCGGGGCGGCTGCGCCGCCGCCCGCGTGGTCCACACCCCCACGTGGGTGACGGGCCGCACATTCTGTTCGGCCCGCTCCGCAGCGGCCCACTCGTCGGCCCACGCCGCTCCGCTCCCGCCACCGGCCACGGTGGCCGCGATGACGGCGGCGACTGTGTTGCGTAGAACGCTTCTGCTGTCCAAATCGGTCCTTGTCGTCGGGTCGCGTGCGGAAGGCGGGCGCGCGTGGCGCCCGCCGTGCGGCCGCGCGCCCATGGCGTGGGCGCCGCCGTCCGCTCGGCCCGCACCGGATCACATGAGCTTCCGGCGGGCACCGCGACGGGTCCTCACGCGGATTGAAATACGGCCGCCCGCCTCGCGGGCGGCATCCGCGACACGCCGCGGGCGGTTCTTTGCCGATCGGACCCCCAACGCCGACCCTTTCCGTAGGCGCCGGTTACCGTGCGCGACGCGCCGCACCCTGCGGGGAGAACGGACGGGACGCTCGTTTAGGGTGCGGACATGAGCGTTCTCGAGATTCCGGTGACCACGATCGACGGCGAGAGCACGACCCTCGGCGGGCTGCTCGGCGGGGGAGCCGCCCTTGTGGTCAATGTGGCGTCCAGATGCGGGCTGACCCCGCAGTACGAGGGCCTGGTCGCCCTCCAGCGGGCGTACGGCGACCGCGGGTTCACCGTCGTCGGCGTGCCCTGCAACCAGTTCATGGGGCAGGAGCCCGGCACGGCGGAGGAGATCAAGGAGTTCTGTTCCACAACCTACGGCGTCGACTTCCCGCTGCTGGACAAGACCGAGGTCAACGGCCCGGGGCGGCATCCCCTCTACGCCGAGCTGACCGCGGTCCCGGACGCGGAGGGCGAGGCGGGCGACATCCAGTGGAACTTCGAGAAGTTCCTCGTCGCGGCCGACGGCCAGGTGGTCGCCCGGTTCCGCCCCCGCGTCGAACCCGAGGCCCCGGAGATCACCGAGGCCGTCGAGAAGCTCATCGCCTAGGGAGCGCGACCCTGGGCCCGCAGCTCGCCCGTACGACGAGCTTGGTGGGCAGCGTGACGGCCGGAGGCCGCCTGCCGTGCCGCAGCACCAGTTCGGCGGCGCGGTAGCCGATGTCCTGGGCCGGCTGGGCGATCACCGTCAGAGGCGGGGAGCACAGCTCGGCCCAGGGCACGTCGTCGAACATGATGAGCGACACGTCCCTGGGGATCCGCACGTCCAGCTCCCTGGCGGCCAGCACGGCGGCCTCGCCGAGCACGTTGCCGCCCGCGATGACGGCGGTCACGTCGGGCCGGTTCTGCAGCAGGCCCGCGGCGGCCGCGTAGGCGGAGTCGCGGCTCGACCTGGCGTGCACGACCAGGTCCCGGTCGGCGGGCAGTCCGAGCGAGGCGAGCGCGGCGCTGAAGGCGGCCATCCGTTGCGACTGCCCGTGCCGGCCGAGGTAGGCGATCTTCCGGTGGCCCAGCCCGGCCAGATACTCCACGGCCGTCAGCACCCCCGCCCGGTCGTCGGGCACCACGCTGGGCACGTCCGCCCGCACCCGCCGGTCGGCGAACACGACGTTCAGTCCCGCGCGCAGCGCGGGCGCCCACATGTCCCCGTCCCCGGACGGCACCGCGATCAGACGGTCCATGCTCTGCTCGATGAGCCCGCCGATCAGCTCGGCCTCCCGCTCCGGGTCGTCGCCGGTGACCCCCACGGTGACGGGCTCGCCGTACGAGCGGGCACACGACAGCACGCCGTCGGTCAGCCGCGCGTAGAAGCTGTCGGTGATGTCGGGGACCAGCAGGCCGATGCCGCCTGTCCGCTGGCGCCTCAGGTTGCGTCCCAGGGCGCTCGGCCGGTAGTCGAGCCGCGCCGCGGCGGCGAGCACCTTCTCACGGGTCTCGGCGCTCGCCGAGCCGCCCGACAGGACCCGGGACACGGTGGCCACCCCGACCCCGGCCGCCTCCGCCACTTCCTTGATGGTTATCCGCCGCTGCGTTGGACCGTTCATGGAAACGATTCCACCATGATTTCATGCCTGGTGTTACCGAAATCTTGACAATAGACGGTATTTCACGGGACAGTCTTGAAAACGTATCCACTTGCTCATGTCTCGGGAACCACGAAGGACTGGCATGGCTTCTATCGTTCTGAACAACGTCGACAAGATCTACGCGGGCGGGGTCAAGGCCGTGAACGGCCTGAACCTGGAGATCAAGGACGGCGAGTTCATGGTGCTGGTCGGCCCGTCGGGTTGTGGCAAGTCCACCGCCCTGCGGATGATCGCCGGCCTGGAGGACATCAGCGGCGGCGAGATCGTCATCGGCGACCGCGTCGTGAACCACCTTCCTCCGAAGGACCGCGACATCGCGATGGTCTTCCAGAACTACGCGCTGTACCCCCACATGACGGTCGAGGAGAACCTCGCCTTCGGCCTCAAGCTGCGCAAGATGTCGAAGCCGGAGATCCAGAAGCGGGTCGGCGAGGCCGCCCGCATGCTCGGCCTGGAGCAGTACCTCAAGCGGAAGCCCGCCGCCCTGTCGGGTGGTCAGCGCCAGCGTGTCGCGATGGGCCGCGCCATCGTCCGCGAGCCCCAGGCCTTCCTCATGGACGAGCCGCTGTCCAACCTGGACGCCAAGCTCCGCGTCTCCATGCGCGCCTCGCTCAACCAGCTCCACGAGAACCTCGGCGTCACCACGGTGTACGTCACCCACGACCAGGTCGAGGCCATGACCCTCGGCGACCGCGTCTGCGTCCTGCGCGACGGTGTGCTCCAGCAGGTCGACACCCCGCAGAACCTGTTCGACGACCCGGTCAACCTGTTCGTCGCCGGCTTCATGGGCTCCCCGGCCATGAACTTCGCCTACGCCGAGCTGATCCGCGACAACGGCGGCGCGGCCGTGTCCTTCGCCGGATACCGCCTCCCCGTCCCGGACTCGACCTTCGCCGAGAAGCCGGGCCTCGACCGCTACATCGGCCGCAAGCTCATCCTCGGCATCCGGCCCTCCGACTTCGAGGACGCCGGTTCGGCCAGTGGCAACAGTGGCGGATGGGTCCGCATCCCGGTCCGCGCCAACGTCACCGAGGAGCTGGGCTCGGAGATCAACGTCCTGTTCACGATCGACGCCCCGCCGGTCGAGCACAAGGACACCGTGGCCGCCGCCAACGACGGCGACGACGAGGAGACGACGCTTCCGCTGACCGGCAACAAGTCGCTGTGGACCGCGCGTGTCAACGCCCGCAGCCACGTCCGGCCGGGGCAGGAGGTCGAGCTGGTGGTCGACACCCACAACCTGCACTTCTTCGACGTCGACTCGGGCCTGTCCATCGGCCACGAGGCCAACATCGGCCGCTGAGCCCGGTCACCCCCGCCGTACGACGGGCGGCGGGGGACTTCCGGCGGAGCGCGGGCGCGGCACGCGCCCGCGTGGCTCGTCGCCGCTCGGCGGCGCCCCGAAGGACGTCCGCATCTCCCCGCGGCGCGTGTCCCCATCGTGACCTGGGCGCGCATGGAAAAGCTCGTGCTGGAAGCGCGGAAGGACGGCGTGCCGGAGGCGCGGATGAAGAACGACGTGCCGGAGGCACGTGTGTGAGAGGAACGCGGCGGCGGTCGCGGCGGTGACCGCGGCCGTCGTCCCGGCGGGCACCCAGCCGAGCGCGACCGCGAGCCCGGCCGTCCCGGTGACGGCTGCGACGTAACACAGGACGGGCGCCGCCCGCCGCACCGGCCCGGCCCGCCGCACCCGGCGGGAGGCGTACATGCCGGCCCCCAGGACGGCCGCCAGCGCCGGCAGCAGCAACCCGGCCGCGACCACGCCCGTGCCCCGCCCGGCCGTGAGATCGGCAGCCGTGCAGGTCAGGACGAACCCGGCGAACAACGAGCCGGAGGGACCGAGCCGCACCCTGCCCCCGGCTCCAACCCTGCCCCCGGCTTCAACCCCGCCCCCAGCTTTAACCCTGCCCCCGGCTCCAACCCTGCCCGTGCCTCTGCTCGTGCCCCCGCCCCGCCTCCTGCCGTACGGCAGGGCGCCGAGGCACGCCCCGGCCAGGGCGGCCGCGAGCACCGCGAGGGACGGGGCGCCCAGCACGAGCGCCGTCCCGGCGAGGAACGCGCCGGTGACGGCGGCGACCGAGGCCAGCGCGCCGCCGAGCCGGTCGAGCAGCCCGTAGGCGTTGGTCATCGCGACGATCCACATGACGCTGACCGGCCCGTCCAGCCAGTCGCCCGTCAGCGTCACCTGCACGCCGCACAACACGACTCCGCCCGCCGCCACCGATTCCACGATGAGCCGCGTGACGAGCGGCAGCGCGCCCACGTCGGCGATGAGCCCGAGCAGCGCCACCGCGGCGGCGGCCGTCAACACCGCGGTCACCCGCGGGTCCGCGACGCCGAGAGCCGCCACCGAGGCGCACGCCGTGGCCGCCGCGAGCGTCACCCCGGTCAGATAGGGGATCGCACGCCGCACCGGGAGCAGACCCGAGGCGGCGAGCAGGCAGGCGATCACCCCCGCGAGCACGGGCGCCGGCGCCGGAATCGGTGTCAACGGCTGCCCACCTCTGATCGCGTCGCGCCGCGCAGGGCGCGGTAGAGGGCCTCGGTGTCCGCCACCAGCCGCTCCACACAGAACGCCCGCCCCGTCCAGGCGCGGGCCGCCTCGCCCATCCGCCGCGCGAGGCCGGGGTCCACCAGCAGTCGTACGACGTGGTCGGCCATCTCGTCCGCGTCGGGCTCGGTCAGGAAACCCGTACGGCGGTCCATGACGACCTCGGGGACGCTGCCGACCCGGGTGGCCACCACCGGCAGGCCCGCCATGCCGGCCTCCACGAGCGCCAGCGGCGTGCCCTCGCTGTCGGAGGTGAGCAGCACCACGTCGGCCGCGGCGTACACGGTCTCGACGTCGCGCCGCCAGCCGAGCAGCCGGAAGGAGTCCCACATCGGCATGACGGCCCGCTCCACCTCCTCCTTCAGCTCGCCGCCGCCGCAGACGAGGAAGCGGGCGCCGGGCAGCCGGGCCAGGACCGCCCTGGCCACCTCCGCGAGCCGGTCGGGCCGTTTGGCCTTCTTCAGGCGGCCGACGTACGCCACGACCGGTGCGTCCAGCGGGACGCCCAGCGTGGCGCGGGCCCGGGCGCGCTCGGGCAGCGGGCCGAGCCCGGCCCCCGGGGGAATGACGACGTACTGCTCCGGCCGGCCGATTCCCGCCGCGAGGAGGTCGTCGCGCACCCGGGCGCCGACCGTGACCAGGCGGTCGGTCATCCTCGCCAGGCGGCGCTCGATGCGGACGTACACGCCTCGCCTCGGGCGGGAGAGCTGCCCGTCGAGGAGGTGGCCGTGGTAGCTGTGCACCCGGGCCGCCCCGACGCCCGACAACCGGGCCGCGAGGCGGCCGAGCGCGCCCGCCTTGGTGGTCCTGGTGTGCACGATGTGCGGCCGGAACTCGCGCATCGCGTTCGTCAGCCGGAAAAGGGCCCGGTAGTCGTCGGCGGGCTTTATCGCGCGGCCGAGGCCCGGCACCCGGTGGACCGGGATCATCACGTCGCGAAGCTGCAGGTGGTCGCCTTCACCGCCGTCGACGTACCCGGTGTACAGACGGTGGTCGAACTCCACCGGGCTGAGCCGCTCGCACAACCCCGTGACCTGGGTGGCGGGACCGCTCACGTTCATCCGGGCGATTATCTCCATGACACGAATCCGGTCGTCCGGTTTCATGCTGGCTCCTCCCTGATCATGTCGGAGAAGCTAGCTCGCCGTCCCACCGCCGACAGGTCGCCCGGACGCCGCCGGAAGAGACTTTTCCCTATCCGTACCCAAGCCTTACAGCCGTCCCGTCCGCCAATGCCGGGGGCGGCGGCGGGGTGGCTCCTACAGTCGTAGCGTGGCGGAGAAGCTGGTGGTCGTGGGCCAGGGCCGGGCCGGGCTGCCCCTGGCGATGCGCGCCGTGGAGGCCGGGTTCCGCGTCGTCGGCCTCGACGAGGACGAGTGGCGGGTCAAGCGGCTGAACGCGGGGGAGCCGTGCGTCGAGGGCGTCGGCGCGGGCGCGCTGGCCGCCGCGCACGCCTCCGGCCGGTACGCGGCCAGTGCCGACGCGGCCGACGCGTCGGGGTTCGACGTCTGCGTGCTCACCTCGCCCGTGCGGATGCGGAACGGCGCGCCCGACCTCGCCCCGCTCGGCTCGGCCACCGGCCGGATCGCCCCGTTCCTGCGGCCGGGGGCGACGGTCGTGCTGGAGAGCACCGCCTACCCCGGCACCACCGAGGAGTTCGTACGGCCGCTGCTCGAGCGCGGGTCGGGACTGTGCGCGGGGGGTGACTTCCACCTCGGCCACAGCCCGCACCGCGCCGAGCCCGGCAACCCGCGCTGGCGGCTCGGCAACACGCCCAAGGTCGTCTCGGGGGTCGACGCGGCCTCGCTGCGGGCGGTGACGGACTTCTACGGCAGGCTGGTGCGGGAGACCGTCCCGGTCTCCTCGCCCCGGGTGTCCGAGCTGTGCGCACTGCTGGAGACCGCCCGCGCGCACGTCGGCGCGGCGCTGGCGAACGAGCTGTCCGTCTTCGCCGCGCATCTCGGCGTCGATGTGTGGGAAGCGGTCGAGGCCTCGGCCACCACGCCCTTCACGCAGGCCGCCGTGCCGCCCTCCCCCGGGCAGGAGGAGCCCTGCCTGCCGCTCGACGTGACGTATCTGCCGTGGGGGATCCGGCGCGGCACCGGGCGGGGATTCCGGCTGGTCGAGGCGGCCAACGACGTCAACGCGCACATGCCCGCCCACGTGGTCGACCGGCTCTGCCTCGCGCTGAACCGGAGGTGCCGCTCGATCAGGGGCAGCAGGATCCTGCTGCTCGGGCTGTCGCCGGTCGAGGTCGCCAAGACCCTGTGCCGGCTCGGCGCCCGGGTGCGGGCGGCCGACCCCATGGCGGAGGACCTCGTCGCGCCGGCCGGGGTCGAGGTCGTCGAGCCGGACGCCGCGGAGCTGGCCAGGGCGGACGCGGTCGTCGTGCTCGGCGGGCAGGACTGCTACGACTACGACCTGGTCCAGCGGGCGAGCCGGTTCGTCTTCGACACCCGGGGCCGCTGCCACGGCCCGAACGTCGAACGGCTGTGAATCACCGGTAGCGCAATCTCGCCATGCGGCCGACGAGGTTGAGCGGCAGGAGCCTGGCCAGCCCGGCGACCGCCTTGTAACGCACCGACGGGACGCTCACCCAGGCGCCGCGGGCCAGGTCGCGCATCGCCTCGGCGGCGACGCGGTCGGCCGACAGCCACGCGAAAGGCGGCAGACCGGACATGTCGAGCCGGGCCCGGTCGTGGAACTCGGTCCGCACGAACCCCGGGCACAGCGCCATCACCCGCACACCGTGCCGGTTGACCATGTTGGCCGCGGAGGCGCTGTAGTTCACCACCCACGACTTCGTGGCGCTGTAGGTGCCGCCCGGCAGGAACGCCGCGACCGAGGCCACGTTGACGACCCCGCCCCGGCCCTTCGAGATCATGTACGGCAGGGCCGCGCGGGTCAGCCGCAGCACCGCCTCGCAGTGCAGCCGCAGCATCCGGACCTCGTCCTCCACCGGGGTGTCGAGGAAGCCGCCGGGGTGCCCGAAACCGGCGTTGTTGATCAGCAGGTCGATGCCCGAGTGCAGCCGCTCCTCGACCGCCGCCGTGCCCCCCTCCTCGGCCAGGTCGGCGGGCAGCGCCTCGACCGCCACGCCGTACCTCTTGTGCAGAGCCTCGGCGGAGGCGGCGAGCCGCTCCTCGTCGCGGGCCACCAGGACCAGGGAGAAGCCGTCGGCGGCCAGGCGGCGCGCGAAGGCGGCGCCGATCCCGGCGGTCGCGCCGGTGATGAGTGCGGTGGGCATGACGGCAGCGTACCCACCACGCGGGGCCCCTTGTCCGGCCCGCCCCGCGGCCGGCCCTCCCTCCCAGCCGGCGGCGCCGCGGGTCCCGTCCCCGCACGGGCGCCGGGCCTTTCCGGCGGTCGCGGTGGTCACATCTGGGCGGTGCGGCCGATCAGCTCCTCGACCTTCGCGTTGAGCCGGGCGGCGCGGGGCCACCCGGCGTACAACGTGAGGAACACGACCGTCTCCCGCAACTCGGCAGGGGTCAGCTCGCCCGAGCGCAGGGCGGTGTCCAGGTGGAGTTCGAGCATGTCGTCCATGCCCTGGCCGACGAGCAGGCCGAGCAGCAGCAATCGTCGTTCCCTGACCGTGAGGATCTGCCGGGACCACACTTCGGCGAACATACGCTCCGCCGTCATGCCGAAGAAGCCGTCCGGTCCCTCGCCGGTGCCGTCCTCCTTGTAGACCTGCTTCATGTTCGGCAGCCCTCCCACGGTGATTTCTGACGGCACGCATCAGGTTGTCGTGTTCGAGGCAGTCAGCCGTTACATGATCTTCTTATCCGGCACCGGCCGGGCCGTGGTCGTTCGATATGACGGGAGCCCGCTTCCGGCGGCCCTTGCCTGGGTATCGCCATGAGAAGTGCGTCCGCGCCGTCGGCCGGTGTCGCGGCCGTCTCCGTGCCGGACAGGCCCGGTGCTCGACAGGCCCGGTGCTCGACAGGCCCGGCGCCGGTTCCGGCCGGTGGCGCGAGGGGAATTCCGATAACAGGAGGAATCAAAATCCGGACAAGATTCGGTCTAGTTTTAAGGCGCGTCGCCGACTTACCGTGAGATGGAAAGTTAAAAAAACGGGCACTACTACCTCGTAGACCCGCAAAGCGGAGGTTGGGCCCTGGTGGAAAGACCGCGGGTAAGGACCGGGGCGGTGGGAACGGTCGTGGGGGCGGTCGTGGCCGCCTCCTTGCTGTCCGGCTGTGCCGGCCCTCAGTACACCTACGTCCGCGACGATTCGGGCGGCACCTACTTCAAGGTTCCGGCATCGTGGCGGCAGATCGACCAGAAGGCGCTCGACAAGGTATTCATCGGCGACACGGAGTCGGCCACCGCACAGCTCACCAAACAGTCGCTGTGGACGACGGCGTTCGACGCGTACGACAAGCCGTCCCTCCTCCACCTGCTGCAGGGCTCGGCGGGCGCCGACGACAAGCCGTTCGTGCTCGCGAAGGTGCAAAAGCTCAGCGAGGTCGAGCAGAACGCGGCGTCGCTCGACCTGCTGCGCGCCTCCCCTCCGATGCCGGTGCCGCTGACGGAGGAGCAGCGGAAGGCGTTCGAGGTGGCCGGCTTGTCGGGTTTCGAGCTGCTGGCCGACGAGATGCTGCCCATCACGGACGGGGTCCGCGGCGTCCGCACCGTCTACAACTACCGGGTGGAAAACGGGCCGGTGCAGACGTTCGACAGGACGGCCTACCTGTCCGCCGACGGGACGACGGCCTCCACTCTCCTGATCCGCTGCTCGCCCGCGTGCTACCGCCAGCGGGCCGCGGAGATCGACACCATCGTCAAGTCCTTCAAGGTCAAGCGCCTCATCAACCCGTGAAGGAGCCCCTCACATGAGCACGGCCCTCCCACCGAAGCACCACGAGGGGCTTCGCGAACCGGGGTCGGGTCCGGTGGACCGCGACCCTCTCACCAGGAAACGCCTGCCGCTGTGGGACCGGACCAAGTTCCTGATCCTGCTCGCCGTCGCGTTCGGCGTCCTGCTCTGGAACACCACCGTCACGTACGAGGGCATCATCTCCCCCTACGACGCCCTCGTGCTGACCGTCCGGGACGCGTCCTGGATCCTGTGGCTCTTCGGCGTCGAGGTGCTCCGGCAGATCCATTTCCTGATCAGCGAGCGCTCGGCCGGCTATCACCGGTTCTGGACGCACAAGGTCTTCGGCGGCTGGAACCGCTGGACCCACCGCAGGTTCAACGACTGGAACCGCTACCGCATCGCGCGGGCCGTCAAGTGGGTCGTCTGGATCGCGGTCATCGCGCTGGTGCTCGGCAAGCTGCAGCAGGTCTCGCCGCTGCAGGCGCTGTTCAGCGTGCCGGCCACCGTGTGGGGTTTCCTTCCCACGGTCCTGCAGTACATGCTGATCATGGTGGTCGCCGTGGGGCAGTTCGTGGCGATCTTCTGGTTCCTGTCGCGGGGCGGTGTCGACGTCTACTATCCCGACGACATCAAGACGCGGTTCTCCGATGTCTGGGGCCAGGACCACGTCGTCGAGCGGGTCAAGGAGAACATCGTCTTCCTGGAGAGGCCCGACGAGATCGAGGCCAGGGGCGGCTACGTGCCCAGCGGCATCCTGCTGTGGGGCCCGCCCGGCACCGGCAAGACGCTGATGGCCGAGGCCGTCGCCGGTTCGACCGGCAAGCCGTACGTGTTCGTCGACCCGGGCGCGTTCATCAACATGTTCTTCGGCGTCGGCGTTCTGAAGGTCAAGTCGCTGTTCCGCAAACTCCGCAAGCTGGCTCTGCGGTACGGCGGCGTCATCGTCTTCTTCGACGAGGCCGACTCGCTCGGCAACCGCGGCGCGCTCGCCCAGGGCGGGCCCGGCGGCTGGGGCAGGTCGGCGCCGGCGCCGTTCGGCCCTGCTTCCTTCCACGGGGCCGGCTGCAACGGCTTCGCCTATCTCGGTCCGCACACGCGCACCGTGCTCGGCCGGCACGCCGCCGGTCCGGCACCCGAGGCCCCGCCCGCGCGGATGCCGCGCACCGGCGCCTTCGTCAACCGCCTGATGTACGGCGGGGGCATGGGCGGCGGTGGCGGTGGCATGGGCACGCTGGAGGCGCTGCTCACCGAGATCTCCGGCCTGAAGAAGCCGCGCGGCTTCGTCAACCGCCACGTGCGCAGGCTGCTCGGCATGCGGCCCAAGCCGCCGCCGAAGTACCGCATCCTCATCATGATGGCCACCAACCTGCCCGAGGCCCTGGACGAGGCGCTGCTGCGTCCCGGCCGCATCGACCGCATCTACAAGGTCGGCTATCCCTCGAAAGCGGGCCGGATCCGCACGTACAAGGGCTACTTCGACAAGGTCAGCCACCAGCTCACCGGCGAGCAGATCGACAAGCTCGCCACGATCACGCCGTACGCCACCGGCGCGACCATCAAGGACCTGGTCAACGAGTCGCTGATCACGGCGATCCGGGACGGCCGGGAGACCATCACCTGGTCGGACGTCGTGCGGGCCAAGCGGCTGAAGCAGCTCGGGCCGCCCGAGGACGTCGAGTACATCGAGCGTGAGCGGCACGCGGTCGCGGTGCACGAGGCGTGTCACGCGGTCGTCGCCTACCGCACCCGGCACCATCTGGAGATCGACCTCGCGACCATCGAGAAGGGCGCCGACTACCTCGGCATGGTGTCCAGCATCAAGCCGGAAGACCAGTTCACCATGTGGAAGTCGGAGTACGAGGCCGAGATCATGGTGTCGCTCGCCTCGCTGGCGGGGGAGCGGATGTTCTTCGGCGAGGACAACTCCTCCGGAGTCTCCGGCGACCTGCAGAACGCGACCGCGATCACCGGCCTGATGGAGGCCCACTGGGGCATGGGCATCGGGGTGGCCTCGCTGCCGGCGCTGCAGGAGCTCGGCCTGCGTGAGGGCAGGGCGGCCCAGCCGCGGCCCGGGGGCGGCGGCATCGGCTTCACCGGCACCCCGGCGGGGCGGCGCGACGAGATGGTGCCCGACATGCTTCCCGAGCGGATCGAGTTCAACCTCAGCCGGCTGCTGGAGAAGACCGCCGAGCTGCTCAGGGAGAACCGGCGCGAGGTGCTGTCGGTCGCGCACGCCCTGGAACAGCACAAAACGCTCAACGGCGACGACGTGGTCGCGGTCATCGAGGGCAGGACAGGCCCGCTGATCGACGGCGGCGTCTACACCTCCGACGAGTTCTACGAGGACATCGAGGCGTACCACACGGCCGCGGTGGAGGCCCACCGGACCCACAGCGCGGTTCCGGTCGAGCTCCCGCTGCCCCGGGTGCGGGCGATCGAGGCGTCGGTCGTGGCGGCCTCCGGCGGCTCCGCTCCTGTGCTGGTCGCCCCGCCGCCGAACGGCCTGGCCGGCGGCAACGGGCACGTCCCGGCGGCGCAGCCGGCGCAACCCGACTTCGTGCCGTGGAGCGGCACGTCGCCACCGGTCTCCCCGGTTCCGCCGGCCGGGCCGCCGCCCGCCGAGCGGTCCCGCGGGTCGTACGGCGCGCTGTGGGCGGTCGTCGGCGTCGTCGTGGTGGTGGTGCTGTTCGTGCTGCTGGGGGCCCTTGTTCTCACCCAGGCTCAGGGCCGGGCCGGAGGCGCGGCCGCCGTCGGCGGTGTGCCCGCCGGCACGGCCGTCCTGCTGACCGTCGCGCTGGTCGCGGTGATCGGCGGCATCGCGGTCGCGGTCCTGCTGGTCCGCTCCCACCAGGCGGGGCGGCGGCGGGCCGAGGAGGCCAGGGACCGGGCGGCGGAACGGGCGCAGTTGCTGGCGGCGGCCATGGACCCCGAGGTCGCGATGCGGCTGCTCGGCTACGACGGCAGGAGAGGCCCGGAGGCCTGAGGCGCCTTCACGATCCGATCCCCGGCGGGCCCGGCCCGCCGGGGATCGGCGGTTTTCTGGCCGCCATTCGCTTTAGTGACTTAATTAAGTTTCTGATACAGTTCGGCGCGTGCCCGAGTTCGCCGAGCTGAGCATCGCCGGTCTGACCCGCGTGCTCGAAGACTTCACCCGCATGCACATCCGGCTGCCCGCGGAGCGGCGGCTGAGCTTCACGACCCTGTCCGTGCTCCACACCCTGGCGGGCGACGGCCCCAAGCGGCTCACCGAACTCGCCGGCAGCGAACAGGTCACGCAGTCGGCGATCACGCAGATGGTGACCAAGCTGGAGCGCGAGGGCCTGGTGGAGCGTCACCCCGATCCGTCGGACGGCCGGGCGGTCCTCGTCCGCGTCACGGCCGCCGGCGCCGCGATCGTGGACGGGCGGCGCGCCGAGCGCATGGCCCGGCTCGCCGAGCTCGCCGACCTGCTCACCGAGGCGGAGCGGGAGGCCATCGCGGCGGCGCTGCCCGCGCTGGCCCGCATGGTCGAACTGCATTCCAGTGCGATCGGGGGCCCGCCGATCGAACGGGGAGCCGGTGAAGACGACTCCGGCACGGACACGCCGCGCGACAGCACGAGGAGATGACGATGAGCCCCACGACCACCCCGTCCGCCGGGACCCGGCCGTTCCCGCTGGAGCCCGAGCCGATCCACGTGCCCGACGAGGTGCTCGCCGACCTGCGGCGGCGCCTGGAACTGACCCGCCTGCCCGACGACGGGGGCAACGACGACTGGCGCTACGGCGTGAGCGCCGCCTACCTGCGGGAACTCGTCGACTACTGGCGCGACGGGTACGACTGGCGGGCGGCCGAGGCCGCCATCAACGCCTACGAGCACTACCGCATCGAGATCGAGGGCGTGCCGGTCCACTTCATGCGCAGGCCCGGCGCCGGTCCCGCCCCCACGCCGCTGATCCTCACCCACGGCTGGCCCTGGACGTTCTGGCACTGGTCCAAGGTCGTCGATCCGCTGGCCGACCCCGGCGCGTACGGCGGCGACCCGGCCGAGGCGTTCGACGTGATCGTGCCCTCGTTCCCCGGCTTCGGGTTCTCCACCCCGCTGCCACACCACCACGGCATGAACTTCTGGAAGGTCGCCGACCTCTGGCACACGCTGATGACCGAGACGCTCGGCTACGAGAGGTACGGCGCGGCGGGCTGCGACGTCGGAGCCATGGTGACCGGACAGCTCGGCCACAAGTACGCCGGCGAGCTGCACGCCATCCACATCGGGTCGGGCCAGAAGCTCACGTTGTTCAACGGCGACCGGGCCTGGGACCTCAGCGGCGGCAGGCCCATTCCGGACGGCCTGCCCGCCGACGTCCACGCCCAGGTCGTCGCGTGGGAGAGGCGGTTCGCCGTCCATCTCGCGGCCCACGTGCTCGCCCCGAGCACGCTCGCCCACGGGTTGTCCGACTCACCCGCCGGGATGCTCGCCTGGATCCTGGAGCGCTGGGCGAACTGGAGCGACAACGGCGGCGACGTCGAGACCGTCTTCACCAAGGACGACCTGCTCACCCACGCCATGATCTTCTGGGCGACCAACTCGATCGGCACGTCGATACGGACCTACGCCAACAACAACCGCTACCCCTGGACCCCGTCCCACGAGCGGCGGCCGGCTGTCGAGGCCCCCACCGGCATCACCTTCGTGGGCTATGAGAACCCGCCCGGCGTGCGCACGGACCAGCGGGTGCGGCACTTCCTCGACGGCGACCGCGCCGGCTGGTACAACCTGGTGAACCTCAACGCCCACGAGCGCGGCGGCCACTTCATCCCCTGGGAGATCCCCGGCGAGTGGGTGGACGACCTGCGGCGCACCTTCCGCGGACGGCGCTGACCCGCGTTCCTCGCGGGGGGCACCCGGGCGGCGGGGGAAGCGTGTGCCGGACAGGAGCTGGCCATGACTTTGTCCTACCGCGATCGAAAGTCCTTGAAATTTTTACTTAACTTCTTCCAACTTTTGCGCAAAGCCGGTAACTTGGCGCCCACTTAAGGGCCGTGGCCGCCGTTCCGGCGCACGGCCCCCGCCTTCCGTCACCGGACCCGTGGCCCGCCGCCCCCCCGGCGGGCACGGCGTCCAGGGCGCATGAGATGGAGGACCTGTCACCATGTCACGCAAGCGACTGCTCGCTCTGGCGGCGCTGTCCGCGATCGTCGCGCCGGCGCTCGCCGCTACCGGCGCCAACGCGGCCCCCGCGGACGACTCCGAGTTCCGCGTGCTCGTCTTCGGCAAGACCACCGCATTCCGGCACGACTCGATCCCCGCCGGTGAGGCGGCGATCCAGAAGCTCGGCCAGGAGAACGGCTTCGTGGTGGACGTGACGGAGGACGCGGCCCAGTTCACCGACGCGAACCTCGCCAAGTATCAGACGGTCGTCTTCATGTCCACGACCGGCGACCCGCTCGGCCAGCCCGAGCAGAAGGCGGCGTTCGAGCGCTACATCCGCAACGGCGGAGGCTTCGTCGGCGTGCACGCCGCCGGGGACTCGGGCTACAACTGGGCCTGGTACGGCGGCCTCGTCGGCGCCTACTTCCGCAACCACCCGGCGCAGCAGAACGCCACGGTGAAGATGGTGGGCCAGGGCGCGGCGTCCAACCGCGGGCTGCCGAACCGCTGGAACCGCTGGGACGAGTGGTACAACTACCGCACCAACCCGCGCGACGCCGGGGTGCGCGTGCTCGCCGAACTCGACGAGAAGTCCTACAACCCCGGCTCCGGCGCGATGGGCGACCACCCCATCGCCTGGTGCCACAACTACGACGGCGGGCGTTCCTGGTACACGGGCATGGGCCACACCAAGGAGGCCTACAGCGACCCGCTGTTCCTGAAGCACCTGCTCGGCGGCATCAAGATGACCGCCGGAGCGGCGAGCTTCCCCTGCGACCCCAACTGAGCACGCGGGGGGAGCATTACACCTCGTGATGACCCGTGGTGCCGGGGCCGATCCCCCGAGGCGCCCTGGGAAGGCATGTGATGGGCACGCCGCCCGGTGCGATCACCGGGTCGGCGTGCCCGTGCGTGTCAGGACCGCGGGTCGCCGGGCGGGGTGCCCGTGCGTGTCAGGACCGCGGGTCGCCGCGGCGGCGGTCCTTGCGAGTCAGAGCCGGAAGCCCAGGTCGGGCGTGATCTCCGACACGTCCATCTGCGCCTTCTGCAGGCGGCCCGAGTAGTCCCAGTTCATCGCCTGCCAGCGGGTGAACTGGTCGAGCACCCACATGCCGCTCTGCCGGCTGCCGTTGCCCGACTTGCCGTTCCCGCCGAACGGCAGGTGGGCCTCCGCGCCGGAGGTGGAGTTGTTGACGCTGACCATCCCGGCCGACACGCCCTCGCGGAAGCGGAACACCGCCGTGGGGTCGGAGGTGTAGATGGACGACGACAGGCCGTACCCCGGCCGGTTGGCCAGGTCGATCGCCTCATCGAGGGTGGAGAACGTCGTGACGCCCACGATCGGGCCGAACGTCTCCTCCAGGAACAGCCGGTCGTCCGGACGGACGCCGTCCACGACCACGGGGTGGTAGTAGAGGCCCTCGCCGTCCATGCGGCCGACCGGGCCGGGCAGCACGGTGTGGTGCGGCTGGACCCAGCTCAGATACTCCTCGTAGCGCTCGGCGAACTTGTGGTCGAGGAGCGGGCCGTACAGCACGTCGCCGTTCGGATCGCCGATCTTCGCGTCGCGCACGGCGGAGGTGAACCGGCGCAGGAACTCGTCGTGGACGTCCTCGTGGACGATGACCGTGCCGAGAGAGGTGCACCGCTGACCGGCGGTGCCGAAGCCGGAGAACAGGGCGCCCTCGACCGCCAGGTCGAGATCGGCGTCCGGCATGACGACCATCGGGTTCTTGCCGCCGAGCTCAAGGCAGGGCGACTGCAGGTGCCGGCCGCACAGCTCGCCGACGACCCGGCCGACCGCGCTGGATCCGGTGAAGCCGACCTTCTGCACGGTGCCCTCGCCGAGCGCGCGGTCGAGGCCCGCGTACGTCTGGTCGCCGTCGGCGAAGACGAGGTTGAGCACGCCGTCGGGGAGCCCGGCGGCCGCGAACAGCCGGTAGAGCGCGTGCGCGGACGCCGCGGCGTACTCGGCGGGTTTCCACACCACCGCGTTGCCGCACAGCAGCGCGGGAACGAGATACCACGAGGGCACGGCCACCGGGAAGTTGCCGGCCGTCACGACCGCCGCCACGCCGACCGGGACCCGGAAGGTGAACAGGCTCTTGTCGGGCATCTCCGACGGCACGGTCTGCCCGTAGAGGCGGCGGCCCTCGCCCAGGAAGAAGTCGCAGGTGTCCACGATCTCGCGGACCTCGCCCAGCGCCTCGGCGTACGGCTTGCCGATCTCCTCGGTGACCAGCCGGGCCAGTGCCTCGGTGTTGGCCTCCACCAGGCGGCCGATCGAGGCGATCACCCGTCCGCGCACCGGAGCGGGAACCCGCGCCCACTCCCGCTGCGCCGCCGCCGCGGCGCGGCAGGCGCCGGCGAAGCCGTCCGCGTCGGCGAGCAGGACGGTCGCCACCGTCTCCGCGGGCCGTGCCGGATTGACGGACTCGTACGGCGTGCCCGAAGAGAGCTCCTCACCCGCGACGACGGAAACGATCTGCCGAGTCACCGCTGACCTCCGGAATTGTTGCTGGTGCCGAGCCTCGATTACACAGTATTTCCGTCCGGAGCGCCCGGCGACAGCCCCTCCTGAAGGGCGACCGCGGCGGCCTGGGTGCGGCTGGTCACGCCGAGCTTGGCCAGGATGTTGGAGACGTGCACGCTGACCGTCTTCTGCGAGATGAACAGCCGCTCGCCGATCTCCCGGTTGCCCAGGCCGTCGGCGACGTGGGCCAGCACCTCCCGCTCGCGTGCGGTGAGCGCGGCGAGCCGGCCCGGGTCCCGCGCGGCTTCCCGGCCCGTGGTCCCGCCCGGCGCGTGTGCCCCGTTCCGCGCGGCGGGGACGCCCGGCGCGGGAGCGGTCCCCGCGGCGGCCGTCGCGCCGGTGGCCGTGGCGGTTGTCGTCGCCGTCGGGTCCGGGAAGCCGGCTCGCACGCCGACCGACCTGAGCGTCTCCAAGAAGGGCCCGGCGCCCAGCGCGCCGGCGACGCGCACGGCGCGCTCCCACTCGGCGCGGGCCTCCGCACGGTCGCCCGTCCGCAGCAGGCTCTCGGCCAGCCGCCACCGCGACCGCGCCTCCTCATAGACGAAGCCGAAGCCGAAGGCCTCGGTGGCGCGCCGCCAGACCTCCGGATCGGCCGTGCCGTGGGCGCGGTGCCACTCGGCCTCCGCGCGGGCCAGCCAGGCGAGCCCTTCCGGCCCCAGCCGGGCACGCGGGCCGTTCGGCCCGTTCTCCGCCGCCCGCCGTGCCCGCCGCAGCAGGTCGTCGCAGGGCTCGCCGGTCCGCCCGAGGTCGGCCAGCGCCCACAGGCCGGTGGCCGCGATGCGGATCAGGCTGGGGTCGAACGGCTCGAGCGCCCCGACGACCGCGGTGACGTGGTCGAGCGCGCCCTGCGGGTCGCCGCGCCACAGCGCCTGCTCGGCCGCCATGCCGCGTGCCATGTAGCTGACCAGGTCGTCCGACCAGAACCGGGTCAGCCACCGCAGCCTCTCGTCGGCGCCGGGGCGGCCCCGGCCCACCTCCACGAAGAGGGCGAACGACGACAGCCGGGCCTCCGCCAGGGTGCCGACCCGCACGCCGAACCCTCCGGCCAGCCGTTCGGCGGTGTCCCAGTCGCCGTCCGCGTAATGCACCAGGTATTGCAGGAAGTGAAGGTCCGTGCCGTAGGTGCTCCAGGTGAGCCCGGTCTCCCCGGCCAGCCGTACGCCGTCCTCGGTGATGCGGGCGGCCACCGCGAGGGCGCCGTTCTCGTAGTGGATGCGGGCGAGGTTGAAGTGCGCCCGCAGGTCGATGGACAGATCGCCCGAAGGCCGGCGGGTCGCGCGCGTGAGCAGGTCGACAGCCTGCTCGACGTCGCTCGCCGACTCCTCCTCGAACAGGGCGAGCGTGACGAGGGCACTGGCCTCCGCGTCGCGTGCGCCGGTCGCCTCTGCCGCCTCCAGCGCCCTGGCCGCGGTCGCGGCCCCCTCGTCGTAGCGGTAGTCGCGGAACAGGGCACGGGCGTAGGTGGCCAGGGCCCTGGCCAGCAGCGGGCTGTGCGGCGCGAGGTCCACGGCCTCCCGGGCCACGGTGATCGCCTCGGCCTCGTCGCCGCCCGCGTCCGCCAGGTAGTAGGACAGCCGCTCGCCGGTCTCGGCGATCAGGACCGGGTCGCCCGTCTCGCGCCGCAGCCGCCGCAACTGCTCGGCCGCCCGATGGTAGTCGCCGCCCGCCGCCGCCGCCGCGGCGCTGGCCAGCGCGATCCTCGCCCGGCTCTCCCCGGCCAGCCGTTCGGCCTCCGGCACCTGGTCCCAGACTTCAAGCGCCCGTTCGAAGTGCCGGTGCGCCTCCGCCGGCGCGCCCAGCCCGGCGGCCATCCGGCCTGCCTCCACCGACGCCCGCAGCGCGCCCGGCAGGTCGTGCCCGGCGAGATGGTGATGGGCCAGCTCGGCGGGGGCGCCGCCGCGTTCGGCGAGCAGCGCGGCGAACGTGGTGTGCAGCCGGGTCCGTTCGCCCGGCAGCAGGTCGTCGTAGACGGCCTCCTGAAGGAGCGCGTGCCGGAACGCGTAGCCGTCGTCGCCGGCTGTGAGCAGCCGCCGCGAGACGATCTCACGCAGCGCGTCCTCCAGCGGCAGGTCGCCGAGCCCGCTCGCGTCACGCAGCAGGTCGTGGCCGACCCGGCGCCCGGCCACCGCGGCGACCCGCAGCACCTGGCGGGCGGTGTCCGACAGGGTCTCCACCCGGGCGAGCAGCAGGTCGGCGAGCGTCCCGGGCAGCCGCGTCCGGTCGGCGCTGGCCGCCAGCAGTTCCTCGGCGAAGAACGGGTTGCCTCCGGCGCGCTCGATCACGGTCGCCAGGCCGCGTCCCGCCACCGGTCCCGCCGGTCCCTCGCCGTCGAGGGTGTGGAGATACTCCGCCATGTCGTCGTCGCCGAGCGGCGGCAGCTCGACCGGGGTGACCAGCGGCAGCCGCCGCAGCTCGGCCAGGACGGGGCGCAACGGGTGGCGGCGGTGGAGGTCGTCGGTGCGGTAGGTGCCGACGAGGCAGACCCGCTCGCGCTGCAGCATGCGGGTGAGGAAGACCAGCAGGTCGCGGGTCGAACGGTCGGCCCAGTGGAGGTCCTCGAACACGAACAGGACCGGGCGCTGCCCGGCCACCTCGGACAGCATGTCGAGCACCGACCCGAACAGGCGCTGCTGGGCGAGCCCGCCGTTGGTCGCCTCCGCCGGGCCCGCCTCGTCGCCGGGCAGCAGCCGCCGCAGCGCGGGACGGGCCGCGACGGCCGCGCCCACAGGCCCTGCGGGATCGGCGGCGCCGCCGCGCAGGGCGTCCGCGAGCGGCAGGTAGGGCAGGGCGTCGCCGAGCTCGGCGCACTGACCGACGAGCGTCACAAACCCCCGCCGCTGCGCGATGTCGCACAGCTCGGTGACCATCCGCGTCTTGCCGATCCCCGCGTCGCCGCCCACCAGGGCGACCCCCGCGAGCCCGGCCGCCGCGGCGTCGAGCACACCCACAAGCCGATCGAGCTCGGCCGAACGCCCGATCAGTGCCTTTTGCGGCGTACGCGCAACCACGCACGTGAGTATGGCACGGGGCCCCGACAGAACCGCGGCGGCGTCAATGGCCGGTGGCGCCGTCGATCCGCTCGCGGAGCAGGTCGGCGTGCCCGTTGTGGCGGGCGTACTCCGCGATCATGTTCACCAGGATGCGGCGCAACGAGACCGGCTGCCCGGTGGCGCGGTGGACACCGGTCTCGTCCAGAGAGCGGGCGGCGGCGACGATCTCGCGGGAGCGTTCGCACTCGGCCCGCCACACGGCGAACGCCTCGTCGGCGTCCCCGTCCAGATCCCCGAAGTCCTGGTCGGGGTCGTCGTCGGAGTAATAGAGGAGCGGCACGTCCTCACCGGCGAACTGGATGCGGAACCACCACCGCTCCACGCTCGCGAGGTGCCGGAGGATGCCGTGGAGGCTGAGCCCGGACGGCGGCACCCCCTTGTCCGACAGACGCTCCCGCGGGATGCCGGAGCACTTGAGCACGAACGTCTCGCGGTGCCAGTCGAGGAAGGCCGTGAGGATCTCCCGCTCGTCGCCGACGAGGGGAGGAGTGGCCCTGGGATCGTCGTCCCACTTCTTCGAGTAGTTCGTCTCGGGGATGTCGCTCATGGGGGCGATCCTGCCAGTCGGCACCGACGGTTTCGCCCGCCGTGCCCGTCGCCGCACCGCTGGAACCCCCTGCGGCCGGGCCCGGTTTTTGTCAGGGGCCGTGGCTAGTGTGCGGCGGGTGATGGAACGCTTGGGCCCGGCTGCCGCCCGCAGTGCGGGCGACGCAGGGACCGGCGCCGGCGCGTCCGGCCGGGCGGCGGCGAGGCGCGCCCAGGCCGAGCAACGGGAGGACAGGGTCGCCGCGGGACTGTCGGAGCTGGAGCGGTGGCTGGCCGACCGGATCGCGCAGGGGATCGCGCGCGACCGCCAGACGGGCCTCGCGGACTGGGACGACCTTGCCAGAAGGCTGATCGACGCGCAGGCCCCCGGAGTGGCGGGGACGGTCGCCCGGCTCTCGCGGGTGCTCGGCGCGGAGGACTGGCCGGGCCTTCTCCTCGGGGAGTACGCACTGCTGCACCTGCTCGCGGTCGCCCACCGCCGCGCCGCCGCGCTGCCCGAGCCGCTGCGGCAGACCGTGCGGGCGCGGGTCGGCTTCCCCGTCACCAGGGAGTCCGTCCTGGCGACCCCCGCCGTACGGGACCACTGGGACGTCCTCGGAGAGCGGGACGAGGAGCAGGAGCGGCTGGTCGCGCGGCGCGTGTGGCTGGCGGGCCGCACGACGGGCCGGGTGGCGATGGTGCTGTCGTTCGCGCCGGTCGGGCAGCCGCTCGAGTCGTTTCCGCCGCCGGGCACGACGTTCGACGGCGACCTGGCCTTCTATCCGGGGGCCTCGCCGCTGCGGGCTCTGGTGACCGAACGACGGGGCCCCGTCGGCGCAGGACCGCCGCCGGGGACGAAGGTCTCGCAGGTGCCCGCGCTGATCGCGGAGGTGCTCGCGGCGGATCCGTGGACCGACTCGTGGCCGCTGGTGCTCGCCGGTGTCATCCCCTGCCTCGACGGCCTCGCCGGCGAGGAGGGCGACGCGCTGCCGTTGCACCCGTCCGCCGGCGTCCCCTGGCGGCTGCTGGCCGTCTCCGGCGGACGGCCCGTCACGGTCGCCGCCGAGTGGACGCCGCGCGGGGTGATCCCGCTCACCGCATGGGACGAGGAGGGGAAAGTGGTGCGCTCATGACCTCGCGCCGCCTGACGACCGTTTCATGGGAGGAGTTGGTGTCCACCGCGCTGGTGGGCGCCCACCGCCGCGCCGTCCCTCCGGAGAGCCTGCTGGAGCAGGCGGCCGAGCAGGTGATCCGGACACGCGCGGGGCGGCGGCCGGGCCGGGGCGGGCCACCCGCCCCGGCGGCCGCGGAGGCGCTGCCGCTCGTGTCCGACGCCGCCGCGGACCGGCTGGCCCGGATGCTCGCGGGCGAGCAGAGCAGGCTGCTGACCGAGTGGCTGGAGACGGCCGCCGCCCGGCGGGTGCGGGTGCCGGCCGGCGCGATCCCCGGGCTGCTCGACCTCGGGGCCCGTGACCGGTCGATCCGCGCCTGCCTGGGGGCCGTCACCGGAGCCCGGGGCCGCTGGCTCGCCGGCCTCAACTCCGCCTGGGCGTACCTGCTGGCCGAGCCCACGCACGTGCCGCACGACGACGTGTGGGAGCTCGGCACGAGCGGCGACAGGCGTGCCTTTCTGGCCGCGTTGCGGCGCCGCGACCCCGCGGCCGCGCGCGAACTGCTGGAGCGCGGCTGGAGCGCGGAGACACCGGAGGACCGGGCCGTCTTCGTGACGATCCTCGCGGACGGCTTGGGCATGGCCGACGAACCGTTCCTGGAGACGGTGCTCGACGACCGGCGCCGCGAGGTACGGCAGGCCGCCGCCGACCTCCTCACCCGGCTGCCGCGGTCGCGGCTGGCCCGCCGCATGACCGCGCGGGCGCGCCGGCTCGTCACCGGGAGCGGCGCCGGGCTCCGGGCGGAGCCGCCGGCGGCGTGCGACGGCGCGATGGAGCGTGACGGCGTCCGTGCACGGCCGCCCGCCGGGATGGAGACGCGCGGCTGGTGGCTGCAGCAGGTGGTGGCGCACACGCCGCTGTCGTTCTGGCCGGAGCACCTCGGCATGCCGCCGGACGAGATCGCCGGAGCCCGCATCGGCGACTGGGAGCGGGAGGTCCGGATGGGCTGGACCCGGGCCGCCATCCTGCAACGGGACCCGGCATGGGCGCGTGCCCTGTTCGAGGCCGAGCCGCTGACCGACCTGCTGGCCGTGCTCCCGCCCGAGGAGCAGTCCCTCCGGGCGGCCGAGCTGGTGGCGGGCCATCCGGTGGACGGCCAGATGGTCATGATGCTGGGCGGCGTGCCGCGACCGTGGGGCGACCGGCTGGCCAGAGCCGTGCTCAAGAAGATCGTCGAGACCACGCGGACCCAGCCGTGGAACGCCGGCGAGCTGATCCGGCTGGCAGGCGAGCGGTTCGACCCGGCGGCGCACGAGCACGCCGGTGAGGTCCCCGAACTCGCCGCGATTCTGCGCTTCCGCTTCGACATGCTGAAGGAGCTCGCTTGACGACCGTTATGCGCCCGCACGCGGAGGACCAGTTCGCCGACGAGCTGGCGATCCTCGCCAAGACCGACGACCGGCCGCGCCCGCCCGGCTGGCGGCTGTCGCCCTGGGCGGTGACGACCTACGTGCTGGGGGACGGCGGCCCGATCACTCCCAAGTACATCGGTCCCCGCAGGATCGTCGAGGTCGCGGTGGCGACGCTCGCCACCGACAGGGCGCTGCTGCTGCTCGGCGTGCCCGGCACGGCCAAGACCTGGCTGTCCGAGCACCTCGCCGCGGCGATCAGCGGCGACTCGACCCTGCTCGTGCAGGGCACGGCCGGCACGGCGGAGGAGGCCGTCCGCTACGGCTGGAACTACGCGCGGCTGCTGTCGGAGGGGCCCTCCCGCCGGGCGCTGACGCCGAGCCCGGTCATGCGCGCGATGGCGGAGGGGCGGCTGGCCAGGGTCGAGGAGCTCACTCGCATGCCGTCCGACGTGCAGGACGCTCTGATCACCGTGTTGTCGGAGAAGACGCTGCCGATTCCGGAGCTGGGGGAGGAGGTGCAGGCGGCCAAGGGCTTCAACCTCATCGCCACCGCGAACGACCGCGACCGCGGGGTCAACGACCTGTCGAGCGCGCTGCGCAGGCGGTTCAACACCGTCGTGCTGCCGGTCCCGGCAACCGTGGAGGAGGAGGTGGACATCGTGGCCAGGCGCGTGGCGCAGCTCGGCCGCTCCCTGGAGCTGCCGGAGACCGTGACCGGGCTGGAGGAGATCCGCCGGGTGGTGACGGTCTTCCGGGAACTGCGCGCGGGGGTGACCGCCGACGGGCGGACCAAGGTGAAGTCGCCCAGCGGCACGCTCAGCACGGCGGAGGCGATCTCGGTCGTCACCAACGGGATCGTGCTCGCCGCCCACTTCGGCGACGGCGTGCTGCGCCCGGCCGACGTCGCGGGCGGCATCGTCGGGACGGTGGTCCAGGAGCCGGTGTCCGACCGGGTGGTGTGGCAGGAGTACCTGGAGACCGTCGTCCGCGACCGCGACGACTGGCGTGACTTCTACCGGGCCTGCCGCGATGCCGGCTGAGATCGCCGCAGGCGCCTCGCCCGGTCCACACGCGATCCCGAGCGAGACGCCCGGCACGGGCAGACGCGGGGGAGACCGGGACGGCGAAACTCGCCGAGGCCGTGCGGGCGCCAGCGAGGACCGGGGCGGCCCGGAGGTGTCGGTGCTGGGCGTGCGGCACCACGGGCCGGGATCGGCCAGGGCGGTGCGTGACGCGTTGCGCAGGATCCGGCCCGACCTGGTGCTCGTCGAGGGCCCGCCCGAGGCCGACGGCCTGGTGCCGCTCGCCGCCGACCCCGGCATGCGCCCGCCCGTGGCGCTCCTGGCGTACGTGCCTGGGGAGCCGTCGCGGGCCGCCTTCTGGCCGTTCGCGCGGTTCTCGCCCGAGTGGCAGGCGATCTCCTACGCCGTCGGGGCGGGTGCCGAGGTGCGGTTCTGCGACCTGCCCGCCGCCCACAGCCTGGCGCTGGACGCCGATCCGGTACGCCGCGACCCCGTCGGCGAACTGGCCCGCGCGGCGGGGTACGACGACCCGGAACGGTGGTGGGAGGACCTGATCGAGCATCGGGGCGAGGCCGGGACGCTCGACGTGATCGCCGAGGCGATGAGGGCCGTGCGCGACGGGCACGTCGCGGAGGGCGTCGAGGCCCGGCGCGAGGCGTACATGCGCAGGACGCTGCGGAAGGCGGTGCGGGAGGGCTTCGCCCGGATCGCGGTGGTCTGCGGGGCATGGCACCTGCCCGCGCTGACCTTGCCCGAGTGCACTCCGCCTGCCACGGTCCCGCCTGCCGCGGTCCCGTATGTGCCCATCCCGTCCGTGGCCGTTCCGCCCGTGCCGATCCCGTCCGCGGGCGAGGACGAGCGGCTGCTGCGCGGCCTGCCCAAGGTCAGGGCCGAGGTGACGTGGGTGCCGTGGACCCACGGCCGGCTGGCGGCGGGCGCGGGCTACGGCGCGGGCGTCGCCGCGCCCGGGTGGTATGAACACCTGTTCTCGGCGCCCGACCGTCCGGTGGAGCGCTGGCTCGCCCGCGCCGCCGCGATCCTGCGGGAGGAGGACCTGCCCGTCTCCTCCGCGCACGTCATCGAGGCCGTACGGCTGGCCGGGGGACTGGCGGCGCTGCGCGGCAGGCCGCTCGCCGGGCTGTCGGAGGTCACCGAGGCGGTCAGGGCGGTGCTGTGCGGCGGCGACGAGCTGCCGGTGGAGCTGGTCCAGCGGCGCATGGTCGTGGGGGAGCGGCTCGGGCGGGTGCCGGACTCCACGCCGATGGTGCCGCTGCGGCGGGATCTGCGCGACGAGCAGCGGCGTCTGCGCATGAAGCCGGAGGCCACGGCCGCTGAGCACGACCTCGACCTGCGCAGGCCGCTCGACCTCGGCCGCAGCCGGCTGCTGCACCGGCTCGCCCTGCTGGACGTGCCCTGGGGGACGCCCCGGCCGGCCCGGGGCAAGGGGACGTTCAAGGAGTGCTGGACGCTGGAGTGGCGCCCGGAGCTCGACGTCGCCCTCATCGAGGCCGCTGTGTGGGGGATCACGGTCGAGGCGGCGGCGACGGCCCGCGTCCGCGACCTCGCGGGCGGCGCGGGCCTGCCCGAGCTGGCCGCGCTGGTCGAGCGCTGCCTGCTCGCCCACCTGCCGGACGCGCTGCCGTACGTGCTGGCGCGGATCGAGGACCGGGCGGCCCTCGACGGCGAGGTGCGCCACCTCATGGGGGCGCTGCCCGCCCTCGTGCGGGCCCGCCGGTACGGGGACGTGCGCGGCACCGAGGGCCTCGCGGGCGTCACCGAGTCGATGCTCGCGCGGATCTGCGCCGGGTTGTCCCCCGCCCTGACGGGTCTGGACGAGGACGCGGCCCGCGAGATGGCGGCGCTGCTGGAGGGCGTCCACACCGCGGCCGGGCTGATGAAGGGTGAGCGGTGGCTCACGACCCTGGCCGGGATCGCCCGGCGGGACGACCTGCCGGGGCTGCTCGACGGCCGGATCGCGCGGATCCTGTTCGACGCCGAGGCCCTGGAGGACGACGTGTCCGCCCGCATGGCGCGGTCGATGTCGCCCGGCAACCCCCCGGCCCGGTCGGCGGCCTGGATCGAGGGTTTCCTGTCCGGGGGAGGCCTGCTGCTCGTCCACGACCCGCGCCTGCTCGCCACCGTGGACACCTGGCTCACCGGCCTGTCCTCCCAGGAGTTCGTGGACGTGCTGCCGCTGCTGCGGCGCACGTTCGGGGTGTTCCCGGAACCGGAGCGGCGGATGATCGGCCGCAGGGTCCGCTCCGGTGCCGCGCTCCGCTCCGGCTCCCCGCACGGCGACGAGGCGGCGGACTACGACGACGCCCTGGCGGCGGGAGCCGTACGGACCGTGCGCGAGATTCTGGGACGCGGAACGGGCGGGAGGCCCTGATGGACGGCGAGGACGAGCGGCTGCGCCGCTGGCGGCTGGTGCTGGGCGGCGCGGCCGAGGGGACGCTGGAAGGAGCCGACGCCCGGATGGACGCCGCTCTCACGGCCCTCTACGACGAGCAGGAGCGGCGTGGCGGCGGCCTCGGCGCGTCCGCGCCGCGGGTGGCCCGCTGGCTGGGGGACATCAGGGAGCATTTCCCCTCCGGCGTCGTGAAGGTCATGCAGAAGGACGCCATCGAGCGGCTCGACCTCACCCGGCTGCTGCTCGAGCCCGAGATGCTGGAGGCCGTCGAGCCCGACGTGCACCTGGTGGGTACGCTGCTGTCGCTGAACCGGCTGATGCCCGAGCGGGCCCGCGAGTCGGCCCGCGCCGTCGTCCGCACGGTGGTGCGGGAGCTGGAGGCGCGGCTGACGCGGCGCACCCTCGCGGCCGTCACCGGCGCCCTCGACCGCTCGGCCAGGAACCATCGGCCCAGGAGGGCGGCCGAGGTCGACTGGAATCGCACGATCCGGGCGAATCTGCGCAACTACCTGCCCGAGCGGCGGACTGTCGTGCCGTCACGGCTGGTCGGGTACGCCCGCGGACAGCGGACCGTCCAGCGGGAGGTCGTGCTGGCCGTCGATCAGAGCGGCTCGATGGCCGCCTCGGTGGTGTACGCCGGCGTGTTCGCCGCGGTGCTCGCCTCGATGCGTTCGCTGAAGACCTCGCTCGTGGCCTTCGACACGGCCGTGGCGGATCTGACCGACCGGCTGCGCGACCCCGTCGAGGTGCTGTTCGGCACCCAGCTCGGCGGTGGCACCGACATCGACCGGGCCGTGGCCTACTGCCAGAAGCTGATCACCCGGCCGGCCGACACGATCTTCCTGCTGATCAGCGACCTGTACGAGGGCGGGCCCCGGGAGGAGATGCTGCGCCGGATCGCCGCCATGACCGCCGCGGGGGTGCAGGTGATCGTGCTGCTCGCGCTGTCGGACGAGGGGGCGCCGCAGTACGACGGCGACAACGCGGCGGCGCTGGCCGCGATGGGAGTCCCGGCCTTCGCCTGCACGCCCGACGCCTTCCCCGGCCTCATGGCGGCCGCGATCGAACGCCGGTCCTACGACCAAGGTCGCATTTCCATGCCGGGACGGTGATTTGTAATGTCCGTATCATGTCTTCGGTAATGACCGCCCCCGCCGTCTTCAGCCAGCGATACCGCGCTCTGAGCGTCGGGGTCGTGGCCCTGGTGATGCTCGTGGCGTTCGAGTATCTGGCGGTGGCCACCGCGATGCCCTTGATCGGCCGGGAGCTGAACGGCTACCACCTGTACGGGCTGGCGTTCAGCGGCGGCATGGCGGCCAACGTCATCGCCACGGTGGCCGGTGGGCGCTGGAGCGACGCGCGGGGGCCGTACCCCGCTTTGTGGACGGGCGTGGCGGGGTTCGTCGCCGGGCTGGCGGTCTCCGGGTTCGCGCCCGCCATGGAGGTCTTCCTCGTGGGCCGGTTCCTGCAGGGGCTCGGCGGCGGCCTGTTCAACGTGGCGTTGTACGTCCTGGTCGCCCAGGCGTACCCCTCCGCCATGCATCCGCGGGTGTTCTCCACGCTGGCCGCGGCGTGGGTGCTGCCGTCCGTGGTCGGCCCGGCCGTCACCGGCGTCGTGGCGGAGACCTGGAGCTGGCGCTGGATCTTCCTGGGTGTGGCGGTCCTGTCGGTCCCCGCGGCGCTGATCATGTGGCGGGGCCTGCCCGCGGTGAGCGGGCAGCCGAGAGAGGCGATGGGCCGGGCCTTCCTGCCCAGGTTCGCCTGGGGCGTGTGCGCCGCGATCGGCGCGGCCCTGCTGCAGTACGGCAGCGGCGCGGCCGGTGCGGGCGTCCCCCTCGTCGTGACCGGGCTGGTGGTGCTCGTGCTGACGCTGCCGAGGCTGCTGCCCAAGGGGACGCTGCGCGCCGCCCGGGGCCTGCCGACCGTGATCGCGCTGCGCGGCCTGGCCGCCGGGTCGTTCTTCGCCGCCGAGGTGTTCGTCCCGCTGATGCTGGTGCAGGAGCGGCACCTGAACACGGCCGAGGCCGGGCTCGCGCTCACCGGAGGCGCCCTCGCCTGGTCGCTCGGCTCGTGGATCCAGGGACGCAGGCCCCACGCGCGGGCGCTGACGATCCGCCTCGGCGCGACGCTGATCGCCGCCGGCATCTGCGTCACCGCTCTGATCGTCATCCCCGCCACGCCGGCCGTCGTGGTCTTCGCCGGCTGGGTGGTGGCCGGGCTGGGCATCGGCATGGTCTTCCCGACGCTGTCGGTGCTGGTGCTCGAGCTGTCGGCGCCGGGGGAGGAGGGCCGCAACAGCGCGTCGCTGAGCGTCGGCGAGTCGGTCTTCTCGGTCGTCGCCGTCGCGATCACCGGGGCTCTGCTCGCGGCGTACGGCGGGCAGCCGTGGGTCTACCTGTCGTGCCTGGGCCTGCTCGTCGTCATGGCGGGCACGGCCACGGTCGTCGGCGGCCGTTTCGAGCACCGCCGCGAAGCGGGCACCATGGAGGTCTAGGCAATCCCGGAGATCCCGCCGTGGAGCAGGCCGGCCGGACGCGGTGCCCCGAGGTGCCGCCGGGACGGCCGCCCTCGGGGATCCGGGGAAGAAGTGAGGGGATCCAGACGTGCCGCGTGTCCGGGAGCTGGAGGTCTTCAGGATGACCCTGCCGTACGGCAGGCGTCCGGAGACCGTCCTGGTAAAGATCACGGACTATGGCGGCATGGTCGGCTGGGGGGAGGCCGTCGATCCCGGGAAGGCCGGGGCGCTGGAGCGGATCCTGCCCGAGCTCGTCGGCCGCGACTGGGAGCACCCGTCGGAGCTGGGGGAGACCCCCGGCGGGGCGGCCGGCGACATGGCCTGCTGGGACCTGTGGGGCCGCATGAACGGGGTCCCGCTCGCCCACGCTCTCGGCGGCAGCCGTACGTCGCTGATCGCGACCGTGCGGCTGGCGGCGGACCGCTCGCTGGAGAGCATGGTCGCCCGGGTGAACCGGCACGTCTGCGCGGGCTACGGGCACGTGACGCTGGACGTCCACCCCGGCTGGGACGTGGAGCCGCTGCGCGCCGTGCGCGCGGCCTACCCCGGCCTGGCCATCGCGGTGGACGGGCGTGGCGCCTACACCGAGATCGCCCAGTTGGAGGCGCTGGACGCCTACGGGGTGGTGGCCATCGAGCGTCCCTTCAAGGACCTGCTGACCAGCGCCGACCTGCAGGACCGGGTGTCGGCCGCGGTCGCGGTCGAGGTGGCGTCCGTGGCCGAGCTCGACGAGGCGGTGGGCCTCAAGGCGGGCCGGGCGCTGCTGCTGCGGCCCGCGAAGTTCGGCTCGCTCGGCGCCGTACGGCTCGCGCACGACCACGCGATGGAGGCCGGGTGGGACATCGTCTGCGCCGGCGGCCTCGGCGCCGGGCTCGCCCGGGCCGCGACGGTCGCCGTCGCCAGCCTGCCCGGCTGCTCCCTGCCCAGCGACGTGGCCGAGCCGCCGCGCAGCGCCCAGGTGGTGCTCCCGCCGGTGGACGCCTCCGGCGGGGTCGTCGCCGTGCCGCTCACCCAGCCCGGTCTTGGGCACACCGTGGACGAGGATCGCGTACGCCGCATGGCCCGCGAGTCGTTCCGCGTCTGACAGGGACGACGCAGGTGAGCCACCCGGCGCAGGCCGGCCGGGCGTCCGGCCGGCCCCGGCCCTCGGCGGGCTCGGCCGGGAGACGCTCACCCGCGCTCATCGGACGGGTGACCTCGCGGGCACCCGCCTTCATCGGTCACGCCGCCGGCTTCTTCATCAGCTCCACCAGGCTGGAGAAGCTGCCGGCCGCGTGGCCGGCGTCCATTCCGCGCCGGAACAGCTCGACGACGGCGGCCGGAAGGGTCGTGTCGACGCCCGCGTCGGCGTTGGTGTGCAGAACGTGTTCGACGCTGGCGGTGCCCATGGCCAGGCGGTCGACGTCGCCGTCGTGCCTGCCGGCGTCGATGCGCGCCGCGTAGAAGGCCAGGAAGCCCCGCAGCGACGCCATGGTGTCGGTGGCGTGCGGCAGGATGTCCGCGGCGGTGAGGCCGTTGGCGTCGGCGAGCGCGATCGCCTGCCAGTAGCTGAGCATGGACGTCCAGAACATGACCATGCCGATCTGGTAGAACAGCGCGGCCAGTCCGGGGTCCTCACCCCGGAAGTCCGTACGGGTCAGGACTTCGAGGGTGGGGCGGGCGGCCTCGAAGGGCTCCCGGGGGCCGCTGTAGAAGGTGGACGACTCCGGCTTGCCGATGCCCGACGGCGGCACGGTGACCCCACCGGTGATGTGGACCCCGCCGTGCCCGGTGACCCAGCGGGCCCCCGCCCGGGTCTTCTCGGGGGTGTCGGAGCTGAGGTTGACCAGCACACGGCCGTTCAGCGCGTGCGCGGCCGGCTCGAGAACGGCGTACATCGCGTCGTAGTCGGTGAGGCTCAGGATCACCAGGTCGCCCGTGATCAGCGCCTCCTCCACGGTGCCGGCGAGTACGGCGCCCTGCCGGACCAGGTCGTCGGCGCGGGAGGCCGTGCGGTTCCAGACGGTGACCGGGTGGCCCTCGGCGAGGAGGGCGCGGACCATCGCCTGCCCCATGGGACCGAGTCCGATGACGGTTACGTGTTGCTTGCTGCTCACTAAGGACCTCCACAGGTACTAAAACGAACGCTCTATCTAGAGTACGACGAAATCTAGCACAGCCCTAAAACGAACGCTCTAACCAGTAGGCTGCGGATATGGCCGAGATCAGCACCCGAGACCGGATCGTCATCGCCGCCTCGCGCCTCCTGCAGCGCCAGGGCTACGTGGGCACGGGTATCAAGCAGATCGCCCAGGAGGCGCGGGCCACCCTCGGCTCGGTCTACCACTTCTTCCCCGAGGGCAAGGAGGCCGTCGCGGTCGCCGCCATCGAGCACGGCGAGCAGGAGTTCGCGGCGATCCTCCGCGCGGCGCTGGACGGTGAGGAGGACCCGGCCGCGGCCGTCGAGGCCTGCGCCCGGCGGCTCTCCACCGCGCTACGCGAATCCGGCTGGGTCGACGGCTGCCCCGTCACGGCGGCGGCGCTGGAGACGCTGGGCACGGACTCCGGGATCCAGCGGGTGTGCGCCTCGGCGCTGCGCGGCTGGGAGCGGCTGGTGTACGACAAGCTGCTGCGCGCGGGCTTCCGCGAGGAGGACGCGCGGGACCTGGCGACCACGGTCATCAGCACGCTGGAAGGCGCAGAGGTGACCGCCCAGGTGCACCGCAGCGAGGAGCCCCTGCGCGCGGCGGGCCGTCAGCTGGCCCGCCTGGTCGGGTCGTACGAGACGGGCGCCGCGGAACGCCGGGACGAAGGGCGGGGCTGAGCCCTGTCCTGTGCGCCCGGTCCTGTGTGCCCGGTCCTGTGCGCCCGATCCTGTGTGCGCGGCGCGTGACGTGTCCTCGCCCGCCGACGGGTTGGAGGAGACGCGATGGGCTCAGCGGGCCGTCGCCGGGGGCGGCGGGGCGCAGCCGTCGCCGATCGGGCTCGGCGTCCCCGGCGGTGTGAGCGTGGGCGCGGGAGAGGGCGAAGGGGAGCGGCGGTGCCGGTGCGGCGCCGGAGCCGACGAGGGAGCGGGCGGGGATCCGTACGGCGTGGCGGAAGGGCCGGCCGGGGTGTGGACCGAGGCGCGGATCGCCTTGGCGGTGAGCTGCCGGATCCGGTCCCAGTCGGGGTAGGCGGTGTTGACCAGGGGCGGCACGAACTGCAGGCTGGTGATCGCGGCGTGTTTGGCCTTCCAGGCCAGCGGCACCAGATGCTCCAGCATGGGCCGGGGCACGTCGGTGCGGACGATCCTGCGCGTGGCCGCCGCGATCTCGGTGAACCGCGACAGCACGGTGGCCGGGTCGGCCTGGGAGAGCAGGGCCCCGAGGACGCATCGCTGCCGATGCATCCGGTCGAAGTCGTCGCTGTAGGTGCGGGAGCGCGCGTACCACAGCGCCTCGGTGCCGTTCAGCCGCCGGGTGCCCGCCCTGACGACGCCCTCGTCGTACAGGCCGTACACGATGTCGCGGTCCACCGTCATCACGAGCCCGCCGAGTGCGTCGACCATCTTCGCGAAGCCCCAGATGTTGACCAGCGCGTACCAGTCGATCCGCAGGCCCAGGATGTGGCCGATCGTCTCCTTGAGGACCTCGGCGCCCATGTGCCGCCGCCCGCCGAACAGCTCGGGATGGTCGTCGGCGTACTGCCACACCGAGAACAGCAGGTCCTCGCGCCAGCCGGGGCGATACTCCGGCAGCTGGAAACCGAAGGGGAACCGGACGGCCATGGGGCTGCCCGGGGGGAAGCGGACGTGCTCCAGATTGCGGGGCAGGCCGAGCAGCACGGTGTTGCCGGTCCGCACGTCCACGCTGGCGACGTTGATGCTGTCGGTGCGCATCCCGATCCGGTTGTCGCCCCAGTCGCCGCCGAGCAGGAGCACGTTGACCCGGTCACGGCCCGCCCACGGGTCGTCCCGCTGCGGGGCGACGCCCGCCTGGCCGGTCGCGGCCGGCGCGGCGAACATCGCGTCGAGGGTCTGCTCGGACACGCGGACATACCGGGCGGCGACCGCGAACGGGACCGCGACGACGACCGCGAGCACGCCCGCGACCAGCCCGGTGAGGATCTGCCAGGAACGGGGCAGCCGCCCGGGACGCAGGACGACGTACGAGCGGATGACCAGCCAGAACCAGGCGAGGGAACAGGCCAGGAACACCATGGAGATCTGGCCCAGCCACCCCAGCGCGCGTCCGGCGAGGCCCGCGTCGGCGCCGACCGCCACGCACACGACGGAGACGACCACGGTCAGATGGCCACCGAGCAGGAGCAGCCCGGCGCGCAACCGGCCCGCTCGCAGGTGCGCCGCGCCGGGCAGCACCGCCGACAGCGCCACCCAGCCGATGAGCGCGGCGGCTCCGCGCGCCGCCCCGCTGCGACGCGTCACCGGCGCGGCGCTCTCCCGAGGTGCCAGATCAGGGGTGATCACGCCTCACATTGAAGCGACCCACGCCGTGGAAAACCGGTGGCAGCCACGAGGAGGGGAAGTCCGTACCCGAACTTGACCAGGGCTCGCCCCTGTCCTGGGAACCGGCCCGCGATCGGAGACCGGACAGCCGGTGGCGGGCTGTGCGGCCGGCCGGACCCGGGTCGCGGGTCATGACGCGCGCGGGGAGAGGTTCAGAGCGTCGGGGATGGCCGCGAAGGCGTTGCGCAGCCGGTCGGTGAGGGCCCGGCGGCCGCCGGCGCCGTCGTCGCGGACCCAGTCGCGGGCGGCGACGCTCCAGGCGGTGGTCGCGAGTTCGGCCAGGATACGCAGCCGCAGGTCATCGGAGTCGAGGCCGAGCCTTTCCGCCAGACAGGCGACAACCTGCTTTTCCACCCCGGTGCGCTGGTACTCGACTTGGCCCAGGAGGGCGGGAGTGGTGAGGATCAGGCGCCGGGTGAGGATGTAGCGGTGGTCCCAGTCGGGCGGCAGGACGCCGGCGGCGCGGGCGAGGGTGTCACACAGTTCGGCGAGCACCGTGTCACCGGGCGCCGTGTCACCGGGCGCCGTGTCACCGGGCGCCGTGTCACCGGGCGCCGTGTCACCGGGCGCCATGTCACCGGGCGCCATATCACTGAGCGCCGTGTCACCGGGCGTCATACCGGGCGGCCGGTGGTCCGCGAGCTCTCCCAGGTAGGCCGCCCACAGTTCGTTTTCGGCCTCCACGGCCGCCGCTTCTTTCGTCGCGAACGCGCGGAAGAACGTGCTGCGTGACACCTCCGCCTCGTCGACCAGTTCCTCCACCGTGGTGGCGTCGAAGCCCCTCTCGGTGAACAGGCGCAGCGCGATGTCGGCGATGGTGCGCCGGGTGCGCAGCCGCTTGCGTTCACGCAGCGGCAGCGAGCGGTCGTCGGCGGTCATGCCCGGAATCCTACTCAAACCGATCCTCGATGTCTCAAGAGCTTCAGTCGCTAATGATACTTGCGCATTATTGAAACTGAGTGTCAGAATCGAGCCGTTCGAGACCGCCGAGCAAGGAGATCGACATGACCGTCACTTTGAACCCCGCGATCGTCGGCCAGGCCGAGAAGCACCACACGGCGATCCTGAGTCGTGCACTGTCCGGCACGACCGTCGACGAGAAGCAATGGATCACTGTGAACCAGGCCCTGGCCGCCGGCGGCACGGTCGAACGGGCCGCGCACGTCGCGCACGTCGCCCGGCTGACCCGTTGGCGGCCCGCCGACGTCGACGCCGCGCTGGCGGCCCTCGTCGGCACCGGTCTGGTGCGGGAAGCGCCCGGTGACCACATCGAGGTCACCGACGCCGGTCGCGCGCTGGTGGCGAAGGTGCGTGCCGAAACCGGCGAGATCCTCGGTCGTGCCTACGGTTCGGTTCCGGCCGCGGACCTGGCTGTCGCGGCACGTGTACTGACCACCATCACGGCCCGGATGGCCGAGGAACTGGCCTGATCGCCCATGCCTGGACCGGACGTCCGCGCCGGGCCGCCGCCTGAACCCCGGACCGGCTACCAGGGGAACGCGAACAGGCCGTAGTAGGCGGCGGTCAGCAGCAGCAGCGCGGTCCCGCCGAGCACGCCGCCGAGCACGATCTTCTGCCAGGGCGTCGGCTCCCAGCCGTCCTGCAGGCCGGCGATCACCGCCGCGAACGTCGTGACCGTCTGCACGAGCATCACGATGGCGAGCAGGCGTACGACCAGCCATCCGGCCTGCACGGCGGGCCAGGCGCCGGCCTGGTTGACCGAGAACAGCACGATGAGCGTGATGAACGCCAGGACGGCGGCGAGCTCCCCGAGGCCGGTCCAGGCCATCCGGCGCAGCCGCGGCCGGATGGTGGGCCACAACTGCACGCTGTCCTCGACCCTGGCCCCCACCCCGGCGTGCAGCCCCAGGTCGCGCCCGCGCAGCCGGACGACCATCTCGGTGACCGGCGCCGCGACGTACCCGACCGCGGCCAGGCACAGCGTGAGCCACAGGATCGTGCTGTCCCCCCACCACGGCGCGGCGGGCACGTCGGCCGCCTCGAAGCGCTGCACCGGCGTCGCCCCCGCGATCGGCACCGGGGGCCTTGCCGTACGCGGCAGGTCTTTGATCCAGTTCGCCAGCGTCGGCAGGTAGTCCGCCGCGAACGGCCCGCCGCGGATCCGCATGGCGTGGTCGGCGCCCGCGAGAAAACGGATCGTGTAGTCGCTGTTGCCGCCCCGCGCGAGCGCGCCGGTCAGGGTCCGCGTGCTCTCCACGAACGGGATGGACGGATCGTCGGTGCCGTACAGCGCCAGGACGGGCTGGCTGATCCCGCGCAGGGCGGGCACCCCGTCGTAACGCAGGAAGTCGAAGCCGACCCCGCCCATCGCCCGGGTGAGCAGGTCGCGCACGCCGGTCGGGGCGTGCAGGCGCAGCAGTTGCTCGTTGAGCGCCCAGGCGACCTGGCGCAGGGGGGAGACGTTGGGGGAGGAGACCAGCACGACGAACGCGGCCTTGGGATCGCGCGACGCGGCGATCGGCACGACCCAGCCGCCCTCGCTGACGCCCCACAGGCCGGCTCGCGCCGGGTCGACGTCGGGCCGCCCGCGCAGCACTCGCAGCATGCGCAGGGCGTCGTCGGCGAGCAGCCCGAAGTCGCGGCTGCGGAAGGAGTAGCCCACCGTCCGCTTGTCGTAGGCGAGCGTCACGACGCCCGCCCGGGCCAGCCACTCGGCCTGCTGGGTGAACTCCCCGCCGTCGCCCGATCCCGAGCCCTGCACGAACACCATCGCCGGGTGGCGCCCGGGGGACAGCGGCGCTCTGATCGTCGCCGTCAGCGTCTCGTTCTTCGCCGGCACGAGCAGCGTCTCGGTACGGAACCGGTCGGTGCGGGCGACCGGCCGCACTTCGGCGGCGGGCTGGGGAGGTAAGTCATGAAACTGGGGCGAAGCGGACAGGGGTGGGGGATCGAAGGCCGGCGGGGAGAGCACGTGGCCGACGATGGCGAGTGCCACCATCAACACACCGGCGATCACTCCGAGAGTGCCCCGGCCGACGTTCATGAGGCCGCTCCCTCATGCTTGCCCGTAGTACCGAACTCAGGCTAAGTCATTACCCGCCATTTACCACGCGCACCGAAGGGGCGGTTGGTGCGGCGTTTGTCGGCGGGACCTGTTAGCTTCCTGCGACATGCGTGTCCTGCACAGCTCCGACTGGCACCTCGGCCGGTCGTTCCACCGCGAAAGCCTGCTCGCCGCCCAGGCCGCGTTCGTCGACCATCTGGTCGAGACCGTGCGGACCGAGCGCGTGGACGTCGTGGTGGTCTCCGGTGACGTCTACGACCGGGCGCTGCCTCCCGTCGACGCGGTCGCGCTGTGCAACGAGGCGCTGGCCAGGCTCAAGGCCGTCGGCGCGCACATCGTGCTGATCAGCGGCAACCACGACTCCGCCGTACGGCTGGGTTTCGGCGCCGACCTCATGGAGCGGGTGCATCTGCGCACCGACCCCGGCCGGGCCTGGGAGCCGGTCACGATCGGCGACGTGGCGTTCTTCGGCATCCCCTATCTGGAGCCCGAGCTGGTCCGGGGGCCGTGGGAGCTGGCCGAGCGCAGCCACACCGCCGCCGTCACGTACGCGATGGACCGCGTGCGTGAGCACCCGGCGGCGCGCAAGGTGGTGCTCGCGCACGCCTTCGTCACCGGGGGAGAGGCGAGCGACAGCGAAAGGGACATCAGCGTCGGCGGGGTTTCACACGTGCCGTTGAGCGCGTTCTCCGAGATCGACTACGTGGCGCTCGGGCATCTGCACGGACGCCAGGTGATGAGCGAGACGGTCCGCTACAGCGGCTCGCCGATCGCCTACTCCTTCTCGGAAGCCGGCCACACCAAGGGCTCCTGGCTGGCCGATCTCGGCACGGGCCGGACCGAGTTCGTCCCCGCCCCCGTGCCCCGGCCGGTGAGCACGGTGCGGGGCCGCATCGACGACCTGCTGACCGACGCCCGTTTCGACCGGTACGAGGACCACTGGCTGCAGGTGACGCTGACCGATCCGGAGCGGCCGCGCGAGGCGATGGAGCGCCTGCGCCGGCGCTTCCCCCACACGCTGGCGCTCGCCTTCGAGCCGGACGGCGTGACGGAGCGACCGGCGGCCCGGGCGAGGATCGCGGGCCGGGCCGAAATCGAGGTGGCGCTCGACTTCGTCCGCGAGGTGCGCGGCGAGCCCGCGGACGACGACGAACGGCGCCTGCTGGAAGAGGCGGTCGAGGCCTGCCGCATCAAGGAGAGCACATGATCGCGTGTGCGGAGGCCGGGCGGGCGGCGGTGCGGGAGCGCGGGCCCGGCCCGCGGAGAGGCGAGGAGGTCCGGTGAGGCTGCATCGGCTGCGCATGGTCGCGTTCGGGTCGTTCCCCGGGACCGAGGAGGTCGACTTCGACGCGCTCGGCGAGGCGGGCCTGTTCCTGATCCACGGCCCGACCGGCGCCGGCAAGACGACCGTGCTCGACGCCGTCTGCTACGCCCTTTACGGCAGGGTGCCCGGTCAGCGGGAGAACGCCAGGAGCCTGCGCTGCGACCACGCGCCGCCCGGCCGGGGGCCGTCGGTGACGCTGGAGGTGACGATCCGGGGCAGGCGCCTGCGCGTCACCCGCTCGCCCGCCTGGATGCGGCCGAAGCTGAGAGGCTCGGGCCTGGTGGAGGAGAAGGCCAAGGCCCTGGTCGAGGAGCTCGTCGGAGAGCCGGCCGAGTCCGGCGGGCAGTGGATCGCGCGTACCACCCGCAGCGACGAGGCCGGCGACTTCGTGAACACGCTGACGGGCATGACGGCGGCCCAGTTCTGCCAGGTCGCGCTGCTGCCTCAGGGCGAGTTCGCGAAGTTCCTGCGGGCGGGCGGCGAGGAACGGCGGGAACTGCTGGAGCGGCTGTTCTCCGTGCGCGTGTTCAGTGAGGTGGAGCGGTGGCTGGCCGACCACCGCACGCGCACCTGGCGGGAGGCCCAGGAGCTGGGGCAGCGGGTCGAGTCGGTGCTCGACCGCATGCGCGGCGCGGCGGGCGACGACCTGCCGCTGCCCGAGGACGCCGGCGAGCCGGCCGCCTGGTCGCTGGAGGTGCTCGACCTCGCACGCGGCGCACTCGCGGACGCGGTCGCGGCCCGCGCGGCGAGTCAGGATGCGCTGCTGTCCGCCCGCGCCCGCCTGGACGAGGGCCGCGCCCTGGCCGACCGGCAGCGCAGGCACGCCGCCGCCCTCGCCCGGCGGCAGGAGCTCGACGCGGCGGCGGACGAGCGGTCGGACCTGGAGGCGATGCTCGACGAGGCCGCGCGGGCCGGCCGGGCGGCGCCGCTGATCCGGCAGGCCGATCAGCGGGCGGAGGCCGCCGCCAAGGCGCGGCGGGTGGCCGCCGACGCCGTGTTCCGCGCGCTGCCCGGCCTGGACCCGCCGGATCCGGAGCGGCTGGCCGTGCTGGAGAGGGAACGGCGCGACGAGATCGCCCGGGTGCGTCAGGTCCTTCCCGAGGAGGCGCGGTTGCGCCGGGTGCGGGACGAGCGCGCGGGCGCCGAGCGGACGCTGGAGACGCTGGCGGAGGACGAGGCCCGGCTGGAGGAGCGGCTAACCGAGCTGCCCGCCGAGCGGCTCGACGCCGAGGAGCGGCTCGCGCGGGCGAGGCTGGCGGCGGCGAGCCTTCCGGGACTGACCGGCGCCAGGGACGCCGCGCTGCGGCTGCGCGAGGTGAACGAGGAGGCCGCGCTGCTGGAGGGCGAGCTGGCCCGGCTCGCCGGCGAGGAGGAACAGGCGCGGACGGATCAGCGGGAGCTGCCCGCCGCGCTGACCGGCGCGCAGGAGCGGCTGGGCGACCTGCGTGACATGACCGCGCGCATCCCCGCGCTGGAGGCCGCCGCCCAGATGGCGGAGGAGCGGCTGCGGGCGGCGCGGCTGCGCGACGCGCTGACCGCCGAGCTGGAGGAGGCCGAGCAGAACCGCCGCGAGGCGGTCGATCTGGCGCAGGAGCGCCGCGACCGGCTGCAGAAGGTCCGGCAGGACCGCATCGACGGCATGGCCGCCGAGCTGGCGGCCGGGCTCGTGGACGGGCTGCCCTGTGTCGTCTGCGGCGCCACCGAGCACCCGCGTCCGGCCGAGGCCGCCGGACGCCCCGCCACCGCCGAGGACGAGCAGGCCGCGCAGGACGAGTTCGACGCCGCGCAGCGGGCCCGTGAGGAGGCCGAGGCGAACGTCGCCCGGCTCTCCTCCCACCTCGCCGACGCCGCCTCCCGTGCCGCGGACCTGTCCCAGGAGGCGGCCTCGGCCGCTTTCGCGGACGCGCGTGAGGAGCTGTCGCGGCTGCGTTCGGCGGCGCGGGCCGTCGGCGCGGCCGAGGAGGAGGCCGCACGGCTGGCGGCCGCCCTCGACGCCGCCCGTGGCCGGGCCGGGGAACTGGCCGGGCTGGTGACCGAGAACAGGACCAGGCGGGAGGCCCTGCTGGCGGAGGGCGAGCGTCTCGCCGCCGGTCTGGCGGGCGACCTCGCGACGGCTGAGGCGGACCTGCAACGCGCCCGGTCCCTGGCGGCGGCGGAGGAGGAGCTGTCCGCCCACGCGGCGCGGCTCGCGGCCGAGGCGGAGGACCTGGGCCTGCGCGTCGCGCGGACCGGCGCCGAGCTGGCCGAGATCCGCGCCCATCGCGACCGGCTGGAGGCCGACGAGCGCAGGCTGGCCGAGGTGATCGACGCCCTGCGCGGCGATGACTCGTCTCTCGCCGCTCGCCTCGACCGGCTGGCCGAGGAGGCGGATCTGCTGCGTGAGGCGGCCGAGGCGGCGGCCGAGGCGGCCGCGGCAGGCCGCGAGAGCGAGACGGCGCTGGCCGAGGCCGCCCGGGCCGCCGCCGAGGAGGGGTTCGCGAGCGTGGAGCACGCGGCGGCCGCCGTGCGCACACCGGAGGACCGGGAGGCGATGTCCGAGCGGCTGGCACACCTGGACGCCGAGCGGGCCACGGTCGAGGGCCTGCTCGCCGATCCCGAGCTGGTCGCGGCGGCGGCCGAGCCCGCCGCGGATCTGCCGGAGCTGGAGGCCGGCCACGAGCGGGCCGAGCGGGAGCACGCCGCCCGCACCTCCGCCCGTGACCGGGCGCAGGGGAGGCTCGACCAGCTCACCGGGCTCGCCGGTGAGCTGGACGCCGCGCTGCGCGCCTTCCGGCCGGCCGAGGAGCGGCACCGCCTGGCACGCCGGCTCGCCGAGCTGGCCACCGGCACGTCCGGCGACAATCGGTGGCACATGAGGCTGTCGGCGTACGTGCTGGGCGAGCGCCTGCGCCAGGTCGTCGACGCGGCGAACGAGCGCCTCGACCGCATGTCGGGCGGGCGTTACCTGCTGCGGCACGACCTGAACCGGTCGGCGGGCGACCGTGGCCGGTCGGGCGGCGGGCTGGGTCTGCGGGTGCTCGACGCCTGGACCGGCGTGGAACGCGACCCCGCCACCCTTTCCGGCGGCGAGAGCTTCATCACCTCGCTCGCCCTGGCGCTGGGCCTGGCCGACGTGGTGACGGACGAGGCGGGCGGCGCCGAGATCGGCAGCCTCTTCGTGGACGAGGGCTTCGGCACCCTCGACGAGGAGACGCTCGACGACGTGCTCGACATCCTCGACGGCCTGCGAGAGGGCGGCCGGGCCGTCGGCGTGGTCAGCCACGTCGCCGAACTGCGGGTGCGCATCCCCGCCCAGCTCCGCGTGATCAAGGGCCGCTCCGGCTCGACCCTGTCGCAGCGCTGACCCCTGCTTGTCCCACCGGCTCCGGCGGTTTCGCCTGTCGTGGGTCGTGAGGCGCCCGGCGGCACGACCCACGGCGTAAGGACCGCCGCCCGCCGGCGGTGGCCTCTCCGCCCGCGATGCCCGTGGTCGCTCACGGACCGGAGCGGTCCGTGTAAGAGGAGGTCAAGCGCTCTGCAACCGTGCGGCCCTATCAACGACATGCAGGCCCACGGAGTCCACCGCGCGGCCGCCCCCGACCGGCCGAGCTGCACAGCCGCCGATGAGAGGTGAGTGCGTCATGAGGAGTATCCGCAGGAGCACGGTCTTGGTCGTCACCGCGGGCGCCCTCGCGCTCGGTCTGGCGCTCCCCACGGGAACGGCCTACGCGTCCGCCGGCTACAAGACGTTCACCTGGAAGCACGGTTCCACCGCGGGTGACTGCACGATGTACAGCGGCGGCGCCGGCTGGACGGCCCCGACATGGACGCTCTACCCGGACGGCACGGCCTGGTTCGACGCCACGCTCACCAGCATGTCGGGTGACGACGCCTGGCTGATGTGGGCACATCTCAAGGACGAGAACGGCGCGCTGCTCGCCGACATACGTATACCCGGCAGCACCAGCACCAAATTCGTCAAGAACCTGCCCCTCGGCTGGCCGCGGAAGTATCGATGGCTGGCCGAAGGCAGGTTCGACCCCAGCCTGTACCCCCTGATCAAGGGGATGTCGCTGAGCAAGCACTGCTGAGCGTCGGCCACCGCCGGGGACCCGCCGGAGCGACGGCGGAGACGAGGGCCGGACGGGCCAAACTCACCAGAGGGCGAGCGAACGGGTCAGGATGCCGACGAGGTCCTCCTCTCGCACGGGCCTGGGGGAGGTGGTGAGCAGTCGCTGCTGCTTCATCGCCCCCTCCACCAGCGCCGGCACGTCGCTCTCCGCGTATCCCACGCCGCCGATGCCGTTCGGGATGCCGACGTCGCGCATGAGCGCGGTGAGCACGCCGGGCAGGAACTCCGCAGGCTCGTCCGGCACGGCGGCCGAGGGATCGAGCAGCCCGGCCGCGCGCACGTGCCGCGCCGGGTCCGCCTCGAAGGTGAACCGGAACGCCTCCGGCGCGGTCAGCGCCACCGCCATGCCGTGCGGCACCATGGGTTCGCCGCCGGGATACCCGTGCGGGTGGAAGTCCTTCACCCGCCCGGCGATGGGATAGGCGTTGGCGTGCGGGATGTGCACGCCCGCGTTGCCGAACCCCAGCCCCGCGAAGGTCGCCGCCAGCGCCATCGCGCCCCTCGCCCCGGCGTCGTCGCCGTCCCGTACCGCCGTGCGGAACGAGCCGGACAGCAGCCGGAGCGCCTGCTCCGACCACATGTCCGCCACCGGATTCGACCCGCAGTACGGCACGCGCTCCTCCGGCCGCCTGCGCTCATAGGAGGTGTACGGCCGGGCAGTGTAGCTCTCCAGGGCGTGACAGAGGATGTCCATCCCCGCGGCGGCGGTCACCCCGGGCGGCTGCGTCATCGTCAGGTCCGGGTCCACGACGGCCAGCACGGGGCGGAGCCGGGCGTGGCTGATCCCCGTCTTGACCTTGAGCCCGAGCACGTCGAGCACGCAGATCGTGGTGCTCTCCGAACCGGTTCCCGTGGTCGTGGGCACCGCGACCAGCGGCTTGAGCGGCTCGGATGGGGCGCGGCCGGCACCGATGGGCGCGTTGACGTAGTCCATCAGCTCGCCCGGATTGGTCGTCAGCAGGTTCACGGCCTTGGCGGTGTCGATGCTCGACCCGCCGCCGACGGCGACGAAGGCGTCCCAGGGGCCGCTCGCCCGGGCGTGCCCGATCGCCACGAGCAGGCTCTCGTCGGTGGGCTCGACGTGCACGCCGTCGTACACCTCGGCGTGCATGCCGAAGCCGGCGATCTGCCCGGCGATCCGCGCCGGGGCGCCGGTCGCCGCCACACCGGCGTCGGTCAGCACCAGCACGCGGCGCACGCCGTACTGCCCGAGGTCGAAGCCGATCTCGGCGGACGCGCCGGGGCCGAACTTCAGCGCGGGCGCGCCGTAGGTGAAGACGGACTCGGGGGTGCTCGGAACGATCACGATGGGCGGACCTTTCACTCGCGGGGGTCATAGGGCACATGCCCGGGGGCCTGCTCGGCGTGCGGGGTTCGCGACGGTGCATCTGACATTTGACGCGATCCCCGGCCTGAAGGGAAAGCCGGAGCGCTGCGGGCGAATCAGACGGCATGCCGCGGAGCACGAGCCCATCCCGCCGCCGTCCCGGATGCCGCCCCCGCGGAGATGCGCGGCCACGTGGCGCACATCGTCGAGCCTCTCGTGCCCCGGGCCTTCTCCGGGTCGCCGCAGGACGCCCGGCGGCCGACATCAATGAATCTACGTTGTAAAGGACAAAGCGGGCTGCGGCATCGGGCGAACCGCGTCCATGATCGGAACATGGGCGAGAACCGATCGATGCGAGACGTGGTCGTCCCCCGGCGCGACGACCTGGAGAACGCCATGCAGGTGGTGCGGGCCCATCTGCGCCCCACCCCGGTGGACCTGGGCGCGGGCACGCCCGGCGATCCCACGCTGAAGCTGGAGAGCCTGCAGCCCACGGGGTCGTTCAAGGTTCGCGGTGCGTTCAGCGCCATAGCCGCCGCACCCGGACCCGGTGTGGTGACGGCGTCGGCCGGCAACCACGGGCTGGGCGTCGCCTTCGCCGCGAACGCGCTCGGCGGCAAGGCCACGGTGGTCGTCCCGCGCACCGCCTCGGCCGCGAAGACAGCCCGCCTGCGCCGCCTGAACGCCGACCTGGTGTGCACCGGTGAGAGCTTCGACGAGGCGGAGGAATACGCGCTCACGCTCGCCGGAGCGTCGGGGCGCCACTACCTATCGGCCTACAACGATCCGCACGTCATCGCGGGTCAGGGCACGATCGGGCACGAGCTGGACGAACAGCTCGACGGGCCGCTGACCGTGGTGTGCCCGGTCGGCGGCGGAGGGCTCGTCTCCGGCCTGGGGCTGTGGGCGGCGGGCCGCGCGGACGTACGCGTCGTCGGCGTGGAGGCCGCCGCCTCCACCGCCGTGTCCGCGGCGGTCGCCGCGGGCCGTCGCGTGCCCGTCGAGGTCCGCCCGACCCTCGCCGACGGGCTCGCCGGGAACATCGAGCCCGGGTCGGTCACCGTCGGCCTCGTCGCGCGGCATGTGCACCACCTGGTCACGGTGTCCGAGGACGAGATCCGCGCCGCGCTGCGCTACCTGGCCCACGAGCGTGGATACGTGGCCGAGGGCGCGGGAGCGGTGCCGGTCGCCGCCCTGCTCGCCGGCAAGGTCGACGCGTACGGACGGGTCGTGGCGGTGGTCTCGGGCCGCAACATCACCGCCGCGGCGCTGGCGTCGGCCCTCGCGGCCGGTGAGACGCGACCGGCCGCGGCGTCGTGATCCGCGCGGGACCCGGCAGGTCAGGGAGCGCGCTCCTCGCTGGTCTTCGGGGTGAGCGCGGCGACCGCGCGCAGCGCCGCGGCCGGGTCGTCGGCGAAGAACCGCAGCCGCCGGACGGCGGCCGCCGGGCGTGCAGCCGTCCACGGACGGCGCGGAGGGGGCACCTCGATCGGTTCGCGCAGCTCGACCACGAGGTTCGTCTGCGACGAGACCGCGAGCGCGAGTTCGCCGTCCGAGAGGCCCACGAGTTTCCTCTGGTCGTAGCGGCGGTCGATCCGCACCGAGGTGACGAGCTCCAGCGGGACGTCCAGCCCGAACAGGCGGCCATATCGCAGGCGCAGCGCCTCCGGCGACACGGTGTGCGGCCGCCGGGCGCAGCTGACCATGACGCCGAGGACGGCGAGGGCCGACGCCGCGTCGAGGACCAGGATCCCCAGTCGGGGCACGTCGGGCAGCCCGAACCCGCGCAGCAGCAGGTCCACGGCCGCCGTCTCCAGCACCAGCACGAACAGCATCACCGCCATCATCGGCGTCTGCTCCCGGTTGTAGCCGATGACGTGCCTCACGACGGCCGGTCCGCGAGCAGGGCCAGGACCCGCCGTACGACCTCGGCCTGGGCGGGGGACAGGTCGGCGAGGAAGGCCTGGGCGAACGGATCGCCGGCCGAGGGCACCGTGGTGGCGAGACCGGCGGCGAGGTCCCGCGGAAGGTGGGCGGCGAAGTCGGCGGCGAGGGCGCCGACGCGGGGATCGGCGGGGTCGGCCTCGTCCAGCTCCGCCAGCCTCCGGTACAACTCCTCGGCCCGGGCCAGCGCCTCCGGCGTCGTCAGGGGCCGCATCAGCTCCAGCAGCCGGTCCCGGTCCTCCGGCTCGGCCGCCGTGTCGAGGAGGGCGAGCAGCTCGGCGTCGGCCGCCGCGAACGGGGAGTGACGCACGGGTTCGAGGCACCGCAGGAACTCGGCCATCCGCGGCGAGACGGCGCCGTCCGGCGACGGCGACTCCTCGCTCAGCAGCGCGGCGAGCCGCTCGCGCCTGGCCCTGATGGCCTCCTCCTGCCGCGCGAGGTCGGCGTCCAGCTCCAGCAGGATCTCCCGCAGCTCCCGCGTGGAGTCGCCGGCCAGCACGTCGCGCACCTCGTCCAGCGACAGGCCCAGCTCGGTCAGCCTGCGGGCCCGGGCGAGGCGGAGCGCGTCGCGCAGGCCGTACTCCCGGTAGCCGTTGACCCGCCTCGCCGGTTCGGGCAGCACGCCCTGATGGTGGTAATGCCGCACGGTACGGGTGGACACCCCGGCCAGTGCGGCGAGTTCTCCGATCCGCATGCCCTCATTGAAGACGTTGACGTCGCGTCAAGGTCAACCAGATCTACAGCGGCAGCCAGCGGGCGGTGAGGAGATAGCCGCCGTAGACGAGCGCGGCGGCGGAGACGAGCAGGAACACCAGCACCCAGAACGTGCCGGGGACGCGGGTCAGGCGGGCGAGCTGGTCGGCGTCGGAGTCCGGGGCACGGCCCAGACGCCGCTTGGTCTGCAGCTCCAGGATCGGCCGCACACCGCCGAGCAGCAGGAACCACGCGGCGGCGTACGCGCAGGCCGACTGGATGTCGGGCGTCGCGAACCACGACAGCGCGAAGACCGCGCCGCCGACGGCGAGCAGCGACACGGCGCCGAAGAAGTTCCTGATCATCAGCAGCATGCACGTCAGCAGCGCGAGCACGGCCCACAGCAGCATCGTGATCCGCCCGCCGGAGACCAGCCAGGCCGCTCCGAGCCCGATCAGGGAGGGCGCGACGTACCCCGCCGCGGCTGTGACGATCATGCCGGGGCCCGTGGGCCTGCCCCGGGTGAGCGTCACGCCCGAGGTGTCCGAGTGCAGGCGGATGCCCCGCAGTTTGCGCCGGGTCAGCACCGCGACCAGCGCGTGGCCCCCCTCGTGCGCGATCGTGATCAGGCCGCGGGAGATGTGCCACGACGCCGGGTAGGCGACGACGGCCAGGGCGGCGAACCCGGACAGGACGACCAGCCAGAGCGGGGGCGCGATCTGGGTGGCGGTCAGCTGGTTCCACAGGGCCTTCAGGGGGTTCACCTTCGGAATCGTACGGCCCGGCGGCCCGGCCCGCGCTCCCCGTGCTCCCCGTGCTCCCCGTGCTCCGGGCTCCCGTTCCCCGTGCGTCCGGCCCGGCTCCCCGTGCTCCCGGCCCCGTTCCCCGTGCCGCGGGCTCTCGCTTCGTACGGCGCCTGCTGAGTAAGCGCGGCGATGGTGGTTACCTTCTACGTGTGGCTGAGCGGCGTATGCGTGGGTTGCGCGGATTGAGTGGGCTGATGAGAGCGAAACCGGAGCAGGCTCCCGAGCACTCCATGGACCCCCGTGCGGGCGAGGAGGAGACGTTCAGGCAGAGCGTGATCGACAACGCCGTGTACGTGGACGGCGAGCGCGTGGACTCGCCGCTGTCGCTGGGCGACGCGATCGCCTCGCTGCGCGCGCGGCCGAGGGCGATGGCGTGGATCGGCCTGTACCGGCCCGAGGAGGCCGAGCTGATCAAGGCGGCCGAGGAGTTCGGCCTGCACGAGCTCGCCATCGAGGACGCCATCGTCGCCCACCAGCGGCCCAAGGCCGACCGGTACGGCGACACGCTGTTCGTGGTGCTGCGGGCGGCGCAGTACCTCGACAAGCCCGAGAAGGTGGCCTTCGGCGAACTGCACGTCTTCGTCGGCCCCGACTTCGTGCTGACCGTACGGCACAGCGAGGCGCCCGACCTGTCCAAGGTGCGCCGCCGGATGGAGTCGGACCCCGACCTGCTCCGCCAGGGACCGCAGGCCGTGCTGTACGCGATCCTCGACGCGGTGGTGGACGGCTACGCGCCGGTGGTCGCCGGGCTGCAGAACGACATCGACGAGATCGAGGTGCAGGTCTTCGGCGGCGACCCGGCCGCGCCCCGGCGCATCTACAGCCTGTCGCGGGAGGTCATCGAGTTCCAGCGGGCGGCCAGCCCCCTGGTCCCGATGCTCGACGGCTTCATCGCCGGCTCGCCCAAATATGGTGTGAACGAGGAGCTGCAGCGCTACCTTCGCGACGTGTCCGACCACGCGATCACGGTCACCGAGCGTGTGGCGGGCTTCCGGCAGATGCTGCAGGACATCCTCGTCGTCAACTCCACGCTCGTCAGCCAGCAGCAGAACGAGGAGATGACCAAGCTCACGGCCGCGAGCATCGCCCAGGGCGACGAGGTCAAGAAGATCTCGGCGTGGGCGGCCATCCTGTTCGCCCCGACGCTGGTCGGCACGATCTACGGGATGAACTTCGATCACATGCCCGAGCTGCACTGGGTGCTCGGCTACCCCGTCGCGATCATGCTCATGGGCGTCGTCTGCCTCACGCTCTATCTGGTCTTCAAACGCCGCGACTGGCTCTGAGCCGCCCGCGCGGCCGTGCTGCCTTTTTCTCCCGCGCGCCGCCTTTCGCGTCACCGTGCGTGAGCGTTTTCGGAATTCCGGATAACGAGGCGATTTCGCGGCCGTAATCGCCGGAATTTCCCGACTAATAAAGTCGGTATAGGGCGTATTTGTGTGTCGCCGTGGCGCCGTGTGGGGCGAGCTCACCCTTTCCGTCGACCTCGAAACGGCGCTTGACTCGGCTTTGACACCTCCTGTATAACCACTTGTGGCGCAAATTGCCGGATAAACGAGCATATAGGGGGCGGCGGCGGTTCGTTGTGACACCGTGCCGTCGCCGTATCCACTCTCAAAAAGGTGCCTCGTGAATTCTCGGACATCTGTGAGCGCATATCCCGAACCCGATTGCGGCCTTCGGCTCGCCGACCTGCCCGTGGTGACGTAGACAGATCGATCCGGACAGCGACGCCGCGGCCATGACGGCGCGCATCGGCGCGGCGCACCGCATCGCCGGCCGATGAACGGCCGGTGCGGAAGCGCGGCGGCGAATTGCCCGGAGATAACGGCACTTTCAGATCCTCATACGCCTGGCATCGTACGGGGGCCGTGCATGCGTAGCGGAGAACGGCTCAGGCCGCCGCGCATCCGGTTCCTCGAGCGCCAGGCGGCCCCGCCGCCACCGTACGGCGGGGCGTGGCCCGGCCGCCTCCCCGCCGGCCGCCGTCGCGTACCCGGACGCCCGCGCGTCCGCGAGACCGGTTCGACCAGTCCCCGACCATCGAGGAGCAACTCGTGACCGTCATGTCGAACGTCGTCCGATGCGCCACCAACGAGATCGCCACCGAACTCACCACGGAGACGCTGCTCCAGCTGGCCGATCGGCGGATCGGCGCGATTCACGTCCGGGGGTACTACCCTGCCGACATCGCGGAACAGGTCGCGCAGAAGGCGATCGACCATCCGGCGCTCGGTCACTACCACAAGCTGCACACGAGCAGCGTCGGCCGCGTGTACATGCCCCACATCGACACGAAGTGGGACCCCGAGCTCACGAAGCAGTACCACGACGCCGCCCTGCCGTCGATCAGGGACGTCCGCTCGATGTTCCACCCGTACCTGGCCCCGGTGGACAAGGTGCGCCTGGAACTGCAGGAGCTGTGGCCGGCCGGGGCCAACCTGCTGCGGCTGCGCGGACGGGCCTGCTTCGTCGGCGCGTTCCGGGTCTTCCAGCCCACGACCTCGGAGTTCTACCCGCACAACGACGCCATCGACCAGGAGACCGACGCCCCCGAGATCCAGGGCGTGCTCAACCAGCTCGTGGCCAACATCTACCTCCAGGTGCCGGACGAGGGCGGCGACCTGCAGCTGTGGCTGCGCGAGCCCACCCGGGAGGAGACCGACATCATCCTCGACGTCGAGGGCCTGGACCCCAAGACCGTCGAGCCTCCGGTCCATCAGATCCACCCCGCCGCGGGCGACCTCATCATCTTCAGCCCGCGGATGCTCCACGCGGTGACGCCCGGCCACGGCAAGCACCGTGTCGGCGCCGCCGCGTTCATCGCCACGAAGGGCCCGCAGGAGCCTCTCGTCTTCTGGAGCTGACGGGCGCACCGGCGGCCCCCACGACCGACAGCCGAGACCGGAGGATTGACCACCGCATGATCGCGGCGCTCGTTCGCAGACACGCAAGGACGCGTCCCGACCGGATGGCCGTCGCCGTGGGCCGGGACCGGCTGACCTACGCCGAGCTCGACGGCCGGGTGTCCGGCCTGGTCCACCGCCTGCGGGCCCGGGGCATCGGCCGGGGCTCTCTCGTGGGCGTCCACCTCGACCGCACACCGGACGCGGTGGCGGCCCTGCTGGCCGTGCTCGGCGCGGGCGCCGCGTACACGGTCGTCGAGCCGGCCGGGCGGACGGATGAATGCGCGGGCCGGCTCGCCGCGGCCGGCCCCGACCTCGTCGTCACCTCCTCCCCCTATGGGGAGGAGCTGCTCCGGCACGGCCTGCCCGTGCTGGACGTGAACGAGGACGGCGACGACCGCCTCCCGCGGGCCCGCCTCGACGAGCCCGAGGCGGGCGACACCGCCTACGTCCTGTACACGTCGGGCTCGACCGGGGTGCCGAAGGGCGTCATGGTCTCCCACGCCAACGTCCGGCACTACACCGAGTCGCTGCTCGCCCGGCTCGGCGTCGCGGAACCGCTCGCGTACGCGCACGTGACGACGCTGGCCGCCGACCTGGGCAACACCTGCCTGTTCCTCGCCCTGTGGACCGGCGGGTCGCTGCACCTCGTGGACGACGCCACCCGCCGTGACCCCGAGGGGCTGCTCCGCTACCTGCGGGCGGAGCGGATCGACGTCCTGAAGACGACGCCTTCGCACTGGAACGCCGTCTTCCGCGCCTTCGGCGGCGACCCGGCGACCCGGCCGGACCTGCGTTTCCTGCTGCTCGGCGGTGAGCTCCTGGCGCCGCCGCTCGCCCGCCGGACCCTCGCCTCGGGGATCACCCGCGCGCTCGTCAACCACTACGGCCCCACCGAGACGACCGTCGGCGTCGCGGCGCACGTGCTCACCGGCACGGCGGACGTGGACGCCCTCGGCGACGCCGCCTCCGTGCCGATCGGCACCGCGCTGGGCGCGACCCGGCTGCTCGTACGGACGGAGGACGGGAGTTACCACGAGCGGGACGCGGCCGGCGAGCTGTACGTGGCGGGGCCGTCGGTCGCGCTCGGCTACCGCGGTGACGCCGCCGCCACCGCGGCTGCCTTCACCGAGGACCCGGCCCTTCCCGGCCTGGGGCGCGTCTACCGTACGGGCGACAAGGTGCGCGCCGACGCGCGGGGCGTGCTGGAGTTCCTCGGCCGGGGAGACAGACAGGTCAAGATCGGTGGCTACCGGGTCGAGCTCGGCCATGTGGAGGCGGCGCTGCGCCGGCTGCCCGCGGTGGCCGACGTGGTCGTGGTCCACCGGCCGGGGGAGCGGCCCGCGCTCGTCGCCGCGGTGCTGACCGCGCCCGGCGCGCCTGCGGCCGATCTACGGCAGGAGGCGCTCGGCGTTCTCCCGCCGTACATGGTCCCGGACCATGTCGAGATCTTCGACGCCTTCCCCGGGAACGGCAACGGCAAGACCGACCAGGCCGCGATCGCCGGCATGGTCGAGGAGCGGCTGGCCGGGCGGGCCGGGCGCGTGCGGGACGCCGGCGACCCGATCCTCGCCGAGGTGTGCGCCGTGTGGCGCAGGCACCTCGGCCACGGGGACTTCGGCGTCGACGACGACTTCACCCGGATCGGCGGCAGCTCCATCGACGCCATCCAGGTCATCGCCGACCTCCAGGTCAGGGGCTACCGGATCTCGGCAGCGGCCTTCCTGGCCGAGCCGACGCCCGCGGCGCTGGCCGCCAGGATCGCGGCCGGCGCGCAGGCCCGTGAGTCGGACGGCGAGCGCGACGGTGAACCGGACGGTCCCGGGGCCGTCCCGCTCCCGGACGACGACGCCGTCCTGTCCCCGGCGCAGGAGTGGTTCTTCCGGCAGGACTTCGCCCAGCCGGACCAGTGGAACCAGGCCCTGCTCCTGGACGTCGACGGGGCGGTGCGGCCGGCGGAGCTCGCCGCCGCCGTCGGCGACGTGGTCCGGTCGCACCCCCTGCTGCGCACCGCCTTCAGGACGGGCGCGGCGGGCCGCCTGCGCGAGGTCGTCGAGCCCGGGCAGGTCTTCAGCGTGTCGGAGCTGCCGCATGGCGAGGGCCGGGCCGCCGGGCACATCCGGGAGGTCGCGGCGGCCCGCCAGGCCGAGATCAGCGTGGCGGACGGCGCCGTCTTCCGGGCGCATCTGTTCCGCGGCGCCGGCCGGGCCCACCTGCTGCTCATCTGTCATCACCTGGCCGTCGACGCCGTCTCCTGGCGCATCATCGTGAACGACCTCAGCCGCTGCTACAGCGCACGCCTGCACGGCGACCGGCCGGTCACGGCCCCGGGCACCACCGGTTTCGGCGCGTGGGCCACGCACCTGCGCGACCAGGCAGGCGCACTGCGCGCGGACCTCGCCTACTGGATCGACCTCGACCGCCTCCCCGCCCCGCCGCCCGCAGGAGACGGCGACGACAACCGCGAGCGGGACGCGTGGTCGGTGTGGTTCCGGCTGTCCCGCGCGGAGAGCGAGGCGCTGGCCCAGGGGTCGGCCTCCGGGGGGACGCCGCCCCACGCCGCGCTCCTCGGCGCCTTCGCCCAGGCGCTGGCCGAGCTGCGCGGCACCGACGATGTGGTGGTGGACGTCGAGAGTCACGGCCGCGCCTCCCTCGGGGACGCGCTGGACGTCTCCCGCGCCGTGGGCTGGTTCACCTCGACCTTCCCCGTCCTGATCGGCGTCGTCGCCGGCGACGTCGCCGCCACCTGCAAGTCCGTGGCCACCGCCCTGCACGGCGTGCCCCGCCTCGGCGTCGCGTACGGCCTGCACGGGCGGCCGCGGCGCTCGGACGTGTGCTTCAACTACCTCGGCTCCTTCCCCTTGCCGTACGGCGACGACCTGCGCCCGGCGCTGTCGCGGCACGCGGTGGGGCCGGTGCGAGGGGCGGGCAACGACCGCGTCTACGACCTCAAACTCACCGCCCGGGTCATCGACGGACAGCTCGTCGCGGACCTGTCCTACAGCTCACGCCGGCACGACACCGAGCGGATGCTGCGCCTGGCCCGCGCCACCCGCGCACACCTGGTGCAGGCCGCGGGCGTCCCGTACACCGAGGGCCGGCTCGTCGTGGAGCGCGGGTCGAGTTCCGGGCTGTTCGCCCAGGTGCCGCGGGCCCTGCTCGGCGAACCTCCGGAGCCGCCGTCCCGCGACTACGGCACCGTCCTGCTCACCGGTGCGACCGGCTTCATCGGCGTGCACCTGCTGCACCTCCTCCTGACCCGCACCGACGGCGAGATCCGCTGCCTGGTGCGCCCGGCGGAGGGGCGGCCTGCCGCCGACCGGCTGCGGGAGGCGTACGCGTGGTATCTGCCGGGCGAGGACCTCGGCCGGTACGGCGACCGCGTCACCGTGCTCGCCGGAGACCTGTCGGAGCCCCGCTTCGGGCTCGGCGAGGAGGACTACACGGCGCTGAGCCGGGAGGTGGAGGCCATCTACCACCTCGCCGGCGACACGCGGTTGTTCGCCGGGCGGGAGTCCTTCGAACGGCACAACGTCGAGCCGGTGCGGGCGCTGATCCGTCTCGCGGCGACCGGGCGTCCCAAGGACCTGCACCACGTCTCCACGCTGGCGGTCTGCGGCCGCGGCCCGGAGGGCGAGCCCGCCGTGTTCTCCGAGGACACCCTGAACATCGGCCAGCGGTTCCTGAACGAGTACGAGCGCAGCAAGTACGCCGCCGAGCGCCTGGTCCACGAGTTCGTCGCGCAGGGCGGCACCGGGTTCGTCTACCGCACCGGAAACGTCACGGGACACTCGGTGTCGGGCCGATTCCAGCGCAACGGCGGCGACAACCGGCTGGTCCAGCTGCTGCGCGCCGCCGTCCGTCTGGGGCGGGTGCCGGCCGTGGGCGCCGAGACCCTCGCGCTGAGCCCCGTGGACGTCGTGGCCGCCGGCATCTTCGCGATTTCCCGCAGCACCCGGGTGCACGGAGGCACCTTCCACGTCGACACGCACCACCGGATCTCCTATGGGGAGATCTTCGCGGCGCTGCGCGAGCTGGGATGCGCGGTGGAGGACGACGAGGCCGCCGACTTCGCCGGTCTGTTCCGCCGCCACCTCGGCGGAGACGACGAGCAGGTCGCGCTCGCGCACCTGTGGGCGAGCAGGCCCGAACGCAACGTCCGGTACGACCACACCCGCACCCGGCGCCTGCTCGCCGAACTCGGCGTGGAGTTCCCGCCGCCCAGCCGCGCGTGGCTGCGGGAGTACTTCACGGGTCTGATCCAGCAGGGCGAGATCTCCCTCGCCCCCGGCAGGTCGGAGGGGACATGACTGAGGGGCGCATCGCGATCGTCACGGGGGCCTCGTCGGGCATCGGGCGGGCGATCACGGCCTGCTTCGCCCGGCGGGGCATGCGGGTGGTCGCCGCGGGCCGCAGGGAGGACCGGCTGGCCGAACTGGTCCGTGAGCTCGCCGGGCACCCGGGCGCCGTCGTGCCGTTCGCGGGAGACATGACCAGGCCCGGCCACACGGAGGAGCTGCTGGCCGCGGCCGAACGCGAGTTCGGCGCGGCGAGCGTCTTCGTCGCGTCCGCCGGCCGCGGCCTGCCCGGCACCGTCCTTCGGTCCGACCCCGGCAGGTGGCGGGAGCTCGTCGAGGCCAACTACCTCGCCGTGCTCCACCAGCTCCGCGCGTCCGCCGCCGAGTTCAAGAAGCAGGCGGAGGCGGACGGCGGACGGCGCGTGCGCGACGTGGTGGTGATCGGCTCGACGGTCGGGCGGCAGGTCTCGGCCGCCAACCCCGTCTACGGCTCGACGAAGTTCGCCGTGCACGCGCTGGTCGAGGCGCTGCGTCAGGAGGTCTGCGTCCACGGCATCAGAGTCACCCTGATCGAACCCGGTTTCGTCCGCTCCGGCTTCCAGGAGACGGCAGGCTATGACCCCGAGTGGTTCGAAGCCGTCGCCGAGCAGAACGGACCCCTGCTGGTGCCGGAGGATGTCGCCGAGGTCGTCGGGTTCGCCGTCGACCGGCCGCCCCACGTGCATCTCGACGACATCCGCCTTCGCCCCACTCGGCAGAAGATCTGACGTCGTCATCGCGCGAAGGAGCACCCATGGACGCATTCCTCACCGAGTTGTTCTCGCTGCACGGCCGCAAAGCCGCGATCACGGGCGGCAGTTCGGGCATCGGGAGGGCGATGGCGATGGCCTTGTGCCGTGCCGGAGCCGAGGTGGTGCTGATTTCGCGCCGGGCAGAGGCGCTGGAGGACGCCGCGGACGAGATGCGCGCGGCCGGCGGAGCCGCCTCCTGGATCAGCGGGGACCTCGGTGAGCGCCAGGCGGTGCACAAGGTGGCCGACGAGCTGCTGGAACGGCACGGGACGCCGGACATCCTGATCAACGCCGCCGGAGTGAACCTCCGGCCGCCGATGGACGACCTCGCCGAGGACGACTGGGACCTGACGATGCGCCTCAACCTCGACGCGCCGTTCGTGCTCGGCCAGCGTCTGGGCCCGGGCATGGCGGGCAGGGGCTGGGGCCGGATCATCAACATCGCGTCCCAGCAGTCGATCCGCGCCTTCGGCAACAGCGGCGCCTACGGAGTCTCGAAGGCGGGGATCGCGGCGCTGACCCGGTCCCAGGCCGAGGCGTGGTCGGCCCGCGGCGTGTGCGTCAACGCCGTGGCGCCGGGCTTCGTGCGCACCCCGCTGACCCAGGCCGTTTTCAGCGACCCGGACCGCAGCGAGGCGATGGCGCGCCGCACCATGATCGGCCGGAACGGCGAGCTGGACGACTTCATCGGAATCGCCGTCTTCCTGGCCGGCGACGCCTCGGCCTACGTGACCGGGCAGACGATCTTCGTTGACGGGGGGTTCTCGTCCACCTGACGCTCGCCCGGCGAGCGCAGTCCTGACCTCGATCAGAAGGAGTGCCGTTGCCGCCGTCATCGGACAGACCCGTCGTGGTGCTCGTCGACGCGTACACGTCGGCGAAATACCTGCCGCCGGAGTTCGGCGCCCTGGGCGCGGACCTGGTCCACGTCCAGAGCACGCCCGAGCTCATGCCGTCGATGCCCGCTCCCGACCTGAGCGTGTACCGCGCGACCATCGTGCACGAGGACGTCGAAGGCACCCTGGCGCGGCTGAGGCCGTACGCGCCGGTGTGCGTCGCCGCCGGGCAGGAGCCGGGCGTGCCACTGGCCGACGTCCTGTCGGAACGCCTGGGCCTGACGACGAACGGCACCGCGCTGTCGCAGGCCCGGCGCGACAAGTACCGGATGATCGAGGTGCTGCGCGAGGCCGGGCTGCACTGCGCCGACCAGTTCAAGGCCGGGGACGTCGAGGCGCTCGTCGCCTGGGCGGAGCGCGCCGCGGACTACCCGGTGGTGGTCAAGCCGCTCAGGTCGGCCGCCGGTGACGGCGTGTTCGTCTGCCGCGACGCGGAGGAGGTCCGCGACGCGGCCAAGGCCGTGCTGGCCTCCGAGACGATCTACTGCGAGGCCAACCGGGAGGCGCTGGTCCAGTCGTACCTGCGCGGCGTCGAGTACGTCGTCGACACGGTGTCGTACGCGGGGCGGCGCTACGTGTGCGGCGTGTGGGAGTACCAGAAGCGGCTGCTCCCGTCCGGCCGCAACATCTACGACCGCGAGCGGCTCCTGGCGGCCGACGAGCACCCGGCGCCGGAACTGATCGACTACGTGGACCGGGCGCTGGCCGCGCTGGGCGTCGACTTCGGTCCGGCGCACGCGGAGGTGATGTGGACGCCCGGCGGAGCGGCCCTGGTGGAGGTCGGCGCCCGCATCGGCGGGAACATGCATCCGGGATTCCACGACCGCTGCGCCGGCGCGAACCAGGCGACGGTCACGGCGCTCGCCTACCTCGACCCCGGCCGGTTCATGCGGGGGTACGCGGGGCGGCGGTACGCGAAGCGGCTGGAGGCGGTCTGCTGCACCACCTCCACGACGCTCTCGGGCGTCGTCGAGGCCGTCGACCACGCGGTGGCCGACGAGATCGCCGCCCTGGAGACCGTGTTCGGCCTCGACCTGAAGATCGCGCCGGGCGAACGCATCCGCCCGACCGTCGACCTCTATTCGAGCACGCTCCGGATCTTCATGTGCGGGCGCGACATGGACGCGGTGAACCGCGACTACGCGCGCATCGAGGAACTCAAGGACCGGGTGTACCGGATCCGCGACGACGAGTGCAGGTGAGACATGGGCACGGTGATAGCCGCTGTAGTCCCGAACGCGGCCGCGGGACCCGCCGACATCGCGCGGGCCGCGGCGGCCCGCGGGCACGAGCCGGTCTTCGTGGCCGTCGCCGGGGCGATGGACGAGCAGGCCAAGGCCGTCCACACGGCGTTCGGGCCGCTCGTCGAGTGCGACCCGGGCGATCCCGGCGACGCGATCGCGCGACTGCGGCGCCACCGGCCGTGCGGGGTCACGACGTTCAGCGAGGGCATGCTCCCTCTGACCACCGACCTCGCCGCCGGGCTGGGGCTGCCGTTCCACGATCACGACACGACGACGGTGCTCGTCAACAAGTGGGCGCAGCGGCGGCGGCTGGCCGGCACCGGGGTGGACGCCGTCGCGTCCGTGGTCGTGACCAGCCGCGACGAGGCCCTGGCGGTGCTCGGGAGCCGGCGGGACCCGGTGGTGGTCAAGCCGCTGCGCAGCCAGAGCAGCCAGGACACCTACCTCGTGGAGGACCCCACCGGCCTGCCCGCGGGGGTGGCGCCGAGCGCCGAGCGTCCCTTCGTGCTGGAGGAGTACCTGGAGGGCCGCGACCAGGGGGACTTCGGCGACTACGTGTCGGTGGAGTCGCTCTTCGCCGGCGGCCGGGCGTTCACGCTCGGGGTCACCGGCAAGTTCCCCCTGCTCGACCCGTTCCGCGAGCAGGGCCAGTTCCTGCCCACGCACCTGCCCCCGGCCGCGCGCGACGAGGTCGTACGCCTGGCGTCGCGGGCCGCGGAGGCGCTCGGCGTCCGGCAGGGCCTGGTGCACACGGAGATCAAGCTCACGCCGCGGGGGCCAAGGATCATCGAGGTCAACGGCAGGCTCGGCGGCTTCCACAGCGAGTTGTACCGCCGGGGGGCCGGGTTGGACCTGCTGGAGCTGGGGATCGCCGTGGCCTGCGGCGAACCGGTGGACCCGGTTCCCGCGAACCCCGCGGGGTCGGTCGAGTTCCACTGCTGGAACAGCCCGCCGGCCGGGGGCGGGGTGCTGCGCGGGGCCGACGGCGCGGACGCGGTCCGGCGGGAGCCGGGAGTGATCGACTACGTCCAGCGGGTGCCCCTCGGCAGGGAGCTGCCGCCGAGCGTCATGACCTTCCAGCTGGACTTCCTGCGCGGCAGCGCGCCCGATCACGACACGATGGTCAAGACCGTGGACCAGTGCCTGGCGCATCTGCGCTTCACCTTCGAGGAGCCGGACGGCGCCGTGCGGACGTGGCGCGCCTCCCGGGGCGGGCTGTGCGCGCTCGGCTAGCCGCTCTCGCCCGGTCGGGCCCCCCGCGGCGGGCCCGTACGCTGCTGGCCGCGACCCTGGTGCTGTCGGTGGGCAAGGGGACGTTCCTCGCCACCGTGATGGTGTACTTGCTCCAGGTGGCCGGGCTGAGCCCGCTGGCCGCGACCACGGGGCTGACCATGTGGGGCACGGCGTCCGCGGCCGTCGCGGTCCCCGCCGGGATGCTCATCGACCGCGGCCGTGGCCGGGAGCTCGGCGCGATCACCGCGGTCTGCACGGCGGTCCTGGTGCCGATCGCGGCGCAGACGCGCTCGCCGTGGATCCTCATGATCGTCCTGTTGGCCGCCGGGGGGTTCGACAGCGCCGGGAACGTGGTCAGGCGGGCGATGCTCGCGGGCGTGGGCGACGACGCGGTCACGACGCTCGCCTGGGGGCGCACGGTGTCGAACGTCGGGTTCGCACTGGGCGGGCTGCTGTCCGTGTGGCTGCTGTCGGACAACTCGGCGGCCGGATACGCGCTCGCCTATCTGCTCATCGGCGGCGTCTACGTCCTGATGGCCGTGTGCTTCGCCACGACACCGCTGGGGCCCCGGAGCCGTACGCGGGCCACGGCTCGGGCGGACGAGGCGACGGCGGACGACGCCCGGGCGGACGCCGCGACGGCGGGGGCGGTGCGACGGCGGCCGCGCGACCTGCGCACCGGGGCCGCGCTCGCCGTGGCGACGACCATCCTCACGGTCCACGCGACGCTGCTCACCACCGCGCTGCCGTTGTGGATCACAAGGCACACGTCGGTGCAGGTGTCCGTGCTGGGGTGGCTGGTCATGCTCAACGCGGTGATCACCATCGCGGGTCAGATCCCGGTGAGCAGGCTCGCCGCGACGACGGAGCGCGCGCTGCGGTGTTTCAGGGGCTCGGCCGTGTGGACCGCGGCGTGCTGCGTGCTGCTCGGCCTGGTGAGCTTCGCGCCGCCGGCGCTCCAGACGGTCGTGCTCGTCGCCGCGACGATCGCGCTCACCGCGGGAGAGATGTTCGAGGCGGCGGGCGAGTGGGGCCTGTCCGCGACGCTCGCCGGCGACGGCGAGCACGGCTTCTACCAGAGCGCCTGCGTCCTGGGCGAGGCCACCCAGAGCGCCGCCGGACCGTTGCTCGTCGGCGGCATGGTGACCGCGATGCCCGTGCTGGGCTGGCCCGCACTGATCGGAATCATCGGCGTGGGCCGGCTCATCGCGGGCTACATCTCCCCGTCTGCCCGGATCCGTGACACGCGGTTCGCGGCCACCCCCCGGGCTGACTGACACCGACCGAGTCAGGAGCAGGTCATGAAGGGATCGCCCAGCGTCAACAATCCGCGGCTCCGCGCCTTTGCGAACTGGGTCTTTCTGCGCAAAGGCGGACCGCACCGGCCGAGGCTTCTCTCGCCGCACGTGGTGTTCCCCGCGGCCAGGAAGCTGGAGGAGCAGTTCGCGACCATCCAGGCCGAGGTGGACGCCCTCGTCGCCCGCCGGACCATTCCGAGGTACGGCAACTTCGACCCGGTGCGGGCGGCCCAGGTCTCCGAGGACTGGCGCCTCTACTACGCCTACATGTTCGGGCAGCCGAACGAGCTGGCCAGGGAGGACCTGCCCGCTCTGCTCGCCTTCGCGGAGTCGACCCCGAACGTCGTCAACGCGATGGTCTCCATCCTGGAGCCGGGCGTCCCGCTGCCGTCGCACAGGGATCCGTACGCCGGCATCATGCGCTATCACCTCGGCGTGCGGGTCCCGAAGAGCAACCCGCCCCGCATCAGGCTCGACCGCGACTACTACACCTGGAAGGAGGGCGAGGGCGTCGTCCTGGACGTCTCCTTCGAACACGAGGTCATCAACGAGAGCGACGAGTCGCGCATCGTCGTGATCGTCGACTTCCGGCGGCCCCTGGGCCCGTTCGCCGACCTTCTCAACCGCGCGCTCCTGCGGCAGAAGCGCAAGTGGGCCCCGCAGTTCGTCGAGGCGTCCCGCTACGACGTCATGCACGACGCCTAGCCCGGAAGATCACCGTCGCGAGGCGTGAACCGGCCCGGGGCGTGCGGCACGCCCCGGGCCGGCTCAGTGATCGCCTAGCGCTTCACGCGCACCCAGTCGCTCCGGCTGGTGGAGCGACCGGCCTCGCCGTTCCCGGCGAAGACGACCCTCCAGTAGCCGGACGCCGACGCCTTGGTCTTGCCCCAGAACTTGCCGGTGCTGTTCGTCCGCAGCGTCTTGACGTAGTGCCAGGAGCCGCCGGCCTTCTTGAACCACACGCTCACCTTCTGGTGGCCGTAGCCCTCCCAGCCGTCGTCCCAGGCCTGGAGCGCGCCCCGGAAGGTGAGGTACCGGTGATACCTGACCGGCTCCGGCGCGGCGTTGAACTGGACGACCCGGGTGTCGGCCTTGGGCGTGGGCGGAGGCGTCGGCCGGGGCACGCGGACCGTCACGTAGTCGGTCGCGCTCGCCGAGTAGCCCGCCCCGCCGGCGCCCTCGAACTCGGCCCGCCACCAGCCGGAGGTCCTGGCCGTGACGTCCGCGGAGAAGCGGCCGTAGGAGTCGGTCCAGTCGGAGGTGACGTACTGCCAGCGGTAACCGCCGGCCGGCTTGAACGAGATCTTCACCTGCCGGCCCGGGTAGCCGCTCCAGCCGGCGAAGCCGGAGATCTCCAGTCGGCCGCGAAGGCGAAGCGCGTCACCGGCGTCGACGGGCTCGGGGGAGGCGTCGAATCCGGTGATCCGGGTGCGGCTGGCCTGGGCCCTGACGTCGACCCGGTCGCTGTCGCTCGTCGCGGGCTCGGCGACGGAGGAGCCCTCGAACTCGGCGCGCCACCAGCCGCTCCCGGGCGCCGGCACGTTGATCGAGAACCGGCCGTGCCGGTCCGTCGTCACCAAGCCGACCCGGGTGTAGGAGCCGCCGACGGGCTTGAAGGCGAGGTGGACGTTCTGCCCGTCGTACGCCTGCCGCCCGGCGCCGTCCCGGTAGGTCAGCGCGCCGGTCAGCCTGATGCGGTCGCCCCGGTCGACGACGTCCGGCGCCGCGTCGAAGTCGAGGTCGGTGGTCCAGTGGACCTGGAACTCCTTGCTCGCCGTGCCGCCGCCGGCCCGCACCTCCAGCTTCCAGGCGCCCGGCTCGTCCCTGAAGGTGAAGCCGTACCTGGCCGTGTAGGCGCCGGAGCCCGAGGGGCCGGGATCGAGCATCACGGTGCGGCCGTCGCGGTCGACCAGCCTCGCCGCGCCCTCCTCGGACGCCTTGTAGGTGAAGGTCGCCGTCGTGCCCGCGCCGGTGCCGACGACCACAGGGCTGGGGGAGACGGTCAGGTCGCCGGGACCTGCTGCCGTCGCCGCGCCGGCGGTGGCCGGGAGCGCGACGAGGGCCGCCCCTCCCAGAGCCACTGCCGCGATCGCGGCTTGAATGCGTTTCAACATCCGGTGAACCATCCTTCCCGGTGGTTGAACGCGGCCTGAGGGTGCCACGTCATTCACTACGAGTAGACGGGCGAATGCCGGCGAAGGTTGAGCGCTATGACTTATCGTCATCGATTCGTGTCAAAACGCATGATCCATATTCCACTGGCGTACGGAGTTGTCGCTGTGCGGGACGGAGCGTGCATCGTGCGACATAATCGGCCGTGTGGTGCGGGACGCTTTGGAGACGCATTTCGCCGAGGCCGTCGGGGCCCTGACCCCCGGACCCTCCCGGGATCCGGACCTGCCGGTGCGGCCGGGCACGGGCCTGACGGGCACGCGGTGCCGTGAACTGTTCGCCGTGCAGCTCGGCAGCCGGCTCCTCGACGTCGCCGCACGCCTCATGCGTGAGCGCGACGAGGGCTTCTACACGATCGGGTCGTCGGGGCACGAGGGCAACGCCGCCGTCGCCGCCGCGCTCCGTGTGGACGACCCCGCGCTTCTGCACTACCGCTCCGGCGCCTTCTATCTGACCCGCTCGGCCCAGGCCGGCCGGCTGGCCGAGGAAGGGCTGCGCGACGTCCTGCTGGGAATCTCGGCGTCGGCCGAGGAACCGATCGCGGGCGGCCGGCACAAGGTGTTCGGCCACCCGAGCCTCGCCGTCATCCCGCAGACCTCAACGATCGCCAGCCACCTGCCGCGCGCCGTCGGCGTCGGCTTCGCGATCGAGCGGGCGCGCACGCTCGGCCTGCCCTCGCCCTGGCCGGCGGACGCCATCGCCGTCTGCAGCTTCGGGGACGCGTCGGCGAACCACGCCTCCGCGCTGACCGGCCTGAACACCGCCGCGTACGGCCGCTTCCGCGGCCTGCAGATCCCGGTGCTTTTCGTGTGTGAGGACAACGGCCTCGGGATCAGCGTGAAGACGCCGCCGGAGTGGATCGAGAGGGCCAGGCACCCCCTGCTGGAGTACGTCCAGGCCGACGGCTGCGATCTGGCCGAGACCTACGACGCGGCGCTGCGTGCCGTGGAGCACGTGCGGCTCAACCGCGCCCCGGCGTTCCTGCACCTGCGCACCGTGCGCCTGCTGGGGCACGCCGGCTCCGACGTGGAGATCGGCTACCGCACCCGCCGGGAGATCGCCGCCGACCTGGATCGCGACCCCCTGGTCCTTACGGCGAGGCTGCTCGTGGAGGCGGGCCTGGCCGAGCCCGACGAGCTGCTGGCGCGCTACGAGGCCGAGCGGGACCACGTCCTGAAGCTCGCGATGGAGTGCGCGCGGCGGCCCCGGCTCGTCACGGCGGCGGAGGTGACGGCGCCGCTGGCGCCGCGCCGTCCGGAGGCGGTGGCCGCCGAGGCCGTGCGGTCCGCGCCCGCCGAGGTGCGCGAGCGGGCGTTCGCCACGCTGCCGGAGCAGGAGGGCAGGCTGACCGTCGCCCAGGCGGTCAATCGCACGCTGGCCGACGCGATGGCGCTGGACCCCGGGGTCCTGGTGTTCGGCGAGGACGTGGCCCGCAAGGGCGGGGTGTACGGCGTGACCCGCGGGCTGCTGCGCAGGTTCGGGGCCGAGCGGGTCTTCGACATGCTGCTGGACGAGCAGGCGATCCTCGGCCTGGCGCTCGGGAGCGGGGTGTCGGGGCTGCTGCCGGTGCCGGAGATCCAGTATCTCGCCTACCTGCACAACGCCCTCGACCAGATTCGCGGCGAGGCGTCGACCATGCAGTTCTTCTCGCAGGGTGCGTATCGCAATCCTCTGGTCGTACGAGTCGCCTCATATGCCTATCAAAAGGGCTTTGGGGGGCATTTCCATAATGACAACTCAATTGCCGCATTGCGCGATATTCCCGGCGTGATCGTCGCCTCTCCGGCGCGGCCCGACGACGCGGCGGCGATGCTGCGCACCTGCCTGGCCGCCGCCCGCGCGGACGGCAGTGTCTGCGTGTTCCTCGAACCCATCGCGCTGTACCACACGCGCGACCTCTTCGAGGAGGGCGACGACGGCTGGCTCGCGCCGTACGCGCCGCCGGCGCGCTGGGCCGAGACGCACGTCCCGGTCGGCCGCGCCCGCTCCTACGGCGACGGCCGTGACCTCACCATCGTCACCTATGGCAACGGCCTGCGCATGAGCCTGCGGGCGGCGGTGCGGCTCACGGCGGACGACATGGGCTGCCGGGTGCTCGACCTGCGGTGGCTTTCGCCGCTGCCGGTCGACGACCTCATGCGCGCGGCCGAACTGACCGGCCGGGTGCTGATCGCCGACGAGACCCGCCGCAGCGGCGGCGTCTCCGAGAGTGTGATCGCGGCGCTCGTCGACAACGGCTTCCGCGGCCCGATCGCCCGGGTGACCTCGCAGGACAGCTTCGTGCCGCTCGGCCCGGCCGCCGACACCGTCCTGCTGTCGGAGTCCGACATCGAACGCGCCGCCCGCGAACTGCTCGCCTGACCGGCCGGACGGTCGAAGCCGCGATGCGGCGTACGGCCCGGACCTACGCCGGAAGCAGGGTGAATGCGGGCGTGTGGATGGGACGGACCACCGAGAAGTCCCGTACGTCGACGGTCATCACCTCCGCGATCCGCGTCCGCTCCGCCACGGCCACCACCGAGGCGTCGGCGGCGCCCAGGGGAAGATCGTGGTATCGCTCGACGAGGACCGCGATTCTCGCGAGGTCGGACTCGGTCAGATCGACGAGGCGGAACCAGCCGGACTCGAGGAGCCGGACGAACGCCGCCTCGGCCTTCGGCCCGCCCAGTCTGCCGAGCATGTAGCAGCTCTCGGCGGCGACGAAGCTGGGAACCAGCAGCGGACGGTTCGCCTCTTTAAGCCGCACGAACTCCTGTACGCAACGCTCGTGGTTCTTGTCGTCCAGAAAGGTGGCGGCCACGATCGGACCGGTGTCGACAACGATCACGCTTCGTGACCGTAGCCCTCCGCAAGGATTTCTTCCACCTGTTCGGAAGCGTCGCTCCGATTGGCGCGGAACGCACCGAAAAGCGTAGGAAGACCGTCAGTGCCGAGCTCCGGCTCCTCCTTACGGGAATGGACCAACTGGAGGAGCCGCGCACGCTCCTCACGCACCTGGTCTGGCCGGAGCTGGTCGACCAGCCGATGAAGATCCTCATACTCTTCCCGCGGCGCCGTCATGCCTTCGAGTCTATGACGCGAGCCCGGCGGCGGGGGGGTTCAGAGCCGCGCCAACGCGGCGCGGGCCATGGTGCGCAGCAGGTCGGCCATGGCCTCGGGGGCGAGCTCGCCTGCGCTGCGCGGGGTGGAGTTGAGCAGGCCGAAGACCGCGTGGGTGGCGGCGCGCAGCCGCGCGGGCGGGCACGCGGGGTGCAGTTCGGACAGCACCGTCACCCACTCCTCGACGTACAGCCGCTGCAGCCGCCTGATGGCCCGGCGGGCCTGGTCCGGCACGTTGTCCAGCTCGCGCTCGTGCACGCGGATGAGCGCGGGGTGATTCAGCGCGAACTCGATGTGCCCGGACAGCAGCGCATCGAGCGCGGCCTCCGCCGTGTCCGGGGCGGAGGTGGTGGCCAGCCGCGCCCCCTGCTCGCGCAGCCGCTCACTGATGTCGAGCAGCATCTCGGTGAGCAGGGCCTCCTTGCCGCTGAAGTGCCGATACAGCGCCGGTCCCGAGACGCCCACGGCCGCGCCGATGTCCTCGATGGACACGCCGTGGAAGCCGCGCGCCGCGAAGAGGTCCGCGGCCGCGTCGAGGATCTCGGCCCGCCGATTGCGGGTAGGGGACTTCGCGGTCCTCTCGGTCTTCACGGCACCATGGTAGACGGAGTCTGTTAGCGATGATTAACATCCGAGCATGAGCACGAGTGACTGGCCGGTGCTGGAGAGCCGGTGCGACCCGGGCGGCGAGCCGTACAAGCGCAACGCGGAAGCCAACGAGCATCTCTCCGCTGACCTGAGGGAACGGCTCGCGGTGGCGGCGCGCGGCGGCCCCGAGCGGGCCCGGGCCAGGCACGTCCAGCGCGGCAAGCTGCTGCCGAGGGACCGTGTCGACACGCTCCTCGACCCCGGCGGGCGCTTCCTGGAGCTGTCCCCGCTCGCGGCCACCGGCATGTACGACGACCAGGCCCCCGCCGCCGGGATCATCACCGGTGTGGGACGGGTCGCCGGGCGCGAGGTCGTGATCGTGGCCAACGACGCCACCGTCAAGGGCGGCACCTACTACCCGATCACGGTCAAGAAGCACCTGCGCGCTCAGGAGGTCGCCCTCCACAACACCCTGCCGTGCGTGTACCTGGTCGACTCGGGCGGCGCCTTCCTGCCGAAGCAGGACGAGGTCTTCCCCGACCGGGAGCACTTCGGCCGCATCTTCTACAACCAGGCCACGATGTCGGCGCGGGGCATCCCGCAGATCGCGGCCGTGCTCGGCTCCTGCACCGCGGGCGGCGCGTACGTCCCGGCGATGAGCGACGAGGCGGTGATCGTGCGCAACCAGGGCACGATCTTCCTGGGCGGGCCGCCGCTGGTGAAGGCGGCGACCGGCGAGAGCGTCACCGCCGAGGAGCTGGGCGGCGGCGACGTCCACGCCCGCGTCAGCGGCGTCACCGACCACCTCGCCGAGGACGACGCGCACGCCCTGAAGATCGTGCGGGACATCGTGTCGACGCTCGCCCCGAGGAGCCCCCGCCCCTGGGACGTCGCGCCGGCCGAGCCGCCGCTGTGGGACCCGCGTGACCTGTACGGCATCGTCCCCCAGGACACCCGCCAGCCGTACGACGTGCGCGAGGTGATCGCCCGGGTGGTCGACGGCAGCCGGTTCCTCGAGTTCAAGGCGGAATACGGCCCGACCCTGGTCACCGGCTTCGCCCGGATCCACGGGCACCCCGTGGGGATCGTGGCCAACAACGGCATCCTGTTCGGCGAGTCGGCGCTCAAGGGCGCCCACTTCGTCGAACTGTGCGACCGGCGGTCGATCCCGCTGGTGTTCCTGCAGAACATCAGCGGCTTCATGGTCGGCAAGGCGTACGAGGCCGGGGGCATCGCCAAGCACGGCGCGAAGATGGTGACGGCGGTCGCCTGCGCCCGGGTGCCGAAGTTCACGGTGATCATCGGCGGCTCGTTCGGCGCGGGCAACTACGCGATGGCCGGCCGCGCCTACTCCCCGCGTTTCCTGTGGATGTGGCCGAACGCCCGCATCTCCGTCATGGGCGGCGAACAGGCGGCCACCGTGCTCACCATGGTCGGCGACGCCGACGCCGAGGAGATCCGGGCCCAGTACGAGCACCAGGGCAATCCCTACTATTCGACCGCACGCCTGTGGGACGACGGGGTGATCGACCCGGTGGACACCAGGACCGTCCTCGGCCTGGCGCTCGGCGCCGCCGCCAACGCCCCCCTCGAACCCGTCGGCTACGGCGTCTTCCGGATGTGAGGTCGGCCTTGTGATGTTCTCCAGCGTCCTGATCGCCAACCGGGGCGAGATCGCCGTCCGGATCATCCGCACGCTGCGCGCGATGGGGATCCGCGCGGTCGCCGTGCACAGCGACGCCGACCGCGACGCCCGTCACGTGCGCGAGGCCGACCTCGCCGTACGGCTTCCGCGCGGCTACCTCGACGTCGACGGCGTCATCGAGGCCGCCCGCGTGAGCGGCGCCGAGGCCGTTCACCCCGGGTACGGTTTCCTCTCCGAGAACGCCGCGTTCGCCCGGCGCTGCGCGGCCGAGGGCCTGGTGTTCGTCGGCCCGCCGGCCGCGGCCATCGAGGCCATGGGCGACAAGATCCGGGCCAAGGAGACGGTCGCCCGCGCGGGCGTGCCGGTCGTGCCCGGCGGCGCGGAGCCGCACGACGACCTGGCCGAGGCCGCCGAGCGCATCGGCTTCCCCGTGTTGATCAAGCCGTCCGCAGGCGGGGGCGGCAAGGGCATGCTGCGGGTCGAGTCCGCCGACGGCCTGGCCGCGGCCGTCGAGTCGGCCCGCCGTACGGCGACGGCGGCCTTCGGGGACGGCACCCTGCTGATCGAGCGGTTCGTCGACCGGCCCCGGCACATCGAGATCCAGGTCATGGCCGACGGCCACGGCGACGTCGTCCACCTCGCTGAGCGCGAGTGCAGCCTCCAGCGGCGCCACCAGAAGATCGTCGAGGAGGCGCCCTCGCCGCTGCTCGACGACGAGACGCGGGCCCGCATGGGCGCGGCGGCGGTGGAGGCCGCCCGGTCGGTCGGGTACGTCGGCGCCGGCACGGTCGAGTTCATCGTCCCCGGCGACCGGCCGGGCGAGTTCTTCTTCATGGAGATGAACACCCGGCTCCAGGTCGAGCATCCGGTCACCGAGATGGTCACCGGGCTCGATCTGGTCGAGCTGCAGTTGCGGATCGCCGCGGGTGAGCCGCTGCCGTTCCGGCAGGACGAGGTGCGCCTTCGCGGCCACGCCGCCGAGGCGCGCGTCTACGCCGAGGACCCTGCCCGCGGCTTCCTGCCGACCGGCGGCCGGATCCTGGCCCTGCGCGAGCCCGCGGGCGAGGGCGTGCGGTTCGATTCCGGGCTGACCGGCGGGATGGTCGTGGGCAGCGACTACGACCCCATGCTGGCCAAGGCGGTGGCCTGGGCCCCCGACCGGGCGGGCGCGCTCGCGGCCCTCGATCGGGCGCTGGCCTCGACCGTGATCCTCGGGGTCACGACCAACATCGGGTTCCTGCGCGCGCTGCTGGCCGACCCGGACGTCGCGGCCGGCCGGCTCGACACCGGGCTGGTCGAGCGGCGGCTCGGCGACCTGGTGAGCGGCGAGGTGCCCGACGAGGTGCTGGCCGCCGCCGCGCTCGTCTTCCACTCCGGCTCCGGCCGCTCCGCCTCGGGCGATCCGTGGGACGTGGCGGACGGCTGGCGCGTCGGGGAGCCCGCCTGGACCGTGCACCGGCTCGGCGTGCCCGTACGCGTGCGGGGCGCGGCCGGCGACGCGGAAATCGAAGTTAACGATCGTTCACTCGGCCGGGCGCTGATGCAGTGGACCGGCACCGATGAGGCGGCGGTCACCCTCGGCGGCGTCACCCGCAAGTACGCGGTGGCCCGGAACCGCGACACGGTGTGGCTCGCCGAGGGCGGCCGCGCCTGGCCCGTCACCCGGCACGAGCCCGGAGATCCGGAGGATCGGCCGGGAGGGGCGCTCGCCGGCGACGGCGTCGTCCGCAGCCCGATGCCGGGGACGGTGCTCCTGGTGAAGGCGGCCGAGGGCGACCGGGTCAGCGCCGGGCAGCCGCTGGTCGTCGTGGAGGCGATGAAGATGGAACACACCCTGACGGCGCCGGCCGACGGCGTGCTCGCCGAGCTGCGGGCCCGGCCGGGGCAGACGGTGGAGCTGGACGCGGTCCTGGCGCGGGTGACGCCGTGCGAGTGACGATCTACGAGGTGGGCCCGCGCGACGGCCTGCAGAACGAGTCGGCCGTCGTGCCCGTCGAGGTCAAGCGCGAGTTCATCGGACGGCTGGCCGAGGCAGGGCTGACGACCATCGAGGCGACGAGTTTCGTCCACCCCAAGTGGGTGCCCCAGCTCGCGGACGCGAGCGAGCTGCTGGAGAGCCTGCCCCGGGTGCCCGGGGTCCGCTACCCGGTGCTCGTCCCGAACGAGCGGGGCCTCGACCGCGCGCTGCACTGTGCTCGCAACCACGGGGGTGTCACCGACATCGCGATCTTCGGCAGCGCCACCGACTCGTTCGCGCGGCGCAACCTGAACCGCACCGTCGAGTCGCAGTTCGAGATGTTCGCCCCGGTCGTCGAGCGGGCCCTGGCCCACGGCATGCGGGTCAGGGCGTACGTGTCGATGTGCTTCGCCGACCCCTGGGAGGGACCGGTCGCGCCCGAGCAGGTCGCCCGCGTCGGGCGCAGGCTGCTCGGCCTCGGGTGCTACGAGCTGTCGCTCGGCGACACGATCGGCGTCGGCACGCCCCGGCACGTCGAGGCGCTGCTCGACGCCTTCGCCGAGGCCGGCGTCGGGCCCGACCGGCTGGCCGTCCACTTCCACGACACCTACGGCCAGGCCCTCGCCAACACGCTCACCGCGATCAAGCGGGGGATCACGGTCGTGGACTCCTCCACCGGCGGCATCGGCGGCTGCCCGTACGCCAAGAGCGCCACCGGCAACCTCGCGACCGAGGACCTGGTCTGGATGCTCGACGGTCTCGGCGTCGAGACCGGGGTGGACGTCAGGTCGCTGGCCGCCACCAGCCTCTGGCTCGCCGGCATCCTCGGCCGGCCGAGCCCGTCCCGCGTCGTCCAGGCTCTCGCCAAGGAGATCTAGATGCTCAACGACGAGCACGTCGAACTGCGCAAGTCGGTCGAGGAGTTCGCCCGCGAGGTGGTGGCCCCCGTCATCGGGGACTACTACGAGCGGTGCGAGTTCCCGTACGACATCGTCCGCAAGATGGGGGCGATGGGGCTGTTCGGGCTGCCGATCCCGGAGGAGTACGGCGGCATGGGCGGCGACTACTTCGCGCTGTGCCTGGCGCTGGAGGAGCTGGCCAGGGTCGACTCCTCGGTGGCGATCACCCTGGAGGCGGCGGTCTCACTGGGCGAGATGCCCATCCTGCGGTTCGGCACGGACGCGCAGAAGCAGCGGTGGCTGCCGAGGATGGCGGCGGGGGAGACGCTCGGGGCGTTCGGCCTGACCGAGCCCGGTGGCGGGTCCGACGTGCCGGGCGGCATGCGCACCACGGCCGTCCTCGACGGCGGCGAATGGGTGATCAACGGCTCGAAGGCGTTCATCACCAACTCGGGCACCGACATCACCGGCGTCGTCGCGGCGGCGGCGATCACCGGCCACCGTGAGGACGGCAGGCCGGAGATCTCCACGATCCTCGTGCCGTCGGGGACGCCCGGCTTCACGGCGTCGCGGAAGTACTCCAAGGTCGGCTGGTCGGCCTCCGACACCCGGGAGCTGGCGTTCGCGGACTGCCGGGTGCCGGAGGAGAACCTGCTGGGCGAGCGCGGCCGGGGCTACGCGCAGTTCCTCCAGACGCTCGACGAGGGCCGGGTCGCCATCGCCGCGCTGTCGGTGGGCCTCGCCCAGGGCTGCGTGGACGAGTCGCTGCGGTACGTGCGGGAGCGCCGGGCCTTCGGCCAGGAGATCGGCCACTACCAGGCCATCCAGTTCAAGATCGCCGACATGGAAACCAGGGTGCACACGGCCCGGCTGGCCTACTATCACGCCGCCGAGCGCATGCTGGCCGGCCTGCCGTTCAAGAAGGAGGCCGCGATCGCCAAGCTCGTGTCGTCCGACGCCGCGATGGACAACGCCCGCGACGCCACGCAGATCTTCGGCGGCTACGGCTTCATGAACGAGTTTCCCGTCGGCCGCTTCTACCGGGACGCGAAGATCCTGGAGATCGGCGAGGGCACCAGCGAGGTGCAGCGCATGCTCATCGCCCGCGAACTCGGACTGCCCGCCTGAGGGTTCAGCGGACGGCGAGGTTCCGGACCTCGTATCGAGGCGTCGAGCACTGTGAGAACCTTGTGGTCCACCGGCCTGGAGCCGGGACGGGACGGCGGCGGATACCGCGTGAGCGCCACCTCGTCCCCGGATGGCGGCGGCCGCTGCCGACCATGACTCTCGGGTGCCTGCCGGCCCGGGTCAGCCCTGGCTGGGCTTGTCCCTCGCGGGTCGTGTCATCTGACGTCGACGTACTTGTATCCGGAAGTTGAGCCCTCGATCTTGCCGGTGCCGGAAACGGTGACGTACCAGTGGCCGTCGTACTTCGGCCTGACGACTTCGGCGTACCGTCCGCTGGACGTCGTCCTGGCGATGTCCACGAGCGTCCACCGGTGTGTCCCCTTCTTCCTGAAGAAGATTTCGACGACCTTGCCGGCCCACGGGATGTCTCCCCGGTAGACCGTGCCGGTCAGCATCATGAGTCTGCCCCTGGCGACTCTGGAGGGCGCGTGAAGTACGACTTTCGATGTCTGCTTCGCGGCCCTGGACACCGCGAAGCCGCGGGCGAAGGTGTAGCTGTTTCCGCCCCGCTGGACGATGATCGTCAGCCGCCACGCGCCGGTCGCCGAGGCGTCGTCGAAGCCGACCTCGTCACGGAGGTATCCGTCCTCCCCGACCGCCGTGCTGAGGCGGTGGACGTCACCGTGTCTCACGCTCTCCACCCGGGCGTCGGTCACGCTGCCGACTTGCTCGATCTTGGCGACGACGTTCGCCGGGACTTTCACGTGCCTTCGAAGCACCACGTTCTGAGGGTCGACCGTCATGGTGACGCTCGGTCCCTCCCCGATTTTCAACGCCCCCGTTTTGACATCGAGCGTGGATCCGCCCCGCATCAGCGTAATCCGATATGGCCACTCGCCCACGGGGTCGGTGGAAGAAATGGGGAATGTCCCCCTGACATTCGCCTGGCTCGGCAGCTCCGCTCCAGCAGGCAGGGGCTGGACCTGCCCCGTGGCGGGGATCGTCATCTCTCTCCACCCGGCGGTTTCGCTCTCCCCGGCCTTGCGGTACTCGATTTTCACGGCCGGGAGCGACTCCTCCGCGTAAGGATTCGACACCACCACCTCGAGCCCATGCGTTTCGGTACCCCAGGGCGGCACGTAGGTGTCATCGCCCGCGATGACGACCACCCTGGTAACGGCCCCCGCAGCGGCAGCCGCCGCATGCGGAATGACCGTGCCGAACAACGCGAGCCCCAACGCGAGGATTATCCGTCTCCCCGGGAAAGTTCTCGTCATCCCGCCTACTGTCCCTAAGTTTGATTGCGAGTCCCCGAGACACGAGAAAGTAGCGAGACGGGCGGGTGGGCCGGGCATGAGCTGAACGCGATACCGGCACGATTTGATCTCGTTTCAGGTCCGTGGTGCTCGTCGGCCACCCGACCGGGGCCCCAGGGCCAGGGTCGCTGAAGGCTCGATTGGCGGGGCCAGGTCGGTGGGGAGTTCGGGGTCGCGACGACCTCAGCGGGCGGGCGGTACGAACTCGGGCTGGTCGAGCACCCGCAGCCGACTGCCGTCGGGCTGACGTCGTATCGCCGTCCTCAGCGAGTCGATGGCCGCGGCTCACCGCGACCGCCGCACCGCGCTCGCCATCGAGGACTTTGAGACCCCCGCCCTGCTCGCCCTGGTGTGGCGCGGCGGGCAGGGGCCCGCCGTACGCGAGCTCGTGCGGCACGCCCGGCGGGCCTTTGCCGCCGCATCAGCGTGAGAACCGCGGGCGCCCCCCGGATTGGACGTATGTGCCCAGGTACTCCTAGAGTCCCTTTCATGACGTCTGGTGATCTCCAGCTCCGCAGGGCCGAGAAGACCGACGCGGACGAGATCTTCGCGCTCGCCCGCGAGTTCGCGGTGACGTTCCGGCCCGAGCGCGCGCCGTTCGACGCGGCGCTGCCGCAACTGCTGGAGAACGAGGACGCCTTCCTCATCGTCGCCACCGTCGACGGGACCGTGCGCGGCTACCTGCTGGGCTTCACCCACCTCACGCTGTTCGCCAACGGCAGGGTCGCGTGGGTGGAGGAGGCGATGATCGAAAGCGCCTACCGCCGCCACGGCATCGGGCGCAGGCTGCTCGAGGAGTTCGAGACGTGGGCGCGCTCACGGCAGGCCGGCTACGTCGCGCTGGCGACCCGGCGGGCCGCCGAGTTCTACGGCGCCCTCGGCTACGAGGTGTCGGCCACCTACTACCGCAAGATGCTCAGACCGAAGATGTGAGCGCGGTGGCCGCGCTCACGAGGCCCGGCCGCCGTACGTCGATCGCCCACCGGTCCTCCGGAGACTCGCACGCGTGAATCACGCTCGTCGTCGCGTGGACCGGGCAGTGGACGTGACCCGGCCCCGCCGGGGAATGCCGCGCGTCGCCGTACGCCACGCGCGGACGGTCAGACGGCCGAGGTGAGCTGGGCGTCCAGGCGGTACCCGTCCACGGTCACGTAGACCGAGTCGCCGGGCCGCGCGTTCAGCCGCATAAGGACCGGCTGGAGCGAGTCGAACACCGGCTGCCGGTCACGCCACACCAGGACGACCGCGTTGTCCCCGGGGCCGGTGACCGACAGCAGCGTCCCCGGTCGCATGCCGAGCTGTGCGGCGTACCCCTCGGGGACCGCCACCGGCTCGCCGCGCAGATGACCGCTGGTGACGTCGATCCGCTGCCACCGTCGCGGGTCGGAGGCCGGGCTGGACGTCGTGCGGGGGTTGGGCACCAGATGGGGCCGGGGCACGCCGCCCGCCAGGTTTCCGTTTCCGTTTCCGTGCCCGTTTCCGTTCAGGTTGCCGCCCAGGTTGCCGTTCGTCAGCGCGTTGAGCGCGGCGAGCGCGGTGGCGGCGTCGGGCCCGTTGTTGGCCTGCACGGGGACCGGGATCCCGCCGCGGCCGTGATGGTGCCCGTTGGCGCCCGGCGTACGGCGGGGCAGCGGTGTGGGCTTGGCGGCCTGCTCGGGCCCGTTGCGGGTGGGCAGGGGGCCGGGCTCGGACGGGGCGCTCGCCTTCGGCATCGAGTCCAGCCACGCCTTGGCGGAGTGGGCGCGGATGCCGAGCTGGCCGAGGAGCTCCACGACGTCGGCGTCCGCGGGCTTGTTCGCCAGCAGCTGCCGCGTCTTGTCTCGCAGCCCCGCCAGGTCGCCCACCACGAGCCAGCCGTCCTGAAGACGGCGGTCGGGCATCAGCGTGACCAGCACGCGCCACAGCGGCGTGCCGAGCGCCGGGACCTCGACGGGGTGGGAGGGGTCGGCGGCGATGAGCTGCTCCTGAGTGGCGGCGGCGCCCAGCCACTCGGTGAGCCCGAACAGGTGGCCGGTGAGCGGCGCGGAGTCGGGGGAGCGCAGCCACAGCAGCACCCGCTCCTCGGCCGTGCGCTGGGCCTGGGAGAGGAGTTCACGGTCAACGTTGAGGTTGTGGGCCAGCGTGCGCAGGCTCACCGGTTCGGCGGCGAACAGCCGCTCGGCCGCGACGGCCCTGGCGAGCGGGTCCCAGTCGCGGAACAGGCCTTCGATGACCACGACCATCGGGTGCGCGCTGAGGTCGGCCGGCTGCCGCTCCTGCGCCGCCTCGGCCGCCGGCTGGGCGGGCGAGGCCGCGGACTGCGGGAGCGGGGCCCCGGACTGCCGGGCGAAGGGCTGGGTGGCGGGCTTGACCGGCTCCGCGAGAGGCGCCGGGGCGGCGGGCGCCGGTGCGCCCTGCTGGGCCGGCGTCTGGGCGTCCTGTCCAGGCGCGGGCATGGGGGCGGCGGGCCGGGCGAGCGGCTGCGCCGGGGTCCCGGGGGCGGCCTGGGGGAAGGGCTGGGAGGGGGTCCCGGCCTGCGGGGCCGGCTGTGCCGGGGTCCCGGGGGCGGTCTGCGGGAACGGCTGGGAGACCGGTCCCGGGGGAATCCGGGGGAAGGGCTGGGAGGGGGTCCCGGCCGGCTGTGCCGGGGTCCCGGGGGCGGCCTGCGGGAACGGCCCGGAGGCGGGACCGGCAGGCACCTGCGGCTGTGCCTGGGGCTGCGGCTGTGGCTGTACGGGCGCCTGGGGCTGTGCCTGGGCGGTGGCCGGGCCCTTCGCGAGCGCCTGCGCGGGCTGCCCGGACGCCAGCTCGCTCTGCAGGCGTCCGAACACCTCCCTGAACACCGTGGTCAAAAGCACCTCGGGCGAGGCGGGAGCGGCCGGGGCCTGGAGGTCGCACGGGGTCAGGCGGCGCAGCCGGTACCACCCGCCGAGGTGGTTGACCACACTGCGGACCGGGTCGGGCCAGCCGGGCATGGCGGGATCCACGGTGTGCACCTGGAGCGCCGGAAGCAGGTCGGTGAGGGGCAGGTGGTCCCAGCGGCCGACGGCCAACCGGGCGAGCCGCTCGCAGAGCCAGTCAACACCGGTCGCCCGCATCGCGCGCCCGATCCCGACGGATGCCCACCAGCCGCCGGGCAGGCGCGGGTCGGCCAGCATCTCGGCCACCTGCTGAGGACGGCTCCAGCGCAGGGCCGGGACCAGGTCGCTCAGGCAGATCGTTGACTCGGCGTCCATCGGTATGACCGCACCCTCCCGAGAGTGACGCATGTTGCTAATGGTGCAGCTTACGCCGCAAACCAGCAATTGGTGTCAATAGGGTAAAGTTCCCAGGATCCGGCCGGCCGCCGACCTGGGCGACCGCCGCCGCCCCCGCCTCACAGCCCTTGCGCAGAGCTTCCTCGGGGGCGATCCCGGCCATCGTCGCGACCAGGAATCCTGCGGCGAACGCGTCTCCCGCGCCCGTCGAGTCGACCACCTCCGCCGGGCGCGCGGCCGCTCTGGCGACTATACGGCCCCCGCGGGCCAGCACGGCACCACCGGCTCCCCGCTTGACCACCGCCGTGCCGTAGTGGGCGCTGAGTGTGCGGGCCGCCGCCTCGGCATCCGGGGCGCCGGTGAGCAGCAGCGCCTCCTCCAGGTTGGGAATCACGACGCGCGCCGGGGCTGTCTCACGAAGGAACCTCTCGGGGCCGAACGCGCGCAGAGGCCCGCACGAGGCCGGGTCGACGCTGACGGGAATCCCTCGGCCGGCGGCCTCCCGCATCGCCAGCCGCACGAGCTCCAGGCCCGGCTCGGCGAACATCGTGTACGCCGACAGGTGCAGGTGCCCGACCCCGTCGAGGAGCTCGGGCGCCCAGTCGCCGACCCCGATGTGGCCGCTCGCCCCGCGGTTGGTGAGCATCGACCGCTCCCCGGTGGCGTCGACCATCGCGATGACGACGGCCGAGGGCCGGTCCGGGTCGATCCGCAGGTGCGGCTCGACCCCGGCCTTGGCCAGCTCGGCCGCGTGCCACTCGCCGGTGTCGTACCCGGCCCTCGCCAGCAGGCGGGTGCCGGCGCCGAGCCGGGCGGCCCAGGAGGCGGTGTTCGCCCCCGAGCCGCCCGGCCGCACCACGATGTCGGCGGGCGTGTCGGTGCCGGTGGCCGTGGGGCCGTCGTGCAGAGCGACGACGTCGGTGACCACGTCGCCGATCACCAGCAGAGCGCTCACCCGGCCGCCCACGCGGCCGCTATCTCCCCGGCCAGGCGCGTGTTGCCGCGTACGGCCGCGAGGTTGGCCTCCAAAGACGCGCCGCCCGTGCCCTCGACGAGATACTCCAGCAGGAACGGGGTGATGGCCTGCCCGGTCACCCCGCGCTCCTCGGCGGTGCGCAGGCCCTCGGCGAGGACCCGGTCGTGCAGGCCGGGATCGAGCTGGAGGTCGGCGGGGACCGGGTTGGCCACGATCAGCGCGGTCTCCAGCCCCGCCAGCGCGTCCTGGGCCCGCATGATGCCGGCGGCCTCCTGCGGCGTCTCGATGCGCCAGTCGACCGGCTCGCCCGAGCTGTGCAGGTAGAAGCCGGGGAACTCGTCGGTCCGGTAGCCCACGACGGTGACCTGCTTGGTCTCCAGCCGCTGGAGCGTCGCGGGCACGTCGAGGATCGACTTCACCCCGGCGCAGACGACCGTGATCCTGGTGCGACTGAGCGTGTCGATGTCGGCCGACTCGTCCTGCACCGAGGTCCAGCCGCGGTGGACGCCGCCGAGACCCCCGGTGGCGAACACCCGCACACCCGCCCGGGCGGCCAGGAACGAGGTGCCCGACACGGTGGTGGCGCCGCTCAGCCCGAGCGCGGCGGCCGGGGCGAGGTCGCGGAAGCCGAGCTTGCGCAGGCCCGGCTCGGTCGCGATCCGCTCCAGCCCGTCCTTGTCCAGGCCCACGCGGGGGATCCCGTCCAGCACCGCCACCGTCGCCGGCACGGCCCCCGCCTGCCGGACGATGTCCTCCAGTTCGAGGGCGACCTGAAGGTTGCGGGGCTGGGGAAGCCCGTGGGAGATGATGGTGGACTCCAGGGCGACGACCGGACGGCCGGTGGCCAGCGCCTCGGCGGCCTCATCGGAAACGCGCATGTCTCTCCTGTTTCACGCTCACCATCGGGGCCTCACATCCGCCTGGCCGTGCCGGAGGCGCGCGATGAACGCCTCCCTCGTCGCGCGTGGTCGCTTCGCTCCCATGCGCTCCCCAGCCCAGACCGGCGGCCCGCCCCTCCGGATCGCTCGTTTTACTTCTCGCGCCAGCGGAAGATTGTCCGCTTCGGCATATTCTGCCCGGGTATCGCGGGGGGTTTTGCGATAAGTTGCGGGCGTCCGCTCAGGCTCGCCCGATGTCGCCTCCTCCCGCTCCCTCCTCCGAGACCCTCCCATGCCCGCCGTCGCGACGCGCATCCGGCCCGCGTTCGACCGGGCGGCCAACCGCGCGGCACCGAGCTACGTACGACCCGGGAGAACGCTTCATGCCACGCTCGCACTACGACGTCGTCATCGCCGGCGCCGGGCACAACGGCCTCGTCGCCGCGGCGTACCTCGCCCGGGCCGGACGCGGCGTGCTGGTCCTGGAACGCCTCGGCCACGTGGGCGGCCTCGCGGTGTCGGCCCGCGCGTTCCCCGGCGTGGACGCGCGGCTGTCGCGCTACTCCTACCTGGTCAGCCTGCTGCCCACGAAGATCGTGAAGGATCTCGGGCTGCGCCTCGACCTGCGCCGCCGCCGCTTCGCCTCCTACACCCCGGCCGGCGACACCGGCCTGCTCGTGGACAACGAGGACGCCGCGCGCACGGCCGCATCCTTCGAGGCGGTGACCGGGGGACGGCACGACCTGGCGGCCTGGGAGCGGTTCTACGGGATGACGGCCCACGTGGCCCGGCGGGTCGCGCCGACGCTGCTCGAACCGCTGCGCGGCCGTACGGCCCTGCGGGAGGTCGTGGGGGACGACGAGGCGTGGCGCGACCTGTTCGAACGGCCCATCGGCGCGGTAGTGGACGAGCGGTTCGCCGACGACACGGTGCGCGGGGTCGTCCTCACCGACGCCCTGATCGGCACCTTCGCCGATCCGGCCACCGACCTGCTGGCCAACCGGTGCTTCCTCTATCACGTGATCGGCGACGGCACGGGCGACTGGAACGTGCCGGTCGGCGGCATGGGCGCGGTGACCGCCGAGCTCGCCGAGGTCGCACGGCGGAACGGGGCCGAGATCCGCACGGGTGCCGAGGTGCTGGCGATCGATCCGGACACGGGAGAGGTCACGTTCGACGACGGCGAACAGCACGCGGTGACCGCCGGCAAGGTGCTGGCCAACCTGCCGCCCGCCGTGCTCGCCCGGCTGCTCGGGGAGACGCCCGAGGCGCCGGAGGGCGCCCAGCTCAAGATCAACATGGTGCTGTCGCGGCTGCCCCGGCTGAGGGATCCCGCCGTCGACCCCGCCGAGGCGTTCAGCGGCACCTTCCACATCAACGAGAGCCGCGACCAGCTGGCGACGGCGTACGCACAGGCGGCCGCGGGGCAGGTGCCGGATCTGCCGCCCGCCGAGGTCTACTGCCACTCGCTCACCGACCCCTCGATCCTCGGCCCCCGGTTGCGGGAGGCGGGGGCGCACACGATGACGTTGTTCGGGCTGCACATGCCTGCGCGCCTGTTCGCCGACCCGGTGGCCAAGCGGGAGGCGCTGGCCCGCACGCTCGCCTCGATCGACGCGGTGCTCGCCGAGCCCATCGAGGGCTGCCTGCTGCGCGCGCCTTCCGGCGAGCCCTGCCTGGAGGTCAAGACCCCCCTCGACCTGGAGCGGGACGCGGGCCTGCCCGGCGGCCACATCTTCCACCACGACCTGTCCTGGCCGTACGGCGAGGAGGGCGACCACGGGCAGTGGGGCGTCGAGACGGCGCATTCGCGGGTGCTGCTGTGCGGCGCGGGCGCGAAGCGCGGCGGCGGCGTCAGTGGCATCCCCGGCCACAACGCCGCGATGGCGGTGTTAAGGCGGCTCTCATGACCCTCGGGTAGCTTGTGCCGGTGCGTGAGGAATCGGCGAAACTGCTGGTAGCGGACGACGAGCCGGCTCTCAGGGAGGCGTTGCGCAGCAGTCTGGAGTTCGAGGGTTACGGGGTGGAGACCGCCGCCGACGGGCTCACCGCGCTCGACCTCCTCGATCGGGCCGCGCAGAACGGCGGGCCGTACGACGCGATGCTCCTCGACGTCATGATGCCCCGGCTCGACGGGCTGACGGCCTGCCGCAGATTGCGCGCGTCCGGCAACCGGGTCCCGGTGCTCATGCTGACCGCGCGCGACGCCGTCGGCGACCGCGTCTCCGGCCTGGACGCCGGAGCGGACGACTACCTGGTCAAACCGTTCGAGCTCGACGAGCTGCTCGCCCGGGTGCGGGCGCTGCTGCGGCGCGGCGGACGGTACGCGCGGAACGAGAGCGACGGCGACGTCCTCGCCTTCGGCGACCCGAGCTTGATCGAGCCCTCGCACAGGAGCGTGCGCAGATCCGCGGGATCGGTGGGCCATTCCTGGAGCTCCGGGTAGGTGAGGTGGCCGACGCCGCCGACGTCGAACGTGCCGCCGCTCGTGTCGGCCGGATCGTCCGCCTGCCAGGGACCCGGCGTCGTCCCGACGGTCCTGCTCACCCCCGACGAGCGCCCGGTCCGGCTGCGAACGGTCCAGCTCCAGGGGGAACCCGCCGCCCGCCAGGCGTCGGCGTCGGCGCCGGTCTGGGGCCCGCCCGCGAAGTCACGACCATAGAAGGACTTGCCGTCGCCGGGTTCGCGTCCCGTCCACGCGAAGGTCTCGTCGCGCTCCTCCACGACGTACCCGCCGGTCCCGCCGAGCGCGAGCGCCGCGAAGGCGGTGCGCTGGTGGGTGTACCAGTAGCGGCCCTGCCGCTGCAGCTCCGCCTGGGAGGCGGCGGCCAGCATCATGCCGCGAGGCGACAGGGCGCCGGGGGCGGCCTGCACACCTGTCCGCGGTCGCGCGGGTTCGTCGGTGGCGAGGGTCATGCCCGCCGCCACGGCCGCGGCCGTGGCGGCGGCCACCAGGCCGAGCGGCACGCGCCACGTGCGGCGACGGCGCTGCCGAGCGGTGTCGTCCTGGCTAAGCATGCGGTCACGGGCGGCCGCCGCGGTTTGCTCGGAGGGCGGGGGCGGGTCGTCGTACACCGCGCGCACGAGATGCAGTTCGTTCATCGATGTGTCTCTTCCTCGTCGAGCAGCGGATTCGTTCCGTTCAGCGCCCTGCGCAGCTTCTTGCGCGCCCGGTTGAGCCGCGAGGACACCGTGCCGAAGGGGACGTCCAGAGCCTGCGCCACCTCGTCGTAGCTCAGCCCTGCGAGCGCCACCAGCAGCAACACGTCGCGCTGGTGTGCGGGTAAGGCGGCCCGGCGCCGAAACGCTCGGGCTCGTCCCAGGACCGCTCGATCACGGCAGCGTCGTCCTGCGACGGTGGTGCGACGCCGGGGGAAGCGGCCAGGTATGGCTCATTCATTCGAAGACCTTGTGGTCGGCGGTCATCGGTCACCTGTTGTTGTCCGGAGACCGCCGTCGCCTTCCCCTGAATTCCGGCGGTGCCCCGCCAGGAGTCCCGGTGCGGCCGGGCGGACGGCCCCCGCCGACACGCGCGGCGGTGTGCCGTGGGAGTTTCGAACGGCAGTGCTGCACTAGTGTGGGCGGGTTAACGCGGCGGGAACGACGGATGACGGGATCTCGCTCGCTTCACACACGTGCCGAGACCGTCCGGGAGACGCGCCAGGATGACCAGCCCGAAGGCCACCGTCGACGTGGTGGTGCTCACCATGAACGACCGGCTGGAGCCGTTCCGGCGGGCGATGGAGTCCCTCCTCGCGCAACAGGACGTCGACCTGCGTGTGGTCATCGTCGGCAACGGCGTCGAACCCGACCACGTGCCGGATGGGGTCCGCACGGTGGTCCTGCCCGTCAACGAGGGCATCCCCGCCGGGCGGAACGCCGGCGCCGACGCTCTCGCCGGGCCGGCCGCCGGAGAGTTCGTGTTCTTCCTCGACAACGACGCGGTCCTTCCCGGCCCCGACACCCTCGCCCGGCTCATCGCCGTAGCCCGCCGGCACCCCGAGGCGGCGTACATACAGCCGCGCATCGCCGACCCCGGCACCGGTGTGACGCTGCGCCGCTGGGTGCCGCGTTTGCGCGCAGGCACGGCCACACGGGCGGGCATCGTGACGGTCATGGCCGAAGGCGTCGTCCTCATCCGCCGTGCCGACTACGAGCAGGCCGGGGGATGGCCGGGTCACTTCTTCCTCTTCCACGAGGGCATCGACCTGAGCTGGCGGCTGTGGGACCTCGGACGCATCGGTTACTACGCGCCGGACATCGTCATCCACCATCCCGCGACCGACCCCGCGAGGCACGCCCCCTTCTATCGGCTCGTCGCCCGCAACAGGGTGTGGCTCGCCTACCGCCGGCTGCCCGCCCCGCTCGTCCCCCTCTACCTGGCCGTCTGGACGGTCATCAGCGTCGCCAGGATCCGCTCCCGGGCGAACCTCGCCGTCTGGTTCCGGGGCCTGCGGGAGGGCCTGAAGGGCGGGCACGGGCAGCGTCGTCCCATGTCCTGGACCACCGTGGCGCGCCTCGCCCGCGCGGGCCGCCCCCCGATCGTCTGACCCCCGTTCGGGGCCCTCACACGACTCCCCGGGCCTGAATGATCACTCCTGCCGCGAGGTCAGCCCAGCCCTGACGGGCACGAGCCGCGCAGGCATGTCCCGCGGGGGCTCCGCGTAGAAGGCGTGCGTCCGCTCCACCTCGCGCCGCCACACGAGGTGGAGGGCTCGATCAGTCCGGGGGACCTCGTAACCGAGGCCCGCGAGGACCGCGCGGAACTCGGGGCACGCGTTTCCGTCCGGCGAGGTCATGAGGGCGGATAGCAGGGGCCCCGCGCTCCCGGCCGCCTCATCCGCCTCGACGAGCGCGATGATGCACAACCAGTCGTCCGCACCGGTCTCTTTCGCGAGGTCGCGCAGGCTGATGGTGGCCTGGTCGCGAGCGACGTCCCTCAGGACGGCGCTCAGGCGGTCGCCGGCCTGTGCGGCGAGGGCCCGAAGATCGCTGGTGGTCTGATCGAGAGCGGTCGTCTCCGGCGCGGCGGCGGTGCTTGCCAACTCCTGCGCGGCAGAAGCGGTGATCTCCTCCGATGCCCCGGCCGGGTTCTCGCCCTTGCCCACCGGTACGGCGCCCAGCCACCGGGCGGTCAGGGCGAGCTGGCGCTTCTCGTCGGGAGTCGCGTGCGTGCCCAGCTTCTTGAGCAGGGCACGTCCGTCGTTGTGAAGCCTGCGCTTCTCGTCCGTTTGCCCCGCGATCTCCGCTTTCAGCAGTCCATCCAGCGCGTCCCGAAGCCGGTCGTGCTGCTTCGCACGGACCTCTTGGGCCGAGCCCCTCAGATGGGGGTGCCTGACGCTTGATCTCGTTCTGACAGGGCTCGTTCGAGCCAGGCCTCACGCTCGCGCAGCTTCCTCAACTCCGCGCCGAACTCCGGGGTGCCTCTCGGGACGTCCGCCAGCGTCCTCCGGAGCGCTTCTATCGCCCGCTGGACATCCTCAAGCGTGCCCTTGGCCTTCGCGTGATCGATACGCCCGATGAGTGCGGCGCTGTGCCGACGAACCTCTTGCTCGATCCGAGTATGACTCTCCTGCCTCGCGGTTGCCCATCGGCGCAGCTCTTCTACCGTCTGCCGTTCCTTCCGGTATTGCGGCTGGGTGAGCACCTTGAACGATTCAGCGTTGTCCGCCAGCAATCGCAGGAGGAGGTGATAGTCCCCTTCTCTCCTCGCATGCCGCATGTCCTGAATGCGCGAGGTCAACGTGTGCCGGGTCAGTTCCTTGGGTTGTTTGGGAGCGCGGGTTTTCTTCTCCGCAGGCGGCGTGGGCGCCTGGACGGGCGACGCGGGCGCAGCCTTCGGAGCCGGCGTACGCGGGAGTGACATGCTCGGCCGCCCGGCGGGGCGGATGGCGCTCAGACCTGCGCTGAAGACGGTCCAGACGGGCGTCGCGTGCGTGGACCCCTTCATCGCGTTCACGGACGCCGGCTTGACGAGGGCGTACGGCTCGTCGACCAGGAGATCGATACGATCCGGCACCATGATCCTGGCAGGTATCGGCTCGTCCTCGCCGATCCGGACGTCGACGGCGGCGACGTGTGAGCCTTCGGGGATACCCGGACCCGCTATCGGCCGGGTCGCAGCCTCCTGCGGATAGATCACGATGTCCTCGACATCCAACGGGAAGCCCGGGAACCTGGTGGCCGATGCTGCCCGGTGCGGCGCGGTGGGCGCGGTGGGCCGGTGCTTGCGGAGCAGCGGTGTGATGATCCCTCGCTCGCTGATCTCGCAGTCTTTCAGCTCCGCCCATTCGAGATCGCCGTCATGGGTCTCCGTGCCGATCTTGACGACGCGGGCACTGCCTTGCTGCTCGCAGCGTACGCGCAACGCGTAGCCGTCCCGGTCGAGCAGATCCTTCGCGTTCCCGAGCGCGTGAGGCCCCAGCAGCCAGTCGACCCGGCCGAGCCGTGCCTGAAGCTCCTCGTCCTCCTTCGTCCAGACGTCGGGCGGCAGAGTCACGAACTGGACCTTGATGGCCGAGCGGTTGCGGCCCGGGTTCACCAGCAGGTCCGTGCATCGGCCCTTCACCAGGGTGCCCTGAAATCGCTGCGCCTCGCCGGCCCTGCCCAGGCCCGTGGTCAGTCCCCGGTGGATGTAGAGGTGGTCGGCGCTGTCCGGGCCGGAGTACCGGCGCTCGCATTCGGGAGCCAACCCCCTGGGATCCGGGTGGTGAGCGAAGTGGCAGACGCGGTCGCCGTAGAGCTTGGGCATGAGCTCCCACCCGCAGCCGTCGAGGTGCCTGCCACAGAAAAAGCGCTTCCCCTTGTAACGCGACAGGTAGTGCACCGCCTCCTTGCGGTCTGTGGGAAGGGAGAGTGGGTGGTCGGAGTTGGGGCTGCCGAGAACCGCGGTCTGAACGCGGCGCGTGTCTTGAGCCATGGCATCTCACGAGATTCGCGAGGTCGCAGGCCGGAGCAGTTCAGCCCGCGACGTTGGGGGGCAGTTGTCTGGAGATCGATGATTTCGACTTCGGGGGCATTCTCGGACACGCTGCGGGTCGTTCGTCTGCGCGGGCGGATTCCGTGGGCCGGGGCCCGGCAGACGGTTGGCATGCAGCACGAGCCGGGGAGAGACGGTTCGCTACAAAGCCGGACGGGTTCTGTCAGTCGATCGTGCCGTTCTTGGACCACACGTCGGCGAAGTGCTCCATCTGCTGGAGGACCAGCTCGATGGCCTTGACCTCCTGATCCGGCGGGTAGTTGTAGCGGGCCAGGAGGCGCTTGATGGTGGCGCGGAGCCGGGCGCGCACCGGCTCGCGCGAGATCCAGTCCTTCTTGAGGTTCTTCCGCACCTGCACGACCAGGTCGCGGGCGATGCCGGCGAGGACCTCGTCTCCCATCACCTCGCGGGCCGTGCCGTGGTCGGCGACCGCGTCGTAGAACGCGAGCTCCTGCCAGTCCAGGGGCGGTGTGAACTGCTCGCCTCGCTTGGGGTCGTTCGCGATCTCCTTGGCCAGCTCGACCAGCTTGGCGATGATCTCGGCGCTGGTGAGCTGCTCGCGCATGTACCTGACCATGAGGTCCTGGAGCCGCTCCGAGAACGTCGTCCGCCGCACGACGTTGTGCCGGGTGACCTCGCGCATCTTGCGCTCGATGAGCCGGCGCAGCGCCTCGGCGGCCAGGTGGGGCGTTTCGCTGTTGGTCAGCTTGGCGATGAGCGCGTCGTTGAGGTGGGTCAGGTCGGCGGTCTCCAGACCCGCTTCGGCGAACAGGTCGGTGACCCCGCTCGTCTCCACGACCGTGGACGTCAGCTGCGCGAGATAAAGCTCGATCTCGCGGGTGGTGCCGGGCAGGCCCCTCGCCTCACGGTCCATGGCGTCCAGCTTCGCCATGTATGCGCGAACCTCGGCGAAGAGCTGGATGTCGCGCCGCCATGTCTCCGGGTGGTCGGGGAATCGCTCGCCGATGGTGGCCGACGTTGCGGTGAGCGCGTAGAAACGCTCCAGCCGGTGCGCGTGGTCGCGGAAACGGCGGCCGAGGGTCTGGCTGGGGTCGTCGAGTTTCTCCGGATTGTTGCCGGGGGTCCTGGTGTCCCGCAGATAGTTCGCGGTGCGCAACGCGGTGTCGATGAAGCGATTACGGATGGGACGGGCCAGCAGGCCACGCCAGTCGAAGCCGCGCAGGATCCCCTCGATGATGTCGAACTCGTTGCGCAGCTCGTCCAGGGCGCGGTCGACGTCCTGGCCCAGCGTCCGGTCCTGGCGGTCGGCCGCGGAGTACTCGGCGATGGCCTTCTGCAGATTCTCGGTGAGCGGGGCGTAGCCGACCAGCAGGCCGTCTTCCTTGCCACGGAAACGGCGGTTGACGCGGGCAAGGGCCTGCATGAGGTTGGCACCCCGGAGCGGCCGGTCGAGGTACATCGTGTGGATCGGCGGCGCGTCGAAGCCGGTCAGCAGCATGTTGTTGACGATGAGCAGCTCCAGCTCGTCGTCGGGGTCCTTGGCCCGGTTGATGACGGCCTTGCGCTGGGAATCGCTCAGCGCGTGGGCGCGCAGACGTTCGGGATCCTTCCGCGAGTTCGATGAAAACACGATCTTCATCGCGCCCTTCGTGGGGTCGTCACTGTGCCACTCCGGGCGCAGTTCGCGCAGCGCGTCGTAGACGCGGACGCAGATCTCGCGGGTCGCGCACACGATCATCGCCTTACCGGCCGCGCCGCCCTTCTCCGAGACGCCGACGAACGGCTGCATCCGCTCGCGCCGCTCCTCCCAGTGCTTGACCAGGTCCTTGGTGAGGTCGCGGATGCGAGCCGGTGCGCCGTACATCGCGTTCATGGTGGCGACGGCCTGCTCGATGCGGCGGCGTTCGGTGTCATCGAGCCCTTCGGTGATCCGGTCCGCCTCTTCGTCGATCTCTGTGGCGTCGACGTCCTGGTCGAGGACGAGCTCGACGACGCGGCTCTCGTGGTAGACCTTCACCGTCGCGCCGTCGTCGGCGGCACGCTTGAGGTCGTAGACGTCGATGTAGCCCCCGTAGGCGCCCTTGTCACCGAAGACCGCCCGGGTGTTGCGGTCCGCTTCGGAGATCGGGGTGCCGGTGAAGGCCAGCAGCGTGGCGTGCGGCAGAGCGTCGCGCAGGTGCCGGGCGTAGCCGTCGAGGGTGTCGTAGTGGCTGCGGTGCGCCTCGTCGACCACCACGACGATGTTGCGCCGGTCGGACAGGAGAGGGTGGTCGGTGCCTGACTCCTTTTCCTCCTTGGTCCGGCCGAACTTCTGCAGCGTCGTGAACAGGATGCCGCCAGTCCGCTTGGCGCCCAGCTCCTCGCGCAACTCGGTACGCGTAAGGATCTGCCGGGGCTTCTCGGGCAGGACCTCGCTCTCCAAAAAGGTGGAGTAAAGCTGGTCGTCGAGATCGTTTCGGTCGGTGATGACGATGATCGTCGGATTGAGCAGCGCCGGGTCACGCATGACCAGATTGCTGGTCAGCACCATCTCCTCGGACTTGCCCGAGCCCTGCGTGTGCCAGACCACGCCGGCCCTGCCGTCGGTCGCCGCGGCTTCCCGCACGGCTTCCGCCGCCCGGTTGACCGCGAAGAACTGGTGCGGCTTGGCGATGCGCTTCGTCTTCTTCGACGGCACGAAGTTGATGAACGAGCTGATCAGCCTGAGGAAGCGGCCATGCGTGAACAGGCCGTGCAGGGCGAGGTTCTGCGCCGACTCCGACAGGCCCGCGCCGTCCAGGGACTCGACCGGCTCCCCGGCCTCGTCCACGTTCCACGGCGCGAAGTGCTCGAACGGGGTGAACGGCGTGCCGTACTTCGCGGTGACGCCGTCGGAGAGCAGGACGACGGCGTTGTAGCGGAAGGCGGTGGGGAACTCCGCGACGTACCATCCGATTTGGGCGTGCGCGTCCCCCAGCGTCGCGTTCTCATCCCCGGCGCGCTTGATCTCCAGTATGGCCAGGGGCAGGCCGTTGACGTAGAGGACGATGTCGAAGCGGCGGTTCTTCTCACCCTGGATGACGGTGACCTGCCGGGCCGCGCGGTAGACGTTCGCGGTCGGGTCGGCCAGGTCGATCAGCCCGACCGTCGGGTTGTGCTCGGCGCCGAACTCGTCCGTGTAGGTCACGGAGCGGATGCCGCCGGTCAGGTAGCCATGTGCGGCCCGGTTCTCCTCATAGGCGTCGCTCGAACTCGCCCGCGCCGCCTCCTCCACCGCCCTGCGTACGGCGTCGGGCGGCAGCTCGGGGTTGAGCCGCTCGATCGCCTCGGTCAGGTCTGAGTAGAGGATGAGGTCGTCCCAGGACCTGCGGTGCCCGGAATGGGGCGCCAACTCGTTGCCGTTGGCGGGTAGCCAGTCCAGGTCGGCGAGCTCCTCGAGAGCGAGAAGCTCCCAGTCGATCTCTAGGGGACGGAATCGATCAGGGGGAGGGGTCATGTGGCGTCCTCGATGATCTTCTCCGCGTCCCTGACACGGAGCCGGCCGGACATGAGTTGGGGGAGAAGGGTGTCACGGAGAGTGGCGAGAGTCCGGGATTCCCGGCGCATCGCAGCTACAGAGCGGGCCAAATCCTGGATGGCTAACCTCACATCGCCGAACTCGCGCGGGTCCACTACCTGTGAGGCAAGTACCTCATCAGGACGAACTCGCTGGTGACTCTTCGATGTCCCTGTCACCTTCGATGCGAGAGTGTCGAGGAATTCTTGCTCTGCGGTGACCGCCCACAGTTCATGGGGGGAGAGGCCTGTGCGCGGCACGAGGACCAAGAATTCCGTCGAGGCCAATGCTGGCACTCCGGGGTGAGGCTCGACGTTCCAGACCCGCGGGATGTTCGGGTTTAGCTTTGAGAGCAACACAGAAGGACTGCTGATTAAAAACTTATTGCTCTTGATGGATTCCGGGGGTACGCGCTCCGAAGATTTCCCCGCATCGAATGCGGGAAGGCTGTAATGGTCCACCTGTGTATTCGTCATCCCTGCTGGCGAGACCTGAGTCTTGCTAAGGATGCAGATTTCGTCGAGGCGGACGCGGGACGTCCAGCGCTTTCCGGATGCCACGGCCAGAATCAGCTCTTCGGCGGTAGCTGCGATGCGCTCGTTGACGGCAATCTTGTCGTCCAACGCCTTGAGCGGCGCGATTGTTGCCTTCTGTTCATCTAGCGACCTAGGTAAAATGATGGCCAGCTTCTCGATGCGCTCCGTCTGAAGGCGCCCCGTGCCGTGTCCGGCCTCATCTACCATCCCGAGGACTTCCTCGGTTCTGGCCTTGAGTGCATAGGCTAGGAACAGTGGTAGGATATCCTGTGATGGAATTATTGCCTTGCAGTCCTGTCCGAATGCCACCGTTTTTTGCGTAATGCCCATGCGGAATTCGGACTTTAGGCTCATTCCGCGCACAATAAAGAGCAGCGTCCCTGGCGGTACTAGTCGCGTCCCGTTCGCAGCGCCCAGTTTGGTCACATTCCTGTCGGAAGATTCGATATAGAAGTCCTTCAGGCTGGCCGCCGAAATCCACGGGATCTCACCACCCCAGAAGTTCTCCTCCGAGGTCTTCGGCGTTCCTCCCGAGAGCCACGTGCCCGCCTGCGCCAGCGAGATTTCATCCCACTCAGCCATTAATCCTGCCCATCTGCTCGCGGACTGTCTTGGCTAGCTCGTCTGACTTGTCGAAGAGTGCGAGCAGCTCATCCGTAAGCGTCGCGATCTTCTCTGCGACTGCCTGGGCGTCCTCCTCCTCGGTTTCGATTGCGCCGACGTATCGACCAGGCGTGAGGACGTATCCGTGCGAGCGAACTGTCTCCAAATTCGCCGAGAAGCAGAATCCGGGCTCGTCGGCGTACATGAGCCCAGCCTCGCGTGCTGAAGCTGTGCCCCGCCAGGCGTGATACGCACTAGCGATCTTCGTGATGTCGGCCTCGGTCAGGGTGCGCTCGGTGCGGTCAACCATTTGACCCATACCGCGGGCGTCGATGAAGAGGATTTCGCCTCGTCGGTCTGTCAGCCGCTTGCCGCCCTGCGGCGTCTTGTCCTTGACGAGGAACCACAGACAGGCGGGGATCTGTGTGGTGCGGAAGAGCTGCGACGGCAGCGCGACCATGCACGCGACGAGGTCCGCCTCCACCAGCGCCTGCCGGATCTCGCCCTCACCGCTCTGCTGGGAGCTCATCGAACCGTTGGCCAGGACGACACCCGCCGTACCGCGCTCGCCCAGCTTGCTGACGATGTGCTGGAGCCAGGCGTAGTTGGCGTTGTTCTTCGGCGGCACGCCGTACTTCCACCGGGGGTCGCTCTCGTTGCGCTCCCAGCTCTTGACGTTGAACGGCGGGTTGGCGAGAACGAAGTCGGCCTTGAGGTCGGGGTGCTTGTCGTCGGCAAAGGTGTCGCCCCAACGGCCGGCGAGGTTGCCGTCGACGCCGTGGATGGCGAGGTTCATCTTGGCCAGCCGCCAGGTCCGCTCGTTGAGCTCCTGACCGAAGACCGAGATGTCCGCCTTAGTGCCCGCGTGGGCCTCGATGAACTTGCCGGCCTGGACAAACATGCCACCCGAGCCGCAGCAGGGGTCGTACACCCGCCCCTCATACGGCTCCAGGATCTCCACCAGCAAGCGGACGACGCTGCTCGGCGTGTAGAACTCGCCGCCCTTCTTGCCTTCGGCACGGGCGAAGTTACCGAGGAAGTACTCGTATGTCTCCCCAAGTACGTCCTGCGCGGGCCGGTCGCCCCGCCCCGAGAAGCGGGCGTCGCTGACCAGATCGATCAGCCCGGTGAGGACCTTCTGGTCGACGCTGGAGCTGTTGTAGATCAGTGGGAGGACGTTGGCCAGTGCGACGTTCTCCTCCATGATCTTCTTCATCGCGTTGTTCAGCAGTTCGCCCGGGCCCCGGCTCTTGGCGTGCGCTGAGATCCACGACCAGCGCGCCTCCTCGGGGACCCAGAAGACGTTGTGGCCGGCGTATTCGTCCCTGTCCTCCAGGAACTCCTCCAGCCGCTCCTCCGCGATGCCCTCCTCGGCCAGCTCCTTGGCCAGCTCGGTGCGGCGCTCCTCGAAGGCGTCGGAGACGTACTTGAGGAAGATCAGGCCGAGGACGAACTCCTTGTACTGGGCCGCGTCCAGCGAGCCGCGGAGCCTGTCGGCCGTCTTCCAGAGGATGTCGCGGATCTCCTTGGTGCTGGAGGCGTTGAACAGCTCCGCCTGGGCGCCGGCAGATTTCTTCGCAGGGGGCATCGGGGTGGCCTTCTCCTTCAAACGGTGTGGGGCAGGAGCGTGAGAGTGCCGTCGGCGAGACCGGCGGCGGTGAAGCGGGTCAACTTCTCCAGTGCGGCGATCTGTGCTCGGAGGAGCGCGTCGCGCCGGTCGATCTCGGCGAGAAGAGCGTCGTATCGTTCCGCCTCGTCCGGAGCGAGATCAGGGATGAGCAGGTCTTCCACGCGCCGGGAGGCCCGCACGGCTCCATTGACGCGGCCGTGCTCGGCGGCCGCGGCGCGCAGCAGCGCCGCCAGCACCCGGGGACGCACCGGACGTTCGGTATCGGGCCGAGCCCGCAGGATGCGCGCCGGGTAGGCGACCACGCAGACTCCTTCCTCGTCGACGTACACCCCGAAGTCGGGGCTGGTTGTGACGATGACGTCTCCGGGCCGGGTGAGGTTTGCATGCTTGCACACGGCGGTGAGCACCAGGGGGTCGATGCGCCGACCGCCAACGGGGTCGGTGCCGATGACCTCGGCGGAGCCAAGGACAGGGTAGCCGCCGTCGGAGATGAGGTGCTCGTTCCCGATGCGGTGACCGGGCAGGCGGCGAAGACGGCGTTCTTTCAGCATGCGCCCGACCGTCGTGCGTCGTACAGGTCGATCCTCCGGGCGCAAAACAGCGTGGGCGCGCAGCTCGGCGCGGCCGTCGAGACCGTAGAGCTCCTGGCGGGCCTGCTCGGCCAGCTTGCTCAGGCGGATCTCCAGCTGGGAGATGCGTTCGGGGCGCTCCGTGACAGAACGGGTGTAGCGGCTCTCGTGCGGCCGGTGCTGTGGCGTGAAGGCGGTGCCGGGCCGATCGTCGAGCACCTTCGCCGGCAGGATGACCGCGTGCCGCGGGGTGTGCCGGCGGTCCTCCTGCCAGCCCGCCGACCGGAAGATGTGCACGTCTTCCACGAGCGCGTCGAGAACCTGCTCGGTGAGTGACTGGGCGGACAAATCCGCGAGCAGGACCAGGCCGTGCCGCTCCTTCTCCGGCGTGCGGGCGAGCACCCATACGGCGGTGCGGTAGCCGGGACGGTAGGGGATCGCCCCGTCGGGAAGGCTGACCGCCGCCTTGAGCAGGCCGTCCGCGAGGAACGACCGGCGAAGCCGGTCGGCGTCGCTCTGCGGCGTGAGCGGGCGGACCAGAGCGTCGGCCGGGCCGAGAACGACCGCGGTGCGGCCGACGTCGAGCAGATCGGTGAGCGCCTGGACCCGCTCGAGCACGGTGAGCGCGTCACGGGTCTCGGCGGGCTCGTACGGCAGTGCACAGAGCACGACATCCGGGTCGCCCCAGCCGTCGAGGGCGAGTTCCGGGCTCACGGTCACGTCCAGCTGGAACTCGTAGACCTCGCGTACGAGCATCCGGCGACGTACCAGGCGGACGAGGTCCGGATCGGGGTCGGCGGCGAGATAGGTGTGCCCGGCGTCGGGAGCGGCCTGCGCATGCATGGCGGCCAGCAGATCACCGCTGCGGGCGTATGGCGTGGCAAGGATCACGCCGTCTTCCATCTCGGCGATTCCGCAGAGCCGGGCGAGCGCGCGGGTGAGCACGGGCGTGGGCTCGTCGGCGACCAACTCGTTGGCACCCAGGCGGCGCCGCGCGTCCAGCACCCAGTCGAAGGCTTCGGCCGACGTGTAGGCGGCCTCGATCAGCTCGTCGGCGAGGGCCGCCAGAGCCGGACCGACGCCTTCCGCATCGGGCGCTGAGCCGGGTGAGGCGAGTGCGCGCAGTTCGGCGAGGAGGTAGGTGTCTTCGGCGTCGAGGCGGGCGGCCTGCCGCAGAAGGGACGCCCAATCGCAGCCGGCGAGCGGCGCGTCCTGCTGCTGCCGCAGGCAGATGAGCGCGGTGAGTCCGCTCACCAGGACGCGGGCCGGCAGACGGCCGCGCCAGCCCGCCAGTGTGTGCAGCGCCAGTTCCGCGCGGAGCTTCCGGGAATCCGCGTTGCCGAGTCCGGTGGCCAGCAGCCAGGTGACGACCTCCCGTCCGTCGAAAAGCGGGCGCGCGGTCTCCTGCGCGATCGGCTCAGGGAAGGTGGCGCGGTGCCGGCGAGCCCAGGTGGTGGGCACAGGCCGTTGCACTTCCGCCAGTGCCGCGATCTCGGCGTAGGAGATCGGCCATCGGACGTCCTCGCGCATCGTCGCCACCTCCTTCCTCCACGCGGTCTGCATCAGTGCGGCCGATCGCCGATCGACGTGATCAGCACCCTAGTGGCGAAGCTGGCTTGACTACCACAGAGAACTGATAACGGGGGTTATCAACAGATCTTTGCTGCCTCTCGCAGACGCTCTGACACAGTCCTCCAGTAGCGGCCCATCAAGCTCAGCCAGCCCCGGGAGCCTCCGGACCGCGGACTTCCCCGAGTGTGAGAGGACGCGACAGCCATGTCCCACCCCAACCCGACCCCGCCCTTCGGCCCGCCGCCCGGTCAGCCGTATCAGCCACACCCCCCTCTGTATCCGGGCCGGCAAACACCAGGCGGCCAGGGCCCGGGTGGATGGCCCCCGCGCCGGCGCACGCTCCCCAGCCTCCACGAGGCGGAAGACGCTGGCTGTCGTACGGCGTGACGGCGTTGGTCGCTTTGGTCTTCGGCGTTGTCATCGGCGCGAGTGGCGGTGGCGCGGAGACGAGGAGCGTCGCCGGGCCGCGGCCTGCCGTCACCGTGACAGAAGAGGCCGAGCCCGCACCCACCGTCACTGTCACGGAGACGGTCACCTCGGAAGCCGAGCAGCCGCAGGAGACGGAGGAGAGCGGCCCCGCGACGACCATGGCAGGCGACGGTCAGTACCTCGTCGGCGAGGACATCAAGCCCGGCACGTACAAGACGGCGGGCACGGACGGCGGCTTCGCCTGCTACTGGGCCCGGCTGAGGAACGCGACGGGCGAGTTCAGCGCGATCATCGCCAACGACAACATCACCGGTCCAGCGCGCGTGACTCTCAAGAAGGGCGAGTACTTCGAGACCAAGCGTTGTCAGCCCTGGAAGCGGACCGGCTGAGCACCTGACCGCGCTCGCGCGGGCTCGCCGGTCGGCAACGCCATGATGATCTCTGACGGAGACGCAACGATGACCGACTTACCTCCCTCACCCGTCCGCCCGATTCCGGCCCCGCCGATTCGCCCGTGCACCCGATACCGGCGGGACGGCAGCAAGTGCCCCGAGACCACCACGTATGCCGACGGATGGTGCCGAGCCGAGGGCTGCGACGGCTTCAGCCGCCCGGACCCAGCGATCGCCCAGCCGGTTGAGCGGCCGGCCGAGGCGCCGCAGAAGATACTCCGTCTCAAGCGGATCGTGCCGCTGTCAGCCGTCCCGTTCGACCCCGACGACGCCTACACGGTTCAGGTATCCCGCGCCGCCGTCCGTTCGTTCATCGCCGCGCACGGCGGTCGCCCCGCCGAGGCTGAAGCACAGATCCGATCGCTGCTGGAGGACCTGCTGCTCGGCACTCCCCAGACCACGGCATCCCGCGGCACCAACGGGTCATGGGTGCTGGTGACGGGCAAGCCCTTCGGGTACGGCATCATCCTGGCCGAGGATGACAACGTCGTCGTGCACTACTCCACCCTGCACCGGGAACGGACCTACGCGCAGGCGCGCGCCGGCGTCACCTCACGCGTCAGGGGCCGAACCCCCGACGGCAAGAGGAAGTACAGTCCGGGCGTCGGGCGAGGCTGAAGGGCTACCGATACGCCGTTCGCTGGGCCCGCCAGGTCGACGCGCGCGGGGTCCTCGAGGCGGAGCTGGCTGCCGAGGAGGACCCTCGCGTACGAGTCGCGTTCGACCGCTACCGGCCGCAGATCGAGGCCAAGCACGGCGCCGACGAAGGTAGTTGATCAGAAGCGTCTCGTTCCCGTCCCCAAGCACGCGGACCCGGGGTCCGAGGACCTGATCGCACCGATTCTCGGGGAGGCGGGGTCAGCTCGAACTCCCCATTACGGTCCGCGTCCTGCGGCCAACGCACTGGCCATCCCCGGTGCTGTCATCCGTCAGACCATTGATCACGGCTATCACGTTCGATTTGATTGAACCGCTGATAACCCTGGTTATCACCTTTGTCGACGCATCTGTATCTCCTGGAGCCCTACGGTTTGATTCGCCGGAGACCGCCGATCTTGTGACGGTCGCTCTCCGGTGACCGCGACTTCCCCCTGCGGGTCCTGAGCGGACCCGGGCGGCACACCACAAGGAGCTTCCCCATGTTGTTGTCGATTCTGCTCGCCCTCGCCTGCGCCGCGATCGCCTACCTCGTCGCGCGCAGCCGTACCGCTGCCGAACGCGCCGACCTGAAGGTCGCCCAGGAGCAGCATCGCCAGGCTCAGATGCAGGTGAACGATCTCCGCTCGGAGCGCGACAAGGCGCAGGAGCGTGCCGCCGACCTCGAGCGGGAGCGCATCGCCGCGCTCACTGGCCTCAAGACGCTCGGCGAGCAGATCGCCGGCCTGGAGACCACTCTGGAGGCGACGAACGCGGATCTTCGGCGCTGCCAGGCCGAGAGCGAGGGGCTGAAGGTGTCTCTCGATGCCGAGCGGAAGCAGCTCGGCGAGACCGACCGCCAGTTCCGCGAAGCCCAAATGACGGTCGCGGGGCTGAAGGCCAAGGAGACCGAGCTTCGCGACGAGATCCAGCAGCTCAGGGAGCAGCTCAGCGAGCTGACCGCGCAGAAGCAGAGCCTTGAGGAGCAGGCCGTACGGCTGGACGCGGTGCGCAAGGAGCTCGACGAGACCCGGGAGCAGAACAACCGGCTGCTGGAGGAGACGCTCCGCGCCACCGCCGCCGACATGCTCAAGCAGTCCCAGAACGAGCTGGTGGTACGAGCGGAGGCGACGCTCGGCGCGGTCAGCAAGCCGGTCAAGGAGCAGCTGGCCCAGATGGACCAGCAGCTCAAGGACTTCAGCACCAGCCGCGCGGCCGCTGACGCCAAGCTCGACCAGCAGCTGGTGAATCTGACCGAGGAAGGGATCCGGACGCGTCAGGAGACCCGCAAGCTGGTCGAGGCGCTGAAGAAGCCGCAGGTCCGGGGGCAGTGGGGCGAGATGCACCTCAAGCGTGCCGCCGAGCTGGCCGGCCTCGTCGAACACTGCGACTTCGATCTCCAGGTCCACCTCGTCGACGAGGACACCGCGCTGCGGCCGGACATGCGGGTCAATCTCTCCGGCGGCAAGCACGTCATCGTGGACGCCAAGGTGCCGATGGACGCGTTCCTGAAGGCGATCGAGGCGGCCGACGAGGCCGAGGCGAGCAGCCACTGGGCGGACCACGCGCGGCAGCTGCGCAAGCACGTGGACGCCCTCGGTAGCAAGGAGTACTTCCGCAAGGTCGCCGGCTCCCCGGAGTTCGTCGTGCTGTTCGTGCCGAGCGACGCCTTCCTCCAGCCGGCGCTCGACCAGGACCCGGCCCTGCTGGAGTACGCCGTCAACAAGCAGGTCCTGATCGTGACGCCGACCTCGTTGATCGCCATGCTGCGTACGGTCGCCTTCGCCTGGACCCAGGCAGTGCTTCAGGACAACATGAAGCAGGTCTACGAGCTCGGCCGCGAACTCTACGAGCGGCTGGCGGTCATGGGTGGCCACCTTGAGAAGCTCGGTAAGGCGCTCGACCGGTCCGTCAAGGCGTACAACGAGACGGTGGGTTCGATCGAGGGCCGGGTGATGGTCACCGCCCGCAAGTTCCACACGCTCAAGCTCGTCGAGACCCAGCTGCTCGAACTGCACGCCGTCGAGCAGACGACCCGGCATCTCGGCAGCCCCGAACTCACCGAGTCCGCGGCCGCCGAGCGTTCCGTCCGCGCGCTCCCCGCGCCCACGACCGACGGCGATCTTGATGTGGACACTGCTGTCTGACCGATCCCCGGCCGAAGCCGGTCGACACAGTCGCCGCTCTTCTTCCCCTGCGCCTGCGGTGAGCCGCCGTCCGCGCCGTTCTGAGTCAGACGGGCGGCGTCCTCCCCGGGTGCAGGGAGAGCAGATGACCGAAACCACCTGAGCGATGACGGAATCGATCAGACCTGGACAAGCTCCAGGTGGTCGTATCCCTTCCAACTGCCCACGTCCGCAGTGAGGATCGGCCAGCCGCGCATCAGAGCCAGGTACGCGGTGTGGGTGTGGTGCACCGATGCCTCGTCCGGCCGTGGGGCGAACCGCGCCTGCGCCATGACTCTGAACGCGTCCTGCTCGCTCAGGGCGCTCACTTGAGTGGCACGGAAACCGTACAGCCACATGAGTTGCTCAGGGTGCGGGTCGGCGATGATGCCGGCCTGGATGAGTGCGGTGATCGGCAGAAGGAGCGTATGGCCGTCGTCGGCAACCGTCTCCAGCGCTGCGCGAATGCGGCCGTCCTCCTGGTCGTCGGCGAGGATGCGGAGGATGGCCGTCAGGTCCGCTACATAGCCGGCGATCATGCGGCGCCGCTGCTGCGAAACTCCGCGGCCTTCTGCGCCGCCGCCACCTGTGCGGCGTGCATCCGCTCTCGGAGGCTGTTGCGCATTGCGTCGTAGCCCTTGGGGTCGGCGGCGCGGTCCTTCTCGATCAGTTCCCTCAACCGCTGCCGGGAGCGACGGTCGGCGTCGAGGCGCTGCTGGGCGAGGTCGGCGAAGAAACCGGAGACGGTGCCGCCGGTCTGGTCGGCCCACGCCTTCACTTCGTCGTGAAGCTCTTCGGGAATGCTGATCGAAATCTTGACGGCCATACTTGATGCTACTCGGTATGCCATCCGCTCATCCAGCGAACGGTGCTGTTGGGGCACGGGTGTCAGGTCCTACTCGCGTTGCACGCCGCCGGGCGGGGCAGGCGTGCTAGGCACCGCCTGGCAGACCGGCGGCCGCCCCTTCGGGGCGAATGCGCGCAATTCATGCGGCCTTAATGAACGCCTCAGGGCCGTCCCATCCCGGGCCGCGAGCGTGGGCGCATGAGCGAGCGAAGCGACAGGTACGGCGCGATCGGCGTTACCGGGGCCTGGTCGTTCGTCGTGCTGCGCCGTACGCCGGAGTTCGTGCCGTGGCTCGCCTGGGCCGTCGCGGGCGGCACGGCGGTCGCGGTGCTCGCCCTGGCGGTCGCGGCGCTCGTCTCCACGGCACGCGCCTCCACGGCATGGGGTGCGGGACGCATCGGCCCGGCCGGGCGTGGGGGCCGGACGGCCGCGCGGATCACGGCGGTGGCGCTGGCCGCCGCGATCGCGGCCGGGCTGGCCGGTCCGGCGGCGTACGCGGTGACGCCGCTGGGCGCGGCGGTGAACGGCACCAACCCCACGGCGGGGCCCTCCCAGGGCATGGGAGGACCGTTCGGCCGCGGCGGACCGGGCGGAATGCGCCGGGCCCGGCGGACGGGTGGACGCCGCGATGGCGGCGTACCTGAAGCGGAACATGGGGAGCGCCACCTGGCTGGTGGCCGTGGACAGCGCGCAGAGCGCGTCGTCGCTCATCCTGTCCACGGGCGAGCCGGTCATCGCGATGGGCGGGTTCACCGGCTCCGACCCCGCGATGACGGTCGAGAAGCTGCAGAGCCACGTGGCCGAGGGGAAGCTCAAGTACATCCTGATCGGCGACGGCGGATTCGGGCCCTCCCGGGGCACGAGCGCGGACGTCACCGCATGGGTGAAGGCGCACGGCACGCAGGTCGAGGCCGCGGAGTACGGCGGCACGGATGGCGGCTCGGTGCTCTACAAGCTCGGCTGACGGCGTTCGGCCGCCTCCTGAGCGGGTACGTGATGGGCCTTCCGAGCCGACCCACGAAAGGACTCCCATGGACACCGAGGGCTTCATCGCCCTGCTCAATGAGGACCTGGAGAGCGAGTACCGCTCGATCGTGCAATATGTGCAGCACGCGGCCACCATCAAGGGCGCGCAGTATCTGTCGATCATCGAGGAGCTCAAGCAGCACCTCGGCCAGGAACTCAACCACGCGAGCACACTGGCCGAGCAGATCGATTTCCTCGGCGGTGTCCCGAGCGTCCGCGTTCCCGAGGTGCCGGTGGCGACGGACAGCGCCGACGCCCTCCGGCTGGACCTGGAGTTGGAGCAGGAGCAGTTGCGCCGCTACCGCGAGCGTGTGGAACAGGCCCAGGAGCTCGGCCTGAGCGACGTGGCCGAGGCGCTGCGCCCACTGCTCCAGCAGACGCAGGACCACGTCATGGACCTGCAGACCGTCCTGGGTACGTGAGAAGCCGCTGCAGGCGGATCGAGCCGCACGACGGTCCGGCTCGATCCGCTCGCGGGTGCTGATCCGTCTCCAGCCAGGCGGAACTCAGGCACGCCAAGATCCACGATCGCCGCGCCCGCGAGCCCGCCGTCCATACCCGGAGACCGCATGGTGACGAGGCGGCCCGAGATTCGGCCGATGACAGTCGCGGTCTCCCGCTGAAACGATCAGGAGTGCTCTGCCGAACTCCCGAAGAGGAGGGCAGAGCAGTGGATGCCGACAGCGGGAAGGGCGTCAAGCGGCGGCGGCACCGTACGCCGCGGCGCCGTTCGGGCCGGGGACGAAGCGCTGACGTTCCGGCTGGGGCATGCGAAGCCGGGCGCGCCCGGAACGCGTGCTTGCGGTCGAGGGCACGATGACGGGCCATCCGGATGTCGTGGTCTTCGTGCCCGGCATCGCGGGAAGCGCTCTCGCCGATCGGCACCGCGAGATCTGGAGCGGAAATCCCTTCACAATGCTGCGCGGTCTGCCGGCCCTGGCGGCGCCGCAGGCCGGCGACGGGGTCGTCGCCACGCGTGTCATCAGGGGAATCGGCGTTCTCCCCGGGTTCTTGTCCGTCGACTTCTATGGCAAACTCGGCGGCCTGCTGCGCCGTGGCCTGGGCCTGCTGCCCGGGCGGAACTATCACGAATTTCCCTACGACTGGCGCAGGGACAATCGAATCAGCGCCGCCGAATTGGTGGAGAAGGCACAGCGATGGCTGCACACGTGGCGGGCTGACTCGGGCAATGAGCAAGCCCGGCTCGTTTTCGTGGCCCATTCCATGGGCGGCCTCGTCGCCAGATACGCGGTCGAGAAGCTCGGCCTGTGGACCTCGACGAGAGCCGTGATCACGATCGGTACGCCGCACCGGGGCGCTCCGAAAGCGGCACACGTCCTGAGCTCGGGAATTGCTCGTCTCGGCTGGGCGGAGTGGCTGACGCGGACCGTGCGAGCGATGCCTTCGGCGTACCAACTGCTGCCTGTCTATCCGTGCGTCGCCGACGGCGAGAGGAAACTGCGGCTCGCGGAGCTCGACGGCCTCGAGGGCCTGCCGCGGGGAAAGGTCAAGGAGGGCGCCGCTTTTCTCTACGAGATCGAGGCCGCAGCCCGGGCCAACGCCGAGCGGGAGAAGTACGAGCTGTACCTCAACGCGGTGGTCGGAGGCCACCAGCCGACCATCGGTGCCTTCACTCTCACGCCCGGCCGGACCCTGACGCCCCAGGTGATACCCGTCCACGGGGACGGGACCGTACCCCGTCCCAGTGCGTATCCGATCGAATGGGATCGTCCGTTGTCATCGCTTTTCGTCGCCGGCAAGCACTCCTCCCTCGCCGGCGCCGACCCGGCCGCCCAGCATGTCGTCGGCGCGCTGCGGGCGCTCGCGGAGGATTGGGGGCTGGCGGGCTACCGGGACCCTGCCGCCTCCGTCGCCGGGGCCCTGACGCTCGACTGCCCGGATGTGATCGTCGCGGACGAGCCGCTGGTGGTCCAGGCGACCGCCAGACCCGCGGCGGACCTGCGGCTGTCGGTGGAGCCGCTCGCAGGCGACGGGCCCGTCTGCCGAAGGGAGGGGGGTGACTCCTGGGTGATCCCCGGCCTGCGGGCGGGCTGTTACCGCGTCACCGTGCATTCGGCGGATCCGGCCACGTCTCCGGTGTCGGACCTGGTGACGGTGCTCCCGCCGTACGAGGAGGTGAGTGATGTTCCGCCGTTTGCGGCTGACAACCCGTAGATTTCGCTATTTCTCCACGATGAAACGCACGCAGGGGTTCATTCTCGACGGGAACTTCCCCGCTGCCGCTCGGGCCGCGGGCAAGGCCTACGCGCTGGCGGAGAGCACCGCCGACAAGGCGATGGCTCTGGCGGGCCTGAGTGGGGTCCACTCCGTCGCCGGAGACCTCGAAGCCGCGCAGCGGGCGATCGACCGGGCGTTCGAGTTGGCGGGCGAGTCGGACGCGGCGATTCACGCCTCGATATCGATGCTGCGCGCCAATCTGGAGCACCTGCGCGGCGACCCGGCGCAGGCGCTGGCCACGCTCACCGCAGGGGTGGAGCGAATCTCGAAGGACGCGGATCCGGCGGCGCCGAGCATGATCCACGTCATGCTGCTGGGCGCTCTCGCCGCCGCTTACGCGGAGACCGGGCAGCCACGACAAGCCCTGCGGCGCTACCAGGAGGCGTACGCGCTGGGCGAACTGCTGCGCGAGCGCGACCAGGTGATCCTTCCGCAGATCACTGTGGACATCGCTTTGGTGCACCGCGACATGGGCGACTGGGACCGCGCACACGAACTGGCGCAGGAGGGCCTGGCGGCCGCCGCGCGCATGCCGGCCATCCGAGGTCCCGCGTTGGCCCGGCTGCACGTCGCCGCCGCGGTCATCAAGCGCAGGGTGGGCGACACCGAGGGGGCGCTGGCCCTCCTTGAGCAGGTGGAGGAGTTCTGGGCGACCAAGGTGCCCCCCGACCACATCGAACGCGTGTCGGTCAGGCTCAACCGGGCTGCGATAGCCGCGGATCTGGGCGATCACGCCGATGCCCGGCGCCTGCTCAGCCGGCTTGCCGGAGGACTCCCCAAGGGCGGCAACGCCACTGCCGCGGGGGTGCTGGCCGAGTACAACCTGGCGCTGCTGGAATACAAGGGGGGCGAGCTGCCTGCCGCGCGGTCGCGAGCAGACGCGTTGCTGCCCGCCATGGTGTCCGTCTTCGGTCCCAACCATCTGCACACAGCCACAACACAGGTGCTGAGGGCCTGCCTGCTCGCCGACGCGGGTGATCACGAGCAGGCCCTCGGACTGGCGGCGACCGCGATCGAGGCGGAAAACCACATCCAGTGGACCGCGTTCGGCGCGGGTGGCCAGGGCGTCCGTAAGGCGATCCTCCACCGCCTCGCGCAAACTTTGCAGATCGAGGTGTCGCTGGCGCTGTCCGCTCCCGATCACCTGGCCGGGTCGGCCATCCGGACGGCCTTCGCGGCGGTCTCGGGGAGGAAGGGGGCTTCACGGGAAGGTTTCACCGCACTTCTGGGGAATGCCCGAGACAGCGGCACGCTCGCGGAGTTCGTCCAGCTCTCGGCCCAGTTGCTCCAGCTGATGACGAGCCATCCGGACGGGGCCGAGCTGACGCAGCTGTCGCGGTTGCTCGACCGGCAGGAGGCGCTGGAGTCCGCGCTCGCCGACGCCGTGCCGCAGCAGGCACTGCACCTGCACGCCCTGCGGGCCACCCCCGAGCGGATCCTCGCCGCGCTCGCACCGGGAACCGCCTTGCTGGAGGTCTTCCAGTGGGTGCCCTTCGACCTGACGAGAGGGGTGAGCCGGGATGTGGGCGAGGCGGAGTACATCGGCTTCCTCGCCGCGAACGGCGCCGTCCGCCTCGTGCGGCTGGGCCGCGCCGCGGACATCGACGCGGCGGTGGGCCGGTGGCAGGAGGACGTGGCAGCGGCGGGACGTCATGATCCGCCGCTGCCGCTCGACCCGCGTCCCATGGCGGATCTGGGTTCCGCCCTCGTCGAACCGCTACTGGCCGCGATCGACGAGGCGGGGGGACCGGCCCTGCGGCACCTGCACGTCGCGCCGGACGGCGATCTGGGGCTGATCCCCTGGGAGCTTCTGCCGGGGGAGGACGGCCGGGCGCTCGCCGAGAACCTGTCGCTGAGCTACCTGAGCACGGGCCGTGACGTGCTGACGTTCGACAGGGAGCGGGGTGAGGGTTCCAGGTCGCTGGTGATGGCCGACCCGGACTTCGGCCCCATCGAGGGGGAGGACCTGTCGGAGTGGCGGGGGTTGAGCCAGGCGTTCCCCGAGGGCTTTCCACCGCTGCCCGGGACCAGGGAGGAGGGCAGGACGGTCGCCCGGCTGCTGGACGCCGAGTTGCGTGTGGGGGCCGCGGCCGATCGCGACGCCCTGGCCGCGGTGCGCGCACCGCGTGTCGTTCATCTGGCCACGCACGGTTTCTTCCTTCCCGACCCCGATCCCGAATGGGCGCTCGACCTCGCGGCCACGCTCGAGCCGGAAACGCGGATCCCGTGGCGGGCGGTGCCCCGGCCACTGCTCCGCTGCGGCCTCGCCCTGGCGGGTGCCAACACGGCGATCGCGGACGCGCCGCCCGGGATCGTCACCGGTGAGGACATTGTGGGGTTGGACCTGCGTGACACGCGACTGGTCGTTCTGTCGGCGTGTGACACCGGCCGGGGACTGATCGAACCCGGCGAGGGAGTGCTCAACCTCGCGCATGCCTTCACGGTCGCCGGGGCGCGTGCGGTCGTGCTCAGCTTGTGGAAGGTGCACGACTCACTCGGACGCCGGTTGATGGAGTCCTTCTACGCCCGTCTCGCCGAGGGAATCGCGCCCCTGAACGCGCTGCGCCTTGCGCAGCGCGACCTCCGTGACCGGTACCCGGACCCGTACTGCTGGGCCGGCTTCGTGTTGTACGGCGCCGGTGATCGGGCGGTGGATTCCCATGCCGCGAGCGGTGAACCCGCCGCCGATGTGACGTGAACGACACAGGGGCGGTGGGACCCATCCGCCCGTCGTCAGCGCGGCGGCCGGGCGTAGTCGTCGAGGGCGCGCACGATCAGCGCCCTCGCGTCGTCGTGGAAGGCCGCCACCTCGCAGAACTCCTCGAACGCCTGCGCGTAGAAGGCGACGTCCTCGGCGTCGCGCAGCAGCAGGTCCCTGGTTCTGGTCGCCACCCCGACCACGCAGTCGTCGTAGATCCAGAACGAGTTCATCAAGGCGGACGGCAACTGCGCCTCGAACGGCAGCAGCCCGAACTCCACGTTCGGCAGCGTGGTCACCGCGATCAGCCGGTCGAGCTGGCCGCGCATCACATCCGGGGGCGCGAGCCGGTAACGCAGCACCGCCTCCGGCATGACGAACCGGAACCGCCTCGCCGGGTCGTACAGGATCTCCTGGCGCCGCATGCGGACCCTGATCGCGTCGTCCACGTCGCCGGTGGTCTCATGCACCCGCCTGACCTTGCCGAAGATGTGCCTGGCGTACTCGGTGGTCTGCAGCAGGCCGATCACCACACCCGGCTCGAAGGCCCGGACCAGCCGGGTGCGCGCCTCCAGGTCGCGAACGTCCTCCTGCAGCGCGGCGAGACCGTTCCTGTGCCGCTGCCGCCAGGAGTCGTGCCGTTCCAGCAGCCCGGCCGCCTGCCGCATCAGGCCGTCGATCGTCTCGGGGTCGGCCTCCACCGCCTTCCCCCACAGGGCCACGTCGTCCTCGGTGGCGGTCTGGCGGGCGTTCTCGATGCGCGAGACCTTCGACGGCTGCCAGCGCAGCCGCTCGGCGAGGTCCTTCCCGGACAGGCGGGCGTTCTCCCGCAACCGGCGTAGCTGGGCTCCCAGGTCCATCCGGGCCTGATGGAAACCGCTCACTCACACCTCCGGTTGTGGTGCGGTCCACGGTAGACCCGGCACGCCGGATCATGCCATACGGCGGCCCTCAACCGTGATCGGGCAGGACCCGCCGGGCGATCTCGACGAGGAGCTCCCTCGGCACCTCGACCGCGGTCTCCCCGTCGAGTACGTGGCGCAGGTCGCCACGGGCCTCCCGATCCACGACCTCCAGGCCCTGGACGACGATGGTGCCGCGGTCGGTCTCGTAGAGGGAGGGACAGGCCCCCGCCTCGGAGGTGGAGCCGAGAAAGCGCAACCGCATGTCCTTCTCCCCCGATTCGCGGCGATCGCGCGCAATCCTAGTCACGCGGGGACGGGCACGCACACGGCGCGAAGACGCTCTCCGAGGGCCTTCGCCTGGGCGTCGAGCAGCGGGCTGGCCGCCACGCCCCGGCCCAGCAGCCCGTGGACGACGAAATTCAGCGCGTACAGGTTCGGCAGCGCGAACCGCTCGACCCGCACGAGGGCGACCTCCGGCAGCAGCCGTTTCAGCCGGTCGACGGTCAGGAACGCCGCGAGCCACGGATACCGGGCGGGATCGCGCACCCAGACGCCGAGGTTGGCGTCGCCGCCCTTGTCGCCCGAGCGGGCGCCGACGACCGTGCCGAGCGGCGCGACCGGCCCGGCCGCGAGATCCCCCGTGTACGGCGGGATCGCGGCGCCGACGGCGTCGCCGGGCGGCGGCCCGCCCGCCTGCTCGCCCAGCACCGGACGGGGCGGGGTGTGCGGCACCTCGACGCGGAGCCCGCCCATGGTCACCACCGGGAGCACGGCCTCCGTGTCGACCGACGAGGGCCAGTAGACGCCGTACGGGGAGGCGTCGCCGGGCGGCGTCAGGCCGTAGAAGCCGGGGTAGCTCGCCAGGCCGGTCTCCACGACCGCGGAGGAGAACGCCCGCCCCGCCTTACGCGGATCGGGATCCATGACCGTGATCCGCAGCAGCGCGGTCCCACCCGTGTCCGTGCCGCTCACGCCGAGGGGGGTCAGGTCCACGTGGACCTGCTCGAACGACTCGCGCGGGACGCGGGCCCAGATCGCCTCCTGCGCGATCCGGGCCTTGGCGGCGAGATCGAGGCCGGTGAGCACGAGCGTCATCGTGTTGCGGTGGCCGCCGAGATAGGTGACGGCGACCTTCAGCCTGTCCGGCGGGGGTTCGCCGCGCACGCCGGTGATCCTGACCCGGTCGGGGCCCTCCTGCTCCAGCCGGATGGTGTCGAACCGGGCGGTCACGTCCGGTCCGAGGTAGCGCGGCGAGGCGATCTCGTACAGCAGCTGCGCGGTCACGGTCCCGGTCGAGACCAGGCCACCGGTGCCGGGGTGCTTGGTGATCACGCTCGATCCGTCGGCGTACAGCTCGGCGACGGGGAAGCCGCAGTGTGCGAGATCCGGCACCTCCTCGAAGAAGGCGTAGTTGCCGCCGGTCGCCTGGCAGCCGCACTCGATCACGTGCCCGGCCACGACGGATCCGGCCAGCGGATCGAGGTCGGCGGGTTCCCAGCCGAACCACCACATGCCGGGCCCGGTCACCAGCGCCGCGTCGGTGACCCGTCCGGTGACCACGACGTCCGCGCCGTGCTCCAGGGCCACGGCGATGGGCCGGCCGCCGAGGTAGGCGTTGGCGGTCAGCGGGGTCGCCGTGAGCGTCTCGCCGGTGTCGGCGTTGACCGGCGGCGCGGCGAGCGGCATGAGGTCGTCGCCGGTTACGTGGGCGACGGCCGCGCGCAGCCCGAGCCGTTCGGCCAGGGCCGCGACGGCCTCCGCGCAACCGGCGGGATCGAGGCCGCCCGCGTTGGCGACGACTCTGATGCCCCGGTCGAGGCAGGTGCCGAGGACCTGCTCCATCTGGGTGAGAAACGTCCGGGCGTAGCCGGGGCGGCCCCTGAGCCGGTTGCCCGCGAGGATCGACATGGTGAGCTCGGCCAGCCAGTCGCCGGTCAGCACGTCGATCGGCCCGCCCTCGACCATCTCCCGGGCGGCCGACAGCCGGTCGCCGTAGAAGCCGCCGCAGTTCGCGACGCGCACCGGTCCCGGCCGCCCGGCCTGCGCCGTCATCGCCCGGCGTCTCCGGCCGCGGACGTGCCGCCGGGCCGCCGCGGCTCGGCGTTCCCCGGGCTCGTCCGGGACGCGCTCTCGCCTTTCGCTGGGGCCCCCGCCGCCGGTGGGGGAGCAGCGTCCGCGGAGCCCGTGTGCGGCTCGGCCGGGACCCAGGCGGCGGGCCGTTTCTCCGCGAACGCCCGGATGCCCTCCTGCCCCTCCTCGGAGGTGAAGCGTTCGGCCGACAGGGCGGCCATGGCGCGCAACCCCTCCTCGACCGGCAGCAGCGGCACCTCCCGTACGAGACGCTTCGTGATCGCCAGCGCCTCGGGGCCGCCGCGCAGCAGCATGCCGGTGTAGTGCGCCACGGTCGCGTCGAGGTCCTCCTGCGGGACGGCCCGGGTCAGCAGGCCGATCTCGACCGCGCGCCCGGCGCTGAAGACCTCGCCGGTGAGGAGGTATTCACCCGCCGCCCGCGGCTCCAGGCGGCGCAGACAGGTGACCGCGATCATGGCGGGAACCACCCCGAGCCGCACCTCGGTGAAGGCGAACGACGCGGTCACCGGGGCGACGGCGAAGTCGCAGGCCGCCACCAGGCCGAGGCCGCCCGCCCGGGCCGGGCCGTTCAGGCGGCACACGACCGGTTTCGGGCTCTCCCAGATCCGCAGCATGATGCCGGGGAACGACGCGGTGACCGGCGCCCCGCCGGCGCGCTGCTCCTTCAGGTCGGCGCCCGCGCAGAACACCGGTCCCGTGCCGGTCAGCACGATCACCCGGACGGCGTCCTCGTCCAGCGCCCATGACAGGGCCTCGTCGAGTTGCCCCAGCAGCCGGGACGACAACGCGTTGCGGTTGTGCGGCGAGTCGAGTGTGATCGTGGCCACGCCGCCCGCCTGCTCCCGGCGTACCAGGATCTCCTGGGGTGTGCTCGTGGTCACTCCGCCTCCCCGCCCGGATCCGCGCCGGTCGCCGTGTCGCTCACCGTGCCCGCCGCACCGGCCTCCGTCTCGACCCGTGTTCCGGCCGCCGCATCGGCTTCCGCATCGGCTTCCGCCCGGGGCTCGGGGCCCTCCGGGTGCGGGACGCCGCCGGGTCCCCGCGGCGGCGACGGCTCGATCACGGCGAGCGGCACGCCCGCCTCGACCTGCGCGCCCGGCGTCACGTGCAGCGCGGCCACCGTGCCCGAGGCGGGGGACACGAGCGTGTGCTCCATCTTCATCGCCTCCAGGACCACCACCGGCTGCCCGGCCTCGACCAGGTCGCCGGGCTTGACCTCGACACGCAGGACCGTACCCGGCATCGGGGCGGGCAGTGCTCCGGGCGTCGCGATCGCGGCCGGTCCGGGCAGCCGCTCGACCGGGGTGAGCCGCACCGGACCGAGCGGAGAGTCGACATGCACGAGCCGCCGGCCGTCGGGGCCCGGGTACGCGGCCACCTCGAAGGCCCGCCGCAGCCCCGCCGTCTCCAGCACCACCCGGCCCGGTTCCGCCGCTACGAGCGTGACGTCCTCGAAGCCCTCGGCCCGCAGCCCGTCCCTGGTCAGCCGGTAAGCGATCTCCAGGTGTCCGCCGTCCTGCGTGCAGAACGCCGTGCGCTGCGGCTGGGAGGGGACGTTGCGCCAGCCGCTCGGCAGCCCGCCCAGCACCCCTCCGCGCAGGGCGCCGGAGCGGTTGGCCGCTGCCCCGGCGAGCGCCGCCGCGAGAGCGGACAGCCGTACGGCCCCGGGCCCGGCGAGCGGTGCCGGAGCGGCATGCCGGTCGAGGAAGCCGGTGTCGAGCGCCCCGGACAGGAAGTCCGGGTGCCGCAGCACTCCCACGAGCAGGTCGCGGTTGGTCGTCAGCCCGTGGATCCGCGCCCGCGCGAGCGCGTCCGCCAGCCGCCGGGCCGCCTCCGCCCGGTCCCGGCCGTACGAGACGACCTTGGCGAGCATGGGGTCGTAGTGAACGCCCACCTCGCTGCCGGAGACCACCCCGGAGTCGAGCCGCAGCCGTGCCCCGAGTCCGAACTCGCCGTCCACGCCGGGGATCTCGAAGCGGTGCAGCACACCGCTCTGCGGGCGGCCCTCGGAGTCCTCCGCGTAGAGGCGGGCCTCGATCGCGTTCCCGACCGGGCTCGGCGGCAGCGCGGCGAGATGGGCGCCCTCGGCCACCTCGATCTGCAGCCGGACCAGGTCGACGCCGTAGACGCACTCGGTGACCGGGTGCTCCACCTGGAGGCGGGTGTTCATCTCCAGGAAGAAGAAACCCTCGTCCGACAGCAGGAACTCGACGGTCCCGGCGCCCTGGTAGCCGATCGCGCGGGCGGCCCGGATCGCCGCCTCGCTCAGGTCGCGGCGCAGCTCGGGGGTGACCGCGGGGGAGGGGGCCTCCTCGATCACCTTCTGGTGGCGGCGCTGGATCGAGCACTCGCGCTCGCCCAGCGCCCAGACCGTGCCGTGGGCGTCGGCGAGGATCTGCACCTCGATGTGGCGGGCGCCCTCCAGCAGCGGCTCGGCGAACAGCGTGCCGTCGCCGAAGGCCGACAGCGCCTCCCGCCGGGCCGACTCGACGGCGCCGGCCAGATCGGAGGGATCGCGCACCACCCGCATGCCGCGCCCGCCGCCGCCCGCCGACGCCTTGACCAGCACGGGCGAGGTGATCTCCACAGGCGCGTCCGGGGACAGCGGGATGGTCGGCAGCACCGGCACCCCGGCCTCCTCCATCAGCGCCTTCGCCTCGATCTTCTTGCCCATCGCGGCGACGGCCTCGGGGGAGGGGCCGATCCAGGTCAGCCCGGCGTCCAGCACGGCGCGGGCGAAGGCGGCGTTCTCCGACAGGAAGCCGTAGCCGGGATGGACCGCGTCGGCTCCCGACCTGCGGGCCGCCTCGACGATCCGCTCCCGGTCGAGGTACGCCAGAGGGGCGCCCAGCCGTACGGCCTGGTCGGCCTCGGCGGCGTGCGGGGAGGACGCGTCGGCGTCGGAGAAGACGGCGACGGTCTCGATTCCCAGCTCGCGGCAGGTCCGGAAGACCCGGCGGGCGATCTCCCCGCGGTTCGCGACCAGCAGCCGCCCGATCATGACCCCTCACCCCCGTCGATCCGCGTACGCATGGTGCCGATGAGCATGCCGGTCACATCCGGAAGACGCCGTAGCCGGGCCTGCCGGCGTCGGGCGCTCCCGCCACCGCGGACAGGCACAGCCCGAGCACCGTACGGGTGTCGCGGGGGTCGATGACCCCGTCGTCGTACAGCCGGCCGGACAGGAAGAACGCGGCCGACTCCGACTCGATCTGCGCCTCGACCGCCGCGCGCATCGCCACGTCGGCATCCTCGTCGTAGACCTGTCCCCGCGCCTGCGCGGCGGCCCGGCCCACGATCGACATGACGCCCGCGAGCTGGGCGGGCCCCATGACCGCCGACTTCGCGCTCGGCCAGCTGAACAGGAAGCGGGGGTCGTAGGCCCGTCCGCACATGCCGTAGTTGCCCGCGCCGTAGGAGGCGCCCATCACGATCGTGATGTGCGGCACGGTCGAGTTCGCCACCGCGTTGATCATCAGCGCGCCGTGCTTGATGATGCCGCTCTGCTCGTACTCCCTGCCGACCATGTACCCCGTGGTGTTCTGCAGGAAGACGAGCGGCGTACGCGACTGGTTCGCGAGCTGGATGAACTGGGCGGCCTTCTGCGACTCCGCGCCGAACAGCACGCCGCCGGCGTTGGCGAGGACCCCGACCGGGTGGCCGTGGACACTCGCCCACCCGGTGACCAGGCTCGGCCCGTAGAGCGGCTTGAACTCGTCGAAGTCGCTGCCGTCCACCACCCGGGCCAGGACCTCGCGAGGGTCGAACGGGACCTTCAGGTCATCGGGCACAACGCCCAGCAACTCGTCCTCGTCGTACAGCGGAGCCGCGTAGCCCTCCACGGGCGCGTTCCCGGCCTTGCGCCAGTCGAGCCGCCGCACGATGCGGCGGCCGATGCGCAGCGCGTCGTACTCGTCGGCGGCGAGGTGGTCGGCCAGCCCGGAGACCCGCGCGTGCATCTGCGCGCCGCCCAGCGACTCGTCGTCGGACTCCTCCCCGGTCGCCATCTTCACCAGGGGCGGGCCGCCGAGGAACACCTTGGCTCGCTCCCGCACCATGACGACGTGGTCGCTCAGGCCCGGCACGTACGCGCCGCCCGCGGTGGCGTTGCCGAAGACCAGCGCGATCGTCGGGACGCCCGCGGCCGACAGCCGGGTCAGGTCGCGGAAGACCTGGCCGCCGGGGATGAAGATGTCCTTCTGCGACGGCAGGTCCGCGCCGCCCGACTCCACCAGGTTCACGTACGGCATGCGGTTGCGCAGCGCGATCTCGGCGGCGCGCAGCGTCTTGCGCAGCGTCCAGGGGTTGGACGCGCCGCCGCGCACGGTCGGGTCGCTGGCCGTGACGACGCACTCGACGCCCTCGATCACCCCGATGCCGGTCACGACGCTCGCCCCGACCGGATACTCGGTGCCCCAGGCCGCCAGCGGGGACAGCTCCAGGAACGGCGAGTCGGGGTCGACGAGCAGCTCGATCCGCTCGCGGGGGAGCAGCTTGCCGCGCTCCCGGTGCCGTTCGACGTATTTCGGCCCGCCTCCGGCGACGGCCTTCGCGTGCTCGGCCTCGAGCTCGGCGAGCTTCGCCAGCATGGCCTCGCGCCGGGTGCCGTAGTCGCCGCCGGAGGTGTCCAGCCGGCTCACGAGCACCGTCATGGCACCACCGAACCCAGTTCTGTCACGTGATGATCCTCAGGGTTGGTCCGCCGTCACGTCAACGAGGCGAGTCCGCCGCCGGCGCTCCGGCCGTCCGCTCGCCCCCGGTCCCCGCTCAGATGGATGACGGGCGTGACGGAGATCGGCGGGGACGCCGCCTGCCGAAGGAAGGAGGCGCACTTCTCGTACGCGTTATCACATTTCCCCGGACGGGCGGTCGTACGTGGTCAGCCGCAGTGGGACCACCCGCTGGTCCAGGCGGCGGTGCCGTAGCCGCCGCCCCAGATGACGCACTTGCCCTTGGCCGGCAGCCGGAGCGGCCCGGCGTACACCTCGTAGGAGCCGGAGTCGTTGCCCGACGAGCCGTTCTGGACCTTGAGCACGGCGCTCATCTTGACCTTGCCGGACATGACGTACTTCGACAGGGTGATCACGCAGTTGTAGCCCTTGGACGAGTTGTAGAGCAGGTACGTCGTCGCGTCTCCGTAGGAGTGGGAGTCGACGACCGAGTAGCCGGCGCCGCACACGCCCGCGGCCGTGTAGGTGTTGGGCTTGGGCTTGGGCGCCGCCGTGGTCTTCGCCGGGGTCGGTTTCAGCGTCGGGCTGGGCTTGGGCGCCGCGGTGGTCTTCGCCGGCGCCGGGGTGGTCTTGGCCGGTGCCGGTGTGGACTGCGCCGGTGGCGTGATCCTGTGCGTGGTTGTGGGCTTGACCTCGGCCGGGATCGTCCTGCCGGTCGACGGCCGCGCCTGGCGGGCGTGCGAGGGGGAGGCGGCCGCTTTCGCGATCGGGCTGGGCGGCCGGACCGCCGGGCTCGGCGAGGGTTTCCTGGTCTTGTGCCGCTCGGGGATGACCGGCTCGGACGGCTGCGGGATGGGCATCTCGTCGTCCCGGGGCTCCGTCACCGCGGGCGACGCGGTGGGGCCGAGGGCGTCCTCGGAGGAGATCTGCCGGGCGGACACCCACGTCGGCACGAGGAAGGCCGCCGCCGCGAGGGCCGACACCCCGATCCCGGCCGCCGTCCACGTCAGCACCGGCCGCCGCGGCCGCGGCCCGTCGGGGCCGGGCCCGCGCCGCACGGGCGGTGCGGGCGGCGTGGGCGCTCCGGCGCCCTGCGGCCCCGGCACGGGGGCATGCGGGCCGGCCCCGTGCGGCCCCGGCCCGGACGCCTGCGGCTGCGGTGCGGCGGCGGGCCGGACGGGCACGGTGGGCTGCCCGGTGAGCCGCGCGACCACGTCCTCGGCCGAGGGACGCAGCATGGGGTCCTTCGACAGGCAGGCGGCGACGATGTCCCGCAGGGGCGCCGCGAGATCGCCCAGGTCGGGCGGCGCCTGCAGAATCCGCGTGATCACCGAGGGGATCGAGTCCGCCCCGAAGGCGGGCCTGCCGGTGGCGGCGAACACCATCGTGACGCCCCAGGCGAACATGTCGGCGGAGGCGCCCGCCGTGCCGCCCGAGAGCACCTCGGGGGCCAGGTAGGCGGGGGTGCCGATGGACGCGCCCGTCGCGGTGGACTGGGGCGAGTCGGGTGCCCTGGCCACTCCGAAGTCGATGACGACCGGACCCTCGGGGCCCATCAGGACGTTGGCCGGCTTGAAGTCGCGATGGGTGATCCCCGCCCGGTGGATGGCGGCCAGCGCCGTCGCCGTGCTGATGGCCAGCCGTTCGAGCGCGGCGCCCCGGCGCGGCCCCTCCCGGTCCACGAGCTGCCGCAGCGAGGGCCCGGGCACGAACTCGCTGACGATGTACGGCTGATTGCCCGCGAGATCGGCGTACAGGACGGGGGCCGTGCAGAAGGGCGCGACCCGCTGCGCCAGCGCGACCTCGCGCAGGAACCGCTCCCGCGCCTCCGGATCGGCCGTCAGCCGGGTGTGCAGCAACTTGACCGCGACCTGCTCGCCCGCCGGGCCACGCCCGAGGAAGACGACCCCCTGGCCACCCTCCCCGAGCCGGTCGACGAGCGTGAACGGGCCCAGGCGGTCCGGATCTCCAGCCTCTAACGCCACCATTGCCCCCGATTACCCCTGATCCTTGACAATGGAGGCAAACGCTACCAGTGGTCAGATGGCCTTACCGGGGTTGAGGATGTTGAGCGGGTCGAACACCTGCTTGATGCCATGGTGCAGTTCGGCCGCCACCGGGCCGGTTTCCAGGCTCAGCCAGCGCTTCTTCAGCAGGCCGACGCCGTGCTCGCCGGTCAGCGTGCCGCCGAGACCGAGTGCGGCACGGAAGACCTCGTCGGCCGCGGCCCAGACCTCCTCCGGCGGCTCGGCCAGGCCCCGGTCGAACACGAACACCGGGTGCAGGTTGCCGTCCCCCGCGTGCGCGACCGTCGCGATCATGACGCCGTGCCGGACCGCGACCTCCTCGATCTTGGTGATCATCTCGGGGAGCACCGACCGGGGCACGCACACGTCCTCGACCAGGCACTGGCCCAGCCGTTCCTTGGCCTGGTAGGCCAGGCGCCTGATGCCGATGAGCTCGGCCGCCTCCTCCGGGGTGGAGGAGACCGCGACGAACGAGGCGGCCGCGCACAGGTCGGCCATCTCGTCCGCCGCGCCCTCCGCCTGGGCGATGAGCATCGCCCTGGTGGACGGCTCCAGCCCGATGTTCTTCCAGTCGTCGATGGCCTGCAGCGTCGTGCGGTCCATGAGTTCGAGCAGCGAGGGCTGACAGCCCGCGGCGACGATCGCCGACACGGCCGCCGCGGCGTCGCGCAGCGAGGTGAACTCGGCGGCGACCGTGGCCGTCTCGCGCGGCGCCCGCCGCAGCCGCAGCGTCGCGGCCGTGATCACACCGAGCGTGCCCTCCGAGCCGACGAACAGGCCGGTCAGGTCGTAGCCGGTCACGCCCTTCATCGTGCGGCGGCCGGTGTTCAGTACCCGGCCGTCCGCCAGCACGACCTCAAGGCCCAGCGCCGAGTCGCGGGTCACGCCGTACTTCACGCACCGCAGGCCGCCCGCGTTCGTCGCCAGGTTGCCGCCGATGGTCGAGATCTCGTACGACGAGGGGTCGGGGGCGTACATCAGGCCGTGCTCGCGGGCCGCCCGGTCGAGGTCGGCGGTGATGACGCCGGGCTCCACGACGGCGATCTCGTCCTGCGGCGACAGCTCACGGATCGCGGTCATCCGTGCGAGGGACAGGACGACACACCCGTCCACGGCCGTCGCCCCGCCGGCGAGGCCGGTGCCCGCGCCGCGCGGGACCACCGGCACGCGGTGCTCGCTCGCCCAGCGCATCGTGGCCACGACGTCGTCGCGCGACTGCGCGAGGACCACGCCGAGCGGCCGGCCGGGCCGCACGAACGTGCGGTCCCTGGCATACGAGTCGACCACGTCGGGATCGGTGAGGACTCGCCCGTCCGGCAGCGCCGCGGCGAGCGCGGAGGTCAGCTCGTTCACGTGAGGACTTTACGGCACGGTTCGGTATCGGGTCTCATCCGGAATTATTAACGGTTTTCGGTACAGATCACATTTTGACAACCATGCCGGATGCCTCTTTACCCGCCCTTTACCCCCTCGTTTAAGGTCCCGCATGCGCGCTCATCCCGGCGCGCCGTGCATGGGTGTCCGGGGAACCCGGACGGGAAGGGATCTCGTTGTCCAGAAGAATCCGGCGTCTCGCCGCGATCGTGCCCGCGCTCGGGCTGGCGGCAGGAGGTCTGGCCGCGGCCGGTGCGGCGGCTGCGGCTCCTACGGCGGGCTACCAGCCCTCCGCCAAGGACCACTACATCAACTATGCGCCGCCGCGCGCGCAGGGCGACTTCACCACGACCGAGGAGAAGGTCCCGGCCAAGGGCGCCCAGCGCACCGCGGCCCTGGCGCGGGCCGTCGACCACAAGTTCGCCAGCGGCAACCCCGTCGCGGCGCGCGTGCTGGCCAAGCACGAGAAGCAGGCGATCAGGACCGGCAAGAACCCCTTCGACTTCATCTACAAGAAGGCGAAGACGACCCGGACCGCCAAGCTCCTCACGCTGCTGGTCGAGTTCAACGACCAGGCCAACGACGACTTCTCCGGCTGGTCGCACCCGAAGACGATCGACGACGTCGACGACTGCATCACCGAGCCTCCGGGCACCAAGCTCAACGGCCCGCTGCACAACACGATCCCCAACCCCGCGACCGCCGCCGGCGGGGGCAAGGACAACAACTCCATGTGGGTGGCCGACTTCAACACCGCCCACTACAACAACATGCTCTACAGCTCGAAGGGGATCACGACCCGGGTCCGGCCGGACCTGAAGGATCCCCGGGACGGCAAGAAGGGCATCGACATCTCCGGCTCGACCATGAAGAACATGTACGAGGAGATGTCGAAGGGCGCCTACACCGTCACCGGCGAGGCCGTCGGCTGGCTCAAGGTCCCGCACTCCGAGGCGTGGTACGGCGCGGGCAAGTGTCACACCTACCCGCAGGACATGACCGGCCACCCGGACAACCCGCGGGGCGCCGCCCAGCTCGCGGTCGACGCGGTCGACGCGCTGGTGAAGTCGAACCCGAACTTCCCGTGGGCGAGCTACGACGTGGAGGACGTCTCCGACGCCGACGGCGACGGCAACTACGACGAGCCCGACGGCGTCATCGACCACCTCGTGCTGATCCACGCCGGTGAGGACAAGTCGGGCGGCGGCGGCAACGAGGGCACGTTCTCGCTGTGGGCCCACTCCAGCGACGTGGCCGGCGGTTACACCATCCCGGGCACGAGCACCAAGATCTCCAACTACATCCTCCAGCCCGAGGACTCCGGCGTGGGCGTGTTCGCCCACGAGTACGGCCACGACCTCGGCCTGCCGGACCTGTACGACACCACCGGCGCCGGCGACTCCGACGTCGACTTCTGGGACCTGATGTCGAGCGGCTCGCACTCCGGGCCGATCTTCCAGTCCCTGCCCACCCACATGGGCCTGTGGGACAAGTGGGTGCTCGGCTGGGCCAACCCGAAGGTCATCGAGCAGGGTGGCAAGAACCAGCTCGTGGCGGTCGGGCAGACCTCGCGTACGCCGAAGGGCACCGAGGACGGCATCCGGATCAACCTGCCGGACAAGCTGAACATCATGTCCACCCCGCACAGCGGGTCGAACCTGTGGTGGTCCAACAGCGACCAGGACTGGGCCGACAACAAGCTGAGCAGGACCGTCGACGTCCCGGCCGGGACGGACGTGAAGTTCCGGTGGTGGAGCGACTGGGGCATCGAGGCCGACTGGGACTTCGGCTTCTTCGAGGTCTCCGCCGACGGCGGCGCCACCTGGACCGAGCAGAAGATCTACAACGAGGACGGCAGCCTCGCCAGCACCGGCGACGACTACACCGACCCCAACGGCCGGCTGAAGGACTACGGCAACAAGAAGTACGGCCTCACCGGTGAGAGCGGCGGCTGGCACCACCTCTACGTCGACCTCGCGCCGTTCGCGGGCAAGTCCGTCCAGATCCGCCTGCGCTACAACACGGACGCGGCGTCCGTGCAGCGCGGCTGGTTCAACGACGACTTCTCGCTGAACAACGGCGCCACCGCGGTCTGGACCGACGACGTCGAGGGCGGCGCCAACGGCTGGACGGCCACCAAGGGCACGTTCACCGACAGCAGCGGCGCCGGGTGGGTCATCCACTCCGGCCAGGAGCAGGCGGCGCAGTACTACCTGGCCGAGTGGCGCAACTTCGACGGGTTCGACAAGGGCCTGCAGTACGCCTACGACTCGACCTGGCTGCGCGACGGCGCCTGGAAGGTGGAGAAGCTCAAGTACAACGCCCCCGGCCTGCTCGTGTGGTACCGCGACACCTCCGTGGCCAACAACGACGTCTCGGGCCGCACGTTCGACCTGCCGTCGGTGGGCCCGAAGGGCGAGCTCCTCATCGTGGACTCGCACTTCGACCCGCTGCGCCGTACGGGCGACGCGGCCGCGCACGACCCGAGCACGCTGAAGAACCTGCAGTCCCGCCCGCAGTCGTCCAACGCGGCGTTCAACTTCGCCGGCACCTACCCGTTCAAGGAGTGCGTCGAGGGCGAGCCGTTCACGGAGTACTGCACCTCGTTCGGCAAGCAGGCCGCGGTGACGACGTTCACGGACGCCAAGGGCTGGTACCCCGGCCTGGAGGTCCGCGACGGCAGCCTCTACTACCGCCAGCGTGACTCCTCGGCCGTCGTCCCGTCAAAGGGCAACCAGATGTACTCGACCCGGGTCGTCCACGCCGACGGCACCCCGGCGACGGAGCTGTACGGCACCGACATCGGCGGCGCGATCCTCGGCACCGGCAACCCCGGTGACGAGGGTAAGCAGCTCGGCGTGCAGATCAAGCTGATCAGCCCGCTTCCGGCCAACCTGGGCGCGATCGTCCAGGTCACCCCGGCCAAGAAGTGACCACCAGAGAAGTAACCGCAGAGAACTGACCGCCGGAACCGGCCGGCGGGAAGGCGACCGCGCGAAGTGACGCGCCGGCAGTGACCGCCGGGAGGTGACCTCGCCTCCCGGCGGTCCCCGTGCCCGGCCGCCGTCCGCCCGGACGGCCGCCGGGCACGCTCATGCGCGCCCGCGCCCGGCGGCCCCTAGCATGTGAGCGTGCGGAGCAAGGCGGATCACACCGCGGCCATCCATCGGGAGCGCAGGGCCGCCGTCGTCGTCAACACCAAGTCCCGGCGAGGCCGCCGCCGCTACGCCGAGGTGGTGCGGCTGCTGCGGGAGCGGGACTTCCGGCTCACCGGCATCCATCCGGTGACCGACCCGTCACGGCTGCGCGACGTCATCGCCCGGGCGCTCGAACCGCGGCCCGACCTGCTCGTGGTCGGCGGCGGCGACGGCACGCTGAGCAGCTCGATCAGGCACGTGGCCGGCCGCGACGTCGCACTCGGCGTGCTGCCGCTGGGCACCACCAACAACTTCGCCCGCAGCCTCGGGCTGCCGCTCGACCTGGCGGGCGCGATCGGCGTGTTCGGCGAGGGCAAGGTGGCCGACATCGACCTCGGGATCTGCGGCGACCGGCCCTTCGCCAACCTCGCGAGCTTCGGCGTCTCGGTCGAGGTGGCGGGCACTGTGAAGCCGTGGGTCAAGCGGATGCTGGGCCGTGCGGCCTACCCGCTGACCGCGCTCACGATCCTGCCCCGGCACCGGCCGTTCCGCGCCTACATCACGGTGGACGGCAAACGCCACGAGCTGCTGACCCACCAGCTCAACATCGCCAACGGCCGCTTCCACGGTGGGTGGCAGATCGCCAGGGACGTCAGCATCGACAACCGCAAGCTGGTGGCCTACCAGCTCGGCTCGGGCAAGCGGCTGCGGCTGCTCGGCGAGACCCTCGTACGGGCGACCACCGGCAAGTGGACCAGTCTCGCGGGCGGCCCGTTCGTGACCGGCCAGGAGATGCTGCTGGAGACCGACCCGCCGCTGGCGGCCGACATCGACGGCGAGGTGCGGCTGTGCACCCCGCTCGTGCTCAGGACCGTCCCGAACGGCGTCCGGGTCATGGTCCCGCAGAGCTTCGAGGACACCTGATCCTCATTCGGCCGCCTCGTCTCATCCGGCCGCTTGCCCTCATCCGGCCGCTTCGTCTTCCTCGGCCGCGAACCTCCGGTACGCGGGCCGCAGCAGGTCGAGGAGCGGAATGTGCCTGGCCTTGACCGGCGGCGGGTCCAGCGCGCGCAACAGCAGGTCGGGAGGCGACCCGGGATCGGCCGGCGGGCCGAGACGGGCCGCCGGGACGCCCGGCTCGTAGAAGTCGCCGAGACGCCCGGCGAACGGGACGTCGGCCACGTCGAGAAGCCCCGGCGTCGCGCCGCCGTCCCCCGGCTCACCTGGGTCCGGCCCGCCGGCGACCTGTTCGCCGTGGCCGTGGCCGCCACCCTGCCCGCCGATGTGGCGGAGGGCGTCGAGCAGGGTGTCCCTGGCCATGCCCCGCCAGGCCAGCACCAGGAACGGATCCTCGTCGAACGCCTCGGCCAGCAGGTAGAGCACCGCGGACAGGTGCTTGCAGGGGAATCCCCAGTCGGGGCAGGAGCAGTCCATGTCCAGCCCGCGTTCGCCCGGGAACAGCGGCAGCCCGCACGCGTCGAAGACCTGCTCGACCTCCGGCGGCATCTCTCCGGCGAGCAGTTTCGCGCGGTGCAGGGCCTGTGCGCCCAGCGCCGCGGTCAGCCCCGCCCACTCGTCCGCGCCGTACGCCGTGATCCGCACGCGCACGTCGTACGGCTCCGGACGGGAGCCCTGCACCCGGGCCTTCGCCAGCCCGGGGCCGAGGTCGAGATCGAGCACCTGGCCGCGCCGTGCGTAGGCGCGGCCCCGGCTCAGCCTGCCCGGGTCGCAGACGCGCTCCAGGATGTCGACGAACCGCCGCGACCACCACTGCTCGCCGATCGTCCCCCGCTTCGAGCGTGCCCTGATGCCGCCCTCGACCCTGATGGGCCGCGCGGCCTCGAACCAGCCGTCCGGGCCGACGGGCATTCAGCTCACCGCCTCGGGGGACAGGCGGAACAGCTCGCGCAGCTCCGCCGTGGACAGCTCGGCGATCCAGTCCTCGCCCGTCCCGACGACGCTGCCGGCCAGGGCCTTCTTGCGCTCGATCATCTCGTCGATCCGCTCCTCCAGGGTCCCCGCGCAGATGAACTTCCTGACCTGCACGTCGCGGGTCTGCCCGATGCGGAACGCCCGGTCGGTGGCCTGGTCCTCCACGGCCGGGTTCCACCACCGGTCCACGTGCACGACGTGGTTGGCGGCGGTGAGGTTCAGCCCCGTGCCGGCGGCCTTGAGCGACAGGAGGAAGATCATCGGCTCGTCCTCGGTCTGGAACCGCTCCACCAGCGCGTCGCGCGTCTTCTTCGGCAGCCCTCCGTGCAGCCACAGCACCGGACGGTCGAGACGAGCCGCCAGGTAGGGCTGCAGCATCGAGCCGAACTCGGCGTACTGCGTGAAGACCAGCGCCTTGTCGCCCTCGCTGAGGATCTCCTCGGCCAGCTCCTCCAGCCGGGCCAGCTTCCCCGAGCGGCCCGCCAGCCGGGAGCCGTCCTTGAGCAGGTGGGCCGGGTGGTTGCAGACCTGCTTGAGCTTGGCCATCGCGGCCAGGACGTTCCCGCGCCGCTCGATGCCCTCGCTGCCGGCGATCCTGCCGATCATGTCCTCGACCACCGCCTGGTAGAGGCTCGCCTGCTCCGGGGTGAGCGTGCACCAGACCTTCATCTCCATCTTGTCCGGCAGATCGGAGATGATCGTCTTGTCGGTCTTGAGGCGCCGCAGTACGAACGGGGCCGTGACCCGCCTGAGCGCGGCGGTCGCCGCCTCGTCGCCCCGCCGTTCGATCGGCTCCTGATAGCGGTCGCGGAAAACCCTCGCGGATCCGAGCAGGCCGGGGTTGCAGAACTCCATGATCGACCACAGCTCCGCCAGGTGGTTCTCCACCGGCGTACCGGTCAGCGCCAGCCGCGTCCGCGCCGGGAGCGAGCGCACGGCCTGGGCCTGCCGGGCGGCGGCGTTCTTGATGGCCTGGGCCTCGTCGCAGACGACCCGGGCCCAGGTGAACCCGGCGAGGACGTCGCGGTCGCGCAACGCCGTGCCGTACGTCGTGAGGACGAGGTCGGCGGCGGCGACCCGCTCGGCCAGCTCCTCACCGCGCAGACGGGCCGTGCCGTGGTGGAGATAGACGTCCAGCGACGGCGCGAAACGGGCGGCCTCCTTCTGCCAGTTGCTGAGCAGCGACATCGGGCACACCAGCAACGTCGCCTCTACTGGCTCGCCCGACTCACGCTCTTTCGTCAGAAGCGACAGCGTCTGGGCGGTCTTGCCCAATCCCATGTCGTCCGCAAGGATGCCGCCAAGCCCGATTTGGGACATGAAGGTGAGCCAGGCCAGGCCGCGCTCCTGGTAGGGCCGCAGCGTGCCGTGGAAGGCGGCCGGGGTCGCGACGGGTTCGAGACGGCGATCGGCCTCGCCGGACAGCAGGTCGCCGAGCAGGCCGTCGGCGTCCACCGCGACCAGTGGAAGGTCGTCATCCCCGCCGTGGACCACCTCCTGGATGATCTCGCCGACCGTCGTCTGCCCCGAACCGCGCCGCTCCACCGCCTTCAGCGCGGCCCCGAGCTGCCGGGCGTCCAGCTCGACCCACTGGCCGCGCAGCCGGACCAGCGGCACCTTGAGCCGGGCCAGCTCGGCCAGCTCCTCCTCGCCGATCGTCTCGTCGCCGACGGCCAGCTCGGCCCGGAAGTCGACGAGCTGCGCCAGCCCGAACCCCTGGGCGGCGGCGGCCCCCGGCCCGGAGCGCGAACGCGTGGTGAGCTTCAGGCCGAGCCTGGTGCGGCCCGCCCACGCGGGCAGCTGCACGCCGAACCCGGCCGACTGGAGAAGCGGCGCGGCATGGCGGAGGAAATGGAAGGCCCCCTGCACGTCGAGGTCGACGTGCGCCGGCCGGGCCTGCCGGAGCGCGTCGTCGATCTTCGGGTAGAGGCGGGCGGCCCGGCCGAGGCCGGTCAGCAGGGCCTCGTCGGGACGGCCGGGCAGGCCCGGCATGGTCTCGCCCGCCCAGAGCAGGGGAGCGGGCAGATAGAGGCTCGGATCCTCGGCCGACTGGAGGGCGAACTCCACCCGCCAGCCTCCGGCGTCCGGCGGGGCCGTCGTCTCTGCCTGCGCGGGGGGATCGGCGCCCGCTCCGGCCAGGCCGCGAGGTGCGGTGGCGTGGGCCGCGGCGGGCTCGGCCGCCATCTCCTGGCCCGCGGTCGCATCCTGCCCGGGGTGCTCCTCGGTCAGGAGGGGCTCGACGAGACGGAAGCAGACCTTGACCGGGCCGTCGAGCTGGTGGGCGGCCCTGAACCAGTCCTCCAGCGGCCGGGCCAGCGTCTTCGCTTCCTGCTCGCGCACTCCGGGAAGGGCCGCCGTGTCACCGGTGAGCGCCACCGTCCAGCGGTCGGCCAGGGGACCGCGCCGCCCGGGATGGTGCCCGCCCAGCAGACGCTCGGGCAGGGCCTGCCGTACGGCGGCGTCGGCCAGGCCCGCAAGCGCCTCGATCAGCACGTGGGCCGAGGGGCGTTCCTCGCCCACGGCCCGGCAGACCGGCGGCATCGCGGCGGCGAGCTCCCGGAAGCGGTCGGCGTGCGGGCCGCTCACCACCGGCCGCCAGCGCGCGGCGTAGCCGCCGTCCTCGGCGACGAGCTGGGGCAGCACCCGGCCGCGCCGCACCAGGTCACGGGCGTGGGCGGCGACGACCGCCAGATAGCGCAGGGACGGCCCGGCGACGGGTGGCGGCTCGAACGTCTCCGTCAGCAGGCGCAGCGCGGGCCCCGGCTCGACCAGCAGCGCGGGCACCCGCCATGGACTTATCCTCGGGCGGCGCGCGGTGATCCGCAGGCCGGTCTCCGGGGAAGGGAGGGGACTCGTCGCCGAACTCGGCAGCAGCAGCACGGCTTCGCCGGACACGGCCTTGCCCGCCGCCTCGGTCGTCGCGTCCCCCCAGCGCGACAGCTCCGCGGCCAGGGTGCTCGCCGGGACGGCGAAGGGGTGGGGGCGCACCTCGGCGCGGGAGACACCGGGCTCCGCGCCGGCCGCGTCCTCCGCCCAGAGCACGAGGCGGCCGGCGTCCCAGCCTCCGTGTATCACGAGCATTCCGTCTCCTCCTGCTATCTCGGAACGCTAGCAGCGGTTCCGGCACTGCAGGCCGCGTGTCGTCAGCGGTCGACCCAGGCTCGCCGCGGCAGCGGCAGTCCCGGGTGCGATCCACGCCGACCGCGAGTTGCCGGCGCTGCCGGGAGCGGTGTCGAGCTCCAGCCTGTCCGCACTGGTGATCAGCAGGTTGACAGCAGACCGACCGAGCAGTGGAAGGCCGAGCAGCGCGCCTTCGCCGGGCGGAATCTGTCATGAGTTACCGACTGCTTAGTAGATCGCACCGCGACGGGGCGCTGAACTACGACCGGCCGGTTCGCGCCACATCGCCGGGCATGACGGCACGGCTGGAACGGGCTGGTCGCGACAGCGCGCGACTTTGCTCGCCCGCTCCCGCGCACGAGCGGGACGGCGTCAGGCGCCGCGGCCCCGCTCGGGCATGGTGGTGTAGTCCGTGAAGCCGACCACGTTGCCCCAGGGATCGGCGACCTCGACGGTCCATCCGGTCGCGACCGGGAAGGGGTCGGCGAGGGCGGCGACACCCGTCTCCCGCAGGGTCCGCGCGGTGACCCGGGCGTCGGCCACCTCCAGCCACAGCCGCGGCCGCCCCTCGCCGGAACCCGCCGCCGCGGAGATCTCACCGCGGCGTACGAGCAGCCCCGCCGGCTCGCCGCCCAGCCGGAACAGCGCGATGCCGGGCTCGTCCATCCGGAAGGCGAGCGGAAGACCGAGCGCGGTGTAGAACTCCACGGCCTCGTTCAGGTCACCGACGGTGAACAGGATGTTGTCGACGCCGAGCACCGTGATGCCGCTCTCAGGCGGAGTCATGTGGCGTAATCCTCCAGTCCGAACAGGACGACCGCGTCGTCGAGGGCGGCCGCCAACCGGCGCAGCCGTCCGGCGTCTGCAGGAGCGTGGCGCAGCCGCACCGGACCGACCAGCGGCGCCTCCTCCGCGACGCGGCGGCCCTCCGGCGTCAGGCCCACGATGCGGCGGCGCCGGTCATCGGGATCGGGGGTCAGCTCCACCAGGCGCCGGGCGGCCAGGCGGTCCAGGAGCTGGCCGATGGTGGCGGGGTGCATCACCAGCCGGTCGCGCAGGTCGGCCAGACGCACCCGCGGCCCCCACTCGGCCACCAGCCGGAGGATCGCCAGCTGCGCCCCGGTCACGCCGAACCGCGCCTCCACCTGCCGGTTGAACGCGGTGATCGCCTGGTCGAGCCGTGTCCAGGACCGGATCGCCGCGACGGCCTCTTCACTCGCCATGCATTTATTATGCCCAGCATAATAAATAGTGCGGTATCCCCTACCGGAGGCCCGTCATCGCGCGAGCGTCACTGGGCGGGCGGGAGCCGTACGGCGGTGTAGTGGTGCAGGTCGTCCTCGTCGAGCGGGGTCCCGGGGAGGGGTGATCCGCCGTCGGCGCGCAGGCCGTCCAGCACGATCTCCACCACTCGCCCCATCGCCTGTTCGTTGTGCATGCCCGCCGGCGTGTAGACCTGCAGGGTCATCAGCAGGGCGATGTCGCCGGGGCCGATGTCGGCGCGCAGCGCGCCGTCCGCCTGTGCCTGCTCGGTCATCCGCTGGACCCCGGCGATCACCCGCTGCCGGATTTCGTGCAGGTCGGCGCCGGCGCGCATCCCCTGGTGGAGGTGGGGTTCGAGCTTCGCGGGCAGCACGCCCAGCCGTAGTTCGACCGAACCGCGCAGGAAGCGGCACAGCGCGTGCCAGGCGTCGGGCTCCTCACGCCAGGCGGCCTCCGCGAGGTCGTCCAGGCGGCGCAGGCTCTCCTCGCCGACGGCACGGAGCAGTGCATCACGGTCCGGGAAGCGGCGGTAGAGGGTGCCGACGCCCACGCCGGCCCGGCGGGCGACCTCCTCCAGCGGCACGTCCACGCCCTGTTCCAGGAACAGGTCCTGGGCGGCGGCGACGATCAGATCCCGGTTGCGGCGCGCGTCGGCGCGCAGCCCCTTCTCCACTGCCACCTCACCACCGAGCGGGATATGGACGATTTTCCTCCGGTTAGGATACCGTCTTACATGCGGAGGAAAACCCTCCGGTTAGGGGGTGTGTCATGAGCACGGTGCTGATCTCCGGGGCCGGGATCGCGGGACCGACGCTGGCCTACTGGCTGGCCAAGCACGGGTTCCAGGTCACGGTCGTGGAGCGCGGCGGAGAGCCGCGGTCCAGCGGCAACCCGGTGGACGTCAGAGGGCCGGCCGTCCCGGTCGCGGAGCGCATGGGTGTCATGCCCCGGTTACGCCAGGCCGCCACCGGCACGACCGGGGTCAGTTTCGTCGATGAGGCGGGCCGGCGCGTCGGCCGGATGGACATGCGCGCCTTCCAGAGAAGGGACGAGGTCGAGGTGCCGCGCGGCGACCTCGCGTCGATCCTCTACGAGGCGAGCCGCGACCACGCCGAGTTCCTCTTCGACGACTCCATCACGGCGCTCGGTCAGGACGGGCACGGGGTGGACGTCACCTTCGAGCGCTCCGCACCCCGCCGTTTCGACCTGGTGATCGGAGCCGACGGCCTGCACTCGGTGACGCGGCGCCTGACGTTCGGCCGGGGGACGGGGACACCGCAGAGCGGGCTCGTGCGCCACATGGGCCTGTACGTCGCGACCGCGCCGCTCGCCGGCGGGGCCGCCGGGGCGGGCCGGGACATCCTCATGCACAACACGCCCGGCAAGGCGATCGCGGTGAATCCCAAGCCCGCGGGCGCGTTCTTCCTCTACCGCAGCCCCGAGGAGCCCGGCTTCGACCACCGCGACACCGAGCAGCACAAGCGGATGCTGACCGACGCCTTCGCGGACGTGTCCTGGCGGGCGCCGGAACTGCTCGAACAGGTGCGCGCCGCCGGCGACCTCTACTTCGACTCCGTCAGCCAGGTGCGCCTGCCCCGCTGGTGGAAGGGCCGCGTCGCGCTCCTCGGCGACGCCGCGTCCTGCGTGTCGCTGTTCGGGGACGGGTCCACCCTGGCCATGGCGGGGGCGTTCACCCTCGCCGAGGCGCTGGCCGCCCGCCCCGGCGACCCCGGTGCGGTGTTCCGCGCGTACGAGGCCGCGCACCGGCGCCTGGTGGAACCCAAGCAGCGCAACGTCGCGCAGGCGTCGGCGCTGCTCGTCCCCGCGACGCGGGGCGGCATCCTCGCCCGGAACCTGGCCACCCGCCTGTGGCCCGCCATGGCCGCCGCCACACGCCTCAAGCACGCCCTCACCCGATGACACGCCGTCTGTGGGTCCATGCTTATACGGCATGGATGCAGGAAGGAGCAGCTTCTTGCATAGGCAGATATGCGACCGATCGTTCAAACTCGGCAATTATCCACCATTTTGGATGGCTGTGACCTGCACACAATCGCAGAAAGTGTTGTCCTGATTACAGGTGCTCCGGCCCGGGATTTAACATCTCTCCTCATGCGACTGTTCAGACGTGGGGAGAGGATCGGAGACGAAGAGATCCTCACTCGGTACGGCAATAGAGACCGACCGGTAAAAGGTCGGCCATTTAAGGATGAACCGGTAAAACCGCAGGTGGCAAACGCCGTCTCTTTGATGCGTGGCAAGCTGACAGTCGATGAAGCCGTTCGCTGCTTTCCGAACAGGCGGTCGGCCGCCGTCCCCGGTGAGGGTGTGAGATACGCGACAGCGGGAACCCTCAGGGAGGCGTTATTTCGCGTCAGGTTCACCCCGAACTCGTGGAACCTGGTTCACGTCTCGGTGGAGAATCTAGGCTCGAAGCGTCCGTGGACAGATGATGACAGGGATCGCTTCAACGCCTGCTTTGGAGATCCGGAGTGGAGGGAGGGTGATGATGAGTGATCAGATTCATCTGAGTATCGGTGCCGAGCCCTGGCGACCGGCCGACTCGACCAAGATCGATAAGGTGCTCAACCACTACGACATTCCACTCGCAGGGATCCTTCATCAGCGTGGCAGCTACTTCATCTTCGAGTGCCTGGAAGGCCACGCCAAGGACGCGAACATCTGGGCGTACGCGAAGATAGACCGCGCCGAGCGCAAGGCGATCCGGAGGTCCAAGGGCGAGGATCTGCAGAGGCTCTTCAACCACATCCTGAGCTCGCGCACCTTCACCGCGGCACTGGCGATCGATCACAGCATTGAGATCAGCGCGGAGGTCCAGGCGGCGCAGCTCAATGTAGCCCCGACGGCAGCGGCACAGCCTGTGGAGGCCCCCAAGGTGGCTGCCAGTCAGGCCATCCACATCAAAGCGGACCGCGTGCAGAACGCCGGTACCTTAGCCGCCGCCTGCTGATCAAGTGATCGCGATCGCTCGCCGGCCTGCGGCACCGGCCTCGCCGTCGACGGGGTGTGCGGCGACGGGGTGTGCGGCGACGGGCCTGCGAGCTCAGGTCGCGGCCCCGGCGTGGAAGCCGGATGTCCGCCAGGTGGCGCCTGCGGCGGTGACGGCGAAGGCCTCGTAGCCGTCCAGTTCCTCCACCCAGTCTCTGGCCGCCCCGCCCATGGCGAGGGCGGCGGTGGCGTACGCGTCCGCCAGGGCGAGGTCGGGCCCGACGACCGTGACGGAGGCCAGCTCGGTCGCGGGCCGGCCGGTGTGGGGGTCGATGACGTGGGCCCCCCGTTCGGCCGTGCCCGAGGTCGCCACGGCGAGGTCGTCGCCCGACACCACGGCGGCCAGGTCCCCCGGGCGGAGCGGGTGGGCGACGCCGATCCGCCAGGAACGCCCGGGGGCCGCCGCGCCGGACAGCCGCACGTCTCCGCCGCCGTTCACGCAGTGGTCGGGCAGGCCCGCCGCACGCAGGACGGCGGAGGCGCGTTCGACCGCCCAGCCCTTGACGATGGCCGAAGGGTCGAGGTGGCCGCCCGGGTACGCGGTGAAGTAACCGCGGGACAGGTCGCTCACCGATTCGCACATGCGAAGGATGCCGGCCACCTCCGGCGGGCAGCCGGCCAGAGTGATCTCGCCCCGGCCCAGCCGGCTGATCGGGCTGTCCGGCTTGTAGGTCGAGAAGACCTCGTCGACGTGGTGCAGCCAGGCCACCGCCTCCGCCAGGGCCGCCGCGACACGCGGCCCGGCCTCGTCGTCGTGGCGACCGTTGAAGTGGCGTACGTCGAAGGAGAAGACGGTGCCCATCACGTGCTCGATGTGGCGGGTCACAGCCCGGCCTTGTCGATGGCGCTCTGCAGCGAGCGGATGTAGCCGTTGCTGGTGTAGGTGGCGCCGGAGACCGTGTCGATCTCGGCGGACCGCGCCGACAGCGCCTCCTCGTTGAGGATCGGCAGCGCCTCGTTGTTGATCTCGATGTCGCGGCGGTTGTTCGCGGGCGCCACCGGCACCTTGACCCCGGCCAGCTTCCCGCCGGAGATCACGATCTGCACCTGGACGGGTCCCCATCGGGTGTCGGCGGAGTCGCCGGTGACGGTCTTCTCGCCGTCGGCGGCGCCCGCGGTGGCGCCCGGCCCGGTCCACGCCGACCCGGAGCCGGAGGAACCCGGGACGCCCTCGCCGAAACCGTCCTCGTCCCCGTCTGCGAACCCGCCGTGGTCGTGCCCGCGGCCGAAGAAGCCGCCGCCGCGGCCCTCCCCGCTCCCGTCCGGCCCCCCGGCGCCGCCCTGGGCGACGGCGGCGGCGCGCTGGGCCGGCGCGGTCATCTCATGGGGCTTGAACGACAGCAGCAGCACGAGACCGACGGCGGTCGCGAGCACGGCCGATATGGCTCTGCGCATGGAACTTCCAATCCGGGATGGTCAGAACTCGAACGACTCGTGGTGAATGCGGCGTCCCGGCACCCCGGCGGCCCGCAGGGCGGCGGTGACGGCGCTCGTCATCGCGGCCGGCCCGCAGACGTACGCCTCGTGACCGGGCAGGTCCGGCACCAGCTCCGCGAGCGTCGCGGGCGTGAACGGGTCGCCGATCACGGCCCGGGGGCCGACGCAGTAGTGCAGGGTCGCGCCGCGCGCCGTGGAGATCTCCTCGAGCTCGGCGCGGAACACCAGGTCGCGTTCGTCGCGTACGCGATAGAGGAGGGTCAGGTCGCCGGGGGCGGCCGGCACCGACTCGAACAGCGCGCGCAGCGGGGTGATGCCGACGCCGCCCGCGACGAGCAGCACCTTGCGCGCCCGGCGCCCGCTCGCGGTGAACGCGCCGTACGGCCCCTCGGCGAGCACCCGGGTGCCGGGCCGCAGGCCGGCGAGCGAGCGGCTCTGGTCGCCCAGATCCTTCACCGTGATCCGCAGTTCGGCCGCGCCGGGCGGCGCGGACAGCGAGTAGGGGTTGGGGGACCACCACAGGTCCCTGGTCAGGAACCGCCAGCGGAAGAACTGGCCGGGCTCGGCCCGCAGCCGGTCCAGGCGCCGTCCGCTCACGTACACGGAGACGACCCCCGGTCCCTCCGGCACCACCCGGGCGACCCTCAGGCGGTGCCGTACGGCCAGCCGCACGGGCGTCAGGAAGCGATACCACACGAGCAGCGCCGTGACGCCCCAGTAGAGGACGTACCAGCAGGTGCGGGCGACCGGGGCGACGGCGAACTCCGCGCCCGTGGCCAGTTGGTGCCCGAAGGCCAGGTATGCCGCCAGGTAGGTGTAGAAGTGCAGGTGGAACCACGTCTCGTAGCGCAGCTTCGGGCGGATCCTGCGCGCGGAGACGACACCGACGCCCACCAGGAGCAGCAGCGCGACGGTGGCCTTCAGCACGTCGGGATAGGTGAGGTTCAGCGTCGCCGTCTCGCTCACCACGTCGGTGCGGTCGGTCAGGGCGTAGCCCCAGATGATCAGCAGCATGTGCGCCACCGCCAGGCCGACGACGTAGCGGCCGCCCATCGAGTGCCACCGGGCGAGCCGGTCGGAGCCGACGCCGCGCTCGAGCGCGGGGACCCGGGCCATCAGCGCCAGCAGCACGGCGATCGCGTATCCGGCGAGCAGCCCGGTGATGCGTCCCGCGTTCGTCAGCCACTCGTCCGGCCCCGCGACGCCGGGCGTGTTCGCCCACCACATGCCGACGACCGCGACCGCTCCCGCCGCGACGAGCGCCAGGACGGCCTCGGGCCGGGCACGCGCGCTTCCGCGCGGCACGTGGGCCCGCCCCGTCGTCACCGCTGTTCCCGGCAAGGTGGTGGTCACGCGTGCCTCCTCGTTGTCCTCACGCGACTCACCGTGCCAACCGAACCTCTTGTTTTCCTATGAACCGGGGCACCTGCGGATCATTCATAGGATTCTCTGAGGTGGCTCACAGGGGATGCCAGGTGAGCGGGGAGACCCTGGAATCATCATGCGTAAGACTTCGAATGAACGGCCCGGCCTGGTCCGTCCCGACGGAAACCCCATACGCGTCCTCGTGGTCGACGACGAGCCGGACCTCGTCGAGGTCCTCGGCGCGGTGCTGAAGTACGAGGGCTGGGAGGTGCGCACGGCGGACGACGGGACGTCGGCCGTGCGGGAGGCGCGGGAGTTCCAGCCCGACGCGGTGCTGCTGGACGTGATGCTGCCCGACTTCGACGGGCTGGAGGTGCTGCGCCGCCTGCGCGCCGAGGCCCCGGACGTGTGCGTGCTGTTCCTGACCGCGCGCGACGCCGTGGAGGACCGCATCGCCGGCATCACCGCGGGCGGGGACGACTACGTGACCAAGCCGTTCAGCCTGGAGGAGGTGCTCGCCCGGCTGCGCGGGCTGCTGCGCCGCGCCGGCATGGCGCGCAGCGCCGAGGGCGACCGGCTGATGGTGGGCGGCCTGACGATGGACGAGGACGCCCGCGAGGTGACCCGGGACGGAGACCTGGTCGAGCTCACGCCGACCGAGTTCGAGCTGCTGCGCTTCCTCATGCGCAACCCCCGGCGCGTGCTGAGCAAGGCGCAGATCCTCGACCGCGTCTGGTCGTACGACTTCGGCGGGCAGGCGCACGTGGTCGAGCTGTACATCAGCTACCTGCGCAAGAAGATCGACGCGGGCCGGCGGCCGCTGATCCACACGGTGCGGGGCGTGGGATACGTCCTGCGACCGTGATCGCAGTGCCGTGACCGGGCCGTCGCGGGCGAGAGCCCGGCGCCCCCGCCGCCTTCGCCTGGCGCCGACGACGCTGCGGGGCCGGCTGGTGGTGGGCACTTTGGTGCTGCTCGTGCTCGCCTGCGCGGCGGCCGGGGCGGCCTCGTCCCTCCTGCTCGAACGGTTCATGGTCGAACGACTGGACCAGCAGCTGTCCATGACGGCCGGGCGGTTCGCGGCGAGCCTGGCCCACGAGGAGCACGAGGCGCGCGAGCACGGATACCCGCGCGACCCGTACGGCCAGCGCGGGGACTCGCGCGGGCAGGCGCCCGGCACGCTGGGCGTGCTCGTGCGGGACGGACGGGTGGGGGTGCCCGCCGTGGTGAGCCGGGCCGACCCGGTGCTGTCGGCCGCGGACCAGAAGGCGCTGGCCGCCGTCCCGCCCGACGGGCTCGGGCACACGCTGGACCTGTCCTCGGGCGGCCTCGGTCACTACCGGGTCATGGCCGTGCGCAGTTCCGAGGGGGAGTCGCTCGTCACCGGGCTGCCGCTGAAGGACGTGCGGACCACCGTCCGGCGCCTGCAGATGGCTGAGATCGGGGTGTTCGCCGTCGTCGTGCTCGTGACCGGGATCGCCGGGGCCGTCTGGGTGAGGCTGTCGCTGCGCCCGCTGGACCGGGTCGCGGCGACGGCCCGGCGGGTGGCCCGCCTGCCGCTGGCCGACGGCGAGGTGGCCCTGCCCGACGGAGTGCCCGACGAGGACCCCCGCACCGAGATCGGCCAGGTGGGGGAGGCGTTCAACCGCATGCTCGGCCACGTGGGGCGGGCGCTCGCCCACCGGCACGCCAGCGAGCAGCGGATGCGCACCTTCGCCGCCGACGCCAGCCACGAACTGCGCACTCCGCTCGCCACCGTCCGCGCCCACGTGCAACTCGCGCGCCGCGACGAGGAGGCCGTCCCCGGCGCCGTACGGCACGCCCTGGAACGCATCGACGCCGAGTCGGCCCGCATGGGCACTCTCGTGGACGACCTGCTGCTGCTGGCCCGGCTCGACGCCGGCCGGCCGCTGGCCCGCGAGGAGGTCGACCTCACCCGCCTGGTCATCGACGCCACCGGCGACGCCCGCGCCTACGGGCCGGACCACCGCTGGAGGCTCGATCTGCCGGAAGAGCCGGTCACCGTGCCAGGGGACCCCGACCGGCTTCACCAGGTGGTGGCCAACCTGCTGGGCAACGCCCGCGCGCACACCCCGCCCGGAACGACCGTCACCGTCGCACTGTCTCCTCGGGCACCGGGTCATCAGGCACCGGGTCATCAGGCACCGGGTCCTCGGGTATCGGGACCTCCGGGGCAGGACACGGTCGAGCTGACCGTGACCGACGACGGGCCCGGCATCCCCGAGGAGCTGCGGGGCGAGATCTTCGAACGGTTCGTCCGCGCGGACAAGGCCCGCACCCGCGCCTCGGGCGGCAGCGGCCTGGGGCTCGCGATCGTGCGGGCGGTGGTGGCGGCCCACGGCGGCACCGCCGACGTCGAGAGCCGCCCCGGCCGCACCGCGTTCCGCGTGAGGCTGCCCGCCGCGTGACATCGTGCTGTCCTCGCCCACCTGTTCGAGGGGGTGCCGTGAAACAAACGTTGCATATGAGGAATACTTAGGCGTTGGGGGGGCAGGGGGGTCTTTCTGAGCGGAGGTCCCTCCGCGACAAGAGAGGTGTTGCAATGACCGCGACCGCTACCGAGCGCCGCACCAGTGACGGGCTTGTCCACCCTTGGCCGGATGACCGCTACGAGGTCAGGTGTGACAGGGAGAGCCCGTTCACCGGTAGCCGTGACCGCTACCACTATGCGAAGAACGCCGTGGAGTCGGCGAAGGCGCTGGAGAGGGCGGGACTCGCCCGCCGCGTGGTGGTCGTCAGGCTGGCGGACGAGACCGTTATCTACGACCGCGTCGGCGATGTGAACCTGCCTCCGGAGGCCTGGTGACCGGTGTGGGCCCGATGATCGGCATGGCGTGGTGTGATCCGCCCGGTCGCGTTCGGTTCGTATAACGAGAAAAGACGATCCCCCGGGAGGGTGTCCCGGGGGATCGTCCGTGTCCGGCCCAGGCGGGCCGTCCCCGCGCGGGTGGGGAGAGTCCGCGCGCGGGCGGATCAGGCGGGGGTGCAGGTGACGCTGGGAGCTCTGCCGCCGCCCCCGGTGGTCATGAGGCCGAAGACGGTCGAGCCGCCCATTGGAATGTCGCCGTTGTAGCTCTCGTTGCCGAACGCGTAGACGCCAGGCAGGCCGATCACCGGGAGTGGCACGGCTCCCCCGACCTGGGCGACGACGGTGCCGTCGGTGTAACGCCACCCCACGCGCCAGCCTTTGATCGCCGACGACCCGCTGTTGTGCACGGTCACCTGCGCGAGCGCGCCCTGGCTCTGCGAACCGCCCCACACCGTGGTGATCGTGTACGTCGCCGTGCAGCCGAGCGAGTCCGCGGCGGCCGGGAGGGCGGTCACCCCCGCGGACGCCAGGACCAGGGCCGCCGCGGCGATCGTCGCTTTGATCATCGATCTCCCTTTCTCGCGCTGCCCGGCCGTTCACCGGGACGCCGGATCGTGCCGTTGTCCTCGAACGCGTCGCCGGCCGCGTCGCCGGCGGGCCGATGTGGATGCCCGCCTTCCCCAAAGAGGGGTCCGTCTGGGGAAGGCGGGCGTCTGGGGCGAGCCCGGAAGCGGGCTACGCGGGGGTGCAGGTGACGGACGACGGTGCGGTGCCCGAGCCGGTGCCGGTGAAGCCGAAGCTCGTGGTGGCGCCGGAGCCCAGGCTGCCGTTCCAGGACAGGTTCTTCACCGTGACGTTCGACCCGCTCTGGCTGACGGTGCCGCTCCACAGCTGGGAGACGGTCTGGCCGTTCGGGAACGTCCAGCCCACCGTCCACCCGGAGATGGCCGACGTGCCCGAGTTGCGTACGGTGACGTCCGCCTGGAAGGCGCCCTGCCACGAGTTGGTGACCTTGTACGTCGCGGTGCACGCCTTGCCGGTCACCGGGGACGGCGAGGGCGACGGTGAGACCGCCGGGCTCGGCGAGGGCGACACGTCGGGCGAGGCCGAGGGCGACGCGGACGGGGAGACCGACGGGGAGACCGACGGCGACGGGGACGGGGACGCCTCGGTCCCGGGCGCGTTGCCCCAGATCTTGGTGGATCCCGAGTACAGCGTCATGTTCTGCACCGTCACCGGCGTGGAGGGCGTCGTCGACACCCCGGTGTAGGACCAGTCGTTCGACGGGTCCCACGAGCCGGAGCTGGCGATGCGGAACTGCACCTCACGCCGCGACTCCGACTGCCCCTGCGGGGCGATGGTCTGCCCGGAGCAGTCGATCGTGACGTAGTAGACCTTGCCGGAGAACTGCGTCGGCCCGGTCGGCGGCTTGCACTGGTTGTAGTTCGCCGTCAGCGTGATCTGGCTCGGCGTGGTGTCGCCGTCGAGGGTGAAGTAGTAGCGGAACGACCCGTCGGTCAGCGCGCGGGCGGGCCAGGCCGAGTGGTTGTAGACCATCGTCTTGATCTCGGTGAAGTTCTGGCCGCTGGCGTTGACCGCCGCCTGGAGGTAGATCTCCGGGCCGTCGGGGGTCTCCGCGACCGGGAAGTTCGCCAGCGGGGTGCCGCCGTACTCCTTGTACAGCCGCACGAGCGCGCTGGTGAAGCCGGCGTTGTAGTCGGTGGCGACCTCGTTCATCGTGTAGTCGGCCCGGCTGTCGGTGTAGGCGTCGTCGGCCGACTTGGGCCCGCCGACCAGCGCGCCGTACAGGATGTGCCTGCTCTGCGCCGGCTCGCCGTCGTGGTTGTTGGTCCAGGTGCCGTGCGCGGTCCGGTGGTGCGGGTTGCGCGGCGGGTTGTTCCCGAAACCGATCTCGTACGACGACTTGCGCGGGTTGTCGCCGAGCGCGTAGTTGATCTGCCGCACCGCGAAGTCGTGGTAGCGGGCCTTGCGCGTGGCGTCGGTCAGCCAGTCGCTGTAGTCGAGCGCGACGAACGCGGTGTTGGCGGCGTAACGCAGCGAGCCCCACGTGTCGAGCACGGCCTGGCCGCCGGGGGAGTAGTTCACCCTCTGCCCGTTGACGCCGACCGTCCACCAGTCGAGCCACCGGTTGGCGTCGTCGGCGTACTGCTGCTTGCCGGTCAGCTTCGCCAGCAGCGCGTAGCAGCCGTACGACTTGTCGTCCCAGGCGATCGTCCACTTGTACGACTTGGTGGTCGACTGCGACTCGGTGCCGAGGTTGGCGTAGTACGACTCGGCCTTCGCCAGGTAGGAGGCGTCCTGGGTGGCGCGGTAGAGCCAGATGGCCCCCCACACCAGCTCGTCGTTGTAGCCGCTCCAGGACTTGTAGAAGTTGGCCGCGTCGGTGATGCAGTCGCTGTACTTGCCCCGCACGGTGTCGGCGAAGGTGTAGAGCTGCTTGGCGTGGGTGAGGAGCTTGTCGGCGTACGACGGGTCGGTGGGCCGGAAGACGATCGAGGACGCGGCCATCGCGGCCGCCGTCTCACCGGCCAGGTCGGACCCGGCGCAGGAGGAGTCGATCTTGTACGAGGGCCGGCTCATCGGCAGCACCTCGGCCGCCCCCCACCAGGCGTGGTCGGCGTTGCCGCTGCCCACCTGGCCGTACAGGACGTTCGGGGAAGGGTGGGCCTTGACGAAGTAGTCGTTGACGAAGCGCAGGTTGTTCAGCAGGTACGTGAGCTGCCCCGACGAGGCGTAGGCGTCGCGGTAGTCCACCGCGCCCCACGCGAGCATCGTCGTGCTGAACGCCATCGGCAGGCCGAACTTGACGTGGTCGCCCGCGTCGAACCAGCCGCCGGTCAGGTCCAGGCCGGCGTCCTTGCCGTCGTTGAGAGCCGAGTCGCCGCGCCAGGTGACGCGGTTGGTGGACGGCAGCGTGCCGGACTGCTGGGCCTCATAGAAGAACAGCGACTTCTGCAACGCCTCGCCGTAGTTGAACGCCGGGGCCGCGGAAGCCGCGGTGGGAACCGCGGCGGGGACGACCGCGGTGGAGAGGATCAGCGCCGCCAGTGCCGGAAACGTACGCCGCATGGATGTATGCCTCGCATGGGTGGGGGGATCGGGGGCGCGGCAGCGGGTCAGGCGCCGCCGCGCCCCGGCTTACGTCGGTCGTGTCCCGTGGATCGGCGAGGATCACGGGACACTCCCTTGGGGGTGCGGTGAAGGGTCAGGCGACACCGCACCCCGGCTTACGGGGCTCGCTCAGCCGTTGGGGAAGAGCAGGCCGTACTGTCCGAGCGCGGTGGCCACGTCGGTCTGCGCCCAGAATCGGTGGTAGTGGAAGACCGGCGCGGAGCCGCCGTTCAGGTACGACTGGACCTTCGGCCAGTCCGGGTCGCTCTTGAGGAAGGACCGGATGGAGATGAAGGTCGAGTTGCTGTTGATCGGGTCGCCGTTCGGCATCTTGCCGGTCCAGCCGGACGGGACGTAGATCGGGTCGTCGATGCGGTTGTAGTCCGCCTTGGTCTCGGCGACCGACACGCCCTTGGCGTCCTGGTCGTGCTGCCAGACGCCGTCGAGCAGCGCCTTGGCGGTGTTCTTGGCCTGGGTGTTGCCCGACTTGGCCGCGTAGAACATCAGGGTCTTGGCGTACGCGCCGGCCACGCCGACGTCGTCGGTGTAGTCCTGGATGGTCACGTGCAGGCCCGGGTTGGCGTTGGGCCAGTCATTGGGGCTGTTGAAGTTGCCCACGGGCTGGCCGGTCCACCTGAGGGTCGAGGGCATCTGGAAGGTGCCGTCGGCGTTGATCGTGGTGCCCGACAGCGCCCAGGCGACCCACTTGTCGAGGATCTCCTTGGCATGGGCGTTGCCCGTGGCGTAGTACAGCTCCGCCACGCGCTCCATCGTCCAGACCTGGAAGCCGAACCACTGGTTGGACGGCGGGTCGTGGTAGACCGGCTGCCAGTCGTAGGCCATGCCGAAGAACTTGGGCAGGCTGGACGGCGGGCTGGCGTAGTGGCCCTCCCAGCTGTTGGTCGCGCCGCCGGCGATGGCGCCCTCGTCCGACTGCAGCCACTTGTAGAACTGCAGCTGACGGTTGAGGCTGGTCGACCAGTCGTTGACGGCGGTCGAACCCTTGGGCTTCAGCGCGTTCACGCTCGACAGCGCCCAGGCCGCCATCGGGTTCTGGTAGCCCGAGTGGTTGTGGCTGGAGCCGATGCGCCAGGCCCATCCGGCCGAGGTGTCCGTCGCGCCGCCCCAGGCGTAGTACCAGGACAGCAGGTAGTTGGACGCGTTCTTGCCGGTGCCGGCCGCGCAGGAGGTGCTGGTGCAGCCCGGCTGCTTGAAGTACTTGTCGTACATCGCGTAGCGCAGGTAGTCGCCCATCTTCGCGGCGTTGGACACCGCGGTGGAGATCTGCGACTGCTTGCCCTGCTCGGTCGCCCAGGTCAGCGCCCAGTAGGCGGCCTGGACGGCGCGGGCGTCGGCGTCCGGCGCGTTGGTGTACTTCCACTGCTTCGCGTAGGAGGCGTCGCCGGTGAACAGGTCGAGGTACCCGTTCGGGCCGCCGAACTTGAAGGTGTCGCACGACGGCTGCGGGATGGTCTCGAAGACCGACTCCTCAGGGCCGCGCTGATAGGTGTTGATGTACGCCGGCTTGGTGGTGCCGTCGCCGCAGCGGCCGTAGCCGTAGACGTTGTCGACGTCCAGCAGCCAGTGCATGCCGTAGATGTCGCTGGTGCCGTAGGCGCTCTTCAGCTCGCCCGCGATCGGGTCGGAGCCGACGCTGACGCTGCTGTCGAGCCGCGACGGGTAGCCGCTGATGTCGTTCCACTCACCCGCGTACGTCGCCGGCTTGCTGGCGTCGTACTTGTCGTTGGTGGGCTGGTCGGCGTGCGACGGGATGATGTACTTCTCCATCGTCGTCCACGCGGTGTTGAACTTCGACCAGTCGCCGGTGACCTTGCCGTACATGGCTTCCAGCCACAGGTAGTAGCTGAACGCCTCGGACGTGGTCTCGTGGCCGTGGTCCGGCGCCTCCACCATGAACGTCTCGACCGAGTGGTACGGCACGCCCTGCGGCGAGAAGTACCCGTTGGCCGGGTCGTGGATCTTGTTGTACATCGTCAGGAAGTTCTTGACGTACTCGTTGTCCGTGCCCGGGGTGGGGCTCGTCGACGGCGACGCGGAGGGCGACACGTCGGGCGAGGGCGACACTACGGGCGAGGGCGACGGACTCACGACCGGGCTCGGGGACGGGCTCACGGGCGGGGAGGGGCTCACGGTCGCCCCACACGTCACCCCGTTGATGGAGAACGAGGCGGGCTTGTTGTTGCTGCCGGTCCACGTTCCCTGGAACCCGATGTTGGTCGACGCCCCGGAGCCGAGGTTGCCGTTCCAGGACATGCTCGTGGCCGTGACGGTGGTGCCGCTCTGGCTCCAGTTCGCCGACCAGCCGTTCGACAGTTTCTGCCCGTCGGGGAAGGTGAACCGGAGCGTCCAGTTGCTGACCGGGTCGCCCAGGTTCTTGATGTCCAGGCTGGCCGTGAAACCGCCCGAGCCGGAACCCCAGGAGTTGAGCGCATACTGGACGTCGCAGGCCACGGCGGCGGAGGCGGGGGTCTGCGCCAGCCCGACGAGGAGGCCGCCGCCCACGGTGGCGGCCGCCAGCAGGGCGAGCGGTCTCCGCGATCGTGGGAGCGCTCCCGTACTAAGAGCTCTCGTTCGCATTTGTGGAGGATCTCCAAAGTGGGTTGGGGGTGGGAGCATCGGGCGAAGAAATGCCAGGTAGCGGATTTCGTGGCCGATGCGGGCAGGGGTGAATCTGAACCGATACGATGGGAGCGCTCCCACATCAGGATTGTGGATTGGGCCCCCGGTATGTCAATGACAGGTTGCCTGCGCCTCACCCGGGGAGCCCGCCCGGCGGTGAGCCGGGGCCCCTTGCTGGCCTTTTGCGTATCTCTGACAGATGTGGCGTGAATTCATAACTGAAACTTTCATCTGTAACAGCCGGGCCGTTCACCCCGCCGAGGGCCGTGGTTAGGGCTCTCGGCTGCGGGTAGGCGCTTCCCAACCCTGGAAGGGAGGCAGGCCATGACCATCCAGAAGGAGTCGCTGTCCACGGGCGAACTCGTCCGCCGGCTGTCCGAGGACGTCTCCCGGCTGATCCGCGACGAACTGCGGCTGGCGCGGCTGGAAATGACTCGCAAGGGCAAACGCGCGGGCATGGGCGCGGGCCTGCTCGGCGCCGCCGGTCTCATCGCGTTCTACGGCGGGGGAGCCCTCGTGGCCACGGCGATTCTGGCGCTCGCGCTCGTGCTGCCGGGCTGGGCCAGTGCCCTGATCATCGGCGTCGCGTTGCTGGCGCTCGCCGGGCTGCTCGCCCTGGTGGGCAAGGAGCAGGTGTCCCGTGCGGCGCCGCCCACTCCCGACGAGGCGATGCGCAGCCTCAAAGCGGACATCGACGTCATGAAGGAGAGTGCGCGCAGATGACCGAGACCGAACCCGGAGCGGCCCGGCCGAACGCCGGGACCGTGGGTGTGCACAGACAGGACGTGTCCGATCCGGTCACGGAGCCGGAGTCGCTGAACGCCGTACGGCAGGCGCGACCCGGGCCCGAGCCCGTCGCCGCGGCCCGGGACACCGAAACCAAGAGCGAGGGCGGGGGGAAGAAGGGCCACGACGAGATCAGCGAGGTCCGCCAGGAGATCGAACGGACCCGCGACGACCTCGGCGACACGATCGAGGCGCTGGCCGCCAAGGCCGACGTGAAAGCGCGCGCGCAGGAACGCGTGCACGCGACCACCGCGGCCGCGCGGGCCAGGGTGGCCGGAGTCACCGGCCGTGTGCGGGAGGCCACGCCGGAGCCGCTGCGCGGAGCCGCCGGCAGGGTGGGTGAGCAGGCGAAGCGCCGTCCCGGCCTGGTCGCCACCGCCGGCGCCGTGGGCACCGCGCTGCTGCTGCTCCGCCGGATCACCCGGAGCCAGGGCCGTACGACGAGGCCCGGCATGACCGGGATGTTCCAGAAGGGCATCTCCGGCAGGGCGAGCATGCCGAAGGCCCGCGGACTCGGCAGAGCCCGTACGGGCCGGGGCAAGGGCCTGTTCGGGACATCCGGCATGACCGGCAAGCCGCTCGGCTCCCGGATGTCCGGCTCGAAGATGTTCGGTTCAAGGATGTCCGGGTCGAAGATGTTCGGCTCCCGGAAGAGGCTCGGCGGCATCGGCCCGCTCGGCGGCAAGGGCGCGTTCGGCGGCAAGCGCCCGTTCGGCTTCCGACTCGGCGGCTCCCGGATCGGCGGCGGTTCCCGAATGCTCGGGGGGAGGAGCATGTTCGGCCGCACCAGCATGCGCGGCGCCTTCGGCCGGAGCCGCATGGGCGGCGGACGCCGGATGTTCTCGCAGTCACGTCGCACGCTCATGCGGAGGTTCGCCCATTGATCACCGACCCCGAGGACGGGCGGGGGCCGCTGGAGAGGCTGTCGCGCCGCGACTGGATCGCGGTCGTCAAGCGCACGGCCAAGGAGTTCAAGGAGGACAACGTTCCCGACTGGGCGGCGTCGCTGACGTACTACGCCGTCCTCTCGATCTTCCCCGGGTTGATCGTGCTGGTGTCGATACTCGGCCTGCTGGGGCAGAGCGCCACCGGCCCGCTGCTCGGGAACATCAAGTCGCTGACGCCGGGGCCGGTCCAGCAGATGCTGCAGACCGGCCTCGCCAACGTGCAGCAGCATCAGGGCACGGCAGGGGTGTTCGCGATCACGGGTCTGCTGCTCGCGCTGTGGGCGGCCTCCGGCTATATGGGCGCGTTCATCCGGGCGACCAACGCGATCTTCGACATCCGCGAAGGCCGTCCGTTCTGGAAGGTGACCCCGCTCCGGGTGGGGCTGACGCTCCTGCTCGTGATCCTGATGGCGGCCTCCGTGCTCGCCGTCACCTTCACCGGCCGGCTCGCCGAGATCGCGGGGAACCTGATCGGTCTCGGGCCGACCGCGGTCACGGTCTGGGGCATCGTGAAGTGGCCGGTGCTCGTGCTGCTCGCGGCGGGCATGATCACTCTGCTCTACTACGCCGCGCCCAACGTCCGCCAGCCCGGCGTGCGGTGGCTCAGCCCCGGCAGTCTGTTCGCCGTCGTGGCCTGGGTCGTGGTGTCCGCCGGTTTCGGGCTGTACGTCGCGAAGTTCGGCTCCTACAACAAGACGTACGGCACGCTCGCGGCCGTGGTCGTCTTCCTCATCTGGCTGTGGCTGTCGAACCTCGTCATCCTGACCGGCGCCGAGCTCGACGCGGAGCTCCAGCGCGGTCGCAAGATCGCCGAAGGTGAGTCGCCGGCGGAGCCGTACGTCGACCCCCGTGATCCGCCGAAGGACCCCGAGCCCGAGGAAGGGCTGAGCGAAGCCCCCACCGGACGCACCTGAGACCCGCCGGCGCACCGGGCGGACGCAGGGCGGACGCAGGGTGGACACAGGGCGGACACAGGGCAGACACAGGGCAGAGGCAGGGCGGGCTCAGGACAGCAGCGCCGTCGCGGGGCCGCGTGCGCGTGCTCCGGTGATCAACCGAGATCGGCCGTCGCCGTGGCGCCGATGGCCAGGGCGAGCCGCGCGGGCAGAGGATAGGGGGCCTCCGCCGGCAGCAAATCCGTGACGTCCCGTCCGTGGCGCAGCGCCCGGTGGATGTCATGGACCTGACCGGTCAGATCGGTTATCGCCACGATCCACTGATCGACGTAACGGGCGACGGCCTCGCCGGACAGGCCTATCTGCACGGACCGGTACGGCAGCGGGTTGTGGTGCGGGTCGCGTTCGGGGTCCCACTGAATGCGGACCGGACTGTCGCGCAGACGCTGCCTCCATGCCGCGTGGTCCGTGTTCTCCGGATGGCTGAGACAGGCGTGCCCGAGCGCCCACTCGAATCCCTCCCGCGTGATCTCGATGGCCAGCACCCTGGTCTGGCCGGGCTTCGCGGCCCAGCCGCAGCGATACATCATCCACAGGAAGGACGGCTTGATCCAGGTCATCCGTTCGCGCTTGAAAGGCGGGACGAAGCGTTGCGCGGCGACGGCCGGGGCCGCGACGGCCTCGTCGTACGCCTGATAGACGGTGACGGTCGTGGCCGTGAAGGCGGCGCGGATCTGCCGGTACGGAATGCTCATTTCCAGAGAATGGCGAACGGCGCGGCCGCCGGACAACGGATTTTCCCGGGCGGGGGTGCGCCCGGTGCGGAACCGTCCGGCGGCAGCCGGGAGAGACGGCCTCGGGCGGGTCGTCTTTTCAGGCTGAGGAATTTACCCGCCGACGCCGCCGGTGTAAACGTCCATTGTCAATGAACGTCCGCGGCGATCTCGGTGCGATCTCGCGCCAGAAATGACGAATGAATGGGCTCATTGTTGGGCGGTGGCAGACCCCTGCCGTGAGAGCACCCCCCAGCCGAAGGCGGAGCCCCCATGGTCAGACGCGCCCTCACAGCCGCCGCCCTCTCCTCCGTCGCGTTCCTCGCGGCACCGCTGCCCGCGCACGCCGCGACGCTCGAACAGAGGCTCGCGGCGTTGTCGTCGTTCACCCAGCCCACGGCGTCGAGCGCCGCCGGTTGGCGCTCGGCGTGGCAGAACCAGCAGGCCTGGGCGGACTACGCGTTCGACTGGTCGACGGATCTGTGCTCGAGCAGTCCCGACCAGCCTCTCGGGTTCGACTTCAGGATGCCCTGCCGGCGTCACGACTTCGGCTACCGCAACTACAAGGCGGTGAGCCGGTTCCCGGCGAACAAGGAGCACGTCGACGACGCGTTCTATTTCGACATGCGGCAGGTCTGTGCGGGATATTCCGGCGTCGGCAAAAGCACCTGCGACGGCATCGCCTGGACCTACTACCAGGCGGTGAAGCAGTTCGGCGCCCTGAACGTCACCCAGGCGCAGCTCGAACGGATCCGCCGGGCCAGTGAGCGAGCCGTTCTGGACGCGCAGAGCTGATCCTCAGGATGGGCCTGCTCCGCGGCCGTCACCGGACGGGGCGGCGTTGCGGCGGGCGCGGAGCGCGCGAACCCTGCCCCGGCTCGCGCACGCGGGGGACGGGCACCAGCGCCTGCGTCCCGGCGGATCGACGAAGACACCCCTGCAGTCGGGCTCGGGACAGCTCTTCAGAGCGAGCCGGTCGGAGCCGGTCATCTGGTCCACCGCCTGGCGGGCGATCCGGGCGAGCGCGTGCGCGGTGGTCGCCGGGGGCTCGCGCCGCAGGCGGTCGTCCGCGCTCAGCCGGACCGGGTCGTCGTGCTCCTCGACGAACGCGGCCAGGTGGGCCACGGCCTCCGCCGACGGCGGCCGCTCCTCGACGGTGGCCAGCGCGAGCATGCGCAGCGTCTCCCGCAGCGCCCACGTGTGGTGCAGGTCCTCCTGGTCCGGGGGCCGGACCGGGGACAGCTCGCATCGCTCCAGCCACTCGGCCAGGCGGGCGGGGGTGGCGAGCCGTTCCACCGGCGCCGCGCTGAACGTGCGCCCTCTGGTGGCGAGCAGGTTCAGCCAGACGGCGCCGCAGTCGAAGCGGAAGGCGAGCTTGTCGTCACTGGTCACCCAACCAGGGTAACGCTTCAGCCGTTACATCGGTTACAGTCCTCCTTGTAACGCCCGAAGCGTTACATGGACGAGGAGGAATGGAACATGACGACGAGGCAGGCGCTGACGCGGGCCCGGCTGGACCGCGAGGAGGGATACCGGCTGCTCGGACTCCTGCAGGACGAGGCCACCCAGCAGGCCGTTCTCCCGGGTCTCGAGGAGGTCGCCCCGGGGTTTCCCGACTGGATCGTCACGGCTCTGTTCGGAGGCACCTATCTGCGCGAGGGACTGTCGCTACGCGACCGGCAGCTCGTCAACCTCGCCGCCCTCACCGCTGTCGGCGGCGTCGACCCGCAACTGGCCGGTCACGTCACGACCGCGCTGCGCGTGGGGATGACCCGGCAGGAGATCGTCGAGGTGTTCGTGCATCTGGCCCCCTACATCGGCGTGCCCAGGGCGCTGGCCGGGCTCCGCGTGGCCGTCGCGGCGCTCGGCGACGCGGAGCGGGAGGAGCGGCGATGACGGCGGCCGTCCGGACCGTGCTCGGAGACGTGCCACCGGAGGACCTGGGGGTCTGCGACGCCCACGATCATCTGTTCCTCGCCTCGCCGGCCCTGCCGGGCCAGGAACTGGACGACGCGGGGGCCGCGCTCGCCGAGCTCGACGCCTTCGCCGCTCTCGGCGGGCGTGCGGTGGTGCAGTGGACCCCCTGGGGACTGGGGCCGCGGGCGGAAGAGCTGCCGGGCCTGTCCCGGCGGTCCGGCGTGCACATCGTCTCCGCCACCGGCCTGCATCAGGCCAGGCACTACGACCCGGACCGGCTGCGGCGCGTGCACGGCGGGCTGACCGGCCTGTTCGTCCACGAGCTGACCGCCGCTCCCGTGAGAGCGGGCCTGATCAAGGTCGCCGGCGCCTATCACCGGCTCGACGACCACGCGCGGCACGTCATGGCCGCCGCGGCGGAGGCGCACCACGCCACCGGCGCGCCCATCGGTGTCCATCTGGAGGCCGGAACCGCGGCCATGGACGTGCTCTACCTGCTGTGCCGTACGTACGGGGTCGCCCCGCACCGCGTGATCCTCGGGCACCTGCACCGGTTCCCGGACACGCGCGTCCACCGGGAGGCCGCCGAGGCCGGCGCGTTCCTGGCGTTCGACGGCCCGTCGCGGGCGCACCACGGCGGCGACTGGCGCCTGCTGGACTGCCTGGAGGCGCTCGCCGGCGCGGGTCACTCCCGTCAGATCCTGCTCGGCGGCGACACGGTCACCGCGGCGGCCAGGTCCGGCGCCGACGGTCCGGGCATGCCGTTCCTGCTCGGCGGACTACGCCCGCGGATCGAGCGGCAGCTGGGCCATGACGTCGCATCCGCGATCTTCATCGGCAATCCGGCCCGCGCGTTCGCGACGGACTGGCGATCGTGACCGGTTCCAGCCGGGATCAGGGTTCTCCTCCCGGTGGGGCATGGACGTCTGGTGCGTCCAGCCCCTCACGGACCGGTTTCCGCCGCCGTCTTCCGATGCTCGCGCGGTGACATGCCGTAGGCGGCGCGGAAGGCCCGGCTGAAGGTCGCGGCGTCGGTGAAGCCCCAGCGGGCGGCGATGCTCTGGACGGAACGAGAACGCTGCCGGGGATCGGCGAGGTCGCGGTGGCATCGTTCCAGCCGGCAGCGGCGAATCCAGGCCGCGACGGTGACGCCCTGGTCCTGGAAGATCTTGTACAGGTGCCGGACGGAGATCTGGTGTGCCGCCGCGATCGTTTCCGGAGTCAGGTCCGGGTCGCCGAGCCGCTGCCGGATGAAATCGTGAACAAGCGACAGGAGAGCATGGTGCCGTGCTTCGGGCGACAGCAGCGCGGTGGTCTCGAACCGGTCGGCGCAGGTGGCCGCGATCAGATCGAGGGTGACGGTGGCGACCGCCTGCGCGTTGCGAGGAGTGAGGCCCTCCGCGTGTTCCGCCAGGTGCGTGAGATGCCCCGCCAGGACCCCGGTGATGCCGTGCTGGACGGGAATCGGCGTCGCCGCGAGCCGCCTGACCATGCCGGACCGCAGGCCGAGCGCCTCACGGGGAAACTGGACGATCAGCGAACGGGCCGGATCCTCGCCGGCTCCTCGCCACCCCTGATAGGGCACGGAGGAATCGATGAAGTAGAACTGCCCCGCCTGGAAGGCGGCATCCCGTCCCCCCTGACTTATGCCGCCACCGCCGGTGAGGACGAGGTGCAGCTGGAAGACTTCCGGGTCCGACCGCCGGATGAGTTTCGCGGGCCGATTCGCCTGCAGTATGTGGTGGCTCATCGCCGAGAAGTGAAAATCGCCGAAATTGACCACTCGGGCCGACGCGTCGAAGGAGGCGGGACGGTCCGTGGACAACCATGTGCACACGAGCAGCGTCTGCGACATCGTCTCGCGCCAGGAGGCAAACCGATCCTGAACGGCCAGGTCCCTGGTGTGCCACTCGGTAACTCTCATGCCTGTCCTCGGCGAGCCGTCGTTGAGATGTGGTCGCCATCATGATCGCGCGCCGCCGGGGGTGCCGCGGCGGCGCGTCGGCGGCTTCTCCCTGCGCGGGAGTGATCCAGAATAGGCTTCTGGTGTGACGGTCCATGAGGCCCGCATCGGGCGCTATTACGAGGACTTCGTGGTCGGCGACGTCTACCAGCATCCGCTCGGCCGGACGATCAGTGAGGCCGACAACACCTGGTTCACCCTGCTGACGATGAACACCAACCAGAACCATTTCAACGCGCACTTCGCCGCTCGGGCTCCGGTCGGGAAGATCATCGTGAACTCGGGGCTCTCGGTGGCGATCGTGCTCGGGTTGTCGGTCATCGACGTCAGCCAGACGGCCATGATGAACCTCGGCTGGGACGAGATCCGGCTGACCCATCCGGTCTTCGTGGGCGACACGCTCTACGCCGAGTCGATCGTGGCCGGCAAACGCGAGTCGAGGTCCCGGCCGTACGCCGGCATCGTCACCTGCCGCACGCGGGGCCTGAACCAGGATGGGGACGAGGTGATGTCGTGGCGCCGCGCGGTCATGGTCTACAAGCGCGACGCGCCCCACGACAAGGGGTATTTCCCGCGTGCCAAGACCGGCCCGATGGAGGCCTGATGGACTTCGAGTTGAACGAGGACCAGCGGCTGTTCCGGCGGACGCTGCGGGCGTTCGTGGACAAGGAGATCGTCCCCGTCGCCGCCGAGTGGGAGCGCACCGGGCGCTATCCCGAGGAGATCGTCCGGCGGTTCGCGCAACTGGGCCTGTTCGGCATCACCGTCCCTGAGGAGCACGGCGGGCTCGACCTCGACCGGGTGTCGTTCGCCCTCGTCTTCGAGGAGATCGCCCGGGGCTGGATGGGCGTGGCGGGGGTGCTCGGCTCCCACTCCCTGTCCACCTGGATGATCGCCAGATACGGCACCGACGAGCAGCGCCGCCACTATCTGCCCGCCCTGGCGACCGGCGCCAGGCGCACCGGGATCGCGCTGACCGAGCCGGGCGCGGGCACCGACCTGCAGGGCATCGCCACCCGGGCGGTCCGCGACGGTGACCACTATGTCGTCACCGGAACCAAGACGTGGATCACCAACGCCCGGCACGCCGACCCGCTGCCCGTGCTGGTGAAGACCTCGGTCGAGACACCCGCTCACCGCGGGATGTCGGTGCTGCTGGTGGACGCCGGCAGCGAGGGGTTCACTGTCAGCCGTGACCTGCCCAAGCTCGGCTACAAGGGCACCGAGACGTGCGAGGTCGTCCTCGACGGCGTGCGCGTGCCGGCGTCGCGCCTGCTCGGCGGCACGGAGGGGCGAGGCATGCAGCAGGTGCTGTCGGCGCTCGAACTCGGCCGCCTCAACATCGCCGCCCGGGCCGTGGGCGTCGCCCAGTGCGCCTACGACGCGGCCCTCGGCTACGCCCGCGAACGGCACGCGTTCGGGCAGCCGATCGCCGACTTTCAGGCGATCCAGCTCAAACTGGCCGACATGGCGACCGAGATCCAGGCGGCCAGGCTCATGACCTACTGGGCCGCCGTGCGGTCGGAGGCGGGGCCGGTGCGCAGCGAGGCCGCGATGGCGAAGTACTTCGCGTCGGAGACGGCTCTGCGGGCGACGTTGGAGGCGATGCGGATCCACGGCGGGTACGGCTACTCGCAGGAGTTCGTCGTCGAGCGTCTCTACCGCGACGCGCCGCTCATGGCGATCGGGGAGGGCACCAACGACGTGCAGCGGCTGATCATCGCCAAGGCCCTCATCGAGGGCGAGGCCCGGCTCGGATGGTGACCGTGGACGGCTGCGTGTTCTGCGAGATCGCGGCGGGGGAGCGGCCCGCCCACGTGGTGCTGGACGACGAGGTCGCGGCGGCCTTCCTCGACGCCCGGCCCGTGTTCAAGGGGCACGTCCTCGTCGTGCCGCGCGGCCACGTCGAGACCCTGCCGGACCTGCCGCCGGAGGCGGTCGGACCGTTCTTCGCCCGGGTCCAGGCCGTCGCGCGGGCGGTCGAGGCGGGCACCGGCGCGGCCGGCACGTTCGTCGCGATGAACAACCGGATCAGCCAGAGCGTGCCCCACCTGCACGTCCACGTCGTGCCGCGCAACCGCAAGGACGGCCTGCGCGGCTTCTTCTGGCCCCGGGTCAAGTACGACGGGGACGCCGAGATCGAGGATTACGCCGCCCGCATCCGCGCCGCGCTCGACAACCCTCCCGCGGCCGGACCCCGATAAGCCCTGCCCCGACGAGCCCTGCCCCGACGAGCCCTGCGCCGATGAGACGGGCCCGATGAGCCGGATTCGGTGTCGTCCGTAGCCGGGCGGCACCGCGCGCGGCACCGGGCGGCTCGATCCCGGCACGCCATTGGGCCTCGATGCCCGCAACGCTCCCGCGAATCTACGTCGTAAAGGACGAGAGCATGGATTTCCTGCGCACCCCCGACGAGCGCTTCACCGGCCTGCCCGGCTTCCCCTGCGAACCCCGCTACGCCGAGGTGACCGGCGGCGCGCGGATGGCGTACGCCGAGGCGGGCCCGATCGACGGGCCGCCGGTGCTGCTGCTGCACGGCGAGCCGAGCTGGTCGTTCCTCTACCGGCACGTGATGGCCGTGCTCGCCGAGGCGGGCTGCCGGGCGATCGCCCCCGACCTGATCGGTTTCGGCCGGTCGGACAAGCCGGCCCGCCCGGAGGACCACACGTACGCCCGGCACGTGGAGTGGGTGCGGTCGCTCGCCTTCGACGCGCTCGGCCTGCGCGACGTGACGCTGGTGGGCCAGGACTGGGGCGGGCTGATCGGGCTGCGGCTCGTCGCCGAGCACACCGGCCGCTTCGCCCGGATTGTCGCGGCCAACACCGGGTTGCCGACCGGCGACTTCCCGATGCCCGAGGTGTGGCACCGCTTCCGGGAGGCCGTCGAGAAGGCGCCCGTGCTCGACGTCGCCCGGTTCGTCCAATCCGGCTGCGTCACTGAACTGCCCGAGCCCGTACGGCGGGCCTACGACGCGCCGTTCCCCTCGGAGGAGTTCAAGGCGGGGCCGCGGGCGATGCCCGGCCTGGTGCCGATCACCCCCGACGACCCGGCCGCTCCCGCCAACCGCGCCGCCTGGCAGACCCTCGTCACCCTCGACCTGCCGTTCCTCATCGCGTTCTCCGACCGCGACCCCATCACCGGCGGGATGGCGCCGATCCTGAAGAAGTCCATGCGCGGTGCGGCCGGGCTCGACCACCCGGTCATCGCCGGCGCCGGTCACTTCCTCCAGGAGGACGCGGGCCGCGAGCTGGGCGAGGCGGTCGCCGCGTTCGTCCACAAGACGCCCGTCCGGTAGGCGCCGAGACCGTCACGCGCGGATCCGTCACCACCGCTTGTAGGGCTCCCACAGGATCGCGAGCACCGCCACGACCACGAGGGCGGTGAGCTGCATGATCACGATTCCCGTGCGTCCACGCCGCCTGGCGACGACCAGACTGGCGATCAGGATCGAGGCCACGACGGCGAACGAGCCGTACGCGACGGTGGAGCGAAGAGTCATCTCCGCCCGCCACTGCGCGAAAGTGGGATCCCCGCCCGAGCAGAACACCATGCCGCCGTCGCACAGCACGCCGCGGTCGCGTACCCGGTGGATGGCGAACCTCGCGGCCGTCAGCAGGGCGAGATCCACGATGAGGACGGCGACGGCGGTGGTGACACGCTCGATGGGGCCGCCCGTCCTCACGAGGACGAGCCTAAAAGGCCCGCGGCTCCGACGCGCTCGCCCGACGTCCCGGCGCGCGATGACGACCGTTCACCGCCGCGCCCGCGGTCGGGCGGCGGACGGGGGATAGGCTGCGGCGGCGTGGAACCGGTCGTCACCGCGCTCGTCGTCGCCGTCCTCGTCGCCGTGCCGGCGGTCGTGCTGTGGCGGGTGCTGCGCGGCCGTCGCGACCTCGGCAGCAGCCCCGCCGAGCGGGCGACGTTCGAGACGCTGCACACCGCGTCGCTGGCCGCGCCGCCGCTGCGGGCGGGGCTCACCAAGGCCGGCACGCTCAAGGCGTCGCGGCACCTGCGCGAGCTGCTCGGCTCCCCGGCCATCGCCATCACCAACGGCGAGGAGCTGCTCGTCTACGACGGCGTGGGCGACCACCACGCGGCCGAGGCGTTCGACCACGCCGCGGAGACGCTGAAGGACGGCCGCACCCAGGTGCTCGCGCTCGACTGCACGCGGCCCGAATGCCCCATCAGGAACGCCGTCGTCGTCCCGCTCACGACCGACGACCGGGTCGTCGGCTCGCTGGCGGCGTACGGCGACCACGCCTCGGCCGGGCTCGTGCGGGCGGCGCAGGAGGTCGCGCGGTGGGTCGACTCGCAGCTGGAGCTGGCCGAGCTCGACCGCTCCCGGACGATGCTGATGGAGGCGGAGGTCCGCGCGCTGCGGGCGCAGATCTCGCCCCACTTCGTGTACAACTCGCTGACCACGATCGCGTCGTTCGTCCGCAGCGACCCCGAGCAGGCCAGGGAGCTGCTGCTGGAGTTCGCCGACTTCACCCGCTACTCCTTCCGGCGGCACGGCGACTTCACGACGCTGGCCGAGGAGCTGCGCTCGATCGACCGTTATCTCACGCTGGAGCGGGCCAGGTTCGGCGACCAGCTCCAGGTCACGCTGCGCATCGCGCCGGAGGTGCTGCCCGTGGCCGTGCCGTTCCTGTGCCTGCAGCCGCTGGTGGAGAACGCCGTGCGGCACGGCCTGGAGGCCAAGCCGGGCGCAGGCCGCATCACGATCGTCGCCGAGGACGCGGGCGCGGAGTGCGGCATCACGGTCGAGGACGACGGCGTCGGCATGGACCCAGAACGGCTGCGGCGGGTGCTCGCCGGGGAGGACCGCTCGGGCGCGGGCGGCATCGGCGTCGCCAACGTGGACGAGCGGCTGCGGCAGGTCTACGGCGACGAGTACGGCCTCGTCGTGGAGACGGGCGAGGGCGCGGGCACCAAGGTCACCGTGCGGATCCCCAAATATCACCCCGGCGTCCAGACCTGAACCGAAAGTCGCGGACGCTGATCGGTGCGCCGCCCACGCTCCCGGCGAAGTGGGAGCCCGACCACAGCGTGTTCGCCCGGTAGTAGTGGCGGGCCAGTTCGGGGAACTCGGTCCGCATCCGCCGGGAGGACACCCCTCTTCAACGGGTTGACGAGGCGGGACAGGGCGACCTTGGGCGGGAAGTTCACCAGCAGGTGCACGTAGCCGGGCTTCGCCGTCGAAGCTGGCCAGTTCGCATTCGAAGTCCGCGCAGACATCCCGCATGATCTGCTCCATGCGCTCCAGGTGAGCCCCGGTGAACACCCGATGCCGGAACTTGGTCACGAAAACCAAGTGAGCGTGCAGGACGAAAACACAGTGCCTGCCGGTTGTGATGTCTCCATATTCGGCCACAGACCAATGGCAGGATCATGGCGTGCAGCTTCGGTACAACTACCGCCTGTCCCCGACGCCGGGTCAGCGTGTCGCGCTGGCGCGGGCGTCCGACGGCGAGTTGTCCAAGCGGGTCATCACCGAGGCGAAGAAGACGCCTGAGCGTGTTTGGCTGGGCGAGGTGTCCGCCGTGGTGTTGCAGCAGGCGCTGGCGGACCTGAACACCGCCTACCGTAACTTTTTCGCCTCCCTGGTGGGGAAGCGGAAGGGTCCGAAGGTGGCCCCGCCCCGGTTCCGGTCCCGCAAGGACAACCGGCAGGCGATCCGCTTCGCCAAGAACGCCCGGTTCCAGGTCACAGCGGGCGGGAAGCTGCGCCTGCCGAAGATCGGGGACGTGGACGTCCGCTGGTCTCGCTTTCTGCCCGCCGAACCGTCCTCGGTGACGGTGGTCAAGGACGCCGCCGGGCGGTACTTCGCATCCTTTGTGGTCGAGGTCGCCGAGCGGCCCCTGCCATCGGTCGAGTCCGAGACGGGGATCGATCTTGGGGTGTCGGCCTTCGCGGTCTTGTCGAACGGGCGGAAGATCGACTCGCCGCGTTTCCTGCGCCGGGCCGGGAAGAAGCTCAAGCGGCTCCAGCGGGCGTTGTCCCGCACGGCCAAGGGGCCGAACAACCGGGCCAAGGCCCGCCTGAAGATTGCCCGCCAGCACGCGAAGGTCACTGACGCGCGCCGTGAGTTCCACTATCAGCTCTTCACGCAGATCATCCGTGAGAACCAAACGGTGATCGTGGAAGACCTGGCCGTGGCGGGGCTGGCGCGCACCCGGTTGGCCAAGAGCGTGCATGACGCGGGCTGGTCGTAGTTCGTGACCATGCTGGAGTACAAGGCTCGCCTGTACGGGCGGGTCTTTCACCGGATCGACCGGTGGTTTCCCTCCTCCTGGCCGCCGGACGGGCGGAGAGACCAAACGCCTGTGGAGCGCGGGTAAGACCAGGCCCTGGTCTGGCACAGCGCGAGGAAGCAGGAAGCCTCAGAGGTGCCGCGTGACGCGGCACGGGCTGAATCCCCGGCCTTCAGACCGAGGAGCGCGTCAATGGGTGGTCCGTCTCGATCAGCCGGAGCCGCGCCTCATCGTCTTCGAGCTCGCCGCCGGCGAATACCGCCAGCGCCATGACGTGCGGATGGGTGAGCCGGTGACGCTCGACGAGCCGTTCCGGGTGACGCTCGACCCCGGGGCGCTGCTCCGCCGCCGTCCGGCCTGACCCCGGACTCGCCTCGATCCCAGCCGTGATGCGGTCGTGATGAGGAGGCGTTGACTTCCACGCGTTCCGGTCATCACTCTCTTAGGGATCGGTCGGTGCGAGAGGGGTGATCGTGAGCGGTCTGCGGGTTCTGGCGGTGGACGACGAGCAGCCCGCGCTGGAGGACGTCGCCTACCTGCTGCGCGCGGATCCCCGCATCGGCGACGTGCTCACCGCCCGCGACGGGGCCGCCGCGCTGCGACTGCTCGACCGCGCCATCGCGGACGGCAGGCCGGTGGACGCGGTCTTCCTCGACATCCGCATGCGCGGGCTCGACGGAGTGGTGCTGGGCCGGTTGCTGACCCAGTTCACCCGCCCGCCGAAGATCGTTTTTGTGACGGCGTACGAGGACCACGCCGTGGACGCCTTCGAGCTGAAGGCCGAAGACTACCTGCTCAAGCCCGTACGACCGGAACGGCTGGCCGAGGCGATCCGCCGGGTGTGCGGCAGCCGGGGCGAGCAGGGGGAGGGGCCGCAGGCGGACACGATCCCGGTCGAGCTGGGCGGCGTCACCCGGTTCGTCGCGAGCACCGAGGTGCGGTATGTCGAGGCGCAGGGCGACTACGCGCGTCTGCACACGGCGACCGGCAGCCACCTGGTCCGCATCCCGCTGGCCACGCTGGAGGAGCGCTGGGCGTCGGCCGGCTTCCTGCGCGTGCACCGCAGCCATCTCGTCGCCGTCAAGCACATCGACGAGCTGCACATCGACTCGGGCAAGTGTGTGGTGCGGGTGGGGGACACCGAGATCCCGGTGAGCCGCCGCCACACCCGGGAGCTGCGCGACCTGCTCGTCCGCCGGGCCCGCAAGGGTCAGGCCCGGTGAGCGCCACGAGGCCCAGGTGGTGACCGGCAAGCCCCGCAGGGCGGCGGCGACCGGCGCGCGCGGACAGGGCGAGGGGGCGGCGCCGACCGGGAAGCCCCGCAGGGTGACGGTGACCAGCCCGCGCACGGCGGCGGCCCGCAGGCCGCGGCACCCGCTCACCCGCGAGATCGACGAGCAGACCCGCCTCGGCGAGGTCTACATGCGCTCCCTGGTGCGCACGCAGTTTCGCCTGGCGTTGTTCGTGTGCACCGTGCTGGCCTGCGTCGTGGGCGGGCTGCCGCTGCTGTTCCTGCTGGCCCCGGAGCTGCGCGCGGCCGAGCTTGCCGGGCTGCCGCTGCCGTGGGTCGTGCTCGCGGGGCTGATCTACCCGGCGCTCGTCGGGGGCGCCTGGCTGTACGTGCGGCAGGCCGAGCGCAACGAACGTGACTTCGCGGACCTCGTGGAACGCCGATGAGGGTGGAACGCCGATGAGGGTGGGACGCCGATGAGGACGGCGCGCGCGGGTCGAGACGGCGCGCGGACGAGAGCGACGTGCCGGTGAGCCAGATCGCGGCCGTCGTCCTGGTCATGCTGGCGACCGTCCTCATCGGCGCGTTCGGCATCCGGATGTCCCGCACCACGTCGGACTTCTACGTCGCCTCCCGCACGGTCTCGCCCCTGTGGAACGCCTCGGCCATCGGCGGCGAGTACCTGTCGGCGGCCTCCTTTCTCGGCATCGCGGGGCTGATCCTCACCTTCGGCGCGGACATGCTGTGGCTGCCGGTCGGCTGGACCGGCGGTTACCTCGTGCTGCTCGTGCTGGTGTCGGCGCCGCTGCGGCGATCGGGGGCCTACACCCTGCCCGACTTCGCGGAGGCGCGGCTGGAGTCGATGGCGGTGCGGCGGCTGTCGAGCGTGCTCGTCGTGCTGATCGGCTGGCTGTACCTCATGCCGCAGTTCCAGAGCGCCGGGCTGGTCTTCCGTACGATCACCGGTGCGCCGCCGTGGGCGGGCAGCCTGCTGGTGGCGGGGGTGGTCGCGACCAACGTGCTGTCGGGCGGCATGCGGTCGATCACCTTCGTCCAGGCGTTCCAGTATTGGCTGAAGCTGACCGCGCTGGCGGTGCCGCTGGCGTTCATGCTGGTGGCCTGGTGGTCGCACGGAAGGCCGGGGCTCGCCCCGGGCGACGCGTGGGCGCTGCCGCTGCACGGCCGCGAGCATCCCGTCTACGAGACGTACTCGCTGATCCTGGCGACGTTCCTCGGGACGATGGGACTGCCGCACGTGCTCGTCCGCTTCTACACCAATCCCGACGGCCGCGCCGCCCGCCGCACCACGCTCGTCGTGCTGACGCTGCTCGGCGCCTTCTACCTGATGCCCGCCGTGTACGGCTACCTCGGTCACGTCTACGGCATGCCGCAGAGCGACACCGTGGTCATCGCGCTGCCGGGGCGGCTGGTGAGCGGGCTGGTGGGCGAGTTCCTGACCGCGCTGGTGACCGCAGGGGCGTTCGCGGCGTTCCTGTCGACCTCGTCGGGACTGACGGTGTCGGTCGCCGGGGTCATCGCGCAGGACATCCTGCGCGGCGGGGTTCGCGCGTTCCGTGTCGCGACCGTGCTCGCGGTGCTCGTGCCGTTCGCGCTGGCCGGCGCGGCCCGGTCGCTGCCGGTGGCGACCGTCGTGGGGCTGGCGTTCGCCGTGGCCGCCTCGTCGTTCTGCCCGCTGCTCGTGCTCGGCATCTGGTGGCGCAGGCTGACGACGGCGGGCGCGCTGGCCGGGCTGCTGGCCGGGGGAGGGCTGGCCTGCGCGGCGGTCGTGGTCACGATCATCGGCGGCCCGCACACCGGCTGGGCGGGGTCGTTGCTGGCGGAGCCGGCGGCCTGGACGGTGCCCGTGTCGTTCACGGTCATGGTGGTGGTGTCGCTGCTGACGCCCTCGCGGGTGCCCCGCGGCGTGGCGCGTACGATGGTCCGCCTGCACACGCCGGAGACGCTGAACGTCGACCGCGGCGACTGGCGCCCCCGAGTCATGTAGTCCACGCGGTCCGTGGTTTCGTCGGGCCGGTGTTCTCGTGCGGTCCGTGGTGCGGTGACGCGGTGATGCGACCGCTCGGCGCGAGCAACCGACCATTCGTCGCACGGATGCGCCATGTGAACGAGCGGCAGGTACGGCTGGGCGACATGGCGGGCATCGGGACTCGTCGGCGGACGCGCCACGCTCCTACGTTGAAGTGATTCAGATCACTTGCCGAAGGAGATCTTGTGACCGTCCAGCACGATCCATCGGTTTACGAGCGTATACAGGCGGGTGAGCAGTTCCAGGAGCTGCGCCGCCGCTTCCGGTCCTGGGTCTTCCCCATGACCATCGCCTTCCTGGTGTGGTATCTGCTCTACGTGGTGTTGTCCGGCTTCGCCCGCGGCTTCATGGGCACCAAACTGTTCGGCAACATCAACGTCGCCCTCGTCTTCGGCGTGCTGCAGTTCGTGTCGACGTTCCTGATCGCCTGGGCGTACTCGCGGCACGCCGCGGCCAAGCTCGACCCGATCGCCGACGAGCTGCGTGGCGAGGCCGAGACCCGCGACGAGATCGGGGAGGGCGCCAAGTGAGCCACGAGACGCTGTCCACGATCCTCTTCCTGGTCTTCGTCGCTCTCACGCTGGGGATCACGTTCTGGGCCAGCCGCAACACCAAGAGCGCGGCGGACTTCTACGCCGGCGGCCGGTCGTTCAGCGGCCTGCAGAACGGCCTGGCGATCGGTGGCGACTACATGTCGGCCGCGTCGTTCCTCGGCATCGCCGGCATCATCGCGCTGTCGGGCTACGACGGCTTCCTCTACTCCATCGGCTTCCTCGTCGCCTGGCTGGTCGCGCTGCTGCTCGTGGCCGAGCTCATGCGCAACTCGGGCAAGTACACGATGGCCGACGTGCTGGCGTTCCGGATGTCGCCGCGCCCGGTCCGTACGGCGGCCGGCGTGTCCACGATCGTCGTCAGCATCTTCTACCTGCTCGCGCAGATGGTCGGCGCGGGCGCGCTCGTCGGCCTGCTGCTCGGCGTCCACTCCGAGGCCGGCAAGATCTGGACGATCATCGCCGTCGGCCTGCTGATGATCATTTATGTCGTGTTCGGCGGCATGAAGGGCACCACCTGGGTGCAGATCGTCAAGGCCGTCATGCTGATGGTCGGCGCCGCGCTGATCACGCTGCTCGTGCTCGGCAAGTTCGGCTTCAACCTGTCCGGGCTGCTCGGCGACGCCGCCGCCCAGAGCGGCAAGGGCGACAGCTTCCTCAATGCGGGTCTGAAGTACGGCACCGCCACTCAGGGCACCTGGGGCAAGATCGACCTGATCAGCCTCGGCCTGGCCCTGGTGCTCGGCACGGCGGGCCTGCCGCACGTCCTCATCCGCTTCTACACGGTGCCGACCGCCAGGGACGCCCGCAAGTCGGTCCTGTGGGGCATCGGCATCATCGGCGTGTTCTATCTGCTGACCCTGGTGCTCGGCTTCGGGGCCGCCGCCCTCGTGGGCTCGAAGACGATCGCCTCGGCCGACAAGGCCGGCAACACAGCGGCCCCGCTGCTCGCGCAGAAGGTGGGCCAGGACATCTTCGGCGACGTCGGCGGCACGGTCCTGCTGGCGGTCATCGCGGCGGTCGCGTTCGCGACGATCCTCGCGGTGGTCGCGGGCCTGACCCTCGCCTCCTCCTCCAGCTTCGCCCACGACCTGTACGCCCACGTATTCAAGCGGGGCGCCGCCACCGAGCGCCAGGAGGTCGTGGTCGCCCGCGTCGCCGCGTTCGTGATCGGCGCGGTCGCGATCGCGCTGAGCATCTTCGCCCAGTCGCTCAACGTGGCATTCCTCGTCTCGCTGGCCTTCGCGGTCGCCGCGTCGGGCAACCTGCCGGCGATCCTCTACAGCCTGTTCTGGAAGAGGTTCAACACGGCGGGCGCGGTCTCGGCCATCTACGGCGGCCTGGTCTCCGCCGTGGTGCTGGTGATCTTCTCGCCGGTCGTCTCCGGCGCGCCGACGGCGATGTTCCCCGACGCCGACTTCCACCTGATCCCGCTGTCGAACCCGGGCATCTTCTCGATCCCGATCGGCTTCCTGTGCGGCTACATCGGCACGGTCGTGAGCAAGGAGTACAACGCGTCGAAGTACGCCGAGATCGAGGTCCGTTCGCTCACCGGCCTCGGCGCCGAGCAGGCAACGGGCCACTGACGCCGGTTCCCGGCCCCACGTCGCCGGCCTCCCGGCGGTGCACCCACCGCCGCCGGGAAGCCGGCGCCCCCATACGCCCGCCCGCCGGTTACCGCCGGCGGGCGGGCGTATGCGTGCCCTGTCCCTCGCGTCATGGTGTTGGGGCGCCCACTCTGGTTATGGTTCGGACCGTGGACAGCCCTCTCCAGACCGCCAAGGCGTGGTCGCGCTCGCGGAGAAGGGGGCAGCCGCCCGACGGCGACGCCCGGACCCGCATCCTCGACGCCGCCGAGGAACTGTTCTCCGGCGGCGGCTACGAGGCCACGCCGACCGCGCGCATCGCCGAACTCGCCGGCGTGCCCAAGGGCCTGGTCTTCCACTACTTCCCCCGCAAGATCGACGTACTGATCTCGCTGGTGGACGAGCGCACCGTGGTGGTCGAGGAGGAGGTCGAGGCGGTCCCCGGCGACGCGGCCGGCGCGCTGTCGCGGCTCGCCCGCAGGCTGCCGCTGCACGCGTCGCCCGCGATGCGGCGCATCCTGTTCCGGGAGGCCGACACCCACCTGTCCGTACGGGAACGGCTGGGCCGCCTCAACGCCGAGATCATCCGCCGGGCCAGGTTCGCCCTGGAGCTCGCCCTGCCGGGCGGGCGAGGTGACGCCGCCCGGCTGGAGGCCGCCGCCGCGACGTTCGCCGCGGTCCTGCTGTACCAGGAGAGCATCTGCCTGCTCACCGGCCACCACATCGACCCCGACGCGGTGGCGGAACTGATCGCCCGAGCCCTGGGGTGACCCGGCCTGACCACGTCAGACCGGAACTCCCGCGGATGGGCGATCGGGTGCCTCCGTAGTGCACGCGACGTCCTCACCTCCCGTCATCACCGGCAGAGCGGACAACCAGCGCCTGAACTCGCGCCGGCTCTGAATACTGATGGCGTACCTCTGTCCATGTGGTCACTTCGCCGCTCAGCCGTGCAAGTTGCGGCGGAGGAAGGTGTGCCAGGTCTGCTCGAACGAGCGGGCCAGGGTCGAAGTGGCCGCGAAGCGGTCCCAGGCGTGGAACGCCCGAGCGTAGAGGTGCAGGTCGACCGGCACACCGGCGGCGGTCAGCCGGCGGGCGAAGTCGATGCCCTCGTCCCGCAGCAGATCGAACTGAGCGACGGCGACGAATGTGTCCGGCAGGTCGGCGAGGTTTGTGGCCCGGCCGGGCGCGGAGTACGGGTGCACGTCGTCCGTGCCCAACCGGTCGCCCAGGACCGCGGCCCACGCGAGCCGGATGTCCGGACGGGCGAAGACCACCTCGGAGATGGCCTCGAAGCTCGACGGCGTCTCCAGGCGGTCGTCGAGCATCGGGTAGAGCAGGGACAGCGAGCACGGCCGTACAGCCTGCCGGTCGCGCACCATGAGCGCGGTGGCCGCGGCGGGTGCTCCGCCGCCGCTGGCACCGGCGAGTCCGATCCGGTGCGGGTCGATCCGGTGCTCGACAGCGTGCTCGGTGAGGTGGGTGTAGGCGAGGTAGCCGTCCTCGGCGGCACCGGGAGCCGGGGTCTCCGGGGCGAGCCGGTAGGCAACGGCGGCCAGGACGCAGTCGAGGTGCAGGGCCAGAGCGGAGTGGTAGGCGTCGTCGTCGCGGGCGTTGTCGCCGAGGACTTGGGCTCCGGCGTGGAACCAGACCAGGGCCGGGAGGGCGTGCTCGGCACCGGCTGGGCGATAGAGGACCACCTCGAGTTCGGTCCGATCGGCTCGGGGGATGCACAGCGTCTCGATCGTGACCCGCGGGTCCGCCGAGGTCGGGGCCGACTGGGCGCGGGCCGCGCGCAATCGCGCACGCAGGCCCGGGATGTCGGAGAGTTCGAGCAGGGTGCCGTTCGCGACCTTAGGCATCGCGGCGAACGCGGCGGCGAGTTCCGGGTCGAGCGCGTCGATGGTTCCGGGCATGGGAGGTCCTTTCAGAACAGAGAGGGCTGGCCGCTGCCGGCGGTGATGCCGCCGTCGACGGGCAGGATGGCGCCCGTGATGAAACGGGCGTCGTCTGAGGCCAGGAAGCTGACCGCGGCGGCGACGTCGGCTGGGGTGCTGAACCCGGCGAGTGCCCGGCGCTGGTTGAAGCGTTCGATCAGGTCGGCGTGCCTCGTCGCCAGTTCTTCCGGTCCGGTCAGTGACGGGGCGACGGTGTTCACCCGGATGCCGAACTGGCCGAGGTCGAAGGCGAGCCCGCGGGTGAAGTTCACGACCGCACCCTTGGCCGCGTTGTAGGCGGTGAGCCGGCGGTCGCCGCCGAGGCCGGAGGCCGAGGCGATCTGGACGACGCTGCCGCGGCTGTCCTTCAGGTACGGCAGCGCCGCCTGCGCGCCGAAGAAGCAACTGTCGACATCGGTGCACATGACCAGCCGCCAGTCCGCCAGCGTCGTCTCCGCGAACTCCTTGCCGAGGCCGACGCCGGCGTTGGAGACCAGGACGTCGATGCCGCCGAACCGGGCGGCGCCGGCGACGATCATCGCCTGTACCTCGTCCTGGCTGGTGACGTCGGTGGCGATCGGGAGCGCGCGGTGGGTGCCGAACTCGGCCGCGAGGGCCTCCAACCGGTCCTTGCGCCGCGCGGCGAGGACGACGTTGGCCCCTTCGGCGGCGAACCGCCGCGCGATGCCCTCGCCGATGCCGGAGCTGGCTCCGGTGACCACGACCGTCTTGCCGGTGAAACGCTGTTCCACGGTGACCTTCTTTGCGTCAGTTACTGACGAATTTGCGTCAGTAACTGACTCTATATTTCGTCAGTGACTGACGCAAACTGTGTCAGTCACTGACGCTTGTGGTAGGGTCAAAACCGTGCCACGGAACGGGGATGAAGTGCGGCTGCGACTCCAGGAGGCCGCGCTCGAGCTGTATCTGGAGCGTGGCTACGACAAGACCACGACCGGGGACATCGCCGCCCGTGCCGGGGTCACCGAGCGGACCTTTTTCCGCCACTTCGCCGACAAGCGTGAGGTCTTCTTCGACGGCGAGGCGCAGCTGCGGGACCTGCTGGCGGGCGCGGTCGCAGCAGTGCCGGCCGGCACGAAACCACTGCCCACCCTGCGGGCCGCGTTCCACCAGACCGTGCCGCTGATCGAACGCAACCTCCCCATCACCCAGCGGCGGGCGCCGGTCATCGCCGCCACGCCGGCCCTGCAGGAACGGGCGCTGGCCAAGAGCGCGGCCCTCGTCGCCGCGCTCACCGACGCCCTCCGGGCCCGCGGCGTCGCCGAGCCGCTCGCGGCCCTGTGTGCCCAGGTGGGCATGGACGCCTACTCGATCGCCATCCGTCGGTGGGGAGCCGACCGCTCCGACGACCTGCACACCCACCTCGACCGGACCTTCACCGATCTACGGCTCGCCGCAAACGCCCTGAAGTGACCGGGCCTAGCTTCCTCGCGTGTCGATGGCATTGCGCTGTATCCGCACGATGAGCGGCGGTGAGCGGGGCGGCGAGCGGTTCTGCGACAGATCAGGCCGGCACCATGTCCTCCCGTTTCTCGTTCTCCCGCTCCCGCTGCTCCTCCTGCGTGGTCTGCCGTACGGCGGGCGCGGGGTCGTGCCCGAGCCCGTCCCGCGGGCTTGAGTCGTCCGGGGCCTGGTCTCGGGAGGGGCCGTCGAGCAGCGCGGTGAGTTCGTCCATCGCCTCGCGCAGGTGGCCGATCAGGCTCCACACGTCCGGCATGAGGGACGGGCACGCGAGGATCCCGAAGTCGAGCCGGCCGTCGTACGACGCGCAGGTGATGCTGATCCCGCCGGTGGCATCGGTGACGACGGACAAGGGGTGGTAGGAGAGCATCCGGGCGCCGCACAGGTACAGCGGCGTGCGGGGACCGGGCACGTTCGACACGATGAGGTTGACGCCCGCCCCCGCCACGCCCGCCAGGCGGAACACCACCGGCGTGGCCAGCACCGAGAAGGCGTTCGGCACCATCGCGCACACATCGTCCAGCCATGAGCGGTGGGAGACGGCGAAGCGCCGCTTGGCGGCGGCCAGCGCCGAGCGTACGGCCGCCAGCCGCTCCCTGGGACAGGCGACGTCCGTGGCCAGCGGCGTGATCATCGCCGAGATCCGGTTGCCGACCCGCCCGTCCGGGGACGCCGCTCCCGCGGCCGCCGGACGGGAGCGCAACGCCACCGGCACGGCGGCCACCAGCGGCCGGTCGGGCAGCGCGTCGTGGGCCACCAGCCAACGCCGCAGCGCGGAGGCGCACAGCGTCATGACCACGTCGTTCGGGCCCATGCCGAAGGCCCTGGCCACTCTCCTGACCTCCGCGAGCGGCACGGACCCGAAGGCGACCGCCCGCTCCCCGGAGATCGGGCCGTTGAACGGGGTGCGCGGCGCGACCAGCGGCGGCGTCTCGGGCAGCGGGCGCGAATCTCCCGCGAGCGCGCGGGCGGCCTGGGCCACGAGCCGGGCGTCGGGCAGCCCCGACACCACCGGGATCGTGTCGAGGTCGGCCGCGGCGCGGGCGAGCGAGCACAGCGTCTCGACCGGCTGGACGATCGACCGGGTGATCGCCCCGGCGAGCATCGTGAGCAGCCCGGGCTGCTGCTGCGGGGCCGCGCTCGGCGGCGCCTCCACGACGCGCCGCAGCGGCGACGGGTCGAGTAGCGCGGTGAGGATCTCCGACCCCGAGACGCCGTCGATCGCACAGTGGTGGACCTTGATGTAAAGAGCGCACCGGCCGTCCGCCAGGCCGTGGATCAGGTGCGCCTCCCACAGCGGCCGGCTCCGGTCGAGCCGCCGCGCGTGGACGCCCGCCACGTACGCCGCCAGTTCCCGCTCCCCGCCGGGCGCCGGGAGGGTCGCCTCATGCACGTGCGCGCCGAGGTCCACGTCCGGGTCGTCCACCCAGTACGGCCGGTCGAGCCCGAAGGGCACGTCGGCCAGCCGCATCCGCAGCGGCGGCGCGAGATGCAGCCGCTCGCGCAGCAGGGCGAGCAGTACGTCCCTGGTCAGAGCGCCGGACGGCGAGGTCGACGGGTCGAGCACGGCGACCCCGGCCACGTGGGCCGCCGTGGTCGCCGACTCCACGCTCAGGAACTGCGCGTCGAGTGCCGTCAACTGGCGCATCTCGTCTTCCTCCCGCTCACGCCGCTCACCCCGTCCGGTCGTCCCGCGCCCGGCTCGGCTCGCCCCGTCACCCCGCCCGGTCATGCCGCCCGGCGCACGGCCGGTCCCTCCGGCCGCTTGCGGGACCGTCCGCGGGCACCCAGGGGAGTCGCCGCGACCACAGTGACGCCCTGGCGCGCGATGATCGCCCCCGTGCGCACTGTAACCATCATCGCGGCGCCGTGTTACCGGCGCATGTCTCCGGCGTACCGGCGGGGGATGTTCAGCCGAACCCGTGACCTCCGCGAGACGATCTGCCTCCGGCCGTGCCGGGCGCCCTCCCGCCCAGGGCCGAGCCCTGCGGCTTCCGGCGGTGCCGACCGTCGCCAGGACCGAGCGTCATTGAGCACAGAATCGAGCACAGAACAGTGAGCCGGGCAGAGCTTCGCGCTACGCGGCCCGGACGTGCGGGCCGCGCGCCGCGAGTGCGACTGGCGGGGGAGCGGGTCAGCCCACGGGGGCGCACATCGCGTAAAGCTCGACGCTGATTTTCTCGCTCATGGGGTTCACCACGACGAAGTCCCAGGCGTTCTGCACGGCACCGGGAGTGTCGCTCGTGCTGCCGGGCGCGCTTACCGGAAACGCCACCGGCTTGCTGAGGTCGTGGGCTCCGCGAAAAGCATGACCTCCGCCCACGGCCCGCAGGCCCTTTCCGCACACCACGTTCGTCGACAGGATTTGGCGGCCGCTGACCCATCGCGCCTCCTTCACCACGGTCACGTCCGATCCGTTGGACCGGTTTGCCGTAGCGATGCCGCCCAGCGCGAGCGCCGCCAATGCCAGCGCTCCGACCGCGGCCAGTGCGATCTTCTCACCCAGCTTCCCGCGAGATGTCATGGCGTTCCTCTCTGGTGTCCGTCCCGTTGATCAAAGTACGTAAGGAGGGAAAGCGGTTTCGAAACCGTCTACTGGGACGCCGGCGCCGGCCGCATGGTTCGGCGACGAGTGACGAACACCGGGTCGCGCGTACGACCTGCAAAGGGTGACCATCCCCATGCGGCCGTTGGGCCGTTGACAGACGCGACCCGGGTCTCCCAACTACTTGCCATTACCTACCAAGTTTGTGGGTATACTCCCGTCATGGGTCTGGACCCGATCCGCTCATCCGGTGAGCGCGCAGACACCCCGCTGACGGCCGCCATCATGGCGGCGCGGTGGATCCGTACGGCAGCCGTCGACGACGAGCGCGGCAGGCGATGGCGGGTCAACCCCGATCCGCGGGGCAAAGTGGCGACGCCCGGCGGGCCGGCGTCCCTCCACTCCGGAGCGGCCGGGATCGTGCTGTTCTTCCTGGAGCTCGCCGCGGGGACGGGACACGAGGCCTACCTGGAGGACGCCCGCGCGGGCGCGAGTCACCTCGCGGCCACCTGGCCGGAGCAGACGGACGTGTCGCTCCACCACGGCCTGGCGGGAATCGTCCTCGCCTTGAGCGAGGCAGGTTGGGCGCTTGGCGAGGAGCGTTTCGAGGCCGCCGCCATCGCGGCCGCCGACAGGATCGTCCGGGACGCCCGCGCGATCGACGGCGGGCTCGGCTGGTCGGGGGACATCACGCTTCGGGGTGACGGGGGCGTCGTGCTCGGGCTGCTGCGCGCGGCGGCGGCGCTCGGCGTGCCGGCGTACGAGGAGGTGGCCGTCGAGGCGGCACGGCGGATCGCGCGTCTGTCCGTGCCCCGCCGGCGGCCCGCGGCGTGCCCGGCCCTGCCCGCGGAGGCGGCCTCGCCCGGGTTCCTGGCCGGTACGGCGGGGACGGCCTTCCTGCTCGCCCGCCTGTTCGGCGCGACGGGCGAGGAGGCGTTTCTCGACGCGGCACGCCGCGGCGCGGGACTGGTGCGGGCGGCGAGCGTCCCGGCCGGGCGCGGGGCGACGGTCGGCGACCATCTGGGCTACTGCTCGGGCTCCGCCGGCATCGCGCGCATGTTCTACGAGCTGTATCGGGTGACCGGCGACGCCGCTGAGCTGGAGTGGGTCGACCGCCTGGCCTGGGGCGTCAGGGAGTCCGGTGCGCCTTTCCGGCAGACGGCGGGATTGTGGAACGTCGCCTGCCAGTGTTGCGGCACCGCCGGGCTGATCGAGCTGTATGTCGGGTTGTGGGCGGCGACGGGCGAGCAGGAGCATCTGGAGTTCGCCCGTAGGCTCGCCGACCACCTGATCGGCCGGGCGACCGGCTACGACGGCAGGGGATACCGGTGGTATCAGGCGTACCGGCGGCAGCGCCCCGGCGAGGTGTCGGCCGACACCGGCTACCTGACCGGGGCGGCGGGGATAGGGGCGGCCCTGCTGCACCTGGACGCGGCGGGACAGGCGGACCGGCCGCGCCGGGTGATCCTGCTGCCCGACAACCCCTTCCCGCCCATTCCCGTGCCCGCCGTCGCCCTGCGGAGGCCGACGAGCTGACGGACGGGCGTGACGCACCGAAGGAGCGGGGAAGGCATGGACCCACGGTTCACGACCACGAAGGACGATCCGGGGACGCGCGAGGCGGTCGCCGGAGGGGGAACGCCGCCCGCGCCACCGGTGCCGCCCACGCCACCCGCGCCGCCTGTACCGCCTGTGCCGCCCGCCCGGCCGGCCTCGGCCGCGCCGCCGGCGCCGCCCGGCCAGTCCCGCTCTCCCGGGCCGTCCCACCGGTCCGGCCCGAGCGCCCTGCCGGCGCCGGTCGCCCGGCCCAGCGTCCGCAAGCCCCTGCCGCCCCGCCTGTTCGCCGTGCACGGCACCAACGCGGAGACCCGCTGGGAGGCGCTGCGCGAGGTGGACTACCTGACGCCTGACCACCTCTTCTTCGTCCGCAACCACACCGCGACGCCGCTGATCGACGCGGCTTCCTGGCGGCTCACGTTCTGGGGCGGCGGCCTGCGCCGGGGGCCGGTCGCGTTCACCTACCGCGACCTGCTCGGCATGCCCGCCGAGGAGGTGACGGCGTTCATCGAGTGCGCCGGCAACGGACGCCGCCTGTACGGCGAGCAGCAGAACCAGCAGGTGTCGGGCACCCCCTGGCGCCTGGGCGCGGTCGGGGTCGCCCGGTGGCGGGGCGTACGGCTCGCGACGCTCCTGGAGAGGGCGGGCATGAGCGACAGGGCGGTCGCGCTGATGCCGCGGGGCCTGGACGCCGACTACGTCGAGGCGGGGGAGAACCTGGGAAGGGTGCGCCGTCCGCTTCCGGTGGACAAGGCGCTGGACGACGTACTGGTGGCCTACGAGATGAACGGGCGGCCGCTGCCGCCCGATCACGGTCATCCGGCGCGGCTGGTGGTGCCGGGGTGGGTGGGTGCCGCCTCCATCAAGTGGCTGGGGGATGTCGAGGTATCGGCGGAGCCGCTGGAGTCGCCGTGGAGCGCGCGGCTGTACCGGATGCACGGCCCCGGTCACCCGCCCGGGGGCGGCCCGCCGCTGACCCGGGTGGGGGTGAAAAGCGCGTTCGAACTGCCCTGGCCGGCCCGGTTGGAGGCGGGGCGTGAACACCTGCTGCGCGGCCGTTCGTGGTCGGGCGGCGGACGGGTGGTCCGGGTCGAGGTCAGCGACGACGAGGGCGTGTCCTGGCGGCCGGCGCGGCTGCGCGACGACCGGGACCCGCGCGGCTGGGTCCGCTGGGTGTTCCCCTGGACCCCGCACGGGGCGGGGAACCTCAGGTTGCTCGTGCGCGCCGCCGACGAGACGGGCGCCGCGCAGCCCCTTCGTGCGGCGTACAACGCCCTCGGCTATGCCTTCGACGCGGTGGTGCGCCACCCCGTCGTCGTGACCTGACTCCGGGGTGGGCCGCCGCCCGGGCGTCAGGCCGCCACGACGGGCCGGAGGCGGGGGAGGACGTACTCGCCGACGCGGTACGCCTCCTCCAGATGGGGCCAGCCGGAGAGGATGAACTCCTCCACGCCCAGCGCCGCGTACTCGCGCAGCAGCGCGGCGACCTCGTCGTAGGACCCGACGAGGGCGGTTCCCGCGCCCTCGCGCACCAGGCCGACACCGGCCCAGAGGCCTGGGTGGATCTCCAGGTCACGCGTGTCGCCGCGGTGGAGGTCGACCATGCGGCGCTGCCCCACCGAGTCGTACCGGGCGAGACGCCGCTGGGCCTCGGCGATGCGGGCCGGGTCCATGCCGGCGAGCAGGCGCTCCGCCTCGGTCCAGGCGGCGGTGCCGGTGTCGCGGGCGATGACGTGGACGCGCAGGCCGTACCGCAACTCCCGGCCCGCCGACGCCGCGAGGGCGCGCAGCCGGTCGATCCGCGCCGCGACGGCCCGCGGCGGTTCCCCCCACATGAGCGCGACGTCGGCGTGACGGGCGGCGACGCGTTCGGCGGCGGGGGACGCGCCGCCGAAGTAGACGTCCGGGGCCGGAGCGAGCGGCTCGGTGAGCCCGCCCGCCTCGACGCGGTAGTGCTCGCCGTGGTGGTCGAAGGGCGCGCCCGCCCAGGCGCGGCGCAGCACCTGAAGGAACTCGCCGGTTCTGGCGTAGCGGGCGTCGTGGTCGAGGAAGTCGCCGTACGCGCGCTGCTCGACCGGGTCGCCGCCGGTGACCACGTTCAGCAGCAGTCGCCCGCCGGAGATGTCCTGGAACGCCTGAGCCTGCTGGGCCAGCAGAGTGGGCAGGGTGTACCCGGTGCGGAAGGCGACCAGCGTCTTGAGCCGCTCGGTGTGCTGGGTCAGGGCGGCGCAGACGATCCAGGGGTCGGGGCAGCCCGCGCCGACGGGAGTGAGCGCGGCCTCGAACCCGGCCTGCTCGGCGGCCCCGGCCACCTGCGCCAGGTACGCGAGGGTGGCGGGACGTGCGGCGGGACGGAAGCTGTCGGTGGTCGTGATGGCGGAGCGGACGTCGTGGCCGTCGCCCGTGGTCGGCAGGAACCAGTGGAAGCGCATCAGGTCACCTCGGAATCGGTACGGGGATCGGACACCGGATCGGGCGCCGGGCCGGACGCGGACCGGCGTACGGCCGTGGCGATGGTCTCGCGCAGCGCGGGAAAGGCGGGATCGGTGCGGGGATCGGCAGCGAACGGCAGGCCCGAGGGGTGGTCGAGGACGATCCGGCCCGGCCGGCGGCTGAGCACGATCACCCGTGTGCCCAGGTAGACGGCCTCGTCGACGCCGTGCGTGACGAACAGCACGGTCTTGCCGGTGGCCCGCCAGATGCGGCGGATCTCCTCCTGCAGACGCTCGCGGGTCAGCGCGTCCAGGGCCGCGAACGGTTCGTCCATCAGCAGGATCGCCGGGTCGGGCGCCAGCGCGCGGGCGATCGCGGCGCGCTGCTGCATGCCGCCCGACAGTTCGTACGGGCGGCGTGCGGCGGCGTCGGCGAGCCCGACGAGGTCGAGGAGCTCCATGGCGCGCTCGCGCCGCCGCGGTGCGGGCATCCCGCCCATGCGCAGCCCGAATTCGACGTTGCGCCGGACGTTGAGCCAGGGGAACAGCCTCGGTTGCTGGAACACCACGCCCCGGTCCGGCCCGGGACCGTTCACCGGCGCTCCCGAGACGGCGATCCGCCCGGTGCTGGGAAAGGCGAAGCCGCCGACGAGCCGGAGCAGCGTGCTCTTGCCGCACCCGGACGGCCCCACGATCGTCACGAACTCGCCGGGGCCGACGTCAAGGTCGAGATCGCGCAACGCCTCGACCTGCTCTCCCCGGCGACGGAAGGGGCCGCCGCCGCGGGTGCCGTACGTCAGGCTGACGCCGGTTAGCCGCACCGCGGCGGTCCGGACGGTGAGCGCCTCATCCGGGGAAGGCATCGCGCAGTTCCTCCGTGGCCAGGCCCGCCTGGAACACCGAAAGCGCGGGGACGGAGGGCAGCTTGTTCTGCGCCTTCAGGAACTCGGCGGTGCTGCGCAGGTTCTCCGCGAGCGTTCCCGGCCGGTCCGGCGTGCCCAGATAATCGGCGCCCGCCTGCTGCCCGCCGTCCAGCAGGACGAGTTCGCCGATCTGCTCGGCGGCCTCCGCGGGGGTGATGTTGAGCTGGCGGCCCACCGCGGCGGCGGCCGCCTGCCCGTCGGAGCGCACCAGCTTGACCGCCCGGTCCTGCTGGACCAGCCAGGTCCGCAGGGCGCCGGGGAAGGCCGTGGCGAACTCGCTGCGCACCACCGCCAGGTCGGCGGTCAGTTTGCCCTTGGCGGCCAGGTCCTTGCTGGTGATCAGCACCGTGCCGGTCTTGCGTAGTTCGCCGAGCACCGGCGTCCACACGTACGCCGCGTCGATGTCGCCGCGCGTCCAGGCGGCCTGGATGTCCTGTGGCTCCAGGTCGACGACGGTGACGTCGGACTCCTTCAGCCCGGCCTGCTGCAGCGCCGCGAGCAGGCTGTAGTGGGAGGTGGAGGAGAAGGGGGTGGCGATCTTCTTGCCCTTCAGGCCGGCGATCGAGGTGGCCTGCCTGGCCACCAGCGCCTCGTTCTCGCCGATGACGTCGAAGATCCACGGCACCTTGTAGGGGATGTTCAGCGGCGCGGACAGGCCTCTCGTGACGGGGGCGCTGCCCGCGAGCCCGATGTCGATGCCGCCCGCCACCATCGCGGTGTTCACGTCGCCGCCGGAGTCGAACTTGGTCCAGGTGATCGTGGTGTCCGGCAGCGCGGTCTCCAGCCACCGCTGGTCCTTGACGATGAGGTCGCCGTTGGGGATGAGCTGGTAGCCGATGCGGATCTCCTTGGGAGAGCCGTCGGCGTTGCGGGCGGGCGCGGCGGCCTGTCCGGCGCCGGCGCCCGCGCCGGTCGTGGGGGCGCAGGCGGCGAGGCCGAGGACGAGCAGCAGCGCCGGGACGAGTCGGTGTCTCATTGCGGTGTCTTTCTTCGGGGGCTTCCCCGGGCTCTGCTCTGCCCGGGATCCTTCTCAGGCTTTGTGTCGCCCGGGCTCGTTCTCAGGCTCTGTGTCGCCCGGGAGCCTTCTCAGGCTCTGCCGCGCCAGGGCACGAGCGTGCGCTCGAGGAGTTGCAGGAGGGTGTCGATGAGCAGGCCGGACGCGCCGATGACGAGCAGCCCGAGGACCACCACGTCGGTCTGGTTGTAGCGCTGGGCGTCGCGGATCATGCCGCCGATGCCCGGCACGCCGTTGACGGTCTCGGCGGCCACCACGGTCGTGTAGGCGACGCCCACGGCGACCCGGACACCGGTGATCAGTTCGGGCAGTGCGGAGGGCAGCACGATGCGGTACGGCAGCTGCCACCGCTTGGCGCCCAGAGAGCGGGCCGCGTGCAGATAGTCCTCGTGCACACCGCGCACCGCCTCCGCGGTCGCCACCGCGACGGGGGGCAGCGCGGCGATGAGCAGCAGCCAGATCTTCGGCAGTTCGTCGATGCCGAACCAGATGATCAGGAGGCTGAAGTACGCCAGCGGAGGGAGCGTCCGCACGAAGGTGACCAGCGGCCCGAGCAGCGCCCGGACCGTCGGCACCAGGCCGATGAGCAGGCCCACGGCGATGCCGCCGGCCACGCCGTACAGGCTGCCGAGCCCGATGCGGCGCAGGCTGACCAGCAGGTGCTCGTAGAGCAGGTAGCCGCTGTACCCCCGCTGGCCGTCATGGGCCGAGGAGGTGAGCCACAGCTGCCGCCACACCGCGCCGGGTGAGGGGACGAAGACCTCGGGCCAGACGCGGGCCGCGGCGACCGCCCACCAGATCGCGGCCAGCAGGAGCACTCCTCCTGCCCGGAGCCCGACAGCACGCATCATCGACCGACCTTCAAAACCGGGTAAACAGACTCAATTAGTGGGGAATCTAAAGGCTTCCGACCTTCCACGCAAACCGGGACGCCACTGTCGAACGGAGCTATCTATGTAAACCTAGTAGGGAATGTTGACTTTGGTTCGAATGGGTCGTAGCGTCGCGGTATGAGCCAGGGGGTGCAACTCGCCCGGCACCCCGACGTGAACTGCGACCGCGTCGCCGGCGCTCGGTCCCGGACCGGGCGTGCATGTCGAGGTCCTCCCGATCGCCGGACCGACCCCTCAGCCAGCTGTGACCAACACGGAGGTTTCCATGACGGAGACTCTGCCCGCCCCCTCTCTGGACGCCGACGGCTTCAAGCGTGCCCTCGCGGTGCACGCGGCGGGCGTCGTCGTGATCACCGCGCAGAGCGACGGCGTACCCGTCGGGCTGACCGCCACCTCGTTCTCCTCGGTCAGCCTGGACCCGCCCCTCGTCTCCTTCTATGTGGACCAGGCGTCCACCACCTGGCCTTCGCTGCGCTCGGCGGACCACTTCGCCGTGAACGTGCTGGCCAGCGAGCAGGCCGAACTCGCCGCCCGGTTCGCCCGCAAGGGCATCGACCGGTTCGCCGAGCCCACCCGGTGGCGTCCCGGGCACCTCGGAGCGCCGCTGCTCGAGGACGTGGCCGCGCATCTGATCTGCCTGCCGCACGAGACCGTCGAGGTGGGCGACCACATCCTCGTCGTGGGCCTGGTCGCCCAGGCCGACGTACGCGGCCCGGATCGCCCTCTGCTGTATCACCAGGGCCGGTTCGGCCGGTTCATCGCCCATCCCTGACGGTGGCGTTCCGCCCCGGCGACGCAGCGGGCCCCGCCTCCCTTCCCCGGCGCGCACGCCGGTTCCCCGGCCACCCCCCGCGGCCTGATCACCGGCGCCGGAGTGCCGCCACCCGTTTCGGTGCCGCCACCCGTTTCATGGAGATGACACTCCCGCGGTGTGCAGGTCCACGATGCTCCGGCGCTCGCGTGCGGGGGGTGCCGTGTCGCCCGGAGCGGAACTCCGATGGCCGTCATCGTGAGAATGTGCCAACCGGGCAGAACGCCGAGCCGGTTGTGCAGCCCCTCGAGATCGAAGGCGCGAAACTGCCTGCACGACAGGCCCATCGCATGGGCGGTGCTCTCATGGTCATCGTGTGACTTCTCGGGTGCGCGCCCGCCCCGGTGCGGCGTATCACCTCGGGTACCACGTGGTGTGGTGTCCGAAAGTACCGCGTCCCGTTCTGGGTGGCCGGGTGAAGGCCCGCCGTGAGGAGCTGATCCGCGGCCTGCTTCGGCTGCTCGGTGATTCCGCGTTTCCCTCCGTCCGGGTTGTGCCGACGCCTTTCTCGCCGCTCCCATCAGGAAGCGGAGGAGTCACCCAACAGCGGTCGCTCAACAGGGCGGCCGGAAGGCGCCGGCGGGAGTGAGGGCCCGCGCGCCGTGTTCTACAGTCCGCATATGAGGCGTGACGTGGACGGGCGGCTCCCGGACTGGCTGTCGATCGGGGTCGTGGCGGCGTCCATTCCCCGGGAGGCCGTCGACCGGGCGCTGCTGGAGACGGGGCGGCAGGCCCGGAGGTCCGACGGCAAGCTGCCGCCGTACCTCATGGTCTACTTCGCGATGGGGATGGCGTTGTTCCCCGACGGCGACTACGAGGACGTCGCCGGACGCCTCGTCGACACCTTCTCCTCCTGGGGCTGCTGGGATCCGCGGCGTGAGCGGCCCACCTCCGGCGGCATCACCCAGGCACGCAGGCGGCTGGGCCACGAGCCGCTGCGCGAGCTGTTCACGCGGGTGGCGGTGCCCGTCGCGGACCCGGGCGTCCCCGGCGCCTTCCTCGGCCCGTGGCGGATCACCGGGCTCGACGCGGCCGACTGGGACGCTCCCGATTCCAAGGAGAACGTCGCGGAGTTCGGCTACGGCGTGCTGAACGGCGAGGTCTCCGCGTTACCCCGGATCCGCCTCGTGACGGTGACCGAGTCCGCCTCGCGCACCGTCGTCGCCGCGGAGATCGGCGGCCAGGGGGAGAGCGTGCGGACCCTGGCCCGCAGGCTCCATCCGCGGCTCGGCGGCGACTGGCTGCTCATCGCGGGAACGGACTTCTTCGGCTGGCCCGACTGGTGCGGCGCGGCCCGGACGGGCGCGCAACTGCTGTGGCGCGTCCCCGCCGGGTTTCCGCTTCCGGTCGTCGCCGCCTGCGACGACGGGTCCGCCACCGCCGTGCTGGCCGACCCGGACCTCGGCGGTGAGACCCGCGACGCGCTGGTGCGGGCCGCGTCGGCGGGCCGCCTGCCGGCCGGAGACCCGGGCGAGGCGGGCGCCGCGCTCGTGCGCGTCCTGGAGTACGAGACGCCCGGTGGCGAGCGCGTGACCCTGGCCACCACCATCACCGACCCCGGCGCGGCGCCCGCGGCGGCGCTCGCCCGGGCACACCACGAGTGGGGCGTGCGCCGCTCCGGGCGCGACGAGCTCAACGGCATGCTGCGCGGCCCGGGCCGGATGCTGCGCTCGCACAGCCCCGACATGGTGCGGCAGGAGATTTACGGTTACCTGCTCGCGCACCGCGCGATCGGCGGGCTCGTTTCCCGTGCCGTCGCGGAGGCGGCTGGGCCTGCCGCGAACGTGTCGCCGGAGCCCGGAATACGCGTCCTCGGCCGCTTTTCCCGGTCTATTCCGGACGGCGTTTCCACGGCATAGCCGACGGTTTTCCGGCCCGAAATCACACTTAGCTTGACTCGTGACTCGGTAGGCTCCGGCTCTGAAGCTTGGCAAGTCGACCGGAGATATCGCCCTGTATCGGGCAGTTCATCCTCTTTGTCCGATCGTGTTGGTGGACGTAGGCTAAGTGGCTCCCCGGCGACTCATAACGCGCTGAACAGCCGTTTTCCGCAGCAACCTACTAAGCAAGTAGGTAATGTTGACATGGCGGGAAGGGCGCATTTAGAGTGACGCCCTGAATGCATCCGTTTTTTGTTCGCGCCTGACGATCGGCCGGTTCACGTATGCCTTTCCGCCCGGCAACGGGCGTCAGCGGCGTGCCCGAATGACAATTCCCGGGAGTAGCCATGGGCCAGGTTCTCCACGCGCAATCGCCTCCGCTGGAGGCAGGCTCGCCCGCGGCGGCGAGCCCGACCGAGTTCTTCCTCCCCGAGCTGCCGCGGCTGCTGCCGTTCGCCTACCACCCCAACGCCGCGCAGATCGAGTTCGCCTCGAACGGCTGGGTGCGGACCATGCTTGGCGAGTGCTTCGCCGAAGAGGAGCACCTGCTGTTCTTCCTGCGGCAGCGCAACGGGCTGTACGGACCGCTGACCGTGCCGTACGCCACCGAGCAGCGGGCCAGGGACATCGCCGACTGGTACCAGTACGTCACCGTCATCGACAGCTTCGTCTCCGACCGCTCCGCGCTCGGCGCGAGCGACGGCAGGGCCAGGGAGGCGTTCGCGGCCATCCTGGCCGACTTCAACGGCGACATCGGCGCGCCCAGCGACGACCCGTACGTCAGGGCGGGCAAGGACCTGTGGCGGCGGATCAGCCCCGGGCTCGGCGAGGGACAGGTGCGGCGGTTCGCCGCGAGCCTCGACGCGTTCCTGCGCGGCTGCGCCACCGAGATCCGGGCGAAGCTGGCCGACGAGGTGCCCGACTACGAGACCTGCCTGGCCGTGCGGATGGACAGCTTCGGCTGCGACTTCATCGAGCTGATGACCGAGTACGGCGCGGGCGTGGACATGAGCGACCTGATTTCGCGGCTCGCCGAGGTCCACCTGCACTGCCGGCGCCAGATGATCATCATCAACGACCTGCTGTCCTGGCGGAAGGAGCACGCGCAGGACGACAAGATGACGGTGGTCCGGGTCCTGACCGAGCGGGAGGGCCTCGGCCTCCAGCAGGCCGTCGACCGGCTGTGCGAGCTGGCCGAAGACCACGAGAAGGCGTACATCGCGGCCCGCGACGCCGTGCTGGAGGGGCCGCTCGGCGAGCGGGCGGACGTGCGGGCCTACCTGCGCGCCCTCGACCACATGATCGGCGGCAGCCAGGAGTTCGAATACCTCACCCCGCGATACTTCGGTGACGGCTCGGTCTGGGACGGCAGCACCTCGGGCTGGGTCGACCTGCACGCGCCCGTGACGAGGTTCCGCCAGGAGCCGTACGGCGCGGAAGGGGGCGCCGCATGACCGTCCCCGAGCCGCGCCCGCCCGCCGAGAGCCCCCGCCAGGGCTGCCCGGTCACCTCCGCCGGGCCCGAGCTTTCTGTCGGGACTGAGTCGTCCGCCGGCCCCGAGCCGGTTCCGGCCGCAGGGAGCCCCGGCGAGGCGTGCCCGGTCACCTCCGCCCGGCGTGCGCCGGCCACGCCGTCCTACCGGTTCGTCGTGGCGCCGGGCGCGCTCCCGGTCCTCGGGCACGCCGTCCACCTGTGGCGCCGGCCGCTGGAGTTCCTCGCCGCGCTGCCGCCGCGCGGCGACCTGGCGGAGGTACGGCTCGGCCCCCGTAAGGCGTACCTCGCCTGCCATCCGGACGTCGTGATGTGGATGCTGCAGCGGTCGCGGACGTTCGACAAGGGCGGCCCGCTCTTCGAGAAGGCCCGGCTGCTCGTCGGCAACGGCCTGGTCGCCTCCGAATGGGAGGACCACCGGGTGCAGCGCAGAATGCTCCAGCCGGCCTTCCACCACAGCCGGATGCCCGGCTACGTCGCCCTGATGGCCGAGGAGATCGACGAGGTCGTCGGCGCGTGGCGGGAGGGCGAGCCGTTCGACGTGAGCGACGCGATGCACGCGCTCACCCTGCGCATCACCGCGCGGACCATGTTCGCCACCACGGTGGGCGAGCGGGCCGTCCCCGAGGTCGCGTACTGCATGCCGGTCATCATGCGCGGCGTCTACAAGCGCATGGTGGCGCCGCTCGGCTGGCAGGAGCGCATCCCCACCCCGGGCAACCGCCGGTTCGAGCGGGTGCGCGCCCGCATGCACGCGGTCATCGCGGAGACCATCGAGGACGCCCGCCGGGCCGGGACCGACCGCGGCGACCTGCTGTCGATCCTCGTCAACGCCCGCGACGAGCGCACCGGTGAGGGGCTGTCCGACGCGGAGGTCTACGACCAGGTCATGACCCTGCTCATCGGCGGCACGGAGACGACGGGCAACACCATGGCCTGGGTCCTCCACCTGCTGGCGCGTCACCCGGAGATCGAGGAGCGCCTGCACGCGGAGGTGGACGAGGTGCTCGGCGGCCGCCCGCCGTCGTTCGACGACCTGCCCCGGCTCGACTTCACCTGGCGGGTGCTCAACGAGACCCTCCGCATGTATCCCCCGGCCTGGCTGCTGACCCGCGTCACCACCGAGGAGACGGAGCTGGCGGGCAGGCGGCTGAGCGCGGGCACGACGGTCATGTACAGCCCGTACGCCCTGGGCCGCAACCCGGCGGTGTTCGAGGACCCGGACCGGTTCGACCCGGACCGCTGGCTGCCGGAGCGGGCCGGGCACGTGCCGCGCGGCGCGATGGTCCCGTTCAGCGCGGGCAGCCGCAAGTGCATCGGCGACGGCTTCGGCAAGGCGGAGACCACCCTGACGCTCGCGGCGATCGCCTCCCGCTGGCGGCTGCGCCCGGCGGGCGGCAGCAAACCCCAGATCGCGGTGCCGAAGGCGTCGCTCGGCACCGGGAGGCTGCTGATGACGCCGGTGCGCCGCGCCCGGAGCAGAGTGGGGGCGCTGTGACGGTCTCCGAGGACAGCGCGGTCGGCACGCTCGGCCGCTGCCGCGCCCTTGTGCTGCCGGCGCTGCGGGAGGCCGTCGAACGGCTGGACCCGTGGGCCGGGCGGATGACCGCCTACGCCTTCGGCTGGACGGACGCCGCGGGCAACGCCGTTCCCGGCGACGGTGGCAAGGGCATGCGCCAGGCGCTCGCGCTGCTCACCGCGCAGGCCCTCGGCGCCCCGGCCGAGGCCGCGGTCCCCGGGGCGGTGGCGGTCGAGCTGGTCCACGGTTTCTCCCTCGTGCACGACGACGTGATGGACGGCGACGAGCGGCGGCGGCACCGTGACACGGTCTGGAAGGCGTACGGCGTGGGGGCGGCGGTGCTGGCCGGCGACGCCATGCTGGGCCTCGCCATGGACACGCTCGCGAACGCCACCCCCGGCACCGGCCCCGCGGCCGTGCGCCTGCTGTCCCGCGCGCTGCTCGACCTGGCCAACGGGCAGGCCGCCGACCTCGCGTTCGAGGGACGCCCGTGGTCGGGCCCCGGCGCGGTGGGCGTGGACGAATACCTGGCGATGGCCGCGGGCAAGACCGGCTCGCTGCTCGGCTGCGCCGCCGGGCTCGGGGCCGTGCTCGCCGGGGCCCCATCCGAGACGGTCGCGGCCGTGACCGGCATGGGACGCGAACTCGGCCTGGCGTTCCAGGCGGTCGACGACCTGCTCGGCATCTGGGGCGACCCGGAGGTCACCGGCAAGCCGGTCCACAACGACCTGCGCCGGCGCAAGAAGACGCTCCCGGTGGTCGCGGCGCTCGCGGCCGACCGGTCCGGCCGGCTGGCCACCCTGCTCGGCGCGCCGGTGCCGCGGCCGGCCGAGGCGGCCGCCCTGATCCGCGAAGCGGGCGGCCGGGCGTTCGCGGCGGAGCGCGCGGCGCGACACCTGGACGCCGCCCTGCGGATCCTCGACCGCGTGACCGTCGATCCCGTGGCCGCCGCCGAGCTCGCCGGGCTGGCCGAGTTCGTCGTGGCCCGCACGCACTGACTACCCGCACTGACCACCCGCACTGACCACCCGCACTGGCCACCCGCATTGGCCGCCCCCACAGACCGGCGGCAGCGCCGCCCGTGTGCCGCCGGCGCCCGCCCGCACGGCACCGCCCCCGCAGTCGCCTGAGGAGATGAGGACGATGACCGCCACCCTGCCCGAGGTGAGGCCGGCCCCCGGCGGCGCGCCGCTGTTCGGCCACCTCCACCGGATGCTCACCGATCCCCGCGGCTTCTTCGAGTCGCTGCGCGGTCACGGCCCCGTCGTGACGATCGGGCTCGGACCGGTCCGGGCGTACGTGGTCAACGACCCGGCGCTGGCCCACCAGATCCTCACCAAGGACGTGCGCAAGCTCGACAAGGGCGTGGCGTACGAGAAGTCGGCGCCGTTCCTCGGCGAGGGCCTGCTCAACTCCAGGGAGCCGCAGCACATGGCCCACCGCAGGCTCGTGCAGCCGGCGTTCCACCACCGGCGCATCGCCGCGTACGCCGAGCAGATGCGAGAGGCCGCCGATCAGCGCGTCGGCGCATGGCGGGACGGCCAGACGGTGAACCTCGACCTGGAGATCCACGCCTTCGCCGTCGCCGTGGTCTGCCGGGCGCTGTTCTCCTCCGGGCTCGGCGACCCGGTCGCCGTCGCCGTGGAGGAGTCGCTTCCCGTGCTGCTCAAGGGCGTCACCAGGCGGATCGCCTTCCCGGTGGGCTGGCTGGAACGGCTGCCGACCCCCGCCAACCGCCGGTTCGAGCGGGCCCGCCGCCGCCTCGACGAGACGCTCGCCGGCGTCATCGCGGAGTACGAGGCGCGCGGGACGGACGCCGGGACCGGCGACGCCGACATGATGGCGATGTTGCTGCGGGCCCGTCCGCACCTGAACGACCGGCAGATCCACGACGAGGCGATGGCGCTGTTCCTGGGGGGCGTCGAGACGGCGCGCGACGTGCTCAGCTGGACCTGCCACCTGCTCAGCACCCACCCGGACGTGCAGGACAGGCTCGCCGCCGAGGTCCGCGAGGTCCTCGGCGCCCGGCCGCTCGGCCACGACGCGCTGGCCGAGCTCGGCTACCTGCGCCGGGTGCTCACCGAGGGGCTGCGGCTCTACCCGCCCGCCTGGCTGTTCACCCGGCGGTCGGTGGACGACGTCGATCTCGGCGGCCACCACGTTCCGGCCGGCAGCCACGTGCTGTTCTCCGTCCACGCCATACAGCGCGACCCGGCCGTCTACCCCGAGCCGCATCGGTTCGACCCGGACCGCTGGGCCGGGGACGCCGGAGCGCGCGTTCCGCGCATCTCCTACCTGCCCTTCGGGGCCGGCAACCGGAGCTGCATCGGCGAGCCGTTCGCCTGGGAGGAAATGATGATCTTCATGGCCGCGCTCGTGCGGCGGTGGAGCCTCCACCCGGCGCCCGGCGAGACGATCCGCCCGGCCCGGTCTCCGATGCTCCAGCCCCGGCGGCTGCCCATGGTCGTCAGGGAAAGAACCCGCTCACGAGAGAACTGAAGTCCTATGTCCGCATCGTCCACCACCTCGTCCACCGGGGCGCCGCCCGCACAGGCCCCACCGAGGTACGGTCACCGCCCGGGCGTCGTCCTCGCGCTGATCGTCACCTGCTACATGATGATCATCGTCGACAACAACGTGATGACGATCGCCCTGCCGAAGATCCAGGCCGGTCTCCACTTCACGCCGACGGCCCTGTCGTGGGTGCTCAGCTCGTACATGCTCACGTTTGGCGGCCTGCTGCTGCTCGGCGGCCGGGCGGGCGACCTGTTCGGCCGCCGCCGGGTGTTCGTCGCCGGCGTCGTGCTGTTCACGCTGAGCTCGCTGCTCGGCGGCATGGCCGTCACCTCCTGGCAGCTGCTCGCGGCCCGGGCCGTGCAGGGCGTCGGCGCCGCACTCGCTTCGCCCGGCGCGATGTCGCTGCTGATCACCAACTTCGACGAGGGCGCCCCGCGCAACCGGGCGCTCGCGGTCTACGCGACCGCCGCCGGGCTGGGCCAGACGCTCGGCATGATCCTCGGCGGCGTGGTCACCGAGTGGACCTCCTGGCGCTGGGTGCTGTTCGTCAACGTCCCGTTCGGGGTCGCGGTGGCGGTGCTCACCCCGCTGTTCGTCACCGAGCCGCGGCGCGGCGCCGGGCGGCTCGACCTGGCGGGCGCGCTGACCGGGACGGCCGGCATGGCCGCCCTGGTGTACGGCTTCATCCGGGCCGCCGCCACCGGATGGGAGGACGCGGTGACGATCGGCGCGTTCGTCCTCGCGCTCGTGCTGCTGGCCGTCTTCCTCGTGACGCAGGTCCGGGTGGCGCACCCGACGATGCCGCTGCGGCTGTTCCGCGACCGCAACCGGGCGACCGGCTACGCCACCGTGCTGCTGACGATGGCCTGCCTGTTCAGCGTGCTGTTCTTCGTGTCGCAGTTCCTGCAGGACGTGCTGGGATTCAGCGCGCTCGCGACCGGCCTGGCGTTCCTGCCGATGTCGCTGGGCACGTTCGTCACCGCCCGGTTCACGCCCCGGCTGCTGCCGCGCACCGGGGCGATGCCGCTCATCGTCGCCGGGCTGCTGCTCGTCGTCGGCGCCGCGTTCTGGCTGTCGCGCCTGGACGCCGGCACGCCGTACACGCCGCATCTGCTGGTGCCGGTCCTGATGTTCGGCGTCGGCATCGGCGCGTTCCTGATGCCGCTGAACGCGACGATCCTCGCCGGTGTGGGGCCCGCCGACGCCGGCGCCGCCTCGGGGATCATGCAGACCATGCAGCAGATCGGCGGGTCGCTCGGCCTCGCCGTCCTCGTGACCGTGTACGGCACGAGCCTGCGCCAGGCCCGCACCGCCGACCACGCCCAGGCCCTCGCGCAGGCGATGGGGACGGCGTTCCTGTTCGCCACGGTGTTCGTCGCGGTCGCCCTGGTGCTGGTGGCGGTCCTGATACGCACGCCGCGCCGCCCCGGATGAGCGGTGGGAGGCTCGTGACTCCTCCGCTCCCTGAAGGGAGCGGCTTCTCGCTACGCCGCTTCGGCAGCGTCGCGAAGGGCAAGCCCTGCCCTGAGAATGTTGATCGCCGCGTTCACGTCGGCGTGCGCGGTGTGCCCGCACGCCGTACAGGCGAACTCGGCCTGGGCGAGGCGGTTGTCCTTCGCGCAGTGCCCGCACCGCGAGCAGATGCGGGAGGTGTTGGCGGGGTTGACTGCGATCAGCTCGCGACCGGCGCTTTCAGCCTTGTCCGCGAGCACACGCAGGAACACCCCCCACCCCGCGTCCAGGATGCTCCGGTTCAGCCCCGACTTGGCCGCCACGTTCCGCCCTGGAGCCTCGATCGTGCCGGACGCGGACCGGGTCATGTTCGCGATCCGCAGGTCCTCATGCACGATCACGTCATACGCCCGGACCAGGGCCAGCGCCGCCTTGTGCGCGGTATCACGACGTTGACGCCCGACCTTCGCGTGCAGCGCCGCCACCCGCGCCGCCGCCTTGAGGCGTCGTTTGGACCCCCGCTTCTTGCGGGCGAGGGCCCGCTGGGCCGCCGCGAGACGACCGGCGGAGGAGGCCAGGGGGCGCGGGTTGGCCAAAGGCTCACCGTCACTGGTCGTGATCAGCAAGGCCACGCCCATGTCGATCCCGACGGCCGCGCCGGTCGCGGGCAGCGGCTGCGCGGGCACGTCTTCGCACGACAGGATCACATACCAGCGGGAACCCTCCCGCTTGATACTGATCGTCTTCACCCGGCCCCGCACAGGGCGGTGCCGGTGCACCCGGACGTGCCCGATGCCCTGCAGGCGGACAAACGTCGCCGTGGGGTGCTCGGGTTGGGAGTTCCACCGGCAGCCGTCCCCGTCTTTCGGCCAGGTCACGGTGTCGAACCAGCCGCGCCCCTTGAACCGGGGGAACCCGGGCACGCGTCCCTGACGAACCCGGGCGAAGAACTCACGGAACGCCGTGTCCAACCGGCGCAAGGTGGCCTGCTGGGAGGAGAACGACCACCGGCCCTGACCGGCGGGGTCATCGGCACGGATGTGCTTCAACTCCGCGGACTGGTCACCGTAGCGAACGGTTACGCCCGCCTTTCGGTAGGCGGTCCGCCGGTGCTCAAGGGCGGCGTTGTAGAGGACCCGGTGATCCTCAAGGCAGGCGGCGAGCGCGGCGGCCTGCTTACCGGTGGGGCGCAGCAGGAACGTGAACGACCGGCGCACACCCACCCCCCACGTTCATTCCACGCTCAGTAATCAGATCACCACGCTATTGGAAGGCGCCGACAAAACCCGGAGACAGCACGCGCGGAATCGCCGGTCAGCCGAAACAGGCCGCCGATCAGCTCCCCAAGGCCGGCCTTCACCCGGCCGCCCAGAACGGGACGGCGGTACTTCGGGCACCACACCACGCGGTGCCCGAGGTCATATGCACCGGGGTAGGCGCGCACCCGAGGAGTCACATGATCACCATGAAAGCACCGCCCATCCAATCCACCAGTCAAAGGAACTCGCCATGAGCCCGGACAGAAAACCAATCAGGGACGGCATTCCCCCATCGCCTGAAGGCGACGGTCCCCTGCCGAGGTTCTGATGGTGGACGCGGGGGCCGCCCGCGGCGCGTCCGGCGCCGTGGAGAAGTCGTACCTGATTCTCGGCGCACTGCCCGCGCAGGGCTGGATCGGCGCCGCCGAGGTGGCCCGGCGCACCGGACTGCCCCGGTCGACGGTCCATCGCATCCTCGGGCTGCTCGCCGACCTGCGGCTGGCCGACCGGCACCTGAACGGTTACCGGCTCGGTGAGCGCATGCGCGACCTCGCCGTCCAGGCGTCCGGGATACGCCCGTCCGCGCTGCGCGACCGGCTGCTGCCGTACCTGCTCGACCTGTACCGCGTGACGAACCACGCGGTGCTGCTCGGCGTGCCCGGAGACGGCGGCGTCCTGTGCCTGGAACGTCTGCACGGCCACCACGGCGTGCACCTGCCGATCACGGTGGGGTCGGTCACCCCTCCCGGCAGCACGGCGATGGGCAGGGTGCTGCTCGCCTTCGCCGACGGCCCGCTCATGGCCGGGCCCGACGGGCTCAGGCAGGACCTCGGCCGGGTGCGCAGGACGGGCATCGCCGTGGAGGTGGGCGGCCGCCGTCCGGGCGTCACCAGCCTCGCCGTGCCGGTGTGGGGACCGGGACGACGCGTCGCCGCGGCCATATCGGTGGCCGGGCCCGCCGGCGGCCTCGACGTCTCCGCCGTCTCCGGGGTGCTGCGCCGCGTGGGGCACGCGGCGTCGCAGGCCGTCGCCCGGTGGCCCGAGGCCCGCGCCGCCGGGTAGGCGGTGCCGGGTCGTCGCGTCACCGGACGACGACCTCCGGGCCGGTGGTCTCGTCGTCGTCGAGGTCGACGTCGACGCCCATCTCCTCGGCGATGCGCAGGGCCTCCTCGACCAGGGTCTCGACGATCCGCGACTCGGGCACGGTCTTGACGACCTCGCCCTTGACGAAGATCTGGCCCTTGCCGTTGCCGGAGGCGACACCGAGGTCGGCCTCCCTGGCCTCGCCCGGGCCGTTGACCACACAGCCCATCACGGCCACCCGCAGCGGCACCTTCAGCCCCGCGAGGCCGGCCTGCACCTGCTCGGCCAGGGTGTACACATCCACCTGCGCCCGCCCGCAGGAAGGACACGAGACGATCTCCAGGCCCCGCTCACGCAACCCCAGCGACTCCAGGATCTGGGCGCCGACCTTGACCTCCTCCACCGGAGGCGCCGACAGCGACACCCGGATCGTGTCACCGATGCCCTCGGCCAGCAGCGCGCCGAACGCCACCGCCGACTTGATCGTGCCCTGGAACGCCGGCCCCGCCTCGGTCACCCCCAGATGCAGCGGATAGTCGCAGCGCCGGGCCAGCAGCCGGTAGGCCTGGATCATCACGACCGGGTCGTTGTGCTTGACCGAGATCTTGATGTCGCGGAAGCCGTGCTCCTCGAACAACGAGCACTCCCACAACGCCGACTCCACCAGCGCCTCGGGGGTGGCCTTGCCGTACTTCTGCAGCAGCCGCGGGTCGAGCGAGCCGGCGTTGACGCCGATCCTGATCGGCACCCCGGCGTCGGAGGCCGCGCGGGCGATCTCGCCGACCTTGTCGTCGAACTTCTTGATGTTTCCGGGGTTCACCCGCACGGCCGCGCATCCGGCGTCGATCGCCGCGAAGACGTATTTGGGCTGGAAATGGATGTCGGCGATCACGGGGATCTGCGACTTCCTCGCGATGGCCGGCAGCGCGTCGGCGTCGTCCTGGGACGGCACGGCGACACGCACGATCTGACAGCCCGCCGCGGTCAGCTCGGCGATCTGCTGCAGGGTGGCGTTCACGTCGGCGGTCAGCGTGGTCGTCATGGACTGCACCGAGACCGGCGCGTCCCCGCCGACGGGAACCGAGCCGACCATGATCTGACGTGACACCCGCCGCTTGGCGATCGGCCGGGGCCGCACGACGGGAATCCCCAGGGATACGGCGGTCATGTCCTCACCTGCCCTTCGCCAGCGTCACCAGCCCCGCCGGGGCCTCCGGAGCCCGGCCGAGGGCGCCCAGGACGGCGTCCACCAGCGCGCCGGGGCGCAGGCCCGCCTCGTCGAGCACCTCCGGCCGCGACCCGTGATCCAGGAACCTCGGCGGCACGCCGATCTCGCGTACCGGCACGTCGGCCCCGGCGTCCCGCAGCGCCTGCGCGAACGCCGACCCGGCGCCCGCCGCCCTGCTGTTGTCCTCGGCGGTCACGACCAGCCGGTGCCGGGCCGCCAAATCCACCAGCGCCGGGTCGACCGGCTTCACCCAGCGCGGGTCGGCCACGGTCACCCCCAGCCCGGCCTCGGCCAGCCGCTCGGCCGCGCTCAGGCAGACCGGGGCCATCGCGCCGACCGACACGATCAGGACGTCCTCCCGGTGGCCGCGCCGCAGCAGGTCGGCGCCGCCCACCCGTCCGATGGCCGGCAGGTCCGGGGGCAGTGCCCCCTTGGGGAACCGCACCACGGTCGGCCCGTCCGGCACCGCGAGCGCCTCGCGCAACTCGGCGCGCAGGGTGGCGCCGTCGCGCGGCGCGGCCACCCGCAGGCCGGGCACGACCTGGAGGATCGACAGGTCCCAGACCCCGTTGTGGCTCGGGCCGTCCTCGCCCGTCACCCCCGCTCGGTCGAGCACCAGCGTCATCGGGGCCCGGTGCAGCGCCGCGTCCAGCAGGACCTGGTCGAACGCCCGGTTGAGGAAGGTCGCGTAGACCGCCACCACCGGGTGGAGCCCCGCCATGCTCATGCCGACGGCGGAGGCCACCGCGTGCTGCTCGGCGATCCCCACGTCGAACGCCCGCCCCGGGTAGGCGGCGGCGAACCGGCCGAGGCCGACCGGCTCCATCATGGCCGCGCTGATCGCCACCACGTCGGGCCGGTCGGCGCCCACCCGCACCATCTCCTCGGCGAACAGCGACGTCCAGGAGCGGGAACGCGGCTTCGGCCGTCCCGTCGCCGGGTCGATCGCGCCGATGCCGTGGAAACGGTCGGCCTCGTCACGCTCGGCGGGCGGATACCCGGCCCCCTTGCGGGTCACGCAGTGGACCACCACCGGCCCGCCGGCCTCCCCGGCCTCGCGCAACGCCCGCTCCAGCGCGCCGAGGTCGTGGCCGTCGACGGGGCCGACGACGCGCAGGCCGAGGTGCTCGAACACCCGCGGCGCCCGTCGCTCCGCCCGCGCGGCCGCCAGGTGGCAGGCCAGGCCGCCCACGGTCGGCGCGTACGACCGGCCGTTGTCGTTGAGGACGACGACGAGGCGGCGGCGTGAGGCGGCGACGGCGTTGAGCGCCTCCCACGACAGGCCGCCGGTCAGCGCCCCGTCGCCCACCACGGCCACCACCGTGCGGTCGTGGTCGCCCCGCAGGTCGTACGCCTTGGCGAGGCCGTCGGCGTAGCTCAGCGCGGTCGAGGCGTGCGAGTTCTCGATCAGGTCGTGCGGGGACTCCTCCCGGGAGGGGTAGCCGGACAGCCCGCCGCGGCGGCGCAGCCGGTCGAACCCCGCGGCCCGGCCGGTGAGCATCTTGTGGACGTACGCCTGGTGGCCCGTGTCGAACAGGATCCGGTCACGCGGGGAGTCGAACACCCGGTGGACGGCCAGGGTCAGCTCGACGACTCCGAGGTTGGGGCCGAGATGCCCGCCCGTCCTGGACACCCGGTCGACGAGCAGCGCACGGATCTCCGCGGCGAGGGTCCGCATCTGGTCCAGGGTCAGGCCGCGCAGGTCGCGGGGCTCCCGTATCAGTTCCAGAAGGGTCATGGCGTGTATGAAAGACGCTCGCCGCGATGCCGGGCCAGATCGCTGTCCTGCCGCACGGGACGACGCCGTCCGCGGGCGAGGCCGTCGCGGCGACGCCGGGCCGGGCCGCTGTCCTGCCGCACGGGACGCCTCCCTGTTCTCAGGACGAATCGGTGCCTACCGTACGAACCATCCCGACCAAGAAAGGTGCCTTTCATGACGCCTGCCGACGTCCTCGTGGCCGACTCGCTCGAGTCCGCGGACCTGATCGCGGCCGAACTGCGCCGCGCCGGTCTGGTGGTCGGCACGCCGTCCGGAGCCCTCCCCGGCGGGGTGCGGGCCGTCTCCCCGCACGCGGAGGCCGCCGTCGCCGAGGTGCTCGGCCGGTGGCGGGCCGCGCGGCGCCCCCGGACGGTGCTGCTCGCCCAGCCGCAGTCGTTCTGCGCCGGCGTCGAGCGGGCCGTGCAGATCGTGGAGGCCGCGCTGGCCCGGTATCCGCACCCGGTGTACGTGCGCAAGCAGATCGTGCACAACACCCACGTCGTACGGGACCTGGCGGAGCGGGGCGCGGTGTTCGTCGACGACCTCGACGAGGTGCCGGAGGGCGCCCTCGTGGTCTTCTCGGCGCACGGGGTGTCCCCGGCGGTGCGCGCGCAGGCGCGGCGGCGCGGGCTGCGGGTGATCGACGCGACCTGCCCGCTGGTGACCAAGGTGCACGCGGAGGTGCGCAGGTTCGCCGCCCGGGGGGACGACATCGTGCTCATCGGGCACGCGGGCCACGAGGAGAGCGAGGGGACCCTGGGGGAGGCGCCCGGCCGGACGACGCTCGTGCGGACGGTGGACGACGTGGCCCGCCTCCCGGCGTACGAGGGCGGGACGGCCTACGTCATGCAGACGACGCTCGCGGTGGACGAGGCCGCCGAGGTCGTCGCCGCGCTGCGGGAGCGGTTCCCCGGGATCAAGGGGCCGGGAAGCGACGACATCTGCTACGCGACGACCAACCGGCAGGAGGCCGTGCGCGCGGTCGCCGCCGAGTCGGACCTGCTGTTCGTGATCGGCTCGCCCAACTCCTCCAACTCCCTGCGGCTGGCGGAGCTGTCGGAGCGTGCGGGCACGCCGACCCGGTTCGTGGAGGACGTCGGCGACGTCCGGCTCGCCGACCTCGCCGAGGCGGCCAGGATCGGCCTGACGGCCGGCGCCTCCGCCCCGCCGGCGCTCGTGGACGGCGTCATCCGCAACCTGCGCGGTCTCGGCCCCGTCGAGGTGGTGGAGCGGCGGGTCGCGGTCGAGACGACGACGTTCAACCTGCCCAAGGAACTGGCCGCGCGATGAACCGGCTCCCGCCGGGTCCCTCAGCACACGACCCGGCGTGGGCCCCGCGAATGAGGATGGTGCCCAGTGACCCAGGACACGCTCGTGCCCCTGCTGGTGCGCAGGGACTGCTTCGGTCCCGACGCCCGGCTCGCCCGGCGGCGCAGCCGGGAACCGGTGGCCCCGATCACGCTGCCGTGGGGGGAGACCGCCTGGCTCGTCACCCGCTACGAGGACGTGCGGGCCGTGATGGGCGACTCCGCCCGCTTCGCCAACGGCCACCCGCTCACCACCCGCGAGGACCGGTCCGGCTCGGTCTCCTCGGCCGGTTCGGGCCTGCTCGGCGCGTACGACCCGCCCGAGCACACCGTGCTGCGCCGCATGCTCAGCCCCGAGTTCACGGTCAAGCGGCTGCGGCGGCTCCGGCCGCGCATCGAGGAGATCGTGGCGGACCACCTGGACGCGATGGAGCGGTCGGGCCCTCCGGCCGACCTCGTCGAGGCCTTCTCGCTGCCCATCCCGTCCCTGGTCATCTGCGAGCTGCTGGGAGTGCCGTACGGGGACAGGGCCGGCTTCCAGCGGCGCAGCGCCCGGCGGCTCGACATGTCCCTCGGCGTGGAGGAGCGGATCGCGGCGGTCGAGGAGTCGCGGGCGTACATGGCCGGCCTGGTGGAGCGGGAGCGGTCCGCGCCGGGCGAGGGGCTGATCGGCATGCTCGTGCGCGAGCACGGCGACACCCTCTCCGACCGGGAGCTGACCGGGGTGTGCGACCTGCTGCTGCTCGCCGGGCACGAGACCACGGCCAACATGCTCTCCCTCGGCGTGCTGCTGCTCCTGCTGCGCCCGGACCAGGCCGCGCTCATGCGCGACGACGATCACGTCGACGGCGGCGTCGAGGAGCTGCTGCGCTACCTGTCCGTGGTGCACGCGGGCCTGCCCAGGATCGCCCAGGTCGACGTGGTCCTCGGCGGCCGCGAGATCAAGGCGGGGGACCTGGTGGTGTGCTCGCTGCCCACGGCCAACCGTGACGAGCGCCTCGGGCCCGGCCTGGACCGCTTCGACGTCACCAGGAAGGCGCCGGGGCACCTCGCCTTCGGGCACGGCATCCACCACTGTCTCGGTGCGCCGCTCGCCCGGATCGAGATGCGGATCGCCTATCCCGCGCTGCTGCGCCGCCTCCCCGGCCTGCGGCTGGCCGTGCCGTACGCGGAGGTGCCGTTCCGGTCGTCCTCGGCCGTGTTCGGCCTGGACGCGCTGCCCGTGACCTGGTGAGCGGGCCTGGTGAGCGGGCCTGTTGAACGGGGGCCGGTGAGCGGGCCTGGTGAGCGGCCCGGTGAAGAGGGACAGATGCGCACGAATTTGTGTGAAAGGAAACGATGACCCGCGAACTGCATCTCAACGTCAACCTGCTCGGCGGGCTCGGGTCGCACCCGGGCGCCTGGCGCTGGCCGGCGGCGTCGCCGCTGTCGTTCATCCAGGTGGACGAGTATGTCACCGCGGCCCGCGTGGCCGAGCGCGGCCTGCTGGACGCCGTCTTCCTCGCCGACTCCCCGGGCGTGGTGCAGAACCTCGCCGCCGGGCCGCCGTACAACGGCCTCGAACCGACGCTGATCCTCACCACGATCGCCCGGGCCACCGAGCGGATCGGGCTGATCGGCACGGCGTCCACCAGCTACAACGAGCCCTACAACGTCGCGCGCCGGTTCCTCGCCCTCGACGTGATCAGCGGCGGCCGGGCGGCCTGGAACGCGGTGACGACCTACAACTCCAACTCCGCGCGCAACTTCGGCGCCGCCGAGCCCACCCGTGAGGAGCGGTACGCCAGGGGCAACGAGTTCGTCGACGTCGTACGGGCACTGTGGCGCAGCTGGGGTCCCGGGGCGGTGGTGGCCGACGTGGCCGAGGGCCGGTTCGCCGATCTGTCCCGCGTCGAGCCGATCGCCCATCGGGGCGAGCACTTCACCGTGCACGGCCCGCTGACGCTGCCGCCCTCCCCGCAGGGTTACCCCGTGATCTTCCAGGCGGGCGGCGCGGCCGAGGGCAGGCACCTGGCCGCCCGGACGGCCGACGCCGTGTTCTCCGCCCCGGGCGACCTGGCGAACGCCCGCGAGGCGGCCCGGGAGCTGCGGGAGCTCACCGCCGAGTACGGCCGCGATCCGGCCGCGATCCGGATCCTTCCCGGACTGCGGATCACACTTGGCGGCACCGAGCGCGAGGCGTACGAGCGGCGGGAGCGGCTCGACGCGCTCACCGACCTGTCGGGGCCGGTGTCCTATCTCGCGCTGACGCTGGGCGTCCCGCCGGACGCGCTCGAACTCGACCGGCCGGTGCCGCCGGAGCTGCTGGCGGGCCTGCCGCCGGACTCCCCGGACTCCCCGGACTCGGGCCGGGCCGAGGACGTGGCCCGCCGCCTCGCCCGGACCGGTCTCACCGTCCGGCAGTTGCTCGGCCGGGGCGTCGGCACGGGAAACGTCGAGGTCGTCGGCACCCCCGAGCAGGTGGCCGGTCTCATCCGGCGCTGGTTCGAGTCCGGGGCGGTGGACGGGTTCAACCTCATGCCGGACGTGCTGGCCGACGGGCTGCCCGCGTTCGTCGACCACGTCGTGCCGATCCTCCAGCGGGGCGGCCTGTTCCGCACGGAGTACCGCGGCGCGACGCTGCGCGAGCACTACGGCCTGCCGGTTTCCGTCCCGGCCGGGGCGGAGGGCCGCTGATCCCCGGGGAGTGCATTCACCGGCGCTGGGAATTCACCGGCGCTGAGAATTCGCCGGGATGACCGGCGTCGGCGGGCCCGCACGCGGTTGTGCGTGAGGTGCGGCGCCATCCGGGAGGCGGGCGGGCGGGTGCTTTAATCGGGGGATGCTCCCCGGAACGGCGGGGGACCGCCTCCCGGCCGACGTGACGCCGCCCGGCTCCGGCCGCTCCCTCATCGAGGAGCCGCCGCCCGGCTCCGGCGGCTCCCGGGCCGACGTGCCGCATGCCGGATCCGGTCGCTCCCGGGCCGATGTGAAACCCGGTGCCGGGAGCGCCCGGCGGATGCGGGCCGACGCCCGGCGCAACCGGCAGGTGCTGCTCGACGCCGCCATCGAGGCGTTCGCCGAGCACGGCGCGGACGCACCGCTGGACGGCATCGCCAAGCGCGCCGGGGTGGCGAACGCCACGCTCTACCGCCACTTCCCCACTCGTGAGGCGCTGCTGGAGGAGGTGCTGGGCGAGCGGATCGGCCAGCTGGTGGAGGGGGAGCCGGCCCTGGTCTCCCGCGAGAGGCCGGCGGACGCCCTGGCCGCCTGGCTGGGGGAGTTCGTCGCGTACACGAGGACCTACCAGGGGCTGCCCGCGTCGGTGCTGGCCACGCTGCGGGGCGAACCGGGCTCCCCGTTGTACGGCTCGTGCGCCACGCTCCTCGGCGTAGCAGCCCGGCTGCTTGAGCGGGCCCAGAGCGCGGGAGAGGTGCGGTGCGACGTCGACGCGGTCGACCTGCTGACCCAGGCGACCGGCATCGCCTGGGCGACCGAGCGCGGTCCCCGCGACGCCACCCGCGCCGACCGGCTCCTCACCGTGCTCATGGACGGTCTGCGGGCAACCGCAGCCCGGAACGCGACGCCTCCTCGATGAGGCGGACGAGACGGTGGTAGCGCACCGCCGTCTCGAAACTCGGGTGGGCGTCGCGGCCCTCCGCGATCGCCCGCCCGACCTCGAGATACAGGGCCGCGACGTTGGCCGGCGGCCCTGCGGGCACGTCCGGGGGCGCCGCGCGGAGGCGTGACGGCACCGGAACCTCCTCCTCCGCCCCGTCGTGCCGGGCCACACGGACCGCCCAGTCGGCGATCTGCATCGAGCCGCCGCGCTGGACCGGCGTCACGGTCATCGCCCCCTCGCTTCCGGCGATCCTCATCAGGAAGCCGGCCGCCGCGGGCGGGGTGCCGCCCTGCACGGCGACCGAGGCGACGACGCCGCCGTCGAGGCGCCCGTGCTGTCCGAGGCGCCCGTGCTGTCCAAGGAACCCGTGCCGTCCGAGGAACCCGTGCAGCACGACCTGGTTCACCATGCCCACGGGGATGGTCTCGCCGGTCTCCTCCACCACCGCGGTGCCGCCCGCGCAGGCCGCGATCGCGGACAGCTCGGACGGCTCGCCGACGGCGGTCGCCAGCACGGACAGGATGTGGGCGGCCGAGACGCTGAGCAGGCTCACCCCGGCGGCGGGGTCGGCGGCCCAGACCGCGGACCGGGGGATCCGGCCGCTGCCGAGCCCGCCGGCGGCGGAGAAGACGACGCTGACGGCCCACACCTCGCCGATGCGGCCGCCGTCGAGCAGCTCGCGCACGTGCCGGGCGCCGGGGGAGTGCAGACCCTGCAGCCCGACGGCGTGGACCACCCCGGCCCGCTTCGCGAGGGCGGCCAGCTCGGTCGCCTCGCCGAGGCCGGTGCCGAGCGGCCACTCCGACAGAACGTGCTTGCCCGCGCCGAGCGCGGCCCTGATCAGCTCCGCGTGGCCGGGCACCTTGACGGCGACCACCACCAGGTCGACGTCCGGGTGCGCGACGAGCTCCGCGGCCGTCAGCGCGTGCCGGGCGCCGTAGACCCGGGCGGCCTCACGGGCGCTCGCGGGGTTGGAGGTGGCGACGGCGGTCAGCGTGAACCCGGGGAGGCGGGCGAGGGCGGGCAGGTGGGCCGCGGCGGCCCAGCCGCGCGAGGGTGAGGCCCCGACGACGCCGACGCGGATGGGTCCGGTCATGTACGCCCCAATCGGTTGATTAGCGGGGAGTGTCCCCGTTATCGTAACGAGAAAGCGGGGACATTCCCCGCTTTCTTGTCGCCTAAAAACCTAGTCAAGTAGTAGATAAAGAAGGAAATTGGAGCCGCCCGATGCCCCTGAAGGTGACGACCTGCGGCGCGGTCTGCGCCGTCCTCCTCGTCGCGGCCTGCGGGTCCGGCGCGTCCGCCGGGAATCCGGCGAGGGCCGGCGGGTCCGGACAGCCGAAGCCCGGCGGCCGGCTGACGGCGGCGCTGTCGTCCGCGCCCGACTGTCTCGATCCCCAGCAGGCGGGGAGCAGCACCACGATCACGGTGACCCGGCAGCTGGTCGACTCGCTGACCGACCAGGACCCGGCCACCGGCGAGATCGTGCCCTGGCTCGCCGAGTCCTGGAAGGCCGAGTCCGGCGCCCGCCGCTTCACCTTCACTCTCAAGGACGGCGTCACCTTCAGCGACGGCACCCCGCTGGACGCGCAGGCGGTGAAGGACAACTTCGACCACCTGGTGAAGCTCGGCGCGCGGGCCGTGCAGGCGTCGACCTACCTGTCGGGCTACCGGCGCAGCGTGGCCGTGGACGCCAGGACCGTGCGGGTCGAGTTCGACCACCCCAACGCCCCGTTCCTGTACGGCACCTCCACCACGAGCCTCGGCATCGTGGGAAAGGCGACGCTGGCCAAGCCGGCGGCCGACCGGTGCGCCTCGGGGGTCGTCGGCTCCGGCCCGTTCGTGCTCGACCACTACACGCCCAACCAGGAGGTGGTGGAGCGGCGCAGGGACGGCTACACCTGGGGCTCCGCCCTCGCCCCCAACAAGGGCGCCGCCTACCTCGACCAGGTCGTGTTCCAGGTCGTCCCGGAGGAGAGCGTACGGGTCGGCCGGCTGCGCTCCGGCCAGGCCGACGTCGTCTCGCTGCTCCAGCCGCAGGCCGCCCCGCAGCTGCGCCAGGAGGGGCTCGCGCTGGAGACGCGCTCCCCGGCGGGCCTGGTCTACAGCCTCAACGTGAACGTCTCCCGGCCGCTGACGGCCGACCCCGCCGTGCGGCGGGCGATCCAGAAGGCCGTCGACCGGCGGCAGATCGTCACCACCCTGTACGGGTCGGTCTACCGGCCCGCCACCAGCGTCCTCGCCGGCTCCACTCCGGGATACACCGACCTCGGCGCGGACCTCGCCGCCGACCCGGCCGGGGCCGGGCGCCTGCTCGACGGCGCCGGCTGGAAGACGGGTGCGGACGGCGTGCGGGTCAAGGACGGCAGGAGGCTCAGCCTCGTCCTTCGCTGGTTCTCCACCTACGCGGCGACCCAGTCGGCCCTCGAACTGGTCCAGCAGCAGCTCAAGGCCGTCGGCGTCGACGTCGTGCTGAAGCAGACACCGGTCTCCCAGGCCCTGCAGGCGTTCAAGGACGGCGACTACGACCTCATCCTCGGCGACGCGCCCAGCGCCGACCCCGACATCCTCCGGCGCTACTACACGGCCCGGGGCCTCAACGCCGTACGGCTGCCGGGCGGGCCGCTGCAGACCGCCCTCGACGGCCAGGCCGCCGAGAGCGACACCGGCAAACGGGCCGCACAGGTGGCCGCGGCACAGACCCTGCTCGTGCGCGACGCCTACGCCATCCCGCTGTTCGAGGGCAGCGTCATCGTCGGCGTGGGCGCACGTGCCCACGGAGTGCGCTTCGACTCCGCCGCCCGCCTGCAGTTCCACGACGCGTGGGTCTCCTGACATGACCCGCCGCGACATGGCGCGTTACCTCGCGCGGCGGCTGGCACAGGCGGCGCTGGTGCTGTGGGCGGCGTTCACGCTCTCCTTCATCGTGCTCTACCTGCTGCCCGGCGACCCAATCGAGATCATGACCGGGGGCGGGGCGTCGGGCGACGCCGTGGACCCCGCGCAGATCGCCGCGCTCCGGCACGAGTACGGCTTCGACCGGCCCCTGGCGGTCCAGTACCTCGACCGCCTGGCGGCCGCGCTGCACGGCGACTTCGGCCGGTCGGTGACGAGCGGCGTCCCGGTGCTCGGGCTGATCCGCACCGGCCTGCCCGCCACGCTCACGCTGACCGGCCTCGCCGTCGCGCTGGCGGTCCCGGCCGGTGCCGGGCTCGCCCTGCTCGCCACCTACACGCGGACGCCCCGGCTGCGGCGGCTGCTGCTGTCGCTGCCGTCCCTCGGCGTCGCCCTGCCGACGTTCTGGGTCGGGCTCGTGCTGCTCCAGGTCGTGTCGTTCAGGCTGCGGCTGCTGCCCTCCGCCGGCGACGCCGGCCCGGCCGCCCAGGTGCTGCCCGCCGTCACGCTCGCCGTGCCCGCCGCCGCGGCGCTCGCCCAGGTGCTCGCCCGCGGGCTCGACAACGTCCTGCGCGACCCGTACGTGGAGACCGCGCACGCCAAGGGGGCCGGGCGGCTGCGCGTTCACCTGCGGCACGTCGCGCCCAACGCCGTGATCCCCGCACTGACGCTGCTCGGCCTCGTGATCGGGGAGCTGATGACCAACGCCGTGGTCGTGGAGACCGTCTTCTCCCGCGACGGCCTCGGCAGGATCACCGCGACGGCGGTCGGCGCGGAGGACATCCCCGTCGTGCAGGGCGTCGTGGTCGTGAGCGCCGTCGTCATCGTGCTGGTCAACCTGCTCGTCGATCTCGCGTACCCGCTGCTCGACCCGCGCATCGTCCTCGGCGGGCGGGCCTCGTGACGGGCCTGGTGACGGGTCTGGCGGCCGAGGCGCCGCTGACGGCCGGGCCGGGCAGGCGGGCGCTCGGGGCCGCCCGCCTGCTGCTTTCCCGCCCGGGGCTGATCCTGTCGGTCGTGGTCGTCCTGCTGGCCCTGACGGCCGCGTTCCTCCCCGGACTGTTCACCTCGGGCGACCCGCTCGCCGCGGCGCCCGCGCGGAGCCTGCTGCCGCCCGGTCCCGGGCATCCGTTCGGCACCGACCAGCTGGGACGCGACCTTTTCACCCGCGTCGTGTACGGCGCCGGGCCGTCCCTGAAGGTCACCGTCGTCGCGGTGGCGGCCGGGGTCGTGCTTGGCGGCCTGCTCGGGCTGGTCGCGGGCCTCGCGGTGCGGTGGCTCGACGACGTGATCGCGCGCGTGATCGAGGTGCTGCTCGCCGTGCCGTCGCTGCTGCTGTCCCTCACGCTGGTGACCGCGCTCGGGTCCGGCACCGTCAACGTGGCGCTCGCGGTCGGTCTCGCCAACGTCGCGGGCTTCGCCCGCATCATGCGCGCGGAGGTGCTGCGGGTGCGCACATCGGCCTATGTCGAGGCGGCCGAGGCGTTCGGCGCCCGCCGGCACTCGGTGCTGCTGCGCCACGTCCTGCCCAACGCGTACGGGCCCCTGCTGGCCGTGGCGACGCTCAGCACGGGCACGGCCGTGCTCGCGGTCGCGGCGCTCGGCTTCCTCGGGTACGGCGCGGCTCCGCCCGCGCCCGAGTGGGGCGCGCTCGTGGCCCAGGGCCGCGACTACCTGTCGAGCGCGTGGTGGCTGACGACCATGCCCGGCCTGACGGTCGCGGCCGTGGCGCTCGCCGTCAACCGCATCGCCAGGGCCGAGGGCGAATGGGCGGGGCTGCGTTGACCGGAGGAGGGGTGACCGGGATGGAGGTGTCCGGGATGGGGGTGACCGGGGCGGCGGTGACCGGGCTGCTCGACGCCGCGGGCGTCCGGGTCTCGTACGGCGGCCGGCCCGCCCTGCGGGGGATCGACCTGACCGTCGGCCGCGGCGAGGTGGTCGCCGTGGTGGGGGAGTCGGGGTCGGGGAAGTCGACCTTCGCGCACGCCGTCGTGGGGCTGCTGCCGCCGGGCGGCCGGATCGACGGCGGCACGCTGCGGTTCGACGGGCAGGAGCTCACCGCGCTCGGGCCGAGAGGCATGCGTGCGCTGCGCGGGCGGGACATCGCGCTGGTGCCGCAGGACCCGATGGTGTCGCTGAACCCGGTGCAGCGGGTCGGCACGCAGGTCGCGGAGGTGCTCGTCGTGCACGGGCTGGCCGGCCGCGGCGCCGCCCGCCTCGCCGCCGTCGAGCTGCTGGCCCAGGCAGGCCTGCCGGACCCGGCCGTGCGCGCCCGGCAGTACCCCCACGAGCTGTCGGGCGGCATGCGGCAGCGGGTGCTCATCGCGATCGCGCTGGCCGCCCGGCCGAGACTGCTGATCGCCGACGAGCCGACCAGCGCGCTCGACGCGACGGTGCAGCGGCAGATCCTCGACCACCTCGACACGCTCACCCGGGAGCTCGGCACCGCGGTGCTGCTGATCACCCACGATCTCGGCGTGGCCGCCGAACGCGCCTCCCGGGTCGTGGTGATGTCACAGGGCCGGGTGGTGGAGACCGGCGCCGCCCGCGAGATCCTGGAGTCGCCGCGGCACGACTACACCCGCGCCCTGGTCGCGGCGGCGCCCGGCCTGCGCCCGCGCCGCCTCGTCACGCGGGACAGGGAACCGCACACGCCACCGCCCGATCTGCTCGTCGCCGAGGGGCTGGTCAAGGACTTCCCGCTGCCGCGCGCCTCGGCCGGGCCGCGCACCGTCCGCGCCGTCGACCGGGTGAGCTTCACCGTCCCGGCCGGCCGTACGGTCGCCCTGGTGGGCGAGTCGGGGTCGGGCAAGTCGACCACGGCCCGGCTGGTCACCCGCCTGGCCGAGCCCACCGCGGGACGGGTGCTGTTCGAGGGCGAGGACCTCACCGCGCTCGGCCGCCGGGAGCTGCGGCCGTTCCGGCGCAGGATGGCGCTCGTCCACCAGAACCCGTACGCCTCGCTCGACCCGCGCTTCACCGCCGCCGAGATCGTGGCGGAGCCGCTGCGGATCTTCGGCGTGGGCGGGCGGCGCTCCCGGAGGGAGCGGGCACGGGAACTGCTGGCCAGGGTCGCGTTGCCGCCCGCCCTGCACGACCGCCGTCCGGCCCGTCTGTCGGGCGGGCAGCGGCAGCGGGTGGCCATCGCCAGGGCGCTCGCGCTCGAACCCGCCCTCGTGGTCTGCGACGAGCCGGTCTCCGGACTCGACGTGTCGGTGCAGGCCCAGGTGCTGGAGCTGCTGGCCGCCCTCCAAGCCGAGCTGAACGTGTCGTACCTGTTCATCTCGCACGACCTGGCCGTCGTCCGGCAGATCGCCGACCACGTGGTGGTGATGAAGGACGGCACGGTGGCCGAGGCGGGCGAGGCCGGGCGGCTGTTCGCCGAGCCGCGCCACGACTACACGCGGGCCCTGCTGGCCGCCGTTCCGGGCCTGCGGGCACGGCCCGTGGCACCCGCCGGGGACACGGCCCGGGGCGCGGACCGGGTCGCGGACCGGGCCCGGGCCGAGGACGTGGACCACGCCGGGGAAAGGACGCCGTCATGAGCGCCAGCGAGCTGCACCTCAACGTCAACCTGCTCGGCGGCCTCGGCGCCCATCCGGCCGCCTGGCGGCACCCGGGGGCCGACGCGCGGGCTGCAGGGGCTCGGCATGAAGCTGCGCGTGGACCCGGCGCTCCTCGATCCCGACCGGCCGGTGCCGGCCGGGGCTGCTGCCGCCGCCCCGGCCCGGCGCCCACCGCGCCGACGCCCGTCGGGCTCATCCGGGGCCGGGCCGGACAGCCTGCCGCGCCGCACCCGATCGCACCCGGCCGGGCAGTCCCAGGCGGGCCCGGAGCGTGGGGTGGGTGTACTCCTTCCGGAAGAGGCCGCGCTCCCGCAGGATCGGCACCACCAGCGAGGTGAAGTTCTCCAGGTCGACGGCGGTGCCGGCCGGCATGATCGTGAAGCCGTCCGCCGTGCCCGCCTCGAACCACGACTGCAGGTCGACGGCGACCTGCTCGGCCGAGCCCGCGAGCAGCCGGTGCCCGGACCCGCCGGCGCTGCGCTGGACCAGCTCACGGGGAGTGCGCGGGCCCTCCGCGAGCAGCGCCCGGGTGGACGCGCCGAAACCGGCGGAGAAGGCGCCGTCGGGCCCGGCGCCGGGAAGGTCCGCGGCGGTGATCGGGTCGTCCGGGCCGAACGCGCCGTCGGGCAGGCCAAGGTCGCGGACGAGCGCCTTCGTCAGCCGCTCGATCGGCAGCGTCGCGTACAGCTCGCGCTCCCGGCGCCGGGCCTCCTCCTCGGTCGCGGCGACGAGCACCATCACGCCGAGGGAGACCTTCACGTCGCCTCGCCCTCGTGGCCGATCCGGTGGATGCGGGAGGGGTCGGCGTACCGGCCGCTCTCCTTGTCCGCGACGATCGCGTCCGGCTCCCAGCCGTCCCACAGCCGGGTCACCACCTCCAGGAACTCGTGCGCCCGGCGATAACGCGCCGCTTTGCCGGGGTGCTCGGCCAGGCCGAAGGTGGCCGCCGCGCGGGGCGTGCCGGTGGTGACGATGTTGACGGCCGCGCGGCCGTTCGTGACGTGGTCGAGCGACTGGAACCGCCGGGTCCCCTCGGCGGCCCGCGCCAGCCGCCGGAAGTGGCCGATGTCCAGGTGGGCCAGCGGGTCGGCGTGCGGCAACCGCCAGGCGTGCCGGAAATGGCCGGGCGTCATCAGCGACAGGACGAGATGCATTGCGGTCACGGCGTCCCACTCGGCACCGCGACGGGTTGCCGGGCGGGACGCCAGCCGAGCAGGGGCGCCAGCTCCCGGGCCCCGGCGGTGAGCAGCCGGACGTGTTCGTCGAACGCGGGCACGCCGGGGACGAAGCTCACCAGCAGATCGGTGACCTGCCGCAGCGCCGGGTCGGCGGCCAGCTCGGCGGCGAGCGCCTCCGGCGGCCCGAGCAGGGCGTGGTCGGCCTCCAGGTACTCCTCGACGCCGAGGTCGGCCACCTCGCGCCGGGAGGACAGCCAGCTCTGCCAGCGGCGCACGCCGGGCGTGACCAGACGCACGGCCTCCGCCCTGTCGGGGTGGGGATAGACGGCCCGGGAGACCTGCACCCGCGGTTCGGGCTCACGGCCGGGTCCGGGCCGTGCGGCTCTCCGGCCCGCCGCGTGGGCCTCCTCGTGGGCGGCACGGTAGGCCGCGATCCACTCGGCCTGCTGCCGCTGCGCCTCGCGCACGGTGCCGCCACGCCAGCCGGTGGCGCGGGACAGCTGCAGCCCGTCACCGGCGCGGCCCGCGGCGGCCGCCGCCGCGTGCGCCAGCTCCGGGTCACCGGTGGTGGCCTGCCACAGACGCCGCCGCAGGCCGGCCGCGGGCGGGTGGAGCACCTCGCCCAGGCTGTTCAGCGCCGCCCCCTCCAGCACCTCGTGCAGCCGCGCGACGGAGGCGTCGAAGAGCCGGTGCCGGTCGGCCAGGTCCTTTCCGAACGCCTCCCAGGCCCCGGGGAAGGGGCCGGAACCCACCCCCAGTTCGAGACGGCCGCCGCTGAGCTCGTCGAGGGTCGCCGCGTCCTCCGCGGTCTTGAGCGGGTCCTCCAGCGGAAGCACCAGCACGCCGGTGCCCAGCCGGATCCGGGTGGTGTGCGCGGCGATCGCGGCGAGCACGACCAGGGGCGCGGAGACGTGCTCGTTGCCCTGCCGGAAGTGCCGCTGGATCACCCATCCCGAGTCGTAGCCCAGCTCCTCGGCGGCCACGAACAGGTCGACCGCCTCCCGGTAGGCCCTGCCCGGCGGCAGGTCTCCGTCGAGGTGCAGCAGGAAACCCAGGCGGAAGGGCCGGCCGTCCTCGACGCCGGCCCCGATCGTCGTGGTGAGGTCGGTCATGTCAGAGCCTCAGTCCGGTTCCGTGCACGCCGTGCTCGTCGATCAGCGCCAGCTCCTCCTCCGTCAGCGGCGGAAAGCCGAGCGCCTTGACGTTGTGGTCCAGCTGCGCCGTCGAGCTGGCCCCGATGATCGCCGAGGTCACCTGCGGCTGCCGCAGCACCCACTGCAGCGCCAGCTGCGCGAGCGACTGGCCGCGCCCCTGGGCGATCCGGTTGAGCTCGCCGGCCCGCCGCCGGTAGGTGTCGTCGATCACGTCCGGTGACAGGAACGTGCTGTTGCCCGCCCGCGCGCCCGCCGGGATGCCGGCGAGGTACTTGTCCGTGAGCAGCCCCTGTGCCAGCGGCGAGTAGACGACCAGGCCGAATCCGTCCTCCGCGGCCAGTTTGAGCAGGCCGCCGGTCTCGGGCCGGCGGTCGAAGATCGAGTAGCGGGGCTGGTGGACCAGCAGCGGCACCCCCGCCTGGCGCAGCAGTTCGGCCGCCTCGTGGGCGCGCTCGGGCGGGTAGTTGGAGATTCCGGCGTAGAGCGCCTTGCCCTGCCGTACGGCGCTGACGAGGGCGCCGACGGTCTCCTCCAGCGGCGTGGCCGGGTCGGGGCTGTGGCTGTAGAAGATGTCGACGTAGTCGGTGCCCAGGTCGCGCAGGCTGTGCTCCAGGGAGGTGAGCAGCGACTTGCGCGAGCCGCCCTTGAGGTAGGGGCTGGGGCCGATCGGGTTGCCCGCCTTGGTCGACAGGATCAGCTCGTCGCGGTACGGCGCGAGGTCCCGCCTGAGCACCGTACCGAAGAACTTCTGCGCGGCGCGGTGCGGCGGGCCGTACCTGTCGGCGTTGTCGAAGTGGGTGATGCCCAGGTCGAAGGCGTGCAGGACGATCTCGCGCTGCGTCTCGTACGGGTGGTCGGTGCCGAAGTTCTGCCACAGGCCGAAGGAGATGGCCGGCAGGTCGAGACCGGAGTCGCCGGCACGCCGGTATTCCAGCTTCTCGTAGCGGTCCTCGGCCGCCGCGTAGGTCGTGTCGTAGGCGCCGTAGCTCATGGATGTCCTCTTCGTCAGGCGTTGTCGGTGTGGGCGCGGCGCAGCGCGGCCGGCTGCAGGGACGGGGTGTCGCGGCCGGTGTCGCGCTCGATGAAGTGGGTGCCCGGGTCGACGATCTCGTCGATGCGGTCGAGGACGTCCTCGCTCAGCTCGACGGTGGCCGCCTTCAGGTAGGCGTCCAGGTGCTCGATCGTGCGCGGGCCGATGATCACACTGCTGACCGCCGGGTGGTTGAGCGCGAACGCCAGGGCCAGGTCGACCAGCGTGAGGCCGTTGTCCTCCGCGAGCCGGGCCAGCGCGTCGGCGGCGGCGAGCTTGCGCCGGTTGCGTTCGAGGGTGATGTCGAACCGGCCGGGGATGAGCTCGGCGCGCGCCGACTCCGGCTGCTCGCCGCCGACGCGGTACCTGCCGGACAGCCAGCCGGCGGCCAGCGGACCGTAGGCGAGAACGCCGACGCCGTACTTCCGCGTGACGGGGAAGACCTCCCGTTCGGCGCTGCGGACGAGCAGGGAGTACGGCAGTTGCTCGGTGTGCGGGGCGACGAGCCCGTGCCTGTCGGCCAGCCACTGCGCCTCGACGAGTTGGTGCGCGGGGAAGACCGAGGTGCCGTAGTAGAGGATCTTGCCCTGACGGATCAGGTCGTCGAGCGTCCGCAGCGTCTCCAGCAGGTCGGTGTGCGGGTCGGGCCGATGCGCCTGGTAGAGGTCGATGCGGTCGGTGCCGAGCCGGCGCAGGCTGTCCTCCACGGCGCGGACGATCCAGCGGCGCGAGTTGCCGGCGTGCCGGGGGTCGTCCCCGATCTGCCCGTGGAACTTGGTGGCCAGGAAGACGTCGTCGCGACGGCCCTTGATCGCCCTGCCGACGATCTCCTCCGACACGCCCTGGCTGTAGACGTCGGCGGTGTCGACGGCCGTGACGCCGGCGTCGAGGGCGGCCCGGATGATCCGGATGCTCTCGCCCTCCTCCTGCCATCGGCCGAAGTTCATCGTGCCGAGCGTGAGCGGGCTGACCAGGACGCCGGTGCGGCCGAGCGTCCGGTTGACCTTGCTGGTCATGGTTTCCTCTCGTGTTCGAAGGGCCCTGTGTTCGAAAGCCCCGTGTCGTGAAGAGCCCGAGGTCAGAAGAGCCCGCTCGTCGGCGGGTCCTCCCCGGTGAGGTGGTAGGCGCCCGCGACGGCCGCCTTCCACTGGCGCGGGTTGTGGTTGGCGACCGTGCGGGCGTTGCGCCAGTGCCGGTCGAAGCCGAGGTCGCGGTTGGTGATCGAGCCGCCCGCGACGTCGAAGAGCAGCTCGGCGGCGCGCAGTGCGGACTCGATGGCGATCACACCGGTCTGCGCCACGGTGACCGAGGCCTCCGCGCCGGCCGCGCGGGCCCGTGAGCCGGTCAGGCCGCGCACGCTCTGCACCGCTTCGGCGGCGAACAGCACCGCCGACCGGGCGGCCTGGGCCCGGGCCGCGATCTCGCCCACGGTCTGGCGGACGTAGGGGTCGTCGACGCTTCTGGCCGCCGTGCTGTGCTTGATCGGCCGGGCCTTCTCCCGCACGAACCAGACCGCGTCGTCGAGCGCCGCGGCGGCGATGCCCGCCTCGACCGCCGCCAGGTAGAGCTGGGCGAACGCGCCCAGCCAGGGGTTGTCGAGCAGGGCGACGTCGCGGACCGTGACCTCGTCCTCGCGGACCCGCACGTTCACCAGCCGGGTGGTGCCGCTCGCGGTCAGCCGCTGGCCCACCGCGTCGAAGTCGTCGAGCCGCTCCACCCCGTCGCGGTCCACCGGCACCGTGAAACTCAGCACGGTCTCGTCCTCGTCCTTGGCGAGTCCGGAGAACCACGAGGCGTACAGCCCGCCCGTGGAGTAGTATTTCTCGCCGTTGACGACGTATCCGTCGCCGTCACGCCGGATGGTGGTGCCGACCGACCCGCTGGCGCCGCCGCTGCGCTCGTTGGCGGTGCCCGCGAACAGGTCGCCGTCGCGCAGGCGCCGCAGGGTCACCGCCCGGTTGGGCAGGTCGCGCCGGCTCGCCACATGGTTGGCGGTGAGAAAGCTGCTGCGCAGCGCCTGGGCCACATTGGAATCGGCCCGCGCGATGGCGACGACCAGGTCGGCCACGTCCCGCACCGTGCCGCCGGCGCCGCCGTCCTCCACGCCGACGCCGATCAGGGTGATCCGCTCGGCGGCGAGCGCCCGGACGTCGTCGAACGCGTACGCGCGGGTGAGCTCGCGCTCGCGGGCGCCCGCACGCAGCCGCCGCAGGATGGGAGAGACGGCGGCGCGGATGCCGTCCACGGTGTAACCGTCACGGTGGTCGCCGTCACGGGTGCCGGTGGCGGGGTGGTCGCCGGCATGGCCGGGGGAGACCTCCGCGACGGTCCCCGCGACCGTCCCCGCGATGGTGCTCGCCGTGCCGGGCTGTGCTGTCTCGATCCTGCCGGTTCCGGCCTGCCGGGGGGTCACGCCGCCACCGCCGAAAGTTCGGGCAGGCCCAGCGCGGCCCTCAGGGTGAGCGGGCGCGCGGCGGGGGACGGCGGACCGGCGGCGTCCGTCAGCCGCGGCGGCAACGCCCGGAGCGCGGCGATCACCGCGTCGGCGCCGCCCGTGGGCGCCAGCTCGAACCCGTCCAGACGGTGCTCGCCCGCCCAGGCGCGGAGCCCGTCACCGAGAGCCGCGGCGGCCGGGGAGCTCGCCACGTCGTCCGGGGCGACCTCGACCCGGCCGAGCAGCGCGACCTCCTTCCGGGACCGGCCGGCTCGTCGCAGCGCCTCCGTCAGCGCGGCGTCCGCGCCGGCGGCCCGCTCCCGGTCCACCACGACGACGTCCGCGGACCGCGCGACCGCCGTCACGCCGAGGGGGCCCCCGAAGTCGGCGAGGTCGGCGACGACGACCGGGCGTCCCTGCGCCGACGAAGGCCCGTCCAGCGGGCCGGCGACCCGGTAGAAGGCGCCCTCGTGGTCGATCGCCCTGATGAGCGCGTCGTCCACGACGACGCCGGCCTCCTGGTCGCCGATCAGCGCCGCGCGCGGGAACGACTCCCACAGCCGGGTCAGCACCTGGGCGTACTCCGCCCAGCGCCGGACGGGATCGGCGGCGCCGGGGTGCGGGGCCGTGGCCTGGCTCACCTCGTCGCCGTCGCCCGCCCGCAGCGCGACGCCGGCCCGGCCGCCCGTCGCCCGGTCGAGGGAGAGCACGCGGCGTGCCGCGTTGTACGGCGCGTTGCGCGTCGTCGGGACCTCGGCGACGTAGCCGACGCGGTCGTGGCGGCCGGCGAGGTAGGCGCCCACCACGGTCGGGTCGAGGACGTGCCCCGCGGCCACGCCGTCGAGCAGCCTGATCGCCGCGACTGCGGCCTCTTCGGCCGCCGCCGCGATGACGACGGCGTCGGCGAGCGACACCGGCGCCGGCCCTTCGGCCGGCCGGTCCACCGGTTCCCCGACCGCGAGAGCGAGCTGGATGACTGTACTCATGAGAAGATCACTTTCGGTTGTGGGACGGATCGCCGCGGGCCGCTCACAGGGCCGCCTCCAGGGGACGGCGCTCGTACGGCCCGGCGGCGGGAAGACCGAGCCCGAGGTGGCCGCGAAGGGTCGTCCCCTCGTAGTCGGTGCGGAACAGGCCGCGACGCCGCAGCTCGGGAACCACGTGGTCGGCGAAGTCGTCGAAGCCCGACGGGAGCACGTCGGGCATCACGTTGAACCCGTCGGCCGCGCCGGCGCGGAACCACCGCTCGATGTCGTCGGCGATCTGCTCCGGCGTCCCCACGACGATCCGGTGACCACCGCCCCCGGAGAGCTTCTTCAGCAGCCGGCCGAGCGTCGGCCGCTCCCTGTCGATGATCGTCTTGACGACCCGGTAGAAGGTCTGCGAGCCGCCGGCCTCGTCGGGATCGACCAGCAGCCCGGCCGGGATCGGCTCGTCGTCGGACAGCCCGTCGAGCGAAACGCCGAGCTGGGCCGCGAGCCGGTTGCGGGCGTACTCGCCGGGGAGGATCTCGTCAAGCAGCTCACGCCGCGCCCTGGCCTCGGCCTCGGTGCCGCCCACGACGGTGGACAGCCCGGGCAGGACCACGACGTCCTCGGGACGCCGCCCGAACGCGGCCGCGCCGTCGCGGATCCCGGCGCGGAACGCGCGCGCGTGGTCGAGGTCCTGGTCGGCGGAGAAGATCACCTCGCCGACCCGTGCGGCGAGCCTGCGGCCGTCGCCGGAGCCGCCCGCCTGCACCACGACCGGCCGGCCCTGCGGGGAGACGAGGGCCGTCCGGCCCGCCCAGGCGGCGACGACCCGCTCGGTGAACTCGGCGGCGCGGCGGTAGCGCAGTGCGTGGCCGGGTTCCCCGGCCCGGCCGAAGTTGCGCGCCGCCACGGCCCCCGCGGTGGTGACCACGTTCCAGCCGAAGCGGCCGCCGCTGACGTGGTCGAGGTCGCCGAGGCGGCGCGCCAGCTCGGCCGGGTCGTTGTAGGACGACGACAGCGTCCCGATCAGGCCGATCCGCTCGGTGTGCGCGGCGATCCGCGCCAGCACGGTCGTGGGTTCCAAGTTGTTGGCCGTACGGTGCCTGATCTGGGGGTCGAGCGACGGGCCGTCCGCCAGGAAGACCGCGTCGAGCTTGGCCGCCTCGGCCTTCTTCGCGATCGAGACGTAGTGCTCGATCGTGTAACTCGCGGTGCCGTCGGTGCCGGGAAACCGCCACGAGCCGCCGAAGACGCCCGCGTTGAGGATGTTGACGTTGAGGTGCAGGTGTGTCACGGGTGGATCTCCTTAGCGCGCGCCGGCGACGGCGAACCGGGTTCCCGGGATCGCCTCCAGCAGTTCCCGGGTGTACTCGTGCCGCGGCGAGCGGAACACCTGCTCGACCGGGCCGGTCTCGACCACGGCGCCGTCCTTCATCACCGTGACGTCGTCGGCGATCAGGCGTACGACGCCGAGGTCGTGGGTCACGAACACGTAGCTGAGGCCGTACTCGGCCTGCAGGTCGACCAGCAGCCGCAGGATCTGGGCCTGGACCGACACGTCCAGCGCGCTCACCGCCTCGTCGAGCACCAGGATCCGGGGGTTGAGCGCCAGCGCCCGCGCGATCGCGACGCGCTGCCGCTGGCCTCCGGACAGCTGGCTCGGCAGCCGGCGCAGGTGGCTCTCGTCCAGGGCGACCGCCTTCAGCAGTTCGATCACGCGGGCCGTCCGTTCCCGCCTGCCGGGCGTCAGACCGAAGGCGCGCAGCGGCTCGGCCACGATCTCGCCCACCGTGAACCGCGGGTCGAGCGAGGTGAACGGGTTCTGGAACACGAACTGCAGGTCCCTGCGGACCTCCCGCAGCCGCCTGCGGGACAGGCCGGTCAGCTCCCGGTCGCCGAGGTGCACCGTGCCGCGGTCGGGGACGGTGAAACGGGCCAGGATGCTCGCCAGCGTCGACTTGCCCGCGCCGGACTCGCCGACGATCGCGTGCGTGGTGCCCTCGCGTACGACCAGATCGGCGCCGTCCAGCGCCCGCACTTCACGCGTGGGGCCCCGGCCGCGCAGCCGGTAGGTCTTGGTGAGCTCGCGCGCCCGCAGCACCTCCGGGGCGGCGGCGGAGACCGGGCGCGCGCCGGAGGCGGGCTCCAGCCGGCCGGCGTGCCGGGCGGGCGCCGCGTCGAGCAGCCGGCGGGTGTGGTCACCGGCCGGGTTCTCCAGCACCCGGCGGACCGGGCCCTCCTCCACGATCTCGCCGTCGCGCATGACGAGGATCCGGTCCGAGCGGTCGAGCGCGACGCCGAGGTCGTGGGTGACAAGGAGAACGCCGATGCCGAGCTCCTCGCGCAGCCGCACCAGATGGTCGAGGATGACCTTCTGGACGGTGACGTCGAGCGCGCTGGTGGGCTCGTCGGCCACGATGATCTTCGGTTTGCCCGCCAGTGCGATCGCGATGAGCGCACGCTGCTTCATGCCGCCGCTGAGCTCGTGGGGGTACTGGTGGAAGACCCGCTCGGCGTCCTTGAGCCCGGCGGTGCGCAGGCTCTCCAGCGCTGCGTCCCTGTGCCGTGCGGCGTCGCGCGTTCCGGGCTCGTTGAACCGGACCGCCTCGATCACCTGCCGCCCGACCCTCTTGGACGGGTTCAGCGACGTGTTCGGGTCCTGGGGGATGAAGCCCACGTAGTTGCCCCGCACCAACGCCATCCGCCGGTCGTTCCAGCCCGTGACGTCGACGCCGGAGTAGGCGATCGAACCGGTTCGGATCCGCGCGGACTCCGGCAGCAGGCCGAGCGCGCCCTGGACCAGGGTGGTCTTGCCCGAGCCGGACTCTCCGACGAGCGAGACGAACTCGCCCGGCCCGACGTGCAGGTCCGCGCCGCGGACGGCGGGCGTCCACTGGCGGCGTCCCGCCCGGTAGTCGACGACGAGGCCGGTGATCCGCAGCAGCGGGTCCCGCCTCTCCTCGTGTGCGTCCGTCATCGGCCGTGGTCCTTCCGGTAGGAGGTGCTGATGCGGTGGGTGGCGATGACGACGATCGCGAGCGCCACGCCGGGCATGATCGAGGCCCAGGGGTGGACCGCCACGTAGTCGCGGCCCTCGGCCACCAGCAGGCCCCACTCCGGCTGCGGCGGCGGCGCTCCGTAGCCGAGGAAGCCGAGCGAGGCGACGGCGAGCACGGCCGTTCCGATCTCCAGCGCCGCCAGCGCGATCACCGAGCTGAGCGCGTTGGGCACGACGTGCCGGAGCATCACGCCCAGCCGGCCGACACCGAGGCCGTACGCCGCTCTGACGTAGTCCTGGGTCACGACCGCGAGCACCTGGGCTCTCATCACCCGGGCGAACGACGCGATGGAGGAGATGCCGACCGCCACGGCGATGTTCTGTGTGGAGTAGCCCAGGACGGAGACCACCACCATCGCGAGCAGCAGGCTGGGGATCGCCAGGAACACGTCGGCCACCCGCATGATCGCGGTGTCCACGACTCCTCCGGCGAAACCGGCGACCAGCCCGACCAGCGTGCCGACGCCGAAGGCGATGAGGACGGCCAGCAGGGTCGCGGTCAGGGTCGTCTGCGCGCCGTACACGCTGCGGGCGAACAGGTCGCGGCCCAGCCGGTCGGTGCCGAACCAGTGCTCCGCGCTCGGCGGCACGAAGCTCGCGGCGGTGTCGCCGTCATAGGGGCCGTACGAGGTGAACAGGCCGGGGGCGATCGCCCAGCCGATCACGACCAGCACGACGATCCACGACGCCACGAGGATCGGCTGCCGGGTGAGCTCCCCGAGGCGCCTGACGAGCGGGCGGGCGAGGCCGGGCCGGTTGCCCGCCGCGAACGTGTCGAGTTCGACGGTCATCACTTCCTCCTCACGCCCGGCTCAGCCGACGGCGAGCGTGGCCCGCAGCCGCGGGTCCAGCAGCGGGTAGATCAGGTCGACGATCAGGTTGATCAGCGCGAAACCGGCGGCGACGAGCACGACGACCCCCTGCACGAGCGGGACGTCCAGCGTGTTGATCGCCGCCTGCGTCATCCGGCCGACGCCCTGGCGGGCGAAGACGGTCTCGGTGACGACCGAGCCGGCGATCAGGTTGCCGAACGTGATGCCGGCGATGGTGAGCGCGGGCAGCCCGGCGTTGCGGAAGACGTCGCGGACGATGATGCCGCCGCGGGTCGCCCCCTTCGCCCAGCTCGTCGTCACGTAGCCGGAGCGGAACTCGGCCGCGAAGCTGCGGACGAGGAGCTGCGCGATCGGGCCCGACACCGGGATGGCCAGGGTGACGAGCGGCAGGACGAGGCTTCGCGCGCCCCTGTCACCGAAGGCCGGGAACCAGCCGAGCCGGAACGAGAAGATCTGCAGCATCAGGATTCCGGAGAGGAAGACCGGCACCGAGACCGCGCCCGACGGCAGCGCCTCGGCCAGGTTCCGCACCCACGCGCGGCGGGTCGCGGTCGCGCCGAGCGCGATCACGAAGGCGATGAGCAGCGCCAGCGCGAGGGCGCCTGCCGCGAGGACGAGGGTGCTCGGCAGCACGTCGAGGATCGTGGCGACGACCGGCCGGCCCGACTGCACCGAGGCGCCGAAGTCGCCGGTCAGCGCGTGTCCCAGCCGGGCCAGATACTGCAGGAGCACCGGCCTGTCGAAGCCGTAGTTCGCCGCCACCTGCTCGCGGACCTCCGGCGGCACGGCGTTGACCTCGGCGGGGTCGAAGAGCAGATCCACCGGGTCGGCCGGCAGCACGAACAGCAGGACGAAGGTCAGGGTGAACGCGGCCCAGACCACGAACAGAGCCCGGCCGATCTTCAGCGCCAGGTAGCGCAGCACGACGCTCCTTCCTCGGTGGCGGGGCCCGTCACCTGCCGTTGCTCTTCCACGTGTCCACGAAGTGGTTGCGGGACTGGGCGTCGAACACGATTCCGTGGACGTAGCCCGCGTGGGCGATCACCTGCGAGGGGTTGTAGACCGGGTTCACCAGCGCGTACTTGTCGAGCAGGAGGTCCTGGGCCGCCTTGGCGTACTGCGCGCGCGTGGCCGGGTCGAGGGTGAGCTCCAGCTTGCCCAGGGTCCGCGTGACGTCGTCCACGTCGATGCCGGGGGAGTCCTTCGTGACGAAGGAGCCGTTGCCGAGCCGCGGGCCGTACTGGAGATTGAGGACCGCGGGGTCGTTGCGCGAGCGGTTGGCGGCGGTGATGTTCCAGTCGGTCTTCGCCTTGGCCAGCTGGGCCGTGTAGTCGGGGATCGGGACGACGGTGAGCTCCAGGTCGACGCCGATCTTCTTCAGGTCCTGCTGGATCGACTCGTACGCCGGCTTGTTGACCACCAGGTTGCTGATGCCGAGCAGCTTGACCACGAGTTTCCTGCCGTCCTTGACCCGGATGCCGTCCGGGCCCCGCTTCCAGCCGGCCTCGTCGAGGAGGCGCCCGGCCTTCTCGGGGTCGTACCGCAGCACCGAGCCGCTGTAGTCCGCGTACCCGGGGACCGATGGGGCGAGCACCGAGGTCGCCACGGAGTAGGAGTCGGTGAGCACCGTCTTCCTGATCGCGTCGCGGTCCCAGCCGAGCTGGATCGCTCTGCGTACCGCGATGTCGTCGGTCGGGAAGAGCTGCGAGTTGAAGTTGAAGAAGATGGCGGTGCCGGAGACGCCTCTGTGGATGATCGTGAAGCCCTGGTCGGCCAGCGGCTTCTCGTCCGTGGTGCCCACGTCGAGGGTGGCGTCGACGGCGCCGGACGTCAGCGAGCCGGTCCGGACGCTGGCCTCCGGGATCGTGTTGAAGACGATCCTGTCGAGATAGGCCTCGCCTTGGTGCTTGAGCGCCGGCGGCGCCCAGTTGTAGCCCTTGCGCCTGGCCAGGACGGTCCTGACCTGTGGCTGCCACGACTCGTACACGAAGGGACCGGTGCCGATCACCTTCTTCGGGTCCGACCGCTCCTCGGCGCTGAGCTTCAGCGTCGACAGCGACAGGAACCCGGGCTGGGCGTTGGCGGTGAACGACGAGGCCTGCAGGAAGCTCGCGAGCGGCTTCTCGAAGCGGACGACGGCGGTGTGCGGGTCGGGGGTGCGCGTCTCGATGTAGCCGGGCAGCAGGACGGCGCCGTTGGGGTTGACGCCCAGCTTCTCGTCGCCGTGCACGTACTGGTCGAAGTTGGCCTTGACCACCGCGGAGTCGAACGGGGTGCCGTCGCTGAAGGTGACGTCCTTGCGCAGGTGGAAGGTGAACTCGGTGAGGTCCTTGTTGTACTCCCACGACTGCGCCAGCCACGGGGTGATCTCGCCGGTCTCCGGGTCCTGCCAGGTCAGCTTGTCGGTGATGTTGTTCCCGATGAGCGACTCGGCGTAGTTGGTCCCCCACTGCGGGTCCGGGCTGCGCTGGTAGTCGATGAGGGCGAACTGCAGCGTGCCGCCGCGGACGGGCGTGCCCGCGGTCGCGGCCCGGCCGGGGGCGCCGTCACCGCGGGTGAGGGCGAATCCGCTTCCGGCGACCAGGAGGACGGCGACGGCGCCGGCGACCCAGGGCCACCTCCTGCGCCTCGGGGTGGCGCGTTCGATTGCACTGCGAAGGTCGGACATGAACGTTCCTTGTGCTGGTAGGGCACGCGGCGTGCTCGGAGGGCACGCGACAGGCGGCGTGGGGAGAGGGAAGAGGGGCGCGCACCACCACGGGATGCGCGGGTGGGCATGGCGCGGAGCCATGCCGACATTGCGGCCTGGCCGCCGACGCGGGCACCTACCCGAGAACGGCGACAGAGCCCGTCAGCGCTGACACAGCGCGCCGGCGAAGAAGGCGAAGTCGATCTCGCGCCTGGAGTGCCGAACCAACCCGATCACAAACTACACTTTACCTACATGAACACTAGGGTTAAGGGTGATCTAAGTCACAGGTCATGTTTGCCCGCGTCGTCGACAGCAACGAACAGGAAGAACCGCCGATGAGCCTCGAGTTCCTGTGGTACATCCCCAACCAGAACCAGCCCGGGCACCGCGGCGACGACGTCGTCGAGAACCACAACAGCCTGGAGACCCTCACCGGCCACGCCAGAGCTCTGGAGGAGCATGGCTGGGGCGGGGCGCTCATCGGCACCGGCTGGGGGCGTCCCGACACCTTCACGGTCGCCGCCGCGCTGGCCGCGCGGACGACGACGTTCCAGCCGCTGATCGCGATCCGGCCCGGCTACTGGCGTCCGGCCAACTTCGCCTCCGCCGCCGCGACCCTGGACCGTCTCACCGGAGGGCGAGTGCTGGTCAACATCGTGTCGGGCAAGGACGACCTGGCGGCGTACGGCGACAGTGAGGGCGACCAGGCCCACCGCTACGCCCGCACCAGGGAGTTCATGCGGATCGTGCGCCGCCTGTGGACCGAGGAGAACGTCACCTACCACGGCGATCACTTCGGTGTCACCGGCTCCACCGTGGTGCCGCGACCGGTCGTCCGGGGGGAGCGCAGGCACCCCCGGCTGTACTTCGGCGGCGCCTCCGGGGCCGCGGAGAGGGTGGCCGCGACCGAGGCCGACGTGCAGCTCTTCTGGGGCGAGCCGCTCGACGGCGTCGCCGAGCGGATCGAGAGACTCAAGCGGCTCGGCGAGCGGCTCGGGCGCGAGCTTCCTCCGCTGGAGTTCGGGCTGCGCGTCACCACGCTGGTGCGCGACACCACCGAACGGGCCTGGGCCGACGCCGAGGCCAAGGTCGCGGAGATGGCGCAGGGCGTCATCACCCGCGACCCGAACCGGCACGCCGCCGTCGGCCAGCAGCGGCTGCTGGAGCTGGCCGCGCGGGGCGAGGTGCTCGACGACAACCTCTACACCACCCCCGGCAGGTTCGGCGGAGGTGGCGCTGGGACCACCTGGCTGGTCGGCTCGGCCGAGGACGTGGCGAAGTCGCTGCGCAAGTACGAGGCCCTCGGCATCACCCACTTCGTGCTCTCCGACACTCCCTACCTGCCGGAGATCAAGCGCCAGGGCGACACGCTCCTCCCGCTGCTGAGGTAATTTCCTATTCAACCTACAGGAATAGTTGACTTCTTCTTTGCCCGGACTGCACTCTGGGGGTGATCCCGCACAAATCGCTCCCCTCGAAAGGTGTCGGTCCATGACCCAGCTTCACGACCCCGAGACGCTCGGCGGCATCGGCGACTCCTACCAGCACATCGAGGTCACACAGGTCGGCGGGGTGATCGGCGCCGTCGTCGGCGGCATCCGGGTGGGCGGCGAGGTCGGCCCCGCGGCGGTCGCGGAGTTGCGCGCCGCGTTGCTCCGCCACCGCGTGGTCTTCCTGCGCGACCAGCAGCACGCCACCGACGCCGACCAGCTCGCCTTCACCACGCTGCTCGGCACCGTCACCAAGCCGCACCCGACGGTGACCGGTGACGGCCGGGCCGTCCTCCCGATCGACTCCGAGCGGGGCAAGGCCAACAGCTGGCACACCGACGTGACCTTCGTCGACCGGATCCCGGCCATCAGCGTGCTGCGCGCCATCACGCTGCCGCCCTACGGCGGGACCACGGTGTGGGCCAACACGGTGGAGGCGTACCGGCGGCTGCACCCCGGCCTGCAGGCGCTGGTCGGCCGGCTGCGCGCGGTGCACTCCAACCTCTACGACTACGCCCAGCAGCGCCCGCTGATCGGCGGGATCGACGTCAAGGAGGAGGAGTACCGCGAGGAGTTCCGCAGCGTCGAGTTCGAAACCGAGCACCCCGTCGTCCGCATCCACCCCGAGACCGGCGAGCCGTCCCTGCTGCTCGGCCACTTCGTCCGGTCGTTCACCGGCCTGAGCAGCGCCGATTTCCAGGACCTGTTCGCCCTGCTGCAGCGGCACATCACCCGCCTCGAGAACACCGTGCGGTGGACCTGGCGCGACGGCGACATCGCCATCTGGGACAACCGGGCCACGCAGCACTACGCCGTGGCGGACTACGACGACCGGCCGCGCCGACTCCACCGCATCACGGTGGCCGGCGACATCCCGGTGGGCATCGACGGCGACACCAGCGTCGTGATCAAGGGCGACGCCGGCGCCTTCTCGCCGGTGGCCGCCTGAGCGGAGACCCGCCGCGCGGATCCCCCGGCCCGGCCGGGGGACGCGCGACCCGGCGCCCCCCCACCCGGCCCGGAATCTCTCCCGCGTTCCCGCGCGACGACGCCCGCGCTCACATCCCCCGGTTCGCCCGGCCTCTTCCGCGAGCGAACCCGTCCTCCACAAGGATCGGTCGTGACCAGAACCACCCATGCTCTTCTGTCCGTCGCACTGGCCGTTGCCCTCGCCGCCGGCTGCGGCTCCGCCTCCGGATCGGCGGGGGCGGGGCCGGAGGTCACCGAGCTGCGCTACCAGGGCAGCGTCGGCGCGGTCACCTTTCCCGAGCTGGCCCAGGATCTGGGCTATCTCGGGAACATCACACTCAAGTGGGTCGGCAACACCATCTCCGGGCCCCAGGACATCCAGTCGGTCGCCACCGGCCAGACCGACTTCGGCGGCGCCTTCAACGGCGCGATCATCAAACTGGTCGGAGCGGGGGCTCCGATCAAGGCGGTGATCGGCTACTACGGCAGCGACGCCGACAGCTATATCGGCTACTACGTCGCCGACGGGTCCACCATCAAGGGGCCGCGCGACCTGATCGGCAAGAAGGTCGGCGTGAACACCCTGGGAGCCCACCTGGAGGCCGCGCTCAAGGAGTATCTGCGCCGCGGCGGCCTGACCCCGCAGGAGATCGAGAAGGTCCAGCTCGTCGTCGTGCCGCCGGTCAACACGGAACAGGCGCTGCGCCAGGGGCAGATCGACGTGGCCGCACTGTCGGGCGTGCTGCGCGACAAGGCGCTGGAGCGCGGCGGCATCCACCCGCTGTTCAAGGACGTCGACCTGTTCGGCTCCTTCACCGCCGGCAGCGTCGTGCTCACCAAGCGGTTCATCGAGCGCAACCCGGCCACGACCCGCAGGTTCGTCGAGGCCTTCGCCAAGGCGATCGACTGGACGCAGACCCATTCCCGCGACGAGGTGATCGCCAGATACAAGCAGATCATCGCCAGGCGCCACCGCAACGAGGACGCCACGACCGTCGGGTTCTGGAAGAGCAGCGGGGTGCACGGCAAGGGCGGTCTGATCGCCCCCCGGGAGTTCCAGACCTGGATCGACTGGCTGCAGCGCGAAGGCGAGATCAAGCCCGGCCAGGTGCGGCTCTCCGACCTTTACACCAACGCGTTCAACCCCTTCGGCACGGGAGGCGCCGCATGACCGTGAACGTCGCCGAGCACAACCTCGCCGAGGCGTCCGCCGCACCCGTGAAGATCGGCCTGCGCGGCGTCGGCAAGGTCTTCCCGGTCCGGGAATCCGGCCGGACGTTCGCCGCCCTTCAGGAGGTCGACCTCGACGTGCGCGCGGGGGAGTTCCTCGCTTTGGTCGGCCCCAGCGGATGCGGCAAGTCCACCCTGCTCGACCTGGTCGCCGGCCTCGCCACGCCGACCACCGGGCAGATCCTCATCGACGACCGGCCCATCGACGGGCCCGGCACGGACCGGGGAGTGGTCTTCCAGCAGTACGCGCTGTTCCCCTGGCGTACGGCCCTGGCGAACGTCGAATTCGGGCTGGAGGCCAAAGGCGTGCCGAGGCGGGAGCGCACGGAACGCGCCCGGCACCACCTGGACCTGGTCGGGCTGGCCGGGTTCGAACATCGGTACCCGCACGAGCTGTCCGGAGGCATGCGCCAGCGCGTGGCGATCGCGCGCAGCCTGGCGTGCGACCCGGAGGTGCTGCTCATGGACGAGCCGTTCGCCGCGCTCGACGCCCAGACCCGGGAGTCGCTGCAGGAGGAACTGCTGCACATCTGGCAGAAGACCGGCAAGACCGTGGTGTTCATCACCCACGGCATCGACGAGGCCGTCTATCTGGGGCAGCGGGTGGCGGTGATGACCTCCCGGCCCGGCCGCGTCAAGCACGTGCTCGACGTCCGGTTCGACTCCCGTGAGGGGGACCTGCGCGCCGACCCGGCTTTCGGCGAATACCGCCACCACGTCTGGACCCTGCTGCGCGACGAGGTCGCCGCCGCCCGCGAGCAGGAGCACGAACAGGAGCGGGCCCATGGCTGACGCGCTCACCACCCCCCGGGTCCCCGCGACGACCGATGCCGGAGGCGCCGACGCCGGGGATGCCGAGGCCCAAGGCGCCCAGGCCGTGTACGGCGGGGCACGCCGGCGCGCGCGCCTCCTCGCCCGGGCCGCGCCGTGGACGGCGCTGCTTCTGCGGCGGACGCTCGCTCTGGTGCTGCTGGCCGGAGCCTGGGAGGTGCTGCCCAGAGCCGGCCTGGTCGATCCCGTGTTCGTGCCGCCGCTGTCACAGGTCCTGCTCGCCTGGTGGGACCTGCTCCTCGGCGGGCAGCTCGCCCAGCACTTCGAGGCGTCACTGATCCGCTCACTCGGAGGGTTCGGCCTGGCCATCGCGGTGACCATTCCCCTCGGGCTGGCCATCGGCTGGTACCGGCCGGTCGCCGACTTCCTCAACCCGGTGCTCGAACTGTTCCGCAACACCTCCGCCGTGGCGCTGCTGCCCGTGTTCATCCTGATCCTCGGCCTGGGCGAGCCGTCAAAGATCGTCTTTGTCTTCTACGCCTGCTCGTGGCCGATCCTGCTCAACACCATCAGCGGCGTGCGGACCGTCGAGCCGCTGCTGGTCAAGTCGGCCCGCTCCATGGGGCTCGGGCCGCTGCGCCTGTTCCAGAAGGTGATCCTGCCGGCCGCCGTCCCCACGATCTTCACCGGCATCCGGATGGCGGGGGCCCACTCCATCCTCGTCCTGCTCTTCGCCGAGATGGTCGGAGCCAAGGCCGGGCTCGGCTACCTGGTCCAGGACTCCCAGTTCAACTTCCGCATCCCCGACATGTACGCCGGGATCATCACGATCTCCGCGCTCGGTCTGCTGTTCAACCTGCTCCTGCTCCGCGTGGAGCGTCGTTTCTCGACCTGGAGGACCGTCTGATGACCCGGAAGCTGCGTCTGAACGCCTTCCTCATGGGCGTGGGACACCACGAGGCGGCCTGGCGCCATCCACGCGCCGAACCCGCCCACCTCACCGACGTCCGGCACTACCAGCGGCTCGCCCGGATCGCCGAGCGGGGCAGGCTCGACTCGGTCTTCCTCGCCGACGGGCTGGCCCTGCGGGGCGACGTGCGGCACAACGCGCTCGGCGGGCTCGAACCCCTCACCCTGCTGTCGGCGCTGGCGGCGGTCACCGACCACGTCGGCCTGATCGCCACGGTCTCCACCACGTACAACGCGCCGTTCCACGTCGCCCGCTGGTTCGCCTCCCTGGACCACATCAGCGGGGGCCGGGCCGGGTGGAACATCGTGACCTCCGCGGGGGAGGCCGAGGCGCACAACTTCGGCGTCGAGCGGCCGGCTCACGCCGATCGTTACGCGCGGGCGGACGAGTTCCTCGAGGTGGTCACCAAGCTGTGGGACAGCTGGGAGGACGACGCCGTCGTCGGCGACCGCCGCGCGGGCGTGTACGCCGACACCGAGAAGATCCACCCGATCGAGCACGCGGGCCGGTACTTCCAGGTGAGCGGGCCGCTCAACACCTCCCGCCCCCCGCAGGGCCGTCCGCTGCTGGTCCAGGCCGGGTCCTCCGAAGACGGCAAGGAGTTCGCCGCGCGTCACGCGGAGGCCGTCTTCACCGCCCAGCAGACCCTCGCCGACGGCCAGGAGTTCTACGCCGATCTGAAGCGCCGCGTCGCGCGGCACGGCAGAGGCCCCGGCGAGCTGCTGATCCTGCCCGGCCTCTCCCCGATCATCGGGTCGACCGAGCGCGAGGCGCTGCGGCTGGAGAAGGAGCTGAACGACCTCATCATCCCCGACTACGGCCTGGCGCAGCTGTCCCATCTCGTGGGGATCGATCTGTCCCCGGACGCGCTGGACCGGCCCCTGCCGGAGGTGTCCGCGGACACGGAGGGGGCGCAGAGCCGCCGGCGGCTGGTCCTCGACCTCGCCCGCAGGGAGAACCTGACCGTGCGGCAGCTTCTCGTCCGCCTGGCCGGCGGACGCGGCCACCGGGTCGTGGCCGGCACGCCGGAACAGATCGCCGACGAGATCCAGGAGTGGTTCGAGAACGGCGCGGCGGACGGATTCAACATCATGCCGCCGGTCCTGCCGGGAGGTCTGGAGGACTTCGTCGACCAGGTCGTACCCGAACTGCAGGCCAGAGGACTGTTCCGGACCGAGTACGAGGGCCGGACGCTGCGCGAGAACTACGGCCTCGCCCGTCCCGCCTCGGCGTACGCCGCCGGCGAGCGGCTCGAGCCGGTGGCCTCGTGATTGCTTTCGTACGGAAGGAGACCTCATGACCACCCGGGCACCCGCCTACGCCAGTCCCGCCGACGTGGCCGCTCACGGCCCGTACGGGCCGGGCCGGACCGACCGTCCGGGGCCGCTCTACCCGTTCCGGGGCCGGATCACCGCCGACGGCTCCAGCGGCCACCCGTCTTGGCGGATCAGACGGGGTGGTTTTGCTGCTCGATGTACTGGCGCAGGACGCTGATCGGTGCGCCGCCCACGCTCCCGGCGAAGTGGGAGCCCGACCACAGCGTGTTCGCCCGGTAGTAGTGGCGGGCCAGTTCGGGGAACTCGGTCCGCATCCGCCGGGAGGACACCCCTTGCAACGAGTTGACGAGGCGGGACAGGGCGACCTTGGGCGGGAAGTTCACCAGCAGGTGCACGTGGCCGGGCTTCGCCGTCGAAGCTGGCCAGTTCGCATTCGAAGTCCGCGCAGACATCCCGCATGATCTGCTCCATGCGCTCCAGGTGAGCCCCGGTGAACACCCGATGCCGGAACTTGGTCACGAAAACCAAGTGAGCGTGCAGGACGAAAACACAGTGCCTGCCGGTTGTGATGTCTCCATATTCGGCCACAGACCAATGGCAGGATCATGGCGTGCAGCTTCGGTACAACTACCGCCTGTCCCCGACGCCGGGTCAGCGTCAAGCGCTGGCACGGGCCTTCGGGTGCGCCAGAGTGGTGTTCAACGACGCGCTGCGCGCACGGACCGACGGCCATCGGTCGAGTCCGAGACGGGGTCGATCTTGGGCTGTCGGCCTTCGCGGTCTTGTCGAACGGTCGGAAGATCGACTCGCCGCGTTTCCTGCGCCGGGCGGAGAAGAAGCTCAAGCGGCTCCAGCGGGCGTTGTCCCGCAAAGCCAAGGGATCGAACAACCGGGCCAAGGTCCGGCGGAAGGTTGCCCGCCGGCACGCGAAGGTCGCCGACGCGCGCCGCGAGTTCCACCACCAGCTGTCTACCCGGATAGTCCGCGATAACCAAGCGATCTACGTGGAGGACCTGGCCGTGGCGGGGCTGGCGCGCACCAGGTTGGCCAAGAGCGTGCATGACGCGGGCTGGTCGCAGTTCGTGACCATGCTGGAGTACAAGGCTCGCCTGTACGGGCGGGTCTTTCACCGGATCGACCGGTGGTTTCCCTCCTCCAAGCTGTGCTCGGAGTGCGGGGCACTGGCCGAGTCCATGCCGCTGAACGTCCGGGAGTGGACCTGCCCCTGTGGGGCGGTCCACGACCGGGACGTCAACGCCGCCAAGAACGTCCTCGCCGCCGGACGGGCGGAGCGACCAAACGCCTGTGGAGCGCGGGTAAGACCAGGCCCTGGCCTGGCACAGCGCGAGGAAGCAGGAAGCCTCAGAGGTGCCGCATGACGCGGCACGGGCTGAATCCCCGGCCTTCAGGCCGGGGAGCGAGTCAACACCTCTATGTGTCGTACGCGTGCCCCTGGGCGCAGCGCGCCGCGATCGTGCGTGACCTGGCCGGACTGCGGGACGTCGTCTCGCTGTCCCACGTCGACGACGAGCGGGACGCGCGCGGCTGGGCGTTCCGCGAGCGGCGCGGGCCCGACCCGGTCAACGGCTTCACGCTCCTCGCCGAGGCGTACGAGGCCACCGAGCCCGGTTATCCCGGCCACATCTCCGTCCCGGTGCTGTGGGACCGGCGGACGAACCGCATTGTCAGCAACTACTTCCCCGACATCCCCGTCGACCTCGGCACCCAGTTCGCCGAGTGGGCCACCGCCGACCTGTTTCCCGAGGACCTGCGCGACGACATCGAGACCCTGGACGAGGAGATCGCCCGCGATCTCAGCCAGGGCGTGCACCTGGTGGCCAGGGCCTCGGCACAGGAGGACTACGAGGTGCTGCGGCGCCGGGTGCTCGCCGCGCTGGACCGGTTCGACGCGCGACTGGCCGGCCGGCGGTACCTGTTCGGCGATCGCCTCACCGAGTCCGACGTGCAGCTGTGGGTGGTGCTGGCCAGATACGACCTGCTGCACAACCCGCGCGCCGGGATCGGCGAACGGCCGCTGACCGGTTATCCCAACCTCTGGCCGTACGCCCGCGACCTCTACCAGGTCGGCGCCTTCCGCGAGAACACCGACTTCGCCGCGTTCCGGCCCACCGCCAGGCCCGCGTACCCCGGCGGCGGGCCGGTGCGTGTCGCGGTCGAGCCGCGCGAGGCCGACTGGGACGAAGCGCACGGCCGTGAGGCGCTGTCCGGCCGGGCGGGATGACCACCGAGACCGTCGGCGGTGTCGCCGCCTTCACACGGTAGGACGGGCCGGCACCGCGGATGCGGTGCTGCCCGTCCTGTGCTGCCCGGCCGTTTCGCGCTGCAGGCGCCGGCGTCCGCCGTGCGCCTGTTTCAGCACATGTGGCCGGTCTTCCCGGAGGCGCTCAGGACGCGCTCGCGTAGCGGCTGGCGGGGCGGGGCAGGCCGAGCCGCCCGCGCAGGTCCCCGGTGTCGTACGCCGTCCGGAACGCCCCCGCCGCCCGCAGCACGGGGACCAGCCCGCGGGTGACGGCCGCCAGGTCGTGGGGGAGCACGCCGGGCCGGAGACGGAACCCCTCCACCCCCGCCTCGCGCCAGCTCAGCAGGAGGCCTGCGAGCGCTTCGGGCGTGCCGGTGAAAATGTGGGCGTCCGAAGAGAACTCGCTCCCGTCGAGGTCGTCCAGCCGCGCCTTCCGGTCGGCCGCGCCGCCGGGGTCGAGGAAGACCACCAGGTCCGCGAAGATCTTCAACGGGGGCCCGGTGCGGCCGGCGGCGGCCTCCGCCGCCCGGACCCGCTCGACGACGGCCGTGGCGTCGTCCCGGTCGCGCGGTGTCACGTACACGACGTCGGAGCCGCGGGCCGCGAACTCGTAGGGCAGCGTGTCGTGCGCCAGGGAGGTGACCAGCGGCTGCCCCTGAGGGGATCGCGGTGTGATCGACGGTCCCTTCACACTGAAGAGGTCGCCGCGGAAGTCGATGTAGTGAAGTTTGTCGCGGTCGATGAACCGGCCCGTCGCGACGTCGCGAATCTCGGCGTCGTCCTCCCAGCTGTCCCACAGGCGGCGGACCACCTCGACCACGTCCGCGGCCTCCGCGAACAGGCGCTCCACGTGCCTGGCCGAAGCGGGATCCGGCCGTTCCGACAGGTCCAGCGGCGGGAAGACCCGGCGGCCGAAATGGACCGCGTGGTCGGGGCGGCCCGAGATCTGCGGCCGCCACCCGGCCCTGCCGCGGCTGACGTGATCGAGCGAGGCGATGCCGATCGCGACGTGGAACGGCTCGGTGTGGGTGGTGCTGGTGGTCGGCACGAGGCCGATCCGCGACGTCAGCGGCGCGACGCTGGACGCGATCAGCACCGCGTCGAGGCGGCCGCGGACCTGGTCGAGGCGCTCGTCGGGCTCGTTGAGCCGGGTGGACTGGAGGCCGAGCTCGTCTTCGAAGGTGACGAAGTCGAGCAGGCCGCGCTCGGCCTCCCGCACGAGGTCCGCCCAGTAGCCGGGCGTGAACAGCCGGCCCGGCTGCGCGCCCTCGGCTCTCCAGGCGGCCGGGTGCCATCCCGCTCCGTCCAGGGCGACGGCGAGATGCAGCGTCATCAGATCTCCTCGGTGTGGTTGGGAGTGCGGGGGGCGAGGCCGAGATGGTCGCGGAGGGTGGGCCCGGTGTAGTCGGTCCGGAAGACGCCCTTCTCCTGCAGGAGGGGGACGACCTTGTCGACCAGGTCGTCCAGCCCGCCGGGAGTCAGATGCGGCACGAAGATGAAGCCGTCGGCGGCGTCGGTCTGCACGAAGTGATCGATCTCGTCGGCCACCGTGCGCGGCGTGCCGATGAAGGTCTGCGGCGCGGAGACCTCGATGGCGAGCTCGCGGATCGACAGGTTCTTCTCCTCGGCGAGGGCGCGCCACTTGGCCACCACCTCGCCGCGGTCGCGGCGGAACGCCGCGTGTCCCCTGGTGACGCCCTCGTCCAGGTTCGGCTCGACGTCGGGCAGCGGGCCGTCCGGGTCGTATCCCGACAGGTCGCGACCCCACACGGCTTCCAGGAAGTAGATCGCGGTCTGCGGGCCGACCTGCGCGCGCCGGATCTCGACGGCCCGTTCCCGGGCCTCGGCCTCGGTGTCGCCGAGCACGTACGTCACCGCGGGGAGGATCTTCAGGTCCTCGGGCCGCCGTCCGTAGGCGGCGAGCCTGCGTTTGACGTCCCGGTAGAAGGCGCGGCCGTCCTCCAGCTTGCTGTGCCGGCTGAAGATCACATCCGCGGAGGAGGCGGCGAACTCCCGGCCCTCGTCCGAGTCGCCGGCCTGGATGATCACCGGGTGGCCCTGCGGGCCGCGCGGCACGTTGAACAGGCCGAAGATGTCGAAGTGCCGGTCCCGGTGCCGGAAGGGGGTGACGCCGCCGGGCCGGAGGAACCGCCCCGACTCCGGGTCCGCGGCCACCGCGTCGGGCGCCCAGGAGTCCCACAACTCCCTGGCGGTCCGCAGGAACTCCTGCGCCCTGGTGTAGCGGTCGGCCTCGGCGAGGAAGCCGCCCCGGCGGAAGTTCTCGCCGGTGAAGGCGTCGAAGCTGGTCACCACGTTCCACGCGGCCCGGCCGCCGCTCAGGTGGTCGAGCGTGGCCAGCCTTCTGGCCACCTCGTACGGTTCGTTGAATGTCGAGTTCACCGTCGCGGCGAGACCCAGGTGGGTCGTGACGGCGGCCAGCGCGGAAAGGACCGTGAGCGACTCCGGGCGGCCCACGACGTCCAGGTCGTGGATCCGCCCCTTGGCCTCGCGCAGCCGCAGTCCTTCCGCCAGGAAGAAGAAGTCGAACTTTCCCCGTTCGGCCGTCTGGGCCAGGTGGCGGAAGGAGTCGAAGTCGATCTGGCTGCCCGATCTCGGGTCGGACCAGACGGTCGTGTTGTTCACCCCGGGGAAATGCGCGGCGAGGTGGATCTGCTTGGTCAACGAGGGCTCCTGGTTGCGGTGAGGTCCAGGCGGAATGCCCGGCGGCTCGCGTTCGTGGCCGTTCCGGGGTCGCGGGTCCGCCCGCGGGACGTCTCCCGGCTCGACGGTCCGCTCGCCCGGTCACCCCCGACGCGTAATACCTAGTAATACAGTAGGTAAACCAGGTTTTTGCGTCAACAATTCCCCGAAGGCTCCTGTCGCCCGGAGGCGGCGCGGAGGCGGCGCGGGGGCGGCGCGGGGGCGGCGTGGAGGCGGCGCGGGGGCGGCGTGGAGGCGGCGCGGGGGCGGCGTGGAGGCGGCGCGGGGGCGGCGTGGAGGCGGCGCGGGGGCGGCGCGGGGGCGGCGCGGGGGCGCGCGGGGGCGGCGCGGGGGCGGCGCGGGGGCGGCGCGGAGGCGGCCGTCCCGCGGCGCGACCTCCGGAATGGATCGGTGCGTCTCCCGCCCGGGCGACGCGGGGCCGTCGACGCGCGGGACGTCGCCGCTGCCCGGGAGGACCGGGCGCCGGTCAGGCGCCGCGCAGGTGCCGCAGCAGGCGGTCGAGAGGCCAGGTGTTCACGACGTCGTCGGGGGTGAGCCAGGCCCGCTGCGCGATGCCCACGCCGAACCTCTGATGGGCCAGGTGCGGGATGGCGTGGGAGTCGCTGTCGATCGAGAACTTCACGCCGTGGTGGCGCGCGAGCCGCACGAGGTCGGAGGGCAGGTCGGCGCGGTCGGGGTAGGAGTCGATCTCCATGATCGTGCCGGTCCTGGCGGCGGCGCGGAACACCGCCTCCCAGTCCGCGTCCACCGGCGGCCGCTTGCCGATCTTCCGGGTCGTGGGGTGACCGATGACGCGGACGTGCGGGTTCTCGCACGCCGTGATGAACCGGCGGGTCATCTCCTCCCGCGACTGGGTGAAGTGCGAGTGCACCGACGCGACGCAGACGTCGAACCCGGCCAGCACCTCGGCCGGCCAGTCGACCGAGCCGTCCGGGGCGATGTTGAGCTCGCTGCCGTGCAGGATGCGCATGTCCGGATAGCTCTCCTGCAGCTCGGCGATGCGGGCGCGCTGGGCGAGGGCCTTGTCGAGGGTCATCCGCTGCATGACCAGGTCGGGCGCGTGGTCGGTCACGGCGTAGTAGGAGTATCCGCGGGCCGCCGCCGCGGCGACCATGTCCTCCAGCGAGGCGATCCCGTCGGTCAGGTCGGTGTGGGTGTGCAGGTCGCCCCGCAGGTCGTGCAGCTCGACCAGGCGCGGCAGCTCGCCGCGCAGCGCGGCCTCCACCTCGCCGCCGTCCTCGCGCAGCGCGGGAGGCACCCACTGCATGCCGAGCGCCTGGTAGATCTCCTCCTCGGTCTCCGAGGCGATGAGGCGGTCGCCGTCGAACAGGCCGTACTCCGACAGCTTCCAGCCCTTCTTGACCGCCATCTCCCGGATGCGGACGTTGTGCTCCTTGCTGCCGGTGAAGTAGACCATCGCCGCGCCCCACGACTCGGCGGGGATCAGCCGCAGATCCACCTGCAGGCCCCGGTCGGTCCTGACCGACGTCTTCCGCTCGCCCTTCGCGACGACCTCGGTGACGTACGGCTGCCGCGCGAACAGGTCCATGAGGCCGGGGTCGCCGACGGCGAGGATGTCGATGTCGCCGATCGTCTCGCTCATCCGCCGCAGCGACCCGGCGAAGGCGATCCGCTCGGCGGGCAGCGAGGCGATGACCCGCTCGGCCAGATCGGCCGCGACGCCGAGATGGACCCGGTCGCCCGACCGCTCCATGTGCTCGATGCCCCTGAGCAGGTTCTCCTCGGTCTTGGCGCCGAAGCCGCGCACGCCGTTGAGGCGGCCGGCCCGGATCGCCTCGGCCAGAGCGGCGGGGGAGTCGATGCCGAGCTCCTGGAAGAGGAACAGCGCCTTCTTGGGGCCGAGCGAGGGAATCCGGGTCAGCGCGCGCACGCCCTCGGGCACCCGGCCGCGCAGGTCGTCGAGCTGCCGGAAGCTGCCGCGCTCCAGGAACTCCTCGATCTTCTTGGCGATCGCCTCGCCCACGCCGGGGATCGACCGCAGCGTCTTCCCGGTGAGATCCTCGGGGAACCCCGCGATCGACTTGGCCGCCCTCTGGTAGCTGCGCACGCGGAAGGCGTCCCCGCCGTTGAGTGCGAAGAGCTCGGCGTACTCCTGCAGCGCTGCGGCCGCCTCGTCATTGGCCCGTCCCATGCGTCTCAGGGTAGAAGAAGTGGCAGCGCGCGCTCGAACGAACGGATCCAGTACGGCCAGGTGTGGGTGCCGTTTCCGTAGAAGTCGGTTGTCACCTTCACCCCGGCCTTCTCCGCGGCCCTGGCGAAGTTCCGGTTCTGCCGCATGATCGCGGCCTCGGTGGGATCGGCCGGTCCGTCGCCCCGTTCCGGGGCCGACCCGCGCCGCGGGTCCAGCGGACCGGGATCGCCGTCGCCGGAGGACGCGTAGAGGCGCACGCCCTTCAGCCGCCCGAGGAGATCGGCGGGATTGTGCTCCGGCCAGGCGCTCGGGTCGCCCCACAGGTCCTCGGTGTCCACGCCGTTGTCCGCCATGAACGCCCGATAGCCGGGGACGTCGTCGCGAGTGTCGAGCACCCCCGAGAACGACGCCGCGGCCTCGAACATCCCCGGATGGCGGGCGGCGTAGACGAACGCGCCGTGACCGCCCATGGAGAAACCGGCCACCGCGCGGCGCGTGCCGACGCCGTACCGCGGCTCGACCAGGCGGGGCACCTCGGTCATGTGGAACGTCTCCCAGCCGGGGCCGTCGCGCCAGTCGGCGTACCAGCCCATCGAACCGCCCTCGGGGACGATGACGACGGCGCCGAGGCGGGCGGTCAGCCGGGCCACCTCACCCGTCCTGAGCCAGTCCCAGGCGCCGCCGGCACAGCAGCCGTGCAGCAGGTACAGCGCGCGCCAGCCGGTGGAACCCGGTTTCCAGCCGGCGGGCTTCACCACCCACACGGAGCGCCGCCCGCCCGCGGCCGGGGAGTCGATCTCGAGGTGGTCCGTCCGCCCGTCCACGGCCTCCTGAGAGACGATCGCGGCCGCGGAACGGACGGGCGGCGGCACCGCGGACTCGGCGGCGCCCTGGCAGCCGGTCACCGTGACGACGAGCACGAGCCACGCCAGAATCTTCTTCACGAGAGGCTGGATGTCATATCGATCACCCGCCGTCAACCCCGGAGAAGGGTTTCGCGTAGGCGAAAAGCCCCTCAGGCGGCGGGACCGGTCGCTCGAAGACCCGGACCTGGAAGAACGTCCCCCACTTCGGCCCCGGTGCTGTCACGCCGTACGTCTCCGAGTGCTCGAAGCCGAAGCGCGAGTAGTACGCCGGGTCGCCGAGCAACCCGACCTCGACCGGGGGCCCGTCCGGCCGGCCGGGGTCGCGGGCCGCCTGGTAGGGGGCGAAGGCGGCGGCGACGACCGCGCGGACGGCTTCGACATCGTCGGGGTTCTCCCGTCGGATCAGCATCCGGCCAGCCTGCCGCCCCGGCTCACCTTCCGGCAACGTGTGCCCGCCGAGGACCGTGGTGTCATCCCGCGCAGAGGGCGGAGCTCCCCTCCTGTCCCGGCCGGGAGAGCTGCGCGGAGGCCCGTTCGAGCGGGTCGCCGCCCGCCGCCAGATCGCGGTGATCGCGTGGTGACATCCTGTAGGCGGTGCGGAAGGCGCGGCCGAAGGTCGTCGCATCGGTGAAGCCCCAGCGGGTGGCGATGGCGTGGATGGAACGGGAACGCTGCCGGGGATCGGCGAGATCGCGGTGGCACTGTTCCAATCGGCAACGGCGGATCCAGGCCGCCACGGTGACGCCCTGCTCCTCGAAGAGCTTGTACAGGTGCCGGACGGAGATCTGGTGTGCCGCGGCGATCGTCGCCGGGGTCAGGCCGGGGTCGCGGAGCCGCTGCCGGATGAAGTCGTGGATCGACGACAGCAGGGCCTGACGCCGCGATTCGGGTGACAGCAGGGCGGTGGCCTCGACCCGGTCGGCGCAGGTGGCCGAGATCAGGTCGAGGGTGACGGCGGCCACCGCCTGCGCGTCGCGGATTGTGAGCCCTTCGGCGTTCTCCGCCAGGTGCCCGAGATGTCCGGCCAGGACGCGGGTGATGCCGTGCCGGACGGCGAACGGCGCGGCGGCGAGCCGGCCGACCATGTCGGACCGCAGGCCGAGCGCCGCCCGGGGAAACTGGACGATCAGCGACGTGGCCGGACCGTCGTCGGCTCCCCGCCACCCGTGGCACGGGCGGGAGGAATCGACGAGGAGAAACTGTCCGGCCTGGACCGTCGCGTCCCGCCCCGCCTGACTTATGCCGCCGGTGCCGCCGCGGAGGAGATGCAACTGAAAAACCTCCGGATCCGACTGCCTGATGAGCTTCGCGGGCCGGCTCGCCCGCAGCATGGTGTGGCTCACCACCGAGAGCTGCAACCCGCCGAGGTCGAAGACCCGCGCCGACGCGGCGAAGCGGGCGGGGTGATCTGTGGCCAGCCAGGCGTGCACATGCGTCCGTGACATGGTGTCGCACCAGGAGGGAAACCGGTCTCGGGCAGCCAGATCTTCGCTGCTCCACTCCAGAATCGTCGTCACTCGCCCTCGCACCTTCCCGCATAGCAACTTAGCAATGCTAACTTAGCTTGCACAAGTTGTGTCTCGATGGGCAAGGCGCGTGCACAAATCGCCGTGAGTCGTGCAGAAGAAGCGGATGACGCCCATGCCTGCGCCGCCCGGCCCGCTGCCGATGGCGCCGATACCGGGCGGCGCAGGGGAAAGGGCCGGGAGCCCTCTCGGGAAGCGCGGTGGCGGAGATCCCCGTCACCATGCGCCGGTGCGGGGGAGGTGGCCGCCGGCACTACCCTGCCAGGGTGAGCCTGGATGTGTCCGTGGTGGTCCGTTATCGCAAGGCCGTGACGTACGGCGTGAACGCGCTGCTCGGCGCGCTGGAGACCGCGAAGGCGGAGTGCGACGTGCGGCTCGGGACCACCCCCGAGGAGACCGCGGCGCACATCGCGGCGAGTTCCGCGGACCGCGTCCTGGTCCTGTGGTCGTTCTACTCGCCGGACGCCGAGGCGATGGCCGCCGAACTGGCCGCCGTACGGGCCCTCGCCGACGACGCCCGCGTCCTGCACATCGCCGGTGGGGTGCACGCCACCGCCGAGCCGCAGCAGGTCGTCGACGCCGGCTGGGACCTCGCCGCGATCGGCGAGGGGGAGCCGACGATCGTCGCCCTGGTCGAGGCGCTGCGCGCGGACCGGCCGCTCACCACCGTGCCGGGGCTGGCGGTGCGCGACGACGACGGGGCGGCGCTGCGCACGCCGCCCGCGCCGCAACTGCCGCTCGACGCCTTCCCGTCCTTTCCCGACCGGCGCCGCCACTTCGGGCCCATCGAGATCACACGGGGCTGCGCCTACACGTGCCGCTTCTGCCAGACGCCCTTCATGTTCGGTGGCAGGTTCCGGCACCGCAGCGTCGCGAGCGTGCGCGAGCACGTCCGCCGGATGGCCGCCCACGGCCTGCGCGACGTCCGCTTCATCACCCCCACCTCCCTCTCGTACGGCACGCAGGGGCCCGAGCCCGTGCTGGACGCTGTGGAGGAACTGCTGGCGGGTGTTAAGGAGGAGCTGCCCGCGAACGGGCGGGTGTTCTTCGGCAGCTTCCCCTCGGAGATCCGTCCCGAGCACGTGTCGCCGGAGGCGATGCGGCTGCTCAAGCGATACGTGGCGAACGACAACATCATCATCGGAGCGCAGTCGGGCTCCGACCGGGTGCTGGCCGCGGCCGGTCGCGGCCACGGCAGCGAACCGGTCCGCGACGCCGTGCGGATCGCCGTGGAACACGGCTTCCGCCCCAACGTCGACTTCATCTTCGGGCTGCCGGGCGAGTCGGCCGAGGACCAGGACGCGTCCCTGCGGCTCGCCGCCGACCTCGCCGATCTCGGCGCGCGCATCCACACCCACACGTTCATGCCGCTGCCCGGCACGCCGTGGCGGGACGCCGAGCCCGCGTTCATCCCGCTGGACACGATGCGCGAGCTGGACCGGCTCGCCCAGCGCGGCGACGCCTACGGGCACTGGCGCAAGCAGGCCGAGCACGCGGCGCGGCTGGCCGAGACGGCCAAGGCCTACCCGCGCCGCGCCCGGCGGCGCCGTACGACCGACCTCTGACGCCGCCGCCCGCGCGAGCCCGTCCTCCGGCCCGCGCGGTCAGGGCTAGAACTGCTGCGGCCGGGTCTGGTACGGCTCCTCCAGGTAGGCGATCTCCTTGTCGGTGAGCGCGAGGTCCACGGCGGCGAGCGCGTCGTCCACGTGGTGTTCCCTGGTGGCGCCGACGATGGGAGCCACGACCGCGGGCTTGGCCAGCAGCCACGCGAGGGCGACGGTCGCGGGGGAGACGTCGCGCTCGGCGGCGGTGCGGGCCACCCGCTCCAGGATCGCCTCCTCGGCAGGTCCGCCGTACAACTGCTCCTGCCGGGCGCCGTCGCCGACCTGCCGCGTCGTGTCGGCCGGCTTGCCGGCGCGGGCGAGCAGGCCACGCGCGAGAGGGCTCCAGGGGATGAGCCCCACGCCCTGGTCGAGGCACTGCGGGATCATCTCCCGCTCCTCCTCACGGTGGAGCAGGTTGTAGTGGTCCTGCATGGAGACGAACCGGGTCCAGCCGTGCTTGTCCGCGGCGTGCTGGGCCTTGGCGAACTGCCACGCCCACATGCTGGAGGCGCCGATGTAGCGGGCCTTGCCGGCCCGGACGATGTCGTGGAGGGCCTCCATGGTCTCCTCGATCGGCGTCTCGGCGTCCCACCGGTGGATCTGGTAGAGGTCGACGTAGTCGGTGCCGAGACGGGTCAGGGAGGCGTCGATGGCCGACATGACGTGCTTGCGGGACAGGCCGTAGTCGTTCCTGCCCTCGCCCATCGGGAAGTAGACCTTGGTGGCCAGCACGTAGTCGTCGCGCCGGGGGAAGATCTTGCGCAGCAGCCGCCCGGTGACCTCCTCGCTGACGCCCCCCGAATAGACGTCGGCGGTGTCGAAGAAGTCGACCCCGCCCTCGGCCGCCTTGCGCACGATGGGTTCGGCGTGCTCCTCATCCAGGACCCAGCCGCCCCACTTGGCCGGTTCGCCGTAGCTCATCATGCCGAGGCAGATCCTGCTGACCTTCATACCGGTGGTGCCAAGTCGTCTGTAATCCATGGCAGCACCCTATTCACCTCCCGCCCCGAACGGCATCGGAAGGTCAACGACGGCCCTGGCCGGTCGGCACGGTCGGGCTGAACCGTACGGGCAGGGCCTCCAGACTGCGAACCCACAGCGAAGGGCGCCAACGCAGCGCGTCAGGTTTCACGGCGAGGTAGACGTCGGGCAGCCGGTCGAGGAGGACCTCCACGGCCGTCTTGGCGATGATCCCGCCGAGCTCGGGCGCGGGGAAGGGACAACCGTACTCGCCGTGGCCGAAGGCCAGGTGCGCCCGGTTGGCGCCGGAGCCGGCATGGGCGGCCGGTTGCACCTGCGGATCGGCGTTGGCCGCGGCGACACCGAGCACCAGCATGTCGCCCCGGCGGATGCGCCGCCCGGCCAGCTCGCAGTCCTGCACGGCCCAGCGATTGGGCATGTTCGGCGTGGGCGGGTCCTTCCACAGCACATCGTTCAGCGCCTCGCCGACGCTGCTGCGGCCGCCTTGCAGGCTCATCGAGAAGTGGTCGTCCATCAGCATCAGCCGCAGGGTGCTGCCGATCCAGTTGCGGCAGTTGTCATGGGAGGAGATCATCGTCATGATCAGGTCCTGGACGATCTCCTCGTCGGTGATCCGCGCGTGATGCGCCAGCATGCGCGAGGTGAGGTCGTGGCCCGGCAGGGCGCGCTTGTCGGCGATGAGCCGGCTTAGTTTGTCCAGAATCCGGAGAACCGCCGAGGGGGCCTCCTCGCCCCCGCTCAGCACGTGGTTGACGTCCTCGACCAGCTCCGGCAGGTCGGTCTCCGCCAGCCCGAACAGACGGGTGATGACCTGAGCCGGAATCCGGTCGGCGTACTGGGAGATCAGGTCGGTCTGGCCGTTCCCGGAGAACTCGTCGATCGCGTGGTCGGCGATCTGCTCGCAGATCAGGGCGAGCTCGGTGCGGTCGACGCTGTCCAGCGCGTCGCTGATGGCGCCGATTCGCCGCTGGTGCTCGGCCCCCTCGGTGAACATCACGGACGGTTGCCATGTCACGTACGGGCGCGCCGGCCAGTCGGGGGGGAGGTGGTCCTGCAGGTTCCAGCGCCTGGGGTCGCGGCTGAACAACCGCGGCTGGCTGGTGACATGGTGCAGCTCGCGATAACCGATCACGTACCAGACGGGCATGCCGTCGAGGAGAACGGGGACGACGGGGCCGTGCTCGCGGCGCATCTCCTGGAACAGCGCGGCCGGGTCGTCGCCGATCAGTGACGCGTGCAGTCGCACGGCATTGGCGTGGTCGGCGTATCCCTCCAGCGGCTCCCGTCTCCGCTCGGGATGCTGCGATGCGGGCGAGGCGGCGAACGGGTCTGTGGAGTCGGGCAGGGGAGGGGTGTTCGTCACGGCATGCTCTCTCGGGCGGGCAACTGGTCGTAGGTGCGGGTGAGGTGCTCAATGAGCGTGATCAGCACGTGCTTGGACGAGGACCGCTCTCTCGCGTCGCAGTCGATGAGCGGGACCTCCGGCGACAGTGCGAGCGCCTCGCGCACCGAATCCAGGGTGGGCCCGTCGGTGAAGCGGTTGACCGCGACGACGAACGGGGTCCGATGGTGCTCCAGCCGGTCGATGGAGTACCAGGAATCCTCCAGGCGGCGGGCGTCCACCAGGACGACCGCGCCCAGGCTGCCGGCGAACAACTGGTCCCACACGAACCAGAACCGCTGCTGACCGGGCGCGCCGAACAGGTAGAGCACCTTGCTCTCGTTCAGCGTGATCCGGCCGAAGTCGAAGGCCACCGTGGTGGTCGTCTTGGTCCGTACCCGGCTGGCGTCGTCGATGCCCACGCTCGCCTGGGTCATGAGCTCCTCGGTGCTCAGCGGGCGGATCTCGCTCACCGAGCCGACCATGGTCGTCTTTCCCGCCCCGAACCCGCCGACGATCACGATTTTCAGCGCGTCCGCGGCGGTCGTGCGTAGCGGCGTTCGCGTGGTGGCCGCCATCTGGTCAGAGGTTGTGGAGCGCAACGAGCACCTGCCTCAGGATTTCGGGATCCGGTCGTCCGGCGTGTGCGGCGATCGACGGATGACGGACGGTGATGCGACCGGTGTCCAGCAGGTCGCACAGCAGGATCTTCACCACGCTGACCGGCAGCCGCAGTTCCGCTGAGATCTCCACCACCGCCGTCGGCCGCTGGGCCATCTGCAGGATCTTGATGTGCTCGGACTGCATACCGGGGGTGGGGGCGCACTCGCTGACGATGAGGGAGACGGAGTCGAAGGTCTTCTCATCGGCGCTGGTACGCCCGCCGGTGACCGTGTAGAGCCGGTCAGGGTCTTCTTGGTCGATGGCTCGCCGTGTCATCCGCGGTCGTCGCTGTTCTCCGTCTGCCGCGGTGCCGCGGTGAGGTACACCCCGATCTGCTCCACCAGTTCGTTCATGTTGTGCGCGATAAGCCCCACCTCACCGTCCTCCTCGGCCACCACGGCCAGGTGGGCGCCGTCCCCGGCCGGCACGATGAGCAGCAGACCGCCGGCGAACTCCACCATCGCCTGCCCCGCGCCGATGCCGTCCCCGAACTCGGCGGAGGCGCTCAGCGAGAGGCTCTGGATCCCGGCGGCCAGAGCGGCGAGCTGGTCGGCGGCGTCCAGGCCGAGGTCGGCGGTGAAGCTCATCTTCAGGCCGTCCCTGGTCAGCACCAGCACATGCCTGATCCCCGGGGTCTTCTCCTTGAGGTTCTCCAGTAGCCAGTCGAAGTCACGATCGGTGGTGTGCGAAGCGTCGGTTGTGCTCATAGAAACGACGGGGTGCCCCTTCGGCGCGGGAGGGACGCCCCCTGCCTCCTCATCTGTGGATCCAAAGATGTCCGGTGGTCGGCGGACGCGTGTCAAGAGTCGCCCGGGGCCGGGGCCGGGGCCGGGGGAGGGGGAGCGGCCGAAGAGGAAGTACGCCCACGGCCGCCGGCTTGGCGGAACGCGGCGAACCTCGCAGCCGAGTCGGATCCCTCGCGCGCGGGCTTGGCCGGCGATGCCTGCCGCGCCCTGGTCGCCTCGGCCAGCGTCTGCCCCCGGCGCCGCCTGGGCAGCAGATCTTCGGGCTCGTCGGCCGGCCCCTCCTGCGCGGGTACGGCCGGTGCCTGCACGGCGGCCTGCACGGGCCGGCGGACCGACGCCTCGGCGTCGGGCGGCACGGTGGCCGACAGGGGCTGCGTGATCAGCAGGCGCGGGATCAACATCACGACCCCCGTGCCGCCCCGGGCGGACGACCGGAAGCTGACCGTCAGGCCGTACTTGTCGACCAGGCGTCCCACGACCGCCAGGCCCAGCCGGGTACCGGACAGCGTCCGCAGGTCGAGCGGCTCGGACACGAGCCTGGCGGCGTGCTGCCGCTCGCGCGGGCGCATCCCCAGGCCACTGTCCTCGACAGTGATCACGACGCCGGCGTCCTCCTCGTCCACGTACACGTGGACCTCGGTGCCGTGCGCCGAGAACGTGGCGGCGTTGTCCATCAATTCGGCCAGCGCGTGCATCACGCCCTCGGCCGCGTACCCCGCGACGGCGGCGGTGCTGGTGGAGTGCAGCCGGACGCGCCGGTAGGCGCTGATGCGGCCCATCGCGCCGCGCAGGACGCTCTCCATGACGATCGGCCGGGTCCATCGCCGCCCGGAACGGCCGCCGCTCAGCAGCGCGATGTTGTCCGCCAGCCGGCTCATCTGGGAGACGCGGTGGTCCAGGTCCAGCAGGTCGGCGAACACCTCCTCATGCTCGCCGTACTGCTCCTCCAGTTCACGCAGCCGGGCGAGCAGGCTGGTGGCCTGCGCCTGCACCCGGGCCGCGGCCCCGGCGCACGCGGCCATCACGGCGGTGCCCCTGCGCTCGCTCTCGGAGAGCTGCCGCGCCGTCTCGCGCAGCAGGGCGCGTAGCGGCTCCTGCGCCGGCTGGCGTATCTCGGCCAGTGCGGCGCTCACCGACATCCGGTCCGTCTGGATTCGCCGGAACAGCTCCGGCAGCGTGTCGTCGATCAGCCGGGAGATCTCGCCCTCGGTCGCATCGCGGGACACCTGGGCGACGGCGCGCTCGCGTTCGAGTAGTTCGAGCTCGTGCCCGGCCGCTGTGAGCAGGTGCCGCAGCGGGCCGTCCGGAGGCTGCGGTATCCGGGAGAGCGCGTCGGCGACCGAGGCGCCGTCCCGCACCTGACGTCCCAGTGAGGGCAGCGACTCCTCGGCCATTCGCAGCGTTTCCCGCTCCAGCCAGGTGAACCGCGCGGCGGCCCACTCGGCCTGCTCACGCAGCCGGCGACCGGTGCCGGAGTAGTGGACAACGGCCGCGACGGCGCCGGACAGGAGTACGGCCGAGACCCCGCCGACGAGCGCCATCAGCTCTCTGGCCTCATAAGGCGCGGCGGACATTGTCCACAACCACGCGCAGGCCGTTATGATCAAGGTGCCGAGAAAGGCGAGGACCACCAGTTCTCTCGGTGAAAACCTTCTCCGTGCCCGGTGGGGTACATCTACTGACATCGGCGTCCTCGGGGTGGCGGCACAGCATGACAAGGCCGCGTCGAACCTGCTGTTCTCCCTGTGAGACGGGACGGCCATGCGGTGCCGTTTCACAGCAGAGCGTGAACAGGCACATACCGTAGCACCATGTCCCCGACTAAGAACAGACAGTCACTCTCGAACCATGTGTTTCAGCTTTAATCAACCACGAGTCAACACATCCATTGACCAAAGCTCACTTTTTGGACATTTATGCATTTATGGTGATGATTCCCTATGGAGTCGCCAGGCCGAGGCCCGGGAGCACCGTGTTCGTCTTGTGGGAACTCTTCCCAGGTGAAGCGGACCGACTGGCCTACCGTGAGATTCCGCGGGGGCTTCGTGACGATGTGAGAGAAGTGCACCCAGACCTCGCCGGGAACATCCTCGGACGTGATCACTCCCAGGCCGTCGATGTCATGCCATCGCGTGACGGTTCCCGTTGTCGGCTCGCGCTTGTCGTCTTGTGACACTGGGCTTCTGCGACCTCGCGTTCGTCCATACCGGCAAGCGCCTGATGCCGTGACCGCGGCGTCATCGGGCTGTGCAGGTGACGGGCGACGGGTCCTCGACGGCGCCTCCGTTCCAGCCGATCGCGAATTTCAGCGTCACCGAACTGCCCGGCGGCATCACGACGTTCTGCGTGATGGTCACCGTGGATCCCGGCGGGTTGTTGCCGTTCCACTGTACGTATTGCAGGCCGTTGGGGACCTTGAAGGTCACGGTCCACGAGCTGATGGGCACCGTTCCCGTGTTGCGTACCGTCAGCTCGCCCCAAGGGGCTACCGCCCATGCGGGGTGGAGCTTGATCGTCGCTTCGCAGGAGCGGGTGACCACGAAGGACGGGCTGGGGGACGGCGAGAGGCTGGGAGACGCCGACGGGCTGGGGGACGGCGAGGGGCTGGGTGATGGTGAGGGGCTGGGTGACGGTGACGGACTGGGCGTTGGCGAGGGACACGGCGAGGCGCTGGGGGACGGCGAGGCGCTGGGGGACGGCGAGGGACTGGGTGATGGTGAAGGACTGGGTGATGGTGAAGGACTGGGCGAGGAGGAGGGGTCGGCGGACGCCGACGGGCTGGGAGACGGTGACGGGCTGGGCGACGGCGACGGTGAAGGGCTGGACGAAGGGGAGGGGCACGGCGAGGAGCCGCCCGGCGACGAGGGCGACGGCGAGAGCGAGGGACCGGCCGACGGCGAGGGCGACGAGCCTGATGACGGCCACGTGCCGGCGGGCGGGATCCGGACGACCATGTCGTCCTGGGGCTTCGCGGCCCCTCTGCCGTCGCGGTTGCTCGTCGCCACCCAGAGCCAGCCGTCGGGGCCGACCGCCACGGTGCGCAGCCGGCCCAACATCCCCTGCAGCTCGGCCACCGGAGCGCCAACCCTGTTGCCGCCGCTGACCGGCACCGTCCACAGACGCTTACCGCCGAGGGCCGCGGCGAAGAGCGTGCTGTTGGCGTACGCCAGGCCGCTGGGCGATGCCTCGTCGTCGTTCCAGGTCACCAGGGGGTTCGTAGCGCTCTGGTTGTTGCACATGCCCTCGCAGACGGGCCAGCCGTAGTTGCCGCCGGGCCGGATGTAGTTGATCTCGTCCGTGGTGTTCTGGCCGAATTCCGTGGCGTACAGCCGGCCGGCCTCGTCCCAGGCGAGCCCCTGAACGTTGCTGTGGCCGTAGCTGTAGACCGGCGAGCCGGAGAACGGGTTGTCCGAAGGGACCGTGCCGTTGCTCGTGATGCGCAGGATCTTGCCGGCGAGGTTCGTGCTCTGGGCGTACCCGGGGTAGCCGGTGTCGCCCGTGGACACGTACAGCATGCCGTCGGGGCCGAACGCGATGCGCCCGCCGTTGCGGAGCTGGCCCCGGGGGATGCCGGCGAGGATGACCTGCTGGGTCTGCGGAGCGCTGAGCCGGAACCGGACCACCCGGTTGTCGGAGGCGGAGCCGATGTACGCGTAGACCCACTGGTCCTGCGCGAACGTGGGGGAGAGCGCGATGCCGAGCAGGCCTCCCTCACCCGAGGGATAGACGTTCGGGACCTTGGCCACCTGTGCGGGCGAAGAGCCGGGACGCACCCGCACGATGGCCGCGGTGTCGCGTTCGGAGACGAGGGCGCTGCCGTCGGGGAGGAACGCCATGCCCCAGGGCACCTGCAACCCCGACGCGACGACCTGCACATGGGCGAAGTCGAACCCGCCCGTCACCGCGCCCGCGGCGGCGGGCCGGGTGACGACGAGCGCCGTGGCGGCGATCACGGCGCAGACGATGGTCGAAAGTGCTGCGGACAGTCGCTTGGGCATCACGCGCTCCCGGGGGCGGGACGGGGGGCTACCGGCTCGTCACCATCGAAAGCGCGAGCCGCCCCCGCGGCAATCGCCGGGCGGGCACGCGCTCGCCGACCTGCGCGTACGCTGCCGCCCGCGCCCGTGCGCGGGAAACTTTCACAACCTGGCGCCAGCGCGTGGGCCGCCGGTCAGCGGTCGCCGACGGCGGCGACCGGCCCGAGCGCACCTGCGAACCCGGGTCCTGTCCGAACCCGCCGCCGTCAGCCGCCGGCGGCGTGACCACTCCGGATCGACCTGGCCGGCTCGCACAGACGCCGCCAACTCCTCGGCAAGCCGCCCACAAGTCCCGATGCGTACAAACAGTGACGTGAACGACTACGACCTCCGGCGGCCGACTCCCGCCGACGCGGTGGCCATCCACGAACTGGTCACCGAGCACGACATCGAAGTGACCGGCAAACCCGACTGGACGCTCGCCGACGTCGCCGACACCCTCGGCGAGCTGGACCTGGAGCACGACAGCTGGGTGGTCCACGCGGGCGGGCGGCTTCTGGGCTGGGGCCATGCCAGGCGCAAGGGCGTCAGCGACAACGTGGACGCCGACGTGCAGGCGCGGGAGCCCGGCGCGGCCGCCCTGCTGTGGGACCTCGTGCTCGGCCGGGCCGGGGAGCTCGCACGCGAGGCCGGGCACGACCACGCCATCGTCGACGTCAGCGTCTACGAGCAGGACACCGTGATGCGTGAGGCCGCCAAGGAGCGCGGCTTCGCTCCCGCCACCAGCTTCCACCGCATGCGGGCCGACCACGCCGGCGTACGGCCGGTCTTCCTGCCCGGGGTCACGGTCGAGGCGGGCTCGCCCGACGGGGAGGAGGTGCTGCGCGCGGCCCACGCCGTCCAGCAGGAGGGTTTCGCCGAGCACTTCGGATTCGTGCCGAAGACGTTCGAGGAGTGGGCCGACGAGATGGGGGCGTCCAGCGCGAACGACTGGACGCAACTGCTGCTGGCCCGCGTCCACGGCGAGCCCGCGGCCATGCTGCTCGGCACCGACCATTTCGTGCCGGACGAGAACTGCGGCTACGTCCGCACGCTGGCGGTGCGGCCCGCCTTCCGCGGGCGCGGCCTCGGCCGGCTGCTGCTCACACGGGCCTTCGAGGCCGACGAGCGGCGCGGGCGGGTGGGCACGATTCTGCACGTGGACGGCAACAACACCACTCCCGCCCTCGGCCTGTACCGGTCGGTGGGCATGCGCCCGGTGCTCGTCATCGACGTCTGGAGGGCCCTCGTCCGTCCCGGATCTTGAGACCGCCTTGTTCACAACCCGGATACCTCTACTGTGAGATAGGGAGAAATCAGACACAAGGGAGAGTTGATGCTGCACGAGAGGCTCGAGGCGGTCTACGACAACGTCCTGCGCCGCAACTCCGGCGAGACCGAGTTCCACCAGGCCGTACGCGAGGTGCTGGAGAGCATCGGCCCGGTCCTGGGCAAGCACCCCGAGTACGCGGAGCAGAAGATCATCGAGCGGATCTTCGAGCCGGAACGGCAGATCATCTTCCGGGTGCCCTGGGAGGACGACCGGGGCGAGGTGCACATCAACCGCGGCTTCCGGGTCGAGTTCAACAGCGCGCTCGGGCCGTACAAGGGCGGGCTGCGCTTCCACCCCTCGGTCTACCTCGGCATCATCAAGTTCCTGGCCGTGGAGCAGATCTTCAAGAACAGCCTGACCGGCCTGCCGATAGGCGCGGGCAAGGGCGGCGCGGACTTCGACCCGAAGGGCCGTTCCGACCGGGAGATCATGCGCTTCTGCCAGAGCTTCATGACCGAGCTGTACCGGCACATCGGCGAGCACACCGACGTGCCCGCGGGGGACATCGGCGTCGGGGGCCGGGAGATCGGCTACCTGTTCGGCCAGTACAAGCGCATCACCAACCGGTACGAGTCCGGCGTCATCACCGGCAAGGGCCTCACCTACGGCGGCGCCCAGGTGCGCACCGAGGCCACCGGCTACGGCTGCGCGTTCTTCGTCGAGGAGATGCTCAAGGCGCGGGGCACGTCGTTCGACGGCAAGCGTGTGGTCGTCTCCGGCTCCGGCAACGTGGCCATCTACGCCATCGAGAAGGTACGCGAGATGGGCGGCGTCGTCGTGGCCTGCTCCGACTCCTCGGGCTACGTGGTGGACGAGAAGGGCATCGACCTCGACCTCCTCAAGCAGGTCAAGGAGGTCGAGCGGCGCCGTCTCAGCGACTACGCCGAGCGCCGCGGCGCCGAGGCGAAGTACGTGGCCGGGCGCAGCGTGTGGGAGGTGCCCTGCGAGGTGGCGCTCCCGTCGGCCACGCAGAACGAGATCACCGGCAAGGACGCCGAGGCGCTCGTGCGTGGCGGCTGCATCGCGGTCGGCGAGGGCGCCAACATGCCGACCATGCCCGAGGGCATCCGGGTGTTCCGGGAGGCCGGGGTGGCCTTCGGCCCCGGCAAGGCCGCGAACGCGGGTGGCGTGGCCACCAGCGCCCTGGAGATGCAGCAGAACGCCAGCCGCGACTCGTGGACGTTCGAGTTCTCGGAGCGGAAGCTCCAGGAGATCATGAGCGACATCCACGCCCGCTGCCTGGAGACGGCCGACGCGTACGGCATGCCGGGCGACTATGTGGCCGGCGCCAACATCGACGGCTTCAGGCGGGTGGCGGACGCCATGCTCGCCCTCGGCCTCATCTGAGCGCCCACCGAACGCTCAACGGCTGACCCGGCGGAGGCGCAGGAGTGGCAGTGCGCACCCGCCGGCGGCCAGCGAGACCGCGGCCAGCGACAGCGACGTCACCGTGGCGGCGTGCGCGGACGGGGTGAGGCTGAGGAACAGCGTGCCGAAGACGGCCACCCCGACGACCTGGCCGAGCTGGAGCATCATCGCCAGCAGGCCGCTGGCGTCCGCCGCGTCGGCGGGCGCGACCCGGGCCAGCGCCACCGCCATGAGCGGGCTGAACGTGCCCGCCATGCCGGCCCCGATGGCCACGAAGCTGATCTCCAGCAGCGGCTCGCCGTGGCCGCCGCCGGCCAGCGCCGCCGCCAGGGCCAGCTCACCGGCGGCGGTGACGACGGCGGCCGCGACGATCGTCGGCCGGTGCAGCCGCGCGGGCAGCCGCTTCCAGTTGAGGCTGGTGAGCCCGAAGGCCGCGGCCGCGGGGATGAACAGGCAGCCCGCCCGCAACGCGCTGTCGCCGAGGCCGCCCTGCAGGTGGAGGGCCATGGTGAACAGCCAGCCGCCGTATGCCGCCATGACGAGGAAGATGCCGGACCCGGCGGCGGCCACTCCGGGGGCGCGCAGCAGGCGGCCGGGGACGAGCGGATGCGCCGCCCGCCGCTCCACCAGCAGGAACGCGCAGAACGCGAGAACCGACGCTCCCATCGCGACCCACCCCCACAGCGGCCAGTCCTCCTCGTGCCCGAGCACGAGCGGCACGACCAGCAGGCAGACCGCGAGCGACAGGGTGACCAGGCCGGGCACGTCGAGCCCCTGCTCACGCCGCACGTGCACGGCGGGCAGCGTCCGGGCGCCGACGGCCAGCAGCGCGAGCCCGATCGGCACGTTGACCAGGAACACCGGCCGCCAGGCCGTGCCGAACAGGTCGGCGGTCACGAGCAGCCCGCCGAGCACCTGCCCGACGACCGCGCCCGCCGAGATGACCGTGGCGTAGACGCCGAGCGCCCGCCCCCGCGAGGCCCCGTCGAAGGTGACCTGGATCAGGCTGAGCACTTGGGGCACCATCAGGGCGGCTCCCGCGCCCTGCAGCAGCCGGAAGGCGATCAGCACGCCGATCGACGGCGCGAGCCCGCACATCAGCGACGCGGCCGTGAACACCGCGAGCCCGGTGAGGAACAGCCGCCGGTAGCCGAGCAGCCCTCCAAGGCGTGCCCCGGTGATCAGCAGCATCGCGTACGCCACGGTGTAGCCGGAGATGACGAGTTGCAGCCCCGAACCGGTGGCGCCGAGGTCGGTGCGCATCGTGGGCGCGGCGACGTTGACGATGGTGGCGTCGAGGACGGCCATGAACTGCCCCGCCAGGATGACGGTGAGCAGCAGGGCCGGCGAGGTTCGCCGCGCGGCCGGCGCGCGGGTGGTGACAGTGGTCATGGCGGCTACGATGCGGCTGTCGCGATACCGGTAACGAGAGCCTGCCGATACTGGTACCGACACCACCTGGCAACGCGCTCGCGCGCTCGCCAAGATGGAAAGGTGACGACGGGGATTCGCACCAGGCAGACCAGGCGTGAGGAGCTCGCGGCCTTCCTGCGCAGCAGGCGCGAGCGGATCAGGCCCGAGGACGTCGGGCTGCCGCCCGGCCTGCGCCGCCGTACGCCGGGCCTGCGGCGGGAGGAGGTCGCCCAGCTCGCGGGCGTGGGCGTGACCTGGTACACCTGGCTGGAACAGGGCCGCCCCATCAACGCCTCGGTGCAGGTGCTCGACGCCATCGCCCGTACGCTCCGGCTGGACGCGGCCGAGCGGGAGCACCTCTACCGGCTGGCGGACCTGCCGGAGATCGCCGATCCGGCGGGCGACGAAGAGGGTCTCGACGCCGAGGTGCACACGATCCTGCGCCAGCTCGGCCCGCTGCCCGCGTGCGTCTACAGCGGGCGTTACGACCTGCTCGCCTGGAACGCCGCGTACGGCACGATCTTCGCGTCCGTGGTCGACCGGCCACGGCTCGAGCGCAACGTCCTGTGGCGGGTGTTCACCATGCCGGACTGCTGCTGCCCGCTCGTGAACAAGGACGAGGAACTCCCGCAGATGGTCGCGACGCTGCGGGCGGCCTTCGGCAGGCACGTGGGAGAGCCGGCGTGGACGGGCTTCGTCACCCGGCTGTCGGCGGCCAGCCCGGAGTTCGCCCGGATGTGGGCGATGCACGAGGTGGCCAGGCCGGGCGTCCGGATGAAGCTGTTCAAGCACTCGTCGGTGGGCCTGATCCGCCTGACGTCCACCAGCATGGCGCTGGCGGCGCCGCCGGAGACCCGCGTCGTCGTCTACACGCCCATGGACGACGAAAGCAGGCAGCGGATCGAATGGCTGGCGGTCCATCCGGAGGTCGCCCACTGCCCGCTGCATGGCGACCCCGTCGGCGGGTAAAGGCGCGGTCATGGCCTGTCGTATCAGTGAACTCGTCGTCGACTGCCACGACCCCGAGCGGCTCGCCGCCTTCTGGTGCGAGGTGCTGGGTTTCGAGGTGACCGAGTGCAAGGACGACTGGGTGGAGATCGGCCCGCCGGGCATCGGTTTCGGCGGTCTCCAGCCGACGCTCATCTTCCAGTCGGTGCCCGAGCCCAAGCGGGACAAGCTGCGCCTGCACATCGACGTCAACCCCACCGACCGCGATCAGGAGGCCGAGCTGGAGCGCCTGCTGAAGCTCGGCGCCGTGCCGGCCGACGTGGGCCAGACCGGTGAGGAGGACTGGCACGTGCTGGCCGACCCGGAGGGCAACGAGTTCTGCCTGCTGCGCCGCCGCCTGTGAGCCTCGCGCGGGCCGATGCGGTAGCGTCCGGAGGGTGGCGAGGATCTTCACGGTCGACGAGGCCAGGTCGCTGATGCCGGCGGTGCTCGAGCACGCCCGCGCGTTCGTCGCCGTACGCGCCGACCTGGCCGAGCTGACCCACGACCTGCGGCAGGCGGGCGCCTCACCCCTCGGCGGCCTGCCGGAGGCCAAGGGCCTGGAGGCGCGGATGGACGAGATCCTGAGCTGGTTCGACGCCGAGGACATCGAGGTCAAGGGCGTGGCCCCGCTGCTCGTCGACTTCCCCGCCGTGCTCGAGGGCGTGTCCGTACGGCTGTGCTGGCTGGAGGGGGAGACCGCCCTGGGCTGGTATCACCGCAGCGACCTCGGCTTCCCCGGCCGCCGCCCTCTTCCTTAGCTTCGCGGCCCGCCGGCCTCATGCGCGGCCAACGCCGCGCCCTGCTTGATTCGCGGCCGCCGCCGGTCCTGTTTGTTCCGCGGCTGCCGCCGCGTCCGTGCTTGTTCCACTGCTGCCGCCGGTCCTGTGTTTGTTCCGCGGCTGCCGCCGCGCCCCGCCCGTTCGCGGCCGACGCCGCGCCTGCCCTGACCTCGGCCGCGCCGATCGTGCTTCCGCCGGGGCGGTGCGGCGCGGATCATAAGCGCCGTGCTCGCCGAGCACGTCAAGCGGAGACCACGTTCGAGGCGGTCGTGCAGAAGGTCGTCGTCGACGGCCTCGACCCCGACGCCTGCGCGGACGAACTGGTGGAGCTGTTCGACCGCGCGACCCGCGCCGAGCCGTCCGCCGGCGCGGGGTGACCGGCGTCAGTCGGACAGGTCGTCGAAGCCGTCGAAGCCGCCGAACGCGGCGCCGTACCGCACGCACACCATGCGGGCCACGGACTCGTGCGCGCCGAGAGGATCCGCGCACCCGGCGCCGATCGACTCGGCGGCGGTCGTGATCCGCTCACGGTCGGCCTCGGGGCCGATGACGTACGGCACCATGGCCAGCCGGTTGGCGCCGATGTTGCGCAGGCGCTCGGCGGCGTCGCGCACGCTCGGCTGGCCGTCCAGCGCGGCGGGGACGACGGGAAGCGTCAGGCGGGCGGCCAGCAGGACGGCCGTCGCGTCGGCGCCGCGGGCGGCCTCGTCGCCCCCGGCGGTCGCCACGATGATCCCGTCGACCGGGGACGAGACGTTGAACAGGCGCATCCGGTCGGCGCGGGCCAGGCCCGCCTCGGACAGGCGCACGTGCAGGGCCTCGGCCAGCAGCGGGTGCGGGCCGAGCGGCTCGGTGATCTTCACCGCGGCCTCGCTCTGCGTCGCGGCGTCCCGCACGGCCCGCAGCACGCGCGGATGCGGCCCGGTGACGAGCGGGACGACCACCGCGGCCGGCCCGTCCGTGGGCCGCTGCGCGGCGATGGAGGCGAACTCCTTGGTGAGGTCGGCGCCGCCGTCGGCCAGCGAGACGATGCGAAGGTCGATCTGCGGGTTGTCGATCCTGACGATGGAGGCGACCTCCATGGCCACGTCGTCGCTCGGACCCACCGGGTCTCCGGCTCTGCCCGGCACCGCCAGGACCAGGGCGGGCGCGTCGGGCGGCAGCTCGGCCGGAAGGGGCCGTCGGTGGCGCCCGCCTCCAAGCCGAGAGGAGCGCTCCCTGATGGGGAGCTTCGGCGGGTCCTCGTGACCTTCGTTCACATCGGCGGATTCTAGGGCGAATCTGGTCGAAGAGCGGAACCAACGCGCGGCTTGTTGCGGCTTGGTGATCTAGGCGGTTTACGTGTTCGTTACTTGACGCTCCCCGTGCGGGCGGGTTTGATATGGACACATCCAGCCGTAAACGTTTACAGGCGGCTCACGTTACCGACGGGTAAACGATTACGCGACACTCTCCCCCAAGTGAGGTGCCGTTGACCGACGGTCCCACGATCACCACGATCGCGCAACGCGCCGGTGTGTCGATCGCCTCGGTGTCACGGGTGCTCAACGGGCTGCCGACGCGCGAGGACACCGTGCGGCGCGTCATGCGCGCGGCCGACGAGCTCGGCTACGTGCCCAACTCGGTCGCCCGCTCGCTCCGCAACCGCCGCACCGACCAGGTCGCCTTCGCGATGGCCGACATCGGCAACCCGGTCTACGTGGCCATGGTGCGCGAGATCCAGCCGGTGCTGAAGGAGGCCGGCTACCGGCTCCTCATCCATTCCACCGACGGCGACGCCGAGGACGAGCTCGGCGTGCTGCGCGGGTTGCGCGAGCGCTATGTGGACGGCCTCATCATCAGCCCGCTGCGGGGTGTCACCGAGGAGCACGTCGAGGCCATCGTCGCCGCGCGTGCCCCTGTCGTCGTCATCGGCGCGTTGCCGGAGGGCATGCCGGAGGGGGCGCTGGTGGACAACGTGCGGACCGACTCCGCGACCGGCGTCCGGCTCGCGCTCGACCACCTGCACGCCGTCGGCAGGCGGCGCATCGGCTTCCTCAACGGCCCGCTCGACACCGTTCCCGGCGCCGCCCGCGCCGTCGCGTACCGGGAGGCCCTGGAGGCGCTGGGCCTGCCGTACGACGAGGACCTGGTCGAGGTGGGCGACTTCTACCGCGACAGCGGCGCGCGTGCCGCGCGGGCGCTGCTGTCGCGTGTGCCCGGCGTGGACGCGCTGATGTGCGCCAACGACCTCATCGCGCTCGGCGCGCTCGACGTGCTGCGCGAGCAGGGCAGGGACGTGCCCGGTGACGTGGCGGTGGTCGGCATGGACGACACCGAACTCGCCTCGGTGACCTTGCCGACGCTGACCAGCGTCTCGCTCGGCTCGGCCGAGCGCGGCCGGGCGGCGGCCGGGCTGCTGCTCGACCGGTTGCAGAACGGCCCGCGCGAGCCGCGGGTGGTGGTCGTGCGGCCGAGCCTCACCATCCGCGGTTCGACCGCTCTTCCCGGCGCTTCCGGTGTTTCCGGTCGTCCCGGTGTTTCCGATCCTTCCGGTGCTTCCGGGGGCGGCCAGTGACCGCACTCGGCGCACGGCCGTACGGCGGCCGCCGGGGCGGTTCGCAGACAGGCCGGCGGTCCGGGGGCGCGCTCGCGCTGCTGCTGCCCGCGTTCGTGCCGGTGCTGGTGTTCAGCGTGGGCCCACTGGTCTACGGCATCCTGCTGGCCTTCACCGACGCGCGGTCCGGCCGCAACACCGCGACCGCGTTCGTGGGCCTGGAGAACTTCGCCGAGCTGCTGGCGGACGGCGACTTCTGGGAGTCGTTCCGCATCGGCCTGATCTGGGGCCTGTCGGTGACCGTGCTGCAGTTCCTCGCCTCGCTGGGGCTCGCGCTGCTGCTGCACGAGGACCTGCGCCTGCGCGGCGTCGCCCGGGTGCTGGCGGTCGTGCCGTGGGCCATGCCGCCGGTGGTGATCGGCCTGATGTGGCGGCTGGTCTACCACCCGGACGCGGGCCTGCTCAACGGCCTGTTCGGCACGCGCGTCGACTGGCTGCACGACTTCTCCCTCGCGCTGCCCGCGATCGTCGTCGTGGGGGTCTGGACCGGCATGCCGCAGACCACGGTCGTGCTGCTCGCCGGCCTGCAGAACGTGCCGAGGGAGCTCTACGAGGCGGTCAGCGTGGACGGCGCGGGCGCATGGCGGCGGTTCTGGAACGTCACGCTGCCGCAGCTGCGGCCCGTGATCGTGGCCATCACCTCGCTCGACTTCGTGTGGAACATCAACCAGTTCAGCCTGGTCTACGTGCTCACCCAGGGCGGGCCTGGCGGGCGGACGAGGCTGCCCATGCTGTTCGCGTACGAGGAGGCGTTCAGGTACGGCTTCTTCGGCTACGCGGCGACGCTCGGCGTGGCGATCACGATCGTCGTGCTGGCCGTGCTGGGCCTGTACCTGTGGCGGCAGGCGCGGGAGGCGGCCTGAGATGCGCACTGACATGCGGACCGGCACACGCGCACTGACACGCGGATCGACATGACCCGCGCGCTGAAGTATCTCGCCCTGCTGGGATACGTCGTGTTCCTGGCGTTCCCGCTGCTGTGGCTGCTGTCCACGGCGCTGAAGACGCCGCAGGAGATGGCCGCCCTCGACCCAACGTGGATCCCGCGCCGGCCGACCCTGGCCAACTTCGCCGACGCCTTCGGCGAGCAGGACCTGGTCGGCGCGGGGCTGCGCAGCCTCGTCGTCGCGATCGCCACCGCCCTGATCACGGTGGCGCTCGCGCTGCCCGCGGCGTACGCGCTGGCCCGCTTCCGCGGCGCGGCCGGCCGGGCCGCGATCGGCTGGGTGCTGGTCAGTCAGGTCTTCCCGGTCGTCCTGGTCGTCATCCCGCTGTTCATGGTGCTGCGGCGGCTGGAACTGGTGAACACCCTCGCCGGGCTCACGATCGTGCACGTCACGTTCGTCATGCCGTTCGCGCTGTGGATGCTGAGGGGATACGTGCGCGCGGTGCCGCGCGAGCTGGAGGAGGCCGCGGCCGTGGACGGCGCGGGGCGGCTGCGCGCGCTGGCCGCCGTCGTCGCCCCGCTGCTCGCGCCCGGCGTGGTCGCGACGCTGCTGTTCGGCTTCATCTCGTCCTGGAACGAGTTCCTGTTCGCCCTCGTGATCCTCAAGGATCCCGAGGTGGAGACCCTTCCGCTGACACTGGTGCGCTTCGTCGGCCCGGAGGGGGTCGCCCGGCTCGGCCCACTGGCGGCGGCGTCGCTGCTCGCGACGGTGCCGAGCCTCGTCTTCTTCGCGATCATCCAGCGGCGCCTGCGGTCCGGCCTGATGGCCGGCGCCGTCAAGGGCTGACCCGCATGGCGACACCTGATAGGAGGGTCACAGTGAGCGAGCGAACCGCCAAGGCCGCTCCGAGCGGTGGGCGAGGAGGAGGCATGAGGCGCCTGAGCGCGGCGCTGGCCGTGGCGGCGGTCGCGCTCGCCGCCGGATGCGGGAGCGGCGGAGGCGACGCCGCGTCCGGACAGAACGGGCAGGACGGGCAGCCGGTGAAGCTGCGTTTTCTCAGCCTGGCCTGGCAGAAGGAGTCGATCGAGGCCAACAAGCAGATCGTCGCCGAATGGAACACGGCCAACCCGAAGATCCAGGTCGAGTACGTCCAGGGGAGCTGGGACAACGTCAACGACCAGCTCGTGACGTCGTTCGAGGCCGGCGACCCGCCCGACGTGATCCACGACGACTCCCCGGCTCTGTCGAGCTTCGCCTCGCGGGGCTTCCTGCTCGACCTCACCGGCAAGGTCCCCGCCGAGCTGAAGAGCGACATCCCGCAGGCCGCGTGGGACACGGTCACCTTCTCCGGCGGCAGGAGCGGCCAGGGTGTGTACGGCGTGCCGTTCCTGCAGGAGTCGCAGGTGCTCATCGCCAACAAGAAGCTGCTCGACGGCGCCGGCGTGCGCGTGCCCACCCCCGGCTCCCCGTGGACGTGGGACGAGTTCGCCGACGTGGCCAAGAAGCTCACCAAGAAGGGCGCGTACGGCGTGGCCTGGCCGATGAAGTCGCCGGTCAACAAGATGCTGAACCTGGCGCTCAACTTCGGCGGCACGTTCTTCGACACCCAGGACGGCAAGACCACGGTGAAGGTCGGGCCGCAGGAGCGAGAGGTGCTCCAGCGCGTCCACGACCAGCTCTACGCGGACAAGTCGGCCGACCCGTCCGCGCTCGGCATGGGCACCGCCGACCCGCTGCCCGGCTTCTTCGCCGGCAAGTACGCGATCCTCCCCGCCGGGGTGTACCTGCGCCAGCAGGTCGCCGAGCAGGCGCCGAGCGGGTTCGAGTGGGTCACGCTGCCGCCGCTGAAGGGAGTCACCTCCCAGCAGGGCGCGGTGTCCCAGACGCTGTCGGTCGCGGCCGACAGCGAGCACCCCGACGAGGCGCTGAAGTTCATCGCGTTCTTCCTCAACGGACCGAACCAGGCGAAACTGGCCAAGGGCGACTGGCTGCTGCCCACCAGCACGACCGCCGCGAAGGATCCCGCGCTCACGACGGAGGACAACGGCTGGGACGTCGCCACCGCCTCGGCGAAAGACCTCGTCGTCGCGCCGTTCCTCAAGGTGAACGGGTACGACGAGTGGAAGAGCAAGGTGGCCACGCCGGCGATGCAGGAGTACTTCGCCGACAAGATCAGCCTAGACGAACTGGCCACGCGCCTCGTCGAGGAGGGGAACAAGGTGCTGGAGCGATACACCCGTTGATCACCGTCCGCGACCGCGCCCGGGGCTGCCTGCTCGGCCTCGCCGCGGGCGACGCCCTCGGCGCCCCCGCGGAGAACCTCACTCCGGAGGAGATCGCCGCCCGGTGGGGTGTGCTGACCGAGATCGAGGGCGGCGGCACCGACGACACCGAGTACACGATCTTCGCCGCCACACTGCTCCTGCGCCACGGTCACGCCCTCACGTCCGGGGACGTGGCGCGGGCCTGGCGTGAGGAGATCGTGGCGCGGCTCGACGGGCCGATGCGCGGCGCCGGGTTCTCTGAACTCGGCACCGTCGAGGCCCTGCGCCGCGGCCTGGAGCCGCCGCTCACCGGCCGGTGGCACGCCCACGGCTGGTCCGACGGACTGGCCATGCGGGCCGCGCCGTACGGGATCTTCGCGGTGGGCGACCCGGACGAGGCGGCGCGGCTGGCGGAGATCGACGGGCACGTGAGCCACACCGGCGAGGGGATATCCGGCGGCCGGGCGGTGGCTGCGGCGGTCGCGGTCGCGATGACCGGCGCCCCGCCCGGCGAGGTGGCCGAGGCGGCCCTGCGGGCGGTGCCGGAGGACTCGTGGACGGCGCGCAACCTCCGCGCCGCGCTCGACGTCGCCGCCCGCACACCCCGTCCGCTCCTGGGACGTGCGCTACACGACACGGTCGTGGTCAAGCACTACCCGTGGACGGATCTGGCGCCCGAGGCGGTCGCCCTCGCGTTCGCCGCCTACGTGGCGGGCGGCGGGGAGGTCGAGGCGTCGGTCGTCACCGCGGCCAACCTCGGCAGGGACGCCGACACCACCGCCGCCGTCGCCGGGGCCCTCGCGGGGGCGGGCCGCGGCGAGGCGGCGGTGCCGGCGCGCTGGGCCGCGCGGATCGGCCCGGTGGCCGGGCACTGCCTGCCCGTGGTCGCCGGACGCGACATCCGCGACGTGGCCGACGAACTCGTGAAAGGACTGTAGGACCGATATGCCCTCGGGGAACAGCCGGGACGTGCAGGACGTGCAGGACGTGCAGGACGGCCGGGCCGGGCTCGACCGGGTGCGGGGGGCATTCGCCGGCCTCGCCGCGGGCGACGCGGCCGGGTGGCCCGCGGCCCGGCACCGGTCCACGCTGCTGGCCGGCTGGAGCAGGCGGTTGCGCCGCGAACTGGACATGTTCGCCGAGGAGCACCAGGTCACCACGCTGCCGGTGCCGTTCGCGCTGAACCAGCAGGTGGCGCCCCTGGCGTTCGGCCCGTCCGACGACGCCGAGTGGCTGGCGTGGACGGCCCTGACCATCCGGGAGGACCGGGCGGAGGCGTTCGGGCGCCTCGCGGGCCGTGGGGACGTCCGCGCGCGCATCTCGGTGTGGGCGGCGATCGACAACCTGGCGGCGGGCAAACGCCCGCCCGCCAGCGGGCACGACAACCCTCACCACTTCGACGACGCCGCGGCCGTGCGCGCCGTCGCCTTCGGCGCGGCCGGGCTGGACCCGCTGGAGGACGCGTGCGTCACCAACGCGGAGGACGGCGTGCTCGGGGCGGTCGCCACGGCCCGGGCGGTGGCGGCGCTGACGGACGGCGCACCGATGGCCGAGGCGGTCGAGGCCGCGCTCGGCGCGCTGCCGGACGACACGGCCATCGGGCACGCGGCGCGGGCGGCACTGCGGGCGGCGCGGGCGGCGGGCTCGCCCTTCGCCGCCGTCCCGGCCCTGGACGCCGCCGTGCTCGACCACGTCTACAGCTACGGCGTCGCCGCCGCGCAGACGGTGCCGATCGCGCTGGCCCTCGCGGACGCCGCCGTCTCCTCCTTCGGGCAGGCATCGGAGGCGTTCGGCGCTGGCGTGTCGGCGGCGGCCTGCCTCGCGCCGGTCGCCGACTCCGCGCCCGCGCTCACGGGCGCGCTGCTCGGCTGCGCCGCGGGGCACGACGCGCTGCCCGCCGCATGGCGTGAGCGGGTCCGCACGCTGGCCGGGTGCTGCCTGCCCGAACTCGCGGGGACCGACCTGCTGGACATCGCCGGGCGGCTCGTGTGACGCCCGCCGCACCACGCATTCGGACGCATGCGCACGCATAGGGACAAGGGGGAGAACTGGATGACGCCGCAGGAGGACCCGCGGGCCGACGTGCCGGCCGACGTGCTGGCCGACAGGGCGGTCGGGTGTGTGGCGGGCGCCGCGGTGGGCGACGCGCTCGGCGGGGCCACCGAGGGATGGACCTCCGAGCAGATCCAGGAACGCTACGGGGGCCGCGTCCGCGGCGTCGTTCCCCCCTTCAATGACGACTGGCGCAACGCCCGCCCGATCGCGCCGTACCACAAGGGGGACGGTCACGTCACCGACGACACGTTGATGACGCACGCCCTCATCCGGGTGTACGAGCGGGTCGGCGGCCACCTCGACGCCTACGCCGCGGCCGAGCACCTGGTCCCCGAGATGATGGGGGAGAAGCGGTGGATTCCCGAACTCGAGGCCGAGGCGCTGCCGCTCCATCGGGTGTTCCTCGCTGAGAAGTGGCTCGTGCTGCGGCTGCACTACGGCCACGCCGACCCTCGCGAGGCGGGCGTCGGCAACATCGTCAACTGCGGCGCCGCGATGTACATGGCCCCGGTCGGTGTCGTCAACGCCGGCGACCCCGACGGCGCGTACGCCGAGGCGATCGACCTCGCCGGGGCGCACCAGTCGAGCTACGGCCGGGAGGCGGCGGGGGTGCTCGCGGCGGCGGTCGCCGAGGCGATGCGGCCCGGGGCGACACCCGACTCGGTCGTCGCCGCCTGCCTGCGGCTCGCCCGCGACGGCACCAGGGCCGCCATCGACGCGGTCTGCTCGGCCGCCCGGGGCCTCGGCCATTGGGACGGCTCGTTCGAGGCCCTGCGGGCGGCGATCCGGCCGTACGACACTGTGGCCGACACCTACCGTGACCAGGGTCTCGGAGCGCGGCGGCCGAGCCGGCTGCACAGCATCGAGGAGCTGCCGCTCGCGCTCGCGTTCCTGGTGATGGCCAAGGGCGACTACCGCGAGACCGTGCTCGGCGGCGTCAACTACGGGCGCGACGCCGACTCGATCGCCTCGATGGGCGGCGCCGTCGCCGGGGCGCTCGGCGGGCGGGCCGCCGTCCCGGCGGACTGGCTGGAGCAGGTGGCGACGGCCAGCCGTACGGACCTGGTCGGGCCGGGGCTGGCGCTCGCGGCTGTGGCGCGGCGGGTGCATCGGGCCGACCGGGAGCGCCGCCGCGCCCACGAGGCCGCCTTCGACGCCCTGCTCGCGCCGCGCGGCGAAGGGAACGCCCCATGACGACGGCCGGGCGGAGCGGAGGAGAGGCACGGTGAGAGGGCGGTGATCCGGCTGACGTGGGTGCAGCCGGAGGATCTCGTCGGGCACGAGCTGCGGCAGGCGGCCGAGGACGGCAGGGGGAGGCTTCCGGAGGTGGCGGCCGTCGCCGCGCGCTGGCACGCCGCCGGGGGACACGACGCGCCGCCCCGGGCGGGCGCCTCCGCGGAGCCCGCCCCCGGAGAGCTGCGCGCGCTGGCCGGGGAACTGCTCGACGAGCTGGCGGCGATCCCCTCGCCGCTGCCCGAGCCCTCCTCGCTGGAGGAGATCGTCGCGTCCTGCCCGGACTGGCCCGGCCGGCGCGCCGCCGTCCGGCCCGAGCCCGGGCGGGTCCTGGCCGCCTGGTGGGGGAGGGCCGCCGGATGCCTCCTCGGCAAGCCGGTGGAGAAGATCCCGCGCGAGGGGATCAGGGCCATCGCCGAGGCCACCGGCAACTGGCCGATCCGCGGCTGGTTCACCGCGAAGGGGCTGCCGCCGGAGATCGCCGAGCGCTGGCCGTGGAACCGCCGCAGCGCGGCCACCAGCCTCGCCGAGAACATCGACGGCGTGCCCGAGGACGACGACCTCAACTACGCGCTGCTCACGCTGACCGTGCTCGAACGGCACGGACCGGCCTTCACGACCGAGGACGTGGCCCGGACCTGGCTCGACATGCTGCCCGCCGGGCGGGTCTTCACCGCCGAGCGCGCGGCCTACCGCAACCTGCTCACGGGGCTGGAACCCCCGGCGACCGCCCTTCACCGGAACCCGTTCCGCGAGTGGATCGGCGCGCTGATCAGGTCCGACGTGTACGGCTGGGCCAATCCGGGCGACCCGGCGACGGCCGCGGCATGGGCGTGGCGGGACGCCCGGCTCAGCCATACGGCCAACGGGATCTACGGTGCGATGTTCGCCGCCGCCATGTGCGCGCAGGCGCTCGTGGCCGACGGCGTGGCCGAGGTGATCGAGGCCGGGCTGTCGGTCGTGCCGCCCGGCTCGCGCCTGGCCGAAGCCGTGCGGGAAGCGGTCGCGGACGCCGCGGCGGAGCCGGACTTCGAGCGGGTGGCGGACCGGCTGTACGCGCGGCACGGGCGCCTCCACTGGGTGCACACGGTCAACAACGCGGCGCTGCTGGCGGCGGCCCTCGTCCACGGCGCCGGGGATTTCGCCGCGACGGTCGGCGCCGCGGTGGCGGGAGGCTGGGACACCGACTCGGCCGCCGCCACGGCCGGGTCGATCGCCGGGGCGCTGGCGGGCGGCGTCCCCGAGCGGTGGACCACCGGGGACCGGCTGGCCAGCAGCCTGCCCGGCTTCGACGGCGTCTCCTTCGGAGTGCTCGCCGCCCGCACGCTCGCGCTCACAGAGGAGAACAACACGTGATCTCGGTGTTCGGCAGTGCCAACATGGACCTGGTGGCGTACGTCGCCCAGGCCCCGAAGCCGGGGGAGACCGTCACGGGCCACGCTTTCCGCACGATCCCCGGCGGCAAGGGGGCCAACCAGGCGATCGCCGCGTCCCGGGCGGGGGCCGAGGTGGCCTTCCTCGGGGCGGTGGGAGACGACGCGTTCGGGCCGGGCCTGCGCGCCGCGCTCGCCGAGGCGGGCGTCGAGGTGGCGGGGTTGCGGGTCGTGCCCGGCCCCTCGGGAGTGGCCCACATCGTGGTGCAGGACGGCGGCGACAACTCGATCATCGTGGTGCCGGGCGCGAACGGCGCCGTCACCGGTCCGGCAGGGCAGGACGCGCAAACCATCGCCCGGTCCGACGCGCTGCTGCTGCAACTGGAGCTGCCGATGGACGCCGTGGTCGCCGCCGCCCACGTTCCCCGTGCTACGGCGTCCCGGGCCGAGGTGATCCTGACGCCGGCCCCGGTGGTGCCGCTGCCCGCCGAACTGCTGGAGGCCGTCGACCTCATCGTGCCCAACGAGCACGAGGCGGCGGCCATCACCGGCCGCGACGATCCCCGCGACGCGTTGGAGGCGCTGCTCGGCCTCGTCCCCGAGGCCGTCGTCACCCTGGGGGCCGGGGGCGCCCTGTACGGCTCCCGCGACGGCACCCGCCTGCACGAGGCCGCCGTACCGGTGCGGGCGGTCGACACCACGGCGGCGGGGGACACCTTCGCGGGGGCGCTGGCCGTGGCCAGGACCGAGGGGGCAGCTCCGGCGCGGGCGCTGCGCTTCGCCTCGGCCGCGGCGGCGCTGTCGGTGCGGCGGGAGGGCGCCAGCACCTCGATGCCGCACCGCCACGAGATCGACCGTCTTCTGGGGGAGTTGTGATCGGGCCGCTCGACGGCGTACGCGTCATCGACGCGGCCACGTTGTTCGCCGGGCCGACAGCGGCGATGCTGCTCGGCGACTACGGCGCGGACGTCGTCAAGGTGGAGCACCCGCGCAGGCCCGATCCGTCCCGGGGGCACGGCCCCGAGGGGCTGTGGTGGAAGATGCTCGGCCGCAACAAGCGCACGATGACGCTCGACCTGTCCACCACCGAGGGGCAGGACCTGATGGTCCGGCTCGTGGAGGACGCCGACGTGCTCATCGAGAACTTCCGCCCCGGCACCCTGGAGCGCTGGAACCTGTCCTGGGACCGGCTCAGCGAGGTCAACCCCGGCCTGGTGCTCGCCCGGATCACCGGGTTCGGCCAGTTCGGCCCGTACGCCAGGCGGCCCGGCTTCGGCACCCTCGCCGAGGCGATGAGCGGGTTCGCCGCCATGACGGGCGAGCCCGGCGGGCCGCCCACGCTTCCGCCGTTCGGGCTCGCCGACGGCATCTGCGCGCTGGCCACCGCGTTCGCCGTGATGACGGCCCTGCGGTCGGGACGCGGGCAGGTCGTCGACCTGTCGATCATCGAGCCGATCCTGACCGTGCTCGGTGCCCAGCCGGCCGTCTACGACCGGCTCGGCGTCGTGCCCCCGCGTACGGGCAACCGGTCGGTCAACAACGCGCCGCGCAACACCTACCGGTGCCGCGACGGCTCCTGGGTCGCGGTCTCCACCTCGGCGCAGAGCATCGCCGAACGGGTGATGCGCCTGGTCGGGCGGCCCGACCTGGTGGACGAGCCGTGGTTCGCGACCGGTGCGGGCCGGGTGGCGCACGCCGACGAACTCGACGCGGCCGTGGCGGCATGGGTCGGCGAGCGGACCCGGGAGGAGGTGCTGCGGGCGTTCGAGGAGGCGGAGGCCGCCGTGGCGCCGATCTACGACGTGCGCGACGTGCTGGCCGACCCGCAGCTGCGTGCGCTGGACGCCGTGACCACCGTGGACGATCCCGAGCTGGGCCCGCTGCGGATGCAGAACGTGATGTTCCGGCTGTCGGAGACTCCGGGGCGCATCCGGTGGACCGGCCGTCCGCACGGCGCCGACACCGACGAGATCCTGCACGGTCTCGGCCTGACCGATGCGGAGATCCAGTCCCTGCGGGACAAGGGAGTGGTGTGACATGTCACGCGGTGGGGTGGAATGAGCGGAGATCTTCGGGCAAGGGGCACGGAGGATTCGCGAGGAGTTGACGCCGTGCCTTCTACCGGGCCTTCCACCGGACCGTTTCCCGGGCCTTCCGCCGGACCTTCTTCCGGGCTTTCCGCCGGCACCCTGACGTGGTTGTACGTGCCCGCCGACCGCCCGGACCGGATCGCCAAGGCCCTCGGCGGCGAGGCCGACATGGTCGTCGTCGACCTGGAGGACGCGGTCGCCCCGGAGAACAAGGGCGCCGCCAGGGCCGGGGCCGTCGCCCTGCTGGCCACGCCGCGCCCGCGTGTGGAGATCCGCGTCAACGACGTCCGCACGCCGTACGGCCAGGCCGACCTGCACGCGCTCGGAACGCTGCTGCACGGCAGCGGCGGCCTGCGCATCCCCAAGGTGGAGTCGGCCGACGAGGTCCGCTGGATCGCCGACATGGTGCCGGGCGTGCCGCTGCGCCCGGCCATCGAGTCGGCCCTCGGGCTGGAGCGCGCCTTCGAGATCGCCGCCGCCTCACCGGCCGTCGCCGGGATCGGCCTGGGCGAGGCCGACCTGCGCGCCGACCTCGGCGTGACCGACGAGGCGGGGCTGGCCTGGGCGCGGTCGCGCATCGTGGTCGCGGCCCGGGCGGCGGGGCTGCCGGCCCCGGCGCAGTCCGTGTATCCGAACGTCCGCGACCTCGACGGCCTGGCCGCGTCCTGCGCCGCGGGCCGGGCGATGGGTTTTCGCGGCCGGGCGGCGATCCACCCCGTCCAGCTTCCGGTGATCGCGGCGGCCTACCGCCCGACCGGGCAGGAGATCGCGGCCGCCCTGGAGGTCGTCTCCGCCGCCGGCCGGGGCGCGGTCGCCCTCGCCGACGGCCGCTTCGTCGACGAGGCCGTCGTCCGCCAGGCCCGCCGCCTCCTCAGCGACGCCGGCGACCACTGACGTGCTTCACGCGGTGCGCTGCGCGACGAACACGAACTCGCGCCCCGGCCGATCGGGGGCCTCCCGCACGTCACGCACGCGATAGCCGTTCGCGACCAGGCTCGTCTCCACCTCGTCCCGGTCGCGGAACCGGAGGGTCGAGTCCGACGTGACGACCGCGCCGTCCGACAGGAAGGTGTACGTGTAGCGGAAGGACACCAGCGGCAGGCTCACGTCGGTGACCTCGAAGCGCCGCTCCACGACCCCGGCCTCCGGAAGGTCGAGGACGACCGGGTCGGTGTCCGAAGCCCACTCCTCCCACGCCCGGCGTTCGGGACGCCTGGTCTCGAACACGAGATGGCCCCGCGGGCGAAGCGCGCCGCGGACGCCCCGGAGAGCTCGCGTCCAGTCGTCGTCGGAGAGGAACACCTGGGCCACGTTGCCCGTCATCACGGCGAGGTCGGCGCCGAACGCCGGCGCCGCGGTGGCGTCCCCGTGGACCCAGGTGACTTCGCCGGCCGGATCCTTCGCCCTCGCGACCCGCAGTGACGCCTCGGCGGGATCGACGCCCATGACCGTGCGTCCGCTGCCGGCGAGCAGAACCGCCAGGCATCCCGTTCCGCAGCCGATGTCGGCCACCCGGTCCGCGCCCAGCTCGTCGGCGATGCCGAGATAGGCGCCGAGGTCGTCGCGGTCACCGTCGAAGGCGTCGTAGACGGCGGCCAGCCGGGGATGGGCGAAGATCGCATCAGGCACGCGGCGACCCTATCCCCGGCTGTCAGCCTGCGTCACCGCCGCGGGCCACCTCCGGTGCCCGCGCCGGCGTCGTGACGCACTCGGCCGCCTGCGCGGGCGGCCTCGAAAAGTCATGTCAGACCCGTCGGCGGAGCCGCACCGACCCAGCGGTGGTAGGCGTCCACGTCGACGTTGCTGCCGCACACGATGGTGACCACGTGCCGACCGGCGAAGCGGTCGCGGTCTTCGAGGATCGCCGCGATGCCGAGCGCGGCCGACGGTTCGACGACGAGGCCGGCGTGGTGGAGGAGCATCCGCATACCGGCGATGATCGATGCCTCCTGGACCAGGACGGCGTCGTCGGCGACCAGGAGCAGGTCGTCCAGGACAGCCGGGATGGGACGCCGGCCGGCGACGCCGTCAGCGATGGTGTCGGTCGAGTCGGTGGTGACGACGCGCCGTTGGCGCCACGAGTACGTCATCGCCGGTGCGCCCAGCGGCTGGACGCAGATCACCTCGACCTCGGGCGCGCAGGCCTTCACCACATGACCCACACCGGTGGCCAGCGCCCCGCCGCCGAGAGCGATCAGGACGGCGTCGAACGAGTGCACGCTGTCCACCAGCTCCAGACCGATGGTCGCCGCCCCTTCGCAGGTCTCGATGTCCAGACTGTCTTCGACCAGCCGGATGCCGTCGTACCGCGCGACGGCCGCCGCCCGCTCGCGAGCCATGTCGAAGTCGCCGTCCACCAGCTCCAATACGGCGTCCAACGCGCGGATGCGATCAAGCTTGGCCGCAGGCGCGAAGCGGGACGCCACGACGGTGACGTCGAGCCCCCGGCCGCGTCCGGACCAGGCGAGGGCTTGGCCGAGATTGCCCGCGCTGGCGCACACCACGGCTCGCCGGCCATCGGCGGCGAGCATGCTCGCGACCACCTCGGTGCCGCGGGCCTTGAAGCTGCGGACCGGGTTCGCCGTTTCGAGCTTGATGCTGACCGTGCACCCGAGGGCGGGCTCCAGTGCCTCGCAGCGATACAGGGGAGTGTCGAGGAAAATCGGGTCGATCACCCGGCGGGCCGCCCGGATCCGAGCGGTGTCGAGGCGCGTCTCCTGCACGAGACGGCAGCGTAACGCCGCCGATGCTGTTCCGGCGACGGCGACCGGTGCCCGCACCGGGAGGCGAGCTCGGCGCCGGCGGAGCGGGAACGCCGTGCCGAGCCGAGGAACCGGGCCGGCGCCCCCTGGCCGCTTGGGCCGGAGGGCATCGGCCCAGGCATGCGGGACGGGCGGTGTGTCAGGTTCGGCATGGCCTGGCACCCCCGTCACGCCGCCGACGGCGCCCACCACTGGCTCCGCGACGGCGCCCACCACTGGCTCCGCGACGGCGCCCACCACTGGCTCCGCGACGGCGCCCACCACTGGCTCTGCGACGCCGTCCGCCGGACTCTTCCCACGCCCGGGAGCCCGACCGCCTGACACGGCCGAGCCTCGTCGCCCCGGCCGCGCCCGCCTTCATCCGTGGACGGCGGCGCCGTTGTCCCCGCAGTCCCGCGCGGCGCTGGCGAGCAGCATGTCCAGGGCGGCGGGGTAGGCGCTGTCGTTCATGTCGGCGACCAGCAGGGGCGCGACCGCCGCGATGTTGGGGTGGGTGCCGGGGGACAGGCGGGCGTAGGTCGCCTGCCACATCTCCTCGTCCGCCGTGCGCGTCTCCTCCGGCAGCGCGAGGGACGCCGCGTCCAGCGCGGCGAAGGCCAGCGTCATGTCGATGAAGGCGTGGTAGACGCGTACGGCCTCCCGGTCGGGGAACCCGGCGCCTCGAAGCAGCCCGAGGATCGCCTCGTCGGCCGCGATCTCGTGGGACTTGCCGCTGATGCGGCTGGCGGTCAGCACCGCGGCCTGGGGGTGTTCGAGGTAGGCGGCGTGGATGCGCAGGCCCAGCTCGCGTAGGTCGGCCTGCCAGTCGCCGGTGACGTGCCAGCCGGTCATGGCCCGGCCGATGAGCAGGTCGCCGATGGCCAGCGTCAGGTCGTCGATGCCGGCGAAGTAGCGGTAAAGCGTGCTCGGGTCGGCGCCCAGGGCGAGGCCGAGCCGCCGCACGGTCAGTCCGGCGGAGCCGTGCTCGCGCAGCATGCGCAGCGCGGTCCGCACGATCAGGTCCTCCGAGAGAACCACCCCGTTCTTCGTCGGGCGGCGCCGCCGGCGCGCCGACTCCGAGACCACCGGCTTGGGCATCGTGCTCTCCTCTCCGGCGCCCACCTTATGCCAACACCATTGACGTTTCGTACGGCGGTGACGTTGGATTTGATGCACCAAAGGAGTCTTTGTCCTGAAAAGGGAGTTTTTGTCATGCGTGTTCTGCTCGTCGGCGCCGGTGGGGTGGGCACGGCGATCACCCGGATCGCCGCCCGCCGGTCCTTCCTCGATCACATGGTCGTCGCCGACTACGACCTGGCCCGCGCGGAGGCGGCGGTCGCCGCGCTGGGGGAGGCGAGCGCACGCTTCAGCGCCCGGAGGGTGGACGCGGGCGACGAGGCCGTGGTGGCGGCGCTGCTGGCCGAGCACCGCTGCGACGTCCTGCTGAACGCCACCGACCCGCGGTTCGTGATGCCGCTGTTCCGGGCGGCGTTGTCGGCCGGCGCGCACTACCTGGACATGGCGATGTCGCTGTCGAGGCCGCATCCGGAGCGCCCGCACGAGATGTGCGGGGTCAAGCTGGGGGACGCCCAGTTCGCACTGGCCGCCGAGTGGGAGAAGGCGGGCAGGCTCGCGCTCGTCGGCATGGGGGTGGAGCCGGGGCTGTCGGACGTCTTCGCCCGGTACGCCGCCGACGAGCTCTTCGACCACATCGAGGAGATCGGCATCCGCGACGGCGCCGACCTCACCGTGGAGGGGTACGACTTCGCGCCGTCGTTCAACATCTGGACCACCATCGAGGAGTGTCTCAACCCGCCGGTCGTGTACGAGGCCGGCCGGGGCTGGTTCACCACCCCGCCGTTCAGCGAGCCGGAGGTGTTCGACTTCCCCGAGGGCATCGGCCCGGTGGAGTGCGTCAACGTCGAGCACGAGGAGGTCCTGCTCGTGCCCCGCTGGGTCGGCGCCGAGCGGGTGACCTTCAAGTACGGGCTGGGCCGGGAGTTCATCGAGACGCTGCGGACACTGCATCTGCTGGGGCTGGACCGCACCGAGCCCGTTCAGGCCGTCGCCCAGGGCGGCACCGCCGTCAAGGTGTCCCCGCGCGACGTGGTCGCGGCGTGCCTGCCCGACCCGGCGACCCTCGGCGATCGCATGCACGGCAAGACGTGCGCGGGCACCTGGGTCAAGGGCACCAAGGACGGCGGCCCGCGTGAGGTCTACCTCTACCACGTGGTCGACAACCAGTGGTCCATGCGCGAGTACGGCTCCCAGGCGGTGGTGTGGCAGACCGCCGTCAACCCGGTCGTGGCACTCGAACTGATGGCCACCGGCGTCTGGTCCGGCTCCGGCGTCCTGGGCCCGGAGGCCCTGCCGTCCCGGCCGTTCCTCGATTTGCTCAGCGCGTACGGCAGCCCCTGGGGCATCCGGGAGCAGTGACCGTACGGGGACGTGGGCGCCGTGTTCGCGTCCCTGTCCTCACCGCCCCCGCCCCGCGGGTGGCTCCGGAGGCGGTCCCGAAGGCGGCCCCGGGGGAGCCGCCCCGCGCCGGCGCACGACGGCGAGGACGACGGTCAGGACGAGCCCGGCCAGGAAACAGGCCGCCCCGGTCCAGAACCACTGCCCGGGCCGATACCACTCCGCCGGAAGCTCCGCCCCGTCGGGGGTGAAGATGACGAACAACGGCTTCGGCTCCACCCACGCCACAAGAGCGAGCGCCCAGAAGACCGCCGCGGCCAGGAAGAAGACGACGGGGATCACGTACCACAAGGGCCCTCGACCGGAGGACGGGGCGCTGGGCCGTAGCCGTTCCATTCCAGGTCACCTCAAGGCATGTTCGCCGACTGACCGCCGGATTCCGCCCGATGCTGTCAACGGTCTGTCACACTACGTGACGTGCTGCTGGCGTACGTGGATGAGAGCCACACCCGCGACCGCTACTCCATGGTTGCACTGCTGGTCCCGGACGACCAGACGATTTCCCCGACGGATCAGGTGACTACGGGCCCGATCCCCAGGAGGAGGCCTCCAAGGGACGATGCCGCGTGAGAGCGAGCACCGCTTGGGCGGACGAGTCGTTCCAGGAGCACAATACGACGGGTTTTTACATTATCGCTGCTGTGATAATTCCCGCTTCCGCACAAGAGTCGGCCCGTGCGCAGATGCTGCAGGCGCAGGCCCGGCACGCCCCGGCCAAGCTGCACTGGGTCGCCCGCGATGACAAAGAGCGATTGGAACTGGCCTCCACGGTGGCCGAGATCGACGGCTTGCATGTCGTTGCGGTCGGGTCCCCGGTCCATCAGCGCAGACAAGAGCGCGCCCGCGCCTACTGCCTTCGCCAACTGGTGCTCGAGCTGCACGGGTTCGGAGTCGAGCAGCTGTTCATGGAGGCCCGGCAGCCAACGCTCAACACCAGAGACATCACCACTGTGCAGCACGCCCGATACACACTGCCCAAGGGCACCCGCTTCCGCATCGATCATCTGCCCGGCGCGGACGAGGCCCTGCTGTGGGTCGCCGACATCGTGGCCGGCGCCGTCCGCGCCGAGAAGCTGGGCGACCCTCGCTACCGTGAGATTCTCGGCGACAAGGTGATCGACTTTCCCGTGAGGGTGCTCTGATCTGAACCCTGCGACGCGCCAGGCCAGGCTCCCGGTCATGCCCCAGGTCACCTGGCCTCACGGCTTCCAAGAACCCGCGGTTCCCGGCGTCACCGACAGACTACCTCCAGTGACTACGTCACCGGAAGTGCAGCGACTCAGCCGGAACCTCGGCCGCTACAGATCAAGCGCGCGGTCGTATGGCTTCCGCCGCCCAGGAGTCGTAAGCATAGGTGACGCAGGCAACGCGCCCAGTTTCGGCTTCAGTGCACGGCGGCGACAACGAGGCAGATCAGGGTGAACACAATGAAAGCAAGAGCTTTCGCAACGATCGCATTATCGGCGGCTGCGGTTCTCCGGCTGCGGTAGTCACAGGTCGTGGCCAAAGCAGCAGGAGTGAAAGAGAGGAGTGACCTTGCCTTCGTCATGGCGCAGGGGGTGGTGAGCTGTGCCAGGGGAGGCACGGGTGGGTGGCGTTGTGCGTCATCTCGGAAGTCGGCAGTGCCTCGTTCACTGTCAGGTGCTTTTTGTTCGGCCGTGCCGGTGTTGCGGACCCTCTGTTTTCCCTCCTCAGTGGGTTTTGCGACGCGATGAGCGTGGTGGGCCGATCGGAACAAACCAAGGTGAGGGCTCTTGGCGCCCCGGCTGAAGAAGCTCGAGCCGGACGTGTCCATAGGCGAGCCGGACGCGCCAGCGGAGTCGCGACCTGGCGCGGTGGCACACGGCGAGGACGCCGGCGGTTGCGGCAGCTTGCCGATCTCGGCAGTGAGTTCTTCCCCGAGGTTGCTTTGCGGCAGCACGCGAACACACAGGTCGCGTATGGCCGATGAGCGCCTCGCGGCATTCTTGTAGAAGCTCAGGGTGACGATTTCGCCAGCGATGTCGCTGCGCACATCGTTGAGAGCCGAAACATCCAGTAGATGCCGGATCACCCGTTCGGCATTGTGTGGACGCTCGGCGAGCAGGACCAGGCTCACGGCAGTGTGACAAGCGACTGGATCTAACACCAGGAGCCGGGCCAACGGATCGTCTTGTGCCTGCAGCAAGGCGGTCATCGTTTGCAAGATGCGATCAACACCATCGCTGCCCGCTGTGAGCCAGGTTCGCGTAGGGATATGGGAACGGACCCCGCCGTCGGCCTGGTCTCGGCGTGCAAGCCATGCGCCGAGGTATCCCGGCATTCGAGTCTGGCCATCGTAGCCGGTTGGCCATCGCCACCAGTTCGCCTGGTGATGTCGATGGCGCGTCACAGCATCCAGGAGCCGCTTGTAAGCAGCGGCCGGTCCTTCGCCCGGCGATCTGTCGCGTTGTGTGGGCAGGCTGGCGATTTCCATCGGCGTGCCAAACCGCCAGAGCGCAGGCACGCCCAACCGTGGCACCCTAGGAAATATTCCGTTTAGGAGAAGGGTCTCGACGCTGCTGAACAGTAACCGGCGGTCAAGCCCCTCCGCTCCCAGCCGATCCCTCACCATCCAGGCGGCATGGTCAGTTCGGTCATGAGGAAAACGCGCTTCAGCCGCGCTCCGCCGGAGATCTCGCCGCCCCGGGGCGAGCAGGAACGACGAAGACAGTTCGCCGTGTGCACATCGCCCATGTCCCAGGCTTGGACAAGCGACGCGGCAGGAACCTGCGAGCCGCCATCCAGGTAAAGGGGCTACCCAGGCAGGGGGGAGACACCCGGGCAACGAATCCGCCTTATAGCAGGCGTCGACGTAGGGGGAGCCTAAGCGGACATGGTCGACTGTGCCGCCACCGATGTCAACAATCAGAACGCGGCCTGGCGCCGGTTCCGGCGAAGGTAAGGGTGGTGCTGGGCAGGGTGCACCGGACCAGCACAATGCTCCAGGCGACGGGTGTGCTCGATTGACCGTACGCCGGCAATCGGCGCAGCGGGCACGTGCACGATGACTCGCCCCATCGATATTCCGTTCCGCAAACGCAAGCGTCAACGGCAGAGGTGGAGAAAGTCGCCAGCATGGGGGAAGCTTGGGGCGGCCCTCGGCACCGCCTGAAAAGCCGCCTTTTCCGCCGTGATTCGCTGCCGACGGCACGAATTGCCTCAGTTGCCCGCCGGATGGCACGCTCGACAGTCCGAGGCCGAATCGCCCAAGCTCAAATGCCGTGCAAGCGACGCGGAACCGATGACCTGCGGGACAGGGGAGGAGTTCAGGGCGCCCCAGCGAAAATTTGAGGAGCGTGGACCTACCGCACGCGAACTCTCCGACAAGCCCGATACCGAATGATTCGTCGGCGCCAGGTCCAGGTGAACCCGAATTATCGAGGAATCGGAGTGATGGAGCGCATGCACGCCATTTGCTGCCTGGCGGATCCTGGCGGATCGTGCCATCGTCGACCCGCGTCGGTGTCGCACTCGGGGTACCGGAGCCGATAGTCAGAGATTTGGGTTGGGGAACGCTGGCGGCGGCACACTCCATCGCTTGGCTCACCCGCGTCAAGGAGGTCCACAGGCCGCTGATCCATGTATTGCGCTCGAGGTCGTCGTCCAGGTCGGGACGCATGCTCATCTGAACGACCCGCAGCAAGGCGTCATCGACATCTTCTGGGACCGCCTCCCGGACCTCTTGCAGCTCCAACAGGCGGTCGACTGCGACGGGATCGGTCTGAGCGCGAATGTGCCGGGCGATCGGGCTACCGAGTGATGAAGCATCCAACAACTCGTCGAACTCGTCATCGAGGAGGGATTCGGTTTCGCCGCTGTCGGTGAGATCGTCACGCCGAGCGGAATCAGAATCGATGGATCGCTGGATCGACATTTCTATTCCACCACACCCTCTGAGGAGTCGCACTGCGGGCCGTCTCCTTCCCTGCCAAGCCCGCTCCGATATCGCCTTAACCGTCCCTCTGCCGCACGCTCACTCAGGCCGTACGCTGCGGCTGCCTCTTTTTGAGAATAGCCCATAGCGCGTCGCACGAGAACCCCACGGACAGTATCATCTGGCGCCTGCGCCATTAAGCGGCTTATTTGGTCCTGGATGACTGCGTCACCCTCCGGCTCTCGAAGCCGGGAGGTCGGCCAGTGCGCTTCGTATTCGCCAGCTTCTTCCGGTATGAGGCCGTAGTGGTCGGTGGCTTCATTAAGTGATCGGCTTCGCCACCACTGATGAAAGACTTTTGCAAATCCACACAAACACGAGCCGATGTAGTACTCGGCGAGAGTGGAACCGCGGTCGGGATTCCACTTGCCCGCCATCAGCGCGCGCCGAAACACCTCCAGTCCTTCTAGGAGCACATCAGCGCACAACTGATCGAGGTCGTCGCGCATGGCCTCGTAGTCGCCGGTATGCCGATAGACAGGCCGACGGTAACGCTGGGCATGCTTGAAGATCTTCCCCGTTCGCAACCAGCTTTCCATGATCGGCTGGCCGTACTCCAGCTGTCTGGTCGTCAGCTTCTTCCACCGCTCGCCCTCGAAACCGTCCGCACGGAGGATCTCCACGAGCCGCCGCTCGGCGGCAAGTCGCTTGCGTCGCATCTCCGGACTGTCACGGGGCGTGCCCGGAGCATGCTCCCTCTCGATCTCATAGAGATCGTCGAGTGACAGCTCGACCGGCTCGCTGTCAACGGCGTCCACGTGGTCGTCGCCCGCCTCAGAGCTGTCGCCTTGTGGTCCATCGCCGTCTTCATGGCTCCCATCCGCCGTCTCCACCCCGCCCTTGGACTCGCCTGCGAGGCATTGGCCGGCATCCAAGGGGTCCTTGGCCGATCCAGGTGCCGCACGTGCCAGGGGATCCCTGCTGGGCGGAGATGTGTGCGACACCATGAGCGCCTCCTCGCGGGGGGACGGGATGGGTGCGGCTCGCCATCGAGCCGCACATAAAGGTGTAAGCCGGGAACAGCGGGCACCCCCCGCCATCAGTTCAAGATTTTCTGCCAGTGGACGGGGCGTGTGCGGATCTTCTCCGGACGGCCTGGAGCCGAGCCGCGTCACCTCCGCTGCCGACCTCCCAGAGGCCCTCACTCAGGTGGGGATCAACGGCCGGTTATATGCGGTCGGCGGCGGTCACCCCCCGGTACCTGCAGGACACATTTTTGTGGCCCGTGCAGGTGGGGGGTGATCGCGGAGAGCCGCTTAGACCTTCAACAACGGCGTGGCCACGCCCCTCAACGTTGATCACTCGAAGGTAGGTCCGACATCGTGCAGTCCCCTCTGATCTCCTCTCAGGCGCTCGTCGCTTTCACCTGCGCCGCACTCATCGCGGCGGTCACGATCGGCCTATGCCTGAGCGACGGGATGTCATGGCCGCGGTCGCTCATGGCCGGCCTAGGCGCCGGCGGAGCCGCTCTGGTGGGCATCACGCAGCTCACCTCGTGACGGTGGCTCCCCGCGTCGGTGTGCGACGGGATAGCCGTCGCCGGCGTCGCTGACGCTAAAGGGCCGGACCAGGAGAGGAGCCGGTCGCCATACCGGGCACCTGCGCGTAGCCGGCGGGCCTGCTGGTGAAGGCGCCCCTGCCCTGGGTCCGGCCGCGCAGCCGGGTCGCGTACCCGAACAGCTCGGCCAGCGGCACGGTCGCGGTGACCACGACGGTGCCCGCCCGCGCCGCCGATCCGGTCACCCGGCCGCGCCTGGCCGCGAGGTCGCCCAGCACGCCTCCGACGGCGTCGTCGGGCACGGTCACCGTGACCTCGGCCAGCGGTTCCAGCAGGGCCATCTCACCGGCACGAAGCGCCTCCCGCAGCGCGAGCCGCCCGGCCGTGCGGAACGCCATCTCCGAGGAGTCCTTCGGATGGGTCGCGCCGTCGGTCAGCGTCACCCGCAGGCCGGTCACCGGATGACCTCCGAGCGGGCCCTCGGCGAGGGCGTCCCGGCAGCCGGCCTCCACCGCTGCGACGTACTCGCGGGGCACCCGGCCGCCGGTGACCGTCGACCGGAACACGAAGCCGGCATCGCGGCCGGCACAGGGGCCGGCACAGGGGTCGGCACAGCGGCCGGCATCGTGCGCCATCGGCTCCACGTCGAGCACGACATGGGCGAACTGCCCGGCGCCGCCGTCCTGCTTGACATGCCGGTACAGCAGCCCGGACACGCCGCGGACGACCGTCTCCCGGTAGGCGACCCGGGGCCGCCCGACGGCGACGTCGAGCCCGTGAGCGCGGCGGAGCCTCTCCACGGAGACCTCCAGGTGCAGTTCGCCCATCCCCGACAGCACCGTCTGACCCGTCTCCGGGTCGGTGCGGACCGACAGCGAGGGGTCCTCGTCGGTCAACCGGGCCAGCGCGGTCGCGAGCCGCTCGGCGTCGGCGGTCCCACGTGGCTCGAGGGCCACGGAGACCACCGGCGCGGCCGCGAGGGGCGGCTCCAGGACCAGCGGCGCGGCGGGAGCGCAGAGGGTGGTTCCCGCTCGGGCCGCCTTGACCCCGGCCACCGCGACGATGTCCCCGGCCGTGGCGGAGTCCGTCTCGGCATGCCGGTCGGCGTGCACCCGCAGGATGCGGCCGATCCGTTCGGTGCGCCGGGCGGCGGCGTTCAACACGAGGTCTCCTCTCCGAAGCGTCCCCGAATACACGCGCAGGTAGGTCAGCCGCCCGGTGGGGGCGGCGTGCACCTTGAAGACCAGCGCGGCGAACGGCGCCGCCGGGTCGGCCGGCCGCTCCACCTGTTCCCCCTGCCAGTCGCCGCGTACGGGCGGCACGTCCGGCGGCGCGGGCAGGTAGGCCAGGACGGCGTCCAGGAGCGGTTCGACGCCCCGGTCGCGGTAGGCCGATCCGCACAGCACCACCACGGCCCCACCGCTCAGGGTCAGGTCGCGCAGGGCGGCGGTGAGAGTCGGCGCCGAGATCTCCGGCCGGGAGCAGAACTCCTCCAGCGCCCCCGGATGGAGCTCGGCCACCGTCTCCTCGAGCAGGCGGCGCCGCCGGTGGGCCTCGTCCCGGAGGGCTTCGGGCACCGGTCCCTCCGTGACCGTGTCACGGCCGGCGTCCCACACCAGCGACCGCATCCGCGGCAGGTCCACCACGCCGGCGAACCCGTCCTCCCGCCCGATGGGGAGCTGGACGACCAGCGGGGTGACGCGCAGCCGCTCGCGGATCGACTCGACCGCCGTGTCGAGGTCGGCCCCGGCGCGGTCCATCTTGTTGACGAACGCGATGCGCGGCACGCCGTACCGGTCGGCCTGCCGCCACACGGACTCGCTCTGCGGCTCCACACCGGCGACGGCGTCGAACACCGCGATCGCGCCGTCGAGCACCCGCAGCGACCGCTCCACCTCGTCGGTGAAGTCCACGTGACCCGGGGTGTCGATCAGGTTGATCCGGTGGTCGTTCCACAGGCAGCTCACGGCCGCGGCGAAGATGGTGATGCCGCGGTCGCGCTCCAGGGGGTCGAAATCGGTGACGGTGGTCCCCTCGTGCACCTCACCGCGCCTGTGGGTGGCACCGGTGAGGTAGAGGATCCGTTCGGTGACGGTGGTCTTGCCCGCGTCGACGTGGGCGAGGATGCCCAGATTGCGGATGCCGGTCGGCGGGACGAGGTGATTGCGGTTCCAGTTGGCGCGCATGGCCATGTCTTTCGGTGTCCTCCGGGAAGGTTCCTGCGATGGCGGCGCGATTGCCTGACGAGACGAACCGGCCGGATCCCGGCCGGAACGACCCCCTGAGACGGGCGACACGGCGGCCCGCCGGGCACGCCGGCGGGCGAGCGGGTCACGTGGAAGCGGGCGCGGTGATCCGCGCGCGGTCCCGGGCCCCTGCCAGGGGTGTGAGATTCGTCAGGAACGTCCGGTGCCGGCCGCGCGGCCCGCACCGGGAAGCGACGTGGACACCAGGATCACCTCGTGCCGTGACCGGAGGACGACGACCGCGATGCGCTGGGGCATGGCAGGCTCTCCTCTCTCGGCCGAGGCGCGCGCCGGAGCGTGGCCGCGCGCGTGATCACCGGTGAGTGTACGGAAACCGTCCCGGGCCGGAAACGGATTTTTCATTCGTCCCGCACCATGACGGATGGGGATACGACGATCCGCACGATCACGAGGGAAGATCTGACGAACACTTTTCCGGGATCCGTGAGGAGAACGCATGCAGGTCCACGACCTGTCCGGGGGCGGCGACGTCCTCACCCGCATCGAGGGGGTCGCCCGCCGTGCCCTCCGGCACTACGACGTCTCCTCCGAGGCCGCGGTGACGCTGCTCAACGTCTCGGAGAACGCGACCTTCACGGTCGACGACGGTGGGCGTACGGCGATCCTGCGGGTCCACCGGCTCGGCTACCACGCGCCGGAGGCCATCGCCAGCGAACTCGCCTGGCTGGAGGCGTTGCGCGAGGAAGAGGGCATCGTCACACCGCGCGTGCTGCCGGCGCGGGACGGGTCACGCGTCGTCACCGTGCGGGAGCCGGGCTCCGAGCCCCGCCACTGCGTGATGTTCGAGTTCCTTCCCGGCGCCGAACCGGCCGAGGACCGGCTGGTGGAGGAGTTCGAACGGCTGGGGGCGCTGACCGCCCGCATGCACCGCCACGCCCGCGCCTGGGCGAGACCGGCGTCCTTCACCCGCTTCCACTGGGACCTCGACGCCGCCTTCGGCCCGCGGGCACGCTGGGGCAGGTGGCAGGACGGCGTCGGCGTCGACAGGGAGGCCCGCGACGTGCTCGCCCGGCTGGAGACGGAGCTGCGCCGCAGGCTGGAGCGGTTCGGCAAGGGCCCGGGCAGGTACGGGCTCATCCACGCCGACCTGCGCCTGGCCAACCTCCTGGTGGACGGTGAGGCCGCGATCAGCGTCATCGACTTCGACGACTGCGGCCTCGGCTGGTACCTCTACGACCTCGGCGCCGCCGTCAGCTTCATCGAGCACCGGCCCGAGGTGCCGCACATGGCGGAGTCGTGGGTGCGCGGCTACCGGTCCGTGCTCGACCTGCCGAAGGAGGACGAGGCCGAGATCTGGACGTTCATCATGTTCCGCCGCCTGCTCCTCGTCGCGTGGATCGGCTCCCATCCGGCCGCCGGCATCGCGAGGGAACTCGGCGCCGGGTACACGCGGGGCAGTTGCGAGCTGGCCGAGCGCTACCTGGGCGGATGGCTCTGAGGACCGGCGTTCGTCACCATGCGGGACGTGACGAGGAGGACGGCGAGGTGTCCCGTGACGTGGACCGGGGCAGTACGGACGGCGGCAGTGGGGACGACCGCAGTACGGGCGCCGTCAGTGCGGCGGCGCACACCGCCCATGAGCGGGGCAGGATCGCGCGCTTCGCGGAGGTGACGGGATGACGGCGCCCGCGGGCCCCTGGGCGGTGCGGGTGGCGAGCGCGCCCGTCAACTTCGGCGTCTACCGCGCCGGCGGCACCCCGCCTGAAGCGGACGGGATGCTCGCGACGATGCGCGACGCAGGCTACGACGGCACGGACTCCGGGCCGATCGGCTACCTGGGGACGGCCCGGACCCTTCCACCGCGGCTCGCGGCGCACGGTCTCGGGCTCGCGGGCGGCTGGGTGGACCTCCGCTACGGCGACCCGGACGGCTTCGGCGAGGACCTGATCGCGCTCGACGCCGCCCTCGATGTGTTCGCCGCCGCCCGAGACGCCGCCCGAGACGCCGCCCGAGACGCCGCCCGAAGCGCCGGGTCCGGCGGCTCGGGCCGCGAACCGGACCGGCGGGCGGCCGGGGTGGCGTGGGCGGCGGATCCGCGGTTCGCGCCGCGGCCGACGCTCGGTTGTCCGGACCGGCCCGAGCGGTTCGCCCGCCCCGGCATGCCGGCCGACCACCGGCTCTCCCTGCCCGTCGGCGACTGGCCGGCGTACGCACGGAGGATCGGGCAGGCGGCGGCCCGCTGTCGCGACCGCGGGCTGGAGCCCGTCTTCCACCACCATCTCGGCACCGACGTGGAGACTCCGGAGGAGATCGAGCGGCTGCTCGACCTGACCGACGTCTCGCTGTGCCTGGACACCGGGCATCTGTGGCTGGCCGGGGGCGACCCGGTGGCGGCGCTCCGCGCCTGGTCCTCGCGCATCCGCCAGGTGCACGTCAAGGACGCCTCCCGGGACGTGCTCGCCCGGATCCGTGGACGCGGCGGCGATCTGTGGGAGCTGGTCGCGGCGGGCGGCTTCCCCCCTCTCGGGCAGGGCGACCTGGACCTGCCCGCCGTACTGGCCGGGCTGCGGCGGGCGGGCTACGAGGGGTGGATCGTAATCGAGCAGGACATTCCGGCCTTCCGCGCCTCGGACGCCGAGGCGCTCGGGCGGGCCGTCGCCGACCAGCGGGCCAACCGCGCCGCCCTCGGCGAGGCCCTCGGCGCCGCGGGCCTGGCCTGACGGGTCGGATTTGTCGTCCGCCGCTGCTATAGATTGCGTCAACTTCCGATCTTCAAAGAAACGGATCGCCCGATGGCGTCAGTGATGTTCCGCGATGAGACCGCGACAGGCCGCGCCCTGGCCGAGTTCTCCCTTCCGGATCTGCCCGACCGGATCACGGCCCGTGAGCTGGTACGTCTGCGCGTCCGCGAGGAGGTGGCGCGCTACAACGCCTCTCCCGCCCCGCACTTCCGTGGTCTGGTCACGCCGACGGACGCCGAGGCGGAGCTGAACGGCTACCGGATGCGCACCGCCCGCACGCTCGACTGGGAGAGGCAGGCCGACGTCGCGGAGGCCGCCTTCGCCCGCAACGGCTTCCTGCTGCTCGTCGGCGACCGGCAGATCGAAACCCTCGACACGGAGATCGACCTGACCACCGATCCGGTGGTGTCGTTCGTCAAGCTCGTTCCGCTGGTCGGAGGCTGACGGTGGACGCGTGGGGCTACCCGAGCCGGGCCGACACGGCCGGACGGGAGACCTCCGACGACCATGGACACCGCGATCACCGACACCGCGATCACCAGGCAGATCCGGTCATGAACATTCACGGCACGCCCCTGTCCCCGCAGGCGCGGTTCCTGCACGACCTGATGACGGGAGCCGCGAGGCCTGCCCGGTGGGAGCGGCTCCTGGAGGACCTGATGACGGGCGTCACCACGCTTGCCGCACAGGGGATGGACGCCTCACGGTGCAGCGCGTACGAGCTGGGAGCGCTGCTCCTCACGGCCTGTCGCGTCGACATGGAGCCCGGCGTCGCTTATTTGGCACGATGGGAGGTCGAAAGGGAGATGAGGGAGCGTCAGCCGCTGTTCACGCCGGAGGCGTGCGCCGGTCTGTTCGACGCCATGGCCGGGCGACAGGGGGACATCCGGGTCGCGGTGGGCGCGCTGGTCCGGTGCCCCGCGGGCGCGCCGCTCGACCGGCTGGCCGATCCGGCCCGCATCATGGTGCAGCGCCTGCTCCGAAAGGATCGGCTCGATGAGCCCTTCCCGCTGCTGGCGGCCGCCGGGCTCGCCGGGCTGGACGCCGAGGTGGCCGAGCGGCTCACCGCCGGGCGTGGGCCGCTGGCCGTGGCCGAGGTGGAGCTGCTGCTCGGCTGGGATCCCACGCGGCGGGCGCTGTTCGCCGAGTTCGTGCGGGAGACCTCCGAGACAACGCCCTCATACTCGGCCCCGCCGCCGCTGCCCGACGCCCGGGAGCGGCTGAGCGTCCTTGCCGGTTACGCCGCCTTCGCCCGCACCACCGTGGAGGCGGCCGCCGCCCGCGTCGACGCGATCCACGCCGGGGAGCTGCCCTACCGCGCGGAGAAGGCGTTCGGCATGGAGGAGAAGCAGACGATCGGCCGCGCCGTACGGATCGCGCTCCTGCGGGACGAGCCGTGGCTGCCCGGGCCACTGGAACGGCTGGTGCGCGGCGTCGCGGTCGCGCCCACCAAGGCCAAGACCCTGCCGTCGCAGGGCGTGCTGTTCGAGATCGCCCGCGCGGCCGAGGAACATCCCACCCCGGAGGCGGTCACGGCCCTGCGCGTCGCCAGGAACCTGACCCGGCACGCCGGGGTGCCCAAGCAGCTCGACCGCATGCTCAAGCGCATCGAACCCGCGCTGGCCGACCGGGTGGAGGTCGCCTTCCGGCTGCCCGGGCTGCCCGGCGGGCGCGTACGCGAGACGCTGGGCGAGCACACCGCGGTCATCTCGATCGAGGGCGAGGCCGAGCTGTCGTGGTGGCAGGGCGACAGGAAGCTCAAGTCGGTCCCGGCCGCGGTCAGGCGGGAGCATCCCGAGGAGGTCAAGCGGCTGCGCGAGCTGGCGAAGCAGGTCCGCCTGCAGCAGACGACCCTGGTCAGGGCGTTGGAGGCCGGGTTCGCCCACCAGGTCGCGCCGCCCTACCGGCAGCTCGAGGGGCACCCGATCGCGGACCGGCTGATCTGGGAGTTCGAGGTGTCACCCGGGGTGTGGCGCAGCGAGCTCGGGCTGACCGTGCCGGACGTCCCCGTGCGGCTGTGGCATCCGGCCCGCGCCACGCCGGACGAGGTGCGGGCCTGGCGCGAGATCGTGCAGGACAAGGAGCTGCGCCAGCCGTTCAAGCAGGCCTTCCGCGAGGTGTACCTGCTGACGCCCGCCGAGGAGGAGACCGCGACCTACTCCAACCGGTTCGCCGGGCACGTGGTCGGCTACCACAAGCTGTACGCGCTGCTCAAGCAGCGTGGGTGGCGGGCCCCCTATCTGGGGCCGTGGGACGGCGGCGTCGACGGGGAGGCCAGGCGCGTGCTGGGCGGGGGCGGCTGGCGGGCGACGTTCCTCCACGACTACCTCTGGGACGAGGACGGATACGCGGCCACCGGCCAGGTTCGCTTCGAGCGGGCGGCCGACGACGGATGGCGCGAGGCGCCGCTGACGGAGGTGCCCCCGCTGGTGTTCAGCGAGGCGATGCGCGATGTGGACCTTTTCGTCGCGGTCGCGTCGATCGGGGCCGAACCCGAGTGGTTCGACCGCGGGGCGGACCGGCTGCGGGACTACTGGCGGTCCTACGGCTTCGGCGATCTGTCCGAGACGGCCGAGGTGCGTCGCGACGCGCTCGCCCGGCTGTTGCCGCGGCTGGCGATCGCCGATCGGTGCGCGCTGACCGATCGTTTCCTGGTGGTGCGGGGTGACCTGCGTACGTACAAGATCCATCTGGGGTCGGGCAACATCTTGATGGAGCCCAACGACGCCTATTTGTGCATCGTGCCGAAGAGGTCGGGCGACCGGGTGTTCCTGCCGTTCGAGGAGGACGGCGGCATGCTGTCGGTCATCGTGTCCAAGGCGTTCCTGCTCGCCGCCGACACCGCGATCACCGATCCGACGATCACCCGTCAGATCCGGCCGTGACTCACTGCGCCCGCAGCAGCTTCCGCAGGAAGGCCCGCAGGCCGGACCTCGGGTGCCGGCCGCCGTCGTCCTCCGCGACAGGCGGCGCGGGTTCGCCGGCGCCTTCGACCACGGGGGGCGGCGTCGGGACGAAGCCGGTGTTGAGCTCGTAGCGCACGGGCAGGGAGCGCAACGCGCGGATGAAGGGGGAGGCACGCCAGGCGAGCTCGTCGTGGGGAACCGCCGGCTGCAGCGTCGAGAACCGGTCGAGCAGCCGGCGCACGGCGATCGTCGCCATCTGGCCGGCCAGCCGCTGGCTCGGGCACCGGTGCGGGCCGGCGCCCCACGCCAGGTGGGCGCGGGTGCTGCGGACGGTGTCCCGGAGCGCGGAGGCGAATCGCGGGTCGGCGTGCGCGCCCGCGATGGACAGCATCACCGGGTCGCCTGCCGCGATCGTGAAGCGGCCGAGCTGCACGTCCGTCCTGGCGTAACGGAAGGTCAGGTTGGCCAGCGCCGGGTTGCCCAAGGCGACGCGGTTGACCGTCTCCTCGATCGCACCGATCGACACGGTCTCCCGCAGCCGGGGATTGGTGATCACCTCGAGGATGACGTTGCAGATCAGGCTGCCGGTGAAGTCGAGGAAACCGGACAGCATGAACAGCTCGCGGGCCAGTTCCTCATCGGTGAGGTCCGGTTTGGCCTCGATCATGTACGACGGCAGGTCGTCGCCGCGCCGCTGCCGTTTGACCGTCGCCAGTTCCAGCAGAGTGGCGAAGAGCCGCTGGTACGCCCCAGCGGAGTCGGGGCCGTCCAGCAGGCGCCACTGGTCCATCACCATGTCCTCGCCCCGCTCGAGGGTGACGCCGAGCAGGTGGTTGGCGACGAGCAACGGGAACGGCCGCCCGTACTGGGCGGCCAGATCCGTCCGGCCGGTCGGCCCGCCCTCCGCCATGACCCCGATGAGGTCGTCGCAGTGTCTCAGCATGGCGCGTTCCAGCCGCTGCGCCTGCTCGCCGCCCGGTTCCTGGAACGGGCGGAGCCCCTCGTTCCAGGCGCCGCGCAGACCCCGGTGCCTGTCGCCGTCGTGGAAACCCGAGTTGTCGGCGCCCAGGAGGGCGAGCAGCGGCCAGTCGGCGGGCACCCGTCCCTCCGTGTACGCCCGCCAGTTGTCCACGCGCTTGCTCCAGACGTCGCGGACATTCTGCATGACGTGCAGCACCTCGTCGTAGCCGCACACGAACCAGACCGGCACGCCGAGAAGTTCGACCGGGGCCACCGGGCCGTACATGGCGCGCAGGCGCTCGTGGACGAGCGCGGGATCGGCCTCGTAGTCGGCGGTGAGCAGAGGTTCCAGCGGTAGCGAGATGAGACCTTCCAGGGCCGACGCGGACCGTCTGTCGGAGATCATGGGCGTGCGCCTGCCTTTCGGGTCGCCGAGCCGTTCCTCAGGCGATGCGAACCTCGTGTATGGGCGGCGATCTTAGAGTGTCCGCCCGCAAATGTCAGCGCCCGGCTCCACGCGTGCTGCCGGGGCGGGGGCGGAGTGCCGACGTAGTGTGGCGGCATGACGCTGGAGCTCGACGGCAGGATCGTGAAGATCACGAATCCGGACCGCGTGGTCTTCCCGCGGACCGGGCACACGAAGCTCGACCTGATCTTCTACTACCGGGTGGTCGCCGAGGGGGCGGTGCGCGGCGTGGCCGACCGGCCGGTGATACTCAAGCGCTTCGTTCACGGCGTCGACCGGGAGGCGTTCTTCCAGAAGCGCGCGCCCGCCAAGCGCCCCGAATGGGTGGAGGTAGTCGAGCTGAGCTATCCCTCCGGCCGTACGGCGGAGGAGGTGGTGATCCGGGATCTCGCCCATCTGCTGTGGACGGTGAACCTCGGCTGCGTCGACCTCAACCCTCATCCCGTGCGGGCCCACGACCTCGACCATCCGGACGAGCTGCGGATCGACCTCGATCCCGTGCCAGGTGTCGGCTGGGAGCAGATCGTCAGGGTCGCCCTGGTATCCAGGGACGTGCTGGAGGAGCACGGCCTGACCGCCTGGCCCAAGACGTCGGGTTCGCGTGGGTTCCACGTCTACGCCCGCATCGAGCCGCGCTGGACCTTCCGCGAGGTGCGGCGGGCCGCCGAGGCGGTGGCCAGGGAGATCGAGCGCCGGGAGCCGGACGTCGCCACCAGCCGGTGGTGGAAGGAGGAGCGGCAGGGCGTCTTCGTGGACTACAACCAGAACGCCCGCGACCACACCGTCGCCTCCGCCTACTCCGTACGGCCGACCGGTCTCGTCTCGGCGCCCCTGGCCTGGGACGAGGTGCCCGGGTGCCGGCCGGAGGACTTCACCCTCGCGTCGATGCCCGACCGGTACGCCGAAGTGGGCGACCCGTGGGCCGGGATGGACGAGCGGGCGGGCTCCCTGGACGCCCTGCTGGAGCTGGCCGAGGCGCAGGGGCCACGGCCGGGCGCACCGGCGGCGGCGCCGAAGCGGGGGCGGCGTCAGTCCGTCATGCCGCTCATCGAGATCGCCAGGGCGGCCACGCGGGACGAGGCGATGGCCGGGCTCGAACGGTGGAAGGCCCGCCACCCCGAGGTGGCCCGCCTCCTGCACCCGGCCGACGTCCTGGTCGACTCCATGCGGGGGCGCAGCTCGACCTGGACCAGGATCAGGGTCAACCTCCGGCACGTCCCCGAGCCCGACCGGCCCGGCCAGGAACCGCTCGAGGCCGACTACGACCCCTGGGGCTAGAGATCAACCCGGGCCGTAGACCTCCCACAGCTCCCCGAGGAAGAACCGGCAGAAGCGGGCCACGGCCGCCGCGCCGTCAGGCCCGGCCGTACGGAACGTCGTGAGCATCCGCACGAGGTCGGCCGGCAGGATGCGCAGCGTCCCCGCGGCGACCACGACGGCGTCCTCGTCCCCGTCCTCCTCGACGTGCCCCTCCAGCAGGCGGGCGTGCAGGGTGGAGGTGTCCAGCCACAAACGTGTCGGCGCGCCCGGCTGGATCTCCTTGCGCCCGGCCAGGGTGCGGGGGCGGCCGTCGGCGTCCCAGAAGTGCAGGCGGTAGCACATGCGCCGCTGCCCGGCCGTCTCGCCGGGAACGAACAGGTTGAACGACCCCCGGGCGATCGGCCGCCTGCCCCCGCACGCGTCGGCCTCGACCCAGCCCTCGGCCCTGGCCTCGTGCTCGGGCTCGGTCAGGAAACGGTCGACGTCGTCGATGGTGATCGTGAGGCGGAAGGCGATCGGGAACCCTCCGGCCGTGCCCTCGGCGGCCGGAGGCCGGGCCCGGCCGGGCACGAACGCGCCGTGCATCAGGAGCCCCCGCATCTCCTCCACGAACCACAGTGAGGTCCGGCCATCGAACACGCTCGGCTCGTCCACCGGCCCGGCCGCGGGGGAACGGTCGCCGGTCGCGAGAGGACGGTCGCCGGGGGCGGCCGCCTGCTCCGGACCCGCCGGCGATCCCGCCGTCTCCGCCGTCCGCGGTGCGGCGGCGGCCCGCGTCACCGTCGTCCCCACCGGCAGAGCCTGCGCCCCCGCCTCTACGGACGACGCGGTGGACGGCACGGCGGACGACTCCACGGCTCCGATCCCCGCGCTCGTGACCCCTGTGCTCATGACCTCCGTGCTCATGACCCCTGTGTTCCTGACCTCCGTGCTCCAGACCTCCGCGCCGTCGGCCTTCGCGCTCTCGACCCCTACCAGGGGCGAGGCGACGGACGCCCGGCTCTCCAGGATCCGGGTGCTCATGCGGTCGGCGAGCGCGGCGATCGTCAGCGACGGGTTCGCGCCGACCGGCCCCGGCAGGGCCGCGCCGTCCGCGACGTACAGCCCGGGGAAGCCGAAGACCTCGCCGTACGCGTCGCACACCCCCTCGCCCGGATGGCGGCCCATCGGCGCGCCGCCCAGCGGATGCACGGTCATGATCCGCCTGCGCCACCACGGCGGGCTGTCGGCGTACTTCGCGCCGAGCACGTCGCCGATCCTGCGCATGATCGCGCGCAGCCGTTCGTAGTAGTCCTCGCTGCTCTCGGCCGTCCAGTCGACGTCGAGGCGGCCGTCGCGCAGGCGCAGCCGCCCGTCGGGGACGTCCCGGCCCATGCCGAGCAGCGGCAGCGAGGTGCCCGACAGCTCGCCCCGGCCGATCAGGTCGGCCATCTCCGCCGACAGGTTGGTGTCGTGGGTGACGACGTTGCGCAGCCGCCGCAGCAGGAACCGCGTGATCCGGCCGGGTCCCATGTCCGCGCCCTCGATCAGATAGTCGAGGAACTCGGGATAGCCGCCGTCCTCGATGTAGGCGCCGCGCCCGTCCGCGCCGTCGTCGAGCCGGATCGCGCTGGTGATGACCGGTCCGCGGCTCGCCCGGATGGGCCGTGTCCTGCTCCGGTCGGTGGCCCGCAGCAGGAACGCCAGCATGTCCCCGTTGCCGCACAAGCGCGTGCCGAGCGTCCCGCTCAGGCCGGGGAAGGCCGCCCGGTTCTTCAGCAGCAGGTACGACGTGCCGTACGTGCCGGCGGCCAGGACGAGCCGGTCGCAGCTGATCGTGTGCGGCCCGGTCGCCCGCGGCCGCGCGTCGCCGTCCTCGTCGGCACGCGGGATGTGCTCGACGTACTCCACGTCGTAGCCGCCGCCCAGGCGCGGCCTGATCCGCCGGACCTCGTGCAGCGTGCGCAGGTCCGCGCCATGGTGGCGGGCGGCCGACAGATAGGTGTGGTCGAGGCTGTTCTTGGCGCCGTCGTTGCAGCCGATGTCGCACTCGCCGCACAACCGGCACGTACGGCGCGGCACCCCGTGCAGATTGCCGTACGCCGCATCGGCGAGCGGCGCCCCCTGGCAGGGCTGCGCCCCGGGCGACGGCGCGAAACTGACGGCGAGCGGCGGCAGCCGCCAGTCGAGCCCCAGCTCGGCCGCCGCGTCCCGCATGGCCGCCGTCTTCAGCGTGTCGTCGAAGCCGGGCCGGTTCAGCGGATACGGCGAGACGCCGATCATGCGCTCGACCGCGTCGTAGTGCGGATCGAGGTCGGCCCTGGTCACCGGCCACGACTCGTAGCCGCCGCCGGGCAGTGCCTGCTCGTGGACGAACCAGTCCTCGTCCTTGCGCAGCATCACGTTGGCGTAGATGAGCGAGCCGCCGCCGAGGCCGCTGGCGACCACCGAGTCGCAGTCGGAGAAGCTCCAGATGTCGAACATCCCGTACAGGCCCTCGGCCGGGTCCCAGAAGGCCCGGCCGAGCTGCGCCGGGCCGCGCGGGAACTGCCCCGGCGCGTACGCCCTGCCCCGCTCCAGGACGACCACCGACAGCCCCGCCTCGGCGAGGCGGTAGGCGGCGACCGAGCCGCCGAAGCCCGAACCGACCACGACCGCGTCGACGTGTTCCATGAGTGCTCTCTCAGTGCCGCTTCAGCGACCGCTGTGTCGCTTCAGGAAGTCGAGAATGTGCGGGAAGACGTCCCGGTGCGCGTTCGCCCCGATCAGGGGGTCGATGTGCCCGTATCCGGGCAGGATCCGCAGTTCGTGCCGTCCCGGCGCCGCCTTCGACAGGACCCGGTGGCAGACGATGTTGGAGTCGGTGAAGACGTCGTTGTGATCGCCCGTCAGGAACAGGATCGGCGTGCCGACGTCGGCCGCGTTGACCAGGTAGTCGTCGGGCAGCGCCGCGAGCCGCGGGTCGCCGGTGTCGTACTTCACCGCCCGGCCGGCGGCCACCATCTTCCGCACGTGCCGGTAGTAGTGCAGGTCGCTGGCGCCGTTGAGGTCGGCGAGCCGCTCGTGCACGTGGGTGCTCGGCGCCAGGTTGCGGTGGCGGTACATGGCGGGCCTGCCGCTGCCCCACATGAAGCTCTGCATGTGGCAGGCCGCCTCCCGGCACTCGGGATGGAAGAAGGAGACGGCGCGGGCCAGCAGCCACCGCCGCGTCAGCGGGGGCGCGTCCTTGAACCGCGGGTCCAGGTACGACAGACCCGTGCCGTACTCCAGCAGCGTGGGACCGAGGGCGAGCTTGAGACGGGCCCAGCGATGCACCCGGGGGGTCAGCGCGACGCTGTTGGCGACGAGGCTGGCGATCCCGCTCACGGCGCCGGAGAACAGGCTCATGTGGAAGGACACCGACCCCAGGCAGTGGGCCACCACGTGGATCCGCCGCGCCCCCACGTGGCGGCGGATCTCGCGCAGTGCTGCCGGGTGGTCGTACTGGGCGATGTCGTCCAGCGTGTGCCGGCGGGTCTCCATGGTGTACGGAAACCTGTTGCTCATCCGGAAGTCCAGCGTCCACACCTCGCCGAACCCGCCGTCGTGCAGGAACCGGACCAGATTCGTGTGCTCCGGCATGATGAACATGTCGCTCGACGAGGTCAGGCCGTGCACGAGAAGCACGACGTCGTCCTGCGCCCCCTGCGCCGGCGCGTCGCCGCGGCGGAACCGGGTGAGTTGTAGCCCCAGTTCGTCCTCCGTGGCGAAGGGATGGACCGTGACCTCGGCGTCCCCCACGCCGTCGAGCGTGAACCGGGGTATGCGGTGTTCCATTCGATCGCCTTTCTGCCGAGGGCTACCTTTCCAGGCCCACCCGTACCGGCGGCATCGTGGAAAACCCGTACTTACCGCCTGAGAGCGGTCGCCACGCCGACCCGGGAGGTGACCTCCAGCTTGGCGAAGATCCGGGACAGGTGCGTCTCCACCGTCCGGACGCTGAGAAAGAGCCGCTCGGCGACCTGCTGGTTGGTCAGCCCTTCGGCGACGAGTAGCGCCACCTCCAGCTCGCGGGGCGACAGCCCGAACCGGGGCGCGTCCCCGCCCGGGGCCGTGCTCGCGCCGCCGCCCACCCGCACGCCGAGGCGGCGAAGCTCCCGCTCGGTGCGCGCCTTGAGCGTGCGGGCGCCGCAGGAGTCGAAGATCTCGGCCGCGGCGCGCAGGCTCTCCCGCGCGCGGCCGCGGCCGTCCGGCGTCCCGAGACACGCGAGCCCGGCGGTGAGCAGGGCCCGGCCCGCGTCGAGCCGCCGCCCGCCCGCGTGCAGCAGGCGGGCCGCCTCCTCGGCGGCCACGGCCGCCGCGCACGGGTCCTGGCGGGACAGCGCGTGCGCCCGGGCGAGCGCGGCGAAGCCGCAGTACGCCGGCAGGCGCGGGTCCTCCAGCCGTACGGCGAGCGCCGCCCACTGGGCGGCCCGCGCGCTCGACTCCGCGTCGGTCTCCTGGGCGGCGTCCGCGTAGGCGAGCGTCTCGCACGCCTGCAGCAGCGTCCCCGGGTCCAGTCGCGGCGAGTCGAACCGGTTGCACGCGTCCAGCACCGCCTCGACGCCCTCGGCGTACCGGCCCGCGTTGACCAGGGCCTGTCCGCGGGCGTAGCGGGCCGTGGCCTCCCAGGTCTCGCCCGCCCCGACGCCGCGGTGGACGGCCTCGTCGCCGGCCCGCAGCGCCGCCTCGTCGTCGCCGCTCCACGACTCGACCAGACAGACCTGGGTGAGCGCGAAGACGATCTGCTGGCCGGAGTCGAGCAGTCGTGCGCCCTCCACGGACTCCTCTGCGGTGGCCGCGGCCTCGGCCAGGCGGCCCGTCGCCGCCAGCGTCTTGGCCCGGCCCGCGAGCAGGTTGGTCAGGATGTAGCTCTGGCCCGTCGACCGGGCGACGGCCGCCGCCCGGTCGAAGTGCCGCAGCGCGTCGCCGTAGCGGCCGAGGTAGGAGTCGGCCCAGCACAGCCAGGCGAGGGCGTCCAGCCACTCGGACAGGTGCTCGTCCGGCGCGTCCGCGAGCAGCTTGCCGGCGATCTCGGCGTACCGCAGCGCGTCGTCCGTACGGCGGGCGGCCAGGGCGGGCATCGGGCGCAGCGCCGCCACGGCGACCGCGAGGCCGGGCTCCCAGTCGTCGGCGTTGTCGGGCATCAGGTCGAGCACGGCCTGGGCGGCCCGGAAGTCCACCCGCATCATGCTCTCGGCCACCAGGCGCATCCGCATCGGCACGGCGGCGGCCGCCCGCGGGTTGGGCATGTGGCTCAGCTCGTCGAGCAGCAGCGCCCGCGCCTCGTGCGGGCGGTCGAGCTGACGCTCCATCAGTGCGCACACGCGGGCCGCCCTGCCCCGGCGGGGGTAGTCGTCCTCGGGCAGCATGCGCAGCAGCTCGCGCGCGGTGTCGCGGCCCTCGGCCAGCCTGCCGCTGATTCCCTGCGCCCAGCTCAACTCCATCATCAGGGCGAGCCGGTCCTCCCGGGACGCGGCGTCGTCGGGCATGAGCCGCAGCGCGGCCTGCAGCCAGTGCGCCGACGTGGCCGGCGCGTGCGCGGTGACCGCCCGGGACGCGGCCACCAGCACCTCGACGGCCCGCTGGTCGCCGAGCGACCCGGAGTGTTCGACGTGGTGGGCCTGCGCCGTCGCGGGAGCCCCCAGCTCGGCCAGGTGGGCGGCGATGCGCGCGTGCGCGCCCAGCCGCCAGCCCGCCGCCGCGGATTCGTAGACCGCGCGGCGCACGAGGGGATGGCGGAAGCGGAACCGGCCGCGAACGCTGCGAACGATGTCGCGCTCGACCAGCTCGTCCAGCGCGGCGAGCGTGGCCGCGGGCGGCACCTGCGCGGCCACGGCGGCGATGGTGGGCTCGAACTCGTCGGCGGCCACGGCAGCGGCCTGGGCCACCAGCAGCGCGCCGGGGGTCAGGTCGCCCAGCTCGACCCGGAGCGCCGCGAGGGCGGTCGGCGGCAGCTCGGTCACGTCGGTGCCGTCCATCCGGGCCAGCGCCTCCAGGTAGAAGGGGTTGCCCCCGCTGGCCTCGTACAGCGCCATGCCTCGCCCGCGGCCGACGCCCGGGCCGAGGAACTGCCGCACCTCGGTCGCGCTCAGCGGGCCGACCGCGACCTCGTGCCCGCGCGAGCCCGCCGTCGCCGCCAGCCTGGCCACCCGCGGGGCGGCCTGGGCAGGGCGGTAGGCCACGGCCATCAGCACCCGTCCGGCGGGCGGGTGACGCACGACATGCTCGAGGAACTCCATCGTGCCGTCGTCGGCCCAGTGGACGTCGTCGAGGACCAGCAGCAGGCCGGAGGGCCCGGCCAGCACGCCCACGAGCTGTCGTACGGCGCGGTAGAGCCGGTAGCGGGCCAGGCCGCTGCGGTCGTCGGCGAGCGCCGGCTCGTCCTCCGGGGAAAGCTCGCCGGCGGCGAGCCCGGGGAAGACTCCGGACAGCAACGCGGCCTGCCCGGCGCCCACCGCCCGGGCGACCTCCTGGCGGCGGGTGTCGAGGTGGTCGTCGAGTGCGTCCACCAGGGCGCTGTAGGGGAGGATCTGCTCGTATTCGGCGGCGCGTCCCCACAGCGGGGTGAAGCCGTCCCGGCCGGCCATCGCCGCCAGCTCGCCGAGCAGCCGTGTCTTGCCCGCGCCGGGCTCGCCGGTCAGCGCGAGGAACTGGAACCCGTCACGCCGGCTCGCGGTGATCGCGCCCCGCAGCGCGGCCAGCGCGTCCTGCCGTCCGACGAGTGGCGTGGAAGTGCCCGAGACGACCGGCCCGGCCGTGCGTCCATTCATTCGCACCCCACACGCGAACGCGGGCCGCCCCCCGCCGGCCGCGTAGACAACACCCAGTAAAAGCACTTTACAGATCGCCGGAGTGTCCGAAGTACACCGCTCAACATTGACACCCTTTGGAAAGTATTCGAAAAGGAACCGGTCAGTTCGGGCGATTCCGGGATCAGGGGCGCATGGCACCGGGTACGGGACGCGTCGTTCACACATCGTCACCGCGGAGGTGCCAGGTGCTGGACCGGATCGCCGATCCCAGGGGGCGGCGCACGCCGTACGGACCTCCCGACGCGGTGGAACGGCTGGCCGCGGCGCTGCCCAGCCACATGCGCGACGCGCTTCCCCCGGTCATCCGCCTCGGCAGTCCCTGGCCGGTGCGCGTGGACCTGGTCCTGGAGGACGGCCTCTCCGAGTCGCAGGTCGAGCACTGGGCCCGCGCCGTCTCCGCGGCGGGCGCCAACGGCGACGCCCTCGACCTCGCGGTGCGCGGCGGCCGGATCGTCGGCGTGCGCGGCCGCGCGGGCGACCGCGTCAACCACGGCAGGCTCGACCCCCGGGAGTGGCACGCCTGGCAGCCGCGCGCGGGCCGGCTCACCCGCCCCCTGGTCCGAGAGGGCGGGACAGGCGAGGACGGACGGCTGGTCGAGGCGACGTGGGACGCCGCGATGGACCGGATCGTGGCGAGGTCGAGGCACCTGCTCGCCCGTGCCGGCGGCTGGGGCCGCCTCGCCTTCCACACCGGCACGCGCCTGTTCCTGGAGGAGCACTACACCCTCGCCGTCATCGGCAAGGCGGGGATCGGCACCCCGCACATGGACGGCGACACCCGCTGGGGCGCGGCGGCCGCCGCGGCCGCGCTCGCGGCGAGCTTCGGCATCGACGGCCAGCCCGGCTCGTGCACCGACGTGGACCACTGCGACGCGCTCGCGCTGTGGGGCCACGACTGCGCCGCCTCCCACCCCGTGCTGTGGGAGCGCATGCTGGACCGGCGGCTCGGGTCCGGGCCGCCCGCCATGATCGCGGTCGGTCCCGAGGGGACGGCGGCGGCGGGGGAGGCCGACGTCCACCTCGCCGTGCGCCCCGGCACCAACGTGGCCCTGCTCAACGGGCTGCTGCACGAGCTGATCGCGGGCGGCTGGCACGACGCGGCGTACGTCGCCGCGCACACCGTCGGATTCGAACGGCTGTGGCGGGTCGTCGAGGCGTACCCCGCCAAGCGCGCGGCGGAGATCTGCGGGGTGCCGGTCGCGCTGATCGAGCAGGCCGCCGAGATCCTGGGCGCCGCCGAGCGGCTGGTGTCCACCGTGGGCCCGGACTTCCTGGGCTCCAACCAGGCGACCGCCGCCGCATGCCAGGTCAACAACGTCCACCTGCTGCGCGGCATGCTCGGCCGTCCGGGGGCGGGGCTGTTCCAGCTCGGCGGGCCGGGCTGCGACGCGCTGGAGGCGGGCTCGGCGGCGGACCTGCCCGGGCTGCGCAACTGGGCCGACCCGGGACATGTGCGTGAGCTGGCGGACCTGTGGAACGTCGACCCCGCGGTGATCCCGCACTGGGGGCCCGCCACGCACGCCGGTCAGATCCTGAGGTACGCGGAGGAGGGCTCGGTCGGGCTGCTGTGGATCACGGCGTCCGACCCGGTGACCGCGGTGCCCGGCCTCGACCGGATCCTCGCCCGGGAGGACCTGTTCGTCGTCGTCCAGGACCCGTACCTGACCGAGACCGCGCGCCTGGCCGACGTGGTGCTCCCGGCGGCGGCCTGGGGCGAGAAGACCGGCACCCTCACCGGCGCGGACCGCACCGTGCACCTGTGCGAGAAGGCGGTCGAGCCGCCGGGGGAGGCCAGGGCGGACCTCGACATCCTGCTCGACTACGCGCGGCGGATGGACCTGCGTGATCGGGACGGCCGGCCGCTCGTGCACTGGACCGACGCGGAGTCGGCGTTCGAGGCGTGGAAGGCGTGTTCCAGGGGCCGTCCGTGCGACCACACCGGGATCACCTACGAGCGGCTGCGGGCCGGCGGCGTCCAGTGGCCCTGCACGCCGGCCGGCTCACAGGGGGCCGAGCGCCTGTACGCCGGAGGATGCTTCGCCACTGGCCCGGGGTGCTGCCAGACGTTCGGGGCCGACCTCGCCACCGGGGCCGAGTACGGCGAGGAGCGATACCGTGCCGAGGACCCCGGAGGGCGGGCCTTCCTCCACGCCGCCGACTTCGAGCCGTCTCCCGAGGTCGCCGACGACGAGCACCCCCTGGTCCTCACCACCCACCGGGCGCTGCGCCGCTTTCCGGCCCGGCTGGCCCGCCTCGGCGCCGCCGTGCCAGAGCCGTTCCCGGCCGAGCCGTGCCTGGAGGTCCACCCCGGGGACGCCGCGGTGCTCGGTGTCGAGGACGGCGACCTCGTCCGGGTCGAGTCGCCCCGCGGTGTGCTGGAGGCCGTCGCGCGGCTGTCCGGCGTACGCCCGGGAGCCGTGGTGCTGCTGCTCGACGGGCAGGGCGAGGCCACGGCGCGGGCGGCGGCGGAGCTCACGCTCACCGCGTGGGATCCGGTGTCCCGGCGCCCGCTGCGCACCGCCACGGCGGTCCGGCTGGTGAAGGCCGGGCGGCGCGGGGACGCGGCGATGGAGGACGGCCTCTGCTCACCGGCCGCCGCGCATCTCGGCCGCAATGTGACCACGTGGCCCGAGGTGACGGCCACAGCCGGAGGAGGGGAGACGCCGGAACGCTACGAGGAGGTCTGACGTCCGCGATCGCCGGAGACGAGGTGGGTCGGCCTACCGGAAGGAAGCGACGAGCCATGATCCCTGCACGCGCACGCACCGCTTCGGGGGACGCCGCCCGCGGGTGGGACGATCCGTGAGCGAGCATCTGGCGCGCTATCTGGAGACGCTGTCCCGTACGCAGCACGAGCTGTCGTCCGGGTTCCGCGCGCTGTGGCGCGGCCATCCCCGGGAGGCCGACCTGTGCGGCGTCTGCGAGCGCCTGGCCGCGCAGTGCCACGATCACGCCGATCGGCTGGAGACCTTCCTGCGTCGGTGCCGCTCCGCCGATCCCCGCGAGCCCGGTCCCCGCGAGCCCGGTCCCCGCGAGCCCGGTCCCCGCGAGCCCGGTCCCCGCGAGCCCGGTTTCCGCGAGCCGAGCCCCCGCGATCCGCGTCTCGCGTGGTCGAGAGCAGGGGAGCCACGTCCCGCCGAGCCTGGGTCGCCCGGGGTGAGACCGCCGGCCCCGGGGGCGTCGCGCCTGGAGACCGCGGGATTCGACGCCGGCGGGTTCGACAGCGTGACTTTCGACGGCGCCGGTTTCGATGCCGGGGGGTTCAATGGCGGGGGGTTCGACGGTGGGGGGTTCAACGGCGGAGGGTTCGACGCGGCGGGCCTGGATACGGCCGACCTGCGGCGGGTGGTTCGCGGGGCCGCGGAACGGGAGAGGGGGAGCGTCGAGGGCGCGGCCTCCGGGGCGGCGCGGCTCCCGCCCGTGACGCCCGGGGGCGGGGACGACGGCGGGGACGACGGCGGGGACGGCGGCGGGGGTCTCGCGCTTCTGCGGGACCTGCATGGGCTGTACCTCCTCGCCACCGAGTGCGACCTGTCCTGGAGCGTGGTCGCGCAGGCCGCCCGCGGGCTCAGGGACGACGATCTGCTCGGCCTCGCCCGCCATTGCGCCCCCGAGACGGCCCTGCAACTGCTCTGGCTGCGTACCCGGATGCACCGGGCCGCGCCGCAGGTTCTGGTCGTCCCGTCCTGGTAGTTCCTCCGGTCGCCGGACGCGGCCCGCTCGCCTGCCGTTCATGGCATCCGCTGCGTGCGGAAAATGGCGACAAAGCCCGTCATTAAGAGGAAATCTAGACGTGCCCAGTATGATTTCGGACGAAATAGATTGTGTGGGCACGGGGGAAATTGGTAGAAGATTATCTCGGTGCTGGAGGCCGGTGGGGACCGGCCGCGCCGATCGTGATACCGGTGCTCGTGGCGGGGGCGTGCCGGTGGCGGCGGGAACGCTTTGCCGGTGAGGCGGGCGCCGTGCCGCGATTTCTCCGGCGGCGCCGGTCGCAATGGGCGGCCGGCGCCGACGTGGAGGGCCGGGGCCTAATATCGAGATGAATCACGCTATGTCCGGTGGTATACCGAATGGTTGTCGGGCTTCGCGGCGACCGGGGCGCGACATCAGCGGATCAAACGGTGCGGTATGACCGCTCCCTCCGCCTTCATCGAGCGGGCCACGCGGTCGCCCTCATCGGTGTTGGCGAGCCAGACATCCGTCAGTCCGAGCGTCCAGCCGCGGTTCTCGCATTCGCTGATGATCCGCGCGAAAGCGTCTTCTGGCTCCAGGGCCCAGGCCTCGAATCCCGAGTCGCCGATGGTTCCGGCGACGGCCAGTCGTCGGGCGAGAAGCGTTCGCACGGCGGTCAGCGCCACTCTTCTCGATTCGGCCGCTGTCCCGCGGGACAGAACCGCTGCGCGATGAACGACGTGACCCAGGGTGACCCAGTCGTCCAGGCCCTCGTCCAGGATCTCCGTCAACAGGGCGCGAACCGTCTCGTTCACGGACGCGCCGTCCTCCGGTGTGATCGACGCGGCGCCTGGGGCCGGCAGTGGAAATGCCGAAGGCCGGACCTCCTCGAGTGGGAATCCGGCCTTCGAATCATGGTGGACGATACTGGGATTGAACCAGTGACCTCTTCCGTGTCAGGGAAGCGCTCTCCCGCTGAGCTAATCGTCCGTGCCCGGATGTCGTCCGGGCTCCGAGCGGAAGACGGGATTCGAACCCGCGACCCTCACCTTGGCAAGGTGATGCTCTACCACTGAGCCACTTCCGCAGCCATCGCTCGGGGTTTTCCCCGGCGACGCGTCACTAACTCTAGCGGATCCCGGGGGGTGCCGGTGCCAACTGCCGCCGATCCCGTGGCCCGACGCGCCGCGTGACCGAAGCGGGGCGGGACGTTGACCCGCGGGGGAGGCCGCGCGCAGGATGAGGCCGCGACCGTGCACACGGATGGGCTACGCCATGGCGAAGGTACTGATCATCACCGGTGACGCGGCCGAGGACCTGGAGGTGATGTATCCGTACCAGCGGCTTCTCGAGGAGGGCTACGAGACGCACATCGCGGCGCCGGTGGCCAGGAAGCTGCAGTTCGTGGTGCACGACTTCGTCGAGGGCTTCGACACCTACACAGAGAAGCCGGGCCACACCTGGGCGGCCGACGTCGCCTTCTCCGAAGTGGACCCGGACGAGTACGCCGCCCTGGTGATCCCCGGCGGGCGCGCCCCCGAGTACATCCGCGGCGACCGGAACGTCCAGGAGATCGTTCGCCATTTCGCGGAGGCCGGCAAGCCGATCGCCGCGCTCTGCCACGGACCGCTGGTGCTCGCGGCGGCCGGGGTGCTGAAGGGCCGGGAGAGCAGCGCCTACGCCGCCTGCGCGCAGGACGTCGAGAGCGGAGGCGGCACCTGGATCGACAGTGAGGCGCACGTCGACCGGAACCTCGTGACCGGGCGGGCCTGGCCGGACCACCCGGCGTGGATGCGCGAGTTCATGAAGGTGCTGCGCGCCGCCGCCCCGGCGACCTGATCGCCGGCTGCGAGGGGACGGATCGCGGCCCATCGGCCCCGGATCTTCGGCCCGGATCCGCCCCCGATCGCCTGTGTCGTGTCTTCGGGGCGGCACCCGGCGGGACTCGTGTTCCTCGAGGGGCGACGCGACGGGGCGAAGATCGGCGGGAGGGACACTACAGTCGTCCGGCATGACCGAAACCCCTCCCTATCTCACCGCGACGGCTGAGGCGTACGACGCCGTCGCCGTCCTCTACGCCGAGCTCTTCCGGGACGTGCTCGACCGCCTGCCGCTGGACCGCGCGCTGCTCGCCGCGTTCGCCGAGTCCGTACGGGCCGCCGGCTCCGGGCCCGTGGCCGAGCTGGGATGCGGCCCCGGCGCCGTGACGGCGCACCTGCGAGACCTGGGACTGGACGTCTTCGGCGTCGACCTGTCGCCCAAGATGATCGAGATCGCCCGCGAGGCCTATCCCGATCTGCGCTTCGAGCTCGGATCCATGGACGCGCTGGACCTCGGCGACGGCGAGCTGGGCGGCATCCTGTCCTGGTACTCGGTCATCCACACCCCGCCGCGGGAACTGCCGCCGTACTTCGCCGAGTTCCGCCGCGTCCTGGCCCCCGGCGGACACCTCCTGCTCGGCTTCTACGAATCCGAGGGCGATCCGGTGTCGGAATTCGACCACAAGGCGGCGCCGGCGTACCGATGGCCGATCGACGACCTCGCCGGGCTGGCCCGCGAGGCGGGTTTCACCGAGATCGGACGGATGCTCCGTGAGCCTCTGGAGGGCGAGCGGTTCCGCCAGGGCCGCCTGCTGATGCGCAGACGATAGCGGCCAGGGGGGTGTCTCCGGCTTGATCCTGCCCGAAAACGGGCAGGAAACTTGTTAGTCGGCATCTGCACTGCGTTAGGGTCCTGCTCTGTGTCCACGGCACGGCATCCCTTCGAGGACCTGATCGGCCACCTCACCCGGACCACGTCACTGGGGCCGGGTGAGGCGGCCCGCGTGGTGGCCGACGTTCTGGCGTACTTCGGCGAGCCCGCGGAAGAGTACGTGCGGCGCCGCCACGGCGAACTCAAGTCGAGGGGGCTGACCAACGACCAGATCTTCCCCAGGATCTCCGCCGAGCTCGCGGGAAGGCGTGTCGCGGCACCGGAGCTGACCCTGCGCCAACTCCGGCGGATCGTTTACGGATAGGAGCGGTTATGTGCGGAATCGTCGCTTATGTCGGGCCGAAGGATGCGGCGCCCATCCTGCTCGAAGGTCTCCAGCGGCTGGAGTACCGCGGCTACGACTCGGCCGGCCTCGCCGTCGTGAACGCCAAGAGCCTCAGGACGCGCAAGGTCAAGGGCCGGGTCGCCGACCTGGCGGCGGAGGTGCCCGCGAAGTTCAAGGGCACGATCGGCATCGGGCACACCCGGTGGGCCACGCACGGCGCGCCCAGTGACGTGAACGCGCACCCGCACCTCGACCAGGAGCAGCGGATCGCCGTCGTGCACAACGGCATCATCGAGAACGCCGACGAGCTGCGCCGCCGCCTCGAAGGCGAGGGCGTGAAGTTCGAGAGCGAGACCGACAGCGAGGTGCTCTCGCACCTCATCGGGCGCATGGTCAAGGACACCGACTCGCTGCGGGAGGCCGTCCTGCGGGCGCTGAAGAGCGTGGTCGGCACGTACGGCATCGCCGTCGTCGACGCGCAGCGCCCCGGCGAGATCGTGGTGGCCCGCAACGGCAGCCCGATCGTGCTCGGCCTTGGCGAGAAGGAGATGTTCGCCGCCTCCGACGTCGCCGCGCTCATCCGCTACACCCGGCAGGTCGTGCACCTGGAGGACGGCGAGCTCGCGGTCATCAAGGCCGACGGGTTCACCACGTTCACCAGCGACGCGAGGGAGACGGCCAAGGAGCCGTTCACGGTCGACTGGGACGCCGGCCACTACGACAACGGCGGCTACGAGCACTACCTGCTCAAGGAGATCTCCGAACAGCCCGAAACGGTCGCCCGCACGCTGCGCGGCCGGATGGACGACCGGTTCCACATCGCCCACCTCGGCGGCCTCAACATGGACGCCCGCGAGACCCGCTCGTTCCGTCGCGTGAAGATCATCGGCTGCGGGTCCGCGTACTACTCCGGCCAGATGGGCGCGCAGCTCATCGAGGAGCTGGCCCGCATCCCCGCCGACGCCGAGCCGGCGTCGGAGTTCCGCTACCGCAGCCCCGTCGTCGAGCCCGACACCCTGTACGTCGCGATCAGCCAGTCGGGCGAGACGTACGACACCCTCGCCGCCGTGCAGGAGCTCAAGCGCAAGGGCGGCCGGGTGCTGGGCATCGTCAACACCGTCGGCAGCGCCATCGCCAGGGAGACCGACGGCGGCATCTACCTGCACGCAGGTCCCGAGGTCTCGGTGGCCTCCACCAAGGCGTTCACCTCGACGGCCGTGGCGTTCGCGCTGCTCGCCCTGCACCTCGGCCGCGTACGCGACCTGTCGCCGGCCGACGGCCGCAGGATCTGCGAGGGCCTGCGCCGGCTGCCCGAGCAGATCGAGGAGATCCTCACGCTGGAGGATCGGATCAAGGAGCTGGCCAAGAAGTACGCCGACGCGCCCGGCATGATGTTCGTCGGCCGGGTGCGCGGCTACCCGGTGGCCCGCGAGGGCGCCCAGAAGCTCAAGGAGATCTCCTACGTCCACGCCGAGGCGTATCCGGCGAGCGAGCTCAAGCACGGCCCGCTCGCACTGATCAGCCCCGAGTTGCCGACCGTCGCGATCGTCCCCGACGACGAGCTGCTGGACAAGAACCTCACCACGCTCGGCGAGATCCGGGCCCGGCACGGGCGCATCCTCATGGTCGGCCACCGCACCTCCGAGGCGGCCGACGACTGCATCGTGGTGCCCAAGAACGAGGTCGAGCTCGACCCCATCCTGCTGACGATCCCGCTGCAGCTGTTCGCCTACCACGCCGCCGTCGCCCTGGAGCGCGACGTCGACCGCCCGCGCAACCTCGCCAAGAGCGTGACGGTCGAGTAGAACCCCTTCCTCCCGTACGGCTCGCGCCGCAGGCGCGAGCCGGACGGTCCGGGGTTCGGCGCAATGCCGGGCGGCCCCGGCGCCGATGTACGGGTATGCATGTGACCTACTTCGTGATGGCGCTGCCCGTCGTCGCCGTCCTCGTGTTCACCCTGGTGCGGGCAGCACGCCGGAGCCGTGAGCAGTTTGGGCGCGTACGGCAGATCGCCCGGCAGCAGTTGCCCGAGTCGGCGCCGCAGCGGACCGAGCTGGAGGAGCTGGTGAACCTTCTCCAGGCGCGTCTCAATCGGACGCAGTGGGCCCGGTTGCTCCTCGGCGCGGTGGTGGGATACGCCGTCCAACTCGTGGGCGACGCCCCGCTGGGCAAGCGAGATCGCGTCCTGCGTGCCCGCGACCCCTGACAGCAAGCGGAACCCGCCCGCGAAAGCGGGACGACGCCCTCAGTCGAACCAGACGACCAGGCGCACGCCTTCGGGTCCGAATCGCTGCGCCAGCGCCCGCATCACCGCGAAGACGTGCTCCCACCCGGTGCCCGGTCCCAGCACGTCCAGTCGCGTCACCGGGCCGTACTCGAGGGTCTGTCCCGAAACCTCCCAGCGGCCCGCGGGGGCCCCGAGGGGCGAGGTGCCCAAGGGCGGCATCCCGTACCGCTCGACGACCTCATCGGGCCACCGGTCGTCGATCCGATACCGCGTGATCGAGTGGCCGCCTTCCGAATGCACATCGAGCACTCCTCGGGCGGCGGGGCGGACGGTCATGTCCAGATCACGAAGCTCCGCCCATGAAACCCACGTGCTGCCATGAATGGCGGCATCCATCCGCGCGCAGTCCTCATAGTGGGTACGGACGGGTCCCGAAACGTCGGCCGGCAGGCCCCGGCCGGCCGCGACAGGGGTCCAGCCAAGCCGGTTGCGAATGCCGAAGAGGCAACCGAGCGACGCGTAGTCATTGACGCCATAGAGCGGGTAAAGAGGCAGGGAAACGCTCCACGCGTCTCCCTCGTACCAGTCCTCGTCGGCGTGCGGGTGACGCATCTCTATGAATCCGTAGATGTCGGTGCCCATCCGGACAGGGTAGGGGTGTGGGCGCGAAGCGCGGCCGCCCTCCCGCATGTCCACGTCCTCCGGCAGCAAGCGGCACGGCCCTCGTGCTCCCGCAGGCCACCGCCGCGACCCGCATCGATCGCCGCAGCCGTAACGTCCGTTATGTGGTGACATGGTGTGGTTACTCATAGTCTGTGCGTGTAAGGGACTCTTCGGGCGGGAGGGTGCCGACATGCGACGCCGTACGGTCCTCGCGCTGGGAGCCCTGGCCCTCGCGGGCGCGTGTGGCGTCCAGGCGCCGCCGTACCGGAGGGAGCTCTCTCTCGCGGTCCCCGGGCCGCCCGGAGGATGCGGAGACGGCGTCGCCGCCGGGTTCAAGGCGCTCATCGAGGGGCGCCGCTGGGCCCGGGCCGTACGGATCAGGCGGGAGACCGGTGACGGCGGGCAGTTGCTCGCCCGGCCGGGCGGGCCGCGGACCGATCTGGTGATCGCCGACCCGGCGCTGCTCGCCGCCTGCGCGCTGACCCGTGACCCGCTCCTGGTCACGAGGGCCGTCCCGCTCGCTCGGCTGGCGGGGGAGTGGGAGGTGCTGGTCGCCTCTCCCGACTCGGGCTACCGCACGTTCGAGCAGTTCGCCGCCGCTCTGCTGCGCGACCCCGGCGGGCCCGGAGTGGGCGGCGGCGCCGACCGAGGTCCGGAGCACCTGCTGCTCGGCCTGACCGCGCGGGGCCTGGGAGCCGACCCGCGCCTGCTCCACTACGTCGCGTTCGACACCAGGGCGCAGGCCGTCGCCGCGGTCCTCGACGGGCGGATCGCTCTCGGGTTCGGCAGCAGGCGCGAGGTCGCCCCCCACGTGCGCGCCGGACGGCTGCGGCCGCTCGCCGTCTCCTCCGCCGAGCGGCTGCCCGGAGTGGACGCGCCGACGCTGTCGGAGTCGGGCGTACGGATCGTGTACGCCGACTGGACCGGGCTGATCGCTCCGCCTGGCACGCCCGGGCGGGACGCCCTGCTCGATCTGTGCCGGGCCGTCGCCGGCACTCCGGGATGGCGGAGCCTGTGCGAGCGTAACGACTGGACGCCGATGTGGCTCGAGGGCGACGACTTCCGGCAATGGCTGACCGTCGAGGCGCGCCGTACGGCTCTGCTGCTCAATGATCTCGGATTGCACTGAAAAACACAACTTGTAGGGCCGGTTGCGATCAGGGCCACAAGATGTAGGATCCATCGCGTTGCTGGTTCACCTAGGTGAGGCAAGAGGGAACCCGGTGCGAATCCGGGACTGCCCCGCAGCGGTGAGCGGGAACGACCGCCGTCGGCACAGCACGGTGCTGTGTCCTCAAGCACTGGGCGCGAGCGCGCCCGGGAAGCGACGGCCAGTAGGACCGGTGGGGCGTGAGCCCGGCCGGACGCCCGCGAGTCCGAAGACCTGCCAGTGACGGCGCGCGCATGGGCGCGCGCCCCGCGCCGGGCCTCGCGGGAGGGTTCGCCGCACCGTCACGGCACGTCTGTTTCGTGCGCGTGCGCCGCGGCATCCCCCTTCTCCGATCCGGCCGGACACGGAACGACGAGGAGGGGGCATCTGATGACGATCACCGACCCGGCGCCCGGCCTGGCGCGGGCGGACGGCGCGCGCGACGTGGCGGCCGTGTGGCAGGCCATCGAGGAGGCGGCGGCCGGGGTCATCGCCGACCCGGAGAACTCCCGCCGGGCGGCCCGGCTGCTGAACGGGCTGATCGCGGAGGAGGCGGCGGCCGAGGGGGTGCGCACGTTCTCCGAGTCGGTCGCGGCCGCCCACGCCGCCGGGCTGCTGGGCGACGTCGTCGCCGCGTTCGTGGCCGACGAGGCCGAGTCGCTCGACGCGCTGATCGACCCGGCGGCCGACGACCGCTTCGAATACTTCGGGCTGCGCACGGTCTACGACCGCTACCTGCTGCGTCACCCGGTCACCCGGCGGGTGCTGGAACGCCCGCAGCACTTCCTGCTGCGGGTCGCCTGCGGCCTGTCGGCCTCGGTGGCGGAGGCGGCCGAGCTGTACGGCCTGATGTCCACCCTGGCCTACCTGCCCAGTTCGCCGACGCTGTTCAACTCGGGCGCCCGCCGGCCGCAGCTGTCGTCGTGCTTCCTGCTCGACTCGCCGCGCGACGAGCTGGAGAGCATCTACGAGCGGTACGGCCAGGTGGCGCGGCTGTCGAAGTACTCCGGCGGCATCGGCGTCGCCTGGACCCGGGTGCGCTCGCGCGGCTCGCTCATCCGGGGCACCAACGGCCTGTCCAACGGCATCGTGCCGTGGCTGCGCACGCTCGACGCGTCGGTGGCGGCGGTCAACCAGGGCGGCAGGCGCAAGGGCGCGGCCTGCGTCTACCTGGAGACCTGGCACGCCGACATCGAGGAGTTCCTGGAGCTTCGCGACAACACGGGCGAGGAGTCGCGCCGCGCCCACAACCTCAACCTGGCCAACTGGGTGCCCGACGAGTTCATGCGCAGGGTCGAGGCGGACGGCACGTGGTCGCTGTTCGACCCCAAGGAGACCCCCGAGCTGACCGACCTGTGGGGTGAGGCGTTCGACGCCCGCTACCGCGAACTGGAGTCCGCCGGGCGATATGTCCGGCAGGTGCCCGCCCGGGCCCTGTACGCCCGGATGATGCGCACCCTCGCCCAGACCGGCAACGGCTGGATGACGTTCAAGGACGCCGCCAACCGCGCGTCCAACCAGACCGCGCTGCCCGGCAACGTCATCCACCTGTCCAATCTCTGCACCGAGATCCTGGAGGTCACCAGCGACGGCGAGACCGCCGTCTGCAACCTCGGCTCGGTCAACCTGGCCGCCCACCTGACCCCCGAGGGGGACGCCGTAGACTTCGGCAGGCTGCGCGCCACCGTCCGCACCGCCGTGCGGTTCTTGGACCGGACGATCGACCTCGGCTTCTACCCGACGCCGGAGGCGGAGGCGGCCAACCGGAAGTGGCGGCCGGTGGGGCTCGGCGTCATGGGCCTCGCCGACGTGTTCTTCGCGCTGCGCCTGCCGTTCGACGCGCCGGAGGCGCTCACGCTGTCGACCCGCATCGCCGAGGAGATCGCGCTCGCGGCGTACGGCACCTCGGCCGACCTGGCCGTCGAACGCGGGCGCCACCCCGCCTACGAGGAGACCCGGGCGGCGGGCGGCGTGCTGCACCCCGACCACTTCCCGTGCGCACCGGCGCACCCGGAGGAGTGGGCCGCGCTGCGGGCCAGGATCGCGGAGACCGGGCTGCGCAACTCCCTGCTGGTCGCGATCGCGCCGACGGCCACGATCGCCTCGATCGCAGGCTGCTACGAGTGCGTCGAGCCGCAGGTGTCCAACGTCTTCAAGCGCGAGACGCTGTCGGGAGAGTTCCTCCAGGTCAACCGGTATCTCGTGCGCGATCTCCAGGCCCTCGGCCTGTGGACCAGGCCGATGCGCGACGCGATCAAGCTCAACGACGGCTCGATCCAGGACATCACGACCATCCCAGACGAGATCAGGACGCTCTACCGCACCGCCTGGGAGCTCCCGCAGAAGGCCCTCATCGACCTGGCCGCCGCGCGGCAGCCGTACGTCGACCAGTCGCAGTCGCTCAACCTCTTCATGGCCGCCCCCACCATCGGCAAGCTCTCCTCGATGTACGCCTACGCCTGGCGGTCGGGCCTGAAGACCACCTACTACCTGCGCTCCCGTCCGGCGACGAGGATCGCCCAGACGACCGTGCCGGCCGTCACCCCCGATGAGGCCGTCGCCTGCTCCCTTGAGAACCCGGAAATCTGCGAGGCATGCCAATGAGAACGATGCTGCTCGACCCCGGTATGGACCTGACCCTGCGCCCGATGCGCTACCCCGGGTTCTACGAGAGGTACCGCGCGGCGATCAGGAACACCTGGACGGTGGAGGAGGTCGACCTCGCCTCCGATCTCGCCGACCTCGCGACCCTCGACGAGGGGGAGCGGCACCTGATCAACCGGCTCGTGGCGTTCTTCGCCACCGGCGACTCGATCGTGGCCAACAACCTCGTGCTGAACCTCTACCAGCACGTCAACGCCCCCGAGGCGCGGCTGTACCTGAGCCGCCAGTTGTTCGAGGAGGCGGTGCACGTCCAGTTCTACCTGACGCTGCTGGACACCTACCTGCCCGACCACGACGAGCGGGTCAAGGCGTTCGCGGCCGTGGAGCACATCCCGTCGATCCGCGACAAGGCGGAGTTCTGCTTCCGCTGGATCGACTCGATCAGCGAGCTGAACCGGCTGGAGACCCGGGAGGACCGGCGGGCCTTCCTGCTCAACCTCGTCTGCTTCGCCGCCTGCATCGAGGGCCTGTTCTTCTACGGCGCCTTCGCGTACGTCTACTGGTTCCGCTCGCGCGGCCTGCTCGGCGGCCTCGCCACGGGCACCAACTGGGTGTTCCGCGACGAGTCGATGCACATGGAGTTCGCCTTCGAGGTGGTGGACACCGTGCGCCGCGAGGAGCCGGACCTGTTCGACGCCGAGCTGGCGGCCCAGGTGACGCGGATGATGGAGGAGGCGGTCGCCGCCGAGCTCGCCTTCGCCCGCGACCTGTGCGGCGACGGGCACGGCGTCATGAGCGCCGACAACATGCGGCGCTACCTGGAGTACGTCGCCGACCGCAGGCTCGCCCGGCTCGGCCTGCCCGTGCGGTACGGCACGGACAACCCCTTCCCCTTCATGGAGTTCCAGGACGTGCAGGAGCTGGCGAACTTCTTCGAGCGCCGGGTCTCGGCTTACCAGGTGGCCGTCGAAGGCGACGTCAGCTTCGACGAAGCCTTCTGATCTCGCTGTTTTCGGCGCTCCCATAAAGGGCAAAGGGAACCCCATGACGACGACAGGGGGCGCCGTCACAGCGGCAGCATGGAACTGGGCGACCTTGGCGATCGCGGTGGCCACGGCGATCGCCGCGGTGGAACTGGTCCGGCGGGTGCTCAAATCACGCCTGATAGGGGAGCGATGGGCGCTCGCCGGGCCGTTCGTGCGCCGGTGCACCTGGCCGGGCTTTGCCTCGGCGGTGGTCGGCACCGTCAAGGCGGCCTACGACCCCGACATGCCGGGGTCGGACTCCCACGGCTTCCAGCAGGTGCTGTCGCTGCTGCTGATCGCCTGCGTGACCTGGCTGATGATCCAGGCGGCGTACGCGGTGACCGACGTCGTCCTCGACCGGCTCACGCGGGTCGAGGGCGAGCGCAACCGCAGGGCCCGGCGCATCCGCACCCAGATCGCGCTGGTGCGCCGGGTGTCGGCGGCGGTCGTCGTGGTGCTCGCGCTCGGGGCGATGCTGTTCACCTTCCCGCAGGTGCGGGCGCTCGGCGCGGGGCTGCTCGCCTCCGCCGGGATCGCCGGTGTGGTGGGCGGCATCGCGGCCCAGTCCACGCTCGGCAACATGCTGGCCGGGCTGCAGCTGGCCTTCAGCGACGCGCTGCGGCTCGACGACGTGGTCGTGGTGGAGGACGAGTGGGGCCGGATCGAGGAGCTGACCCTCACCTACGTGGCGCTGCGCCTGTGGGACGAACGGCGGCTCATCCTGCCGGTGTCCTACTTCACCACCAACCCGTTCGAGAACTGGACGCGCCACGAGAGCCGCATCCTCGGCAGCGTGTACCTGCGCGTGGACTGGTCGGTCCCGGTCGAGGAGGTGCGCGCCGAGCTCTACCGGGCGCTGCGCGACAACCCGCTGTGGGACCAGAAGGACTGGACGCTCCAGGTCACCGACATCACCCCGGGCGGGCTGGTCGAGCTGCGCGCCCTGATGAGCGCGGCCGATTCGGCGAGCGCCTTCGACCTGCGCTGCGACATCCGCGAGCACCTGGTCGGGTTCATCCGCGAGAAGTATCCCGAGAGCCTTCCCCGCCTGCGCGTCGACACCCCCGCCCGCTGACCCCGCCGGATCACCTGCCTGATCATCGGGGCTTGGGGCCTTGGGAGCCGGGCGGCGGGTGTCAGGGGGCGTTGGACGGGCGCAGCAGCCTGCTCGCGCCGGCGATGAGCGCGGTGGCGAGGATCCAGCCCGCGGCGACCAGACCGTTCGCCAGCCACTGGGTCCATCCGGCCGGCTCCCAGGCGCCCCGCTGCTCGAACACGCTCACCGGCACGAGCAGATCGAGCGTGTAGACGAACGCGTTGAAGTGGCGCGACTCGTCCAGCCCGATCTGATGCGGCGGCCACTGGGTGAAGATCATCGTGCCCGTGGCGAGAAGCAGGGCGGCCCACAGGCCGGCGAGCCAGGGCCGGTAGCCGTACCCCACGAGGCCGTCGAGCAGCCGGCCCCACAGCCGCCCGGGCAGCCGCAGCGTCCGCCGCCGGGCCCGCTGCCGGGCCAGCAGCACCCGCCGCGCGTCCGGCTCGTGCCCGATCCGCCGGTAATAGGCCGCCAGTTGCTCGTACGGCTGGGGCAGGTAGCCGCCGGGATCGCACCGCAGCCAGGAGAGCCGGTCCGCCAGGGTCGCCGGCCCGCGCAGCGACTCGTACGTCAGTCCGTTGAGCCGCACGTCGCCCGGGTAGCCTTCCGGGCGATCGAACAGCACCCCCAGGCGGGAGTAGCCGAGGTTGACCTCGCCCTCGATCGACTCGGGCAGCAGAATGAGCTCGTCGGCCTGCATGTGGCTCAGGTGCAGCACCCGTCCCGGTGCCCGCAGCACCGAGCCGTGGAACGACAGGACCCCGCCGATACGCGCGCCGCGCAGCCGTACGGTCCCGTCGGCGGTGAACCCCGCGCCGAGTTCGGCCGCGGCGGCCTGCAGGTGGTCGGCGTGCACGGCGGGAGTGCCGTCCGTCGTGATGACGGCGCCCTGGAGATAGAGCCCGCTGGAGAAGCGGGCGCCGATCAGCCGCAGCCCGCCCGTGGCCCGCATGTCGCGCAGGAAGGCGCTGCCGTCCACCACGAGCCCGCCGGCCCACAGTGCCACCGACTCCCAGGTCCGCGGCTCCTCCGATCCCTCCGGCCCGTTCCAGCCGTTCAGTCCCCGGGAACCCAGTCCCCAGGAACCCGGTTCCGCCGGGTCCGCCCCCGGTTCGCGGTACGGCGCCTCGCCGGGGGTGCCCACGCGCGTGCCGGAGAGCCGGAGCTGCCCGGTCACGTGGGCGTTGTCCAGGCGCACCCCCGCGTGGACGACCGATCCGTCGAGGTCGAGCAGCCCGTCGATCGTGGCCCTGCTGGCTCGGAAGCGCAGGATGTCACAGCGCCGCAGCCGTACGCCCCTGGTCCTGGCGTCGTTGAGCGAGACCGTTCCGGCGATGTGGCAGTCGAGCAGGTGGAGCTTCGCCTCGATCGTGGCGTCGGACAGGTTGAGGTCGCCGACGATCCGGGCTCCGGCGAGCCGGACACCCGGCACCCAGGGCGATCCGCCGGCGCCCCGGTCGAGCACCAAGGCGGCGATCACCTCGGCGCGGACCACCCGTGAGCCGCCCCACAAGCCTTTCGAGCCCCACGCGCCGCCGGAGGAGGAGTCCACCGCCCGGCCATGGCGCAGGTCGACCCAGGCGCCGGTGGGATAGGCGTCCCACAGCCGTCGCTCGGCGGGGGTGAGCCGGCGGAAGGGGGGCCGCGATCTCCGCATGGGCACGACGATATCGCCGATCTTCCTAGGGGCCCGGCACTCCGGCGGGCCCGGTCGCCGATGCGCCGCACAGGCGTGGGGTCCGGCCTCAGGAACCGCAGTCGCAGCAGCACCCGTCACCGCAGCAACACCCGTCACCACAGCAACATCCGTCACCGCAGCCGCCGTCGCCCGAGCCGCCGTCGCCCGAGCTTCCGTCGGAGCAGGACGAGCAGCAGTCGCAACAGTCGCAGCAGTCGCACTGGTCGCAGAAGCAGCGTTCGTGCCATGGCGCGTTCCGCTCGGTGCTCCACGGCGGGCGATAGAGCCCGCAGGTCAGGAAGACCGCCACCCCGGCCGCCGCCGTCAGTCCGAGCCCCGGGCGGTCGCCGGGGCCCTGGGGGGAGCCGCCGGGCGGGGCGTCCGGCGGCGCCGGGGAGGTGTCCCCGGCCGGCGCGCGGTGCGCCGCGCAGGCGGCGCCGTGGGCCCGTGTCCCGAACGCCCGGTCGACGGCGCGGCGGGTCTCGCCGCACAGCAGCGCCTCGACCAGGTGCCGCTCCTCCAGGTCGAGGTCGCGTACGGCGAGGCGCAGCCCGTGCAGCGCGTCCTCGCACACCCGACGGGCCTCGGTGGGCGAGGTGCCGGTCGCGTCGAGCGGGTTGTAGGCCCCTCGGGCCCGGTCCTCGGCGAGGTCCTCGACCGCGTCGATCAAATGGGCGATCCGGCCGAAGAAACGTCCGGCCTCGCGCAGGCTCTCGGCGTTGCCCGGCCGGCCCGCGAGCGTGGCCGTGTGCGCGAAGGCCGCGGCCACCGCGGTCTCGGTGGGTTCCGTGACGTCGAGCAGGGCGCGCCCGGGGGACGCCTCGAGCAGCGCCTGGCGGGCCGAGACCTCGGTCAGGACGGCCGTGTCGAATCCGATCGACTCCGCGCCGCGGCGGGCGGCCGAGGCCCAGGCGGCGGCCGTGACGCGCATCGGGACACCGGCCACGCGCTGGGCCGCGATCCCGTCGCCGTCGGACGCGTGGTCGCGGATCTTGCCCGCGGCGAGGGCCAGCGAGACCACGGCGGCCAGTCGGGCGCCCGCGTCGTCCGACGGCAGCACCTGCGCCGGCCGGAAGCCGCGCAGCGCGCAGGGCCCGGCGGTGCGCCGGTTCGGCCCCGTCCCCGCTCGCGGCCCGGCCCCTGATCGGGCCCCTGAGTGAACCCGCGACTGCGCCTCGGTCAGGACGGACAGGATGAGGCCGTCGTAGTTGGTCGCCATGCGGGCCAGGTGCCCGTGCCGGTCCCGCAGTGTCAGGCACAGCCCGCACAGGTGCGCGCGCCAGGCCTCGTGGACGGACGGGCAGGAGTGGCGGGCACACGGCCGGAGGATCCCGAACACCCAGAGACTCCTTGGGGTTATGCGTACGGGATCATCCCGCTGCGCGGCGATTATGCCACCAGAGAGGAATTTGAGGAAAAAGCCGGGAGGCCGTTCGCGCGGCATCAGCCCGGTGCGCGGGCGATGCCGTCGCGGGCGGGCCCCTGCCGCGGGAGCCGGGCGGATGACCTGGACAATCGAGAGATGCATGGTATCGACGGGTTCGAACTGACCCTCGACGAGCACGTCTCCACCCTGACCCTCGACCGGCCCGCCACGCGTATGAGCGGCGAGCCGAGGAGTGAGCGGAGCGGTGGGCCGAGGGACGAGGCCGCCCGCGGAGCCGAATGAGGAGAGGAGTGCGACCATGAGCACGGGCCATGACCGCCGCGATGTGGCGGGCGCTGCCGGGCATCCAGGCGGACCTGGCCGCCGGTATGAAGGTACGCGTCCTCATCCTTACCGGCGCCGGTGCGACTTTCTGTTCCGGTGCTGATATTTCGGAAATTCATGAGCTTGGCGATAACGACGATGACACCGGTCTCACCGTGGTCGCAGAGCACGCGCTCATGACCTTTCCCAAACCCGTGATCGCGATGATCGAGGGATACTGCGTCGGCGGCGGATGCCAGCTCGCGCTCGCCTGCGACCTGCGCCTCGCCGCCTCCGGCGCCCGCTTCGGCGTCACCCCGGCCAAGCTCGGCATCGTCTATCCGCTCAGCTCCACGCGGCGGCTCGCACAGATCGCCGGGCCCGCCACCGCGAAGCTGCCGCTCTTCTCGGCCGAGCTCATCGACGCAGATCAGGCGTTGCGTATGGGCCTCGTCGACGAGGTCTGCCCGCCGGAGAGCCTGCGCGAGCGCGTGTACGGCCTGGCCGCCACGATCGCCGGACGGTCCCGCCTGACGCTGACCGCGGCCAAGCAGATCATCGACGGCCGGGCCGGGGAGACCGAGGTGCGCGCCTGGCAGTGGGAGGCGAGGGAGAGCGGGGAAATGGACGAAGGTGTCCAGGCATATCGGGAGAGGCGTTCCCCTGGATTCTCTTGGGATGCAAAATAGGCATAAACGGGACTCGCAGTGGTAATGACCCTGTGAGGTGTGAGATGTCGCAGAAGCCATTCGCCAGGTTCGTCCGCTGGCTGGGACTTGATAGGAATCCGCTTCGGCGCCGGTGCGACCGGGTCGAAGCGCTGGTCCGGCTTGCCGCGGTGCTGGGGGTCGTGGTCGCGGTCGTGGCCGGCGTGATGCTCGGCATACGCGAGTACGGCAACGGCCTGAGAGCCGAGGCCCGGCAGGCGCACAACCGGCATCAGGTCGTCGCCACGCTGACCGGTGACGTGACGACGCCCCGGCTGTCGGTGGCCGGAGCGGCGGTCGGGCACGCCCAGGCCACCTGGGTGGCCCCCGACGGCACGGCGAGAGCCGGTGTCATCGAGGTCCCGCCGAGCAGGCACGCGGGCGAGACGGTGCGCGTCTGGACCGACGGCAAAGGCGCGATCACGCCCCGGCCGCAGGACCGGGAGACCACGGTGGTCGCCGCGCTCACCGTCGGCACGGGCATGCCGCTGGCCGCAGGCGCGCTCCTCGCGCTGCTGGTGACCTGCACCCGCCTGGTCAACCAGCGCCGGGCCCGCCGGGTGTGGGAGGCCCAGTGGACCGTGGTCGAGCCGATGTGGCGGATCAACGGCCGCTGAACGCCCGCCGATCGCCGGGCGTTCAGCGGTCGACGATCTCGTTCTTCCCGATCACGACCACACCACTGCGGGTCACCGCGAAGCGCTGGCGGTCGTACTCCAGGTCGAAGCCGATCCGGGCACCGTCGGGGATGACCACGTTCTTGTCGATGATGGCCTTGCGGACGATCGCGCCCCTGCCGACCTTCACGCTGCCCATCAGCACCGAGTCCTCGACGTGCGAGTGGGAGTGCAGCACCACGCCGGGGGACAGGATGGAGCGCAGCGCGGTGCCGCCCGACACGATGACCCCGGGTGACACGAGCGATTCCATCGCGTGCCCCACCCGGTCGCCCTCGTTGTGCACGAACTTCGCCGGCGGCAGCGGATCGTTGCCGGTGTAGATCGGCCACCGGTCGTTGTAGAGGTTGAAGACCGGCTGCACCGAGATGAGGTCCATGTTGGCCTCGTAGTAGGCGTCGAGCGTCCCCACGTCGCGCCAGTAGCCCCGGTCGCGTTCGGTGGAGCCGGGCACCACGTTGTGCGCGAAGTCGTACACCTCGGCGCCGCCGCTCTTGACGAACATCGGGATGATGTTGCCGCCGAGGTCGTGCTTGCTGCTGGGGTCGAGTGCGTCCTCGCGCAGGGCCTCGATCAGGGCCTGGGTCTTGAAGACGTAGTTGCCCATCGAGGCGAAGATCTGGTCGGGGGCGTCGGGCAGGCCCACCGCGTCCTTCGGCTTCTCGCGGAACGCGACGATCCGGCGGCCCGAGGGGTCCGCCTCGATGACCCCGAACTGGTCGGCCAGTTCGAGGGGCTGGCGGATCGCGGCGACGGTCACGTCCGCGCCCGAGTCGATGTGCTGGTCGACCATCTGGCGCGGATCCATCCGGTAGATGTGGTCCGCGCCGAAGACGATCACGTGATCGGGCATCTCGTCGTAGATGAGATTGAGGTTCTGGAACAGCGCGTCGGCCGATCCGGCGAACCAGCGCGGCCCGAGCCGCTGCTGCGCCGGCACCGGGGTCACGTAGTTGCCGAGCATCGACGACAGCCGCCACGTCCGGGAGATGTGCCGGTCCAGGCTGTGGTTCTTGTACTGCGTCAGCACGACGATCTGCCAGTAGTGGGCGTTCGCCAGATTCGACAGGACGAAGTCGATGAGCCGGTAGATGCCGCCGAAGGGCACGGCGGGCTTGGCCCGATCCGCGGTCAGCGGCATCAGCCGCTTGCCCTCTCCACCCGCGAGCACGATCGCCAGGACCTTCATAGGCAGGACCTTAACCCCCGAAACGGCTAACAAACACCAGGGACACCGGCAATCGGTGTCAATCAGGGACTCTAAGCTCACTCGTATGCGTGTCGATCTGCTGAGCCGTGAGTATCCGCCCGAGGTGTACGGCGGTGCCGGAGTCCATGTCGAGTACCTCGCGCGGGAGCTTCGCCGGCTGGCCGACGTGCGGGTGCGGTGCTTCGGCGCCCCGCGCGAGGAGCCCGGAGTGCGGGCCTACGCGGTCCCCGGAGGGCTGTCGGGCGCGAACGCCGCCCTGCAGGTGCTCGGCGTCGACGTCGAGATGGCCGCCGGCTGCGAGGGCGCCGACGTCGTGCACAGCCACACCTGGTACGCGAACTTCGCCGGCCACGTCGCCAAGATGCTGTACGGCGTGCCGCACGTGGCCACCACGCACAGCCTGGAGCCGCTGCGGCCGTGGAAGGCCGAGCAGCTCGGCGGCGGCTACACGCTGTCGTCGTGGGCGGAGCGGACCGCGCTCCACGATGCCGACGCGATCATCGCGGTGTCCGAGGGTATGCGCCGCGACGTGCTCACGGCCTACCCCGAGATCCCCGCCGAGCGCGTGCGGGTGATCCACAACGGGATCGACACCGAGGAGTACGCGCCGTCCCGGGGCACCGAGGCCCTGGTGAAGCACGGCATCGACCCGGCCGTGCCGTACGTCGTCTTCGTGGGGCGCATCACCCGGCAGAAGGGCCTGGTGCACCTGCTCCACGCGGCCCGGTCGTTCGACCCGGCGGCGCAGCTCGTGCTGTGCGCGGGCGCGCCCGACACGCCGGAGATCGCCGAGGAGGTCACGGCGCTCGTGCGCGAGCTGTCGGCCTCCCGCAAGGGCGTGGTGTGGATCTCCGAGATGCTGCCCAGGCCCGAGGTGATCCAGATCCTCACGCACGCCACCGTGTTCGTGTGCCCCTCGGTGTACGAGCCGATGGGCATCGTGAACCTGGAGGCGATGGCGTGTGAGACCGCCGTCGTGGCGACCGCGACCGGAGGCATCCCCGAGGTGGTCGCCGACGGCGAGACGGGCCTGCTCGTCCCGATCGACCAGGGTCCCGACGGCGAGCCGCACGACCCGGAGGCGTTCGCCGCGGCGCTGGCCGAGCGGGTGAACGGGGTGCTCGGCGACCCGCGCCTCGCGGCCGCGATGGGCGAGGCCGGGCGCGTGCGCGCGATCGACCACTTCTCCTGGCGGCGGATCGCCGAGCGCACCCACGAGCTCTACGCGTCGCTCACCGGCCAGGGATGATCATGGTGACGCCCGGATGCGCGCCCGGCCGGGTCAGCGCGTCCGGCGCGTCGTCCAGGCCGACGGTGCGGGTGACCAGCAGGTCGGGGCGGAGCACGCCCGCCGCGATCAGCTCCAGCATCGGCGGGTAGGCGTGGGCGGCCATGCCGTGGCTGCCCGCGATCTCCAGCTCGTGCGCGATGACCCGGCCCATCGGCAGGGAGGTCTCCCCGGGGAGCAGGCCCACCTGCACGTGACGGCCGCGCCTGCGCAGGCTGCCGATCGAGGCGGCGCAGGTCGCGCGGGCGCCCAGCGCGTCGAGCGAGACGTCGGCGCCGCCGCCCCCGGTCGCGGCCCTGACCCGGGCGGCCGATTCTTCGGGCGAGTCGCCCTCGGCGACCAGGACGCACTCGGCCGCGCCGAACCGCCGGGCCAGGTCGAGTGCGGCGGGGGACACGTCCACCGCGACGACCCGCGCGCCCACGGCGGCGCCGATCATCACGGCCGACAGCCCGACCCCGCCGCAGCCGTGCACGGCCAGCCACCGGCCCGCCCGCGCCCGCCCCTGGTCGACGACCGCGCGGAACGCCGTGGCGAAGCGGCAGCCCAGGCTCGCCGCCGTGGCGAACGCCATGCCGTCCGGCAGCCGTACGAGGTTCACGTCGGCGTGGTCGATCGCGACCAGCTCGGCGAACGATCCCCAGTGGGTGAAGCCGGGCTGCGTCTGGCGCTCGCACACCTGCTGGTTACCGGCGACGCACTCGCGGCAGCTCCCGCAGGCGCAGACGAACGGCGTCATCACCCGGTCGCCCGGCCGCCAGCGGGTCACCCGCGGGCCCGCCGACTCCACCACCCCGGCCAGTTCGTGGCCGGGCACGTGCGGCAGGACGGTGATGTCCGCGTCGTGGCCCATCCACCCGTGCCAGTCGCTGCGACACATCCCGGTCGCCTCGACCCTGATCACCACACCGTCCGGCGGCGCCACCGGGTCCGCCACCTCGCGCACCCCGGCCCGCCCGCCGAACTCCTCGTACACCACCGCACGCATGTCACGCTCCTTTCCCTGGCCGTACGCTAATCGGGTGATTGCGATCGATCGGGTCCGCATGGCCTTCACCGACCGGAACGGCGGCGTGAGCGCCGGGCCGTACGGCACGCGCAACCTCGGCGGGGCGGTGGGGGACGACCCCGCGGCGGTCGCCGAGAACCGGGCGAAGACGGCCGCGGAGTTCGGGCTCGGCCAGGTGGTGTTCATGCGCCAGGTCCACGGCACCGACGTCGCATACGCCGAGGGGCCGTTCGGGGACGACCCGCCCGCGCTGGACGCGGTGTTCACCGACCGTCCCGGGCTCGGCCTGGCGGTCCTGGTCGCCGACTGCGCGCCCGTGCTGGTGGCCGATCCGGAGGCCGGGCTGGTCGGCGGCGCGCACTCGGGACGGCCGGGCACGGAGGCGGGCGTGGTGCCCGCCCTGGTCGAGGCGATGACGGCCAACGGCGCGCGGCCGGAGCGGATGACGGCCGTGATCGGGCCGTCGGCGTGCGGGCTCTGCTACGAGGTGCCGGAAGATCTGCGCGAGCGCGTCGCCGCCAGCGTGCCGGAGACCTGGTCGCGGACCCGGAACGGCACGCCCGCGCTCGACATCCGGGCCGGGATCGCGGCCCAGCTCGCCCGGGCCGGCGTGGCCGACGTCCGGCACGACGACCGCTGCACGATCGAGACGGCCGACCTCTACTCCTACCGCCGCGAGCGGCGCACCGGGCGCTTCGCCGGATACGTCTGGCTGACCACCGGCTGATCCGCCGACCCGGCTCAGGCGCGTGCCCGCGGCTCCAGCCCGGCGTACGCCTTCCTGAGCAGCGCGTGCAGGGTCGCGCGCTCGTCCTCGTCCAGCGCGGCCAGCACGTCGTCGCGTACCTCACCGGCCTCGCGCAGGGCCGCCTCCAGCGTGACCAGGCCCGCGGAACTGACGGCGACGCGGTATCGCCGCCGGTCCTCCGGGTCGCGCTCGCGCTCCACCAGGCCAAGCGGCACGAGCGTGTCCATCACCGCCACCAGGTCGCTGGGGTCGATGCCCAGCCTGGCGCCGAGCTCGCGCTGGGACGCGGGGCCGAAGTCGCGGAGCGCGGCCAGCACGGCCATGTCCCACAGGCCGATGCCGTGTCCGCGCAGCCGGTCGCCCATGCGGCGTCGCCCGGCGACGCCCACCTTCGACAGCAGGAACGCGGTGATCCCGAGCAGAGACGGGGGAAGTTGCGGCACCTCGGTCATGAGTGCAGGATAGGGCAAGACCAATAGTTGGTGCCTACCAAGGACTTTCCATGGACGCTCTCTACCCTCGCGTGCTCACCTCCAGGTTCGCCGAGTCCTTCCGCTTCTACGACGGCCTGCTCACCGGCGTCGCCGGAGCCCGGCTCGTCAAGGGCGACCAGGACGGGCCGTACGCCAACTGGGACCGCGGCGGTGAGGCGGTGCTCGCGCTGCTCGACCGGTCGATGCTGGAGCGGGTAACGGGCATCGGCCTCGGCGGCCCGGGCGACACGACGATGCTGGTCCTGACCGTGGACGACGTCGAACGCGCGGTGGCCGCGGGGGCGGCGTGCGGAGGCCGGGTCGTGGTGCCGCCGGGCGACCGGCCCGAATGGGGACCGACCTGCCGCACCGCCCACCTGCGCGACCCCGACGGCAACCTCGTCGAACTCCAGTCCTACTGAGAAGAGCCGGGCACGGAGTCAGGGATCCCGGCGGGTGATGGCGACGGATGCGGCTGCGAGCGCGAGCGCGACGTAGCCGAGCAGCACCAGCACCGCCCCGGCCGGCGGCAGCCACGCGCCGGGGATCCGGCCCGGCAGCAGGTTGGAGGCCATCGGCAGGGTGAGCGAGCCGATCCGCCCGTCCCACGGGGCGGGCAGCAGCGAGATCAGCGCGGGAACCACGAACAGCAGAGCGAAGATCGCGATGAACGCGCCGGCCGACGAACGCAGCACTGTCCCCACTCCCAGCCCCACCAGCCCCATCACCATGCAACTGAACCCGGCACCGAGCACGGTGGCCAGGGCGTACGGCGACGCGAGCGTCACCCCGATGCCGCGGGTGCCGAACACGGCCTGGCTGACGAAGAAGACGGCGAACGAGCTGACCTGGCCGGCCGCGAGTGACACCACGCCGACCACCACCGCCTTCGCCGTCAGCAGACTGCGCCGCCGTGGCACGGCGGTGAGCGTCATGCGCAGCATGCCCGTGGTGCTCTCCGAGGTGATGACGAGGATGCCGAAGGCGGCCAGCACCAGGTAGGTCACCTGGAGCGCGGTCCCGCCCGCCGCCGACGGGTCGAACCCGGATCGGCCCTGTCCGGACAGACGCTCCCATGAGCCGGCGGCGCTCAGGGCCAGCCCGCCGCCGAGCACGATCGGCAGCGGCAGCACCGCCAGCAGACAGTACGTCGAGCGCAGCGAGCGGATCTTGAGCCACTCCGCCGCGACCAGATCCCGCATCAGCCGCGCGCGCGAGGGTTCCAGCGTGCGGCCGTCGGACTCCACGAGGCTGCTCGCGATATAGGTGCCACCGGTTGTCATGCCTGCCGCCGTCCCGTCCTGTGATCGGTGCTGCTGTCGGTGAGCTCGATGAACGCCTCTTCCAGCGACGCGCTGCGTGGCGTGATCTCGTACAGCGGGATGCCGTGCGCGGCGGCCAGCTCGGAGATCCACACGTTGTCCGGCGCGGGAGGGCGGGCGGCGCCGCGACGGCCGCCGCCGACGGCCAGTCCGCCTCCCGGCTCGGGGCGCACCACGGCGCCGTGCGCGAGCAGCAACCGCTTCAGCTCGTCCTCCCGGGGGCCGCGCACCAGCACGTCCCGGTGAAATCGCGCGAGGAGCTCGCCGATGGTCGCCTCGGCGATGAGCCGGCCGCGCCCGATGATGACGACCCGGTCCGCGGTCAGCGCCGTCTCGCTCATCACGTGGCTGGAGATGAAGATTGTCCGGCCCTCGCCCGCCAGTGTGCGCAGCAGCTCGCGGATCCACCGGATGCCCTCGGGGTCGAGCCCGTTGATCGGCTCGTCGAGGATGAGCACGCCGGGGTCGCCGAGCAGCGCGGCGGCGATCCCCAGCCGCTGCCGCATGCCGAGCGAGAAACCGCCCACTCTCCGGTGCGCCACGTCCGTCAGGCCGACCTGGTCCAGCACCTCGGCCACCCGCCGGCGGCCGATGCCGCCGGCGCGGGCCAGCACGGACAGATGGTGGTACGCCGAGCGGCCGGTGTGGGCGGCGTCCGCGTCCAGCAGTGCGCCGACAGAGCAGAGCGGACGGACCAGCGATCGGAAGGGCCGGCCGCCGACGAGGGTCTCGCCCGAGTCGGGAGTGACCAGGCCGAGCACCGCGCGCATGGTGGTCGACTTCCCCGCCCCGTTGGGGCCGAGGAACCCTGTCACCAGACCCGGCCGCACGTGGATGGACAGGTCGTCGACGGCGGTCCTCGGTCCGTGGCGCTTGGTCAGATTCCGTACTTCGATCATGCCCCTCACGATGGCGAAAGTCCGGGCCCGGAGTCATCGAGCCCAGGTCTGGACCTGTCCGCCCCGGGGCGGAGGCCGCCGCCTCCGACCCAGGGCGGATGCCCTCCGGCCGGGCGCTGCGTAAGGTGATCACATGGGTGGCCTCCGTCCGTTGACGGCTTCGCGCCTACGCCGCAGTCATCTGCTCGCCTTCGACGTGGTGCTGGCCGTCCCGATCGGCCTGGTGGCGCTCGAACGGGTGGCCATGCCGCCGTACGGCTGGCTGTTCGGGGCCGGGCTGGGCCTGGCCGCCGCGCTGCGCAGGCTCCGGCCGCTGCCCACGCTCGCCCTGGTGCTGGCCGTCGCGGCCGCCGGGGTGTGGGCCGGCGCGCTGATCAATCCGTGGCCGGCGTGGGCGTTCGTGCTCTACACGGTCGGGCTGGCCACCTCGGGCCCGCCCGCCTACCTCGGCCTCGCGGCCGGCCTGGCCGGCGCCGCCGTCCTGGTGCCGATGTCGCACGAGCCCAGCCTCGTGGGCGGCTTCGGGCTGATCGGGCTGAGCTGGCTGGGCATGGCGGCCGCCTGGCTGCTCGGCCTCACCGTGCGGGAACGGCGGACCGGCGCGGCTCGGATCGCCGAACAGCGGCTTCGCCTCGCCGTGGCCGAGGAGCGGGTTCGCATCGCCCGGGAACTGCACGACGTCGTCGCCCACAGCCTCAGCCTGATCGCCATGAAATCCGGGGTCGCGGTGCACGTGGCAGGGGAACGCCCCGGAGAGACCGTCGCGGCGCTGGAAGTGATCCAGGCGACCAGTCGTACCGCGCTCGACGAGATGCGCCGCATGGTGGGTGTGCTGCGCTCGACCGGCGCCGGCGATCCGGGGGACTCCCCGCCGGGTCCCGTGCCCGGACTGGCCGGTTTGGAGACGTTGGCCGGTCGGGCTCGCGAGGCGGGCCTGCAGGTGACCCTGAACGTCGACGGCGGGCAGGACCTGCCGCGCGGCGTCGAGAGCGCGGTCTTCCGCATCGTCCAGGAGTCGCTCACCAACGTGATCAAGCACGCGGCGGACGGCACGGGGGAGCGCGTGTCCTGCACGATCTCGGTGACAGTGACATCCCGGGAGGTTCTCGTCGAGGTGGTCGACAACGGGAAAGGGGGTAAGGTCACGACCGCCGGGGCGGGCGGGCACGGACTCATCGGCATGCGTGAACGGGCCTTGCTCCAGGACGGCGACTTCACCGCAGGCCCACGGGAACAGGGCGGATTCCGGGTGGCGGCCAGATTGCCGTACCGCTCGTGACGGAGGGCTGGAGGGGCATGACCGAGCGCATCCGGGTGCTTGTCGCCGACGATCAGGTGCTGCTCCGCGGCACCCTGCGTGTTCTGCTCGAATCGGTGCCCGGCATGGAGGTCGTGGGCGAGGCCGGGACCGGCCGCGAGGTGCTGACGCTGCTGCCGCTGCAGGATCCCGACGTGATCCTGATGGATGTGCAGATGCCGGACATGGACGGTATCGAGGCCACCCGCCAGGTCTGCGCCAGCCGCGAGAGCAGCGCGCGGGTGCTCGTCCTGACCACCTTCGACATGGACGAATACGTGTACGGCGCATTGCGGGCGGGCGCCAGCGGTTTCATCCTCAAGGACACGCCGCCCGTCGATCTGCTCGCCGCGATCCGGGTCGTCGCGCGCGGGGACGCGCTCATCTCGCCCGCGGTCACGCGACGGCTCATCGCCGAGTTCGCCCGGCGTCCGGGGCCCGCGACGCCCTCGGCCCGCGGCGGTGCCCTGCCCGGTGTCACCGAGCGGGAGCGGGAGGTGCTGCTGCACGTCGCCCGTGGCCTGTCCAACACCGAGATCGCCCGTCAGCTCCAGGTCAGCATGGCCACCGTGAAGACTCACATCGGCAGCCTGCTGGCGAAACTCGGCGCAAGGGACAGAGCCCAGCTTGTCATCGCCGCCTACGAGGCCGGCCTGGTCGAAGTGAGCTCCCGCAAACTCGGCTGAATCGCCGGGCGCAGGCGTCGCAGAGGTGAGATCGGGCTTGCGGGGCGCTTGCAGCGGGTGATCGCAAGCGTGGATCAAGGGACGTGCAACCGGGCGCGCCTATCACTGGGGGCGTACGGACCACCCGGCGGCGACCGCTTGACCGGGACGCACTTTCCGCCCGCACTCACAGGAGACAGTAATGAAACGCCCCCTGCTCGCTCTGGCCACCGCCGCGATCTCCGGTCTGGTGGTGACGGCCCCGGTCACGCTCATGGCCGGGCCGGCCTCCGCGGGCGGCGACTACGGCCCGGACACCTGCCTGGAGGGTTACGTCTGGCGCGAGGCCCGCCCCAGTGACCACGTCTGTGTCAGCCCGCAGGAGCGTGCGCAGGTCCAGAAGGACAACGCCATCAAGGAGTCCCGCTGGGTCTCCGGGGCGAACGGCCCGCACACCTGCACGGACGACTTCGAGTGGCGCAACGCGTTTCCCGGCGACGACGTGTGCGTCTTCGGCAAGGAGCGGATCGATGTCGAGGTGCAGAACCGCATCGCCGCCTCCCGTGTGGTCTCGGCCAAGCTGTGGGTCACCCGTTACACCGTCCCGCCGGTGGACAACGGCGACGGCACGGCGAGCAGCACCTCCGTCGACGACATCCCGCGCCTCAAGATCAACGGGGACCACTTCAACCTCGGCCAGGTCAGGCTCTACATCCGCTACACCAGCGGCAAGGTGTTCTGGAGCGGCACGGTGACCGCGAGCCGTCACACCGGGTACACCGCCGGGAGCTTCGGCAAGAAGACGGGCGTGTTCGACTGCTCCGGCGGGGGCAAGCCGGCCAACGCCTACGCCCAGGCCCAGGACGTGATCTCAGGCCGCTGGTCCGCCAAGGTCCCGGTCACCGTCGGCTGCGCCGTCCTGTAGGCCTCGGCGGTCGCAGCGCGAGAACCACCGTGTGGCACCCACACCAGGACCGGCCCCGCAGGGCCGGTCCTGCGGCGTGTCACGCGTCAGGCGTTCGGCGCCTCGCCTCACGCCCGTCGACGGCGGCCGGGCGACGACCGGCAGTCGGACGATCTCCCGGCGGCCGGGGTTCCAATCAGCGTGATCGGGGTAGTCGGGGGGCCAGCGGGAACCCGCCGGAGACCGGCCCGCGACCCGGCCTCAGGCGGGTTCCCACCCTCTGACATGTGAGGACTGACGTGGGAACCGCGACTCCGGTGCCGGAGACCAGGAGCATGAGCGGCGAGGAACTGTCGGCCGACGACGCCTACGCCGCCATACGGCAGTACGGCGGCTGGCACCTCATCCGTGACGCGTACGTCCGGTTCAGGTACGGCGACGGCACGAGCAACGCCCGCGCCCTCGCGTTCCAGACCTGCCTCGCGATCATCCCGGGAGCGATCGCCGTTGTCGGCCTGAGCTCGGTGCTGCACCAGGAACGCTTCGGCCGGCTCCTCGAGCTCACCCTGCGGCGCCTGACTCCCGGCGCGGGTTCGCAGGTCATCCAGGAGACGCTCAGCCAGAGCCACCACGCCTCGGGCGCGGGAGGGAAGCTGGCCCTGTGGCTCGGTCTGCTGACCGCGCTGGTGTCGCTGACCACCGCCATGGGCCAGTTCGAGCGCGGGGCCAACCGCATCTACGGCATCGAGCGCGACCGCCCTTTCATCGCCAAATACGGCAGGGCGCTGCTGATGGCCGTCACAGCCGGCCTCCTCATGAGCGTCGGGTTCGTCATCCTGGTCGGCGGCGGCGCGGTCGGCGAGGCGGCGGCGGACGCCTACGGCTGGAGCGACACCATCGAGCGGCTGTGGGGCTGGCTGCGCTGGCCGGTCGGCTTCCTGCTCGCCGTCCTGTCGATCTCGGTGCTGTTCCGCTCCTCGCCCCGGCGCAAGCAGCCGGGCCACACCTGGCTCGCGGTCGGCGCGACGGTCGGTGTGCTGCTGTGGACGCTTTTCGCCTGGCTGCTCGCGCTCTACACCGCCGGCAGCCACACGTTCGGCGCGACGTACGGCCCGCTCACGGCGGTCATGGCGCTGCTGCTGTGGTCGTTCCTCAGCTCGATGGCGCTCTTCCTCGGCCTGGCGTTCTCGGCACAGCTGGAGGCCTGTCGTGCGGGCCGCGGCGAGCCGGCCGAGCCCGACCCCGGCCCGGCGCCGGTCGTACGGCGGGAGCGGCAGGCGGCCGGGAGCGGCCGATGAGCTGGTGGCGCAGGCGGTTCGACCGCGAGCACCGGCTCGGCCTGCGGCTGACGGTGGCGACGGCGGCGCTGGCACTGATCGGGGTGCCCTTCACGGTGCTGCTGGTCTTCGTCAAGACCTCCTTCGGCCCGCTCACCGAGATCGACAAGGGAGCGGCGTGGGACCTGCACGCCTACGCGATCGGCAATCCCGGGTTCGCCCGGCTGATGAGCCTGGTCAGCGATGTCTTCGCGCCGCTGACCTGGCGGATCGCGGTCGGCGCCGCGGTCGCCTGGCTGGTCTGGCGTCGCGCCTACCACCTGGCCCTGTGGGCGGTCACCACGATCACGGTCGGCGGCCTGCTCGGCCTCGCCCTGAAGGTCGTCGTCGCGCGGGCCCGGCCCAGCCTGCCGGACCCCGTCGCCATCGCCCCCGGCGCGTCGTTCCCCTCGGGACACACGGTCAACGCCGTGCTCGGCGCCGGGATCCTGCTGCTGCTCGTCCTGCCCCTCGTGCGGGAGCGTGGGCGGGTGCTCGCCTGGACGCTCGCCGTGCTGATCCCGCTGGCGGTGGGCTTCAGCCGGATCGCGCTCGGCGTGCACTGGTTCAGCGACGTGGTGGGCGGGCTGGTGTTCGGCGTGGCCGTGGTGGCCGCCACGGCCGCCGCCTTCGAGACCTGGCGCCGTCGTGACGTGGGCCGCCGGCCCGCCAAGCCGTTACGCGAGGGCGTCGGGCCCGAGGCCAAGAGGGAAATCACCCCCCAAGGAGGACGAATTGACCGCCGTGCATAAACCTGACACCCGGAGTGCCCGGTCGTCATCCGTCGCCGCGGAGGCGGCCCGGCGGGTCCTGCTCCCGCTCGTGCTCATGGCACTCGTCACCCTCGGGCTCGGCCTGCTGCTCACCAGGGTCCTGGAGCACTCGACGCTCATCGCGCAGGACGAGGCGGTCAGCCGTGAGATCGCCCAGGAGCGCACGCCGTTCTGGAACGAGGTGACCCACTACGCCTCGATGCTGTCCGACACCCCTGTGATCATCGTGGTGACGACGATCATGGCGATCCTCTTCCGGGTCGTCTACCGGCGCTGGCGGGAGTCGGTCTTCCTGGTGGCCGCCGTCTGCGCGCAGTCGGCGATCTTCCTGCTCGCGACCGTGTTCGCGCAGCGGGCCCGCCCGCACGTGCCGCACCTGGATCCCGCGCCGCCGACGTCCAGCTATCCGTCGGGGCACACCAGCGCCGCCGTCGCGTTCTACTGCGGCACCGCGCTCGTGCTGACCCTGCACACCCACCGCCACACGATCCTGAACGCGCTGTGGTGGCTGCTCGGCGCGGGAGCGGCCCTGGCGGTCGGCCTGGCGAGGCTCTACCGGGGCATGCACCATCTGACGGACGTGAGCTGGGGCTACGTGCTCGGGATCTTCTGCGTGGTCGTGCTCGCCCAGGCGCTGCTGCTGCGGCCGATCACGCGATCGCGGCGTGCGAGGCCGAGGCGCGTCGTACGCGGCGCCGCGCTGACCTGACCGGTTCACGGAACCGCGACGGTCCGGCCGGGCGGGCGGTGGCCGGGCGGTCAGGCCGACAGGCCGGTGAGGCGGCAGGCGTCCGCCCAGCGCGCGGGGTCGACCGCGGGCGGGGCGGGCTCGGTCGCGTCCCCGGCACCGTTCCCGGTGGTGGTTCCGGTGGTGCTTCCGGTGGCGGGGCGCAACAGGGCCCAGCAGTCGTCGATCGCGTCGGCCAGCAGATCGCGCAACAGCGGGTCGGGATCGGGCACGCATGCCTGGGCGATGCCCCGGACCGCCAGCTGCACCGTGTTCGGCGCGGCGTACCTGCGGAAACCCTTCGGCGATACCCGTACGCCACGGCCGAAGGTGTAGGCCCAGCGGGTGGCGTCCGGCACCTGGGCCAGCGCGTGCCTGCCGCGCTCGCTCAGGTCGCCGGCCGGGCGGCCCTCCAGCTCGGCGAGCACGTGCTCGGCCGACAGGATCGAGACCGCCATCGCGAGCTGGCGCTCGTGCGCCACGACCGGCAGCGCGGCGCCGGCCGAGCACAGCGCGATCCGCGCGTCCAGGCGCGGATCGTCGCCCGTCAGACCGATCACCGACGGGATCAGCTCGGCCAGCCGGGGCCGGGCGGCGTCGGAGGTGTGGTCGTTGACGAGGCGGGCGAGACCGGCGAGCAGCGGGTGCGTGCACGACGGATGGTCGCTCCACCGCTCACCTGCGAGGTAGGACGCGAACTCCATGAAGCAGGCGCCCTTGCTGGGATTGCGATGCTTGCCACGAGACAGCATGGGCATCGCTGGGGGCATGTGACCGTGCACGAGCTACTCCACGCTAAATCGCCTATGGTGTCCCTTTCAGTGTGCGCCCGGTGTGGGGCGTTGAGAAGGACCCTTACTCCGACTTGTCTCCCCAATGACAGAACGCACCAGTGGCGGGCGTACGGGCCGGCGCCGGTCGGTGGCACGGGCGTGGCGGGGATCGAAAACAGCCGGCGGTGTCCTTCACCGGGGCGGCTGGTGCGTGCGTCGCGTGACATGCGACGGCTCCCGGGAGCGTCGACGCCCGGGAGCCGGATCGGAAAAAACAGAGGTGGAGACGGGATTTGAACCCGTGTACGCGGCTTTGCAGGCCGCTGCCTCGCCTCTCGGCCACTCCACCAGAGCGAGGCCCGTATGCGTGACCTCTCGGAGCGGAAGACGGGATTCGAACCCGCGACCCTCACCTTGGCAAGGTGATGCTCTACCACTGAGCCACTTCCGCGTCCGCCTTGCGGCGACGTGGCTACTGTACCGGGTTTTCGCCTGCGGTGTGTACTCGGCGACGCGTGCTCAGCGGTGGTCTGTTCAGAACGGGCGGGCGCTCGGTCTGCGGAACGCGCGGTCGGCTCCCCGCTCGATCGCGGGCAGGGTCAGGAAGATCTCCAGGATCCGGGTGAGCCGGTGCACCTCGTTGCGGTGGAAGTCCGGCCCCTCGGCCCTGGCCAGCATCAGCGCCAGCGCCAGCGGCGGCAGCGGTGCGACGATCACGTGCAGGCCGGACGGCAGCGTGAGGGCCGTCGGCCGGGACGGGGTCTCCTCCGGGAATGGAATGTCCTCGGGCGCCCGCCAGCTCGCGTACACGGTGACGCGTGGGTCCTTCTCGGTCGCCGCCGCGGCCCAGCCCGCGCTGAACAGCACCGGCATGGAGTCGATCAGCGTGCCGAGCGCGCGGTCGCCCGCCGTGGTGAGGAACTTAAGGATCTCCAGCTCGGGGTAGGTTCCGGGCGCCTCCCTGGTGCCCCAGACGCCCACGATCCGGACCCCGTCCATGTCCTCGAGAGCCCGTACGAGGTCTTCGCGGGGGGCGGCGTCGGGCCAGTAGACGGTGAAGTCGTCGAGGGCGCGGCCGTCGCCCCGGTCGAGCACCGTCAGCTGGGTGATGTCGGCGCCCGCGGATCCCAGGACCCCGGTCACCTGACTCAGCGAGCCAGGACGATCTGGCAAGGCGATTCTCAGCCGCAGCAGCATGACGACCTCCCCACCGCCGGTCCAGGTCAGATTAACCGGGGCGAAAGCCGTACGTCCACGATCTTGTACGGCTCACAGCCGGCAGCGGGGAAAATGAACGGGTGAGAATCGGCGCGCTCGAGGTCTGGCCCCCGGTGGTGCTCGCTCCCATGGCGGGCATCACGAACATCGGTTTCCGCACCCTGTGCAGGGAACAGGGCGGCGGCCTGTTCGTGTCCGAGATGATCACTTCGCGGGCGCTGGTCGAGCGGGTGCCGCTGACGTTCCAGATGATCCGGTTCGGCCCGCAGGAGTCGCCCCGGAGCATCCAGCTGTACGGGGTCGACCCCGCCGTCATCGGCAAGGCCGCACGAATGATCGCCGAGGAGGGCCTGGCCGACCACATCGACCTCAACTTCGGCTGCCCGGTGCCCAAGGTCACCCGCAGGGGCGGCGGGTCGGCCCTGCCGTACAAGCGGAACCTGCTGCGCGCCATCCTGCGCGAGGCGGTCGCCGGGGCCGGGCCGCTGCCGGTCACGATGAAGATGCGCATGGGCATCGACGAGGACCACCTGACCTACGTCGAAGCGGGACGGATCGCGGTGGAGGAGGGCCTCGCCGCCGTCGCCCTGCACGCCCGCACGGCCCGCCAGCACTACGGCGGCACGGCGCACTGGGACGCGATCAAACGGTTGAAGGACGCGGTGCCGGAGATTCCGGTGCTGGGCAACGGCGACATCTGGAGCGCCGACGACGCCCTGCGCATGGTCGCCGAGACCGGCTGCGACGGGGTGGTGATCGGCCGGGGCTGCCTGGGACGGCCATGGCTGTTCCGCGACCTCGACCTGGCCTTCCGCGGCTCGGCCGAGCGCACCCGGCCCCGTCTGGGGGAGGTCGGCGCGATGATGCTGCGCCACGCCGAGCTGCTCTGCGAGGTCATCGGCAGCGAGCGGCACGGTCTGGCCGACTTCCGCAAGCATGTCGGCTGGTATCTCAAGGGCTTCGTCGTCGGAGCCGAGACCCGCCGCGCGCTCACCTCGGCCGACCGGCTGTCCGAGATGGCCGAGCGGGTCGCCGAGCTGGACGCGGACCAGCCCTGGCCGGACGAGGCCGACGGCCCCCGCGGCAAGAGCGGCGAGAGGTCGAAGGTGTCGCTGCCGCACGGCTGGCTCGACGACCCCGACGACATGACGATCCCCGGCGCGGGAGCGGAGGACCCCACCTCCGGCGGCTGATCTCTACCGGTGCGCCCGGGCGCCTGCGGACCGTTGGGGTCGTGCCGGAGGCGAGCTGTGAGGCCGCCCCCGGTCGCGCCCGCGCGCCCCTCCGCGCGGACACGGTCACGCCCACGCGGCTGGGAGACTGCGCGGCTGAGGGACTGCGCGGGAAAAGGCTTTGCGCCGCGGAGCCGGCCGATGACAGGGTGCTCGGCGTGTCGCCGCAGTACCAGGTCCGGGCCGACTACGACGCCGAGACGATCGTGGTCTATCAGGCGTACCCGGCGGCCGTGGCCGACCCGGCCCTGAGGGCCAAGCGGTTCGTGGCGCCCTTCTCGTTCACCCGCATGACGTGGATCAAACCGTCGTTCCTGTGGCTCATGCACCGCAGCAACTGGGGGCGCAAGGCCGGGCAGGAACGTGTTCTCTCCGTACGGATGACACGGGAAGGATGGCACGAGGCACTCTCCCGGGCGGTGCTGACGACCGCGGATCCCCTGACAGTCGGCCGGGCGGCGGTGCACGTCCAGTGGGATCCCGAGCGCTCGTTGCGCGGGGCCCCGCTCAACCACTACAGCATCCAGGTCGGCATCGGTCGTGGGTTGATCCGTACGTTCGCGGACGAGTGGGTCGTCGACCTGACCGACCTCACCCCGCGGGTCCGCAGGATCGCGAGCCTGGCGCAGAGCGGGCAGGCGGCGAAGGCCCAGCGGCTGCTGCCTCCCGAGCGCGTCTACCCGATGCCCGAGGAGATCGCACGACGGCTGCTCATCGGCCCGTGACGAGGCGGTGCGCCCGCCGGCCGCCGGTGCGTCGGCCGGCCGGGCAGCGGTTCGAGGAGGCCCGAACGGACGGTCGCGATCGGTCCCATCGGCCCCACACGCCGCTCGAGGACGGGCGGCGTAGGCTCGGGCCATGGCGAACGCGATCATCACGGCCCGCGGGGTCGGGCTGGATCTGGGCGGTGTGCCCGTGCTGCGCGGCGTCGATCTCACCGCGGCTCCGGGTGAGATCGTCGCCGTCATGGGCGAGAACGGCGTCGGGAAGTCCACGCTGCTGCGCTGCCTGGCCGGCCTGCACTCCTCGCCCCGCGGCGAGATCGACGTCCTCGGCGGGCCGCCCGCCGACCTTCCGGAGTTCTGGCGGCACGTCGTGCAGGCCGGCGACGAGCCCGCCTGGTATCCGGGCCTGAGCGTCCGCGAACACCTGGAGCTGATGAGTGCGGTCCAGCAGGACGCCCGCCTGACGGTCGACGAGGCGCTGGAGACCTTCGAACTGAGCGCCCGGGCGGATCTCGCCCCGTTGTCGCTGTCCACCGGCCAGCGGCAGCGGCTGTCGCTGGCGATGACGCTGCTCCGGCCGAGCCGCCTGCTCCTGCTCGACGAGCCGGAGCGCGGCCTGGACACCGGGTTCAGACAGCGCTTGGCGGAGATCCTGTGCGGCTACGCCGCCGAGGGCGGCACGGTGGTGATGGCCACCCACGACGAGCGCCTGGCACAGGACGCGGGAGCCCGAGTGATCACGTTGCGGGCGGCGTCGTGATCCCGGCGACCGCGCGGGCGCATCCCGCCCTCGCCTTCCTGCGCGCCCACCGTGGGCGGCCGGCGACCTGGTCGGACCGCTACACCAGGGTCTTCGGCCTGCTCGTCGCCGCCGCGGTGCTCGGCCGCCCCGTCGCCGACGCGCTCGCCGGGCTCGCCCGTCACGCCGACCCCGCGCGGCTCGGCGCCGGGCTCGCCCTGGTCGCGGCGGCCTACGCGGGACTGCTCGCCCTGGCACGGGCGCTCGGCCCCGTCGTGCTGCCCGCCGCCGACGCCGCATGGCTGGTGACGTCGCCGCTGCCCCGCCGGGCCGTGCTCGGCCGTACGGCGCTGCTCCTGCTGTCGGCGGCGGCGCTCGCCGGGGCGGCGCTCGGCCTGGCCGCGCTGTCGGTGTTCGGAGCCCCCGATCAGCTCGGCGCGCGCCTCGCGGCGGCGCTGCTGCTCGGCGTCGCGGCGAGCGTGGGCGGCATGGCCACGGCGGTGCTCGGCCAGCAGTCCCCGGCGTCGGACGCCCGGCTGCAGTTCCTGATCGGCGGGGCTGCTTTCGTGGCCGTGCTCGCGGCCGTGCTCGGCGCGGGCCCCGGCCGCCGGATCCTCGCCGCCGTCGCCGAGGCGCCCGCGTCCCTCGGCGCGGCGGTCGCGGGCCTCGCCTCCGTCCTGGCCGCCTTCCTCGTACGGCGGGCCTGGGCGGCGCTCGACCGCATCCCCGCCCGCGAGATCCTGGCCTCCTCGACCCGGACGGCGCGGGTGACCTCGGCGGCGACCCTGCTGGATCCGGGGATGCTCACCTGGGTCGCGGAGGACGTCCACTGGCGCGGCCGGGCGTTGCGGTCCCGCCCCTGGCCCCGCCTGGTGTCGCGGCTCGGCCCGGCGCCCGCGCTGGCCTGGCAGGAGTGGCTGCGGGTGGCCAGGCGGCCGGGCCGCCTGGCGGCGCTGCTCGGCGCGGCGGCGCTGCCCGCCGTCTGCGCGGACGCCACCGGAGGCGCGATCGGGCCTGCCGTCGGCGTGCTGCTGTGCGGGGCGCTGACCGCGGCCGCGATGTGCACCGGAGGGGTCCGGCGCGACGGCGGCGACCCGGCCCTGGCCCGAATGCTGGCCGTGGACGGCAGGGCCGCGACGGCGGCCAGGTCGGTGCTGCCCGTGCTGCTGGCCGCGTCCTGGTCGGCGCTCGCCCTGGCGGGCCTGCAGGCCACGGGCGCGCTGCCGCCGGGGGCCTGGTGGGCGCTCGGGCCCGCCGCCGCCCCCGCGCTCACCGCGGGGGCACTGCGAATGGCCCGGCGGCGGCCGGTCGACCACTCCATGCCGGTCATCGACACCGGGGGCGGCCCGGTGCCGACCGGGCCGCTCCTCTGGGCGGCGACCGGCGTGGACCTCGCGCTGCTCGGGTCGCTGCCCGCGCTCACCGCGCTGGCGTCACGGCCCGCCCTGGTTGCGCCGTATGTCGCGGCGCAGGCCGTCGCCGGGGCCGTGGTGCTCGCCTCCTACATCCTGCGGTCGAGCCGCGGAGACCGCAGGTGAAAGCGGGGTGCGGGGCCCTGGATCGGTCATGGCCCACGCCGTGCTGAATCCGGCGCGCGTCGTCTTCGCGGCGGGCCGGTGACAGCGGAACTACGGTCTGTGACCGGACTGTGATCCGGATGATGACTCCGCGAAGTCAACTTCGGCGTACCTTGCGGTCAAGGGGTTGTCGCATCGCAGGGGAGACGCGTGACCGAGACCCGGCACGAGACGTCGGCGGAGGACCTCGTCGCCGAGTTCGACGCGGAGCGTCCCGCCCGGCGCCTGTCCGGCCGCCCTGCGGCACTCGTCACGATCGTCGCGCTGGCCCTGTCGCTCTACGCGCTGTACCAGACCTTCCGGCCGGGGCCGGTCCTGCCCTACCGGATGGCGTTCCTGGCCGCGGTGCTGCCGTCGGCCTTCGTCTGCTACAAGGCGCGGCGCGGGGGCCGGGACAGGCCCGGCGTGCTCGACTGGGTGCTCGCGGCGCTGTCCCTGGCGGTCTGCGCGTATCCGCTCGTGGTCTTCGACGACCTCATCCGCCGGGCGTACGCGCCGACGCCGCTCGACGTGGCGGCGGGTGCGCTGCTCACGCTGCTGCTCCTGGAGGCGTGCCGCAGGACCGTGGGCTGGATCCTGCCCGTCGTGTGCCTGCTGTTCGTCGCCTACGCCTACTACGGCGGCTACCTGCCCGCCGACTGGGCGCTGGGCCACCGGGGCTACGACCTGGACCGGATCGTGGCGGCGTTCACGATGGGCACCGAGGGCGTGTACGGCGTGCCCCTCGACGTCGCGGCGACCTACATCATCCTGTTCACGATCTACGGAGCCGTGCTCGACGCCTCGGGGGCGGGCCGGTTCTTCGTCGAGGTCTCCTTCGCCGCCTTCCGCCGTTCGCGCTCCGCGCCCGGGCGGACCGTCACGCTCGCGGGGTTCCTGCTCGGCACGGTGAGCGGTTCCGGCGTGGCGACCACGGTGAGCGTGGGCAGCGTGGCCTGGCCGATCCTGCGCCGGGCCGGCTATCCGCGCGAGCAGGCCGGGGGAGTGCTTGCGGCCGCGGGCATCGGCGCGATCCTGTCGCCCCCCACGCTTGGCGCGGCGGCGTTCATCATCGCCGAATACCTGCGGGTGAGCTACCTGACCGTGCTCGTCTACGCCACGATCCCGACCGTTCTGTATTACCTGGGCGTCTTCCTCGCGATCGAGATGGACGCCCGCAGGTACGGCACGCGGGCCGCTCCGGTGGACACCGGTGGTCCCTGGCCGATGGTCAGGCGCTTCGGCTACCACTTCAGCTCGCTGTTCGTGATCATCGTCCTGATGGCCCTCGGGCAGTCGCCGTTCCGCGCGGTCGTGTACGCCACGCTGCTGGCCTTCGCGCTGTCGTTCCTGGACCGCACTTCCGGCGGCGAGAACCGGCTGACCCCGCGCCGGGCCGTACGGGCCCTGGCGGCGGGCGCCACCGGTGTGGTGCCGGTCGCGGTCACCTGCGCGGCGGCGGGGACGATCGTCGGCGTGGTCACGCTCACCGGGCTCGGGCTGAAGGCCGGCTCGCTGATCGTCGGCCTGTCCGGCGGGAACCTCGCGGCCACCGCCGTGGCCTGCGCGCTGGCCGTGCTGCTGCTCGGGCTGGCCGTGCCGGTCACGGCGTCCTTCGTCATCGCCGCCGTGATCATCGGTCCCGCGCTGCTCGACCTCGGCGTCACCCCGGCCGAGGCGTACATGTTCATCTTCTACTACGCCGTGCTGTCCGAGGTGAGCCCGCCGACGGCGCTGTCGGCCTTCGCCGCCTCGGCGATCACCGGCGGCAACGCGCACCGCACGATGTGGGCCACCTGGAAATACACGCTTCCGGCGTTCCTCGTGCCGTTCGCGTTCGTGCTCACGCCGTCCGGCGCGGCCCTGCTGGCTCAGGGCCCGATCGGCGAGGTCCTGCTCGCCGCGGCCGTGTCGGCGCTGGCCGTGGCCGTGCTCGCGGTGGCCACCGGCGGCTGGCTCGCCGGCCCCGCGGGGCCGGTCGAGCGGAGCCTGTGCGCGGTGGCCGCGGTCCTGCTGCTCGTCCTGTCGCCGGTGCCCGTGCTGGCCGGGCTGGGCGTCGCGGCCCTGGCGCTGGCCGTCCATCTCGTCCGCAGACACAGGGAGGCGCACCCGTGAGGTTCAGGCTCGTGACGGCGCTGGCCGTCACCGCGGCACTGCTGGCCGGTGGCTGCGGCGGTGACCGGTCGGCCACCAAGGGCGGCACGGGCGGCGGGACCCGCCTGTCGATCGCCACCGGCAACACCACCGGCGTCTACTACGTGCTCGGCGGCGGGCTCGCCGAGCTGATCGACAAACACCTGCCGGGCCACCGGGCGACCGCGGAGGCCACCGGCGCCTCGGTGGAGAACATCCAGCGTGTGGTCAGGGGACAGTCGGACATCGCCTTCACGCTCGCGGACACGGCCGCCGACGCGGTCGAGGGCACCGGCGCCTTCACCGCCCCGCAGCCGATCCGCGCGCTCGCCCGGCTGTACGGCAACTACACGCACGTGATCGCCCGGACCGACGCCGGGATCACGTCCGTCGCCGGCCTGCGCGGCAAGCGCGTCTCGACGGGCTCGCCGAACTCGGGAACGGAGGTGATCGCGCTGCGGCTTCTCGCCGCCGCCGGGCTCGACCCGGACAAGGACGTGAAGCGTCAGGCGTTGTCGCTACCCGAGACCGTGCAGGGGCTCAAGGACGGCACCCTCGACGCGCTGGTGTGGTCGGGCGGGCTGCCCACCTCGGGCATCACCGACCTCGTGACGAGCATGCGGGACGAAGTGACCTTCGTGCCGCTGAACGATGTGCTGCCCGCCGTGCGCGCCGCCCACGGCCCCGTCTACACCGAGGGCGTGATCCCCAAGGAGGCGTACGGCACGCCGTCCGACGTGCCGGCCATCGTCGTGCCGAACCTCCTCGTGGTGAACGCGGCGATGGACGCGAAGCTCGCGGAGGACCTCACTCGGCTGATCTTCGATCACAAGGCCGATCTGGAGAAGGTGCACGTGTCGGCCAGGGAGATCACCCTGGCCGACGCGCCGGAGACCGGCCCCGTGCCGCTCCACGAGGGTGCCAGGAAGTTCTACGGCTGACGCCGTACGGCCTCGTGTTCGGTGCTGTCGTCGCCGGCCGGCTGTCCGGGACTCACCGGGGTGGACGGTGCTCCACCGGGACCGGTTATGCGCAGGTCGGGCATGAGGACCACGGCGGCCAGGGCGAGCAGGCCGCTGACGGCGCCGATCGAGGCCAGCGTGGTGCCGATCCCCCCGGTGAGGGGTGTCTCGCCGCCGTGGGCGAGGTGGTGGGCGAGCAGGGACTGGCTGACAGCCAGGCTGACGGCGCCCCCGAGTTGCTTGGTGAGCATGGAGCCCGCCGTCGCCGTGCCGATGTCGGAGCGGGGGACGCTGTTTTGGGCGACGATGCTGGCGCCGCCCATGGCCGGCCCGGTTCCGAGACCGATGAGGAGCAGGCAGGCGGCGATCAGCGGCGTGGGGGTGCCGGCGCCGAGGGTGAGGAACGGCAGGCTTCCCGTGGTCAGCAGGGCCGCACCGATCAGGAGCGCGGGCTTGGGGCGGGCGGTGCGCATGACGGCCGCGGCGGTCAGGCGGTTGCCGAGGACCATTCCCACGAGCATGGGCAGCAGGAGCAACCCGGACGCGGTGGCGGAGTAGCCGCGGACGTGCTGCAGATAGAGGGTCACGAAGATGCCGAAAGGCAGGCTGGCGGCGTGGAAGAAGAAGCCGGCGGCGACGATCGCCGCGTAGGCGCGGTGCCGGAACAGGTGCAGGGGCAGGATCGGCACCGGGGCGCGCCGTTCGAGGGCGATCAGCATCGCCAGCAGGACGGCTCCCGCCAGCAGGGGCCCGGCGACCGATAGGTCGAGCCAGGAACGGGACGAGCCGTTGCCCTTGAGGCTGAGCGCGAGCAGGACCAGCGACAGCCCCGCGGTGAGCAGCGCGATCCCCGGCAGGTCGATCCGGCCCGTGCCGGTGGCCTCGGGACGGGAGCGGGGCAGCAGGACGACCAGGAGCGCGGCGGCGGCCAGGCCGATGGGAAGGTTGAGCAGGAACGCCCATCGCCAGCTCGCCAGGTCGGTCAGAACGCCGCCCAGGAGGGGACCGCCGATCATCCCGACGATGAACATGCCGGCGACGACCGACTGCATGCGGACCATCGCGGCCATCCGGCTGGGCGGGTACAGGTCGCGGACGACGGACATGCCGACGGTGAGCAGCGCTCCGGCGCCGATCCCCTGGACGGCGCGGGAGACGATCAGCATGGCGATCGAACCGGCGATGCCGCAGGCCAGCGACCCGGCCAGGAAGACGCCCAGACCAAGCAGCAGCGGGCGGCGCCGGCCGTACAGGTCGGAGAAGCGGCCGTACAGCGGAACGGTCACGGTGGAGGCGAGCAGGTAGGCGGTGACCACCCACACGTACCAGGCGTCGGTGCCGCCCAGTTGCGCCACGATCCTGGGCATCGCGGTGCCGGTGACGGTGCCGTCCAGCATGCTCAGGAAGACCGTTCCGAGCACCGCGCCGGTGATCAGCCTGCGGCACCGGTCGGACAGAGTGTCGTAACCATTCGTCGGCCGGTCCCGGAGACCGGCGCGTTGTCGGGTTGTCATGCGCCCAAGCTACGGAGTGAGTGCTCACTCCGTCAATAACGAGTGAGCACTCACTCCGTTTAATGGTCGTGGCTGACCCATCGCGGGGGGCGAGAGATGAGCGGGCAGGCGAGAGACCCGTGCGCCGAGCGGCGCACGGGCTCGTTTCCCGATCGTCCGGTGATTCGGCGCGTGGGCGGAGGGGGACCGCCCGCGGCGCCGGCGTCAGAGGCGGGTGAGGCCGGTGACGTGGAGGACGGCGTGGCCCTCCTCGTCGGAGGCGGCCAGGTCCACCTCCGCGCCGATGCCCCAGTCGTGGTTGCCGGCCGGGTCGTCGATGATCTGACGCACCCGCCACAGCTCCTTCTCCTCCTCGATGAGCAGGAGGGCGGGACCGCGGGCGGCCGGGCCGGTGAGGACCTCGTCGTGCTCCTCGTAGTAGGCGTCGAGGCCCGCGCCCCAGTCGACGTCGGGGTAGAGCTCGACCAGCTCCTCCTCGCGGTCCAGCGCGGCGAGCTCCACCATCCGGAACATCGCGTTGCGGACCAGCACGCGGAAGGCGCGCGCGTTGGCGGTGACCGGACGCGTCCTGGTCTCCAGCTCCTCCCCGGCCGCCAGCGCCTCGGCGGGGTTGGCCAGCTTCTCCCACTCGTCGATGAGGCTGGAGTCGACCTGCCGCACCAGCTCGCCGAGCCATTCGATGAGGTCGACGAGGTCGTCGGTCTTCAGGTGCTCGGGCACCGTCTTCGACAGCGTCCGATAGGCGTCGGCCAGGTAGCGCAGCACCGTGCCCTCCGAACGGGCCAGCTCGTAGAACTGGATGTACTCGGTGAAGGTCATGGCCCGCTCGTACATGTCGCGCACGATGGTCTTGGGGCTGACGACGTGGTCGCCGACCCACGGGTGGCCGCGCCGGTAGGTCTCGTACGCGCCGAAGAGCAGATCGGCCAGCGGCATGGGGTGGGTGATCTCGGCGAGGCGCTCCATCCGCTCCTCGTACTCGATGCCGTCGGCCTTCATCTGGGCGACCGCCTCGGCCCTGGCCTTGTTGAGCTGGGCGTGCAGGATCTGCCGGGGGTCGTCCAGCGTCGACTCGACGATCGAGACCATGTCCAGCGCGTACGTCGGGGATTCGCGGTCGAGCAGCTCGAAGGACGCCAGCGCGAAGGTCGACAGCGCCTGGTTGAGCGCGAAGTCCTCCTGCAGGTCGACGGTGAGCCGGGCCATCCGGCCGTGCTCGTCGGGCTCGGCGAGCTTCTCCACGATGCCGCCGGCCAGCAGTGAACGATAGATCGCGATGGCGTGGCTGATGTGGCGGCGCTGGGCCTTGCGGTCCTCGTGGTTGTCGGTGAGCAGCCGCTTCATCGCCTGGAAGCAGTCGCCGGGCCGGTTGATGATCGACAGCAGCATGGCGTTGCTGACCTTGAACCGGGAGGTCAGCGGCTCGGGCTCGGCCGTCTGGAGCTTCTCGAAGGTGTCCTCGCTCCAGCCGACGAAGCCCTCCGGCGGCTTCTTGCGGGCGTATCCGCGGCGCCGTTTGGGGTCGTCGCCGATCTTCGCCAGCGCCCGCTCGTTCTCGATGACGTGGTCGGGCGCCTGGCACACGACGTATCCGACCGTGTCGAAGCCGGCCCGGCCGGCCCGTCCGGCGATCTGGTGGAACTCCCGCGCCCGCAGCCGCCGCACCTTGGTGCCGTCGAACTTCGACAGCGCGGTGAACAGCACGGTGCGGATCGGGACGTTGACCCCCACGCCGAGCGTGTCGGTGCCGCAGATGACCTTCAGCAGGCCCGCCTGGGCGAGGCGTTCCACCAGGCGGCGATACTTCGGCAGCATGCCGGCGTGGTGCACGCCGATGCCGTGCCGTACGAGCCGGGACAGGGCCCGGCCGAAGCGGGTGGTGAAGCGGAAGTTGCCGATGAGGGCGGCGATGGCCTCCTTCTCGGCCTTGGTGCACATGTTGATGCTCATGAGTGCCTGGGCGCGCTCCATCGCCGCGGCCTGCGTGAAGTGCACGACGTACACCGGGGCCTGCTGAGTGGACAGCAGTTCCTCCAGCGTCTCGTGCAGGGGAGTGGTCCGGTAGGAGTAGATCAGCGGCACCGGGCGCTCGGCGTGCTTGACGACGCTCGTGGGGCGGCCGGTGCGGCGGGTGAGGTCGGTCTGGAAGCGCTCGACGTCGCCCAGCGTGGCCGACATCAGCACGAACTGCGCCTGCGGCAGCTCCAGCAGCGGCACCTGCCAGGCCCAGCCGCGGTCGGGCTCGGCGTAGAAGTGGAACTCGTCCATGATCACGGTGCCGACGTCGGCGTCCGCGCCGTCGCGCAGCGCGATCTGGGCGAGGATCTCGGCGGTGCAGCAGATGACGGGCGCGTCGGCGTTCACGGTGGCGTCGCCGGTCATCATGCCGACGTTCTCGGTGCCGAACAGCGCGCACAGGTCGAAGAACTTCTCCGACACCAGGGCCTTGATCGGCGCGGTGTAGAAGCTGATCTCGTCTCGGGCCAGTGCCGCGAAGTGCGCCCCGGCGGCGATCAGGCTCTTGCCCGAGCCCGTGGGCGTGGACACGATCACGTTGTTGCCGGAGACGACCTCGATCAGGGCCTCCTCCTGTGCGGGATAGAGCGTGAGCCCCCGATCCGCGTTCCAGGACACGAACGCGTCGAACAGCGCGTCCGGGTCGGAGACGGGTTCGGATCCGGACGGAAGACGGCGGAGGAGGCTCATGCTTTCGCTCACGCCTCTTATCCTGCCCAAGACGGGTGACTGTTTCGACCGCCCCGACCTACGGCAAGGTGTGGCACAGCTACGTCAAAGGGGCGTGGCGCTGCACGAAGCCGCAGGTCAAACCCACAAACTAGCGGTATGGGGGAGAAGTGGGCCGGGCTCGCCGCGCGCCGGGAGGCGGCGGCCGACGTGCTGCTCGCCGTCGCCGTCCTCGCCTTCGCGGTGCCTGCGGTGGTGTTCGGCCGCTCCTTCCCGGCCCTGCCGTTTCTCGCCGTGCCGTGGTGGGCGCAGATCACCACGGCGGGCGCGGCGGCCGCGACCATGCTGGCGCGGCGCAGTGCGGCCTGGCCGATGATCGCGGCCACCGTCGCCTGCGCCGTGCTCGCGGGCCAGAGCATGCCGCTGATGCTGGCGGCGTACTCGATGACGGCGCAGAACACCGTGCGCCGATGGCCGTGGTCGGCCACGGTGCTGGCGGGGGTCTACGCGCTGGCCGACTGGGCGAGCCCCTACACCGACAGGCTGCCCGTCGCCGTCGCGATACGGGCGGTCACGCTGATCTTCCTGCCCGCGCTGGTGGGCACCTGGGTGTGCCGCTACCGTGCGATGATCCGCGAGCTGCGGGCGGGCGTGCGGGCGCGGGAGGAGCGCGCCGCCGCCCAGGAACGCCGCCGCATCGCGGGTGAGCTGCACGACACGGTGACACACGCGGTCACGGTGATGGTCCTCAACGCCGGTCTCATCCAGGACGCCGACGAGCTCGACGAGATCCGCAAGCTGGCCAGGAACATCGAGGACAAGGGCGTGCGGGCGCTGACCGAGCTGCGCGAGCTGCTCACGGCTCTGCGGCGCAAGGACCTGCCGCCCTCGGCGGAGAGCGTCGAGGGGATACCCCGCCTCGTCGAGGAGAGCAGGGCCACCGGCCTGCGCGTCGCCCTGCACTACGACGTGCCGGAGGAGGCGCTGTCGCGGCAGGCCGGCCACGCCTGCTACCGCGTCGTCCAGGAGGGCCTCAACAACGTGCGCAAACACGCGCCGGGGGCCGACGTGCAGGTGGTCTGTGAGGCTCACGGAGACATGCTGAACGTGTCGGTGGTCAACAGCGCCAAGAGCCGGGCCGTGCCGGTCCGGGTGCCGGCCGACGCGGGCGGCGGCTACGGACTGCCCGGCCTGCGCGAGCGTGTCACGCTGGTGGGCGGGCGGCTCACCAGCGGTCCGACCGCCGAGGGCGGGTTCGCGCTCACCGCGCACATCCCCTTCCACCCGCCCGACCAGGCCGAACTCTGAGGCGAAGGAGTCCATGTGTCGCGGCCCGGCCGCTCGCCTCGAACGCCGCTGAGCAGCTCTCGGCTTCCGCAGCGGATCGTGCGGGCCGCAAGCCGGGCATAAGCTCGGCACCGGGTGGACGATCGGCAGGCTCTGTTCATCGCACGTGTTCCGGCGCTCTCGCCCAGCCCGGCGTCGGAACGGTATTCACGCTTGAGCAGTTCAAAGATCGGATTTGTAGGTGATGGCATCACGTAACGGACGACCATCACGAAGGGCGGCCAAGTCTTCGTTGATCTGACGCGTCATCCGCGGAACCTTGACGCGCTCGGCCGCCGCGAGGGCTTCGGTCAGTGCCTCGTGCGCGGAAGCGGCGCGGCCGGCGGCGGCCCTCACCTCCCCGAGAAGCAGCAGCATGTGCGCCAGGCCCGCGTCGTCGCGTACCTCACGGTGATGGTCCACCGAGACCAGCAACGAATCCTCAGCCTCGTCGTACCGGCCCAGGTCGCACTCGGCCAGCGCGACGTGCCAGCGAACCCAGACGGTCTGGGCGGGTTCCACGGCCAGATCCAGGGCGCGAGCGGCGACGGCAATCGCCTCCTCCGGCCGTCCCACCTGCCGGAGGGCATCGATGAAATGCGCCGACAGCCAGATCTGTCTGCCGATGTCGCCGATGGCCTCGAACAGGGCGAGCGCGCTCTCGTAGCGCCCCAGCGCGACCTCCGGCTGACCGAGGTCGCAGAACAGGTCCCCGTAATGCGTGAGCACCCATCCCTCGAGCTCTTCATCGTGCTCTGCACGGGCCAGTTCGACGGCCCGTTCGTACAACGCCTCGGCTTCCTCCGGGCGACCTGCCTTCCTGCGCGCCTCGGCCAGCTGGATGAGGGCATCCAGCTCGGACCGGGTTCGCTCTCGTCGACTCGCCGCCTCGACCGCCCAATTCTCCGTCCGCTCCAGTTCTTCCCACTGCCGCCGGTACCACAGCAAGGGGCGTAGCGCCTCGGCGAGTGCGGCCACCTGGTCCCACTCGCCGATGTCCCGCGCCTTCGCCAGCACCGCCATGACGTTGAGGTTCTCCTCCGAGAACCAGGCGAGCGCGGCGGCCGACGGCCGATGGGGGGACGACGGCGGGGTGAGGCTGACCCGTGACATGACGACATACCACTGCACAACTCGCCGCAGCACGCCGTCGCGCACTGGCGCGGGATCCAGCATGGCCGCCTTCTCCTCGGCATACAGTCGTACGAGATCGTGCATACGGAACCGGTCAGGCTGCGGTGTCGTTTCGAGCAGTTGCGCATCGAGCAGAGCCGTGATGCGCGCGTACGCGCTCGAGCCGTCGACCTCTGTGGCCGCCGCCACCAGATCCGTGGTGAATGTCGTGCCGGGGATGATGCCCATCGCGCGGAAACAGGAGGCCACGTCCGCGTCCAGGTTCTGGTAGCTCACCTCGAGCGAGGCCCGCACCCCGCGGTCGCCGCCTTCCAGGTGCGTCAAGAGATGTCCCCTGTCCTCAAGTCGTTCGACGAGCACGCGTAAAGGCTGATCCTCCATCATGGGCCCATTGATGGTCGCGGCGACGATCCGCAGCGCCAGCGGGAGCCCGCCGGTCAGACGGACCAGCCGTGCCACGCTGTCCTGATCCCGCAGTACCGTTTCGTCGTCGACGAATTCCGTCAGCATGGCGAGTGCTTTGGATGATGGCAGCGGCCGTAGGTGAATCCTCCTCACACCGTCGAGGCCGGGGAGAGGTGATCGGCTGGTGATTATGGAGGCCGTCGGCCCGGGCTCCTGAGGCAGCAAGACTTCCACCTGCTGGACAAGGGTCGCGTTGTCCAGGATGAGCAGCGTCCGGCCCTCCTGGTATAGCGCCTGCAGTAATCTCGCCCGTGCCTGAAGGCTTCCTGGGATCTTGCTGTCCGGCACGCCGAAGGCCTGGAAGATCTGCTGAACCGCAGCGGACAGCGACATATCCTCCGCGCCTTGGCCGCCCAGATCCACCAACACGCGGGCGTAGGGATAGTCCGAGGCCATGAGATGGCCGATGTGGTTAGCGAGCGATGTCTTACCCACACCGCCCATGCCATAGAGGACGATGACAGGCGATCCTCGAACCGGATCACGCCGGAGGATCCGGCTGATCCTGACGAATTCGTCCTCTCTGCCGCTGAAGTCCGCGAGAAAGCGGCTGAGCTTCACTCGTGTCGGGGTCGCTTCGCCGCCCGTCGGCACGAGCGTGGATCCGGACGGCATGCGCGGCAGCCCTTCCGGATCAGATACGCCGAGCAGTTCCCACACCGCGGACGTCCCGTCGAGACCCACCGGGCTCAGCCTCGTCACCGGTACGAGGGTCAGCGACGATGTCCCCGCCGGCAGGTGATGCTCGGTGATCACGCCGACGGCGAGCGAGGAAGCGCCGTCCTGCGTGAACACCAGAGTGCCGGAGATTCCCTGCCAGGGTGAGGCAGCCGTACCGGTGCCTGCCAGAGACGCCGGCATCGAGGTGACGCGGAACTCGTGGAGTCCGCGGCGCAGGTCCGCGCCTGGTGGTATGACGCCCTCAAGGTGGGCGCTGTCCCGCTTCGCCGCTGTGGTTGTGGTGCCACCGACCTCCTTGAAACGCGGAAAACCGACGGCCCAGCATCCGGTCACGCTGTGAGTCGTGGCACGATCGATGGTCGCGAAACGGACAACGGCCAGGTCCCGGGGCCGGTACCCGTCGTCGCCGATGCGGATCAGCGCTATGTCGTCGTCCGGTTCGCGCCCCAAAGCGACGACGTGCGCTTCGTACTCCCGCTCATGCACAAACCGTACGAGCAGCAGCACCGGGCCGGCCGGATGAGGCACCTCTGCAGGCTGGATGTTGTGTCTGGCGGTGAGGACGAGGTCGCTTGTGACGAGATATCCCGAGCCGACGCTCCAGTGATCTCGGCGTCCCAGACGATGGCGGCAGAGCACTTCCACCGCACGGGCTTGGTAATCCTCGGGGGCGGCCGTCATTCGCTACGGTTTCAGGCCGCTTGAGCGGTGAACCTTCACCGGCATTCCGTCGTGATCGACCGGGGGTTCCAGAGTCACCGTGATTTTCTGCACGTCCTGCCGGGACACGGAGCCGCCGCTGCCGAATTCGATCACCCACAGCCGAACTCCCGCCTTGCCGTCGGCGGCTCGGGTGACGCCAACCTGAAACTCCAACTGGATAGGACCGAGGGGAAAATGGATGCCGCTGTTGTCCGAATCCTCCATGGCGGCGAGTAGTTCCGTCCTGATGGCGGCAATCGTTGCCGATAGTTCTAACTCGTCCAAAATGTCCCTCCCTCGCGGCCGTTCAATGCTTCATCGTATTCCCGGAACCTCCTCTCGGGTGAGCCATGCCTGACTGGGTACGGTGATCAATGCCCATAGTTGAACGGGAATCTGCACCAGCACGCGGAGGCAGGCGTACTGCGGCCAGAGGAAATGTCCGTTCGTGCGGGCGATCGTCAGGAGCAGTTCGGCGATCGCCAGGACGGCGGCCGCCGCCCCCATGATGGGCGCCGAGGTCGTGGCCCACAGCAGCGGCAGGGCCGCGTACAGAAGCGCAGGCGCGGACCAAACCGCGGTGTCCAGGGACAGGAACGGCGGTAGGTGGCCCAACTGCGGTACCAACCAACGCAACTCGCGCCAATGGGTGCGGCTCCATCTCAATTGCTGCCGGGCGTAGCCGCTCAGCCGGTCGGGAGCCACGGTCCACGCGTGCCCGTCAGGGGCGAAACGTGTCCGCAGTCCGGCCTCAAGCAGCAGGTTGGTGAGGTGCAGGTCCTCGCCCTGGCGGACCGGCAGGCCCAGGAAACGTTGCCGAAGGTAGGCCGCCCACACCGACTGCAGGGCGGAGCGGCGGTACATGACGAACGCGCCGGCGCAGCACAGCACCGCGCCGTACGTCGACTGCGCCAACCGGTCCACGGCGGCGATGGCGTCGAGTTCGACGCCGCAGAGTCGCTGGATCGGGCCGTCGGGCCGTATGTGGATCGCGCCTGTCACGGCTCCTACCCGCGTGTCCTGGAGATGCCGCGCCAGGGCTTCCACAGAGTCCGGTGCGATTCTCGTGTCGGAATCCACACACAGGACGAGGGAGCCCCGGCCGTTCGCGAACGCGGTGTGCTGAGCATGGCGTTTCCCCTGGTTGGAACTGTGCCGGAGAATGTTCCAGAAGGGCAGGGCTGCGTACCTTTTGTATATCGCCGTGCGTTCGGGTGAATCGGCTGATCCGTCGTCGACGACGTATACGGTGAGCGGGCCGCTGTACCGGGCCGCGGCGACTGATGCCAGGCATCCGTCGAGCTCATCCGGCGCTTCGTTGAATACGGGAACGACGACGTCTACGGCAGGCCATTCCTGTGGCGACGACCCGCGCGTCTGGTGTTGCCGTTTCAAGCGTCGCCGTAGCAGTACGTGCACTGCCCCAACCGACGCATAGAGCCCCACTGAGAGCAGATAGAAGGCGGCGAATGTCACGGCTCACCACCCTACGCGGGGGTTTGGTGACTAGTGCCCGTATCGTCGCGCGATATTTCGGCCTGTCGATTTTCAGGAAATGGTTGATGGATGGCGCGAGTTGCCGCCCCTTCCATTCGATGTAGCGTCAGGCGCACGGCTCGCGGCGTATCGGTGGCGTCGCTACCGGATTCGTCCGCAGTGCTCCGGCCTTCAGGCCGAACACCGCCTACCGGAACTTCTTCGCCTCGATCGGCGGGAAGCGGAAGGGACCGAAGGTCGCCCCGCCCCGGTTCCGGTCCCGCAAGGACACTCGGCAGGCGATCCGCTTCACCCGCAACGCCCGGTTCTGCATCACCACGGGCGGGAGGCTGCGCCTGCCGAAGATCGGCGATGTGCCGGTTCGCTGGTCCAGGTGCCTGCCCGCCGAACCATCCGTCGGTGACGGTGATCAAGGACGCCGCCGGGCGGTACTTCGCCTCGTTCGTGGTCGAGGTCGCCGAGCGGCCCCTGCCGCCGGTCGAGCCCGAGACGGGGATCGACCTGGGGCTGTCGGCCTTCGCCGTCCTGTCGGACGGCCGGAAGATCGACTCCCCGCGTTTCCTGCGCCGGGCGGAAAAGAAGCTCAAGCGGCTCCAGCGGGCGCTGTCCCGCAAAGCCAAGGGATCGAACAACCGGGCCAAGGCCCGCCTGGCGGTGGCCCGCCGGCACGCGAAGGTCGCCGACGCGCGCCGACAGTTCCACCACCAGCTGTCCACCCGGATAGTCCCGTGGCGGGGCCGGCGCGCACCCGGTTGGCCAAGAGCGTGCATGACGCGGGCTGGTCGCAGTTCGTGACCATGCTGGAGTACAAGGCCGTGCTGTACGGGCGGTTCTTCCACCGGATCGACCGGTGGTTTCCCTCCTCCAAGCGGTGCTCACAGTGCGGGACCGTCCAGCAGTCCATGCCGCTGAACGTCCGGGAGTGGACCTGCCCCTGCGGGGCGGTCCACGACCGGGACGTCAACGCGGCGAAGAACATCCTCGCCGCCGGACGGGCGGACAGGCTCAACGCCTGTGGAGCGCGGGTAAGACCAGGCCTCGGCCTGGCACAGCGCGAGGAAGCAGGAAGCATCAGAGGTGCCGCATGATGCGGCACGGGCTGAATCCCCGGCCTTCAGGCCGGGGAGCGCGTCAAAGCCCGAGGTCTTCGATCTCCTTGAGGAGGGCGGATCGGGAGTCGGCCGGGGCGCTTCCCCCGGCCTTCGTGCCGCTGTCCTTCCCGGAGACGGCGGCGCGGCGGTCGCGGAACAGGTAGCCGCCGAGGATGCCGCCCGCGAAACCGAAGACGTGGGCCTGCCAGCCGATGCCCTCGGCCGGCAGCAGCCCGGCGAACTGGTAGGCGAAGCACAGGCCCATGACCAGGCCGATGACGATGTCGATCAGGTGCCGGTCGAAGGCTCCACGTACGAGCACGTACCCGAAGTAGCCGAACACCAGCCCGCTCGCGCCCGCACCGACGGTGGAGGAGTCGGCGGTGAACCACGAACCGAGCCCGCTGGCGACGGCGATCAGCCCGGTCACGCCGAGGAAGCGCCGCACGCCCCGGTAGGCCGCGAGGAACCCGAAGATGAACAGCGGTCCGGAATTGCCCTCGATGTGCGCCCAGCTCCAGTGGAGGAGCGGCGCGGAGACGATCCCCGGCAGCCGCCCGACGTCCCATGGCCTGATTCCGTAGCTGTAGCTGAGCGAGTAGGCCGAGGCCCAGTTGGCCACCTGCACGACCCATATCAGCGCCAGGAAGCCGACCATGACCCAGAAGGCCTTCCGGGCCTCGGCGAGCATGATTTCGGCGGTGCGGCCGTCGCTCAAGGAACCTCCCCCGTCACTGAGGATTACGCGGAGAAGATACCGCCGACGGCCGCACGAGTCACTGGGCGGCGGCGCCGGGAGCCCGGCACTTCCGCGCCGGGAAATCCGTCAGCGCGCGCCCCCGTGCGCCTACGCGCGTTCGATGACGACGATCGGGATCTCCCGGTCGGTCTTGGTGGTGTACTCGTCGTAGGCGGGCCATGTGGCGGCCATCGTCCGCCACATGTCCGGTCGCTCCTCGGGCGTCGCCGTACGGGCGCGCGCCGTGAACCTGTCCCCCTTTATCTGGAACTCCACCTCGGGGTCGGCCTGGAGGTTGAGGTACCACAGCGGGTGCTCGTCGGCTCCGCCCTTGGAGGCGACCACCAGGTAGGCGTCGCCGTACGGCTGGTAGATCAGCGGGGTGCTGCGGGGCTGTCCCGACTTGCGGCCCTTGGTCGTCAGGATGGCCACGGTGGTGCCCTCCCAGTCGTGGCCTTCCTCGCCGTCGGTCTCGATATAGCGCTTGACGTGTTCCTGTCCGAAAAGCATGGTCGATCACCTTCCCCTCAGAGGGGGATCAACCGTCCGAGGCGTCGGCCAATTCCAGGGCGACCCGTAGTCCCGCCGCGATCCGCTCCTCCTCGGTGGCCGACTCGTCGCGGATGAAGAACCAGGCCGCGTGCATCGCGAACAACGCCATCGAGCGCCTGAGCCTGACCGGCAGCGGGTCGTCCGGCTCGCACAGCGTCTGCATCAGCTCGGCCATGCGCTCGCGCATCAGGTCGACCTTGGCATGGCCCTGCAGCGCCGTCTTGTTGCGGTCCATGAACTGCATGACCTCGTGGTGGCGTCCCTTGCTCATCTGGGCGGAGTAACGGCGGATCAGTTCCCCGCGGTTCTCCGGGGTGCGGGGGCGCCCGTCCGCCCACGCGATCAGCTCGTCCAGCGCCGTGACGCGGTCCTCGATCAAGCTGGCGACGATGTCCTCCTTGGTGCGGAAGTGGTAGTAAAGTGCCGCCTTGGTCACGCCGAGGGCCTCGGCTATCTCCCGGAGCGACGTCGCCTCGTACCCCTGCTCGGTGAAGAGCCTGATCGCGACCTCCTGGATGCGGCTGCGCGTGTCGGTTTGAGCACCCATTCCCTGCTGTTCCTAATTAACTTGACGGCCGGCAAGTAAGGACAATACCGTGCCCTACGCACTAGCCTGTCGGCAAGTAAGTAAAATCCTTCAAAGGGGGCACCAATGACCACGGAGACCGCGGCCCCTCCCGGCCGGTCCCGGGAAGTGATGGTCGTCTTACCCGGCCTGATGCTCGCCATGATGCTGGCGATGCTCGACAACATGATCGTCGGCACCGCGATGCCGAGGATCGTCGGGGAGCTCAAGGGGCTGGACTACTTCACCTGGGTCACCACGGCGTACGTGCTGGGTACCACGGTCTCGACGCCGATCTGGGGCAAGATCGGCGACCTCTACGGCCGTAAGAACGTCTTCCTGAGCTCGATCGTCATCTTCCTGGTCGGTTCCGCGCTCTGTGGCATGGCGGGCTCGTCGCTGTTCGGCGGCGCCGGCGACGGCATGATCGAGCTGATCGCCTTCCGCGCGCTGCAGGGCCTCGGCGCCGGCGGGCTCATCGTCGGCGTCATGGCGATCATCGGGGACCTGGTCCCGCCGCGTGAGCGCGGTCAGTACCAGGGCATCATGGCGGCGATCATGTCGCTCGCCATGATCGCGGGGCCTCTGGTCGGCGGTTTCATCACCGACAACCTCGACTGGCGCTGGGCGTTCTACGTGAACCTCCCGCTCGGCGGCGTGGCGCTGATCTGGCTGATCCTCAAGCTGCACCTGCCCAGGCACCGCACCGAGCACCGCATCGACTGGCTCGGCGCCGCCGTCCTCACCGTGGCCATCACCGCCATCGTGCTGATCACCTCGTGGGGCGGCCAGAAGCACGGATACCCGTGGGGCTCGTGGCAGATCCTCGGGCTGGCCGCACTGGCGGTCGTCGCGCTGGCCGTGTTCATCCCGATCGAGCGGCGCGCGGCGGAGCCGATCCTGCCGCTGCACGTGTTCGCCAGCCGCAACTTCACGCTGATCAACGTGCTCGGTTTCCTGCTCGGCTTCGCGATGTTCGGCGCGATCACCTTCCTGCCGATGTTCCAGCAGATCGTCCAGGGCTCCACGGCCACCAACTCCGGTCTGCTCCTGCTCCCGATGATGGCCTCGTCCATGGTCGTGTCGCTGTTCGTCGGCAGGGCGATCACCAAGACGGGGAAGTATAAGAGCTTCCCGGTGATCGGCGGCGTGGTCATGGCCATCGGCATGTGGCTGCTGTCGACGCAGGACGTGCACACCCCCGCCTGGCGGACCGGCGTCTACATCGCCGTCCTCGGCCTCGGCATGGGCTTCCTGATGCAGACGACCATGCTGATCGCGCAGAACAGCGTCGAGCAGAAGGACATCGGCGTGGCCAGCAGCGCCTCGACGTTCTTCCGCTCCATCGGCGGCTCGTTCGGCATCTCGCTGTTCGGGGCGATCTTCAACAACCGCCTCGCCGACGAGATCGCGGCCAAGCTCGGCCCGAAGGCGGCCTCCTTGGCGGCCTCCGGCGGCGGCCAGATCGACCGGAGGGTGCTCGAGCAGCTTCCGCCGCCGGTCAAGGCGGGGTTCCTGGACGCGCTCGCCAACACGATCGGGACGGTCTTCCTGTGGTCGGTCGTGTTCGCCGCGTTGGTTCCGGTGATCGCCGCCTTCATCAAGCACGTCCCGCTGCGCAGCGGCGCTCCCGGCGCCGCCGGCGGCGAGAAGGCGGAGCCGATGGCGGCCGCCGCCTTCGAGTGACCTGATGCGGCGCCGGTACGGCGCACGCCCCGCGCGGGCGTGCGCCGTACCGCGTTTCCGGCGTGGTCAGGCGGGCCGCTCGGCCCGGTCCCCGGACCAGTCGGTGTGGAAGGAGCCCTCCCGGTCGACCCTGCGGTAGGTGTGCGCGCCGAAGAAGTCGCGCAGCCCCTGCAGCAGCGCCGCCGGCAGCCGGTCACGGCGCAGCCCGTCGTAGTAGGCGAGCGCCGAGGAGAAGCCCGGCGTGGGCACCCCGATCGTCGCCGCCGTCGCCACGACCCGCCGCCACGACTCCTGTGCGTCCTCCAGCGCCTGCGCGAAGGTGGGGTCGACCAGCAGCGTCGGCAGGTTCGGGTCCGCGTCGTAGGCGGCCCTGATCCGGTCGAGGAAGCGCGCCCTGATGATGCAGCCGCCGCGCCAGATCGTCGCCGCCGCGCCCAGGTTCAGGTTCCAGCCGTACTCCGCGCTCGCCGCGGCCATCTGGTCGAACCCCTGGGCGTACGCGACGATCTTGGAGGCGTACAGCGCGCGCCGCACGTCCTCGACGAGGCCGGAGTCGCCCGCCTTGCCGCCGGAGGGGCCGGCGAGCGAGCGGGCGGCGACCCGCTGCTCCGGGTGGCCCGACAGCGCCCGGGCGAACACGGCCTCGGCGATGCCGGTGACCGGGACGCCGAGGTCGAGGGCGCTCTGCACGGTCCAGCGGCCGGTGCCCTTCTGCTCGGCCTGGTCCACCACCACGTCCACGAAGGGCTTGCCGGTGGCGGCGTCGACGTGACCGAGCACCTCGGCGGTGATCTCGATGAGGTACGACTCCAGGTCGCCGCGGTTCCACTCCTTGAAGACGTCCGCGAGCTCCTTGGGGCTCAGCCCGAGGGCCTGCCGGAGCAGGTCGTACGACTCCGCGATGAGCTGCATGTCGGCGTACTCGATGCCGTTGTGCACCATCTTCACGAAGTGGCCGGCGCCGTCGGGGCCGACGTGCACGCAGCACGGCACGCCGTCCACCTTCGCCGCGATGTCCTCGAGCAGGGGGCCGAGCGTCTCGTACGCCTCGGGGGCGCCGCCGGGCATGATGCTCGGGCCGTTGAGCGCGCCCTCCTCGCCGCCCGAGATGCCGGTGCCGACGAAGTGGATGCCCCGCTCGCGCAGCGCGGCCTCCCTGCGGCGGGTGTCGGTGTAGAGGGCGTTGCCGCCGTCGATGATCATGTCGCCCGGCTCCATGACGGCGGCGAGCTCCTCGATCACCGCGTCCGTGGGCGCGCCGGCCTTGACCATGATGATCGCCTTGCGGGGCCGTTCGAGAGAGGCGACGAACTCCTCGATCGTGCTCGCCGGGACGAAGGCGCCCTCGTCCCGGTGGTCCTCCATGAAGCGGGTGGTACGGCTTTCCGAGCGGTTGTGCACCGCGACCACGTGACCGTGGTGGGCGAAGTTCCGGGCGAGGTTGCGGCCCATGACCGCAAGGCCCGTCACTCCGATGTCTGCCTTGTTCATGCCTAAGTCATACCGCTTCCGGGGACGGGTGTCCGGTCGCGGGGTGGGTGTGCGCGACCCGGCGCTGATCAGTGGCCGTGGCCGCGGCCGGACGAGTGTGCCGGCGACGCGCGCGAGCAGGGGCGCGTCTGCCCTATCCTGACAAAACCCGCAAAGCTAGCGGGTTTTGTATAGAGATGGCCGTCCGGTGGCGAGGACGCTTGGCCTCCCGCCGGGCCGCTGGTAATTCACTACAGCCAAGAAGGGACGGCATCCAGCCGGCCCCGTCCACCGTCGTCGCGCACCTACGGAGAAGAGACGTGTTCGCACCGAAGCCGGAACGGTCAGTCGTCGCGGTCCCTCCGCCCGGAGACGGGCCCGGATTCTGGGCGGGCGCGCCCACCGCCGTGAGCCGGGACGGATGGATCTACCTGGCCTACCGGCTGCGCCGCCCGCTCGACGAGGGGCGCGGGTACGCCGTGGAGATCGCCCGCTCGGCCGACGGCGAGCGGTTCGAACGGATCCTCACGATCATCAAGGAGGAGATGAAGACCGAGTCGCTGGAACGCCCGACGCTCGTGGCGACGCCGGAGGGCGGGTGGCGCCTCTACCTGAGCTGCGCCACCTACGGCACCAAGCACTGGCGGGTCGAGATGATCGAGGCCGCCGGACCGGCCGAGTTCGACCCCGCCGACGCGCGGGTGGTGCTGCCCGGCGACCTCAAGACCGGGGTGAAGGATCCGGTGATCCTCCATCACGGCGGCATGTGGCACCTGTGGGCGTCCTGCCATCCCCTGGAGGACCCCGCCGAGGCCGACCAGATGGTGACCGAATACGCAACCAGCGCCGACGGCGTCGAGTGGGTCTGGCAGGGGACCGCGCTCGACCGGCGGCCGGGCGAGTGGGACTCGCGCGGCGTGCGGGTGAGCGCGGTCACGTTCAGCGGCGGGACCGTCATCGCCTATTACGACGGCCGCGCGTCGGCGGAGGAGAACTACGAGGAGCGCACGGGCGTGGCCATCGGCCCCGGCCCGTCCACGCTCACCGCCACCGGAACCGCCCCCGTCGCGCAGTCGGAGCACGGCGGGGGAGGGCTGCGCTATCTGTCGATCGTGCCGGTGCCCGGCGGCCACCGCCTGTACTACGAGCTGACCCGCGCGGACGGGGCCCACGAGCTGCGCACCGAGCTGCGCTGACGAGAGGGACGGCTCCGGCGGCGCCGCGGGGAGAGCGGGCCGGGCGGGGGCCCGTGAGGGCTTGAACGGGGCCCGGGTGGGGGCCTGGGTGGGGGCTCGGACTCCGGCGGGATCACACCCCGGCGGGCGGGCCGTCCGCGTCCGGGGGCGGGGCGGCCAGCTCGGCGGCGCTCCTGAGCCTGCCGTTGCGGGCCTGCCGCTGGCCGGACGGCCGGGCTCCCACCAGGCCGCCCGAACGATCCCGGGGGCGCAGCCAGTCGCCGAAGTCCTCGCCGAAGGAGTCGCGGCCGAGCAGGTCGCGCAGCAGCGCGATGTCGGCGGCGAAGTAGGCCAGCAGCTCCTGGCGCTGCTCCCAGGTGAGAGGCCTGCGGGGCTGCCCGTCGCGCTGCAGCATCCGCTCCACCGGGGCGGTGAGCCGCTGTCCCAGCACCGGATCGCCGAGCCGGGCGAGGCGGGCCAGGATCCGGTGCGTGCGGCTGTGCCGGGGATGGGCCGTGACGTTCTCCCTGGGCACCTCGCCGACGAGGCCCTGCTCCACCCCGAGGAAGGCGCAGATGCGGTCGAGAGTGGCGGCGGGGCGGTCGACCAGGTCCCGGTAGCGGAAGATCAGCACCTGCTCGCGGGGGAACAGCGTGAACAGGTGCGACAGCTGCTCGCCGTAGCGGCCGAGGCCGACGTAGTGCCAGAACGGCGACCAGCCGTCGGCGATCCGCCGCTTCTCGGCCGCGCACGCCTCGATGACGTCGCCGATCGGCTCCAGGCCGGCCGACCACAGGTGGGTCCAGTTCGAGTGCGCGCGCTCGACGGGGTCACGCAGCGAGACGATGAGCCTCGCGTCCGGAATCGCCTCCCGGATCCGCCGCTGGGCCGCGCGATCGTACAGGTAGAAGGGGGTGGACTCACCGCGCAGCGTCCCCGGCGGCGCGTCCGCGAACAGCGCCTCGTAGTCGGCGGGCCGCCACACGTGCTCGCGGTAGGTCTCCGCGTCTCCCGGCCCGCCCTTCGCGGGGGGCGGGCCGTCGGTCAGGAAGAACTTCGGCTCTTTGACGCGGGACATGAACAGCCGGGGATGGCGGGCGAGCGCCGCGTGCAGGGCCGTGGTGCCGGCCTTCGGCACCCCGATGACCAGGAAGTCGGGCAGGGCCATGGGAGTCCTCCTACTTTCCCGATTTATTAAGTTGGTTTTGCCCCTTCCTTGCCTGAAAAATCACCCGACGTCGGTGTAGTACCACCGGAAGGCCCGTCGATGCCGTATCCGGGTGATCGGCTGGCCCTGACCCACCCGCGATCAGCCGCGTGGCGCGTACATGATCACCAGCACGCCCGCCAGGCAGACCAGCGCGCCGATGACGTCCCAGCGATCGGGCCGGAATCCGTCCACGACCATGCCCCAGGCCAGGGAACCGGCCACGAAGACACCGCCGTAGGCGGCCAGGATGCGCCCGAAGTTCGCATCCGGCTGCAGCGTGGCGACGAAGCCGTACAGGCCCAGTGCGATGACGCCGGCGCCGGCCCACAGCAGGCCGCGCTGCTCGCGTACGCCCTGCCAGATCAGCCAGGCCCCGCCGATCTCGGCGAGCGCGGCCAGGGCGAACAACAGCAGTGAACGGATGACGGTCATGTCCGGTAGTACAGCGGATTCCGGAGGAGAAGGGCTGCGCGGGTCGCCGCCGGGGGTGTGCCGGCCCGGCGGTCGTTCAGCATCCGCGGCCGCTCCCGAGATCGCACGCGAGGCGCGGCGGCGGTGCAGCCACCATATGCCCGCGGCGGCGGCGACCAGCAGCCCCGCGGCGGCCGTCAGGGTCCGCCCGGCCAGCGCGGCGCCGGCACCGGTGAGCAGCCCGGCGCCGTCGTGGTCAGCTCTCCTCGGGGGCGCGGCCTTCGGCCAGACCGGTGAACGGCAACGGGCAGCCGGGGCAGGTGCAGTGGGTCAGGCTGTCGCAGCCGGCGGTGACGACCTGGGTCAGCGCCCGGCGGATGGTGGTCAGATCGGCGAGCTTCTCGTCCACCTCGGCGATCTTGGCCTGGGCGCGGGCGCGCAGGTCGGGGGTGGGGTGGCCGCGCCGGCCGGTGTCGATCAGCTCGGCCACCTCCTGGAGGGTGAAGCCCAGCCGCTGGGCTGCTTTGATCACCGTCAGCAGGGTGACGGTCTCGGGCGGGTAGGCGCGGTGCCCGCCGGGGCTGCGCGCGGGCTCGGCGATCAGTCCGCGCCGCTCGTAGTAGCGCAGGGTCTGGAGGTTGACCCCGGCCCGCTCGGCCACCTGCCCGCTGCGCAGGTACGGCCCCTCGACGTCCTGTCTCAAGCCGGCCGTCCCGCCGCCACCGCCGCGTCCGCCCGGGCCTGGAGCGCGTCCAGCACCTCGGTCCGCTCCGGCGGCACCGCCACCTCCAGCGCCACACCGCCGCGGGCGATGCTGAGAGTGAAGGAGAAGAACGAGCAGCAGCCGGTTTCCCGTGCCGTCAGCCCGGCGGCGCGGGCGGCATTGTCCGGGCCGGGAACGAGCTCAAGGCGCAGACGCGTGCGTTCCGGCCGGGACAGGCCCCGCACCGCCTCGGCGAACAAGGCGTCGAACTCGGCCACCCGCAGCGGCCGCTCGGCGGTGGGCAGGGTGTACGCGGAGGGCGCCCATTCCCGGTCGAGGGAGATGTCGTGAGTCATGCCTCGACCGTAAGCCTGTACCTCGGTACCGGATGCAAGCACCGCGACCGGCCTTTTCGGCGCGACGCCACCGCTTCCGGCGCTCAGAGTCCGCGGAGGGCGGCCCACGCGGCCGGGCGGCGGGCGAGCGCTGCGGAGCGCCGGCCGCCGTCGGACCAGATCTCGAACCACACCTCGTTGCGGCCGCCCTCGCGGACCAGCCCCCACCGGTCGGCCAGCATGTCCAGCAGCGGCAGGCCGCGACCGCCCTGGCTCGATCCGTCCGGAAGCGGATGACCCGCGCACGGCGGTCCGGCCGAGCCGTCGTCCTCCACGCACACGCGCACGCGGTCGGGCAGGCACGAGACGGTGACGGTGAAGGTGCCGCCGTCCCCGGAACGGGAGTGGACGACCGCATTCGTCGCGATCTCGCTGGTCAGCAGCACGCAGTCGTCGTGCCGGGGGTGGCCGCGGCCGAGCGCGGCCGACACGAGCCTGCGTGCCCGTCCCACCTGGTCCCGTCCACCAGCGAGCCGGGCCACGCGGTTTCCCGCGCCGTCCCCCGAAATCTCCATGAGCCCTCCCATCGCGTGGGCGACGTGGCCGCCGAAGGAGAGGACGCACGCCCGGGCGCTCGCGATGTCACGGGAAAGTAGGAGTGTGCTTGCCCCGCTATGCCGGGAAAGCGACTTCGCCACCCTCATCATCCGGGCGGCGACCGCTGTCTCAGCGGCTGTAGTCCAGGAACAACGTGCCGTTCTTTCCCCGTCCGATTTCCGAGCAGCTTCCACGACTGGACGTCGTCGCCCTCGAACACCCGCCTGCCGTGGCCGACCACCGACGGTGCGACGACCAGCCGCAGTTCGTCGACGAGCCCGGCCCGCAGCAGCGAGCGGGCCAGTGCGATGCTGCCGTGAACGCCGATGTCGCCGCCAGCTTCCGCTTCGAGGCGTAGGCCGGGTGGAATCAGCCGAACAGTATCGCCACGTCCAGGCCGCCCCCGGGGCGCGGGTGGGCCGTCAACTGCGCGCCGTGTGCTTCGGCGACGGCCTGCACGATGACCAGGCCCAGTCCGTGGCCGTCGGCGGTGTGGGTTCGCTGGGTACCGAGTCGCTGGAACGGCTGGAAAAGCCGTCGTAGGTCCTGCGATCGTATGGTCGGGCCGGTGTTGCCGACCGACAGGCGGGCGCGACCGTTCGTGAGTTCGGTGGCGATGGTAACGTGTCCGCCGGGACCGTTGTGGTGCAGCGCGTTGTCGACCAGGTTGCCGATCATGCTGGTGATCAGGTCGGGGTCACCGCTGATCGGTGCCGGGTCCAGCGATGCCCGAACCGTGATGGCTCGCCGGGTGGCCTCCCCACGGCGCGACAGCATCACCTTCTTGGTTACGTCAGCCAGGTCGAACACTTCCCGGTGATCGAGGCCCTTCTGTCCTTCCGCCAGTGTGAGCAGGGCGTCGATCAGACGTTCCTGCCGTTCTCCGAGACCGAGTGCCTCCTCGCACGCGGCTCGCAGGCTGGCCTCGCTCGCGTCGGGGTCGGCGAGTGCGACCTGGAGTACGGCGCGCTGACCGGCCAGCGGGGTGCGCAGCTCGTGTGAGGCGTTGGCCACGAAGTTGCGCTGCGCCGCGAACGAGGAGTCCAGCCGCTCGAACAGGTCGTCGAGGGTGCGTCCCAGCTTGGTCAGCTCGTCGTCCGGGCCGCGCAGGCCGAGCCGGCGGTTGAGGTTGGTGGCCGAAATCTCCTGGGCGGTCACGGTCATGGCCCGCAGCGGGCGGAGGAAGCGCCCGGCCAGCCACCACGCGATCAGCACGGTGAGGACCACGACGATGATCGCAGTGATCACGAGCGCGGCATCGGCCCGCTGGAGGGCCGTGTCGGGAGGAGGGGCGGTGTCCCCGGCCCGCAGGCGGATCCGGTCCCTCCCGAAGAGGAAGCCGGCGAACAGCAACATCGGGACGACGACGGCCAGAACCAGGCCGGCGTACAGTGTCGTGAGCTGCGCGCGCAGGGACGGCCGGCGCAGGCGGTGCCGGGCGCGGTCGGCGCGGCCGGTCACCGTCGGGTCCGAGGCGGGACTCATCGCGGGACTCCGATCCGGTAGCCGCCCTCACGGATGGTTTCGATCACCGGCGGTTCGCCGAGTTTGGCCCGCAACCGGCGCACCGTCGTCTTGACGGTCGTGGTGAACGGGTCGGCGGCCTCGTCCCAGACCCGTTCCAGCAACTCCTCCGCGGACATGACCCGGTCACCTGCAGCGAGCAGGCATTCCAGCAGGGCGAACTCCTTCGGGGTGAGCTCCAAGCGCCGTCCGCCGCGAAAGGCCACCCGCCGGCTCGGGTCCAGGGTCAGATCCTCCGCCTGGAGGATCGGAGGCACGGCGGGCGCCGAGCGGCGCCCCAGCGCGCGCACGCGGGCCACGAGTTCGGCGAAGTCGAACGGTTTGGGCAGGTAGTCGTCGGCGCCCAAACCCAGACCCTCGACTCTGTCTCGCACGGTGCCTGCGGCGGTGAGCATCAGCACCCGCGACCCGGCGCCGCCGGCGGCGATGTGCCGGCACACGTCGTCGCCGGATGTGCCGGGCAGGTCACGGTCCAGCACCACCACGTCGTATCGGGTGCCGGCCAGGTGGGCCAGAGCGTCGTCGCCGTCGAGAACGACGTCCACCGCCATGCCCTCGCGGCGCAAGCCGGTACCGATCGTCCTGGCCAGAACCTCGAAGTCTTCGACGACCAGAACTCGCACGACCGTCCTCCTTCTCGTTGGCGGTGCCGCGTCCGGCAGGCGCGACCGCACCGCTCACGATGCCAGGGATCCGGTGTCGGCCGAGTGTCAGCCGCTGACACCCGGGCGACACCGGCCGTGCCGTACAACCATCTCCGAGAGGCGTCCACGAGAGGCACGACCCGTGAGCACGGTGTCCGTCACACGAGCGAATCCCCTTCGGAAGGATCAGACGTGAGAGATCCACGGTTGACGCGGCGTAGGTTCCTCGCCGTCACCGGTGCCGGTACGGCGGCCGGCGGACTGCTGACGGCCAGCTCGGTGGGCAGCGGCGGCGGACTGCTGACGACCGGCTCGACGGGCAGGGCCGACGCGGCCGCACGGGACCTCACCCAGGCGGTGCTCGCGGCCTTCGAGCGTCACCGGCTCGTCGCGATCGGTGAGTCACACGGCCGGCAGGAACACGGTGACGCGCAGCAGATGCTGCTCGCGGATCCGCGGTTGCCGCAGGTCGTCGACGACATCGTCGTCGAGTTCGGCAACGCGTTGTACCAGCCGATCGTTGACCGGTTCGTCGCCGGTGCGGCCGTCGACGACCACGTGTTGCGGCAGGTCTGGCGGAACACCACGCAGTCGCCCGTGGCCACCGGCGACCAGCCGATCCGTGAACAGTTCTTCCGGACCGTCCGCGCCGTCAACTGGACGCTGCCCGCGGAGCGAAGGATCCGGGTGCTGCTCGGGGATCCGCCGATCGACTGGTCCCACATCACCACCCAAGACCAAGTGGATGTCTTTCTCGCCCAGCGTGACGCCCACATGGCGTCAGTGGTGGAACGGGAAGTGCTCGCCAAGGGACGCCGGGCACTGATCTGCTACGGCAGCGGGCACGTGATGCACTCGCCGGAGCCAGGACAGAACGCCGATCACGGAGTCCCGCTGATCGAGGAACAGACCGGCCGGCACGTCTACGTGATCGTGGCCGGTAGCCATCCCCGCCTGGTGACCTGTCCACGGCGCACCGTGATCCCGTGCTCGGGCAGCTGGCTGGAATCCACCGACGCGGGACAGTTCATGGACGCGCCGCGGCTGTGCGGCGTCCCCTTGGGAAAGCTGGCCGACGCCGTGCTGTACCTGGGGCAACGGAAGGACCTGACGCAGTCGCTGTGGAACCCCGCGATCTTCCTCGACCCGGTGTACTGGGCGGAACTGCAGAGGCGCAACGCGATCAACGGGAACCTCGTCGACCTGGAAGAGTACCGGCGGCAGCAGCCGATCAGTGTGCCCGCGCCACCTCCGGTGAGCTGCGCCGCCGGCCGCGGTGACTGACAGCGGAGGCGCGGATTCACCCCAGAGTGCTGCCGCGTCCGGCAAGGTCACCGGTGACCGGATCCTGGTCGGCACCGGCCGCACCATGGTGCCCGCCGCCGGCGCGCCGGCCATGCGCGCCCAGGTCCACGACGCGGAGAAGCGACAGGGCGGCGGAACCGGTCGGTCCGGTCCCGCCGCCCCGTTTCCGTAGGTGAAGCCGGGCGGGCTCCCCGTCAGGAGTCGTGCGCGGCCGCTCCCGAAGTGGAGCCGTTCACGACGAGCACGCGCTCGCGCTCGGGCACCTCGATGGCCGGGAACGTGCCGGTGTCGACGATCCCGTGCTCCCGGAACGCCGCCTCGATCAGCGCGTACGCCTGGGGTTCGAGCTTCCACAGCGCCCGCCACTCCTTCGCCGCGAGGAGCGGGATCCCCACCTCCTGGGCGATGTCGGCGGCCCTGGGGACGTACTTGCGCGCGATCTGCTGGTCCCAGTACTGCCGTGCGGCGCGCAGCTGGGCCGCGCGCTGCGCGGTGTCGACGACGGGCGCGGGTTCCGCCGCGACGTCCTCCTCCTCGTCGTCGATCAGCTCCGCGATGGTCGGGGCGGGCAGCGCCGGAGCCGCGGGCGGCTGCTCGGGCTCGGGCGCCCAGGGCACCGGCGGGGCGAGGTCGATCAGCGCGGAGGTGTTGTAGAGCGCGCCGATCTGGGACAGCAGGGCCTCCTGCCGCTTCTCGTCCACGGCCAGGCCGGTGTACTCCACGGCCTGGTCCATCGCCTTGTCGAGCCTGGCCATCGCGACGCGCAGCTTGCGCTCGGACGCCCCGGCCTCGCGCAGCGCGCGGACCCGCTTGGCGGCCAGCGCCACCCTGGTGAGCCTGCGGTGGGCGTCCACCTCGCTCGCCGTACGGTCGCTCGCCTCGGCCAGGCCGATCCGGACCAGCACCCGCTCGGGGGTGAGCCGCCAGTTGATGCGGCCCCTGCCGGTGATGCGGACCCGTTCGATGGCCATGCCCCGCTCCCACAGCCAGGCGGCCACGAGCGGGGCGGCGAGACGGAAGACGGCCTCGGCGACGCTGCGGGCGTCCATGCTGGACAGGACGGCCGACAGGGACGTCAGCACCCACACGGCCAGGCCGTCGATGCCGGCCGAGTAGTTCTCCCGCATGTTGCGGCGCGCGCGTACGGCGCTGGTGATGACGGCGACCTCGATGAAGGCGAACAGCAGAAGCCGCAGCGGCCCGTCGAACCCGAGGACGTCGCCGGAGAAGCGCCACATGCCCTGGGCGGAGACGCCCGTGGCGATGCTGGCGGCGACGATGGTGAGAACGTCCTCGGTGGGCCGGCCCGCCGCCCAGCGGCGGAACAGGCGGATCAGGGCGCGCAGGGCGAAGAAGGCCAGGACCAGCAAGACCAGGGCGATGACGCTGATGATGACTGTTCCGACCGGATGGGCCGACACGAAGGCGGTTGATTGATCAATGGGGGGCATCAGTCACGGTCTCTCGACGTCCGACGGATTTTTCATCGAGATCATCCCAGAAGGGCGTCGTGCTGTGTGCGAAACACGCCTGCCCGTGAACACTCCGTCGCCGGAGGCCCCAACGGATGTGTGGCCGCGGCGGGACATTGACCGGCCGGGGACCGCTACGTACGTTCCAGGCAGCGTGGACCTGACGCGTCCTCAGGACGGGCATCGCCGGGAGGCGACGATGGCAGAGCAGTCCGGCACCACATGGCCCTGGCCCGACTTCCCGCCGGGTCCCTCGGGCACCCCCTCACCCGATCTCGCCCGCAGGCACGCGGAAGGCCCGATGGAGCCGGTCACCATGCCGAGCGGGGACCGTGCTCCGATGATCGTCAGGTACGAGGACGTCCGGGCCGTGCTCACGTCCCCGGCGAGCAGCCGCGCCCTGCGGGCGGCGGGACTGCCCAGGATGGTCAGCGGCACGGGCCTGGACGACGACCCGGCGGCGCTGATCAACCAGGACCCGCCCGAGCACACCCGCTACCGCCGCATCGTGCAGAGCACCTTCACCCCCCGGCACATCGAGCGCTGGCGGCCTCGCGCGGCGGCCATCGCCGGGGAGCTGCTCGACGCGGCCGGCGAGGAGTTCGACGTGGTCGCCGACTTCGCGCTGCCGCTGCCCGCCCGGGTGATCTGCGAGGTGCTCGGCGTGCCGATGGACCGGTTCGAGCAGTTCCGCGGCTGGACGGAGATGTTCCTGTCCTCGTCCGAGGCGAGCGCCGAGGCCAGGGCGGAGGGGTTCGCCGCGTTCATGGCGTACGCCGGGGACCTGGTCGCGGAGCACCGGACCAGGCCGGGCGACGACCTCATCGACCTGCTCGTCGCGGCGCGCGACGGGGAGGACGCGCTGAGCGAGGACGAGCTGACCCACATGGTGCTCACGCTGATCATGGCCGGGCACGAGACGACCGCGTCGATGATCATCCGGGGCGCGTTCCGCCTGCTGTGTCACCCCGGGCAGTACGCGGAGCTGACGGCCCGGCCCGAGCTGCTGGAATCCGCGGTGGAGGAGATCCTGCGCTACGAGGGACCGGGCGGAAACGGCCTGCTCCGGCTGGTGACGGAGGACATCGAGCTGCCCGGCGGCGCCATCCCGGCGGGGACCGTCGTGCTGCCCAACCCCTCGGCCGCCAACAACGATCCCTCGGCGTTCGACGAGCCGTCGCGGTTCGACATCCGGAGGTTCGCCGGGCCCGCGCCCAACCCGCATCTGGCGTTCGGGCACGGCCCCCACTACTGCCTGGGGGCGAACCTGGCCAGGATGGAGCTGCAGGAGGCGTTCCGCGCCCTGGTCGCGCGGCTGCCGGGACTGCGTCCGCAGGAGGACCTCGCGGCCGTGCGGTGGACCGACGACGGCCTGATCCACCGGCCGCGGCGGCTCCTGGTCAAGGCCGGCTGAGCTCTCGGCAAGGCGCGGCGAGCCAGGCGTCCACCTCGCGGCGCAGGGCGTGCTTGGTCTCCTCGGGGGCGAACGACGCGTCGATGGAGGCTCGGGCGAGCCCGGCCAGCACCGCGTCGTCGTAGCCGAAGGCGTCCGCGACCCTCGCGTACTCCTCCGACAGGCTGGTCCCGATGTTCGACGGGATGTCGGTGTTGAGCGTGACGATCAGCCCCGCCTCGCGCAGCCGGGGGAGCGGGTGGGCGGCCATGCCGTTCACGATGCCGAGCGCGACGTTGGACGACGGGCACACCTCCAGCGCGATGCCCCGATCGCGTACCTCCGCCGTCAGGTCCGGGTCCTCCAGTACGCGGATGCCGTGGCCCAGGCGTTCGGCGCGCCCCACCGTGATCGCCTCGCGGACGCTGTCCGGGCCCTCGCACTCGCCCGCGTGATGCACGACGTGGACCCCCGCGTCCGTCGCGGCGGCGAACACCTCGGCGAACGGCGCCAGCGGGTAGGACTCCTCCCCGGCCACGCCCACGCCGATCACGCCGTCTCCGGCGTACCGCGTGGCGAGTTGCACCGTGCGCCGGGCGCGCTCGACCGAGCGCCGCCGCGAATGGTCGAGCAGCACCCGGCACTCGACGCCGTACGCCGCCCCGCCCTCGGCGAGACCGGCGAGCACGGCCTCCAGCGGCATCTCGAGGTCGCCGAGCCGCTCCCCGTGCGCGGCCGCGGTGAAGGTGACCTCCGCCCACCGGGTGCCCTGGGCCGCCTCGTCCGCGCAGAACTCCACGGCGATGCGGTGGAAGTCCTCCGGCCTGAGCAGGCACTCCCGCACGAGCGCGTTGTGGTCGGCGAACTGGCGGAAGCCGTCGAAGGGGACGTTCGCGGCCAGTGCCGGCACGGGCCTGCCGTTGGCCGTGGCGATCTCCGCCAGGGTGTCCGGCCGCACCGTGCTCTCCAGGTGGACGTGCAGGTGGGCCTTGGGCAGCAGGGCGAGATCGCGCACGGCCGTAAGGGTAGACACCGCCGGCCGGTCGCCGCACGCCGATTTCGCGGGGGCCGGAGCCGGAGCCGGGGCCGAGGCCGGGGGTGGGGGGCCGCGCCGGCCCGGCATCCTGTGCACGGCCGGCGCGCCGGTCAGAGCCCCAGTGTGTGGTCGTTGATTCGGCCGGCGCGGCGGTCGATCGTCCGGCCCCGCGCCGCTCAGATGTCCAGGTCGAGGCGGGCGATGGGCTCCACGAGCTCCTCCTCCTCGTAGCGCAGGTGCGAGAGCAGCACGTCCGACAGCAGGTCCACCTGGTCGCGTACGCCGTCGAGCCGGTCCGGGTCCTCGATCATGGCGACGAGGGCGGCGTCCAGCTCCGTCAGCACCCCGGCGATGACCTCGTGCTCCTGCTCCAGGCGGGCCACGACCGGCGCCAGCGACTCCTGCGCCGCGGTCAGCATCGGGAACATGTGCTCGTCCTCGATGGTGTGGTGGGTGGTCAGCAGACGGCAGTACGACGCGCAGAACGTGCCGAGGGTCCAGTAGTTCTGCCGCATGGTGAGCTGGTTGATCATCGAGCGGAGCGCCGCGGCGTCGGAGCGGCCCGCGGCGACCTGCCCCAGGGCGTCCCTGATCTGGGTCAGCTCCCGGCGCAGGTGATCGTGGATGAGCACGAGCCGCCGGCCGTTCGCCTGCTGCTGCGGCGTGAGCGCGGCGATGTCCCGCTTGGGCAGCCGGGGCCGGGTGGCATCGTCGAGTCCCGTGCCGAGTCCCGGGCCGGGCCCCTTGCCGGGCGCCGCCCCCGCCGGTGTCCCGCCCGCGATCTCGACCGGCCTTCCGGCGTCGGACCGCGTCGCCCGCCCGCGCTCCCGCGCCACCGCCTCGCGTACGGCGGGGGCGACCTCCTCGGCGAATACCTTGAGGTCCCTGTCGTCGTCGACGGCGAGCACGAACACACTCATGCCGTGACGGAGCGCGAGCTCGGTGAGCTGCCCGGCCCATACGACCGGCGGACCGTCGAGGAAGCCCTCCCCGGCGACGCCGGAGAACCGGCCCTCGATGTTGTAGGCGCGGCGGATCCCGGCGGGATCGCGCCCGGCCCGCTCGGCCGCCGCGTCCAGGATCTCGCTCATCGCGCCCAGCTCGCCCGGCGCGGCGTACCCGGACGAGGGCACCCAGCCGTCGCCGAGCCGCCCGGTCAGCTCCAGCATGCGCCGCTTGTAGGCGCCGAGCCACAGCCCGATCGGATGCGGAGGGAACGGCCCCGGCCGCGCGCCCTCGAGCCGGTAGTGCCTGCCGTCGAACCGTACGTCCTCGCCCGGCGTCCACAGCGCGCGCAGGACCGCGACGGCCTCCTCCAGCGCGTCCACGGCCTCGCCCGGGCTGTGGCGCGGGCCGCCCATGGCCGCGATGCCGTCCCAGAACGCCCCGGATCCGAGGCCCAGCTCGACCCGGCCCCCGCTCAGGATGTCGAGGGACGCGGCGGCCCTGGCGAGCACCGCCGGCGGACGCAGCGGCAGGTTCACCACGTCGGGGAACAGCCGCACCCGCTCGGTGCGCCCCGCGAGCGCCGACAGCAGCGTCCAGGTGTCCAGGAACGACGGCAGGTACGGGTGGTCCTGGATGCCGATGATGTCGAGCCCGATCTCGTCGGCGAGCACGGCCTGCCGGACGATCCGGTGGTGTCCCGCCGCGTCGGGCGTGAGAAACGCCCCGAACCACAGCTCATGTCCGAAGTCGGCCATTAATTCGCTACCTTTCCGCGTCCCGGACCGGGAGCCTACCTTTGTGACAAGATCCGGCGACATGACCCTGACGTCCCCCGGCGGCACCGTGCTGTCGGTCGTCATCGGCTCGCGCGCGTACGGGCTGGAGACCGAGGAGTCGGACGTCGACAGGCGGGGCGTGTTCGTGACGCCCACCCCAATGTTCTGGCGGCTCGACAAGCCGCCGGATCATGTGGAGGGGCCGCTGCCCGAGCAGTTCTCGTGGGAGGTAGAGCGGTTCTGCGTGCTCGCGCTGGAGGGCAACCCGGTCGTGCTGGAGTGCCTGTGGTCGCCGCTGGTGGATCTGGCGACACCGGTGGGCGAGCGGCTGCTGGCGATGCGCCGGGCGTTCCTGTCCGGGAAGGCCGAGCGGGCGTTCGCGGGATCGGCCGCACGGCAGTTCCGCCGTCTCGGGCCGGAGGACCCGCCCCGGGCGGGCGGCGACGTCAGGCGGTGGAAGATGGCGATGCACATGATCCGGCTGCTGCTGAGCGCCGTCCACCTGGCCCGGCACGGGGAGCCGCTGATCGACGTGCGCGCCCACCGCGACCGGCTGCTCGCCGTACGGCGGGGGGAGACGTCCTGGCCCGGCGTGCTGGAGTGGCGCGGACGGCTGCTGGCCGAGCTGGACGACCGGGCCGGCGGCGCGCTGCCCGCGCGGCCGGACCGGGCGGCCGTCGAGGAGTTCCTGATCGACGTGCGGAGGCGGGCCCTGTGACGGCGACGGAGGGGAAGGCGCCGTACGACCGGGAGGGAAGGTGCCGCGACCGCGGCGGAAGAGGAGGCGTCGTGACCGCGATGGGAGGGGAAACGCCGTGACCGTCGTCCTGCCGTCCTGGCTGCCCGAGGTCGCCGCGGGCGAGCGGCACCCGCTGGCGTTCGCCACAGTGAGCGGCGCGCACCTGTACGGGTTCCCTTCGGTGGATTCCGACGTCGACCTGCGCGGCGTGCACGTGCTGCCGGCCGAGGATGTCGTCGGCCTGCGCACCGGCGAGGAGACCGTGACCCGATCGTGGACGCGCGACGGCGTGGAGGTCGATCTCGTGACCCACGACCTCGCCAAGTTCTGCCGGCTGCTGCTCGGCCGCAACGGCTATGTGCTGGAGCAGCTTCTGTCGCCGCTGGTCGTGGCCACCTCCCCGGTGCACCAGGAGATGCGCGCCCTCGCGCGGGGCTGCCTGACCCGGCACCACGCCCACCACTATCTCGGTTTCGCGCGCACCCAGCGGCGGCTGTTCGACCGTACGGCGGAGCTGAAGCCGCTGCTCTACGCGTTCCGGGTGCTGCTGACGGGCATCCATCTCATGCGCACGGGCGAGCTCGTCGCCGACCTCACCCTGCTCCTCGACGGCGGGCCGTCGTACCTGCCCGGCCTGGTGGAGGCCAAGCGGGCGGCCGAGCACGGCGGGCTGCCCGGTGGCGCACCCGGGCGGGAGCGGCTCGCGGCCGACCTCGACGCGCTCACCGCACGCCTGGAGGACGCCCGGGACGCGTCCGCGCTGCCGGACGCCCCGTCGGCCCACGAGGCCCTGAACGACCTGGTCGTACGGACCCGCCTCGTGAGACCCTGACCGGTGGAATTCGTGAGACGCTGACCGGTGAGACAGCAAGGGGGACACGCGAACTTCGCGGGGTGCCGCCCCACATCGCGGAGCCGTCGCGGATAATGGGCCAAGCCGCCATCATCCCAGGAGAACGCTTTGACCACCCAGTTCGGCAAAGACAACCTCGACCTGGCCACCAGCGCGCAGGAAGTGGCCGACAGCGCGCCCACCGGATCGCTGCGCCACGCGGCCGCCAAGTCGGTCGCGATCACCTTCGCCACGACCCGTGACGCCGCTCAGGCACGCGACACCCTGAACGGCATCTCGCCCGACGACGTACGGCAGGCGGCGCTGGAGCTCTTCGACGAGCTGTCCGCCCGCGCCGACTGACCCTCTCAGCCCACGTCCGCCGCGGCGTCCGGCGCCGGCCCCGGAGGAACCGGGGTGGGCGCCGCGGCCGAGGCGGGCTCGGCGGGCCGGCCCGGAGGCCGGGTGTCGACCGTCTCCGGGTCGGAGCCGCCGAGCCGTGCGTAGCTCGCCGAGATCCGGGCGAGCTCGTGCGGAGGGATGACGGAGTCGATCGAGTCGAAGCCGTCGGGGGCGCGTTCGTCGGCGATGTCGATGACGACCTCCGGCCCCATCCGGCGGCCGGCCTCCTGCAGGGCCGTCGTCCGGGGCCTGCGCACGCTCTCGTACGCGGCCAGCGCGGCCGCGAGATCGCCGTGCCCGGCGAGCGCCGCCGACAGGACCGTGGCGTCGACGATGGACTGCGTCGGCGCCGTTGATCCAAGGGATACATGGCGTGCGCGGCGTCACCGAGCAAATGAGCTGGCCGAACCGGTTGTAGAACGACAGGCTGCCCGTCTCCTTGGCCACGTCGAGCAACCGGCCGCCGAGACCGGGCTCGTCGAGCTCGCGCACGGCGTTGGGCAGGATGTTCAGCCCCACCCCGATCGGTTCGATGGTGGTCGCCGCTTCCAGCAGCGTGACGTCGGTGAGGCCCACGGCGTGCAGGCTCAGCGCCGTCGTCAACCCTCCGATGCCCGCGCCCGCGATGACGATCCTGGCGCGTGTCATGCGCGCGTCCCCCCGCAAACGGGAATGTCGCTCGTTCGCACCGTCGTCTCCAACGCTCGGGTTATGCCGAGGGAGAGAAGAGGATAAGTTCGGAATATGTGACCGGGCATCGATTTCCGGACCGCCGGAAATCGGCGGCGCCCAGGTCCGCGCTTATCGCCCCGGAAATATCGTCGGCATACGACGAGAGGCCAGGTCCCGACACCGGGATCTGGCCTCTCATGCCGATGCTTGGTGGTGGGCGATACTGGGATTGAACCAGTGACCTCTTCCGTGTCAGGGAAGCGCTCTCCCGCTGAGCTAATCGCCCTTGGACGTACCAAGAGGTGGAGACGGGATTTGAACCCGTGTACGCGGCTTTGCAGGCCGCTGCCTCGCCTCTCGGCCACTCCACCGTGTCAAGCCGCACAGTGTCAAGCTCCGAGCGGAAGACGGGATTCGAACCCGCGACCCTCACCTTGGCAAGGTGATGCTCTACCACTGAGCCACTTCCGCGTCCCCGGCTCTGTCCGGCCGGGCTCACGGGAAGACTTTATCCAATCTCCCGCCGACTCCCCAAATCAGCGGCGTTCCCCCTGCTCACACCGCGAGCTCCGGCCGATGCTTCCAGCTCGGTCGAACCGTCCCCGCGTTAGCGTCGGAGTATGACCGTCACGCCTGACCGCATGTACGCCGCGATCCCCGGCGCCGCCCGGGAGCCCGGAACGGCCGGGATCGCGGGAAGCGCCGAGATCGCCGGGAGCATCGAGACCCCGGGGAGCACCGGGGCCACGGGAGACGCCGAGATCGCGGGGGACGCCGACATCGCCCCGGTCGCGGCCCTGATCGCGGACGGCGCCCGCGCCGCCATGCTGACCGCGCTGCTCGACGGCAGGGCGCTGGCGGCGGGGGAGCTGGCCAGGATCGCGGGCGTGAGCGCTCCCACCGCGAGCTCCCATCTGGCCCGGCTCCTCGACGGGGGTCTGGTCACCGTGGTGAAACAGGGGCGGCATCGCTACTACCGCCTCGCCGGTCCCGACGTCGCCCGCACTCTGGAGGTGCTGGCCCGGATCAGCGGGCGCGTCGCCGTACGGTCCCTGCGGCAGTCGCGGCAGGCCCGTCTGCTGCGGGAGGCGCGCAGCTGCTACGACCACCTCGCCGGCCGGGTGGGGGTCGAACTGTACGACGCGCTGGTGCGCGACGGGCGCCTGGTCGAGGCCGACGGCGGCTGTCTGCTGACCGTGAGCGGGGCCGAGGCGCTGACGGAGCTCGGCGTGGACGTGGAGCGGGTGCGCCGCGCCCGCCGCAGGTTCGCCCCCGACTGCCTGGACTGGCTGGAGCGCCGGCCGCACCTGGGCGGGGCGCTCGGTGCCGCGGTCCTGGACCGGCTCCTGGCCAGGGAGTGGCTGGTGCGTGGCACGGTGCCCAGGGCTCTGCGGCTCACCGGTGCGGGACGGGAAGGGCTGGAGAGGCTTTTCGGGTGTAAGGACCTAAGCTGATATACGCTGGTTACCCGCTACGCGCGCACGCGCGAACGGGTACGACGTGATGGAGTGGGACGATGCACGACAACGAGGTCGTGGCCGTCGGTCCCGGGCCGCTCGCCTTCGACGACGTGGTCCGGGTCGCGAGATACGGCGCGCGGGCCGGCCTGACGGACGACGCGATCGCCGAGATGGCGGCCTCACGGGGGCGGGTCGAGGAGCTCGCGGAGGCCGACACCCCGGCCTACGGCGTCTCCACCGGGTTCGGCGCCCTCGCCACGCGGCACATCGATCCCTCGCTGCGCGGCCGGCTCCAGCGCAGCCTCATCCGCTCGCACGCGGCCGGTTCCGGGCCCGAGGTGGAGACCGAGGTCGTCCGGGCCATGATGCTGTTGCGCCTGCGCACGCTCGCCACCGGGCACACCGGCGTGCGCCCGGCCACCGCCCGGGTGCTGGAGTCCCTGCTGAACGCCCGGCTCACCCCGGTCGTCCACGAGTACGGCAGCCTCGGCTGTTCCGGAGACCTCGCCCCGCTCGCCCACGTCGCTCTGACGATCATGGGGGAGGGCGTCGTACGGGACGCGGAGGGACGCCTGCGGCCCGCCGCCGAGGCGCTCAAGGAAGCCGGAGTGGAGCCCGTCGAGCTGGCAGCCAAGGAGGGGCTCGCCCTGATCAACGGCACCGACGGCATGCTCGGCATGCTGGTGCTCGCGCTGCACGACCTGTCCCGGCTCCTCACGACCGCCGACATCAGCGCCGCGATGAGCGTGGAGGCGCTGCTCGGCACCGACTACGTGTTCGCGGCCGACCTGCAGGCGCTGCGGCCCCACCCGGGCCAGGCCCTGGCGGCGGCGAACATGCGGACGCTGCTCGCGGGCTCCGGCGTGATGGCCTCCCACCGCGACGGCTCCTGCACCCGCGTCCAGGACGCCTACTCCCTGCGCTGCGCCCCCCAGGTCGCCGGCGCCGCCAGGGACACCCTCGCCCACGCCTCCGCCGTCGCCGCCCGCGAGATCGCCAGCGCGATCGACAACCCCGTGGTGCTCGCCGACGGGCGGGTGGAGTCCAACGGCAACTTCCACGGCGCTCCCGTGGCGTACGTCCTGGACTTCCTGGCAATCGCGGCGGCCGACCTCGCCTCGATCGCCGAACGGCGCACCGACCGCATGCTCGACGTGGCCCGCAGCCACGGCCTTCCGGCGTTCCTGGCCGACGACCCGGGGGTCGACTCCGGGCACATGATCGCGCAGTACACCCAGGCGGCGATCGTGTCCGAGCTCAAGCGGCTCGCGGCGCCGGCGAGCGTGGACTCGATCCCGAGCTCCGCCATGCAGGAGGACCACGTCTCGATGGGCTGGTCGGCGGGCCGCAAGCTGCGGCGGGCCGTCGACGGGCTCACCCGCGTGCTCGCGATCGAACTGCTGACCGCCGCCCGGGCGCTCGACCTGCGCAGGCCGTACGCGCCCGCGCCGGGGACGGGCGCGGTCGTCGCGGCGCTGCGTGAGTCCGTGGCGGGGCAGGGGGCCGACCGCTTCCTCGCGCCGGAGATCGAGGCGGTCGTCCGGCTCGTCGAGAGCGGCGCGGTGGTCACCGCCGCCGAGTCCGCGGTCGGTCCCCTGGCGTAGGGCCTCAGAGGGCGGCGACCACCTCGATCTCGATCACCAGCCCGGGCCGGAACAGCCGTCCGACCTCCACGGTGGTGCTGGCGGGCGGCTCGCCGGTGATGAACCGGCTGCGCACCGCGGCGTACTCGGGCAGCCGGTCCATGTCGGTCAGGAACGTCCTGATGTGCAGGATCCGGTCGAACGACGAGCCCTGGTCGGCCAGGATCCGGCCCAGGTTCTCCATCACGACCTCGGACTGCCGGGTCATGTCGCCCTCGCCGACGACCTTCCCGTCCTCGTCCAGCGCCACCTGCCCGGACACGAACAGCAGGTCGCCGAGGCGTACGGCGTGGGAGTAGTAGCCGTTGGTCGCCGGGACGGAGGCCGGGTTGACCGCCCGCACCTCCTGCCGCCCGGGGGTCTGCGCCGTCCGGGACGCCGCGAACGGGACGACGGCGGTCAGGTCGTGCCCCGCCAGCCCGTCCGCGACCGCCCCCGCGAGCAGGTCACGGGCGGCGGCGGTCACCGTCTGGCGGCTCCCCGGCCCCTCCGTGGCGAGCCGCAGGTCCTTGACGGCCAGGCCGAGGGCGTAGCTCGTCTCGAACGGGCCCGACTCGACCACGGGCCGCAGCCGCTGCGCCAGCCCGGCCAGCGGCGTCGCCCCGAGGACGTCCAGGAGGGCGGTGCGGCCGACCCCGAGGGCGTCCGCGTACGCCAGCGTCTCCGCCAGCCCCACCTGGGCGGTCACCAGCGCGCTCATCACGGCGAGCTTGGTCGCGGCGCCCGCTCCCGGCCCGCCGGCCTCGTGGACCGTCCCGAAGACCCGCAGCACGTCCGACACCCGGTCGAGGTCCTCTCTACGGCCCCCCGCGAGCACGACCAGCGTTCCCTCGGCGGCCGGACCCACGCTGCCGAGCACGGGCGCGTCGACCAGGCTCACGCCCTCGGGGAGCAGGCCACGCAGCCGTTCCACCGCGTCGGGACCGATCGTGGACATCTCCACCAGCACCGACCCCGGCCGCAGCCCCGGCAGCGCCGCCCGCACCACCTCGGACACCGCGCCGGGATCGCTGAGCATGGTGATCACGATGTCCGCGTCGGCGGCGGCCGCGGCGGGGGAGGGGGCCGCCTCCGCGCCCGGCACGTCCCGTGGCGTACGGTTCCACACGGCCACCTTGTGACCGGCGGCGACGAGGCGTCCGGCCATTGGGACACCCATGCGCCCCAAACCAAGAAAAGCAATCATGTCCTGGACATTATGGGAGGAAAAAGCCATTCCACCAGCGACTAGATTGCATGGCACCCATTCCCATCGCTCATGGGTGCCTTCTTCCATGGTCGCCTTTGGTTCCCTTTTCGCACGGATCTCCCTCACGGATGGAGCATGTTCGACACCGACGCGCTTGTGCTGCTCGACGTCGTGGCCCGTACGGGGTCGTTCACGGCCGCCGCGCTGCAGCTCAACTACACCCAGTCAGCCGTGTCCCGGCGCATCGCGTCCCTGGAGGCCCAGGCGGGCGGGCCCCTTTTCGCCCGGCTGCCCCGGGGCGTACGGCTGACGCCGGCGGGCCGGACGCTGCACCGCTACGCACGGGAGGTGCTGGAGCGGCTGGGCCGGGCGGGGGAGGAGCTCGCGGCCATCCACCAGGGCACCGGCGGGCGGCTTCGGGTCGGCGCGTTCGCCACGGCCAACGCCGTGCTGGTCCCCGCCGCCCTGCGCGAGCTGCGGGCGTCCCGCCCGGAGGTGGCGGTCAGCATGGTGGAGGGCCTCAGCACCGCCCTGATGGACGGGCTCGGCCGCGCGGAGATCGACATCGCGGTGGTGAGCGACTACCCCTCCGGCCTGGGGGCGGGTCCCGAGGTGGAGGTCAACCGCCTCATGGAGGACGAACTGCTCGTCGCCCTGCCCGCCGACCACCCGCTTGCCGCCTGCGACAAGGTGGACCTGCGTGACCTGCGCGACGAGAGCTGGATCGAGGGCGCCCCTCCCGGCACGGTGACCATGCTCGGCGCCGCCTGCGCCCGGGCCGGTTTCGCGCCCAGGGTCGACCTGCGGATCGGGGAGTGGACCGGCAAGCTCGGCTACGTGGCCGCCGGGCTCGGGGTGACGCTGGTGCCCGCCATGGCCGCGCCCGCCGTACGGAAGGACGTGGCGCTGCGGTCGCTCGGCGAGTTCGCGCCGCGCCGCACCGTGTACGCCGCCCTGCCGCGCACGGCCTCGCTCCCCGCCGCCCGCGCGCTGCTGGGCCTGCTGACCCGCCGGGCCGCCTGATTCACGGCATCGGGAGCACGAATCGGCCCAGGGGCGGGAGAATGGACACGTGTACGACGCCTTCGCCCATATCGGTGGATGCCTGGCCACCGGCCTGCGGGAGGTGACCACCGACCTCGCCGCTCTCGACGGATCCGGCTGGTGGGCGGTGGTCGTGTCGTACGAGGGGAAGGTCGTCTGCGCGCGTTTCGACGAGGTCCGGCCCGCTCCGCTGCCCCGGCCGCGCGGCCCGTGGCGGGGCCCCGCCCGCGACGCCTGGGCCACGTCGCTGGACCGGGAGGGGTATGAGCGGGGCGTCCGGCGGATCAGGGACCACATCGAGCGGGGCGAGGTCTATCAGGCCAACCTGTGCCGCGTCCTGTCCGCGCCGCTGCCCTCGCCCGATGTGGACCCCCTCGCCCTCGCCGCACGGCTGGCCGAGGGCAATCCCGCGCCGTACGCGGCCGTGGTCGCCGTGCCCGGGCTGACGGTCGTGTCGGCCTCGCCGGAGCTGTACCTGTCCAGGAGCGGCGAGGCGGTCGAGTCCCGGCCGATCAAGGGCACCGGCGTGACGGCGGACGACCTCCTCGACAAGGACTACGCCGAGAACCTGATGATCGTCGACCTGGTTCGCAACGACCTCGGCCGCGTGGCGCAGGTAGGCTCGGTGACCGTGCCCTCGCTGTTCGCGGTCGAGGAGCACCCCGGGCTCGTGCACCTGGTGTCGACGGTGCGGGCGCGGCTCGCGGGCGGCGCCGGCTGGCCGGAGCTGTTCGCCGCCACCTTCCCGCCCGGCTCGGTGACCGGGGCGCCGAAATCGTCGGCGCTCAGGATCATCAACGAGCTCGAACCAGAGCCCCGGGGGCCGTACTGTGGGGCCGTGGGCTGGGTCGACGCCGACCGGCGCGAGGGGGCGCTGGCGGTCGGCATCCGCACCTTCTGGATCGAGCACGACATGATCCGGTTCGGTACGGGAGCGGGCATCACCTGGGGGTCCGACCCCCGGCGGGAATGGCGCGAGACCGAGCTCAAGGCCGCCCGGCTCATCGGCCTCGCGTCCGAGGACGGGCCGCGACATCGGTAACGAACGGAGCAGGAGATGTCTGTACCCATCTGGGTGAACGGGGAGCTGTACGAGCCCGACAAGGCCGTGGTCTCGGTGTACGACCACGGGCTGATGGTCGGCGACGGCGTGTTCGAGACGGTCAAGGCGGTGAACGGGGAGTCGTTCGCGCTGACCCGCCACCTCGACCGGCTGGCGCTGTCGGCCAAGCGGATGGACCTGCCCGAGCCCGACCTCGCCGCGATCGCCGACGGCGTCCGCCGCTGCCTGGCGGCCGCGCCCAGATGGCCGCTGGCGCGCATCAGGATCACCTACACCAGCGGCCCGGGACCGCTCGGCTCCGACCGGGGGTCGACCGGCACGAACGCGATCGTCATCGTGGGCGAGCAGGCGCCGTTCCCCGCCACCGCCGACGTCGTCGTGGTGCCCTGGCCCCGCAACGAGCGCGGCGCCCTGGCCGGCGTCAAGAGCACCTCCTACGGCGACAACGCCAAGGCCCTGGCGTACGCCAAGGAGCGCGGCGGCGCGGAGGCCATCTTCGAGAACCTGGCCGGGAACCTGTGTGAGGGCACCGGCAGCAACATCTTCATCGTCACGGGCGGGCGTCTGGTCACCCCGACGCTCTCCTCCGGCTGCCTGGCCGGCGTCACCCGCGCGCTCACCCTCGAATGGTGCGGCGGCGAGGAGACCGACGTGCCGATCTCGGCGCTGTACGAGGCCGAGGAGGCGTTCCTCACCTCCACCACCCGCGACATCCAGCCGATCAGGGCCGTCGACGGGAAGGCGCTGCCGCAGGCCCCCGGACCGGTGACGCTGGAGGCCATGAAGGTCTTCGCCGAGCGTTCGGCGGCCGACGTCGACCCGTGATCCTCAGTAGGACCGCTGGCTCTGCGCGTTGAGCTCCTCCATGCGTACGGTCTTGGCCGGATCGGTGCGGGGGTCGTCCAGCCGCAGCACGTCGAGGCCCTTGGTGATGTCGCTGGAGTAGATGTAGCCGTTGTAGTAGTAGGCCGACCACGAGCCGCCGAGGTCGAGCTCGGGAGCCAGCGGCCCGCGCTCGAAGTAGGCGATCTCCCGCGGATGGGCGGAGTCGGTGAAGTCCCAGACCGAGACTCCGCCCATGTACCACCCCTGCACCATCACGTCGCGGCCCGGTACGGGCATCAGCGAGCCGTTGTGTGCCACGCAGTTCTCCTTGGCGTCCTGCACCCGGGGGATCTTGAAGTAGCCCTGCCGCACGAGTGTGCGCTGCGGCGTCAGTGAGTAGATCGCGTCCGCGCCCTTGGTCGCGCCGACAGAGGGCAGGCAGGTGGCGGCCAGGCCGCCGCCCATCTCGTCGCTGAAGACGACCTTGGTGCCGTCGTTGTTGAACGTGGCCGAGTGCCAGATGGAGAAGTTCTCCTCGTCGCGTACGGTCCGCAGCAGCGTGGGCCGCACCGGGTCGGAGATGTCCAGCAGGACGCCGTCGCCGAAGCAGGCGCCCGCGGCCAGGTCCTTCTCCGGGTACACCGTGATGTCGTGGCAGCCGCCCGTGGCGTCCTCGCCGGCCGGTCTGTCCGCGAACAGCTCCGGCTTGGCCACGACCCGCGCCTTCCCCGGGTCGCCGACGGGCACCTCCACGATCGAGATGTTCTGGTGCGGGGGCGGGCAGTTCGGCGCGCCCGGCTCCGGGCCGGAGGCCGAGACGTACAGGTAGAGCGTGCCGGCGTCCCCGCCCGGGACGATCGCGTGGGTGTGGGAGCCGCACTCCGTGCGTACGGACTTCAGGTAGCGCGGGTGGGCCTTGTCGGAGATGTCGAAGACACGGATGCCCTCCCACACGCCGGCGGCGGCCGGGTCTCCGGCGTCGCTCGCGCAGGTGTCGTCCGTACGGGGCTCGTCCACGGACAGGAACAGCAGGTCGCCGGAGACCGAGATGTCGTTCTGCCCGCCCGGGCACTCGACCCGGGCGACGACGTGCGGGTGCTCCGGATCGCCGATGTCGTGCACCGTGAAGCCCTGGTAGTTGCCCACGAACGCGTAGCGGCCCTGGAAGGCCATGTCGGTGCCCCAGTCGTCCGGGCCGTCGAACGGCGCCGCCAGGGGGACGTTGGCGACCACCTTCATGTTGGGGCTGTGCCTGATCTCGTCCTGGGCCGGGATTCCGGTCGGGGCGGAGGCCGGGGCGGCGGCCGGGGACGGCGCGGGCTCATCGGAGGCGCACGCCGGGGCCAGGAGGACAACGGCCGCCACCAGCGTGGCCTTCAACCTACTGCTCACATCGCCCCCATGCCCGCGGATCATCGCCCACTATGGAAGTTATGTCGAGGCCGCGGCCGGTGCGGACCGGATTGGTAACGGTTGTGCTGGCAGTTGCGCCTGCGCTGGCCGCCTGCTCACCCGAAGCCGCCGCACCGGCGCACGCCGACGCCCCGGTGATCGTCCCCGGCGCCCCCGGGCAGGGCGGTTCCCCGCCGGGTCGTACGACGGTGCGGACAGGGCCGGTGGCGGCGGACGTCCGGTTCGCCGAGGCGATGATCCCGCATCATCGGCAGGCGCTGGAGATGGCCGGGCTGGTCGCGGCGCGTACCGGGGATCCGCTGGTGACGGCGGTGGCGGAGCGCGTGCTGGACGGGCAGCGCCCGGAGATCGCGGTCATGGAGTCGTGGCTGCGGAGGCTGGGCCGCACGCCGCCGCCCGCGCACCAGCACGGCGCGAGCGGCTACGGCATGGCGAGCGAGGAGGAGCTCAACCGCCTGCGCACCGCGCGGGGGCGTGCCTTCGACAGACTGTTCCTCACGCTGATGATCCGGCACCACGAGGGTGCGGTGAGCATGGCGGCGCAGGAACTGCGCCGGGGACGTGACCGGGCCATGCGGACGATGGCCCAGGACGTCGTTTCCGGTCAGCAGATCGAGATCGCGCGGATGAGAGGGATCCAGCGAAGGCCGGGCTAGTTCCTAGGAGCTCCAGAGCATGTTGGTGAGCTCCTCGTCCAGGTCCATGAAGTCGGTCTCACGGCCGGCGGGGACGAGCTCGTAGGTCCGGTGCAGGAACTCGGTGAGCGGGGCCAGGGGCACCTCGAACAGGGCCTGGCCGAAGGGCGAGGTGAGACTGATGTTGAGCGTGCGCTCGCCGTCCGAACGGGCCGGCCACACCTGGACGTCCCCGTCTCCCACGCGCCGCACGATGCCCACGGTCAGCAGCTCGCGGGCGAAGATCCACTCGACCGGCTCGTCATTCCCCACGTGGAAGGCCATCCGGATGGCGTACGGATCCTCAGCCGTGTAGCTCAGGCCGGCGAGCAGGGGGACGGTCGTACGGTCGGGGACCACAAGCCGAAGGCCTAGCTCGGCAGAGACGGTGGTGCTGTTCATCGTCAGCCAAACCTTTTCGTCGTCGGGTCCCCTGTCAGGGGCTTTCACTGCGTCTTCACTGTGCGGTCGGGCCTCGCCGGGCGCTCGTGCTACGAGACGAACGAAGAGACCCGTAGGAAAGATTCCGCCTCCAGGCCCTTCTGTAACGCACATCACAGCTTGACATTCGGTCATCTACCAGCTCAAACATCACCAACAGGCTTGTCCTTACCTCTGCTTTGCGTGTCGGCGGGGCCGCGCCGGCGATGCCATTGCGGGCGAATGATCTCAGGTCGTGCGTATGGGTCGAGCATGGAGCATCACGATGCTATGACACCACACCCCCATGCCGGGGATCGTCTGGCGAACCTTTCGAAGGTGTTGACGAAGACGGGACGCTCGAGCCGACCGGGCCGTGCTTTCGCCATCACCCCCTCGAGTGCGGTATGGTTTTCCCCGTCGGCGCCGCGAGGCGCAGACGATCCCGGGCGATTAGCTCAGCGGGAGAGCGCTTCGTTCACACCGAAGAGGTCACTGGTTCGATCCCAGTATCGCCCACACAGCTCAGAGGCCATCCGCCACCACGCGGGTGGCCTCTTCTGATCTTTCCCGTGTCCGCTGATTCGCCGGGTGAGCGTTCTGTCGGCGCATCGCTGATCTACGCTCGGGTCTTTGTGCTAGCTAGGCTGGACGCGTGACTGATACGGCGGGACGGGTCGAGCCGTCCGGGGTGTGGGCCACAGCCTTGGGCGCCGCCCGGGTGAGGGCGATGGAGACGGCACGCGAGCAGCCGCTGTTCCGGGACCCGCTGGCGCAGGCCTTCGCCACGGCCGGCGGGAGAGACCCTGGGGCGCCGCCGCCCCCGCGCGCGGACGAGGCGGCGCGGCGCCGCTGGCTCGGTGTGGCTCTCTCGATCGTCATCCGGACGAAGTTCCTCGACGACCTGCTGGAGCGGGCGGTCGCGTCCGGCGTCCGGCAGGTCGTGCTGCTCGGAGCCGGGATGGACAGCAGGGCCTTCCGGATGGACTGGCCTGCGGGGACCCGGCTGTTCGAGGTCGACACGGTCGAACCGCTGGGCTTCAAGGCGTCGGTGCTGCGTCAGGAGCGGGCCGTTCCGCGCTGCGAGCGGATCACCGTCCCGGTCGACCTGCGTGAGGACTGGCCCGGCGCCTTGGCCGCGGCCGGACACGATCCGGCGCAGCCGACGGTGTGGATCGCCGAGGGACTGCTCATCTATCTGCCCGAGGACGCGGTGCAGTCGCTGCTCGAACGGGTCGGCGCGCTGTCCGCCGCAGGCAGCAGGATGGGCCTGACACTGGGCTCGCGCGGTGTGCTCGAACGCTTCCGCGGGGACGCCACTCCGGGATCGGCAGCATCGATGTGGGTCTGGGAGATGCCGGAAGATCCGGTCGGCTGGCTGGACGGCCTCGGCTGGGAGGCGGAGACCTTCACCCTGCGTGAGCGCGCCGAGGTCTACGGGCGTCCGATGCTCACTCCGTCGCAGCTTGACGAGGGTGCCGGCGGACTGGTCTCGGCGGTGCGCGCGGCGCACTGAGCACGATGAAGGCCGGCCCCCACTTATGGCGACCGCGCCTCGCGCCGAACGAACGTGTACGGCCCATCCAATCGGCGCGACAGACTACACGCGAACCCGTTGATCGTTTCCGATCACAACTTAGCGGACCGCGGGGACGGACAGTCGAAGGCCGGCTCCCGGGCGGAACCGGTCAGGGTGCGAAGACTGATCGATCAGGAAGGGCGGAAGCCGCAGCGGCAGCACCGGCTCGGTGCGGTACCGGCGGGCGGTGATCCTGCTGGCCTCGGCCGGAGAGTAACAGCTCGCGGTGATTGCGCGCCTGGTGCAGGCCGATGAAGAGTTGCGTCGATCCCAGTGGGCGACGACCAGTTCGGCGACACGGGCGAAGCAGGCGACCACCCGGTCCAGGTAGCCGTCGCGGTCTCAGTCCCACCTGCCCGGGTGCCCACGCGGCATGCCAACTCGTGCCGGGAGGCGCGGATCGGGAGTGGATCGAGGAGGAGCCCCTCGACGTCCGCGGGTACACAATCATCCTTGCCCACGCAGACAGTCTGTCCGTGACGGGATCTGACTGATGCGGCGGACATTCGGGATGCCCCAGGCAACGGCGGTGGGTGTCTTTCGTGTCGGTTAAGAACGTGGGAGATCACGAAGGGCGGCTTGCTCCTACCAGCGGGTCCGGCAAAGCGCGCTGGCGTACGCTAACGGCATGAGCCAGACCGTCTCCTTGACCGCGACCGTCACCCCCGACGAAGAGGGTTGGTACGTCGCACGCTGCGTCCAGGTTGAGGTGACCAGTCAGGGCCGGACGGTTGACGAGGCCCTGGCCAGCCTCCGCGACGCTCTGGAGCTCTACTTCGAGGACGAGCCTCTTCCCCAGATCCGGCAGCAGCCGATCGTGGCGCCGATCGAGATCCGCCGCTCGGCATGAGCCCGCGCCAGTTTCCGGTCTGCTCCGGCACTGAGGTCGTGCGCGTGCTGGAGAAGTGTGGCTTTGAGGTCGTGGCCACCAGGGGCGGCCATTGCAAGCTGCGCCAAGTCGCAGAAGACGAGACTCGTACAGTGATCGTGCCATTGCACGACACTCTGGCCGTCGGCACGCTCGCCTCCATCGTGCGGCAGGCAGGCCTTACCTCCGAGCGTCTACGCGATCTGCTGTGATCACGCGGCCGCGCCGCACCGTCGGAGCCTCTGTCACCGGTGCACGACGGGCCATTGGGTGACGACCTGAGTGACAACGACCACGGACGCCCGTAGATCCGTACGGACGTCCGTGGATGGTTGGCTCAGGTCAAGGCCGCTTTTATGGCACGTCGGCGATGCGGCCGCTCTGCTTCACACCGAAGAGGTCACTGGTTCGATCCCAGTATCGCCCACCCAGCTCAGAGGCCATCCGCCACCACGCGGGTGGCCTCTTCTGATCTTTAGGGTGGCCCGATGATGGCCGCGGTGCCGATCAAAGTGAGCGACTTGGACGGACGCTCCTCCTTGCCCTTGGAGTTGACCGCCGGCCGCACCACGTGATCAAGGCTCATGTGCCCGCACCGGCGAGACCCGGGTGTGTCTCCGGCCAACCAAATGCCAGGGCTGTTCGGAGTTGAGATCAGAGGGTGTCGATGGATGCACTCTTGACACCAAATTCAACTGAGTTGACCATCGTTGTGTCAACGCTTCGCGCAGATCCGGGCCGTCGGCTCGGTGGAGTATCGAGCCCGCCAATGCCCCGCGAAACAGTAGCGGGGCGTCACTCGATCGACTCAGGGAAGTGGGAGCGACCATGATCACCCCGTTTGGCGACGAGGATGGCACGTTTCTCGTCCTGATCCATGACGAGAGACAGCAGCCGCTCCGGCCCCAGACGTTCGGTTCCGTACCGGACGGATGGCGTTCCTCCAGCACGCCTTCGGCTCGGCGAACAATCCCAAGGGTGTGACGGTCGCCGACGGCGCCCTGACCGCGAACCTGTGGACGGTCATCACGACCCTCGGCCTCATGCCGCCGATGGACTTGCTGCGCGACCCGCTGCCGGGCCACCGGCACCGCCGCCCCCGATTCCGGCTACGAGTCATGCCTGCGCCGCCTCGGCGACCGCGACCGGGCGACGGTCGGATCCCAGGCGCCACCTGAGCGGCGAGACATTCGCCGCGTCCGCGGAGTACGCCCCCTCCAGCCGGCTCTTCTGAGAGCTCCGGCCGGCGGAATCACCCACCCGATCACTCCGGGAGAGACCAGTGGACATCGTGAGGGCCAACGACCTGCTCGTGCTGGGCGACGAAGAGCTGCAGTTGTACGCCCCGGTCGAGCACGAGGCGAACTTCCAGTACCAGGAAATCTTCAAGCACGAATGTTACGACCAGTTTTCCCTCTCAGAGAGACCCACGATCGTCGACGTCGGCGCGAACATCGGCCTGTTCACGGTCTTCGCCAAGCGGCAGTGGCCGGGCGCCTCGATCCTTGCCTTCGAGCCGGTGCCGCGAACCGCCGACTACCTGTGCCGCAACATCGAGCTGCACGGGCTGACGGGGGTCCGCGTTGTCCGGGAGGCCATCGGTGAGCGTGTCGAGGACACGTCCTTCGTGCACTACCCGAACATGCCAGGGAACTCCACGCGCTATCCGGAGGACAAGGAGTTGCAGGTCAACGTGGTCCGGCAGCGGCATCCCGACTGGGATGTGACCGCGCAGTACGAGCCCGAGTACCTCACCGTGCCTGTCCGCCGCCTTGAGGGCTACCTGTCCGGCCTGGCGCACATCGACCTGATGAAGATCGACGTGGAGGGCGCCGAGCTGGAGGTGCTGCGCGGCATCGCCGACGACCAGTGGGATCGCATCGACAATGTGGTGATGGAGGTCCAGGACCTGCATGGCCGGATGGCCGAGATCAGGGAGCTGCTGGAGGCGCGCGGCTTCCGCTGCGAGATCCAGCCGTCCCCGATGGTCTACCCGGAGATCTTGACCTACCTGCTGCTGGCGCGGCGCGGCGCCTGACCCCGGTGCGTCGCGGCTGCCCCCCGGACCGGCTCGGCGTGCCCGCCCCCATCTCCGCCGTGCGCTGGGCCGCCCAACGCGGCCTTCTCTGAACAAGCGTGCTCGGGCCGGTCGAAGCCGAGCAGCTCGGGGTGCGGGCGGGGGATGGACCGTGGAGGGGGTGCGGGGGGAAGCGGGGGATCGCCTCAAGGGCTGCACTCCGGAGGAGCGTGCCGTCGCACCCAGTAGCATGGGGAAGAGGTAGCGGTAAGGGGTCAGGGCGGGGTTGGTGCCGATGGGCGCGCCCAAGATCGTCGGAGATGGCCCCGGCAGCGGATCGGGGCGCCGGTTCCCGGGAGCGGACCCGGCCATCGCGGTGGTGGATGTCCAGGGCAGCGTCTTCCTGTGGAGCCCGCAGGCGCAGGCCCTTCTCGGCTACCCGGCGCATGAGGTCTGCGGACGGCCGGCGGCGGACCTGCTGGCCGGCCAAGAGGACCGGCAGGCGGCGGTGGCCGCCCTTGAGCGGCACCCGGCTGAGGAGAGCTGGGACGGCGTGCTGGGCATGCGGCGCCGCGACGGGCACGTGGTGCGGGTGGCGCTGCAGGTGCGCCCGGTGATGTGCTCGAAGGGCGGGCGGGCCTGGATGGTCGTCGCCGCCGACGCGCATCAGGCTCGCAGGGAGGCGATGGACCGGGCGATCCTGGAGGCGCTGTTCACCCAATCCCCGATCAGCGTGGTCGTCATGGATCCCGAGTTGCGCTACCTGTGTGTGAACGCCGAGGCGGAGCGCGATATCGCCGTGCCGGCCGAGCAGCTGCTCGGCCGGCACATCAGCGATGTCGTGCCAGACGTAGACGTCGTGGGGCTCGAGGCGGTCCTGCGCCGGGTGCGGGACACCGGCGAGCCGGTGCTCGGCTTTCATGTGCACGGCCGCACTCCGCGCGACCCGGACCACGAGCGCGTGTGGTCCGACTCTTGCTTCCGGCTGACCGACGCGGCCGGCCGCATCCTGGGGATGTGCCAGGCGTCCGTCGACGTCACCGACGGCTACCGGGCTCAGCAGCGGCTGGCTCTGCTGAACGAGGCCGGCACCCGCATCGGCACGACGCTGGACGTGTCGCATACCGCCCAGGAGTTGGCCGACGCGGCCGTTCCCGCACTCGCCGACATCGTCAGCGTCGACCTGCTGGAGACGACCCTTCAGGGCGAAGAACCGCCCCCCGGCCCGGCAGGGGGGCAGGTCCCGGCCCGCCGGGCGGGAATCCGCACGCTGCAGGAGCACGCCCCGGAGGCCTTGTACCGGGTGGGCGAGACGGTGGCCTACTATCCGGACACCCCCGAGGCCCGGTGCCTGGCCATGGGGCAGCCGGTCCTGGTGCCGGCCCTGAACGCCGGCGAGTGGTTCGCCCCCGACGCGCGAAGGGCCGGGAAGATCCGTGAGTTCGGGATGCACTCGCTCATGATGGTGCCGCTGCGGGCCCGCGGGGTCACCCTGGGCCTGGCCGGCTTCGTCCGCTACAGGAATCCCGAGCCCTTCGACGAGGGGGACCTCGCCCTGGCCGAGGAGCTCGCCTCCCGCGCCGCGGTGTGCGTCGACAACGCGCGCCGCTACACCCGCGAGCACACCACCGCCCTGGCCCTGCAGCGGAGCCTGCTGCCACGCGAGCTGCCCCGGTATCCCGCCGTCGAGAGCGCCAGCCTCTACCTGCCCACCGCCGCCCACGCTCACGCCGGCGGTGACTGGTTCGACGTGCTGCCCATATCCGGCGCCCGCGTCGCCCTGGTCGTCGGAGGGGTCACCGGCCACGGCCTGCACGCCGCCGCCACCATGGGCCGGCTGCGCGCCGCCGTCCACACACTGGCCGAGCTCGACCTCGCCCCCGAGGAGGTCCTCACTCAGCTCGACGCCCTCGTCATCCGCTTCGCCCAAGAGGACTCCGACATCAAGGGGGCCACCTGCCTGTACTCCGTCTACGATCCCATCGCCCGCACCTGCACCCTGGCCCGGGCCGGGCACCCGCCCCCCGTCGTGGTTCACCCCGATGGCGCGGCGGAGTTCCTCGACCTGCCGCCGGGCCCGCCCCTGGGCCTGGGCGGGCTGCCCTTCGAAACCACCGAGCTCCAGCTCGCCGAGGGCACCCTGCTGGTGCTCCACACCGGCGGCCTCATCGAGGCTCAGGGGCGAGACGCCAAGGCCGGACTCGACCGGCTGGCCCGCGCCCTGTCCGTTCCCGGCCGGTCGCTGGACCAGCTCTGCGAGGCCGTGGTGGCCGCCTTGCTGCCCGAGCGCCGCGCCGAGGACGTCGCCCTGCTGCTGGCCCGCACCCGCGTCCTGGGCGCGGACCGGGTCGCCTCCTGGCTGCTGCCGGCCGACCCCGCCCTAGTCGCCGATGCTCGCGCCCTGGCCATCGGGCAGCTGGCCGACTGGGACCTGGAGCCGCTCGCCTTCACCACCGGGCTTATCGTCAGCGAGTTGGTAACCAACGCCATCCGCCACGCACACGGCCCCATCGAGCTGCGCCTGATCCACACCGACGTCCTCATCTGCGAGGTGTCCGACAGCAGCCTCAGCTCTCCGCACCTGCGCCGGGCCCGCCTCACCGACGAAGGCGGCCGCGGCCTGTTCCTGGTCGCCCAGCTCACCTCCCGCTGGGGCACCCGGTACCACGCCGACGGCAAGACCATCTGGGCCGAGCAGCCCCTCCTCCCCGGCCGGGAACCGACCATCCTTGATGCGGCGATCTGGGACACCGTGCTGGAGACCTAACGTGAGGCGGCATCGGGTCGTCTGTGTGTCACTGGAGTGCTGGTCGTAGCACGAACCGGAGGAACGGAGACGGCCTGTTCGGTCAGTTCGACGGCCTGATTGAAGCCTTGAGACACGTTGGCGCGCCGGCTGACGTGCCGTCCATGATCCCACTCGTGCGGCACCGCCTGACCTCTGCAGAAACCGGCCCGGCGCTACGCGCGCCGGCCGAGTGGACGCCGGCCGATGCCCCGGGCGGCGGCCTGCATCCCGGAGACGTGGGGTGGCATCTGCGGTTCGACGACGCGGCCGTTCTCCTTTGGACTGATGATGTGGCACCGGTGGCAGTCGGTTTCCTCGACGGCCCCGTGCTGCGCGTGACCGCCGCGCCCGGCGCCGATCTCGGAGCGCTCGCGGCCGATGCCGGGGAACTGCTTACGCCCGGCACCGACAGGTCCGACGGTCTGCCTGTGCCCGGGTGGGAACTCGATCAGGAGGAGCCCTGGCTCGTCATGTCGTGGACCCCGCGCCCCGTGTCGAGCCGCGCCGAGCCGGTCGGTGAGGCCGGTGCGGCCGACCGGGTGCTGCTGCAGCGGTCCGCCTTCCGCCGAACGCTGGCGCGCGATGAAGCGGTCGCCGGCGGGCGGGCTGGCCGTGGAGGCGCTCGTAGGCACGCTCGCGGGGGAGCCCGCGGCCGTTGCGACCGGATGGTTCGCGGGTGTGGGCAACCTCACGAAGGAGAGAAACCGCATTGGCGTGGAGACCACGGCGTGTCGGTCTTCTTCCCGGGGAGTTGCCTCTCTGGGTGCGCGGCATGCTTGTGGCCTACGGAATTGGCATGTTCTACGGAGCCGTGGTGCACGCCGTCGCTCTTGCCGCTGATGGCTTCATCTCCCGGCCGTGGGCCCCTCTATGGCTCAACGCCTACTGGAACGGCCTCCTCGTCCTCGACGCCCTCTCTGGAGCGCTGCTGCTGCGGGGGAGTCGACGAGGCCTGTATCTCACGTGCGCGACGCTCCTCACAGACTTGTTCGCCAACGTGTATGCGGCCTACGTGGTCAGCCACAGTAGCTTGGCGACAGCGGCCGATGTGGACGTGCTGGTCGGGTTCATTCTCTTCGTGCTCCTGACAGCGCCACGGGTGGGCCGCTTCCTGCGGAGCTGACGCAGGACGGCCGGGCCGGCCATGGCCGTCAAGCTAACCGAGAACGGCACCAGCACCAGGCTCGCGGCGAAGACGCCGACGCCGAACCCGTAACCGGCCGGCGCGGGCGTCTGCACGTAGCGGGTCACCAGGGTCGGCAGCAGATGCATGCCGATGCCGCCGAGCAGCATGACCACGTCAGCCCTCGCCACCGCGGATTGCGCAGCAGAGCGAGATCCACCAGTGGGGCGGCGGCGCGGCGTTCACGGCGCGCCCATGCGCCGAGCAGCACGGCCGCGGCGGCCACGAGCGCCACGGCGCGCTCCGGACGAGGGATCCACAACGAGGTCTGGCTGATCGCCAGGAGCAGGGCCGGGAGACCAGTGCACAGAAGCACCGCGTTCGGCGTGTCGACTGCCGACGAGCGACCGGCGGGCAGGCCGGGGGTCAGCCCCAGCCCCTGGGCGACCCGCCCGGCCAGCAGCCAGCCGAACGGCAGCGGCACCACCGTCAGCGGACTGCCCGCCACCACGGCCGCAAGCGTGGCCAGGATGACCTGGCGGCGCGCGGGCCTGTGCCAAGGCGACCCAGGACGGGCGTGGCGATCGCGCCGACCAGCGGCATCCCGAAGGCCGTCAACGTCTCCCGAGGGGACCGTCGCCTCCGGACGACGGGGATCGGGAGCGGGAGGGCCGCCAAGGCCCGAGCGTGCCCCGACCCGCGTGGGCCGCGTATCGCCGCTTTCCTTCCGGGCTCTGAATCGTGGAAGACGACCGTTCACAGCCGGGCCTGCGCCTCCCGGACGTGTCGCAGTATGCCGTCAGCGCCCGCGGCCTCGGCGATCGAGCCGGCCTCGTCGAGAAGCCGCAGCGCCTCGTCGCGGCGGCCTTCTCCGGCGGTGACATAGGCCAGTCCGACCAGATTGGCGGCGACGCCGGGAAGGAACCCGGCCGCACGACGGAGCCTGGTCGACTCCTCCAGCCGTTCCCGCGCCGAGTCCAGGCGGCCCGCCCTGTGATCGGCGATGCCCAGGTGCCGGAGGGCGTAGGACGCGGTCAGGGCGTCGCCGGCGTGCACCGCTCGCCGGTGGGACTGTTCGAGCACGGGAACCGCGGCAGCGTCGTCATCGCGTACGACCTGGTGGAAACACCCGATCCAGAACAGCGCCTCCGCCTCGCCGCGTACGTCCGCGAGATCGCGGTAGAGCTCGGCCGCGCGCTCGAACAGGCGCAACTCGTGAGGGTCCTCCTGCCTGCTGTCCAGGAACCGCGCGTGCACGATGCGGCCCCGGGCGAGGGCGAGGTCCGCCTCCACCGCGTCCAGCTCCCGCTCGGCCGCCGTCACAGCGCCCGTATCACCCCCGAAGACTGCTCGTTCGTATAACAGCCCGGCCCGTTCGATGCGGTCGTCCGCGCTCATCGTGCCCCTCCACCGCTTTCCGCCGGCTCGGCGAACCCTGAAGATCCAGTGGACCCTAGAAGATCGGACCGGTGCTCGCACGCGAATGCTCTCTTTGGGCGATACGTGTGCCACTTGTGTGACGGAGCGCGACATCGAGTCCGGCTCGGACGGCGGGATCGGTATCAGGCGAGGCTCTCGCCGGTCCCATGACCGCGAGTTCGTTCGCGAGCTCATCCGGCGGGCCGAGCGCGGGCGGCGCGGCTGACCGGCGGGCTGCCAAAGGTTGCCTTTTTCAATCCCTCTTATCGGTATTTATCGACACTGCGACCGCATTGATCGGATATGCGCGGTGAGGATCGGGATGCAGGGAGAAGGAGGGAAGCGCATGATCACGCAGGAGCAGATTCCCGCGGTCTTGGACCATGACCTATTCGACGGCAACGGGAACAAGATCGGCGAGGTCAAGCACGTCTTCCTCGACGAGGTGACCGGCCGCCCCGAGTGGCTGTGCATCAACACCGGCCTGTTCGGCATCAAGGAATCCTTCGTCCCGATGCGGGACGCGGAACTGGTCGCCGATCACGTCGAGGTGCCGTACGACAAGGACCGCGTCAAGGACGCTCCGAACATCGACGTGGACGCCGGCGGATACCTGTCGGCCGAGGAGGAGCGCAACCTGTACCGCTACTACGGGATCAGCTGGGAGACCTCCTGGCAGGAGGCCAACCGGCCGGGCGAAGGCGGCTGGGCCCACGAGGGCGGCCTGCGCGAGCGCGAGCGCCTCGGGTACGGCGAAACCGGCACTACCGGGACCACGGGCACCACCGGCACTACCGGCACTACCGGGGCCACGGGCACCACCGGCACCCCCGGCGGCACGGGGACTACCGGCGCCGGCACGGGCGGTCTCGAGGACGCGATGACGCGCTCGGAGGAGTCTCCGGACGTCGGCGCCGAGACCCACGAGCGGCCCCGGTTGCGCAGGTACGTCACCGGCGAGTAGCAGACCGGTGTTCCCATCGACCGCGAACAGGTACGGGTGAAGCGCCGCCGGTCTTTCGAAGCCGGCCGGCACGCGGCGCTCTTTTCCCGGGCACGGCGGCGGACGTCGTGGGGATAGGCCCGGGGGCTTCGTCCGGAGAGACAGAAGGCGGTCCCATCGAACGCGAGACCGCCGGATCGGGGGATCCAATGCGCAAGTTGCTCACGAGCCTGGGGCTGGCCTTCCTGCTCACGCTCGCCCCGGCCGCGGCCGCCACGGCGGAGGCACCCGTCGCCCCGGCCACGCACAGCCAGCCCAGTCCGTCACCGCAGCCCAATGAAAACAAGGGCGGCGGCGGCGGAGGCCTGTGGGGGCTGTTCGGCCTGCTCGGTCTGCTCGGCCTCGCCGGTGTGCGCAAGCAGAAGCACCGCGTCGGCACGGCCGAGCACATGTCCAACCGCCCGTACAGCTGACGCCTGGTACGGCTGACGCCTGGTGCGGCGGATGGTCCCCGCGACGGCCGGTCCGTCGCGGGGACGTCGCCGTCCCGGGGCGCAGGGGCACGTTTGGCTCTCCTACCTGCGGGTAATCCGGCGCGGACCTGCCCGTACCGCTCCAGGAAGGACCTCGCCGAATGGACGCCAGCAAGCCCGCCAAGGTGGTCAAGGACGTCGTGGAGAACGCCGCGGAGAAGGTGGCCGACTTCCTGACGCCGGACGTTCCCGGCTCGCCGGGCAGTGCCCCGGCGACTCTCGAGGAGCCGACGACGCCGCACGACCCCCTGCCGCCGAAAAAGGAGCAGGGCGCTCCCGCGACCGTCACACCTACCGGCGCGGAGACCGGCGCGCCCGCCACCGCGAAGGGGCAGCAGGGCGCCTATCTCACGACCGCGCAGGGGGCGCGGCTGCGCGACACCGACCATTCCCTCAAGGCGGGGGAACGCGGCCCGACCCTGCTGCAGGACCACCACCTGCGTGAGAAGATCACGCATTTCGACCACGAGCGCATTCCCGAGCGAGTCGTCCACGCACGCGGCGCCGGAGCCCACGGCGTGTTCGAGGCGTACGGCACCGCCTCGGCGGTGACCAAGGCCGGCTTCCTCAGGAAGGGGAAGAAGACCGACGTCTTCGTGCGGTTCTCCACCGTCCTCGGTTCGCGCGGATCGGCCGACACGGTGCGCGACACCCGCGGCTTCGCGACGAAGTTCTACACCGACGAGGGCACCTTCGACCTCGTCGCCAACAACATCCCGGTCTTCTTCATCCAGGACGGCATCAAGTTCCCCGACGTCATCCACGCGGGCAAGCCGCACCCGGACCGGGAGATCCCGCAGGCGCAGAGCGCGCACGACACGTTCTGGGACTTCGTCTCGCTGCACACCGAGGCGCAGCACCACACCATGTGGAACATGTCCGACCGCGGCATCCCGCGTTCCTTCCGGATGATGGAGGGCTTCGGCGTCCACACCTTCCGGCTCGTGAACGAGGCCGGGGAGACGGTGCTGGTCAAGTTCCACTGGAAGCCCAAACTCGGCGTGCACTCGCTGACCTGGGAGGAGGCGCAGCTGCTCGGCGGCGTGGACCCGGACTTCCACCGCCGCGACCTGTACGACGCGATCGAGGCCGGCGCCCACCCCGAGTGGGAGCTCGGCATCCAGGTGTTCCCGGACACTCCCGACCAGACCTTCGAGGGCATCGACCTGCTCGACCCGACCAAGATCGTGCCCGAGGAGCTCGCGCCGGTGCAGCTCATCGGGAAGATGACGCTCGACCGGACGCCCACGAACTTCTTCGCCGAGGTCGAGCAGGTCGCCTTCCACGTCGGCCACCTGCCGCCGGGCATCGACGTCACCAACGACCCGCTGCTGCAGACGCGGCTGTTCTCCTATCTCGACACGCAGATCACCCGGCTGGGCGGCCCGAACTTCGCCCAGATCCCGATCAACCGGCCGCACTGCCCGGTCAACGACATGCTCCGGGACGGTTTTCACCAGCACGCCGTCCACGCCGGGGTCGCGCCGTACCGGCCGAACTCCCTCGACGGCGGCAACCCGTCCGTCGCCGGTGATGGCGACAACGCGTTCGTCGACGCACCGGTCGAGGTCGCCCGGGCGAGGAAGGTCCGCGCCAACCCCGTGTCCTTCGACGACCACTACAGCCAGGCCCGCCTGTTCTGGCTGAGCATGTCGCCGGTGGAGAAGGAGCACATCATCCGCGCCTACACGTTCGAGCTGGGCAAGTGCTACGAGCAGGCGATCAAGGAGCGCCAGCTCCAGTGCCTGGCGAACATCGACCCCGTGCTCTGCCGGGAGGTCGCCACCGGGCTGGGCCTTCCCGCGCCGGAGCCGGCACTGCCGCTCGCCGACCAGGCGCCCAGCCCCGCGCTCTCGCAGGTGGGCAAGGAGTGGCCGGTCGACGGCCGCGTGGTCGGCGTCGTCGTCGACGACGCCGCCGATCTCGACGGCGTACGCGAGCTGCGCACGGCCGTGTTCGCCGCCGGCATGGTGCCGCTGCTGATCGCCCCGCACGGCGGCATGCTGGGGGACATGCCCGTGCAGCGGACCTTCGCCACCGCCCGGTCGGTCGAGTTCGACGCCCTGCTGGTGGCGGCCGCGCCGGCGCCGGCCCCGGACGCTCTGCCCGCGCGCGACGCCAAGACGGGCGCAGGCGACTCCGCCGCGGTGGACCCGCGTGTGACGCTCCTGATCGACGAATGCTGGCGGCACGCCAAGGCGATCGGCGCCTGGGGCGCGGGCGCGAAGCTGCTCGCGCAGGCCGGGGTGTCCGCCACACCGGGCGTGGTCACGGGTGACTCCGCCACGGAGGTGTTCGTCGAGGTGCAGCGGCTGATGGCCGCCCACCGGGTGTGGGAGCGGTTCCCCGCCTCGGTCGCCTGACGATCCGCACCCCACCGCAGGGGCCGGCAGCGCTCCCGGGCCGCCCTCTCGGCCTCCTCCCTCGAACACCGGGGGAGGAGGCGGCCGGTCCGCTGGGCGTTCGTGTGCCACCGCCGACGGCGAGCGGGCCACGCGTGAGGAGCCGGTAACGCCCCCGCAACAGAACCGGTGATGCTCTCGGAACAGGAAACACCTCGGTAACACTCCCGAATACGCCGTGAAACGGCCGGCGGTGAGTCTCATGGTGCGCCCGTGGCGGAACCCGCGGACGACCACCGTGAGGAGTGTGAGGCGATGACATGCCGGTGAAGGTAGACGGGGGCGCCACCGCCTGGCTCCTGGCCTGTACCGCGCTCGTCCTGCTGATGACGCCGGGCCTGGCCTTCTTCTACGGCGGGATGGTCAGGGCCAAGAGCGTGCTCAACATGATCATGATGAGCTTCGTCTCGATCGCCCTGGTCACCCTCGTCTGGCTGGCCGCCGGATACAGCCTGGCGTTCGGCCCCGACATCGGGGGAGTGATCGGCGGCCTGGCCCACGTGGGGCTGCACGACATCACCACCGGGTCGGTCACCGGGCAGGTGCCGACGCTGCTGTTCGCGACGTTCCAGCTCACCTTCGCCGTCATCACCGCGGCGCTGATCAGCGGTGCCATCGCCGATCGGGCCCGCTTCTCGGCCTGGATGGTCTTCGTCCCCGTGTGGGCGCTCGTGGTCTACGCGCCCATCGCGCACTGGGTGTGGGGCCCCGGTGGCTGGATCCAGTCCATGGGCACTCTCGACTACGCGGGCGGCCTGGTCGTGGAGATCACCTCGGGGGCCTCCGGGCTCGCCATGGCGCTGGTGCTCGGGCCGCGGATCGGGTTCAAGGCCGAGGCCATGCGGCCGCACAACCTGCCCCTGGTGCTGCTCGGCGCCGGGCTGCTGTGGTTCGGCTGGTTCGGATTCAACGCCGGCTCCGCGCTGGCCGCGGACGGCACCGCCGCCGCGGTCTTCCTCAACACCCTGGCCGCGGGGTGCACCGGCCTTCTGGGCTGGCTGCTGGTGGAGCAGCGCCGCGACGGCCGCCCCACCACGTTCGGGGTCGCCTCGGGCGTCGTGGCCGGGCTGGTCGCGATCACACCGTCGTGCGGATCGGTCGACGTGCTGGGCGCCCTGGTGATCGGCCTGGCCGCGGGCATGATCTGCTCGCAGGCGGTCGGCTGGAAGTTCCGGCACGGCTACGACGACTCCCTCGACGTGGTCGGCGTGCATCTGGTCGGGGGCATCGTCGGCACCCTGTTCATCGGGCTGCTCGCCACCCGCACGCTCACCGGCGCCGACGGTCCCCGTGGCCTGCTGTACGGGGGCGGGCTGGCCCAGCTGGGCAAGCAGGCGATGGCGGTCCCGGTGGTCGCGCTGTACGCCTTCGCGGTCACCTACGGCATCGGCACACTGATCCACCGGCTGATGGGCTTCCGCGTGAGCGAGGAGGACGAGGTGTCCGGCGTCGACCTGGCGCTGCACGCGGAGACCGCGTACGACCACGGCGTGCTCGACCACGCCGTCCGGCTGCGCGCCAACCGCGTGGTCCCGGAGGCACAGCAGGATCCACGTCAGACGACGTGACCGTCCGGCGACGCGGACGTGACACGGCGGCCGCAGCCGCCGGGCGGCGTCCGGAGCGGCGCGGGCGGATCGTCGCCCGCCGCGTCGTCGCGTGCCGCCAGGTCAGGTGCTCGACCGTCCCCGGGTGACCCAGGTCGCGATCTGAACCCGTGACGTGAAACCCAGTTTGGCCAAAATGTTCTGGACGTGCGTCTCCGCCGTACGCGACGAGATGACGAGCTTCCTCGCTATCTCCGGATTGCTCAGCCCCTGCGCGACGAGGCCCGCGATCTCCCTCTCCCGGGGAGTGAGAGAGCCGGCGGCGCCGCCGCTGGTCTCGCCTTCCGGGCGTGTCACCCCTGACTCCGCCATCTCGAACACCGCCCGTTCGGGCAGCCGTTCGCCCTCGACGGTGCACATTTCGAAGCGGTCGGCGCCGAGGGCGGATCGGAGGCGGAGCACGCACCGGTCCTGGTAGGGGGCGAGATGCGCGTGATAGGGGAACGAGGTGCCGATCTCACCCCAGATCCGGCGCGTCGCCCCGAGGAGCCTGGCGGCGAACCTCGCGTCCCCGCACTGTGCGCTCATCCAGGCGATCGCTTGAAGACCGAGAGAGCCACCGAGCCGGTCGCCGTGGGAGCGGCCGGCGCGTACCGCCGCCCGTTCGTGCTCGATGGCGAGCACCGTGTCGCCCATCTCCCACTCCGCGATGCCCAGGATCCAGAGTGCGTAGATCGTGACCCAGGTGGCGCCGGACGCCTCGCACCGCGCCAGGCACTCCGAGGCGACTGCCCGGGCGCGAGAGTGATCGCCGAGGGCGAGGGCGGCCTGGGCCAGCCGCAGAAGGGCCAGGGCGCCGCTGACGGCGTCCTCCCGCTCCCGGTAGCCGGCGAGTGCCGTGTCGACGAGTTCGAGCGTGCGCTCGAAGTCGCCGCGGAACAGGGCGACCAGGCCCCACATGTCCGTGACGTGGTGGGAGATACCGGCGTCGTCGAGCTGCCGGCTCAGCAGCTCACACTCGGTGAGCAGGCCGGTCACCCGGTCGAGGTCGCCCTGCAGCGCGGCGAGCCACGCGTTCGCCCACAGGGCGTTGGCCCGCGCGGCCGTCGCCCGGGTCTCCGCCTCCAGCAGCCGGTCGAACCAGCGGCGTCCCTCAGTGAGCAGATTCAGCGCGCGCCAGTGCAGCCACAGGGCGGCGGCCATCCGCAGGCCGGACTCCGCCTCTCCTTCGGTAGCGAGGCAGAACTCCAGGGCGGCCCGGAAGTTCGCCTGGTCACGCCGGGCGCGACTCTGCCAGCCGGCCTCCAGCGCTCGCGCGCATCCCGGCTCGGCGCTCTCGGCCAGCCGCAGGTAGTAGTCGCGGTGCCGGCGCCGCACGGCCGTGGCCGTCTCGCTGCCGAGGGCCAGGCGCTCCGCGCCGTACTGACGGATCGTCTCGAGGAGCCGGTAGCGCACACGTCCGTCGTACTCCTCGCGTATGAGGATCGACTTCTCCACGAGGGCGGCGACCGTGTCGAGGATCCTCACCCTGGGAAGATCCTCGCAGGAGCAGACCTCCTCCACCGCCTCAAGTTCGAAGCCGCCGGAGAAGACCGACAGTCTCGCCCACAACCGCTGCTCCTCCTGAGAGCAGAGGTCGTGACTCCAGTCCATGAGTCCCCGAAGCGTCTGCTGCCGCGGCCGGGCCGTGGTGCTGCCCTGGTTGAGCAACCGGTAGCGCTGGTCAAGCCGTTGAAGGATCTGACGTACGGACAGCGCCCGCAGCCGCACCGCCGCCAGTTCGATGGCGAGCGGAAGGCCGTCCAGCTGGGCGCACAACGCGGCCACGTCGTGGGCGTTGTCCGCGGTGAGCCGGAAGTCGGGCAGGACCGCGGTCGCCCGGTCCAGGAACAGCTTCACCGCGTCGTAGCCCTGGAGCTCGTCCGGCCCGGTCACGGCTGCGGGGTCCGGCGCTTGCAGGGGTGGCAGCACCAGCGAGTGCTCGCCGGGCAGTCCGAGAGGCTGCCGGCTCGTGCTCAGAACGCGCAACCCCGGACAGGCCCGCAGCAGGCAGCCCACGATCTCCGCGCAGGCGTCCCGAAGGTGCTCGCAGTTGTCGAGCAGCAGGAGCAGCCGCCGCCGGGCCAGCGCTGTCGCGAGGACGGTCATGGGCTCCTGCGCCGACCCGTCGGCGACCCCGAAGGCGGACATGATCGCGTGCGGCACGAGCGCGGGATCCCGCAGGGCCGAAAGGTCGACCATCCAGACGCCCGCGTCGAACTCCCCGCTCAGCTCCTCCGCCACATGCAGCGCCAGCCGGGTCTTCCCTACGCCGCCAGTGCCGGTCACGGTGACCAGGCGGGTGGTGGACAGCAGTTCCCTGATGCGGACGGCCGAGCGCCGTCTGCCGACGAACGTCGTGATCTCGGTGGAAAGAACCGCGCCGGAAAGGGGAACGGCCGCTCTCGCCATGATCACCCCGGGGCAGGTGAAGTGCCGGAAACTTCCGGTCAACGGTAGGTCCCCTGCGGGGATTCGGTCAAAGTGCGGTCCCGCCTACATACGAAACGGTTCGCCCGCGCCTACGTACCCGGGATACGTGGAAACCCGGAGGCCGGCGGGGGCCGGGGGTGACTACGGTGACGCCACCACACCGGAAAACACGCGATCACCGGCCCGGCCAAGTCTCTCTCAAAGGCCGGCCCCCTACGGCATCGCCTGCGGGCAGCTCCACGCCGGGAACGCGGCGACCACCGTGCAGTTCGGCGGGCGGGGCCGATCCAGCCGTCGCCACTCCACTTCACGGCAGCACTCCACAGAAGGAGACATTCGACATGAGCTCCCACCCGGATACGGCGAGGACCGGTCCGTGAACGACCTGCACCTGGGAGAGGCCGCGATCAGCCGGGTGACCGAGCTGGAGCGATGGCCCTTCATTCCGAAAGAGCTGTTTCCCGCGATCACCGACGAGATCGCTGAGCGGGCCGCCCGGGATCTGGGACCGCGCTTCGTCGATGCGGTCACGGGCGAGCTGATCCTCAGCATCAACTGCTACGTCATCCGCGCGGCCGGCCGGATCATCGTCGTCGACAGCGGGAACGGCAACTTCAAGGAGCGCCCGGCGCTGCTCGCCCACCATCGGTTCGACACCCCCTACCTGGAGCGGCTCGCCGCGGCGGGAGTGCGCCCGGAGGAGGTGGACGTCGTGGTGTCCACCCACCTTCACCCCGACCACTGCGGATGGAACACCCGACTGGAGGCGGGCCGCTGGACGCCCACGTTTCCCAATGCCGTCTACCTCTTCGGCCGGAGCGAGTTCGAGTGGCTGGAGGCGCTGTTCCGCTCCGACCCGGACGACCCGGTGCTCGCCGATCTCGCCCACACGTTCGCCGACAGCGTCGAGCCGGTCGTACGCGCCGAGCAGGCCGTGCTGGTCGGCGAGGAGCACGTGGTCCTCGACGAGGGCGGCGTCCGGGTTTCGCTGCGCGGCATGCCCGGGCACACGGGCGGGCACCTGGCAGTGGACGTGTACGGCGGCGGTCACCACGCCCTCATCAGCGGTGACGTGATCCATCACCCGCTGCAGTTCGCCGTGCCGGAGCTCGCGCAGGGCGGCGACCAGGACCCGGAACAGGCGGCCCGCACCCGTCGCGCGCTGATGGAGGAGTGCGCCGCCGACCGGACCATCCTGCTGCCCGCCCACTTCCCCGGCCCGGCCGCCGGCCGGGTCATCCGGGAAGGCGGCCGCTTCTCCTACGACTGGCTGCCGGACTGAGCCCGGTCCCCGCGATCTTGGTGAGCGTGCCCCGGCCCCGACCCCGGCGGCCCCGGTCCGGATAACGTGGACCGAGGCCGCCGGGGGCAGAAGCACGGGTCGTCTAGTCGAGGCGACGCCTGCCGTACAGGCTGGCGGTCAGGATGACTCCGACCGCGGCGAGAACCACCTGGAGGATCAGTTCGATCCAGTCGATGCCGCGGGTGTCGGCGACCCCCAGGGCTCCCGCGATCGCCGTACCGATGAGGGCGGCGACGATGCCGATCACGATGGTCAGCCAGATCGGGATGCTCTGACGTCCGGGTACGACGAGCCGGCCGAGCGCGCCGATGACAAGCCCGATGATTATGGCGGAAATGATGCCTGTTACGGCCACTACTTCACGCTCCCACGGTTGACTGTCCCAGCTTGTGCCCTTACGGGCAGGTTCGACACATAACAAATCGGTAGCCGGCAGCCCCATCGCCGTGTTCGTCCAGCTCACACAGGCCGTCATCGCATGCGCGACCTCTGCCCCGGCGGGACGTCGGTGAAGTGCCCGTCAGGCCGGGTGCTCGGCGGTGAGCGGCACGCCTACCAGGCGACCGGCATCGTGGTCAGGCCGTGTACGACGGTGAGGGAGCGGAACACGGGCTCGCCCGCCGGTCGCAGGCCGGGAAACCTGCGCAGCAGGGCGGGGAACGCGATGCGCATCTCCATGCGGGCCAGGGGAGCACCGAGACAATGATGGACGCCGTGTCCGAACGCGACGTGGCCGATGACATCCCGGCGGATGTCCAGGTCGTCCGGGTTCGGGACGAGCCCGGGGTCGCGGTTGGCGGCGGGAAGGGAGCAGATGACGGTCTCGCCGGGGCCGATGGTCCGATCGCCCAGCCGGACCTCGGTCGTGGTCATCTTGACCGTCCCGGAGTGCACGATGCTCAGCCACCGCAGCAGTTCCTCGACGGCGGCGTCCACGCGGTGCGGCTCGTCGCGCAGCAGCGTGAGCTGACCGGGGTGCCGCAGCAGGGCGAGTGTGCCCAAAGACAGCATGTTGGCCGTGGTCTCGTGCCCGGCGAGCAGCAGCAGGGTGCCGATGCCGGTGAGTTCGGCGTCGCTCAACTCGTCGCCGTGCTCGCGTACGAGCATCCCGAGCAGGTCCTCACCGGGATCGGCCCGGATCGCCTTGATCAGGCCGGCGATGTAGGCCCGAGCCTCCGCCGCCGCGGCCGCGCGTTCGTCCGGAGGCAGGGACACGTCCAGCATCCGCTTGGACGTCCCCTGGAAACCGGCACGGTCGGCGTACGGCACGCCCAGCAGTTCGCAGATCACCAGGGAGGGGACCGGGAGGGCGAAGTCCGTCACCAGATCGGCGGGCGGCCCGCCGCGCTCCATGGCGTCCAGATGGTCGTCGACGATCTGCTGGACCCTGGGCTCCAGACGGCGCATACGGCGGACGGTGAACTGGGCCGTGAGCATCCGGCGCAGCCGGGTGTGCTCCGGAGGGTCGGAGCCGAGCAGGTTGCCCGCGCGCATCGCGGCGGTCTCCTCCCGGCTGGGCGGTGGTGCGCCGGGCGGCCGGAGCGGAGGCACGAGCGCGTTGCTGTACAGCTCGGGATGGCTCAGAACGGTACGGACATCCTCGAATCTGGTGACCAGCCAGGCGTCGGTGCCGAACACGGTGCGGATTCGGGCCACCCCCTCGTCGTTCCGCAGTGCGGAGAGCTCCGGGGCGGGATGGAATCCGTCCCGTCGCATGTGCAGGGGCGTGGACGTGTCGCGCACGCGACCTCCTCGGGTCACCGGCAGATTGATGATCGCTTTGCCACAATCCGACCATAACCGCCCGGTGTCCGCCGTGGACCGCCGTGACACGACTGTGGCGGCCGCGTCGCCGGGCCGCTCACGTGATCAGGCCAACCGCCCCAGGGCGGCGGTGTAGATCTCGACGGCCTCCTCGATCCGGTGGACCAGGCAGTATTCGTCGGTGACGTGCGCCTGTTCGGGCTCGCCAGGGCCGCAGATGACGGTGGGCGCTCCGCCACAGGCGGAGGCGAGGATCGAGGCGTCGGTGAAGTAGCTGGCCGCCGGCCGGTCGCCGGGAGCGCCCGCCCCCGCCTCGACCAGGGCCCGGACGAAGGGGTCGTCCGGCTCCGTCCAGATCGCGGGCAGGTCCACGAGCACGTCGAGGGTGGCGTCGTCACCGAGCGCGGCCCGCAACCGCTCGCGAAGCCGTCCGTGGTCCTGGCCGGCGACCGTGCGCAGGTCGATCGTCGCGGCGGCCAGGTCGGGCACCGAGTTCACGTTGATCCCGCCGCGCACCGTTCCCACGTTCACCGTGGACGGGCCGAGGAAGGGGTGGTCGGGCACTCCGGTGTCGAACGTCTCGACGGCGCCGATCACCCGGGCGATCTTGTAGATCGCGTTGTCGCCCAGATGCGGCATCGAGCCGTGCGCCGTCGTGCCCCGCGTCGTGGCCTCCAGCCAGAGCGCGCCCTTGTGCCCGAGCAGCACCCGGTTGGCGGTCGGCTCGGCCACCAGCAGCGCGCGCGACCTGCCCACCAGGCCCGCGGCCGCCATGCCGGCCGCGCCCTCGCACCCGGTCTCCTCGCCGACGGTGAAGACGATCTCCAGGGCGGCCTTCGGCCCGGTGCGGCGCACATGCCGCTCGGCGGCGACCACCAGCGCGGCGACGCCGGCCTTCATGTCGCTCGAGCCGCGCCCGTACAGGCGGTCGCCGTCGATGTCCGCGCCGTGCGGCGCGTGCCGCCACGCCTGCCCGCCCAAGGGCACCGTGTCGAGGTGCCCGGTCAGCGTCACCGGCACGCCCGTTCCCCAGCGGGCGATCAGCCCGGTGCGGCCGGCGGCGTGCTCGTGCCGCCGCACCGCGAAACCGGCGTCGGACAGCCGTCCGGCGAGCGGCTCGGCCACCGCGGCCTCGCCCCCGCCCACCGAGTCGATCCTGATCAGCTCGCGTGCCAGCGCCACCGCCTCGTTCACGCGGGCTCCCTTCCCTCGCTCACTGCGCCGTCCCGGCCCGCACCGGCCGGCTGCTCTGCCGTACGACGAGTCGTGGCGCGATGGCGATGCGCTGCGCGGGCCGCGGATCGGCGGCTTTGACCTGGCCGAGCAGGCGCACCGCCTCCGCCGCCATCTCCTCCACGGGCTGCCGCACCGTGCTGAGCGGCGGGTCGCACATCGTCGCGTGCCCGACGTCGTCGAACCCGACCACCGACACGTCCTCGGGGACACGCGCCCCGCCGAACCGCAGCGCCCGCACCAGGCCCACGGCGATCTCGTCGTTCGCGCAGACCACCGCGTCCGGCAGCGAACCGGCTTCGAGCAGCCTGCGCCCGGCCTCGATACCCCATTCGAGGGTGAACTCGCCCAGCAGCGGCTCCCGGACCTCCACCCCGGCCCGCGCCGCCGCGCGTTCGAACCCGCTGAGCCGCAGCCGGGCGGAGGAGCTCACCAGCCGGCTGCCCGCGAAGACCACAGAGCGGGCCCCGCCCGCGATCACGTGTTCGACCGCCAGAACCAGCCCGGCCTCGTCGTCCACGCCCACCCAGTCGGCCGCGCCGCCCTCGATGTGGCGGTCGAGCTGCACGAGGGGCACCCGGCGGGCCGCGTCCAGCACGGCGGGGACGCTGGCCTCGATGTCGCACGGACTGATGATCAGCCCGTCCACGCGCCGGGCCAGCAGGGTCTCCAGTCTCCGCGCCTCGACCTGGGGATCGTACCTGGACGAGCACAGCAGCAGGTCCGTGCCGGAGTTCTGCAGCTCGCGCTCGACGGCCTCGACGATCGTGGTGAAGAACGGGTTGCCGATGCCCGGCACGACCATGCCGATGGTGCCGGTCGTCTGGTCGCGCAGCGCCTTGGCGACCGCGTTCGGCTGGTACCCGAGCTCGGCGGCGGCGCGCGCCACCCGCTCGGCGACCTCGGGCGTGACCTTACGCCGTCCGGAGAGCGCGCGGGAGGCCGAGGCCACGGAGACGCCGGCCGCGCGGGCCACGTCGTGAATCGTCACGCCCATCGTGTAATCGATTTCCCTTGATCTTTGCCAACGATCGACCCTGCCGCCCCTTGCGATGCTGGGATCACACGGAACGATAGAGGTTCTGTGAGAAAACTGCACCTTGACGGTGCTTTTTGGGTCGCACTAGCATGCCCGGCACTCGGGTAATCGATTACCCAATCGATCTCACTCCATCCCGGCCCCCTCCGAAAGGCACATCTCCTATGGCTCGATCCACGAGGCTCATCCGCCTGACGGCGGCGACGACGATCCTGGCCACCGGCCTGCTGGCGTCGGCCTGCGGCGGCTCGGACGACTCCGGCACTTCCGGGGACTCCGGCGGAGACAGGCCGCGGATCGGACTGGTCCAGATCAACCAGCAGGCGATCTTCTTCAACGAGATGAACGCCGGCGCCCAGCAGGCGGCGAAGGAGGCGAACGTCGATCTCACGATCTTCAACGCCAACGACGACCCGGCCAAGCAGAACGAGGCCGTCGACAACTTCGTCCAGCAGCAGTTCGACGCGGTCATCGTGGTCGCCATCGACGTCGAGGGCATCAAGCCCGCGGTGAAGATCGCCAAGGACGCCGGGCTCAAGGTCGTCGCCGTCGACGCCATCGTCGACTCGCCCGCGGTGGACACGCAGGTGGGTGTGGACAACGCCGCGGCCGCCCGGCAGGCGGGCGACTTCGTCAACAAGTGGGCCCAGGCGCAGGGCCTGAAGGCGCCGAAGATCGGCGTGGTGGGCGCGCTGAACTCCTTCATCCAGAACATCCGCAAGGACGACTTCAACAAGACCGTCGAGGGCGCGGGCGCCTCGATCGTGCAGACCGTCGACGGACAGAACAAGCAGGAGACCGCGATGACGGCCGCGGAGAACCTGCTCACCTCGCGCTCCGACATGAACATCGTGTACGCCACCGGCGAGCCGGCCCTGCTCGGCACGGTCGCGGCGGTCAAGTCGCAGAACGCGGGCGACAAGGTCAAGGTCTTCGGCTGGGACCTGACCAAGGAGGCCATCAACGGCATCGACGAGGGATTCGTCGCCGGAGTGGTCCAGCAGGACCCGAAGACCGAGGGCTACGAGGCCGTCAAGGAGGCCAAGGCCCTGGTCGGCGGCGCCCAGGCCAAGAAGAAGATCGACGTGCCCGTGACGATCGTGACCAAGGACAACGTCGACCCGTACCGCGCCACCTTCAAGTGAGCGGCGAAGGGACTCGCATGACGGACCAAGAGACGGGTCGCGTTGACCGGGTGGTCATGCGCGACATCCGCAAGCGCTACGGAATGGTCGACGCGCTGCGCGGCCCGACGCTGCGCGTCGGCCCCGGAGAGGTGGTGGGGCTCGTCGGCGACAACGCGGCAGGCAAGTCCACCCTCATGAAGGTGCTGGCCGGCGCCGTCGTGCCGGACTCCGGCGAGATCGTCTTCGACGGCAGGCCGGTCTCCTTCGCCAGCCCGAAGGACGCCCGCGAGCTGGGCATCGAGATGGTCTACCAGGACCTCGCGCTCTGCGACGACATCGACGTGGCGGGGAACCTGTTCCTCGGCAGGGAGCCGCGCAAGGCCGGCGGGATGATGCTCAACCTGCGCAAGATGCACGCGGACGCCAGGCGCCACCTGGACGCCCTGAACATCAGGATTCCGCTGACCGACATCCCCGTCGGAGGGCTGTCGGGCGGCCAGCGGCAGGCGGTCGCCATCGCCCGGGCGGTGACGTTCGGGCCCAAGCTGCTCATCCTCGACGAGCCGACGGCGGCGCTCGCCGTCGCCGAGGTCGAGACCGTCCTCGAACTGATCAAGACGGTCTCGGCCCAGGGCGTCTCGGTGATCCTCATCACGCACCGCCTGCAGGACCTCTTCCGGGTCTGCGACCGGCTGTGCGTCATGTACGAAGGCACGCTCAGGGCCGACCTGGACGCCCAGAACACGAGCCTCGAACGGCTCGTGTCCGAGATCGTCGCCCACGACGAGGGAGACAAGGAGGGGAGCCGACGGTGACCCCCACCAAGACCGGAACCAGCCACGGAACCAGCCAGCGGGTCGTCACCACCAGGTCGGCCCGGGCCAACGCCCACATCGGCCGGCACGCGCAGACGATCGCGATCGCGGTCGTGCTGGTGGTCCTGCTGATCTTCTTCGCGTTCTCCGCCGACCGGTTCGCCACGACGGGCAACATACTCAACCTGTTGCGGCAGATCGCCCCCACGCTGGTCGTCGCGACCGCTATGACCTTCGTGATCAGCACCTCGGGCATCGACCTGTCGGTCGGTTCCACGGTCGCGCTGTCCGGGTCGCTGCTCGCGATCGTGCTGCAGCACGGGTGGAACCCCACCCTCGCCCTGGTCGCGATCCTCGCGCTCGGCGCGCTGCTCGGTTTCGTGAACGGATGGTTCTCCTCCTACCAGAACATCCCGCCGTTCATCGTCACGCTCGCGATGTTGTCGATCATGCGGGGTACGGCGCTGCGCGCCACCGAGGGCTACTCGACCCCCATCGACGGAGATCTCTGGATCGTCCAGATCGGCCAGGGCCGCATCGCCGGGGTGCCCGTCCCGGCCATCCTCGCCGTGGTCGTCGCGCTCGTCGGCTGGTTCGTCCTCACGCGGACGCCGTTCGGCCGCTATGTCATCGGCCTCGGCTCCAACGGCGAGTCGCTGCGCCGCACCGGTGTGAACACGCGGAAGATCGGGCTGACCGTCTACGTGCTCACCGGCCTGGCGGCGGCGATCGCGGGCGTGCTGATCGCCACCCGCCTCAGCTCCGGCTCGTCCAACGCCGGCACCGGCTTCGAGCTGGAGGTCATCACCGCCGTCGTGCTCGGCGGCACCAGCCTCTTCGGCGGCCGGGCGAGCATGCTCGGCACGATTCTCGGCGCGCTCACGCTCGGCGTGATCGCCAACGGCCTGGTGCTGCTGCACGTCTCGCCGTTCTACGTGCAGATCGTCCAGGGCGCCATCCTGCTGCTGGCCATCTTCGCCAACAGCAAGGTGTGGGCGAAGTTCGGGGCGATACGGAAATGACCTCCGCAGCCCGGCCTCCGGCCGTGACGACGGTGCTCGGCCCGGTGTCCCCCGACGACCTCGGGATCACCCTCTGCCACGAGCACCTGCGCAACGACGGCGCCCGCGCCTGGCACCCCGCGCACGAGGGCGACGCCGAGGGCGAGCTGGTCGCCCGCGACCCCGTGCGGATCGAGTTCCTCGGCAGGCTCCGCAACGACCCGTACCTCTCCCGCGACAACGTGTCGCTGGACGACACGGGGACCGCGATCGAGGAGGTACGCAGGTTCGCCGAACGCGGCGGGCGCACCCTGCTCGAGGTGACCCCCGAGGGGATCGGGCGGGCGCCCGCCGAGCTGGTCGCGATCGCCCGCGCCACCGGGCTCAACATCGTCATGGGCTGCGGGTTCTACCTGCAGAAGACCCACCCCGCCCGGGTCCGCTCGATGAGCGCGGCGGACGTCGCCGACGAGATCGAGCGCGACCTGGTCGAGGGCGTCGACGGCGTACGCGCCGGAGTCATCGGCGAGATCGGCGTCTCGCCGGACTTCACCGCCGAGGAGGAGAAGGTGCTGCGCGGCGCGGCCCGGGCGCAGGCCCGCACCGGCGTGCCACTGTCGGTCCACCTCCCCGGCTGGGTGCGGTACGGCCACCGCGTGCTCGACGTCGTCGCCGAGGAGGGCGGTCTGCTCTCCGGCACCGTGCTCTCGCACCTGAACCCCAGTGGTGCGGACCGCGACTACCAGGTGTCCCTCGCCCTGCGCGGGGCCTATCTCGGCTACGACATGTGCGGCATGGACTACCTCTACCCGGGCGAGGGCCAGTCCCCGTGCGACGAGGAGAACGCCGCCGCGGTGGCGTGGCTGGTCCGCGCCGGGCTCGGAGGCCGGGTGCTGCTCTCCCAGGACGTGTTCCTGAAGACCATGCTCGTCCGCTACGGCGGCACCGGCTACGCCCACATCCTGACCCACTTCGTCCCGCGCCTGCACCGGCACGGGCTGACCGCCGGCGACACCACCCGGCTGCTCGCGGACAACCCGCGCGAGCTGTTCCTCGCCGCCGCGCGCGGCCACTGATCACACAGAGCCGCGCGGCTCCTGATCACACAGAGCCGCGGCGCGGCTCCATATAACACGGAGCCGCCGCGCGGCTTGATAACACAGAACAGAAGGAGACGATTTCATGACCCGCGTGCTGGTCGCCGGCGAATCATGGGTGAGCCAGTCGACCCACTACAAGGGCTTCGACGCGTTCACCACGACCACCTACCACACCGGTATCGATCCGCTGCGGGACGTCCTGGTCGCCGATGGCATCGAGGTCGACCACCTGCCCGCGCACGACGTGCCCGCGTTGTTCCCCGGCACGCCCGAGGCGCTGGCCGCCTACGACGTGATCGTGCTGTCCGACATCGGGGCCAACAGCATCCTGCTGCACCCGGCCACCTGGCTGTCCAGCGAGAAGACCGTCAACCGGATCGACCTGCTGGCCGACTGGGTGGAGCGGGGCGGCGGCCTCGCCATGGCCGGCGGTTACCTGAGCTTCCAGGGCTTCGAGGCGAAGGCCGCCTTCGCCGGCACGGCGGTCGAGCGGGTGCTCCCCGCCCGGATCTCCCGTTACGACGACCGCGTCGAGACCCCGCAGGGCGTGCCCGGCCTGCTCGCCGACGACGCGCACCCCATCGTGGCCGGGCTCGCCGCCCAGTGGCCCGACCTGCTCGGCTACAACCGTTTCACGCTGCCCGAGGACGCGACGCTGCTCGCGACCGTCGGCGGCGACCCCCTGCTCGCCGTACGGCAGGCCGGGGAGGGCCGGACGCTCGCGTGGGCGTCCGACATCGCGCCGCATTGGTGCCCGGACGAGTTCGTCTCCTGGGACGGCTACCGCACCCTGTTCACCCGGGCGGTCCGCTGGCTCGCGAAGGAGCTCTGACATGCCGATTCCGGTGATCCTCGACTGCGACCCCGGGCACGACGACGCCATGGCCATCCTGCTCGCGGTGGCCAGCCCGGCGATCGACCTGCGCGCGGTCACGACGGTCGCGGGAAACCAGACGGTGGAGAAGACCGCCCTCAACGCGCGGCGGATGCTGAGCCTCGCCGGAGTCACCGGCGTGCCGGTCGCCGCCGGCTGTGACCGCCCGCTGACGGCGCCGCTGGAGATCGGCGACTACGTGCACGGGGAAAGCGGCCTGGACGGCCCGGCGTTCGGGGAGCCGAGCGTCCCGCTCGACCCCCGCCACGGCGTGGATCTGATCCACGACACGCTGGCGGCCGCCGCCGAGCCGGTGACCGTGGTGGCCATCGGGCCGCTGACGAACATCGCCACGCTGCTGCGCCGTCACCCGGAGGACCGCGAGCGGATCAGGGAAATCGTGATCATGGGCGGCTCCACGGATCGCGGCAACCACACGCCGTACGCGGAGTTCAACATCTACGCCGACCCGGAGGCGGCGGCGGAGGTGCTGGACAGCGGCGTGCCGACGACGTGGGTCGGGCTCAACGTCAGCCACCAGGCGCTGGTGACCGCCGACGTGCTCGCCAGGATCGAGGCGCTCGGCACCCCGCTCGCCCGCGTCTGCGTGGAACTGCTCACGTTCTTCGGTTCCAGCTACCACGAGACCTGGGGGTTCCCCGCGCCGCCGCTGCACGACCCGATCACCGTGGCGTACCTGATCGATCCCACGGTCCTGACCTACGAGCGGGTGGGCCTGCGGATCGAGCTGGACGGCCCGCACACCCGTGGGGCGACCGTGGCCGACCTTCACCGCCGGATGGACTGGGAGCCCAACGCGAACGTCGGGATCGGCCTCGACCGGGACCGGTTCTGGGATCTCATGATCGGCGCGATCGAGGCCCTCGGCCGGGCCGCCTGAGCGTCGCCGGCGCCGGCACCGCCGCGAGCTCGGTGCAGCACCAACAGCCTGAAACAGGAGAAACCTCATGGAACCGAATGGTGTCGTCGTCGTCGGGAGCATCTCGGCGGATGTCACCGCCTTCGCCCGCCGGCTTCCCCGCCGGGGGGAGACCGTTCTCGGCGACGACGTCACCCTGGTGCTGGGCGGGAAGGGTGCGAACCAGGCGGTCGCCGCCGCCCGCGCCGGAGCGCCCACCTGGCTGGTGGGCTGCGTCGGCACGGACGCGTTCGGCGAGATCGTGTCGTCGGCGCTGCGCTCCCACGGGGTGGCGCTGACGGAGATCCGCTCCGTCGGCACCCGCACGGGCGTCGCGCACATCCGGGTGGACGCCTCGGGCGAGAACGACATCGTCATGACTCCTCTCGCCAACGCGGACCTCAGCACGGAGATGGTGGACGAGAGCATCCGGGCCGTGCGCGGCAAGGCGAGCGTGCTCCTCCTCCAGCTCGAGATCCCCGTCGACGTGGCCTGCCACGCCGCCGAGGCGGGCGCGGAGGCCGGCCTGACCGTGGTGCTCGACCCCGCGCCCGCGCAGCCGCTCCCCGACGGCGTCTGGCGGCACGTCTCCGTCGTCACCCCCAACGAGAGCGAGGCCGCAGCGCTGACCGGCATGCGGGTGGCCGACGCCGAGTCCGCCGAGCGGGCCGCGGGCTGGTTCCTCGACCGGGGCGTGCGGCATGCGCTCATCACGCTCGGCGGGGGCGGCGCCCTGTCGGTCACCCGCGAGCGCACCCGGCACTTCCCCGCCTACCCCGTCACCCCGGTGGACACCACCGCCGCGGGCGACGCCTTCACCGGCTTCCTGGGCGCGGCCCTCGCGGCCGGCCTCGACACCGCCACCGCCGTCCGCCGGGGGATGGCCGCCGGAGCGCTGGCGACGACGCTGCCCGGCGCCAGCCCCTCGCTGCCGGGCCGGAAGGCCGTGGACGAACTGCTCGCCGCCGTGGCTGAGGGAGCCGCTCGCTGAGGCGCCCCGGTCTCGAGAGCCGGGGGCAGGTGTCCGCTGTCAGTGGGGGCCGCTACCGTGTCGCGACGTGTCCTGGAGATCGCGATGGTGGTGGGCCGCCGCCCTGACGGCGGCGCTGGCCGGAGCCGCGTACGTCCTGTCCTTGCGGGAGGGGGCCCTCTTCCTGGGAATCGACGCCGCCTACGCCTTCTGCCCGGGCTGGGAGGCATCGATGGGGGCGGGTGTGGCACGGTGGGCGGTCGTCGACTGGGTGCCCCTGCTCTGGTACTCCGGCCTGCCCGGCGTCGTCGTCGCGTTCCTCACCCACTGGATCTGCGTACGGGTCCGGCGCCCGCGCGTCGGCACGGTCGTCGCGCGGGTCCAGGCGGCGCTCATGCTGGTCGTCTACGGCACCGCCCCGCTCGCCTTCGCGGTGGACGTGAGCATCGACCGGGACTGTCTCGGGATGTGGAGCGCAACCGGTGATCCGATGTTCTTCCTGGACACCGACATCGCGCCAACGCTGGCCGCGCTGTGCGTGCTGGCGGCCGTCCGGACTCCCCGCCACCGGTTCCGGCGGCTGGCCGCCTCCCGCCGCCTGCGAAGGGGTACGGCCGGTCTGGCGGCGCTGGGACTGCTGACGCTGCTGCCCGCGGCCGACCTGACGAAGGGGCCGATCGCTCCGCTGGAGGAGTGCCCGGTGAACGATTGGACGAAGGTCGCCATGGGGGAGCGCGCCTTCCTCTGCGGCGCCCGTTCCGGCGGGCAGTTCGCCGGCGTGTCGGACCACGACCTGCTCGCGTACGGGCGCGCGGGATGCCGCGCGTATCGGGGCCGCGTGGAGGACGCCTATCTCATCGCGCCCATCTGCCCCCGTGCCGCCGCCGACGTGCAGGCCAAGCTCGACGCCGAAGACGCGGACTTCCGCGCCGAGGAGGTGAGGAACCAGCGGGTGTGCGACACGTCACGGCACCGGCCGCGGATCACGCCCGTGCGGGCGGTCCGCGACCGCACCTGGACCGACTACGGCGTGCTGGAGTCCTACGAGTACGACGAGTCGACGGCGCGGCTTCCTGGGGAGGACGACCTGCTGGGGGAGGCACAGAAGAACGGCCTGGTGGCCGCGGGACCGGGACATTTGATCATCCTCAGCCACTCGGACTTCGACATCTGCCTCACGGTGGAGACGTACCGGCGGCGGCCACCGCTGGAGCTGAAGGGGTGGGACCACGTCGTGGAGGTCGGCTACGAGAGCACGACCGGGCAGGTCCGGCTCATGGACCCCATGGTCGGGCAGGACGACCTGCCCAATCTCGCGTTCCGGGGCAAGGGCCGCTACCGGATCCGGGTGCACTACCGCATGCCCGACTACGAGGCCTGGACACCTCAGCACATCCTCGTGATGGTCTATCCCGGCAGAGCCCGGCCGTCGGTCGAATACCGCTCCCGCCCTGTGGGTCTGGGTGATTAGTGTGAGCTGTGCGTACGGTGGACGATCTGCGGCGGCGGTGGCTGGACCAGGTGCGGCACGTCGTGCTGCTCTCGGGCATGTGGGCCTGCAACGGCCGTGAGATGGAGTCGGTGGCCCGGACGCTCCTGGAGAACCTCTGCTTCCTCGACGAGCGGGATCGGGAGTACGAAGAGGTCAGAGAAGAACTGGGCCGGTACGGTCAGGTTGGCGTGCCCGGTCCCTTCACCGCCCTCTTCGGGACCGAGCAGCGATGTATGGCCGAAGTCGCGTCCGTCTACGCCGAGCAGTTCCACCGGCTCGGCTATCTCGCCGTCGATCGAGAGCTCGGCCCGCAGGAGTGGGACGAGCTGACGGGCCAGGTGCGGGACCGGTTCGACGGGCGGGACGTGCGGCGCAGCGAGGTGGAGGCGGCTTTCGGCGCGCCGAGCATCGTGGTCGACCGGCGGGTGCTGTGCTATGTTCCCGCGCCCCTCCCACACGGCGCCTCGGCGCACCCGGCCGGGTGGGTGTTCTTCGACTGCTTCGCCGAGACCCGCACGGCGTACGTGCCCGGGGCCGGGCACTACGACCACTCGGCCGACGAGGATCCTCTGGTGCGTGATGTCCGGCTCCCCGCGGAGGACTTCGAGAGCGGTCTCGTCCTCACCCTGTACGGCAAGGTGCGCCGGTGGGGTCCGGGCTGGTGGATCCACCACCCGCCGGCCGACGCGTCGCCGGTCAATCGGGCGATCGCGGCGCAGCTACGGGGACATCGAGGCCGCTGATCCGTCCCGGTCGCTTCGGCACCGCCCCGCCTGAGGGCGGTCTCGAAGGCCCCGGCTCGCGCATTACGGAGGCGGCCGATGCCGTCCGGCGGCGTCGCCCCCTGTGCGAGAGGGCGGAAAGGAGTCGTGCAAGAGCAGGCAAAGCCGCCTTCGGACCGCACTCGGCGGGCGTTAGCGTCTCGCCGACCCGCCGCTCGCACCGCTCCCCGCGCGTACGCGGCCGGTCGTCGTGATCGTACGGGGGCCGGCCGGGCAGAGCCCGCCGCGACGAAGGGGCAGGCGTGAGACGAGCGCGTGGAACCGGTGCCGTGATCGTGGTGCTGGCGATCATCGGAGGATTCGCCCTCGCCGGTTGCGCGGCGGAGCCGCCCGCACCGCGTGCCGAGCCACCGGGGGCCGTGCGGTCGCGGGTCGCGAGCGCCCCACCGGCGTCCGTTTCGCCGTCGCCGTCCGCGTCGGTCGAGGCGAGGGGCCGGGATCAGGCCGACGTCTACGCGGCCGATCGGCCGGGAATGCTCAGCCCCGTCGTCAGGGGTTTCCGCTCTCTCGTGTACGTGCCCAACAGCGAGAGCGGCACGGTCGACGTCATCGACCCGGAGACCTACCGGATCGTGCGGCACTTCACGGTCGGGGCGCTGCCTCAGCACGTGGTGCCGTCGTGGGACCTCAAGACGCTGTGGGTGAACAACAACCGGGGCAACTCGCTGACCCCCATCGACCCCCGCACCGGCAGGCCCGGCCGCCCGGTCCCCGTGGAGGATCCGTACAACCTGTACTTCTCGCCCGACGGCAGGTACGCGCTGGTCATGGCGGAGCGGAACAACCAGCTCGACCTGCGCGACCCGCACAGCATGAAGCTGCTGCGGTCGCTGTCGCTGCCGTGCCGGGGCATCAACCACGGCGACTTCACCGCCGACGGCTCGGTCTTCCTCGCGAGCTGCGAGTTCAGCGGCGACCTGGTCGTGCTCGACTGGCGTACGCCGAGGGTGATCCGGCACATCCACCTTGGTCACATGAGCATGCCGCAGGACGTGAAGCTGTCGCCCGACGGCACCGTCTTCTACGTCGCCGACATGGAACGGCACGGGGTGTGGCTGGTGGACGCGGCGACGTACACGGTCATGGGGTTCCTGCCGACCGGCCGGGGCGCGCACGGCCTGTACGTCAGCCGCGACTCGCGCCACCTGTACGTGTCGAACCGGGGTGAGGGGTCGGTGTCGGTCGTGTCGTTCCCGAAGCGGAAGGTGGTGGACGTCTGGCGGATCCCCGGCGGCGGCTCGCCCGACATGGGCGGCGTGTCGGCGGACGGCACGAAGCTGTGGCTCAGCGGCCGCTACCACGGCGTCGTGTACGTCTTCGATACCAAGGAGGGCAGACTCGTCCGCACCATCCCCGTCGGCGCGGGCCCGCACGGGCTGTGCGTCTATCCCCAGCCGGGCCGCTACTCCCTCGGCCACACCGGCGTCTTCCGGTGACCTTCGCCGTCTCACGCGCGTGAAACATTCAACGGGCACATCGGAGTTTCGACCGGTTCCGCCGTCCTCTCTGTCCTGGTTGCGAGGGAACGGCGTTCCCAAGGTCCCCCGGTCGCGTCGTTTAACGCCCGACCGGATCGGGCACCCTCGGTCGCCGTGCTGGATCGGTCCGCGAATGTCCCAATACCCTCCGGGCACTCGGCACTCCTGCAACGGATGAGGTGTGAATTGATCGCACGCTCGCGAGGACGTCGTTTGACGACGTCGATCGCCGCCGCCATCGTGGCGATGACCGCCGCGCTCCTGCCGCTCAGCCCCGCCCACGCGGCGTACGGCCCGGACCAGCCGGTCTACCTGCAGCTGGTGAGCAACGACGGCAACGCGACGCAGCTGGCCCTCCTCGAGGGCACGGTGGCGTTCGACGACGGCAACACGAAGTACCGCTACTCGCTGCGCCTGTGCTGGCAGCATGCCTATCCCTCGCCGTACTACTCGACCTACGTCAACGGTTCGTACTTCAGCGGGCCGGTCACCGGTTCGTCGTCCGCCTCCGGGTGCCAGTCCGTGAGCTACTCCAGTGGAGAGGTGAACTACGGCGGCATCGTCCGCAACATCCGCTTCGACGTGACCGGCGGATGGTTCGGCAGCAACGGTCAGTACCAGATGCGCACCAAGAGCACCGCCACCTACGACAACCCCTACAACTGAGCGGTGCCGCGCGGTGAGGCGGGCCGAGCCCGCGTCGCCGACGGCGCCGACGGCTGATGCGGCGAGGTCTCCGGCAGGCGGTTCCTAGAGGGACCGTCGCCGCCGGGGACCTCGCCCGCGCGTGAGTGGGCCGTACCTGCGGGCCGGCGTCCGGGGGCCGGTGATCGAGGGCCGCGCGTGCCCGGCGACCGGGGACGATAGCCTCCCGGGGTGAGCCGTACCTCTCGATCCCGCCGCACGCCGCGCTCCGGCGATCCCTGTCCCTGTGGTCTGCCCGTCGGCTACGGCGAGTGCTGCGGCCGGTTTCACGCGGGTCAGGCCGCGCCCACGGCCGAGGCGCTGATGCGCTCGCGGTTCTGCGCGTTCGCGGTCGAGGACGAGTCGTACCTGCTGCGGACCTGGCATCCCGCCACCCGCCCCCCGCGGGTCGAGTTCGAGCAGGGCATGCGGTGGACCGGGCTGGAGATCGAGGCGGTCACCGGCGGGAGCCCGATCCACACCGACGGCACCGTCACCTTCCGCGCCCGGTACGCCTATCGCGGACAGCCAGGCGAGATGCGCGAGCGGAGCCGATTCGTCCGCCACGAAGGCGCCTGGGTCTATCTCGACGCCATGCAGTCGTCGGAGTGACACGGATTTACGACGTTAGGGGCATTCGGGGTATATGAGCCAAATATCGGACCAGAAGGCATAGCGACAAAAAATGCGTCATGGTGCATGCCGCCCTCGGCATGGGCGGGGGGGAGGCCACGGCGCGGGGTATGAGGTCGGCATTGCTCATGTCCGCGACGAAAGCCCATGCCGGATGGCCTTGGTAGGTAGGTGCGTTCCACGATGTCTCGCCGTTGTACGTTCCGCTCGCGACCATGTCAGGCTCTGACGGCCCGCCGCCTGACGCTGGCCGCCTTCGTGGCCGCGATCGCGTGGAGCACGGCGGTGCAGGAGGCGGAGGCCGGCGCGAGCGCGCATGCCCTGCCGCGTGGGGCGACGAACCTCGTGACCGGCCACGGCGGTGGCGGCGGGGGCCAGGTCGCGGCGGGTGGAACGGCCGCGGCCCGGCAGCTCAACTCGGGTAACGGCAAGTTCAATCAGAACCTCAACGGCGTGTTCGCTCCGACCTTCATGATCGGCCAGCAGCAGACCGGCATCACGAACGGCGGGCGCATCAGCACGCAGGGCGCCTTCTGCGGCCCCGGCCCGAAGCACTGCAAGATCTGGCAGAACATGCCCCTCACCGTCAGCGGCTGGTGACCCGGACGCACGCGGACCGTGAATCGCACGAAATGCGGGGGGCGCGCTGACTGATATGGCAATGATGCCGTAAGACGCCGCGCGCACCAGGTGCGGGGAACCGGCGGTTCACTAGCGTGGACGAGGCCTGGGCGAAAAGGGGCCGCCCGGAGCGTTGCGACCGGTGGGAGCGCGGGATGAACTGTCAGCGGTACGACGGGACGGCCACGAGGAAGATCGGCCTCGGTCTCCTCGCCTGGGCGTCGGTCGTGGTGGCGCTGGCCGCCGCGGCCCCCGCCGCCGGGGCCGTGCACGCGCACGGGCGGGAGACGCCTCGCCCCCAGGAGTCCGTGCTCCGGCCCGCCCGGCTCGAGAGGGACGCCGCCGGCCCCGGGCTCACCGCCTCGAACGCCACGCGCAACCGCGGCACTCAGCAGGTCTCCATCAACGTCGCGAACGGGGGAACCGGTATCCAGAACGCGATGTGCAGGGGTAACCGGGGGTGCGACATCGTGCAGGCACTCGGCATGCCGTACGCGGGCGATCCGCCCGTGCCGTCGCCGACGCCGCAGGCGCCGCCCGGCGCCGGAGCGGCCACCCGCTCGAGGGTGGCGGCCCATGGGGGAGGAGCCACGCCCCGGGCGGAGGTCGTGGCGCGGCAGGCGGCGGACTCCGCGGGCGGGCGGGCGACCGGCACCCAGGCGGCCAAGCGCGGGCGCGCGGTTCCGCGACCGGCGCCCGCACCCCGTCCGGTGCCGGGGGTCCCGATTTCGCGGGTTCCGGTGCCGTCGCACCGCTGACGCGCTTGGGGGCGCGGTGAGTGGGCGCGGTGAGTGGGCGCGGTGAGCGGGCCCGGCTGTGGACGCGGGCTCCGCCGCGGACGTCCGCATTGGTAATCTCAAGACGAGGGAGGGGTTCGGTCCCCGTCCTCCCGTCCACGGCCCGCCAACGAGAAGTTCCTCCGAGTCGTCAGGATGTGCGCACCATGTCGAAAGCCGGTCGGTCCCAAGAGGAGATGCGCCGGCGCAATCTCGGTGATCTGCTGCGGCACGTGCACCTGGCCGGCCCGCTCTCCCGCTCGGAGCTGGCCGACCGGATGGGCCTGAACCGCAGCACGATCATGGCGCTGACCGCCGAGCTGTCCGCGGCGGGCCTGGTCAGCGAGGAGCTCCCCGGAGACACCGGCAGGGCGGGCCGGCCGTCGCTGGTGGTCCGCCCGGAACGCGATCGGGCGCACGTGCTGGCCTTCGACGTCCGCGTCGACCGCCTGGTCGCCGCCAGGGTGGGACTGGGCGGCGAGATCCTCGACCGCCGGGAGGCGGTCAGGCCCCGTGCGGGCGCCGACCTGGAGGACGTCGTCGGCGTGCTCGCGGGCTTCGGCCGCGAGCTGCGGCGCGGCGCGCGCCCGGGCTCGGTCTGCGTCGGGGTCGGCGCGGCCTACTGCGGCATGATCCGCCCCACCGACGGCACGGTCCGGTACGGCCCCTACATGGGGTGGGTGGACCAGGCGTTCGGCGTGGAGCTGGGCGGCCGGCTCGGGCTTCCGGTGCTGGTGGGCAACGAGGCACACCTCGGCGCGCTGGCCGAGCGTGAGCGGGGCGTGGGCCGCGGCTTCGACAACCTGATCTACCTGCACGGCGACGTCGGCGTGGGCGGCGGGATCATCGTCGGCGGCAAGCTGCTCGGCGGCGACGGCGGCTACGGGTGCGAGCTGGGGCACATGATGGTGAACCCGTACGACGGGAGGCCCTGCATGTGCGGCTCGCGAGGCTGCCTGGAGGCCGAGGTCGGCGAGCACGCCCTGATCGACGCGGCGGGCCGCTCGGGCGAGCTGAGCGGCCGCGAGGGCGTCCGCGCCGTGGTCGAGGCCGCGGAAGCCGGGGACGCGGCGGCGGCGGAGGCGCTGCACCGGATCGGCGACTGGCTGGGCATCGGCGTGGCGAACCTGATCAACCTCTTCAACCCGGGCATCGTGATCTTCGGGGGCATGCTGCGGGACGTGTACCCGGGCTCGGCGGCGCAGGTCCGCCGCAGGGTGGAGGCGAACGCCATGCTGATCTCGCGGGAGCAGGTGCGGCTGCGGGTGTCGGCGCTCGGGGACGACACCACTCTGGTCGGCGCGGCGGAGCTGGCCTTCTCCAGGCTCCTGGCCAGTCCTTTGGAGGTGCTCGCGGAGATGCGGCGCCGTGGCGCCGCTCACCGGACGGCGCCGCGGAAGCGTGCCATGGCCCTCTGACAGCCGGGGAGCGCTGGAAGGCCACAGAAGATCTCGCGTTCCGGCCTCCGCGGACACCGTGCAGGCGTTGCGGTGTGACTCCTGCGCTGCAAGGCGGCCTGTGGGCCGGGGCCGTATGACACCGCGGGCGACACAGTTCTTCGAGAACCTGACGGCCATGGGCGCCGGCATGGCCAAGGGCGACGTGATCGTGCCGCCCACCGCGGACCTTCAGCCGGTCGCTGCGGCCGACGTCGCCGCCGCGCTCGTGGACGTAGCCACCTCCGCCCCGCTCGACGGCGTGATCGAGGTCGCGGGGCCGGAACGCGCGGCGTTCGCTCGTTTCATCGGTCCGGCGCTCGCCGCGCGAGGTGATGAGCGCCCCCTCATGCCGGACGCCGGCGCCGGTTACTTCGGCGTACCGATCGTGCGGGACTCGCTGGTTCCGCTCGGTGCCGCCCGGATCGGGCGCACCACCTACGACGACTGGTCAGCCGCGCAGTCCTCGTGACCCCCGCCGGCGCACGCCTGGCTCGACAACGTATCCACGCCTGAAGGAGAAATCATGACCACGCACGTGCACACCGGTGAGCCCCGCCTCGACCTGCGGACGGCCGCCCCAAAGGCCGTCAAGGCGCTCTACGCCGCGGACCAGGCCATTCTCACCTCGCCACTCGATCCGACCATCCGCGAGCTGGTCAAGCTGCGTACTTCGCAGATCAACCACTGCGTGCACTGCATCGACCTGCACAGCCACGATGCTCTGGAGCAGGGCGAATCGCTGAACCGCATAATCCAGCTATCCGCGTGGCGCGAATCGGCGCTGTTCACCCCGGCGGAGCGGGCGGCGCTCGAGTACACCGAGGCCGCGACGACGCTGACCCCGCACGGCGTCAGCGACGAGGTCTGGGCCGGCGTCCGCGACCTCATGACCGACGAGGAACTCGGCGCGCTGGTCGTCCAGGTGGCTCTGATGAACGCCTTCAACCGATTCGGTGTCCCGCTGCGGATGCCGGCGCAGCCTCGCGATTGATTCAGCTGGGCCGTTGAGATGCTGCGCACGGCGGGCCGGCCACAGGGATCGAACCGCTGGAAGCCGTTCAGCTGAGCGGTGTGATTTCGTGTGCCGGCCTGACGAAGCACTACCAGGGGCGGGCGAACGAGGCGGCCTGGCGGCGGAAGCCGTCCGCCTTGGTCAGGTGGGAGTCTCCGTCGCAGGACAGGCCGGCACGCGGCCGCTCCGCGAGGGCGTTGTGGAGGGCCGCGAGGCGCTCCTGGGCGTCCGCCAGGCCCGTGCACATCGACGCCGTCTTCTCGTACATGGTCGCCACGCGGGTCCTGGCCTCCTCGCACAGCAGCCGCGAGCGCTCCAGCAGCGCCTCCCGGCTGTCCCGGCCGGGCATGCGGGGCGCCGTCTCCCCGGAGCGGACGGACGCGACGGGGCGCCGGCCGAACCCTCCACGCGGGCCGGGCAGCAGGACGAGCCTCCGCTCCAGCGGCGCCACGGGCGCGGCGCGTACGACGGTCGGGCGTCCCGGCCGTCCCTCCGGCCACAGGAGAGCGAGCAGACGGCCGAGGGGGCGGCTCGCCCAGACGATGAGACCTCCCGAGGCCGCCGCGGCGGCGGTGTGCACGCGCTCCAGCGCACGCACCCCGGCCAGGTCGCAGAACTTCAGGCGGACCGCGTCGAGCACCAGGTGCACGCAGCCGTCCGCGAGCAGCGGCGCGACGACCCTCTCGAACCGCTCGCAGCTGAAGAAATCCATCTCTCCGCTGATGCTCACCACGGCGGAGTCCGATTCGCGCTGTGTGACCTTCACCCACAGTTCCATGGGTGACCTCCTTACCCCGTGCGAGGAGGGAGACGGGCATCGGCGATCGAATTTCTTTTCCGAGCGCTCCGCATGACCCCGGCACTTCCAGGATATGGGGCGAATATGGATGCGCTCGTCCACCGGGATGTCGTGGTCGTCGCCGCCTCCGCGGGAGGGATCGAAGCTCTGCGTACGCTGCTCGGCAACCTCCCGGCCGACCTGCGGGCCTCCGTCTTCGTCGTCCTCCACATCTCGCCGCGGGCGGGCAGCGCCCTGCCGGGCATCCTGGATCGTGCGGGACCGCTGAAGTCGGCCGCGGCGCAGGACGGCGAGCCGCTGCGGCACGGGCGCGTCTACGTGGCGCCTCCCGATCTCCATCTGCTGCTGGACGGCGAGAGCGTCCGGCTGTCCGGAGGACCCCGGCACAACGGGCACCGCCCGGCCGCCGATCCCCTGTTCCTCAGCGCGGCCGCCTTCGCGGGGCCGCGGGTCCTCGCCGTCATCCTGAGCGGCACCCTCGACGACGGGGCGCGGGGCTGCGCGGAAGTGGAGCGCCGCGGCGGGCTGGTGGCCGTGCAGGACCCCGAGGAGAGTCCGTTCGACGGCATGCCGCGCGCCGCCATCGCCGCGACGACGCGGCCGATGGTGTCCTCCGTACCGCTGATCGCGGAGTGGATCGTGCGGGAATGCACCGGGACGCGGGCGGCTGAGGAGATCGCGGTGGACCGGAAGCTCCAGCATGAGTTGTCGGCCTTTTTCTCGGCCGGCCCGCCGGTCCCGCCCCCGGGCCGGTTGAGCGCCCTGACCTGCCCTGACTGCAACGGGCCGCTGTACGAGGTGGTCTCGTCTCCCGACGGGCACTACCAGTGCATGGTGGGTCACGCCTGGTCGATGGAGAGCATGATCGACGGGCAGGCGGAGGCCGTCGAACGGGCCTTCTGGGTGGCGATCCTGCGGATCGAGGAACGGCTGCGGCTCCTGACGCGGATGCTGGGCCACGCGGAGGAGCGGGGGCAGGCCCTGGTGGTACGCCGCCTCCGGCAGCAGACGGACCGTGACCGGGAGGCCCTGGAGACCCTGCGTCACCTGCAGAGCCGGATCGGCCGCGAGGCGCCTGCCGCCGTCACCCCCGGCGACCAGCGGCGATAGCGTGAAACCATGGTCACCGGCGAGGACCGCGAGTTCGACGACCTCCTGCTGATGCTGAAGGAGACCCGGGGGTTCGACTTCACCGGGTACAAGCGCAGCACACTGCAGCGCAGGGTCGCGCGGCGGCTGGAGGCGCTCAAGCTCGAGACGACGGGGGAGTACCGCGACTATCTGGAGCTGGAGCCGGGTGAGTTCGAGGTCCTCTTCGACAGCCTGCTGATCAACGTCACCGGGTTCTTCCGGGACCCGCAGGCCTGGCGGGTCCTGCGGGACAGGGCCATCCGCCCGATCATCGCGGCCAAGGGCGGCTGCCGGCCGATCCGGGCCTGGAGCGCGGGGTGCGCCACCGGCGAGGAGGCGTACAGCCTCGCCATCGCTCTGGCGGAGGAGCTGGGGCCGGACGAGTTCCTGGAGCGGGTCAAGGTCTACGGCACCGACCTGGACGAGAAGGCCCTGCAGACGGCCCGTACGGCGTTCTACGACGAGCGCAAGATCGCCGACATGCCGCCCGAGCTGCGGGACAGGTACTTCGAGCCGGTGGAGGCGGGGTTCGCCTTCCGCCGGGACCTGCGCCGCCAGCTCATCTTCGGCCGCAACGACCTCACCAGGGACGCCCCGATCTCCCGGGTGGATCTGCTGCTCGCGCGCAACACGCTGATGTACTTCAACGCCGAGACGCAGCTCAACATCGTCCGCAAGTTCCATTTCGCCCTCGCCGACCCCGGTTACCTCTTCCTGGGCAAGGCGGAGATGCTGCTGAACCACGGCGACAGGTTCGAGCCGGTGGACCTGCGCATGCGCCTGTTCAGGAAGACCCCCCGGCCCGCGAACGGGACGCGCATCGGCTGGAACTCGCCGGCGGCACAGCAGGAGGAGAACACGCGCCTTCCGCGGCTGCAGGGCGCGGCGCTCGCCTCCGGTCCCGTCGCCCAGATCACGCTGGACGCGGCGGGCAGGCTCGCCCTGCTCAACACCCGCGCCGAGGTCCTGTTCGGCCTGCGGGCCCGCGACGTGGGCAGCCCGTTCCAGGATCTCGAAATGTCCTACCGGCCCGTCGAGCTGAGGTCGTTGATCGAGCAGGCCGAGCTGGACCTGCGTGCGGTCGAGCTCCACGACGTCGTCTGGCAGCGCCCCGGCGCGCAGGAGCCGAGCATCTTCGACGTCGTGGTCGTTCCGCTCACGGACAGGACCGGCGGACTCGTCGGGGTCACCGTCAACTTCCACGACGTCACCCGTTATCGGCGGCTGCGCGACGAACTGGAGCAGGCCAACAAGGAGCTCGAGCACGCCTACGAGGAGCTGCAGTCGCTGAACGAGGAACTGGAGACCACCAACGAGGAGCTTCAGTCGACCAACGAGGAACTGGAGACGACCAACGAGGAGCTTCAGTCGACCAACGAGGAACTGGAGACGATGAACGAGGAGCTCCAGTCGAGCAACGACGAGCTCCAGCAGATCAACGAGACGCTCAACGCCCGCACTCTGGAGCTCGACCGGGCCAACCGGTTCGTCGCCTCGGTGGTGCGCTCGCTCGGCGACGTGGTCGTCGTCGCCGACCGGGACCTGCGGGTGCTGCTGTGGAGCGCGGGCGCGGAGGAACTGTGGGGGCTGCGCGCCGACGAGGCGGGCGGCCGTGACCTGGCCTCACTCGACATCGGCCTGCCTGTCGATCGGCTGCTGCCCGTGGTGCGGCGCGTGCTCGACGGGGAGCCGGCCGCGGGTGGCCGGAAAGACCCGGCGATCGTCGAGGCCGTCAACCGCCGGGGCCGCCCCGTCCGGCTCGCCGTCACGCTGGCGCCGCTCCACGAGGACGACGCGTCGGTGCGTGGGCTGATCCTGGTCATGAACAGGGAGTGAGGTCGCCGGCCTCCGCCCCGGCCTGAGGTGACGAGGCCGACCCCGCCCAGGATGGCGCCTCCCGGCATGCCGTCCTCCTCCGGCTCGGTGGGCTCGGGCCGCCACCGGCGCACCGGCACGACGCCGGGCTCCACCACCCACGCGGGAGCCTGCTCCTCGTGCATGCCCTGCCCTCCGATGCCCGGGTCCGCGGCTTCGAACGATCACCATCCTAGGGACGCGGCGGGCGTTTTTGACATCCCGGTCCGACAATCGGCAATGCCGGATGTCTTCTCCGTCCGGGGTTCACGGTGCGGTTCTGCCGGTGGACCAGGCCCAGACGGCGATGGCGACGCGGTTCCTGGCTCCGATCTTGCGCTGGATGGACGCGACGTGGTTCTTGACCGTGCCGGGGGAGAGGAACAGCTCCGCGGCGATCTCGGCGTTGGTCTTGCCGTGCGCGACCATGGCCACGATCTCGTCCTCGCGCTCGGTTAGGACGACACCGGTCGTCTCACGCGCCGGTCCACGTTCGCGCAGCAGCCGGACGGTGAGCGCGGCAGGCGGGCGGTCAGCGACCACCCGTCCGGTACGGCCCGTGCGACGAGCTCGCCGCCCTGCTCCCGCACGAGGGCCGCGAGGCCGGCCAGCCCGGCCCCGCCGCGCCGGCGGCCGGGGGCCCGGCCCGCCCCGTCGTCGATCATCGTGATCTCCAGGACGTCGCCCGTGGCGGTGAGGCCGAGGTCGACCCGGCCGGCCCGGGGAGCGTGCCGCCGGACGTTGGTGAGTCCTTCGACCACGATCCGGTAGGCGAGGGCCGCGGTCTCCGCGGGGACCGTCACCGGCGTGTTCATGCTCAGCCGGACGCGCGCGGGGCCGGCGGCCGAGAACCGTGCGGCGGCCTCGCGGATGCTGTTCAGGTCGCCGGCGGGGACGCGGGGCCGGTCGTGCCGGAGCATGTCCAGGGTGCGGTCGAGCATCGACATGGCTCGCTGCCCGGCGGCCTCGACGCGTTCGAGGGCCTGAAGCGGATCGCCCGCGACCCTGCCCGCCTGGGCGTGGGCGACCATCTCGCTGATGTCGTGGGCGACGAAGTCGTGCAGGTCCTGGGTCAGTCGCAGCCGCAGGGCGGTCCGGGTGTCGGCCACAGCGCGCTCCTGCCGTACGTCGAGGAGACGCAGGTAGGCGCCCACCCCGGCGGCGACAAGCGCGCCCGTTCCCCAGAACGCGCACACCCCCACTCCTTCCAACCATGAAGCGGGGGCGTAGACGCGGAGCACCCACACGGCCGCCGCCGCGATCGCCGCCGCGGCCGCCGGTGCGGCGGCTCTCGGCGGCGCGTACCGGATCACCAGGCCGGCCAGCACCATGAGGGCCACGCTCTCGGCCATTCCGGACACGTCGGCGATCCGCGTGTGCCGCGGCCCGCCGGCGAGGTGCACCAGCGTGACGGCCAGGGACAGGGTCGCCGCCGCACCGGCCGCCAGGGCCAGGCGCGACCTCGGCTTCGGCCGGAACAACGCCGTGGCGCCGTCACGACGGCGACCGGCGCCGGCACGACGGCGGCGACGACCGGAACCATGCTCACCCGGAGACGATACGCGCCCGGCCCCATCGGCCGGAGGGTGCAGAACGGCACGTTCACGCAGGGCAGGACCTGCCGAACGGCATATGGCCCGGGGGCGGGCCCTCCCGCGACATTGATCACATGAGAACTGATTCCTACGGCCGGAGAGGCCATGCGGCGGCACGGTGGTCTGCGCTGTGGTCTGCGCGGTGGTCGGCACTGTGGTCGGCACTGTGGGCGCTGGCCTACGGAGTGCTCGGCGCCGCGTGGGCACTGGGGATGCCGGGCTTTCCCTGGGGACCGTCGGACCCCGATCCGGACCGGGCGCTGTCGATCCTGGCCGGCGCGACGCCGCGCTTCGGCTGGTGGATCGCCGCCTTCGCGCTGCTGACCGCCGTGACGGCGCTGGCATTGACCCGCGGAAGCGGCAGCCGGATTCCGCTGGTCCTGGCCTGGCCGATCGCCGCTCTGCTGATTCTGGTGATCCCCGACTCCCGGGTGATGATGGGCGTCGCCTACACGCCGCTGCTGCTGGTCGCGCCGGTCTTCGGCTGGAGCCTGGGCGGCGCCACCCTCGCCGACGCCTGGCCGTGGCCGGTGCTCAACCAGCTCGTGTGCGTGCTCGGGGGACTGCTGCTGGCCGCCGCGGCGCTGGCCTACAGCCGGCGGCAGGAACGGGCGAGCCGGTTCACCCCGGAGCGGGGACGCCGGGCGGTGTACGTGGCGGTCGCGGTGCCGCTGCTGTACTGCGCCACCCGGTGGGCGTGGGCGCTGGGCATCCCGCTCGGCATCAGCCGGGAGTTCCTGGCGGAAGGCCAGGACGACGGCATGTGGCTGGCGGGGGCCTATCTCGCGACCTTCGGCGCGTTCGGCGGCCTGCTCACCCTCGGCCTGACGCAGCGATGGGGCGAGGTCTTCCCCCGATGGCTGCCCCTCCTGCGCGGGCGGAGGGTGCCGCCGCCGCTCGCGGTCGTCCCCGCCGGGTTCGTCTCGATCATCATCACCGTGGCCGGGCTGACCTACATCCGGTGGACCATCGCCGGCCGGTTCGCCCTCGACGAGTGGGGCGCCTGGCTGCCGGAATGCTTCTGGCCGATCTGGGGCGGCGCGCTCGCCGTCGCCACCGTCTCCTACCGTCTGCGCCGAAAGCGGGAGGGGCACCCGGCGGAGGCCGGCCGCGACATCGGGCCGGCGGCGCAGGCCGGGGGACGGCGAGCACGTTCGTGAGGCGGTCCTCACCGGCCTCCGGCGCCGGACGGGCGCACACGGGGAGCGGGTCACCGGCGGCTACCAGGCACCGAGTCTGCCTGATCAGACGACCCGGTAGCTCCCACTAGGCGGCGGCGCCGCCCGATCCGCCCAGCTCCACCAGCTCCCGCAGGGTCGCATGGGGGACGTCGATGCCGGCGAAGGTCAGGAACCGCCCCATCGGCATCGACGAGGCCATCCGCAGCCCGTCGGCGTCGTTCTCCGCGGGCCGCTCGCTCCTCCCGCCGCCGGTGAGGACCTTCAGGAGAGCCGGGCCGGCGAGCGGGTGGGAGAGCCACTCGCCGAGCGTGGAGTCGAGCGACACCACGGGGACGGCGGCGTCGCCGTCGAGGCCGATCGTCGTCTCGGCCGTGACGGACGAGGCGTTCTCGCAGATCTGGATCGTGTAGTCGCCCGGCGCGACGACCCACCGGCCGAGCGGGACGTCGTAGTAGGCGAACGCCCGCCGGTCGAGGGGGAGGGTGACCGTACGCGACTCGCCGGGAGCGAGTGCGACCTTCGTGAAGGCCCGCAGCTCCCGGGCGGGGCGGCGTACGGGACCCGCGGAGGTGGCCACGTAGACCTGAACGACGTGCTTGCCGGGCCGCGCACCGGTGTTGGTCACCGTCACGGTGACGGTCGCCGTGTCGTCGCCCGTACGGACGACCTTGAGGCCGCGGATCGCGAACGTCGTGTAGCTCAGGCCGTGGCCGAAGGGATAGCGCACCGGCAGCTCGACCGTCTCGTAGTAGCGGTAGCCGACCATGACGCCCTCGCCGTAGCGGACGTGCCCGGCCTCGCCGGGGAAGTTGAGGTAGCTCGGCGTGTCCTGCAGCCGGACCGGGATGCTCTCGGCGAGGCGCCCGGAGGGGTTCACGACGCCGAAGAGCAGATCGGCGACGGCGGAGCCGCCCGCCTGACCGAGCAGCCAGCCTTCCAGGACGGCGTCCACGTCGTCGTGCCAGCCCTCCAGCGAGACGACGCCGCCGTTGGACAGGACGACCACGGTACGGCGGGCCGCGGCGGCGACGGCGCGGATCAGCTCGACCTGGACGGCGGGCAGGCCGATCGTCTCCCGGTCGAACCCCTCGGACTCCTCCCGCTCGCTCAGACCGGCGAAGACGACCGCGACGTCGGCGGCCGCGGCGGCCTCGGCCGCCGCCTCGCGCAGCTCGCGCGCGTCGCCCGATCCGTCCAGCGAGAACCCCTGCGCGTAGGCGGCCTCCGGGGCGAGGGCGCGGATCGCGTCAAGCGCCGCGTCGACCCGGGTGGCGTTGACGTGGGAGCTGCCGCCGCCCTGGAAGCGGGGCCTGACCGCGAACTCGCCGATCACGGCGACGCGGGCGCCCGCCGAGAGGGGGAGCGTGTCGTCCTCGTTCTTGAGCAGCACGGCGCATTCCGCGGCGAGCTCGCGCGCGAGCGCGTGGTGGGCGTCGGCGTCGAACGCGCCGGACACCCCGCCGCGGCGCCGGGTGAGGGCGACGACGCGGCGGACGCTCGCGTTCACCACGGCCTCGTCGAGGTCGCCCGCGCGGACGGCCTCCACGATGCGCCGGTCGCCCGCGCCGCCGGTTCCCGGCATCTCCAGGTCCAGCCCGGCGGCCAGCGCGGCGACCCGGTCCTGGACGGCGCCCCAGTCGGAGACGACGGCGCCGGTGAAGCCCCACTCGCGGCGCAGGACGTCGGTGAGCAGCCACCTGTTCTGGGAGGCGTGGACGCCGTTGACGCGGTTGTAGGAGCACATCACGGTGGCGGGCCTGGCCCGGGTAACCACCCGCTCGAACGCGGGGAGGTAGATCTCGCGCAGGGTGCGCTCGTCCACGTCCGCGCTGACCCGCATGCGCTCGGTCTCCTGGTTGTTGGCGGCGAAGTGCTTGACCGAGGCGCCCGGTCCCTCGGCCTGCAGCGCGGCGACGTGCGCCGCCCCCAGGACGCCCGACAGCAGGGGGTCTTCGGAGTAGTACTCGAAGTTGCGCCCGCACAGCGGCGAACGCTTGATGTTCACGCCGGGGCCGAGCACGACCGCCACGCCGAGGGCCCGGCCCTCCCGGCCGACCGCGGCGCCGATCCGGGCGGCGACTTCGGCGTCCCAGCTCGATCCCACCGCGACCGCCGGCGGGAAACAGGTGGCGGGCAGGCTCTCGTTGATGCCGAGATGGTCGGAGCCGCCGGCCTCCCGGCGGATGCCGTGCGGTCCGTCGCACAGCGCCACGGAGGGGATCCCGGCCTCCTCCAGCGGTTTGGTCGTCCAGAAGTCCCGGCCCGACAGCAGTGAGGCCTTCTGCTCCAGCGTCAGCGCGTCCAGCCTGAGCGCGTCGAGGTGGGTCCGGGCCATCGGGGACGCTCTCCTTCCGTGGGGAGGATTCATATCGTTCTTCTGTCGTGCAAGGAGCAGCGCGGGTGCTGCGGCGGGGGACGGGCGGGTGTCGCCGGGCATGGCGCCGGGACGCGGTCCGGCGGGCGGCGCGTCGCCGCCCGCCGGACGCGGGTCACGGTCAGGAGGCCGGTTCCGGCACCCGCGCGCGGGTGGTGAGCCGCCGGTCCCGGCCGAGCGCGACGGTGTCGCCGGTCAGCAGGATCTCGGCGCGCAGCGGGCGGTCGGCGGCCGACGGGCCCGCGGTGAGCGCGATCACCCCCGGCTCGACGATGCGGCGCAGGTCGGGCCCGGTGTAGGAGAAGGCGTCGGCCGGCACCTCGAAGACCACCTCGCGGGTCTCGCCGGGCGCGAGCGGCACCCGGGCGAAGCCCACGAGTTGCGCGACGGGACGGGCCACCAGGGCCACCGGGTCGGAGGCGTACAGCTGCACGGCCTCCTCGGCCGCCCTGGCGCCGGTGTTGGTGACGGTCACCCGCGCCTCGACCGTGCCGTCCGTGGGGCACCGCTCCGCGGAGGTGGCCAGCGCGTCGTAGCGGACCGTCGTGTACGACAGGCCGTGGCCGAAGGGGAACGCCGGTGTCGGGTCGGACACGGAGATCCCGTCCGTCCGCAGCCCCAGGGGCGGCTGCAGGTAGGTGGAGGGGGTGACGAACGGGGAGCCGGGGATCTGGACGGGCAGGCGGCCCGAGGGCTCGACCCGGCCGCTGAGCACTCCCGCGATCGCCGCGCCGCCCTCCACGCCCGGCAGGAACGCCTGGAGCGCGGCCGCGGCCCGGCCGGCGTGGGCGCCCACCGCGTACGGCCGGCCGGAGACCACGACCAGCACGACCGGCGTGCCGGTCGCCAGGACCGCCTCGGCCAGCTCGTCCTGCACTCCGGGCAGGCCGAGGTGCGCGGCGTCGCAGCCCTCGCCTGAGGTGCCGTTGCCGAACAGTCCGGCCCGGTCGCCGGCGAACAGCAGCACGAGGTCGGAGTCCGCGGCCAGGGCGGCGGCCTCGGCGATGCCCGAGGCGTCGTCGCCGGACACGTCCGCGCCCCGCGCGAACCGCAGGTCGGCGGTGGGGAACTCGGCCCGCAGGCAGTCGAGGACGGGGGCGACGGGCAGGCCCATCCCGTGATCGGGGAAGCGGTCGAGCACGTGGTTGGGGAAGGCGTAGCAGCCGAGCAGGGTCCGCGGGTCGTCCGCGCAGGGTCCGATGACGGCGATCCGCGCGGACGTGTCCGCGGCCAGCGGCAGCACGCCGGCGGGGTTGCTCAGCAGCACCACCGAGCGTTCGGCCACCTCGCGGGCCAGGTCGCGGTTGCGGGGGCTGTCCAGATCGACCTCGCCGGCGCCGTCGGGCACGAGGGGCCCGTCGTCCAGCAGGCCCAGCGCGATCTTCTGCCGCAGCACCCGGCGGACCGCGTCGTCGACCAGCGACTCCTCCACGCGGCCGGCCCGCACCTGCTCCACCATCCGGGAGCCGTAGCCGACCGTCTCGGGGAGCTCCACGTCGATGCCCGCGCGCAGCGCGATGACGCCCGCGTGCGCCTCGTCCTCGGCGACGTTGTGGTTCATGGCGAGGAACGGCACCGCCCAGTAGTCGGCGACGACCGTGCCGTCGAAGCCCCACTGGTCGCGCAGCACGCGCCGCAGCAGGTCGGCGTTGGCGGCGACCGGCACGCCGTCGATGTCGGTGTAGGAGTTCATGACCGACCGCGCGCCGCCCTCGCGGATCGCCGTCTCGAACGGCGGGAGGATCACGTCGGCCATCTCCCGGGGACCGATGCTGACCGGGGCGTGGTTGCGGCCCGCCCGGGAGGCGGCGTACCCGGCGAAGTGCTTGAGCGTCGCGATGACGCCGGTCTCCTCCAGCCCGCGCACGTACGCCGCGCCGATCTGGCCGACGAGGTAGGGGTCTTCGCCGAGCGTCTCCTCGACCCGGCCCCACCGGTAGTCGCGCACCACATCGAGGACCGGCGACAGGCCCTGGTGGACGCCGACCGCCCGCAGGTCGTCGGCGATGGCCCGGGCCATACGCCGCACCAGCGCGGGATCGAAGGTCGCGGCCCAGGCCAGCGGGGTGGGATAGGCGGTCGCGCCGTAGGTGGCGAACCCGGTCAGGCACTCCTCGTGGGCGATCGCCGGGATGCCGAACCGGTTGGCGGCGATCACCTGCTCCTGCAGCCGGCGCAGCCCGGCCGCCCCCTCCGCCGGGCTCACCGGCGCCGTGCCGTACACGCGGGTGAGGTGGCCGACGCCGTCGCGCATCCGGCCGGCGAGGTCGGCGCCGTCCTTCATGAACAGGTCCTGCAACGGGGCGACGTTGCCGGCGGCGGCCTCCGATCCGGCCGTCGAGATGTCGGTCCAGACCGATCCGAGCTGGGCGACCTTCTCCTCCAGCGTCATCTCGGCCAGCAGCGCCTCGACGCGCTCGTCGAGGGGCCGGCCGCCGTCCCGCCAGGGCGCGATGCCCGGCGCGTCTACGAATGTCATGACATCCCTTGCTTGTCGATCCATCGCGTCGGGCTCGGCCCCGCAAGACGCCGTACGGAGTTCCGGTGGCGATCGGCCCGGTGGTACCCGTGCCGCGGCGGCGGCAGACGGCGGTACACGAGCAACCGCATCGAGCGCCCCCTGTTCATCCGCACTGTTCATCCGGACTGTCGCCTGGACCGTCGTCGTCCGAAAGTTTCTAAATCAGGACCGATAGTTTATGTGGACTCTAGGTCGCTGCGCTGGAGTGCGTCAAGGAACCGGCAGTGTGACATCCGAAACATTCGGGTGAATGTCCGAAAGTTGGCGCTAAACTGCGGCGTATGACGACGACCAGGGAGCCGACACCTCCGGACCGCGCGCCCTCCCGGCCGCTGACCATCGCCCAGATCGCCGAGCTGGCGGGGGTGTCCCCCGCGACCGTCTCCAAGGTCGTCAACGGAAGATCCGAGGTCGCCCCCGAGACCCGCGCCCTGGTCGAGGACCTGATCCGCGAGCACGGGTACCGCCGGCAGAAGAAGCGCCCGGCCGCGACCCCTCTCATCGAACTGGTCTTCCACGAGCTGGAGGGCGCGTACGCGATGGAGGTCATCAAGGGGGTCGAGCAGGTGGCGCGTGAGCACGACCTGGCGGTGGTCGTCTCGGAGCTGCAGGAGCGCCACCCTCCCGCCAGGGGCTGGATCGAGGGCGTGATCGGCCGCCGTCCCTGCGGCGTGATCGTGGTCTTCTCCGGCCTCACCCGGGCCCAGCGCGAGCAGCTCAGGACGCGGGACATCCCCCTCGTGCTGGTCGATCCCACCGGCGATCCCGGGCACGAGCTGCCCTCGGTGGGAGCCGGCAACTGGAGCGGCGGCCTGTCGGCCGCACGGCACCTGCTGGAGCTGGGACACCGGCGCATCGGCCTCATCACCGGGCCCGCCCACGCCCTGTCCAGCCGGGCGCGGCTCGACGGTTTCCGCGCCGCCATGGACACCGCCGGCGTGCCGACGGACCCGGAGCTCGTCCGGCAGGGCGATTTCAGCGCCCAGGACGGCATGGCGCACGCCCGCTTCCTGCTCGCGCTGCCCCGGCGCCCGACCGCCGTGTTCGCCTTCAACGACGCGCAGGCCATGGGCGTGTACCAGGCGGCCCACGAGATGGGGCTGCGCATCCCGGACGAGCTGAGCGTGGTCGGCTTCGACGACGTGCCGATGGCGCAGTGGCTCATCCCCGCGCTGACCACGGTCCGCCAGCCGCTCACCGAGATGGCCGCCGCCGCCGCGGACATGGTGGTCGCGCTCGCCCGCGGCGAGAGCCCGCCGCAGAACCGCCTGGAGCTCACCACCAACCTGGTCGTCCGCGCCAGCACCGCCCCGCTCGTCGCGTGAAGTTTCGGAACACCGACAGAAATTCTGTGTCTCCGTCGTCCGGGGCGCGTGAGACGCGCGGCGTTGTGACGGAAAGATTCGGGATTTCTCCGAAACGTTCGGCTCGCGGTCGGCCCCGGTGGGGGTGGCCTGGAGGAGAGCCGCACGTGCGCGCCGCGAACGGTTCATCCTGATCCCTGCCGGATACTCCGACGGTGAGCCTTCAAATGTGATCGGGGTAAAGTGCGTCAAATGTTCTATATGACCAGTTCTGTGAGGTAGAGGTGGCGGGGGTACAGGCCGTTCTGAAGCGCGTCGCCCTCGACACCAGGCCTCTGAGCATTCCCGCCTACCGGCGGCTGCTGGTGGGTCAGGGGGTCTCGTTCATCGGCTTCCAGCTCACCTCGGTGGCCGTGAGCGGTCAGGTGTACACCATCACCGGGTCGTCCCTGTGGGTGGGCCTGCTCGGGCCGGTGAGCCTCGTCCCGCTGGTCGTCTTCGGCCTGTGGGGCGGCGCGGTCGCCGACGCGATGGACCGCCGCCGGCTCCTGCTGGCCGGTTCCGTGGTGGCCTGGCTGTCGACCGTCGCCCTGCTGCTGCACGCCTGGTCGGGGCTCGGCAGCGTCCACCTCATCCTCGCCGTCATCGCCCTGCAGTCGATCGGCTTCGCCGTCACCTCGGCCACGCGCGGGGCGATCATCCCCCGCATCGTGCCCACCGAGCGGGTCCCCGCCGCCAACACTCTCAACTTCCTCGTCAGCAGCATCGGCACGGTGGTCGGGCCGCTGCTGGCCGGCGTGGTGCTCGCCAAGGGCGGATACGCCATGGCGTACCTCATCGACGCCGTGCTGTTCGGGGCCGGCTTCTACGCGGCCGTACGGCTGCCGCCGCTCGCGCCCGTCGGCGAGGTCTCCCGGCCGGGCCTGCGCTCGGTGATCGACGGGCTCGGTTACGTGGTGAGCAGGCCGGTCGTGCTCATGTCGTTCGTGGTGGACATCATCGCGATGGCGTTCGCGATGCCGAGGGCGCTGTTCCCCGAGCTGGCGGCCGAGCGTTTCGGCGGGTCGGCGGTGGCGTTCGGCTGGCTGTCGGCGAGCATCGCCATCGGGGCGGTCGTCGCCGGCGTCTTCTCCGGCTGGGTCGGCCGGGTGCGCCGCCAGGGTGTGGCGCTCACGCTCGTGATCGCCCTGTGGGGCGTGACAGTGGCCGCTGCGGCGCTGGCGCAGCCGTTGTGGCTGGTCGTGGCGCTGCTGGCGATCGGGGGCGCGATCGACCTCGCCTCCGCCGTGTGGCGGCAGACGATCCTGCAGACGTACGCGCCCGACGAGATGCGCGGACGCCTGCAGGGGGTGTTCATGGTCGTCGTCGCGGGCGGTCCCCGACTGGGCGACCTGCGGGCGGGGGCCACCGCGGACGCCTTCGGGCTCGTGCCCTCCTGGGCGGGCGGCGGCCTGGTGTGCGCCGTCCTCGTGCTGGTGGCCGGCTTCGGCGTGTCCGCCTTCCGCAGGTACGACGCGCTGGCGAGCCGCCCGGACCCCGTCTGATCCCTTCCGCGCGGGTCAGGGCCGGGCCTCCCCGCGTACGCAGAAGGAGATGGGGCTGCGGACGCGGCCGGGAAAGACGAAGCGCTCCAGCGACTCGACGGTGAAGCCGGCCGCCTCGACGGCCGCCACGCTGTCGCGGCCCGTGTGGCAGCCGCCGGTCAGGGACGGCCACACGGTCGCGTCCAGCAGGTCCTGCGCCCTGGCCCAGCCCGCGGGGCCGGCGCGGACGTGTTCGAGGAAGCGCAGCCGTCCGCCGGGGGCCAGCACGCGGCGGATCTCCCGCAGCCCGGCGGCGGGGTCGGGCAGCGAGCACAGCACGAACGACACCACCGCCGCGTCGAACTCGCCGTCCGCGGCCGGAAGCCGGTCGGCCAGGCCGCCGACGACCTCCACCGGCACCCGCGCCGCACGGGCGGCGCGGCGGCCGGTCGCCCGCAGCCGTGGTTCGGGCTCTACGGCCAGCACGCCGCTGACGGACGGCGGATAGTGGGCGAAGTTCAGCCCGTTGCCCGCGCCGATCTCGATCACCCGGCCCGACAGCCCGGCCACCAGCGCCTCCCGCTTGCCGGACAGGCCGTTCCTGTCGATCACCTGGCTCAACCAGGTGTAGAAGCGGGCGAACAGCGGATGACTGACCTCGGTCGTCGGCATGGCGTCTCCTTCCGTCTGTCGTTCATTCCCGCGGCGCGCGGAGCGGTATTACCGAATCTGGGCGAAACGACTCGTAGTCGCCACCGTTTCCGGCGGGTACGGCCCCGATGGACGACGCGGCGACGCCGCGGCGGGAGAGCGGAGATCACCTCGGCATCCGCGACGGCACCAGCGGGCCGGCCCGGGGAAAGGAATCGACCATGACCTCTGCCGTGACCCCTGCGACGCCCGGCGCCGCGACCGGCGCGGCCGAACCCGCCACCCGGCTGCCGCTCATCGGCGACAAGGCGCCGGACTTCGAGGCCGACAGCACCCACGGGCCGGTCCGGCTCGCCGACTACGCCGGGCGGTGGCTGGTGCTGTTCAGCCATCCGGCCGACTTCACCCCGGTGTGCACCACCGAGTTCGTCGCGTTCGCCGAGCTGGCGGAGGAGTTCGCCGCCAGGGACGTCGCCCTGCTCGGCAATTCGGTCGACTCCGTGCACAGCCACCTGGCCTGGACACGGGCGATCGAGGACAGGCTCGGGGTGCGGATCCCCTTTCCGATCATCGCCGACCTCGACACGCGGGTGTCCCGCGCGTACGGCATGCTGCACCCGAACGTGTCGGCGACGGCGGCAGTCCGCGCGGTGTTCGTGATCGACCCGCAGTCGGTCGTCCGCGCCATCCTCTACTACCCGATGAACGCGGGACGGATGGTCCCGGAGATCCTCAGGCTCGTGGACGCGCTGCGGACGGCCGACCGCGACGGCGTCTCCTGCCCCGCGAACTGGCGGCCGGGCGACGACGTGCTGCTGGGCGCGCCGAAGACCCAGGCAGAGGTGGAGGCCAGGCTGGCCGACGAGAGGCTCAAGATCGTCGACTGGTATCTCGCGAGCCTGCCCGGCCGCGGCGCCTGACCGTACGCCTTCCGGACCGCCGGGCCCGCGCGGCCGAGTCACAATCGGCCATCACTACCGGCGAAGCACGGCATCGGTGGCCCGCGCCGGTCATCGTAGGGTGCCGTGAGGTTCCCTCGGATCATCCTGATCGCGCTCGGATCGGTTCTCGCCGTACTGCTGGGCTGGGTCCTCGGCCCGGGCGCCGCGTGGGTGCTGATCCACTTCGACGGCGTGAGCGGCCTGACCGGCAAGGACCTGGCCGCGGCGTCGGACGCGGTCCGGGGGCGGGCGCTGGCGGTCGCCACCGGATTGATCGCGCTGGCGGCTTTGCTCTACACCGCGCGCAATGCCGACACCGCGCGGCGGACCTTCCAGCTCGGCGAGCAGGGACAGGTCACCGAGCGGTACACCAAGGCGATCGAGCAGCTCGGTTCGGACAAGCTGGACGTGCGCCTCGGCGGCATCTACGCACTGGAGCGGATCGCCCGCGACTCGGCCCGTGACCACGCCACGGTGATGGACGTGCTGGCCGCCTTCGTCCGGGAGCACTCACGAGAACGGGAGACCGGCGCGCCGCTGCGGACCGATCTCCAGGCCGCCGTGACCGTGATCGGGCGGCGGGACTTCCGCAGGGACCAGGGGCCGATCAGCCTTCGCGGCGCGAACCTCGCCGGCGTGGATCTCGCGGGCGCGAACCTCGCCGGCGTGGATTTCACGGATGCGAATCTCATCCGCGCCGCTCTCTACGACGCGCTCCTCGTCAACGTGAATCTGACCAATGCGGACCTAACCGGCGCGAACCTCTATCGCTCCAACCTTTCAGGCGCGAACCTCACCGAGGCGAATCTCACCGACGCGACGCTTGAGGAGGTGAACTTCGAGGCCGCGTACCGCCTCGGGGCCATCGTCTTCCCTCCCGACCGGAGCTCTCGTGATCCGGAGCGGGAAGCGGTTCCCGAATCGGCGGGAGCGGAGCCGGCGGGGTCCGATACAACGGATGAGTAGACGCCTGCCGTCGGGGCCGGGATCGACCTGCCCCGGCGCACGTGGGTGCGTTGTTCCGGTAGAACTCATCTGTGACTCAAATGGTGACAAACTGGGCCGGTAACATCGCCTTCCGGGCTGCGGCGGTCGAGCGGCCCTCCTCCTTGGAGGAGGTGCGCGCCCTGGTGGCGCGGAGCGAGAAGGCCCGCGTCCTGGGCAGCGGCCACTCCTTCAACCGCATCGCCGACTCCCCGGGCGCGCTGATCTCCCTGGACGCGCTGACGCCGGAGATCGACGTCGACAGCGGGTCGTCCACGGTCAGGGTGGCCGCGAGCGTCCGGTACGGCGAGCTGGGCCGCCGTCTGCACGACAAGGGCTACGCCCTGCCCAACCTCGCGTCCCTGCCGCACATCTCGGTCGCGGGCTCCTGTGCGACCGGCACCCATGGCTCGGGCGACGCCAACGGCGGTCTCGCCACCTCCGTACGCGCGATCGAGATGGTGACCGCCGACGGCGACCTGGTCACGCTGAGCCGCGACGCGGACGGCGACCGGTTCGCGGGATCCGTGGTCGCCCTCGGCGCCCTCGGCGCCGTGGTCGCCATGACGCTGGACGTCGTGCCGTCGTTCGAGGTCCGGCAGCGCGTGTACGAGGGGCTGCCCGCCGAGGTGCTGGACGACCAGTTCGACGCCGTCATGTCCGCCGCCTACAGCGTCAGCCTGTTCACCGACTGGCGGACCTCCCGCGTCAACCAGGTCTGGGTGAAGGAGCGGGTGGACTCCGCCCCCGGCGCACTCCCCGGCGGCCCCACTGAGGCGGCGGCCGTGAGCGGGCTCGCGGGGGACGCCGCCTCGGGCGGCCTGGAGGGGGCCACGGCCGCCGGAGGGCTCCACGGCGCCGAGTCGGGCGGCGGCTTCTTCGGCGCGGCGCCGGCCGACGGCCCGCGGCATCCCGTGCCGGGCATGTCCGCGGTGCACTGCACGGCGCAGATGGGCGTCCCCGGCCCCTGGTTCGAGCGCCTGCCCCACTTCCGGCCCGACTTCACCCCGAGCAGCGGCGAGGAGCTCCAGTCGGAGTACATGGTGCCCCGGCGGCACGCGGTCGCGGCGTTCCGCGCCCTCAACGGGATCCGCGACCGCATCGCCCCGGTGCTGCAGATCTCCGAGATCCGCACGATCGCCGCGGACGACCTGTGGCTGAGCCCGAGCCAGGGCCGCGACACCGTGGCCTTCCACTTCACCTGGATCAAGGACACCGCCGCCGTGACGCCCGTGCTCACCGCGATCGAGGAGTGCCTGGCGCCGTTCGACGCGCGGCCCCACTGGGGAAAGCTGTTCACGCTGCCGCCGGACGTTCTCCCCTTCCGCTACGAGCGCCTGGACGACTTCCGGGCGCTGGCGCGGCACTACGACCCGCGGGGCGTCTTCGCCAACGAGTTCGTCGAGCGGTACGTCCTCGGCCCGGCCTGAACGGCCCGCCGGATTCGCCCCCCGGTGACCGGGTAGGGATGCGCGGAATCCGGAACGCACGCCGCGATCTCCCGTCCGTACGGGATCACGAGGCAGAACGATGCGCATCGAGGACTACGCGCTCATTGGGGACATGCACACGGCCGCCCTGGTCGGCAGGGACGGCTCGGTGGACTGGTTGTGCCTGCCGCGGTTCGACTCCGGGGCCTGCTTCGCGGCGCTCCTGGGCGGCCGCCCGGCGGGACGCTGGCTGCTGGCCCCCGCCGCGGGCGGCGTGTGCACCGGGCGCCGCTACCGGGACGGCACGCTGGTCCTGGAGACGACCTGGGACCTGCCCGGCGGGTCCGTGCGGGTCCTCGACTTCATGCCGCCGCGCGGCGAGGCGCCCGACCTCGTGCGGATCGTGGAGGGCGTGCGGGGCCGGGTGGAGATGCGCACGGAACTGCTGCTGCGCTTCGAATACGGCGCCGTGATCCCCTGGGTGCGGCACCGCGAGGGGGAGCTCGCGGTGATCGCCGGTCCCAACGCCGCCTGGCTCCAGTCGCCCGTCGAACTCACCCACGACTCCCGCCTCCGCGGCGCGACCGCGTCGTTCTCGGTCGGGGCGGGAGACCGGGTGTCGTTCGTGCTCACCTGGCAGCAGTCGTGGCAGGGCCGGCCGCGGCGGCTGGAGGCGGCCGAGGAACTGGCCGCCACCGACCGGCTGTGGAGGCAGTGGCTCGGCCGGTGCAGGTACCGGGGGGAGTACGGCGAGGCCGTGGGCAGCAGCCTCCTCGCGCTCAAGGCCCTCACGTACGCCCCCACGGGCGGCCTCGTCGCGGCGCCCACGACCTCGCTGCCCGAGCAGTTCGGCGGCCCGCGCAACTGGGACTACCGCTACAGCTGGCTGCGGGACGCGTCGTTCACCCTCCGGGCGCTGATGGGCGCGGGGTACGCGGAAGAGGCGACGGCCTGGCGCGACTGGCTGCTGCGTGCGGTCGCCGGAGACCCCGCCGACCTGCAGATCATGTACACGGTCGACGGCAGCAGGCACATGCCCGAGTGGACCGTCGACTGGCTGCCGGGTTACGAGGGATCACGGCCGGTGCGGATCGGCAACGCCGCCTCGCGGCAGTTCCAGCTCGACGTGTACGGCGAGGTGATCGACTGCCTCTACCAGGCCAAGGAGGCGGGCCTGCGGCCGGACGAGGAGGCGTGGGACCTGCAGTGCGCGCTCATGGAGTATCTGGAGGGGGCGTGGCGGGAGCCCGACAACGGGCTGTGGGAGGTGCGCGGCCCTCGCCGCGACTTCGTCCACTCCAAGGTCTTCGCCTGGGTGGCGGCGGACCGCATGGTCCGCTCGGTCGAGAAGCAGGGCCAGGACGGCCCCGCCCGCCGCTGGCGTGCCCTGCGCGAGGAGATCCACCGCGACGTGTGCGCGCGCGGCTATGACCCCGGCCGGAACACCTTCACCCAGTTCTACGGGTCGAAGGGCCTCGACGCCGCGCTGCTGCTCATTCCCCGGCTCGGTTTCCTGCCCCTGGACGACCCTCGCGTGGCGGGCACCGTCGACGCCGTGTGCCGCGAACTGACCGAGGACGGCCTCGTCCTGCGCTACCGGCCGGAGGCCGACGACGTGGACGAACTGCCGGGCGGGGAGGGCGTCTTCGTCGCCTGCTCCTTCTGGCTCGCCCACGCGCTCGCCCTGATCGGCCGCCGCGAACGGGCGCGGCGCCTGTTCGAGCGCCTGCTGTCCCTCCGCAACGACGTCGGCCTGCTGTCGGAGGAGTACGACGTCCGCAACCGGCGTCAGGCGGGCAACTTTCCCCAGGCCTACAGCCACGTCTCCATCGTGAACGCGGCCCAGGCTCTGCGGTCGTCTCCGTCGTGAGGCAGTGCCCGGTCGCGCCGGGACATCTGAAGGACAGATGTCGTCCATCTGTTTCCCGCGCATCCGCAGACCTCCCCTCCATCCTCCGGGGCGTTGGATGATGCAAGTGCGGGGTTCCGCGTCATTGGCCCCGCTCACCTGGGAGAAGAGGTGACGCGACATGGTGCGACCAGGTCTGGCACGCCGCCCGGACGCGACGGAACTGCGCCAGACGTACGACCGCGCGGGATCGACCGTTCCCGCGCAGGTCATGGACGGAGTGACGTTCCTCGCCGGGCTCTACCTCGCCATCTCGCCGTGGATCGTCGGCTTCAGCGGCTTCGGCAGTCTGGCGATCAACAACCTGATCGTCGGGCTGACGGTCGCCGCGCTCGCGATGAGCTGCGCGTCGGCCTTCGGCCGCACGTACGGCATGAGCTGGGTGCTGCCGGTGCTCGGTGTCTGGACGATCATCGCGCCGTGGGTGATCCGCGGCGGCCGGTCGGCGACCACCGCGACCATCTGGGACAACGTGGTCACCGGGGCGATCATCTTCCTGTTCGGCCTCGGCGCGCTGGCGTTCGCCGCCACCTACCGGCAGCACGAGCACGGAGGCACGCGCCGGGGGGTCGGCTCACCGGGCGGCGAGTGGTAGCCGTAGGGCGCGCCGCCGCCCCTGTGCGGGCGTGCCGCGGGCGCCGTACGGCGGTCGGCCGGCGGGGGACCTATCCCTCCGCCGGCTTCACCGGTTCTTCGTTCACTACCGGAGGAGTTCGCAGAAGCGGTCCAGGGCGCGGTCGGTGCGGTGGCGGTCGCCGGTGGTCGTCAGATCGAACAGGAGGCCCCGGATGACGGCCATGACCAACGTGGGCGTGACGGTGTCGTCAGGGGGTGGTGGCGATGTCGCGGAACGTGGCGCCGAGGGTGTCGAACCAATTCGTGATCGCCTCGGCTCGGTCCGGGTAGTTCTCGGGGGGAGCCAGGCCGTCGGCGTGCACCTCGATGATCAGCCGGACGTACGGGGCACGCTCGGGCGCGCTGATCCAGGCCCAGATGCCGCGCAGGCGTTCCTCCGGAGAGCCCGCCTCCTGATCGTCGGCACCTCGGCCGGCGCGATCACCGCCGCACTGCTGGCCACCGGCCAGGACCCCGACCGGCTCGCCACCCCAGTGCGCCCTGCCGGCTCCGGCAGCACTCCTCCCCAGGTGGACGGGCGCCGGCTGGGCGAGGCGTTCGCGGTGCTCGCCGGTGCCGCCTCGAACCCGGACGAGGCGCGGCGCCGAGTGGGCCAGATCGCCCTCGCCGCCGAGACCGGCCCCGAGCAGGCACATATCGCCCGGATGCGCGCCATGGCCGGCGCGGACCAATGGCCGGACCGGCGGCTGCTCATCGCCGCGCTGGACGCCGAGACCGGCGAGCAGGAGGTTTTCGACCGTGCCAGTGGCGCACCGCTGCCCTCCGCCGTGGCGGCGAGCACCGCCTTCCCGGGCATCTACCCACCGATCACCATCAACGGCCGCCGATACATGGACGGCTCCCTGCGGTCGGCGACCAACGCCGGACTCGCGGCCGGAGCCCGCACGCTCGTCGTGATCGACCCGCAGGCGCACCTGTTCCCCCGCGAGTTGCTCCACCAGGAGCTGGCGGTCGCAGGGGCGCACACAGTGGTGACCATCGAGCCCGATCCGGAATCGATACGCGCGTTCGGCTCGGACCTGAATGACCGGACGGCCTGGGAACCGGCCTACCAGGCGGGTCTTCGCCAAGCCACCGATGCCGAAGAGCAGCTCCGTCTCGCGTGGAAGACCGGATCACACACGGACTGAGCGCCGCCCGGTCTCCGGGGTGGTGCCTTGCGTGGCCGGGTCTCGTTCTCGCCGCCGGATGTCGGCGGTGGGCGGTAGCGTGGCGGCTCGTGCCGAGAAGATCGCGATGGTGGTGGACCGCCGCACTGGTCGTGTCCACGGCGGGGCTGGCCTACGACCTGACCCTGACAGGTGCCGGCTTCGGCTGGTTCTCGTTCGGGTACTGCCCGGCGCGCGACCTCTACGACTCGGCGACGCGCCTGTGGTGGCCGGCCCGCGCGTACCTCCCTCTGGCCTGGTACGCCGGGCTTCCCGGGATCGTCCTCGCGTTCCTCGCGAACTGGGCCGCCACCTGGAGAGGCCGCCCTCGTGCCGGCCGCGTGCTGGCCCGCGTCGCGGTGGCGCCGCTGCTCGTCCTGTACGGCCTCGCCCCGCTGGCGTTCGCCGCGGACATCGCACGCGACACGGGCTGCCTCGAGAGGTGGGGCGGCCTTCTGGGTGTCAGGCTTTTCGTCGTCCCCGACGCCGTCGCCGCCGCGGCCGCCCTGTGCGTGCTGGCCGCGGTGCGCGTCCCCGGGCACCGGGTCCGGCGGGTGCTGCGGTCCGTGACGCGCCACCGGTGGCCGCGCCGCGCCGCCGTGCCGTTGGCCGCGCTGGCACTCGTGGCGTTCCTGCCGGTCGCCGATTTGGCCGTGGGGGACATCGCCCGTCGTCCTTGCGAGATGCACACGGTGGAGGGGTCGGCGTCCGGCGCGGTCGACGTGCTGCCGTTCGGCGCGGGCGAGCGGGAGTTCCTCTGCGCCGCGCGCACGAGCGGGGGTTTCCGGAACGTCTCCGACCGGGACCTGCTCGCCTACGGGCACGCCGCGTGCGACGCCTATCGCCCGGGCGGCGCGGACATGTACCTGGTCGCCGCCATCTGCCCGCCGGCGGAGGCGGACCTGCGGAAACGGAAAGCAGCGGAGGAGGCCGAGTTCGGGGCGTGGAAGGCGGCCAATCAGCGGGCGTGCGACAGGGCGCGCCACCGGCCGCTCGTCCGGCCGCTCCGGGTCGTCAGGGCGCTGATGGGCACCGACTACGGGATCATCGAGTCCGCCGAGACGGACGACGCGTTCGACGACGGGCTGCCGGACAGGCTCCGGGCCGGCGGGCTCGTCGCCGCCCTCCCGGGGCATCTGATGATCCTCACTCACTCCGACTTCGACAACTGCCTGACGGCGGAGCTGTACCGGCGGCGGCCTCCGGTCGAGGTGAAGGGCTGGGACCACGTGGTGGAGGTTGGCTATGAGAGCCCGACCGGCCACATCGAGCTGATGGATCCCATCGCGGGGATGAGCGACCTGCCGAACCTCGCGTTCAGAGGGAAGGGGCACTACCGGGTCAGGGTCCACTACCGCAAGCCGGACGGCGACCCCGGAACCACCCAGGACCTCCTCATCATGATCTATCCCGGCGGCGGCCGCCGGACCGTCGAGTACCGCCCAGGGTCCTGAGGCGGGGACGGCACGGCACGGGCGTGTGCCGCTGCGGGACACCCGCGACCGCGGCTGGTGGCCCCCGGCCTTCTCGTCCCCGCCGGCGAGCGGCACGCGCGCCGTCCCGGCGAGGACGCCGCCGCCTTCGCCGCGCGGCTGGGCGTCCGGCGGCCCGGTGACGCGCCCGCGATGCGCTGACTCGGCAGGCGAATAACGGCTTGCGCGCTCACGGGCCCTCTTGGGAAAGTGAGCGCGCTTCACACACGAACAATGCAGCGAAGGAACGAAGCCTATGTTCTCGGCGTCCCGCAGCGGCCGCCGTCGGCACTGACCGCCACGCCTCCCGCGACAGCGGCTCACTGCCTCACCGTCTCACGGTGGCCCCACGCGACCGGTGCCCCGCGCACCGTCTCCAATCCCCGTCCGGGATGGCTTTCCCGTGCGAGTTCACCCCTCCGCTCCGCGCGGCGGGCGAACCGCTTCACCCTGTCATTCGTGAGGTCGATATCACCGTGGGCATCGATGTCCAGAGTTTCGCCGTGGCCAACCTGCGCCGCCGTCCCGAAGTCGTCGAGACCGGGGACTTCGTCGTGGGCGTGGATCCCGGCACCACCAGTCCGTACGTCAACTACGCGACACCCCTGCCCGGCGCCCGGCCGGGCGGGCGGGAGGTCGCGGCGCTGATCGGGGCGTTCCGCGAGCGCGGGCTCAAGCCCCGTCTCGAGTTCGCCCCGGACGCCGCGCCCGAGGTGGAGCCCGCGCTTCGTGAGGCGGGGTTCACCGTCGAGGCGGTGCACGACTACCTCGTCTGCACCCCAGCCACGCTGACGAGGCCGCAGGCCGCTCTCCCGGTGGAGACGCCGTCCACCGACGAGGACTACGCGGCGATCGACGCCGCACTGTCCGAGGCCTTCGGCGGTGAGTTCGCCGCCTCGCCGGAGGGCGCGGCCCGGCTGCGCCGCACACAGGAGGGCGGCGGCGCGGTCCGGTTCGTCCGGGCCCCCGGCGGCGGCTGCGCCGGAGCGGCCATGTGCTCCGCCCCGGCCGTGGGAACGTCGGAGCTCGCCGGGGTCGGCACCCGTCCCGGCCTCCGTGGACGGGGCATCGCCGCCGCGGTCACCGCCACGCTCGCCGAAACGATGTTTACCGGGGGAGCACGGTCGGTGTGGCTGGAGTACGGAGGCGAAGGTTCGCGCCGGGTCTACGAACGCGTGGGCTTCCGGCCGGGCGGCACCCGCCTGTACATGTCGCTCGACGTCTGACGCACCCGCCGGCCGCGCGGTCCCCGCCGTTCACCCCGCTCGCTCAGCCCTGCTCGCTCAGCCCTGCTCGCTTACTTCGGGCGGGCAGGGCGAGCGGCCCGACCAGACGCGGCCCGAGCGGACGCGGCCCGAGCGGACGCGGCCCGAGCGGACGCGGCAGGGCGGGCGGACGAGTCCGCATCGGGAGAGCCGGATCAGGCGGAGGCGGGAGGGGGCCCTGCCGACGCGAGGCCGGGCGGCGCCGCGGCCAGGGCCTTGTGGATCGCCTCGACCAGCGCGAGCGCCGCCTCCTCGGTGAGCTCGATGGCGACCCGGGCCGACGGGCCCTCCGAAGGGTTGGTCAGGTCGATGTTCACCGTGTGCTCATGGCACGCGTGGTAGGGGTGATCGACGTAGACCATGCCGTCGGTGACGGTGAACCAGCCCGAAGCCCCCTTGGCGGCCCCGTCGAGACGGATCTTCTCGGTGAGATAGGTGCACATCCTGGTCTCCTCAGGCGGCGAGGTGGCGGCCGAAGAAGCCGAAGACCTTCTTCCAGCCCTCCACCGCGGCGGCGGGACGGTAGGCCGGCCGGTCCACGGCGAAGAACGCGTGGCCGGCGTCGGGGAAGACGTGGAACTCGTGTTCCTTGCCCAGTTTCTCCAGCTCCGCGGAGAGCACTCCCACCTCTTCCGGCGAGGGGAACTTGTCGTCCGCGCCGAAGAGCCCGAGCAGCGGGCAGGACAGATCGGCGGCCCGGGAGATCAGCGGCTCGGCCTTGAGCGGATATTCGGCGGGCGGCGCGGTGACGACGAAGGCGCCGTAGCAGTCCACCGCGGCGTCGATGTCCAGCGAGCACGCGGAAAGGAAGGCCTGCCGTCCGCCGGAGCAGTAGCCGATCACACCTATCCTGCCGTTGGCCTGCTCCAGGCCCTTGAGATGGGCCGCGGCGCCGGCGACGTCGCCGACGAGCTGTTCGTCCGGGATGCCGCCCTTGGCCCGGGCCGCCGCGGCCTGGTCGTCCGGGCTGACGCCGGCGCCCTCCCGGGAGTACAGATTCGGGCAGATCGCGGCGTAGCCGTTCGCCGCGAACCTGCGGACGATCTCCTTGGTGGCCTCGTCGTAGCCGGGCATGTGATGAATCACCACGACCCCGCCGTGCGGGGCGGAGCCGAGCGGCCGGGCCGCGTACGCTTCGAGGCCGGCGCCTTCGTGCCCGGTCACGGCGACCGTGCCGGCCCACATCGCGTCGGTCATAGTCCCTCCACCTGTGATCACGCTCCCGCACGAGCCGGTCGCCTCCGGCGGCGGGTCCAGGAGGGCCACGATAATGCTTGCTTTGACTAACTAAGCAATCGCCCCGGGCCGGTCAGAGCGCGTGCGCCGCACCCGTCCCGAACAGGCGCCGCACGCCCGCCGCCACCCAGATGGAGGCCACCCCGGCGTACGCCGTGAGCAGCGCGACGGTGGGGAGGGACGCGATCGCCGACAGGACGGCGGCCAGCCCCAAAAGGCCCGACCAGCCGTACAGCACGATGCGGCCGCGGGGCGCGCTCGTGTGCGCCGCCTCCTGCACGGGGGTGACCAGGGCCATGACGGCGGCGCCCGCCACCGCGGGCGCCTCCCCGCCGGTCGCCACGCCGGCCACGAGCAGCGCCGCACCCGCGGCGGGCAGGCAGCAGCACAGCGCCGCCACTCTCGCCTCCCTGATGTCGAAGAGCAGCCTGGTGGCCCTGGCCCGGGCCAGGCGCAGGGTGGTGACCGCCTCGGCGACCCAGGCCGCCCAGTGCAGCAGCGCGATGAGGACGAAGACGGCGATGAGCGGCGGCACGGCCGGCAGCAGGAACACCATCCGCCATCCACCGGAGAACGTGCCGCGAAGGCGCGCGAGCACGCGGTAGACGGGGTTGCGCCGCTTCAACGCCGCCACCAGCAGGTCCCTGGCCTGGTCGAACCCGGGGTCGAGGCGGAGCACCTCGCGGAACGCGCGGGCCGCCTCGGCCGGCGCGCCGAAGGCGAGCTGCGCCCGCCCGTACGCCAGATGGGCCGTCGCGCTCTCGGGATCCAGCCCGACGGCGCGCGCGGCCGCCTCCTTCGCCCGGAGGGCGTCGCCGAGCATGGTGAGGGCCACCGCGAGGATGCCGGCCAGGTCGACGTCCTCCGGAGCGACGGCGAGCCCCCGACCCGCCGCGTCGGCCGCCTGCGGCCACTGCTCGAGGGAGACGTGCGCCCGGGCGAGCAGCTCCCACGCCGGCGCGTGCTCGGGGGACAGCGCCAGGCACGCCCGCGCGGCGGCGACGGCCTCGTGCGGTCGCCCCGCCCGGTGGTACGCGTGCCCGGCGACGTAGTGGGGAAACCAGTGGTCGGGCGCGAGCCGCACGGCCTCGGTGGCCTCGCCGATCCCCTCGGACGCCCTGTGCTGCTGCGTCAGCGCCACGGAGAGGAAGGCGTGCCCGTCGACGTTCTCGGGCTCCCGGGCGAGCAGGCCGCGCAGTTCCCGTTCGGCCTCCGCCGGGCGGTTCAGCGTGAGCAGCGTGCGCGCCCGCTCAAGCGGCGCCGCGGCCATCACCACCTGCCCTTGCCGCCCTTCTTGCCGCCGAACGCGCCGTTGGATGTGCCGTTGATCCAGGGCATCAGCTCGTCCCAGGCGCCGGAGTCGTTGGCGTGCAGGACGTAGTTGCGCGCGGTGGTCAGCCACTCGCGTACGGCCGTGGGCCGCACCGCCTGGGCCGCGGCCAGCAGGTCGGGTGTGGACAGGGGGATGGGCCGGCCCGCGCTGATCGACTGATGCAGCTTGGTTTCCACCGCGCGGTCGACGACGCCCTTGAGGTCCGCCCCGACGAACCCGTCCGTCACCCGGGCCACGGCGTCGTAGTCCATCTCGGCCAGCGGCTTGTCGCGGCAGAGGATGCGCAGGATGGCGGCGCGGGCCGCGGCGTCGGGCGGCGGCACGAACACCAGCTGGTCGAACCGGCCGGGCCGCCGGAACGCGACGTCGATGTACCAGGGCGCGTTGGTGGCCGCCAGCACCAGGACGCCGTCGTTGGCGTTCTCGTCCACGCCGTCGAGCTCGGCGAGGAACTGGTTGACCAGCTGGCGGGTGTGCGCCTGGCGCATGTCCGAGCGGCGCGCGGCCAGCGCGTCGACCTCGTCGAAGAAGAGCACGCACGGCCGGTTGCGCCGGGCCATCTCGAACGTGGCGTGCAGGTTGCGCTCGCTGGACCCGATGTACATGTCCAGGATGTCGGCCAGGCCGACGTCGATGAACGACGCGCCGAGCTCTCCCGCCGCCGCCCTCGCCAGGTGGGTCTTGCCCGCGCCGGGAGGGCCGTACAGCAGCACTCCGCCGCCCGCCCGCTTGCCGAACGCGGCGAACAGCTCGGGCTGCTGGACGGGGAGCAGGAGCTTCATCCGCAGCGCCTCCTTGACCGCCTCCATTCCCGCCACGTCGGCGAAGGTGACACCGGAGCGCTGGACCTCCACGTCGCCGTCGTGCGCCGGTGCGGGGTACGCGGGTGGGGGGTACGCCGGGCCGGGTGGCGGCCCCGGCGCGTACGGCGTGCCGGGCTGCGCCTGTGGCTGATGTGTCTGTGCCTGCTGCGCCTGTGGCTGCTGCGCCTGGTTCTGCTGTGTCTGGGTCTGGTACGGCGTGGCCGGCTGCGGCTCCAGCCGGGCGGCCAGGCCGGGGTCGGACAGCGACGGATCGCGGGAGACCGCGTCGTGGTAGCGGCGCGCCGCGCCCGGCACGTCACCCTCGCCCAGCAGCGCCCTGGCGGCGAGCAGCCCGATCCGCGGCGGGAAACCGGGCTCGGCCAGGAGTGGCTGAAGCGCCGACAGCGCGGCGCCGTAGGAGCTCTGCCGGACGAAGGCCTCCGCCAGACCGGCGACCACGTCCGGGTCCCTGGGCGACAGCAGGAGCGCGGCCCGGTACTCGGCCTCGGCGTCGGCGAGATACCCCTTGGCCAGGAGCTGCCCGGCGAGGTGCCGCCGTAGGGGGAGGTTGTCCGGAGACAGCCGCGCCGCCTCCCGGAGGGCCTGGAGTCCGGCGTCGTCCAGCACTGCCCGGTCCCTTCTGTAGGTCGATCCGAAATGACCGTAAGGCTACCCACGTGGTCGGACAGCGGTGATCTCTACAGGCCCCGCCCGGCCGTCGGCGCCCCCTGTGGCGCATCTCACGGTTGATTGCCCGCGACCGTGGGGACCTGCGGGAAACTTCGGCCGACCGCAGCAGGAATCGGGCTGTTTGCCGGGTTTTTGGCCGTGTCTTACTTGTTATCTACTAAGCTTCCCGTGTGTCACGCCGGTGAGCGGTCCTCAACCCGAGGACGACCGGCGACCGCCGAATCCCGGACGTCATCGATCCCGGGAACCGGGGACCCACCTTTTCTGGGGTGAATCCGGACCATCCGGTAGGGCTACTCCTGGCCCGAACCCGTCAGCTAACCCGGTAGGCGGCCAAGGAGAGGAGAGCGCGTGGAGTGTCCGCTCCACCTGCCCACCCGGTCCGGGTCCGTCACCCGGTCCACATGCCCGCCCTGGAACGTCTCCAGGCTTCCGGGGTGATGGCGCGCCCGTGACGGGCTGCCACGTCTCCCGTTTCTGATCCCGCCCCGCCGCGGCCGTGTCTTCCGGCCGCCGTGCCGTCACGTGGTGATGCCGCCCTGCCGTCACGCCCGCGGGCCGGTTCGTCATGTCTCGAAGCGCGCCATGAGGAGCCCGCGATTTCCACCGATCCGATAGCACGACAGCTGCTCGACGCCGTCCGCCCGGAACTGGGCTACCGCGAACGAGCCGGGAAACACACGAAGTTCGGCGAATGGTACGCCGACACCATCGCCAAGGACCCCGACTTCAAGACCGCCCCCTGGTGCGACATGTTCGTCTCCTGGGCGGCGGACCAGGCCGGCGTACAGGACCGCGTCGGCGAGTTCGCGCTGACCACACGGCACGCCAAGTGGTTCAAGGAGCACGACGCGTGGAGCGGCACGCCCGAGCCGGGCGCCGTGGTCTTCTTCGACTGGTCGGGGTCCAAGAAGATCCGAGACATCGACCACGTGGGCGTGGTCGAGAAGGTCGTCCACGGAAAGGTCCACACGATCGAGGGCAACGTCGACGGCGTGTGGCTGAAGCGCAAGGTACGCGACAAAAGCAAGATCGTCGGGTACGGCCTGCCGCGCAAGGTCAAGGTCACGCCGAAGGCGCCGGTGACGATCCAGCCCGTGGCGGCGGTGCACGCGAGCGTCCCGGGTGCGGTGGGGCTCACCATCAGGAACTTGGCGGCCACGCAGGGGCAGTCCCCCGGCGTCGTGTGGTCGCCCGGCGACGCCGTCCTGCCGGCCGGCCTGCTGTTCGCGGTCGTCTCCACCGCCGTCACCGGGCTCCGGGTCAAGGCCGCGGCGGCGACCTCCGGCGGACGGCACCGCAAACGTGGTCCCGGACGGGCCACGGCGCAGGCCACGGCGCGTGCCACGGTGGGGGCCACGGTGGGGGCCACGGCGCGTGCCACGGTGGGGGCCACGACGCAGGCCGCTCGCCCGTCCGCGCGGGCGTCCGTGAATCCAGCGCCCGTCAATGTGGCGTCCGGCGGTCCGGCGTCAGTCGATGTGGCCCCCGTCAATGCGGCGTTCGTCGATGCGGCGGCGTCCGGCGCTCCGGCACTCGGAGGGGGAGACGGCGCCCGTCGCCCGAGCACCGTCTGACACCGTCGGCGGCCGCCCACGTCGTCCGCCTCATCCCCGCAGGCGCTTCATCTCCGTGATCTCGGCCGACTGCGTGGACACGACGGACGCCGCCAGCCGCCGGGCCGGCTCGTAGACCCCGCCGCGCAGCTCGTCCCGCGCCATGGTGACCGCGCCCTCGTGGTGCCGGATCATCATCGAGAGGAACTCCCGGTCGAAGGCCCGGCCGGACAGCCCTTCGAGACGGCGCATCTCCTCGGGGGACATCATGCCGGGCATGGCGTGCTGGTGCGCCGGCGCGGGGCTCTCGCCGGGCACCGGCTCGCCCCAGGCCGTGAGCCAGCCGCTCATCGTCCGGATCTCGGGGGCCTGGGCGGTTTCGATCCGCTCCGCGAGCCGCACGACCCGGGGGTCCGACGCCCGTCCCTCGGCCAGTTTCGCCATCTCCACCGCCTGACGATGGTGCGGGATCATCATCCGGGCGAACATGACGTCCTGCTCGTTGTGATCGGTGGCGAGAGTCGTGCCGACCGGTGCAGCCGGTGTCGGCGTCGGTGTCGGCGTCTGAACCGGGGTCGTCGCGGCGAGAGCGGCGCCCCGCGCGCCGCCGGTCAGCAGACCGGCCGCCAGCAGGGCCGCCGGCAGAGCGCGTCCCCTCATGGCAGGCACCTCCACTCTCGCGCTCTCGGCGTGAATCGGTGGCGTCCCCGCCCGCCGGGCGAAACGGGCCCCTCGCCCGCGGCGGCGCCCGCCGAACCTGCGTCAAGGCGGATGTGCCCGCCCCTTGCCCGTCGTACCCCGTCCGGCGGGTGCTCCCCGCCTGTGCTCGATCCGTACGAGCATGTCGCGTTCCAGGCGCGGCGCGGCGACGTGCACACGGTGCTCGTGAACGGTCGCGTGGTGAAGCACGAGCACCGCCTTGTCGGCGTGGACCTCGCCGCGGCCCGCCGCGAGGTGGAGCGGACCGTCGAGTATCTGCGTGTGACGCTGGGCGAGGAGGCGTGGCAGAAGGGGATGAACCCCGACATCCCCGAAACGGAGATTCTCGACAACCCCTACACGTACACCGACTGCCACAGCGCCGCGACGCACAGCCGCTGAGCTGGTGCGGGGCGTGCCCGGACCAGAGGAAACCCTGGGGAATTCATGATTGTTTGGTGCTCTTTGTGAGATTTGGTCACCAGTGGGGCTAAGGTGGGCAGCCACCCGCGGAAGCCGTGGAGCTTTCCCCCGAAACGACCGCTGGGAGTTGTCTCACATGCACGGGCACGTCCCCTCGCAGACGAGCCAGGATGATCGGTTCCGGCAGGAAGTCCTCTCCAGTCAGGAGGAGCCGGCGACCAGGCCGAAGAACAGAAAACCCCTCATCATCGCCGCCGCGGCCCTGGTCGCCGTGCTGGCCGCCGGGGGAGCGGGTTACGCGCTCGCCAGCGGCTCGGACCCGTTGGGTCCGCCCGCCGCGGGCGGCACGCAGCAGTCGGCGGCCCCCGCACAGGACGGCGATACCGCCGGCTCCGCCGGTTCCTCCGGTGACGACGCCGCTGCGGGGGACGGACAGGACGCGCAGGGCTCGCCGGACCAGGGCTCGTCGGACCAGGGCGCGATCGGGTCCGGCGGAGACGGCTCCGGTGGAGCGCAGGCATCCGCCGGAGGAGGCGCGGACACCGCCTCCGGCTCCTCGGGCGGGGGCTCGTCCGGTCGCAAGAGCGCCGGAGCGGGCCGGGCCGGGACCGGCTCGTCGGGCAAGACGGGCGGTGCCCCGAAGGGCGGTGCCGGCCAGGACCGGGGTGAGGTGCCCTCGGGCGCCGACGGAGCCCCCGGGCTCATCCCCGGGGCCTGCGCCGCCTCCGGCTGCTGATCCGCTGCTGACCTGCTGTGGCCCCGCTGCCGGGCCGCCCGCGAGGGTTCGCGACGCCGAGGGCCCGCCCGACACGGCGATCAGGAGGACGGGCCGGGCCACCCCAGCGGGAAGGCGATGCGGGCGGGCGGTTCGCCCGCCGCGTCGTTGAACTCCCGCATCGCGACGATGAGGGCCCGCCGCTGGGCCGCCGGCATCCGCGTGAGGATCGCGGTGATCTCCTTCTTGCGCCGGGCCGTTACCTCGTCCACGATCCGCCGTCCGTTGTCGGTCAGCCGCAGCAGCGTCTCCCGCCGGTTGTGCGGATTGACCTCGCGCTTCATCAGACCGGCGACGGCGAGGCGGTCGGCCATGCGCATGGCGGTCGACGGATTCACACCGAGCCTGTCGGCCAGCGTCACCAGCTTGGTCTGGCCCTGTCCCACAACCAGCAACATGCGGAACTGGGGCAGGGTGACCCTGTCCTCAGCGGCGGCGAGAGACCGCGCGGAGATCGCGACGAGCACACGCGAGGCGGTGAGCACGGCGGCGGTGACGGCCTCGAGGTCGTCGCCGGTCGGCTCGTCGTCCCCTTCTTCTGCCATAGGAACCGTTTTTACACGGTCTCTCTCACCGGTACGTCATCGCATCGGGCAAACGCTCAGCCGAGCGCGGCCAGCAGCTCGTTGCACGCCTGGGCGCAGCGCCGGCATGCCTCGGCGCACACCCGGCAGTGTTCGTGTACGTGGGCGTGCATACCGCACTCGTCGCCGCAGCTGCGGCAGGCCTGCGCGCACGCCTCCAACTGGGCCCGCGTCAGGTCCGCGTCGTAGCCCGTGTGCCTGGACAGCACCCGGCCCGTCGTCGCGCAGATGTCGGCGCAGTCGAGGTTGGTGCGGATGCAACGCACGAGCTCCGCCACCGCGTGCTCGCTCAGGCAGGCGTCCGCGCAGGCCGTACAGGTCTGCGCGCAGTCGAAGCAGGCCTCGATGCAGTTGGCCAGCACCTGCCTGTCCACACCGCCGAGATCGGCGGGATAGGTCTCCAGCATCACTCCGGCGTGTCCCATGGCGTCACTCCTTCCGGTCTCGGGCGGGCATCTTCGCGGGCAGGCACGGAACCCGCGGACGCGGCGGGGACCGTGAACCTTCGCGCCCGTTCGGGATTCCCGGCACGTTCCTGGCGGCCCGAAAGCTCGGGCCATTCCCAGCCCATACCCATCGGCACGGTCGTAAACGGAGCTGATCCGGTGTGCTGATCGTCTTTGCGGGTAGTCGCGGAGGCACGGACAACCTTGGAGAAGTCATGGGCTGGAGCTACCGAAAATCGATCAAGATGGGACCGTTCAGGCTCAACCTCTCGCGCGGCGGCGTCGGGCACAGCTTCGGCGGACGCGCTTTCCGCGTCACGAAGACGGCGGACGGGCGGCGTACCCTCACCGTGAACCTGCCCGGCGGCTTCCACTGGAAGAAGACGCTCAACTGAGCCGGGGACGGCCGGGGCGGCGGGCGCGACCCCCGGTGCGCGCCCGTGGACCCGCCCGGCCGATTTCCCGTCCGGCTGATCTCCCACTCGGCCGATCTTTCGCTTGACCGATCTCCTCCGACCGCTTCTCGCGGGTCACCGATTCGGTGCGGCCACGGACACGTCGACCGCCCGGCCGGACTCGGCCGCGATCCGTCCCCTGCCGGCGGTCACGTCACTCCTTATCCTTCGGATGCAGGGCCGACGGCTTGTGCACCGCCGTCCCGCCGCTCTTCTCACTGCGCACGAGGAACTGCGGGTCCTCGGGTGAGGCGGCCACGGTGCGGCCCGCCTCCTCCGTGCGCTCGGTGATCTTCTTTTCGACCTTGCCGGCCGCCTCGCCGCCGTGGCTCTTCCAGGTGACCTCGTCGCCCACCGACGGCTCTTCCTTCTTGTCCTTCTCGCCCATGTGCCCGGCCGTACCCGGGGAAACGCGCCATCCTCTCGGCGGGACACCGGCATGCCTCCCTATCAGGCAAAATCCCGGCACGAAAGCGGGGGTGAGCCGGAACCGGCCGGGCGCGTATCTCCGTACTGTTGCCCGTGCGCCGGGATTATCCGGGTCCGCCGTCGCGCACGGTGGAAGCATGGGACGGACCGTGCGGCTGACCGCGACCGTCACGCCCGAGGACGGTGGCCTGTACTGCGCACGGTGCGTTCAGGTCGAGGTGGCCTGCGAGGGGCACACGGTCGACGAGGCGCTCGGCCGCCTGCGGCGCGCCCTGGAGCACTACTTCCGGCATCGGCCGCTGCCGAACCCGCCGTCGCATCCGCCCATCGTGGTGCCGATCGAGGTCACGCTGCCGGACTGAGTTCGCCTCGGCCGCTCGCCACGTTCCTCTCCCGAAGGCCCGCGGGGGCCGGTTGCGGGTGCGATGGGATCTTTGCGGGTGATGCGCCCGATCATCATGCTTGACCGGACATTGGTCGTCGGATGCGTGATCACTCCCCGGTGCGGCGCTTACCGTCGTGCTCGTACCATCCATGACCTCGGGGGAGTCTCATGCCTCTCTGTACAGCCGCCGTACTGGCCGCCGCCCTGCTGTCCGGGCCGGCCGCCGTGCCGCCGGACCCGGCTCCGTCCGGGACGAGGGCCACCACGGACAAGAACAACGCCACGCCGCCGTCCACGGCCCGGCCGCAACTCGCATCGCTGCCCGGCATGGCGCCGCAGGCCGGGGAGTTCAATTTCCCCTTCCCCCAGGCGCCGCCATGGATGGCTCCCAACGGGACGGACAGCGGGCGGAACGCGTCCGGCCCCGCCTCCGGATCACCGGCCGGTTCGCAGACCGGTTCGCAGACAGGGGCGAGCGCCCCCGGAGCGTCCGGCGCGAACGGCAAGCCGGTCGCGGGCGCGGGACGGCCCTCCGCGACCGCGGACGGCACAGCGGGCGGCACAGCGGGAGGCACGGAGAGCGACAGGGCGGATGACGGGGCGGCCGGAGCGGCGACCGCGAACGCGCTCGTCCCGGTGATCGATCCCAAGACGCGCGACGTGTTCATCCAGCCCGTCATCGCTTCCGGCAAGCCCGGCGAGGCGCCCCGGCCGTTCACCTTCCGCCCGGTGTACGGAGTCCAGACGACCAAGTCCTATCCGGCGCCCCAGAGGGAGCCGAAGACGGCGCGTCAGAAGACGGCCACCCGGCCCCACCGGCATCTGTGGCCGCGCGGCCGGTGAGCCCGGCCCGGACGGCCTGACGGAAGAGGCCCGTGTGACCGGCCCATCCGATCGGCCCGCCACACCGGTCCTGAGCCGGTGTGGCGGGCTCTTCCGGTGTCGCCGTCCACCGGGGTTCGCACGGCGCGGACGGACGTGCGGGTGGCACGCCGGGGACCGCGTCCGGTCGAAGGACCGATCGGTGCGTTCACTCCGTGTCTCATCACGCACCCGACCCGCCACCCAGCAACGACCTTTCCACGACTAAGGAAGCACGATCATGAATACCCGTGTGCTCGCCCTTGCCGCCCTGACCGCGGCGCTTTCGATGTCCGCGGCGTGCGGCAGTCAGGGCGGCGGCAATCCCGCGGCCCCGGTCGCGGCCAACGAGACCGCCACGGACATGGCCAGTGAGACCCCCAGCGCCGAGGCGAGCGAGGCCGCGTCCGCGACCCCGTCACCCTCGGTCTCCGGGTCGCCCGTCGGGGCGGGCTGCTCCTCACTCCCGGCCTCGGGTAAGGGCAGCCCCGCCGAGCTGGCCAAGGTGCCGGTCGGCACCGCGCTCGCCGACATCCCGTCGCTGTCCACGCTGGCGCGGGTGGTGAAGAAGGCAGGGCTGGCCCAGACGCTCAACTCCGCCCAGGACATCACGGTGTTCGCGCCCACCAACGAGGCGTTCAACAAGATCCCGAAGAGTCAGCTCGATCAGCTGCTGACGAACCGCAAGTCGCTCAGGGGGCTGCTGGCCTACCACGTGGTGAAGGGACGCAAGGGGCCGGCGGACATGCACGGCCAGCTGACCTCTCTCGAGGGCCGCAAGCTCACGGTCTCCGGGTCCGACTCCAGCCTCAAGGTCAACGACGCCGCGGTCACCTGCGGGAACATCGCGACGAGCAACGCCACCATTTATCAGGTCGACAAGGTCCTCATGCCGAGGTGACCCGCCGTCGCCCTGCGACAGCCTCAAGGGGGTGAGCCGCTCGCGGCTCGCCCCCGTTCCGTTTTCCGCCTCTTCTGCCTCGGGCACGTCCCGGATTCGCCCGGCTCGCGCGAGCCGCGCTCGCGCGTGCCCTGCGGCCTATGTCCTGAACCGGACGGTTCTCTTATTTGACCGGACACTGGGCGTCGGCTCCGTGATCGCCCGGCATCGTGCGCTTACCTTCGTTCTTGTTCCGTCCACCAGATTTCGGGGGAAATTCTCATGCCTATATGCAGTGCCATACTCGCCGCGGCTCTCCTGTCGGGTCCTGCGGGCACGCCCGCCGACCCGGCTCCGCTGTCCGCCAAGGAGCCGATGTCGCCCGGCAAGAAGATCGCCGCGCTGGCGATGAACCACCCGGAGGAGCCCGACGTCGTCGCTTCCAAGACCCTGGACATCCTGGACAAGGGCGCGAAGGTCGCTCCGTTCATGTCCGGGGACGAGGCCGGCAACCGGGCGAACGGCCCGGCGGCGAACGGCCAGAGCGCCAACGGCCCGATGGCCGGCCCGCAGGCGCCCGGCGGCGACGCATCCGGCGGCCGGCAGGCGGGCACCCAGCCGGCCGGCCCGGCCACCGGCAACCAGGCCACCGGCAACCAGGCGAACGGTAACCAGGCGAACGGTAACCAGGCGAACGGCTCGCAGCCGGGCTTCATGTTCACGATGCCCGCCACCGGCAAGAACAACAGCCAGCGCTCGCCGCAGGACATCTTCCTTCACCCCACGTCCAACCAGCCGACGTACACCAAGATGTCGGGCAACGACTTCGCGCACACGCCGTCGAAGCCCAAGACCGACGACGAGGACGCCGGTGCCTGGGCACGGCCGCTGCAGGGCTGGAGCATGCAGAAGCCGGGCAAGGCGAAGGCGGCCAAGCCCAAGGCCGCCAAGCCCAAGGCCGGGCCCAGGACGCCGGTCTCCGACGACTTCTGGAACATGCCTGGCTGGGACTGAGCGCACGCGCCGCGGTGAGGTGACGCGGTGGCGCGACAGAGGGGTGAGCCGTCCGGCTCACCCCTCATTCTTGTTCACGGAGCCGTGCGGCCTGGCACAGGTCGACGACCTCCACCAGGTCGGCGAGGTCGACGTGGCCCGCCACCTCCGCGACCGACGCGCAGTAGCCGACGTGATAGCCCAGGTGGCGTACGCGCAGCAACTGGCGGCCCTCGATAACGACGGGGTCCACCTCGTGCCCCTGCGAGCTCACCCACCTGCGCATGCGGGAAGAGTAGGAAACAGCGGGTCACGGGGGAGTAGATCCCGCGTGCGGCCCGGGCCCGCCGGGGTCTCGCGGCGGGCCGACGCGTACGGCGGCGACGTGCCGGAGGCGCGGCAGCGTGGTGGCGCAGTGCCCCGGCAGCAGACTGCGAACGAGGCGAAAATCGGCTCGATGTCCGGGTAGGGGGCAACCGTCGGGACCGACGGACCGGGGCCGAGGTGATCGGCATGACGAGCGGGTGGACGTTCGAGGGACAGCCCAGCGCCATCGGCGGGGGCGTCATGACGCTCGTGGCCGGGGGATCGTTCTGCGTGTCGGCCCGAAACGGCGACATCCTGCCCGGGTCGGCGCAGGGGATTTACTACGCCGACACCCGGCTGCTGTCCCAGTGGGAGCTGCGCGTCGACGACGGCTCGATCGAGGAGCTCCAGGTCCTGGCGCGCGAGCCGTACCACGCGATCTTCGTCGGCCGGGCGGCGCCGCGGCCCGGGCAGGCGGAGAGCACGCTGCTGGTCGTGCGGGACCGGTACGTCGGCGGCGGGCTGTCGGAGGACCTCACCATCCGCAACATGTCGCACGAGCCGGCCGGCTGCGTGGTGACCCTGCACATCGGCTCCGATGTCTGCGACCTGTTCGAGGTGAAGACCCACCGGGTGCACTGGGTGGCCGACGTGGCGACCACGGCGGAGGAGCGGTCGCTGCGCATGTTCTCGGTCAGCAAGGCCCGGGGGGTGCGGGTGGCGGCCAGGGCCGACGGCACTTCGGTGCTGCCGGTGGTCAACCCGCGCCTGCTCGTCTTCCGTGTGGTGGTGCCGCCGCGCGGCGAGTGGACGGCCTGCGTGCAGGCCAATCCGATCATCGACGGGGTCGAGACCGAGCCGTGGTACTCGGAGAAGCGGCTGTCGCCGGCGCTGGCGCGGCGGGCGGGGCGTCTGTTCGAGTGGGACGAGCGCCTGCCCGACGTGACGACGGACAACGCCTCCCTGGCGGCGATCCTGCGCCAGTCCCGCGACGACCTCGGCGCGCTGCGGCTGTTCGACCCCGAGCACCCCGAGCTGCCGCCGACCGTCGCGGCCGGGGCGCCCTGGTTCATGACGCTGTTCGGCCGCGACTCGCTGCTCACCTCGTGGCTGGCCCTGCCGCTCGACCCCGACCTGGCGCACGGCACGCTGTGCCGGCTGGCCGACCTGCAGGGCACCAAGATCGACCCGATGAGCGAGGAGGAGCCCGGGAAGATCATGCACGAGCTGAGGTACGGCGCCCGGCAGGACGACACGTCGGCCGGCGGGCACGCCTACTACGGCTCGGTCGACGCCAGCCCGCTGTTCGTCATCCTCCTCGGCGAGCTGCGCCGCTGGGGCCTGCACCGGGACGCGGTGGAGCGACTGCTCCCGCACGCCGACGCCGCGCTGGAGTGGATCGAGCGGTACGGCCTTCGCGACGGGTTCCTGTGGTATCAGCGGAAGACCGACCAGGGCCTGCTCAACCAGGGCTGGAAGGACTCCTTCGACGGGATCAACTTCGCGGACGGCACGATCGCCCGGCCGCCCGTCGCCCTGGCCGAGGTGCAGGGGTACGTCTACGCCGCCTACATTGCCCGCCATTACTTCGCCCGGGAGGCGGGCGACACCGAGACCGAGCGGCGCTACCGGGAACGGGCCGCCGAGCTGCGCGCCCGGTTCAACGAGCGGTTCTGGCTGCCCGGCCGCGGGTACTTCGCCGTCGGCCTCGACCACGAGGGCCGTCCGATCGACGCCCTCGCCTCCAACATGGGGCACTGCCTGTGGTCGGGGATCGTCGACAGGGACAAGGCGCCGGCGGTGGCCGGGCACCTGCTGTCGCCCCGGATGTTCACCGGCTTCGGCGTCCGCACCCTCGCCTCGGACATGGGCGCCTACAACCCGATGAGTTACCACAACGGCTCCGTCTGGCCGCACGACAGCGCGCTGACCGCCGCCGGGCTCATGCGCTACGGCTTCGTGCGGGAGGCGCAGCGCGTCGCCGTCGGGCTGCTCGACGCCGCCCGCGCCTTCGGCGACCGGCTGCCGGAGCTCTTCTGCGGGTTCGACCGGGGGGAGTTCCAGGCGCCGGTGCCGTACCCGACCTCGTGCTCGCCGCAGGCGTGGGCCTCGGCCACCCCGGTCCAGCTCCTACGGCTTCTGCTGCGCATCGACCCATGGGTGCCACACCGGAAGGTGTGGATCGCCCCGGTGCTGCCCGAGGGGTTCGGGAACCTGCGGATCTCCAGGCTGCCGCTCGCGGGCGTGCGGGTCGATCTGGAGGCCCGGGAGGGCAGCGGCGCGGTGCACGTGAGCGGCCTGCCCGAGGGGGTGCGTCTCATCCCGGAGCCGCGCCCCCCGGCGAGCTCCGGCGTCCGTTCCTGACTCCCGCCGCTCCCGGCCCGGTCGCCGATCGATCGGTGCATAGTGGAGCCATGTCCGAGGATCTCGACTACTACTCGACGCTCATCGCGGTCGCCGACGACTGCCCGGTGACCGCCGCGGAGGTGCCCAGGGCCCGGGGCGGCAAGCCCACCGTCGCCGTCCTGCAGTATGAGCTGCTCTCCGGCGCGCCGTACGGCCTGACGCAGGAGGACGTGCTGTTCGAGACCTGGTTGCGCCGGCAGGACCTGCCCGCGGACCTGTCCGGCGCGCGCCGCGCGGAGCTCAGAAAGGAGTTCTTCTCCCGTCCTCAGGCGTGCCTGCGGTCGTCGCCCCTGGCCAAGAGGTACGGCTGGGGGCTGCTGTTCGACCGGGACGGCCGGATCGCGTTGTGCCCCATGGAGTCGGAGGAGTACCGGCGCCTGGTGGGCGACACCGTGGAAGACGCTGTGGGCGACGCCGTGGAAGACGCCGTGGGCGGCGCGGGGAACGGCAGGGCGGAGGCCGGGAACGACGGCGTGCGCGTGCTCAAGGCGTTTCGCTCGCGCCGCTCCTGATCCCGTTGTCTCACGCGGACCGCCGGCTCCGCGCCCATGCCGCGCGCTCGCGCCGCTCCTGACCCGTCACGCTCGCGCCGCTACCGGCGCCGCCTGCTGTTTTCCGCGCGCGGAGGGCACGCCGTCCCCGGTTTGCCGCCACCGGCCGGGGGTACGCCCGGTGGTTCAGCGGGGAGCACGGGGACCAGCCGGGGACAGACCGGGGATCAGCCGGGGCGGCCGGGAAGGGCGGGCCTCATGAGCGAAGCCGAACTCAGCGTGCGGATCCCCATCGGCGAGGTCGTGCTCGACGCGGACGTGGCGGTCCCACGGGAGGCCCGGGGAGCGGTGCTGTTCGCCCACGGCAGCGGCAGCGGCCGGCACAGCCCGCGCAACCGCTACGTCGCCGGGGAACTGCAGCGGGCCGGACTGGCCACCGTCCTGGCCGACCTGCTCACAGCGGAGGAGGAGCGCGCCGACGCCGTCACCGGTCACCTGCGCTTCGACATCGGCCTGCTCGCCGGGCGGGTGGGCGCGCTGGCCGACCGGCTGCCCGGGGACGAGGCCGTCGGGGGCCTGCCCATCGGCCTGTTCGGCGCGAGCACGGGCGCCGCCGCCGCGCTCGTCGCCGCGGCGGCGCGGCCCGGCGGTGTCAGGGCGGTGGTGTCCAGGGGCGGCAGGCCCGACCTCGCGGAGGGCGCGCTCGGCTCGGTGCGTCAGCCGACGCTGCTTATCGTGGGGGAGCGCGACTCCGTCGTCCTCGGTCTCAACCGGGAGGCGATGCGCATGATCACCGCCCCTGTCCGCCTGGAGATCGTGCCCCGCGCCACGCATCTGTTCGAGGAGCCGGGCGCCCTGGAGACGGTCGCGGGGCTCGCTCGCGACTGGTTCCTGCGTCACCTGGCGGGTGGAGCGCCCCCCGCCTGAGCTGCCCCGCTACGATCTGACCTCATGGAACAGCGCGTGTTGGGCAGGACGGGCAAGCAGGTGGGCGTCGTCGGGCTGGGGGCCTGGCAGCTCGGGGCCGACTGGGGAGAGGTGAGCGAGGCCGACGCCCTGGCCACGCTCAACGCCGCGGTCGACGCCGGGACCACCTTCATCGACACGGCCGACGTGTACGGCGACGGCCGCAGCGAGAAGATCATCGGGAAGTTGCTGAAGGAGCGGTCCGGCCTGACCGTGGCCACCAAGATGGGCCGCAGGGTGCAGCAGACGCCCGAGGTCTACACCCTCGACAACTTCCGCGCCTGGACCGACCGCTCCCGCGCCAACCTGGGCGTCGACACGCTCGACCTGGTGCAGCTCCACTGCCCGCCCAGCGCCGTCTTCGACACCGACGAGGTCTTCGACGCACTCGACACGCTGGTCGCCGAGGGCCGCATCGCGGCGTACGGCGTGAGCGTGGAGACGGTGGCCGAGGCGCTGACCGCGATCGCGCGCCCCGGCGTGGCCACCGTGCAGATCATCCTCAACGCCTTCCGGCTGAAGCCGCTGGACGAGGTCCTGCCCGCCGCCGAGAAGGCCGGAGTCGGGATCATCGCCCGGGTCCCGCTGGCGAGCGGCCTGCTGTCGGGCAGGTACGGCCCGCAGACGGTCTTCGCGGAGAACGACCACCGCAACTTCAACCGCCAGGGTGAGGCGTTCGACGTCGGCGAGACCTTCTCCGGCGTCGAGTACGGCGTGGGCCTCCAGGCGGTCGAGCGGCTGCGCGGCCTCGTGCCGGAGGGCATGACGATGGCGCAGTTCGCCCTGCGCTGGGTCATCGACCAGCCCGGAGTAAGCGTCGTCATCCCCGGCGCCCGCAATCCCCGGCAGGCCGAGGCCAACGCGGCGGCGGCGCGGTTCGCGCAGCTGCCGGCCGAGACGCACGATGCGGTCCGCGGGATCTACGACGACCTGATCCGCCCCCAGGTGCACCACCGCTGGTGACGGCCCGGCCCGGGCCGGCGTGCCGCCGTCGCTGATCCGGCCCGGACGCCCCGGCGCGGGCTCGCCGCGCCGCGATGAGGCAGGCGATCCGCCACAGCCGCGCTCGTGCCGTGCGGGGCGCATCCGATCAGGGGGATCCGCTCGAATCACCCTACGTGGAGACGTGGGAGACCGCGGAGAAGAGGGCGGCCCGGTCTGACGGCACGCCCTCCGGGCGGCGCGGGCCGCGGGAGGGCGGGTCGTGGCCGCCCAGGCGGCCAGTGAGACGGCCGGTGAGGCTGTCGATGAGGCGGCCGGTGACGGGGACGGCGAACCCCTCGCGCCCGAAGAACGCCTGGTTGAACGCGACCGGCGTGGCCGCGCTGGCCGCGATGGTGGCCGCCCAGATCGTGACCGGGCTGCGCCCCCAGGACCTCCGCCTCACCACCGTGGTCGTGGTCCTGCTCGCGGCGAGCGCTCTCGCCTTCGCCGCGGCGGCCTACACCCCGCGCAGGGCGGCGGCCGCGTTCACGGCCGCGGTGGCGGCGGGCTACGCCGCCGAGTGGATCGGCACGAGGACCGGCCTGCCCTTCGGGGCCTACCGCTACACCGGCGCCCTGTGGCCGCGGCCCGGCGGCGTCCCGCTGATCGTCGCCCTCGCCTGGGGCGGCATGGGCCTGGCCGCCCACGCCGTCGCCCGGCGCGTGGCGCCCCGCGGCCGGCTGGTGCCGGTCATCGCCGGAGCCTCGGCGCTCACCGCCTGGGACCTGTTCCTCGATCCGCAGATGCTCCGGCTCGGACTGTGGGTCTGGGCGGAGCCGGGGCCGTACCGGGGCGTGCCGCTCGGCAACTTCGCCGGGTGGCTGCTGGTCTCCCTCCTGGTGATGCTGGTTCTCGACCACCTCACCGGCCGTGCCGCCTCCGGGCGGGAGCACGGGCCCGTGGGAGGCGGCCGGGGCGGACGGGCGGCGGGGGCGACCGGGCTCGTGGTCCTCTACACGGTGATGGCGGCGATGGAGACCGTCGGCTTCGCCGTGGTCTTCCGGCCGCCCGATGTGTTCGTGGCCGCCGCCGGAGGGCTCGCGATGGGGACGTTCGCCCTGCTCGCCTGGGAGCGCTCATGGCGGAGGTGATCGTGGTCGGGGGCGGCGTCGGCGGGATGGTGGCCGCCCTGCTGCTCGCGCGGGACGGGCACGACGTGCGCCTGTACGAGCGGCTGCCCCGGCTCGGCGGCAAGCTGGCCGAGCACACGCGGGACGGCTTCACGTTCTCGGCCGGCCCGTCGCTGCTCACGTTGCCCGGTCTCTTCCTGGACCTCGGCGTCCCGCTCGACCTGCTCGAACTCCACGAGCTGTGCCGTTATCACTGGGCGGACGGCTCGGTGCTGCCGACGTACCGCGACCCGGAGCGTACGGCGCAGGAGGTGGACCGGCTCGCGCCGGGCGAGGGCCGCAACTGGCGGGCCTTTCATCGCTGGGCCGAGCGCTGCCTGGACGCCTCCGCGCGCACGTTCTTCGCGGGACCGTCGTCCGGGCCCGTCGTCGAGCCGCCGTTCCGCGCGGCGGGCCGGCGGCCGGATGATCGCCGGGGCGATCGGCAGGCGGGTCGGCAGAGCGGGGAGCCGGGCGGGCCTCTGGCGCGTCCCCGGCCGGGCGACCTGCTCGCGGTCGCGCCGGGCCGCACCCTGCATGCCCTGGCGGGCCGCTTCTTCCGGGACGCCCGCCTGCGCCAGTACGTCGATCGCTACGCCACCTACGCCGGGTCGAACCCCTACCGGGCGCCCGCGGCCCTGGGCTGCGTCCCCGCGATCGAGCACGGCGACGGCGGGTGGTACGTGCGGGGCGGCCTGCCCCGCCTCGCGGACGCGCTGGCGCTGTCGCTCGACAAGGCGGGCGTCGAGATCCGCCTGGAGACCGAGATCACCGAGGTCATCGCCGGCGCGGGGCGGGTCGGCGGCGTCCGTACGGCCCGGGGGGAGGCGGTCCGCGCCGACATCGTGGTCGTCAACGCCGACGCGGCCTGCCTGTACGGGCGGCTCCTACCCGATCGAGCCCGGCTGCGCCGGATCGCGCGGCTGGGCCTGTCGTCGTCCGCCTTCCTGCTGCTCGCGGCCGTGGAGGGGCGGACCGAAGGCATGGCGCATCACTCGGTCGTGTTCTCCGCCGACTATCGGCGCGAGTGCGGCGACATCTTCGACCGGCGCCGGCCGCCGGAGGACCCCACGGTCTACATCGCCTGCCCGGTGGTGGACGACCCCGCCCAGGCTCCCGAGGGCGCGGAGAGCTGGAGCATGCTGGTCAACGTTCCCGCGGGGGACCCCGGGCGCTGGCCGATGCCGCCGGAGGCGTACGCGGAGCTCGTCCTCGACCGCCTGGCGAGCAGGGGGTACGACCTGTCCGGGCGGCTGCGCTTCCTCGACCTGCTGACCCCGGCGGACCTGCGCGACCGGTACGGCGCGTGGGGCGGGGCGATCTACGGCGGCGCCTACGGCGGCCCGTTCGCCCCCTTCCGCCGTCCCGCCAACCGGGGGCCGCTGCGCGGCCTGTACCTCGTCGGCGGGTCCGCGCATCCGGGAGGCGGGCTGCCGCTGGTCGCGATGGGCGGGCGGATCGTGGCCGCGTTGGTGCGCCGCGACTTCCCCGGCTCCGCACGACGGCCGGGGGAGGCGCGAGGGTGAGGACCGGGGCGCGCGGGGCCTGCGGGGGCGCCGGGGCTTCCGGCGCCGCCGGGAGTGCCGGGGTGGTCAGGAGTGCCGGGCTGATCAGGAGGGCCGGGGTGGCCGGGACGGCCGCGGGGGTGCTCACCGCCGCCCAGGCCGTCGCCGCCCTCGTCGTGCTGGTGCGGCTCGCCCGCGGCCGCCGACGGCTCCCCCCGCTCGCGGCACCCGTGCAGGGTGGACGTCCGGGCATCTCGGTGGTCGTGCCGGCGAGGGACGAGGAGCGGCGGCTCGGTCCCTGCCTGCGGGCGGTGCTGGCCGATCCCGCCGTCACCGAGGTGATCGTGGTGGACGACGAGTCGTCGGACGGCACCGCGCGGCTCGCCGCCGCGTACGGCGCGACGGTGGTGCGCGGAGACCCGCTGCCCGACGGCTGGGTGGGCAAGCAGTGGGCGCTGCACCAAGGGGTGCGGGAGGCGCACGGCCAGATCGTGGTCACTCTGGACGCCGACACCCGGCCCCGTCCCGGCCTGTTCGGCGCGCTCGCCGCCGCCCTCGGGGATCACGACCTGGTCAGCGCGGGCCCGCGGTTCGTCTGCGACGGCCTCGCCGAGCAGGCGCTGCACGCGTCGTTCCTCGCCACGCTCGTCTACCGGTTCGGGCCCATCGGGCCTGCGGCCCCGCCACCGCCCCATCGGGTGGTGGCCAACGGCCAGTGCCTGGCCTTCCGGCGGGAGGCGATGCGGCAGGCCGGCGGCTTCGCCCGGGTGAGCGGCCACATGACCGACGACGTCGCTCTCGCCAGAGCACTGGCCGCCGACGGCTGGAGGGTCGGCTTCCTCGACGCGGGAGACCTGCTGGAGGTCGACATGCACGAGTCTGCGGGCGAGGTGTGGCGGGAGTGGGGGCGTTCGCTGCCGCTGCGCGACGTCACCCGCCCCGTCTGGCAGGCGGCCGATCTCGCCGTCGTCTGGCTCGCCGCCGCGTTGCCTGCGCTCCGCCTGGCCGCCGGTCGGCCGACCCGGCTCGACCTGACGCTGCTCGCCGTACGCGTGCTGCTCACCGCCGCGCTGCGGCGCAGCTACGCCCGGCCCGGCGCGGGCGTCGTGCTGTCGTTCCTGCTCGACCCGTTCACGGCCGTACGGCTGACGCAGGCGACGCTGCGGCCCGTCAGGACCTGGCGGAACCGCGCCTACCGCGCCTGCCCTGCCTGCCGCGCCCGCCGTGCCGGCGACCCCGGCCCCGCCGCCTCCGCCGATGCCGTCACGTGCGGCGCGCGGCCAGCGCCGCCTGCCCGAAGCGCAGCCCGATGAGGCACATCAGCGCGCCCGTCGCGGCGACGTGGCCGATCGGCGCGAACGGCAGCTGCAGCAGCGGGATCGCGAACACCCCGGCCCGCGCCCCGATCGCGAACGATCGCGTGAACAGGAACGCCACTGCCAGGACGGCGAGCGCGAGGACGAACGCGGGCGGGCAGATCACCGCCATGCCGCCGGCGAAGGTCAGCACCGAGCGCCCGCCGCGGAACCCGGCGAAGACCGGCCAGGCGTGCCCGATCATCGCGGCCCCCACCGCCAGGTACGCGGCCGGGGCGCTTGCGCCGGCGACCACTCCCGGCCCGGTCGTGTGCGCGCCGACCGCCAGCAGCCCGAGCAGCCCGGCGAGCAGGCCCTTGGCCATGTCCCCGGCGAAGACCGGCGCGGCGGCCCGGAGGCCGAGCCGTTCGCGCACGTTCCAGAAGCCGGGGTTGCGGTCGCCCACCTCCCGGGGGTCGACGCCCCGCCGCCCCCCGGCCAGCACCGCCACCGGGATCGAACCGAGAAGGTAGCCGCCGATGAGCGCCACCAGCATGGGGACGAGCGGTGGGAGTGTCGTCACGTTCCACCTCCAGAGGTACGCGGACCGGGGGGCGATGCGCCACATGGCCTTCGACCGCCCGGTGCTGCGCCGCACCGGGGGGCTGCTGTTCTGGCGGCTGCTCGGCACGGGCCGGGGGCCGTCGACGACCCTCGGCGCCGATCTGCGCCGCTGGGCACTGCTCGCCGTCTGGCAGGACGAGCGGGCGCTGGAGGAGTTCTGGGCCCACTCGCCGATCCCCGCCAGGTGGCGGCGCGAGGCGATCGAGACCTGGCACGTACGGCTCGCGCCGATCGCCTCGCGCGGACGCTGGAACGGCGTCGAGCCGTTCACCCCCCTGACCCGCGGCCCGCACAGCGGGCCGGTGGCGGTGCTGACCCGGGCGTCGATCCGGCCGTCGCGGCTGCCGGCGTTCTACCGGAACGTACCCGCCGTCGACCGGTCGCTGCGTGCCCAGGAGGGCTGCCTCGCCTCCGTCGGGCTGGGGGAGTGGCCGCTGGCCCGGCAGGCGACCTTCTCCCTGTGGCGCGACGCCGCCGCCGTACGCGCGTTCGCCTATGCCGGGCGGGCGCACCGCGAGGTCGTCGGACGGGTCCGCGCTCACGACTGGTACTCGGAGGAGTTGTTCGCCCGGTTCATTCCCTACGCGAGCGCGGGCACCTGGGACGGCGCCGACCCCCTCGCCGCGTGGGTCATGGGACGTCCGGGAGGCGGCACGCCCGAGCGCTGAGAGGCCGGAGGCGACAGCGTCATGTCCTGACGACACCCCGCGGGGTCGGGACTGCCATGGGCTCAGGGGACGCACCTGAGTCCCAAGCCTCCGGCAAGCGCGTGAGTGGGTGGCGGTCACCGACGAGGGCGCCGGCTTCGCTTCGGACACAACCGGTCCGGGGCTCGCGGGGCTCGCGGGGCCGCGCGACCGCGTCGAAGCGGCCGGAGGGCGCCTCGAGATCGGCTCGGCCCTCGGCGTCGGTACTACTGTCGTCGCATCGTTCCCGACCTCGGTGATGGAAGATGCGACAGCCGCCTGACACGCCCCTGCGGGTCGTCCTCGCCGAGGACCACTACCTCGTTCGCGAGGGCACCCGGCAGTTGCTCGATCCGGACGGCCACGTCCTCGCCGTCCTCGCGTTCCTGGCCAATCCCCGTCATGAGCCGTAACCGGGCCCGCCGTACGGGAGCTCACCACCCGGGGTGGAGCGCGAGACGGTCGCCGAGACGGGCCACGACCTCGCCCTCGGCCAGGTCGCGCGCCACGACGCAGGCCCGGGCGATGGTGCCGGCCCGGGAGGAGCCGTGCGCCACGACGACGGTGCGCGTGAGCCCGAGCAGGGCCGCGCCGCCGTGCGTCTCGGGGGCGTAACGGCGCGCCACCCGGTGCAGCCCGGCGGAACCGGTCACGCCCTCCGCCGCCGCGAGGGCGAGCGTGGCGCGCACGGTGCCCTCCACGTTCTTCAGCACGACGTTGCCGGTGAAGCCGTCGGTGACGATCACGTCGGCGGCCCCCGTGAGCACGTCGCCGCCCTCCACGTTGCCCTGGAAGCGCAGTGGCAGGCCGCGCAGCAGCCTCTCGGCCCGGCGGGTCAGCCGGTTGCCCTTGCCGGGCTCCGCGCCGATCGACAGCAGCCCGACACGAGGATCGGCCACGCCCAGCACGAGCTGCGCGTACGACGCCCCGAGCAGCGCGAACTGGGCGATCATCTCCGGCGTCGGATCCACGGTCGCGCCGGCGTCGACCAGGACGGTGGCCCCGCCCGCCGTCGTCGGCAGCGCCACGGCCAGCGCGGGGCGCAGCACGGCGGGCGCGGTGCCGAGCCGGTCGGCCGCGCACGCGACGACGGCCCCGGTGGACCCCGCCGACACGAAGGCCGCGCCCGCCCCGCCCCGCACGAGATCGAAGCCGACGGCCAGGCTGGAGCAGGCCATGCGGACCGCACCCGCACCCCGCTCGGTCATCGGCACGACCTCGGCGGCGTGCGCGACGTCGACCTCGCCCGCCGCCCCGAGCCGGGCCAGTTCCCCGCGGACGACCCCGGCCCGGCCGACGAGGACGACCGGCACGCCGTGTTCCCGCCATGCCTCGACCGCCCCCCGCACGATCTCCGCGGGCCCGTGGTCTCCGCCCATGGCGTCCACCACGACCGGCCGGGGCATCGCGTCCGGATCCACCTCACGCCACCTCCACGCGCCGCTCGGCCCGTACGGCGGCGCGCGCGGCGAGCAGGTAACGGGCGAAGATCGCCACTCGGCGCCGCCGGGGAACCGTCGCCCGCCTCGCCAGCACGTCGTGCCCGGCGGCCTCGATCTCGTTCAGGATGCCGCCGTACAGCTCGTACGCGGCCTCGATGCACGGCCGGGACGACGGCGCGAGCAGCGCGATTCCGTCACGGGCCCGCCGGTAGTGGTCGCGGGCGCGGTCGCACTCGCAGGCCACCAGCTCCCGCACGGCCGCGGTGGCGTACGGCGCGGCCAGGTCGGCCTCGCGGACGCGGAACTTGTCGAGGTCCGACAGCGGCAGGTAGACGCGGCCCCGTGTCAGGTCCTCGCGCACGTCGCGGATGAAGTTCGTGAGCTGGAAGGCCAGCCCGAGCTGGCGGGCGGGCTCGCGGGCCCGTTCCTCCTCGCCCGGCAGGGCCTCCAGCACCGGCAGCATCATGGTCCCGATGGCCGCCGCCGAGCCCTCCATGTATCCGAGCAGGTCGTCGTAGGTCGCGTACCGGTGCACGGTGAGGTCGGCGCGCATGGACGCGAGGAACGCCCGCACGTCGTCCTGGTCGATCTCGAACGCGCGCACCGTGTGCGTGAACGCGGAGAGCACCGGGTCGCGGGCGCGGTCGCCGTCCAGCGCGGCGGCGAGCCGGGAGACCAGGCGATCCAGCGCCGCGGCCCGGTCGCCGGTCAGCGCGAACGAGTCCACGATCTCGTCGGCGTAGCGGGCGAAACCGTACAACGCGTGGACATGCGGCCGTTTCCAGGCGGGCAGCAGGCGGGTGGCCAGGTAGTACGAGCGGCCGTAGCTCGCGTGCAGCCTGCGGCACCACTCATAACCGGCCGTCAGGGTCGCGGCCGGCGCCTGAGGCGGCGTGCTCATGGGGTGCTCTCCAGGATGCGTTCGGCGGCCAGACGGCCGGAGATCAGCACGGGCGGCACCCCGACCCCGGGGGCCGTGTACATGCCCGCGAAGTGGAGGCCGGGGACCCGCCGGGCCGCCCCGGACGGGCGGAACCACGCCGTTTGAGTAAAACGGGCGTCGAGGGCGAAGGGCGTGCCGGCCGAGTGGCCGCGCCTCCGCCAGGCGGGGGGATCGAACACCAGCCGGGGCGTACCGGACAGGTCGCCGTACCCGAGGCCGGCGAGCCGCTCCAGCATGCGGTCCACCAGGCGGGGGGTGAGGACCGTCCAGTCGGCGCCGCTCCGGGTGTTCGCGGTGGGCTCCAGCACGCTGAGTACGGCGCGCCCGCCGCCGGGCCCGTGGTGATCAGGCCCGTGGTCGTCAGGCCCGTGGTTGTCAGGCCCGTGGTTGACAGGCCCGTGGTGATCAGGACAGGTCACCAGCAGGTTCGGGTCGGGCTGCGGTCTGCCCGCCTCCAGCGCCGCGAACGTCGTCTCCCACTCCTGCCCGAAGTGCAGGGTGTGGTGGGCCTGCCCCTCCGGACGCCGGTCGAGCGCGAAGTGCGCCACGAGGCAGGAGGGGGAGAACCGGGGCCGGCGCAGCCGCCAGTCGGCCGCCTCCTCCGGCAGCAGGCCGTCGCCGCCCCGCCGGCCGAGGGCCCGGAGCAGGTCGCAGGCCACCACGGCGTGCCGGGCCGCGAGCCGTTCGCCGGTGTCGAGGCGGACGGCGACGACCCCCGCCCCGTCGGTCTCGATCCGGGTGGCCCGCACGCCGTACCGGAAGAGCGCCCCGGCCTTCTCGGCGGCTGCGGCCATGGCCCGGGGGACGGCGTGCATGCCGCCCTTTCGAGGGAAGTAAACCCCGCCGACCGTGTCCATGTGGGCGATCACCGCGTACACGCCGAGGGCGCGGCGCGGCGACAGGCCGACGTACAACGCCTGGAACGTGTGCGCCCTGATCAGCCGCTCGTCGGTGAGGTGACGCCGCACGAGCCCGTCCATGCGGCGGAAGCCGCCGAGCGCGGCCAGCCGCGCCAGCGCGTACGGCCGGGCGAGCGCGCGCAACCGGGTCATGTCCCGGTCGATGAACGCGCTCCACTCGGCATCGAACAGCTCTCCCAGCGACCGCCGGAACCGCCGGTAGCGCGCGGCCTCCGCGGGCCCGCACAGCGCGCGCACCTGCTCGGTCATCGCGTCGGCCCCCGCCACCACGTCGAGCCGCGACCCGTCGTGGAAGGTCAGCCGGTAGTACGGATCGAGCCGCCGCAGCGGCAGCCAGCGCTCTAGATCCTGCCCGGCGGCGGCGAAGGTGTCGGCCAGCACTCCCGGCATGGTCAGCACCGAGGGCCCGGTGTCGAAGCGGTGGGAGCCCAGGGTGGCCGTGCCGCAGCAGCCGCCCGGCACTTCGGAGGCCTCCACGACCGTCACCTCGTGCCCCGCCCCCGCCAGCCGCATGGCGGCGGCCAGACCGCCCAGCCCGGCGCCGACGACCACGACCGGTCCGCCCGCGCGCATCAGCGGGCCCCGCCGGTCGCGGGCCCGCTGACGGGCGCGGCCGAGCCGGCCGGAGGGGCGACGCCCTGCCGGGGACCGGGCCGGGACAGCGGCGCGGGGCCGTCCTGGCCTCGGGGAAACAGGCCGGACGGGTTGAACAGGTCGAGCAGATCGAACAGGTCGAACGGGGACGGGGCGAACAGACGGCGATCGAACGGCTCCCGCGTCTGGTCCCGAACGCTGCCGGTCTCGCGGGTCAACGTCACCATGGGTCCTGCTCCTTCGATCGTTACGGTGATCGGCGGCGCCGTCAGTAGAGTTTTCGCGCCCGCCCGCTCCGGCGGTTGCATCCGCACAGGGCCGCCGCGCCGAAACAAGGCCAGGGGCGGGCCGGTGGCCGGGACGGCCACGAGCGCCGTGCGCGGGGGCGGCCACGAGCGCCGTGCGCGGGGGCGGCCACGAGCGCCGTGCGCGGGGAGGTCACGAGCGGCGGGTTCCGAGGCGTGCCGGTCCCGCCGGTCCCGACGTGCGGAGCCCGGGCCCTCCCTACGGAGCGCTGGCCGGGGGCTGAGAGGCTGGCCATAGGGAGGGCGGGTGGCCGGAGGACGGCGAGCGGCCGGGATGACCGGCGGGACGGACGCGGGGTGAGCGCGTGACGCGCGAGGGCGCACCGGGGGCCGGCGAGAACGCGGCCGCGGAGGAGGAGCCGGGTTACGGCATCGGAGCCGTCTCCCGGCGGCTCGGCGTGCCCGCGTCCACGCTGCGCACGTGGAACCTCAGGTACGGCATCGGCCCGAGCAGGCGCAGCCCCGGCGGCCACCGCCGGTACGACAACGCGGACCTGCGCCGCCTGGAGGAGATGAACCGGCTGATCCGGACCGGTATGCCACCGGCCGACGCCGCCAGACAGGCGCTGCGGCTGCGGCCCGTGCCCGGGGAGGAAACAGCGCCGCCGGAGTCCGCCGTTCCCTTCGAGTCCCCAGCGCCCTTCGTGTCCCCCGCGCCCTTCGAGCCGCCCCAGTCGTTCCAGCCATCCGTTCCGCCGGGGGCGCAGGGGCCGTCGGCGGCCGTTTCCCCGTCGGCCGCCCCGTCACCCCCGGCGCCACCGTTCTCCGCCGTACGGCCGGCCCCGGAATTCGGATTGCTGTCGGCGGTCATGCTGGTCCGCGCGGTGACGGCGCTCGACGCGACGACCGTGAACGCGGGGCTGGACGCGGCGCTGGCCGCGCACGGCGTCGTGTGGACGTGGGAGCGGCTCGTGCTGCCGGTGTTCGCGGCCGTCAGCCGCAGGCAGCAGGACACCGGAACCGGGATCGACATCGAGCACCTGTTCTCCGACCGGCTCCAGGCGGCGCTGACGCGGTTCGCCGCGCGTGCGCCCTCGCCCGTGCATCCCCGCCCGGTCCTGCTGGCCGGCGCCGAGGAGGAGCAGCACGCGCTGCCGATCCACGCGCTGGCCGCCGCGCTCGGCACGCTCGGGGTGGATACCCGCGTGCTCGGTGCCCGCACGCCCTACACCGCGCTGGCGGGCGCGATGCGCCGCCTCGGTCCCGCGGCGGTGTTCGTGTGGTCGCAGATCCGTCAGACCGGTGATCCGGCACCGCTGGCCGCTCTGCCGAGGCTCCGCCCCGCCTGCCGCGTCGTGGTCGGCGGCCCGGGCTGGGGGGACGGCCTGCCCTCGGAGGTCGTCCGGGTGACGACGTTTCGCGACGCCATCTCGGCGGTAATGACCACTCTGCGGTGATTCGTGCGTCTTTGACGCATTATTGATTCAGTGTTCGGTGATCGTGGGTGTTCCCTCCGGGTGCGGGCAGTTATGAATAGGTTTTGAGTAACTTCTCCGGCGAAGGGGGCCCGGATGGAGGAGACGCTGGAGTTCCGGCTCGCCACGGGGGACGCGGGAGCCCTGGGGGAGTGCTACCGCGCCCACTCCCCGGCCGTGCGCTCCTACCTGCGCAGACTCGTGCCGTCGCAGGACGTGGAGGATGTCCTGCAGGTCGTCTTCACGGAGGTGTGGCGCTTCCAGCACCGCTTCGACCCGGGCCGCAGCCTGTCGGCCTGGCTGTACGGAATCGCCCGCAACCGCGCGGTGGACCATCTGCGGGCGCGTACGCCGGCGACGGTGCCGCTGGAGGCTGTGCCCGACCCGGCGGGACACGACGGCCGGCTGGACGGCGACGAGTTCGCCGACCGCGACCGGATCCGGCGCGCGCTGGCCGCGCTGCCGCAGGTGCAGCGCCAGGCGATCGAGCTGGCGTACTACGGAGACCTGACCCAGCGGGAGATCGCCGAGCACCTGCGGGTTCCGCTCGGCACGGTCAAGGCGCGTACGGCGCGCGGCCTGCACCGCCTGTCCACGCTGTTGCGGGCGGCCTGACCATGACAACCGTGGTCAGGCCGAGGGTGGCGGTGTCGAGCTGCCTGCTGGGCGCTCCCGTACGGTTCAACGGCGGCCACAGCCGGGATCGCTTCCTCACCGAGGAGCTCGCGGAACACGTTGACTGGGTGCCGATCTGCCCGGAGATCGAGATCGGTCTCGGCGCCCCGCGCGAGACGCTCCGGCTGGAGCGCTCCCCGGACGGGCCCCGGCTGGTGACCCGCCGGACCCGCGAGGACCTGACCGCCCCGATGACCGGCCTCGCCGCCGGGCGCGCGGCGGATCTGGCGGACGTCGACGGCTACGTGTTCAAGTCCAGGAGCCCGAGTTGCGGGCTCCACGGGATCCCCGTGTGCGCCGGGGGAAACGGGCCGGCCGACCGGCACGGTGAGGGGATCTTCGCCGCCGCCATCACCCGCGCCCGCCCGGAACTGGTCGTCGAGGACGAGGGCCGGCTGCACGACGCCGTGCTGCGGGAGGCCTTCGTCGAGCGGATCTTCGCCTCGGCCCGCCTGCGGGCCCTGCTGGCCGGCGACTGGCGCCCACGCGACCTGGTCGCCTTCCACGCCCGGCACAAGATGCAGATCCTCTCCCACGCGCCCGCGGCGTACCGGGAGATCGGGCGGCTGGTGGCCGCGGCGGGAGAGTTGCCCCGGGAGGCGCTGGCCCGCGAGTACGACCGTGCGTTCCGGGCGGCCCTCGCCACCACGGCCACGGTCGGGCGCCACGTCAACGTCCTGCATCACTGCCTCGGCATGATCGGCGGGCAGCTCGATCCGGTCCGCCGGGCCGATCTGGCCGAGGTGATCGCGTCCTACCGGGCCCGCAGGGTCGCCCTGACGGTGCCGCTCGCCCTGCTCAGGCACCACGCGAGGGGCGCGGGGGTCGAGTACGTCCGCGACCAGACGTACCTGTCGCCCTATCCCGACGCGCTGCGCCTGCGCAACCACGTTCCCGCATGAGCTCGTCCTCGCAGGGGTGCTCCCGCATGAGCGTCGCCCGCTGGGCAGAGGACCCCCTATGCGACGCACATCGACGAAGACCCTGATGGGCACGGCGCCATCGCCCGCCACAACCCGGAGGCCTGAAGGCCGGCCGACCACATGGGGGAGTCACGGACGCTCGGGCCTGGCTCATCCGGCGTCGACCTGCGCCGGGGGCGGAGCCTTCACCACGACCCGCGCGCCCCAGCGGGAGTAGTACGTGTCGGTCTGCCCGCCGCCGCCGATGACACGTTTGTCACGGTCGGGCTTCCTCGCCCACTGCGTGGTCAGCCGTACGATCCGGCCACGGCCGTCCACCCACAGGCTCCAGCCGATCTTCACCGGGCTCGACTTGCCGAACTCCTCGCGGCACGCGGCCGACACCGCGCACAGGGCCTTCGCCGTGACGATGCCGCTGTAGCGCGTGGCCGCGACGCCCTTGACCTTCTGACGCATGGCCTGGCCGCTCCGAGTCGCGTAGACCACACGCAGCGCCGCGGGATCGAAGACGTCGATCGACTGGCCGGACGCCTGGTACGGCCGCATGGCGAGGTCCGGGCTGTACGCCCAGCTCTTGCCCGCGGGCAGGGCGTCCGACCACAACCCGCCCCGGGCGTAGGTCTTGCCGCCGGCGATGAGGAACCTGAACGTCTTCCCGGACTTGGTCACCCGTTTGATGGACGCGCCGGTGAGCCTTCCCTTGCCGAAAGCCACAACTCCGGAGGTCCGGAAGATCGTCGGGTCCGATCTGTCGTCCCCGATCCACGACTTCTCGGTCTCCGTGAACGTCACCCCGCGCCCCTGGACCAGTGCCTTGCTCAGGACGGCCGAGGGATCGGGTGTTCCCGCGCTCGCCCGTACGGGAGAGACGAGGACCGCGATTCCCGCGACACCGACGGCCAGGCAGATGCGGGTAGACGACACTGAAGTGCTCCTTTCACGCAATGGTGAGAAATCTTGGTCGTCACCGCGTGACGACGCAAGCCCTTTCCCGGCGCCCGAGCGGACGCTGGAACCCGGCCTCCGAGCCGTGGTGACCGATCTGTGGACGTCCGGCGGCAGGGGACGGGGCGGGTCCTACTGCGCGCTGCCTCACGGCGCCCTGTCTCAACAGGTCCTAACAGAATGATCTCTGCTGTCCTTTGATCTCTCGCTGTAGCCAAGCGATGGGAGCATCAGCGAGCGGCCGCAACGTCCCCGATCTTGATCGGGCGAGGAGGCAGAAGCGGCTCTCGTGCGGACATGTCTCGGATCATGGCAGGGGAAACCTGTCGGTTCCGGCTGATATCCGTGATCACCTAGCGTTTCAGATCATGAGGGGAGCCGTGTGATGACGTCAGCGGGCCGATGGGACCACACGGACCCGGCCACGAGGGCCGCCTACCAGCGGTTCGACGAGCTCACCGAGCAGGGACTCGAGCCCGGCCCCGGCGTCGACTGGAGGGTCTACGGCACCTACGCGCAGATGAAACTCTGGCTGGGGCCGGAAGGCGGCCACGACTACGACGAGCGGGTGCTGCGCGTGGTCCGGTCGGTGGCCGAGCGCGACATCGACTTCACCTACCGGGAAGCGCACCACCTCATGGAACGGGCGGGGTACTGGGTGCGGCAGGGGCACACCCGCTACGAGGAGCTGTTCCGGATCCCGCTCGCGGCGGCCCGCCGGTTCGACCACCAGCTGCGCCGGGACCTGCTGCGCTGGCTGACGTCGGGACCGTGGCTGAAGGACGCGCGGGCGCTCCTGGCCGAGCAGGTGGCCGAGCTGCTCACCGAACCCGCCGAGCACGGTCCGGCCGGGGTGGTCAGGACCGAGATCGGGGACACCGACCACTTCGCCCGCATGCTGGCCGAGGAGTACGGCGCGCGCCTGGTCGAGGTGCTGCCGCTGTTCCGCCACTGGAACACCGCCCGCTCGACCAGACCCAGCGCCCGGTGGCTGAGGAACGCCGCGCGGATGCTCACTCCAGGCGCGGTCGCCCTGGTCCGTGAGCTGCTCACGCGGCTGGCGGCCTACCGGGGCGGAGACTGGGTCGTCCGCTACGACGACGAGGAGTGGTGGGACAAGGTCTTCCTCAAGGAGGACACCATCGTCGTGGTGCGCGGCATCCTGTGGACCTGCCAGGTCATCGACGAGCGCTGGGTGACCTCGCTCGTCACCGACGTCGCGATGACCTGCGGCACCGGCAGCAACGGGATGGGCTCCACGTGCCGCTGCGAGCCCGTCACCAACGCCGCCGTCGGCGTCCTGGCCCGCAGGGGCGGCCTCGACGTGATCGTCCCGCTGTCCGGAATCCAGGCGAAGGTGCGCGCGAGGTCCGTACAGAGGAATCTGAGCCTCGCCCTCGACGCGGTGGCCGTCGAGAACGGGCTGACCCGCGAGCAGCTGCTCGATCGGACGGTCCCCACCTTCGGCCTGGACACCGGCGGCGTCCGCGAGGAGAAGATCGGCGACTACCGGGTCAGGTTGTGCTCCGACGTGCCCGCTCTGCGCTACGTGAACGCCGCCGGCAAGACCGTCAAGTCGCTGCCGAAGGATCTGCGCGCGGAGCTGTCCGATCTGCGGGCCACCCTGAAGGAGCTCAAGCTGGCGCAGGCGGCCGTGCGGTCCCGCTTGGAACAGGCGATCGTTCATGAACGGACGTGGCGCTGGCGCGAGGTGACCGAGTACTTCCTCGACCATCCCGTCACCGGCCCCTACGCCCGCACCCTGGTCTGGCAGATCGCCGGCGGCCCGGCGGCCCTGCCGGTCAAGACCGCCGACGGCTGGGAACTGGCCGGTTACCGCCCCGCCCCCGACGCCGTGGCAGGCCTGTGGCATCCGATCCACGCGACCGCCGACGAGGTTGCGGCGTGGCGCGACCATCTTCTCGAAGGTGGTGTACGCCAGCCGTTCAAGCAGGTCTTCCGCGAGCTCTACCTGCTGACCCCCGCCGAGGAGCGGACCGGCACCTTCTCCAACCGTTTCGCCGGCCACATTCTGCGCTACGGCCAGGCCCGGACCCTGCTGGGCCAGCGCGGCTGGACCGGCCGGTCGATCGGCAACTGGGACTACGAGAACGGCGGCGACCAGGGCGAGGTGGTGCGCGACCTGGCGGGCTGGCAGGCCCGATGGGCCATGCACATCGTCTCCGCCCCCGGAGCCGGGACCACCATGCTGTGCGCCACCGAGGGCATCACCTTCCACCGCGACGGGCAACCGGCGTCGATGGCCGATCTTCCGCCGCTGGTGCTGTCGGAGATCCTCCGCGAGGCCGACCTCGCCGTGGGCGTGGCCTCGGTCGCCCGCGACGACCAGGCGCTGATCGGCCACGAGGGTTACTGGCGCTCCCACGGCTTCGGCGAGCTGACCGAGACGGCCAAGACCCGGCGCGAGGTGCTGGCGCGGCTGCTGCCGAAACTGAAGATCGCCTCCCGGGTGGAGCTGACCGACAGATTCCTTCGCGTACGGGGCGATCTGAAGACGTACAAGATCCATCTGGGGTCGACGAACATCCTGATGGAGCCCAACGACGCGTACCTGTGCATCGTCCCGGCGAGCGGGCGCGCGGCCGGATCGGTGTTCCTTCCGTTCGAGGACGACGGGGGGACGCTGTCGGTGATCCTTTCGAAGGCGTACCTCCTGGCCAACGACACGGCGATCACCGACCCGACGATCATCCGGCAGCTCGGCTGAACTACCCCCCAGGCACCGTCGCATCAGATCCCCGGAAGTCACCAGCCGCCTGGGCGGATCGGGCATCCTCAGCCGGCGCCGAGTCCGGGGTCGGGGAACGCGGGGTCAGCGGTCGGGTTCGCGGTTCGCGTACCAAGCGGCGGTACTTTTCGTGGTCGCATCCGCGGTCAACGAGCACCGAGTCTTACTGGGCGGCGGCGTCGAGTTCGCGGGGACGCTCGTCATCGGCGGCCCTCTGATACTCGAAGGCCGCGAGGATCGTGGCGAGGATCTCGCGGAACTGCCGCACCTGGCCGGGAGTGAGGGGGTCGAACAAGACCCGGCGGACCTCCTCGACGTGACCCGGCGCCGCCTCCACGAGAGCGGCGAAGCCCTCGTCGGTGAGCTCGGCGACGGTGGTGCGCCGGTCCTCCGGCCGCTTGAGCCGCCGCACCCAGCCCTTCTCCTCCAGCCGGGAGACCGCGTGGGACAGGCGGGAGACCGAGAACTGGAGGATGGCGGACAGCTCCGTCATCGTCATGGTCCGCCCGGGTGACTCGGAGAGGACCACCAGGATCATGTAGTAGGCGTGCGGCATGCCCGAGTCGCGCTGCAGCTGCCGTTCGAGAGCCTCCTGGAGGAGATGGCTCGTCCGCAGGTAGGCGCGCCAGGTGCGCTGCTCCTCCTCGTCGAGCCAGCGGGTGCCGGACATGGCGCCAAGACTACCGGTCGATGGGCCCGCCGATCTGTGGGCGAAAGACTCTGGTTCAGCCGCCGCCGCGGGGAAAGTGTCAGGGGCATGGACGCATACGGGAACATCGACGCCTACTGGCGGGCCGCGAACTATCTGTCCGTCGGCCAGATCTACCTGATGGACAACCCGCTGCTGACCGAGCCGCTCAGCCCCGAGCACGTCAAGCCGCGGCTGCTCGGCCACTGGGGGACGACGCCCGGGCTCAACTTCTGCTTCGCCCACCTCAACCGGATCATTGGGGAGCGCGGCCAGGACATGATCTACATCGCCGGTCCGGGGCACGGCGGCCCGGCGGCGGTCGCCCACGCGTGGCTCGAAGGCACCTACACCGAGCGCTACCCCCACATCACCCGGGACGCCGAGGGCATGCGCAGGCTCTTCCGGCAGTTCTCCTTCCCCGGTGGCATCCCCAGCCACGTGGCCCCCGAGACTCCGGGCTCCATCCACGAGGGCGGCGAGCTCGGCTACGCCCTCTCCCACGCGTACGGCGCGGCCTTCGACAACCCCGGCCTGGTGGTGGCCTGCGTCGTCGGCGACGGCGAGGCCGAGACCGGGCCGCTCGCCACCGGCTGGCATTCCAACAAGTTCCTCAACCGGGACACCGACGGCGTGGTCCTGCCGATCCTGCACCTGAACGGTTACAAGATCGCCAATCCCACGGTGCTGGCCAGGATCCCGGAGGACGAGCTGCTCAAGCTCTTCGAGGGGTACGGCTATCGCCCCCACATCGTCTCCGGTCACGAGCCGGGGGAGATGCACGAGCTCATGGCCTCGACCCTCGACACGGTCTTCGACCAGATGACCGACGGCGGCCCGTTGCCGATGATCATCCTGCGTACGCCGAAGGGCTGGACCGGGCCGCGCGAGGTCGACGGGCTCCCGGTCGAGGGCACCTGGCGCGCCCACCAGGTGCCGCTGACCGACGTGCGAAACCGGCCCGACCGGCTGGAGGCCCTGGAGGAGTGGATGCGCTCCTACCGGCCGGAGGAGCTGTTCGACGCCGACGGGCGGCCGGTCGAGACGATCACGCGGACCGTCCCGGACGGGCCGCTGCGGATGAGCGCCAGCCCGCACGCCAACGGCGGGGAACTGCTGCGCCCGCTCGTGCTGCCCGACTTCCGCGACTACGCCGTCGAGGTGAAGGCCCCGGCCTCGGCCTCGACCGAGCCGACGCGCGTCCTCGGGGCGTTCCTGCGCGACGTCATCGCCGCCAACCCCGCGAACTTCCGGCTGCTCGGCCCGGACGAGACCGCCTCCAACCGCTTGTCGGCCGTCTTCGAGGCGACCGGCAAGGAGTGGGAGGCCGAGCTGCTGCCGACCGACGAGAACCTCGGCCCCCGGGGCAGGGTCATGGAGGTGCTCAGCGAGCACCAGTGCCAGGGCTGGCTGGAGGGCTACCTGCTGACCGGCCGCCACGGGCTGTTCAACTGCTACGAGGCGTTCATCCACATCGTGGACGCCATGTTCAACCAGCACGCCAAATGGCTGGAGTCCTCCCGCAAGATCCCCTGGCGGCGGCCGGTCGCCTCGCTGAACTACCTGCTGTCCTCCCACGTGTGGCGCCAGGACCACAACGGCTTCAGCCACCAGGATCCCGGCTTCCTCGACGTCGTCGTCAACAAGAAGGCCGAGGTCGTGCGCGTCTACCTGCCGCCGGACGCCAACACCCTGCTGTCGGTCGCCGACCACTGCCTGCGCTCGCGCGACTACGTCAACGTCGTCGTGGCGGGCAAGCAGCCCGTGCTCGACCTGATGAGCATGGACGAGGCGATCGTCCACTGCACCCGCGGGCTGGGCATCCTCGACTGGGCCTCCACCGACCAGGGCGCCGAGCCCGACGTGGTGCTCGCCTGCGCCGGGGACGTGCCCACGCTGGAGACACTCGCCGCCGCCGCGCTGCTCCGCGAGCACCTGCCCGAGCTGCGGGTGCGCGTGATCAACATCGTCGACCTCATGCGGCTGCAACCGGCCTCCGAGCACCCGCACGGCCTGCCCGACGCCGAGTTCGACGCGTTGTTCACCACGGACAAGCCGATCATCTTCAACTTCCACGGCTACCCGTGGCTGATCCACCGCCTCACCTACCGGCGCAACGGGCACGAGAACCTGCACGTGCGCGGCTACAAGGAGGAGGGCACCACGACCACGCCGTTCGACATGGCGATGCTGAACGACATCGACCGCTTCCACCTGGTGATGGACGTGATCGACCGGGTGCCCGGCCTGGGCAGCAGGGTGGCCCACCTGCGCCAGCGCATGGCCGACGCCCGGCTGCGCGCCCGCGCCTACACCCGGGAGTACGGCGAGGACCCCGCCGAGATCCGCGACTGGACGTGGCCCTGCTGACCCGCCCGGCCGCGACAAACCGCACGATCACGCGCGGAGGGGGCGGGGGTGGATGGATGCACACCACCATGGGGTGGCGGCACCGGTAGCATCGGATGCGACCGGCGCCGCCGCCTCGCGTGCGCGCGGCCGCCGAGATCCATGCATCGAACCTGTCCTAAGGAGCCACCGTGTCCGCCGCCCTTGAGATACGCATCACCCTCGCCGGAGCCGAGCGCGTGGTGGCGGCGGGTACGACGGCCGGGGAGGCGCTCGGCGCCGACGGCAGATCGGTGATCGCCGCCAGGATCAACGGCGAGCTGCGTGACCTGGCCGCCGAGGTCGCCGACGGCGACGTGGTCGAGCCGGTCGCGATCGACAGCTCCGACGGCCGGGCCATCCTGCGCCACTCCACCGCGCACGTCATGGCCCAGGCCGTCCAGGAGATCTTCCCCGAGGCCAGGCTCGGCATCGGCCCGCCGGTCGAGAACGGCTTCTACTACGACTTCGACGTCCGCGAGCCGTTCACCCCCGACGACCTCAAGCGCATCGAGAAGCGCATGCGCGAGATCGTCAAGCAGGGACAGACCTTCCGGCGCCGTCCGGTCGGCGACGACGAGGCCCGCGAGGAGCTCGCGGCCGAGCCGTACAAGCTGGAGCTCATCGGGCTCAAGGGCGGCGCCGCCGACGCGGCCGACGGCGCGAACGTCGAGGTCGGCGGCGGCCAGCTCACCATCTACGACAACCTCGACCCCAAGTCGGGCGAGCTGTGCTGGAAGGACCTGTGCCGCGGGCCCCACCTGCCGAGCACCCGGGTCATCCCGGCCTTCAAGCTCATGCGGTCGGGCGGCGCCTACTGGCGGGGCAGCGAGAAGAACCCGCAGCTCCAGCGCATCTACGGCACCGCCTGGGAGTCGCGCGAGAAGCAGGACGAGTACCTCAAGTTCCTGGAGGAGGCCGAGAAGCGCGATCACCGCAAGCTCGGCGCCGAGCTCGACCTGTTCTCGTTCCCCGACGAGCTCGGCTCGGGTCTGCCGGTGTTCCACCCCAAGGGCGGCATCATCCGCCGGGTGATGGAGGACTACTCGCGCCGCCGGCACGAGGAGGCGGGCTACTCCTTCGTCAACACCCCGCACATCACCAAGGAGAATCTGTACAAGATCTCCGGCCACCTCGACTGGTACGCCGACGGCATGTTCCCTCCCATGGAGCTGGAGGGCGCGCGCTACTACCTCAAGCCGATGAACTGCCCGATGCACAACCTGATCTTCAGGTCGCGCGGGCGGTCCTACCGCGAGCTGCCGCTGCGGCTGTTCGAGTTCGGCACCGTGTACCGGTATGAGAAGTCGGGCGTGGTGCACGGCCTCACCCGCGTACGCGGGCTGACCCAGGACGACGCGCACATCTACTGCACCCAGGAGCAGATGCGCGACGAGCTCACGTCACTGCTGCGGTTCGTGCTCGACCTGCTGCGCGACTACGGCCTCGACGACTTCTACCTGGAGCTGTCCACCAAGGACCCGGAGAAGTACGTCGGCTCCGACGAGGTGTGGGAGCAGGCGACCGAGACCCTGCGCGAGGTCGCCGAGTCGGAGAACCTGGAGCTGGTGCTCGACCCGGGTGGCGCGGCCTTCTACGGCCCGAAGATCTCCGTGCAGGCGCGGGACGCCATCGGCCGCACCTGGCAGATGTCGACCATCCAGCTCGACTTCAACCTGCCCGAGCTGTTCGAGCTGGAATACCAGGCCGCGGACGGCACCAGGAAGCGGCCCGTCAAGATTCACCGGGCGCTGTTCGGGTCGATCGAGCGGTTCTTCGGCGTGCTGGTCGAGCACTACGCGGGCGCCTTCCCTCCGTGGCTCGCCCCCGTGCAGGTCGTCGGCATCCCGATCGCGGACGCCCACGTGCCCTACCTCCAGGACGTCGCCAAGCGGCTGCGCGAGCACGGCATCCGGGTCGAGGTCGACGAGAGCGACGACCGCATGCAGAAGAAGATCCGCAACGCCCAGAAGGCCAAGGTGCCGTACATGCTTCTGGCGGGCGACGACGACGTGGCCGCCGGGGCGGTCTCCTTCCGCTACCGCAACGGTGAGCAGAAGAACGGCGTCCCGATCGACGAGGCGATCAACGAGATCGTCGACGCGGTCCGCCGCCGCATCCAGGTCTGACGGCCCACCACGACGAACGCGGGCGCCCCACCCGGGGCGCCCGCGTTCTCGCATTTCCCGGCGACCGGGCGACCGGGGCGATCAGGGGTCCTCCGGGGCCGGCCGGGCCGGGTCAGGAGGCCCGGGTGTCCGAGGCGGGGAAGCCCTGACCGGGGAGGCGGACGTCGTCGACGGTCACGTTGACCTCGATCACGTGCATGCCGAGCATCCGGCTCACCGACCGGGCGACGTTGACCTTGACCTCGGTGGCGACGTCCATGACCACATGGCCGTACACGATGACGATGGTCACGTCGACCGAGACCTGCTGATCCTGGATCCTGGCCTGCACGCCCTGGGTCGCCCGCTTGGTCCCGACGCCGATGCGGTCGCGTACGGACTCGAAGGCGCGCTCGAGGTCGCCGCCCAGGTCGGCGACGCCGGGGATCTCCAGGGCGGCGAGCGCGGCGACCTTCTCCACCACCTCGTCGGCGACCTTGATCCGGCCCCTGAGAACATTCGCCGTCGGCGCCTCGGGCGTGGGCGTCTCCACGGCGCCGGCCGACGTGGGGGGTTCCGGCCGCACCCGGTCGGCCGCCTCCACGCCCGCGGGATCGCCGGGGATCTCCTCGGCGTACGCGTCGGCCTGCTCTTCCATCCGCTCCTCGACGACGGCGGCCTCGCTCATATGACGGCTCCTCAACGGTGGGGCGGCGTCCGGCAGGTGCATTCTGCCCGATGACCGGGCAGGCCGTCCGGCGTCCGCGCATATCGGCACGGGCGACGGACGCCGTCCCGGGCGCGGCGGCCCGGGGCCGCCGCCGTGGCAGGGCGACGGTGGGCATGGCGCCGGTCGTGGGCGTGGCGCCGGTCATGAGCGCGGGGCCGGTCGTGGCATGGCGCAACCCGGCGGGCCGGGAGAGATCCGCGGGGTCATATGCTGCTGGACAGTACCGGTGCCGCGCCGTCGCGCGGGCGGCGGCGGTGGCCTGGCGCAGGGGACGGACCGGAGGGAAGCACGACCGTGGATTCAGAGCCGATCGAGCAGGCCGGCGCCGGGGTTCCCGACAGCTTCCAGCGCCTGTGGACCCCGCACCGCATGGCCTACATCAAGGGCGAGAACAAGCCCAGCGGGTCCGGCGCGGACGACGGCTGCCCGTTCTGCGAGATCCCCAAGCTGGCCGACGAGGACGGGCTGATCGTGGCCCGGGGATCGGCCGTGTTCGCCGTGCTGAACCTCTACCCGTACAACTCCGGGCACCTCATGGTCTGCCCCTACCGGCACGTGTCCGACTACGCCGACCTGGACGGGCCCGAGACGGCCGAGCTGGCCGAGTTCACCAAACGCGCGACGCAGGCGCTGCGCAAGGCGAGCGGGGCGCAGGGCTTCAACGTCGGCATGAACCTCGGCGGTGTGGCGGGCGCGGGCATCGCCGCCCACCTCCACCAGCACGTCGTGCCCCGGTGGGGTGGCGACACCAACTTCATGCCGGTCGTCGGGCGCACCAGGGTCCTGCCGCAGCTGCTGCGCGACACCCGCGACCTGCTCGCCGGCGCCTGGCCCGCCGGCTCCTGAGCCGCCCGGAGACGCGGAGCAGGCCGTACGAGACCCGGCGGCTCCTGAGCCGCCCGGACGACACAGAGCAGGCCGTAGCAGACTCCCCGGCCGGGATGACCGCCCGGCGCCGGTCAGGCCGCCGGGCTCGGACGCGGGCCCGGCGATCCGGAGGCCGGAACGGGCTCGCCGTGCTGCAGGGCGCGGATGCCCGCGCTGAGGACGAGCGGCACGGCCAGGGCCAGGGCCATGGACAGCACCGCGGCCCCCGAGTCGTTGACGAGCATGCCGACCAGGCCGCTCACGAGCGCGCCGAGCAGGCCCGCCCTGAGCATGGGCGCCCGTTCGAACGCGAGCGGCAGGACGCCGGCGCTCGCCGCCCCCGGCCGCAGCAGCGCGAAGACGAGGAACGCGAACGCGGCGATCACCACGGGCATCAGGGTGGGACTGAGCAGCGTGGACAGCATCGCCCCGAGCTTGCGGGAGATCACCGGCAGGAACGTGCCGTCGGCCACCTGCCCCACGAAGCGGCCGAGATGGGTCTGGCTGGCCGGGGGACGCAGGTAGTCGAGGTAGGCGATCGCCATCACCAGCACGCCGCCCGCGGCGCAGAACGCGCCCAGCTTGACGATCGACACGCGCCTGCCCGCCACGATCAGCGCGGTGACCGCGATGCCCGGCACGAAGGCGATGACGCCGCCGAAGTCGCTGCCCACGCCCGGCCAGCCGTCGAGCAGCATCGCGAAGGCGCCGAGCGCGGCGACCAGAGCCACCGCGACGGCCTTGCGGCCCGCTGCGACCAGCCGGTCGGCGGCGGCCGTCGTGACGAGCAGCACCGCCGTGGCGAGCAGTGCGAAGGGGATGTTCCCCAGGCCGTAGTAGCGGGCGCCGACCACGCCGGTGTAGCCCATCAGGCTGTTGAGCTGCAGGGGCGTGCCGGTCAGCAGGTCGCCGAGCAGCACGGCCGCGGTCACCGCCGCGATCACGGTCAACGGCCCGAGCATGCCGCGCCGCCACGGCCCCGCGAGGGCCGCCACGGTGAGCGCCGCCGCGATCGCGGCGATCGAGGCGAAGAGCGTGAGCGCGGGCCGCTCCGTACGGGCCCACGGCGTGAGGTTGACGAGGTAGGTCGAGACGGGGATCGAGGCGAGCGCCACGGCGGCGACCCGCACGGCGGGCAGCCGGTCGCGGCGGCGCAGCAGCACGAACGCGGTGACGTAGAAGAGCACCTGGAGCGCGGCGAGCGTGATGAAGAAGACGCCGGTCATGTCGCGGATGGTCTGCCCGGCCACGTCGGCGGTGCGCAGGGCTCCGACGCGCTCGTCCGGGCCGCCGCCGGTCGCGTGGGCCTCGACCGGCACGCCGACGACGGCAGGGGGAGCGGCCACCCCGGTCCTCGCGAGGATCGTGGCGGTGAGATCCGGAAGGATGATCATGTCGTCCCGGTGCGTGGACCGGGCGCCGAGCGTGCCCGCCGCTCCGCCGCCGTGGAGCATCGCCGCCCTGAGATGGGGGACCGACCCGTGGTCGGAGAGCCCGGCGACCAGCACCGTCGCCGGACCGAGGCGGGGCAGGAACGACCCGAGCTTCGCGTCGGCCGCCCGCGCGGCGGCCCGGCGCGCGCCGGGGGACAGGTGCTCGGGCACGTCGCTCAGACGATCCGCGGAGATGTAGGGCGCGATGAGGTCGGGGATCTCCACGGCGACCACGTCACCGCGCGACCACTGCGCGACCTCGCCGGGGGAAGGGGCGTAGACGTCGACGCGGCCCTCGCGGTCGGCCAGCGCGAGGGCGGCCCCCGGGCCGACGGCCATCGTCGTCCGCCCGGCCGCGTGCAGGGCCTGGCCGAGCGTGCCCGCGTCGCGCTGCTCCCTGACCTCCCACAGCCAGGAGAACTCGGGGATCACCGCTCCCTCGCCGTCCGTCTTGGGCGTGGGCGCCATGCCGCACCCTCCGCCCACCGCCGACCGCACCCCGGCCGAAACCGTGAGCCAGGCGTCGTACGGGCAGGTGTCCTTGCGCACGGCCCGCACCGACAGGGAACCGATGGCCGAGTCGCCGGCGAGTCGCCAGAGGTTCGGCGTGTCGCCGGGGGTGACGTCGCTCCACATCAGCCCCGGGATCCCGACCAGCACGACCCGTTCTCCGGCCGCGGTCCCGCTCTGACCGGGCCCGGCCTCGAACGCGGCGGACGCGGCCGCCGGGAACGCGGGAGCCGCGACCGACACGCCGAACACGATGGCGACGAGCGCGCGCTTCACCCACGAGCCACTCACCGGCGACCCCCAAATCCGCACATGATCTTGGGAAAACTCGCGACCACGCTACCGGATTCGTCCGCGATGATCCGGCCTTTGGCCCGATCACCGCCTGTCGCGCCGGCTCATCCCCGTCCGGCGCGAGCGGGCGCGCTCATCGAGCCCTCACCGAGCCCTCATCGAGCCCTGACCGAGCCCTCACCGTGCCCGGCCGCACGCGACTCCCGGGCTCAGGCCGCCCGGCTGGCCGGGCTCTCGTTGCCGAGGCGGTCGACGGTGGTGACGTAGTAGGTCCCGGAGCCGCCGGCGGCGTACGACGGAGCGGCGGAGGCCGGCACGACCGCCACCAGGTTGCGCGCGTCCGCCGTGGCGCAGGAGGCGTCCTTGCCCGTCACCCGGTAGATCGCGTACGTCTGGGCGCCCGGCTCGGCCCGCCAGGTCAGCGTCCCGCCGGAGGCCTTCACCCCGCGCGGGGCGACGGGCGGCGTGGCGCCGGCCCTGAGCACCGGCGGCAGCGCCGGATGGGAGTAGTGGTTCTTCACGATCCGGTCGAGTACGCCGAGCGGGTTCTTCACCAGTTGCGCGGCGCTGAAGTAGACGTCGCCCGAGATCTCGGGATACTTGCGGTTCAGCGTGAGGTGGGCGGGCAGCTCGCCCGCCTTGGTCCAGGCCGGGGTGTCGGCGGCGCCCACCCGGTAGAGCGCCTGCCCGATGTAGAGGTCGACCTCGGTGCCCTTCACCGCGCCGGCCCACCACTTGGCGAGCACGGAGTAGTCGGCCGCCGCGAAACCCCTGGGCCAGTAGAGCTGCGGCATCACGTAGTCGACCGAGCCCGCCTTGATCCACGCCTTGGCGTCCGCGTAGATCGAGTCGTACGCCGACATGCCCTTGGTGGCCGAGCCCGCCGGGTCCTCGGCCTTGTTGCGCCAGATGCCGAACGGGCTGATCCCGAAGACGGTGTGCGGCTTGGCCGCGTGGACCGCCTGCGAGACCTGGGCGACCAGCCGGTTCACGTTGCGCCGCCGCCAGTCGGCCAGCGTCAGGCCCTTGCCGTACTTCTTGTACGCGGCCTGGTCGGCGAACCGCGTGCCCTGACCGGGGTAGGGGTAGAAGTAGTCGTCGAAGTGGACGCCGTCGACGTCGTAGCGCTGGACGACGTCCGTCACGACCTTGGTCACCCAGTCGCGCACCTGCGGCAGGCCGGGGTTGTAGTACAGCTTGCCCTCGTGCTTGACGGCCCAGTCGGGATGCAGCCGCGCCGGGTGCCCCTCGGGCAGCGCGGAGGAGGCCGTGTCGGCCGCGCGGTAGGGGTTGAACCAGGCGTGGAACTGAAGGCCGCGCTTGTGGGCCTCGCTCACCAGGAACGGCAGCGGGTCCCAGCCCGGGTCCTTGCCCGCGGTGCCGGTGAGCCACTGGGACCACGGCTCGAGCGACGATCGGTAGATCGCGTCCGAGGCGGGCCGCACCTGGAAGAACACCGCGTTGAGGCGCCGCTTGACCGCGTTGTCGAGAATGCGCACATACTCGGCCTTCTGCCGGTCGGGCGGCAGTCCCGGCTTCGACGGCCAGTCGACGTTGTGCACGGTGGCGATCCAGACGCCGCGAAGCTGACGCTTGGGGTATTCCACGCTGGTGACGCACTTTTCCGCGGCCGTGACCGTCTCCGCCCTGACCTGCTGCCGCTCCGCCTTCGGCGCCGCGGTGCGGCCGACCTTCTCGGCCTGGGCGTCGGGGCCGAACGTGTACGCGGCTCCGGCGGCTACGGCGGCGATGACGGTGGTCGCGATCAACGGGCGGATGACCTGTCCCCGCTCGGTCACGTGGCTACCCCTTTGATTTGCCAGTAAGTCCGGCCATAAGTCTTACACCGGCAAAAGAGCGGTTTAGCCAGAAAAACGAAATGAACTTGTGATGCGGAAGTGGCGCCGGACACGCCTTTGGGCTCCCCGTGCCCGAGGGGCGCGAAACCCGGCCCCGGCGGCGGGTCCGGTGAGTGGGCCGGTGAGTGGGCCGGTGAGTGGGCCGGTGAGCTGCGGGGACCGGTCGTCCGGCGCGGGCCCCGCCGTCGCGCCCGGCGCCTGGCGGGCGCCGGGAAGGGGGACGGGCGAGGGGGACGGTTTTACAGCGCCCCGGTGACATGCCATGCCGTCGGAGATCGGCGTACGACGGTTCACCACGGGACGGCAGGTGATCGACACGGCCCCGGCGGCCGGGAGGCGGGCCGCCGGGTCCCCGATCGGACTACTGCTCGCCCGCCGCGGCCACCTTGCCGGCCAAATGCGCGGGCAGCGGCTCGTACCGCAGGAAGGAACGGGTGAACGTGCCCGCCCCGTGGGACAGCGACCGCAGGTCGATCGCGTACCGCGTGATCTCCAGCTGCGGCACCTCGGCGCGCACCAGCGTGCGGCCGGTGCCGACCGGCTCGGTGCCGAGCACCCTGCCACGGCGGGAGGACAGGTCGGACATCACGGCTCCGACGTACTCGTCCGACACCAGCACGGCCACCTCGTCCACCGGTTCGAGCAGATGCGTCGCCACCTTGGACGCGGCGTCCTTGAGCGCGAGCTGCCCGGCGATCTGGAAGGCCATGTCGGAGGAGTCGACCGAGTGGGCCTTGCCGTCGTGCAGCGTGACGCGGACGTCGACCATCGGATAGCCGGCGACGACGCCGCGCTCCATCTGCGCCCGCACGCCCTTCTCCACGGACGGGATGAACTGCCGCGGCACCACCCCGCCGACGATCTTGTCCACGAACTCGAACCCGCCGCCCGACGGCAGCGGCTCGACCTCGATGTGGCAGATCGCGTACTGCCCGTGGCCGCCGGTCTGCTTGACGTTGCGCCCCATGCCCTGCGCCTTGCCGGCGAACGTCTCCCGCAGCGGCACGCGCAGGTCGATCTTCTCGACCTCGACCCCGTGCCGCTTGGCCAGCCGGTCGAGCAGGACGTCGGCGTGCGCCTCGCCCATGCACCACAGCACGAGCTGGCGGGTCTCGGCGTTGTTCTCCAGCCGCAGTGTCGGGTCCTCCGCGACCAGGCGGCCCAGGGCCTGGCTGAGCTTGTCCTCGTCGGCCTTCGACTTCGCGCTGATGGCGACCGGCAGCAGCGGCTCGGGCATGGTCCACGCCTCGACCAGCAGCGGGTCGTCCTTGTCGGACAGCGTGTCGCCCGTCTCGGTCCGGGACAGCTTGGCGACCGCGCAGACGTCCCCGGCGACGCACTTGCCCACGGTCCGCTGCGATTTGCCGAGCGGCGACGACAGCGCGCCCACCCGCTCGTCGACGTCGTGGTCCTCGTGGCCCCGTTCCGCCAGGCCGTGGCCGGAGACGTGCACCGTCATGTCCGGCCGCAGCGTGCCCGAGAAGACCCGGACCAGGCTGATCCGGCCGACGTACGGGTCGCTGGTGGTCTTCACGACCTCGGCCACGAGCGGGCCGTCCGGATCGGCGGTGATCTCCCTGCACGGCTTGCCGTCGATCGAGGTGATCTTCGGCAGCGGGTGCTCCAGGGGCGACGGGAAGCCCTGCGTGACGATCTCCAGCAGCTCCAGCATGCCGACGCCGGGCGCAGTGGCGAGGACCGGATAGAAACCGGCCCGGGCGACCGCCTTCTCCAGGTCGTCGATCAGCACCTTGGTGTCGATCGTCTCGCCGGAGAGGTAACGGTCCATCAGGGACTCGTCCTCGCTCTCCTGGATGATCCCCTCGATGAGGTCGCCGCGGTACTGCTCGATGAGCGCGAGCTGGTCGGCGTCCGGCTCCCGCTCGGTGCGGCGGCCGCCGCCGTAGTCGAACAGCCGCTGCGACAGCAGGCCGAGCAGCCCGGTGCCGTTCACCGGCAGGTAGAGCGGCGCGACGCCGTCGCCGAACGCGTCCTGGCAGGTGGTGAGGACCTCGTCGAAGTTGGCCCGCTGGTGGTCGATCTTGGTGATGACCACGGCGCGGGGCATCCCGACGAGCGCGCACTCCTCCCACAGCATGCGGGTGAGCCCGTCCACGCCCTCGGCCGCCGAGACGACGAACAGCGCCGCGTCGGCCGCGCGAAGCCCGGCCCGCAGGTCGCCGACGAAGTCCGCGTACCCCGGGGTGTCCAGAAAATTGATCTTGATGCCGTTGCGGACGACGGGAGCGACCGACAGGTTGACCGAGCGCTGCTGGCGCACCTCCACCTCGTCGAAGTCGCTGACCGTGGTGCCGTCCTCGACCCGGCCGGGACGCTGGACGGTGCCCGTCTCCGCGAGCAGCGCCTCGACCAGCGTGGTCTTCCCGGCTCCGGAATGGCCGACCAGCACGACATTGCGCACCATGTCCGGCCGATCGGCCGCGGGTGCCCTGCCCGCGGCCCCTGTTGTCGCGCCGGTTGATCTTTCGGCCACATCGCCTCCCGAATCTCGGAGCGGTCGGGATGGGCGCATGGGACGCACCCCGCGCCGGCCGCTCGTGCCGTCGCTGTCCCGCGCCCGGGGGCCCGCCCTCTCCGGAAACCGCACGAGAAGACGGGTTCACCTCCGCGTCATCTCGGCGCGGCCCTGCGGGCGCGTGCTCTTCACCCTTTACCCATGTGGCGCATATCACAAGACTTTTCGGCGGAATGTGCTTGCGAGGTGCGGTGGCGCTGGATGGCCTACGATCGGACGGCGATGTTGAACATCCTGCGCCCCGCCGTCACCCGAGTCATGACCCCGCTGGGGCGAGCCCTCGCCCGCCGGGGGATCTCGCCCGACGTGATCACCACGATCGGTACGCTCGGAGTGGTGGCCTCGGCTCTCGCCTTCTATCCTCTCGGGCATCTGTTCGCGGGAACGCTCGTCATCACGTTCTTCGTGCTCGCCGACCTCCTGGACGGCGTGCTGGCCCGGATGACGGGCAAGGGGAGCACGTGGGGCGCGTTCCTGGACTCCACGCTCGACCGCCTCGGCGACGCCTCGATCTTCTCGGGGCTGATCCTCTACTTCGTCCTGAAGGACGAGCCCGAAATCGTCCTCGCGACAGTCGCGCTCTTCTGCCTCGTCGCGGGAGCATTGGTCTCCTACGCCAAGGCCAGGGCCGAGGGCCTCGGCATGACCGCGAACGTCGGCATCGCCGAACGGGGGGAACGTCTCGTGGTCGTGCTCGTCGCGGCCGGCCTGTCCGGTCTCGGCGTGCCGTACATCCTGGCGGCCGGGCTCTGGCTGCTCGCCGCCGCCAGCGCCGTCACGGTGGTCCAGCGGATGGTGCACGTCTACAGACAGGCGGTGGTCAGATGAAGGGCACGGACGGCCCACCCCCCGGGCGGTCCGCGCGGCCCGGGGCGGAGTCTGGGGGTTCACCCTCCGAACGGCCTTCGCGATCCGGCGCGGCGTCTGAGGGGCCACCCTCCGCGCGGTCCCCGAGGCCCGGCGCGGCGCCGCTCGCCGACCGGCTGGTCGCGGCGGCGTACACCGCCGGCTGGGCCGTGGTCCGCCACGTGCCGGAACGCCTGGCCGCCTGGTTCTTCCGGGTCCTCGCCGACCGGCTGTGGCGCAGGCGGGGCAAGTCCGTGCGCCGCCTGGAGGTCAACCTGGCCCGCGTCGTCGGCGGCGACCCCGGCGACCACGCCGTACGCGATCTGAGCCGGGCCGGCATGCGCTCCTACTTCCGATACTGGATGGAGTCGTTCCGCTTCACCGCCTACACCCGCGAGCGCATCCTCGACGGCACCCGGACCACCGGGGGCGAGCACATCTTCGACAACCTCGCCCGGGGCAGGGGAGTGGTGGTCGCGCTGCCCCACATGGGCAACTACGACCTCGCCGGCGCCTGGCTGGTCCACTCGGGCCACCGCTTCACCACCGTCGCCGAGCGGCTGAAGCCGGAGTCGCTGTTCGAGCGCTTCGTCGCCTACCGCGAGCGGCTCGGCATGGAGGTCCTGCCGCTGACCGCCAAGGGCGGCGGCAGCGCGATGGCGTTCGGCACGCTCGCCAAACGGCTGCGCGAGGGCCGGCCCGTCTGCCTGCCCGCCGAGCGGGACCTGACCGCTCGCGGAGTCGAGGTCGAGTTCTTCGGCGCGAAGACCCGCATGGTCGCCGGGCCCGCGCTGCTGGCGATCCAGACCGGTGCCGCGCTGCTGCCGGCCGTGCTGTGGTTCGAGGGGAACGGCTGGGGCATCCGCATCCACGAGGAGATCCCGGTGCCGTCCGAGGGGACCCGGCAGGAGAAGGTCGCGGTGATGACCCAGGCAGTGGCGGACATCTTCGAGAAGGGCATTGCCGAGCACCCGGAGGACTGGCACATGCTCCAGCGCCTGTGGCTCGACGACCTCGAGCCCCGCCCGGAGGCCGGGTCGTGAACGTCGGCATCGTCTGCCCCTACACCTGGGAGGTCCCCGGGGGCGTGCAGGCGCACATCAGGGACCTCGCCGAGGCGCTCATCGAGGACGGGCACAAGGTGTCCGTCATCGCCCCCGCGGGCGACGACGCCGAACTGGAGGCGTACGTGACCCCGGCGGGCCGCGCCGTGCCCGTGCCGTACAACGGGTCGGTCGCCCGGCTGGCGTTCGGGTTCCTGTCGGCGAACCGGGTGCGCAAGTGGATCAGAGAGGGCGGGTTCGACGTGCTGCACGTGCACGAGCCCGCCGTGCCGTCCCTCGGCGTGCTCGCCTGCTGGGTCGCCCGCGGCCCGATCGTGGCGACGTTCCACGCCTCGTACGAGCGGTCGCGGGCCATGTCCGTGGCGGCGCCGATGCTGCAGAGCGCGCTGGAGAAGATCACCGGCAGGATCGCGGTCTCCGACGCCGCGCGCAAGACGCTCGTGGAGCACCTCGGCGGCGACGCGGTGCTGATCCCCAACGGCGTCACGGTGCGCAGGTACGCCGAGGCCGAGCCACTGCCCGGCTGGGGCCCGGACGGCGGCGTGATCGGCTTCCTCGGGCGGATGGACGAGCCGCGCAAGGGCCTGGCCGTGCTGCTGGAGGCCTTCGCCCTGCTGGCCCCCGAGCGGCCCGCGCTGCGCCTGCTGATCGCCGGGCCGGGCGACCCCGACGACGTGCTCGGGCGGGTGCCCAAGCCCTACCGGGACAGGGTCGGGCTGCTCGGCATGGTCAGCGAGGCCGACAAGGTGCGCGCCTACCACTCCGTCGACGTCTTCTGCGCGCCCAACCTCGGCGGGGAGAGCTTCGGCATCGTGCTCACCGAGGCCATGTCGGCCGGGGCGCCGATCCTCGCCAGCGACATCCCCGCCTTCCGGCGCGTGCTGGGCGACGGTCAGGCGGGGGCGCTGTTCACCACGGGAGACCCCGCCGCCCTCGCCAGGGAGGCCGCCCGGCTGCTCGACGACCCCGGGCGCCGCGCCGAGCTCTCCGGCGAGGCCCGCCAAGCGGTCTGGAAGTACGACTGGTCCACGGTCGCGCGGGAGGTCGTGCGCGTCTACGAGACCGTCACCCACGCCAGCGCGGGTGTGGTGGAGGACGCGCTGCCATGACGATCCGCAACGACGGGGCCGCGCAGGCGGAGGTGCCGGCGTGACCACGACTCTGATCCTCGTGGCGGCCGTGGTCGTCGTGCTGTTCGCCGTCTACGTCTCCTGGCGGGCCGGGCGGCTCGACCGTCTCCACATCCGCCTGGAGACCGCGCAGGCCGCGCTCGACGCCGCGCTGCTGCGCCGTGCCGCGGTCTGCCTGGAGCTCGCAGGCTCGCGCATCCTCGACCCCGCCACCTCGCTGGTGCTCGCCGCGTCCGCCCACGAGGCCCGTACGGCGGGGCCGGACGAGCGCGAGCACGCCGAGAGCGACCTGTCGAGGACGCTGCGGGCGGTGGTCGACCAGGAGCGGTTCAGGGAGAAGCTGGCCGAGCACCCCGCGGGGGCGGCGCTGCTCGAGGAGCTGGACACGGCGGTCGCCAAGGTCGTCTACTCGCGCCGGTTCTACAACAACGCCGCCGCCGTCACCCGTACGGCACAGCGGCGCTGGCTGGCCCGCACGCTGCACCTCGCCGGGCACACCGAGGCGCCCCGGTTCTTCGACATCGACGACGAGCCGCCCGAATCCCTCGCTACTGGGTAGTCACCATTTGTCGGGCATAGCGTTTATTCCCGGTAAGCTCATGCCGTTTCATTGCCATGCTGGGCGACGGTCCGCGTGCCGGTATCCGTCGTGCCCGGTGGCGGGGGCTCTCCACCGGGAGGAGCGGGTACGGTGCGGGCAGGGATCGGCTTCACGCTGGCCATGGCGGTCGTCCTGACCGGAGCCGCGTGCTCGGGCGACGACAAGCCGGCCGCCCAGTCCCAGGAGGCGAGCCCGCTGGCCTCCCCGTCGCCGACGCCGCCTCCCGAGCACCCGTTCACCGGACGCCCGGTCGCCGCGCGCAGGCCCGTGCTGGCCGTGAAGATCGAGAACACTCACGCGGGCAAGCCGCAGATGGGCCTGCGCAGCGCCGACGTCGTCTTCGTCGAGCAGGTCGAGGGCGGCCTCACCCGGCTCATGGCGATCTTCTCCTCGAAGCTGCCCGCACAGGTCGGGCCCGTCCGCAGCGCCCGCATCTCCGACCTGCACATCCTGCCGATGTTCGGCAAGCCCGCCCTGGCCTACTCCGGCGTGCAGACGAAGATGATCCCCTTCGTCCAGAAGGCCTCGCTGTTCGACGTGTCCGACAGCCGGGTCCCCGGCGCCTACACCCGCGCGCCGGGGCGGGTCGCGCCGTACAACCTGATCGGCAGCCCCAGGAAACTGCTCGCCAAGGCGCCGCAGGCGAGCGAGGCGGACGACATCGGCTTCGTCTTCTCCGACGAGCCGCCCGCCGGTGGCACGCCGCAAAAGAGCGTCAGCGTCCGCTATCCCGCGGCCCGCTTCACGTTCGCGTGGTCGGCGGCGCAGAAGCGCTGGCTGGTGACCCAGGACGGCGAGAAGGACATGGCCGCCGAGGGTGGCCAGCAGGGCGCCCCCACGATCGTCATCCAGTGGGTGAAGACCGACCGCTCGGAGTTCCACGACTTCACCGGCAGCTACACCCCGCTCGTGCACACGGTGGGCAAGGGCACCGGCGTCGTGCTGAGGGACGGCCAGGCCTACCGGGTGAAGTGGTCGCGCGCCTCGGAGAAGGAGGGCACCACCTACACCATGGCCGACGGCACGCCGATGCCGTTCGCCCGCGGACAGGTCTGGGTCGTGCTCGCCTCGCGCAAGCCCGTCGCGCCGTGATGGACAAAAGGCGTGATCGACTCTGCCAAGTGGGCGCGTCGGGGGCGGGATCGGCCAGCACCTACCATGGAGGGGAATCCGTAGGCCCGCCGTCGTGAGGTAGCACCGTGTCCAGCAGCACCCCCGAAGTCAACGAGACCACCGCCGTCGGCACCGCCCGCGTGAAGCGCGGCATGGCCGAGATGCTCAAGGGCGGTGTCATCATGGACGTCGTCACCCCGGAGCAGGCCAAGATCGCCGAGGACGCCGGAGCCGTCGCGGTCATGGCGCTGGAGCGCGTCCCCGCCGACATCCGCGCCCAGGGCGGAGTGTCCCGGATGAGCGACCCCGACATGATCGAGGGCATCATCGGCGCCGTGTCCATTCCGGTGATGGCCAAGGCCAGGATCGGCCACTTCGTCGAGGCCCAGGTGCTCCAGGCGCTCGGCGTCGACTACATCGACGAGTCCGAGGTCCTCACCCCGGCCGACTACGCCAACCACATCGACAAGTGGCAGTTCACCGTCCCCTTCGTGTGCGGGGCCACCAACCTCGGCGAGGCGCTGCGCCGCATCACCGAGGGCGCCGCGATGATCCGCTCCAAGGGTGAGGCCGGCACCGGCGACGTCTCCAACGCCACCACCCACATGCGCACGATCCGGGGCGAGATCAAGCGCCTGACCTCGCTCCCCGAGGACGAGCTGTACGTCGCGGCCAAGGAACTGCAGGCGCCGTACGAGCTGGTCGCCGAGGTCGCCAAGACCGGCAAGCTGCCGGTGGTGATGTTCACCGCGGGCGGCATCGCCACCCCGGCCGACGCCGCGATGATGATGCAGCTCGGCGCCGAGGGCGTGTTCGTCGGCTCGGGCATCTTCAAGTCCGGCGACCCGGCCAAGCGCGCCGCCGCGATCGTCAAGGCCACCACGTTCTACGACGACCCGGACGTGATCGCGAAGGTCTCGCGCGGCCTGGGCGAGGCGATGGTCGGCATCAACGTCGACGACATCCCCGTGCCGCACCGCCTCGCCGAGCGCGGCTGGTAGACGGCCCCGCAAGCACGGCGCACAGGGGAGACACGCCCGGCTGGGACATCCCGGCCGGGCGTTCTTGCTGTTCGTGCGTCAGAGGCCAGGATGACCGGGCGGCGATGTCGCCTTTCGGGTGACCGATACCGTTCCGCCGCTCTTTACTCTCCAGTCATGAGCGATCGTCAGGCTGCGGGCGTCCCACTGATCGTCCCAGGGAGCCCAGTTTGCCCGGCCTCGATCGTCGTTCCCTCCTCGTCACCGGACTCGCCGCGGGGGCCGTCGCCGCGGTCCCCGGCGCCGCCCTGGCGGCCCCCACGCCGGCGCCCGAGACCGCGGGCGAACTCGCCTCCCGCGGCCTGCGTTCCGATCCGTTCACGCTCGGGGTGGCCTCGGGCGACCCCGACCACACCGGCTTCGTGATCTGGACCCGCCTCGCCCCGCAGCCGCTCGCCGAGGACGGGCTCGGCGGCATGCCGAAACGCGCGTTCACCGTGCAGTGGCAGGTCTACGCCGACGAGAGCTGCCGCCGCGTGGTGCGGGCGGGCGTGGCCGAGGCGAGCCCGGAATGGGGGCACAGCGTCCACGTCGAAGTGGACCACCTGCGGCCCGGCAGGGAGTACTGGTACCGCTTCCGCGTCGGGCCGTACGTCTCACCGGTCGGCAGGGCCCTGACCGCGCCGGACCCGCTGTCGTTCGGCGGCCCGCTGACGATGGCCTTCGTGTCCTGCGCGCAGTACGAGCACGGCTACTTCACCTCCTACCGCCGCCTCGCCGAGGACCACCCGGACCTGGTCCTCCACCTGGGCGACTACCAGTACGAGTACACCAGGAACACCTACGTCGCCCCCGGCGGCAACGTGCGCGACCACGAAGGGCCGGAGACGATGACGCTGGCGAATTACCGCCAGCGGCACGCGCAGTACAAGACCGACCCCGACCTGCGGGCCGCGCACGCCGCCGCGCCGTGGCTGGTCGTCTTCGACGACCACGAGGTGGACAACAACTGGGCCGACGAGATGCCGGAGCGCCCGGAGGAGCAGCCCACCTTTCTTGAGCGCAGGGCCGCCGCCTTCCGCGCCTACTACGAGAACATGCCGCTGCGCCGCACCTCCGTGCCGCGTGGCATCGACATGCAGCTCTACCGGCGCGTCAGGTGGGGGGCGATGGCGAACTTCCACATGCTCGACACGCGGCAGTTCCGCGACGACCAGGGCTGCGGCGACGGCTACAAGGACTGCCCGGAGGCGGTCGACCCGGCTCGCTCGATCATGGGCTTCGAACAGGAGGCGTGGCTGCTCGACGGCTTCCGGCGATCGCGGGCGCGCTGGGACGTCATCGGCCAGCAGGTCTTCTTCGCCCAGCGCGACAACAACGCCGGGCCGGCGAAGATCACCAGCCAGGACGCCTGGGACGGTTACGTCGCCTCGCGGCAGCGTGTCACCCAGGGCTGGATCGACGCCGGCGTGCGCAACCCCGTCGTGCTCACGGGAGACGTGCACGCGCACTGGGCCAGTGACCTGAAGCTGGACTACGACGACCCGACCGGCCCCACGGTCGGGTCCGAGCTGGTGACGACCTCCATCAGCACCACCGGCGACGGGGCCGACTCCGACCCGGCGGCGCACCCCTTCCTGCAGATCAACCCCCATCTGAAGTTCTACAACAACCAGCGCGGCTACGTTCTGACGAAGATCGACAGGGACGCGCTGACCGCCGACTTCAGGGTGGTGCCCGTCGTCTCGGCCCCCGGCTCCGAGGCGCGCACCAGGGCGACGTTCGTGATCGAGGACAGGGTGCCCGGCGTGCAGCAGACGTACCTGCGCCCGCTCGACCCCTCGATCGCGGCGCGGCGTGCGATCACGGTCGAGGACACTGTGCGGCAGGAGACCGAGCGCCCCTGAACAACGCGCCCCGGCGGGCGGCGCCCCCTTTCCGGGGCGCCGCCCGCTTCGCCTCTTCCGGGCCGGTCGCCGTTATCGTGACCTGCTATGACGACCGACGAAACCAGGCGGCTCGCCGAAGGCCTGTCGCGCGAGCTGCGGCACCTCGTGATGCTGCTGCGCCGTACGACGGCGGGGCAGCCGGTCACCGCCCAGCAGTACTCCGTGCTCGGTTCGCTGGAGGACGGCGCTCGCCGGATGACCGAGCTGGCCGAGGAGCACGGCGTGCAGCTCCCGACGATGAGCGTGCAGGTCAACCGGCTGGAGGAGGCCGGCCTGGTCGCGCGGGGCACCGACGCCTCCGACGCGCGGGTGCGGACCGTCGAGCTGACCGGCGAGGGCCGCGACCGCCTGCGGGCCGTACGGCAGGCCAGGATCGCCTACCTCTGCGACCGGCTGGGCGTGCTGACCCCGGAGGAGCGCTCGGCCATCGGCCACGCTCTTCCCGCCCTGGCCAAACTCGGTCGTATCTGACAGATCGACGGGCGGCATCCGTCAGACACCCCGGCCGCGTCGAAGCCCGCGTTTTGGGCGCACAAGACCGTGGCCATACCCTGAATGCGGCTACCGCGCAATGGGGAGCCTCCACAGGAGGGAAATCCGTGACGTCCGCACCCAAGATCGGCGTGCTCGCCCTGCAGGGCGACGTGCGCGAGCACATCCGCGCTCTGGAGGAGTCCGGCGCGACGGCCGTACCGGTGCGCAGGCAGAAGGAGCTCGCCGCGGTGGACGCGCTGGTCGTCCCGGGCGGGGAGTCGACCACCATGTGGAAGCTCGCCACCACCTTCGAGCTGCTCGAACCGCTGCGGCTGCGGATCAAGGAGGGCATGCCCGCCTACGGCTCGTGCGCTGGAATGATCATGCTGGCCGACCGGATCGAGGGCGGCATCGAGGGCCAGGAGACGCTGGGCGGCATCGACATGGTGGTCCGCCGCAACGCCTTCGGCCGCCAGGTCGACTCGTTCGAGGCCGATCTCGACTTCGCCGGACGCGGGACGATCAGGGCCGTCTTCATCCGCGCCCCCTGGGTCGACTCGGTGGGGCCCGACGTGGAGGTGCTGGGCCGCACCGAAGCTGGGGATAGGATCGTCGCGGTCCGACAGGGACCGCTGCTCGCGACGTCCTTCCACCCGGAGTTGACCGGGGACGCGCGGGTGCACTCGTATTTTGTCGAAATGGTGAGGGAGTTCTAGGCGATGTCCGGCCACTCCAAATGGGCGACGACGAAGCACAAGAAGGCGGCGCTGGACTCCAAGCGCGGCAAGCTTTTCGCCAAGCTCATCAAGAACATCGAGGTCGCGGCCAGGACCGGCGGGCCCGACCCGGACGGCAACCCCACGCTGTACGACGCCATCACCAAGGCCAGGAAGAACTCGGTCCCGATCGACAACATCGAGCGGGCCCGCAAGCGCGGCGGCGGCCTCGAGGCCGGCGGCGCCGACTGGCAGACGATCATGTATGAGGGCTACGCCCCCGGCGGCGTCGCGGTCCTCATCGAGTGCCTCACCGACAACCGCAACCGGGCGGCGTCCGAGGTGCGCGTGGCGCTGACGCGCAACGGCGGCTCGCTCGCCGACCCCGGCTCGGTGTCGTACATGTTCAACCGCAAGGGCGTGGTGATCGTCCCCAAGGGGTCGCTGACCGAGGACGACGTGCTCATGGCCGTCCTCGACGCGGGTGCCGAGGAGGTCAACGACCTCGGCGAGAACTTCGAGGTGGTCTGCGAGGCCTCCGACCTGATTCCCGTGCGCAAGGCGCTGCAGGACGCGGGCATCGACTACGAGTCGGCCGAGATGAGCTTCGTCCCCACGCTCAACGTCCCTCTGGACGAGGAGGGCGCTCGCAAGATCTTCAAGCTCATCGACGCGCTCGAGGACAGCGACGACGTGCAGAACGTCTGGGCGAACTTCGACGTGAGCGACGAGGTCATGGAGAAGGTCGAGGCATGACGCCGCAGGCCGGCCACGGGCCCTTGGCCCCAGGTCGGCAGGGGGCGGAAAACCGGTGGCAGAGGCCGCCGGGGCCCGCATAGTTTGGCCGGTTGTGGAAATCCGTCATCTCGCGAGCGACGACCTGGACGCCGTCCTCGACATCCGCAGGCGCGCCTTCGGCCCGTTGTCCGGCTCCGGCGCCGACACCTGGCGCAAGCTCGTCTCCCCGATGCTGCCCGAGGGCCGTTACCTGGGCGCCTTCGACGGCACCCGCCTCGTCGGCGCGGCCAGGATCAACCCGTACGTCCAGTGGTGGCACGGCCGCCCGCTGTCGATGGGCGGCGTGGCGGGTGTGACGGTGTCGCCGGAGGACCGCGGCAGGGGAGTGGGCCGTGCGCTCACGGCCGCGGCCGTCGAGCGCTGCGCGCAGCTCGGCCACGCGGTCTCCGCGCTCTACCCCGCCACCACGCCGCTGTACCGGAAGGCGGGCTACGAGCACGCCGGCGTGTTCCAGCGGATCACCGTGCCCGCCGAGGCGCTGCGCACGCTGGGCGACCCCGGCGCCGCGGTGAAGCTGCGCCGGATGGGCCCCGCCGACGCGGCCGAGCTCGTGGCGCTGATCGGCCGGGTGCACACCGCCACGCGCGCGAGCGGGCCGCTGTGCTTCGACGAGCGGACCTGGCGCCTGTGGCTGGAGGACGACGACGACTTCTGCTACCTGGCCGAGGACGGATTCGTCGTCTACCGCTGGAGCGACGGGGACATCGAGGTCGACAACCTGCTGGCGGGGTCGGAGGCGACGGCCCGTGCCCTGTGGTCGCTGGTCGGCAGCGCCTCGACGGTCGCGAAGTCGGTGACCGCCTACGTGGACCCGGCCGACCCCGTGCTCTGGATGCTGCGGGAGCGGTCGAAGGACGAGGTCGCCCAGACGCGGTGGATGTTCCGGCTGATCGACCTGCCCGCCGCGGTCGAGGGGCGCGGCTTCCCCGCCGGGGTGTCGATCGAGGCGCCTCTCGTGGTGACGGACCCCCAGCGCGAGGCCAACACGGGCACGTGGGTGCTGCGGGTGAACGGCGGCTCCGGCTTCGTGACGCGGGAGGCCGGGGAGGCCGGCGAGGCTACGCGGCTCACCATCGGCGGGATGTCCGCGCTGTTCGCCGGTGTGTCCACCGCCACGCTCCGCCGCGCCGGCCTGCTGACCGGCGGCTCACCCGAGGCCGGCGACGCGCTGGACGCCGCGTTCGGCTGCGCCGCGTACATGATCGACTACTTCTGACGCGCCCCGCGTCGCCGCTGATCGCGATAGAGTGACCGGCCGAACAGATGTTCGGCGCGGCGGCGGGGTCGTACGGGTGGCCGCGCCGGCCGGGATCAGGGAGGCGTGCCGGTGCGGTTGCCCCAGCTGCGGGTGATGGGTGTGGACCCGGGACTGACGCGGTGCGGCCTCGGCGCCGTGGAGGGCCGGCCGGGCGCGCCGCTGAGCCTTCTGTCGGTCGGGGTGGTCCGCACTCCGGCCGACGACGACATCGGCTCCCGGCTGGTCGTCATCGAGGCGGAGATCGAGCGCTGGCTCGACGAGATCAGGCCGGACGCCGTCGCGGTCGAGCGGGTCTTCGCCCAGCACAACGTCCGTACGGTCATGGGGACGGCCCAGGCGTCGGCCGTCGCGATCGTCTGTGCGGCCCGGCGGGGGCTGCCGGTCGCGCTGCACACGCCGAGCGAGGTCAAGGCCGCCATCACGGGCAACGGCAACGCCGACAAGAAGCAGGTCGGCACGATGGTCACCCGGCTGCTGCGGCTCGACGCCATGCCCAAGCCGGCGGACGCGGCCGACGCGCTCGCCCTCGCCATCTGTCACGTCTGGCGCGGCGGCGTGCAGCACCGCCTGGCCGACGCCCTGGCCCGGGCCCGATCCGGCGGTGCCCGGTCCGCGGCCTCTGGTAGGACTGGAACGCCCGGCGAAGTCGCGGCCGGGCGGCCGGACGGGGGAGGGAGCACGCGGTGATCGCATCCGTAGCGGGACAGGTGGCGGCGATCACGGCCGACAGCGCCGTGATCGAGGTGGGCGGCGTCGGGATGCTCGTCCACTGCGCCCCCGGCACCCTGGCCGGGCTGCGCGTCGGCGAACCCGCCCGGCTGGCCACCTCGCTCGTCGTCCGCGAGGAATCGCTCACGCTGTACGGCTTCGCCTCCGACGACGAGCGCACGGTGTTCGAGCTGCTCCAGACGGCCAGCGGGGTGGGGCCGCGCCTGGCCCTGGCCATGCTCGCGGTCCACGCGCCCAACGCGCTTCGCGTCGCGGTGGCGAGCGCCGACATCAAGGCCCTCACGATGGTGCCCGGCATCGGCCAGAAGGGCGCCCAGCGCATCGTGCTCGAACTCAAGGACAAACTCGGCACCCCGGCGGCGGCGGTCGACGCCGCGTTGAACGGCGCGGCGGCGCCGCCCGTCTGGCGGGATCAGGTCCACTCGGGACTGGTCGGGCTCGGCTACTCGTCCAGGGACGCCGACGAGGCGGTCGCGGCGGTGACCGCGGAGGCCGAGGCGGAGGTCGCGGCCGGCCGCACCCCCCAGGTGGCCACGCTGCTCAAGTCCGCCCTGCGCGCGCTGAGCGTGCGATGACCGCACGACGGGCCGATGGTTCGATGAAAGTTTCACCGGGAAGCGGACGGGTCCCGGCAGGCCGAGCGGATGGTGTCGAGTGAGCTTCGAGCGGGATCTCGTGTCGCCCGAACCGGAGGGCGACGAGCGGGCGATCGAGGCCGCGCTGCGTCCCCGGCGCCTGGAGGAGTTCATCGGGCAGGGCCGGGTGCGCGAGCAGCTCTCGCTGGTGCTGGAAAGCGCCCTGCGCCGCAACCGCCCGCCCGACCACGTCCTGATGAGCGGTGGTCCCGGGCTCGGCAAGACGACGCTCGCCATGATCATCGCCTCCGAGCTGGCCGCGCCGCTGCGGATGACCTCGGGTCCGGCGCTAGAGCGCGCGGGCGACCTCGCCGCGATCCTGTCCACGCTGACCGAGGGCGAGGTCCTGTTCATCGACGAGATCCACCGCATGGCCCGCCCGGCGGAGGAGATGCTCTACCTGGCGATGGAGGACTTCCGGGTCGACATCGTCGTCGGCAAGGGCCCGGGGGCGACCTCGATCCCCCTCGACATCGCCCCGTTCACGCTGGTCGGGGCCACCACCCGGGCAGGGCTGCTGCCCGCGCCGCTGCGCGACAGGTTCGGCTTCACCGCCCACATGGACTTCTACGAGGTGGCCGAGCTGGAGCAGGTGCTGCGGCGCTCCGCCCGGCTGCTGTCGGTGGACCTGCCGGACGAGGGCGCCCAGGAGATCGCCCGGCGATCGCGCGGCACGCCCCGGATCGCCAACCGCCTGCTGCGGCGGGTGCGCGACTTCGCCGAGGTCCGCGCCGAGGGCGTCATCACCAGGGAGGTCGCGATGGCGGCGCTCAACCTGTACGAGGTCGACGCGGAGGGGCTGGACCGGCTCGACCGGGCCGTGCTGGACGCGTTGCTGCGCAAGTTCGGCGGCGGCCCTGTGGGCCTGTCGACGCTCGCGGTGGCCGTGGGGGAGGAGCCGGAGACCGTGGAGGTGGTCGCCGAGCCGTTCCTCGTCCGGCAGGGGCTGCTGGCCCGCACTCCGCGGGGCCGGGTGGCCACGGCCTCCGCCTGGACGCATCTGGGCATGACTCCGCCGCCCGACGCCTTCGGCGCCGCGATCCCCGGCCTGCTCGACGACTCCGCCGGGGCCTGAAGAACGGGCGAGGCACCCGGCCCGGCGGCCGGGTGCCTCAAGAGTGGTGACGGATCGTCCGGGGTCAGTGCTGCCACTCGACGAGCGCCGCGCCGATGTTGGTGGACATGACCCGGATTTTCGGACGGGCGCCGACACTGCCCCAGGGAACGGTCGCGTGCCCCCGCTGGCCGCAACCGAGGTTGTACCAGCCGCCCTTCCTGGCGGTGTTGTATCCCCACCCCTGAACACAGGCGGTCTGCTGGGTGCCCTGGGTCGTGTTCCACCAGTAGGTCACCTTGGTCCTGGGCGAGCCCATCACGCTGCAGTTGGAGTTGTGCGCCGCGCTCCAGGCTCCGGTGAGGCCGCCCGCCTGTCCGCCACAGCTGGCGGCGTTCGCCGGCGAAGCGCTCGTCCCGACAGCGATCGAGACGGCTGCCACGGCGGTGCACAGCGCGGTCGAGAGTGCCTTCTTGGCCATCACGAATTCGCTCCTTCTTCGAAATGCGGAGGCGCGTGAAAACTGCGCCGAGTGCCCTTCGCGGTGCCATGGGCTGTCTGTTTCCGGCCCGCATCGAATTTTTATCCCGGAGCAAATGGAGACCGCCAGGAAATGGCTCTGTCCGTAGGCTGGCCGTAACGTGGCCGCGTTCGGCCGGGCGCCGGCCGCCGTCGCGGTCCCCGCCGGTCGCGACGGCGGCGAAGGTGTCGGCGGAATTACGGGCCATGACAGAACCGATTTACATGCCGAGGTCCCATTCGCCGTCCTCCGAGTACCTCATACTCGCGGTGTCGGCCAAATTCTGGGCCATGGATCGAATAACCTCGTCTCTCTTGACAATTGAGGTCCGGGTCCGTCACGATCACAGCGCGTCGGGGCGTCGGAAAGATCGATGGCGACCGCCCGTCTCTCCCACTGAGAGCCGTGGTGGAACAACGTCCAATCGAAGCGAGGTCCTCGTTGTGATGAGAATCCTGCTCGTGGAAGACGACCGGCGTCTGGCGAAGGCGCTGAGCGACGCGTTGGAGCTACGGGGATACACGGTCTCGCACGCGCCCACGTGGGCTCGGGCATACGAACTCGGAGACCACGATCTGGTGCTGCTCGATCTCACCCTGCCGGACGCGGACGGGATCGAGGCCTGCGCGGCGTTCCGTAGCGCATCCGACAGCCCGTTGATCATGCTGACCGCCCGTGCCGACACGGAGAGCCTGGTCCAGGGGTTGCGCAACGGGGCCGACGATTACGTGACCAAGCCATTCAGGATGGCGGAGCTCGACGCGCGGATCGCGGCCGTGCTGAGACGCTCGCGGCCCCGGCGATCGAGGCCGTTGCGCCTCCCGGGGATGGAGATCGACTCGAGCAGCCGCCGGGTGATGCGCGACGGCGAGTCCGTGCATCTGACCCCGACGGAATACGCCCTGCTCGCCAGCCTCGCTCAGGCGCCCGGAGCGGTGGTCACCCGTGAGCGGTTGCTCATCGAGGTCTGGCAGACGGTCCACCGGAGCCAGGGACGGACCCTGGACGTTCACATGACCAGGCTGCGCGGCAAACTCCCGGGTCTGGTGGAGACCGTCCGCGGAAGCGGTTACCGCTTGGCCGTGGAGCGATGCAGCGGCGTATCCTGAGCGCCTTCCTGGCCCTTTTCTGCGCCGTGCTGACCTATCTGATCGCCACGCTCGCTGTTGTGATCGCCCAGGCCGCGACAGGGGATCTGGAGACGGACCGCCGGATGGACGCGATGGCGTTCGCCTCGCTCGCCGAGCCGGCACTGCAGACCGGCCAGACGGACGGGGTGAGATCGGCGCTCGCCCGGTACACGGCCTTGTACGACAACGAGGCCGCACTGGTGAATCGTGACGGGCGTCTGGTGCTCTATTCGGGCGGCGGAACGTCCCTGCCGGACGCGGCGCGCGGTGAGGTCGACGGAGCTCTCGCCGGAATGCCCAGCGGCCCGGCGGGCACCATCTGGCCGTGGACCCGCCGCCCGCTCGTGGTGGCGGTGCCGGTGACCTCCGGCGGAGACGTCGTCGGGGCCCTGTCGATCATCTCTCCGACGGGGCCGATCCGGCGTCTCGTGCTGCTGCGCTGGGGGCTCCTGACAACCGGCGGGCTGATGGCCGCCGCGATGACGAATTTGGTGGCACGGCGTCTGGTCGAATGGATTCTCCGCCCGGTCCACTATCTTGACGCGGCGGCCCAGGAGCTCAGCCATGGAAGTCTCGCGGCCCACACTCCTCTGGAATCCGGCCCGCCCGAGCTGCGCCAGCTGGTGAAGAAATTCAATTTCATGGCGGAGGCCGTACGGGGGATAATCGACCGAGAGCGTCGTTTCGCCTCTTACGCCGGACACCAGCTTCGGACACCGCTCGCCGCGCTTCAACTGCAACTGGAGAACCTGCAGATGAGGCTTCCGCTTTCCGACGCCGGTCTCGTCGAACCGATGATGGACGAGGTCGACCGGCTGGCGGGTATCTGTGCCGACCTCGTGGAGTTCGCGCGGGGCCGGAGCGCGGACTGTACGAATGCCGGCACGTCGCTCTTGGAAGCGGTGGCGGCGCGGGCGGACGCCTGGGACGTGGTCGTCGTCTCCTCGCCCTCCGAGGAGGTGCTCGTGAATATCAATGAGAGCCGCCTCGGCCAGGTATTGGACATACTGCTCGATAACGCGTTCAAATACGGCGGAGCCGGCAACGCCGTCTCCGTGACCGTCGACCTTCCCGCGAACGGCGCCGTGGTGGTTCACGTCGTCGACGCCGGGCCCGGCATACCCTCAGGAGCGCGTGAGCGGGCGGTCGAACCCTTCTGGCGCGCCCCGGACGTGCAGAATCTGCCCGGCTCGGGGCTCGGCCTGGCCATCGCGGTCAGTCTGCTGCGCGATGTGGGCGGGGAGGTCGAGTTGCGTGCCGCCGTTCCTCGCGGCCTCGACGCCGCCGTCCTCCTCCCGCTGGCCGGCGCATGAGGCGTCGAGCGGTCGTCCTGGCCCCGCTGGCGCTGCTGGCCGCCTGCGCGCCGGACGCGGGAGCGGAACTGCGCATCGCCGCGGGCGTGCCCGGAGGTGTGTACGACGTCCTCGGCAGGGCACTCGGCGCGGCGGCCGGGCGGTCGCTCGGGGTCAGGACACGGGTGGTCAGTTCGTCCGGTGCCCTGGAGAACCTGAGCCTCGTCCGCGGGGGCCTGGCGGATGTCGGCTTCGTCACCGTCGATGTCGCGAGTCTGGCGCCGGGAGCGCAGGCATCGCCGGGGAACGACGCGGCGACGCGGGTCATGGCGCTCGCGCGGGTGTACGACGACTGCCTCCAGGTGGTCGTCGACGGCCGCTCGCGCGTGCGGGAGCTGAGCGACCTGCGGGAGGCCCTGGTGGCGACCGGCCCGAGCGGATCGGGCACCGAACTGCTCGCGATGCGTGTCCTGACGATGGCAGAGGTCACGGTCCGCCAGGTCGCGATGGGACTCGCGGAGGCGGTGCGTGCGCTGGAATCCGGCCGGGTCGAGGCGTTCTTCTTCTCGGGCGGTCTTCCCACACCCGCGATCTCCTCGCTGGCCGCGCGACGCCCGATACGCCTGATCTCGCTCGGATCGCTGGTCGAGCGGCTGTGCCGTGAGTATCGGACGGTCTACAAGCCGCGCACCATAGGGATGTCGGCGTACCGGCTCCCGGAGGTGACCGCCACCGTGGCCGTGCCCAACCTGCTCCTTGTCGCGGCCGACATGTCGTCCGGGGAGGCCGAGGCGCTGACCCGGGTGCTGCTGGACAACCGCGCGGAACTGGCGAGAGCCAACAGCGCGGCGCTCCAGCTCAACCACCAGAGCGCCATTCTGACCATGCCCGTCCCGCTGCACCCCGGCGCCGAGACCTACTACCGCTCCGCGAAGATCGGCCTGTAGGGCGATCCGGAAGCACCGCCGAAACCGTGAAGCGGGCGGTCCGCGACGTGCCAAGCCAGGCATACCGGGGTATGGGTGGCTCAGGGTCACGGAACGGTTGTGACCCACGAAAGTGAAACTTTCCCGCGTGCCGGGTCGTGAGCTCGTTGCCGGGCTTTGAACGGCTCGCATACACTGCGTGGCTTGACTGGCCGCTTACGCTGACGCTCTCGGCGTATCACCGGCCGCGCGAAATGCGCACAGAACCTCCGGCGTCATGCCGGCGCAATCACCTATTGGAAGGGTGGCCCCCGTGGGTAACAGCTCGCTTGGGACGTTCGTGCCACTGATCTTGCTGGTAGTGGTCTTCTATTTCCTCCTGATCCGTCCGCAGCGCAAGCGGCAGCAGGAGATGGTCCGGATGCAGAACTCGCTCGCTCCGGGCTCCCGGATCATGACGACCACCGGCCTGTTCGCGACCGTCGTGCGGTTGGAGGACGAGGACGTCATTCTGGAATTGGCACCGGGCGTGGAGACCCGTTGGGCGAAGGCGGCGATCGGCCGGGTTCTCACCTCCGGCGAGGAGGAGGCGGAGGGCGGCGAGGCCGTCGCCGAGGACTCCGTCGCCGACACCGCCGACACGGGCAAGGAAGACAAGAGCAGCAACCAGTCCTGAGTAGGCTGATCACACACCCTTCGACGAAAGAACTGACCACCAGTGGCCCCACCGACAAGTAGCCACAGCAAGCCGGGACGCGTGCTCCTGGTGCTGCTGGCGCTCATCCTCGCCATGGGCGCGACGGTCGCGCTCCAAAAGGCGTTCACCCCCAAGTTCGGCCTCGACCTCGCGGGTGGCACCACGGTGACGCTCACGCCGGTCACGCTGGACGGCAAGGCTCCTCCGGAGGAGTCCCTCAACCGGGCTGTGGACATCATCCGTGCCCGTGTCAACGGCACCGGCATCTCGGACTCCGAGGTGGCCAAGGCCAACGACAACATCGTGATCCAGATCCCCGGAGTGGGCCAGGCGGAGGCGCTCAAGCTCATCGCGACGACGGCGGAGATGCGCTTCCGCCAGGTGCTCGCGGTGGCGCCGGCGAAGATGCAGCCGCAGGCGGTGGCCACGACGCCCGCCGCGCCGACTCCCGCGGGGACCCAGAGCGCCGCACCGAGCAAGGGCCCCGGCACCTCGGCGACGCCGGCCGGCCGCGCCCTGTCCTCGGCCCTGACCGCGCCGTCGCCGTCCGCTTCCCCCGCCGCCAGGGCCGGGCACAGGAGCGGAGCGAGAGCGGGGGCGAAGAGCACTGGGAAGACGGAGGCCGGGGCGTCGCCCTCGCCCACCCAGAGCCCGCAGCCCGCCGACGACGACCCTCTGGCGGGCCAGGACACCAGCGGCATCGATCCCGCGATGATCACGAAGTTCCGTGAGATCGACTGCACGGCCAACGACCACGGCCAGGGCGCGCAGGACGACCCGAACACGCAGATGGTGGCCTGCAGCGACGACAAGAGCGCCCGGTACATCCTCGACAAGGCCGCGGTGCAGGGTTCGGAGATCTCCTCGGCCGCGGCGGGACTGCGGCAGGACACCGGTGAGTGGGTGGTCAACCTCAGCTTCAAGAGCCGCGGTGCGACCCAGTGGGCCGACCTGACCGGCAAGGCGTTCAACTCCCAGCCGCCCCGCAACCAGCTCGCGGTGGTGCTCGACGGCCTGGTCATCAGCGCACCGGTCGCGAACGGCCGGATCACCGGTGGAAACACCGAGATCTCGGGCGGCTTCACCCAGGCGACGGCCACGGAGCTGGCCGACCAGCTCAAGTACGGCGCTCTGCCGCTGAAGTTCAAGCAGGGGTCGGTGGAGACCGTCTCCTCGACGCTGGGCCAGGACCAGCTGCGCGGCGGTCTCATCTCCGGCGCGCTGGGCCTGCTCGTGGTCGTGATCTACCTGTTGCTCTACTACCGGGGCCTCGGCCTGGTCGGCGTGGCCAGCCTCGGCGTCGCGACGATCGTGACCTACCTGACCGTGGCGGTTCTCAGCCAGAACGCCGGTTTCCGGCTCTCGCTGCCGCACATCATCGGTCTGGTGGTGTCGATCGGCATCACGGCGGACTCGTTCATCGTCTACTTCGAGCGGGTGCGTGACGAGATCAAGGAGGGCCACCGTACGCTGCGCTCGGCGGTGGAGGTCGCCTGGCGGCGGGCCCGGCGGACGATCCTGGTGGCCGACGCCGTCATGTTCATCGCGGCCGTGGTGCTGTTCTTCCTCGCCGTGGGCGGCGTGGCCGGCTTCGCGTTCGCGATGGGCCTGACCACGCTGATCGACGTCGTGGTGGTGTTCATGTTCACCAAGCCGCTGATGACGATCGCGGCGCGCCTGCGGTTCTTCGCCAAGGGCCACAAGCTGTCCGGACTCGACGCGGAGCGCATGAGCCGCACCGGCTCCGCCGAGCAGACCCTGCAGGAGGCGTGATGCCGGGAGTTATCAGCCGCCTCTACCGCGGCGACATCGACATCGACTTCGTCGGCAAGCGCAGGCTCTGGTACAGCCTGTCGGCGTTCCTGATGGTCGTCTCCATCCTCGGCATCGTGATCCACGGGCTCACTCTCGGCGTGGAGTTCAGGGGCGGGTCCGTCATCGACTTCGCCCGCACTCCAGGATCCAGCGTGGAGCAGGTGCGCGAGACCGTGCGGGACGTGGTCGGGCACGACCCCATCGTCCAGCAGGCCGGGCCCAACTGGCGGGTCACCACCCAGAGCCTCGACGGCGACGAGGTGTCCAAGATCCAGAAGACCGTCAGCCAGCGGTTCGGCGTGTCGGAGCAGCAGGTTAGCTCGCAGGTCATCGGCGCGAGCTGGGGTGGCGAGGTCTCCCAGAAGGCGTGGGTCGGCCTGGCGGTCTTCATGATCGCGGTCATGCTGTACCTGTCCGTGGCCTTCGAGTGGCGGATGGCGCTCGCGGCCATCGTCGCGCTGGTGCACGACCTGGTCATCACCGCCGGCGTCTACGCCTGGACGGGCTTCGAGGTCACCCCGGCGACCATGCTGGGCTTCCTCACGATCCTCGGTTACTCGCTGTACGACGCGGTCGTCGTGTTCGACATGATCAAGGAAGTGACCGCGAAGCTCGGCACGAGTGCCAAGATGACCTACACGCAGGCCGCCAACAACGCGCTCAGCCACACGCTGATCCGGTCGCTGAACACCTCGCTGACCGCGATCCTGCCCGTGGCGGCCATCCTGTTCGTCGGCACCACGCTGCTCGGCGCCGGGACGCTGAAGGACCTGTCGCTGGCGCTGTTCGTCGGCATGATCGTCGGCACCTACTCGTCCCTGTGCGTGGCGACGCCGATCCTGGTCACGCTCAAGGAGCGGGAGCCCAAGTGGCAGGCGCTGGCGCAGCGCGTGCACGCCAAGGAGGCCTCCGCCGCCAAGGCCGCCGCCCGTACGGCCAAGGAGCCCGTGTCCGCCGGGTCGCAGAACACCACGACGCCTCCCGCGGACAAGCGCAAGAAGAGCTGATCTCGCTCCGCCGACGGCGCCCCCGGAACCCGCCCGGTTCCGGGGGCGCCGTCGCGTTCCGCGGTCCCGTTAGGGTGGGCGTCGTGACTGACTGGACGGCTCTCATCAGGGATGTCCCGGACTACCCCAAGCCGGGCATCCTCTTCAAGGACATCACCCCGCTGCTGGCGGACCACGCGGCCTTCACCCAGGTCGTCGGCGAGCTCGGGGGAGGCCTGGCGTTCGACAAGGTGGTCGGCATCGAGGCGCGGGGCTTCATCCTCGCCGCACCGGTGGCCTACCGCAGTGGCGCGGGGTTCGTACCTGTGCGCAAAAAGGGCAAATTGCCCGCCGAGACGTACGAGGCGTCCTATGATCTCGAGTACGGCTCCGCGACGATCGAGGTGCACGCCGACGCCTTCGACCCCGGCGACCGGGTCCTGATCGTGGACGACGTCCTCGCCACGGGCGGCACGGCCCGGGCGGCCGTGGAGCTGGTCAGGAGGACGGGCGCGGAGGTCGTGGCCGTGTCCTTCCTGATGGAACTGTCCTTCCTCTCCGGCCGTGACCGGCTGCCGGGTCTGGACGTCCGCACCCTGCTCACCGTCTGAGCCGGACGACCGGCCCGTACGGCTCGGGGGCGGGTGGCCGAGAGCGCTGTGGCAGCACGGATACACTGTGGAACCTGGACTCGACGTGAGGAGTCTGTGTGCCCCGTGATGTGGTCGTGCCCGACGACGCGCGGGTCGATCGCGGTGAGACGCCCCGCGACGTCCCCGAGCCCGTCGCCGACGTGCCCCCTGACGCGGCGCGCGACCCGGCGGCGGTCCCGGAGGACAGGCCGGCCTCGCCGGCCACGCGACGGAGGCTCGCCCGTTTCGGGGGGCAGTGGGGTGCTATGAATCCGGTGTTGGAACCGCTCTTCAAGACGGTCCGTGCCACCCATCCCAAAGCCGACCTGCGGCTGATCGAGCGCGCGTACGACGTCGCCGCCTATCATCACCGCGATCAGAAGCGCAAGAGCGGCGACCCGTACATCACCCACCCGCTCGCGGTGGCGACGATCCTGGCGGAGCTGGGCACGGACGACGAGACGTTGTGCGCGGCCCTGCTGCACGACACCGTGGAGGACACCGCCTACAGCCTCGACGAGTTACGAGCCGACTTCGGCGACAACATCGCGTTGCTCGTCGACGGCGTGACCAAGCTCGACAAGGTGAAGTTCGGCGACGCGGCGCAGGCCGAGACCGTGCGCAAGATGGTCGTCGCGATGTCGCGCGACATCCGCGTGCTGGTGATCAAGCTGGCCGACCGGCTGCACAACATGCGGACCATGCGCTACATGCCCGAGCACAAGCGCCAGCAGAAGTCCCGGGAGACACTGGAGATCTTCGCGCCGCTGGCCCACCGGCTCGGCATGAACACCATCAAGTGGGAGCTGGAGGACCTCGCGTTCGCCATGCTCTACCCCAAGCGGTACGACGAGATCGCCCGGATGGTGTCGGAGCGCGCGCCGCGCCGCGACCTGTTCCTGCACGAGGTCATCGAGAAGGTCTCCGCCGACCTGCGCGAGGCGAAGATCAAGGCGACCGTGCGCGGCCGGCCCAAGCACTACTACTCGATCTACCAGAAGATGATCGCCAAGGGCGTGGCCTTCGACGACATCTACGATCTGGTGGGCATCCGCGTCCTGGTCGACACGGTCCGCGACTGCTACGCCGCGCTCGGAACGATCCACGCCCAGTGGAAGCCGGTGCCGGGGCGGTTCAAGGACTACATCGCCATGCCCAAGTTCAACATGTACCAGTCGCTCCACACGACGGTCATGGGGCCCGAGGGCAAGGCCATCGAGCTGCAGATCCGCACGCGGGCCATGCACAACCGCGCCGAGTACGGCGTGGCCGCGCACTGGAAGTACAAGGAGGAGATGACCGGGGCGGGTCCCGGCAAGGTCAAGCAGGTCAACGACATGGCCTGGCTGCGCCAGCTCCTCGACTGGCAGAAGGAGACCTCCGACCCCGGGGAGTTCCTGGAGTCGCTGCGCTTCGACCTGTCGGTGTCGGAGGTGTTCGTCTTCACCCCGCGCGGCCAGGTGATCGCCCTGCCCGAGGGAGCCACCCCGGTCGACTTCGCGTACGCCGTGCACACCGAGGTCGGCCACCGATGTATCGGCGCGCGGGTGAACGGCAGGCTGGTCCCGCTGGAGTCCCGCCTCGGCAACGGCGACACCGTCGAGATCTTCACGTCGAAGTCGCCGGACGCGGGCCCGTCGAGGGACTGGCTCAAGTTCGTCAAGAGCGGCCGGGCCCGCAACAAGATCCGCCAGTGGTTCACCAAGGAGCGCCGCGAGACCGCCATCGAGGCGGGCAAGGAGGCGATCGGGCGGGCCATGCGCAAGCAGGGCCTGCCGCTGCAGCGGCTCATGTCCGGAGAGGCGCTGCTGGCCCTGGCCAGGGATCTGCGTTACGCCGACGTCTCGGCGCTGTACGCGGCCGTCGGAGAGGGGCACCTCACCGCCCAGGCGGTCGTGGACAAGCTCGTACAGGCCCTGGGAGGCGTCGAGGGGGCCGAGGAGGACATCGCCGAGGCCCAGGTCCCGACGCGGCTCAAGGGCCGTCTGAGGGCCAACTCGAACGCCGGTGTGATGGTCGCGGGCGACCCGGACGTGTGGGTCCGCCTGTCGCGCTGCTGCACTCCGGTGCCGGGGGACGAGATCGTCGGGTTCGTCACGCGGGGGCACGGCGTCTCCGTGCACCGCACGAACTGCCCGAACGTGGAACAGCTGAGCGCCCATCCCGACCGGCTGGTGGACGTGTCCTGGTCGCCGGGGGACGACTCGGTCTTCCTCGTCGCCATCCAGGTGGAGGCGCTCGACCGGCCGCGCCTGCTGTCGGACGTCACGCGGACGCTGTCCGACCAGCACGTGAACATCCTGTCGGCCTCGGTCACGACCAGCCGCGACCGGGTGGCGATCAGCAAGTTCACCTTCGAGATGGGCGACCCCAAGCACCTCGGCCACGTGCTCAAGGCGGTGCGCAACGTCGGGGGCGTCTACGACGTCTACCGCGTCACCAGCTGACCGCTCCCGGACGGGTGCGATCCCGCGGTTCGTCGCAGGGATGGCGTGCGGACACACATTCGGTGATCGTGTGGTTCGTCCCGGACGGGGTGCGTGACGTGCGCGCACCCACTCCGTGATCGTGCACCGGACGTGTTCACATCCTGCGAGATCACAGAGTTTGCCCGGCTCGGCCCCCGGCGCGGGACGAACCACACGATCACGCCGGGGGTGGGGCGAGAGGGGTCAGGAGAACTCGGCGAGTGTCCGCTCGGCCTCCTGGAGCCAGGACAGACGGGCGGCCAGCGCCTCCTCCGCCTCCTTGGCGTCCTTGTCACGGCCGGCCGCCCGGGCCTTGGCCAGCCGGGTCTCCAGCTGCTCGATGGACCTGCGGAGCTGGTTGACCGTGTCCTGGGCGCGAGCCCTGGCCTCGGGGTTGGAGCGCTTCCACTCGGCCTCCTCGGCCTTGCGGACCGCGTCGTCGACCTTGCGCAGCCCGCCCTCCAGACGGTCGCGCTGCTCGCGCGGCACCGGCCCGGCGGCCTCCCAGCGCTCCAGGATGCCACGCAACGCAGAGCGCGCGGTACGCGCGTCGGTGACCGGAAGCAGCTTCTCGGCCTCGGTCAGCAGGGCCTCCTTCACCTCGGCGTTGGCCGCGAAGGAGGCGTCCCGCTCCGCGAACACCGCCGAGCGGGCCTGGAAGAACTGGTCCTGGGCGCCCTTGAAACGCGCCCACAGCTCGTCCTCGACCTCGCGGGAGGCGCGGCCGGCGGTCTTCCACTGGCGCATCAGCTCCCGGTAGGCCGCCGCGGTGGCGTTCCAGTCCGTCGAGCCCGCCAGCGCCTCCGCCTCGACGACGATGCGCTCCTTGGTGTCGCGCACCGCGTCGCGCTGCTGGTCGAGCGAGGAGAAGTACGCCTTGCGCCGCTTGGCGAAGGCCGTACGGGCCGTGGACAGCCTCTTCCACAGTGTGGCCTCGGTGGCGCGGTCGACCCGCTCCGCGGCCTTCCACTCCTCGACGAGCTGCCGCAGCCGCTCACCGCCGGACTTCCAGTGCGTCGTCTCCTCGGCGATGCGCTCGGCCTCGGCGACGATGCGCTCCTTCACCTCGCGCGCGTGCGCCCGGGCCTGGTCGCGCGCCGCCCGCAGCTCCTCGCGCCGCTTGCCGACCAGCTCGGTCAGCGCCGTCAGCCGGTCCTGCAGCGAGCCGAGGTCGCCGACCGCGTGCGCCTCGGTCACCGACTCCCGCAGCTTCGCGATGCTCGCCTCGGCCTGGGCCGGCGCGAGGTCGGTGCCGCGCACCCGCTGCTCGAGGAGCTGCACCTGGCCCGCCAGCTCGTCGAACTTCCGGTGGTAGTAGGCCAGCGCCTCCTCCGGCTCACCGGCCTGCCAGGACCCGACGGCCCGTTCTCCCTCAGCCGTACGCACGTAGACGGTGCCGTCCTCGTCTACCCGGCCCCACGGGTCGGTGCTCACCGTGTCCTCCCGCACTTGAATCAGCCTCCAGGGCTCGATGTGCCCTTGGTTGTATTACGTCAGCTCTTGCTGGTGATTGTCACGTCTTTGATGACCACGGGCTGCTTCGGGGCACCAGTGCCATCCCCGCCGGCGCTGGCGATGACGCCCTTCTTTGCGACCTTGTCCACGATTTCGAGTCCTTTGGTCACCGTACCGAAAGGCGTGTAGTCGGGCGTCAGCCCGGTGTCCCCGAACACGATGAAGAACTGGCTTCCGTTGGTGTTCGGGCCGCTGTTCGCCATCGCGAGCACGCCCCGCGTGTACTTCGCGCCCGCCAGGTTCTCGTTGGCGAAGCGGTAGCCCGGTCCGCCCTGGCCGTCGGTCGGGTTCTTGCCGTCGGCCTTGGCCAGCGGGTCGCCGCACTGCAGGATCGGGAAGTCCGTGCCCATCCGGTGGCACTTCGAGTCGTCGAAGTAGTCCTTCGAGGCCAGGAACTTGAACGAGTTGACCGTGCAGGGCGCCTTCTCGCTGTCCAGCCTCGCGACGATGTCGCCGAGGTTGGTCTTGATGGTCATGGTCGCCGGGGCGGTGCTCACCTTCTCCGGCGGCATGCCGACGTTCTTGACCTGGCCGCTGCCCTCGTCGGCGACGTAGCCGCAGGTGCCCTTGGCCGGGTCGTACGGCTTCGGGTCGTTCGCGAGGGGCTTGCTGCTCGCCGACGCCGATGCCGACGCCGTGGCGTCGCTGTCGTCACGGCCGAGGAGGGTCGTCGCCGCCACCACGCCGCCGATCACCACCACCACGGCCGCGGTGGTGCCGATGATCGCATTGCGCCGCGACTTCTGCTCGCGTTCCACGCGTGCCCGCAGCTGCCGTTCGTAGTGCTCCCGGGCCAGCTGCTTCTGCCGGTCCTTGCCGGTGACCACTTCGACCTCCCGACTTGTCCTGTTTCCCATGGTCGTACGCCCGGACGCGATCTCGCCGGCGCGTGCCCGCCACACCCGGGAGGTGCTCCGGGAACGGCGGCCCGTTCTATAGCATCCGGCTCGACTGCTCCAAGAATGACTATTGAGGTGGGCGAATCGTATCGGCTGACGGGTATTGGTTCGCAGCCTGCCGACCCGCACCGGTACCCTTCGGTTACATTCGCTCGCGCAATCCTTGATTGATCCGTAGAGACGCAGAGGCCGCTTCCGTGCTCGTCGCCGGGTTTCCCGCAGGGTCGTTCCAGACCAACTGTTACGTCGTCGCTCCCGCAGCAGGCGAGGAGTGCGTGGTCATCGACCCAGGTCAGGACGCCGTGGAGGACCTGGACGCGCTGCTGCGCGAGCACCGGCTGAAGCCGGTCGCGGTGCTGCTCACCCACGGCCACATCGACCACGTCTGGTCGGTCGCGCCCGTGTGCGGCGCCCGCGACGTGCCCGCGTGGATCCATCCCGACGACCGCGCCCTGCTGTCGGACCCGGCGAAGGGGTTCCCGCCGCAGACGGGCCAGGCGTTCGGCGGCCTGAAACTTTCCGAGCCCGACGACGTGCGGGAGCTGACCGACGGGGCCGTGCTGACGCTGGCCGGGCTTGAGTTCACGGTCGAGCACAGGCCGGGCCATACCGAGGGGTCGGTGACGTTCCGGGCGCCCGTCCAGGACTCCCAGGTCCTGTTCGCGGGCGACCTGCTGTTCGCCGGCTCCATCGGCCGTACCGACCTGCCCGGCGGCGACTACGCCGCGATCCTGCGCAGCCTCGCCAAGACGCTGACACTGCCGGACGAGACCACGGTTCTGCCCGGCCACGGACCTCAGACGACCATCGGCCGCGAGCGCGCGACCAACCCTTTCCTGAGGGACGTCGCGCCGCACGCAGGCCCGACCAGAGGATTGTGATGACCTTCCAGGCGCCCAAGGGCACCTTCGACTGGCTCCCGCCGCGATCCGAGCGCGTCCTCGCCGTCCGCGAGGCGCTCGTCGCCCCGGTCCGCCACGCGGGCTACGGCTACATCGAGACGCCGACCTTCGAGGACACCGCGCTGTTCGTCCGCGGCGTCGGGGAGTCGACCGACGTCGTCTCCAAGGAGATGTACACCTTCACCGACAAGGGCGGGCGTTCCATCACTCTCCGCCCCGAGGGCACCGCCCCGGTCATGCGGGCCGTGCTCCAGCACGGCCTGCACAACGGGCAGCTCCCGGTCAAGCTCTGGTACTCGGGGAGCCAGTTCCGGTACGAGCGCGCGCAGAAGGGCCGCTACCGGCACTTCTCCCAGGTCGGCGCCGAGGCCGTCGGCGCCGAGGACCCGGCGCTTGACGCCGAGCTGATCCTGCTCGCCCACGACGGCTTCACCGCCCTGGGCCTGACCGGGGTCCGGCTCCTGCTCAACACGCTGGGCTGCAAGGAGTGCCGCCCGGCCTACCGGGCCGCGCTGCAGGACTTCCTGCGCGCCCTCGACCTCGACGAGGCCACCCGCGAGCGCATCGAGATCAACCCGCTGCGCGTGCTGGACGACAAGCGGCCCGAGGTGCAGGCGCAGCTCGCCGGCGCGCCCCTGGTCGTCGATCACCTCTGCGGGGCCTGCAAGAGCTACCACGAGGAGGTCCGCACCCTGCTGACCGCCTCCGGCATCGCCTACACCGACGACCCCCGCCTGGTCCGCGGCCTCGACTACTACACGCGCACCACCTTCGAGTTCGTCCACGACGGCCTGGGCGCGCAGTCCGCGGTCGGGGGCGGCGGGCGCTACGACGGGCTGAGTGAGATGATCGGCGGGCCCGCGCTGCCGAGCGTCGGCTGGGCGCTCGGCGTGGACCGCACGATCCTCGCCATGGAGGCCGAGGGGCTGCTGGAGCGGGACGAGGCGCGCGGGCGGGTCCAGGTGTACGGTGTCCCGCTGGGCGAACAGGCGCGCCGCCGGATGTTCCAGATCGTCGCCGAACTGCGCCGTACGGGCCTCGACGCCGACATGTCGTTCGGAGGCAAGGGCGTCAAGGGGGCCATGAAGGGCGCCGACCGGTCCGGAGCGCGATACGCGCTCATCCTCGGCGACCGCGACATCGAGGCGGGAGCCGTGCAAGTGAAGGACCTGACCACAGCCGACCAGACCGCGGTTCCGCTCGCGGAGGTCGTCGAGTTCTTGAAGGGGAAACTCTCGTGATCCGCACCCACGAGGCAGGCACGCTCCGCAAGGAGCACGCGGGCCAGAAGGTGACGCTGGCCGGATGGGTGGCGCGCCGGCGCGACCACGGCGGCGTGGTCTTCATCGACCTGCGCGACGCCTCCGGCTCGGCCCAGGTGGTCTTCCGCGAGGAGGACCACGCCCACGACCTGCGCGCGGAGTACTGCGTGAAGGTCACAGGCGAGGTACGCCTGCGCCCGGCCGGCAACGAGAACCCCGATCTGCCCACGGGCGAGATCGAGGTCGTCGCCTCCGAGGTGGAGGTGCTGAGCGAGTCGGCTCCGCTGCCGTTCCCGATCGAGGGCAACGCGGGGGTGTCGGAGGAGGCGCGGCTCAAGTACCGCTACCTCGACATCCGCCGCCAGCGGATCGCCGACGCGCTGCGGATCCGCTCGCAGGCGACCTACCTCGCCAACGAGGTCATGCGCGAGCGCGGCTTCGTCTACGTCGAGACCCCGAGCCTGACCCGCTCGACGCCCGAGGGCGCCCGCGACTTCCTGGTGCCCGTACGGCTCCAGCCGGGCAACTGGTACGCCCTGCCGCAGTCGCCGCAGCTGTTCAAGCAGCTCCTCATGGTCTCCGGCCTGGAGCGCTACTACCAGCTCGCCCGCTGCTTCCGCGACGAGGACCTGCGGGCCGACCGGCAGCCCGAGTTCACCCAGATCGACATCGAGATGTCGTTCGTGGACCAGGACGACGTGATCGAGCTGGGCGAGGCGCTCATCGGGCGGATCTGGAAGGAGACGATCGGCTACGAGCTGCCGACGCCGCTGCCCCGGATGACGTACGCCGAGGCCATGGCGCGGTACGGCTCGGACAAGCCCGACCTGCGCTTCGGCGTCGAGCTGACCGACCTCACCGACTACTTCTCCGGCACCTCGTTCCGCGTCTTCCAGGCGCCGTACGTGGGCGCGGTCGTGATGCCCGGCGGCGCATCGCAGACCCGCAAGGAGCTCGACGCCTGGCAGGAGTGGGCCAAGTCGCGCGGCGCGCGCGGCCTGGCGTACGTGCTGGTGCAGGAGGACGGCACGCTGGGCGGTCCGGTGGCCAAGAACCTGTCGGAGACCGAGCTGGCCGGTCTCGCCGGGAAGACCGGGGCCAAGGCCGGCGACGCGATCTTCTTCGCGGCCGGAGCGCCCGCGGCCTCCCGCGACCTGCTCGGCGCGGCCCGCCTGGAGATCGGCCGCCGCTGCGACCTGATCGACGAGTCGCAGTGGTCGTTCCTGTGGATCGTCGACGCCCCGATGTTCGAAGAGGACGGCGAGGGCGGCTGGACCCCGGTCCACCACCCGTTCACCTCTCCCAAGCCGGAATACGCCGACACCTTCCAGGACAACCCCGGCGAGGCCCTGGCGTACGCCTACGACATGGTCTGCAACGGCATGGAGATCGGCGGCGGCTCGATCCGTATCCACCGGGCCGAGATGCAGCAGCGGGTCTTCGACGTGCTCGGCATCTCCAAGGAGGAGGCCGAGGGCAAGTTCGGCTGGCTGCTCGAGGCGTTCAAGTACGGCCCGCCGCCGCACGGCGGCATCGCCTACGGCTGGGACCGCGTCTGCATGCTGCTGGCGGGCGGTGAGTCGATCCGGGACGTGATCGCCTTCCCGAAGACGGCGTCCGGCTTCGACCCGCTGAGCGGGGCGCCCACCCCGATCAGCCCGGAGCAGCGCAAGGAGGCCGGCGTGGACGCCACGCCGAAGGGCGACACGCCCGAGCCCGCCGCGAGCTGAGCCCCGAGTCCGTCGCGCACCGGGCCCAGGTCCTTGCTACCAGGCCCGGCCTGCGGCGTCACCGGCCCGGGCCCGCCGCTGGGCCCACGAGCGTGAGACGGCCCCCGCGACACCGGTCGCGGGGGCCGTCGTACGTCGGAAGCGCTCAGACGATGGCGACGTCCTTGATCACTACCTTTTTCTTGGGGGCGTTGGAGCCCTCGCCCCGCACGTCGGCCGTGGGGTCGTCGTTGAAGGGGATGATGCCACCCTTGGCGATCTTGTCGATGACGTCCATGCCCTTGGTCACGACGCCGATCATCGTGAAGGCGGCGCCCATGGCGGTCAGCTGGGTGTTCTCGTCCGTGAAGGAGATGAAGAACTGGCTGCCGTTGGAGTTGGCGTCCTCGGTGTTCTGCGCCAGCCCGACCGTGCCGCGGCTGAGCGGCATGCCGTTGAGGTTCTCGTCGTCGAACAGGAATCCCGGGCCGCCCGCGCCGTCCTTCGGGCTCTTGCCGTCACCCTTGGCCAGCGGGTCGCCGCACTGCAGCATGCCGAGGCCGACGGTCTCCACCGTCGCGAGACGGTGGCAGACGGTGTTGTCGTAGAAGTTCTTCTTGGCCAGGAACGCCAGGGCGTTCACCGCGCACGGCACGTCCCTGGTGGCCAGGCCGATGACGATCTCACCCTGGTTCGTGGTGATGACCATCTTCTTGGCCGTGCCGACGGACCTGCTCAACTTGCCGGGCGGGAAGCCCACGAACTTCGACGGGCTGCCCGAGTCGTCCTTGCGGTACTTGCAGGTGACCTGGCGCAGGCTGGTGGGCTTGGCCGCCGGCGTGGGCTCCGCCGACTCGCTGTTCTTCACCGTGGGACCCGCCGCGTTCGAGGCCGAGGCGGAGGCCGAGGGGGTGGCCTGGGCTGTGCTTTTGTCCGAGCCGTCACTGCAGGCCACCAGGCTGCCCGTCAGCGCGAGGAGCGAGAGCCCGGCGCCGAAGGCGCCGTGCAGGCGGCGACGGGATGTGGTCGCGCGCCCGGCCGTGCTCACGCGCGAAGCCGGTTGCTTCTGCCGATCAGTGTCGGTCACCGCTATGCCTTCCCTTTCCCCTTTTATTACGAGTGATGGGCCACTCTATCCGTGATCCCGTCGGCTCCGTGTAAAGCACACGTCCCAGGGGTATCACCACAGTTTGCGCTCATCTTGCTCTCAGATCTCCCTGCGAACCTCCTGCCGTTCAACCCGTACGACGGGGGACGGCCCCCGGGCCGGCGCCCCCGGTTGCAGTCTCAGGAGCGATGCACGATGTTCGACCAGGTCCTCGGACTCCCGGCCCATGCTCTCATCGTCCACGCGGCGGTGATCTTCGTACCGCTGCTCGCTGTGCTGTCGATCGCGTACGCCGCGCTGCCCCGCCTGCGGCACAAGCTCGACTGGGCCCTGGTCGCGACCGCCGTGGTGGCCCTGGGCGCGGTGTTCGCCGCCAAGCAGAGCGGGGAGGCGCTCGAGCGCCGGATGTTCCAGGGCCGGCCCTCCGGGGCGATCGAGGTCCACAGCGGGTTCGGGGAGGTCCTCATGCAGGTGACCACGATCCTGACCGTCGCGGCCCTGGTGATGGTGTGGCTCACCCGGGCCCGCCGTGCCCCGCAGGGCGCGGGCTCGCGTGCGGGCGTCCTGGTCGTGTCGGCCGCCGCCGTGATCCTCGCCGTGGTCGTCGGCTACTACGCCGTACGGACCGGGCACACGGGGGCGACGGCCGTGTGGGGCGGCTGACGGTAGTGTCGGCGATGTGGAGAGCCTGTTCGATTCGGCCGCCGAGGAGGCGCATCGGGGCCAGGAGCCGCTGGCCGTGCGGATGCGGCCGCGCTCGCTGGAGGAGGTGATCGGCCAGCGGCACCTGCTGGGGCCCGGCACGCCGCTGCGCCGCCTGGTGGAGAGCGACGCCCCGATGTCGCTGTTCCTGTGGGGGCCCCCGGGCACCGGAAAGACCACGCTGGCGTACGTCGTGGCGGGCGCGACCAAGCGGAGGTTCGTGGAGATCTCGGCGGTCTCCGCCGGGGTCAAGGACGTGCGCGCCGCCATCGACCAGGCCCGCCGCGAGCTCGGCATGACCGGCAGGCAGACCGTGCTGTTCGTGGACGAGGTCCACCGGTTCAACAAGGCGCAGCAGGACGCGCTGCTGCCCGCCGTGGAGAACCGCTGGGTCACCTTCATCGGCGCGACCACGGAGAACCCGTTCTTCTCGGTCATCTCCCCGCTGCTGTCCCGCTCGCTGCTGCTCACGCTCGAGCCGCTGGCCGAAGACGACGTCCGCGCCGTCCTGGAGCGGGCGGTCGCCGACCCGCGCGGTCTCGGCGGGCGCGTCACGCTGCACCCCGACGCCCTCGACCAGCTCGTACGGCTGGCCGGCGGCGACGCGCGGCGCTCGCTGACCTACCTGGAGGCGGCCGCGATGCTGGCCGACGGGGCCACGGCCGAGGTCACGGTCGAGGTCGTGGAGAAGGCCGTAGACAAGGCGGCCGTGCGCTACGACCGGCAGGGCGACCAGCACTACGACGTGGTCAGCGCGTTCATCAAGAGCATGCGGGGCTCGGACGCCGACGCGGCGCTGCACTATCTGGCGCGGATGGTGGAGGCGGGGGAGGACCCGCGGTTCATCGCCCGCCGAATCGTGATCTTCGCCAGTGAGGACGTGGGGATGGCCGATCCCACCTGCCTGCAGGTGGCGGTGGCCGCCGCCCAGGCCGTGGAGTTCATCGGCCTGCCCGAGGGCAGGATCAACCTCGCCCAGGCCGTCATCCACTGCGCGCTCGCGCCCAAGTCGAACGCGGTCGTGAAGGCGATCGGCGCGGCCTCCGACGACGTGCGGCGCGGCATGGTGGGCCGCGTTCCCGGCCACCTGCGCGACGCTCACTACGCGGGCGCGAAGAAGCTCGGCCACGGCAAGGGCTACCAGTACCCGCACGACTTCGAGCACGGCCTCGTCCGCCAGGACTACGCGCCGGAGGAGCTGCGGGAGCGCCGCTACTACGAGCCGACCACGCACGGCGCGGAGGCGCGGTTCGCCGAGCGCTGGGCGAAGATCCGGAGCTTCCTGCGCGGAGGCTGAGCACCGCCGCGGTGGCATCCGCGGCGGCCGGAGTGCGACACGGAGCAGTCCGGGACGTGTGCCGCGAAGCGGCCCGGAGTGTGTGGTGCGCAGCGGCCGAAGCATGTGGTGCGGGACGGCCCGGGTGTGTGGTGCGGGACGGCGGGCAGGTCGTTCGCGGTAAGGTCTTGCCATTCCAGCTCCGTTGATCTAGGGAGATCGGCACATGCTTACCGCGGGAGAGCTGGCGGGCCTCGTGGTCGCCATTTTCTGGGTGATCCTGGTCTGCTTCATGGTCGTCGTGCTGGTCAGGCTGGCCAGACTGCTGACCGAGACCCGCAAGTCGGTGGCCGAGCTGAGCGACCGCATCGCCCCGCTCCTCGACGACATGAGCCAGACCGTCTCCGAGGCCAACCGGCGGCTGGTGGCGGCCGAGGAGATCACGGACAACATGCGTGACGTCAGCGGCAACATGGTCAAGCTCACCGGGGTGGCGTCCACGCTGTTCGCCGGTCCGGTGCTCAAGATCTCCGCGTTCCGGGACGGCGTCCGCCTGGCGCTGGCCCGGCGCGCCGCCCGCGGGGTTCCGGCCCGGAGGGTCGCCCGCGGCGGCCCCCGCACCGGCCCTCGCACCGGAGACAGGATCAGTGAGCGGCACGCGGCCGAGCGCGCCGTGGAGCGCCGGGCGATCGGGAGGGGACGCGGATGATCCGACGGCTCTTCTACATGTCCCTGGGCGCGTTCCTCACGGTCTGGACCATGCGTAAGCTTCAGTCGTTGCGGCCCGACCATGTGGCCAGGCGCACCGCCGACCACGCGGGGACCCTCGCCGACCAGCTCAGGGATTTCGCCGGCGAGGTGCGCCGCCTGTCGGCGAGCAGGGAAACCGAGTTGCGCGCCGAGTTCGGGCTCGACACGGTTGATGGAACCACCAACCGCACAAACAGAATCTACGACGTAAAGGACGGCCGCTGAAATGGAGTCGGCAGAGATCGCGCGCCGCTTCCTGCGCTTCTTCGAGGAGCGCGGGCACACAGTCGTGCCCTCGGCCAGCCTGGTCGCCGAGGACCCGACACTGCTTCTCGTGAACGCGGGGATGGTCCCGTTCAAGCCCTTCTTCCTGGCGCAGCAGACGCCGCCGTACCGGCGGGCGACCAGCGCGCAGAAGGTCATGCGGACCCTCGACATCGACGAGGTCGGCAAGACCACCCGGCACGCCAGCTTCTTCCAGATGCTGGGCAACTTCTCCTTCGGCGACTACTTCAAGGAGCAGGCGATCCCGTTCGCCTGGGAGTTGCTGACCCGGTCCGAGGCCGACGGCGGCTTCGGCTTCCCCGAAGACCGTCTGTGGGCGACCGTCTACCTGGACGACGACGAGGCCCAGGACATCTGGCACCGCAAGGTGGGGCTGCCGCTCGACCGCATCCAGCGCCGCGACCTCGCCGACAACTACTGGCACATGGGCGTTCCCGGTCCGGGCGGGCCGTGCTCGGAGATCTACTACGACCGCGGCCCCGAGTACGGCCGCGAGGGCGGGCCGATCGCCGACGAGAACCGCTTCCTCGAGGTGTGGAACCTCGTCTTCATGCAGTTCCAGCTCAGCACGGTCCGCGCCAAGACCGACTTCGACGTCGCGGGCGAGCTGCCGGCCAAGAACATCGACACCGGCATGGGCCTGGAGCGCATGGCGGCCATCCTGCAGGGCGTCGACAACATCTACGAGATCGACACGACGTACAAGATCCTCGACACGGCGGCCGACCTCACCAGGTCGCGGTACGGGCGCGACAAGCGGGCCGACGTGTCGCTGCGGGTGATCGCCGACCACATGCGGGCGGGCGTCATGCTCGTCGGCGACGGCGTGCTGCCCTCCAACGAGGGCCGCGGCTACGTGCTGCGCCGCATGCTCCGCCGGGCGATCCGCAACCTCCGCCTGCTCGGCGCGGGCGAGGAGCGGCACATGCACGCGCTCACGGCCGTGACCATCGACGTGATGGGCGAGCAGTACCCCGAGCTGAAGGCGGACGCCGCCAACATCCACACGGTCATCGACGCCGAGGAGGCGTCGTTCCTCGGCACGCTGCGCACCGGTACGGCGATCTTCGACGTGGCGGTGGAGGAGACCAAGCGCAAGGGCGTCGCGACGCTCAGCGGCGACCAGGCGTTCCAGCTCCACGACACCTACGGCTTCCCGATCGACCTCACCCTGGAGATGGCGGCCGAGCAGGGCCTCCAGGTGGACGAGGAGGGCTTCCGCCGGCTCATGAAGGAGCAACGGGACCGGGCCAAGGCCGACGCGGCGGCGAAGAAGACCGGCAACGCCGACATCTCGGTATTCACCGGCATCCTGGAGAAGGCCGGGAAGGTCGACTTCCTCGGCTACGACCACACGACCGCCGAAGCCAACGTCATCGGCCTGCTCGTGGACGGCGCGTCCGTCCCGGCGGCGGGCGCGGGGACCACGCTGGAGGTCGTGCTCGACCGCACCCCGTTCTACGCCGAGGGCGGCGGCCAGCTCTCCGACCAGGGCGTGATCCGCACCGGCGGCGCGGAGATCGAGATCGTGGACGTCCAGTCGCCGGTCTCCGGTCTGGTCGTGCACCGCGGCAAGGTGCGCACCGGCGAGGTGCGCGTCGGCGAGCAGGCGCAGGCCGACATCGACCTGGAGCGGCGCCGCGCGATCTCGCGCAGCCACACCGCGACCCACCTGGTCCACCGCGGCTTCCGCAACGCGCTCGGCGAGTCGGCGGCCCAGGCGGGCTCGGAGAACTCCCCGGGCCGGTTCCGCTTCGACTTCACCGCGGCGGGAGCCGTCCCGGTGTCGATGCTGCGCGACGTCGAGGACGAGGTGAACGCCGTCCTGATCAACGACCTCAAGGTCAACGCGTTCTACACCAGCCAGGCCCAGGCCCGCGCGATGGGCGCGCTCGCGTTGTTCGGCGAGAAGTACGGCGACGAGGTCCGGGTGGTCGAGGTCGGCGACTACTCCCGTGAGCTCTGCGGCGGCACCCACGTGGCCAGCTCCGGCCAGCTCGGCCTGGTGAAGGTGCTGGGCGAGTCGTCCATCGGCGCGGGCGTGCGCCGCGTGGAGGCGCTCGTCGGCCTCGACGCGTTCCGGTTCCTGGCGCGTGAGAGCGTGCTGGTCGCCCAGCTGAGCGAGCAGCTCAAGACGCGCCGCGAGGAGCTGCCCGAGCGCGTCGAGGGCATCGTCAGCCGGCTGCGGACGGCGGAGAAGGAGCTGGAGAAGCTGCGTTCCGCGCAGGTGCTCGCGGTGGCCGGCGAACTCGCAGCGCAGGCCCGCGACGTCCAGGGCGTCTCCGTGGTGACGCACCGCGCGCCTGATGGCACCACCGCCGACGACCTGCGTAAACTCGCCCTCGATGTGCGCGGCAGGTTCCCTGGCGACCGCGCCGCGGTCGTCGTCGTCTCCGGCGTCCCCTCCGACCGGCCGGTCGTCGTCGCCGCGGTCAACGAGGCGGGACGCGAGCGAGGCCTGAAGGCGGGCCGGCTCGTCGGCGTCGCCGCCAAGGCACTCGGGGGTGGCGGTGGCGGCAAGGACGACGTGGCCCAGGGCGGCGGTACGCGGCCCGAGGCGATCGGCGACGCGCTTCGCGCGGTCGAGGAGGCCATCTCCTCCGCGGTGGCGTGAGCGGCCGATGAGGCACGGCGTCAGGATCGGGGTCGACGTCGGCTCCGTCCGCATCGGCGTGGCCCGCAGCGACCCGTCGGGTCTGCTGGCCACGCCGGTGGAGACCGTACGGCGCGGCCGGGGCGACCTGACGAGGATCGCGGAGATCGCGGCCGAGCACGAGGCGATCGAGATCGTGGTCGGGCTGCCCACGTCGCTGTCGGGCAAGGAGAGCCACGCCGCCGGGGCCGCGCGCGAGTTCGCCGCGCGGCTTGCCGCCCGCGTGGCTCCGGTCCCGATCCGGCTGGTCGACGAGCGGCTCACCACGGTCAGCGCCCAGCAGGGCCTGAGGTCCAGCGGCGTGAAGGCCCGCAACCAGCGTGACGTGATCGACCAGGCGGCGGCCGTCGTGCTGCTGCAGGCCGCGCTCGACGGCGAGCGGGCCACCGGCAATCCCTCCGGCAGACCTCTCGAACCACCGCGGCCCGGCACCGGGCCCGGTGAGGAAGCGAGCGGCGGGACCGCACGGTGAGGCGGGCCGCGGCCGCCGTGGCCGGGGCTCTGGCCCTGGTCGCGGCGGCGGTCGCGTACGGCGTGCACGAGGTCGTCACGCAGCCGGACAAGGCCCCGGACTACACCGGTGGCGGGTCGGGGACGGTCATCATCGAGATCACGCCGGGGGCGAGCGCCGGCGAGATCGGCAGGACGCTGGAGCGGGCCGGCGTGGTCGCCAGCACCCAGTCGTTCGTGGAACAGGTGATCACACGGTCCAAGGAGAGCAGCCTGCGCCCGGGCCGTTACACCCTGCGGCGCCGCATGGCCGCCGCCGAGGCCCTCGACCTGCTGCTCGCACCCGCCAGCAAGGTCATGCGCACGGTCACCGTGCCCGAGGGGCTGCGCGCCAGTGAGGTGCTGCACACCCTCGCGGACGGGACCGGCATCCCCCTGAAGGACTTCACCGAGGCCGTCGCCGAGCCCCGGCGGCTGCGCCTGCCCGCGTACGCCGAGGGGGCGGCCGAGGGGTTCCTGTTCCCCGCCACCTACGAGATCGAGCCGGGGATGTCCGCCGCCGACCTGCTCAGGAAGATGGTGGCCCGGTTCCGCGTGGCCGCCGCGAAGGTGAAGCTGGAGGAGCTGGCGCCGCGCCTGAACCTGACCCCCAAGCAGGCCGTGACGGTCGCGAGCATCGTGCAGGCGGAGGGCGGCGTTCCCGCCGACTACCCCAAGATCGCCAGAGTGGTGTACAACCGTCTCGCGCGCGGCGCGAAGCTGGAGATGGACAGCACGGTCAACTACGCGCTGAACCGGCACACCCTCAAGGTCAGCACCGAGGACACGAGGGTCGGCTCGCCATACAACACCTACGCGCGCGCAGGGCTGCCGCCCGGGCCCATCGGCAACCCAGGGGAGAGCGCGCTCGTCGCCGCCCTCCACCCCGCCGCGGGCACATGGTACTGGTTCGTCACCACAGATCCCCGGCGTAAAATCACCAAATTCACAGACAAAGAGGCGGAGTTCAGGAAATATCGGGAGGAGCTGAACAGGTATCTCGGGACGAACTGATCGCCTTCCGGGCATCCACGCGGCGCCGTCCCGCGGGGTTCCGGGCCGGCGCCCGGTGCGTCCACACGGCTCCGCCGCCCCAGGCGGGCTCCATATATCGGGAACGCCCTCGTGAGAACCCCCTGCCCCGACCCCCCCTCGGTTTGGCACACTCGCTTGACGGGAGGCCTCTCGTACCGAGAGATTGGCCAGCGCACTATGAATGATCTGGACATGGACTTCCTGCTCGGCGCCGAGGACGACGACGGTTCTCCCCGGCGCCGGCCCCCTGGCAGCCGGACCCAGCAGCGGCGCAGCCGCAGACGCCGCAAGAAACAGCGGCGCAAGGGCAGGGTCGCCACGCTGTTCGCCGTTGTGATCATCGTCGGTGTCCTCGGGAGCCTCGGCTACTTCGGATTCACCTGGGCGCGCAGCGTGATGATCGCCAAGGACTACACCGGGGAGGGGCGCGGCGAGGTCGTCGTCGAGATCGAGGAGGGCGCGAGCGCCACCGACGTCGCCCAGATGCTGGAGGACGAGGGCGTCGTGGCCAGCGCGCGGGCGTTCGTCAACGCCATCGGCGCGGCCGGGAAGAGTTCCTCGCTCCAGCCGGGCCAGTACGAGATGCGCAAGGGCATGTCCGCCGCCTCGGCCCTGGCCCTCCTCGACCCCAAGAACCGGATGCTCAACCGGCTGACCATCCGCGAGGGGCTGCGGCTCAGCAAGATCTACGAGGAGCTGTCCACCGCCACGGGCAAGCCGGTCGAGGACTTCAAGAAGGCCGCTCGCACCGACATCGGGCTTCCCCCGTACGCGAAGGGCCGCCTGGAGGGCTACGCGTTCCCGGCGACGTACGAGATCAGCAGCAAGCTCACCCCGCAGCAGATCCTCACCAAGATGGTCGACCGGTTCAACCAGACCGCCGACCGGATCGACCTGGAGGGCCAGGCGAAGCAGCTCGGCTTCACCGCCAAGCAGATCATCGTCATCGCCAGCATCGTTCAGGCGGAGTCAGGCAGCGCCGAGGACATGCCGAAGGTCGCCAGGGTCATCTACAACCGGCTGACCTCCAACCCCCAGATGAAGCTGGGCATGGACAGCACGGTCATGTACGGCCTGAACAAGTACGGCATCGCGGCCTCGCACGCCGACCTGGAGAGCACCTCGCGGTACAACACCTACAAGTACTTCGGCCTGCCGCCGGGCCCGATCAGCAACCCCGGCGACCACGCCATCGAGGCCGCGCTGCACCCGGCCGACGGCAACTGGCTGTACTTCGTGACGGTCGACCCCAAGCGGGGCATCACCAAGTTCACCGACAAGGAGTCGGAGTTCTGGAAGCTCCGCGACGAGTTCAACAGGAACAACAAGTGACCGTGCCCGCCCAGGGGACCGGCCGCCGGGCCGCCGTCCTCGGTTCCCCGATCGCCCACTCGCTGTCCCCCGTCCTGCACCGGGCGGCGTACGCGGCGATGGGCCTGAACGACTGGCGCTACGACGCGATCGAGTGCGCCGAGGACGGGCTCGCCGACCTGATCGCCGGCCTGGGCGCCGAGTGGGCCGGGCTGTCGCTCACGATGCCGCTCAAGCGTGCCGTGCTCCCCCTGCTCGACAGCGTCTCCGACCTCGCGCTGGCGGTCGGCGGCGCCAACACGGTGGTGTTCCGCGACGGGGGGCGGCACGGGGACAACACCGACGTGTACGGCATCGTCCGGGCGCTCGCCGAAGCGGGGGTGCCCGCGCCGGCCTCCGCGGTCGTCCTCGGCGGCGGCGCCACGGCCGCCTCGGCCGTCGCCGCCCTGCGCGAGACGGGACTGGCGGAGGTCACGCTCGTCGTGCGCGACCCGGTTCGCGCCGGGGAGACCCTGCGGGTCGCCGAGCGCCTCGGCACGGCGGTGACCATGCGCTCCTTCGACGACTTCGACCCCGCGGCCGACCTGGTCGTCTCCACGCTGCCGTCCGGCGCGGCCGACGCGCTGGCCGGACGGGTCGCGGCCCGCCTGCCCGAGAAGGCGGCGCTGTTCGACGTCGTCTACGCGCCCTGGCCGACCCCGCTGGCCTCGGCCGTACGCGCGCGGGGACGCACCGTGGTCGGCGGCTTCCCCATGCTGCTGCACCAGGCGGTGCGGCAGGTTGAGCTGATGACCGGGCGCGCGGACGTGCCGGTCGAGGCGATGCGCGCCGCCGGCGAGGCCGAGATCGCGCGGCGCGCGGCTTCCTGAGCGGCGCAGGTTTCCGACCGGCACCGGGTTTCCGGCAGCACGGGCGGCCCCGGAATACGACGAGGCATGTTCGGGTTTGTGGTAGCGTAGGAACTCGATCGGTCCGGCATGAGCTGGACGCGCAAGCGGAGGTCCTCCTCCCACCTGCATCGCCGAAAGGCGGACGGGTCAAGGATCACACCGGAGTTTTCGGCAGGAGAGCTCAGTGACCCCGCATGCGTGACGTGCGGGGTTTTGTTTTGCCCCGCGCGGTCGAGACAAGCGGAAGTCTTTTGGAGGTCCCATCAGCACCGAGCCCCGCATCAACGACCGTATTCGCGTGCCCGAGGTGCGCCTCGTCGGCCCGAACGGCGAACAGGTCGGCATCGTCTCCATCGGCGACGCGCTGAAGCTGGCCCAGGAGAGCGATCTCGACCTGGTGGAGGTCGCGGCCACGGCCCGCCCGCCCGTCTGCAAGCTCATGGACTACGGCAAGTTCAAATACGAGTCGGCCATGAAGGCGCGCGAGGCCCGCCGCAACCAGGCGCACACGATCATCAAGGAGATCAAGCTCCGGCCGAAGATCGACCCGCACGACTACGAGACCAAGAAGGGTCACGTCGTGCGCTTCCTGAAGGCGGGAGACAAGGTCAAGGTCACGATCATGTTCCGGGGCCGCGAGCAGTCCCGGCCAGAGCTGGGCTTCAGGCTCCTGCAGCGCCTCGCCGAGGACGTCACCGACCTGGGGTTCGTCGAGTCGCAGCCGAAGCAGGACGGCCGCAACATGATCATGGTGATCGGGCCGCACAAGAAGAAGGCCGAGGCGAAGGCCGAGAAGGCCGCCGCCAAGGCCCGTGACGCCGGCCAGCCGGAGGCGGAGCCCGCCGAGGAGCAGGCCGCGCAGCCGCAGTGACGCCCGCCTGAACCACCAGGCGGGGCGCCGCAGACGTACACGGATACCGAGACCGGGGCGGTCTCGCGGAGTAAGGCAGGCCGCCGGCCCGGGTCACCGGCCCGGGCCGTCGGCACGGACGAAAGAGGAGAGACGGCTGAGATGCCGAAGATGAAGACGCACAGCGGTGCGAAGAAGCGGTTCCGGCTCACCGGATCCGGCAAGGTTGTCCGCCGCCGCGCCAACCGGCAGCACCTGTTCGAGCACAAGCCGTCCACTCGCACGCGCCGTCTCGAGGGTGTCGTCGTCATGTCCGACGCCGACACCAAGAAGATCAAGAAGCTGCTCGCGAAGTAACGACCCGGGGAGATAGAACAACATGGCACGCGTGAAGCGGGCGCTCAACGCCAAGAAGAAGCGCCGGGTCGTTCTCGAGCGGGCGAGCGGTTACCGCGGGCAGCGGTCGCGGCTCTACCGCAAGGCCAAGGAGCAGATGCTCCACTCGATGACCTATGCGTACCGGGACCGCAAGGACAAGAAGGGCACGTTCCGCCGGCTGTGGATCCAGCGGATCAACGCCGCGGCCCGCGCCAACGGCATCACCTACAACCGGTTCATCCAGGGCCTGCGCCTGGCCGGCATCGAGGTGGACCGCAAGATCCTCGCGGACCTCGCGGTGAACGACGCCCAGACCTTCGCCACGCTGGTCGAGTCCGCCAAGAAGGCGCTCCCGTCCGACGTGAACGCGCCGGTCGCCTGACACCTGCGCACAGACGAGGGCCCGCCGCCTGCGGTGGGCCCTCATCCACGTCAAGGGGGAACAAGCGGGCATGGCGGAGCTCACCAACATCAAGTCGCCGCGCGTCAAGGCGGCCCGCAGGCTGACCAAGCGCGCCTTCCGGGACCGCGATCGCGCGTTCCTGGCGGAGGGGCCGCAGGCGGTCCGCGAGGCCCTGGCGCTCAAGGACGTCACGGTCGAACTGTTCACGACCGTCGAGGCGGAGACGCGGCACGCCGACATCGTGGCTGCCGCCGTCGCGGCGAAAGTGCCCGTCCACCGCGCGAGCGGCGAGGTCATGTCGGAGCTGACCCAGACGGTCACCCCGCAGGGCCTGCTGGCCGTGTGCCGGTTCGTGCACGTCCCGCTGGACGAGGCGGTGCCGCGGGGGGCCCGGCTCGTGGCGATCCTCGCCCACGTGCGCGATCCCGGCAACGCGGGCACGGTCCTGCGTACGGCCGACGCCGCGGGCGCAGACTCGGTCGTGTTCACCGACGCCTCGGTGGACCCGTACAACGGCAAATGCGTCAGGGCCAGCGCGGGGAGCCTGTTCCACCTGCCCGTCGTGACCGGCACGTCCGTCGCGGACGCCGTACGGCACGCGCGGGAGGCGGGGCTGCGTGTGCTCGCGGCCGACGGCGCGGGCACGCGGACCCTGGACGAGGTCGCGCTGGACGCGCCGACCGCCTGGCTGTTCGGGAACGAGGCGTGGGGGCTGCCGCCGGAACTCCTCGCGCTGGCCGACGAGGTGGTGCGCGTGCCGATTTACGGGCGCGCGGAAAGCCTCAATCTCGCCACCGCGGCGGCGGTCTGCCTGTACGCCTCGGCACGCGTTCAGCGGCAGACCTTACATTCCGTGGAAGATCCCACTACCCCCGCGCTCTGAGGCTGCTGCCGGGCCCGGGAAACCCGCTATTGTCGGCGAAGGAGTCGCGCAGGACGCGGCGGCGCGCGCAGTTCCGGAGCTCGAGGAGGCGGTCTCGTGCGAGGTGACGACACCCCCGGCGGCACCCCTGAGGGGGACGCCGGAGGGCGGGCGCGCATCGACGTCGACGACCTTCCCGACGGCCTCGTCGCCACCGACGCCGACGGTGTGATCCTGACGGTCAACCGGGCCGCCGAGCGGCTGACCGGGGTGACCCGCGAGGCGGCGGTGGGCAGGCTCATCGGCGACGTGCTGCCGATGCGCGACCAGGACGGCCGCGACTGGTGGAAGTGGCTCGACCCGCAGGGCGGGCTGTCCATCCGCAGCCGCCAGCCGGAACGGCCGCTGCACCTGCCCGGCCGTCAGGAGATGCTCGTCGCCGCGCGCTTCGTCCGCACGCCGCCGCGCGGCGGACACGTGGAGCGTGTCGTGATCACGTTGCGCGACGCCTCGGCGCGCGCCAGGATCGAGCGCAGCCGCGCCGACCTGGTCTCGACCGTGGCCCATGAGCTGCGCTCGCCGCTGACCAGTGTCAAGGGGTTCACCGCGACGCTGCTGGCCAAGTGGGAGCGCTTCACCGACGCCCAGAAGCGCGTCATGCTGGAGACGGTCAACGCGGACGCCGACCGGGTGACGCGGCTGATCACCGAGCTGCTCGACGTCTCGCGCATCGAGTCGGGCAGGGTGGAGATCCACCGCCAGATCGTGGATGTGCCGGCCCGGGCCCGCAGGATCATCGCCGGCCGGGTGGCGGCGGGGGAGCCGGAGGACCGCTTCCGGCTGGAGGTTCTCGGCGAACTGCCGGAGATGTGGCTCGACCAGGACAAGATTGACCAGGTTCTCGCGAACCTGGTGGAAAACGCGGTGCGCCACGGACGCGGTACGGTGACCATAGTGGTGGAGCCGGTCGAATGGGGAGTGGCGGTGTCGGTGCGGGACCAGGGTGAGGGCGTGGCGCCCGAGCTGGTCGGCCGTGTCTTCCGCCAGTTCTGGCGGGGCAACGGCCGCCGCCGCGGGGGGACCGGCCTCGGCCTGTTCATCGTCAAGGGGCTCGTCGAGGCCCACGGCGGCACGATCAGCGTGCAGCGCGCGCCCGGCGGCGGCGCGGAGTTCCGATTTACCTTGCCCACCGGCACCCCTGACTTCGCCTGAGCCTTTCCCACAGGCCGCTCGCGCGAAGGACGGCCCGGTGGGCTGATCGGACTAAACTGACCACGCTGAGCGCAGGGCGCTCGCAGGCCCCTGGATACGGAGCTCTCTCTTGTCGAACACCTATGACCCGGTCGAGGTGACGCCGCTGCACGCCGACGAGGTCGCGCGGGCGCAGGCCGACGCTCTCGCCGCCATCGCCGCGGCGCGCGACCTCGACGATCTGAAGCAGGCCAGGCTGACGCACGTGGGCGACCGCTCGCCCATCGCGCTGGCGAACCGTGAGATCGGCGCACTGCCGCCCGCCGCGCGCGCCGAGGCGGGCAAGCGGATCGGCACCGCGCGCAAGGCGATCGGCGAGGCGCTCGCCGCGCGCCAGGCCGAGCTGGAGGCCGAGCGGGACGCGCGGGTCCTCATCGAGGAGACGGTCGACGTCACGCTGCCCTGGGACCGCGCGCCGCGCGGCGCCCGCCACCCGCTGACCACCCTGCAGGAGCGCATCGCCGACGCGTTCGTCGCGATGGGTTACGAGGTGGCGGAGGGGCCCGAGCTCGAAGGCGAGTGGTTCAACTTCGACGCGCTGAACATCGCCCCCGACCACCCGGCCAGGTCCGACCACGACACGTTCTTCGTGGAGAGCGTCGACTCCGGGAAGGTGCTGCGCACCCAGACCTCGCCGGTGCAGATCAGGGCCCTGCTGTCGCGCCCGCTGCCGGTGTACGTGGTGTCGCCGGGCAAGACCTTCCGCACCGACGAGCTGGACGCCACGCACACCCCGGTCTTCCACCAGGTCGAGGGCCTGGCGGTCGACAAGGGGCTGACGATGGCCCACCTGAAGGGCACGCTCGACCGGTTCGCCGAGGTGATGTTCGGCGCGGGGATCACCACCCGCTTCCGGCCGCACTACTTCCCGTTCACCGAGCCGTCGGCCGAGCTCGACCTGCGCTGCTTCGTCTGCCGCGGCTCCTCGGCGGTGCCGGGCAACCCGCCCTGCCGCACCTGCAAGTCCGAGGGCTGGATCGAGTGGGGCGGCTGCGGCATGGTCAACCCGCGCGTGCTGCTCGCCTGCGGCGTCGACCCCGCCGTCTACTCGGGATTCGCCTTCGGCATGGGCGTGGAGCGGACGCTGATGTTCCGCCACAACGCCGAGGACATGCGTGACATGGTCGAGGGCGACATCCGGTTCACCCTGCCGTTCGGGATGGAGGTCTGATGAAGGTCCCGCTTTCATGGCTGCGGGAGTACGTCGATCTCCCCGCGGTCACCGCCCAGGAGGTGGCCGACCGGCTCACCGCCGCCGGCCTCAAGCTTGAGGCCATCCACTCGCACGGCCACGAGATCAAGAACGTCGTGGTCGGCCGGGTCCTCGAGATCGAGGAGCTGACCGGGTTCAAGAAGCCCATCCGGCACTGCAAGGTCGAGGTGGGGGAGGCGACGCCGCGCGAGATCGTGTGCGGCGCGACGAACTTCTCCGAGGGCGCCGTGGTCCCGGTCGCGCTGCCCGGCGCGGTGCTTCCCGGCGGCTTCGAGATCGGCTCCCGCAAGACCTACGGGCGCCTCTCCGACGGCATGATCTGCTCGGAGGCCGAGCTCGGCATCGCCGACTCCTCCCCGGGCATCCTGCTGCTGCCGCAGGACACCCCGATCGGGGCCGACGTGGTCGAGCTGCTCGGCCTGCGTGACGACGTGCTCGAACTGGAGGTCGCGACCGACCGCGGCTACGCCCTGTCGATCCGCGGCGTCGCCCGTGAGGCGGCCATCGCGTTCGGCGTGCCGTTCCGCGACCCGGCCGCGAGCGAGGCGGAGTCCGGCGGCGGCGAGTCCTGGCCCGCGGCCATCGCCGACCCCACCGCCTGCGACCGCTTCGTGCTGCGCACGGTCACCGGCTTCGACCCGGCCGCCGAGTCTCCGCTGTGGATGCGGGTGCGGCTGGCCCGCGCCGGCATGCGCTCGGTCTCGCTGGCCGTCGACATCACCAACTACGTGATGCTGGAGCTCGGCCAGCCCCTGCACGCCTTCGACCGGTCGCGCCTGTCCGGCCCGATCGTCGTACGGCGGGCCCGGCCGGGGGAGACGCTGGAGACGCTCGACCATGTGGTGCGGACGCTCCACGATGAGGACATCCTCATCACCGACGACTCGGGCCCGATCTCGATGGCCGGCACGATGGGCGGCCTGCACACGGAGATCTCCGAGACCTCGACGGACATCGTCATCGAGGCGGCGCACTTCTCCGCCACCGGCATCGCCCGCGAGTCGCGGCGGCACAACCTCGTGAGCGAGGCGTCCAAGCGGTTCGAGCGCGGCGTCGACCGCGAGCTGCCGCTGGCCGCGTCGTGGCGTGCCGTCCAGCTCCTGGTCGAGCTGGGCGGGGCCGTCGCCGATCCCGGAGTGACCCACGCCCAGGCGGAGGTCTCGCCGGTGCGGATCACCATCCCGGCCGACCACCCCAGCCGGGTGGCGGGCGTGACGTACGAGCGGGAGAGTGTGATCCGCAGGCTGGAGCAGATCGGCTGCGTGGTGACGGAGGGCGCCGCCCCCGCCGCCACGGCCGGGCACGGCGTCGCGGCCACCGGTGTGCTCGCCTCCGGCGACCTCGCCGACCGGCTGGCCGTCCACGGCGACGACCTGATCACGGTCACGCCGCCGACGTGGCGCCCCGACCTGACCGACCCGAACGACCTCGCGGAGGAGGTCATCCGGCTCGAGGGGTACGACCGCATCCCGTCGGTCCTGCCTCCCGCTCCGGCCGGGGGCGGGCTGACCGAGGCGCAGCGGCTGCGCCGCCGGGTGGGCCGCGCCCTGGCCCAGGCGGGGTATGTGGAGGTGCTCGCCTACCCGTTCATGGGGCCGCGCGACCTCGACAACCTGCTGCTGCCCGAGCAGGACCCCCGCAGGCGGGCGACCCGGCTGGTCAACCCGCTCAGCGAGGACGAGCCGTACATGCGGACCACGCTGCTGCCGGGCCTGCTGAAGACCCTGGTGCGCAACGTGGGCCGCGGCTTCGCCGACGTGGCGCTGTTCGAGTCCGGGCTGGTCTACCGGCCCGAGCCGCAGGCCCCCGCGACGGCTCCGGTGCTCCCGGTCGACCGCAGGCCCACCGAGGAGGAGCTGGCCGCGATCGAGACGGCGCTGCCGAGGCAGCCGCTCCGGGTGGCCGTGGTGCTGGCGGGTGAGTTCGAGCGCTCCGGCTGGTGGGGCGAGGGCCGGCAGGCGTCCTGGGCGGACGCCGTCGAGGCGGCCCGCACGGTCGCGCGGTCGGCGGGCGTGGAGCTCGGCGTCCGGGCCGACCGGCACGAGCCGTGGCACCCCGGGCGGTGCGCCGCGCTGACCGTCACCGACGCGGAGACCGGTGAGCAGGTGCTGGTGGGTCACGCCGGCGAGCTGCACCCCCGGGTCGTCGAGGCTTACGGGCTGCCGCCGCGCACCTGCGCGATGGAGCTGGAGCTGTCGCTGCTGACCCCCGCCGGGCCGGCGCAGACGCCCGCCGTGTCCGCCTATCCGGTGGCCACGCAGGACGTCGCGCTGACCGTCTCCGGCTCCACCCCGGTGGCCGAGGTCGAGGCCGCCCTCCGGGCGGGGGCGGGCGAGCTACTGGAGTCGATCAGGTTGTTCGACGTCTACACGGGCCCGCAGGTGGGTGAGGGCAACAAGTCCCTGGCGTACACGCTGCGGTTCCGGGCTTCCGACCGCACGCTCACGGTCGAGGAGACCACGGCGGCACGCGACGCCGCCGTCGCCCTCGCCGCCGAGCGCACCGGGGCTCAGCTCCGCGGCGTCTGAGCACGATTCACTCCGGCGGGTGCCGGCCCGGTGCGCACGTGCATCGGGCCGGCACCCGCCGCCATGTGCACCCGGAGGAGAGCACGGGTGCGGCCCACGACAGGCAGCGAACGATGCGCGGAGGAGCGGTGCGTCACCTGCTGGTGTTTCCCGAGCGGGACAGCGCGGAGGAGTCCGCCGAGACCGTGGCCGAGTTGTTCCCGGCACTGGGCGTTCCCACCGTCGTCCGTGAACTGCTCGCGGGGGAGGACGACGCCGAGGACGCCCAGTGGGTGGTCGTCGTGGACGACCCGGACGGCGCCCTCGGACCGGCCGGCCTCGCCCGGCTCGACGCCCTCGCCGAGGAGGGCGAGGGCTGGCGCGAGCCGGGCTGAACGTCGTCCTACGCGCCGTACACCTCGAAGGAGTACAGCGAGTAGCCGTAGCCGGTGGCGCGCTTGACGCCCTGCATCCGCACGTATCGCACGCTGACCGGCGCGAACGTGACGTTGTCCACGCCGCCGTCGCCCGTGGTCGTCTGCGCGACGGTGGTCCACGTGGTGCCGTCCGCCGAGGTCTGAATCCGGTATGACGAGCCGTAGGCCGCCTCCCAGCGCAGGATCACGCGTCCCGCGGTCTTCGCCGAGCCGAGATCGACCTGAATGTACTGGTTGTCGCTCCACCCGCTGGCCCACCGGCTGCCCGGGTCCCCGTCGACGGCCTTCGCCGCGCTGTTGGAGCCCTGGGTGCTGGACGCGCTCGCCGTACGGCCCAGGGCGAGATCGCTCACGTCGTCGCCGCGGTGCGCGGGGAACGAGACGACCTGCTGGAAGGTCGGCCGGTTCTGCCAGGAGATCAGCGCCTGCTTGACGCCGCCGAGAGGCGACTGGCGGATGGCGTCGGCACACCACTGGTCGCCCGCCGAGCAGGAGTCGTCACCCGGGTAGGTCGTCGCCGCCGGTTCGGCCAGCGCCGCCGACAGGCTGTCCAGAAGGACCGTGCGGCAGGCCGCGACGGTGGCGCCGCAGTATTTCGCCGGCAGGGGAGCGGCGACCGGATCGCCCAGCACGGCCCGGATGTCCTTGTCCACGTAGCCCCACCAGCCGTACTGGAACGACGAACCCTTGTGGGGCTGGGCCTCGGTGGCCGAGCCGGGCAGCGTGGAGACGTCGCCCTGCTGGTGCCCGGACGGTGATTCGTTGATCTGCAGCGCGTTGACCAGCGCCTGGTAGAGCCCGCCGCCGAGCCCGGTCCGGAACTGCGCCCGGACCAGCTTCGGCCACCACGCGTCGAAGATCCGGATGGCGTCGGCGTGCGCGTAGGTCTTGCTGCCCTTGGCGGTCTCCTCCCGCTTGGCGCCCGCGGCGGCCCAGGCGGACAGCTTGGAGACGGCCGAGGCCAAAGCGGGATCGGAGACGGACGCGCTGTTGATCACGCGCAGCAGCTCCGGCAGCACCTTCCACCCGCGCAGGTCGGTCGTCGCGGCCGACGCCATGATCTTCACGACCCCGGCGCGGTCGAGGGTGCCCGCGGACAGGGCCGCCTTCACCGGCACATCGAGCAGGTCGGCCCGGTGGACCGGGCCGAAGCTGAAGTTGCCGTCGGCCGCGCCGAAGTCCTTTGCCTGCTTGTTGTTCCAGCTCACGAAGTAGTCCTGGTTGACCGCCTGCGGGTGCGCCGAGGGCGGGACGTAGGACGCCGCGTTGGCAGCCGGGTCGAAGCCGATCCACTCGTGTGCGGCGTCGCCCGTCATCGGCAGGTTCGGATCGGACACCGCCGACCGTACGGGGACGTGCCCGGAGGTGTAGTACGCGGTGTCGGAGGAGTTCACGTAGAACCAGTTGAACGCGAAGCCGATTTTCGAGGCCGAGTCGCGGAAGGCGGCGGCCGAGCCCATCTCGGCCGGGTCGTTGAACATCTGGAAGCCGATCGCGGAGTCCGCCTCGTGCTGATAGGTCGAGCGCAGCGTCGTGAACGCCGTCGGCACGCCGCCGACCGTGCCCCGCCAGGTCACCAGGCCATACTTAGTGCGCTTGACGACCAGGTCGTACGACCCGGCGGCGGTGGAGTCGGCCGTGGTGGGCTTCCAGGAGTTGGTCTTCTTCAGCGTCTCCATCGGCGTGCAGGCGCCGTGGTAGAGGTAGTGGTCCGACGAGACCGTGGGCGTGCCGCCGCCCGGGTCGCACAAGGTCACCGCGTACGTGTCGGTGATGTCCTCAGCGGCGGAGGTGGCGCTCCAGGCGTAGTCGGTGCCCCGGCCGAGCAGCACGTAGAGGCTCAGCCCGGCGAAGGCCGCTCCGCGTGCGCGGATGCCGGGTCCGGACAGCTCCTCCAGCATGAGCAGCTGCGGCGCGAAGTAGCCGGTCTGCGGGCCGAACACGGCGATCGGATGGCCGCCGGTCGCCTTCCCGGCCGAGACCACGATGGCGTTGGACATGCTGGGCTTGGAGTTGTCGACCGTCAGCCCGGTCAGCGCGCTTCTGACCTGTGTGGTCGCGGACGTCGCGGTGCCGGTCTCGTTGGCCGTGATGTCGACCGGCGCGGTCGTGCCCGCGTCGGGCAGCACCACCCCGGTCGCGCCGGCCGGGACCGTTCCGGAGGGGAAGCTCTGCCCGTCGTGCAGGGTCAGCACGGTCTCCGGGTCGTTCTGCGCGCGGAAGGCCGCCCAGACCCGGTCGCCCTCGGCGGCGCCGTACTTCGCCCGGGCGGCCACGCGTACGAGGGCGGACTGCATCTCGGCGCCGCCGCCACCGCCGAACAGGCCGCCGATCACGCCGGAGACGGCGATCAGGTCGGTTATCCGGAAGTCCTCCGGGCCGCCCGCGTTCGTGATCGCGTCCAGGTGGCCGGTCAGCACGTACTCGCCGGGGCAGTCGCGGGCGGCCATGCAGTGGTCGATGTACGCGTTTATCCCGGCGACGTAGTTCTGCACGTCCGTGTAGAGCTGGGCGCCCCGGGGTCCGGCGGTCTTCAACCGGTCGATCTGGGCTTGAAGATCGGCTTCGGTGTAGGGGGAGTTGCGCCAGACGCTCTGCTCCAGATCCCTGTTGCCGGCGGCGCCGCCCGCGAACGGCGTCAGCTCACCCCGGCCGACGTGACGCATGAGGTCCATCAGCCACAGGCGGTCCTGCGCGCCGGCGTACCCGGCGCCGAACATGGTGCCCTCGCGGGTGGTGCCGGTGATGTGCGGGACGCCGGTGGCCTTGTCACGGACGATGGTGACGTCCGACCGCGGGCTCACCGTGCTCTGGACCTGGTCCGCCGGCACGCCGAACGCGCTGTCGTCGAAGAACGCGGAGATCTGCTCGCCGGTCAGGCCGGTGTAGCCCGAGATCAGGTCGGCGTACCTGCCGAGCTGGTCCCTGCTGTGGGCGGGGTAGGTGCCGAGGGCCTGGTTGCCCAGGATGTCCACGAGGGTGGCGTTGCCGTTCTGGCCGGGCGGCAGAATGTCCGCGCACTGGCCGAGGCAGTAGTCGTCGGGCGGGTAGTAGGGGGCGGCGGAGTAGAGGGCGGCGGTGACAGGTGCCGCCGGCAGGCCGACCGCGACCAGGGCCAGCGCGGCGGCAGCGGTGATCGCCCGTCGAATGCGCGCGTGCATCGGGGAACTTCCCTTCGCGGTGTCGGGGGGTGAAGGGACCGGTGGTGCCGTTCACGCGCGTGAATGTGAGTAGTGCTCAACTCCGGACGATACGCGCGGTCAATCGGAGGGGCAATGCCCACTTCCCGGTGATCGCGTCCGCCCACCTGATCACAGCCGGCGTGCCGGGCGCCGGGAGACCGGGGAGGGCGGCCGCTTCCCGAATTCACCGGAGGCCATTCCGGCTGTGTCTTCTAGATAAAACCTAGAGAAAAGCCTGATTCTCTATATGGTGCAGATCACGTTATCTCCGGGTGGACGTCGATGATTTCGCGCCGGTAGATTCCGGTCGGTTATATGAGTCACCGGTCTGGCGGATGAAATTCTCAGGGCGCTGGAACGGCTGTGTGGGCTTTCTCTTTTTCTGGACCGGGATTGCAGGGGGACCAGTGCGCCTTTTTCGCCGTGCGCGTTTCCAGTCGGTGACGGCGTCGCAGGGGCGCGGGTCATCCGGGCGCCTGGCCTCGGCACGACCACGATCTCGGCGTGGCCGATGGCACGCCAGGGTCCAGATGCTGGCCATGGTGGCGGCCCTGCCGGGGATCGTGCAGCTCACGGTCTCTCCCGCCGCGGCGCAGACACTGCGCACGACGCTCGAGGCGCCCGTGTCCTCCGCGGGCTCCGCGGCCGAGCCGCCCGTTCAGCTGTCCGGATCCGCCGCGGGGCTGCCGCACCTCGTCGACTCCGTCGCCACCCGGGCGGCGGGCGTGTCCCCGTCACGGGAGAAGGCGGAGCGGCCCGCGGGCGGCCTGCCGCTCGACGAGCGCCACACGACGCCCGGCGAGCCGGCCAAGGGCGGGTTCGCCTCCCCTCCGCCCTTACCCGCGGAGCTGAAACGGCCGCCCGCCCCCGACGCCGGGAAGTCCGTGAAGAAGACGGAGCCGGCGAAGGCGGAGACGGCGGTCGCCGCCGCGCTGGAGACCGCGCGGCGCACCAAGTCCCGGGTCCTGGTCGAGAGCGCCACCACCGAGAACTCCCGGACCTACGCCAACGGCAACGGGACGCTGACCACACAGATCACCGCTCCCGTCAGCACGGACACGTACGTGGAGACGACGGTCTACCAGGACGGGACTTACCAGCTCGGATCCGGTTCCCCGTCCTCCTCCTCGCTCTGGGTCGGCACGAGCGCCAATACGTACGAGATTCCCACCAGCTATGTGCGGGACCGGGCGTTCCTGCGGTTCGATTTGTCGTCCGTTCCCTCGGGCGCCACGGTGACCGCCGCGGAGATGAAGCTGTGGAACTCCTCGTCCAACGCGTGTAGCAGCGTTTCTGTGACGGCCTCCAGGGTGACGTCGTCGTGGTGGTCGGACATCGCCTGGTACGACCAGCCGTCGGCGGATCGGTCGGGCGTTTCCGGGGTGAACGTCTCCCCGTCGTCCTGCGGCAGCTCCAATCCCAAGGCGATGAAATGGGACGTCACCACGATGACGAAGGGATGGGTCTCCGGCAGCTACGGCAACTACGGAGTGCGGCTGACCGGCCCGGAGGGGACGAGCAGCCAGACGCGGACCTTCGCGTCGGTCGAATCGTCCAGAGACCCGGAGCTGACCGTCACCTACCAGCCGCCGAACACCGCGCCCACGGTGGCGGCACCGCAGGTCGCTCCCACGGTGACGGCGGAGACGGGCGGGGTGGTGACCTCGCTGACGCCGGTGCTGTCGGCCGTGCTGTCGGATGCGGACGGCAACAGCCTCAGCGGGGAGTTCCAGGTGCAGGTGGGCACCTCCCTGGTGTGGAGCGGCACCGCCAGCGGGGTCGCCGCCGGGGGCAAGGCGACCGTCGCCGTACCGGCGGGCAAGCTGTCGGACGGGCAGACGATCCAGTACCGGGCGCGGGCCTACGACGGCGCGGCCTACTCCGCGTGGTCGGACTGGCAGACGGCGCGGGTGACGGACATGCCGCTGGACACCGTCTCGTTCCAGCAGTTCACCCCGGCGGACAACACCCAGTCCGGGTCGCTAACCCCGGCCCTGTCCGCCTACGCGCGGACACCCGGTGAGGCGGCGACGTCGTACTGGTACCAGGTCTGCGCCGGCCCCAAGGACGACTGGACCTGGTGCGAGTCGTCGACGTGGGTGAAGGGCGCGTGGACGGTCCCGTCCGGCAAGCTGAAGTGGGGCAAGACCTACTGGTGGTACGCGCAGGCGGCGACCAGCGCGGCCACCGCGACGTCGTCGTGGCGCAGCTTCACCACCGTCCCGGAGCAGGACTCGATCAACGCCCTGCTGGCCGCGGGCACGGGCGGCCGTGAGTTCGACCATGTCACCGGCAACTACACCCACACCGAGACCGACCTCACGGTCGCCACGGTGGGGCCGCCGCTGTCGGTGGTGCGCACCTACAACAGCCTGGACCCGCGCACCGATGGCGCGTTCGGGGCGGGCTGGACCACCCGGTGGGACACCAGGCTGGAGAACGAGCCGCTCAGGTCCACCGTCCTGATCACCTACCCGGACGGGCGGCAGTGGCGGTTCGCCGAGAAGGGCGACGGCACCTATGCGTCTCCCGCGGGCACCTACGCCACGCTGGCCACCCAGAGCGGGGGCGGGTGGCGGCTGATGGACAAGGAGTCCACCTCTTACTGGTTCGATTCCGCGGGACGGCTGGTCAAGGTCACCGACAGCCGGGGGCGCACGCAGACCCTTCAGTACGGCGGTGACGGCAAGCTGTCCAAGGTCGTCGCGACGGGCGGCAGGTCGCTCACCTTCACCTGGAGCGGGGGGCACGTGACCGGTGTGGCCTCCGACGTGGTGGACGGCGCCCCGATCACCTGGACCTACGCCTATGACGGGGACTATCTCGTCAAGGTCTGCCCGCCGGCGCCGGCCGGCGCCTGTGCCCGCTACGAGTACGGCGACCGCTCCCAGTACCGCAGTTCGGTCATCGACGGCAGGCCCGTCGGATACTGGCGGCTGAACGAGACCGGCACCGGCGTCGGCAGCGTGATCGCCAACGCGTTGAAGTCGATCTCCGGCGTCGACGACGCGAAGATCGCCGGGAGCACCGCGGACGCCGTCGGCGGCACGCAGGCCCCGCTGGACGGCTCGTCCGACACCGCGATGACCTTCAAGGGCGCGACCGGCTCGGCGTACGTCTCCCTGCCGGCCGGAGTGATCAACGGGCTGGGCGGCGACACCACGATCGAGGCGTGGTTCAAGACGACCGGCTCGGGCACCATCCTCGGCTACCAGAACTCCGCGACCGACGCGCCGAGCGTGTACACGCCGGCGATCTACGTGGGCACCGACGGCAGACTCCGCGGCCAGTTCTGGACCGGGACCGTCGCCCCGATCACCTCCGCCACGGCCGTCAACGACGGAAACTGGCACCACGTGGCGCTGTCGGGCGCCAGGACCACCCAGACCCTCTACCTGGACGGCCAGCAGGTGGGCACCCTGGCCCAGCAGATCTCGCACCTGGGCCAGTGGGACACCCGGATCGGGTACGGCTTCGGCTCCTCCTCCTGGCCGGGCACCGTGAGCTCCAGCCGGCCCTTCCCCTTCGCCGGCTCGATCGACGAGGTCGCCGTCTACAACAAGCCGCTGCGCCAGGAGCAGATCCGCACCCACTACCGCACCCGGCAGGTCCGGCACCAGCTCACGAAGATCACTAAGGCGTCGGGCCGTGTCGGGGCGGTGAACACCTACGCCGCCGACGGCGGACGCCTGCTGACCCACACCGACGCGAACGGCGGCCTGTGGAAGCTGTCGTCCCCCGCGTACGCGAAGGACTCCACCGGGGCGTCCCTGGCCACGATCACCGTGACCGACCCGCACAACGGCGCGCTCACGTACGTCAGCGACGCCTCGCGTGGCGACAGGCTCGTCTCCTCCGCCGACCAGCTCGGCAAGAAGACGACGTTCGACTACGACACCGGCGGGTTCCTGGCCAAGGTCACCGACCCGAACGGCAACGTCCGGCAGTCGGTCAACGACGGGCGCGGGAACGTGCTGGCGAAGACCGTCTGCAGGACGGCAGGCTCGTGCGGCACGGAGTACCGCACCTACCACGTGAACGGGGACGACCTGTTCGATCCCCGCAACGATCAGCCGGTCGAGATCCGCGAGGCCCGCTCGTCGGGCCCCGCCGACGACACCTACCTCACGAGAATCGAGTACGACGAGCACGGTGACAGGATCAAGCTGACCGGGCCGCCGACCCCCGGATTCCCGGCGGGGCGGTCGGCGAGCTGGACGTACACCGACGGCACCGAGGCGGCCGTGGGCGGCGGCACGACCCCGGCCGGGCTGCTCAAGACGCAGACCGACCGCAAGGGCAACACGACCGCTCTCTCCTACACCTCGGCCGGCGACCTCGCGACGACGACGCAGCCGTCCGGGCTGGTCATGAAGTTCACCCATGACTCCGTCGGCAGGGTGACGGCCACGACGAAGATCTCGTCGGCGGTCCCCGGCGGGGTGACCACCTCGTACGGCTACGACCCGGTCGGGCTGCTGGTCCGCACCACCGGGGCCGGCGTCAGGAACGAGGTCACCGGGACGACCCACACCAGCGAGCAGCGCACGACCTACGACGCCGACGGGAACAAGCTGACCGAGGTGTCGGCCGATCTCACCGGCGGCGACCCCGCACGGACGACCACCTACACCTACGACGACTACGGGCGCGTCGAGACCGTCACCGGGCCCGAGGGCGGCGTCAAGCGGTACGCCTACGACCACAAGGGCCGCAAGACGAGTTTCACCGACGAGCGCGGCAGCGTCTATCACTACGCCTACACCGCCCGCGACGAGCTCGCGACCACGACCCTGGCCGGCTGGACCGGCAGCCCGGTGGCCCCGAACGCTGCCGCGGACGTCGTCGTCGAGTCCCTCGCCTACGACCCGGCGGGAAGGCTGGCGAGCAGGACCGACGCCATGGGCCGGACCACCGCGTTCACCTACTACGCCGACGACAGCCAGGCCCAGAAGATCGCCAAGAGTGCCCGGCTCAACGGGGCCGCGACCGGCGCCGACGTGGTGCTCGAAGAGGACGTCTACGACGCGGCCGGCAACCTGACCAGACAGGTCACCGACGGCGGCCTCGCCCGGGTCGACGCGACCTACGACGCGGCCGGCCGGCTGGTCTCCAAGACCCTCGACCCCGCGAAGCTGGCCCGCACCACCACTTACAAGTACGACGCCAACGACAACATCACCGAGATCGGCCAGAACGCGGCCGGAGCGGACCGTACGGAGGTCACCGAGTTCGAGTACGACAAGCTCGACAAGCCGGTGCGCAAGACGGTCCGGGGCGACGACGAGGACCTGGTGACCACCTACGCGGTCGACGACCGCGGCCTGACCGTGGGCATCACCGATCCTCGCGGCAACCGGCCCGGGGCGGACGCGGACGACTACACGACCACCATCCGCTATGACGTGGCCGAGCGGGCGGTGGAAGCCGCCTACCCGCCCGTCATGGTGGAACGCGGCGGCGCGACGCCGGCCCGCACCCGGCCCACGGCCAAGATGGGCTACGACACCGGCGGGGAGCTCACGAATGTCGTGGACCCGGAGGGCCGTGCCTCGCTCGCGACGTACGACAGGGCGGGACGGCTGACCTCCGCGTCCAAGCCCACCTACGCGCCACCGGGAGGAACGGCGATCACCCCGGTCGTCAGGTACGGCTATGACGCGGCCGGGCAGCAGGTCAGCGCCACCGACGAGCGCGGTCAGGTCACCACGGCGGTGTTCGACGGACTCGGCCGCCGTGTGCGGGTCACCGATCCGAAGGCCGGCTCCGCGGCCGCCGGTCAATGGACCTACACCTACGACCTGGCGGGAGAGCTGCTGTCGACGATCGACCCGACGGGCGCGCGCACCGAGTCGACCTACGACGACCTGGGACGTGAGATCACCAAGACGGTCATCGAGCGGCGGCCGAGCGCGGCCGTCTACGTCACGCGGCTGGAGTACGACGCCGGCGGCCGGGTCGTCAAGCAGACCCGCCCCGCCGGGGACGTCCTGACGCGCGAATACGACGCGGCGGGCGCCGTCACGGCCGAGACCGACGCGGTGGGCAACACCAGCACCTTCGCCTACGACCTCGCCGGGCGACCGGCCAAGGCGACGACGCCCACCGGAACGAGCACGGTCAACGAGTACGACCGGGCGGGCCGCAAGGTGGCGATCAAGGAGCTTTCCCCCTCCGGGGACCTGCTCCGCACCCAGGCGCTCGGCTACGACGCCGTGGGCAACCTGATCAGCCAGACCACGCCCGAAGGCCACGTCACCCGCCAGGTCTATGACGCGGGCAACCGCCTTGTCGAGCTCGAAGAGCCGGTCTCCGCCGACGAGGCGATCACCACCCGCTTCGGCTACGACGCGATCGGATCGCGCACCCGGGTCACCGACGGGCGCGGAAACTCCACAATCTCCACCTACAACGCACTCAACCTGGTCGAGTCGGTCATCGAACCCTCGACCGCCGCACACTCAGGCGCGGCGGACCGCACCTGGACCACGATGTACGACGGCGCCGGCAACCCGGTCACGGAGATCGCGCCCGGAGGCGTGCGGATCACCCGCACATTCGACGAGCTGAACCGGCTCACGAAGCAGACCGGCACCGGCGCCGAGGCGGCCACCGCCGACAAGACCTTCGGCTACGACCTGGCGGGCCACCTCACCAGCGCCGGCGACCTCGCGTTCGCCTACAACGACCGCGGTCTGCTGCTCAAGGTGACGGGTCCGGGCGGCGACCTCAACGCCTACGGCTACGACGCCAACGGCCGGTTGACCCAGCGCCTCGGGGCGACCGGGACGGCGTCCTTCTCCTGGGACGGCGACGACCGGCTCACCCAGACCACCGACCCGGTGAGCGGGACGACGGTCGGGTACGGGTACGACCGCGCCTCACGGCTCACCAGCCTGGGCTACGGAGAGGGCGGCGCGAGCCGTACCTTCTCCTACGACCCCCTGAACCGGCTGATCAAGGACGAGCTGAAGTCGGGCTCGGGAGGCGGGATCGCGACCACCGAGTACGGCTACGACCGCGACGACAACATGGTCTCCAAGACCACCAGCGGCACGGCCGGCGCGGGCGCCAACACCTACACCTACGACTGGGCCGGGCGGCTCACCTCCTGGACCGCGCCGGACGGGAAGACCACGGACTACGGCTGGGACGCGGCCGGCAACCGGATCCGGGCCGGTGACGCCACCTACACCTACGACGAGCGCAACCGCCTCGTCTCCGGGGGCGGCAGCACCTACACCTACACCGCCCGGGGCACGCTCGCGGAGAAGAACACCGACGGCCGCGTCTCGATCACCAAGTTCGACGCCTTCGACCGGCTGGTGCAGGACGAGGACGTTCAGTACGGCTACGACGCGCTGGACCGGATGACCACCCGTGTCAAGGGCCAGGACACCGAACGCCTCACCTACGACGGGCTGACCGGCAACCTGCTGACGATCACCGGCGCCGACGGCGCCACGAAGCAGGCGTTCGGGCGCGACGCCCTGGGCAACCTGCTCGGCGTCTCCGGCGCGGCCGGGCCCGCGCTGGCCCTGACCGACCTGCACGGCGACCTCGTCGGCACCTTCGCCGCCCAGGGGACGAGCCTGGCGGACTCCGCCGCCTACGACCCCTTCGGACAGGTCGTCGCCCAGGCAGGAACCAGGCATGATCTGGGCTACCAGGGTGGCTACACCGATCCGGGCACCGGGAAGGTCGGCATGGCGGCCCGCTGGTACCAGCCCGGCAGCGGCACCTTCGCCTCGCGCGACACCGCGACTCTGGACCCGGTTCCCTCCATTCGGGCCAACCGCTACACCTACGGCGATGCCACGCCCCTCACCAGGGCCGACCCCACCGGGCACTCCAGTGTCGAGGTCTGCCTCGCCGGCTACGCCTGCGGCGGATACGTGTGCAGCGGCGACACCTGCCACATGACCGACGCCGCCTGGAACTGGTGGATCAACTACATCTACTCGCCCGACTACCTGGCCACGCAGCCGAAGTTCACCGACGAGCGGGCCAAGGAACTCGGCGTCATGCCGAACGGCTACGAGGCGCCCAAGGGCTATTGGGATATGTCGGCGGTACGCCGGGACGCCTACATGACGGCGTACGACCCGAGGCTCGACGACAGCCAGCTCGACCTGATGTACAAAATCGTCAAGAACGTCAAGATCTCCAAGGACGGAAAGGTCGACCTTGCGGCGCTGCTGCCCGCGGGCAAGGACGAGGGCTTCATGACCAGGCTCAAAGCGGCCTTCTCCAAGAAGGGGTGGCAGGAGGTCAGGAGCGCGTTCTGCAAGGTGGTCACCGGCATGGGCTGCAGTCAGCTCGAGTCGGGCGCCAAATGGGTATGGGACAAGTTCAAGACCGGCCTCGCCAAGGCGGCCGAAGTTCTGATACGGACCTTCGTGTCAGTGGGCACCGGGGTGTTGAAGTTCTATGGCACCGTCGAGATAAAGGAGCTCGACGGAATGCTTGTGGAATGGGCGATGGGGTCCTTCCATAGTCCCTGTAAGGCTGCTTCGGGCCTGTTCGTCTGCGGGGGCCTGCCCGACTATCTGTTCCCGAGTGGCCGCATCGGTTACACCATCGGAGATGTGTTCCTGACCAAGCTGCCCGAGAGTGTCGCTTTGGATGCCAAGCACCGGGACCTGCTGCACCACGAATATCATCACGCTCAGCAGTGGCATTACTACGCGGATATGACGGGCGCCTGGTACGCCTTCGCTATCCTCTACTTCCTGGAAGGCTCCGATCCCTGCGGGAACAAGTTCGAGCAGCAGGCCGGATGGAAGGACGGAGGCTACACGCAATGTTAGGGGGCCGATTCCTCCCCGCCGTCGCGGCCACCTTCACGCTTATGGCCGTGCTCGCCGCGTGCACGCAGCGAGAGGGGGGCGCGGTCAGCGTCATGAGGTCCGAGGACGGCGCCCCCTCCGTCGCCGTCACCTGGTGCGACGACTCCTCGCCCCGCCGGATCACGGTGTCGATAGAGGAGAAGGAGTCCGAGAGACCGGTGGCGAAGTTCACCACCACGAAGGGCCGCGACCACTTCGCCACGTTGAACCTGGAGTCACCGGGACCGGACTGGACCCTTCTCTCCGGTGATCCCCGGCTGACACCCGGCATCACCTACCGCCTCATGGCCTGGCCCGGCTCGGGTAAGGAGATGGGCTTCGGGCAGTCGCCCTTCACCGTGGAGGAACTGAACGAGCTGAAGCCGGGCCAGATCGCCGGCGGATACCCGGGGGAGACTCTCACGAGAAGTCAGTTCGAGGAGTACGCGAAAAGCATCTGCGGCTGACGCCGGCGCCTGCGCCCTCCGGCCGTACGACGACTCGGCTGCCGGGGAGCGCCCGGCCCGTCGTGGACGGAGTTCAGAGAGCGTCGATCTCGGTGAGGTCGATGTCCACGTCGAAGGGCACCGCCAGCTTGAGCCGGTCGTGGTGGATCCCGGTCAGCGCGTATGCCGTGGTGGCCGGGTCGAGTTCGTACACGTAGACCGTGGGCCGCCCGGCCTGGTTCTCGATTCGCCAGAAGTGCGCGATCCCCGCCTCTGCATAGAGCTGCGGCTTGCGCTTGCGGTCCCGCTCCTCCGAGTCCGGCGAGACGACCTCGACGACCAGGAGCACATCGCCCGCCTCGTACGAGGTCTCACTCGGCCCCTGCACCGCCTCGGCGCGAAGGATCACCAGATCGGGCTCGGGCCTTTGGCGAAGCCCGAGGACGACGCTCATCTCACGGCGCACGCGCAGGTGGGCGGGGCAGAACCGGCGCAGGTCCCGCTCGAGGAGGAACAGCATGAGGCTGTGAAAGGAGGCTTGGGGGCTCACGAAGACCAAGCTTCCATCAATCAACTCTGTGTGCGCAGGAAGTTGCGGCATGTGATCGAGATCGGCCGCCGTGAAGCCCTCCGCCGGAGGGAAGATCCAGCTCGGGAGACCGTGCGTGTCACTCAATGGCGCTTCGCTCCATGCCTCTGCCGTCATGCGCCCACCGTAGCAACGCGTGAGCGCCTCGCGATGTGTTTCCCCGCTGGCACCGTTCCGGAACACTCGTACGTTCGCAACGGGGCGAGCGGACGACAAGAGGTGCGGCGCTCTCCCGGAAGAGCGCCGCACCCCGATGCGGAGGTCAGCCGACCCGGCAGGAGACCGTCGGCCAGGTCCAGTTGCCGTTGTGCTGGATGGTCACGCCCCAGTTGTTGCCGCTGCCGTTGGGCTTGGCGGTGAGCACCTGAGAGCTGGGATAGCTGGCGCTGATGTTCCAGGTGGAGAGGATCTTCGCCGGGGACGGCACGTTCATGGTCACGGTCCAGTTGCTGGAGCCGCTGACCGAGACGTTGAGGTTGTAGCGGTCGCCCCACGACTGGCCGGCGGACAGCGTCGCGGTGCAGCTACCGCCACCGCCGGGGTTCGTGGGGGAGGCGGTCGGCTGTCCGGTCGGGCCGCCGCTGCCGCCGTCGGGGGCGACGGCGCGGCCGGTGGTGGGGGAGATCATGCCGGCGCACATGTTGCGGCTGCGGAGGTTGGCGGCGATCTGGGAGATCGCCTGGACGGTGGTGGCGTATTGGTCGTGCATGAGGATGATCTGGCCGTTCTGCAGGCGGCCGGCGGCTTGGACGATCTGCGCGGTGCTGGCGCCGTTCCAGTCCTGGGAGTCGACGTCCCAGATGATCTCTCTGAGGCCGAGCTGCTGTTCGACGGACTTGAGGGTGGAGTTGGTCTCGCCGTATGGGGGCCGGAACAGTTTGGGAGCCGATCCGGTGGCCTGCTGGATGGCCTGCTGGGTGCGCTGGAGCTCCGATTGGATCTGGGAGCTGTTCATCTGCGTGAGGTGGGGGTGGGTGTAGCTGTGGTTGCCGACCCACATGCCGGCGTCGACCTGAGCTCGGACGAGTGAGGGGTTGTTCTGAGCGTTCTGGCCGATGTTGAAGAAGGTGGCGCGCAGGCCGTTGGCTTTGAGTGTGTTGAGCAGGTTGGTGGTGTTGCTGGGGTTGGGGCCGTCGTCGTAGGTGAGGCCGACGTATCCGCCGCTGCAGTCGGCGGCGTGGGCGGGTGCGGCGGACACGGCCACGGTCGCCAGTGCCGCGGTGGCGATGCCCGCGAGTGCGGTGGCGAGTGTCTTGCGTAGACCGGGACGTTTTGCGGTGGGCACGGCGCTGTCGGCCATGTCTGCTCCTCCAGTCAGGGAGAAGGCCGGACGGTGCTGCTCAGCGGTAGGGGAGCACCGCCCGGCCCAGGGGGTTCGCCGGGGCATCATTCTGGGGAGCGACACTGAAACATGTCAAAGATTCTTAGAAACATTTCAGTGGCTGAAGCGGTTGAGTTGCCGATGAACTGCCGAAACACTCGATGAAGTTTTCATGCCAAGAAGCCGCGACGGCCGTACGGCGAGGAGGCCGCCCCTCCCCGCCGCACGGCCGTCCAGCACCTGCCGTCGCCGTGTCCGTCAGGACGCGCTGCAGGTCAGGGCCGGGGTCGCGGCGGTGCCGTTGGCGACGAAGCCGAAGGTGGTGGAGGCGCTTGCCCCCAGGCTGCCGTTCCAGGAATCGTTGCGCACGCTGACGGAGGAGCCGGAGCCGGACTGGAGGCCTCCCCACAACTGGCTGATGGACTGGGAGCCGGGCCAGCTCCAGGTCACCGTCCAGCCTCTGATCGCCGAACCGCCCGCGCGCACCGTGACGTTGGACTGGAACCCGCCGCCCCAGGCGTTCACGGTCTCCATCGTCGCGGTGCATCCGCCCGTTCCGGGCGTGAGCGTGGGGCTGGGGCTGGGGCTGGGGGACTGCGGGCTCGACGGGGACGGGGACGGGGAGACCGGACTGCCGCCGTCGGGGGCGACGGCGCGGCCGGTGGTGGGGGAGATCATGCCGGCGCACATGTTGCGGCTGCGGAGGTTGGCGGCGATCTGGGAGATCGCCTGGACGGTGGTGGCGTATTGGTCGTGCATGAGGATGATCTGGCCGTTCTGCAGGCGGCCGGCGGCTTGGACGATCTGCGCGGTGCTGGCGCCGTTCCAGTCCTGGGAGTCGACGTCCCAGATGATCTCTCTGAGGCCGAGTTGCTGTTCGACGGACTTGAGGGTGGAGTTGGTCTCGCCGTATGGGGGCCGGAACAGTTTGGGAGCCGATCCGGTGGCCTGCTGGATGGCCTGCTGGGTGCGCTGGAGTTCGGACTGGATCTGGGAGCTGTTCATCTGGGTGAGGTGGGGGTGGGTGTAGCTGTGGTTGCCGACCCACATGCCGGCGTCGACCTGAGCTCGGACGAGTGAGGGGTTGTTCTGAGCGTTCTGGCCGATGTTGAAGAACGTGGCGCGCAGGCCGTTGGCTTTGAGTGTGTTGAGCAGGTTGGTGGTGTTGCTGGGGTTGGGGCCGTCGTCGTAGGTGAGGCCGACGTATCCGCCGCTGCAGTCGGCGGCGTGGGCGGGTGCGGCGGACACGGCCACGGTCGCCAGTGCCGCGGTGGCGATGCCCGCGAGTGCGGTGGCGAGTGTCTTGCGTAGACCGGGACGTTTTGCGGTGGGCACGGCGCTGTCGGCCATGTCTGCTCCTCCAGTCAGAGGCCCTGATCGGGCATCGAGGGACAGGCCAGGTGGCGCATCACCGTGCGAGGCGGGCGCCGCCCGGCCCCCGGGGGTCGCCGGGGCATCATTCTGGGAAGCATCGTTGAAACGTGTCAAAGATTCTTGGAAACATTTCACAGCAGTGAGCCGTCAAGCGCGTCACACCGCCGGAACGCCGATGAACATTTCAGGCCGTCGCGGATTCCGGGGGGCGGAGGGCGAGCGCGTGCTCATCGGTCCTCGCGTCGTAACCGCGGAACCTGGGCAACACGGCCGTCATCAGGCCGACCGCGGCCACACAGAACAGACCGCCCAGTCCCAGGGAGAAGCGGGCGCCGCCGAGCTGGGCCATGAACCCCGCCCGAGCGTCGCCCAGCATCGGCCCGGTCGAGTAGGACAGCAGTTCGATGCCGGCGAGCCGTCCCCGATAGGAATCCGGGATCGTCTGGTTCCATATGGTTCCGCGGAACAGGCCGCTCACCATGTCGGCGCCCCCGGCGACGGCGAGGAACAGGCAAACCAGCCACATGTCGGGCATCAGCGCCGCGAGTGCGACGGCCACACCCCACACAGTGGCCGAGACGATGACGGCGAGCCCATGCCGGTGGACGTGGGCCGTCCAGCCGGAGGTCAGCGAGGCGATCACCGCGCCCACGCCGCCGGCGGCGTACAGCAGTCCGACGGCCTTGGACGCGCCGAGGTCCTCGGCCAGGAAGGGAAACAGCGCGGTGGAGCTCGCGAAGGCCATCGCGGCGATGTCCACGAGATAGGTGCCCATCAGGTCGGGGCGTCGCAGGGCGTACCGCACGCCCTCCACCAAGGAGCGCAGCGACGCGGGGGTGGGCTCCTCGGCGCGGGGGACGGCGCCGACCCTGACCAGCAGCACGAGGGACAGCAGGAACGAGGCGACGTCGACGGCGTAGGAGACGGCCGGACCGACCGAGGCCACGATGAGACCGCCCGCGGCCGGCCCGGCGATCATGGCGGCGTTGCGGACCAGCCCCTGGAGGGCGAACGCCGCCGGCATCCGGTCCAGCGGCAGCACCCGATTGATCATCGCCTGCTCGCTGGGCGAGCGTACGCTGCCGAGTCCGGCGGCCAGCGCCCCGGCGGCGTACAGCACCCACACCTGCGGCCGGGGCAGCAGCGCGTTGACGAGCAGCAGCACCGAGGACAGGCACAACCCCACCTCGCTGAGTATCACGATCGTGCGCCGGTCGCGCGCGTCGGCGATCGCGCCACCCCACAGGCCGCACACCACCATCGGAACGAACTCGGCCAGGCCCACCAGGCCCACCGCGACGTAGGACTCGGTGAGCTGCTTCATCTGGTACGGCACGGCCACGGTCGTGATGACCGTGCCGAGCATCGTGATCAGTCCGGAGCCGAGCAGAAGACGGAAATCGCGGAACTCGCGCAGCGGGCTGACATCCAGCCTCAGCCGCCGGGCGAGGGACATCAGGGAGCGATCAACGTTCTCGGCCACGACGAGCCATCTCAACGATTCGCGGTGGCCTGGGGCAACCGGTTTTCCGCGGCGGTCCGTTTTCCGCGGCGGCCCGGCGACACCCCGCCGCGTGCCCGTGCAGCCGGCCACGAAAATGCGGTGATCCACGGCATGGGCGCCAGTAGGTTCCCCCTATGAACAGCGATCTTCAGGAGGCGTGGGCGCTGGCGGAGGCAGGCGACGTCTCCGGGCTCATGAATCATCTGCGCTCTACAGTCGATCGCCTCGCGGTCGCCGACACCGCGCCCCTCGTCCGGCGGGTGGCGGAACTCACGGGATTCGCCGACCTGGCCGAGGCGGCGGCCGCCGTGTCCGCCGACCCTGGCGGGTCGCGGGCGCTCTACGCGTACGGCTACGCCTGCGTCGAGCGGGGCGCCTCCTTCCTGGCGGTACCCGCCCTGCGGGCGGCGCTGCGCCGGGAGCCGGGTTCGCCGGTGATCCTGCGGGAGCTGGTCACCGCTTTCGAGGACGAGTATCGGCACGGCGAGGCCGTGTCCGTGCTGAGCGAACACGAGGCCGTCCTGACTCCGTGGCCCGATCGCTACCTGCTGGCCTACAACGCGCTGATGTCCGGCGATGTGGACCGCGCCGCCGTCGAGGCGGACGGGCTCCCCTTCCCCGAGGACGAGTTCTGGCTGCCGGCCCGGGGCCGTCTGTCCGGGATGCTCGCGCGGGCGCGGGAGGCTCGGGCCCTCGGCCGGCTCGGCCCACGTGACCTGCGGGGCTGGCACTTCGCACTGACCGGCGGTGTCCTGGCCACCCTGTCACCGTTCGGCGTCGACCAGGGAATGAACGGCCGGTACGCCTATCTGAACGACGACTTCGGCGCCTGCCTGTACGGCCTGCGCCGGCTGCGCACCGTCCTGGAGGCGGCGGGCCGGACGCCGAAGACGGTGTCCCTGCTGCCCGGGCGGGGCGATCTCGCTCTCGGCCTGGCGGCGTCCCAGGTCCTGGGGCTGCCCGCCGAGCCTTTCGCTCCCGGCCGGACCGACACGGTCGTCATCGCCTACGATCTCGCGAACGTCGGAGACCTCGTCGTGGACCTGTACGAACGGGCGGCCGGCCAGATTCTCTACGAGCATGCGACGTGCTGGACCGAGCCGCCTCAGGTCAGCGCCGACGTCAGCACGCTGCTCTGTCAGATGCTCGTCGCCCCCTGGGACGAGAAGATGTACATCACGCCGGACGGTGACATGGCCAGGTCGCCGGCCGACGATCGCGAGGCGGAGGAGCTGGCCGCGGAGATCCTGCGCGCCACCCCCACGCCCGACGAACTGCCCTCCGACACCGACGAGGAGCTCGCCCGGTTCGTGGCCGGGATCGCTCCGATGTGGCCGGCCGACGGCACGCGCGACCGTGTCCGCTCCGCCGGGCCCGTCCCCAGCTCTCGTTTCCGCTGAAGACGGGCTCCCGGGGGAGAGGCGGTCAGGCGGGGACCTTGTCGAGGAAGCCGTACACGGCGCCGATCCGGCCGTCCTCGGCGATCGCGACGACGTCGAAGCCGATCACGACGGGTTCGGCGGCGCCCTCGGGGCCGAGGTGCCAGGTGAAGCGCGCGATGTCGTGGTGGCCGTCCACCGGCCCGCCAAGGGTGAACACGAAACCGGGGAACATCTCCTGCGCCCCGGCGATCACCGCGGCGATCCCGTCATGCCCGGTGACGGCGGCCAGCGGGTCGGTGTAGCCGCCGTCCTCGGTCCACAGCTCCGCCACCGCCTTCGCCCTGGCCTCGGTGTCGCGCTCGTTCCAGACGGCGATGTAACGCTCGGCCAGGGCGGTGTAGTCGGTCATCTTCCACTCCTTCGGGGATGTCTTCCGTGATGACACGTGAACGGTGTCACGCAGCCCCGGGGAGCGGCGATTACGTGGAAGGTAACCGGCGTCCCGCCCGCCGGTTCCGGGCAGGTCCCGCCGGTCGCGGCGCTACAGGCCCAGGGTCTCCTTGCGCAGGTGGGTCTTGAGCACCTTGCCGCCGGGGTTGCGCGGCAGTTCGGCCTCCCTGAACCAGAACCGCACCGGCACTTTGAACGCCGCGATGCGGCCGCGCAGGAACTCCTGGAGCTCCTCGCCGGTCGCGCCGGCGCCCCGCTTGAGCCGTACGACCGCGCCGACCTGCTCGCCCAGTTCGTCGTCGGGGATGCCGATCACGGCCGCGTCGTCCACCGCGGGGTGCTCGAACAGGGCGGCCTCGACCTCGGCGCAGTAGACGTTCTCGCCGCCTCTGATGACCATGTCCTTGGCGCGGTCGACGATGTAGACGAAGCCGTCCTCGTCGATGCGGGCCAGGTCGCCCGTATGCAGCCAGCCGTCCACGAAGGTCTCCGCCGTGGCGTCCGGGCGGTTCCAGTAACCCATGATCACAATCGGACCTCGCATGCACAGCTCGCCGACCTCGCCGGGGGGCAGTTCGGCGCCGAGCGGGTCGCAGACCTTGACGTCCACGACGGCGAGCGGCAGCCCGATGCTGTCGGGCCTGGCCAGGTAGTCACTGCCGCTGTTGTAGATCGCCAGTGCCGTCGTCTCGGTCATGCCGTACCCGTTGGCGGGCGTCCTGTTGGGCAGCGTCTCGGTGATCCGCTCCAGCAGCTTCGGCGGCGCCGGCGCTCCGCCGTACGAGATCGAGCCGAGCGAGGAGATGTCGTGCTTGTCCAGATCGGGGTGCGAGAGCAGCTGCCAGGCGTTGGTCGGCACACCGCTCATCACCGTGACCTTCTCACGCTCGATGAGCTCCAGGGCCCGCTTGGGGTCCCACCTGTACATCAGCACGAGCCCGCCACCGCTGAACATCGTGGTCATCAGTACGGCGAAGCATCCGGTGACGTGGAAGAGAGGCACGGTGAGCAGGGTGATCCTGCGCTTGCCGGCCGCCGCGGCCACGTCCCTGCCGGCCATCGCCACGGTGCGCATCATCGCGTACGCGACGGTCATCGGCGCCTGGCCGAGATTGCGGTGACTGCCGAGGGCGCCCTTGGACCTGCCGGTGGTGCCGGAGGTGTAGAAGATCGTGGCGGGGTCGTCGGCGCCCAAGTCGACCTGCGGCAGCGTCACGTCGGCCCGGACCTCGCCGAGGACCTCGGCCCAGTTGGCCCCTTCACCGCGGGTGACGATCATCGGCAGCCCGCTGCCGGCCATCCGGGCGGCGCGCTCGCCGTCGGCGATCACGACCTTCGCGCCCGAGTCGCTCAGGCCGTACTCCAGCTCCTGCTCGGTCCACCAGGCGTTGAGCGGCACGGCCACCGCGCCGGCGGCGAGCACGGCGGAGAAGGAGACGACCCACTCGGGATAGTTGCGCATGGCCACGACGACGCGGTCGCCCTTGCGCACGCCGTAGTCGTCCACGAGGCGGTTGGCGAGCGTCGCCGCCAGCCGGAAGTGCTCCTCGTACGTGATCCGCTCGTCCTCGTAGACGACGAACACCTTGTCCCCGTGGAACCGGGTGATCTCCAGTAGGGCCCGGAAGGTCGCCGGAGCATGCTTCCACATCCGGATCTTGTGACCGCCGACCTCGACCTCGTCCATCTCGAAGAGCTGCCCGGGCGCCGTGAGCTGGGCCTGGACCTGTTCGTTCGTGATCGTCATGCTGGCGCACTCCCGGAATTGCTCGTTAACCGGAAGTTTCACGATACCGACCGGTAGGTACGTCGGCTAGATGTCCACTCCTCGGAACGCTGCTTGCATGCTCATGCTTTGCGATGCATACTCTCTACACCAGCAAGAACATGAGGTCTGCTGCATGACCATGCAGTGATCGCGGGAGATCGGGGGCGCGGATGAGGGCGGCGATCGCCGGAGCCAGCGGCTATGCGGGAGGCGAGCTGCTCCGCCTGCTGCTCGGCCATCCTAACGTCGAGATCGGCGCACTGACCGCGGCGTCCAGCGCCGGCACGAGGCTCGGCGCCCACCAACCCCACCTGCCGGCGCTGGCCGACCGGGTGATCGAGCAGACCACCCCCGACGTGCTCGCCGGTCACGACGTCGTCTTCCTCGCACTCCCGCACGGCCAGTCGGCCGCGGTCGCCGCCGAACTCGGCGACGGCGCGCTGGTCGTCGACTGCGGTGCCGACTTCCGTCTGACCAGCGCGCAGGAGTGGACGGCATTCTACGGCGGCGTCCATGCCGGCACCTGGCCCTACGGCCTGCCCGAGCTGCCCGGTCAGCGCGAGGTCCTGCGCGGCGCACGGCGCATCGCCGTCCCCGGCTGTTATCCGACGGCCGCCACCCTGGCCTTGCTCCCCGCCTTCGCCGCCGGGCTGGCCGAGCCCGACGTCGTGGTCGTCGCCGCGAGCGGCGCCTCAGGAGCCGGCCGGGCACCCAAGGCCCACCTGCTCGGCAGCGAGGTCATGGGCTCGGTCAGCGCTTACGGCGTGGGTGGGGTGCACCGGCATACCCCGGAGATGGAGCAGAACCTGTCGGCGGTCGCCGGACGGCCGGTCCGGGTGTCGTTCACCCCGACCCTCGCACCGATGAGCCGCGGCATCCTCGCCACGTGCACGGCTCCCGCCGCCTCCGGAGTCACCCCCGCCGCGGTCCGCGAGGCGTACGAGACGGCGGTGAAGGACGAGCCGTTCCTCCACCTGTTGCCCGAGGGCGTCTGGCCGGCGACCGCGATGACGGTCGGGGCCAACACGGCGGTCCTGCAGGTCACCGTCGACGAGCGGGCCGGGCGAATCGTCGCCGTCATCGCCATCGACAACCTCACCAAGGGCACCGCGGGGGGCGCGATCCAGAGCGCCAACCTCGCTCTCGGCCTTCCGGAAGAAGCCGGCCTTCCCACCAATGGAGTCGCCCCGTGAGCAAGATCTTCCTTCTTGAGGAGCAGGCATGAGCGAGCGCATCGACAATCAGCGCGCGATTCGCCAATGCGACCCCGAGCCGTCAGGCGAGGGGGCGGCATGAGCGTCACCGCACCCCTGGGATTCCGCGCCGCCGGCGTCGCCGCGGGGATCAAGAGCGGCGACGCCCGCGACCTCGCCCTGGTCGTCAACGACGGACCTTCGCGTGCCGCGGCCGGTGTCTTCACCCGCAACCGGTTCAAGGCCGCGCCGGTCCTGTGGTCGGCCCAGGTCCTCAGCGGCGGCCGGGTCAGGGCCGTCGTCCTCAACTCCGGCGGCGCCAACGCCTGCACCGGCCCCCTGGGTTTCCAGGACACCCACGCCACCGCCGAGAAGGTGGCGGAGGTCCTGGACGACTCCGCGGCGGAGATCGCGGTCTGCTCCACCGGCCTGATCGGAGAACGACTGCCGATCGACGCACTGCTTGGAGGCGTGGGGACCGCGGCCGCCCAGCTCAGCCGCGACGGCGGGCTGGCGGCGGCCGACGCGATCCGGACCACCGACACCGTCAGCAAGATCTCCTTCCGCCGCGGCGAGAACGGCTACATGGTGGGCGGCATGGCCAAGGGGGCCGGCATGCTCGCGCCCGCTCTCGCCACGATGCTGTGCGTGCTGACCACCGACGCCGACCTCACGTCCGAGGAGCTCGACACGGTGCTGCGCAGAGCGACCTCCGTGACGTTCGACCGGCTCGACACCGACGGCTGCATGTCGACCAACGACACCGTGCTGCTGCTCGCGAGCGGCGCGTCGGGCGTGCGGCCCGACCTCGCCGAGTTCGAGAAGGTCGTCACCGCCGTCTGCGCCGATCTGTCCCGGCAGCTGCTGGTCGACGCCGAGGGAGCTTCGAAGGCGATCGCCATCGAGGTCGTCGGCGCGGCTTCGGAAGAGGACGCGGTGGCGGTAGGCCGTGCGGTGGCCCGATCCAACCTGCTCAAGTGCGCGATCCACGGCGAGGACCCGAACTGGGGCCGGGTGGTCAGCGCCGTCGGCACGACCGACGCCGTGTTCGAGGCCGAGCGGGTCAACGTCGCGGTCAACGGCATCTGGATCTGCCGCGGCGGTGCGGCGGGGGACGACCGCGCCAAGGTCGACCTGCGCCCCCGCGACGTGACCATCACCGTCGACCTGTCCGCCGGCCCGCACACCGCGACCGTGCACACCACCGACCTCACGGCGGCGTACGTGCACGAGAACTCGGCGTACTCGTCATGAGCGTCAGGCGTAACGGCGCCCTGGACAAGGCGCACACCCTGATCGAGGCGCTGCCCTGGCTGGCGCGCTTCCACGGCGCGACCGTCGTCATCAAGTACGGCGGCAACGCGATGACAGAAGAGCATCTGCGGGCCAAGTTCGCGGCCGACGTGGTGTTCCTGCGCTATGCCGGCCTGCGGCCCGTGATCGTGCACGGCGGCGGCCCGCAGATCCAGTCGCACCTCGACCTGCTCGGGATCGACTCTCACTTCGTGTCCGGGCTGCGGGTGACCACCCCCGAGGCGATGCAGGTCGTCCGGATGGTGCTGGTCGGCCAGGTCAACCGCGACGTGGTCGGGCTGATCAACGGGCACGGGCCGTTCGCGGTCGGCATGTCAGGCGAGGACGCCCACCTGTTCACCGCCGAGCGCAAGCACGTCGTCGTGGACGGCGTGAAGGTCGACATCGGCCAGGTGGGAGAGATCGTCCGGGTCGAGGCCGGAGCCGTACGGGCCCTGCTGGAGGACGGGCGCATCCCGGTGGTGTCGTCCGTGGCTCGCGGCGAGGACGGCGGAATCTACAACGTCAACGCCGACACCGCCGCCGCCGCTCTCGCCGTGGCGCTCCAGGCGTCGAAGCTCATCGTCCTCACCGACGTCGAGGGGCTGTACGCCGACTGGCCCGACAGCGAGGAGGTCGTCAGCCGCATCGGGGCCTCGGACCTCGCGGCGTTGCTGCCCTCGCTGTCCAGTGGCATGGTGCCGAAGATGGAGGCGTGCCTGGCGGCCGTGCGCGGCGGGGTCCCGCAGGCGCACGTGCTGGACGGGCGGGTGCCTCACGCGCTTCTGCTGGAGGTCTTCACCGACGAGGGCATCGGCACGATGGTCGAGCCCGACGACGCCGTTCCCACGATGCGGGACGCGGCCGGGGCGACGGCGGACGGCGCCGTGAACGGAGAGGTTGCCAGGTGACCACCAACGATGAACTGCGCGGACGCTTCGAAGCGGCGTTCATGCGCAACTACGGCGTGCCGCCGGTCGCCATCGCCCGCGGTGAGGGCTGCGCCGTCTGGGACGTGGACGGGCGCCGCTACCTCGACCTCATCGGCGGCATCGCGGTGACCTCGCTCGGGCACAACCACCCGGCCCTGGTCGAGGCGGTGTCCCGGCAGGTGACCACCCTCGCGCACACCTCGAACCTGTTCCTGCACGAGCCCGAGGTGCTGCTCGCCGAGAAACTGCTCGCCCTGCTCGGGGAGCCCGCGCGGGTCTTCCTCGCCAATTCCGGCACCGAGGCCAACGAGGCGGCAGTCAAGATCGCCATCAAGTACGGCAGGACGCACGGCCGTCACTACATGGTGGCGGCGGAGAACGGCTTCCACGGCCGCACGCTGGGCGCGCTGTCGCTCACCGGCAAGCCCTCGATCCGCGACCAGTTCGGGCCGTTCCCGCTCGACGTGCGGTTCGTCCCGTACGGCGACGCGGACGCGCTGAAGAACGCGGTGACCGAGGACTGCGCCGCGGTCTTCCTGGAGCCCACCCAGGGCGAGGCGGGCGTCGTCCCGCCGCCCGACGGTTACTTCCGCACGGCCAGGGAGATCTGCTCCTCGGCGGGGGCGCTGCTCGTCGCCGACGAGATCCAGTCGGCCATCGGCCGCACCGGCCACTGGTTCGCCCATCAGGCGGAGGGGGTCGTCCCCGACGTGCTGACGCTCGCCAAGGGTCTCGGCGGCGGCCTGCCCATCGGCGCCTGCGTGGGCTTCGGCGAGGCCGGCGAGGTCTTCGCCAAGGGCGATCACGGCTCGACCTTCGGCGGCAACCCGATCTCGTGCGCGGCGGCTCTCGCCGTGCTGAACACCATCGAGCGTGACGGACTGCTCGGCAACGCCGACACAGTGGGGGCGCTGCTGTCCGAGGGCATCGCCGCCGTTCGGCACCCCCTGCTCAAGGGGGTCAGGGGGCGCGGGCTCTGGCTCGCCGCCGTGCTCACCGCGCCCAAGTCGGCGCAGGTGCAGACGGCGGCGCAGGAGGCCGGTTTCCTGGTCAACGCCCTGCAACCCGACGCGGTACGGCTCGCGCCGCCGCTTGTGATCACCGAGTCCGACGTGCAGACCTTCATCGACGCGCTGCCCGGCATTTTGGAGGCCGCGAATGCCTGAGAACGACCTCATGAACCCCGCCGCCGCCCCGGGCCAGGCCAGTGAATCGGCGCGGGTGAAGCAGGGCGCGGACTCGGCGCGGGTGAAGCAGGGCGCGGACTCGGCGCGGGTGAAGCAGGGCGCGGACTCGGCGCGGGTGAAACACTTCCTGCGAGACGACGACCTGTCGCCGGAGGAGCAGGCGCAGGTGCTCGACCTCGCCGAGGCGATGAAGAAGGACCGGTTCGGCTATCGGCCCTTCGAGGGCCCCCGCACGGTCGCCGTGCTGTTCGACAAGCCCTCCACCCGCACCCGGGTCTCCTTCACCGTCGGCGTCGCGGAGCTGGGCGGCCAGCCGCTGGTCATGGAGCTCGGCACCTCGCAGCTGGGACGGGGCGAGCCGATCGAGGACACCGCGCGGGTGCTGTCCCGGCAGGTCGCGGCGATCGTGTGGCGGACGGCGGGCCAGGAGCGCATCGAGGCCATGGCCGCCTGCTCGTCGGTGCCGGTCGTGAACGCGCTGACCGACGAGTTCCACCCCTGCCAGATCCTCGCCGACCTGCAGACGATCCGCGAGCACAAGGGGTCGCCCCAGGGGCTCACGCTCGCCTATCTCGGCGACGGGGCCAACAACATGGCCCACTCATACCTGCTGGGCGGGGCCACGGCGGGCATGCACGTCCGGATCGGGGCGCCCGCCGGGTATCTGCCCGACCCGCTGGTCGTGCAGCGGGCGGGTGAGATCGCGGCGGCCACCGGCGGGTCGGTCGCGGTGGTGAGTGACCCGGAGGCCGCGGTGGCCGGGGCGCACGTCGTGGCGACGGACACCTGGGTGTCGATGGGCCAGGACGGCAAGGAGGAACGGGTCGCCGCCTTCGCCTCCTACGCGGTCACCGCGGCTCTGCTCGGTCTGGCCGACCCGGACGCGATCGTGCTGCACTGCCTCCCGGCGTACCGGGACATGGAGATCGCCGCGGACGTCATCGACGGACCGCAGAGCGTGGTGTGGGACCAGGCGGAGAACCGTCTGCACGCCCAGAAGGCATTGCTGCACTGGCTGGCGACGCGGGGTTCGGAGGGGTCTTGACCATCCCGCTGACCAAGGCGGCCCGGCACGCCCGGATCGTGGAGCTGCTGACCAGGCACAAGGTCCGCTCGCAGCCAGAGCTGGCCAAGCTTCTGGCGGAGCAGGGAGTGGAGGTCACCCAGGCCACGCTCTCCCGCGATCTCGACGAGCTGGGCGCGCTGAAGCTGCGGGCCGACGACGGCACGCTGGTCTACGCGCTTCCCGGTGAGGGCGGGGGACGGATACCCCTCTACCGGACCGGTGCCGCGAACGGCCTGCAGGAGAACCCGGACGCGCGGCTGCGGAGGATCGCGGAGGAGCTCCTGGTGTCGGCCGAGGCGTCGGCCAACCTGGTGATCCTTCGCACGCCTCCCGGAGCGGCGCAGTTCCTCGCCTCGGCCATCGACCACGCGGGCTGGGAGTCGATCCTCGGCACGGTGGCCGGTGACGACACGATCCTCGTGATAAGCCGTGACCCCATCGGGGGGCAGGCGCTGGCGGAGACCATGCTCAACCTCGCCACTCGCCGCCCGCCCGACGTGACCAGGCACAAACTCCCGGCGGAGGTCCATGACCACGGCGAGGAGGAGCAGGCGCAGTGACGGGCAGGGCGGCTCGCCCGCGCTGGCGGCCATCGGCGCGGGCGGCGACCAGGTGCGGCGTGAGGCCGGCCCGGCCGCCCTCACACCGGCCTCACCGCGTAGGCCCATGACCACGTCCGGACCAGTGACGGGGCCGTCGCCTTCGCTCAGAAAGAGGGTCCGCTGATCGGACGTCGGCACGAGGCCGCCGCTCTCGATCGATCAGAACGAAATCGCGTCCGCGGGACACGGCCGGCTGGCCTGATCGACCCGGTATACGCCCCGGTTCCGGTGCAGGGACCGGGGCGTACGTCGGCTAAGGTCGCGGATTAGTCCCGCAAAAGGATCCGCGCCGAGGTTCGCCACGCGAAGACCGGAGAAGGCGCAAGGATCCACGTACGACGGCCCGGGCGGGAACGGCGCGCGGTCATCTTTTGGCAGGGATTCGAATATCGGAGGGAGAAGACGGTGGCGGACAACAAGCCGATGAGGCTCTGGGGTGGCAGGTTCGAGGGGGGACCCGCGGACGCCCTCACGCGCCTGTCGGTGAGCGTGCAGTTCGACTGGCGGCTCGCGCCGTACGATCTGCTGGCCTCGCGCGCGCACGCGCGCGTGCTGCACCGCGCCGGGCTGCTGACGCAGGAGGAGCTCGACCGCATGCTGGGCGCGCTCGACGACCTCGACCAGGCGTGCCGCACGGGGGATTTCCGTCCCGCCGTGGCCGACGAGGACGTGCACACAGCGCTGGAGCGCGGGCTGCTCGAACGGCTCGGCTCGCTGGGCGGCAAGCTCCGGGCCGGGCGTAGCCGCAACGACCAGATCGCCACCGACCTGCGCCTCTACCTGCGTGACCACGTTCGCACGATCGTTTCCCGGCTTGCCGAGCTGGAGACGGCGCTGATCAGCCAGGCCGAGGAGAACGCCGACGTCGCCGCCCCCGGCATGACGCACCTGCAGCACGCCCAGCCCGTGTCGTTCGGCCACCAGCTTCTCGCCCACGTTCACGCGCTCACCAGGGATGTGGACCGCCTCCGCGACTGGGACAGGCGCGCGGCGATCTCGCCGCTCGGTTCGGGCGCGCTGGCCGGGTCCTCCCTACCGCTCGACCCCGCGGCCGTCGCCGCCGAACTCGGGTTCGACGCGCCCGCGCCGAACTCGATGGACGCGGTCGCCGACCGCGACTTCGCGGCCGAGTTCCTGTTCTGCGCGGCGCTGATCGGTGTGCACATCTCCCGTCTCGGCGAGGAGATCGTGCTGTGGGCGTCGCAGGAGTTCCGGTGGATCGAGGTGGACGATGCCTACTCCACCGGCTCGTCGATCATGCCGCAGAAGAAGAACCCCGACGTCGCCGAGCTGGCCAGGGGCAAGAGCGGCCGGCTGATCGGTTCGCTGATGTCGCTGCTGACGACTCTCAAGGGTCTGCCTCTCACCTACAACCGAGACCTGCAGGAGGACAAGGAGCCGGTGTTCGACGCGGTCGACACCCTGCTTCTGGTGCTCCCCGCGGTGTCCGGCATGGTCTCCACGATGCGGGTGAACAAGGCCAAGCTGGAGGCCAGCGCGCCCGACGGCTTCGCTCTGGCGACCGACCTCGCGGAACTGCTGGTCCGCCGCGGGGTTCCGTTCCGCGATGCGCACGAGGCCGTCGGTCACCTCGTGGTGTGGTGCCAGGTGAACGACAAGGACCTCGGCGAGCTCACCGACGACGAGCTGGGCAAGGTTTCGCCGCACTTCGCCGTCGACGAGACCGGTGCGAGTGTCCGCGACGTGCTGAACGTGCACGGCGCGCTGGCCGCCCGCAGCGCCTTCGGCGGCACCGCGCCCGACCGGGTCCGCGACCAGATCGCGAATCTCCGGGAGATCGTCGACGGTCAGGCGGCATGGGCGAACGAGAGCTGATCGAGGACGTCGCGGGCGCTCCGCTCGGCCGCGACTTCTTCGACCGCCCTTCGGACGTGGTCGCGCCCGACCTGCTCGGCCGCGTGGTCGTGCACGGGTCGGTGGCGGTGCGGCTGAGCGAGGTCGAGGCGTACGGCGGGCCGGGGCAGGACCCGGCCTCCCACACCTACCGGGGACGCACGCCGCGCAACTCGGTCATGTTCGGGCCGCCCGGACACCTCTACGTCTACTTCACGTACGGCATGCACTACTGCGCGAACCTCGTGTGCATGCCGGCGGGCACCGGCTCGGCCGTCCTGTTACGCGCCGGCGAGGTGATCGCGGGTGTGCACACCGCGCGCATCCGCCGCATGCCGCACGCCGACGGCCCGGACCTGGAAGGGTTGGTGCGGCGCGTCCCGGATCGCGACCTCGCGCGCGGGCCGGCCAGGCTCACGGTGGCGCTCGGCCTGCTCCGGGAGCACAACGGGACGGACTGCTGTGCGGGCGGCCCCATCCAGGTGCACGAGGGCCGGCCCGCGCAGTCCGGCCAGGTCAGGACGGGCCCCCGCACCGGCGTCTCGGCGGGTTCCGAGACGCCGTGGAGATTCTGGATCGACGGCGACCCCACCGTCTCGCCGTACCGTGCCCACGTCCCGCGGCGCCGAGGTCGCGCCACGAGCTGACGGGCAGGTATGAAGTGGCGATAAGGTTCCGTGATCAGGCACGCTTGTACGGAAGCCCGTACATCCACCATCGATAAGCGAAAGCCACGACCGTGACCGCAACTTCAGGCAACCTCGTGCCGACGTCGCAGATGGCTGACATCCTCGACGAGCTCGAGTGGCGCGACGTGATCGCGCAGACGACCGACATCGACGCGCTGCGCAAGGCGCTGGTCGACGGTCCGATCACCGTGTATGCGGGCTTCGACCCGACCGCACCCTCACTACACATGGGCAATCTGGCCACGCTGCTGATCCTGACCCGCTTTCAGCGGGCGGGTCACCGGCCCATCGGCCTGGTCGGAGGCGCCACCGGTCTGATCGGCGACCCGAGCGGCCGCAGCACCGAGCGGGCACTGAACTCCAGCGACATCGTCGCCGAATGGCTGTCGCGGATTCGCGTGCAGGTCGAGAAGTTCCTGTCGTTCGAGGAGGGGCCG